>NZ_JBFAAN010000001.1:0-2494077 GCF_040639775.1 Nocardia sp. NPDC023733 | reverse complement strand
CGGTAACGTGTGGAGGTGACCGGTACTAATAGGCCGAGGGCTTACTATCGAAGGTGTTACGCGTCCACTGTGCGGTATCTGAAACAACACACAGACACTGCAGCAAACCCTGACCAGGGGTGAAGTATCTCTTGGTTTTGGGGAGCGCTGTTTGTGGATAGTTTCATAGTGTTACGGCGGTTATAGCGGTGGGGAAACGCCCGGTCCCATTCCGAACCCGGAAGCTAAGGCCACCTGCGCCGATGGTACTGCACTCGACAGGGTGTGGGAGAGTAGGACACCGCCGGACAATCATTGCGATAGGGGACCCTTATTTGGGTCCCCTATCGGCGTTTGTGGGGCAGAAATGTCCCCGGCACGCCAGGCGGACGATGCCCCGTTGTCCGTCCGTGGTTGAATTCTTTGCAGGCGGGGCCATGACAACACTCCCCGGAGGCCGGGGAACCTAGAAAGGGATCGCCGTGTCGGAACACAACGACGGACGGAAGTCTTTCCGCCGGGACGGAGACGCCCGCGGTTTCGGCCGGCGCGGCGAACCGACCGACCGCCCCCGTGGCGGTCAGGGCGACAATCGTAGCTCGGCAGGCGGCTCCGGCCGCGGCGGCTACAACCGTGACGATCGCGGCGGTTCCGGCGAGCGAGGCGGTTTCCGCCGCGACGACAGCGGCGATCGTGGGGGTTCGGACCGCGGTGGCTACCAGCGTCGCGACGACAGCGGCAAGGGCGGCTACCCCCGGCGCGACGACGCCGCACGCGGTGGTTCCGGTGATCGTGGTGGCTTCCGCCGTCGCGACGAATCCGACCGTCCCGCAGGCGGTTTCGACCGCGGTGGTGACCGCGGCGGCTCCCGTCGCAACGATGACGACCGCCCCCGTGGCGGTGGTGGATTCCGTCGCAACGAGGGCGATGACCGTTCGCGCGGTAGTTCGGATCGCGGCGGCTTCCGCCGGAACGAAGGCGACGACCGTTCGCGCGGTGGATTCGATCGCGGCGGAGACCGTGGTGGTTTCCGTGGCAGCGACGACCGCCGAAGCGGTAGTTCGGACCGTGGTGGCTTCCGACGTAATGAAGGTGACGACCGTTCGCGCGGCAGCTCGGATCGCGGTGGGGATCGCGGTGGCTTCCGACGCAACGAAGGCGACGATCGGTCGCGCGGTAGTTCTGATCGCGGTGGTTTCCGCGGCAATGACGACCGTCGTGGTGGTTCCGATCGTGGCGGTTTCCGTCGCAGTGAGGGCGATGACCGTTCGCGCGGCAGCTCGGATCGCGGTGGCGATCGTGGCGGTTTCCGGCGCAATGAAGGTGATGATCGGTCGCGCGGTAGTTCGGATCGCGGTGGGGATCGCGGCGGCTTCCGCCGGAACGAAGGTGACGATCGTTCGCGCGGCGGGTTCGATCGCGGCGGAGACCGTGGTGGTTTCCGTGGCAGCGACGACCGCCGAAGCGGTAGTTCGGACCGTGGTGGCTTCCGCCGCGAAGGTGATGACCGTTCGCGCGGTAGTTCGGATCGCGGTGGGGATCGCGGCGGTTTCCGACGCAACGAAGGCGACGATCGTTCGCGTGGCTCGTCGGATCGTGGCGGCGATCGCGGCGGCTTCCGCCGTAACGAGGGCGATGACCGTTCGCGCGGTAGTTCGGATCGCGGTGGGGATCGCGGCGGCTTCCGCCGTAATGAAGGTGATGACCGTTCGCGTGGTTCCTCGGATCGCGGTGGTTTCCGTCGCACCGAGGGCGGCGACCGTTCGCGCGGTGGAGTCGATCGCGGTGCGGACCAGGGTGGGTTCCGACGTGGTGAGAGCGATGACCGTTCGCGGGGTGGCAGCTCCGATCGGGGTGGGTACCAGCGACGCGATGACGATCGCGGTGCCCGTCGAGACGACGACCGTGGACGCGGCGGGTTCAAGCGCAATGCCGGGACCGGCGGTCGCGGCAAGTACGTCGGCGAGGACGGCGCACCCCTGGACGGGACCTACCGTGAGAAGCGGAAGGAACGCGAAGGCGATGTGCTCGGTGTGATCTCGGCGGGCGACGCCGAGGGTGTTCCGGCAGACCGCGTTGCCGAGGACGCGTCCACTGAGCAGGGTAAGTCGGCGACCGAACACGTGGATTCCGGTTCCGGGCGTGAAGAGGCAGGCGGCCCGAGCGAGTCCGAGCACCGGAAGAGCTCGGACCGCGACGACCAGCCTGGTGACTCCGGTGCCACTCGCTCCGAGCTCTCGGACCGTGATGACCAGGCAACCGGCTCGGGTGTCGATGATCGCCGCTCGGCGAGCAACAGCCCGATCGACGACCTCGATGGCAACACGAAGTCGCGCGGCTCGGACAACGCTGCGGAATCAGCGGGCGGCACCGATGTCGACAGCTCGAACGCTGGCGAGAACGAGTCGGATCGCGCGAGCTCCGGATCTGACCGCGGCAACGACGATTCGGCTCGTGACTCCGCTCGCGCATCGCGTGAGAGCGAGGATTCGGCCCGTTCCGACGATCGTTCGAGCCGCGAAGACGTCGGCTCGGACCGCGGTGAAGACGACTCGAATCGTGCGGATGACCGGGCACGCGACGATGATCGCTCCAGCCGTGGGGGCTTCCGCTCGGATCGTGGTAGCGACCGCGCACCGCGTGGCGACGATCGTTCGGACCGCCGCGACGACCGCGGCGGGAGCGGTTACCGCGACTCGGGCGCCAGCCGGTTCGACAACGATGATCGCCGTCGTGGCGGCGAGGGTGCTCGTGCCGCGGGCGGTAGGCCGACCGATCGTCGGGCGGCCCGTCCCGAAGAGCCCGATATCCCCGAGGACGTGCAGGCCTCCGATCTCGATCCGGCTGTGCGCCGCGATCTGCTGAGCCTGGACAAGAGCAACGCCGAGACCGTCGCTCGGCACATGGTCATGGCCGTCGAACTGCTCGAAGACGATCCGCGGCTGGCGCTGGCCCATGCCAGGGCCGCCAGGCAGCGGGCGGGGCGGATCGCTGTGGTGCGTGAGACTGCCGGTGTGGTGGCCTACCACGCCGAGGAATGGGCCGAGGCGCTGTCGGAGCTGCGGACCGCTCGGCGCATGTCGGGTGGGTCCGGGCTGCTCGCTGTGATGGCCGACTGTGAGCGTGGACTCGGGCGGCCGGAACGGGCCATCGAGCTGGGGCGTAGTGAGGAAGCTCAGGCGCTCACCGGTGACGAGGCGACCGAGTTGCGGATCGTTGTCGCTGGTGCCCGGATGGACCTGGGGCAGTTCGATCAGGCTGTGGTGACCTTGCAGTCCTCGGATCTGGATCCGGCGCGTACGGGGTCGGCTGCTGCGCGGCTGTTCTATGCGTATGCGGATGCTCTCGTGGCTGCTGGGCGTACTGATGAGGGTTTGCAGTGGTTCCTCAATGCTGCGGCTGCCGATGAAGATGGTGAGACTGATGCGGAAGAGCGCGCCACCGAATTGACCGGTGGGGACGCTCAGTAGTTCGTTGAATGCGCAGCCGTCGGCTGGGGTCCGTAAGGGCTTCCGGTCGGCGGCTGTTGCTGTGTGTGGGCTGCGGAAGATGCGGGTCAGGACCGCAGGTTCGGTCCATGTTCGGTGCGTGGCGTCGATATCGCGAGTGTCTGCTCACTAGTTCCGACAACTCTCGGCGCTATTTCAGGCTGCGGTGGTCGGTCTTCCGACTGCGTTCGAGTGTTGGAGGGGTGATGCCGGAGGGGCTTGTTCGACGGCAGTGGTGGGGCGACGCGCCGGGGGACGGGGTGAACATGGGCACTCTGGGGGTCGGGGGTGGTGGGGATGCTCGATCATGAAGGTGGCGAGGGCGATTCGGGGTGAGCCGAATTTGTCGGTGGTCTCGCTTAGGGTCGCAGATGTACTCGGCCCGGCACGACGACGGAGTGAGGGTGTGTGAATCGGCTACGGGATCAATATGAGGCCTTGCTGCTCGATCTGGACGGGACGCTGTACCGCGGGCCCGAGGTGATCGATGGCGCACCCGAAGCGCTTGTGCCGCAGGGTGATTCAGCGCAGCGGTTGGTTTATGTGACCAATAACGCGGCGCGTGGGCCCGCGAAGGTTGCGGGGCATCTGGCCGAATTGGGGTATCCGGCGGCTGCCGAGGATGTGGTGACCAGTGCGCAGGCGGCTGCACGCATGCTCGGTCAGCGGCTGTCGGCGGGGGATGAGGTGCTGGTTGTCGGCACCGATGACCTCGCGGCCGAAGTCGAGGCGGTCGGTCTGAAGCCGGTTCGCCGGTTCGCGGACGTGCCGCCGGCAGCTGTGGTGCAGGGGCATTCGCCGACTACCGCCTGGCCCGACCTTGCCGAGGCTGCTTACGCCCTGCGCGCGGGGGTGCTGTGGGTGGCCGCCAATACCGACCGGACCCTGCCGAACGAACGGGGGCTCGCGCCCGGCAACGGTTCGATGGTAGCCGCGCTGCGCACCGCGTCCGATCGCGAACCGCTGGTGGCCGGCAAGCCCTATGCGCCGCTGATGGAAGACGCCGTCGAGCGGGCGGGGACGCGAAACGCGCTGGTCGTCGGGGACCGACTCGACACCGATATCGAGGGTGCGAACGGTCTCGGCCTCGATTCGCTGCTCGTGCTGACCGGGGTGAGCACCCTGGACGAGGTGGCCGCCGCGTCTCCCGAGCAGGTGCCTACCTACATCGCGCAGTCCCTCGACGCTCTCAATGCCGAGATCGTGCCGGGAGTGGTCGCACCCGCCGATGTCGCGGATCTGTTGCGGCAGCACCCGGGCAGGGCGGTACGGGTGCGCGCGGCCGATTCGGAAATCCGATAGCGTTGACGTCACGATGAGTACTCCGAGTTCGCCGCCGCCCGGCGCGTCACCGCAACCCCGACCAGGGATCCCGATGCCCGGCAGTCACCTGCCGGGCGCTCAGGCGCATCACGTACCGGCCGACCCGAACCGGATCAGATCCCAGGTCGACGAGTTGCTCGCCGAACTCGGCGAGCGACCCGCAGCGGGACCTGCGGAGAACACCGAGACCGGGGCCGACATCACCCGCCGCGCGCGCATCCTCGAGCAGGCGCACGAGGTGCTGGTGGACGCCCTGGCGACCGTGGACAAGATCTGAGGTGGCCAGACGAGCGCGGGTGGATGCCGAACTGGTTCGCCGCGGACTGGCCCGATCGCGGGAACACGCGGTCGAGCTGATCGGCGCGGGCCGGGTCTTGATCGCCGGGACTGTCGCGGTGAAGCCGGCTACCGCCGTGGAGGCGGGCACGCCGCTGATCGTGCGTGAGGAACCCGACGAGGTGTCGTGGGCGTCGCGTGGCGCCCACAAGCTGCTGGGTGCCCTCGAGGCGTTCGAGCCGCAGGGACTCGAGGTCGCCGGTAAGCGGTGCCTGGACGCGGGCGCCTCGACGGGCGGGTTCACCGACGTGCTGCTGAGCAAGGGCGCGCGGGAGGTCGTCGCGGTCGACGTCGGCTACGGACAGTTGATCTGGCGTCTGCAGAACGACGAACGCGTGCGCGTGTTCGACCGCACCAACGTGCGCGGCATCACCACTGAAACCATCGGCGGCACCGTCGAATTGGTCGTCGGCGATCTGTCGTTCATCTCGCTGGGACTCGTGCTGCCCGCACTCGCGGCCTGCGTGAGCGACGGCGCCGATCTGCTGCCGATGGTGAAGCCGCAATTCGAGGTCGGTAAGGAACGGGTCGGATCCGGTGGCGTGGTCCGTGACCCGGCGCTGCGTAGCGAAGTGGTGTGCGAGGTCGCGGCAGCGGCGGGCGCGCTCGGTCTGCGCACCCTCGGTGTCGTCGCCAGCCCACTGCCGGGACCGTCCGGCAATGTCGAATATTTCCTGTGGTTGCGCAAGGTCGGCCCGTTCGACTACGACGCCGAACAGGTGGCGGCGCTCGTCGCCCAGGCTGTGGAGGAGGGGCCGCAGTGAGTTCGCGTGAGAGCGGCCGCGAAATTCTGCTCGTCGCCCATCCGGGACGTGCGGAGATCATCGAAACGGCGCACCGGGTGGCGAAGATCTTCGCCGCGGCGGGCATCTGCCTGCGCGTGCTGGCCGACGAGGCCGACAGCACCCGATTCGAGGACGAGCCGGGCGGATACCCGGTGCGCGTCGTCCCGCACAGCCCGTCGGCGGCCAAAGGGTGCGAGATGGTGCTCGCGCTCGGCGGCGACGGAACGTTCCTGCGGGCCGCCGAACTCGGCAGGCCGAGCGGTGTGCCGGTGCTGGGAATCAACCTCGGCCGCATCGGTTTCCTCACCGAGGCCGAGGCCGAACACCTCGACGAAGCACTCGCCCAGGTGGTCGACCGCGACTACCGGGTCGAGGACCGGCTGACCATCGACGTCAGCGTCCGGGTGGACGATGTCGTCACCGAACGCGGCTGGGCCCTGAACGAGGCCAGCATCGAGAACGCACAGCGCATGGGCGTGCTCGAAGTGGTGCTCGAAGTGGATGGGCGCCCGGTATCGGCCTTCGGCTGCGACGGAATTCTCATCGCCACCCCCACCGGTTCGACCGCGTACGCCTTCTCGGCGGGTGGTCCGGTGGTGTGGCCGGAGCTCGAGGCCATGCTGGTGATTCCCAGCAACGCGCACGCGCTGTTCGCCCGGCCCCTGGTGACGAGCCCGGAATCGTTGATCGCCGTGGAAGCGGTGGCCACCGGGCACGACGCGATCGTCTTTCTCGACGGGCGGCGCACGCTCGCCTTGCCGCGCGGCGGCCGTGCCGAGGTGGTGCGCGGCGAACGACCGGTGCGGTGGGTGCGGCTGGACTCCGCGCCCTTCGCCGACCGGATGGTGCGCAAGTTCCAGCTGCCGGTCACGGGCTGGCGGGGTAGACAGCGAACGGGGAAGGACACCGATGCTGACCGAGATCAGGATTGACGGACTCGGCGTCATCTCGACGGCCACCGCGCAATTCCACGAGGGACTGACCGTGCTCACCGGCGAGACGGGTGCGGGTAAGACGATGGTCGTCACCAGCCTGCACCTGCTCAGCGGCGCCCGCGCGGACGCGGGCCGGGTACGGGTCGGTGCGTCGAAAGCGGTGGTCGAAGGCCGTTTCGTCGTCGACGACGTGAACGACGCCGCCCGCGCCGCGATCGGCGAGGTACTGGAATCGGCCGGTGCCGAGGCCGACGAGGACGGCAGCGTGATCGCCGTGCGCACCGTCAACAGCGACGGGCGTTCGCGAGCCCACCTGGGTGGTCGCGGCGTGCCCGCGGCGGTGCTCGGCGAGTTCACCTCCCGCCTGCTGACCGTGCACGGACAGAACGATCAGCTGCGCCTGCAGCGGCCCGAACAGCAACTCGCCGCACTCGACCAGTTCGCGGGCGACGGTGTGGCGTCGTTGCTGCGCAAGTACCAGGTGCACCGCCGCACCTGGCTCGACGCGCGCACCGAACTCCTCGAACGCACCGCCCGCAGCCGCGAACTCGCTCTGGAAGCCGACCGGCTCAAGCATTCGCTCGCCGAGATCGACGGCATCGCACCCGAACCCGGTGAGGACGCCCGGCTGGTCGCCGAGATCCGCAGGCTCAGCGACCTCGACTCGCTGCGTGAGGCCGCTGCCGCAGCCCACGAGGCGCTGTCCGGGCCCGCCGACTCCAGCGCCGACGGCGGCGGGGTGCTCGACCTGCTCGGTGGGGCGCGTGCCCGCCTCGACTCGGCCGACGACCCCGCCCTGACCGCACTCGCCCCGCGCCTCGGTGAGGCGATCGCGGTGGTCGTCGATGTGACGACCGAACTCAGCGGCTACCTGTCGGAACTGCCCTCGGACCCCAGCGCCCTGGACACGATGCTCAACCGCCAGGCCGAACTGAAATCACTCACCCGCAAATACGCACCCGACATCGACGGTGTGATCGCCTGGGCCGACGAATCCCGCGCCCGCCTCGACTCTCTCGACGTGTCCGAGGACGCGCTGGCCAAACTGGCCGCCGAGGTCGAGATCGCCGCGGGCAAAGTGCGCGAGGCTGCCCGCAAACTCAGCGCCGCCCGCACCAAGGCTGCGACCAAACTGGCCGCCGCCGTGAGCACCGAACTCGGCGGGCTGGCAATGGGCAAGGCGCGCTTGGAAGTTCAGGTGCGGCCGTTGCGGGCGAGTGCCCAGGACTCCGCGCCGCTCGATGTCGACGGGACCACCCTGCACGCGGGGTCCAACGGCGTCGACGAGGTGGAATTCCGGCTGTCGGCGCACTCGGGCGCGCAATCGCTACCGCTGAGCAAGAGTGCCTCCGGTGGTGAGCTCTCGCGCGTGATGCTCGCGCTGGAAGTAGTGCTCGCCGGCTCGGATCACGGCGCGACCATGGTGTTCGACGAGGTCGACGCGGGCGTCGGCGGTCGGGCCGCGGTGGAGATCGGCAAACGCCTCGCCCGCCTGGCCCGCACGCATCAGGTGATCGTCGTGACCCATCTACCGCAGGTGGCGGCCTTCGCCGACACCCACCTGGTGGTGAACAAGTCCGACGACGGAAAAGGCAAGGTGGACAGCGGGGTTCGCACCCTCACCGACGAGGAACGCGTGGTGGAACTGGCCCGCATGCTGGCCGGCCTCGACGACACCGAGACCGGCCGGGCACACGCGGAGGAACTGCTGGAGACCGCTCGATCAGAGCGAAGCGTCTCGCTCTGATCAGCGCAGCGCCTTGCGGATGCCGCCGATGAGCTGGTTGGTCAGCTGGCGCAGGCCGAACTCCATGGCCTTGGCCGGAACGGGCAGCGACGGCTCGGATTCCATGGTGTAGACCACGCGGGTGCCGCCCTCGGCGGTGTCGGCGAAGGTGATGATGCCGACGTGGCGCTTGACCGGCGCGCCCTTGACGATCTTGTACTCCATGCGCTCGCCGGGGACCAGCGCGGTGATCTCCTCGGTGACGCCGAGCTTGCCGAAGCCGAGCAGGTGCTGGGCGCCGACACCGGTGACGGCGTCGCCCTGCTTCACGAGCTTGACCTGGATGGGCAGATGGGGGCTCACGCTCTCCCGCTCACTGAAAAGGCGGTAGACGATGTCGCGTGGGGCGTCGAGAACCGTCTCGACAGTGCTGCTCGGCATTGTTTTCTGCTCCTGATCGAAGTATCTGTGACAGGGAGCATACGGGTATCGGGGCGGTCGGTGACTCGGCGCGCCTCCACCAAAGGTTGAGGGTTTGGCTTCATCATCGGGCTCATGAAGATGCCGGCGTTGTTGTCACGGAACACCGAAACGCTGCCCGGTGTCGCCGGGATCGCGCGGGTGGATCGCAATACCCGGCGATTGCTCGGTCGGGTCGGCGCGGGCGATGTCGCGGTCCTGGACGAGACCGATCTGGATCGCCACACCGCCGACCGGCTCGTCGAGGCGGGCGTCGTGGCGGTGATCAACACGTCGCCGTCGATTTCGGGTCGCTATCCCAATCTCGGTCCGGAGGTGCTGGTCGCCAACGGGATCGTGCTCATGGACGCGGTTTCCTCGGACGCGTTCGGCAAGATCAAGGACGGCGCGAAGATCCGCATCGACGCCGGTGTCGCCTATGCCGACAAGCTGACCAAGAAGGAACCCGAGGTCCTGGTCGAGGGCATCGAGTTCGACGAGTCGACGATCGCGGACCGGATGATCGAGGCCCGCAACGGGCTGGCCGATCACCTCGACGCCTTCGCGGGCAACACCACCGAGTTCGTGCGCACCGAGAGCGCGCTGTTGATCGACGGTATCGGTGTGCCCGATATCGAGCTGGATCTGCGCAACCGGCACGTGGTCGTGATCGCCGACGGGCCGGGGCATCTCGAGGAGTTGCAACGGCTCAAGCCGTTCATCAAGGAGTACGCGCCGATCCTGATCGGGGTGGGCCGCGGTGCGGATACGTTGCGCAAGCTCAAGTACAAGCCGGATCTGATCGTCGGTGATCCGGACGAGATCAGCACCCCCACCTTGCGTTCCGGTGCGGAGATGATCCTGCCCGCCGACACCGACGGCCACGCACGTGGGCTGGAACGCATCCAGGACCTCGGTATCGGCGCGACGACGTTCCCCTCGTCGGGGTCGCCGACCGATCTGGCGTTGATGCTCGCCGATCACCATGGTGCGTCGCTGATCGTGCTGGCCGGTGCGCACGCGTCGCTGGAGGACTTCTTCGACCGTGGCCGCCGTGACAGCAATCCGGCGACGTTCCTGACCCGGCTGAAGGTCGGTGCGAAGCTGGTCGACGCGAATGCCGTGTCGACGCTGTACCGGCATCGGTCGACCGGTGCGGCGCTGGCGTTCGTGGTGCTGGCGGCGCTGGTGGCGGTGGTCGTGGTGATTCTGGCCTCGCAGAGCGGGTCCGAGGTGTTCGATGTGGCCGCCGGGTATTGGGACCGGCTCGTCGAGTGGGTGCGGGTCCAGCTGTGATCTCACTGCGGCAGCACGCCATTTCGATCGCGGCGATCTTCCTGGCTCTCGCGATCGGGGTGGTTCTCGGTTCCCAGACGGTGGCCGCCGATCTGCTGTCGGGTCTGCGTTCGGACAAGGATGATCTCAGCGGTCAGGTCGAGGCGTTGAGCGCGGAGAACGACCAGCTCACCAGCCGTCTGGATGCGACGGACGGCTTCATCGCCGGTGCGTCGGGCCGCATTCTGGCAGGCACTTTGGCCGACCGTCGCGTGCTCGTGTTCACCACCCCCGATGCGGATCCCGCCGATGTCGACGGTGTGCGCAAGGCGCTCGAAACGGCGGGCGCCTCGGTGACCGGCCGGATCGCGCTCACCGATGCTTTCGTCGACAGCGGTGAGGGTGATCGCATGCGATCGGCGCTGACCAATGTCGTCCCCGCGGGGGCGCAGCTGCGCACCGGTGCCGTCGACCAGGGCAGCATGGCGGGCGACCTGCTCGGCCTGACCCTGTTCACGGATCCCGCGTCGAACAGTCCACGCGCCACCGCCCAGGAGCAGGCCCTGCTCCTGGAAACCCTGCGCGGCGGCGGCTTCCTCGCCTACGGCGACACGCCGACCGACCCCGCCCAGATGGCCGTCGTCGTCACCGGCGACGGCATCGCCGACGACGCCGGCCAGGGCGCGACCATCGCCCGCTTCACCGGCGCCGTCCGCGCCCGCACCGCCGCCACCGTCCTGGCGGGCCGCCCCGGCGCCGCCGAAGGCAACGCCCCCATCGCCCACGTCCGCGCCCAGACCCCCCTCGCCACCACCGTCACCACCGTCGACAACATCGACCGCGAAACAGGCCGCGTAACAACAGCCCTCGCCCTCCCCGAACAACTCAACGGCGTAGCCGGACGTTACGGAACAGGCCCGTCAGCAACCTCCCTGACACTGGTAGCAATGCCCCGCTGATTGAGAACCTCACCACCACAAAAAGGTGACTTTCCGCGCCGGCGATCCCAACAAAACCCCTGATCTGGCAAGCACATGGGTAACTCCCCGGGGACGGGCCAAGTCCTCCCCACCCAACCGCAAGCGGCCGACGCGACAGTTAACCCACCTCGGTTGCGCTTGAAGTTCCGGGGAGGCGGTAGGGTGGGGGTCCGTGGGTCATCAACGGAATCAGGCTCGAAATGCCACCAAGCACATCTTCGTGAGCGGTGGCGTCGCCTCCTCTTTGGGTAAGGGTCTCACCGCTTCCAGCCTCGGTCAGTTGCTGACCGCGCGCGGTATGCGGGTGACGATGCAGAAGCTCGACCCGTATCTGAATGTCGATCCGGGCACCATGAACCCGTTCCAGCACGGTGAGGTGTTCGTCACCGAGGACGGCGCCGAGACCGATCTGGATGTCGGTCATTACGAGCGTTTCCTCGATCGCGATCTGTCCGGTGCGGCAAATGTGACGACCGGTCAGATCTATTCGACCGTGATCGCCAAGGAGCGGCGGGGCGAGTATCTGGGTGACACCGTGCAGGTGATCCCGCACATCACCGACGAGATCAAGAACCGCATCATGGCGATGACCGGTCCGGATCTGCAGGGTCATGTGCCGGATGTGGTGATCACCGAGATCGGCGGCACCGTCGGTGACATCGAGTCGCAGCCGTTCCTCGAGGCGGCGCGCCAGATCCGCCACGATGTGGGCCGCGACAATGTGTTCTTCCTGCATGTGTCGCTGGTGCCGTACCTGGCGCCCTCGGGTGAGCTCAAGACCAAGCCGACGCAGCATTCGGTGGCGGCGCTGCGCAATATCGGTATCCAGCCCGACGCGCTGATCCTGCGCTGTGACCGTGAGGTGCCGCAGGGCCTGAAGAACAAGATCGCGCTGATGTGCGACGTGGACGTCGAGGCGTGCATCTCCACGCCGGACGCGCCGTCGATCTACGACATCCCGAAGGTGCTGCACAGCGAGGGCCTGGACGCCTACGTCGTGCGCAAGCTGGGGCTGCCGTTCCGCGATGTCGACTGGACGGTGTGGGGCGACCTGCTCGAGCGGGTGCACTCGCCGCGCGAGACCGTGGAGGTGGCGCTGGTCGGCAAGTACGTCGATCTGCCCGACGCCTACCTATCGGTGACCGAGGCGCTGCGTGCGGGCGGCTTCGCGCATCGTTCGAAGGTGCAGATCCGCTGGGTGCCCTCCGACGAGTGCGAGACCGAGGCCGGCGCGCAGGCCGCGTTGCGTGATGTGGACGCGGTGCTGATCCCCGGCGGTTTCGGTATCCGTGGCATCGAGGGCAAGCTCGGCGCCATCAGTTACGCGCGCAGGCGCGGTATCCCGCTGCTCGGCCTGTGTCTCGGCCTGCAGTGTGTGGTGATCGAGGCGGCCCGATCGGTCGGCATCGCGGACGCGAACTCCGCGGAGTTCGAGCCCGACACCAAGAACCCCGTCATCTCGACCATGGCCGACCAGGAAGACGTGGTCGCCGGTGAGGCCGATCTGGGCGGCACCATGCGTCTGGGCGCGTACCCGGCCACCCTGCAGAAGGGTTCGGTCGTCGCGCAGGCCTACGGCAGCGAGCACGTGTCCGAGCGGCACCGCCATCGCTTCGAGGTGAACAACGCCTACCGCGACGCGATCGCCAAGAGTGGTCTGGTGTTCTCGGGCACCTCGCCAGACGGGCATCTGGTGGAGTTCGTGGAGTACCCGGCATCGGTGCATCCGTTCTTCGTCGCCACCCAGGCCCACCCGGAGCTCAAGAGCCGTCCGACCCGGCCGCATCCGCTGTTCGCCGCGCTGATCCACGCCGCGTTGAAATACAAACTGGCCGAACGCCTTCCCGTAGACTTCCCGGAGGAAGAGCTCGCGGAGCAGGCCGCGGAACTCTGAATCGGTGGCAAGGCGGCGATGAGCGAACCCGGTAAGCACGACTTCGAGACGGTATCGAGCCGGGTGCTCTACAGCGGCGCGATCGTGGCATTGCGCCAAGATCAGGTCGCGATGCCCGACGGGCGGGTCGCCGAGCGTGAGGTCATCGAGCATCACGGTGCGGTGGCGGTACTCGCGCTCGACGACGAGGGACGGGTGGTGCTGATCCGTCAGTACCGCCATCCCATCCGCACCCGGCTGCTCGAACTGCCCGCCGGGCTGCTCGATATCGACGGCGAGGACCCGCTCACCGCTGCCAAGCGCGAGCTGGCCGAGGAGACGGGCCTGGCCGCCGCCGAATGGTCGGTGCTGGTGGACGTGGCGTTGTCGCCGGGTTTCACCGACGAGGCGCTGCGGGTGTTCTTCGCGACCGGGCTCACCGAGACCGATCGCCCGGACCCAGAGCACGAGGAAGCCGACCTGGAATTGGTGCGGATGCCGCTCGACGAGGCAGTGCGTGCGGCGTTGGCAGGCGAGATCGTAAACGCCACTGCCGTGGCGGGCGTGCTCGCGTACGCCTCGGCTCAGGCGAACGGGTTGACCCTGCGTCCGGCCGACGCACCGTGGCCCGGTCAGCCGACGGCGTTCCTGCGACGCAAAGCAGCCGAGGCGCGAACCGACGCCCGGTCGTGACGCGGCTTCCGGAGCACGTACAGGCAGCCGCGTTCCGGTACGGCGGCGGCGGGTAGGCGCGGATGAGCGTGCTGGCGCGGGAGATCGACGCCTACCTCGACCATCTGGCGGTCGAGCGCGGCGCCGCGCGCAACACGCTGGGCGCCTATCGGCGTGACCTGGCCCGCTACCAGGCGTTCCTCACCGCTCGTGGTGTCGGGTCGTTGCGCGACGTATCCCAAGGGGACGTCGCCGAATTCACGATGGCCCTGCGTGCGGGCGGCGAGGATCATCCGCCGTTGGCCGCGGGGTCTGTCGCCAGGGCATTGATCGCGGTGCGCGGGTTGCACCGGTTCGCGGCCGCCGAGGGCATCACCGACACCGATGTGGCGCACGCGGTGAAACCACCCGCGCCGGGTCGGCGGTTGCCGAAAGCCTTGCCGTACGACCAGGTTCTGCGCGTGCTCGAAGCTGCGGGCGGTGAAGGCGGGGCGGACGACGGCGGACCGCGCGGTCTGCGGGACCGGGCGCTGCTGGAATTGCTGTACTCCACGGGCGCCCGCATCTCGGAAATGGTCGGTCTCGACGTCGACGACATAGACACCGAGCAGCGGTGCGTCGTGCTGCGCGGCAAAGGTGGCAAGCAGCGCCTCGTCCCCATCGGCAGGCCCGCGCTCGCCGCCGTCGACGCCTACCTCGTGCGCGGTAGACCCTCGCTCGCCGCGAACGGAAAGGGCAGCGGCGGCGCCCTTTTCCTCAACAACCGGGGCGGCAGGCTGTCGCGGCAGAGCGCCTGGCAGGTGTTGCAGACAGCGGCCGAACGCGCGGGCATCGGTGCGACGGTGTCGCCGCACACGCTGCGCCACTCCTTCGCCACCCACCTGCTCGACGGCGGCGCCGACGTGCGCGTGGTGCAGGAACTGCTCGGGCACGCCTCGGTGACGACCACCCAGATCTACACCCTCGTCACGGTGAGCACCCTGCGTGAAGTGTGGGCGACGGCCCACCCGCGTGCCCGCTGAGGGTGACCTCCCCACTTCGGGTGAAGCGGGTATCGTGCGAACACGCCCGGCGTTGCCATGCCGTACCCGAGCGGTGCGAGCGGTAGCGTCTACCCGGAGCTGGACCGTACGAAAGTGAGGCGGGTGGCGAACCGGCCTCGCTACCCTCGACAGGGGTTACCGGCAAGGAAACGTATAAGGAGCAGCGGATCGTGACGACAGCGGAAACACCGTGGGACGGTGGGCCGGAACAGGTCACCGAGGCCGTCGAGATCGGCCCGACGGGCCGCCCGCTGCGCCTGGTACCCGAACCACCGCAGGTCAAGCAGCACGGCGACGCGCTCGTCGTGGCCATGTGCAATCAGAAGGGCGGGGTCGGCAAGACCACCTCGACCATCAATCTCGGTGCGGCACTGGCCGAATACGGGCGCCGCGTACTGCTGGTCGATCTCGACCCGCAGGGCGCGCTGTCGGCCGGTCTCGGCGTTGCCCATCACGATCTCGACCTGACCGTGCACAACCTGCTGATCGGCGGCAAAGCCTCGGTCGACGACGTGCTGCAGACCACCAAGGTCGACGGCATGGACCTCCTACCCAGCAACATCGACCTCTCGGCCGCCGAGATCCAGCTGGTGAACGAGGTGGGTCGCGAACAGTCCCTCGGCCGCGCGCTGGCCGGAGTGCGTGATCGCTACGACTACATCCTCATCGACTGTCAGCCCTCGCTCGGGCTGCTCACCGTCAACGCGCTCGCCTGCTCCGACGGGGTCATCATCCCGATGGAATGCGAGTACTTCTCGCTGCGCGGACTGGCCCTGCTCAACGACACCGTGGAGAAGGTGCGCGACCGCCTCAATCCGCGGTTGAGCCTGTACGGGATCGTGGTCACCATGTTCGATGCGCGGTTGCTGCATTCGCGTCAGGTGATGTCGCGCGTGGTCGAGGTGTTCGGCGACCTCGTCTACGACACTGCCATCTCGCGCACCGTGCGGTTCCCGGACGCCAGCGTCGCCGGTGAGCCGATCACCACCTGGGCGCCGAAATCGGCGGGCGCGGAAGCGTATCGCGCCATGGCACGCGAGGTCATCCACCGGTCGGGCCGGTGATCGAGGCACAACCTGCGGTGCAAGCAGTACCCGAAGAGGCAGTACCGGCGGAAACCAGCGGATTCCATCTGCGGCTCACCAACTTCGAGGGGCCGTTCGATCTGCTGCTGACGCTGATCAGTTCACGCAAACTCGATGTCACCGAGGTGGCGCTGCACAAGGTCACCGACGAATTCATCGCCTACACCAAGGCATTGACCGCCGAGCTGGCCGAGAACACCAAGCTGCGCGCGGACAAGATCCTCGATCAGACCACCGAATTCCTCGTCGTCGCCGCGACGCTGCTCGACCTGAAAGCCGCCCGGCTGCTGCCGTCGGGGGAGATGACCGACGCCGATGACCTCGAACTGCTCGAGGCACGCGACCTGCTGTTCGCCCGGCTGCTGCAGTACCGCGCGTTCAAACAGGTGGCCGAACTGCTCGCCGAGCTGGAAGCCGCCGCGCTGCGCCGGTATCCGAGGTCGGTGGCGCTGGAAGATCAGTTCGCCGGGCTGCTCCCCGAAGTGACCCTCGGGGTGGATGTCGCCGCGTTCGCCGAGATCGCGGCCGCCGCGTTTCGGCCGCGTCCGATCGCCGAGGTAGGGCTCGGACATCTGCACATGCACACCATCTCGGTGGCCGAACAGGCCGAGCTGGTGCTGGCCCGGCTCAAGGAACGCGGACCCGGCGGGTGGACGACCTTCGCCGAGCTGGTGTCCGATTGCACGGTTCCGGTGGAAATCGTGGCCCGGTTCCTGGCGTTGCTCGAGTTGTATCGCGGCAAGACCATCGCCTTCGACCAGCCCGACCCGCTCGGCCCGCTGGCCGTGAGCTGGCTCGGCGAGCTCGACCCCGACGCCGAGGCGGCGGCCTTGACCTTCGAGGAGGATTACGGATGAGCGAGACAGTGGTGGAATTCACTCCTGAGCAGCTCGACGACGCGGAACTGCGGTCCGCGCTCGAGGCCATGCTGCTCGTCGTCGACGCTCCCGCGCCGGTAGAACAGCTGGCCGCGGCCCTGGACGACACCAGCGAACGGGTCGAGGAAACCCTGCGCGCGATGTCGGCGGAACTGACCGCACGCGGCAGCGGCATCGACCTGCGTTTCGTCGGTGACGGTTGGCGCTTCTATACTCGACAGGAGTACGCGCCCTATGTCGAGCGGGTACTGCTCGACGGGGCCCGGACGAAGCTCACCCGGGCCGCCTTGGAAACCTTGGCGGTGGTCGCCTACCGCCAGCCGGTGACCCGCACCCGGGTCAGCGCGGTTCGCGGGGTGAACGTCGACGGAGTGATGCGCACGCTGCTGGCGCGGGGCTTGATCGCGGAAGCGGGTCAGGACCCGGAAACCAACGGCACGCTCTACCGCACCACCGAGTTGTTCCTCGAACGGATCGGGCTCGCCTCACTGGGCGACCTGCCACCGCTGGCGCCGCTGCTTCCCGGCGTCGATCTGATCGACGAGATCAGCGAGAGCCTGGACACCGATCCCCGGTACACCAGGCTGCAAAAACCCGCCGAGTCCGACATGGATCTCGGCACCGACGATTGACAGGACAGATGAATAATTCCGCTCGCCGAGATGGCACACCGGATCGAAGAAAACGCAGCGACCAGCCCCGAAGTGGCGCGAACCGAACCGCGGCTCCCCGCGGCGGCAGTGCGCGCACCGGTCAGGCCGGTACCCGTGGCGAGGCCCCCGGCCGCCGCGGCACCAGCGCGGGTGGCTTCCAGCGCGGCAATCAGACAGCGGCCCGATCGGCCGGCTCCTTCCAGCGTGACGCCGAGTCCGGTGGTCGCCGCGGCGCGACCGGCGGCTACCAGCGCGACGACCGTCGCAGCGCCCCCGGTGGTTACCAGCGTGACGATCGACGCAGCGCCCCGGCCGGTGGCGACCGTCGTGGCCCGTCCGCCGGTGGTTACCAGCGTGACGACCGTCGCGGCGCAGGCGCTGCCAACGGTGGCGGTTACCCGCGTGGTGACGCCGACCGCGGACAGCGTGGCGACACAGCCGGACAGCGCAGCGGCACTTCGGCCGGCACGCAGGCCTTCGCGGCGCGCAACAAGAAGTCCGCGAAACCGCAGCGCAAGGTCGTCGCCCCGACGATCCTGAACAACGCCAAGCCTGCCCGTCATCAGCACGCCGACACCGCCGAGGGCCCCAAGAAGCTCCCGTGGGGTGAAGGCGAACGTCTGCAGAAGGTGCTGGCCAAGGCCGGTGTGGCCTCGCGCCGCGCCGCCGAGGAGATGATCGCCCAGGGCCGCGTCGAGGTCGACGGCAAGATCGTGCGCGAGCAGGGTCTGCGCATCGACGCCGAGAACGCCGTCGTGCGCGTGGACGGCACCCGCGTGGTCGTGCGGGACGAACTCGTGCACCTGGTGCTGAACAAGCCCAAGGGCTGGCAGTCCACCATGTCCGACGACCTGGGCCGCCCCTGTGTCGGTGACATCGTCGCCGAACGCATCGCCGCTGGTCAGCGCCTGTTCCACGTGGGTCGGCTCGACGCCGACACCGAGGGCCTGCTGCTGCTCACCAACGACGGTGAAATGGCGCACCGCCTGATGCACCCGTCGTTCGAGGTGCCCAAGACCTACCTGGCCACCGTGTACGGCGAGGTCAACTACCGGCTCGTCGGCAAGCGGCTGCGCGAAGGCGTCGAGCTCGAGGACGGGCCGGCCAAGGTCGACAAGTTCATGGTGCTCGAGTCCTACGAGGGCCGGTCGCTGGTGAAGCTGGTGCTGCACGAAGGCCGCAAGCACATCGTGCGCCGCCTGCTCGACGAGGTGGGTCACCCGGTGATCCGCCTGGTCCGCACGCACCTCGGTCCGGTGGCACTCGGTGATCAGCGTCCCGGCACCCTTCGGGTGCTCGGCCGCGACGAAATCGGCAAACTCTACGAGGCGGTGCAGCTGTGAACGGAGTGGATTTCTCGGTGGAACCTGCCCAGGGCAGGCTGGCCGGCGACGGCACGCTCGTCGTCGCCATGGACGGCCCGTCCGGCACCGGCAAGTCCAGTGTGTCGCGCAAGCTGGCCACCCGCCTGAACGCCCGCTATCTCGACACCGGTGCCATGTACCGGGTGGCGACGCTGCGGGTGCTGCGTGCGGGCGTGGATCTCACCGATGCCGAGGCGATCGCCGAAGCCGTTGCGGCGCTGCCTCTTTCGATCGGCACGGACCCGAGTCACGAGGTCGTCGAACTCGACGGTGACGACGTGTCGGCCGAGATCCGCGGTGACGCGGTGACCAAGGCCGTTTCGGCGGTGTCGGCGGTGGCGCAGGTGCGCGACCAGCTCGTCGCCCTGCAGCGTGAGATCGCCGCCGTGGCCGGCCGGATCGTGGTCGAGGGCCGCGATATCGGCACCGTCGTGCTCACCGACGCCGACGCCAAGATCTACCTCACGGCCTCCGCGGAGGCGCGCGCCCAGCGGCGCAATGCCCAGAACATCCGCGAGGGACGCGGCGACGACTACCCGGCCGTGCTGGCCGACGTGCAGCGCCGCGACACCCTCGATTCCACCCGCAAGGTCTCGCCGTTGCGCCCCGCCGCCGACGCGGTGCTCGTCGATACCAGCGATCTCACGATGGAACAGACCATCGACGAGCTGTATCGCGTGGTGGCCCAGCAGCTTTCGGCCACGACAGGAGGGTCGCGATGATCGAGGATGTACTCGAGGGCGACGGTATCTGGACCGATGAAACCGACTGGGAGATCACCGATCTCGAAGGTGAGGGCGAGGGTGAGGAACACCTCGCCATGCCGACGGTCGCGGTGGTCGGCCGTCCGAATGTTGGCAAGTCGACCCTGGTGAACCGCATCCTCGGCAGGCGCGAAGCCGTTGTCGAGGACGTTCCCGGTGTTACCCGTGACCGGATCTCGTACGAGGCCAGCTGGGCCGGACGCCGCTTCCTTGTGCAGGACACCGGCGGGTGGGAGCCCGACGCCAAGGGCCTGCAGCAGCATGTGGCCCGTCAGGCCGAGGTCGCGATGGAGACCGCCGACGCGATCCTGCTCGTCGTCGACGCCACCGTCGGCGCGACCGCGACCGACGAGGCCGCGGTGCGTAAGCTGCGCCGCTCCAAGATCCCGGTGATCCTGGTCGCCAACAAGGTCGACGATCAGAAGGTCGAGATCGAGGCCGCGACGCTGTGGTCGCTCGGCCTCGGCGAGCCGCGCATGGTCTCGGCCGCGCACGGTCGCGGTACCGGTGACCTGCTCGACGATGTGCTCGCCGCACTGCCCGAGACCCCGCGCGAAGGCACGGGTGTGGCCGGGCCGCGTCGGGTGGCGCTGGTCGGCAAGCCCAATGTCGGCAAGTCGAGCCTGCTGAACAAGCTGGCCGGCGACGAGCGTTCCGTGGTCCACGATGTCGCGGGCACCACCGTCGATCCGGTCGACTCCCTGGTGGAGCTCGGCGGCAAGGTGTGGAAGTTCGTCGACACCGCCGGTCTGCGCCGCAAGGTCTCCAATGCCACCGGCACCGAGTTCTACGCCTCGCTGCGGACCAAGTCGGCGCTCGAGGCGTCGGAGGTGGCGATCATGCTGATCGACGCCTCGGTGCCGATCACCGAACAGGACCTGCGGGTGATCAGCCTGGTCGCCGACTCCGGTCGCGCGCTGGTGCTGGCGTTCAACAAGTGGGACCTGGTCGACGAGGATCGCCGCTACATGCTCGAGCGCGAGATCGATCGCGACCTCGTGCGGGTGCCGTGGGCGCAGCGGGTGAACATCTCCGCGCACACCGGTCGCGCCGTGGCGAAGCTGGTGCCGCAGATGGAGACCGCGCTCGAGTCCTGGGACAAGCGCATCTCCACCGGCCGGTTGAACACCTGGCTCAAGGAAGTCATCGCGGCCACCCCACCGCCGATGCGCGGCGGCCGACAGCCCCGCGTCATGTTCGCCACCCAGGCCAGCACTCGTCCGCCGACGTTCGTGCTGTTCACCACCGGTTTCCTCGAGGCGGGTTACCGTCGTTTCCTGGAGCGCCGCCTGCGCGAGGAGTTCGGTTTCGACGGCTCGCCCGTGCGCATCTCGGTGCGTGTGCGCGAGAAGAAGGAACGCAGAAAGTAGTTCGACCCGACGAGGCCCCGGCGTACACCGCCGGGGCCTCGTTTCGTTATGCGTCGAAGACGCGATCGAGCAGGTGCTCCACCAATTGTGGTGAGCGCGCGGCGTAGTCGTTGTCGGTGAGCATGCCCTGGGCGAGTCCGCCGAGCGTGAGCAGGATCAGCTCGGCGTCCGCGACGATCGTCGCGTCGTCGGCCTCGTCGCCGCGCGCACGCCGGAGCTGGTCTGCCACTGCGTTCACGATGTATTTCGGCGCCCCGGTCATATCGGCGGCCGCGACGTCGGAACCGGTGAGGGCGGCCGCGTGGAAGATCCCGAGAATTACCGCGTTCTGCCTACTCGCTTCGTCGAGGGGGAGTAGCGCGAGCAGCATCGCGCGCACCACGTCGCGTGGCCCGGACCCCGGGCCCAACGCCGCGAGTTCCCGCCCGAACCGCTCTCCGGAATCGATCACCACCGCCTGATGGGTGGCGACCAGGAATTCCCGTTTTGTCCCGAAGTAGTACTGCACCGACCGCACCGATACCCCGGCTTCGGCGGCGACTGACTGGAACGTGGCCGCGTCGAGCCCGCCCCGCGCGATCACTCGCCGCGCGGCATCGGTGATGACCCCGCGGCGCTCGTCATGGTCGGCCAAACGCGGCACCCTGCCTCCTTCGTCGCTGTCGGCGAAATCTTTATGGTACGCCCATATCACCTATGTGGTACGGTCATATCATCAACGAGGAGCAGGGGTGGTTATGGCCAAGATCGGGCGATTCAAGAACGACGCCGCGCGCGAGGAGTACCTGCGGACCTATCGGGAGCTGGAGAAGCAGTGGCCCGTTTCGTCGGAGATGCTCGACATCCCTACTTCCTTCGGCATGACGAAGGTCCGTAAATCCGGTGCGGGACAAGGTATTCCGTTCGTGCTGATGCACTCGCTCGGCGGTAACAGCCTGATGTGGCGCCACGTGATCGAGGACTTCGCCCGCGATCACGTGGTGTACGCGCCGGAGATGATCGGTGCGCCTGGTCTCAGTGTGCAGACCGCACCGATCGACGAGACGAAGTTCGGTGCCTGGTTGGGGGAGGTGCTCGACGGACTCGGCGTCGAGCGGGTTCACCTGGTCGGCTACTCACAGGGTGCATGGCAGGCGATGGCTGTCGCGACCACTCAGCAGGCACGGCTGGCGAGCCTGAGCGTCGTGGAGCCGAGCGGCACCTTGACCAAGATCAAATGGAGCCTGTTGTGGACGATGCTTCGCGTCGGTGCCCGGCCGACGGACAAGAACCTGCGCGCGATGAACGCACGGCTCAATCCGGGCGTCACCCTCACCGACGCCGAATTCGCCGGTGTGAAGGCGGCTCTCGGGTATGCCCCGACGATCGGCTATCCGAAGATGTTCACCGACGAGCGACTCGCGACGATCACGACACCGACCCTGCTGCTGCTCGGGTCGGAGTCGTTGGTGGTCGATCCGCAACTGGCCGAACAACGCGTGCGCGACAACCTGCCCACCTGCGAGGTCGAGATCTTCCCCGGTGTGGGGCACGGTCTCTTCTATCAGATTTCCGGGCAGGTGACCGCGCGCATCCTGGACTTCGCCCGCCGCTACGAACACATCGACGCGCGCCACGCCGAACAGCTGACCTATCCGGACTGATAATCCGCTGAGAACGGTGCATAGTGGACACCTTGGGGGCGGCTGAGGCGTTGTTTCGGTAAGAGGTCGACGGTGGCCTCCGGAAGGAGTGCGTCATGAGTCTCATCGGAACCCTGCTCGGGTGGGTACTGACGGTGTTCTTGGTGCTGTTGATCGCGCGGATGGTGGTCGACTGGCTCGAAACGCTTGGCAATCGGTCGCCGTGGGTGGGGAAGGTCCGGTCGGTGACCCATGCGGCGACAGAACCGGTGATCGCGCCGGTGCGCAAGGTACTCAAGCCGGTCCGGCTGGGCGAGGTCTCCATCGACCTCGCCTTCACGGTCGTGTTCATCGCCGTGCTGATCCTGCGGGCGGTGGCGTTCAGCCTGTGACCGGCGCACCTTCCACCCGCCACCTGGTGAGCACCGCGCTCACACAGGTGGCGTCGGTGAGGGCGTCGACCGTGTCGGCCAGCGCCGATTCGCGGGCGCGGTGGGTGAGGACGATGAGATGTGCGTCGTCGCCGTGGTGTTCCTGACGCACACGTTCGATGCTCACCCCGTGGTCGGCGAAGATCGAGGCCACCTGCGCGAGCGCGCCCGCGTGATCGGTGACCCGCAGGTTCAGGTAGTAGCGGGTGGGAATGTCGCCGAACGGCGCGACCGGTAGCTCGGCGTAATACGAGGCGCGTGGAGCCCGGCCACCGTTCACGCGGTTGCGCGCCGCACTCACCAGATCACCGAGCAGTGCCGAGGCAGTGGCCCGCGTCGCGTCGCGACCGGAGAACATCAGTCGCCCGGCGCCCTCGGCGTCCACCGTCACCGCGCTGAACGGCGCCTCCACCTGGGCCAGCGGGTGCGCGGCAGGCAGCAGTGCGGGATGCACTCGTACCGAGATCCATTCCTTGCCACCGTCTTCGGGCTCACTGATGCGGGTGCACACGGTCAGCTGACGCAACCGCAACGACAACGCGTCGGCAGCCGCCAGGTCGTGTGCCGGCGCCACCCCGAACTCCTCGAAATGCACATCGGTGACCTCCACCCGGGTATGAAAGGCCAACGTGGCGAGGATCGCCGCCGCGTGCGCGTCGGCCGCGGCGAAGACGCCGAGCACCTCGCGCACGCGATCGCCCGACAGCGACTGCGTGAGCGGCCGGACCACCGGCACCCCGCCCGCAACGGCGGCCTCGAAACACAGATCCGCCCCGAATTCCTCGGCAGCCGACATCAATTCGGCACCGTGCGAGGCGATGAGCGCGGTATTCGCGGTCACCACCGAACGCCCCGCCCGCAATGCGTCGAGGACGGCGTCCAAGCTCTCGGCGGTCGCGGTGGTGTCGACGACGAGGTCGGCCGCGTCCGTGTCGAGGGTCAATCGCGCCCCGGCTCGTGCGCTCAGTTCGTCGGTGGATTCGGCGATGATCCGCACCACCTCCCCGGCCTGCGCCCCGGTGCCGAGCACCGCGACACGCAACGAACGGGAACGAAAGTGCCGAGTAGCCATACGAATTCGCCTAACGCCGAGAACCGCCGAACATCGGAGCCGGCGCACGCGCGCCACCCCCATGCGGCCAGTATCCCGCCAGAAACGGCACGGCGGCACCACTTTTCGCGTCACAAACCGCCCAGCCACGCCCGGATTGCCGGGATACTCGACGGGAGTTACCCGCGAGTACCTCGCGGGCGAGCAGGGAGAGGACAGCGGGATGGCCCTGGTTGTACAGAAATTCGGTGGCTCGTCGGTCGCGACCGCGGAGCGCATCCGCCGGGTCGCCGAGCGGATCGTGGAGACCAAGAAGCAGGGCAACGACGTGGTTGTCGTGTGCTCGGCGATGGGCGACACCACCGACGAATTGCTGGATCTGGCGGGTCAGGTGGCGCCGGCACCGCCGCCGAGGGAGATGGACATGCTGCTCACCTCGGGCGAGCGGATCTCGAACGCGTTGGTGGCCATGGCCATTCATTCCCTCGGCGCGGAGGCGCGTTCGCTCACCGGTTCACAGGCCGGGGTGATCACCACCGGCGCGCACGGCAACGCCAAGATCATCGAGGTCGATCCCGGCCGGGTGCGGCGCGCCCTCGACGACGGCGAGATCGTGCTGGTCGCGGGCTTCCAGGGCGTGAGTCAGGACAGCCGTGACGTCACCACGCTCGGTCGAGGCGGCTCCGACACCACCGCCGTCGCCTTGGCGGCCGCGCTGCACGCCGACGTGTGCGAGATCTACACCGATGTCGACGGCGTGTTCACCGCCGACCCGCGCATCGTCGGCGATGCCCAGAAACTCGACCAGGTCTCCTACGAGGAGATGCTCGAGATGGCGGCGTGCGGCTCCAAGGTGCTCATGCTGCGCTGCGTCGAGTACGCCCGCCGCTACCAGGTCCCGGTGCATGTTCGCTCGTCCTACACCGACACCGTCGGCACCACCGTGTTCGGCTCGATGGCCGACATCCCCGCCGACCAGGCCGTGCTCACCGGAGTCGCGCACGACCGCAACGAGGCCAAGGTGACCGTGGTCGGCGTGCCCGACGAACCCGGTTACGCCGCGCAGGTGTTCCGTGCCGTGGCCGATGCCGAGGTGGGCATCGACATGGTCGTGCAGAACACCGGAACCGGCCGCACCGACATCACCTTCACGCTGCCCGCCGCCGACGGCGACCGCGCGGTCGCGCTGTTGCGCTCGCGTCGCGCCGAGATCGGCTTCGCCGATGTGCGCTACGACGACCGCGTCGGCAAGGTATCGCTCATCGGTGCGGGCATGCGCAACAATCCCGGCGTCACCGCGACCTTCTGTGAGGCACTGGCGGCAGCGGGCATCAATCTCGACCTCATCGCCACCTCCGAGATCCGCATCTCCGTGCTGGTCCGCGACACCGACCTCGACGAGGCGGTGCGCATCCTGCACCGCGCCTTCGACCTGGGCGGGGCGGAGGTGGCCGTCGTGCACGGCGGAACGGGACGCTGACCTGGTTCAGCCGATCGAGGCGGTGAGGGCGCGCAACGCCTCGGCGGTGGCCGGGATGAGCGGCGCCCGTCGTTGCGCGGCGCGGGCGGCCAGTTGTTCCATGATCCGCTCGCGCACCCCCGGCCATTCGTCGCGCAGGATCGAATAGAACGCGGTGTCGCGTACCTCGCCGTCGAGGCCACGGGAATGCGCCCGGCGTACACCGTCGCTGACCGCGCCGAGCCGTTCGATGGCCGCCCGGGAGCGCAGGTTGCGGGCGTCGGCGCGCAGGGTCACCCGGCGCACCCGCCACGTGTCGAAGGCGTGGGTGAGCAACAGCAGCTTGGAGTCGAGATTCACCTGGCCCCCGCGCACGGCGGGGGTGAGCCAGGTGTTGCCGATCTCCACGGCGTCGGGAATCGCGCCGCCGGGGGAGGCGGTGACCGGTTCGGCCGACAGCGGCCAGGTGAGCGGACCCTGCCAGTAGTCGAGGCGGGTGAAGCGGGTGGCGCCGACCACGCATTCGTCACCGATCATGACGATGGCGAAGGCCAGCGCCGAACCCGCCAGCTGGGCGGCCTCGGCCTGGAAGACATACGTGCGCGCTTCCTGTTCGCCGTGCGGGACGACGGTGAACCCCGGTTGGCCACGCAGCGCCTGCGCGGCCGCTGCCAGACCGGGAACGTGGTGGGGTGCAAGGGGTTCCAGCCGTACGATGCGGCCGTCGAGGATAACGGGTGCGGGCATGGTGACCGGCGTCCTTCGTTTGAGAGGGTCGCAGAATCACGAGGCGTGGATCCTCACGCGGCACATGATTCGGCGAAGCGACACGAACGATCCAGCAGCATCGAAAAGAAACTGGATGGACGATAGCCGAACGTGCGCCGTTCAAACACTCGAACGCACCCGTATGTCGCGCGCGTGTGCACGACACGAAATGGGCGCCGATTCCGGTGCCGCCGACTCGCTCCGGTCACAAACCGCTCCGATGTCTGTCTCGAGGCACGTTTACGCACCTCAGAGGCTATAACGGTTCTATAAATCACATCATTGTCGGCTTGCTGGGCAATTGTCCAGAATTGTCGGACTATTCCAGTTCGAACGCCTATTCCTGGGAAATGTAACAACCGTTATCGCTTCGTGTCGAACATCTATTCGATGTGACCCAGATCACATGGTCTGTTATCCTCCGGTTAGACCTGGCACGCTCGATATTGCTGAACGTTAACCGTTTGTGATCACTGCGCGCGCCACCTGCGTGGTTTGACCTACCGGCTGTGTCGGGACGGCCGTCCGGAAGGGAGCTCGTGACTATGAGCAGCATCTACTTCGAACCGAACAGCAATCTGTCAGTTACCAAGCGTGACCGCCACGTCACCGACGACTCCATCGCCCCGCTGGCGATTCCGAGCCTGGTGCTCGGCATGTTCCTGGTCGGCCTCGGCCTGATCGCGCTCCTGCGCCTCGGCGACTGGTTCGCCAACTATGGGCCCGAACTGGTCATTTCTGCCTATGCCCTCTATATGGCGGCGTCCGGTTGGCTGGTGGTCTGGAGCGCGGCGACCGTCCGGTCGCAGCGCGGTCACGGACCGGCCGGGTCGTCCTGATCGTCTCGGCCCGCCGCCGCGAGTGCCTCCGACAGTTCCCGGCGCAGACGCTGCGCCGTTGCCTCGTCGCCCGCGTCGGCGGCCGTGGTGATGTCCTGGCGTAGCTGGGCGATGGTGTCCTGCGAAACCATGAGAATCCTCCTTCAGATGTATGCCGACGACGTGGCGGGCGCCAGGTCGTAGACGGCGTATTCGGTACCGATCACCGGCTGGGCGACATTGCGCACCCGGATTCCGCCCGGGGTGGTGCCGCGTTCGGTGCCCGCGTGGGCGTGACCGTGGACCGCCAGGTCGGCGCCGCACGCATCGATCGCCTCCCCGAGCAGGTAGGAGCCGAGAAACGGGTAGATCTCCGGCGGCTCGCCGTGCAAGGTGTCCGACACGGGCGAGTAGTGGGTGAGTGCGATGGTCACGTCGGTGTCGAGCCGGCTCAGCGCCGTGTGGAGCTGTTGCGCGAGCTCGACTGTGTGGGTCGCGAACTCGCGCATCTGCGGTTCGCCGAAGGCGCTCGCGCACTTGCCGGCGAACCCGCCGCCGAAACCCTTGGTCCCCGCGATGCCGAGCGTGCGTTCACCGATGGTGAGCACCGTCGAGGTGCCCTCGAGCACGGTGATGCCGTGCGCGGACAGCAGCGCGCTCATCTCCTGCTCGCGGTCGCTGTGATAGTCGTGATTGCCGAGCACCGCCACAACCGGGACGTCGAGATCGCCGAACTCGCTCGCCACCACCTCCGCCTCCTCGAGGGTGCCCAGGCGGGTGAGGTCACCGGCGAGCAGCAACACATCCGCGTGCTCTGGCAGCCGTTCGAACACCGGCCTGCACCGACCACGCGAATCCGCGCCGAGGTGCACATCGCCTACCGCCGCTACGCGCATCCCACTCACCTCAGCACTTCCGGTTCGGCCGGTTCGGCGGGTCTGCGTACCCGCACGTCGTTGTGGACCCGCAGGTCACCGATCCGCTCGTGCAGCACGGCCTCCAGTGCCCGCCTGCTCTGAGCGTCGGCGACCTCGCCGGTGAGTACGACGACATCGGAGCGCAGCGTCACGTGCACACTCATCGTCGCGGTCCGCGGATCCTCGGCGAAGGCGCGGCGCAGGTTGGCGACCACGTACTGCGGTGGTTCGGCGGCGGGCGCGGGTGGTACGTGGTGGACGCCGAGGTCGTCGAGCAGCCCGAGAAATGCCCGCGCGTAAGGCGATTCGGCCGTGTCGCGGTGCACCTGAGCCCAGTCGATCTGTTCGCGCAGGGCGCGGGCGACCTCGAGCAGGCGGGTGAAATCGAGACGGTGCGCGTCGAGCACCATGAGTTTGTCGACCAGCACGTCGGTGGCGGGGAGCACCGGTGCGGTCGCCGGGCCGACCGGCATCGACTCGGCACGGTCGAGCAGGTCGTCGTCGACGGTGCGATGGTTCGTGCGGAAGATCAGGTCGACGAGGATCTCGCCGTCATAAACCTTGGTCAGCCAGTTCTCCGGTGGATCGACGGGCCGTAAGCCCTTGGCCGCCAACGCGTCCCGCGCGGCATAGGCGTCCTCGGCGCGGAGGAAGATGTCCACGTCGTGATCGCTGGCCGGGCCGCCGTGCGCGTACACCGCGCAGCCGCCGGCCACCGCGAAGCGAATGCCGTTGTCGTGCAGGGTGTTGACCACACGGGTCAGCGTCTGCAACAGGTCCGAGATCTCGGCGGTCATCAGGCCACCACCTTTCGCCGGGGACACCCCGGGCCCGGCATCGTGCCAGGCCCGGGGTCGGTAGCAGGGGGTCAGCGGCCGCCGTGGCTGTGCTGACCGCCCTCGCGCTTGGCCTCGGTGGGCTGCGCCTGGGCGCCCTTGCGGCCTGCCTCGCGCGGGTCGGCGGAATTACGATCGCCGAAGCTGCCGCTGCTGGCCTGGCCGCCACGGGCCGCCTGCTCCTGGGTGTCGTTTCGGTTGCCGAACTGTCCAGGGTTGTTCGGATCAGGCATGAATGCCCTCCTCGTGTCGTCTGGTCTTCTGGCATGTGGCCGTTGTTCTCGACCACACCGTCGCACTACCCGGCCGCGCGCCGCTCAATCACGGGTACGCCGGTCGGTGGCGGGATTCGGGCGGTGTGTGCCGGGTATGCGCGCAAGGAGGGCATCGGCCCCCGGGCGACGAGGAGCGGTGATGGACGACGATGACGCCGACTGGAATCGACGGGTGCGTGGTGAGAACACCATCCAGCGTCTCGACCGCAACTGGGCCTCCTTGCTGCAGGAACTGCGGGTGCTGCAGACCGGTGTGCAAGTACTCACCGGTATCTTGCTGACCTTGCCGTTCCAGTCCCATTTCGACGCCCTCAGCACGGAATTGCGGGTGGTATACCTCGTCGTCGTCACCGCGTCGATCGCCGCGACCGCCCTGCTGGTCGCCCCGGTGGCAATGCATCGGCTGCTGTTCCGCAGGCACCGGCTCGATGCCCTGGTCACCGGCGCGCACCGGCTCGCGCTGGCCGGTATCGCCCTGCTCGGGGTCGCGCTCACCGGCATCGCCGTGCTGATCTTCGATGTGGTGGCCGGGACCACGGCGGGCATCGTCGCCGGAGTCGTCGCCTCGATCGTGTTCCTCGGTCTGTGGGTGGTCCAGCCGCTGGTCTACCGCAAGGGGCCGGAGACGGACTGAGCTATTCGCTGCTTTCGCGATCTTCCAGGCCAACGGCGTCGGACAGTTCCTGCCGTTCCCTGTCCAGTGCCGGATACTCGTTGCTCAATTCACCCATCAGCGCCGCGAGACCGGCGGCGAGCGCGTTGAGCTTGTGCTGGGCGGCGTCGTCGTTGCGGGCCTGGGTGTTCTGCAGCAACGCCACGAGCAGGAAGGTGACGATCGTGGTCGCCGTGTTGATCACCAGTTGCCAGGTGTCGATGCTCGGGAAAAGGAACACCGAAGGTGCCCAGATCAGGACCAGGGTGAGGCAGGCGGCGAAGAACCAAGCCTTGGACGCGAAATTGCTTGCGCCCGTGGCGAAACGGTCGAAGAAGGGCTTGTGATCCGAGATGTCCGACGGCATCGTCGCGTCGTTCGACTTGTGTCCGGACATGTCGACCACCCACCTTCACCGGGCCGGGCAAAGAACTCTGTGACAGGCGAATATCCGTTTCTCGGGATTTCAACCAAAAGGTCGGTTCGGTTCGGCCGCACCGGGTAAACGCCCGCTGTCCACCGATCCGAAAGAGGTGAAGCATGGCCGTCTGTGAGACGTGTGGCAACGACTACGCGCGCGCGTTCACCGTGAGCCGCGACGGGCAGAGCTGGACATTCGACAGCATCGAATGCGCCGCATCGAAGCTGGCACCCGACTGCGCGCACTGCGGATGCCGGGTTCTCGGCCACGGGGTCGAGGCCGGACAGACCGTCTTCTGCTGCGCCAACTGTGCCCGCCGCGCCGGGCACGACGCCCTCGTCGACAGCGTGTAGGAGGAGCCGTGCACGAGGACATGATCTGGGTGCAACTCACCGTGCCCGCCGGAGTGGACGACGTCTTCGCGGTGCTCGCGGACGGGTGGTCGTATTCGGGCTGGGTTGTGGGCGCCTCGCACATTCGCCGCGTGGACAAGGGCTGGCCCGCGGTCGGTACCCGCATCCATCACAGCGTGGGGCCGTGGCCCCTCGTCATCGAGGACACCACCGAGGTGCGGGCATCGGACGCACCGCACACGCTGGAACTCGACGCGCGGTTGTGGCCGATGGGCGCGGCTGTCATCCGCTTCGAGCTGCGCGAGGTCGCCCCGGCCACGACCGAGGTGCGGATGGGGGAACTGGCCGTGCGCGGGCCGGGCAAGCTCGTCCCACGCGCCGCGCAGGAGTTGTTGCTGACCCCACGCAACCGCGAAACCCTCGACCGGCTGTCGGACCTGGCTGTCGGCCGCAGCCGCGCCGCGGCCGGAGGCTGACCGTCAGGGCTCCAGGTCGGTGAGCGCCTTGCCGCTCGGGATATCGAGCGGCACCGAGACCTGGTCGTGGGCGATCAACCAGCTGCCACCGACCTTGCGCAGGCACAGCGTCGCGCGCACCCACATGCCGTCGGTGACAGCGCCGTCGCGCAGTGTGCCGCGCAGCCTGCCGAAACCGTGCCCGTACGCCACCTCGTTGCCGGTCGTGAAGGTCAGGTCGTGGAACTCGTAGGTCAGGGTGTCGAACACCTGGAATACCCGTGCCCAGTTCGCCAGCTTCGCCGCCCTCCCGCAGTGTTGCAGGGGTGGCTCGATATCGAACGACACGGCGTCGTCGGTGTAGAGGGCGCCGATGCCGTCGAGGTCCTTGTTCCGCAGACACTCGACCAGCCGGTCGATCTGTGCGCGGATCTCGGCGGTTTCGTCGGCGGGCCGCCGCAGCGGTGCCAGGGCTGTGGTCCACGCGACGAGCTGGTCCAGCGTCTTGCGCAACGCGAGGTCGTGGTGCTCGCGCGCGACGAAGGTGGTGGCGTTCTCGAAATCGGTGAGCACGCCGATCGAGACCGAATGGCCGATGTCGGCCATCCCCAGCGTCCCGCACACGGTGCGCAATTGCACCACGGAGCGGGCGCCGCCGTTGACGCCGTACCCGACGAAGGCGACGGTCTTGTCGGTCCATTCCGCGAAGGCGTGGTCGAGGGCGTTCTTCAGGACGCCGGGGACACCGCCGTTGTACTCGGGGGTGACGATGACGAACCCGTCGAACGGTGCGATCCGGGCGGCCCAGGAGCGGGTGTGTTCGTTCTCCGACGGGCCGAACATCGGTGGCGTTGTCTCGTCGAAGTGCGGGAGCGGGTGGTCGCGCAGGTCGACGAGCTCGAATTCGGCGTCGCCGCGTCGCGACGCCGAATCCAGCACCCATCGGGCGACCTGGGCTCCGTTACGGTTGGATCGGGTGCTGCCGAGAATGATGCCGATTCTGATCATGACCTTCCGACGACGCGGACGCCGGAAATGTCAGGCCCTCACAGATCGGGGCGCTGTTTCGTCGGTCATGGTGAGGGAACCGACCGCGAGGAGCCGATCATGACCGACCCCCACCTGTCCGAGGTGATGAGTGAGCGCCGCCAGTTGCTCAATCTCGCCTACCGGCTGCTCGGATCGCTGGCCGAGGCCGAGGACGTGGTGCAGGAGACCTATGCGCGCTGGTACGCGATGAGCGAACAGCGCCGCGCCGAGGTGACCACGCCCGGTGCCTGGCTGACGACGGTGGCGGGGCGCATCTGTCTCGACCTGCTCGGCTCCGCCCGCGCCCGCCGGGAACGCTATGTGGGCGAATGGATTCCGGAACCGGTCCCCGGCCGTTCCGACTTCTTCGGCGGTACCGCAGCGCCCGACCCCGCCGATCGGGTGACGCTCGACGAGTCGATCAGCATGGCCTTCCTCGTCGTGCTCGACTCCATGACCCCCGCCGAGCGGGTGGCCTTCGTGTTGCACGACGTGTTCCGCTACTCCTTCGCCGAAATAGCCGAGGTGGTGGGGCGCACTCCGGCCGCGTGCCGTCAGCTCGCCTCGAGCGCCCGCCGTCGCATCGACACCTCACCGCGCCCACCTGAAACCGCGCGCGCCGAGGTGGTGCGGAATTTCAAACGGGCCTGGGAGGCGGGCGATATCGAGGGACTCGTCGGGTTGCTCGACCCGACCGCGATCGCGACGGCGGACAGCGGTGGGCTGGTTCCCGCCTTCCTGGAGCCGCTGGTCGGCAGCAGTGAGATCGCGACGGCGTGGATCCACATCGGCACGCGGTTGTCGACAGTGGTGCTGGTGGAACGCATGGTGAACGGGCAGCTCGGTCTGGTCGCCGAGGCCGACGGGAAGGTTATCTCGGTCTACTCCTTCGACATCATCGACGATCGGATCAGCCGGATCTGGGTGATGCGGAATCCGGAGAAACTGCGTGCGTGGACAGGCTAGGGATCGTTGCGGGGAACGCGGCCGTCCACGTCGGTGAATCCGTAATCCTCGGCCAGATCGGCGACCTTCCACGCCTTTCCGGTGCGCGCGAGTCGGTCGGGGTCGGCGGCCAGGGCGACAACGGCCCGGCCGGGAAACCTCGGTGTCTCGGCGGCGTTCAGATCGAAGGTTCCTTCGCCGGGCAAGGTCACCAGGCGACGGCCCTGGTCGTCGGCGGGAACCATCTGCAGCAGTTCGGTATTCACGATGCCGGGCCAGAGGGATACCGCGGTGGTCGCGGTGCCGTCGAGATCGTGGGCGAGGTCGGCGGTGAGCCGGTCCAGGGCGGTCTTGGCGACCCCGTACACCGCGTTGTGCAGGTAGCGCTGCGAACCGGGGGAGGAGATATTGACGATCAAACCCTTCGACTCGATCAGCAACGGCGCGGCGAAAACGCTTGCCGCGTAATGCGATCGGACGCCGATGTCGAACGTCTCGTCCCAGGCCGCAGGCGGTACCTCCCAGAATTTGCGGCCGAGCCAGCGGGCGGCGGCGGGGGAGTTGTAGACATTGTTCACCAGCACGTCGAGGCGGCCCTGTTCGGCGCGCACCCGCGTGAACAGTTCCTCGACCGCCCCGTCGTCGCGATGATCGCAGACCACCGCCACACCGAGCCCGCCGAGGGCGGTCACCTCGGCGGCGGTGTCGTGCACGGTGCCGGGGAGCCTGCCCGCGGTGGTCGTGCGACCGGTGACGTACACCGTCGCGCCCGCCGCGCCGAGTTCCTGGGCAATGCCTTTGCCGATGCCGCGGCTGGCTCCGGTCACTACCGCGACCCGTCCGCCGAGAATCTTGGGTGTTCCGCTCATGGCCTCGGGACACTACCTTGAAATAGGAACACGTTCTAGATTCTTGGAGGCGCTGGTGGAACTTCGGCATCGATTCCTGGACGCCGGCGACGTCCGGTTACATGTGACCGAGCAGGGGCAGGGGTATCCGGTGGTGTTCTGCCACGGCTTCCCGCACACCGGCTACATCTGGCACCGCCAGCTCGCGGCCGTCGCCGAGGCGGGTTTCCACGCGATCGCGCCCGATCTGCGCGGCTACGGACGCACGCAGGCGCCCGCCGATGTCGAGGCGTACACGAATGCGGCCGTGATCGGCGATCTGCTCGCCCTGCTCGACGACATCGGCGCGCGGCAGGCGGTTTTCGTCGGCCTCGACTTCGGCGCCCAGCTGGTGTGGGAGCTGTCGTTGCGTGCGCCCGAGCGGGTGGCCGCCGCGGTGGTACTGAACAATCCCTTCGCACCGCGCCCACCCCGCCCGCCGTCCGATTTCTGGACCAAGGCCGCCCAGCGCCACTTCCTGCACCTGTCCTATTTCCAGGAACCCGGCCGTGCCGACGCCGAACTCGCCGAGCGGCCCCGCGAATTCCTGGCCAGGGTCTACTACTCGCTCTCCGGGGACTACCACTACCTCGACACCTGGAAGAACCCGCCGGGGCTCGGCTATCTCGATGTCCTGCCGAAAGCCCCCGATCTGCCGTGGTCCTGGCTCGGTGAGTCCGAATTCGACACCCTCGCCACCGAATTCGAACGCACCGGGTTCACCGGCGGCCTCAACTGGTATCGCAACCTCGACCGCAACTGGCACCTCACCGAGTCGCTGGCCGATCGCCCCGTGACCGTCCCGACCTATTTCCTCTACGGCGAGAACGACCCCGACATGGAGGGGTTCAGCGGCCGCGACCCGCTGGCCACACTGCGCGCCAATGTGACGGATCTGCGTGCGGTAGTGCAGGTTCCGGGTGCGGGGCATCTGGTCCATCTGGAACGCACGGACCCGGTGAACGAGTTCGTTCTCAACGCGCTCGCCGACCTGGCGCCACGGCCGTAGCGGTCGGGTCGGTTCAGCGTGCGCGGTCGTAGACGAGGGCGAGTTCGCCGGATGCGCCGGCGGTGTGGCTGGTCAGTGTCCACCGGGAAGCCGGCAGCCCGTCGGTGAAGAACAGCGCGCCACCCCCGGCGATCTCGGGAACGATCATCAGATGCAGGCGGTCGATCAGATCGGCCGCGAGCAGATCGGCCACGATCGTCGGGCTGGTGTTGACCAGGATGTCGCCGGTACCAGAGCTCTTCAAGTCGGTGATCACCTCGGCGGCGGGTGCGTTCACGACGCGCGTTCGCTCCCAGGGTGATTCGGTGAGCGTGCTCGACAGCACCACCTTGTCCACGTCGACGAGCCACTTCGCGTAGGCGCGGTCGCGCGGATCGGCGTTCTCGTCGGCGGCGACGGTCGGCCAGTAGCCGAGGAATCCTTCGGCGTTGCTGCGCCCGAGGACCGCGGTTGTCGCGTCGGCGTGAATTCCGCTGAGGTAGTCACGGGCGGTTTCGGTGCTCGCGTAAGTGACGATGGTGCCGAGATCGGACGGGCCAGCCGGTCCGTGGTAGCGGCCGTCGAGGGTGAGGCTGATGTTGGTGGTGACGCGGCGAGTGCTCATGATCGGGCTTTCCTGTCGAGGTTGTCGAGGACCTGGGACCAGCCGGTTTCGATACCGGCGATGAAAGAGGCTGCCGCCACCGTGGTTTCGGTGACGACGAGGTCGAGCCGGAATCGGGTCCCGGACCCGTCGGGCTCGAAGGTGAGGGTGTAGTTGCCGGTGAAGGAGACCTCGCCTGCCGCGTCGAGTACCGACAGGTCGAAGACGAGGCGGTGGTGTTCGTCGGCCTCGATGACCCGTCCGGTCGACCGGTAACGCCCGCCGTCGTCGTCGCGGTAGTCGAGCACCACCCGGCCGCCGGGAAACTGCTCGATCCGGCAGTCGGTGATGGTCATCGACGGCGGCACCCACCAATCCGCGAGCAGATCCGGATCCACCCAGTGCCGCCACAGTGCCTCGGGTGCGACTCCGAACGTCCGCTCGAAAGCGAAGCTGCGCCCGTCGGCCCACCGATCATGCTGCGCGGCAGCGGTTTCGGCTTCGATGGCGGCCAGATAGCGCTCCACCACATCTCGCTCGTCGGCGTGCTCCTCGATGGTCGCGAGCATCGCGCGCAACCGCTTGTCGAGCTCCCGCAACGGTCCGGGTTCCACGGCGTAGACCCGGCGCTGCCCGAGCGGGAACACCGAGACGAGGCCCGCCTTGGCGAGGGTTTGGAGGTGCTTGGTCGTCTGCGGCTGACGCAACCCGGTGTGGGTGGCGAGTTCGCCGACCGACCGAGGCCGCTGCGCGAGGAGTTCGACGATGCGCCACCGTGCGCTGTCGCCGAGTGCGGCTGCGATCTCTTCCATGCCCAGAAGTATTCACTGTGAAGAATATTCCTGTCAAGGAATACAACTGTGGCCCCCGGCTTTGTCAGCCGGGGGCCACAATTCGAAAGAGGAGCCGGATCAGTCGCGGAAGGCGTCCTTGACCTTCTCGCCGGCATCCTTCAGGTTGGACTTGGCCTGGTCGCCGCGGCCCTCGTTCTGCAGATCGCGGTCGTCGGTGGCCTTGCCGGTCGCTTCCTTGGCCTTGCCGGCCAGCTCTTCGGCCTTGTTCTTCGCCTTGTCTGCCAAGCTCATGGCATTCCTTCCGGACAGAACGCTCGACCACAGGTGATCGATGGGCCATCCTTGGGACCCACGGGGCGTCTACCCGGGGCCACCGAACACAAACAGGGCCTAGGTGAGAAGGTCGGCCAGATCACCGATCACCACATCGGCGCCCGCGGCGCGCAGGGCGGCCGGGCCCGTGCCGCGATCGACCCCGATCACCCGGAAACCACCCCGACGACCTGCCTCGACGCCCGATACCGCGTCCTCGATGACGATCGTCTCGGCGGGTTCGACACCCAGTGCTCGGGCGGCGGCGAGAAACATCGCCGGATCGGGCTTGCCCGCAAGCCCGTCACGCTCGGCGACGGCGCCGTCGACGATCACCGCGAACCTGCCGAGCAGTCCGGCGGTGTCGAGCACCAGCACCGCGTTGCGCGAACTGGATACCACTCCCATCGGAATCCGGAGCGCCGCAAGAGCATCGACCAGACGCAGCGAGCCGTCGAACACGTCGACCCCGTCGCGGTGCACGATCTCGGTGAATCGCCCGTTCTTCCGGTTGCCGAGGCCGTGCACGGTGGCTGCCTCAGGAACGTCGTCGACGGTGCCGTCGGGTAGTCGCAGCCCGCGCGAGGACAGCACCGCTCGCACACCGTCGATCCGTGGTTTGCCGTCGACGAGGTCGTAGTAGTCGTCATCGGTGAACGGTGCGACCTGTGGGGGCAGGAACTCGGTGAACAGCGTGGTCCACGCGCGGCGGTGCACGGCAGCGGTATCGGTCAGGACCCCGTCCAGGTCGAACAGCACGGCGGCGGCCTGCTGTACGGCCACCCGCTCGGTCACGAGGCGACGCTTTCGGGCGCGCGTACCTCGACGACCTCGCCCGGCCACACCCGCACGGGGTCGCCCCACACGCTGATGGTTTCGGCGGGGCCGTCGCCGATCAACTCGAACCGGGCGTCGTGGTGGCCGAGGTCGACGCGCACCACCCGCCCGTGCCAGTGCACCGAGAACCGCAACCGCTGCCACGACGCCGGCAGCGCGGGGGCGAACCGCAATCCCTCGCGGGTGGCCTGGAAACCGCCGAACCCATGCGTGGCGACCTGCCAGGTGCCCGCCGCCGAAGCGATGTGCATGCCCTCTTCCGTATTGCCCTGATTGTCGTCGAGATCGACGAATGCCGCACGGCCGAAGTACCTTTCGGCCGTGCCCGCCTCGCCCACCCGCAAGCCGACGATGGCATGGATGGAGGGGCTCAGCGACGATTTGTGCAGTGTTCGCGCCTCGTAGAACAAGTAGTTCTGCCTGCGTGTCTCGAGCGAGTACTCCTCGGGCAGCAGGTGCATGAGCATCACCACGTCGGGCTGTTTGAGCAGCGACGTGCCCTCACAGTTGAAGTGGTCGAAACCCGCCGGGTATCGCGGCATGTCGTTGTCGTCCCATTCGGTGATGGGGACGACGGTGCGTTCGAAATAGCCGTCGAACTGCTCGATCACCCCGCAGTCGGGGTCGACCGGCACGCGGATTCGCCGGGCCGCTTCGACCCATTGCTCGGCTTCGGCCGCCGACAGCGCCAACGGTTCAGTAAGGGCGGCAAGCAGTTCCGGTTGTTCGGCGGTCATCCGCCGATAGACCGCCGCAGCCTGTTCCAGGTGCCAGCGCACCAGCCGGTTGGTGAAGGCGTTGTTGTCGACGTGGGAATGGAATTCGTCCGGCCCCATCACTGTTCGCAGCACCAGCGCATCGCCTTCGGGTTCGCATCGCTGTACCCAGTAGCGGGCGGTCTCGAACAGGATCGGCGCACCCTCGGTGAACAGGTACGTCTCGTCGCCGGTGACCTCGGTGTAGCGCATGATGGCGTACGCGACATCGGCGGTGACGTGCAGTTCCTCCTCCCTGGTGTAGAAGCGGCCGGAGCCGTCGTGGGTGTACTGCGGGCATTCCTCACGGCCTGTGTCCGCCGATTCCCACGGAAAGCGGGCACCGGTGGCGCCGTTGTCGGCGGCCACCTCGCGGGCACCGGGCAGGGTGTGGTGGCGGTAACCGAGCAGCGCGCGAGCCGCACGCGGCTGGGTGAACAGGTAGAACGGCAGCAGCATGATCTCGGTGTCCCAGAAGACGTGGCCGCGATACCCTTCGCCGGACAGGGATTTGGCGCCGATACTCACCGTCGGGTCGTCCGGGTTGGCGGCGATGAGCAGGTGATAGACGGCGAACCGCAATGCCTGGGTGACGCGGTCGTTGCCGACCACCTCGCAGTCGGATTCGGCCCACAACCGGTCCCACGCCGCCGCGTTCGCCGCGTTCGCCTGGTCGAAATCGGCGACCCTTGTGACGGTCGTTCGCGCCCGATCATTCGGTGCCGCAGCGGCTTCGGGATCACGGCTGGTGGCGACGCCGACGAATTTGTCGACGCCGACCGTCTCACCCGTCCCCACGGCGAAGTCCACGTCGACCGCGACCGACTCATGAGTGCGCAGCTCCACCCGGCGTTCGGGTGTCGACGGCAATTCAGTGCGCAACGCGTAGGCCAGATCGACGCCGCTGTCGATCGTGCGGCATTCGAGCATTCCCACGTCATCGGTGAATCCGGTTCCGGTGGAACGCAAATGGGTGGACAAAGCCCACTTGTCCCACTTGCGGTCGTACCCGAACTCGGTGTCCTCACGGTAGGTGGGCAGCCGCTCGAGATTGCGCCGGTGCCCGTCGATGCCGGTGCGGATCGTCACCGTTGCCGCGCGATCCAGCGCGGTCACCCGAACCCGCAGGCAGCACAGATCGCGATCGGCCATGCTCGCGAAACGTTCGGTGCGCAGCACGAAGCGCGCACCGTCGGCCAGCGCGAATTCGGTCTCGCGGGTGAGGACCCCGCGGCGCAGGTCGAGCTCGCGGTGATGGCGGAGAACCGACGCCGATTCGGTGTCGAGCCGGGTTCCGTCGGCGAACACCTCGGTGACCAGCCAGTCCGGCGCGTTCACCAGGTCGACGACCGGCGCGTCGAAGGCGTCGTACACCCCGGCCAGAAAGGTGCCGGGCAGCGAGCCGGTATGCCGCTCCTCGAGCGAGCCCCTGGTACCGAGGCGGCCGTTACCGACGGTGAAGATGGTCTCGAAATAATTGGCGCGGTGCGGGTCCCATTCGTTCTCGACAACGATCCACGGGTTCATGGCGGCCCTCCGGGAGGTGATCGAAGGTGCGGATCAGGCGGTCGCGGTCGGATGCTGGTAGCCGGTGGCCTCGTCCATGTCCTCGAGCGATTTGCCCTTGGTCTCGGGCACGAACCTGGCGACGAACAGCAGCGACAGCAGCGCGAACACCGCGTACATGCCGTAGGCGAAACCCAGCGAGAACGTCTTCAGGCTGGGGAAGCTGACCGTGATCGCCCAGTTGGCCGCCCACTGACCGGCGGCGGCGAGCGAGAGCGCCGCTCCGCGAATGCGATTGGGGAACATCTCACCCAGCAGCACCCAGACCACCGGCCCCCAGCTCATCCCGAAGAACACCACGAACAGATTGGCCGCGACGAGCGCGAGGACACCGGGCACACCGGTCAGGTGCGGTTCGAGCACCCCCTCGGCATTGGGCACCTGCGGCGCGGTCCCGAAGCACACCGCCATGGTGGCCAGGGTGATGGTCATGCCGATGGAACCGGTGAGCAGCAGCGGTCTGCGCCCGACCTTGTCGACCAGCATGATCGCCACGATGGTGGTGGCGATATTGACCACCGAGGTGAACACACTGATCTGGAACGAGCTGGACTCCTCGAAACCCACTGCTTCCCACAGCACGTTCGAGTAGTAGAAGATCACGTTGATGCCGACCGCCTGCTGGAACACCGAGAGCATCAGGCCGATCCAGACGATCGGGTAGATCTTGCCCGCGGGATTCTTCAGATCGCGCCACGACGGTTTGGTTTCACCCTCGAGGCTGTGCTCGATGCGGCCGATGGTGACCTCGAGGTTGCGCTGGCCGAACAGCGTCGACAGCACACTGCGTGCTTCGGGAATCCGATGGGTCGCCACGAGGAAGCGCGGGGATTCGGGGATCGTCGAGGCGAGCAGGCCGTAGACCACGGCCGGAACCGCCATCGACAGGAACATCCACCGCCAGGCTTCGAGCCCGAACCACAGCTGCTCGCCCGCGCCGCCGGCCAGATGGGCCAGGACGTAGTCGACCAGCAGTGACAAGAAGATGCCGAGGACGATGGCGAGCTGTTGCAGCGACCCGAGCCGGCCGCGGATGTTGGCGGGGGAAGTTTCGGCGATATAGGCGGGCGCGATCACCGAGGCCACGCCGACGCCGAGCCCGCCGATGACGCGGCCGAGCACCAGCACCCACAGGTCGGGGGCGAAGGCTGTGCCGATCGCGCTGATAAGGAACAGCAGGGCGGCGATCTTCATGACCTTGATGCGGCCGATGCGGTCGGCGATGCGCCCCGCTGTCATGGCACCGGCTGCGGCGCCGAGCAGGGCCGAGGCGACGGCGAAGCCGAGCGCGGCGTCGGCGACATCGAATTCGTCCTGAATCGCGGCGACGGCGCCGTTGATCACGGCGCTGTCGTAGCCGAACAGCAAACCGCCGAGCGCCGCTACCGACGCGATGCGGACGACCTGCCCATTACTGGCGGAGTCGCCGTCCGGTAGGTCCGGCCGGTTGGTTGTCGCGCCACCCTCATGCATCGGTCCGATCCTCTCCGCGGCGAGACGTGTGCCTCGCGGGTCAACCGTGAACGCAGGTCACGGCAGGCCATCCGAATGGAACTGTGTACAGGCGGAACTCTCTGCCGATTGTTGCACTCCCGCAGGCGCACCGGCCGTCACGCGCGCCGCGCCCGGGCGAGCCGTCGTCGTATTCGACCGGCCGAATTCGGGTAAAGCGGGCAACGAGGCCCGGATTGCCGGGCCCTTGCGAAGGAAAGGCGAACGATGACGCTACGGAGGAAGGCCTGCGCCACGGCGCTCGCCGTGGTCGCGCTCGGCACGCTCGCGGCAGGATGTGCCGAGGCGGAGAAGGCGGTCAACAAGGGTGGGGACACCCCGTGCAGTGAATTCACCGCGCAGGACACGGACAAGAAGCGCACCACCGTCACCAAGTTCCTCGAGCAGGAACGCGGCGAGGACGCGCAGATCGATCAGAACACCATCGACCTGTCGATCGGCGCGATCGACCTGATGTGCAGTGCCCAGGCCAACCCGGACACGCCCATCAAGGAGGCCGATCTCACGGGTGCGCTGGTCCCGAAGTAGCCGGATGCGGCACAACGCCGGGGCCGCAGTGTGATTCAGGAACGATGGCGCTGCTCGTAGGCGGCCCGGTCGGCATCGGCGCGACGACGAAGCGCTGCGAAGGCGAGTTCGGGATCGAACCCGTGGCTGACCAGCCGGTGCCTGCGATAGACATACACCAGTGCGACGGTGAAGTAGATCAGCGGCAGATACAGCAGCGCCATCATCGACAACCCGATCCACAGCGGCCCCGGCGTCAACAGGAACAGGCACAGCAGCGGCATCACCGGAACCAGGATGCGCAGCAGATAGCGCCGCGTCGCGCCGGGGCCGGTGAGGTCGGCCAGCACCCAGTCCGACATCGACGGCGGCAGGGTGGCGCCGCCGATGTAGCGCAGGCGCTGCCAGAGGTTCGGGGTGGTCATCGGTTCTGCCTCGATTCCTCGGCGCGGCGTGCGGCCGTGTTCACCCGGCCGAGCACATCACGCAGTTCTTCCAGTTCGGCCAGGCTCACGCCGAGTCGTTGCACCACCGCGGGCGGGATGCGTTCGGCCTCGCTGCGCAGTGCGCGCCCGGCCGCGGTGAGGTCGATCAGGAGGGTTCGTTCGTTGTTCGGGTCGCGGCGGCGGGTGATGAGCCCGGCGGACTCGAGCCGTTTGAGCAGCGGTGACAGCGTGGCCGAGTCGAGCTGGACGGCATCGGCGACGGCTTTGACCGACATCGGCGTCTGGCCCCACAGCGCGAGCATCACCAGGTACTGCGGATGGGTCAGACCCATCGGCTCGAGCAGCGGTCGGTAGACGGCAAGGACCGAGCGGTTGGCCACGGCGAGGGCGAAACACACCTGTCGATCCAGCCGCAGCGGGTCGTCGATCTCGGTCACGCAGCCAGGTTAGCCCATGAACAGTTAGTGCACAAAGTGTCTGTTGTTTGGCTCACTCACCTGCGGGTACCGTCCCAGCACGCTCGTTCACGCCGGTGGAGGAGGATCGCCGTGGGTAGGCCCGCACAGGTACCGACCGTCGGAGTCGAAGAGGAGTTCCTGCTCACCGACCCCGTCAGCGGTGCGCCCGCACCGAAGAACACCGAGGTCGCCGCCACCGCCGAGAAGGCGGGCATCGATCTGCAGCTCGAGCTGACAAGTTGTCAGGTGGAGACCAGCACCGGCGTGCACACCGACATCGGTGAGCTGCTCACCGAACTGCGCACTTCCCGTCGGCGGGTCGCCGAATGCGCCGCACAGCACGACGCCTCCCTGCTCGCCGTCGCCGTGCCGCCGACGGTTCCCGAGGGGTACCCGGTCACCGATACACCGCGCTATCAGCGCATCGCCCGCACCTTCGGCATGATCGCCCAGGAGCAGGGGCTGTGCGGGTGCCATGTGCACGTCGGGGTGCCCGACCGGGCGACGGCGGTGCAGGTGAGCAACCATGTGCGTCCGTGGTTGCCGGTGCTGCTCTCGCTCACCGCGAATTCGGCGATCTACCGTGGGCGCGAGACCGGGTACGCAAGCTGGCGCAGCATTCTGTGGCGGCGCTGGCCGAGCGCCGGTCCACCACCGTATTTCTCCTCGCTGGACGAGTACGAGGCGATCGTGGCCATGATGCTCGCCAGCGGAAGCATCCTCGACAACAAGATGGTGTATTGGGACATCCGCCCCTCGGAATCCTTTCCGACCGTGGAGGTCCGGGTGAGTGACGTGCCCGCCACCGCGGAGGAATCGGCGCTGCTCGCCGCGTTGATCCGGGGGATCGTCAGCACCGCGCTCGATGCGATCGAGCGCGACGATCCCGCCACGGCCGTGCCGAGCGAGGTGCTGCGCGCCGCGTACTGGAACGCCGCACACTCCGGCTTCTTCGGTGACGGGCTCGACCCGATCGAGGGCCGGGTGCTGCCGCATCGCGAACTGCTCGCCGAACTCATCGATCGCATCGGACCCGCGTTGCGCGAGGCGGGGGACTTCGATTTCGTCACGGGAGCGGTCGCGGCCCTGGTCGAGCGCGGGAACGGCGCTTTTCGTCAGATGCGTGCTCTACGCTCGCGACACGAAATAGCCGATGTGGTCACAGAATCGGCGAAAGCCACTTTGGAAGGATGCCCATGAGCCGCCACGTGCAGATCACCTTCGACGCGCACGACCCACGAGCGCTGTCGATCTTCTGGCGCGAAGTGCTCGGTTACGTGCACCCCGGCCCGCCCGGTGTCGAACTCCCGGCGGGTGCCGACCCGCTCGCCGCGTGGGACGAGTTCCTCACCCGCATCGGAGTGCCTGCCGAGGAACACAATTCGCGCGCGGCGATCGAGGACCCCGACGGGGAAGGCCCGCGCGTGTTCTTCCAGCGGGTGCCCGAGGACAAGGTGGCCAAGAACCGCGTCCACCTCGACGTGCGGGCCGCGCCCGGCCTCCAGGGCGAGCAGCGCATGACCGCCCTGGAAGCCGAATGCGAGCGCCTCGTCGCCCTCGGAGCCACCCGCCTGCGGCGTTTCGAGCCGGAACCACCCATGAGCGCCGGGTTCATCGTGCTGGCCGATCCCGAGGGCAACGAGTTCTGCCTGGACTGACCTGCTCAGACCAGATCGCGGGGAATGCGGCGGTGCCAGTTCTGTGAGTACACCCGGTTGCGCAGCGAGCGCGGATCGGCGGGGGAGTCCTCCAGTTCGTAGGCGTCGAGCTGGGCATCGATGACGAATTCGTCGGCGGTGCAGCGCAAGACGGTGTCGGTGACCACCTCGGTTCGCCACTCGTCGCGTTCGAGGCGGCGCACTGTGCGGGTCTGTCCGCGCACGGAGGTGACGTCGTTGTCCTGGAAGCTGAACCATTCCGTGGTCGCGCGGCGCACCGAGGTCCCGATGTCGTCGAGCACGATCGTGCCCTGGTCGTTCTCGATCTCCAGGGTCGACACCCCACTGGCCAGGTCGCGCTCGACCTTCCAATGGTGTTGTCCCGGTTCGACATGCGTCGCGGGCGCGGCCGGCGCGGCCTCCGGTTCCTCGAAGGGGCGAAGGGTCGCGTCCTCGGCGCGCGGCGCGCGTTGCGGCAGGGTCAGTGTGCTCGCTCCGGTATTGATCGTGAGCATCACCGGTTCCGGCGACGGCCAGGCCAACGGCCAGTACGACGACGACACCGAAAGCCGGATCCGGTGCCCGGGCGGGAAGGAATGCGCGATCCCGTTGAGCGGCAGGTGAACCCGATAGGTGCGCCCCGGTTCGAGCGGACGTGGTTCGGCGCTGCCGTCGCGGTGGGTGAGGTTGAGCAGGCCGTAGGTGACCCGGGTCGCCTCGCCGTTGGGTGCCACGTCCGAGAGCCGGGCGGCCAGCATCGCGTTCGGGCGGTCCGCCGAGACCTCGAGGTCCAGGGTCGGCAGACCGAGGATCTCGCACGACTCGTCGAGGGCCTCGGTCTCGAATACCAGGGAGCCGCCGTCCTCGTCGCGCTGGTCCGACGGCAGGTCCGGAGTCGCGGCGTAGGACGCCCACTTGCCCGCGAACATGCCGACACTCAGCGGCGACTGCAGGCGCAGGTGACGCGTGGGTGCCGGCTCCTCGCCGAGGGCGTAGCGGCCGAGAACGAACCGGCGCGGTTCGATATTCGGTGAGGGCCAGGTCGGCTCGCCCACCCAGCGGCCGGGGCGGTCTTCATAAGACGGGTGCGGGGACACGCTGTCCTGCAACCACACTCGCAGCATCGGTTCGTCCATGATGGCGGTGTCGCGGCCCTTGAGCCAGTGATCCCACCACCGCACCATCTCCTGCAGGAACCCGATGGCCGGACCGGGTACGCCCAGATGCGGATACTTGTGCCCCCACGGGCCGATCAACCCCAGGCGCGGTACATCGAGGTGCTCGAGCAGGCGGAAGATCGCATTGGTGTACCCGTCGGCCCAGCCGCCGACGGCGAGCACCGGACACTGCACAGCGCTGTAGTCCTCGTTCACCGAGGCGCGCTTCCAATAGTCGTCGCGGCGTTGGTGTTCCAGCCACTGCTCGATCCACAACCCGCTGCCCGAGAGACGTTCGTGCCACATCTCGCGCCACCGGTCACCGACGATCGCCGGGTCCGGCGGGAGGCTGTTGAAAGCGAACATCACCGTCGCCTCGGACAGGTTGTCCGACAGCAGGCACCCGCCCATGTAGTGCATGTTGTCGACGTAGAGATCCTCCGTCGCCGACGCGCTGACGACGGCTTTGAGCGCGGGCGGCCGGTGCGCGGCGACCTGGAGGCTGTTGAAACCGCCCCACGAGATGCCCATCATGCCGACGTTGCCGTCGCACCAGGGCTGTTCGGCCAGCCACGCGATGACGTCGCAGGCGTCGTCGTGCTCGGCGGGCAGGTACTCGTCGTAGAGCACACCGTCGGAGTCGCCGCTGCCGCGCAGATCCACCCGCACCGACACATACCCGTGGCCGGCGAGGTAGGGGTGGTTCAGCGCGTCACGACCGCGGGTCAGGTCCCGCTTGCGGTAGGGGATGTACTCGAACACCGCGGGCAGCGGTTCCTCGGTGACCGGTCGCCAGATGCGCGCCGCCAGCCGGGCGCCGTCGCGCATCGGGATGAAAACGTTCTCGGTGACCCGTACCTCGTACGGGAACGACTCGACCGTGTGCACTCAATCGACCTCCTCGAATTCGAACGGCAGTGCCTCGAGACAGTCCTGGTAGCGCTGCTCCAACTCGTCGTGGTCGGCGGCGCCGAGATAAAGGGTGGCCAGTTTGTAGCGGTAGGGGTCCTGGTTGGGCAGCTCCGAGAGCCGCTCGCCCGCAGCCACGTCGATGGTCACCACCGTGTCGGGGAACCTGCGGCGCAGGGCCTCGATCTGTGATTCGTCGGGGACGCGGGTGACGACACCGTCCTCGTAGCGCGGCACCATGCACTGTGCGGCGACCGCGAAACGCCCCTTGCTGTGGGGCATTTCGGGGGTGCGCCCGAGCGCGACGTCGATGGCGACGGCGTGGTTGGAGGTGCCGTCGACCTTGACGAACAGGTCGCTGTGCGACTGCGAGATGCGGGTGTTCACCTCGATCAACCACAACTTCCCGGTGTCGGCGTCCCACATGAACTCGGAGTTGAAGCAGCCGTTGTCGTAACCGACGTGGCGCAGATAGCGTTCGGTGACCTCGATCATGGTGTCGCGCACCGACTCCGGCACTGTGCGCGCCGGGTAGTCCAGGTGCGCGAAGCTGTGCCCGGTGGCGTCCTTGCGCATGTCGAACACGCCGTGCACCCGGTACTCACCGCCTGCCACCGACCCCTCGGGCGCTGCCTGGGTGCCGGTGACGATCTGCTCGGCCAGGCAGGTGCGGCCCCCGGCCACGCGCACGTCCTCCGGCACCGTCACCCGGGCGAGGGCCTGGTCGAACGGGTCGGCGATGCGGCCGATCTCGGCGCGGATGGTCTCGGTCGCCGCCGCGAATTCCTCGGGGTCGTGCACCTCGAAACCCAGTTGGGAGGAGTGGGCCTTCACGGGCTTGACCCAGAACGGGAAATCGAGATCGATGCTGTCGAGGGCGTTCGGGTCGAAGGGGTCGAACGCGCAGAAATTCGGCACGCATTCGGGCACGGACTCGCGTTGCAACACCCGGCTCCACAGTTTGTGCTCCGAGCGCAGCACACTCTCGAGGCTGGGCGCGGGCAGGCCACGTTCCGCGGCGAGGATGGGCACGATCACGCTCGTGGGGAAATCCCAGTGGGCGATGATGGCGTCCACCGAGCCGTCGAAGGCATCCAGTTCGGTGCGGGCCCGGTCGAGCAACTCGTCGAAATCGAACTCCTCGGCCTTGACCAGCGAGTCGTAGTCGAGCAGTCCGTGCAGTCGCAGACCGCCGGGAATCTCGACCGTGCTGATGTCGGCTCGCTGCAATTCGGTCAGACCAGGTACGAAAACATTCTTCGTCATTGGTGGCGTCTAACCGGAACGGGCGGTCCGAAACAGGGTGTGACCCGGCGATCACCGGTCGTTTCCCGGCGGCGGTTCAGGGAACGCGCGAGCAGTGAGATGTGCACGGCGAGGACAGGTGGTCGGTGGATGACGGAAGTGACGATCGGTGTACTTGCCGACCCCGACCTGCCCACACGGCTCGCCCGCTCGCTACGCGACGACCTCCCGGCGGAACTCGCCCGGGTCGTCGGCGAACAGGTCGAGTGGCGGGTACTCGTCAACGATGATCCGTTCGAGGCGATGTATCCCGACAGCGTCCACCTGATCGACAAGGCCCGCGAATACGTCCGGGAAACCACCTGGGACCTGGCGTTGTGTGTTACCGACCTGCCGTTGCGTGACGGGCGGGCGGTGGTGGTCGCCGATATCGACCCGGCCCATCAGGTCGCCCTCATCTCGCTGCCCGCACTCGGTGGGATGCGGCTGCGGCAGCGGTTGCGTGAGCTCGCGGTGCGGATCGTCGAAGTTCTGCGCTCGCGACGCTCAGGCGCGCTTACCCGACCGAACGCGCGTGGGCTGCGAGTGGTGGAGCGGGGCGGCGAATTGCGGTTGGTACGGGCCGTGCGGTTCGGCTCGCTGTTCCTGCTGGCAGGGATGGTGCGCGCGAACCGGCCGTGGCAGCTGGTCGTCGGGTTGTCCTCGGCGCTGGCCGGTGCGATGGCCGGAACGGCGTTCGGGGTGCTGTACTCCTCGATCTGGTTGCTGGCAACGGCGATGGGGCCGCTGCGCTTGACGGGAATCACGGTGTCGGCGCTGGTTGCCTTGTCGGCGTGGATCATTGCCGGGCACGGGCTGTGGGAGCGACGGATGCACGGCCGGGACGATCGGTATCTGGCATTGCGCAACGCAGGAACCGTGAGCACCGTCGCCGTCGGCACGATCGTGTTCTTCCTCGCGCTGTACTCGATCACCCTGGTGGCGGTGGCCGTCGTCATCCCGCCGGACTACCTGACCAGCACTCTCGGCCGTCCGTGTGGCCCCTCCGACTACCTGACGATCGCCCTGATGGCGACGGTGCTCGGCACGGTGGCAGGCGCGGTCGGCTCCGGCCTCGAAGACGATGTGACCGTGCGCAAAGCCACCTATGGCTACCGCGAACAAGAGCGTCGCCGGGTCGCCGAAGACCAGCGTCGAGCCCAGGAGCCATAGGGACCCAGCATGATCGGGGCCGTTTCGGATCACGGGGCGTCCTGGGCGGCTCACCGGCTTCATCGGTGGGGGCACCGGATATCCTCGATACCGGTGGTGGTGAAGGGGCGCCCACCGGGACGGAGCGCTGGTCGATGGGCGTCAGGGCAGTGGCACGACGGCTGATCGTTGCCGTTGCGGCGGTGGTCGTCGTCGCGGCGTGTGCGAACGAGCAGGCGAGTGCGCCGACTTCACCGATCGCCTCCTCGAGCGCGCCGAGCCGGTCCGAGGGCGTGCCTGATCTCGGAGTGCCCGAAGTGGTCGCGCAGGGCATCGAGGTGCCGTGGGGACTGGCCTTCCTCTCCGACGGGGCCGCGCTGGTGGCCGAACGGGACTCCGGGCGGATTCTGCGGGTGGTACCGGGTCGCACTCCTGAGCTGTTCTCCGAGGTGCCGGGGGTGGTGGCGCGCGGGGAAGGCGGCCTGCTCGGTCTCGCTGTGCGCGATGACTACGTGTACGCCTACTTCACCGCGGCCGACGACAATCGCATCGTCCGATTCCGGCCGGGTGGGCCGGTGGAGGTGGTGTTCCGCGGAATCGCCAAGGCGGGCAACCACAATGGCGGGCGCATCGCGTTCGGGCCCGACGGAATGCTGTATGTCGGCACCGGGGATGCCGGGCAGTCGTCGCTGTCGCAGGATCCCGGCAGTCCGAACGGCAAGATTCTGCGGCTGACAGCCGAGGGTGCGCCCGCGCCGGGAAACCCGACGCCCGGTTCACCGGTGCTGAGCATGGGGCACCGCAATGTGCAGGGGTTGGCCTGGGACCGGACCGGCACGCTGTACGCGGCGGAGTTCGGGCAGAACCGCCTCGACGAGATCAACCGCATCGAGCCCGGCCGCGACTATGGGTGGCCAGACGTCGAAGGCGCAGGCGGCGCCGACCGGGGCTTCACCGATCCGCTGCTCACCTGGTCGACCGACGAGGCCTCACCATCGGGCGTCGCCATCGCGGGCGACACCCTCTACGTTGCCGCCCTGCGCGGCGAAAGGCTCTGGACGGCAACCCTTTCCGGTGCAGCTCTGACCGCACCCCGGGACTACCTGCGTGACACCTACGGCCGCCTGCGCACAGTCGCTGTCGACCCCGACGGCGCCCTCTGGCTCACCACCTCCAACACCGACGGCCGCGGCGACCTCCGTGACGGTGACGATCGGATCCTGCGCTTCCGGGCCCGCTGAGCGACCCATCGATATTTCGATGTCCGATATCGGCAAGCCTATTGGTCAACGGATGCGGCCCGGCCTACCTTCGGGTGGCGGAACCGTTCGACAGGCGGTCTCCCCACCCAGCCCGAAGGAGCTTCGATGGCTAAATTTCTGTTCGTGATGACCGGCGCGGATCACTGGACCCTGGCCGACGGCACCGAGCACCCCACCGGCTACTGGGCCGAGGAATTCGTGGCGCCCTACGAGGCCTTCACGGAGGCCGGCCACCAGATCGTGGTCGCCACCCCGGGTGGTGTCGTGCCGCCCGTCGACACGGGCAGCCTCGAAGCGGAGGTCAACGGCGGCGCCGCCGGTGCGCAACGCGTCAGGGAGGTGATCGAGGGCGCGAAGGAACTGCGCGATCCGGTGCGACTGGAAGATGTCGACCTGGCCGAATTCGATGCCGTCTACTATCCGGGCGGCCACGGGCCGATGGAAGACCTTGCGGTGAACAAGGATTCGGGCGCACTCCTCAACGCCGCCCTCGCCTCGGGCAAGCCGCTGGCGGTCGTCTGCCACGCACCCGCCGCGCTGCTGGCCACCACCGGTGACGCGGGCGTCTCGCCGTTCGCCGGGTACCGCCTCACCGGCTTCAGCAATGCCGAGGAGTCCCAGGCCGGCCTCGCCGACAAGGCGAAATGGTTGCTCGAGGACCGCCTCGTCGCGCTCGGTGCCGACTACACCTCGGGCGAACCGTGGGCGCCGCACGTCGTCACCGATCGCAACCTCTTCACCGGTCAGAACCCCGCCTCCTCGGCCCCGCTGGCCGCCGCGGTCCTCAAAGCTCTCGCCTGAACTCGGTGCGGCCGTGGACGACTCGTCCACGGCCGCGTTTCAGTCCGCGGCGGCGACGGTGACGTCCCAGCGGGCCCGCGACGACATCACCTCGGCCCGGTGCCGCACCGACCATTCGGCGACCACATCGAGGACCGTGAGCAAGCTGCGTCCGACCGGTGTCAGGGTGTACTCCACCTGCACCGGCACCGTCGGATAGATCCGGCGGGCCACCAGGCCGTCGCGTTCGAGACGGCGCAGGGTCACGGTGAGCATGCGCTGGGAGATGCCGGGCACGCTGCGGTGCAGTTGCAGAAAGCGCCGTGCCCCGCCGATCAGCTCGGTGATCACCAGTACCGACCACTTGTCGCCGATCCGGTTCAGCACGTCGCGCACCTCGCACGCCGCGTGGCGCAGATCCGGTGCACACCGGTCGGCGACCAGCATCGTGCCCCCGCCGGTCCGATCGAAATCGTCGTGTCGAAGCATCCAATGTTCCTAACCTCGGGCTGTATCGCACCAGCTTGACGCCGCGAACAGCCCGGAACAACGACGATCTTCTCGCCGCAGCGGTAAGCCGGGCTTACCGATAGGAGGCGGTCTCGGCTGCGGTCGCAGCCTCGAGTACGAGTTCGGTGAACCGGTCCGGATGGATCAGGGGCAGATAGTGTCCGGCACCGGCGACTACGGTCAGGCGGCCGTCGCGGCACTGCCGCAGGAATCGGCGTTCCTGCACGCGGAAGTGATCGTGGCGGCCGTTGACCAGCGATATCGGCCCCGTATAGGAGCCGAGGGCGGCGAGCACGTCGAAGTCGCTGAGTTCGTCGACGACATCGGGGATGGCCTCGGTCGCTATACCCGCAGCTTCGACGGCGCGGGCGACGGCCGGTGGAAGGACGCGGTCGAACACGCGTGAGCTCGCCCGGTGGCCACCGTCGGGCTGCCGCGAAAGCACTCGATGCATCACGGTGAACGGTGTCATCAGAGTTCGCGTGGGCACGCACGTCGAACCCGCGACCACGAGCCCCGCCACCTTCGCCGGAGCCATTTCCGCAGTGGCGATGCCGACGTACCCACCCAGCGAATGTCCGACAACCAGGGCACGCCCGCCGACGGAATCTATTGCCTCGCAGACGGTGTCGGCAGATCCGGCGACGGTGAACCGTTCGCCGCGCCTGTGCCCGTGGCCGGGCAGGTCGACGGCTGTGACAGGTCGCACCCCGCCGACCCGGTCGGCGACCAAAGTCCAGGCCGCCCCGCTCATCCGGATTCCATGGACGAAAACCACCGGTAGACGATCCGGCATAGCTACCCTCCTCAAATATTGCAACGCAACGTTGCGTTGCAAATGTACCTCGACTGTAGGGGCAACGCAACGTTGCGTTGTATTGTTGGGTGGGTGACGACCTCGGGCCCCCGAAAAGCCGAAACCATCTACCACTGTGCTCTGGAGTTGCTGGCCCGAGACGGCTATGACGACCTGACGATGGAGGCGGTCGCCCGGCAGTCCGGCGTCAATAAGACAACGCTCTACCGCTGGTGGCCGTCGAAGGACGCGCTGCTCGCCGCGGCGCTGACTGTGGCCGCGCCCCTGCGCATTTCGATTCCCGACACCGGCAGCTTCGAGGGCGACCTCACCGCGCTCGGGCTCGAGATCGGCCGGCTGCTGACCGCCGAGGACACCTCGCCCATCGTCACAGCGGTCCTGTCCGCATCGGCCTCACGTCCCGAGCTCGCCTCGGTCGGTCATCGCTTCTTCAGTGATCGGCTCGAACGCGAGCAGGTGATTTTCGACCGCGCCGTCGCACGGGGTGAAATCCCGGCCGGACTGGATCCGGCGCTCGTCGTCGACCTGCTCGCGGGTTCGCTGTGGACGCATCTCGTGCTGCGCGGTGAAGGGTTCAGCGAGTCGTATGTGCGCACGGTGGTGGGTGTCATCATGCACGGAACACGCTCGCGTACAGCGTGATCGGCCTGCTTACCGGCCGGTGCGCAGCCGCACGTGTGCTGTATCGCCCTCGGCCAGCTCTTCGGCCCGCAGGACCGGCTTCTTCATGGGCAGGATGTACGTGCCGCGCTTCTTGTCCGGGAACACCGATGTCGACCAGGTGGTCGCGCCGACCGACACCGTGACCGGGACGGCGCCGAAACCGGGTCCGGTGCGGGGATGCCGGTCGGCGATATCGTCCGCGACCGGCTCGGGGAGCGCGACGAAATGCCAGGTGGCGCCTGGTGCCTGCCAGACCTCGGCGGCGAATTCGTACTCCCACGGCTGCATGCGCGCAGGATAGCGCCGGGCGCCGACAGGTTCCGGTCGGCAACGGTGTTGTTGCGGGTTCGACTCGGTGTGGACCCCGGGGAGGGTCGTGGTGTGGGAGCCGGGCGGCGGCGAAGTACTGTCTCGGGCGTTCATCAGCCCAGCAGGAACGACAGAGGAGACGAATGTTCACCCGATATCGTCTGACCGGAGCCGTTGTTCTCGCCACCGCGTCGATCGGGCTCGTCCCGTTCGCCGCACCGGGCATCGCCGCGCCACCCGGTGCGAACCAGGCGGAGCCGATCATCACCTGCACCCAGAACGGCACCGTCACCTGGGCGGGCGACGGGCTCGGGGAGAAGCCGACCCGTGTCGAATGGTCGGCTACCACCGAGTTCACCGACTGTGCCGGGTCCGCCGTCGACGAGGGTGGGCTGTACCCGGTGAGCATGGAGGAGCAGGGCACCGAGGTGGCCTCCTGCGAGGGGAAGGTGACCGTCCACGAGGGCACGGGCACCATCACCTGGTCCGACGGCAGCACGAGCACCACCAGCAGCAAAGCCGCGGGCAACCAGGCCAAGTCCAAGGGCGGTGGCCCGGCCACCTTCCCGATCACCATCGACTCCGGCACGCTCGCCGGGCACTCCGCGACCGACGACAACACGGTGACCACCGAACAAACCTGTCCCGGGGTCACCGAGGCGGCGCTGACCGGCACGTTCACCGTGAGCTGAGACCGCGAGCGTCGCCGGGAATCCTCCGGCGGCGCTCGTCCGTCAGTGGGGTCCGGCGACGATGTCGGCCCACTCGCTCACCAGGTGCCATGCTGTCGCCACGTGTTCGAGGCGGGTCGCGCAGCCCCCGATCGCCACGCGGAGAGCGAACTGCCCGCGAACCACGGTGTGCGACAACAGGACCTGGCCCGTCGCGTTGACAGCGTCCAGCAGGGCCCGGTTGACCTCGTCGGCGGCGCGCAGGCGGAAACAGATCAGCGACAGCGGATGCGGCGCGAGCACGTCGAACCGGGCGTCGGCCTCGACCCACGCCGCGAACCGCTGCGCCGCGGACACGCTGTAGCGAATGTGCTCGCGCAAACCGGACGCGCCGTACCAGCGGATCACCGCCCACAACTTCAGTGCCCGGAACCGGCGGCCCACCGGCAGTTGCCAATCCCGGTAGTCCACCACTGCGCCGGATTCGGTCGCGCTGTTGCGCAGGTATTCCGGCAGTACCGACAGCACGTCCGTCAGCGCCGAGTGGTCGGCGAGGTAGCAGGCGTCGAATTCCAAGGCGGTGAGCAACCATTTGTGCGGATTGGTCGCGTAGGAATCGGCGAAGTCCGCTACGCCGTCGTTGATCCAGCGCAGCTCCGGGCACATCGCGGCCACGCCCGCGTACGCCGCGTCCACATGCAACCAGGCGCCGAATTCGCGACAGACCGGGCCGATGAGGGGAACCGGGTCGACGGCGCCCGTGGAAGTGGTGCCGACCGTCGCCATCACCAGGACGGGTATCCGGCCGGCCGCGGCGTCGTGTGCCATCGCCGTACGCAGCGCCATCGGGTCCATCGACAGATCCGCGCGGGTGTCGACGAAGCGGATGGCGCTGGAGCCGAGACCCGTTATCCGCGTCGCCTTTTCGAAACCGCAGTTCGCTTCGGTCGAGGTGTAGACGACGTAGCGGCCACGCTCGACACCCGCGCGGGCGACCGCTCCGCGCGACGCCCGCTGTAGGGCGGCCAGCAGGGCGATCAGCATCGCGGTGCTCGCACCGTCCTGCACCACACCGCCACCGCCGCCTGCGAAGGTGAAACGCTCGGGTAGCCCGATCAGGCCGGCCAGCCAGTCGAGAACGAGCTGTTCCAGCTCGGTGCACGCCGGTGCGGTCTGCCAGAGCATGCCTTGCATACCGAGACCGGAGATCAGCAGCTCGGCCAGCGCCGACGGGCCCGACGCGCCGCTCGGGTAGTAGGCGAGGAAGCCGGGATGCTGCCACTGTGTCGAGCCCGGCACGACGATCCGATCCATGTCGGCGAGCAGTGCCTCGAACGGTTCGCCGATCTCGGGCGGCTCGGCAGGCAGTTGCGCGCGGACCTCACCGGGTACGACGTTCGACCGCACCGGCCGCGACTCCACCCGCTCCCAGTAGTCGGCCACCCAGTCCACCACGGCCCGGCCGTGGGCCCGGAATTGGGCAGCCGTCATATGCGGGGGAACGGGTGCGAGGACATGCTGGTGTGCTGGAGCAACGCGCGGGGTGGTCGCCACCGATCAGAGGGTAGAGGCCCGCCGCGCCGATCCGCCGCGCGGCGAGGCGTGTCGGCGCAGGTGACGCGGCGCTGAAACGGGTTCTCGTCCGGAAACCCGGGGATCCGGTCTCGTTCAACGGGTGAGTTGAGACACGAAAGTGGTTGTCGGGCAACAGGATTGCTACACTCCTGCCTGGTGGAGCGAGCGGCGGGGACCGCAGACCTCGACGCTCTCTCCACCTCCGATTGTGCTCCCCGGTCAGGGCGCTTTCGTATCGCTCCCGCCCTGTGCGCAGGTCGATGGAATGCCGGTGTTTCGGTGGTTGCCGTCTGGGCAAGCGCACACCATGGCAACTGACGAGCAAAATGGCACCACCCCGTCGCCTGCGAGTGCGGCCGCGGACTTGGTCACCGTCGACATGGTGCGAGATCTGCTCGGCGCCGACGACGCGCAAGCCTGCCTGGTTCTCGAAGGTGGACGGGTACGGGTCGCCCCGGGATCGGAGGACCAGCAGAGCGGGATGGTCGTCGTCAGCCGGGCGGAGGTTCAGCGGCGGCTCGGCGCGCACCCGGACCCGACCGCACTGACCGAACAGGCCGCCCTGCTGGACAGCGAAGTCCGCCTGCTGGGCGCCTGATCGCTGTCGACGGACGCCGGGGATCTGGTCCTCGCCCGCGCGGCGCCGGTGCCCGGCGGATCGGTTCTCAGGCCCGGTACATGCCGTCGATCTCATCGGCGAATCGCTCGGCGACCACGTGCCGCTTCACCTTGAGCGTGGCGGTGAGTTCGCCCGACTCCTCGGTCAGGTCGCGGTCGAGGACGACGAACTTCTTGATGGATTCGGCGTGGGAGACGGTGCTGTTGGCGTCGTCGATCGCCTGCTGCACCTCGGCGAGCAGCGCCGGATCCGTCCGCAGATCGGCGACGGTCGCCTCGGCCGGCCGATCGGCCGCTTCCTTCCATCCGGTGAACGTCTCCGGGTCGATGGTGATGAGCGCGGTGATGAACGAGCGACCGTCGCCGACCACTACGGCCTGCGAGATCAACGCGTGCGAACGGATGCGGTCCTCCATCGGGCCGGGGGAGACGTTCTTGCCGCCCGCTGTGACGAGGAGGTCCTTCTTGCGACCGGTGATCGACAGGAACCCGTCGTCGTCGATGGCGCCGAGGTCGCCGGTGCGCAACCACCCGTCGGGCAGCGCGGCGGCGGTAGCTTCCTCGCCGCGCCAGTACCCGGCGAACACGACGCCACCGGACACCTCGATCTCCCCGTCCTCGGCGATGCGAACGGCGTTGCCGCCCAACGGTTGTCCCACCGTGCCGATCTTCACCGCGCCCGACACGTTCACACAGTGCGCGGCGGTGGATTCGGTCAGGCCGTAGCCCTCGTAGACCGGGACACCGACGCCCCGGAAGAAGTGCCCGAGCCTGGGCGTCAACGCGCCGCCGCCGGAGATGACGAACTCGCAGTCACCACCGAGGGCGGCTCGCAGCGGGGTGTACACCAGCCGGTCGCACAGTGCGTACTCGGCACGCAGCAGCAGCGATGGTCTGCGCGCGAATCCGCCGGTGTGGTCGAGGTTTTCACTCCACCGCACCGCGGTCTGCTCGGCGAACCGGAACACGGCCGCCTTGACCTTGCCGCCGTCGCGGGCCTTCTTCTCCGCGCCGTCGCGCACCTTCTCGAACACCCGAGGCACGCCGAGGATGGTGTGCGGGCGGAAGCGGGTGAACTGCCCGGTGATGGTCTTGAAGTCCGCCCAGTGCGCCTGGGTCATCCCGCCCTCGAACGCGGCCAGCGACACCGCCCTGGCCAGCACGTGCGCGAGCGGCAGGAAAGTGAGCATCCGCTGCCCAGGGCGGGCCACCTCACCGATGCTCGCGGTCAGGATGCCGCGCACTTCCGACAGGAAGTTGCGATGGGTGAGCATGCAACCTTTGGGGCGACCGGTGGTGCCGGAGGTGTACACCAGCGAGGCGAGGCCGTCGGCGCGCAGCCCGTCGAGCCGTTCCCGCAGGCAGTCGTCGGAGCGGTCGGAGCCCTCGGCGATCAGCAGGGTTTCGGCGCCGTCGTCGATGACCAGGGACCGGCGCAGCGTTGCCGGTGCGTTCGCGAGCAGATCTTTGTGCCGGGCGGTCTCCACGATGGCGAGCGCCGCACCGGAATCCTCGAGGATCCACCGCACCTGCTCGGCCGACGACGAGTCGTAGACGGGAACGGTCACCGCACCGGCGGCCCAGATCGCGAAGTCGAACAGGGTCCACTCGAAGCGCGTCGCCGACGCGAGAACCACCCGGTCGCCTGCCTGAATACCGTTGGCGATCAGGCCTTTCGCGACGGCGGACACCAGCCGCGCGAACTCGTCCGCGGCGACGTCGACCCAGTGATCCCCGACGGGACGGGAGAACAGCACCCGCTGCGGGAACTGGTCGGCCTGGGTGTAGACCGAGCCGACGATGGTCTCGTTCTCGGCGATGGTGAACGTGGCCGGCGTGGTGAACTCACGCATGCTCGCCTCCAAGGGGCTGGTCGGGTCGCTGGAATCGTCGTAAGGCGTGCGCGAAGTCGGTGATGTCGGCGGCGGTCCAGTCGCTCATCCGCTCCTCGAGCAGCATGAGGTCGTGTTCGATCGCGGCTCGATGTGCCCGGCGGCCCGACGCGGTGAGCGTCAACGGGTAGCCCGCACGGGAATTTCCGTCGCCCGCCGCCACCCAGCCCGCGTCGACGCAGGTCCGCAGCTGTCGTGACACCGTCGAGCGGTGCACGCCGAACGCTTCGGCCAGCTCGGTGGCACGACAGCCCGGATTCCGTTCGATGTAGGACAACGCCGACCGCTGGGCGAACGACGGTATCCCCTCCGACGCGGGCCGCGCCGCGATGGCTTCGCGGACGATCTGCGTGAGCGCGTCGTGCACCGCGACGAGCTCGGGCGACCATCCACCCGACTGGTGTTGCATGGCGCAACTATATCCCCGGCCGGTGGCTGCCTGTTCGCGGCCCCGGTGTGCATTCCCGATCGATTCTGGGAACGCCGGCGCCGGTGGCCGGAGTACCGGATCATGACTCACGGTGGGCGGCGCGCCGGAGTAGCCGGAGTACTGCCCGTTCCACGATTGCTCGGCGCTCGCTGTCGGTGCCCGCGCGGGCGGCTCTGTCCAGCGCTCGGGAGATCGTGACTCCGTCGGTATACGATTCACCGACCCTCGGGTCGATATAGGAGGCGCGGGCCACGGCGGGCGTATTGCCCAGCGCCGCAGCGACTTCGGCGATCACGGCGCGTTCGGTCCGCTTGCGCGCACGCTCGGAGGTCGGGGGTTCGGCGTGTGCGAAACCCTCGGCGGCCAGCACGGTGGCCTGCCAGGTCCGTAGGTCCTTGACGGTGCAGTCCGTTTCGGTGAGCGCTTTGAAACGGGCGTTGATGTCGTCGGCATGCAGTTCTCGGTAGCCGTTCTTGTCGCGGTAGACCAGTAGCCGGGGCGAATCCGCGCGACTACGCCGCAGGGAAGCAACCGCGCGGGCCAGATCGGCGTCGTGAATCCGGACGCGACGACGCAAGCCGCCCTTGGCGACATAGTCGAACAGCATCTGCTCGCCCTCGACGCGCCCCTGTTCGCGCAGCAGGGTGGCGACGCCACGGGTGCCGTTCTCCTCGGCGTACTCCTCGCCGCCGACCCGGAACACGCCGAGGTCGATCAACCCGATGGCCACGGCCTCGACCCGGTGCCGGTGCAGGCCGGAGCGGCGCACATCGGCGGTCAGCCGGTCGCGCAGCGGAGGCAGACGACCGGCCAGATCGAGGACGCGATCGAACTTCTCCTCGTCGCGCTCCCGTCGCCACTGCTCGTGATACAGGTATTGGCGGCGGCCGGCGGCATCGACACCGACCGCCTGGATATGACCGTTGGCATGCGGGCAGATCCACACCTTGCGCCATGCGGGCGGAATCACCAGGCCGTTGATCCGCTCGAGCAGGTCTTCGTCCGAGACTTGTTCACCGTCGGTGGTCAGGTAGGAGAAACCACGACCCCGGGTGACTCGCCGGATCCCGGGGCCGTAGGGAGTGCTTCGCCGTAAGCGCACGAAACCTCCTGTTCGCTGCCACCGGGTCGGGTCAGGACATCGACGTGTTCAGGATCGGCGCGTCGGGCCGGGATTCCACGCGGAATTCGAGGCCGAAGTTGTCGAGGGTGAGCGGCAAGGGTGTCGACGGATCGAGACGTGGGGTCGAGGTCAGCTCGAACCGCGCCGCGCGCAGCATTTCCCCGAGCAACGTACTGGTGACGAACAGCACCAGGTCCTGCCCGGGGCAGGCGGCGGGTCCGGCGCTGAACGGCACCAACTGCGGGTAGTCCTTCGCACGGCCGTCCAACCAGATGTCGGGAACGAAATCGTCGGCGAACGGAAGCGACCGCTGGTCACGGTGGAACGCGACGGCAGCGATCAGCAGCGCCGCACCGGCCTCGGTGGTGAAACGCTCCTCACCGTCGTGCCAGACGGTGTCCTCGGTGACGTCGCGCAGGATGAGCGGCGTCGTCGGCCACAGCCGCACCGATTCCAGGACACACGCCCGGAGATAGGGGAGCGTGGCCGGGGTCGTGGCGTTCTGTGCCTCGGCGACGGCCGCGGCGCACTGTTCGGGATGGGTGGCCAGCAATGCCACCGTGCGACTCAGTGCCATCCCCGCCGCATCGAAGGCGAACAGCCAATGCGGTACCTGGCCGACGGGATCCGTTGCACCGGAGGCGGATACATCGGTGAGCGCGCCGAGGAGGCTGTCTTCCTCCGCGGATTCGGCATAGCGGTAGAGGCTCTCGGAGAACTTCTCGCCCGAGCGCCGGCGTTGTGGCACGAGAAATGACCAGTTGGCCGCCGAACGCAGCTGCCACAGTCGATCGGTGATGTCGTGGTCCTCGCGCGCAGAGGAGCCGAGGACCAGCCGACGGACCAGCCGCCACCACGCGGTGGTGAACTGTGCGGCGTCCAGCGTGCCGGTCGAGGAGGCCGCCGTCAGCATCCGGGCCGCTTCGTCGGCGACGACCTCGGCGAACGGGGTCGCCAGCCGGTGCAGCGGACGGCCGGTCTCGAGCGCGGCTTCGTTCACCGCCCGGCGCTCCTCGCGGATCGGGCCCTCCGAGATCAGGACACCGTGCGGCTGGAATTGGCGCAATGCGGCGCGCTTCTCCCGATTCGCCGGATCGAACGGTGACGGTGCTTGCGCCAGCACCCTGCCCACATCGGCGGGATCGGTCACCACGACCACCCGTCGACCGGGCAATACCAATTCCACCGGCCCCGAACCGAATTCGTCACGCAGCGAAGACATCCGCCGGACGGCACGACTGTCCGCCTGCGTGCGTTCCAGTATCCCCATCATCCGGCGGCGACGGGCGATGACGCCCGCGGCGAATCCGGCGAACCCCAGGTCCGCCAGCGTCGCCGCCGCGCGGACACCTTTCAACCGATGACCCGGCATGTGACCTCCTGAGCAGCGGAATGCCGGCGTCGGTGTGCCGGCACGCGAGCTACTTGCGGTCATTCCACGCGAAGGACCGTCTAAACGACCCGCCCGATTCCGGGTGGAAACCGGGTACTACGCACGTGAGCCGAAGAACTCCGCTCTCGCGGCGTCGACACGTGCCTGTGCCTGGGCGGCGCCCTGGAAACTGACCGCGGCCGAACCGCCGCCTGCTAGCCCGAGGGCCAGCAGACCGCCGATCACCGAGAGAAGGTTCGGGTCGGGGAGGAGACCGGTGTCGCTGGTGGGTGTGACGTCGTGGGCGGGGACCGCCGGACCGCCGCCGGGTGCGGGAGCAGCGGGAGGATCGGCTGCTCCACCGGGGGCGGGTGCGGGGGCCGAGTCACCGCCGGAACCTGATCCGGCAGGTGGTGCGCCACCACCCCCTGGTGCGCCACCACCGGGCCCGCCGGCGCCGGGAGCGCCGCCGGATTCGCCCGCGTTCGGCTCAGGAGCCTCCGGCTGGGCAGGTGCGGGAGCGTCCGGGGCAGGGGCCGCAGGGGCGGATTGCGGGGCAGGGGCTTGTGGTTCAGGCGGATTCTCGGGGTTGTTGCCTTGGTTGCCGCCGCCGTTGCCTTGGTTGCCGTTCCCGTTGCCGGGGTTCGGGTTGCCGTTGTTGCCTTGGTTCCCGCCGCCATTGCCTTGATTGCCGTTTCCGCTACCGGGGTCCGGGTTGCCGTTGTTGCCTTGGTTCCCGCCCTCGTTGCCTTGATTACCGTTACCAGGGTCGGAGTTGCCCTGGTTGCCGCCTCCGTTGCCCTGGTTACCGTTGCCGCTTCCCGGGTCCGAGTTCCCGTTGCCTCCGCCGTTTCCGTGGTCTCCGGGTTCGGCGACGAACCGGATCGCGGGGCTGTCGGGAAATCGCGAGGTGTCCGTAGGGCCGAGCCCCGCGACGGCGACCTGGCCCCCGGGCGACGGTGTGGGCTGGGCAGCCGCGAGCCCGCAGTAGCCGAGGAGCCCGAGAACACCCGCGGCCCCGGCTGCCACCGCGGTTCGTCTCATCCGACCGGCTGCCACTTGCCCTCCGTCCCGTCGCCCAAAGCCCACCACACACCATTGCGGTCGGATTCAGAGGGCCTGGCGTTACTGCTCCGACCGTCGATCGCTCCCGAGCCGACGATCGTCGACGCCGCCGAACGGGCGTCGGACCATCGGCGCGCTAGTAGGCGAAAGACAGCGGTTCGACAGGTTCGGCGCGGTGTTTGCCGCCACCGCTGCCGTCGTCGGGGCCGGAATCGTCGTGCTGCGACGTGGTCGAATCCGGCGCCGGGCCCGCGACGGTGTACCGATGCATGAGGTAATACCAGACCACCGCGAGCGCACCGTAGAGCGCCGTGAACACGATCAGTGAGAACAGCACGGTGCCCGGTGCGTGGTCCGAGACACCCTGGTCCACGGTCATGCGGATGGTGAGGTCGCCCGCGAGGTCGGGAACGACCACCCAGGGCTGGCGCCCCATCTCGGTGAACACCCAGCCCGCACTGTTGGCCAGGAACGGCGTCGGGATGGCGAGCAGGCTCAGCCAGGCGAACCAGCGCCGGTCGGGGGCGCGACCACCCCGGGTCGCCCAGAAACCGGCGAGCAGCAGCACCATCGGGCCGGCGAGCAGGCCGACCATGGTGCGGAACGACCAGTAGGTGACGAACAGATTCGGCCGGTAATTGCCCGGCCCGTATTGCTCGACATAGGAACGTTGCAGATCCTCGACGCCCTGCAAGGTCACGCCGGTGAACTGATCCTTGGCAAGGAACGACAGCACATACGGAACCTCGATCAGGTGCTCCACGCTGTCGCAGTTGTTGTGTGTGCCGACGGTGAGCACCGAGAACTTCGGGTCCGTCGCCGTGTGACACAGCGATTCCGCCGAGGCCATCTTCATCGGCTGCTGATCGAACATGATCTTGCCCTGGATATCGCCCGTGAGTGCCACCACCACGATCGACGCCGCCACCACATACAGCGAACCGCGGGCCGCGGGACGCCAGAGCGTGGTGGCTTCGGACTGTTTCACCGCGTCACCGCTGCGCATATTGCGCACCATGAACCAGCCGCAGATACCGGCCACGAACACCGACGCGGTGAGGAACGCACCGGCGACCACATGCGGGAACGCCGCCAGCGTCGTGTTGTTGGTGAGCAACGTCCAGATGCTGTCCAGTTCGGCCCGGCCGGTCTCGGGATTGAATCGCGCACCGACCGGATGCTGCATGAACGAGTTGGCCGCGATGATGAAATAGGCCGACGCGTTCACCCCGATGGCCACCAACCAGATCGTGGCCAGGTGAACGAGTTTGGGCAGCCGGGACCAGCCGAAGATCCACAGTCCGATGAAGGTCGATTCGAGGAAGAAGGCGACCAACGCTTCCAAAGCCAAAGGGGCGCCGAAGATATCGCCCACGAAACGGGAGTACTCGCTCCAGTTCATCCCGAACTGGAACTCCTGCACGATGCCGGTTGCCACGCCGATCGCGAAATTGATCAGGAACAATCTGCCGAAGAATTTGGTGAGCCGATACCATTTCTCGTCGCCGGTGACGACCCACGCGGTCTGCATTCCCGCGACGATGGGAGCAAGACCGATGGTGAGCGGTACGAAGATGAAGTGATACACCGTGGTGATACCGAATTGCCACCTCGAGATATCGACGGTGCTCATCGCCAGCGTACTCATCGTCGGTCTCCTGCCGTCGTTATGAACTGTCGCCGAAGCAGACGCCTGTGCGCCGTTGTCCAGAGGAGCGTCGAACGTGGTGTTCTCGGCGGTCGGGGTTCAGGACCCGAGCGATACCGCCGCTTCGGAGGTCTCGACCAGGAAGGTGAAGGTCTCCTGGAAATACAGCTGGACGGTCTCGGCGTCGTGGCTGAGGTAGCCGATAGAGAGGTCTTGGCCGATGGCGAGTTCGAAGTCGCCGCCGCGGGTGGTGAGGGCGAATCCGCCGGTGATGGCCGGTGCCCAGATGATCTCGCCGTCGATGAGCCGCTCGATGTGGGTGCGGATCGGGTGGCCGTGGTCGGAGGTTTCGCTGACCTTGGTGTAGAGGTCGGCGCTGAGCAGTACCGAATACGGTCCCTGGACACCGGCCAGGCGCAACTCGGTGAGGGCATGGGAAACGGCGTCGGGGATGTCGACCACATTGCCGGGCAGGGCGACGGGGGAATTGGAGGCGGCGGCGCGGATGCCGGTGATGCCGGCGGCGGCATAGCCTTCGAAGATCGCGCGGTCTTCGGCGAAGGCGATTTTCTGGGCGGCGTCTTTGAGGTTGTCGAGGTCGGCGTCGGGGGCGCCGCGTTCGATGTCGTCGAGTTCGGAGCGTCGCAGGGTGAAGGGCACCCGCAGTTCCACGAGCGGCTGCACCACGCGCTGGTGTGCCTGCACACCGTCGTCGGGGGAGTCGGCCGGGGTGAGCCTGCCCCGATTGAGCGCCGAATAGGCCACACCTCGGGGGCCGGACACGTCGACGACCCGGCGTCCGGCGATATTGCGCTTGAACGTGCGGGTGGCTTCTTCTTCGATCTGTGTCCAGGCCTCGTCGGTGATCGGCGCGAGTTCGCGATGCAGGTTGTTCATTCAGTTACTCCCTTTCATGGACCCGATGGAGAGCGAACCGTCCGAGACCACCGGGGCCGCCTCGGCGGCGATGACCGGAGCGAACTCGGGAACGTCGATATCGGCGTCTTCGTCGGCGACGGATGAAGGTGCATCAGGCAGATCGCCGAGGAAATCGGCGGACGGAGCGAAGAACAGACTGCCGGTGACAGCGGTCGAGAAGTCGAGAATACGGTCGTAGGGGGCTTCGTCGGTGCCGAGGAACATGCGCTCGAGCATCTTCTCCGGTACGGACGGCGTGGCGCAATAGGCGATGTAGTACGTGCCCAGTTGGCCGTCTCCGACGGTGCCGAACGGCATATTCGCGCGCACGATATCGTGCTCAACCCCGTCGGCATCGACGATCGTGTTCATGGTGACATGGGAGCTGGGTGGCTTCACATCGTCGGGCAATTCGTAATCGCTGAGTTTGGTCCGCCCGATGATGAGCTCCTGCTCCTCGATCGTCAGGGCATTCCATTCGTCGAGTGGGTGCAGGTATTTCTGCACGATCACGTAACTGCCACCGGCGAAGGCCGGATCCTCGTCGCCGACGAGAACTGCCGCCTCGGCCGCGCCGCCCTCCGGATTCGCGGTCCCGTCGACGAAGCCGAGCAGGTCGCGCTGTTCGAAGTAGCGGAACCCCGATGTCTCATCGACAACGGTCGCCGCGTCGCGCAGCCTGGTCGCGATCGCCATCGCCAATTCGTAACAGGTGCCCGTCATCTCGCTCCTGATGTGGAACAGCAGGTCGCCGGGGGTGGCGGGGCAGGAGTGCACCGGCCCGGCATAGCCGGGGAATTCGTGCAGCTCGGCGGGTACGGGACCGGTGAACAACCGGCCCCAGGCGCGGTGCCCGATACCGATGACACAGCTGAGGTTCTGATCCGGGGTGCGGAAACCGACCGACTTGCGCAGGTCGTCGACCTCGGCCAGGAGCTCGCGGACCGCAGCCTCACCGCCCTCATCGATGGTGGCGACGAGAAAGATCGCTGCCTGTGTGAGTGGAACGAGGACCCGCTGTGGCTCACCCATGGCGGTCAGCCTACGGCCCACCGATGTTCGGGATGTGCTTCATCGGTGCGTGTCAGGCAGTGTGTCCCCTTCGCCGGAATACGGCAATATCTGCCCCATGTTCGCTCGTCATACCAGCCGATCAGTTCTGCTCGTGCTCGGCGCGATCGCTGTGTTGTCCTTGGGCACCGGCGCGGCCGGGCCCGGCTGGGGGCCGCTGGCCGGGCCGAATCCGTTTCTCGGACCGACGGGTACGGCGACCATGCACGGCGACGCGGGATCGTCGGACGCGGTGCCGCACGCGGGACCCGGGCCGGGCGCGCGAGGTATCGGCGGGTACCCACTCGGGGCGGCCTGCCCGACCCTGCTGCAGGGCGCCGACGGGCTCGTCGTGGCGCTGTGTACGGCGGTGGCCGATCGCGCGCCGGTAGTGCACTTGATCGACCCGTCCGCCCGGGGAATTCCGGATACCGGGTCGGCGATGTCCGGCTCGCTCGCACAGTTGACTTTGGCCAAAGGTGGCCTGCTCGGCGGGGTGTACGCCTATCTCGACCACGCCGACCGGCTGGTCGTGGTCGACGGCAACCGCGCGCTCCTGCGGATCGCCCACGAACGCGGCGCCAGGGGATGGGAATTGCGGGTGGTGGAAGCCGTCGACCTGACCACGGCCATTCCGGCGGACGACGGTGTCACCGGCCTGGTGCCCGACTGGTCGGGCACCGTGTGGTTCGCGACGGAGAACGGCATCGTCGGCACAGTCACCGCGGCAGGCGTGATCGCCACGCTGACTCTGCCCGCCGAGGAGAAAGTGGCCAACAGCATCTCCTCCGCGCCGAGCGGCCGGGTAGCGGTCGCGACCACGCACGCGCTCTACGAATTCGGCACCGATGCTTCGGACAAGCCGGTGCGGCTGTGGCGCGCGGCCTACGACCGGGGCCCGGCCCGCAAACCGGGGCAGCTGTCGTGGGGCACCGGGTCGACGCCGACGTATTTCGGCCCGGATACCGGCGCCGACTATCTCACCATCGTCGACAACGCCGCCGATCAGGTGAAGGTGCTCGTATTCCGTTCCGGCAGTGGCGAACTCGTCTGTACCCGGCCGGTGCTCACCGAAGGCGGTGCGGGCAGCGAGAATTCGCCGATCGGCATCGGCGGCTCGGTCTTCGTGGCCTCCACCTACGGTTATCCGTACCCGGCGGTGCCGGAGGGTGCGGGTCCGGCGCAACCCGCAACGGCGCCGTTCACCGGCGGCATGACGCGCGTCGATGTGGACCGCGACGGCTGCCGAACGGTTTGGGAGAACACGGCGCGCAGTGCCGCGGTACCGCACATCTCGACAGCGGACGGGCTGATCTACACGGTCACCCGCGACGGCATACCGAACACGACACCCCTCGACGCCTACTCGTTCACTGTCATCGATCCCGAGGACGGCGCAGTGGTGGGCCGAAACGACCTGCCACCCACCATGCTCGCCGACCCGCTGCAAACCTCGCCGTTGATCCTGCGCAACGGCGAGGTACTCCAGGGAGTAACCACCGGCATCGTCCGAATCGGTCGCTGAATTCCGTCGGTGACGGGCTTCAGGCCGAGCGGGTGATGGTGACCTTCACGTTCTTCATGATCGGCTGATCGCTTTGGGTGCTGATGTCGCCGATCGCGCACAACACATTGAGTTCGGGCATGTATCCGGCCGCGCAACCGCGGGGGATGTCGTAGGGGATGACCTTGTAGTTGTGGACCGACCGGGTGCTGCCGTCGCGGGCGATGCTGGTGATATCCACGTCGTCGAATTGCGACAGGCCGCGTTCGCGCATGTCGTCGTCGTTCATGAAAACGAGGGTGCGCAGATTCTTGATGCCGCGGTAGCGGTCGTTGTCGGAATAGATGGTGGTGTTCCACTGGTCGTGTGAACGCAGCGTCGCCAGGCGCAGAATGCCGGGCTCCTGGGTCAGGTCGGGCAGATCGGCGGAGGAGAACTCGGCTTTGCCCGAGGGCGTGAGGAAGATCAGTTCCCGGGCCGGTTGCTTGATGCGGAAGCCGAGCGGCAGACGCACTCGCCGGTTGAAATCCTCGAATCCGTCGAGCACCTGCGACATGGTGTCGCGGATGCGGTCGTAGTCGGCGACATAGTAGTCCCACGGCGTCTTGCTCTGTGGCAGCGCGGCTTTCGCGATTCCGGCGATGATGGCCGGTTCGGACAGCAGATGCCGGGAGGCAGGCTTCTTCATGCCCTTGGACAGGTGGACCATCGCCATCGAGTCCTCGACCGAAGTCCGCTGTTCCCCGCCGCGCTGGATGTCTTTTTCCGTGCGCCCAAGGCACGGCAGGATCAGAGCTTCGGTGCCGTGCACGAGGTGGCTGCGGTTGAGTTTGGTGCTCACCTGGATGGTGAGGTCGCATTTGCGCAGGGCTTCGTAGGTGTAGGCGGTGTCGGGTGCGGCTAGCGCGAAATTGCCGCCCATCGCCATGAACACCTTCAGTTTCCCGGCCTGCATCGCCTCGATGGTGGCGACGACGTCGTAGCCGTCGGCACGCGGTGAGGTGATGCCGCAGGCCGCATCGAGCCGATCGAGGAACTGCGCCGCCGGCTTGTTGGCGATGCCGCAGGTGCGGTTGCCCTGCACATTGCTGTGCCCGCGCACCGGCGACGGCCCGGCACCCTCGCGCCCGAGATTGCCGCGCAACAGCAGCACGTTCACGATCTCGCGAACGGTGTCGACGCCGTGCTCGTGCTGGGTCACCCCGAGGCACCAGCTGATGATGCTTCGATCGGCCTCGCAGTACACGCGCGCGGCCTTGCGGACATCGTCCTCGGTGAGCCCGGACTGTTCCTCGATCGTCGACCAGGGCGTGGCCTCGACGACGGCGCGGTATTCCTCGAAGCCGTGGGTGTGGCGCTCGATGAACTGGTGATCGAGCGCCTTGGGATCGGATTCGGATTCCTCGAACACGGCCTTGGCGATGCCACGCATCAGGGCGAAGTCACCGCCGATGCGCGGCTGCAGGTTCAGTGTCGAGGTATCGGTCGTGCGGAACGTCGCCATCCGCAGGATCTCGTGCGGGATGATCGTGCGGGTCGCACCGGCTTCGACGAGTGGGTTGATGTGCACGATCTGCGCGCCCCGCCGGTCGGCCTCGGCGAGGGCGGTCAGCATGCGTGGTGCGTTGGAGGCGGCGTTGACGCCGAGGATGAACAGCGCGTCGGTGGTTTCCCAGTCCTCGAGGTCGCAGGTGCCCTTACCGGTCCCGAGGGCGGCTTGGAGCGCGCGTCCACTCGCCTCGTGGCACATGTTCGAGCAGTCGGGCAGATTGTTGGTGCCGAGTTCGCGGCCCATCAGCTGATAGAGGAATGTCGCCTCGTTGCCGAGCCGGCCCGAGGTGTAGTAGGCCGCCTGATTCGGGTCGTCGAGTTCGCGTAAGGCCTTGCCCGCCATCTCGAACGCGTCGTCCCAGCTGATCGGGACGTAATGGTCGGTGACCGGGTCGTAGCGCATCGGCTCGGTGAGCCTGCCCTGATTCTCGAGGTCGTGGTCGCTCCAGGTGGACAGTTCCGCCACCGAATGCTCGGCGAAGAATTCCCGTGTCACCCGTTTGTGCGTCATCTCCCACGTGACATGTTTGATGCCGTTCTCGCAGATGTCGAGATGAATGCCCTTGATCGAATCCGGCCACGCGCATCCCGGGCAGTCGAAACCACCGTTCTCGTGATTCATCTTCATGATCGCGCGGGTGCCGAGCAGCGGCTCTTTCTCCTGGCCGATCATGAATTCGGTGACCGCCTTCGCGGCGCCCCACCCGGCGGCCGGATGATGGTACGGCTTGAATTCCGGGGTCGCCGCGCGGTCGCGAGCACCGCTCGGGCCGTCGTCGGGGTCGAACTCTCCAAACGCATCGGTCATGACAGTCCCTTCGACGATTGCGAAGCCGGTCTTCCCGTCCGCCGGAATTCTCTCCCCGGAGAGCCACGATTCGAGGTAGGCGGGCCGTCACTATCGTCGCCGTTGCGCGCGGCCATGGCCAAGATCGACTTCCGACTGCTCGATAGGTGTGGCTTATCGTCGCCGCGTACGCCGTGAATTCGCCCGATGTGCCCGATTTCGGCCGGTTGACGCCCCCGGAGCGATTCATGCACCGTGGTCCGACGGGCGTGCCCGCGACCGACCCTCGGAGGAATCTTGCGCACCATGCTGAACCAGGCGCGCGCGGTGTTTCGGCGATTCGTCACCGAGATCGATCATCTGCCCGCCGCCCGCGTCTTCGTCGGCTTGGCGATCCCCGGTCTGATGCTCGTCGCCGCCGGACGCACCGACCTGCTCATCTACGCGGTATTCGGTTCCTTCACCGGCATGTACGGGTTCGCCGAAGCGCCGAGGCAACGACTCGCCCACCAGTGCGAGGCCGCCGTGATGCTGGTCGGCGCGGTGGGGGCGGGCATTCTGCTCGGTCGGCTGCACGCTCCGCCCGCGGTGCTGGTCGCGGCCGTCGCCGTGTTCGCCGCGGTGGCTTCGCCGGTCACCGACCGCCTCGGGTTGCGACCGGAGGGCCCGTTCTTCGGGATCTTCGCTTTCGGCGCGATCGCGATGGTGGCCGACACTCAGCGTCATCCGGTCACCGCGCTGCTGGTCTGCGCCGGCACCGCGATCCTGTGCGTCGCCGTCGGATACCTCGAATCCACCCGCAGAGTGCGGCGCGGTACGGCCACCGACGTGCCGACCCGGTGTCCACCGCACCGCCGTGGCATCGACTCGACGACCCAGGCGGGCCGCTACGCATTGGCGATCTCGGTGTCCGGCGGCATCGGTCTGCTGCTCGGTGTCGGGCATGCCAACTGGGCCATGGCCGGTGCGGCCGTGCCGTTGGCGGCGGCGACCTCACGCGACCGGATGACCAGGGGGATGCACCGGGTGATCGGCACCTTCCTCGGCCTGCTCGTGGCGACACCGCTGCTGATCCCGGGACCGAGCCCGGCGGTGCTCGGGCTCGCGATCATCGCGCTGCTGTATCCGACCGAGCTGTTCATGGCCCGCCACTACGCGCTGGCGCTCGGCTTCTTCACCCCGCTGATCATGGCGATGACCGAGCTCGCCGACCCGACCGATCCGCTCACCATGCTCACCGAGCGCGGTCTCGACACGGTGATCGGCGTGGCCGTGGGATTAGCTGTCGCATTGCTGATCCGGGATCCGGCCCCGCATACTGTCGTCATGGGACCGAACCCGGACAAGGCGCTCGAGATCGCCCCGGCGCGTAATGCGGCGGCCGACGCCCGAGACAACTAGGCAGACGTGCTCTTCCGTCAGCTCGAATACTTCGTGGCGCTCGCCAGGGAACGTCACTTCGCCCGTGCGGCCAAGTCCTGCTACGTATCCCAACCCGCGCTGTCCGAAGCGCTGCGCAAACTCGAGCACGAGCTCGGCGTGCCGCTGGTCCGGCGGGGACATACCTTCGAGGGGCTCACCCCGGAAGGGGAGCGGCTGGTCCTGTGGGCCCGGCGGATCCTGGCCGACCGCGACGCGCTCGAACACGAAGTCGCCGCCCTGCAAACCGGTTTGACCGGTGAATTGCGGATCGGTGTGATTCCGGCGGCGTCGAGCACCGTCGCCCTGCTCACCGACCCGTTCTGCGTCGAACATCCGCTGGTTCGGGTGCGGCTGGAAACCAAACTGCGCTCACTCGACATCGTCGAGCGCATCCGCCGGTACGAACTCGACGCGGGCATCATCTACGCGCAAGGGATCGATACCGGCGGGCTCACCCGCACCCCGCTCTACACCGAACGGCACGTGCTGCTCGCAGGCACCGAACTCCTGGCGGGACGCACCGGAACGATCACCTGGGCCGAGGCGCTGGAAATGCCGATGTGCCTGCTGCACAAGGAAATGCGGGGACGACAGCTCCTCGACGAGGCGCTCGCCGGGCACGGACTGCGCGCTACGCCGCAGGTCGAGACCGATTCCGTGGTCGCGTTGCTCGCGCATGTGAGCACCGGTCGCTGGGCGTGTGTCGTGCCGCAGCCCTGGCTGCGAACCTTGCCCGCGCCCGCCGGAGTTCGGGCACTCGCTCTCGCCGACCCGGTCGTCTCCGCCGAGATCGTGCTGGTCACGGCGGCGGGGGAGCCCGGCTCGGTACTGGCCAGGGCGCTGGTCACGACCGCTGGCGCCGCTCACCTGGACGCTGTGCTCGGCGAGCCCGCACCGGGCTGACCGACGATCACGCGATCGTCGAGGACCGTTGGGTACGCTGCACCGCCATGAGCAGTCCGTTGCTGTTGTCGGCGGTCACCCGCCTGCTCGGTTCTGTCGTGCTCGGTGCCGCGGCGGGAGCGGCCGTCGGTATCGGCAGCGGACCGGCACTCGGTGTGCTGACCGGTATCGCCACCGCCGCGTCGATTTTCGTCGTGGCCGGCTGGTTCGTGCTCTGGCCGATGGATGCCGAGCGGACCAGATCCAATGCCCGGCGCGAGGACTTCCAGCCGTTGATCGAGGAGACGTCGGTCGTCGTCGCCGCGCTCAGTGGGCTCGTCGCCATCGTCCTCATCCTCGTGCTCGGCAGATCCGCGCAAGGCCATATCGCGGCCGCGACGGCCCTGGGCGGAGTGTTCGCGGCATGGGCGGCCGTGCACCTGATGTACGTCGCCCGCTATGCCTACCTCTACTACGAAACGCCAACGGGCGGAATCGATTTCAATTCCGACGCACCGCCTGCCTATCGGGACTTCTTCTATTTCAGCTACAACCTCGGCATGACCTATCAGGTCTCCGACACCAACGTCACGAAGGCGGGGATCCGCTCCATCGTGCTCCGGCACTGTCTGCTGTCCTACGCCTTCGGCACCGTCATCCTCGCGACGACGATCAACCTGGTCGCGGGCATCGTCAGCGAATGAGCATCCGATGGCGGTGGACCGTCGCCAGTCGCTGCGCACCGGCGTAGACGTTCATCGAATCGCCGCGCAGGAACCCGACCAGGGTCAACCCGTTGTCGGCAGCGAGGTCCACCGCCAGCGACGACGGTGCGGATACCGCCGCCAATACCGGAATGCCCGCCATGAGCGCCTTCTGTACCAGTTCGAAGGATGCCCGTCCGCTCACCATCAGAACGGTTTCGCGCAACGGCAGCAGTGCGGCCCGCACGGCGGCGCCGATCACCTTGTCGACCGCGTTGTGTCTGCCGACGTCCTCACGCAGGTACAGCATCGATCCGTCGGCGGTGAACAGCCCGGCCGCGTGCAATCCGCCGGTGGTGTCGAACACCTTCTGCGCGTCGCGAAGCCGGTCCGGCAGGGTCGCCAGGAGTTCGGGCGGGCAGCGCACGGGATCGTCTGCCACCGACCAGGTCGCAGCGGTGCGCACCGCATCGAGGCTGGCTTTGCCGCACAGTCCGCAGGAGGACGTCGTGTAGAAGTTGCGTTCCAGCGACGGGTCAGGGGCGGCGACACCGGGTGCCAGGACCACGTCGACGATGTTGTAGGTGTTGGTGCCCTCGGCGGTCGCGCCCGCGCAGTAGCGGATTCCGGCGATCTGATCCGGCGATCGAACGACCCCCTCGCTCACCAGAAAGCCTGCCGCGAGGTCGAAATCGTTTCCCGGCGTCCGCATGGTCACGGTCAGCGGGCGGCCGCCTACCCGGATCTCGAGGGGTTCCTCGCTCACCAGGGTGTCGGGACGTTCGCTGTGGACGCCGTCCCTGATGCGCAGTACAGGTCGTCGCACGGTCACTCGTCCCACTGTGTTCTCCGCTTCTCTGGTCGGATCGCAGGCACTGCTCACCGGACAGTCAAGGGTGCCGGGCGATCCGCGTCAAAGTCGCCTCTCCGATCGGTCGACAACCGTGACTTATCGTCCCCGGACACCGGTTACGTGGTCTGCTTCCCGTCGAGAATGTCGGCGAGCACCGTCGCCTCGCTCATGTCGACGAGGATGCGTCGACCGTCGGCCGGTTCGGGGTCTTCGTAGATCCTGCGCACGCGAACATTCCGAGGCTTCGTCATGTGCTCTCTTTCGCCGGACGATGTAGGCGGAAGCTGCCGGTCACTGTATAGCGGGGGGCATCCCCCAGGACGGGATCGCGGCTGCACCGGATCTGTCGGCGAGTCGGGGCGGAACCGGATCCGGCGCTCTATGCTGCGGATATGGTGCTGCGCCATGGGGTGTACCTGCCGCCGTTCGGTGAGCTCGCCGATCCGCGGGTGCTGGCGGAAATCGCTGCCGAAGCGGAATCGGCGGGATTCGACGGCGTCTTCGTCTGGGACCACGTGGCGCGGGCCGATGAACCCGACCTCGCCGTGGGCGACTGCTGGATCGGTCTGGCCGCCGTCGCGGCCGCGACGACCAGGGTGGTGTTCGGGCCGAGGGTCACGCCGCTCTCGCGCAGGCGACCACACGATGTCGCCCGGGAGAGCGTCGCGCTCGACTTGCTCAGCGGTGGTCGACTGGTGCTCGGGGTCGGCCTCGGCTCCGACGCGACCGGCGAATTCTCCCGTCTCGGTGAGGTCGGTGGCGCACGTGAACGCGCGCGGTTGCTCGACGAATCGCTCGCGGTGATCACCGCGCTGTGGTCAGGGGAATCCGTGCACCACCACGGACCCGCCTACGAGGTGGACGGCCTGCGGTTCCTGCCACGACCGGTGCAACAGCCCCGCATACCGATCTGGGTTGCCGCGCAGTCGGTGCGGCAAGCGCCCCTGCGCCGCGCCGCGAGATACGACGGTCTGTGCCCGGAGGCGAGCCCGGCGCAACTGGCCGACATGCTCGACATCATCGCCGAACACCGCGGCGACTTGACCGGCTTCGACGTGGCGGTGGCCGCGAACGAGAACCGCGATGCCTACGAACGCGCGGGTGCCACTTGGTGGTTGCGTTCGCTGCCGATGATCGTCTCCCGCGCCGAGGCGCTGTCGGTCGTGCGGCGGGGGCCGTGACGAGAAGGGCGATGAGACAGCAGGGCTCGGCTACCCGCCAACGGCGGGTAGCACCGCATCGCAGGGAGTAGGGTCGATAGCTGTGGATTCGCGCGAGATCGATTCTTCGGTTCGGGTGCGTGGCGCCCGGGTCCACAATCTGCGCGATGTCGATGTCGACCTGCCGCGTAATGCCTTGGTCGCGTTCACCGGTGTGTCGGGCTCGGGGAAGTCCTCGCTGGCCTTCGGGACGCTCTATGCCGAATCGCAGCGCCGGTACCTGGAGTCGGTCGCACCGTATGCCCGTCGGTTGCTGAATCAGGTCGAAGCGCCCGACGTGGACGAGGTTTCGGGGATGCCGCCGACGGTGGCGCTGGCCCAGCGCCGGTCCACGCCGTCGTCCCGGTCCACCGTCGGCACGGTGAGCGCCCTGTCGAACACGCTGCGGCTGTTGATGTCGCGCGAAGGCGACTACCCGGAGGGGCCCGCGCGGACCGGGCCCGGGCACTATCCGGCGGGAACCAATCGACTGTACTCGGATGCCTTCTCGCCCAACACCGTCGAGGGCGCGTGTCCGCGCTGCCACGGGCAGGGCGTGATCCACGAAGCCACCGAGGAATCGATGGTGCCCGACCCGTCGCTGAGCATCAGGGAGGGGGCGATCGCGTCGTGGCCCGGCGCCTGGCAGGGCAAGAATCTGCGCGATGTGGTCGCCGCGCTCGGTTACGACATCGACCGCCCCTGGCGCGAACTCGACGCGGCCGACCGTGAGTGGATCCTGTTCAGCGACGAACAGCCGGTCGTCACCGTGCATCCCGAGCGTGAGGCCCACCGCATCCACCGCCCCTACCAGGGCACCTTCAGCAGCGCCCGCCGGCTTTTGCTCAAAGCGCACGCCGAATCCAAGAGCGACAAGACCCGGGCCAAGGCCGCTGAATTCCTGCACACCACCGTGTGCCCGCTGTGCCACGGACACCGGCTCAAGCCCGAATCACTTGCGGTGACCTTCGCCGGTTACAACATCGCCGAACTCGGTGAATTGCCGTTGCACGAACTGGCCGAGGTACTCCGGCCCTACACCACCGGCACCGGCGCGGTGGCCGTACTCACCCAGGACCTCACCTCCCGGCTGGACGTGCTGATCGAGCTCGGCCTCGGCTACCTCGGCATCGACCGGGAAAGTCCCACCCTCTCGGGTGGCGAACTGCAGCGCCTGCGGTTGGCAGGGCAGTTGCGGTCGGGGCTGTTCGGCGTCGTCTATGTGCTGGACGAACCCTCGGCCGGGTTGCACCCCGCCGACACCGCCGCTCTCACCACGGTCCTGCGCAGACTCGAAAAGTCCGGCAACAGTGTCCTTCTCGTCGAACACGACATGGATGTGGTGCGCCACGCCGACTGGGTGGTGGATGTCGGTCCGGGAGCAGGCGTCAACGGGGGACAGGTGCTCTACAGCGGGGAGGTGGCCGGTCTGCGTGCGGTGCCCGATTCGGTGACCCGGCGCTACCTGTTCGACGAGGTGTCGCGCGAACCGCGGGTGCCGCGCGTGCGCAGTGGCACGCTGGAGTTGCGTGGGATCGAGATCAACAACGTGCGCGGTGTCGATGTCGACCTGCCGCTCGGGGTCTTCACCGCCGTGACGGGGGTGTCGGGTGCGGGCAAAACCAGTCTGCTGCGGGCGATTTCGGCGGGTGCCGAAGCCGACCCGGTGGTCAACCGGGTGGTCGAGGTGGATCAGGCACCGATCGGTCGCACCCCGCGTTCGAACCTGGCCACCTACACCGGGCTGTTCGACACCGTCCGGTCCCTCTTCGCCGATACCGCCGCGGCGCGGGCGCGTGGTTACGGCATCGGCCGCTTCTCCTTCAACGTCGCCGAAGGACGCTGCCCCACCTGTCAGGGCGAGGGGTACATCACCGTGGAACTGCTCTTCCTGCCCAGCACCTACACCCCGTGCCCGGACTGCCACGGCGCCCGCTACAACCCCGAAACCCTCGAGATCACCTACCGCGACACGACGATCGCCGAAGTGCTCGACATGACCGTCGAGCAGGCCGAACCGTTCTTCGCCGACGTGCCCGCGGTGCACCGCGCGCTGCACACGCTCCTCGATGTCGGGCTCGGCTACCTGCGGCTCGGCCAGCCCGCCACCGAACTGTCCGGTGGCGAAGCCCAGCGGGTGAAGCTGGCGACCGAGCTGCAACGCACCCGGCGCGCGGGCACGCTGTACCTGCTGGACGAGCCGACCACCGGGCTGCACCCCGCCGACACCGAAGTGCTGCTCGCCCAACTCGATTCGCTCGTCGACTCCGGCGCGACCGTGGTGGTCGCCGAACACGACATGATCGTGGTCGCACAGTCCGATCACGTGATCGACATGGGCCCCGACGGCGGCGCCCGCGGCGGCCGGATCGTCGCCGAGGGCACCCCGAAGCACGTCGCGGCCGCGCCGGACAGCCGAACCGCCCCCTACCTGGCGCAGGTGCTGTGACCGCTCAGCTGAGGGTCTTCTGGGCGGCGGGGTCGAAGGGCTTCAGCTCGTCGAAGCGCCCGTCGAGAACCTTGCGGGCCCACTCGGGATCCTGGAGCAGCGCACGTCCGACGGCGACCATGTCGACCTCGTCGCGTTCCATTCGTTCGAGCAGATTGTCCAGGCTGCCCAGTTCGGCGCCGTGCCCACGGAAGGCGTTCAGGAAGTCGCCGTCGAGGCCGACCGAACCGACGGTGATCACCGGCTTGCCGGTGAGCTTCTTGGTCCAACCGGCCAGATTCAGGTCGGAGCCGTCGAATTCGGGGAGCCAGTAGCGGCGGGTCGAGGCGTGGAAGACATCGACGCCTGCCTCGGTGAGCGGGGCGAGGATCGCCTCCAGCTCCTGGGGTGTCTGCGCCAGGCGCCCGTCGTAGGCGTCCTGCTTCCACTGCGAATAGCGCAGGATCACCGGGAAGGTCGGCGAGACGACAGCGCGCACGGCCCGGACGACCTCGGCGACGAACCTGGTCCTGGCCACCGCGTCTCCGCCGTAGGCGTCGGTGCGGCGATTCGTGCGTGACCACAGGAACTGGTCGAGGAGATAGCCGTGGGCGCCGTGGAGTTCCACCCCGTCGAATCCGAGGCGTTCGGCGGCCGCGGCGGCGTCGGCGAACGCGGCGATCACGTCGTCGAGGTCGCGCTGGGTCATGGCGTGGCCCGCGCCCTCGGTGCCGTCGACGCGAATGCCGGAGGGGCCCATGGCCGGGGCGTCGGGGTAGGGCGCTTCACCGTGGTTGCGCACCATGCCGATATGCCACAGTTGCGGGACGATGGTGCCGCCTGCCGCGTGCACGTCGGCGGCGACCTTCGCCCATCCGGCCAGCTGGGCCTCGCCGTGGAAGCGCGGGACGCGATCGCTCTGTCCGGCCGACTCGTGCCCGACGTAGGTGCCCTCGGTGACGATCAGGCCGACCCCTGCCGCGGCCCGGCGGGCGTAGTAGGAGGCCACGTCGTCGCCGGGGATGCCGCCGGGAGAGAACATCCGGGTCATCGGGGCCATGGCGATCCGGTTGGGGACGGTCAGGCCGTTCAGGGTGACGGGTCGTGACAGGGCCTGCGTCGCACGGGCGGCGTCGGACACGGTGACGGTCATGAATTCTCCTGCTTACTTGAGAAGGTCGAAGGTTGAGAACTTCAAGCAATGTCGCCACCGTAGGTGGAGATATTTGAGGTCGTCAAGTTTCTGGCGCTAGGCTCGACTCATGTCAGACGTTTCCCGCGACGACCCCGACCAGCTCATGGAGCTGTTGTCGGTGTCGCTCGGCGCGTATTACGGAGACTTCACCGCGGCCGCGGCCAGCGAGCAGCTCACCGCCATCCAGGCCAAGACCCTCACCGTGCTGCGCCGTGGGCCCATCGCCATGCGAAGGCTGGCCGAGACCATGTACTGCGATGCCTCCAACATCACCGGCATCATCAACCGGCTCGAGAAGCGTGGGCTCGTGCGCCGGGAGACCAGCGCCGCCGATCGGCGCGTCACCCACCTCGTCATCACCCCGGAGGGTGAGCAGATCACCGACGCGATCCGCGCGAAGATGCACCTCACGCGGGCTGGTCTCGAGCGGCTCGACGCGGAACAACGCCGGACGCTGTCGGCGCTGCTTTCAGAGGTCTTCCGGACGTAGGGGACCTCAGTTGGCGTCGGCGCCGCGGGTGGCGACCCAGGTGGCGATCTGGGCTCGGTTCGACGAGCCGAGCTTGGTGAGAATGTTGCCCACGTGCGTGTCGGCGGTGCGGGGTGCGATGACGAGCCGGGCGGCGATCTCCTTGTTCGTCAGCCCGGTGGCGATCAGGGTCGCCACCTCGTACTCACGCGGGGTCAGCGGCGCGATGTCGACAGGATGCCGAGTCGCGGGTTCACGGTGCGGGGTCAGCGCGAACTCGAAGGCATCGGCGACCGGCATGGCCTGCCCGGCCAGGAACGCGGTTTCGAAACGGTCGTCGCCGAGTGCCTGGATCGACGCGTCGCGAAAGAGGGTGTGCGGGCGCACGAGGATGACGTCGGGGTCGGAACCCAGCTGCTCCCACGCGGCCGCGGCGACACCGAACAGGGTGGCGGCGCGCAGGTGCTGGTTGCGTGCCGAGGCCACCCACGCCAGCGTTTCCACGTGATAGGCGTCGCCGAATCTGCTGCCCCACCGGCGCGAGATCCGCAGGGCGGTGTGGCCGGCTCGCTCGGCCGCGTCGGGATTGCCGAGCATCACCTCGATCAGCGAAATGGCGAACAGGTAGAGCCCGCGATAGTAGTAATCGCCGTGCTCCTCGCAGAGCCGCACTGCCTCGCGTAGCTCCTGGAGGCGACCGGCGGGGTCGGCGGCGGCGGTCGCCAGCGCGTAGATGTTCCACGCCCCCATCGACTCACGCAGGTGTCCGTGGCTGCGCAGGGTGTGAGTGGCCTCCGAGGCGAGGGCGGCCGCCTGCTCGTTGTCCAGGTCGATCTTGGCCGCGGCGGACCGGGCGGCCTTCGCGAGGGCGATCACGACCGGATCGCCGGAGCGCGCCGCCTCCCGATCGGCCTGGTCGAGTTCGCGATAGGCGCTGTCGCGGTCGGTCATCCAGATCGAATGCAGGGCGAGCACCGCCCAGCCGCGTGCAGCGTGCGGCGAATGCGGCACCGCGTGCAACGCACGCTGCAACCAGACCTTCACGAGCTGATCCGAGCCCGCCATCCGCCAGAACTCGTCCAGGCAGGCCGCCATCTCGAGCGCGGTCTCGGCCTCGCCCGGCGTCTCGAGCGACCATTCCAGCGCCAATCGCAGATCGAGTTGGCAGACCTGCAACCGACGCACGTGTTCGTACTGCTTCTTGCTGAAGAATTCCCGGTCGGCCAGCAGGATCACGTCCCGGAACCAGTCCCGGTGCCGACGGGCGACGACCTCGGTCCTACCTTCCTCGGTCAGCTTCTCGGCGCCGAACTCGCGCACCGGCCGCAGCAGGCGGTAGTGCGTGATGTCGTCGCCGCGCCGTTCCAGGATCGACTTGTCGACCAGCGAATCGACGACGGAAACCACGGGCGCGGCCGAACGCGTGTCGGCGCAGACGTATTCGGCGGCTTCCAGCTCGAACCAGTCCTGGAAGATCGACAGCCGCGCCCACACCTGCTTCTCGTCGTCGGTGCACAACCGGTAGCTCCAGTCGACCGTGTTGCGCAGCGTCTGGTGCCGGTCGGGCATCCCGTGTGTCCAGGCCGTCGGCAGCGTCAACCCGCACGACCAGCGGGCGATGACCTGCGCGGGCGACAGCGAGCGATGCCGGGCCGCCGCCAGTTCGATGGCCAAGGGGATCCCGTCGAGCAGTCGGCACAGGTGGGCGATGTCGGCGGCGTTCGACTCGGTGATCCGGAAATCGGCGCGCACCGCTCTGGCCCGGTCCACCAGCAGGGCCGCCGCCGGGTACGCGGCGATCCGGGCGGGATCGTCGAGCCCCGGTGGCGGTACGGGCAGCGGCGGCAGCCGGTAGACCTGCTCGCCCGCCACGCTGAGTGTCTGCCTGCTGGTGACGAGCAGGGTCACCCCGGGGCAGGTCGCGAGCACCTGGATGACGAGGTCGGCGCAGCCGTCGAGCAGATGTTCGCAGTTGTCGAGGACCAGCAGCGGTGCCCGGCGAACCAGATGGTCGAGTACCCGTTCGGTCGCCGACTCGCCGGTCTTGATCCGCAACCTGAGTGCGGCCGCCACCGCTGTGCCGACCTCGTCGTCGTGGCGCAGCCCGGACAGTTCCACGAAGTAGACACCGTCGTCGTAATCGGCGGCGAGCTGCCCGGCGACCTTGCGGGCCAGGCGGGTCTTGCCGAGTCCGCCCTGGCCGGTGATGGAGACCAGGCAGCCGTCGTCGAGCAGGGCACGCACCGCGGCTACCTCGGCATCGCGGCCGAGGTAGCTGGTCGCCGCCGGGTCGAGCGTGCTTCGAACCATCTGCCGTTCCGGGTCGTACCGGACGACACGTGCTGTCGATCCGGCTCACGAGTGTGATCGGTTTCGGCGATCGTACTCAGCCGTCGTCCCGGGAGCGGCACGAATTCACCGATGTCCGCACTCAGCTCAGCGCTTGCGCCTTCGCGTTGTGCAGAACCCTCGTCCACGCGGCGTCGGTGCACAGGCCGCAGTCGGCACCGAGGAACCGGGCCTTCGCGGCGGTGTCACCGAGCAGTTGGTACTTCAGCCAGTCGGCCATCACCTCGGCGTATCGTCCCCAGACCAGGTGGCCGGCACCACCGAGTTCGGCGAAGATCGCGGGTACCTGGTCGGCCTTCTCGAACAGGGGCATGACGATGCCGTCGGCGTCGACGATACGGTCGGCCTCCCCGGCCAGGAACAGCGCGGGGCCGACCATCTTCCCCGGAGCCGCCAGCGGGCCGGGCTGCAGGGCGAGCACGGTGCGCACCATCGTGTCGGCGCCCGCGTTGATCGCGCCCGCGCCGCCCTGGGAATGACCCGCGGCCGCCACCTGGTCGGTGGCCACCTTGCCGGTGTACGCGTTGCCCGGTGTGTCGTTGCGCCGCAGCAGTTCCCGTCCGCCCGCCAGCATCTCCGCGCCCGAGTTCGCCATCGTGGTGTTCGCGGCGACGACGATGAAACCCGCTGCGGCCCAGGGCTTCAGGAGCGTGTCGGCGTAGACGCCCGGCCCGGCGCCGGTGCCGTTGCCCCAGAGCACCACCGGATGGCGGGTCGTGCCGAGATCGGCGGGACGGTACACCGTGTGGTCGGCCCACTTGTCGACCGTCACGGCACCCACCGGGTCGGCCACCTGCGACGAACCGGCCGACCCGGCCGACGGAGGGCTCGCCACAGCGGGCGCGGCCGCCAGCAGGCCGGTCACCGCGACCGCCGCCAGGGTTGTGCATCGGAAAAACATCGTTGTCCTTTCCTACGGTGCCGCGGTACTACGCGGCCGGATCGTGCAATCCCGACACCACGAGCGCGGAGCGCAGGTACCACAGATCGGCGCACCGGGTGGCGTCGTAGCCGGTGAGTTCGGCGATGCGCTTGATGCGGTAGTCGATCGAGTTGGTGTGCAGGTGCAGCATGGTTGCGGTGCGACGCCGGTTCAGGTTGTTGGCGACGTGGCAGCGCAGCGTTTCGAGGAGTTCGGGGTGTCCGGTCAGCGGCTCGAGCACGGTCGCGAGGTGGTCGCGGGCCGGACCGGGCCGGGTGAGCTGGTATTCGAGCGCGTAGTCGCTGAACCGGTGCACGCCGCCCCTGCGGCCGAGCCGCCGGACGATCTCGAGCAGTTCGTGCGCGCACTCGGTCGCGTCGGCCACCTCGTCGAGGTCGGACAGCACGACCGCCACGGTGACCTGACGACCGGCGGCGCGGGTGAGCGCGGCCGCCACGACGTCGATGTCGGCGTCGATGTGGCCCGGCACCAAGGCGGTGCCCCCGCGCGTGGACAGCGCGACCAGGCACTCACCGTCGCATCGGCGGTCGAGTTCGGCGCGCATGCGGGTGATGGCGCGCCGGGCGCGCACCCGCTCGTCGACCCCGTCGACGGGCCCGTCCGTCGGTTCGCCCGCGATACTCAGCGCCAGCACCCAGTACTCGTCGGCCAGTTCGACGCCGCAGTCGCGGGCCACGGCACGCGAGTGGGTACCCGCGATGACCTGGTTGGCCAGTGCGTCTTTGGCGTGTTCGGAGCGGCCCGCCAGTTCCAGGGTGTACCGCACGTAGGCGCTCGCGACCGTCGTGGCGGTGTGCTTGAGCAGGTCGACCACGTCGACCTGCGCTCCGGTCAGATCGACGGCGATGCGCGCACAGCGGTGCACGGCGTGCAGGATCGCCTCCACCCCGATGCCGTCGCGTGCCCATTCGACGGTGGAGTGTTCGAGGCGAGCGAGCGGGACGGTCGTGGCCGACCCGGAGCTCGTGGCCGCGATCAGATCGAGGCACACCAGCCCGATGTTCCGGATCTGCTGTGGGCGCAACATATTCCGTCCTGCGCGGCCATCGGTGAAGGCCGTCCGTACCAGGCGGTCGATCGTCGATTCCGCCGCGGTGTGCGCCGTTGCCGATCTGCTCAGGACGGCGGTTCCGGAGGGTGTCCGATGTGGCATTCGTCGAGCGTGCCGGGTGGAGCACGCCGGGACATCGGTAGAACTGCGTATCTCTGCGCACCGAGGTGCGTATTCGGCTCCGCCCACGAATCGACGGGGTTCACCGGGAGGCCTTCCGTTCGCCGGCGACCGCGGCTTCGGGGCCGTCGATGAGGGTGCCGGGAATGACCACGATGGCGCGCACCCCGCCGTACGGTGACTCGGCCAACCGCACCGACACCGCGTGGGTGCTCGCGAGCTGGGCCACCACGAACAAACCCATGCGCGAATCGTGCGACAGTGCCGCGAACCCGAAATCCGGTGGAGCGGCGAGCAGGGAGTTGTACCGCTCGAATTCGGCTTCGGTGAGGCCGATCCCCTGATCGGCGACCTCGACCGCCAGGCCCTTGCCGACGACACCCGCGCTCACCTCGACCATCGTCGCGGGCGGGGAGAAGGCGGTGGCGTTGTCGACGAGTTCGGCGATCAGGTGGATCAGGTCGGCTACCGCCGCTCCGTACAGCCGCGCGTCGGGCACGCCGCCGACCCGCACGCGCACATACTCTTTCGTCTCACCCACCGCGCTGCGCAGCACATCCACCAGCGGCACCGGTGTGCTCCACCGTCGCCCGGGCCTGCTGCCACCGAGGATCAGCAGATTCTCGGCATTGCGTCGTGCGCGGGTCGCCAGGTGATCGAGCTGAAAGTACACCTCGAGCAGGGCCGGGTCCTGTTGCTTGCTTTCGGCCTCGTCGAGGATCTCGAGCTGGCGGTGTACCACCACCTGACTGCGATGGGCGATATTGACGAATACCGAGCGCACCCCCTCCCTGGTGCGTGCCTCCTCGACCGCCGCCCCGACCGCTACGGTCGCCGCCTGTTCGAAAGCGGTTGCGACTTCACCGATCTCGTCGGTGCCGAAGTCGAGGATCGGGGCGAGTTCGGTGCGCTCACCGGCTTTCGCCCGCCGGATGGCCTTGGGCAGTTCGGTGTCGGCCACCTCGAGCGTGGCGTCGCGCAACCGCCGCAATCTGCGGATGATGCGGTCGGCCAGCACCACCGCGATCAGCATGGCGACCACACTGCCCACCAGCACGACGGCCCCCGCCACCCACGCGGACCGTTCGGTGCGTCGGGCGGCCTCGACGGCACTGCCACGGGCGCGGTCGAGATGATCGGAATAGGCGGCGAAGAGTTTCGTATTCACCTCGGCGGCGGCATCCTGCCACTGTTGCAGCGAGAGCGGCAGGTCCGGTGTCCGGGTCCGCTCGTGGGACGCGAGCCGTTCGGCGAGCGCCGCCTCCATCGTCGAAATCTGTTGCCACGCCCCGGAAGCCACGATCTCGGCGAGCAGCCGGTTGCGTGGCTCGCCGAATTCGGCGATCAGGTTGGTGATCTCGGCCTTGTAGAAGCCCACCTGGGTGGTGAAGTCCTCGAGCGGGAATGCCCGCCCGTCCGAACCCCAGAGCGCGACTCCGATCGCATTGCCCCGCGACATCGCCTCGGTCGCGGCGAGCAACCGCACGGCCTCGGCGATCCGCGTGGCGAACAGCGGGTCCGGCGCCACCTGCTGTGCGCGCCGGAAACCGGTGTGGAACAACGCGAACGGGCCGTTGAAGTACTGGTACACCTCGACCGGGCCGAGCGCGCGCCCATCGATACCGGCCCGTACCTTCGTGATGGTCTCCTGGAACTTCGCGTGCGCGGCCGGGATGTACGGTGACGGTTCGTGCCTGCGCGCATCCGCGCGCACCAGTGCCTCGAACCCGCGGTCGACCCGCGCCCGCGCCGAGACCAGCTCCGGCACGATCTCGCCGGTGGTGAGCTTGCGCAGCGAGAGCATCCGCTCGACCTGGGCGGCGGCGCCGAGTTCGGATGCGGCGGGCCGGATCTGCTCCAGGTCGTCGATCCACTGCCGGACCTGAGCGCTGTCGCGCACCAGGTCGCCTGCGGTGAACATGCCGAGACCGAGCAGGGTGAGACTGGGAATGAGCGCGATCGCGAGAATTCTGGTGCGAACGCCGAGCCGTGCCGGGAACATCGAGCGAACGTAGGCGCGCGCCCCGCACCCGGTACGGCCTATGTTCCGCTTTTTGTGCCGGAATCCCATCCGCACTGTGGTAGTTCACGAAACACCTCAGGCATTGGTGACCGTGTGCCGCCAGGCCTCGATCTCCCGGCCGATCTCGGTCACCGGCGGTTCGTCGTAGAGCCATTCGCGGGCCAGGTCGTGCCAGTTCCGGGTCGCCTCGAGCTGGCCGAGCGCGGTGAGGGTGAAAAGGTCGGCGCGGCGGGAGAAGACGTGCTCGGGCGGCAGCAGCAGGTGGCGGACCTCGCGCCGCTGCGCCGCACGCGGGTCGGTGGCGAGCACGACCGCGCTGGTGGCGATCTCCGGGGTGAGGGTGATCTCCTCGTCGAGCAGATGCCAGCCCGAGGCGGCCCACACGTATTCGAGCACCGACCGGGGCGTCACCGGTGAGTCGGGGGTGATGATGCCGCGCTCGAACCAGCGGCGGAACACCTCGTCACTGTCGAAGCGGTGAGCCGCGCGGATCACCTGCCGTTCGAAATCCAGGTCGGCGCGCTCGATCGTGTTGTACAGCCCGAAATCGACGAAACCGACCCGGCCGTCGTCGGCGAGCAGCACGTTGCCCGGATGCGGGTCGGCGCAGTACTCGCCGTCGCGGAACATTCCGGTGATGTAGAAGCGATACACCAGCTCACCGATGTGATCGCGGCGCGCGGCGGGCAGGCGGCGGATGTCGTCGAACGAGATGCCTTCGACGAATTCGGTGACCAGTACGTTGTCGGCGCAGAACTCCCCGACGGCATCGGGGACCAGGATGAACGGGTGGCCTCGGTAGCGTGCGGCGACCCGATGCTGGTTGGCCGCTTCGCGCCGGTAGTCCAGTTCGGCGACGATATTGCCGGAGATCTCGGCGAGCACCTCGGTATCGGCGGCCGAGGGCAGAAACGATTTCCACAGGCCGCTGAAGAATTCGAGATTGCGCATATCGGCGTGCACCGCCCGATCCACGCCGGGATACTTCACCTTCACCGCGACCACCCGCCCGTCGCGCAACCGGGCGCGATACACCTGGCCGATCGAGGCCGCCGCCACCGGTTCCGGGTCGAAGTCGCCGAACACCCGGCTCATGCGCCCGAGATCCTGTTCGATCACCGCGCGCATCTGCGCGAACGGCACTTCGGGTGCGCTGTCGCGCAGCTTCGCCAGTTTTGTGCGGAACATCTCGCGGTGCTCCTCCGGGATCATGTCCAGATCCAGCACCGAGGCCATCTGCCCCAATTTCATGGCCGCGCCCTTCATCCCACCGAGCACGGTGACGATCTGCTGTGCGGCTTGCAGTGTCGAGCGTTCGGCGAGTGTGCGGCGCGCCTGTTCGGTTCGCCCGATCATCGCCAGCCGGGTACCGAGTCCGCGGGCCGCCTGTCCCGCGGCCAACCGGCCGAGCCGTGCGCTGCGTGACAGCCGTCCGGTCGGTACCTGCTTGTCTGCCATGGGTGCCTCTTTCCCGCGATGCGCTCATGGGCATTCTCGGCCTGCGTTGCCGTATTCACAGGCCGACCGGCCGGGACTTGTGCCGCATCACCAATGCCGTCGTGGCAGAGCACGAAGACCTCGCCGGTGCGGTCGTTGTCAGTCCTCGGTATCGCGGCTCAGTTCCTGGAACCAGCCGAGATAGGCCGTCGTCGTCTCGCGCAGTGCGTCGATCGCCCAGTCGGCGGGCAGCAGTTCGGTGGGTAGCGCGGGGTCGGTGGTGAGCAGGTCGAGACCCGCGCACACCGCCGTGAACCGGGCACCGGGGTCGGCGGTTTCGATGGCTTCGAGCAATCCACGTGCGCGGTGGTCGATTTCGGTGAGCGGCCACAGCCGAGCGCACAGGGCGAGCGGGTCGTCCACGGCGCGGGTGCGCAGGGCGATCGTGGTGTCGCCGAGGTCGTCGGGCAGATCGCGTGCCAGGTTGGCCGGGCGCATCCACACACCTTCACGGAGTTCGGCCAGGCGCAGCGAGAGCAGTGTTGCGCGCAGTGCCGCGCGGTCGGCGGCGGGTCGTCCCGTCGCGATGATGACGACCTGTTCCCAATCCCCTTGCCAAGGCAGCGTGTGGGACGCGAGGAGGTCTCGGCGGCGGGCACGCAGGTGTGGGGCGAGGGTGTAGACGCGACGCGCGCGCACGAGCTCACCGGCCGCGACCATCCGCGACACCGCTACGCGCACGGTCGCCTCGGGGTAACCCGCCGCGGTCGTGGCGGCGCAGATCTGCTGTGACGTCATCGTCGGCGAGTCGGCCGCGATGAGAATCCGGATCAGCGCCGACCGCGCCGACACCGGACGCACCAACACGCCGGAAGCGGTGACCGTGGACTTCACGGGTCGAGTGTACATATTTCACTATTGCTACGGCTGTTCAATATCTGTAATGTCGCCGGGCATGACGACATCTACCTCACCGTTGGCCGGGCGCACGATGATCATGTCGGGCGGCAGCCGCGGCATCGGGCTGGCCATCGCGCTCGCCACCGCGCGTCAGGGCGCCAATATCGCGCTGCTGGCCAAGACCGATGTTCCCGACCCACGGCTGCCCGGCACCATCCACACGGCCGCCGCCGAGATCGAGGCCGCGGGCGGTCAGGCGCTGGCGGTGGTCGGCGACGTCCGCGACGAGGCATCGGTCACCGAGGCCGTGCGCCGGACCGTCGAACGGTTCGGTGGCATCGACTACTGCGTCAACAACGCGTCGGCCATCGCGCTCGCCCCGACCGAGGAGCTGCCCGTCAAACGGTTCGATCTCATGCAGCAGATCCAGCTGCGCGGTACCTATCTGCTCACCAGCACCTGCCTGCCGCACCTGCGCCGCAGCGACAACGCCCACATCCTGAGCCTGTCGCCCCCGCTGAACCTCGCGCCCGCGTGGCTGGGTGTCCACCCCGCCTACATGGTGGCGAAGTACGGGATGTCCCTGTTGACGCTCGGCTGGGCCGCCGAGTACGCCGAGCACGGTGTCGCCGCCAACTGCCTGTGGCCCGAGACGCTCATCGCGACCGCCGCGGTGCAGAACCTGCTCGGCGGCGACGAGGCGACCGCGAAGGCCCGCACCCCGCAGATCGTGGCCGACGCCGCGATCGCGATCCTCGAGAAGGACGCCCGGACGGTCACCGGCAACACCTTCCTCGACGTGGAAGTCCTGCGAGCCGAAGGCCGGACCGACTTCTCCGCCTACGGCGGCAGCGACGACCTCGAATACGACATCTTCGTCGACCCGCCCCAGGCCTGAGCTCGCTCGGACCCGGGCCGCGCCGACGGATCACGGGTCAGGGGGTGACGATGGCGAAGTCGGGGTCCGGGGCGTCGAGGTAGCCGACCAATTCGGTCAGCTTGCCCGCGTCGCCTTCGACAGTGACTCGGCCGGCTGCGATCATCGCCGCGAGATCGCCGCCGGCGAGGAGCGCCGAGCGCAGATCGGCGGCACTGAGCGTGAAGGTGGTCGTAGCGGGTGGGAGGTCCCCGTCGACGTCGAAGTGGACCAGCAGGCCGTTGCGCAAATGGGTGCGGTGCACCACGGCGGTGTCGCTGATCCGCCAGTCGATCACGATGTCGGCCGACCAGGCTCGCGGTCCGTCGATCCGCAGTGCGATCGCGTCGAAGACCTGCTCGACCGTCAGCTGACTCATGATGTCCGGTGCCGCCGCGACCGTCGGGGTGCCGATCGTGCCGTTGCGCAATTCGTAGGCGCCCATCAGGAAGAAGTTGCGCCAGGTCCCGTTCTCGCAACCGTAGCCGAGCTGTTCGAGGGTGTCGGCCTGCAGCGCCTTGGCTTCGGCATGGTCCGGGTCGGCGAAGATCACGTAGTTCAATACCTGCGCGACCCACCGGAAGTCACCGTCGGCGAAGGACTTTCGCGCCTTGGCGACGACTTCGTCGGCGCCGCCCATGAACTCCACGTGCCGGACGGCGGCGTCGGCGGTGCGGTGCTGCCACAGATTCGCCGGGTTGCCGTCGAACCAGCCCATGTAGCGCTGATAGATGGCTTTGACGTTGTGGCTGATCGAACCGTAGTACCCGTGGGCCGACCAGTTGTCCGCCAGCGCGGGCGGTATCGGGAAGTCCTCGGCGATCTCGGTTCCGGTGGCGCCCTTGTTGATCCAGCGCAGCGTCTGATCGTGCAGGTAGCCGTAGAGGTCGCGCTGGATCGACAGGTACTCGGTGAGCCGCTCGGTGCCCCAGGTGGGCCAGTGATGCGAGGCGAACACCACGTCGGTTCGCGCGGCGTAGCGGTTGATCGCCTCGGTGAGGTACTTCGACCACACGTGCGGGTCACGCACCAGGGCGCCGCGCAGAGTGAGCAGGTTGTGCAGGGTGTGGGTGGCGTTCTCGGCCATGCACAGCGCGCGCCGGGCGGGGAAGTAGAAGTTCATCTCCGAGGGCGCCTCGGTGCCGGGGGTCATCTGGAACTCGATCGCCACACCGTCGACGGTGACGGCCTGACCGGTGTGGTCGATCGACACGGTGGGAGTGATCAGACTCGGCTGACCGATCGAGGTGGTCGGTCCGAGTCCCGCGCCGACGGCGCCGAGGGGCCCGCGCGGCAGTGCGGCGCCGTACATGTAGGCCGCGCGCCGGGCCATGGCGGTGCCCGCGTAGACGTTCTCCTCGACGGCGTGCTCGGTGAAGCCGGCGGGTGCGATGATCACACAGCGTTGCGCGTCGACGTCTTCCTGAGTCGTCACCCCCTTCACCCCACCGAAGTGGTCGATATGGGAGTGCGAGTAGATGACCGCGACCACCGGACGATCACCACGATGTTCGCGATACAGGGCGAGCCCGGCGGCCGCGGTTTCCACCGAGATCAGGGGGTCGATCACGATCACCCCGGTGTCGCCCTCGATCAGCGTCATGTTCGACAGGTCGAGCCCGCGGATCTGGTAGATGCCGTCGGTGACCTCGTACAGCCCTTGCTTCACGGTCAGTTTCGACTGCCGCCACAGGCTCGGGTTCACCGTGGCGGGGCACTCGTCGTCGAGGAAGGAGAACGACCCGCTGTCCCACACCACGTCGCCGTCGGCACTGCGCACCACGGGCGGGGTGAGCGCGGCGATGAACCCGCGGTCGGCGTCCGCGAAATCCTGGTCGTCGCCGAAGGGCATCGTGCGCAGCACCTCGGCATTGCCTGCCTCGATGGTCTCGGAAGCTTCCTGCGGACTGGTCATCGAATCCCTTTCCACTGTGCTCGGTTTCCCTGCGGCGACCGTGCCGGACGGCCCGCTCCCGCAGCATCACATCGGACGAGGTGACGGCGCCTCACCCGCTCCGGGTGAAATTCCTGTCGTCACCGGCTCGGCCATTTGCCGCCGATATTGCGCGACGGCGGTTCGTCCGCTTCCGGTTCGATGCCGAGCCGCTCGGCGAACAGCCGACGTTGAACGAGCCACCCACAGACCGACAACCCGACCCAGGCCAGGGTCGCGGCGATCTGCTGCCAACCCGGTTCGGGATCGCGCAGGAACTCGAGGCCGGTCATCCGACCGAGTCCGGACAGGATCATGCTCGCGCCGCCGATCGAAGTCAGCCACAGCAGTGCGCGCGCCCGGAACTTGTCGGCCAGGAAGGCACCGGCCACACAGACCGCGGCGGCGACGATCATGCTCAGTGCCCAGTTCTTGTCGCCCGGTTGCAGCACCGTGGCGAGTTTGGTGCCGATCATCGCGCCGGTGAGGCCGCCGACGAAATAGGCCGCGAAGCGGAAGATCAGCGAGGTCACCACCCAGGCAGATACCGCGCCGATCAGGGCGATCAGCAGCAGCCACCAGAAGGAGGCGTTGCACAGGTCGGCGATGAGCCAGCCGAGGCCGAACCCGATGGCGAGGATCCCGAGGTGCACCGAGCGGACTCCATAGAAGCACAGCAGGGCACCGACCAGTGCGACGATGATGCCGTTCATGGGTGTTCCTTTCCGGAATCGGGTAGGTCGGCGGCGGCCTCGGTGACCGTCGGATACACCTGGATGGGGGTCGCGCCCGTCACGGCGGAACCCAGTTCGGCCCCGAACTGCGCCACCGAGCGGGCGATGCGGAAGTCGATGCGCTTGCGGGCCAGTTCTTTTCGCAGGTCGAGCAGCATGTCGGCGGCGGACACGTCCAGCGACGGCGAGGTTTCCGCGTCCAGGACCACCAGCCGGGTGTTCTCGGTACACAGGGCTTCGATGCGTTCGCGGACGAAGTCGGCGTTGCCGAAGAACAGCCCGGCTTCGACGCGCACCACCAGCAGGTCGGGGCGCGTCGGCACGTCGGGGTGTCGTGCTTTGTCCACCCAGAGCGGACCGTCCTTGCCGAGCTCGGCGACGTGCGGTTGGGAGGTGCGGTAGACCAGCAGCAGCAACGCGGCCCCGATGCCGATGAGCAGTCCGGGCAGCGTGTCGAAGACCAGCACGCCGAGCAGGGCGGCCATCGCACCGACGAAATCGGCCCGGGCAGCGTGCCCGTAGATGCTGCCGAGCAGACTGTTCCACACTCCGTAGAGCCTGCGCAGCGCGGCGAAGTCGACGAGTTCGAGCACCGCGGCGATCACCACAGCCGCGAGGGTGGCCTCGGGCAGCTTTTCGAACAGGCCGGTGAGAAACAGCAGCGTGACGACGGTCAGTGCGGCCACTACCAGGCCACTGAGCTGCGTTTTCGCTCCAGCGCCGCCGTTGACCGCGGTCTTGGACAGGCTGCCGTTGACCACCATCCCCGCGCTGAGCCCCGACCCGATATTGGCGGCGCCGAGTCCGAGCAGCTCCCGATCGGGATCGACCTTGTACCCGGCTTTGGCGGCATAGGTCTTGGCGGCGCCGAGACCTTCGGCGAAGCCGATCAGTACCACACCGACCGCGGGACCGAGCAGGTCGAGATAGTCGCCGAAGTCGAGTCCGCCGGGTAGGCCGAGGCGGGGGAGACCCGCGTCGATGTGCCCGACGATCGGCACACCCTTGTCGTCGAGACCGAGAACGTGCACGGCGGCGATGCCGACCACCACAGCCAGCAGGGCACCTGGCACCATCGGCAACCAACGTCGGAACACCAGTACGAGGGCCAAGCTGACCAAACCGACAACCATTGTGCGCCAATCGATCTCACCGAGATCGCGCAGAATGCCCCAGGCCTGTTCGAAGAAGTTGCCCTCGTGCTTGTGCAGCCCGAGCAGCTTGGGCACCTGGCCGATGATGATGACGAGGGCCAACCCGACGATGAACCCCTTCAGAACCGGTTCGGAGATGAAGCTCGCGATGAATCCCAGCCGGATCAACCCGGCCAGCAGGCCGACGACACCGGTGCAGATGGCCAGGGCCGCAGTCAGGGCGAGGTAGCGGCCGCCGTCGGCGCCGGCCAGCGGGGTGACGATCGCCGCCGACAGCGCCGCGGTCGCCGACATCGGACCGACCACCAGGTGCCGGGAACTGCCTGCCAGCGCGTAGAGCACCAGGGCGGGCACGGCCGCGTACAGGCCGACCACCGGCGGCACCCCGGCGATGGAGGCGTAGGCCAGCGCCTCGGGTACCAGCACCGCCCACACCGTGAGCCCGGCGATCACATCGGGACGCACCCAGTCGCCGCGGTAGCCACGCAGGGAGGTGAACACCGGTACCGACATCCGCCTCACCCCAATCCGCCCAGCCCCTTACCGAGGACCACCGCGCCCATGACCAGCAGCACGATGGCCATGACGGCGTGATTGTTGTCCTGCAACCACATCCGGAGCCGGTCGAGTGCCGGGCCGAGCCGTTCGGCCGCCACGAGATAGCCCAGCACTACGGTCAGGACCGTGGCCGAGGCGAGCACCGTGAACACCACGATTGCGCCGAGCGTGCCGCCGGTGTCGAGGCCTGCCGCCCCGATCGCGACACCCGCCGAGACGCACAGCAGCAGATTCTTCGGGTTGACCCCGGACAGCAGTGCCCCGAGCCCGGTCGCCTTCACCGGGGTGAGGGTGTCGATCGCGCGCATCCAGCCCGGCACCTCGGTCTGCGAGCGCGCCTGCCACTGTTTCACCGCCAATCCCACGAGCAGCACCCCGAGGACGATCTTGATCCACGCCGCCGCGGCACCGGGTTCGCTGTCGTCGGACCCGCCCAGGTTGCCGGCGAACAGCGTCACCACCCCGGTGACCACCAGGATGCCGAGCACCCACCCGGTGGCGAATCCGATCGCCGCGCCCTTTCCGCGCGCCGACAGAATCATGAGAATCGTCGCCACGATCGGTATCGGCGACAGCGCGACACCGACGGCGAGCGGAAGCAGATCTCCGATGACCGGACCCATAGCGCGACCGTAAGTGCACAGGTAGGCGCCCCGCCTCACACGTGACGGATGAGATTCGCGCACCGCACGCGCATGGCACGGAAATCAGGCCAGCGCTTTGGCCTTGAGCTGCTGGAATTCGGCCTCGGTGATGGCGCCCGAGTCCAGCAGCTTCTTGGCGTCCGCGATCTCGGCGGCCGAACTGGTACCGGCGGTCTCCCTGATGTATTGGTCGGTCGCGGCTTTGGCCTGCTGCTCGGCTTCGGCGGTGCGTTCGCCCATTCCGTCACCGCGCACGATCAAATACACCAGCCCGGTGATCAACGGGAAGAGGAACAGGCACAGCACCCAGATCGCCTTCACCCAGCCCGAGGTTTTCCGGTCCCGGAAGAGATCGGTCAGGATGACGAAGATCAGCAGCAGATAGGCGATGAACGCGAAACTTACGACAATGGCCCAGATGACGTCCCAGAAATCCATTGTTGATCCCTCACTTTCGTGCTGAGCGCCCACCGGTCGGTGAACACGTCGGGTGTCGCGGCGACGTCGGTGTCACCGTGGTCGCACCCGGCCCCCGACGTTGTGCACGACCACGACGTCGGGGTGCCAGGGCACGAGATCGTCGACCCGGCGCTGCAATTCGGCCAGATCGGGCAGCTGTTGCGGACCGAGGACGGTGATGGTGGCGGTGTCGCTGTGCAGAGTCACGTCCACCACCTGGGCGCCGGGCTGCTCGCGCAGCCAGTCGCGGGCGACGTCGGAGATCTGCCCGGCCCACAGCGTCGACAGCGAATTGATCACCATCGGCACCGCCACCAGGATCAGCGCCGCGCCGAGCACCACGTAGGCGCGACCGCGACCACCGGTCGGTGCCTCGGCGTCGCGCCCGTATCCGGCCAGCAGCAGCACCGTGGTGGTGGTGATGATCATCGCCAGCATGTTGGAGGCGAACAGCACGAACGCACCCAGTGCCAGGGCGGGCGCCTGCGAACCGAGGCACACCCCGACCACGCCGAGCGGCGGCACCAGTGAAATCGCGATGGCGACACCGGGCAGCACGTCACCCACATCACGGCGAGTGATCGCCACCGCCGCGACGAGACCGGTGGCCAGCGCTGCGGTCAGATCCATCAGTTTGGGTGAGGTCCGCCCGACGACCTGCGCGTTCGACAGCACATTCACCGGATTCGGCAGCAGCTGCGCGAACAGGAAACCGAGCACGACCACCACCGCGATACCGGCGACCACCAGCAGCGCGCTGCGGCCCACCAGCGCCGCGCGCCCGGTCGCCACACCGAGAGCGACCCCGAGGATCGGGATCGACAGCGGGGCGACGATCATCGCGCCGATCACGGTGGCCGTGGAATCACCGATCACACCCGAGATCGCGATGACCGCCGAGAGCACGAGCATGATCCAGAACGCCGAGCGCTTCGCCGCCACCGCGCCCACCGACAGGTCGAGTTTGTCGGTCAGTTCGTCGAGGGTGCGGCGCTGATCGGTGGGGACGAGAAAGCCGAGCATCGCGATCCTTTCGCCATGTCCGGCCAAGCGTAGAAAGCGGCGGCGCCCACGAAATCACCCGTAATGGATGAATTCCGCACCGCCCGCGCGGCGAATTCACCCCGAACGGGTGATCCGGAGGCAGGGCGCACGGGATTAGCGTCGTCGCATGCACACCACGGACACGGTCCGGCAGTCTCCCGGCGCGGGTGGGTGGTCCATTCCCCGCGGTCTCGTCGTGCTGTTGTCGATAGCCGCGATCATCATCTGCGTCACCGGGTTGAAAGCCTTCGCCGGTGTGGTGGGTCCGACATTTCTGGCCTTGATGCTCACCATCGCTGTGCAACCGATCCAGACCAGGGTGCAGCAGCGTGGTGGTCCGGCCTGGCTCGGTATGTTGCTCGCCTTCGGCGCGGTGTTGCTCATTCTGGTGGGTTTCGGTGGGGCGCTTGCGCTTTCGGCTGCGCAATTGGCTTCGCGGCTACCGCAGTACACCGGCAGTCTCGACAATCTGCTCGACACCGTTCGTGGCTGGCTCGACGCCGCTGGATTGAGTCACGACCAGACCCAGAAGGCCTTGCAGGACATCGACCTCGGCAAACTCGTCGGGTTGCTCGACAACCTGCTCGGCGGTGTCGTCGGGGTGTTCTCGAATCTGTTCTTCGTGGCCGCGCTGTTGCTGTTCATGGCGGTCGACGGGATGAGCATGCGGCCGAGAATGGCCGTGGTCGCCGCCGAACGGCCCGCCATCGCTCAGGCACTCGGCAGTTTCGCGGCGGGCACCCGCAAATATCTGGTCGTTTCGACAGTGTTCGGTGCGATCGTGGCGGTGATCGACGGCGGTGCACTGTGGTTGCTCGGAGTGCCGCTACCGCTGCTGTGGGCGCTGCTGTCGTTCATCACCAACTACATCCCGAACGTCGGATTCATCATCGGCGTGATCCCACCCGCGCTGCTGGCTCTGCTCGACAGCGGACCGGTTCTGATGGTGTGGGTGATCGTGGTCTACAGCGCGATCAATTTCGTGATCCAGTCGATCATCCAACCCAAATTCGTCGGCGACGCCGTAGGACTCAGCGTCACCATCACCTTCCTGTCCCTGGTGTTCTGGTCCTGGGTGCTGGGCGGCCTCGGCGCCATCCTCGCCATCCCCCTCACGCTCCTGGTGAAAGCCCTCTTGCTCGACATCGACCCGTCCACCCGCTGGGCCGACGTCCTCATCGGCGGCCCGCTCCCGGCGAAAAGGAACAGCGCTGCCGACAAATCCACCTGAGGCGCTCATTCGCGGCACAGTCGTCCGATCTCCTCGTCCGGATACGGCGTGCGGCGAGTCGCCTGCTGGAACGCGCGCATGAACGCCGACATGGCGGCGGCGACCGGCGCGTGCCGGGTGATGATTGTGGCGGCTCCGTCCGGAATTCCCGTCGCAGGTTCGCCGTCGGCGATGCCGCGCACCATCGCGAGGCGCTTCTCCCGGTCTTCCCGTCGGAGCCCGTACAGCGCGGTGAGCAGCCAGTTCACCAGGTAGGTCGCGGTGAAACCGCGGTCGTAGCTCTGGTTCTGGTCGAAGAACGCGGCTTCCTGCGGCGAGAGGTCGAACCCGGAGGCGAGCGCGAGACCGTAGTCGGCGAAGTAGAGGCGTCGACCGTCGGTCAGGATGTTGTGGAAGTGCGCGTCGAGGTGCAGCAGTCCACGGCTGTTCATGAACGCGGTGCCGGCGGCCAGTTCCCGTTCCACCATGGCACTGGCCTGATCGGTGGCGTCGTCGCCGGCCGCGACCCGGGCGTCGAGCCACTCGTGCAGGGTGTGCGGGATGTACTCCAGGAACAGCGCGATGCTCGCCGAAGAGTCCCGGACAGCCTCGATCCGCCGACGCACCTGCGGCCGGTCGCTCCAGTAGGCGACGACGCGATCGATGTCGGCGAGCTCGTCCGGCAGTGGAGTGGTGTCGGGCAGTACTCGCCAGTGGTACATCAACGGGAAGCCCTCGTGTTCGGCGGCCAGCACCCAGTTGGTCGTCATGATGTGCACGGCGAGCTCGCGCCAGGCCCCGAACCCCGCCCCACCGATGAGGCCGACGCCGTAGTGGTAGAACTGCGGCAGCTCGAACAGATTCGCCGTGGATCGGACGTGCTCCGGCTGCCGTTCCAGGTCGGTGAGTGGCACTCGCTTCACGAAAACCGGTGTCCCGGCAACCTCGAGCAGCGCCGACTTCCCGCCGATCCCGGTGCCGACCGGCGTGGCCGCGTCGACGAGTTCGCGCAAGGCGTGATCGCTGTGCAGGGCGAGGGCGGTGGCGACGGCGCTGTGGGCGTGGAGCCGTGCTGGGCGCGACATGTCCGGATACCTCGGCCTAGGTTTACCTTCGCCCACGTGCCTTGGCCGGATCGATATAGAGACGAATACCCTTGTACACCACCGTATTCGGCAGACCGTCGTCGTTGTCCGGGTCGCCGGAGTCCGCTGGATCCGGCAGCTCCGCGAGCTCCTCGATCACGACCTGCGCTCGCGCCGCGCCAGGGTCGAACATCTCCTGAAACGGGCCGACGAACGATCCGCCGAGGCCGAGATTCTTCGCACGGACAGCCGCCCATCCGAACAACGCCAACGGGCCTACGGTGGCGATCAGCACCAACAAGTCCCCACCCATCACACGAGCGTATCGCGTTGAGATCACCCCGCCGTAGTTCAACGATGAGGCCCTAACCCACTGTCGCGGACTGCTTCTGCGGCGAAACTTTGTATGCAGCAGTGGAGTGTCGCGGACTGTCTGATTGTGGATGGGTTGTGTGCGATGCGGCCGGTTTGGTGTCGAGCCGACCGTTCGACGGGCCAGGGAAAGGTGAGCTCCCTCCCGAAGGCGCGTGGGTGAGCCGCAAAGACGAACGATCCTATGTCTATTACCTCGTTCGCGCCGATACTCGAGCAGCAACCGATTCCGGGATCCATGCCCGGTAGCGACGACCGACTGTCCTACTTCAACGCACCAGGCGCAGGCTGGTGGTGGCGAGGCCGACGCTGAGCCGTTGGCCCCAGCCGAGGCGTAGTGCGTCGTGCTCGATGCCGTCGCCGAAGGCCACCAGTCCGTCCGATTCCACGTCGATGTGCAGGCTTTCGCCGGTGATCTCGCCCTCGGTGTGCACGATCCCGGTGGCCGGTGACGGCCACGCCTCCCGGACGAACCAGACGAGTCTGCGCTCGGTGGGATGGGGCAGGGCGACAGGGCTTTTCCGTTCGCGGTGGGCCGACAGGCACCAGCCTGTCGCACCCGTCCCGCTGCCGACGAGGACGCCCGACGATGCCTGGCGCTCGTCACGGATGCGGTACCGGCTGGTCTGGTGGCTCGGATGGCCGATGTAGATCTCGTTGAGCGCGCGCAGGGTCGCGCCGTCGTCCGTTCTCGCCTCGACCATCGTGCGGTCCTCGGTGTTACCGGTGCTGTGCAGGAGTTCCGTCGCGTCGGCGGGAGAGTGCTCGGCGAGCACGCCCGGTTCGGGGCTGATGCCGATGACGGGCTGGCCGTCGAGGTACTTGGCGACATTGGCGACCAGGCCGTCCTGCCCGACGATCACCACGATGTCCTCGGGGCCGAACAGGAACCGCGACAGGTCTTCCCGCTCGACTGTGCCGCGCCGCCAGTCGAGCGGAATGGCCGCGCTGACCTCGCCGATCGCCGCGCGGGTCCGCCGGTCGCGCTCCACCACCTCGTCGAGTGACCTGCCGCGCGAGTTCAGGAAGAACTCCACCTGCCCGCGCGTGCCGTGCCGCGCCAGCAGCTCCGAGAGCTCGGTTCTCCTGTGCACCAGCACAATTCGTGGGGCCAGGCTCATCGGGTGAACCGTTGCAGGATCGGGGCGATCATGTCCGGGGTCAGGGTGAGGCTGCCGATCTCCGGCAGGTTGCCCGCGAGTTCCTTCGCCGCCAACGCGTACAGCGTTTCCTGGGGGACGTCCCGGTAGGCATCCAGGCGCGCCTTCTCACCGGCGGCCTCGGCCTCGGCGAGCTTGCGGATCCCGTCGGCCTTGGCGTCGACGGCGATCCGGTCGGCTCTGGCCTGGCACTCGGCCTTCTCCAGCGCGTTCGCGCCGCGCTGGACCACCAGGAGCTCCTCCCGCTTCGCCAGTTCGATCTGGTTCTGCAGTTCGTTCTCGCTGATCGCGCGCTCGCGTTCGACGGCGAGCGCGCGTCGCTCGTAGGTCGCCCGGTCCGCTTCCTGCTGGACCTTCTCGCGGACCGTGGTCTGGAGCGCCTTCTCCATCTCCGCGTCGGGGCGGATCGCGACCACGCGGACGTCGATGATCTCCAGCCCGATGTGGGCCACGGTCAGATTGCCCGTAGCTTCCTTGACCTTTTCGACGCCGGTGCGGATGGCGGTCTCGAGATCGAGCGTGGCCAGGACCTCGAGGGCGTGTTGCTGGGTGTTCTCGGTGAGGGTGTTGGCGATCTGGCTCAGCGGGTCCTGGCGCCAGGTGCCCGTATCGGGGTCTATCGAGAAGTCGATCCGGCTCGTCGTCGTCGCGGGATCGGTGCAGCGGTAGGTGACCGTCAGCTGGACCGTGACGTCCTGGTGGTCGTGCGTGCGGGCGTGGAAGAGCATCGGCAGCTCGCGGTCGTCCACCGGAACCTCGCTGAGCACCGCCGTGCTCGGGCGGAACCAGAAGCTCAGCCCCGTGCCGTCGTGCAGGAGTTTGCCCTTACGGACGTGTCTGACGTGCACTGTCGGGGCGCCCCTGAGGTGCCGCAGTCCGGGGTAGCTGCTGATGTCGGCCATCGCCTTCTCCTTCATTATGGTCATAGTGACCATAACAGGACTGGCGGGCAGCCGTCGAGGGCTGTGCGCAGATCCGGGAATCTGCGCACAGCCCTTTACGGTTTCGGCCGTTGTCAGGCCAGGGCGGCGGTGATCTTGGCAGCCATCGCGGTCACCGCGGGCGAGGGGTCCTTCTTGGTGTGGGTGGCGGCCTGGACGGCGACGAGGACGGTGTCGCGGAAATTCCCGGCCTCGGCGGGGTCGTGGGCGTCGAGCAGTTTCATCGCCGCGGTCAGGGCGGGCAGGACATGATCGGCGAACTCGGCGACAGTCTTACCCGGCAGGTGGATATCGCGCGACTTGGCCGAGAGCACATGCCCGACCAGCCCGGTCGCCGAGGTAAGGGCGGTGGTGCCCTGGGAGACGGACTTGTGCGGCGCGCCCGCGGCGGCGATGAGCGAGACAGCGCCGTACGCGGCGCTGCGCAGGGTGGCCTTGTCCTGGTCGGTCAGAGAAGCGGTGGTGATCATGTCGTGTCCCTCGTTTCGCTTGTGGCCCCGCCCTTTTCGGCGGGCCCGCTTTCTTCGATGGACACACTCTGTCGCCCGTCCCTGACACGAGCCTGACGCCCTCCTGACACCTCCGCTGATACGAGTCGGCCTGTCAACGAGGAGTTGTGGTTGGGGCGTCCGGTGCGGCCGGGCTGTCCGGCGCCGGTTCGTTGCCGTAGAAGACCGGCAGCATGGCTTTGGCCAGTACCAGGGCCGAACCCTCGCCCGACGGCACTGTCGCGAGGTTTGTGGCGACGACGATCGTGAGGTCCGAGGCCGGGTCGTGTCCCATGAAGGTCATGTATCCGGGGATCTGACCGTCGTGCCCGAACAGATGCATTCCGAATCGGACGATGCCGAGGCCGTAACCGGCGACATCGGGGGCAGCCGGGTCGATGGGCTGGATGCTGTCCATCCGCGTTCGCTGCAGCTGCTCGTCGAGCATGTCGCCCTCGACGAGCGCCCGCACGTACGTCGCCATATCGCCGGCCGTCGCGATCGCGGCACCGGCGGTCCACGTCCACGACGGGCTCGCGTCGGTGGCGTTGCCGGGTTGCAGCGTGCCCGCGAGGGCGGCGGCCTGCTGCTCGGGTGGCAGGGCGAAGGTGTCGATGGTGGAGACATTGGTGCCGAACGCGTACCCCTGCGGGTGCGGGTCGGGGATCGAGGTGTCCGTCGCGGCGGGCATCGAGGTGTGCTTCAGGCCGAGCGGTTCGAAGATCCGCTTCTGGAAATTCTCGGCGGCCGACATCTGCGTGACCTTCTCGATGACGAGGCCGAGCAGGATCGTATTGGTATTGCTGTACTCGAATTTCTCCCCCGGCGCGAAATTCACCGGATGGGAGAAGGCGATCGCGAGCATCTCCTCGGGCGTCCACACCTTGTCCGGGTCACTGTCGAGTGTGGCATTGAATTCCGGGTCGAAGGTGTAACTGTATAGCCCGCTGCGCATTTCGGAGAGCTGGGCGATGGTGATCTCGTCGCCGTTCGGCACGCCCGGCCAGTATTTATCGATCGGGTCCGCGAGGGCGAGCTTGCCCTCCTGTACCAGCTGCAGGATGACCGTCGAGGTCATGGTTTTGGTATTGCTGCCGATCCGGAAGTAGTCGTCCGCCGACAGGGGATCGTCGGCACCGATGACACGGGTGCCGAACGTCTCGGTCCAGTCGCCTTCCTTCGGCGATCTGACGACAACGACAGCGCCGGGAATGACATTGTCCTTCATGAGCTGGGTGATCATCGGCCGCAGGGTGGCCGCGTAGGCGGGTTCGGCCTGTGCACCGGCCGATGTGCCGGTGGTATCGCCGCCGGAATCGGACGACGTTCCGCAGGCCGTGGCGATGAACAAACTCACGGTCGCGACAAACACTGCGAAACTCGTCCGGTGACCCATGATTCTCCGATCAGCGTGTGCTCGGGAGGGGTGTTTCGCGCTGTGCAACCCAACTCTGCTCCGTGTGAACCGAGGAAGCAATCAAGACCCGGTAACAGTGGAATGGCGCGTGACCATCGCCGGACCGCGTATTCTCACCGTCGTGCCGACTGGCGGTAGCAAACAGGTTCGCGCGGCGCGTAAGCGCAAGAAACGGATGGGGCTCGTCGCCCACGACCTCACCGACGCGCAGTGGGATGCGCTCAAGGCGTCCTGGGGCGGTTGCGCCTACTGCGGCTCTGCGGCCGCGTCGCCGCAGAAGGACTGTGTGCGGGCGATTTCACGCGGTGGGCGCTACACGCTCGCCAATGTCGTACCCGCGTGTGCGTCGTGCAATGCCAGCAAATGCAATGCCGAGGTGACCGGCTGGCTGCGCCGCAAGAAGCTCGACGAACGGTCGTTCCTGGTACGCCACTACGAGATCTCGACCGATCTCACCGCCCGGTTCCCCTGAGTCGAACCGCCACGCGCTTATCGAGGGGGCCCCGGGCGGCGAACGCCTCTCGGAAAAAGACTGTCCCACAACCTCGCCGGGGTGCGTTCGGGATCCATCAGTTCGCTTTCGGCCAGCGGGCTGTCCTCGTCGGCGACCGTTTCGGGCTCGAACCGGATCAGGGTCCGGCCTTCGCCGCGCAGTGCTTCGACGGTGCGAACGAGCGAGGACGTTTCGGCGAGGGTGGCGTCGAACTTGGCGGGGTCGGCGTCGAGGTGTTCGCAGAGGAGGCGGCGGCGGATGCCGAGAATGGTTTCGCGCAGAAGCTCACCGTCGGGGGTGGCGGGCGTGACCTCGACGGCGAGGTCGCACTCGGTGTCGAAACCCATCGACCGATTGTTGAGGTTCGACGACCCGACGCGAAGCAGGCGGTCGTCCACCACCAGCACCTTCGCATGGACATAGATGGGCGCACCGTCGGCGGTGACCGGGTAGTACACACCTAGCCGCTGCTCGGTGTCGGCTTTCCACAGCAGATGCAGCAGGCGCCGACGGGCACCGTCCATGGCCAGTTGCTCGAGCCAGCCGTCGGCATGCCGGGGGAGGACCAACACGATCTCCGGACCGTTCGGTTCACGCAGGCGGGCGGCGATCGCCTCGGCGAGGGTGCGCGAAGCCAGGTACTGGCTCTCGATGTACAGCGAACGGGTCGCGCCCGCGATCGCCGCGAGATACAGCGCCTCGATCTCACGGACCTCGGCGCGGTCGGCGAGCTCGGGAAGGGTCCGGGCGATCCCCACGTCGACGGATCGCATCGTCGGCTCCAGCCCCTCCGGCCACGGGGTGTCCCCGGCGATCTCGTCGACCGGCCCGAGTTCCTGCCCGGTCGCCGCCTTCCACCTGGCTCTGGCCAGTTCGCCGATCGCCTTCGCGGCGGCGCCGTCCACGGCGGTGGTCGCGTCGTGCCACGGACCGTAGCGGCGGCCGTTCGGCGCGGTTCGGTAGGCGTTGTCGTCGCGGTGGTCGCTGGTGTCCCAGCGGTCGACGGTCATGTCGATGCCGCCGCAGAACGCGAGCTGGTCATCGATCACGATGATCTTCTGATGGTGCGCCGAGCCGATCGGGTGCGCCCCGTCCATTTCGAAGTGCAGCCGCCGGTCGGTCAACCAGTTGGCGACGAAGATCGGTGTCATCCCCCTGCCGATCGCGGCGAACGCACCGACATTCCACTTCAGCAGATAGATGTCGAGGTCCGGCCGTTGTTTCGGCAGCCACGACAGGAATTTGCCCAGCCGGTCCGGCCCGTCAAGGGTCTTCTTCTGCGGTTCGAACTTGATCCGGGTGTCGAAGTCCCAGCCGATCAGCACGATGCGTTTGCGCGCCCGCAGCATCGCGGATTTGGCATAGCGGAAGTAGTCGGCCGCGTCGATGATGCAGGCCAGGCGGTCGGCTCGGGCGATCTGCCAGCAGGTCTCGCCGGGAGTGAGGATGTGCGGCACATCGTTCATCTGTGGTCAGCCCCCTCGTCCAGCACATGTTCGGCGTAAGTGAACGATACTTGCCGGACGACGGGGGGGGGGATGACGCGTCAGGACCGCCGATCCCCGGCCAGGATTTCGTCGATCTCGTCGAGACGGGTTTGGATGAGGGCCTTCTCTTCCCGCGCCTCGACGTATTCCTCACCGTCAGCGGCACTTCCGACGTGCTGGACGCGTTCGATCGACTCGCTCAACTTCGCTCGTCTGTCGATGAGCTCCGCGCGTTCTTCGCGCAGGCGGGTCGAATCGGCGTCGGCCGATGTCATGGCAACCTCCTCAGGAGTTCGGCTTTGTCAGGTGTTCGGCGTTTGCTCGGGCTGGTCGGCCGTGGTCCGCGCCCGCTTGCGGTCCGGGTCGAGCCGGTCCGCGCGCTCCCGTTCCTTGTCCAGCTCGGCTCGTGAATCCGCGGCGTCGCTGTGGTGCACCTGGGCCTGCTGAGCAAGCTGTTCGGCCTGCGCGGCTTTGGCGTCCGCTTCGGCCTGCGCCGCGCGGCTCCTGGCGGCGAGCTCCTCCGCCCGCGCCTCCCGCTGCCCGACCTCGAGTTCCTGCCCCGCCACTCGTTCCCGGATCCCGGCCGCTTCGACCCGGTGGTGTTCACGACGCTTACGCAGGAACGCCGCGACGACGGTGGCCAGCACGGCGACTATCAGAACCGCGACGATGATTGTCACGATCCAACTGGTGGTGCTCATGGGTCTACTCCTCGCATCCCGCCCCTTTTGTCCTTACTGCACAGGACTACCCAGCCTGCGAAAGACAAACGACCGTAGGTGGCCTGGAAGGGGCGGGGCGGGCCGTTACCTCACAAAATCGCGTACCCCCTCGTACACCTGCGCCGAGGACAGCAGGGGGAGATGGCCGAGGCAGGCCGTGCGGGTGTTGGTGGCGCCGTTGAGGATAGTGCTCTCATCCGGGTTGATGATCTCGTCGCACGGTGACCACCAGGTCCCGTAGTTCACCCGCCCCGGTGTTTCGTCACCGCTGTTGAGGTCGGTGAGGAAGGTCGACCCGGCCCGCATCTCCACACAGGAGACGTCGTAACAACTGTTGCTGGTGTCCGTGCCGTGGTTGGGTCCGCCGAGGGAGACCCAGTCGTCGACGAGGTCGAGGCCGCCCAGATTCCTCAGGTACCAGCGGCTGTTGAGGCCACCCATCGAGTGCGTGACGATGTCGACCTTCGCGGCGCCGGTCCGCGCCCGCAACGCGTCGGCCTGCGCCTTCACCTGCACCGCGATGTCCTTGTTCGACGGGGTGCTGTCGTAGGTGAACCGTGCCAGCTGATCGGTGGAGTACCCGTCGTTCAGGAACCGTCCCCACATGTAGTCCCAGTTCGCGGCCGAACCCCGCCACCCGTGGACGAAGAGGATCGGATCTCGTGCGGGCGCGGCGGCGGCGGGTAGCGCTACCGCACAGAACGCGGCGGCGGTCGTGACAACAGCGATCGCGGCCACCCGGAGGCGGTGCGACAGCGACAAGGCGAACATCGATTGACTCCGATCTGCTCGTTGAGCGGCGAGCAGACAGAAGGTAGCGCCGCGAGGCATTCACCTCGAGCAGATTTCGAGAATTGGCACCAGCCCCCACAATTGGGGGCGATGCGCTGTCCGCCGGCGAGGCAGCGCTCAGATGACGCCGAGAGCCAGCATCGCGTCGGCGACCTGGATGAACCCACCGATATTGGCGCCTGCCTGATAGTTGCCCGGTACGCCGTATTCGTCGGCGGTGGCCAGGCAGCGATCGTGGATGCCGCGCATGATCTCGGCCAGGCGCTCCTCGGTGTGCTCGAAGCTCCACGAGTCGCGCGAGGCGTTCTGCTGCATCTCGAGCGCGCTGGTCGCGACGCCTCCCGCGTTGGCCGCCTTACCGGGCGCGAAGATCACCCCCGCCTCGTTGAACAACCGCACCGCCTCCGGCCTGCACGGCATATTGGCGCCCTCGGCGACGATCCGGCAGCCGTTCGCGATGAGTTTGCCCGCGGCGGTGCCGTCGAGTTCGTTCTGGGTCGCGCACGGCAGCGCGATATCGCAGGGCACCTCCCACAGCGAACCGCCCGCGACGAATTGTGCGGCACCACCACGTTTCTCGGCATAATCGGCGATCCGGCCGCGCTGGACTTCCTTGATCTCCTTGAGCAGTTCGAGATCGATGCCCTGCTCGTCGACGACGTAACCGCTGGAATCCGAGCAGGCGACCACGGTGCCGCCGAGCTGGTGGACCTTCTCGATCGCGTAGATCGCGACGTTGCCCGAACCCGACACCACGACTTTCTGGCCTTCCATGGATCGGCCTGCGGCGGAAAGGATTTCGTCGACGAAGAAGACCGCTCCGTAGCCGGTGGCTTCCCGGCGCACCTGCGAACCGCCCCAGGTCAGGCCCTTGCCGGTGAGTACCCCGGACTCGTAGCGGTTGGTGATGCGCTTGTACTGGCCGAACAGGTAGCCGATTTCCCGGCCGCCCACCCCGGTGTCGCCGGCCGGTACGTCGGTGTGTTCACCGAGATGCCGGTAGAGCTCGGTCATGAACGCCTGACAGAACCGCATCACCTCACCCTCCGAGCGGCCCTTCGGGTCGAAGTCCGAGCCGCCCTTACCGCCACCGATCGGGAGTCCGGTGAGCGAGTTCTTGAAGATCTGCTCGAACCCCAGGAACTTCACGATGCCCAGATAGACCGAGGGATGGAAGCGGAGCCCGCCCTTGTACGGGCCGAGCGCGGAATTGAACTCCACCCGGAAGCCACGATTGATCTGCACGGTGCCGGAATCGTCGACCCACGGCACCCGGAAGATGATCTGCCGTTCGGGCTCGCACAAGCGTCGGATCACCGCGGCGTCCGCGTACTGCGGGTGTTTGGCGACGACGGGACCGAGACTGTCGAGAACCTCGTGTACCGCCTGGTGGAACTCGGATTCCCCGGGATTGCGGCGCAATACCTCGTCGTAGATGCCGCTCAGCTTCGCGTCCAGGACAGCCACCCGTGGACTCCTTGTCGTCGTCGTTGCCACCATGGCCGGACGACATCCGCGTGCACCCGGCCTTGCTCACAGGCTAGCCGGGCCGGCGGTGAGGTCTGGATCGCGCGTACGCCTCGCGGCCGACGCTGGGTTCAACGGCGTCTGCGCGCACGGCTCCCGAAGAGGTTGCCCAGCGACTTCCGGCCGTCCGTGCGTGAACGCAGGGCAGCATCGGCGAGATCGGCGAGATCGTCGGCGAACGCTCGTGCCTCCGCGGTCACGTCCCGCCGGGCTCCGTCGGCGACGCGGCCGATTCCTCGCCCGCGAACGGTAGCGGCCGCCCGGGCTTCCTGGGCGAACTCGGTGACCGTGCGCAGTTCCTTGCGCACCTGTTCGCGCCACGCACTGACCGAATCTGTGTAACGAGACCCCATGGTCCGCCCTGCCTGTCATATTTGAGTGAACAGTTGTGCACCGACATGCTCAGAGTATCCGGTAACGCTGGTACCGGCAACCGGTACGCCGGGCCGGCGCGGGATGGTCTGGGCGGCCTTATGCGCTACGCATCGCGCGGTAGACCGCCGAGCCGACGAAGGCGCCGAGATCATCCGGGTTCCACTCGCCCGGATTGGTGAACAGGGTCCGGACCGCGCTTTCCGCCGCCGAGACCCACAACTCCACGAGCGCGGGGAGTTTGCGCTCGGCGTCCTCGATTCCCCAGGCGTGCAAGGTCGGGCGCAGCAGCGCCGTGCAGCGTTCGACGGCCAGCCGCCGGCCGCGCCCGAAGGAACCGGCGACCGCGGGATCGGGATTGCCGTAGATCAGCCGCCAGGCGTCGGGCCGTTCGGATGCCTTGTGCAACAGGGCGCGGAACCCCTCCACGAAGACCGTCTCGTCGGCGTTGGTGGTGCGCGGCGGCAGCAGGTCTAGCACGCCGGAGATCAGGAAGGTCTCTTCGCGCTGGATCAGTGCGTCGATCAGTTCGACCCGATCCGGGAAGCAGGCGTAGACCACCGGGCGGGTCACCTTCATGTAATCGGCGACCGCGCCCATCGTGACCGCCGCGACGCCGTGATCGGCGGCGATGGCCAGCGCCGCGTCGAGCACCTGGGGTCTGCGTCGCTCGGGGCCGAGATGCGCGGCCCGCCCTCGCCGCTGCACTGCCGTCTCGCTACCCATGCGCACACAATAGCAACCCGTCCACTGTTCCTACATCACTGTATGAAAATGCTACAGTGCTGAATGAACCGTCCGACCGCGCCGGATGCCCGCAGGAGGAGCCGTGATGCCCCAAGATCTCTTCAACCCGAACACCGCCGACTTCGCGCAGTTCGACCCGGAGACGCGCAGGTTGCTGCGCGCGACGGTCGACTGGTTCGAGTCGCGGGGCAAGACCAGGCTGCTCGACGACGATCGCACTCGCGTCTGGCCGTCGGAGTTCCTCGAGTTCGTGAAGAAGGAGCGCTTGTTCGCGACTTTCCTCACTCCCGCCGCGGAGGCGGGCGGTGACCCGAACAAGCGCTGGGACACCTCGCGCAACGCCATGCTGAGCCAGATCTTCGGCTTCTACGGCATGACCTACTGGTACATCTGGCAGGTCACCATTCTGGGTCTCGGGCCGATCTGGCAGAGCGACAACACCGTGGCCAAACGGAAGGCGGCCGCCCAACTCGAGGCCGGTGAGATCTTCGCTTTCGGCTTGTCGGAGAAGGAACACGGCGCCGACGTGTACTCCACCGACATGATCGTCGACCCCCAGCCCGACGGTGGATACACCGCGACCGGCGGCAAGTACTACATCGGCAACGGCAACCTGGCCTCGATGGTCTCGGTATTCGGCCGTCGCTCGGACAAGCCGATCATCGACAGCGCGGCGGCGATGCGGGGTAAACCGACGCAGGAGGATTACGAGGGGTACCTCTTCTTCGTCGCGGACTCCCAGCACGAGGCATACAAGCTGCGCAAGAACGTCGTCAACAACCAGATCTATGTCGCCGCGTTCGAGCTCGAGAACTATCCCGTCGCCGAGGAGGACATCCTGCACCGCGGCGAGGATGCGTTCCACGCGGCGATGAACACGGTCAATGTCGGCAAGTTCAACCTCGGCTTCGGCGCGATCGGCGCCTGCGAGCACTCCTTCTACGAGGCGATCGACCACGCGGAGAACCGGATTCTGTTCGGGCACCGAGTCACCGAGTTCCCACAGGTCCGAGCCCTGATCACCGATTCCTACGCACGAATCGCCGCGATGAAGCTCTACAGTGCTCGCGCGGTCGACTACATGCGTTCGGCCGCACCGGAGGATCGGCGCTACCTGCTGTTCAACGCCATCGAGAAGATGTCGGTGACCCGCCATGGACAGCGCGTGATCGAAGACCTCGCCGATGTGATCGCCGCGCGCGGGTTCGAGAACGACATGTACTTCCCCGTCGCGATGACGGCCATGTTCGGGCTCCCGAGGCTGGAGGGCACCGTCCACGTCAACATGGCACTGTCGCTGAAGTTCATGGCCAACTACATGTTCCACCCGGCCGATGCCGGTCTGGCCGCGATGCGATCGCTGCCCGGTGTCGCGGTGGCGCCCCAGGCGGCCACCCGCGCCGCGGCCGGTGCGCTGTCGTGGACGAGTCGCAAGCTCGCTCCGCGTCTCGGCTCGATCGTGAAACCGCTCGGCGCCGAATTGGCTTGCGCCGCTTACGAACCGGTACCGACTCGGCACGACACCGCCGACGACGAGTTCCTGTTCCGGCAGGGACCGAGCAGTGGCCTCGGCCGGATTCGCTTCGCCGATTGGCGTCCGGTCTTCGAGAGCTTCCGTGACGTGCCGAATGTCGCGGTGTTCCTCGAGCAGGTGCTCGCGCTGCAAGCACTGCTCGCCGTCGCCGCTCCGACGCCGTCACAGCAGCAGGACGTCGACTTCCTGTTCGCTTTCGGTGAGCTGTTCACCGCTGTGCCCTACGCGCAGCTGGTGCTGGAGCAGGCGGTGATCGAGGGCACCGACCCCGCGATCATCGACCAGATCTTCGACGGCTTCGTTCGCGGCTTCTCCACGAACGCCCTCGCCTTGCACAACAAACCGACCGCCACCGCCGTCCAGCAACGCCGGGCCCTCGACCTGGTTCGCCGCCCCGCCTTCGACAAGGCTCGCTTCGAGCGTGTGCTCGCCAAGGCGCGCGGGCTGGCCGGGACCTACGAGATGAAGGCCTGACCCGGCGCGGGTCGGCTCGGTCTCACCGCCGTAGCAGGACCCGGACCTGGTCCCTGATCTGCTGCACGATGTCGTCGGTCGAGGTGGTGATGTTGCCGGTCGCCGCCATGCTGAGAAACATGATCGCGGAGACGATGTGGGCGAGGGCGGCGGCGTCGGTGGGGGTGATGCGCTGTTCACGCTGGAGTATGTCGGCAACCGCTGCTTCGGTCTGCAGTGTCAGTGCGAGCGCGTCGCGATGATGGGGTTCCGCGGAGTCGCCGAAGACCATCTCGCGCAGGTAGGTTCGTCCGTTGTCGATTTGTGTACGGTTGCACTCGACGATGCTGCGGATGACCGCCATGATCGCGTCGAGGGTGTCGGGGAGGTTTTCGGCCGCCGCGACGCCGCGTGCGAGAGCCTCGGCGTAGCCGGCGTTCTGCACGAGCAGCAGGAGTTCGCCCTTGTTCTTGACGTAGAGGAACAGGGTGCCCGCGCCGATGTCGGCCTTGTCGGCGATCTCCTGGGTGGTGACCTCGTCGACACCGCGCTCGGCGAACAGCTCACGAGCGGCGGCCGTGATCCGCTGGAGCTTCTGCTGTTTGTTTCGCTCGCGCCTGCCGGCTTGGGGTGACACCTTCGGTCCTTCGTTGCTGGGTGAATCGACTCACGACGAGGCTATCGTGCCCATCCTGCGAGCGGATCCGGCGCCGCTGCATCGGGTGCCGGGGAATCTATCGGGCGAGGAATTCGGCTGCGGCGGTGGCGAATTCGTCGTGGAACTGGAAGATCCCGCCGTGCCCGGAGCCGGGGTAGATGATCAGCTCGCTGTCGGGGATGCGCCGGTGCAGGTCCTCGGACAGGACCGAGGGCACCATCCGGTCGTTGTCGCCGTTGGCGATGAGAGTCGGCTGGGTGATCGTGGTGAGGTCGTCGGGGGAGGACAGCCCCCACTTCTTGATCGCCTTCAACTGTCTGCGCAATGTCGGCACGGTGACGGGTGTATCGCGGTCGGTGGTGCGTTCCGCGAGCCGCTGGATGAACGCACGCCCGGCCGCCTTGCCGTCGGCGTCGCGGTTGAAGAACAGGAACTCTTTGGGATCGGAGCGGGTCGCGGTGGCACGCAGGATGTCGCGGTAGGTGACGCCTACGACCTTGTCGATGCCTTTGCCGCCCTTGGGTCCGGTGCCGGTGAGGACGAGTTTGCGCACCAGCGCGGGGTGTTTCATCACCAGGTCCTGGGCGACGAAACCCCCGAGCGAGAAGGCGAAGACGTCGATCTCGTCGAAGCCGAGCGCGGTGACGAAGGAGTAGGCGTCGTCGGCCATCGCCTCGACGCTGTCGGGCACCCGGCCGGAGGACGCCCCGACACCACGATTGTCGAAGGTGACGACGTGGTGCTGCCGAGCCAGCGGATCGATGATCCTGGGGTCCCAGTTGTCGAGGTTCGCCGCGAGATGGACGAAGAAGACAACGGGCACACCGCCTTTCGGTCCGAGCTCACGGTAGGCGTAGGTCACCCCGCCCGCGGTGACGGTGCGGGTCGGTGCGTCCTTGTAGGAGGTGATGACGTTCCCGTGCGTGCTCATGACGGTCCGCTTTCTGGCTCGGTGGGTCAGGGGATGGTGATGACGGACTTGCCGCGGGTGCCCCGGTCTTGCAGAGACCGCAGTGCTTGCTCGGTGTGGTCGAAGTCGAAGACCCTGGTGACGACCGGGCGCAGGACGCCGTCGTCGACCAGGGCGGCGATTCGGCGCAGCTGGGCGCCGTCGGCCCGCATGAAGAGGAACTCGTAATTCACGCCGAGTCGCTCGGCCCGTCGGCGGATTCCGCTGCTGAGTGCGGCGACGGCCAGGCGGAGTACGAGGTTCGCGCCCAGCCGGCGGGCGAACGCCGGGTCGGGTGGTCCGGCGATCCCGATCGCCGTGCCGCCGGGACGCAGCACCCGCAGCGACTTCTCCAAATTCTGGCCGCCGAGGCTGTCGAGAACCAGGTCGTATCCGTCGAGTACCTGTTCGAAGTCCTGCTCGCGGTAGTCGATCACCACGTCGGCGCCAAGCTCCCGCGCGAATTCGACATTGCCGGTGCTGACGGTGGTGGCGACCGTGGCGCCGAGGTGCTTGGCGAGCTGGATCGCGATCGACCCGACTCCACCCGCACCGGCATGGATGAGGACCCGTTGCCCCGGACCGAGATCGCCGCGTTCCACCAGCGCTTGCCATGCGGTCAAGGCCACCAGCGGCAGGGAGGCGGCTTCCTCGAAGCCGACCGAGGACGGCTTGCGCGCCAGGTCGGTTTCGGCGACCGCGATGCGTTCGGCGAACGTACCGATCCGGTCCTTGTCGGGCCGGGCGAACACCTCGTCACCAGCCTTGAACTCCCGCACTTTCGGCCCGACGCCGATCACCGTTCCGGCGAGATCGTTGCCGAGGACCAGCGGCAGCTTGTACGGAAGGATCCGCTTGAACTCGCCCGCCCGGATCTTCTCGTCGAGGCTGTTGAGGCCGGCGGCGCGGATCTGGACCAGCACATCGTGGTCGCCCATCACCGGCTCGGCGACGTCCGCCTCCCGCAGGGGCTCCTTGTACCGGTCGATCACGAATGCTCGCATGGTGCCCTTCCCTACTAATGAGTCCACTCAATAATGAGCGCACTCAGTAGCGAAGTCAAGGGACGCCGAAGTTACCCGTCCGGACGCGCTGTAATGCCAGTAGTGCCAGCCGACGAGATCCGACGACAATTCCGTCGATCTCCGTTCGCTTCGACTCGCCCGTGTCTGCGAGTTCCTCCGTCCGGTTCCGGAATTTTCGGCGGCTTCTCAACGAAACGGCCGGTCGACGATTCTGCCGAGTCGGTGGGTCGGGGCTTCGGCTTCGATCTCGGCGACGGTGCGTGGGCGGCGGGGTGTGCGTGCCGGCTTGCTGTCGGGGACCGCGGCCATTCGCATGGTCGGCGGGTCGGTGACGGGTGTCGTCCGCACCAGGTCGACCATCGCGTCCCGGTCGGGTCGGTCGTCGGCGAGGACCGGTTCGGACAGGCCGATCCTCTCCTGAATTCGCTTGGCCCACTTGGGCGCCCACCAGCAGTCGTCGCCGAGGAGCTTCATGATGGCGGGGACGAGCAGCATGCGCAGGATGGTCGCGTCGATGAACAGTGCCGCGATCATGCCGTAGGCGATGTACTGCATCATCACCAGATCGGAGAACGCGAACGCGCCGGTGACGACGAGCAGGATGAGCGCGGCCGCGGTGATGATGCGGCCCGTCTGTGCGGTGCCGGTGCGGATCGCTTCGGTGGTCGACGCGCCATGGGCGCGGGCCTCGACCATGCGGGAGAGCAGGAAGACCTCGTAATCGGTCGACAAGCCGTAGATCACCGCGATGATCAGCATGAGTACCGGTGCGCTGATCGGTTGTGGCGTGAAGTTCAGTACCCCGGCGCCATGACCGTCGATGAAGATCCAGGTCAGGATGCCGAGTGTGGAACCGAGCCCGAGGGCGTTCATCAGCGCCGCCTTGATCGGCAGTACCAGTGAACCGAAGGTGAGGAACATCAGCAGCGTGGTGACGAACAGGACCAGCGCGATCATCAGCGGCATCCGGTCGAGCAGGCTGTCGATACTGTCGGCCATGATCGCGGGCTGCCCCGCGACATACATGTCCACCCCGTCCGGTACGTCGATGGCGCGTAGGTAGTCGATCGTCGGCTCGGCGTTGCCGGTCGGATCGACCAGGGTGGCCGAGGTGCGGTACACCGCCGGGTCGTTGGAGCCGGTGTTGCTCGGCACGCCGAACTGGCCGACGAGCCCGGGTGCCTGGTTTGCCTGCTTCCAGACCGCGCCGATGGCGGTGGTGTCCTTGCCGACGAACACCAGCTGGATCGGGTCGGTCTTCTTCAGTGGGAACACCTCGTAGAAGTGCTCGAGGGCGAGCCGGGTGCTGTTGTCGGGCGGGAGGTATTTCTCGTTGATGCCGCCGAAGGCCAGGTTCCTGATCGGGATGATCAGCAACAGCAGCCCGACGACGACCGCCACGGCCACCTTCAAGGGGTGTCGCATCACCCAGCGGGGGAGCCTGCCCCAGAAGCCGTTCTCGATCTCCTCGGCGGACTTGGTCTTGCGGAAGCGTTTGATGCCGAGCATGTCCACCCGTGGCCCGAGCACGGCCAGCATCGCGGGCAGGATCGTCACCGCGGTCAGGGCGGCGAGCGACACCGTCGCGATGGTGCCGTAGGCGACCGAGCGGAGAAATCCCTGGGGGAACAGCAGGATGCCGCCGAGGCTGGCGACGATCATCGTCGCCGAGGAGATGACGGTGCGTCCGGCGGTCATCACCGTGCGCCGGACTGCCGCGCGCGTGTCGTAACCGGCCGCCAGCTCTTCCCGGAACCGGCTGACGATGAACAAGGCGAAGTCGATGGCCAGGCCCAGGCCGATCATCGACACCACGGCGGAGACGAACGAGTTGACGTCGGTGAAGTTCGTGATCGCCATCACGATGCCGTTGGCGCCGAAGATGGTGAGCCCACCGATGATCAGCGGCAGCGCGGCGGCGACGACGCCACCGAAGATGAAGAAAAGGAGCACCGCCACAGCGGGAATGGCCAGCAGTTCCATCCGGTGGACGTCGGTGGCGATGGTGTCGTTCAGGGTGCCGCCGATGGCCTGCAGTCCCGAGACCTCCACGTCCACACCGTCGATGTGGAAGGCGTCGCTCACCGCCCGGTAGCTGCGCAGCAGGTCGGTGTCGTTGTCGCCGACGAGCGCGACCGAGGCGAACGCGTGCCGCTTGTCGGCCGACCCGAACACCGACGGCACCGCGGCCGCGTCGCCCACCCGCCAATAGGCGCCGTTGATCTTGTCGATCGCGTCGGGGTGCTCGGCCAATGCCTTGCTCAGACCTGCGACAACCGTGCCGCTGAACTCCGGATCGTCGATCGTCTTACCGTCGGGAGCGTTGTAGAGCACGATGACGTCGGCGGTGTGGTCGCGGCCGAACGCCTCGTCGGCGATCCGCGAGCCCTGCGATGATTCGGACCCGGGGTCGTCCCAGCCGCTCGAGGTGAGGTGATCGGACAATCCGAGCCCGTACCCACCGAGCCCGAGCAGCGCGGCACCGACAACCGCGATGACGGCGAAACGAAATCTATGTACCAGCTCGCCCCAACGGTTGAACACGAACGACTCCTTTGTCTGGGGTGTCACCGACCTTCCCAGGCAAACCTGAGGATCCGCTGACAGCCGTGCGACTACCAGCTCGATGTACCGTCCCTGGCCGACGTGGCCACCTCGGGTGAACGATCGGCGCAGGCGGTACTGGCAAGCCTCGGTCGCTCGCGGTAGCGGAGGAGTTTGCTTATCCTCCATGATCATGACCGGCCGAGCGGATCATGGAGCCGAGCTCTTCCGCAGCGATCCTCGCCCACCGGACTTCATCGAACACCGGCGGTATGCCTCGTACCAGGCGTGGCGACAGCTCGTGATCGGTGGCCACATCGACCACGAGCGGCTGGTGGGTGACCTGCTCGGCATCAGCCGCTATGTCCACTCTCGGTATGCCTACGCATATACGATTCACGAAGTCCTGCCGGAATTTTCGCGAAGTCGGCTCACGGCTGCCCTGGGTGATGTGATTGCCCGTCTGCCGATGGAGTCGGCGGTCCGAATCCCGGTGGAAGAAGCTGTTGTCCGGCTCGTGGCGTTCTTCGGGCCGGTGCCGATGGAGTGGCTGTCGGACTCCGTCCTGCGCACCGTGTTCTCCGGTATCCGGCCTCGCGATGTCGACTTCGCCGGGTCCACCGACTCTCTCTCGGCACTGGACAAAATCTCGGTGACGGACACGCGGCGACTGTGCCTCGTCCTGCGCGACGTCCCCGATGCGCAATTGCTGTGCACGGCCCGGCTGATGCGACCGGACCTGCTCGAGGCGGTGCATGCGGCATTCGACTCCACCGACGGTGCATGGGCCGTCTTGACCTACCTGGCCCGTGATTTTCCGCCCCCCGTCGATATCCCTACCCCGGACAGCCCACGGATCCTGGCCGGTCTGATCACCCTCGCCGAAGGCAAGCCGGGCGACACCGTCTCGCACGGCCTGTTCCCCAGCACCATCACGAAACTCGCCCGCCTATGCCTGGCGTCGACAGGGCACTACCCTCCCGCCCAGGTCCTCGACGCGGCGCGAAGTGCCTACGACAGGAGGCGTCCCTACTATGCACACGACGCCGTGGCCTGCGCCCTCGCACACCCGGCAATCTCCGCTGCCGAGCGTGCCGACCTCATCCGTCACCTGTCCGGACATGACGGCCACGGGCCAGCAGCCCGTGGCCGGCGGGCTCGAAAGAAGTTCTCGCGCTTAATCCGATGGGGCAGCCGTCAACGCTGACAGCACCGCGGCCGGGTGATCTCAGCCGACAAGGGACGGCAGTACCAGCTCCCGATACCGCCGCTTCATCGTCTCGATCACCTCGTGGCCGTCGCTCGACCACACCGTGGCGTTGAAGATCTCGACTTCCACGTCGCCGCGGTACCCGGCGTCGCGGACCCAGCGTCCGATGGTCGCGAAGTCGATGACGCCGTCGCCCATCATGCCCCGGGACAGCAGCGGGTCGGCGGTCATCGGGTTCAGCCAGTCGCACACCTGATACGAGCTGATCCGGCCGTCCGCACCGGCCTGCGCGATCTGTTCCGCCAGGGTCGGGTCCCACCAGAGATGGAAGGTGTCGACCACGACACCCACCGTCTCGGCCGGATGCGGCGCTGCCATCGAGAGTGCCTGCGCCAGTGTGGAAATCACGGCTCGATCGGCACAGAACATGGGGTGCAGCGGTTCCAGCGCCAGGCGTACGCCGCGTTCGGCGGCGTAGGGGACCAGGAGCGCGAGCCGCTCCTCGACCCGTGCTCGGGCGCCCGCGAGATCCCGATCGGGGATCCCGCCCATCACCATCACCAGTTCCCGCGTGCCGAGTGTCGCCGCGTCGTCGATCGCACGGCGGTTGTCGTCGAGCGCGGCCGGTCCGTCTTCCCGCCCGGTCAGGAAGCCGCCGCGACACAGGCTGGAGACGCGCAGACCCGCGTCGGCCACGATCTTCGCCGCGGGGGTGGCCCCGAGCTCGTCGACCCGATCACGCCACAGCCCGATCGCGCCGAGCCCGGCCCTGGCCGCACCGTCCACCGCCTCGGCCAGGGTCCACCGCTTGGTCGTCGCGGTGTTCAGCGACAGCGACCGGTACGGTGCGGCCGCATCGTACGGGACCTGCTGCGCGACAACCGATGTCATGATCCGAGTCCGTTCAGTTCGAGGTACAGCCGCATGCGGTGCGCGGCCAGTTCGGGGTCCGACAGCAGCCCGGCCCGGTCGGCGAGCCGGAAGAGCTCGGCCAGGTGCGTGACGGAACGGCCCGTGGACAACCCGCCGACCATGGAGAAGCCGGGCTGACGACCGTTGAGCCACGACAGGAACGCGATCCCGGTCTTGTAGTAGTAGGTCGGCGCCGCGAAGATATGCCGTCCGAGTTCCTGTGTGCCGGCTAGTATTTCGGATGCGCGTGCGACGTTGCCGTTGTCGAGTTCCTGCAGTGCGGTGGAGGCGGCCGGATAGATCGCCGCGAAGATGCCGAGCAGTGCGTCCGAATATCCCTGCGTATCACCGACGATGAGCTCGGGGTAGTTGAAATCGTCGCCGGTGTAGAGCCGGACCCCCGCGGGCAAGGCGCGCCGCAGCGCGATCTCGTGTCCGGCATCAAGCAGCGAGACCTTGACGCCGTCGATCTTCGACCTGTTGTTCTCGATGAGCGTCCGGAAAGTCTCGGTGGCGGTGGCGATGTCGTCGTTACCCCAATAGCCGTGCAGCGCGGGATCGAACATGGTGCCGAGCCAGTGCAGGATCACCGGCCGGTCGACACCCGCCAACAGTCGCTCGTAGACGTCCACATAGTCGGCCGCCGACTCCGCGACCCGCACGAGAGCCCGCGAAGCCATCAGGATCACCTGCGCGCCCGCCTCGGTCACCACGTCGATCTGCTCGCGGTAGGCGTCGACGATCCTGGTGAGCCCGGCCGGTCCGGCGGGCAGGCCGTCGAGGTCGAGCTGATCGGTGCCCGCACCGCAGGCGAGCCTGCCACCGGTGGAGGCGGCCTCGCCGCCGGAGCGCCGGATCAATTCGGCGGTGGTCCGCCAGTCGAGGCCCATCCCGCGCTGCGCGGTGTCCATGGCATCGGCGACACCGAGTCCGTAGGACCACAGCTCGTGCCGGTAGGCCAGCGTCGCGTCCCAGTCGATCGTCACGGGCGCGCCCGGCGTGTTGTCGGCCGTGGCACGCGGAATCACATGCGCGGCGGCGAAAGCCACCCGCGAGGTGATCGGCCGGGTCGGCCGCGTCCACGCCCCCGGAGCGCCGAGGACGTACCGTTCGAGCCGGTCACCGGCGGGCAGCAGCACCGACACATCGGTCGAGGCCGCGGTCACAGCGTGACCTCCGGAATCTCGATGCGGCGGCCTTCGGCGGAGCTGCGCAGGCCGAGTTCGGCGAGCTGGACACCGCGCGCGGCGGAGAGCAGCCCGTAGCGGTGCGGCCGCTCGTGCACCACGTCGGCGAGGAACTCCTCCCATTGCAATTTGAAGCCGTTGTCCAGATCGGCGTTCGCCGGCACCTCGAGCCATTGCTCGCGGAACGGTTCGGTGACCGGGAGATCCGGGTTCCACACGGGTTTGGGCGTATGCGAGCGATGCTGTGCGACACATTTGCGCAATCCGGCCACGGCCGAACCGTGCGTACCGTCGATCTGGAACTCGACGAGCTCGTCGCGGTACACCCGCACCGCCCACGACGAATTGATCTGCGCGACAACGCCGTTGGCCATCTCGAAGATGCCGTAGGCGGCATCGTCGGCGGTGGCGTCGTACGGCTTGCCCTGCTCGTCCCACCGGGTGGGGATATGGGTCGTCGCCTTCGCGGTGACCGCCTCGACCTTGCCGAGTAGCCCCTCGAGCACGTAGTTCCAGTGGCAGAACATGTCGACGACGATGCCGCCGCCGTCCTCGGCGCGGTAGTTCCAGCTGGGCCGCTGGGCGGGCTGGCCGTCACCCTCGAAGACCCAGTAGCCGAATTCGCCACGCAGCGACAGGATCCGCCCGAAGAAGCCCTCGTCGACCAGCCTGCGCAATTTCACCAGGCCGGGCAGATAGAGCTTGTCGTGCACGACACCCGCGGTGACGCCCGCGTTCGCGGCGACCCTGGCGAGTTCTACGGCCTCGGTGAGGGTTTCGGCGGTCGGTTTCTCGGTGAACACGTGCTTGCCCGCCTTCATCGCCGCCGCGAGCGCCTCGGCGCGCCGGGACGTGACCTGTGCGTCGAAGTAGATGTCGACGGACGGGTCGGCGATGACTGCGGCGGCATCGGTGCTCCATTCGGCGATACCGTGCTGTGCCGCGAGTTCGGCCAGCTTGGTGGCATTGCGGCCCACGAGGATGGGCTCCACCTGGACGCGGCGGCCGTCCGGGAGCAGGAGGCCGCCTGCGTCGCGGATCGGCAGGATCGAGCGCATCAGGTGCTGGCGGTAACCCATGCGCCCGGTGACGCCGTTCATGGCGATGCGGAGCGTGCGCGGGGGAGTGGAATCGGGCATTGTTCTGTGCCTCTTCTGATTTGCGTGGCTGACGACCCGCAGAATGGGTCGCGGACGGTGCGGAGAAACTCCGCACACGGCGATGGACAAGTCAGCTCGGAATGCGCTTTCCAAGCTATGCTAAGTCACCGAGTCCGGTCAACCCCACCCCGAACCGAGGGAACGAGGCACGAAGTCATGGCGGCTGTGAGATTGCAAGACGTCGCGATCCGGGCGGGCGTCTCCCAGGCGACCGCCTCGCGCGTGCTCAACGGGTCGTCGCGGGTGCCCGGCGAAGGCGTGGCCGACCGGGTCCGCGCCGCCGCCGCCGAACTCGGCTATGTGCCGAATGCCCAGGCCCAGGCCCTGGCGCGGTCGTCGACCGGGCTGATCGGACTTGTCGTGCACGACATCGCCGACCCCTACTTCTCCTCGATCGTGCAGGGGGTGCAGACGGCGGCGCGCCGGGCGGGCAAGCTCGTCCTGCTGGCCAGCACGCAACGCGATTTCGACATCGAGCGCGAATCGGTGAGCACGTTCATCTCGCACCGCGCCGACGCGATCATCCTCGCGGGTTCGCGCCAGAGCGGCGATCTCGACCGCGATCTCGAGCAGGAGTGCGCGCGGTATCTGGACAACAACGGCAAGGTGGTCGTCGTCGGGCAACCGCTGTCCTTCGGCGCCGCCGTCGAGCCCGAAAACTATGTGGCATCAGCCGAATTGGCGCACGCACTCCTCGGCCAGGGGCATCGCGACTTCGCGGTGATCGGCGGGCCCGGCCACATCAGGACCGCCGTCGACCGGCGCAACGGCTTCGTCGAGGCGCTCGCGTCGCAGGGTGTGACACCGCTGGTGGAGATCGCGGGAGACTTCTCCCGCGACGGCGGTTTCAGCGCGGCGCGTCGCCTCGCCGCGGCCCTGGATCTGCGCCACGGGCAGCCGGTGCCGCCCTGCGTCTTCGCCGTGAGCGACGTGATGGCGATCGGGGCGATCGCGGCCTGGCGCGAGCTCGGCTTGGCGGTGCCCGACGATGTCTGCGTAGCCGGGTTCGACGACATTCCCACGCTGCGCGACCACGTACCAGGGCTCTCGACGGTGGCGCTGTCGCTGGTGGACATCGGCGAACGGGCCGTCGCGCTCGCGCTCGACGACACCGCAACGTCCTCGCGCGCACACGAATTCGTGCCCGGCCGAGTGATCCTGCGCGACAGCAGCGTTTTGCACCGCCCCTGACCTGGTTCGATTCGAAACCCTTGACACTGTGGGTCGGGTCACACTAGCCTCGGATCCAGCTTCGGAAAGCGCATTCCCAGCGGGTGCAGTTCGAATCCCGCTCCACTACTAGCTTTAGGACTCCAGATGGCGGTAGTCACGTCCGTCGAGGCCGGTTCCCCCGCACCGAAAGCGGCGCAACCCGTTCGCCCCCGGCGCCGAAAGCTCCCATCCCCGGCCGGTCTCTGGTCGACCATCTGGCGGCCACTCGCCCTGGTGGCGGTGCTCGTCGTCGCCTGGTGGGCCGTCACGAAATTCGAGCTCGTCGAGCCCTACATCCTGCCGTCGCCCGCCGATACCTGGCGCACCACCGTCGACAACTCGGCGTACCTGCTCGAGAACACCTGGGTCACCACCTACGAAACCGTGGTCGGCTTCATCATCGCCGCACTGATCGGCGAAGCCGTCGCCCTGGTGATGATCTATTCGCGTGGCGTCGAGCGAACGATGTACCCGCTCATCCTTTTCGCGCAGGTCATCCCGAAAATCGCGATCGCCCCGCTGTTCATCGTCTGGCTCGGCTTCGGCACCAGCCCCAAGATTCTCGTCGCCGTGTTGATGGCGTTCTTCCCGATCGTCATCTCCGGTATGGCCGGCCTGCGCTCGGTCGACCCGGAGATCCTCGAACTCACCTCCACCATGGGGGCGAGCAATTGGAAGACGTTCGTGAAAGTGCGTTTTCCGGCGTCGCTTCCGCAATTGATGTCCGGACTCAAGATCGCCGCCACCCTCGCCGTCACCGGTGCCGTCGTCGGGGAATTCGTCGGCGCCAACGAAGGTCTGGGCTATGTGATTCTGCAGGCCAACGGAAACATCGACACCGCAATGCTGTTCGCGGCCCTGATCATCATGTCGCTGCTCGGCATCATCCTGTTCGCGATCATCGAGATCGCCGAACAGTTCCTCATTCCCTGGCACGCCTCCCGTCGATCCACGGCCTCGGTCGTCGGGGCGGCTTGAGCATGCCGAACCACCGTATTCGCGCCACAGCTGGAGAACTCGCATGAAATTCCGAACACGCACACTCTCGTCCATCGGGGCCGCCGCGGTGGCATCGGTGCTGGTGTTGACCGGCTGCGGAGGCGGCGGCACCGAAGCCAAGGAGCCCGGCACCGACGGGAAGACCACCCCGGTGTCGCTGATGCTCAACTGGTACCCCTACGGCGAGCACGCCCCGTTCTATTACGGAGTGCAGGAAGGTATTTTCGCCAAGCACGGCATCGATCTGAAGATCTCGGCCGGCCAGGGGTCGACGAAGACCACCCAGGCCACCGGTTCCGAGCAGACCGATTTCGGCTGGGCCGATACGCCCGCCGTCCTGAGCAATATCGACAAGGGCGTCAAGGTCAAGAGCGTCGGCGTCTTCCTGCAGACCACGCCGTCGGCGGTGCAGGTGTTCGCCGATTCGAATATCCGGACGCCGGCCGACCTGGTGGGCAAGACCATCGCCGTCTCCGCGGGCGACGCACCGACTACCACCTTCCCGGTCTATCTCGACAAGGCGGGCGTACCCGCCGATCAGGTCACCCAGCAGAGCCTCGACTCCGCGGGCAAGATGTCGGCGATGCTCTCGGGCCGCGTCGACGGGCTGATCGGCTTCGCGCACGACCAGGGTCCCACCATCGCGAACAAGAGCGGCAAAGAGGTGCGCTACCTGCGGTATTCGGAGCAGGGACTCAACTTCTTCAGCAACGGCCTGATCGCGAACCAGGCCACGATCGAGTCCTCGCCGAAACTGGTGCAGGCCATGGTCGATGCGACCAGCGAGGCCTTCGCCGCCGCGGCCGCCGCGCCCGAAGCCGCGGTCGCGGCAATGGAAGGCAAGGACCCGCAACTGCCGCCGCAGCCGGTGCTGTTGCAGCAGTGGCAGCAGACCATCCCGCTGCTCACCACCCCGGAAACCGCAGGTAAGGCGCCGGGAACCAATGCCGAGGCGAACTGGCGCGCCACCGTCGAGGTGCTCAGCAACGCCAAGCTCCTCGAGAAGGCCGAGGATCCGGCCAAGTACTGGGACTCCAAATTCACGCCGACCAGCCGGCCGTGACGGAACAGGTGACGAAATGAGCACACCCACCGACACCCGCACCGGCACCGCGGTCGCCGTAGACGGGCTGACCGTAAGGTTCTCCTCCACCCGCGGTGAGGTCACCGCCCTGCACGATGTCGATCTCCACGTCCGTCGCGGCGAATTCGTGTCGATCGTCGGCCCGTCCGGTTGCGGCAAATCGACGCTGCTGAAAGTCGTCGCGGGCCTCACCGACCCGAGCGGAGGCAGCGTCGAACTCGGCGGAGCCTCCGTGCGGGGACCGCAGCGCGATATCGGTTACGTATTCCAGCGTGCCGCGCTGCTGGAATGGCGAACCGTGCGCAAGAACATCCTGCTGCAGGCGGAGATGCGCGGCATGGACAAGCGGGCAGCGGCCGCCGAATGCGATCGGCTCATCGAGATGACCGGCCTCGGCGGCTTCGAGAATGCCCTGCCGCACGAACTCTCCGGTGGTATGCAGCAACGAGTTTCGCTGTGCCGAGCCCTGCTGCACCGACCGGAAGTGCTGCTGATGGACGAGCCGTTCGGGGCACTCGACGCGCTCACCCGGGAACGGATGAACGTCGAACTGCACCGCATCTGGCGGGAGACGGGTACCACGGTCCTGCTGGTCACGCATTCGGTGGCCGAGGCCGTCTATCTCGCCAATCGGGTGGTCGTGATGAGTCCACGGCCGGGCAAGATCATCGAATTGCTCGATGTCGACCTGCCCGCGCACCGCGACTACGCCACGACGATGGAGACGCCGGAATTCATCACCGTCGCCAACCGGGTCCGGGAACTGCTCGGCGCGGTAGCGCAAGCGGACTGAGATCCGGACCGCAGAGAGGACGTCGACCGCGTGAGGGTTCTGGTCGCCCCGGACAAATTCAAAGGAAGCCTCACCGCGGCCGAGGTCGCCGACCGCCTGGCCGACGGCTTGGCGGAGGCGGGGATCGACAGCCTGCGGATGCCGATGGCCGACGGCGGCGACGGGAGCGTCGACGCGGCGGTCACGGCCGGTTTCACGCCGTATCCGGTGACAGTGGCCGGGGCGTCGGGAACCCCGACGTACGCGCGGATCGCCGTCGGCGACGGTACCGCCGTGGTCGAGGTTGCGAGCACCTGCGGCCTCGCCACCCTGCCGAACGGCCGGAAGCTGCCGCTGGACGCGAGCAGTCTCGGTGTGGGACAAGCGATCTCGCAGGCGCTGCGGCACCGGCCGCAACGCCTGGTTCTCGCGCTCGGCGGCAGCGCCTGCACCGACGGTGGGATGGGGATGCTCACCGCGCTCGGCTTCACCTTCGCCGACGCGAGTGGACAGCGATTGCGCGCGTGTGGGCGGAGTCTCGCCCGCGTCCACACGGTCGACTCGTCGCGGGCGGTCCGGTTGAGCGAGGTGGACATCGTGGTCGCGAGCGATGTCACCAACCCATTGCTCGGACCGGACGGTGCGGCCGCCGTGTACGGCCCGCAGAAGGGCGCCACCGAGTCCGACGTCCGGTTTCTCGACGACGGACTGCGTAACCTGGTCCGCGCTTCCGTCCGCAGCGGCTATCCGGACGCGGCGGCTGTCGCGGTCGCGCCTGGTGCGGGCAGCGCGGGCGGGATCGGCTTCGCCGCCCTGCTGCTCGGCGGCACCATGGTCTCCGGTGCCGAGTTCTTTCTCGAACTGCTCGGATTCGACCGCCACCTGCCCGATGTCGACCTGGTGATCACCGGCGAGGGCAGCATCGATGAGCAGACCGCCCACGGAAAACTCCCCGCGGTTCTGGCCGGCCGCGCCTACCCCACCCCCGTCGTCGCGGTCGCCGGCCGCAACAGCCTGCCCCGCGACCATTGGCACCGAGCCGGTTTCACGGCCGTCTACTCTCTCGGCGACTACACCGACTCGAACACCGCCGAAGACCCGGACCTGACCAGCCGACTTCTCACCCGGATCGGCCGCGAGATCGCCCGCATTCCAGCGCTTTCCGGCTGATCACCGTGGTGCGCACCGCCCTGGGCAGCGGCAATTCCCGGTTCATTCCCCGTCCGGGGTGTGGGAGTGCCCGGGCGGCCGGGTGAGGTCGTCGAGCACGACCAGGTTTCCACCGGACTGTTTCGCCTGGTACATCGCCGCGTCGGCGCACTGCAGCAAGCGGTCGGGGGTGGGGCGTGGGCAGTGTGGGCAGCCCGTCGCGTCGAAGACCGCGACGCCGATGCTGGCTGTCACGCCCACCTCGCTATCCGAGGGCGCGGCGACCACCCGGCGGAGGTGTTCGGCGACCTCGCGGGCGTCGGCCGCCGCGATCGGGGCGGCCACGACGAACTCCTCGCCGCCGGTTCGTGCCACCACCGCCGAATCCGGAGTGGCTTCGCGCAGACGCCGGGCGGTTCGCATCAGCACGATGTCGCCGATGCGGTGACCCCATGTGTCGTTGACGCTCTTGAACCGGTCCAGGTCGAAGGAGATGACGCAGACGGCGCGATGGTCCTCGACGAGTCGGGGGAGCCGGTTCTCCAGGCCCCGCCGGTTGAGCAGTTCGGTGAGGGGGTCCGAGAGCGACTCGATGCGCAGCAGCCAGTAGAGCAGCTGGAACGCGGGCACCGCGGTGATCACCGTCGCCAGCAGCAGACCCACCGCGACCGCGAGGGTGACGCCGTCCCCGCCTGTCGCGATCCGCACGGACAGCACCACCACCGACAGCATCGACCAGGCCGAATGCGCGGCCACGGCCCGTGCGCTGTGGAAGAAACTCAGATAACTGCCGGTTGCCAGCAGCAGCACCGCACCCATGGCGCCGAACAGGCGGTTGTGCACCTGGAGGAACTCGATCGTGAACAGCAGATCGGCGCAGGCGATCAGGACCAGCGACTCGGTTCTGCCGGGCCAGGGCAGCAGCCACCAGCGCGCGGCCCACAGCACGCCCGCCAGAACTCCGACAACGGACGCCGCGACGGGCGGCCCCGCGGGCGTGCCCGCGATCACCAGACCCATGACCGCGATCCCCGCACCGGCGGTGCCCATCAGCACCTTCAGCGGCAGCAGCGCCGAGCGAGCGGCGAGAGTGCGCACCAGCCAGCGGTAGTCGACCGGGTCCTTCCACCAGGACCGCAGCGTCGTACCGTCACTCATCGACTCACCCTTGGACCCGACGGCATAGCCACCTCGTTCCTGCCGATTCCGGCGATCTCCCTATGTATCGATGCGCACGAGTTGCTTGCCGATATTGGCGCCGCCGAACAGGCCGCGCAGCGCGCTCGGCGCGGATTCGAGACCGTCGACGATGTTCTCGGCGACCACGAGCGCACCGTCGGCATGCCAGGTCGTCAGCCGCTCGAACGCCTCGGGGAAACGCTGGACGTAGTCGAGGAAGATGAAGCCCTCCATGCGCGCGCGACGCATGGCCAGCTCCATGTAGTTGCGGGGCCCGGCCGCCGGAGCAGTCGCGGTATAGCCGGAGGCGATGCCGCCACACAGCACCACCCGCGCGCTCCTCGCCAGGTTGGCCAGGCCGGCCTCCAGGATGGTGCCGCCGACACCGTCGAAGAAGACATCGATACCGTTCGGCGCAGCCTCGGCCAGCCGCTCGGCCACGTTGTCGTGCTTGTAGTCGATGGCGACGTCGAGCTTCGCAGTCTCGGTCAGCCAGGCACATTTGGCCGGACCCCCGGCTATCCCGATCACCCGACAACCCAGGGCCTTGGCGATCTGCCCGGCCAGTGACCCGGTGGAACCGGCAGCCGCGGAAACCACGACGGTGTCGCCGACTTCGGGTTTGCCGATATCGACCATCCCGAAGTAGGCGGTGAGCCCGTTCACCCCGAACGCACTCAGCATCAGCTTGGGGTCGATACCGTCGGGAACCACGTTCAAGCCGAACAGTCCCTGCCCACCGGCGATGACATAGTCCTGCCACCCGACCATCCCCACCACCCAGGACCCGACGGGATAGTCGGGGTTGTTCGAGGCCACAACCTCACCGGCACCGCTGCCACGCATCACCGTGTCCAGCGGCACCGGCTCGATATACCCGGCTTCCTCGTTGAGCCAACCCCGCTGAGTAGCGTCGATTCCCAGCCACCGCACCCGCACCAGCGCCTCCATCGGACCGGGTTCGGGTACGGGCGCATGTCGCAATTCGAAGTCGTTGTCGCTCAACGTGTTTCCTGGCCTGCGCCGAAGAATCCACTGCCGATTCTCGGTGTCACCCCACTGCTTTGTCACCACCGTTCGAGTCTGCCACCGACATCGGCCACGGCAGGCATGTGGCACGGCGGCGCGCGGATCGAGCCCAACGATGCTGTGGGCGGCGGACGAGCGGTGGAGGCGCGGTCGGCGAGCCGAGACCGACGTCGGCGACGGGCTCAGCGGTCGGTCTGCGCCGGTAACTCGCTGTGGAAATCGCGCAGCGCGCCGGTGATCGCGACGAACACCCGGTGGGCCGCCTCGAGATCGGCAGCGGGCAGCTCGGCCAACGCAGCTCGGGTGCGGGTGCTGAGTGGCTCGAAGAATCCGGCCGCCACGGACATACCGTGGTCGGTGTAGCCGAGGTGCACTCGTCGGCGGTCCGTGGCGTCGGGTACTCGCTCGAGATGGCCGGATTCGATCATCCGCTCGACGAGGTAGGTGACTGCGGGCGCGGAAATACCCATCAGTGTGCTCAGCCGCCCCGCGGTCACCGGTGCGCCTTCGGCCTGTGCGGTTGCCACATGCATCAGGGCACGGAAGTCGTTGGGGCGCAGATCGTTCGACCGCGCGAAGACATGACCGATCTGTTCGGAGACCGCGGTCAGCGCGCGCAGATCGCGGGCGATCTCGGTTTCCAGCTCCGACCGGTCGCGAGCCGGATCGGTGTCCTCGATGGTCTGGTCACCCAACGCATGTCTCCTCTCGATCCGGTTGCGAGCTTAGCCGCTTCCGGGGGCCGACATTGTCAGATAGTTAAGTTTCTGAAATAGTTGTCCGCGTGATGCGACTCAGCGACGGGCAGGGATGGGATCGGTTCACCCGGATGGTGACCGGGCGGCGATCGTGGGCGCTGCTACTCGCGGTGTTCGTGGCCGCGATGGCTGTTATCGCGTCGGCGGGCAGCAACCAGAGCGCCGGGCAGGCGCCGGTGTCGTTGCCGTCCTCGTCGGAATCCGCTCGGGCCGCCGCTGCCGCCGACGACTTCCCTGGCGCGGACGAAGCCGCCGCGATCTTGGTGGCGACCCGCACCGATGACGGCGTGCTCACCCCGCCCGACCTGGCCGCACTCGAGGCCGCGCTCACTCGGGCCGAGGTCTCCGCGTCGGGCGGTCCACGCGTCGTCCCGGCGCCCGACGGCCGCGCCGCCATCGCCCAGATCCCGGTGCCTGCGGACCTCAACGGGTTCGCGCTGACCGATCGCGTCGACGAATTGCGCACTACCCTCACCACTGACCTGCCCGAACCGCTGCGCGTGCAAGTGACCGGCGGTCCCGCCTTCGGCGCCGACATCGCCGACTCCTTCTCCGGTGCCAACACCCTGTTGCTGATCGTCACAGCGCTCGTGGTGATGGTGTTGCTGATCCTCACCTACCGCTCACCGGTGCTCTGGCTCGTCCCGTTGACGGTCGTCGGCCTGGCCGACCGCGTCGCCACCAGCGTCGGCACCGCACTGGCCCAGCTCACCGGTCTCACCTTCGACGGCTCGACCTCCGGTATCACCAGCGTGCTGGTCTTCGGCGCGGGCACCAACTACGCGCTGTTGCTCGTCTCCCGGTACCGCGACGAACTGCATCGCCACGACGACCATCGCGACGCTCTGCGCGCCGCCGTGCGCCATGCCGCGCCCGCCATCCTGGCCAGCAATGTCACCGTTGTGCTCGCACTGCTGACTCTGCTGCTGGCCGCGCTGCCGAACACGCGCAGCCTCGGTGCGTTCGCGGCGGCCGGACTCGTCGTCGCGTTGATCTTCGTCCTCTTCGCCCTGCCCCCGGCCTTGGCGCTGTGCGGGCGAAAGATCTTCTGGCCCTTCGTGCCGCACGCCGACGGTCGCGACCCGGCCGAGCACGGCATCTGGGCGAACGTCGCCATGCGTGTGGTGCGCCGCCCGGCCCTCGTCGCCGGTGTCGCGTCGGCGGTCCTTGTGGTCTTCGCCGCCGGTCTCGCGACCACCGACATCGGCCTGTCACGCACCGAGCAGTTCCGGGTCGAAGCCGAATCCGTCGACGGACTACAGACCTTGGCCGAACACTTCCCCTCCGGCTCCGCCGACCCCGCCGTCGTGATCGCCCGCACGGCGGCCGCACCGTCGGTGCAGGCCGAGCTCGATACCGTGCCAGGGATTTCACGGGCGACCCGAACCGGAAACTCCGACACCGGTACGACGCGGTGGTCGGTGGTCCTCGACGCGCCGCCCGGCTCGGCCGACGCGTTCACCACCGTCGAGGCGATGCGGTCGGCACTCGGCGCGATCCCCAACGGTGCAGCGCTCGTCGGCGGCTCCGATGCCGAGGCCCTCGATATCCGCGACGCCGCGCGCCGGGACCAGGGACTGGTCATCCCGCTGATCCTGGTCGTCGTTCTGCTGGTGTTGCTGGCCCTGTTGCGCGCGATCCCGGCGGCGGTGCTGCTCGTCGGCGTCACGGTCCTGAGCGCGCTCGCCGCCCTCGGCGCGGGCAGCTGGATCAGCGGCACCGTGTTCGGCTTCCCGGCTTTGGACACCAACGTGCCACTGTTCGGTTTCCTGTTCCTGGTCGCACTCGGCGTGGACTACACGATCTTCCTGGTGACCAGAGCGCGTGAGGAGGCCGCGGCCCACGGCACCACCCAGGGCATGGTTCGCGCCGTCGCATCCACCGGCGCGGTGATCACCAGCGCGGGCGCGGTACTGGCCGCGGTGTTCTGCGTCCTGGGCGTACTTCCGTTGATCACCCTCACCCAGCTCGGCATCGTCGTCGGCATCGGCATCCTGCTCGACACTTTCGTGGTCAGAACCCTGGTGGTCCCGGCCCTGTTCGAACTCCTGGGCGACAAGGTCTGGTGGCCCTCGGTCCCCGAGAAGTAACCGGGAACCAATGCAGGTGCTCGCGGCTTCGAGGCGGCCCCTCCGCGAGGTGTCAGGCGGAGATCAGCAGGGCGATACCCGCCACGACCAGTGCGATCGTCTTCACCACTTCCAGCGCGATATAGCCGTAATGGCCGAGTGAGCGAGGTGCATCGAGCCCGGCCAGCACCGCGTCGCTGCGACGGCTCAGTCGCGGACGGACGGCGATCACCTGGACGGCGAGGGCGATCACCGCGACAGCGACAGCGGAACCGGCCGCGACGCCAGGAAGACCGATCATCAACGCGGCCACAAGAACTGCCGCCCAACAGGTTTCGACGATATTGAGCGCACGGAAAACGATCCTGCCGATACCGAGCCCGATCGCGAGGGTGACGTTCGGTGCGCGAAACTTGAGCGGCGCCTCGAGAAACGAGATGGCCAGCACCATGCCGAGCCAGACGAACACGACGGCGACAGCAACTGCCGATGCGGTACTCATGTCTTCGATTCTGGCGCACCCCCACCGCAGATGGCCGCGTGTCGCCGTTGAACCGTCGCGGGTGGATCGTCACCCAGCGACCACCGGTTGTGTTGTCTACCGGCGCAGAGCCGTTGAAAGGAAGGGGTCATGACGTCGTGGCATGGCGACTTGCCATTCGTCCGCACCACCGCCCCGCCCTACTATGCAGCAATTTTGACCACGGCCCTGTCGACCGATACCGCGGACTTGGCTGGATACGTCGAAGCAGCAGCGGAAATGGCGGACCTCGCAGCACAGGTCGACGGCTACCTGGGCATGGAGTTCGCCCGAGACGCGGGCTGTGGCATCACCGTGTCGTATTGGCGTGACCTGGATGCCCTACGGAGCTGGCGTGAGAACGTCGCACATGTCGCAGTGCAGCGCCAGGGACGCGAGCGGTTCTATCTCGGCTACCGGGCGCGGATATGCCATGTCGAACGCGAGTATGAATGGTCGCGGTCAACGGAACCCGGGTCGCGCTGATCGGCTTCACGCCGTTTCGTGCACCCGGTGACGCGCTGCTCACGACCTCCCGGCGCCGGGTCCATCGGCAACATAGAGTTGTCCCGCGCAAGTTCAAGCAGGAGGCGCTCCGCTGTGGGCGCAGGGTCGGATCGGCATTGCAGGCCGCGTTGCTCGTCGCAATACGCACGACAGGAGCGAAGGACTATGACCTCGGACTCGACAACTGGTGCGAACGGTTCACGTGATCAGACGCTGGTGATTCTCGGTGCGAGCGGCGATCTGACCGCGCGGCTACTGCTGCCGGGGCTCGGCGCGCTGTTGACCACCGGCAGTGTGGACAAGCTTCAGCTCGTCGGCAGCGCGGTGGAAAGCTGGGACGACGACCGCTGGCGGACGCAGGTCACCGAGTCCTTCGCGACGGTGGACGCGCGTGGGCCGCAGGTGGAAGCCGTCGTCGCGACCACCCGCTATGTCAGGGCCGATGCCACCAACGAGAACGATCTGCGCGCGTTGCTGGACTCGTGCTCGGGTCAGCTGATCATCTATTTCGCGCTGCCGCCCGCCGTCACCGAGAAGGTCTGCCGCGTGCTCACCGGATTGGACCTGCCCGAAGGCACCCGGCTGGCGATCGAGAAGCCGTTCGGCAGTGACGCCGAGAGCGCCGCCGCGCTCAACGAACTGGTGACACAGCTGGTTCCGGAAGACCATGTGCACCGGATCGACCACTTCGTCGCCATGTCGACCGTCCTCAATATCCTGGGCGTGCGGTTCGCCAACCGCATGATCGAACCCCTGCTCAACAACCAGCACGTGCACAGCGTGGACGTGGTCTTCGACGAGAGCCTGACGCTGGAAGGCCGGGCCGCCTTCTACGACGGCACCGGCGCGCTGGCGGACATGATCCAGAGCCACCTGCTCGAGGTGCTGTCGCTGTTCGCGATGGAGCCCGTGCCGTCGCTGCACGGAGACGCCGTGCGCGACGGGAAGGCCCAGATCTTGCGGGCCACCCGGATCTGGGACGACGACCCGATCGAATACAGCCGCCGCGCCCGCTACACCGCGGGTGAGATCGACGGCCGCCAGGTGCCCTCCTTCGTGGACGAGGACGGCATCGACGGTTCCCGCAATACCGAGACCTTCGCCGAACTGGTGCTCGCGGTCGATACCTGGCGCTGGGCGGGGGTGCCGTTCCGGGTGCGCTCGGGCAAGGCACTCGGCTCACCGCGCACCGAGGTGACGGTCACCTTCAAGCCGCCGCAACAAGTACCGGTCGGCATGACCGGCAGCCCGCAACCCAACCGGCTCCACATCGGAATACCCCTCGGCGCCAACACCTTCGGTCTCGACGTGAACATCAGCGGACCGGGCGACTCGTTCGAGATCGATCCGGTGAGCTTGGCCGGAGAGTTCGGCGCGGGCATGCTGCCGCCCTACGGCCAAGTACTCCGGGGCGTGATCGAGGGCATCCCACCGCTGTCGGTCCGTGGCGACATGGCCGTCCAGTGCTGGCGCATCATCGAGCCGGTCCGCCAGGCTTGGCGCGAAAACCGGGTGCCGATAGGGGAATACGCGGCAGGCAGCACCGGCCCCGAGGGCTGGGCTCCGACCGGGCTCCCCGGCCGGGGGGAATGAGATGACGAGTTCGGAGAATTCTCAACTCGACGTCCCCAGCGCGGGATTGCGCATGGTCGCTCGGTGGGGACTGTGGATCAACCTCGCCACCTTCATGATCGGCTACGCCACGGGCGTCATTTCCGGTGCGTTGCTCTACATCCGAGGCGACCTCGACCTCCACGACGCCCAACAGGGCCTGGTGACAAGTATTCTGCTGCTCGGCGCGCTGGTCGCGGCCATGTTCACCGGCGGGCTCGCGGACCGATTCGGCCGCAAAATGGTGCTCGGCGGCGCCGGGCTGCTGTTCGCGGTCGGCTTCATCGTGTCGGCGCTGGCGACGGGATTCCCGCTGCTCGTCCTCGGCCGGCTGGTCATGGGCTTCGGCGTCGGCATCGCCTCGGCACTGGTTCCCACCTACCTGGGCGAGATTTCGCCGCCGCAGATCCGCGGGCGAATGCTCACCCTCAATCAGCTGCTGCAGACGGTCGGCATGCTCGTGGCCTACCTCGTGAACCTCGCCTTCAGCGGTAGCGGCGACTGGCGCGAGATGTTCTGGGTCGGCGCGATTCCGGCGGTCTTGCTGGTGCTGATCGTGAAACGGCTGCCGGAAACGCCCACCTGGCTGATCGCGCAGGGGCGTATCGACGAAGCACGGACCACCATCGGCTCGGTCGTCGGTGCGGCGGGCGCTGAGAAGGTGATCGAGCACTACCGCCACCAAGAAGCCGAACGCCAGCGGCTTCGGGAACAGGACAAGAGTCCCGAGCAGAAGGGCTGGCGCGTGCTGCTGGCACCCCGCGTCCGCCCCGCGCTGGTCGTGGCACTCGGACTCGCCGTCCTGCAGCAGTTCGTCGGCATCAACACCGTGCTCTATTACGCGCCGACGATCATGGAGGAGACCGGCCTCAGCGCCTCGAACTCGATCGTCTATTCGGTCATCATCGGCATCGTCAATCTCGCGATGACATTCGTCTCGCTGCGCTTGATCGACCGGCTCGGACGCCGACCGCTGCTGCTGATATCCCTGGTCGGAATGGGAATCTCGGTGGCACTGCTCGGTGTCTCGTTCATCGTCGATCTCGGTTCGGTGATCCTGCTGGTGTGCATGCTGGTGTTCGTGTCGTCCTTCGCCATCGGGATGGGCCCGGTGTTCTGGGTGATCCTCGCAGAGGTCTTCCCACCCGACGTGCAGGCACAGGGCTCGGGCGCGGGCTCAGCGGTGAGCTGGTTGTCGAACTTCATCATGTCGACGGCCTTCCTGCCGCTCACCGGGGCGATCGGATCAGGACCCGTCTTCCTGATCTTCGCCGTGATCTGCCTGGTGGCCTTGATATTCGTCTACCGCCGGGTCCCCGAGACCAAGGACCGCGACTTCGCGCAGATCGACAAAGACCTGCAGGCCCGCGCCGGCAGGCACACCCCGGACGCCTCAGCGGCCTAATCACCGCAGGACGGGCGTCGCGCGTCGTGCGGTGGGGAGAGGTTCGTGCCTGACCGGCGATTCGAATCGCCGGTCAGGCACAGTCGCTTTGCCATTCCGCGGTGAACACCGGCGCGGACGTAGGAGCCATTCGTCGAGGGGCGTCCCACGAGGGCTGCGGAATCGGTGCCGGGCTGGATGCCGGAGTGGGGATCCATCTCACGACATTGCGGCGCGTCCCCGGAGTTCGCGGTACGTACCGAGGATGCCGCGGATGGAGGATGTCACCGGGAGGTGGCCATCGAGCGGCGTCCAGGCGTACCGCGCATGGGCGGTGAGCTGAATCGGTTCGAACGCCGCGACATCCACGGCGAAATGCAGTCGGCGGACGCGGTGTGCGTCGGGGGACAGGTAGTCGAAATCGCCGACGTGATGGCGGATCCCGGTGACGACAAGCCCTGTTTCCTCGCGCACCCCACGCGTCACCGCCGCGGCGAGGGTCTCGCCCGGCTTCACCGTGGCCCCGGGAAGCTTCAGCGGGACCTTGACCGGACCACTGTCGTGACGCTCCAGGAGTAGGACTGTTCCGTCGCGTTCGATGATCACACCGACTCTAGGAGCGGTGCCGTCGACCTCGGCTTGGCGGGCCAGTTCTTCCAACTCCGATGCGGAGACCATGGGGCTTACCGACTTCCGATTCCGGATCCGACCTCGCCGGATCCGACGACTGTATCGATTGAACAGGTTACCCCTCGACACCAGGTCGACGCGCTCGAAATGGGGCGGCCGTGGCAGCCGCGTCTCGCGTCGTGGGTCACCTTGCTGTCGGCGAGGATCGGGAGGGTCACGGATCGGTGCGGAAAGCGCGCACGATCAGGTTGGCGGCCTCGGTGCAGATGGTGTCGGCCTCGGTGCGGGGGAGCGCGATCGTGCCGTACATCGACGCGTGCAGACCCTGCTGGACGAGAAGCGAGACGAACTGACGGGCCGCGGTCGAGGGATCCTCGACGTCGAGTTCGCTGCGGGAACGCAGCAGGTCGGCGATCTGGGCCACCAGCTGTTTCGGTTCGCCGTCGGCGCAGGCGGGGCGCAGTGACGGGATCCGGGCCACCTCGCTGATGATGAGACGGCGCAGTGCGGACGCCCGCTCGTCGAGCAGCACCCGCAGGACGCGGTGGCCGATCTCGACGAGCGCGGCGGTGACATCGGTGCGATCCGGCCCGGCGATCGCGGTACCGAAGGTCGCTGCCACCTGGGCGCGTTCGTGCTCGACCGCGGCCAGGAACAGGGTCTGTTTGTCGCCGAAGTGGTTGTAGGCGGTCTGTTTTGCCACGCCGGCCCGTTCGGCGATCACGTCGAGGGTTGCCCGCTCGTAGCCGTCGCGCAGGAATGTGTCGATCGCGGCGTCGAGGATGGCTCGACGCTTACCCGGATCGCCCCCTGGGGGGCGGCCGCCGGGTCCGGTCGATCGCGTTGCCGATGTCGACATGTCCGTCGGCGCCTTTCACGGATGAGTGGCCTGGGTCACCAAGATTACGGGTGGACGAGCCAGTCTATCTACTATTTACTGGACTGGACTGACTAGTCTAAGTAACTCGAGCCGCGGAGGATTCATGACGGCGACATCAACCGATCTACTGGCGCTCGACGCGGCGGCGCAGGACATGTTGTTCCGCGCTGCCCGCACCGCCAACACGTTCACCGACGAACCGGTGACCGACGAGCAGTTCCGGGCTGTCTACGAACTCGTGAAGTTCGGGCCGACCTCGATGAACCAGCAACCGCTGCGCGGTGTCCTCGTGCGGTCGGACGAAGCGAAGTCGAAGCTGGTCGAGGCGATGACCGACCGCAACAAGGACAAGACCGCGCGGGCGCCGCTGACGGTCGTTCTCGCGGCCGACCTCGACTTCCACGACGAGCTGCCCAAACTGGTTCCGTTCATGGAGAACCCGCAGAACGTCTTCGCCGATCCGGCGGTCCGGGAGCCCTCGGCCACGTTCAACGCCGCGCTGCAGGTGGCCTACCTCATCGTCGGCATTCGCGCGGCGGGTCTGGCCGCGGGCCCGATGGTCGGCTTCGACGGCGACGCCGTGCGACGCGAGTTCTTCCCCGACGGCAGGCATGTCCCGCTGTGCGTCATCAACATCGGCAAGCCGGGCCCGGACGCCTGGATGGGACGGCTGCCACGGCTGGAGTACGACGAGGTCTTCGCCACCGCCTGAATATCGCGCCGCGGCGCAACTCTGATCAGTGGATAGGCACAATGACTGCTACATCGAATATTTCGACCATTCCTGTACCCCACGCGGTCAACGACGCCGGGTCGGTGGCTCAGATTCTCCTGCACGCCGCCCGGCACCATCCCACGAGCGGCACGACCTACTTGCAGCGCACCGGCGACGGACCGACCGTGCGGGTGCACCGTTCATATCCCCAACTGCTCGACGAGGCCTTGTCGCTCACCGGCGCGTTGCGCGACCGCGGGTTGCGCCCGCAGTCGAAAGTCGCTCTCCTGCTCGATGATCACGAAGACTTCGTCACCGTGCTGTGGGCGTGTTTCCTCGGCGGGTTCGTGCCGTGCCCGATGGTCGCCCAGCCCACCGATCCGACCCGCTGGGCGAGCGCGTTGCGTCATGTCGACGAATTGCTGGAACGCCCACTCGTGGTGACGTCACAGTCGATCGACGACACCATGCCCGCGGTTCCCGGGGTGGCGACGGTGACGGTGGAATCGTTGCGCACCGGCGAACACGAGCCCACCCCGTACCTCGCCTCCGCCGACGACCTCGCGCTGCTGGTCCTCACCTCCGGATCCACCGGAAACGCCAAAGCGGTGACACTCACCCACGGCAATCTGCTCAGCTCCATGGCAGCCAAAGCCGCCGTCCAGCAGTTGAATCCCGACGACATCACCTTCAACTGGATCTCGTTCGATCACGTCGCGGCCCTGCTCGAAACGCATCTGCTACCGCTGTATTGCGGTGCGCGACAGATCCATGCGCCGAGTGAGGTCGTGGCCGACGATCCGATGGAATTCCTGCGGATCGTCTCCCGCCACCGGGTGACCATGACTTTCACACCCAATTTCCTGCTCGGACAACTGAATACGCTGTTCGAACCCGACGTCGACGGCGCCCGTCTCGACCTGAGCTGCTTGCGGCATATCGTGAGCGGCGGCGAAGCCAATGTGGTCGCGACCGGAACACGGTTCCTCGAAACCTTTGCCGCCTATGGTCTACGCGAGACCGCGCTGTGGCCGGCGTTCGGGATGACCGAGACCTGCGCGGGAAGTATCTACAATCGCGACTTCCCCAGGGCCGACACCGGGCAGGAGTTCGCCGCCGTCGGGCATCCGGTGCCCGGATTACAGTTGCGGGTGGCCGACCAGGACGGGCGACCGCTGCCCGCGGGCGCTGCGGGGGAGGTGCAGCTGCGCGGCCCCATGGTCACCGGCGGCTACTTCAACAACGACGAGGCCACCCGCGCGGCGTTCACCGCCGACGGCTGGTTCCGCACGGGCGACCTCGGCCGGTTGACCGACGGCAGGCTCACTCTGGTCGGCCGCAGCAAGGACAGCATCATCGTCAACGGCGTGAACTACTTCAGCCACGAGATCGAAACGGCCGTCGAAGAACTCGACGGCATCGCCCGTGGCTATGTGGCCGCGTTCCCGACGCGTCGCCCCGGCAGTGACACCGAACAGCTCGTGATCGCCCTGCACGCCGAGACCGCCGACGAAGCCGACCTGCATCGCCTACTGACGGCCGTCCGTTCCACGGTGGTGTTGCTGTGCGGGTTCCGCCCCGGATTCATTCTGCCCCTGAGCAAAGCGGACTTCCCGAAGACGAGCCTGGGCAAGACCTTGCGGCCGCGCATGCGCCAACAGCTCGAATCAGGCGGCTACGACCGCGTCATCGCCGACACCGCGGCACTCACGACCCGCCAGCTCGGCGGATACTCGGCACCGCAGGGGGGTACCGAGTCGATCCTGACCGATGTCTACGCGGAGCTGTTCGATGTTCCGGCAACCGAAATCAGCGCCACGGCCAGCTTTTTCGACCTCGGTGGCACCTCGCTGGACATTCTTCGGCTGCAGCAGCAGATCGCCCGCCGCTTCGGCGTATCGGACCTGCCGATCATCGCCATCCTGACCGCACCGTCGGTGCGGGAGCTGGCAGCTGTCGTGGACGAGGGCGGTGGCGGGCCGCGACGTTACGATCCGATCGTGGGGTTGCAGACCAGTGGTACGAAGACGCCGCTGTTCTGTGTGCACCCCGGTGTCGGTGAGGTTCTGGTGTTCGTCAATCTGGCCAAGTACTTCGTCGGAGACCGTCCGTTCTACGCGCTGCGTGCCCGCGGTTTCAACAAGGGGGAGGAGCCGTTCCACACGTTCGACGAGATGGTCGACGTCTATACGAGCGCCATCCGACGGCGGCAACCGCAGGGTCCGTATGCCCTGGCCGGTTATTCCTTCGGCGCCGCGGTAGCGTTCGAGATCGCCAAACGGCTCGAAGCCGACGGGGAACGGGTCGATTTCCTCGGCAGCTTCAACCTGCCACCGCACATCAAATACCGCATGGACGAGCTCGATTTCACCGAGACCGCGACGAATCTCGCGATGTTCCTCGACCTGGTCACCAAGCGGCAGGCCGTCGAACTGCCCGCCGAACTGCGAGCGCTGTCCAAGGGGAACCAGCTCGCGCGCCTGATCGAACTCGCCCCGCCCGACCGCGTCGCCGAACTCGACCTGGATCTGACGAAGTTCACGGCGTGGGCCGAACTCGCCGACGGGCTCACCGGTCTCGGCCGCACGTACACGCCGAGCGGCGCCGTTCGCTCGATGAGTGTGTTCTGCGCGGTCCCGTTGCGCGGCACCAAACAGGACTGGATCGACAACGAACTGCGCAGGTGGGACGAATTCACCACCGAGGCGAACCGCTACATCGATGTGCCCGGTGAGCACTACACATTGATGGGACCACGGCACGTCACCGCGTTCCAGTCCATTCTGCGCAAAGAACTCGACCGCGCGCTGGCACAGGCCGACGCCGACCGATAGGGAGAAATACGTTGCAGGGCAAGAAGATTCTGATCACCGGCGGGACGGGGCAGGTCGCCAGACCGGTCGCCGAGGCGCTCGCCGCCCACAACGAGGTCTGGTGCCTCGGCCGCTTCGGAACGCCGGGTGTCGAGGACGAACTGCGCGCCTCCGGCGTGATCACCGAGCACTGGGACATGAACGACACGACGGCCGCGGGTTACGCGCAGCTGCCGACCGATTTCACCCATGTGCTGCACTCGGCGGTTCACCGTGGTGACGGCACCGATTTCGAAGACGCGCTCACCGTCAACTCCACCGCGTGCGCGCGGCTGATGACCCACTGTCGCACCGCCGAGGCGTTTCTGTTCGTGTCGACCGGCGCGCTGTACAAGCGGCAGACCCTCGACCACGCCTATCGTGAATCCGACCCGATCGACGGTGTCGCCGACTGGCTGCCCACCTACCCGGTCGGCAAGATCGCGGCCGAAGGCACCGTGCGAGCGTTGGCGAACACACTCGAACTGCCGACCACGATCGCCCGCCTCAATATCGCCTACGGCCCAGGCGGATACGGCGGGGTGCCCATGCTGTACTTCAAGCGGATGCTGGCCGGCGAGCCGATCCCGGTTCCGCTCGAGGGCCAGAATTGGTGTTCGCTGCTCTACACCGACGACCTCGTCGCCCAGGTCCCCGCGCTGTGGGACGCGGCGTCGGTACCCGCCCGGGTGGTCAACTGGGGTGGTGACGAGTCGGTCGGGATCACCGATTGCGTCCGTTACCTCGAAGAACTCAGTGGCATCGAGGCGAAACTCGTCCCGTCCGAGATCACCCGCGAGACCTACCAGTTCGACCCCGAAATGCGCCGCTCCCTCACCGGCCCGTGCACCGTCGACTGGCGCGAGGGAATCCGGCGTACCCTCGCCGCGCACTACCCCGCACACGTCCGTGAGGTGACGCCGCGATGAACCACACTCAGGTGACGACGCCGAACATCGCGGTGATCCGCACCGCGTACGAGGGTTTCGCGACCCGTGATGTCGCCAAGATCCTCTCCGCCATGCACGACGACGTCGAGTGGGTGCACCCGGACGGCATGCACAAATACGGCCTGGGCGGAACCAAGATCGGCCACGAGGGGATCAAGGAGTTCCTCGCTCGCGTCCCGTCGGTCCTCGGCGGCATGGTGCTCCACCCGGTCGAATTCATCGAACAGAACGACCGCGTCATCGTCCTGGGCACCCGCCAGGTCATCGCCCGCAGCGGAACCTCGACCACCTTGCCCTTCCTGCACTCCTGGACCATGCGCGACGGCAAAGCCACCCGAATGGAAGACATCTTCGACACCGTCGCCTTCCACGCCGCCATCGAAAGCTGACCCCGACCACGCCGCGGGCCGACCGCCAGGTCGTCGCCCGCGGTGGTGGTGGGGAGGGTAGTCGGTGTGGCGCTTACAAGCTGTCCATCGGCCCGAACGCAATCTGCTGCCGAGCGCACTGGTCGCTATACGGACTACGATTTGCGTTGCCATCCAAAGTGATCCAGGCGGATCAAGATTTGCGCGGCTTTGTGGCGGCATGGCTTGGTGAAACAAGGGGGAGTGCGGTGACGTACGCGGACCATCAAAGGAAAAACCTGCATCCGCAGCCAGCGCAGGGGCCCAGAGGAGACAGTTTCCAGGTTCAGCGGGTGCGGTCTCCGAAGCGCACCACCACGACAGCGGCGGCGATCTTCGCGATACTCGATGCGGTGGTTTCGTTCGTTCTGTTGGCCGGCCTCCTGGTCGGACTGTACGAAAGCTCCGTTGTCGTACCGCATTTCCCCGATGGAACCCTCAATCCATGGGTCGAGCTATCGGTTGTTCGTCTCTTGTGGTTCGGCGCTGTCGCCATGGGACTTGTCAGCTCGGGGCTGCTGCTCGGCGTGGTGTTGTTGCTCAAGCGTCGCCCCCTCGGTCGAGCGATTCTGCTAACGGCCTGTGCTGTGGCCCTGCTCGTCGCGTCGATCGGCTCCTACATTGTGCTGTCCGCGTTTTGGGATCTCGGCATGACATACGAGCCGTTGTCGATCGTTCTCCTAGTCGCTTTCGCCATATCAGCACTGATCTCGGCAATCACGCTGATTTCCGCGACAATGAGGTGACCTGCTCGCCGCATCGGTACGCGTACAGGGTTCTCGGCCTGGCGCCCGAACGGCAGCATCGGTCAGTGGAGGGTGAGGAGGGTTCGGCGGTCGATTTTGCCGGTGGGGGTGCGGGGGAGGTCGTCGACGAAGGTGACGTCGCGTGGGGCTTTGAAGCGGGCGAGGTGGGTTTTCACGTAGGTGCGGACGGTGTCGGCGTCGAGGTTGACGGTGGGGACGATGAAGGCGGCGAGGCGTTGGCCGAATTCTTCGTCGGGGACGCCGATGACGGCTGCTTCGGTGATGGCGGGGTGGGTGTAGAGGAGGTCTTCGATTTCTCCGGGGAAGACGTTTTCGCCGCCGGAAACGATCATGTCGTCGTCGCGGCCGTCGATGAAAAGCCTTCCGCTGGAATCGAAGTGGCCGAGGTCGCCGGTGCTCATCAGGCCGTCGCGGGTCTGTTTGGAGCCGCCGCCGGAGTATCCGGCGAAGGCGATCGAGTTGCCGACGTAGACGGTCCCGACGACGTCGGGGTCGGTGATTCGGGTGCCGTCGGAGTCGTAGAGCGCGACGGTGATGCCCACCGGGGCCTTGCCGACGGTCCCCGGTGCGGCTGTCCAGTCCTGCGGGGTCGCGATGGCGGCGGTGCCGGTTTCGGTGCAGCCGTAGAAGTTGTAGAGCACGGGTCCGAACGTCTGGATCGCCCTGGTGCCGAGCGCCGAGGGTAGCGCCGCGCCTGCGGTGAACACGATGCGCAGCGAGGTGGTGTCGGTGTGTGCCAATACTTCTGGGCTCAGATCGAGGATGCGCCGCAGCATGGTCGGAACCAGCACGACCATCTCGACACGGTGTTCGGCGATCTGGGCCAGCGCGCGGGCGGCGTCGAATTTTCCGTGCAGCACGATCGTGGAACCGAGATTGAGCGCCAGGATGAACTGTGACAGCGCCGTTCCGTGGAACAACGGTGCGCACAACAGCACGGTCTGCTCGCGTCGCAGCGGTACTCGAGCGACGAATTGAGCTGCCGCCAAGGGTGATTCGACCCGGCGTGGCGCGCCTTTAGGAGTGCCCGTCGTGCCACCGGTGAGCAGGACGAAACCGCCCTGCCTGGCCGGTGCCGGTGGCCGCTGGGAACCGCTGCCATCGAGGGTGAGCACGGTGATGGTGTCGGGTAGGGGAGTGGCCGCCACGGGCAGGCTTGGATCGAGGACGAGTGCGTCGACCTGCTCACGGGCGATCACATCGGTGAGCTGAGTGGCGCCGAAACCTGTGTTGAGCAGAACCAGCCGCGCACCGAGTTTGCCTGCGGCGACCATGGTTTCGACCAGTGGTGCGCCGTCCGGGTAGAGGACGCCGATGGTGTGGTCGGTACCGAACCCGTCCCGATACCAGCGGGCGGCGATGGCGTCGGTGCGCTCGTCGAGTTCGCGGTAGGTGATTCGCCGGTCGCCGTCGACGAGTGCGATCCGGTCCGGCGTCCGTTGCGCGGAACTCCGTACGCCACCGGCGATCGGGCCGTAGGTGCGCATCGTGCGTGCGATGCGCGCGACCTGGAGTGGTCGCCGAAGATCGATGACCCCGGATCGTTGGAGCGCACCGATCTGACGTGCGGTGGTGGCAACGGAATGCATGCGGCACTGCATGGCTGCTCCTTCGGTAGGTGCAGCCGATTACAACATGAGCTCTTGTTTTGAACAAGGGCTCTTGTTTTTAGTTGCTCGGGTCAGGTGCCCGCGCGGCCGCGCCCAGGCCGAGGTGGACGATCTGGGTGAATGCCGTGAGGTCGCGGATGAGGGTGTCGATGTCACCCGAAGTGCCGCGGGTGGTGTGGTGCAGCCAGTCCGAGACCGTGTCGAACAGCCCACCGATGGTGGCGACAGCCAGGGCGTGCAGGTCGACCCGCGAACCGGTGGCGGGCACGAATCCGTAATCACGCCACAGTGTTTCGAGGAATTCGGCCGCCCACCGTCGGTTGGTGCGGCGCTGCTGTTCGACCGTGGCCGAGATGGCGCTCGCCTCGCCGAAGGTGACGATGGCGACGCGGGGGTCGTCGACCAGTGCGTGCGCGAAGGCGCTGAGGGTCTCGACGACGACGGCATCGCGATCGCCCTGTGCGCGCGCCAGCGCGGCGGCGACGTCGGCTTGCAATCGCTCGCTGACCTGCTGCAACAGGGCGAGATAGCAGGCCTCCTTGCTGTCGAACAACTCGTAGAACGCCTTGTTGCCGACCAGTGCGGTCTGGCAGATCTGCTCGATGGAGGTGTTCGGGTATCCGTTGGCGGCGATCAGCTCGAACGCGGCGTGCAGGATCTGCTCCCGCCGACGGGCTCGGCGCTGCTCGGCGTCGAGCCCCTGGATTCGCCGTGGGCGCTTTTCGATCGATGTCACGCAGATCAGCGTAGCTAATACGAAATAGCAACAAGAGCTCTTGTTAACAACAAGGTGGCGTGCTGTAATCGGCGTCACCTACCGAAGTGAGGATTCGATGAAGAACCCGAGAGTTGCGCGGAGATGGGCGGTCGCCCCGCTGGCAGCGATGTGTCTGGCGGTATCGGGCACCACGGTCGCCGCGGCAGATCCGTATCCGAGCTTTCCGCCGGATCAGAATCAGCTGCCGCAATTGCCCACCGAGCCTCAGCTCTACGATCTGTTGCCGATTCCGGTTCCCGCTGAGGACCCGTGGTACGACGACCCGGCCGACCTGGGTTCCTACGCCCCCGGGCAGATCATCCGTTCCCGCACGGTGCAGACCCGGCTGCTCGGGCTACCCTTCCCTGTTCACACCGAACAGCTGCTGTACCGCAGCAACGATGTGTACGACAATCCGATCGCCACGGCGACCTCGGTGATCATTCCCGGCATCCCCTGGTCGGGCAGCCCGCGGCCGGTGGTGTCGTTCCAGGAGGCGATCGACTCGACCGACTCGTCGTGCAATCCGTCCTACACCCTGCGGACCGGAACGATGAAAGAGGCCGCGCTCGCGGTCTATTGGCTGGCCCAGGGTTTCGCGATCAATGTCGCGGACTTCGACGGCAAGTTCAACACCTTCAACACCTACGACGAAGGCAAGATGGTGCTCGACAGCCTGCGCGCCATGAAGAATTCGGCGCTGGGCCTGGCCGATTCCGGCATCGCGCTCTACGGCTACTCCGGCGGTGGCTCGGGCTCGATCCGCGCCGCCGAACTGCGTCAGACCTATGCGCCCGACGTGCGATTGCTCGGCACCGCGGTCGGCGGCTTCCCTGCTGATCTGCAGGCCCAGGCCCGCTTCGCCGTGGCCGCGCAGCCGGGGCTCACCGGAATCAGCAACTTCACCATGTGGCTCGGGTTCGCCGCGTTGTCACGAGAATTCCCCGACGAGTTCGACGCCGAGGAACTGTTGACCCCGGAAGGCCAGGCGATTGTCGCGGACATGGGCAAACGCTGTGTCTACACGATCGCGGCGGCCGGCGCGTACCGGCCGATCAGTGCCTACTTCAAGCCGGGCAAATCGCTCGACACCACCCCCGAGGTCATGCGGATTCTCGCGGAACAGAGTCTCGGCCACCACATCCCGGACAGCCCGATCTTCTGGTGGCACGGCATCTGGGACGAACTGATCCCCGCCGACGTCGTTCTACCGACGGTCCAGGACTACTGGAACCGCGGCGCCGACCTGCGGTTCTACACCATGCCCCTCCCCGAACACCTCGTCAACGCCACGGCCGGCTGGCCACCGGCGGTGGCCTGGACCAGCGCCGTACTACGCGGACTGCCGCCCGGCGACCGCTTCAAGGCCGACATCCCGCTGCCCAGATGAGAGGCTTGTACGAGTAACTGCTCGATGTGCCGATCACGCCGCGGGACGGACGTCGTGGGCGAAGGTGAGTTCGGCGTGGATGGTTTTGTGTCCGTTGTGCCGGCTACAAGACCAGGTGTTGGCGAGGTTGTCGACCACGAGCAGCCCGAGACCGCCGGTGTGGTCGGGGGCGCGTGGGTGTGGTTCACCGGGGCCGGTGTCGTCTACTTCGATGCGTACCCGGTCGCGGACGTGGTTCAGCGATATGCGGGCACTTCGCGGTGGGAGCCCGTGGCGGCGGGCGTTGCTCGCGAGCTCGTCGAACACCTGGATCGTGTCCGCGACCGCGGTTTCGGGCAATGGGGCGAGGAAATCGCGCACCATGACCCGCGTGCTCGCGGGCGTGAGGGAGTCCAAGTCGACCTCCAGGCCCTCGTTGTGGACCGTGTTGCGGCTCCGGGCTTCCAGTATCGGTCTCGTCATGACCCTTCCCTCCTGCCTCGTGGCTTGCTACAGCACGGCTACCCGGCTGAGCCGTTGCGAAACGGTGGCCGACCGAAACGAATTCCGCCACAGGGATTTTGAATCGAGATAGATCCGGACGTTCGATGACCAGCGAATGTCGGGGTTCTCACTTCTATGTGCGACCGGTCGAGCCCAACTCCTAGCGTCGAGGGCATGACAGAAAAGACGATTCCCAGACTGATGGCACGGTCGATCGAGTCGGTGGGTGAGTTCTATACCGCAATCGGATTCGAGATCACGTTCGAACAGACGGCGCCCTACCAGTTTCTGAGTGTGAAACGTGGGGGGATCGAGCTGAACTTCTACGGAGACAAGGATTTCGATCCGACTTCCTCGACGCACGGTTGCCTGGTCGACACCGACGACGTCGATTACCTGTACGAGATTTTCACAGAGGGGCTGCGCGAGGCGTACGGGTCGGTGCCCGTACACGGTGTGCCGCGGGTCGGTGCGTTGACGGACAGGAGCTACGGGGTGCGCGAGTTCCTGGTGACCGATCCGGGTGGGAACACGATCCAGGTCGCGCAGCCGATCAGCCCGGATCAGCGGCACCGGCCGTTGCCGAAGGAGACATTCGATCGGGCTGTCCACATGGGGTCGCTCTTCGCCGATTCCAAGCAGGATCTGGAGCTGGCGGTCGAGGTCCTGGATCGAGCCCTCAGCCGCACCGATGAGGAGCCGACGGCGGTCCAGTTGATCAAGCTGTTGGTGGTTCGGGCGGATGTAGCTGTGCGCCAAGACGATCCGGCTCTGGCACGGGAACTGCTGGCTCGCGCCAGAGGAGTCGGGATCGAGGGGGCGGAGCTCGGTGATGCGCGTCGACGGATCGCGGAGCTCGAAGCCGGACTGTGAGCGGGACTGGCCATTCGCTCTCGACACTCCGGGCTCCGGTGACACCGTCGACACGGCAACGGACACTACTCTTGCTCGCTATGGCGATGACCAGCACGAAGATCGGGGGAGCGGCGGTCGTTGCCCTCCACCCGTCGACCATGGTGGGGTGCACCTATCGCTGCGACGACCGGTATGTCGTGGGGCGAGAGGAGATCCGTCAGTTCGCGCGGGCGGTCCAGGACAGTCATCCGGTGCACCGGTCGGAATCTGCCGGTGTGGAGTTCGGCTACGGAGGGCTGATCGCGCCGCTCACCTTCTTCGCGATTCCCGCGTTTCGGGCGCAAAGGGCGATGTTCGACACCGTGGCCGGTGGATACGATTTGAGTCGGATCATGCAAACCGATCAGGTTGTCAACTACCACAAGCCGATTCGTCCTGGTGACGCACTGACCTGCGATGTCGGCTTCGAGTCGTTTCGCGGTGCTTTCGGGAGCGAACTCTTCGAATTCAAAACAGAGATCACAGACCAGCACGATTGCCCGCTGATCACTTCGCGGACTAGTTTCGTCGGTCGAGCGGAGGGCGGCGCCACCAGGTCTCACTCGGCCGATCACCTTGTGATGCGCGGTTTTCACGACTGGCCGTCGGGTGCTGGACTCCGCCCACGGGCTCGCAATGGATCAGATCCACGTCCGAGATCGGAGCCGGGCGCACACGGTGGCCATACGCGTCGCTTCGAGTCCGTCACGGAGGGCGAGCAGCTACCCCCACGGGTCTTCTCTCTCACCCTCGGGGACCTGGTCAACTATGCCGGTGTGGCCGGTGACCCGAATCCGATCCACTGGCACCCGCAAGCCGCGCAAGCGGTGAACCTGGACGCTCCGGTTGCTCACGGCATGCTGACCGTGGGCCTGGGCGCGGGTTATCTCACCTCGTGGCTGGGCGATCCCGGCGCTGTCCTCGAGTATGCGGTCCGGTTCACCAGCCCGGTCTATGTCACCAGCGCCGGCGCGAGTGTCGAGTTCTCGGGGACCGTGAGGTCGGTCGATCCGCAGCAGCGGACAGCGGTCGTGGCAATCGTCGCCACCTGTCGGGGTCGGAAGATCTTCGGCCGAGCAACGGCGAAGGTCCGACTCTCGCCGACCTGACAACCGGATCGACTACCCGGTCTGCTGCGGCGGAGGAGCGAGGTCGCTCGGCGGAGTGGATGGTCGAATTGCCATGCCCGGCCAGGAAATTCCGCGAACCCCACCCGGGCCGCGAGCGACGCGGACTCCTTCGGTGGTGATCCGAGGGCGATAGATGGTTGTCCGGTGACCGAATGCCGGGTCGAGATCGACGGAGTCGAACAGTCCCATCCTCGTCAACCACTGCGACGCACGGACTACTTCGTTCTCGGTGAGGGATTCGCCCGGCCAACCGACCGACGCCCCGACGGCGAAGGCGCCGAGGACACGTGTCCGGGCGTGACGATCTGCTGGCCGGGGTGGTCGATCACCTCGTCGACCAGCTCTACGAGCAGAACCTGATGGAGCCCGACGGTGCGGGCGGCAGCTGGCAGGGTTATCTGCAGCGCCTCGCGCACGGCGTGCGCCGTGTCGCCATCGAGCACCCCGAGGTGTTCCCGTTGATGGCATCCAGCCCGCCGCAGGCGCCCTGGCTGTGCCCGCCGTTGCGCAGCCTGAACTGGATGGAGTCCTTCCTCGGCACCATGCTCCGCTATGGGTTCGACGACCGTCAGGCGGTTCAGGCCTACCGTTCCTTCGCCACATTCCTGCTGGGCCACCTCCTGCTAGAGGTGGCGACCAGGGGAGTCGAGCTGAGCCCGGTCACCACCGCCGAGCCCGGGCAGCACGAATCCTCGGATCTGGCCGACTACCCGAACGTGCATCGCCTACAGAGTCACCTGGCGGCCGACCGCGCGGCCGATGAGTTCGAAGAAGCTCTCGAGGCGCTACTCGATCGCCTCGAAGCGATGCGCCGCGCTCGACCACGCCCCTGACCGCCGGGCTCGACCCGGCCGGTTGCCACCACCGACGGCGATCAGAGCAACCCGTCGTGGCTGGGTGGTTGGCCCAATTCGAATTCCTCGGCACCGAGCCGACGGGCCCAGCTGTGTGACCATGCCTTCAGTGGGGCGAGCGCGTAGAGCAGTTCCACGCCGATCGGGGTGAGAGCGTATTTGCCCGCTTCGGTGGTGTACACGACTTCGACGGTGACGAGTTCGCGCAGCCTTGTGCTCAGCACGCTCGAGGAAATGTCGGGCAGCGCGCGGCGGAGGTCGCGAAATCCGAGCGGCTCGGTTCGCAGTTGCCACAGCACCAGGATCGCCCAGCGGCGGCCGAGAAGATCGAACGCGGCCATGAGGGGCTGGCCCGTAGCAGAACCCCGAACCGCGACTCCGGGGCGGGGGACTCTTGCGTCACTCATCCACAAGACCCTAGTGTGGTTTGAAAATCGAACCACCATGACCGGGGTGATTCGCCGGAGTCGCCACGAAGGAGTAAGAGATGGCCCGAACTGTCCCGGTAGTCGCGCTGGATTCGATGCAGCGAAACCGAGGTGTCCTGTCGGCAGTGGCCGCGGCCGCGGGCGGCCGACGGATCACCTTGGCCCGCGCCGACCCGAGGCGTCTGACGCTCTCGCCGTCACGCTCGTGGCGAGCGGCGTGCGTGCACTACGGGGTGATGATCCCGGATCTCCCTGCGCCGCACCGTTTCCTGGCCACCATGATCGTCATCGGCAAGTCCGGAACTCGGGCGTGGGACGACGACAATGCCGTGGTTCATACCGCCCGCGACACCGTCACCGTCGCCCATGGCACCGCCGCCGCCGGGCACGATCCGTTCCGGATCTATTCGGCGCGCGACGACTGCGATCTCCGCGACGACGGCGGACACCTGCGATTCGGCGACGAGTTGACGCTGTCGGGAACCTTCCCGAACTTTCGTCTGCGGTCCCGGTTCGATGACCTGGCCGTGGATCTGGAGCTGACGGCCACCGGCGAGACGCTCTGGTTCATCGACAATCCGCTCTACCGGCATGTGGCCCTGTTCGCCCACTACTCGGGCACAATCACGCACGCCGGGCAAACCACGCGAGTCTCCGGACTCTGCACCTACGAGTACGCGGTGATCCGCTCACCCCAGATGCTGCGCGCCCAGCCGCTTCCGCCGTCCCGCAAGATTCCCCTCGACTTCTTCACCTACCACATCATTCCTGTAGACGAAGACACTCGGCTGATCCTGGTTGCCACCGGCGTAGCCGGTCGACCGGGGTGGCTGGCCGCCTATTGGCGCAGCGAAGCGGGCGGGGTCTGCGCACTGGGCAACCAAGTGACATTCGAAGTCTTGTCGACGCAACCAGTTCCGCAGGTCGCCAACGCCACCCCGGCCATGACCATGCCCGACACGTTCCGCTGGACCGCCACCGACGGCAAAGGGAACACCGCCGTCGAGATCACCGGCACCGTCGACACCGAATGGCTCTACGCGGGCATGGGCTATATCGGCGGATTCCGCTACCACGGCCACATCGCCGAGCACCGCGTGGACGGCCTCGCCTACCTCGAATACTCCGACCGACGCCGTTGACCGAGCCCGCTGATCGACACACGTCCCGCCGCGATGAAGGATCGAACCTGATGAGCCACCCAACCGACCTGTCCACCATGACCGGCCTCGAGGTCGTGCGTGCCTTGGCTGCCGTCACCGACGAACGCCCCTCGATCGCCCGGTTGATGGGCATCACGATCCATACCGTCGACAGCGGCGAAGTCACCGGATCGGTCACTCCCCAACCGGATTTCGCCAACGCCCTCGGAACCGTGCACGGCGGGATCTGCGCGACACTTCTCGACGCTGTCATGGGATGCGCGGTGCACACCATGCTGGCTCCCGGAGTCGGCTACACAACCCTCGAACTCAAGGTCAACTACCTGCGGACCGTGTCCACCGACGCGGGTCCCCTCACCGCCACCGGTTCGGTGATCCACGCGGGCCGCACGACCGCAACCGCCGAAGGACGCGTCCACGACGACAAGGGGCATCTGGTCGCGCACGCCACCACGACCTGCCTCATCCTCAGCTGAATCAGCTCTCCGCTCCACATTCCGCACCAGCCGGATACGGGCCGACGCTTCCCGAAGGACGATCATGAACGCAAACCGACCACCGCTGGTTTTGCTGCACGGCCTCACGATGTCGGAACGCGCCTGGGCCGACGTTGTTCCGCTGTTGGCGCCGCACCACCACGTCATCGCCCCTACGCTGCTGGGCCATCGCGACGGACCGAAGCCGACACAGCGGCCGACCCGGGTGAGTCATCTGGTGGATGACATCGAAGCGCTGCTGGATACCCTCGGCCTTCACCAGGTGCATCTGGCCGGGAACTCCCTCGGCGGATGGATCGCGATCGAACTGGCACGCCGAGGCCGGGCCCGCAGCGTATGTGCCCTGTCTCCGGCCGGGTTCTGGGAACCGCGCCGCGCCAGTCGAACTCACGGGACCTCGATCATCGCTCGCGAGGCGGCAACCGCTCGTCTCGGCAGGCCCTTGGCGCCGCTCGGCTTGCGATCACCCCTGATCCGGCGGCTCGCACTGCGCAACATCGCGACTCGTGGCGACCGAATCAGCAGTGCGCAAGCTCTCGATATCGTCCATGACCTGACCGAATGCCCGGTCACCACCGACCTGCTCAGCACCGACGAGTACATCGCACCTCTGCCGGATCTCCCGTGCCCCATGACGGTGGCCTGGGCCGAGGACGATCGCCTCCTGCCGCTCGTGGTGAACATCCCCATCGCCCGGCTACGCCTCCCCGAACAAACTCACTTCCGGGTCCTCCGAGGCGTCGGTCACGTCCCGATGATCGACGATCCCGAACTGGTCGCGGGAACCATCCTCGCCACCACGGCCGGCCATCCGCAGCCCGAGGACCCACACCGCCCTGACTGAGGGTTTCGGCCACTAACTGGGCGCGGATCCTTCGTTCCGGGTGCGTTCTGCGACCAGGTCAGTCTGCTCCTGGTGGACGCGCAGGGCCGTGGCGAGGAAGTCGAGAATCAGCCGCAGTTGGTCGCTGTCGTAGCGTTCGAGCGCGGTCGCTCCGGCCCGACCCACGGGTTCGAAGAGGAGCTCCGCCATACGCCGCGCGTCCGCGGTCGGCTCGATGAGCACGCGCCGCCGATTGTCCGGATCCTGTGCGCGCGAGACGTATCCGACCCGTTCGAGCCGGTCGATGACCGTGGTGGTGGCGGCCGGGCTGAGCCGCAGCGCGGTACTCAGCTCACCCGCGGAGAGGGGGCCGCGTCCCAACACGATGTCGAGACACCGCATGTCGGTGCGATTGAGCCGCAAGTGCGCGGCGACCGCCTCGTCGAAGGTGTCGAAGCTGCGCTGTAGCAGCCGCAGCTGCTGTCCGATCTCGGCGATGAATTCAGCATCTTTCGACATTCGAAACTTCCTGTTATCGTTTATTTCGACGATCGAAACGATAACACCGAGGGGCTCGATCCATGAACCAGACCCGACACACCACCGACGACATCGCCATCGGGGAGGTGTTCCAGCAACTCCAGCGGACCTGGACAGCCAATGACGCCGAAGCCTTCGGCGCGCTCTTCACCGAGGACTCCGATTACGTCTCCTACGACGGCACGCGTGCCATCGGTCGCGAACAGCATCAGCGCAACCACGACCGACTGTTCCGGGGAGTCCTGGCCGGATCAGCCCTGACCGGTGAACTGGAGTCCATGCGCTACATCACCCCGGATGTGGCGATCGTGTACGGCACCGCCTCGGTACTGATGCCGTGGCGCTCACGCCTGCCGAAGCGGCGGCTCTCCCGGCAGACCATCGTGCTGCTGCGCACCGAAAACGGCTGGAAAATAACAGCAATTCACAATGCCCGGGTCCGCCCGGTCACGGTGCCGGAACCGAATTCGTTCCCGTCCAAGATGTCTCAGCTCATGGCACGGATCGCCCGCACACTCGGGCTGGGCCGTCGAACCGTATAGCAGCGTTTCCCCGACCGCGCTGGCGATGATGATCGGTGCTGACGCCCCCGACCCATCCTTCGAAGCTCCCGGCAACCGGAAGGTCACGGCGGGCGGGTGCCATCGTCGGCGTGGTTGACCAGCCCGGTCTGGTGGGCTATGACGACGAGTTGTGCACGATCGCGAGCGTGCAGTTTGTTCATGGCGCGCTGTACGTGGGCGCGGACGGTGAACGGGCTGACGAACAGTTGTTCGGCGATCTCTTTGTTGGAAAGTCCTTGTGCGACAAGCATCGTCATTTCGCGTTCGCGCGGGGTGAGTACGTCGAGTTTCTCGGAGGCGTGCGTAGCACCGTCGCCGGATGGGGTTGCGAGGAAACGGGCGATCAAGGTTCGCGTCGCGGCGGGGGAGAGGAGGGTTTCGCCGTCTGCGACGGTGCGCACGGCAGCGAGCAGTTCCGCTGCGCCGATACCCTTTCCGATGAAACCGCTCGCGCCCGCGCGTAGTGCCTGCGCGACATATTCGTCGGTCTCGTAGGTGGTGAGGACGAGGACTCGGCTGTCGCGCAAGTGCGGGTCCGCGCAGATCTGTGTGGTGGCGGTGATGCCGTCGGTCTCGGGCATCCGGATGTCCATGATGATCACATCGGGATGCAGTTCACGGGTGAGCCGCACCGCTTGTGCGCCGTCGGCGGCCTCGCCGACCACGCTGATGTCGTCGGCGGTGTCGAGCAGCGTACGGAACGCTTGGCGGAGCAGGGCCTGGTCGTCGGCGAGGAGCACTCGAATTGTCATGGGGTACCACCGTTCTCCGTGTCGCCGGTCGTGTTCGCCGACGTGATTGGCAAGTGGGCGGCGACGATGAAGCCACCCGCCGGGCTGTTTTCGGTGGAGAGCTGACCCCCGACCGCCTTGGCGCGTTCTCGCATACCGATGAGCCCGTAGCCCGATGGCCGGTCCGACCTCGTGAAGCTCGGCCTTTTCGCTGCTCGCGAATCGGGTCCGTCGTCGGCGACGGTGATGCCGAGCAGGTCGTGGCTCCAGGACAGGCGGATTCGAGCGTGGCCGGTTCCGGCGTGTTTGCCTACGTTGGTCAGGGCCTCCTGGATGATCCGGAAGGCAGTGAGATCCACGCCTGGCGGTAGCGGTTTGGGCATGCCGTCGTTGTCCGTCGTCACTCGCAGCCCCGCACGGTCGAACGATTCGAGCAGCCGGGGGAGTTGGGCCAGGCCGGGTGACGGTTCGGCGGGAGTGTTCGCGTCCCCGGCCTGGCGCAGCAGTCCGACCGTGGCGCGCAGGTCGTCGAGGGCGTTTCTCGTGGTCTCGATGATGTTGTTCAGGTTGGAGCGGGTCTGTTCCGGCTGGGAGTCGAACACGTGCGCGGCAACAACAGCCTGGGCATTGGCGAGGGTGATCTGGTGTGCGACGACATCGTGGAGCTCGCGGGCGATGCGCACCCGTTCCTCGGCGACGCTGCGCCGCGCCTCGCTCTCCCGGCTCTCCTCGGCGCGCAGTGCCCGCTCTTCCATGGCGGCCAGGTAGGCGCGCCTGCTCTGCGTCGCAGTGCCGAGCGCCCCGGCGATCAGCGGGAGCGCCGCCACCGACAGCAGCCTGCCGGCGTCCTGCCAGGACAGCCCGTCGAGAAGCGGGGTAGCCGCGACCAGCAATGCCACGGCGGGAAGCAGGACCGCGATCGTCACCCTCAGCTCGGTGTGCAGCCCCAGCGCGTAGGCGGCGATCGCGACGGGCACCACGATCAGCGGGGTCGACAGCAGGCCCAACGGGGCGACCAGCATCCCGCACGCGGTGGTTACCGCGACCACGGCTACCGGCGCCCGATGCCGCACGACCAGCGCCGCGCACGACACAACCGCGACGACATAGGTGGCGATCGGCGGCCATCCGAAGGTGTTGTCGGGGTGAAAGATCCCGCCGGACAGGCACAGCAGGAACGCCGTCGCGAGGACGAGCGCCTCGCGCCACCACACCGGTCGTCGTGCCACCTGCTGGGTGGCCATCACCGGATCGGGGGACGCTGCTGGTTCGGCAACACCTCGCCCAAGATACGCGTGGCGAGCGTCCAACGACCGCAAGGCGCTCGACCCGGTTCCTACGCACCAGGGAGTGCGCGGTCGTCTGGTGCGACAGCACCAGCGGCAATCGGTGACGAGGGACGATGCCCGCCGACGGCTCCGCTGGAACGGTTGTAACCAGAAGGCCCCTGGCCGGCACGAATCCCGCCGAGTCGGGGAATCACAGTCTGGTGAGGAGCCGAAGTCGATGCAGCAGAACACAACCGACGGTGCGAACGTCGGTCTACACACGAGGTGGAGTCGGCGACTACTCGGCCTCGTGGCAATCCTGGCCCTGGTGAACTTCGTGGTGGATTCGGCGATCGGCGCACCGCTGATCGTCCTGCCCGAGATGCTCGATCATTTCGGCACCGACCAGGCGGCGTGGCTCAATGCCACCGCGATGCTGGCGGGCGTGATGTGGGCTCCACTGCTCGGTAAGAGCGCGGACATATACGGAAAACGCCGAGTCCTCGTGCTGACTTTGCTCATCAGTTGTGTCGGTGCGCTGATCTGCGCGGTTGCCCCGACGATGTGGCTATTCGTGACCGGTCGCATGCTGCAGGGAGCCGCGTTGGCCGCCATGTTCCTTTCGGTCGCGATCGTGCGAACCGTCTGCACGCCACGCCTGGCCATGATCATCGTCGGCATCGTGACCACCGGCACCGCGATCCTCAATGTCGCCTCCCGTTTTCTCGTCGAGAAGCTGGCGACGGAGTTCGGCTTTCAGATCCTGTTTCTCATCTCGGCCGCTGTCGCGGTGGCGATGGCTGTCTGCGTGCGTTTCCTGGTTCCCGAATCGCTCGTGAAGACCCCGGGCAGGCTCGACATCTCGGGTGCGTTGCTGCTCGGCGGCGGTCTGCTCGGAGTGCTCGGTTACATCAGCATGGGTCCCGATCTCGGGTGGTCCGCTGTCGGACCGCTTGCCCTACTCCTCGGCGGGGTAGTGGCGTTGGTCAGATGGTCCACGGTCTCCAGTCGAAAGGCTGATCCGCTGATCGACGTCGGAAACCTCGGCAAGCCACTGCTTCTCACACTTCTGGTGGTCTTCCTCGGTGCGGGTTCCTACCAGAGCATGCTGCAACTCATCCCGCTCATCAGTGATATCTCGGCGGACCAGAACTTGGGCTACGGACTCGGCGGTCGCGGGTCGGTGGCGTTGCTTCTCGCGGCACCCGCTGTCGGCGTCATGCTCGGCGGGCCGGTGGCCGGCTGGTTGGGTACGCGAATCGGGCCTGCCCGAACTCTGGCCGGGGCGGTCATGCTCGGAACCGTTGCCACCATCGGAATGTTCCTCGGTGCGTCCCAGTTGGTGGCGGCGCTGTGCTTCGCATTCCTGCTCGGGGTCACGGTCGCGGCGTTGGGTGCGTCGGGCTTCAACATGGCGGGCGACTTGGCATCGGCGCAACGGCAGGGCGTCGTGTCCAGCCTGGTCATGGTGATGGTCTCGACCGGGGCCGTGGTGTTCGACTTCGTCGGCGCGGCCGTTCTCGCATCGACCACTGTCGTCGCGGACGGTGAGACGGTGAACTCGGCGACCGGCGTATTCAGCTATATCGCGATTGCCACCGCGGCCTTCGCGATCGCCGCCGTCGTGGTCGTCCTTCTTGTTCGAACCACGCGCCCGCAGCGTCGGATGCCCGCGCCGAAACCCGAGCGCCAGGCTGTCGAAACGCACGCGTGAGCCTTCCATCGGAAACAGAGGAGTCGACATGAAATCCAGAGGAACTGTGCTGATTTCCGGCGCGAGTATCGCGGGTCCCGCGTTGGCGTTCTGGTTGAACAGGTATGGATTCGAGGTGACGGTGGTCGAGAAGTCCGCCGGTGTGCGCGGCGGCGGTTACCCGATCGACCTGCGTGGCACCGCCGTCGAGGTCGCGCACCGGATGGGCATTCTGCCGCAGCTCCAGCGAGCCCATATCGACACACAGCGGGTCACTTTCCTCGAAGCCGACGGCAGTCGGGCCGCTGTCGTTCATCCGCAGGCGGTGGTCGGGGGAGTCGACGGACATGACCTCGAAGTCCCCAGGGAGACGCTGACGAACGTCCTGTACACGGCAGTCCGTGACGACGTGGAGTTCGTCTTCGACGATTCCGTCGACGCGCTCGCCGAACACGAGCACGGTGTGGACATCACCTTCCACAGCGGCGCCCAACGCGGTTTCGGTCTTGTCGTCGGCGCCGACGGATTGCACTCACGCACCAGGACTCTCGCCTTCGGCCCCGAACAGAACTACCTGCGCTACCTCGGCTATTGCTTCTCGATCTGCACCATGCCCAATACATTCGGGCTCTCACACGAAGCGTTCATCTGGAACACCCCCGGACGAGCCGCCGCTCTCTACGCCGTGGGAAACAGCAACGACGTACACGCCCTCCTGACCTTCGCGCACCCCGAACCATCCCACGAAACCCTCCGCGACAGCGAGACTCGACGTGCACTGATATCCACACTCTTCGGCGACGACGGATGGAAGGTGCCGGAAATCGTCGAGGCCATGTGCGATTCCCCAGATCCCTTCTTCGACACGGTAAGTCAGGTCCACATGCCGCAATGGTCCACCGGGCGCGTGGCACTCGTCGGCGACGCCGCCTACGCACCGTCGTTCCTGACCGGGCAGGGGTCGAGCCTCGCGCTCGTCGGCGCCTACATGCTCGCCGAATCCCTGGCCGCGCACGACGACCACACCACCGCCTTCACCGCCTACGAACGCGCCAGCCGCCCATTCATCGAACTCAACCAATCGCAGATCTCCACCGGCGAAGCGTCACTCTTTCCCACCACGGCCGAAGCGCTGCAAGCCCGCAACCATCGACTCCGCGACCTCACCATGACACCCCCGACCACCGGTCGACCGGCCCACACCGCCCTCACACTGCCTGAGCCCGGACGGATTGCCTCGTGATGCCTGCGGCATGCTCGGCACTACGAGTGTGCTCTGAGAACTAATCGGACCGCCCGCTCGTTGGTGATTTCGCTGGTGCGTTTCCAGCGGGTCGCCGTGCGGCCGTGGTCAACTGGAGGTCGCTGTGCACACAAGGTCGATCGCACCTACGGATCACGAATCCGGGCGAGCGGGCCGCATCTTGCGGTCGCCGATCGTGTGGATGTCGGTCGGGACAGTCGGTGTCGGTGGGGTGTCTGCGCTGTCCTCGGGTGGGTCGCCGGTGCCTGCGGTCGTGGGCGCGGTTGCCGCGGTTGCCGTCTACTGGGCGGTCATGCGCTACGTCGCGCGGCGAAGCACGCCGGAGATGGCGAGGGCACGGGCCGGGATCCGGGTGTTGCTCGGCGCCGGGCTCGGCTTCACGTTCATCGCCGTGTCGATGCTCATGGTGATCACCGAGTTCTCGTTCACTCGAGTGTCCGGTAGCGCCGTCGCGACGGTCGTGAGCATCGTTGCCGTGCAACTCGGTGCGGCGGTGACCGAAGAACTACTCTTCCGCGGCTTGTTGTTGCAAGGACTGGAACGGCTGTGTGGCAGTTGGGCGGCGCTGGCGATCACCGCCGCGCTGTTCGGTGCCATCCACATGGCCAACCCTGGAGCCACGCTGTGGACCGGGTTCGCGATCGCCGTCGAGGCCGGCGTCCTGTTGGGCGCCGCTTTCCTGTGGCTGCGCAGTATCTGGGTGGCGGTTGGCCTGCACTTCGCCTGGAACACCACCGTCGGGCTGCTCGGCATCCCGGTATCGGGGCATGCGTCCCCGGGTTTGCTGATTGCCGAACCGACCGGCCCGGAGTTGCTGACCGGCGGCCAGTTCGGCATCGAGGGATCGATCGTTCCCGTCGTCGTGAGCCTGCTACTCGCCGTGCCCATGCTCATCGCTGCTCACAAGCGCGGCAACCTCGTGCGCCTGCAGCGGCGCTGAGCCCGTAACAGCGCCGCCCCACCGACGCCTCCCGTCCGGCACGAGACACCGTCGTGCGGCACTGTCCATCGTCATGCTCCAGAGACGTCTGTGATCGGGGCGGGTGACGGCGACGCGGAGGTGAAGGGGAAGCGCGTGCCGGTGAGGTGTTCGGAGACACGCCAGAGCCGCGCGGCGGTGTCCGGATCCTTGGCCACGGGGGATATTTCGCCCACTGTTGCCGGACCGCGAACACCGCCGAAGCGGCTCGGGCCGACGAAACTGCCGCCTGGGATGTCACCGACAGCCGCCAGCAGGGTGGGAAGCGCACCGGCGTCGGGACCCTGGGCGAGCATGGGCGTGAAGATGGCCGACAGAGCGTCGATGAGCCGGTTGCCACTGGTGATCCGGAAGCCGGTGGAAGCCCAGCCGGGGTGCGCGGTGGTCGCGACGACCGGCGATCCGGCCGCACTCAGGCGGCGTTGTAGTTCGGCGGTGAACAGCAGGACCGACAACTTCGACGCACCGTAGGCGCCGAACGGCTTGTAGGGGCGTTGTGCCCACTGCAAATCGTCGAAATCGAGCTGTGCGGAGCGGTAGGCGGTCGACGAGGTGGACACGACGCGGTCGGTGATCCGGTCGAGCAACAGGTTCGTCAACGCGAAGGGCGCCAGGTGGTTGACCCCGAACTGGAGTTCGAAACCGTCGGCGGTGTGCTGTAGCGAGTCGGTCATCGTTCCGGCGTTGTTGATGAGCACGTCCACTGTGTCGATGCCGTCCGCGAACTGCCGGACTGAAGTCAGCGAGGTGAAGTCGAGCGGACGAACTTCGACCGTGCCACTCATCTCGGCGGCGACGGCACGGCCCTTTTCCTGGTCGCGGACAGCGAGTACGAGCCGTGCGCCCTTGGCGGCAAGGACAGCCGCCGCGGCACGGCCGATCCCGCTGGTGGCGCCGGTGACTACGACAGTGCGGCCGGTCTGATCCGCAATCTGGGAAGGAGAGGAAAGTGTGATCATGAAGTGAATGTATCCACTGGAAACAATCTAGTCAACGGAAACATTCTTGGTAGGCTGCCCGAATGACGCCCGACCGCCCCTACCACCACGGCAACCTGCGCCAGGCCGTACTGGAACAAGCCACGCCGGTGGTGCGTGATCGGGGAGCCTCGGAGCTGTCGCTGCGCGAGCTCGCCACCGCCGTCGGCGTTTCGCACGCCGCTGTGCGCCGGCACTTCCCCGACCGCCGGCAGCTTCACGACGCCCTGGCCGTCGAAGGGTTCGCACTGCTCGGCACACGACTGCGGGACGCGGTCGATGCCGCGCCCGACTACCGCGCGCAGATCCACTCGCTCGCCCGGGCCTACCTCGACTTCGTGACGTCCGAGGCGAACCTGGCCGAGCTGATGTTCGCCCACAAACACGGCGAAGGTGGCGAGGCCGTAAGTGCGGCTGCGGAGGCGGCCTTCGCGCCGATGTTGCTGGTTTTCGAACGCGGCCTGGCCGACGAACTGGAGGACACGAGCCCGCAGCGGACCGCACTGATCTTCTTCGCCACCCTGCAAGGGCTGGCGGGGCTGGTCAACTGCGGCATGATCACGGCCGACCAGCTCGGCGGGTTGATCGAAGATGCTGTCGCACAATTCCCGCAGGGGCGCGACGAACGGTAACGCGCGCAATGCCTTTGCGCCGCCGGAGTCGTTGAAGATTCCGCTCAGCGGTCGGTGGTATTGCCGGGGTCGGGTCGCGCTGGAAACGTCGCGGCGACCGCGATGTCGAACGATGATCTCGCGGCCGAACCGAAGGAGCCGCGGTGACCACGCTGCCACCCGAGAAGGCGAATCCGTCTGCGCCACAGGCGTTCGCCCCGACCGACGCGAGGGCTCGCCGCCGTGCGGCGTTGTCGAGCCTGCTCGGTACGACGATCGAGTACTACGACTTCTTGCTGTACGGGACGATGGCCGCGGTGGTGTTCGGACCGCTGTTCTTTCCCGGCTCGAATCCGGCGTTGAGCACGATCGCCTCGTTCGGCACCCTCGCCGCCGGGTATGTCGCACGTCCGCTCGGTGGCGTGATCTTCGGCCATTTCGGTGACCGTGTCGGCCGCAAGTCGATGTTGCTGATCACCATGCTGATGATGGGTATCGCCAGCGCGGCGATCGGCCTGCTGCCGACCTATCACACCATCGGCGTCGCGGCACCGATCCTGCTGGTGCTGCTGCGCGTGGTGCAAGGGGTGGCCGTCGGCGGGGAATGGGGTGGCGCCGCGCTGATGGTCGTCGAGCATGCCGACGCGGGCAATCGCGGTCGCTGGGCCGGAATCATGCAGCTGGGAACACCTCTCGGTTTCCTCCTGTCCACCGGGGCGGTCGCTGCGGTGACCCAGCTCCCCGAACCACAGTTCTCGACCTGGGGATGGCGGGTGCCGTTCCTGCTGAGCGCGGCCCTGCTCGTGCTCGGGATGTATGTGCGGCTGCGGGTCGCCGAGAGTCCGGTTTTCGCCGCCGCCGCGCCACTGCGGGACTCGATTCCCGCGGCGCAGGTGCTGCGCCGCCCACGCCTGCTCGTCCCCGCCGTGTTCGCCGGTCTCGCGCCGTTCGCGCTGACCGCCCTGACGAGTTCGCACATCATCGCCTACGCGACCGGCATCGGTTACGCGGTCGGCGAGGTGATGCGATCGCTGCTGCTCGTAGTCGTCGTCTCGATCGTCGCCATTCCCGCGAGTGCGGCCCTGTCGGATCGGTTGGGCAGGCGGCGAACGATGATGACGGGCGCGATCGGCGCCATCATCTACGCCTTCCCCCTGTACAGCCTGATCAACAGCGATTCGTGGTGGATCATGACGGGCGCACTGATGTTCGCGCAGCTGCTGCAGAACCTGATGTACGCGCCGCTGACCCCGATGCTGTCGGAAATGTTCCCCACCGGTGTGCGATACACCGGTGTGTCCATCGCCTATCAGACCGCGGCGCTGGTCGGCGCGGGCTTCACCCCGCTGATCGCGAGCAGCCTGCTGGTCGCCTTCGACGGGTCGAGCGTCGCGCTGAGCGGGATTATCGTGGTCACCGCCGCCCTCAGTCTGGCCGCCCTGGTCGCTACGGTGGAGGTCACGGGCCGGGATCTGCGTGTCGACGCCGATGACCGCCCACAGCCGTAGGACAGGAGGTCATCGCCATGCGGGGAATCAACCACATCGTCTTGTTCGTCGCGCAGCTGGAACGCAGCATCGCCTTCTACGAAGACGTCCTCGGCTTCGAGCGACTCGCCGAGGGATTTCCGGGCGGCGCCTTCCTGCGTCACCCCGGCTCGGCCAACGATCACGACCTCGGGCTGTTCCAGGCCCGGCGGCCCGCGGCGGGACCGCCGGGATCGGTCGGGCTCTACCACGTCGCCTGGGAAGTCGACACGTTGCGCGAGCTCGCCGATATCCGCGGTCGCCTGCTCGCGGCGAACGCACTGACCGGCGCGAGCGACCACGGGTCGACCAAAGCGCTCTACGCGCGCGACCCCGACGGCATCGAGTTCGAGGTGTGCTGGCTGGTCCCCGACGAACACGTCGAGGACGCCCTCGCCCCCGGAACCTCGCTGACCGCACCCTTGGACCTCGACGCCCAAATCGCGCGGTACGGCGCCGACACACCGGGCGGTCGCCGCACCGACCCGCAGGTATGGGCCCGCATCGCGGCACGGCGATGAATATCTCTGGTGAACGCGCCCCGGCGGTCGAAGCGATCAGTTCGCGGCGGTTCGTCGAATCGCTTGCAGCCGTTGCCTGATCGGCGGATGCGTGTCGAGCCATCGGGCGCGGGCCGCGAGCAGTGCGGATGTGTGAGCTGTCTCGTGCGGAAGCCACCTGCGTAGCGCGCCGTGGAGATCGCGGCCGTACCCGAGGTGAACAGCCATTCGGTCCGCGGCGAACTCTCCGCGCCGTGCGCGCGCCGCTACGGTCAGGGGTTCCAGGACGAGTAGTGCGATCAAGACCGCGACAGCGGGCTCGCCGATTCGTGGTGTCAGGAAGAACGCCACGGCCACCAGGAGTGCGGCCGCGATCGCCGCTCGCACGAGACATCGGAGAATGCCGGGACCACGTGCCAGGCGGGCCGGGACCTTGCCGATACCCCGGACCATGCGGGCCGGGATCGAGAACCAGGCGTCGAGCAATCGCACACGCGGATCGAGCATGAGGTGGTGGCCGAGTTCGTGGGCGAGCACCGCGGCCAGCTGCCGTGGGCGCAGCGATTCGATCGCCCAGCTCGTCACCGCGACCATACGGGCGGGCGCCGCGAACGCGTTGAGCGCGGCCGACTGCTGCACCCACAGCGAGTAGGGCCAACCATCCACCCCCGCCGTCCGGGTGACGTCGGCCCAGGCGGTCGCGAGCAGATCGGGTTCCGCTCCGACGGGCTTGCGGAATCCATAGGCCGCCGCCGCTTGGCCCCGATTCGGATGGAACCACAACGCACTGGCCAGGCCGCACCCGATCCCGGCCCACAACACGAGCACGATGATCGCCGCCCAAAGGTCGAAGCCGACGATCACGACGTAGACCAGGGCAACGTTGAGCCCCACGCTCGGCAGCGTCAGCGCAAGCCCACCGGCCGTTTCCCGAAACCTCCCCACCTGCCGAACTTTACGGCTACCCACCGACATCATTGCTGGTGAGGCGAACCACCATCGATTGCCGGCCGATAGCCGGCGTGCCATGGTGGAAGTGAGTCCGGCGATCGGGCTTCCGGACGAGGGGTGCCGTACCCGGAGTGCGACAAGACGGCCCGAGGAGGGCTGCGATGTCGTGGATTCTGCTTGTCGTGTCGGGATTCCTGGAAGCTGTGTGGGCGACCGCACTGGGCAAATCCGAAGGCTTCACCCGGCTCGTGCCGTCGCTACTGTTCTTCACCGCCCTGCTGGCGAGTATGGCCGGCTTGGCGATCGCGATGCGCGAACTTCCGGTAGGTACCGCCTACGCGGTGTGGGTGGGTATCGGTGCCGTTCTCACTGTCGCCTTCGCCATGGCTACCGAGGAGGAACCGGTGACGATATTCAAGCTCGTCTTCCTCACGATGATCGTCACCGGCGTCGTCGGGCTCAAACTCGCCCACTGAATCGGAAAGCCTGTCCGATGCGTCGATCCGCCTGCTGCCTACCGTCGAGAAGCGTTGCGGGCTCAGCGACGACGCGGTTCAACTGATCTTCCGTGCGTGGCTACGCTGCCCTGATGCCGGTGCGTTTGCCGAAACTTGGCCCGTCGGGCTGGGCCGACGTCGGCTGGGGCCGGTTCTGAGTGGACATGTCAGCTAGCGGAAGTACGGATAGTTCTGCACCCAGTGGAACCCGCGACTGCGCAAGGTGAAGCTGTCGAGGTCCAGGCGTTCCAAGGTGACGACGAGCGGGCGATCGTGCAGTTCCCCGCGCAATATCAGCAGGTCGGGGGTGGGTCTCTGGGTGGATACAGTCGCGAGTGGTCCTGTCGGTCGGGCGAGTTCGAGCTGGCCGCCGGGGGAGAGCTCGGCCTCCACCGGAACGAATTCACCATCCATCCGCTGAATGGTTGCCGACCCGGGACGTTCGAAAATCAGTCGTTGCCAACGGGTTCCGTCGGTGGTGAGCGGCAGCGCGACCTGGCCGTCGACGGTGAATTCCCGCACGTCCCAGATCCCGTACAGCTCGGACTTGGGGCTACCCGCCCCGTGCTGTTCCTGCCACACCACCCACCGGTCGTACCCGCCGGCCAGCGCGACCCAGAGTCCCAGGCCCGCCACCACCCACTTCGCGATGCGGTTCTTCCGTTCTTCGGCGAAGAGCGACGGTAGCGACAGCGGCGCGCAACCACCCTGCAGTACGAAGACATCGAACAGCCGCCGCAGATAGGGTGCGAGCAGCACCACGCTGATCAACAGCAAATGCGCGGCGAGCAACTTCTCCGGGATGTCGAACGTCATGTTCAGCAGCAGGATTTGAGCCGTGCTGAGCAAGCACAACAGGGCACCGAGCACCATCGTTCGGGAGAAGAACAGCAGCAGACCCGCCACCACTTCCACAGCACCGAGCGACATCTCGTATGCGGGGGAACTGCCCACCTGCAACCACAGCACCGAGGCCGGACTGAGATCGCCGTACGGCTGCAGCAGCTGTGCCAACGACGGCCCGGGCATTTGGGTCGGGATCAGCTTCGCGAACCCGAACCCCACCATCTGCGCACCCAGGCACAACCTCAGGAACAGGGAAAACCAGGCGGTGAGCCGGGGGTAGGCCGTGCGGCGATCGAATGCCGTCCACACTGCGGCGACAACCACCGCGAGGACCAGAAGACACAGCACCAGCACCCACACCGCCGCCTGATCACCGGCACCGGAATCCTTGTGCTGCACCGCATCGACGCCGAAGAACGTCCGGCCCACCCACCCGGTGACGGGGTCGGTCAACGACATATCCCACGGGCTCACATAACGGCGCACCCATCGCCCGAGTAGGCCGAGCAACGCGAACGGGATATAGGTGTTCAGTAAGCAGAACAGAACGAAATAGACCACGCAGAACCGAAACGCCACGAGCGTGGCGGCGCGGGTCACCGCTGCATCCTCGGGTCCTCGGTGGGATCGGCAAACCGTGCCGGGCACCCGTTTTCCGCGGCGTCGCGGCGCAGTTCGTAGTGCCAGGGCTCGTTGTCGTAGATCTGGCACAGCCCGTAGGCGGCGCCGTGGGCGGACAACCACGCCGTCGCCGCACTGTGTCCGATGTCGACCGCGTCACCCGATACGTGCGCGGAGGTTTCCGCGGTAGCCACCCATCGGGCGGCCTCGGCCTCGGACCCGTACTTGCCGACCGCCTCGTGCAGCAGCCGTGTCTGGTGTTCCGCGGACCGCCAGCCGCTGGTGACCACGAATTCCACCCCCGCGCTACCCGCGTCGACGGCGGCCTGACGGAGCGCATCGAGCAATTCGGGATCGAGATTGGCCACGGAGGGGGACTGGTCGTCGAAGACCCCGGCGCCGGGCGAACCAGGGTCGCCACGTGGAATATCGATCGACAACGCGACGGCGGAGAACCGCTCCGGCGATTGGTGGACAAAGAACGCCACAGCGCCTGCCGCGACAAGAGCGGCGACAGCAGTCGCTAGAATTCCCCGCATATTTCTCTGATTCATGCAGTCAGTCAAGACAATGCGGCGTTGCACGCACGTATGCGGTTTTCGATACGCCGACGATATGTTCCCGCTGGAAGAATCGAGAGCGATGCGTGTACTGATCGTCGAGGACGAACCCTATCTGGCCGAGGCCATCCGCGACGGCCTGCGCCTGGAAGCCATCGCCGCCGACATCGCGGGCGACGGCGACACGGCACTGATGCTGCTCGATCTCAACACCTACGACATCGCCGTCCTCGACCGTGACATCCCCGGCCCGTCCGGCGACGAGGTCGCCGAACACATCGTCGCCGCCGGCAGCGGGCTGCCGATCCTGATGCTCACCGCCGCCGATCGCCTCGACGACAAGGCAACCGGTTTCGAGCTCGGCGCCGACGACTACCTCACCAAACCGTTCGATCTGCGCGAACTGATCCTGCGCCTGCGCGCCCTCGACCGCCGGCGCGCCCACAGCCGGCCACCCGTCCGCGAAATCGCCGGCCTGCGTCTCGACCCGTTCCGTCGCGAGGTCTATCGCGACGGCCGCTACGTCGCGCTGACGCGCAAACAGTTCGCGGTGCTCGAGGTGCTCGTCGCGGCCGACGGCGGTGTCGTGAGCGCCGAGGAGCTCCTGGAGCGCGCCTGGGACGAGAACGCGGACCCGTTCACCAATGCCGTCCGCATCACCGTCTCGGCTCTGCGCAAACGTCTCGGCGAACCATGGATCATCGCGACCGTTCCCGGCGTCGGCTACCGCATCAGTACGGGGGGTGACGGTGGATAGGGCACCCGGGCTGAGTGTCCGCCTCAAGCTCACCCTCAGTTACGCGGGTTTCGTCATGCTCGCGGGCACTTTGTTACTCGTCGCCGTCCTGGTCTTCTATCTGTACTACCTGCCTGCCGGATGGATCGACACCTCCGGCAACTTCTGGATCAACCGGGGGCTGCTGCTCCGCTCGTTCGCGCCGTTCATGGCCGCCGTCTTGCTTTTCCTGATGGTCTTCGGCCTCGTCGGCGGCTGGTTCCTGGCCGGACGAATGCTCGCCCCACTCACCCGGATCACCGCCGCTGCCCGCCTGGCCGCCAACGGCTCCCTGTCGCACCGCATCCAGCTCGCCGGCACCGCCGACGAATTCCGTGAACTGGCCGACACTTTCGACGCCATGCTCGCCCGGCTGGAAGCCCACGTCACCGAGAACCAGCGGTTCGCCGCCAACGCATCCCACGAACTACGCACCCCCTTGGCGATCACCCGAACCATGCTCGAGGTGGCTCGTGACGATCCCCCCGACGACCCGGGTGATCTGATCGAACGCCTCCACACCGTCAACAGCCGGGCCATCGATCTCACCGAAGCCCTGCTCGTGCTCAGTCGAGCCGACCAGCGGTCGTTCACACCCGAGCCCGTCGACCTGTCCCTGCTCGCCGAAGAAGCCACCGAGACGCTGATCCCCTTCGCCGAAAAGCACGGCGTCACCCTCGAAACCGCAGGCGAGCCGACCCCCACCGTCGGCTCGCACGCCCTGCTCCTGCAGCTGACGACGAACCTCGTTCACAACGCGATAGTCCACAATCTGCCCGGCGGCACCGCGTGGACAACCACTCGGCACCAGCCTGATTCGGTGCTCCTCACCGTCGAGAACACGGGCGAAAACCTCACTCCACGAACGGTTTCCACACTCGTCGAACCGTTCCAGCGTGGGTCCGAACGCATTCGCACCCACGATTCCGGCGTCGGCCTGGGACTGGCCATCGTCGACAGCATCACCCGAGCCCACGCGGGCACTCTCACTCTCACCCCGCGCCCGGGCGGTGGGTTGCGCGTGTCGGTGCAGCTGCCTGCTCGTTAGATCGTCGGGCAGGTGCAGCGGGCGGCGGTCACGCTGCTGGAGCCCGAAATGCGCGCAGCGTGACATCGACAAGGGAATCGGCGTATTCGGCGGTGAGCGGCCCGGACCTGTGGAGCCACCGTTGGAACAACGGGGCGTAGAGCACCTCCAGGACCAGGTCGAGATCAGCGCCGGGGTCGAGTTGGCCGGCCCGCTGTGCGCTGCGCAAGCGGGCCTTCTTCGCTTCGTCCACCGGACGCGCGAGCTTCTCGCGGAACTGGGCAGCGAGCTCGGGGTCGTTGACGATCTCGACCTCGAGGGCGCGAATCGGACGCTCGAAATCCGGGTCTGCGAACTCCGCGGCGGTGGCACGCATGACCAGCTTCAGGTCGGCCTCGATGTCCCCGGTGTCGGGTAGCTCCATCTGTGGCCCGTCCCCTGTTGTGCTCAGATCCAGGAACGAGTCGAAGATGACAGCTCCCTTGGACGGCCACCACCGGTAGATCGTCTGCTTGCCCACCCCGGCGCGTGCCGCGATCGCTTCGATGGAGACCTTCGTGTAGCCGACCTCGGAGATCAATGCGCGGGTGGCCGCGAGGATGGCTTGGCGCGAACGCTCGCTGCGCCGCGAACTTCTCTGAACATCGGACATGGGGGCAGCTTATCAATCAACCGAGACGAGACGGTTCGGTTGACAAGGAAGGCGACCCGGGTCAAGATAATCGAACCGAGACGGTCCGTCTCATGTGAGGAAAGGGGTCGACATGACCACCGGCAAGGTTTGGTTCATCACTGGTGCATCCCGGGGTCTGGGCCGCGCATTCGCTGAGGCGGCACTGAGTGCGGGGGATCGTGTGGTTGCCGTCGCCCGCAACATCGACCCCCTCGACGATCTGGCTGCCGGCTATCCGCAAACGCTGGTGCGATTCCCACTCGATGTCGCCGACCGTGCGGCGGTATTCGACGGCGCGCGCCAGGCGTTCGATGCCTTCGGAAGGCTAGACGTGGTGGTCAACAACGCGGGCGGGATGCTTTACGGCATGGTCGAGGAAGCGACAGAAGAGCAGATCAGAGCTCATCTCGACGTGAATTTCTTCGGCGCCGTCTGGGTGTCCCAGGCGTTTCTTCCTTATCTGCGCGCGCAGGGTGGCGGCCGCATCTTGCAGGTCACGTCGATGGGTAGCGCCGGTGGCATGGCAACGGTCGGCTTCTACGGTGCGGGCAAGGTGGCATTGGACTCGCTGAGCGAAGCGCTGGCCATGGAGGTCGACCGGCACGGCATCAAGGTCACCATCGTCGAAATGGGTGGTTACGCAACCGATTTGTTCAGCACAGGCATGACTCTGACCGAACCTCTGCCGCACTATGGTGACCTGCGTACCGAACTCGAAGAGATGTGGGGCGAGGAATCAGGTCCGGATCCGAGCACCGCCGCCCCGGTGATCCTGGAATTGGCAGCACTGCCGGACCCGCCCCGACGTCTGATCGTCGGCAGCCGCTCCTTCGACCAGGTCCGAGAACTGGACCGAACCCGGGCCGGTTTGTACCAGGAGTGGGAACATCTGAGCCGAATGGCGCCGGGCTGATCGAGCGCACGACGCCGACCCGAACTATTGCGCTCGGGTCGGTCGGCGCATGTCTCAGGCGGTGAAGGATTCGGGGCCGAAGCGACCCCAGGCCACGAACGCGGCCGCCGCGAGGTAGACGAAATTCAGGGCGACGTATTTGTATTGCCCGTAGCGGGCGTGGGTGATCATCGCCCCGATCATCAACAGCACCCAGCATGCGGCGGTGACGGGAACCATCACCGGTGCGATATCGAGCACGGCGGGCAGAATCAGTCCGGCCGCTGCGAGGATCTCGAGGACTCCGAGGGTCCTGACGAAACTGGTGCCTGCGAGCTGCCCGAGCCGCTGCTGACCGCGCCGGACGCGGCTGCCGACGTCGAACTCGCCGAGAGTTTGTCGATGGCGACGATGCTCATCCTCGAAACGCTGTCACCGAACGCGCGGTCTTCGTGCTTCGTGGGCAAAACGCCCACCGCCGTCCGCCAGATCGCGCACCGCGCCCGCAGACACGTCGATGCCCGCCGCCCCCGAATGACGGTCTCTGCCGCCGAAACCCGGGCCGCACTCGAGTCGTTCCGCCGTGCCCTCAACTCCGGTGACCCGCAAGCCATGCTGGACGTTCTCGCCCCCGAGGTCGTCCTCGTCAGCGACGGCGGTGGGGTCGAGCGCGCGGCATTGCGGCCCGTCGCAGGCGCGGAGAACGTGGTCCGCTACATCCTCGGCGGAATCGGCAGGACCCAGGCCTCGATCGTCATCGATCCCACTCTGCTCAACGGCAGCCCGGCCCTGGTCTTCCGATTGGACGGCGAGATCGATGGAGTCATGGCGTTCCGGGTCGACAACGACCGCATCACCGGCCTCTATTTCGTCCGCAACCCACACAAACTGACCCGGATCGAATCGGAGACTGCCTTGACCCTGCGCTGACCCAGACCCACGCAGCAGCGCGATTCGCGAGTCATGTGCGCGCGGTAGCTGCCGTCGATACCGGTATTCCTCGACTCCGCCCACGGCAGACGGGATCGTGTCGCGCCCGAACGGAGACCGCAGGCTGCCCTGGCCGAGACAGGAATCAGGTTGTCGGCCAGGCCACTTCGTCGATCGCGAGCCACGGAGCCTTCGCGACCACGGCGGGGGTCATGTCGGTGATCGCCTTGGTGCGACGATGAAAATGCGATTGGTCGACATAGCCTGCCTCGACGGCGGCGTCCGCGGGCGAGCACCCTGCCACCAGGAGATGAGCGGCATGGTCGAAGCGGACCAGGTCGGATGCGTGCTTGGGTGAGACCCCGATACAGGTCCGGAAGCGGGACCAGAGTCGCTGGCGGGTCCAGCCGGTCTCCGCGGCAAGGGTCTCGACGCGGATCCGGCCTCGGCTGCGGACGGTCCGGTCCCAGGCATACGTGATCTCGGGTGCTACACCGAATCCGCGACGCACCCGGCTTCGCAGGAATGCGGCCACGATGGCGAACCGCTCGTGCCACGATGGCGTCGCACGGAGTCGCTCGGTCAAAATGGCAGTTTCGTTGCCCCACAGGTCCGGCAGCGGTGTCACAGTGCCGCCGATGATGCCGGTGTCGTGAAGAATCGCTGCGGCGACGACGGGGGACATGCGGATCTGCAGGACGTCACCGAAGCCTGTGCTGGTGATGCGTAGCGGGCCTGCGTGGAGGCCGATGATCACGTTCCCGACGACCCGGCGTTCGAGAACGTCGTACCCGACTCCGTGTTCGCTGAGGTCGAGCAGGAGCGTGATCGAGGGATGCGGGATCATGGTGATTTCCACGGCGGCATCCCCGTGGTACCGGAATCCCGCCATCTGGATTCCCGGCATCGGCACTCGGCCCGGCACAGCGACATCGACCCGACTCCAGTCCCATCGGCTCGCTGCGCTCATGCATCCCAGGCTAACCGGGGTGAAATGGTCTGACATTTGTCCAATACGGCGTAACAGGTCGACGGCAAAGCTGGTGGTATGAGCGAATCGAGTCCCACCAAGCCACGCGAGGACACGACAATCCGCGGGTTGCACGTCGTCGTCGACGGGAGCCCGGCCGCACCGCCCCTGCTGCTCGTTCACGGCTCGGGCGCAACCGGTTCGCTGTGGGCACCGGTGGTGCCGTCGCTCGCCACGAAGTATCGGGTGATCACGATCGACCTGCCGGGATGTGGCCGGTCCGAAGCGGCGTTGACGTACGCCGTTGCGCAACAAGCGGATCGGGTGGCGAAGGTCTTGGACGAGCTCGGCGTCCGAAATCTGAGGGTGGTCGGTCACTCCAGTGGCGGGTATGTCGCGACTGCCCTCGTCGAGAGTCGTCCCGATCTGGTCGGCGAGCTGGTCCTGGTCAGCACGGGGCCGAATCCGGCAGCGCTGCTCCCTGAGCCCGCGATCATCCGGGCGCTCACCTCGCCGCCGTTCGGTCCGCTCGTGTGGGCGGTGCGCACCGATTCGATGATCCGTCGCGGACTGGAAGCGACTGCGGCGACGACGATCACGGTGCCCGACGGGGCCGTGGCCGACTTGCGCGCGATGTCGTATCGAACTTTCCGTGCGATTCTCTCCGCCAACGTCGACTACCTCGCGGCGCGGCCCGTGCCCCAGCGCCTCATCGACGCCGGAAAGCCCCTCCTCGTGATCTTCGGGGATTCCGATCCTCGCTGGGACCCGGCGTCGGCGCACCACTACGAAGCAGTGCCGGGTGCCGAGCTGAAATACCTTCGCGGAGTCGGGCATCTCGCGATGCTCGAAGACCCCGACGCCCTCGCCCGCTCGATCCTCGACAGCGCGGTGTCCTAGCAGGTTTCCCAGCGCACCGACGAGATGTTGCTGCCGATGGGGAGCTCGGTCTCCGTGTCGCCGATGAATTGGTGTCCGGCTACGCCTACGGAGTCCCCGGTGAAGTCTGGGTCGGTGTAGAAGCAGACGTTCTCATCGGTGTTGTTGAACAGACTGTTGACGTTCTGGAAGTACGGCTGCTCCAGCCCGGCGATGTTCTGCCCCGCACCCAGAGTCAGCGCTCGGCCTCCGGCGTCAGGATCGACCCACAGGCAGAGCTTGCCCTCCGGACAAGGTTGAGCGGCGGCCGGTGCCGCGTAAAGAACCGTACCGGTGGTGGCGGCCGCCGCGGCGACTGTGAGGGCGGCGAGGATTCTCCGGACAGACATCATGGGCTGCTCCTGTCGATACGAGGGGTGGTGTAGGTGGGGGTCGCACTTCGACGAGAGTTATGCGATCAGTCTATGACCGGCCGCCGGGTGGGTCCTTATGCTCGCTCGGGTCCGCGAGCCGCGAGCCGGGCCACGGGCATTGATCAGCGCTGCCTGGCAGAAACCCAACGGGCATCGCGGATTCCGGGCCCGTCTCGGCGTCGCGTGTCGTGTTCTGGTTTCACGGTCACTCGGTTAGGTTCGCCCTGCTCGCGTGTCTCGAATGCGCATTGACCCTGTCGGCAGCGGGATGCGATAGCACAGCCACAGGTAGCCGACGACGTCCTGATCGCCTCGAAAAGAACCTGAAGGAGACGACCGTGCGATTCGCCCGTGTTCTCGCTGTGCCGACAGCCGGACTTGTTCTCGGTACCGCCCTCACACTCGTTGCCGCGTCGTCTGCTCTCGCGGAGGACACCGGATTCGAGATCGCCGCCTTCAGCTGCCCCGAACCCGACGGGCTCTTCCCTTATCCCGGAGACGTGACGAAGTACGTGGATTGCTCGAACAACGTTCCGACCGTGCACAGCTGTCCGAGTGGCCTGAACTGGAACCAGAAGGGGCAGTACTGCGATTGGCCTGCCGATGCCGGCGCGGTAGCCGATCACGGAGAGACTGTCATCGGCGCTCAGCGGGCGCGGGCGCTCCAGCGTCCGTCGTAGCGGACTTCGATCGGGTGGGCGAAGGCCGTCGAGACGTGGTCGGTGGTGATGACATCGGTGGCCGGGCCTGCGGCGACGGTGTGGCCGTCGGCGATGAGCAGGGCGTGGGTGGTGGTGCTCGGCAGTTCCTCTAGGTGATGGGTGACCAGGATCGAGGCGACTTCGGGGTGGGTTCGATCGAGGCTGTCCAGGGTGGTGAGCAGTTGTTCACGGGCGGCCAGGTCGAGGCCGGTGGACGGTTCGTCCAGGAGCAGGACCCGAGGGTCGCTGATCAGGGCCCGGGCGATGAGAGTGCGGCCGCGCTCACCCTGGGAAAGGGTGGGCCAGAGGTCGTCGGCCTGGCCGGACAGACCGAGAGTGTCGATGATCTGCTCGGCTCGGGCCAGGTCGCCGGAACTCGGTGACCAACGCATCGGGGTGTCGATCGTGCCCGTGATGCCGGTGAGTACAACCTCACGCACCGAGAGGGCGTGCGGCAGCCGATGCCGCGGGTTCACATGCCCGATCGAGCGCCGCAGCCGAGCCAACTCGACCCGCCCGAACTGCTCCCCGAGCACCCGCACGATCCCCGTCGTCGGAAAGGTGACAGCCCCGCAGAATCCCAGCAGCGTGCTCTTGCCCGCACCGTTGGGCCCCAGGAGCGCCCAGTGCTGTCCGGCGCGCACCGTCAGCGAGATCCCGTTGATGATCTTCTTGCCGTCCCGGCGGAAGGTCACATCGTCCAGTTCGATCACTGGGCTGGCGGTCATGTGAAGGCCTCCTTCAGGGCGGAAAGGTGCGTGCGGCTGAATTCCGCTGCGGCAGTTGGTGTTCGATCCGCGATCGCCTGCGCGAGTTGCTCGTGTGCGTGCTGGTCGTCCTGCTCGGAGCGGACCGGGCGAAGCTCGAGCATGTCGATCATGGCCAGACGCAGACGCGGAAGAAGGCTGTCGAAAAGCTGTGTGAGGACATCGTTGTGCGCGGCGACGACGACCGCACGGTGGAAGGCCATGTCGGCATCGACGTGATCGGCGACGGGCCGACCTTCGACGCGGCGTTGCGCCAGGGCTCGCCGGATTGCTCGCAGGTCGGCTGGTGTCCGTCGTTGGGCGGCGAGGGCCGCGGCCTCCGCCTCGATGGCGATGCGGGCCTCGATCACCGCGACGATGGTGGCGCTACGCAGCACCACATCCCAGTCCTCGGTGACGTCGAGCGCGGTGACGAACACACCGGCGCCCTGCCTGCTGTCGAGCACGCCTTTGCCCGCGAGTTCCCGGATCGCCTCACGCACGGTCGACCGGCCGACCCCCAATTGCGCGGCGAGCAAGGTCTCGCCCGGTAATCGATGCCCCAAGGGCCACTCGCCCGCCCGGATCCGCGCGAGCAGCAGTTCGGCCGCTTGTGCCGCCAGCGGCTGGCGCCTTACCTGCGGTATCACCCGAGGACCTCTCTACTTGTCTGAGGAGTTGTGGTAGAAGTGTACCCATCATGACCTACACCGCGCTCCTCCTCGGCCGCCACGGCGGGGCCTGACGACCGGCCGCCCCGCCGTGGGGCTCCGTCGTGGCCGGTCTCCGTCGTCTTCGGCCCGTGATGGCCGGGAAGTAGAGCAAGTCATGACCGAATTCCCCACCCTGACAACCCCTTCGGGATCTCTCGCCGATGGTGCGCCCGCCTGGAACCGGCAACGTCACTCCGCGATGCCGTCGTATCGATATCGAGATGTCCACCGTCGCGTGAAGGTGCCTGCCGGACACCGTGACTGGCCGAGCGCACGGATCACCACCGCGCCACTCTGGGTCCCGGTCGACCTGCGCGACGGCAACCAGGCACTGGCCGAACCGATGGATCCGGCGCGTAAGCGCCGGTTCTTCGAACTCCTGGTCACCATGGGCTACAAGGAGATCGAGGTCGGCTATCCGTCCGCGTCGCAAACCGACTTCGACTTCGTTCGCCTGCTGGCCGAGTGCCCCATCGCGCCGCCGGATGTGGCCTTGGTCGTGTTCACCCCGGCGCGTCGCGACCTGATCGCACGGACCGTGGAGTCGGTCCGCGGCATCACCAACGACGTGATCATCCACCTGTACACGGCCACGGCGCCGGTCTGGCGCGAGGTGGTTCTCGGCAAGGACAGGAAGCAGCTGCGCGAGCTGATCGTCACCGGCGCCCGCGATGTCCTGGAACTGGCCGGCGAGCTGCCGAATGTCCGGTTTCAGTTCTCGCCGGAAGTGTTCAACCTGACCGAACCGGATTTCGCACTCGAGATCTGCGACGCCGTCACCGAGTTGTGGGAGGCGACCCCACAGCGCCCCGTCACGCTGAATCTGCCTGCGACCGTGGAGGTGGCCACGCCGAACGTCTACGCCGACCAGATCGAATACATGCACCGCAATCTCGCCCGGCGGGACGCGGTGATCCTGTCGGTGCACCCGCACAACGATCGGGGGACCGGCGTCGCCTGCGCCGAACTGGCCGTACTGGCCGGTGCCCAACGGGTGGAGGGCTGCGTCTTCGGCAATGGTGAGCGCACCGGGAATGTCGATATCGCCACCCTGGCGCTGAACCTGCACGCCCAAGGGGTCGACCCGATGATCGACTTCTCCGATATCGACGAGATCCGCCGCACCGTCGAGTACTGCACGCGTCTGCCCGTCCACGAACGGCACCCGTACGTGGGCGATCTTGTACACACGGCGTTTTCCGGTACCCATCAGGATGCGATCGGCAAAGGCATGGCCGAGCATCGTGAGCGGGCAGCGTCCCTCGGCGTGCACGAGCGCGAAGCGGAATGGCGGGTGCCGTATCTGCCGATCGACCCCACCGACCTGGGCCGCTCCTACGATGCCGTGATCCGGGTCAACTCACAGTCGGGCAAGGGCGGTATCGCCTACCTGTTGCACACCGAATACGGTCTCGAGCTGCCGCGCCGCCTGCAGATCGACTTCGCGCAGCGGGTGCAGGAATACGCCGACGACACCGGCGCGGAGATCAGCGCCGAAGAACTCCGCGCCCTGTTCGAGCAGAGCTACACCGCCGTCGAGCGTCGAATCACGTTGGTACAGTGGGAGTTCGTCGACGGAACCACCGAAATCGTCCTGGGCGCACACGGCACCGAGCACCACTCGACCCACGAGGCGAGCCCGGTCGATGCCCTGACCACTGCCCTCGGCGAGACCGCCGACTCCATCGAGATCCTCGGCCTCACCCAGCACGCCGCGGCTGACGGCACCGCTGTGAGCTACGTCGAATATCGAGCCGGGGGCAGGACCGGATGGGCATTCGGCCTCGGCGCCTCGCCCGTCGCAGCGTCGCTCGAGGCGGTGATGAACGCCGCGAACGCGGTGCCATAGGAAGAGGCGCGGCCAGGTTCACCGACCGGCAATGCGCGCGGCGACCGCTATTCATCACCGGTTATCCGGCCTCGATAGCGTGGTGGTACTCGGAAGGAGCCGGCGTCATGGAATTCCGACATCTCGTTTCGTTTATCGCCATCGCCGAAGAGTTGCATTTCGGTCGCGCAGCGCAGCGCCTCCATCTGACCCAACCAAGTCTCAGTGCCCAGCTGCAGAAGCTGGAGAAATCCCTCGGCGTCCAGCTCGTCGCCCGGAACTCCCACGAGGTCCGGCTGACCCCCGCTGGGCGCGAGTTCGAAAGCCAGGCCCGCCTGATCGTCGCTCAGCTCGACCGCGCCGCTCAGGCGGCCAAGGCCACCGCCGAGGGCAGGGCGGGCAGCCTCAGCATCGGCTACAACCTGCCCGCCAGCAGGCATGTGCTGCCGGAGGCACTCACCAGGATGACCGAACGGCACCCCGACATCGTGGTGTCGCTGTGGGAGAAGCGGACCGGCCCCCAGCTGGCCGCCCTCGCCGACGGTTCTCTCGATGTGGCCCTGGTCTACGGGCATCCCAGTACCGCCGATTTCCGCTATCGCCGCCTGCTGCACCGGGTTCCGCTCGTCGCGGTAGTCGGCCGCCGACATAGGTGGGCCGACCGGCCCGGTGTCCCGTTCGCGGAACTACAGAGTCAGGATTGCGTGCTGTTCGCCCGCGAACAGTGTCCGGCGATGTACGACACCATCCTTCGGTCGGCGGCCGAAACCCGGATCTCGCTCAATGTCACGCATTCGGCCGACGACCCCGGCGCGACCGCGCACATGGTCTCGGTGCGACCACTCGTCGGGTTCGCCTCGCTGCCGCGCGCGATTTCGATGGGAATGGGGGTGCCGGGCAGTAGTTCGGTGGCGGTGAAATTGTTCGATCCGGTACCGACCCTGGATTTGCACGCCGTCTGGCGGGCCGACGAACCGAATCCCGCGGTCGCGTTGTTCCTGGAATGCGTCGAATCGGCACAACTCGATGATGTCCGCGCATTGTCGGCCTGAACCCGTCGATAGGACATGACTTTCGCGCGGTAGGAACAGCGAGTGCGGCAGCGACGGGAATGGTCGGCGCCGTGAAGAATTCGATTCGTGAATACAGTGTCTGCCACCGCGAACGGATTCGTTCCGGCTGATTCGTCCAGTCTGTACGCGATTGTTTCCGACGCGGCACGGCGTGATCCGGCCCGTCTTTCGCTGGGTGCCGCCGACGGCACCCAGCTGACCACCGGCGAACTCGACACCCGGGTCCGCGGGCTCGCCTCGGCCCTGCTCGACCGGGGGGTCGTGGCGGGGGACCGGGTGGCCGTGCTCGGCCGCACGAGCCTGGAATGGGCGCTGCTCGACTGCGCGGCCATGGCTGTCGGCGCGGTGATCGTGCCGGTGTATCCGACCTCTTCGCCGGCGCAGATCGCACACATCCTGAGCGACAGCGGAAGCCGGTTCCACGCGGCCGAGACCGCCGACGACGCAACCCGTCTGACCGACGCCGGCGCGGGCGGCGCGGTGTGGTCGTTCGCCGAGATCGGGTCATGGACCGAGTCCGCCGAGCACGCCGACCTCGACTCGCGGGTCGCCGCGGTGGGCGCCGCCGATCTCGCGATGATCGTTTACACCAGCGGCACTACCGGCCTGGCCAAGGGCTGCATGATCAGCCACCGCAACATGTATGTCACCGCCGCGAACACCGCGCGCCAGACCGAGGGCATCTTCGACGGCACGACGGTGCTTGCGCTGCCGCTCTCCCACGTCTTCGGCCAGACGATCCTGTTCGCCTGCCTGTACGGCGGCAGCCGGACCCATCTGCTGCCCGGCGTGCCCGACCTGGTCCCGGCGCTGGCGACGCTGCGCCCGACCTTCCTCGCCCTGATTCCGTACGCGCTGGAGAAGATTCGCAAACACGTCCGCGGGCTGCTCACCGAAGGGCAGGAGGCCGAGGCTGTCGAGCGTGGTCTGAGGCTCCTGGCCGAGGGCGCCGCGCCCACCGCCACCGACGACGCCGTCACGGCCGCGTTCGGCGGGCGGCTGCGCTATGTGATCTCCGGCGGCGCCTCCCTCGACGACACCACCGTCGGCTTCTACGCCGGGTTCGGTGTGGTGATCCTGAACTGCTACGGCCTCACCGAGGCGGCCACCGCGGTCACCGTGAGCGCACCGTCCACCAACCGGCTCGGCACCGTTGGCCGTCCCATCCCGGGCACCGAAGTCGGCATCGGTGCCGACGGCGAAGTCCTCGTCCGCGGCCCGCACGTCTCGCCCGGCTACTGGGGCGCGGCCGCCGACCAGCGGCCCGTCGACGCCGACGGCTGGCTGCACACCGGCGACATCGGCGAACTCGACGACGGGCACCTGCGGATCACCGGGCGCAAGAAGGAGATCCTGGTGACCTCCGGCGGCAAGAACGTGGCGCCGACCCCGCTCGAGGACCGGGTGCGGCTGCACCCGCTGGTGAGCAACTGCATGGTCGTCGGTGACGGGCGCCCGTTCGTGACGGCGCTGATCACCCTCGACGCCGAGCGGTACGCGAAGTGGCGTGCCGAGCATCCCGACGGCGATCCCGCCGAGACGATCCAGGCCGCCGTGGACGAGGCGAATTCCCTGGTGTCGCGACCGGAATCCATTCGCGCATTCCGCATCATCGACGGCGATTTCACCGTCGACGCCGGCCTGCTCACCTCGTCGTTGAAATTGCGCCGGGCCGCGATCGCCGAAACCTGTTCCGCCGAAATAGATCAGCTCTACGTGTCACGCGGGTAACGCGACACGAAATTCTCCCACCTGTCCCGCCGACGATAGCCGGGACCGATCGGCCGATGAATTGCGGTGCCCCCAGTGGTTTCCGTATTCCACCGGCGACAGACTCGAAATCGGAATTCGACCACCGAAAGTGATCACATCATGTATGACGTCATCGTCGTCGGAACCCGGGTCGCGGGTTCGCCCCTGGCCATGTTGCTGGCCCGTCAGGGCCACCGCGTGCTCGCCGTGGATCGCGCGAGTTTTCCCAGCGACACCCCGTCCACGCACTACATCCACCAGGCCGGTCTCGGCTTTCTGAAGTCCTGGGGTCTGCTCGACGCCGTGGTGGCCACCGGCTGCCCGCCGATCCGGCACCTGAACTTCACCTACACCGACATCGAGATCCCGGGCATGGCCGATCCGTCGGCCGACGGCATCGACGCCGTGTACTGCCCGCGCCGCACCGTGCTCGACAAGATCCTGGTCGACGCGGCGGGGGAGTCCGGCGCCGAGGTGATCGAGGGCTTCACCGTCACCGGTCTGCTGCGCGACGGTGACCGGGTCGCCGGTATCCGCGGCCGCGTCGGCGAGGGTCCCGAGCAGGAGTTCCGCGCGAAACTGGTCGTCGGCGCTGATGGTTCGAACTCCCTTGTCGCCAAAGAGGTCGGTGCGGCCACCTACGAGGGTTCGCCCGCGGCCTGCTTCGTCTACTACTCGTACTACGAGGGCGTGGACTGGGGCATGCACCATCGCACCGGGTTCGGTGAGCAGCAGTTCGCATCCTGGCCGACCAACGACGGCCTGGCCCTGGTGGCGGTCATGCGCAAGCGCGACCGGTTCCGAGACTTCCGCGCCGATCCCGATGCCGGGGTGCAGGAGATCGTCGAGCAGATCGACCCGGAGATCGGCGCGCGGTTGCGCGAGACCGGCAAGCGCGTCGAGCCGTTCCGGCCGATGCTCTACCCCGACAACTACCGTCGCCAGTCCTTCGGTCCCGGCTGGGCGCTGGTCGGCGACGCGGGCTACCACAAGGACCCGTTCACCGGCTGGGGCATCACCGACGCCTTCAAGTACGGCCAGCTGCTGGCCGACCTGGTGCACGAAAGCCTCTCGGGTGCACGGTCCTTCGAGGAGACGCTGCCGGAGTACCAGCGTGAGCGCGACGCCCAGAGCGCCAGCACCTACGAGCTCACCCAGTCGATCTCCGAGCTCACCCTCACCCCCTACTACGACTCGGTGTTCCGCGCGGCCAGCCGCAGCGAGCACTACTCCAAGAAGTTCTTCGGGCTGATCGCCGGGCTGTACCCGCCGGACAAGTTCTTCGGTGAGGCCGAGCTCACCGCACTCTACGAGGAAGTGGACTTCCCGGTCGCCGACCGGCACGTGGTGAATACCGGGGTGTCGGCGTGATCGCGGCCGGCCTGACGGCGCTCGGAGACAGCTTCGTGGAGGGCCGTGGCGACCCCGCCGCGACGGGTGGCTATCGGGGCTGGGTCGCCCGCCTCGGCGGTCAGCTCGGATTGCGGCCAACCACGATTCGCAACTTCGGCACGCACGGCGCCACCACCGGCGATGTCGTCGCGAGCCAGCTCGCACCGGCGACCTCGGCGGCGCGGGCCGGCCTCTACGGCGTGGTTGTCGGCGTGAACGACCTGGTCAGCGCATACGACGAGGCTCGTTTCGCCGACAACCTGCACACCATCTTCACCACCTTGCGGGCCGAAGATGCCACCGTGTTCACCGCGAGTTACCCCGACATCCCCGCCCGCCTGCCCGTGCCGGACGGTTTCCGCGCCCTGCTGCGCGAGCGTTTCACCGCCGCCAACGATGTCCTCGCCCGGGTCACCGACGACACCGGCACCCTGCTTCTCGACATCGCCGCCAGGCCCGAATGGGCCCGGCCCGAGGTGTGGACCGCCGACGGTCTGCACCCGAGTCCGGTGGGCCACCGCCTGTTCGCCGCCGCCGCGGCCGAACTGATCGCCTCGGCCACCGCCACCACCGTCGCCGCCTGAGAGGAACCCTTTCGTGACCGTCGAACGACGCCTGGCACGCGACCCGATCGCCATTGTCGGGATGTCGGGTCTGCTGCCCAAGGCACACACCCACCGCGAGTACTGGCAGAACATCATCGACGGCGTCGACTGCACCTCCGAGGTGCCCGCGTCGCGCTGGAGCTTGGACGACTACTACGACGCCGACCGTTCGGCGCCGGACAAGACCTATTCGCGCCGTGGCGCTTTCCTGCCCGATGTCGCGTTCGATCCGCTCGAGTTCGGGCTGCCGCCGAACCAGCTCGAGGTCACCAGCACCATGCAGACCCTGAGCCTCGGGGTGGCCCGTGACCTGCTGGCCGATGCCGGCGCGACCGGTTCGCAGTGGTACGACCCCGCGCGCACCGGCGTGGTGCTCGGCACCACCGGCCCGGTGCCGCTGATGCATCCGCTCGCCGCGCGCCTGTCGACGCCCGTGCTTGCGGAGGCGGGGCGGTCGATGGGACTGTCCGAGAGCGACGTCGGCGAGATCTCACGCCGGTTCGTCGCCGCGTTCGCGCCCTGGGAGGAGAACTCCTTCCCCGGCCTGCTCGCCAATGTGGTGGCGGGCCGGGTGGCCAACCGGCTCGGGCTCGGTGGCATGAACTGCACCGTCGACGCGGCCTGCGCGGCCTCGCTGGCCGCTATCCGGACCGCGATCGCCGAACTGCAGGACGGGCGCGCCGACATGATGATCACCGGCGGCGTCGACACCGAGAACTCGATCTTCATCTACCTGTGCTTCAGCAAGGTCGGCGCGCTCTCGCCGACCGGCCGGATCAGCCCGTTCTCCGCCGAGGCCGACGGCACCCTGCTCGGCGAGGGCATCACCATGCTCGCCCTGCGCCGCCTCGCCGACGCGCGCCGCGACGGCAACCGGATCTACGCGGTGATCCGCGGCCTCGGCTCCTCCAGCGACGGCCGCTCCAAGAGCATCTACGCACCGCGTGCGGAGGGGCAGCGGGTCGCGCTGGACCGCGCCTACGCCGACGCGGAATGCTCACCCGCCGATGTCGAGCTGATCGAGGCGCACGCGACCGGCACCGCCGTCGGCGACAAGACCGAGCTGACCGCGCTGAAAGGGCTGCTCGCCGAGGCCAGTTCGGAGACCGGTTTCGCGGCGCTCGGCAGCGTGAAGTCCCAGATCGGGCACACCAAGGGCGCCGCGGGCACGGCCGGGGTGATGAAGCTGGCACTGGCCCTGCACCAGAAGGTGCTGCCCTCGACGATCAATGTCGACGCGCCCAACAGCGAGATCGACGCCACCCGGACGCCCTTCTACGTCAACACCAGGACCCGCCCCTGGGTGCGTGACCCGCAGCGCCCGGTGCGCCGGGCGGCCGCCTCCGCGATGGGCTTCGGCGGCACCAACTTCCACATCGTCCTCGAGGAAGCCGACCAGACGCGCGGGCAGGTCTTGCACCAGGTGCCGCGTGCGCACCTGTGGCACGCCCCCGATGTCGCCGCGCTGATCGACGTCGTGCGCAGTACCCCCGGCTCCGACGGTGGTGACATTCCGGCCGGGCACGCCAGGATCGGCTTCGTCTCGGTCGACGAGGACACCGCCGCCGATCTTCGGACGCTGGCGGTCGATGAAATGGTGCGCAATCCCGATGCCGCGCAGTGGGATCACCCCGAAGGCGTGTACTTCCGTGCAGCCGCCGTACCGGACCCGAAGGTCGGCGTGCTGTTCGCGGGGCAGGGCAGCCAGTACGTGGACATGGGCCTGGACACCGTGCTGAACAATCCGCCCGTCGGGGCGGCGTTCGACGAGGCCAACGCCGCGTTCGTCGGTGCCGAGCAGCGGCTCGGCGCGGTGGTGTTCCCGCCGCCCGCGTTCACCGAGCAGACCCGGACCGAGCAGGAATCCGCTCTGCGCCGTACCGAATTCGCGCAGCCCGCCATCGGCGCGCTCGCGGCCGGGCAGTTCCGGGTGCTCACCGAATTCGGGCTCAGGGCTCACGGTTATCTCGGCCACAGCTTCGGTGAGCTGACCGCGCTGTGGGCCTCCGGCGCGCTGAGTACCGAGGACTTCTTCGGTCTGGCCAGGGCGCGTGGCGCGGCGATGACGGTCGCCGACGACGCGGAGGCAGGCACGATGGTGGCCGTCAACGCCGCCCGTGACGAGGTCGCCGAGGTGATCGCCGATCTCGACGACGTGTGGATCTGCAATCACAACGCACCCGACCAGATCGTGGTCGGAGGTGGACCCGACGGCATCGCCGCCTTCACCGCGCGCAGCGCCGAGAAGGGCTGGGCTACCCGGGATCTGCCGGTGGCGGCTGCCTTCCATACCCCGTATGTGGCGCACGCGGTCACCGAATTCGGTGCCGCCGTCGAGGAAGTCGACATCGTCGAGCCCGACGCGCGGGTCTACGCCGACACCGCGGGCGCGTCCTACGGCGCCGATGTCGCCGCCAACCGGGCGACACTGACCGCGCAGCTGAGCCGGCCGGTCGAGTTCGTCGATGCGCTGCGGGCCATGCACGCCGACGGCTGCACGATCTTCGTCGAGTGCGGTCCGAAACAGGTGCTGACCTCGCTGGTCCGGCGCACCCTCGGCGAGGACGTGATCGCCTTCGCCACCGATTCCGGACCCATCGGCAACGGAGACGTGGCGCTCAAGCGGGCGGCCGTCCGGCTGGCCGTCCTCGGTGTAGAGATGTCGGGCATCAACCGCTACGCCGCCCCCGCCACCGAGCCGACCACCCCGGCGGCCGACCGGATGACGGTGACCCTTTCAGCCCCCGAATACGTTCCCGCCGCCCGCCGCGCCGCCTACGCCGAAGCGTTGTCGGGCGACTACCGCGTCCAGCTCGCGGCCGATACGGCAGCACACTCCCACGCCGACCCTGAACCGGTGTCCGCACTCGTTGATTCACCCACCGCGTCCCCGCGTCGCGGCCCGACCCTGTCCGATCTGCCGGCGACTGTTCCGGCTTCGGTCGCGGCGGATTCGCACGCCGTGGTCGGCGCCCGGACCGGCGCGCCGTCGTACCCGATCTCCGAATCACCTGCCGTATCCGAACTTTCGCGCCGTCCCTCGGTGCCCCCGCTTGTGGAGGAACAGCTCGTGACCATCCCCGTCGATCCGCTCGATACCGCACTCGTCCAGCATCTGGACACGCACCGGCAGTACCTCGACGGCCAGCTCGACCTGGCCCGCGGGCTGGCGGGCGTGCTGAGCACCGGTGCCATCGACGACCGCCTGCTGCGCGCCATCGAGGCCGTGAAGGATCACGGCGTCGCCATCAGCGAAAGTCACTCGCGGGCAAGCGAAGTGCTCGCCCAGCTGGCCGAGATCGAAAGGGGAGCCGTCGGCTCGCACTCGGTGACCAGTTACCGGACCACCCCGCACGCGGTGAACGCCCCCGCGCCTACTCAGGCCTTGACCGCTGCGTCCACTCAGCCCCCGGCGAACGGCCACCTGCCCGAGCCGGCCCCGCTGTCCAGCGGTACCGCCACCACGGACACCGTGCCTGGGGCGGTGACTCCCGCCGAAAGCGGCACCGCCTACCCGACGGGTCCTCGGGCCGGTCAGGGCGTCACCGGTGCGAGCAACACCGCACCGCAGGCAGCCGGAACAGCACCGGTGGCCCCGGAGGAGCACGCGGCGACGCCATCGGTAACCGCGCAGACAGCCGCTCGCACAGCGGGTTCCGACGCTCAGCACTCCACCGTCGATCCTGAGCAGGGTGCGGGGGCGGAGGCGCTCAATGGCGAAGCGATCCGCGCGGCACTGCGGGAAGTCGTCGCGGACAAGACCGGCTATCCGGTCGAGATGGTCGATCCGGCAATGGATCTGGAAGCCGATCTCGGTGTCGATTCGATCAAGCGGGTGCAGGTGATCGGCGCGCTCCAAGAGCGGTTCCCGTCGCTGCCGAGCCTCGGCCCCGAGCAGCTCGGTACGTTACGCACCCTCGACCAGATCGCCGATCTGCTCGCCACCGACTCGGCGACCACGGCGACCGACACTTCCGCCGCGACGGGTGACCCGGCCGCGCCGACCGGTGGTTCGGCTGTGGCCACCGACGAGGTCGCCTCGTCCGACGCGGATCCCACGCACTCCGCCGAGACCCTGCGGCAGGCGCTGCGGGAAGTGGTCGCCGACAAAACCGGATACCCGGTGGAGATGGTCGATCCGGCAATGGATTTGGAGGCGGATCTCGGGGTCGATTCGATCAAGCGGGTGCAGGTGATCGGCGCCCTGCAGGAACGATTCCCGTCGCTGCCGAGCCTGGGCCCCGAGCAGTTGGGCACCTTGCGCACCCTCGACCAGATCGCCGATCTGCTCGCCGACGACGGCCCGACCGCGGCGGGCGCTGCGAGCGGTTCCGCCGCCCCGGCCGCCGCCTCGGACGCCGACGAGGTCGCCTCGGTGGACGCGGATCTCGCGCCCACAGCCGATACCCTGCGGCAGGTGCTGCGGGAAGTGGTTGCCGACAAAACCGGATACCCGGTCGAGATGGTCGATCCGGCAATGGATCTGGAGGCGGATCTCGGTGTCGATTCGATCAAGCGGGTGCAGGTGATCGGCGCATTGCAGGAACGGTTCCCGACCCTGCCCAGTCTCGGGCCCGAGCAACTCGGCACGTTGCGCTCGCTGGATCAGATCGTGGCCGAGCTGGCCGGGGGTGATGTCCACCCAAAAGGTGAGGCCGCGGCCGAAACGCCGCGGCATGTCGTCGAACTCGTCGAGCTCGCCCCGGTCGACCTCGCGGTCGAGCCGTATCGGCCCGCAGGCCGGGCGCTGGTGGTGTGCCTGGACGAGTCCGCCGAAACCGACGGTGAGGCGATCGAGGAAGCGCTGCGCGCGCTCAGTTGGACGGTGCGGCGGGTCGAGCCCGGCGCCGACACCGGCGCCGCCGACCTGTGCGTGGTCGTCGCGGGTGTCGCCACGGAGTGGGCGCAGGCGGAGCGGATCCTGACCGACACGATCCTGGTCACCGGCCGCGTGGTGCCCGCCCTGCGCGGCGCGACCGGACGCGCCGGGTTCGTCACGGTCACCCGGCTCGACGGCCATCTAGGTATGCGCGGGGACGCCGACCCGGTCCACGCCCTGCTCGGCGGGCTCGGCGGCGTCGTGAAAACCCTTGCCGCCGAGGAACCCACACTGTTCTGCCGCGCGCTCGACATCGCACCGGCGGCGACTCCGGCGCGGGTGGCGCAGATCGTGCTCGAGGAGCTGTGCGACGCCGCGATCGACACCATCGAGGTCGGGGTCGACGCCTCGGGCCTGCGCCGCACGCCGGTGCCGAGCAGACACAAGCCCGCCGTCGTCACCGAGACCGTCAGCACCGCAACGGGATTCGGGCCGACGCTGCTCACCGAGGACGATCTGCTGCTGGTGACCGGCGGAGCCAGGGGAGTGACGGCCACCTGCGTCCTCGCGCTCGCCCGGCACAGCGCGGCGCGCTTCCTGTTGCTCGGCCGCACCACGCTCGGTGAGGAGCCCGCCTGGGCGACCGGTGTCCCCGACACCGACCTCAAGCCCGCCGCGGTGCGCGCGCTGGCGGGAACCGGTTTGCGGCCCAAAGACATCGAGCGGGCCTGCGGCGACATTCGCGCCGTCCGCGAGATCCGCTCGACCCTGGCGACGCTCGGCGACCGCGCCGACTACCTCGCCGTCGACGCCACCGACGCGACGGCACTCGCCGAGGCCGTCGCGCCGTGGCGTGACCGGATCACCGGTGTCGTCCACGGCGCCGGGGTCCTGGCCGACTCGATGATTCCCGACAAGACCGCCGACTCGCTCGCTCGCGTGTTGCGTCCGAAGCTCGGTGCTCTGGCCGCCGTCCTTGCCGCGGTGGGGGAACCGAAGGACCTGGTCCTGTTCACCTCGGTGGCCGGTCTGTTCGGCAATGCAGGCCAAGCGGATTACGCCGCTGCCAACGAGGCACTGTGCCGGTTCGCGGTGAGCTGGCAGCGCAGGCACCCCGGGCACCGCGTCACCGCGATCGACTGGGGCGCCTGGGACGGCGGCATGGTTACCGCCGACCTGCGCGAGCACTTCCGGGCGCGCGGCATCCCGCTGCTGGCCCCGGCCGCGGGCGCGGCCGCCTTCACCACCCAGTTCACCGCGGACCGCCGGTCCGAGCCGATCCTGCTGGTCGGCGCCGCCACCGCCTTGTCGACCGGCGAACACGTGGCCGCCACGGTGCGGGCCCGTCGCGACATCGCGGGCCTGATCGACGAACCCGTGATCGAGGCACACCGCATCGGTGACCACCTCGTGCTGCCCGCCACCTTCGGCCTCGGCGCGATGATCCACCTCGCCGAACGAACCAGGCCGGGCCGCACCGTGATCGGCGTCCGTGACTACCAGGTGCTCAAGGGACTCGTCTTCGATCATCCGGTCACGGCGCTGGAGATCGAGCTCGTCCCGATCGACGACCTCGACGGCCGTACGGCGGTGCGCGCCACCGTCTTCGACGGCAAGCTCGCCCACTTCCGGGCGACCCTACTGCTGGCCGCGAACCCGGACGGCGGTGCCAGGCAAACGATTCCCGCCGGACCGGGCATCCCTGCAGACCGGATCTACCGGGACGCCATCCAGTTCCACGGTCCGGCGCTCCAGGGCCTGCGCGCGATCCGGGCCGAGAGTGACAGCGCGATCGTCCTGGACTGCCACCTGCCCACCGATCCCGTCGCCGTCGGCGCCTACGCGGGCCACCTGCACGACCCGGTCGCCGCCGACCTGATCCTGCAGGGCCCGCCCGTCCTCGGCCACCGGCTGCTCGGTACGGCCTGCCTGCCCCTGGGCGTCGGTCGCATCGACTACCACCACCCGCTCCCGACCGCCGAACCTTTCGTCCTGGTGGTCGACAACCCACGCGCGGGCAGCCTCGAAGCCCGCATCGACGCCACCGCACTGTCCACCGATGGCACGGTGCTGCAACGCTTCTCGGACGTCACCGTCCTCACGACGCCCGACCTGACGGACAAGTTCCAGACCTCGGTGAGGAAGTGGACCCGATGACAGCCCTCGACTTCGACGGCATCGCCTTCGACCCGATCGGCGCGCCCCCCGCCCAACCCGCCCTGACGGCGCCGCAGCACACCGCACCACCCGCCCGACCAGCGCCCGACTCCGCACCCGCGCGGTCGGTGCCTGAGGTGCCTGACTCCGTACCCGCGCGGTCGGTGCCTGACTCCGTACCCGCGCGGTCGGTGCCTGACTCCGTACCCGCGCGGTGGGTGCCCGACTCCGCACCTGCCCGGCCGGCGCCCTACTCCGCACCCCACCGGCCCGCCCCCGAATCCGCGAGCCGGACGACTGACCCCGCCTCGGCAGTGGAGCCCGCCGGGCACGCGATTGTGCCCGATGGGCGCGCAGTGGAATTCACTCGGCAGACGCCGGATGACGCCCAGTCCGCAGGGGACCGTGCCACACATGTGGGAGCGCCCGCGATCGCCGAGACGAGTGAGGCGAGCGCCGCCGCACCTGGAGCCGCCATCGCCGAGCTCCGCACCGGCGTCGTCACCGCCCACCGCGCCGCCCTCGCCGCGCAAGTCGCCCTACAGCGTGCGCTGTGGACGCGGGCTGTGGGAACACCCCTGCCCAGCAACAGCGTTGGCGTCCGTGCGACGGACTCCATCGCCGTTCGGGGTCAACAGCGTGCGGCGGATTCCGCTGTGTTTCCCGCCGGTGAGGGGACATCGTTCGCGCTCCACGGTGTACCCGGTGGCGCAGCCGACGACGCAAGAATCGCCACCGCCGTTCTCGGCGGGCATCAGGCTCGGGCATTCGGTGCCGCTGTCGAGTCACCCGCGAACCGCGAGGTGTCCGCAGGCGAAACCAGCGCCGAACTACCCGACACCGGGATCGCGGCCCCGCGCGCGGGCGCACAACGGGCCGTGGCAGGTCCCGGCGCGGCAGTGCCCGGCCACCGTGGCACGGCACCGGTCGGCGTCACAGCACCGGTCGGCGATCGAGCATCCCGTGCGTCCGTTGCCGCCAGGGAGGGCGCGTTCAAGCCACTGGCTCGCACCACGCGCACCGAGTTGGACCGCGCGGCCCTCGAGGCGCTGGCCGCGGGCGCGATCGCGGAGGTGTTCGGGCCGGGCTACCGGCGCGACGGAGTCGAGGTCGCGGCGCGCCTGGCCGCTGGAGAACCGTTGGTACTCGACGCGATCGAGGCGATCGAGCTGTACGGCGGTACCGGTGACGGCCGGGTCGTCGCCCGGTACGACGGCGCGCCCGACGTCGCCGCCCGCCAGGCCGCCGAGGTGTTCGCGCTGTTCACCGGCATGCACCTGTGCCTGTCGGGGAGCACATCGACCACGGCGACCGTGCCACTTCGACCGCCGAGCTTCCCTGCGCCTCCCGTGGGCCAGGGTTATTCGACCGGTTCTGCTGTCGCCGGACGCGTCACGGCCCACCGCACCTTGGAGCTCATCGTGAGCGCCTTGGATCTCGTACCCCGTCCGCACGTCACGGGCACGGCGAGCTTCTCCGCAGGGGAGCCCGGTCTGTCCGTCGAGGTCACCGTCACCGAGGCGCCGGGCGCGGGCGTCGGACCCGGCCAGGCCGTACCGAGCCTGCTGCTCAACGAATTCCACATGACCCACCTCGCTCGCGGCGACCAGGCGATCGCCATGGGCCACGAGTTCGCGGAGTACACCGGCGTCCGCGCGACCCGACTGCCCACCGGCGGCCTGCTCCTGGTCGACCGGGTACGCGAATTCGACGGTGCGCGAGGCACTCTCGACCACGCCGCGTACACCACCGAATACGACTCGCCCGCCGACTCCTGGTACTACGCCGACACCGCCAACGAATCCATGCCGCATTTCGTGTACATGGAGACCTCGCTGCAGGCGGCCCTGCTCATGGGCTACTACGCGGGACCTACGCTGACCCAGCCAGGTACAACTCTCAGCCTGCGCAATCTCGGCGGCACGGCGACGGTCCTGCGCCAGGTCGACCTGCGCGACCGCACCATAGAACAGTCCTCGCGGCTGCTGTCGACGACGATCCTGCCCGGCTCCTCCCTGCAGACCTTCGACTACACGCTCAGCGTCGACGGCGCGCCCTTCTACACCGGCGAGACCATGTTCGGCTACTTCAGCGACGAGGCCCTCGCCAACCAGACCGGGCTCGACGCCGGGCGCCCCGCACCGTCCTGGCTGGCCGAGAACCCGACGGCCGAAGTCCGGACGATCGACGTGGCCGCCCGCCGCGCCGACCCGCACGCACCCCTGTGCGCGCGCCGCACACTGGCCCTCATCGACCAGGTCGACGTGGTCGACGGCGGCGGCAAACACGGTGCGGGATACCTGCATTCGCTGCGGCCCATCGACCCCGCCGACTGGTTCTTCGACCGCCACTTCCACCTCGACCCGGTCATCCCCGGCTCACTCGGCGTCGAATCGGTGATCCACGCCGTCCAGGAATGGCTGCTGGACGCCGGTCACGCCGCGAGCATGGCCGACCCGGTGTTCCGCATCCCGGCCGATATTCCCTTCAGCTGGCGCTACCGCGGTCAGTTCCTGCCCACCGACGGCACCGTGGAACTCGAAGCCCACGTCAAGGCGCTGCATCGCGGACCACACGGGGTGACAGCGGTGGTGGACGGCTCGCTGTGGAAGCCGGGCCTGCGCATCTACGAAGTGACCGACCTGGCCGTCGAACTCGTCGATCGGAGAGCGTGATGACCACGATGCGCACCGTGGCGGTCGCCACCACCACCGAGGCCATCACGGCCCTGCTGCTCGATCTGGACTCGCCGGTCTGGATCGTCCGCGCCGACGGACAGGTCGGTGCCACCGCGGACCAGACCGCCGCCGCGCGTGCCGAGGTGCTCGCCGCGGTCGGGCCGCTTCCGCCGGAACGGCTCGGCGACAGTGCGTTCCGCACAGCCCACGGCGTCCGCGCGGCCTACGCCGCGGGCGCGATGGCCAACGGCATCGCCTCACCCGCTCTGGTGAAAGCCATGGCGCGGCACGGCTACCTGGCCGCCTACGGCGCCGCGGGCGTCGCGCCGGCCACGGTCGACGCGGCACTGGGCGAGCTCGCCGCCGACCTGAGCGCAAAGCCGTTCGCCTGCAACCTCATCCACAGTCCGAGCGAACCCGCCTTGGAACGTGCGATCGTCGACTCGTGCCTGCGGCACGGTGTCCGCTGCGTGGAGGCGTCCGCGTTCATGGACCTGACCGCCGAGGTCGTGCGCTATCGAGCCCTCGGCCTTCGCGTCGACCAGCGGGGCGATATCGAGATCGGGCACCGGGTGGTCGCCAAGGTCTCCCGGGTCGAGGTGGCCGAACTGTTCCTGCGTCCGGCACCGGCCCGGCTGCTGCGCGAGCTCGTGGCGGCGGGCCGGATCACCGCCGCGCAGGCCCGCCTCGCCGAACAGGTGCCGATGGCCGACGACATCACCGCCGAAGCCGACTCCGGCGGCCACACCGACCGCAGGCCGCTGACGGTGCTGCTGCCGGAACTGGTCGCGGCCCGGGATCGCCTGGCCGCCACGGTGCCCGGCGCCGACCGCGTCCGGATCGGCGCCGCCGGTGGGCTCGGCACACCCGACGCCGTCGCGGCCGCCTTCGGACTCGGCGCGGCCTACGTGGTGACCGGGTCGGTCAACCAGTCGACCGTCGAGGCGGCGCAGTGCGGTGCCACCAAGACTCTGCTGGCGCGCGCCGAGTTCGCCGACTGTGCCATGTCGCCCTCCTCGGACATGTTCGAACTCGGAGTGCAGGTGCAGGTGCTGCGCCGGGGCACGATGTTCGCGGCCCGCGCGCAGAAGCTCTACGACACCTACCGCGCCTACCCGGGGCTCGACGCGCTGCCGACCGCGCTGCGCGCCGAACTGGAAGCCACCCTGTTCCGCAGGCCGCTCGACGAGGTGTGGCAGGAGTGCGTCCGGTACTTCACCGAGCGCGACCCCGCCCAGCTGACCGGCGCGGAGCGGGACCCGAAAGCCAGGATGGCGTTGGTGTTCCGCTGGTACCTCGGCCTGTCCTCGGGCTGGAGCATCCGCGGCGACGCCGACCGGGTCACCGACTACCAGATCTGGTGCGGCCCCGCGATGGGCGCCTTCAACACCTGGACGGCCGGGACCCATCTCGCCGCCCCGGAGAACCGCGCCGTCGCCGAGATCGCCGCCCAGCTCCTGTTCGGCGCTGCCTATCTCACCCGGGTCGCCCAGCTGCGCACCGCGGGTGTGCGGCTGCCCGCCGCCTGCGCCCGTTACGTCCCACGTCCGCTGGAGGACCGATGACCGTCGTCGACACCACCGCGACCACCGGAACGGCCTGGATGCTGTGCCCGGCCTGCGACACGATGATCTACCGTAAACGCTACGAGCGGGCGAGCCGGGTGTGCCCCGAATGCGACGGCCACGGCATGCTCACCGCCGACCAGCGCGTCGACCAGCTTCTCGACGCGGACTCGGCCGAGCCGATCGCCACCGCGGCCACCGTCACCGACCCGCTCGGCTTCACCGACACCCGCGCCTACCCCGAACGGATCAGCCAGGCGCGCGAGAGCACCGAGCTGCCCGACGCGATCCGCTGCGTGCGCGGCACCGTCGACGGCACACCGATCGTGCTGGCGGTCATGGACTTCCGCTTCCTCGGCGGGAGTCTCGGCAGTGCCGTCGGCGAGGCGGTGACCGCGGCGGCGGAAGCGGCGCTGGCGGACCGGGCGCCGCTGGTGCTCGTGACCGCATCCGGTGGGGCGCGGATGCAGGAGGGCATCGTCGCGCTCATGCAGATGGCCAAGACCAGCCGGGCGCTGCGCCGCCTCGACGACGCGGGCGTGCTGACCCTCTCGATCATCACCGACCCCACCTACGGCGGTGTCGCGGCGTCGTTCGCCACCGCCACCGACATCATCGTCGCCGAACCCGGTGCGCGACTGGGCTTCGCGGGCCCGCGGGTGATCCAGCAGACCATCGGCCAGACCCTGCCCGAGGGCTTCCAGACCGCGGAATTCCTGCTCGAGCACGGCATCGTCGACATGATCTGCCATCGCTGGGCGCTGAGTACCCGGCTCGCCCGCCTGGTCGCGATGACCACCCCACCACCGCACCGCACCGAGCCCGGCGAGGCCGACGCCGTGATCACCGACCCCGCCGCCCTCACCGTTGGCGAATCCTGGGATCGCGTGCGCGCGGCCCGCAGGCTCGGCAGGCCCACCACCCTGGACTATCTCGCCGGTGCCTTCGACGATTTCGTCGAACTGCACGGCGACCGCATGTCGGCCGACTGCCCCGCCATGATCGCGGGCCTGGCCCGCCTCGACGGCCTGCCGGTCGTGGTGCTCGGCACCCAGAAGGGCCACACCGGACCCGAACTCACCGAACGCAACTACGGGATGCCCACCCCCGCGGGTTATCGCAAGGCTGCCCGGGTGCTGCGCCTGGCCGCCAAGCTCGGCAGGCCCGTCGTCACGCTGGTGGACACGGCGGGCGCCTATCCCGGCATCGAGGCCGAGGAACAGGGCCAGGCGGTGGCCATCGCCGAATCGCTGAAGCTGCTGGCCGGACTGCCCGTGCCGGTGGTCACCGTGATCACCGGGGAAGGCGGCAGCGGCGGCGCGCTCGCGCTGGCACTGGCCGATCGGGTCCTGGTGTGCGAGAACGCGATCTACTCGGTGATCAGCCCCGAGGGCTGTGCGGCCATCCTGTGGAAGGACCCGGCCGCCGCGCCCCGTGCTGCCGCCGCCCTGCGGGTGGACGCGGCCGCGCTGCTCGAGCTCGGCATCGCCGACGCCGTCGTCCCCGAACCGGCCGGTGGCGCCGACCGCGATCCCGTCGGCGCGGCGGCCCTGCTGCGGCGGGCGGTGCGCCGAGCCGTCAATGAGCTGGCGGCGTGCCCGAGTGCCGATTTGATCGCCCAGCGGCACAACCGTTTCCGCGGCTACGGCCTGGCCCGCGACCTCCCGGAGACCTCGTGGTCGGCTTCCTGATCCGCCATCCGTTGACCGCTTTGCGACAGAGCTTGTGTAGTACCGACCAATCCGCACACCAAGATTCAGGAGCAGAACCGATGACCGAGTCCGTGACCAACGACCCTCCCGTGCGGGCCGTGAGCCCGACCGAAGCGGACCACAGCCTCGCGGTGCTCAGCCGCCACGCCATGACGGTGGGCGCCACCGGGTCCGCCCCGACCTCGGTGACGGTCGCCAACGGCCCGGTGTCGCTGCGCATCACCTGGGGCGAGCGCCCCGCGGCGGCCGCCGGCGAGGGTGAGCCGGCGGGACATCTGGTTCTCGTCCCGACCGAACCCACCGAGGGGGGCGCAGCCAGGGCGGGCAGGCCCGCCGACAACGGCGCCGCATCGACCTTCCCGCTCACCGCCGAGACCGTCGGCGTGTTCTATCGAGCGCCCGAACCCGGTGCCGCACCGTTCGTCGCGGTTGGTGACCCCGTGCGCGCCGGCCAACAGGTGGGCATCATCGAGGCGATGAAGCTGATGATCCCGGTCACCGCGGCGCGAGAGGGCGTGGTGGCGGAGATCCTCGTCGACAACGGTGACGCCGTGGAGCACGGCCAGGCCCTGATCGTGTTCGAGGCGCTGCGATGACGCGCCCCTTCGGCAAGGTCCTGATCGCCAACCGCGGGGAGATCGCGGTACGGGTCATCCGTACGTGCCGCGAACTGGGCATCGCCACCGTGGCGGTGCACTCCGCCGCGGACCGTGACTCCGCGGCGGTGCGCCTGGCCGACGAACACGTCCAGATCGGTCCGGCCCCGGCCAAACGCAGCTACCTGTCGATCCCCGCGATCATCGAGGCGGCCCGCGCCACCGGCGCCGACGCGATCCACCCCGGCTACGGATTCCTTTCGGAGGATCCGGATTTCGCCGAGGTGTGCCAGGCGGAGGGCTTCGTGTTCGTCGGCGCACCGTCGGCGGTCATGGCCCGGCTCGGTGACAAGTCGACCGCCCGTGCGCTGATGGCCGACGCGGGCCTGCCCCTGCTGCCGGGCAGCCGCGACGCCGTCGACGACCCCGACGCCGCGCGCGCCCTGGCCGACGAGATCGGCTACCCGGTGATCATCAAAGCCGTCGCCGGCGGTGGTGGCCGCGGGATGCGGGTCGTGCGCGACGGCGACGAGTTCGCCACGGCCTGGCAGCACACCAGGGCCGCGGCCGCCGCCGTTTTCGGTGACGGCAGGCTCTATGTCGAGCGCTACCTGGAATCGGCCAGGCACGTGGAAGTGCAGATCCTCGCCGACACCCATGGCACCGTCCGGCACCTGGGTCTGCGTGACTGTTCGCTGCAGCGCAGGCATCAGAAGCTGGTCGAGGAATCGCCCGCCCCCGGCCTGGCGCCGGACCTCGCCGACCGCATCGGCGCCGCGGCCGTCCGCGGCTGTGCGGCAGCGGGTTACGTCGGGGCGGGCACCGTGGAGTTCCTGCTGGCCCCGGACGGCCGGTTCTACTTCATGGAGGTCAACTGCCGCCTGCAGGTCGAGCATCCGGTTACCGAGATGGTCACCGGGGTCGACCTGGTCGCCGAACAACTGCGCATCGCCGCGGGCGAACCACTGACCCTCGGCGCCGATCGCAGGCCCGAGGGTGTCGCCATCGAATGCCGCCTCAATGCCGAAGACCCCGAACGCGGGTTCGCCCCCGCCCCGGGCACCCTCACCCGGTGTGAGCTCCCTGCCGGCCCTTTCGTTCGTGTGGACACCCATGTCGCACCGGGCTATGCGGTTCCGCCACACTACGATTCGCTGCTGGCCAAGGTCATCGTGTGGGGACCGGATCGGCCGACAGCGATTGCCCGGATGCGTCGCGCCCTCGCCGAAACCACCATCGCCGGACCGGGCGTGGCTACCACCACCGATTTCCTGCACGACATCCTCGATCACCCGCGCTTCCGGGCCGCCACCCATGACACCGCCCTCATCGGCGAACTGAACACCCCGGCCGCAGTGACGTCGTAGACGGCGAGGAACATCCGGGTGCTCACTTGAGACCCGAGCGGACGAAGGCGTTCACGATGTGGCGCTGTAACACCAGGTAGAGCAACAGGACCGGTAGGCAGGCGAGGCTGGCCAGGGCCATCATGGGACCCCACTGGTCGCCTTCGGTGCCCATGAAGCTGCGCAGGCCCAGCTGAAGGACGTCGTTGGACTGGCGCAGCACCACGGCGGGCCAGAAGTATTCGTTCCAGGCGTTGATGAACAGCAGGATGCCGAGGGCGGCCAGCGCGGGGCGCAGGTTGGGGACGACCACGGTCCACAGGATGGCCCAGGAGGAGCGGCCGTCCATTTTCGCGGCCGCGATGAGCTCCTTCGGGAATGCCGACATGTGCTGGCGCAACAGCAGCACGCCCAGCGCCGAGCACAGGGTCGGCAGCACGCAGCCGATGAGCGTGTTGATCAGGCCCAGCTCGTTGAGCAGGATGTAGTTGGGCAGCATGGTCACCTGGAACGGCACCAGCCAGACGCCGACGAACGCCAGGTACATCAGCCGCTGGAGCGGAAAGGTGTACATGGCGAACGCGTACGAGGCGAGCAGCGCGATGAGCAGCTGCCCGGCCGCGGACAGGATCGCCACGAAGAACGTGTTGGCGATCAGGCCCGCGACATCCACCTTCTGCGCCGCGTCGAGGTAGTTGTCGATCGACAGCGGCCACGGCAACGGCGCGAGCGAGGTGACGTCCTCGGGCCGGCGCAGTGCCGTGGCGAACAGCCAGTAGATGGGGAATACACAAAGCAGCGCCGTGCCGGCGAGCAGCAGGTGGCTGCCCGCCGCGCGCAGACGGTCAATCATCATGGACGGCAACCTTTTCCGATATCCAGACCAGCACCGCGGCCAGCGCGCCGAAGCCGACGAACAACAGCACACCCGCCGCGGCGCTGAGCCCGGCGTCGAAGCTGTGGAACGCGTAGTCCCAGAGCAGGTAGTAGATGTTGGTCGTGGCCTGCGACGGACCGCCCTGGGTCATCGAGTCGATCAGCGGGAAGGACAGGGTGGGGCTGAGCAGCACGGTGGTGAGCACCAGGAACAACAGGGTGGGGGAGAGCAGGGGCAGCGTGATCCAGCGCCGGATCTGCCCCGGTGTCGCCCCGTCGACCCGCGCGGCTTCGCTGTAGTCGCCGCTGATCCCGGCCAGTCCGGCCCAGACCACCAGCGTCGCGAAACCGAGCAGCTGCCAACCGGTGATCGCGATGATCACCGCCTGTGCGGTCGAGGCGTCGTAGACCCAGTTGTGGCCGGTGCCGAGCAGCTGGTCGACGAATCCGGTGCCCGGATGCAGCAGCCACCGCCACACCGCCGCGGCGGCGACCGGCGCGACGAGGAACGGCGCGAACACCAGCGCCTGATAGACGGTCCGGGCCCGGCCGTGCACGCGCCGGCTCGCCAGGGCGATGAGCACCGGCAACAGCACCGTGAACGGCAGCAACCCGAGGATCAGGGTCGCGGTGCGGCCGAGGGATCCCCAGAATGCCGGAAGGTCCAGCAGCCGTTCGTAATTGGCGGTGCCGACCGGTTTCATCGGGGCCGTAGGCAGCAGGTTCCACGAATACGTGGATAGCTCGACCGCCTGGGCCAGCGGCTGATAGGTCCACACGACCAACAGGACGAGCGCGGGCGCCAGATACAGGTAGGGCGCGACGAGACGGGTCAGCGCGCGGCGGGTGAACCGGCGCGGACCCGCCGCGGCGGTGCTCGGCACCGCCTGCGCCGGGTCCTGCCGATCGTCGATGACGAACATCACCGCGTCCGCGTGGCGATCGCCGCGAGTTGCTCGAGCACCTCGGCCTCGGGCCGGTCGTAGACCGAGACCGCCGGAGTCGCCTCGACAGCCGTCGCGAGCATCGTCTCGCCGATGAGATCGATGCGGCTGTAGCCGAATCCGGCCAGCCCACGGTGCCTGCCCACCGGAGCCATCGGATCGATCCGATACGACAGCGCCGGACCGATCCACACCGGGATCCCCGCCACCGCCGCCGCGGCGGTCAGATGATTGTGCCCGCACAGGATCATCCGCACATCGGAGCCCGCGAGCACGTCGGCCAGCCGTTCGGCGTCCTCGAGCTTGAGGAAGTCGGCGGTGGCCACCGGCGAGGGAATCGGCGGATGGTGCAGCACGAGCAGGGTGCCGCGCGGCGCGGGCACGCGCAGCCGTTCGGTCAGCCAGGCCAGCTGCTCGAGTTCGAGCCTGCCCTCGTGCCGCAGTGGTGTCGTGCTGTCGAGCACGATGACTCGCAGGCCCGCGATCTCGACGCACGAATCGTGCGGCAGGGCCGCATCAACCGAACCGGGGGCGCGATCGAGCAGCTCCTCGCCGAAGGCCACTCGCTCGTCGTGATTGCCCATCACGTAGACGATCTCGGCGCCGAGCTCGGCCGCGACCGGCTCCACGGCCGCCCGCAGCCGCCGGTACGCCTCGGGTGACCCGTTGTCGGACAGGTCACCCGAGAGCACCAGGGCATCCACGTGCTGCCCGGCCGCGCGCAGCTGGGTGAGCACCCGCGCGAGGTTGGCGTCGGTGTCGACGACACCGTGGACGAGCTCACCGGCCGGACGCAGGTGGGTGTCGGTGAGCTGGACGATGGTCAGATCACTCATCATGCCGCCGGGATGAGCTTGGCGCCCTCGGCCTGCGCCGCGGTCAGGGTCGCTTGCGGATCCTTGCCCTGGAAGACGATCGCCTCGACCGCGTCCATCATGCCGTCACGCATCTGCAGATAGTTGTTGCCGGGCATGGAGACCCACGGCTCCATGGTGGCGAGCTGGGCGACGTTCGGCTTCAGCAGCGGGTTCTTCGCGGCCCAGTCCTGCAGGCCGTCGGGCTGGTCGAGCAGGCCGGTGCGCAGCGGCAGGTAGCCGATGTTCTGCGCGATCTTGATGTAGGACTCCTCGCTGGTGAGGAACTTGATCAGCTCCCACGAGGCCCGCTGCTCGGCCGGATCGTTGGACAGGATGTGCAGGCCCGCACCGGAATTGGTCGGCACGGTCGGCTTGTCACCGAACGCGGGCATCGCCGCCGAACGCAGATCCCACTTGTCCTTGGCACCGGTGACGAAGGTGCCCTGGATCGCGCTGGTCTCGAGGATCATGCCGATCTCACCGCGCGCGAACGCCTCGTAGCCCTGCTTCTGGTTGAGCTTGGGCATGCTGCCCGAGTTCACCAGGTTCTGCGCCATCTGCGTCACCTCGACGACGGGCGCGTCGGCATAGGTGAGGGTGCGCCGGTCCTCCGAGATGACCCGGCCGCCGTTGGAACGCACCAGCGACTGGAAGCACCAGTCCTTGGCGGTCTTGGTCAGGCAGTCGATGTACACACCGCCCTTACCGGTGCGGTCGGCGATCTGCTGTGCGGTGGTGGTGACCTCGGCCCAGGTGGCCGGGGGCTCTGCCGGATCGAGCCCGGCCTCGGTGAACAGCGAGGCGTTGAAGTACAGCACCGGGGTGGAGAACACGAACGGCACGCCGTAGGTGTGGCCGTTCCAGTCGTCGAGGACGCGGGCGCGAGGGGCGTAGGCATGGCGACCGTCGAAATTGCGGGCCACCTCCTGCGTGCCGACGAGCGTGTCGATCGGCTTGGCCTGCAGCTGGTTGATGGTGAAGTCCAGATCGGAGAAACCGAGCTGCGCGACATCGGGCGGGGTGCCCGCGACCATCTGGTTCTGGATGCTGGAGATGGTGTCGGTGGCCGGGTTCGGGCTGTTGCCCTGCGGCTTCTGCGCCGTCACCTTGATATTGGGGTACTTCTTGCCGAAGTCGGCGATCAGCGCGTTGAACGTATCGGTCCAGGCACCGGCGAGACCGTAGTTGTAGGACTCGAAGGTGATCGAGACCTGCTGGTCGGGCTTCAGCTCCGGAATCTGCGCGGTGGAAGTGGTGTCCGAGGACACGGTGCCGCCCAGACCGCAGCCGCTCAGGGCGACGGCGGTGGTGAACACCACGCCCAGGACGGGCAGGGTGCGTTTCATGGTGGTTCTCCTCATCGAGTGGTGCGGGAAATCAGGGGACGGGCACGGCCGCCGCGTCCACGGCCTTCGGCGAATCCGGTTGCGGCGCACGCCAGGTCAGCCGCAAGCCGGTGTCGGGGTCGAACAGGTGGATGTCGGCGGGATCCACGCGCAGGGTGATGTTCTCGCCCGCGGCGACCCCGGCCGGGCGCGCGGCACGCACGCACAGGCTGGTCGCGCCCGCGTCGAGATGCACCAGCTCCTCGCTGCCGAGGTTCTCGACCATGCGCACCGTCCCGCGGACGTCGTTGGCCGCGGGATCGATGCGCAGGCGCTCGGGGCGAATGCCCGCGATCACCGGGGTGGCGGTGTCGAGATCGTCGGTGATGGCGAGGGCGGCGTCGACCCCGTCGGCGGTCACCCGCAGCGTGCCCTCGGCCGCGGTGACGACGGCGGGGAACAGATTCATCGGTGGCGCGCCGAGGAATCCGGCGACGAAGGTCGAGCGGGGCTGGTCGTAGAGCTCGGCGGGTGTGCCGCACTGTTCGACCCGGCCCTCGTTGAGCAGCGCGATGCGCGAGGCCATCGTCATCGCTTCGACCTGGTCGTGGGTCACGTAGAGGAACGTCGCCCCCAACCGTTGGTGCAGGGCGATCAGTTCGGCGCGCGTCGCGCTGCGCAGTTTGGCGTCGAGGTTGGACAGCGGCTCGTCCATCAGGAACGCGCCGGGATCGCGAACCATGGCCCGCGCCAACGCGACTCGCTGCCGCTGTCCACCCGAGAGCGCCACCGGCCGACGGTCCAGCAGCGCCGACAGCTCCAAGGTGGCCGACACCTCCGCCACCCGCTTGTCGATCTCCGCGCGCGGCCTGCGCCGGGCCCGCAGCGGGAAGCCGATGTTCTTGGCCACGGACAGGTGCGGGTAGAGCGCATAGCTCTGGAACACCATCGCCAGGTCGCGTCGTTGCGGCGCGGCGTCGGTGACGTCGGTGCCGCCCACCAGGATCCGGCCCTCGGTCGGTTCCTCCAGTCCGGCGATCATCCGCAGCAGGGTCGATTTGCCGCAGCCGCTGGGGCCGAGCAATACCATGAATTCGCCGTCGGCGATGTCGAGGCTCACCTCGCGCACCGCGTAGTCGGTGTCGAACTTCTTCGACACCGCCTGGATCTGCAGTCGTGCCACGTCTCTCCTCAGGCCGGCGCGGAGCCGGTGGTGATCCAGCGCGACACCTGGGTCGCGATCGCGGGCGAATCCTTCAACCAGGCGAAGTGATCGCGGTGCTCGACGGCGGAGTCCGCGTCGATGTGCCACTGGGTGACCTGTGCGGCGGGCATGCGCGACACCAGGAAGTCGACATTGGACTTCGGGCCGAGCACGTCATCGGACAGCGAGATCGTGAGCACCGGCAGCGTCATCTCCGCCAGCAGCGAGTTGTAGCGACGGTGGGTACCGCGCGGACGGTAGTAGCTGGTCAGCGAGTGGATCGACCAGTCGACCATCACCCCGCCCGGCATCGGCGCCGGGATCAGCACCCCACCCGGCCAGTAACCTTTGACGCGGGCGACCAGGCCGATCCACTGGATCTGGCTCAGCGCCTCGAACCAGCGGCGCGGACCGAACGCCCACCAGAACACGGTGCCGGTGCCGATCACGGTCACCCCCGCGACCCGCTCGGGTTCGGCGGCGGCGAACAGCAGGGCCAGCTGGCCACCCAGGCTGTGCCCGAACAGGTGCAGCGGCGCCTGCGGGAAGCGCTCCTCGATCGCGGAAACGATGGCGGGCAGGTCGATTTCGAGCATCTCGCGGTACCCGAAGTCGGTGTGCTCGCCCAACGCGGGCTCCGCCTCGCCGTGCGCGCGCAGATCGACGGTGGCCACCGACAGCCCGGTGGCGTGCAGCGCCTTGGCCAGCGACTGGTAGTTGCGGGCCTTCATCGCCATCGCGGGCAGGATCAGCACCACGGGGGCGGTGGGGTCGGCGGCGGCCAGCCGGCGCAGGGTGAACCGCACTCCGTCGACGGTCTCGACTGTGCTGGTGTCAGGCGTGGTCGCGGGCCCGTCCGCCACCCGTCCGCCCCCGGTCGCGGAATCGCTGGGCGTTGCGGAATTCATTGGTCGTCCGTTCCGGCGATGCGCACATCGCACACGTAGTCGAAGGTGAACTCGGCGGTGAGCACGTCGTTGTCGTCGAGCAGTTCGGCGCGTCCGGACAGGCCGTAACGCGCGTTCGCGGTGGCGGCCAGGATCATGGCCAGCTCGACGGCTTCGACGCCGGCGACCGCACGGATGCGGCCACGCGCCGGCTTCCGGTAGGCGGCGGTGCCGCCGCGCAGGATCAGCCGGTCGATGGTGTGCAGGCGGTGCGCGGCCGCGCCGACGAACGCCGCGGCGCCCGCGATGTCGGCGGCGGTGAACAGCGCGCCCGCGTGGACGGTGCCCATGTGGTTGCACATCACCGGTTCGGCGGGGATCTCCACCACCGAACGCGTGGCCGAGATCTCGGTGATCAGAGTGCCGACGTGCGCGCCGAACGGTACAAGCGCCTGCGAGGCGTCGCGCAGATAGCCGAAGTCGACGGCGTCGGGGTCGAGGGCGGGGTAAGCGGCGCCGAATCCGGCGATGCTGCGGGTCATCTCGTCGTCCTCTCAGCGCGGCCCGCGCAGGACGCGCCGCGCGATCGACCAGCGCAACACCTCCGACGGACCCTCGTAGATGCGGAAAGCCCTGGCCTCCACCAGGAATCGGGCCACCAGGTAGTCCTCGCAGACGCCGAGCCCGCCGTGCAGTTGCACCGCGCGGTCGAGCACCCGCCACACCGCCTCGGAGACGAAGGTCTTGGTGATCGATGCCTCGTGCCTGGCCTGCCCGGAGGTGGCGCCGTGCTCGTCGATCGTGGCGGCGGTGGCCCGGACCAGGCTGCGCGCGGCGGCGATGTCGATCTCGTTGTCGGCGATCAAGCCCTGTGCCATACCGTGGTCGGCGATCGGGACCCCGAACGACTGCCTGCCGGTGATGTGCTCGGCGGCCAGCTGCTGGGCGCGCACCGCCAGTCCCAGCCAGTTCATGCAGAACACCAGCCGCGACGGTGCCAGCCGCGCCTGCGCCAGGTCGAGGCCGCCGCCGACGGTGCCGAGGATCGCGGACTCGTCGACTTCGCAGTCCACGAACTCGACCTCGCAGTGTCCGCCCGGGGCACTGGTGTGATCCAGCGTCGGCATCCGACGCCCCACCCGCAGACCGGGATTGTCCTGGTCCACCAGGAACATCGTCGGACCGTCCGTGGTCGCGGCGACACAGATGGTGAACGCGGCGCCCTGCGCGCCGGTGGTGAAGTGTTTGCGGCCGTTGATGACCCAGCCGGTGTCGGTCTCCTCGGCCACGGTCGCCAGCATCCGCGGATCCGAGCCCGCACCCGGGGCAGGCTCGGTCATGGCGATGGCCGAGCGCACCTCGCCGGAGGCCAGCGGGGCCAGATACCGCTGCTGCTGTTCGGGGTTCGCCACCGCGGCCAGCAGGTGGATGTTGCCGTCGTCGGGAGCCCAGGCGTTGACCGCCAGTGGGCCGAGCAGGCTGGCGCCCGCCGCCTCGAGCACCTCGGCCTGCGCCCTGGTGTCGAGACCGAGGCCGCCGTAGGCGGGATCGGACAGGGGGCCGAAGACACCGGCTTCCTTGGCCTTCTTCTGCAAATCGAGGCGCAGGGCGTCGTCGGTGACCCGGCCACCGACCACGACCTCGCGTTCCACCGGAATGACGTGATCTCGAACGAACTGCCTGGTCCTGTCGACCAGTTCCGACACGGGAGTCATGCCGCCAGTTTCGGGCGGCGGGCAGGTCGGCGGCCGGGGCGATAGTGAACGTCGATCGGTCCAATCGTCTCGCCATGCCACGGCGGCGAACCGGGCGCCGCTGCACCACGGTGATCTCGACAACGATTCCGCCGAGGGGATGGGCATGACCGAAGTGAGGGTGCGGGTGATCGACCGCACCGAGGAAGCCGACGCGGTGTTCGCCCTGGTGCTCGCCGCGGTCGACGGCGGGCAACTGCCCGCCTGGACGCCGGGCGCGCACATCGACGTGGCGGTGGGTGCCGCCGAGGTGCGCCAGTACTCGCTGTGCGGTGACCCCGCCGACCGGGACCACTGGCGGATCGCGGTGCTGCACGAACCCCGGGGCCGGGGCGGTTCGGCCGTACTGTTCCGGACAGCGTTGCCCGGCACCACACTGTCGGTCTCATTGCCCCGCAACAACTTCGAGCTGACTCCTGCCGCGCGATACACCTTCGTGGCAGGCGGGATCGGGATCACCCCGATCCTGCCGATGATCGCCGCCGCCGACCGGGCGGGCGCGGACTGGACGCTGCACTACGGCGCCCGGAGCCGCGCGCACATGGCCTTCGCCGACGTCCTCGCCGCGGACTCCCGGGTGCGGCTGGTGCCGCAGGACGAGGCCGGGTTGCTGCCGATCGCGGAGATTTTGGCCGACCGGCCGGGCGCGACCGTGTACTGCTGCGGTCCCGAACCGCTGCTGGCGGCGGTCGAGGCAGCGGGCGCGCTGGGCGGTGTCACCGTGCGCACCGAACGCTTCGTGCCACGGCCGGTCGTGCCCGCGGGGGCCGACACGGCCTTCGAGATCCGCTTGGCGCAGACCGGCCGCACGCTGCGGGTGGCGGCCGACCGGTCCATCGTCGACGTCCTCGAATCGGCGGGCATCGCGGTGCTCACCTCGTGCCGCGAAGGCACCTGCGGCAGTTGCGAGACCCCGGTGCTCGACGGCGAGGTGGATCATCGCGACTCCCTGCTCACCCCTGCGGAACGCGACAGCGGCGCCACGATGATGCTCTGCGTCTCGCGTGCCCGCTCCGGCGTCCTGGTGCTCGACCTGTGAGCACGCGCGGAATCGGTTGTCCCCCAGAACGTGCGCGTAACGGACGCGCCCGATTCCCGTCCGGGAATGTGAGAGGAAGAAATATACGATGAGGAAATCTGCTGCGGCCGCGGCGCTGCTCGCCGCCGCTATCGGCGTCACGGCCGGTATCACCGGCTCGGCGTCGGCCCAGGCCCCCGCCCCGATCGAGTTCACTGCGCAGGAAGTGGCCGGTAAGTCCGTCATCACCACAGGTGCCGGCTCCATGGTCGTCGAGGACGGCGCGTTCAAGGTGAAGGCGCCCGACGGCACCACCGTCGCCGCCACCCCGCTGACCTTCCGGCTGGACGAGTTCGAGTTGCCCATCGTGGCCGAGATCGCGGGCAACACGGCGACCCTGAGCCCGCAGCTGGATGCCTCGCAGGCCGTCTACAAGCCGGTCGCCCTGCCCTTCGAGGACAAGGCACCGTGGAAGAGCGAATACGAGCGTGAGGTGGCGGCCTGGACCAGGCTGACCACCACCATCTCCACCGGCGCCGCCATCGGCACCCTGGTCGGTGGGATCGGCGGCGCCGCGGTGGGTTGCGTGCTCGGCGGCATCGTCGGCGCCACCGTCGCCGCGGCAACCATCGTCGGCCTGTTCGGCCCGTTCCTGCCCGCCGCCGCGGTCGGCTGCATCGGCGGCATCCTCGCCGTCGGCGCGCTCGGCACCCTGGCCGGGCAGATCTTCATCACCGCGCCCGTGGCCATCGGCGCGGCGATCCAGTACTTCACCACCATCAACCAGCCGTTCAACGCACCGGCGAAGTAACGGTGGTCGAAGACCCGGTATAGAGCGACCGGGGGACACCCGACCCCGCCCGATCCTGCGATCGGGCGGGGTCTTTCGCCGTCCGGCTTCGATGCGGTCAGCGTGTCAGCACAGGCAATGCGAGCAGACCGCGGATGAGCGTGCTGGTCTGCCAGCGTGGCGTCAGGGCGGCCGGGGCCAGCCGCAGGTCGGGGTAACGGCGCTGGAGGGCGGTGACGGCGATCGTGGCCTCGAGCCGGGCCAGCGGAGCGCCGACACAGAAATGGATGCCGTGGCCGAACGCCAGGTGCCCGGTGGTATGCCCATCGGTGGCGAGAGTGTCCGGATCGGCGAACCGTGCCGGATCGCGATTGGCGGCTGCCACCGACACGTAGACGAGTTCACCCTGCGGGATCTCGGTGCCGCCGAGGGTGACCGGCTCGGCGGTGTAGCGCACCGTGGCCATGTCGACCGGCCCGTCGAACCGCAGGAACTCCTCGATCGCGCGGGGCACCGCCGCCGGGTCGGCGCACAGCGCCTGCCACTGTGCCCGGTCGCGCAGCAGCGCGTTCATGCCGTTGCCGATCAGATTGACGGTGGTCTCGTGTCCGGCGACCAGCAGCAGGAACGCCATCGACACCAGCTCCTTGTCCGTGAGCCGGTCGCCGTCGTCGTCGGCCAGCACCAGTTCCGAGAGCAGATCGTCGGCCGGATCGGCCTGCTTGGCCCGCACCAGATCGGCCAGATAGCCGACCATGGCGGCGCCTGCTGCCGGGCGCTCTTCGTCCTCGCCCTCGCCGACGACGGTGACCAGTGCGCGGGTCCAAGCCTGGAAATCGTCACGGTCGGCGAACGGCACCCCGAGCAGCTCGCAGATCACGGTCACCGGTAGGGGATTGGCGAACTCTTCCATCAGATCGAACTCGTCGCGGTCGGCGGTCGCGTCCAGCAGGTCCTCGGTGATCTGCTCGATGCGGGGACGCAGCCCGGCGACCTGCTTGGCGGTGAACGCCTTGTTCACCAGCTTGCGCAGGCGCGTGTGCGCCGGCGGGTCGGTGCCGAGCATGTGGCTCAGCAGCGCGCTCACATTCGGGTCCGACCGCGTAACGCGGCGCTTCTCGTGCAGGATCGCCTCGACCTGTCCGACATCCTTGGCCAGGCGCGGATCGGCCAGTGCCGCACGGGCTTCGGCGTAGCCGATGATCACCCAGCGGACCACGTCGTCGGGAAAGCGGACCCGATGGACCGGGCCCGCGGCGCGCCAGCGCCGGTAGTGGGCGTGCGGATCGTCGAAGAAGTCGGCGCCGATGGACTCGACGCGGGGAGCAGCGGTGGTGTCGGCCATCTGACCGACGGTACCGGCGTCCGGCGAACGATTCGCCGGGTGCGCGCGATCCCGATCAGGCAATCGGAGTTCGGCATGGAATGGGCTGCGGCAAACCGCAATTCACTCGAGGCTGCTCGAATGGGAGGCAAATCGTCCGCAGGGAGGAAAATCATGACAAGTACCGACATGGACGTCGACGTGATCGCGCAGCGGCGGGTCGACGAATTGACCGCGGTATTCGAACGCGGACTGCGAGAAAAACTGGGTGTCGGTGATTCACTCGGAATTCGCTTGGAAAGCGCGTCGAAAGGGCGCGCACGCTACTTTCTCGACCCGAATCCGGCGACCATCAACGCGATGTTCACGGTGCACGGTGGTGTCCTGGCGACCCTCCTGGACACCGCCATGGGCAGCGCGGTGTTCACCGAGCTCGGCGACGGCATCGCCTACACCACGCTGGAGCTGAAGGTGAACTTCATCCGGGCCGTGACCCTGGACGGCAGCAGGCTCACCTGCGACGCCACCGCCGTGCACGTCGGGCGGCGCACCGCTACCGCGGAGGGGCGCATCACCGATGCGGCGGGCAAGCTCATCGCCCACGGCTCCACGACGATTCTCGTACTGGCACAGGGCAACTGACCGCACGGCACCGGCCCCGCGCCCGAGCCGATCGGGGGCGGGGCCGGTGCCGTCGGCTCAGGCCAGCGAACGGCAGCTCTCGACGAACGCGACGAGCTCGTCGATCGGCTCGGTTCGCGTGTCGACCGCGCGGTCGATCACCTTCACGAGGTGTTCGTAAGCGGCGGTGTGGTCGTAGTCGGCGACCTCGGCGATGCGCAGCGCCCACCGCCAGTAGCCGCGCAGCGTGTCCGACAGCGGCATCCGGAAATGGGCGATCACGTCGCGGATGGGCGCCACCACCGCGTCACCGTCGTGGCGCAGGTACCGGGTCACCACCTCGGCCATGAAGCTGAAATGTCGTGCCTCGTCACGGGACAGCCGGGTGAGGACCGCGGCGAGCACCGGATCGGCGACGACGTCGCGCAGCTGCTGGTAGTACATCTGCGTCGCCTTCTCCTGCACCAGCGCGTAGGCGAAGAACTGCACGGGATGGTCGTAGGGCAGGTCGAACGGTTTGTGCCCTTCGATCGCCAATTCCGTACGCAGCGTGGACCGTTCGGCCATGCCCGCTGCCTCCTGGTAGCGGGCCAGTGCCCTGGCGTGGGTGTCCTCCTCGAGCGCCCACCGCACGGTGAAGTGGTAGAGCTCCCGATTGTGTTCGAAGGTCGGCAGATCCACGCTGCCGTCGACCGGGAAATGCCGGTGGTAGACATCGAAATAGCCGGGCAGGTGGTCTTCGATGAGGGTGACGAACTGGACCGCGGATCGTTGTCCCTCGGTGAGCCTGCCCGCGTCGGCGGCCGTCCAGTCGAAGGCGGTCTCCACGTCCCAGGCGCGCGCAGCGGGGGAGGCGGCGAGGAAGCCGTCGACCGCGGCGGTCAGCTCGGTCACGGGCAGCAGCCCCGGTGTGCTGATCATGTCCTACCTGGCATTCCGGCAGACCAGCGCGTAGTGCTTGGTGGTGTAACCCCAGCCCGCGTTGGCGATCTCGAGATAGTGGCGCAGCTTGGCCGCCAGGCCGGCGCCGTGCGCGTCGATGCGGTCGGCGGCGGCGTCGACATTGGCGATCCAGTCCTCGATCGTGCGCCGGTAGTTCGCGGTGAGGTCGTCCACCGAGATCACCGAGAAGCCTGCGTTCTCGGCGGCCGCGACCAGTTCCGAGAGTGGGCGCAGTTCACCGAAACCGAAGATGTCCTCGCGGACGAACCCGGTGCCGACGCGATCGTCGAACGCGGTGCGGGTGGCCGCGTTGCGGAAGCAGCTCTCCGACACGTAGAGGGTGCCGCCGCGGCGCAGCACCGCCTTGGCACGGCGGAACACCTCGTCGGGCTCGGGCATGTGCACGATCGAGCCGAGCAGGGTGACGGCGTCGAAGCCGCGCGCGGGCAGGTCGAGGTGCTCGAAATGCCCGACGCGGGTGCGCACCAGATCGCTCACCCCGCGTGCGGCGGCCTGCGCGGCGATGTAGTCGTGCTGCCGGGGTGCCGGGCTGATTCCCAGTGTGCGGCAACCCAGCTCGCTCGCCATGTAGAGGATCAGCGAACCCCAGCCGCAGCCCACGTCGAGCAGCTGTTCCCCGCCGCGCAGCCCGAGCCGCTCGGCGACGAAACGCAGCTTGTTGCGCTGTGCGGTCTCCAGGGTGTCGTCGGCGGATTCGTACAGGGCCGCACTGTATTTGCGCAGCGGATCGAGGAACTCGCCGAAGATGTCGGGATCGAGATCGTAGTGCTGATTGGTATCGGCGACGACCGTCATGCCGACCGCCCCTCGCGGACAGAGCGCTCCACCACGGCGGTGACCTCGGCCAGGGTGGACATGCCGAAGACGTCTTCGTCCTCGAGCTCGATGTCGAAGGTGCGCTCGATGCGCGCGATCATCCGTAGCACCCGCACCGAATCGACACCGGCCATGGCGCGCAGGTCGGCGTCGGGGGCCAGCTCGGCGGCGGGTAAGCCGGTTTCGGAGATCGCGATCTCGGTGACCGTGCGCAGGATGGTGTCGGCGGAAGTGGTGGTCATGGCCGGGCTCCGTTCGGGGAGAAGGTTTTCGCCGTGGACAGGGCGTGGTCGAGCAGGGCGACTTCGTCGTCGTCGAGGGTGAGCTGGTCGCGGACCGCGTGCAGATCGAAGGGCTGGTAGGTGGCCGTCGACGACGCGCACACCGCGCCATCGGCGTCGAGGATCTCCGCGTGCGCGGCGATCGGTCCCGGCCCGCGCTCGGGCGGAAGCATTGCCACGCAGCGGTATTCGCGATCGATCAACAGGGGTGTGAGGAAACGGGTGCGCTGGGAGACGGTGAAGGCGGGTACGTTGCGCGCGAGCACGATGAGGTTGCCCATCACCTCGTCGCACACCACGCCGATCAGACCACCGTGTACGACACCGGGATAGGACTCGAAGGCCCGCCCGAGCCGGAACGTGGCCTCCAGCGCGCCGTCGGGGCGCGGGGTGAAACTCAGGCGCAGCCCGGCGGCATTGTGTGGGGAGCAGCCGAAGCAGTGGTAGTCGGGGATCACCGACCACGGCACCACGACGGCGTCGGCGGCAGTCATCAGGCGATGGCGTCGGCCAGCGCGCGACGCACCTTCGCGTTACTGGACAGGTCGAGCCCGGTGATGGAGGCGAAGGTGCGGCGCACCTTGTCGTGCAGCACCTCCAGCTCGCCTTCGGCGGCGACCTGCTCGAGGAACAACTCGAAGCCGGTGTCGATGGTCTCGTGGTCGCCGAGTTCGGCGATGCCTGCCTTGAAGGTGCTCACCGGGTGCTTGATCTTGGCCTCGGAGCTGTAGACGTACAAGGTTTCGAGCACCGAGGGCAGTTCCTCGGGGCGCTTCTTCAATCGCTCGTTGGTGTAGTGGATGAATTCGCGCGCGTGCCCGGCTTCGTCGCGACTGGCGTTGAGCAGCAACTGCTTCAGCACCGGTTCGGCCACCCAGCTCGACACCGCGCGGTACACGTGGTTGACGGTGAGCTCGGAGATGATGTTGGTGGCCAGGGTCGCCGAGGGCGTGCTGCCCGGTGCGTAGGGCTCGCGCATGGCGTCGACGGCACGGTCCTCGACGTCCTCACCGATCGCGCCGAGCCAGGAGCGGAACGCGTAGTGGTGCTGCACTTCCTGATAGCCCCACACCACCGCGAAGGTGGAGAAGTCGTAGTCGTCGACGAATTCGTTGAGGAAGCCGTGTACCGCGGCGATCACATTGGACTCACCCATGGCCGCGCTCTTGGCGAGGGTGATGTATTCGGGGCGGACCAGCGTCGGGTCGACGGCGGGCAGGTCGAGATCGCTCAGTTTCCAGTGCAGGCGTTCGTAATGGCGGAACACGTCAAAGCTGTGCACGAGGCACTCCGTTCGATCGAGGGGGAGCCGGGCGCGGCGTCATCGCCGGCCGATCAGATCGCGGGCGGCGAGGCGTTGGAGCTTGCCGCTGCTGGTGCGGGGGATGCTGCGCGGTGCGACCAGGTGCACCTGGACCGCGCCGAGCCCGAGCTGGGCGGTGACGGCGGCGCGGATGGCGTCGGCGAGCGTGTCGGCCGCGGCGCCGGTGCGTTCGGTTTCGGCGATGAGAGCGATCACGTCGTCACCGTCGGGATCGACGGCGGCGGTGCAGCGGCCCTTGTGGACGCCGTCGAGGTCACGGACGGCGGCCTCGACGTCCTGGGCGTAGTAGTTCACGCCGCGCACGGTGATCATGTCCTTGCAGCGGCCGGTGACGAACAGTTCGCCACCGCGCCGGTAGCCGAGGTCGCCGGTGCGCAGCCAGCCGTCGACGAACCGGTCGGCCGCGGCCTCCGGGTCGGCGGTGAGATAACCGTCGGTGACGGGGGCGCCCTGGATCAGGATCTCGCCGACCCGGCCGTCGGGTAGGTCGGCGCCGGTGTCGGGGTGCACGATCCGCACGGCGATCCCGTCGACGGGCGCGCCGACCGAGGCGACCGCCCGCGCCCCGTCGGCGTCCCGCGCGACCACGTCGGCGACCGCGGCGTCCGCGAGCAGGGCACGGTCGACCCACTCGAACACCGGCTCGCGCAGCAGCGGTGGGAACGCGACGGCGAGGGTGGCCTCGGCCATGCCGTACACGCCGAACATCGTCGACGGCGCGAAACCGGCGGGCGCGAACCGCTCGCGGAACGCGCTGACCACCGATTCGGCGATCGGTTCGGCACCGTTGAACGCGATCCGCCAGTGCCCCAGGTCGTAGTCGGTGACCCGCTCCGGCGGGATCGCCGCCAGCAGCGCCTCGTAGCCGAAGTTCGGCATCGCGGTGATCGTGGTCTCGGTCGCGGCGAACTCGGCGAGCCAGCGCGCCGGATCCTTCACGAACGCGAGCGGCGACCACACGTGCGCCGGGATGCCGCGCAGCACCGCCGACAGGGTGCCGAACAGTCCCATGTCGTGGAACAGCGGTAACCAGAACCCGCCCTGATCATCGAGCCCGAGATCGATACCGGTGCGGATGGCGGCCAGTCCGCTCACCACATTCGCGTGGGTGAGCCGCACACCCTTGGGCAGCGCGGTGCTGCCGGAGGTGAATTGCACGATGGCCAAATCATCGGGGTCCGGCGTCGGCAGGATGTCTTCGTCGGCGGTGACATCCTCGACGAGCGCGCCGGTGTCGACGAATTCGACGCCGATGTCCCCGATCAGCGGAACCATCGAGGCGAATCGGGGTGAGACCAGAACCGTCCGCATGCCCGCGGCGGCGGTGATCGCCGCCAGCTTCGTCGGATAGGCGGCCGTCGCCCTCGCGCCCGCGGGCAGCGGAAGGGGAGTGGCGGCAGCGCCCGCGGCGGCGATGCCGAACAGGGAGGTCAGGAACTCCGGCGCGTTGGGGCTGAGCACGCCGACGGGTTCGCCACGGCCGATCCCGCGTCGCACCAAGGCGGTCGCCGTCGTCCGGGCGCGTGCCTGTATCTCGGCGTTGTCCAGCTGCTCCGACACCGACCAGAACGTCGCCGTGACGCGCGGCCGTTCGGCGGCGACCCCGGCCAGCAGGGTGGTGAGCGTGTCGCTCGAACGCGAGGAATTCATGCCGGAAACGACAACAGTGCCATATGACATCGCGTTGAACGACTAACGAAATACGCGCGCCGATAATCACCGTCGATCGTCCAATTGCTCTGCCTGATAAAGATATTCGACTATCGCCCGATCGGAGCAGACAATACTTCGCGAATTCACGGACACCGCGCGGCGACGATGAGCGGCGAAATCCCCGCACCGAAATCGCCTCTAGGAGCTGCCGGTGACTTCCGATCATGTCGCGGTCGAGGACCCGACCCCGGTGCAGATCGCGGTGCTGGAGAGCGTCGCGCCGCACTGCCGCCACGACCCGTATCCCAGCTACGAAACCCTGCGCGCCGCAGGGCCGTTCGTGCCGGGCCCGCGCGAGACCCACCTGGTGCCGCGGCACGCGCAGGCCCAGGCGATCCTGAGCGATCCGCGCTGGAGCCATGCCGAGGAGCCGGACCTGCTGCACGGCGACAGTGACGTGGAGTTGCCCGGTTCCTTCCTGTGGATGGAACCGCCGGACCACACCCGCCTGCGCGGCCTGGTCGGCAAGGCGTTCACCGCCCGAACCGTCGCAGGGCTGCACGAGCGCGCCGACCGGCTCGTCGACGGGCTGCTCACGGCGATGCTGGCCGATGCCGAGACCGATGTGCTCGAGGCGCTGGCCTACCCCGTGCCGCTGACCCTGATCTGCGAACTGCTCGGTGTTCCCGCCGAAGCCCACGCCCACGTGCGGGAGATCTCCGCCCACATCGCTCGTGGCCTCGACCCCGACACTCTGCTGAGCCCCGCCGAGCTGGCCGCGCGCACCGAGGCGGTGCACGCGTTCGACGCGTTCTTCGGCGATCTGATCGCCCAGCGCCGCACCGACCCGCGCGACGATCTGATCACCGCGCTGGTGCACGCCGAGGAGGCCGGCGTCCGGCTGACCAGGACCGAACTGATCGGCACCCTGCTCATCCTGGTGGTGGCCGGGCACGAGACCACGGTCAACCTCATCGGCAACGGGCTGCTCGCCCTGATCCGCCATCCCGACCAGTTCCAGCGACTGCGCGAGGACCCCGCGCTGTGCGCGCCCGCCGTCGACGAAGTGCTGCGCTACGACCCACCCGTGCATCTGACCACCCGCACGGCGCGGCACGAGATCGAGCTCGCCGGAAAGACTTTCGTCCCCGGCGACGCGGTGATCGTGCTGATCGGCTCGGCCGCCCGCGATCCGGAGGCCTTCCCCGAGGCCGACCGCTTCGACATCGGCCGCTACCTGCCGGGCAGGCGACCCGAACGGCACCTGTCGTTCGGTCTCGGCCTGCACTACTGCCTGGGCGCACCACTGGCACGCCTCGAGATGCAGGCCGTGCTGCGCGCCGTAGCCACCCGGGTCGAGCGGATGCACCTGCTCGCCGAACCGCCGTATCGCCCGAATGTGGTCGTGCGCGGCATGTCCGAACTGCGAATCAGCCTGGAGGGCCGATGAGTACCGCTGTCCCCGCCGACCTCACCTTCGACGCCTTCGCGCCCGACCACCGCGCCGACCCGTACCCCGCCTACGCGCGGGTCCGCACCGCCACCCCGCTGTTCCCGTACGCGCTCGGCGAGGTGCCGGTGCGTCTGGTGACCCGCTACGAGGAGTGCGCGGCGGTGCTCACCGGCGCCGACTGGGGTCACGGTTACGCGGCGGGCATCAGTCCCTTCCGCGACACCAGCGCCGCCATCCCCGGCTCGTTCGTCCGCATGGACCCGCCCGAGCACGGCCGCTACCGCAAGCTGGTGGCCAAGGCGTTCACCCCGAAGATGATCGGTGAGATGGTGCCGGTGGCCGGCACGGTGGTCGACGGGTTGGTCGACGCGGCCCTCGAACGCGGCGAACTCGACGTACTCGAGGATCTGGCGGTTCCGCTGGCCGTCGCCATGGTCGCGGTCCGGCTGCTCGGCGCAGACGCCGCCGACGGCCTCAGCTTCCGCGCCTGGCAGTTGGCCATCGCCCGCGGCAGCGACCCCGACTCGCTGCTCGGTCCCGACGACATCAGCGCCCGCACCGACGCGGCCATCGCCTGCATGGGCCATTTCGCCAGGCTGATCGCCGAGAAGAAGCAGCGGCCGGGCACCGACCTGCTCAGCGAACTGGTGGCGGCCAGCGTGGACGGCGACTTCCTCACCGAGCCCGAGGTGATCGGGATGTCACTGCTGCTGCTCGTGGCGGGCATGGAGACCTCGATCAACCTGATCGGCAACGGGATGCTCGCCCTGCTGCGGCATCCCGATCAGCTCGCGCTGTTGCGCGCGCATCCCGAGCTGATCGGCCCCGCCATCGACGAGATGCTGCGCTACGACGCGCCCACCCAGTTCACGATCCGCGTCGCGCTGGCCGACACGCGTGTCGGCGAGCACAGCTTCCGCCGCGGCGACGGCGTCGTCGTGCTCACCGGCTCGGCCAATCGCGACGAACGGGTCTACCACGACCCCGACACCTTCGACATCACCCGCTTCACCGGAAACCGCCCGCCCCGTAAGCATCTCGGCTTCAGCCTCGGCATCCACTACTGCGTCGGCGCGCCGCTGGCCCGCATCGAAGCAGAGGCCGCGATCCGCACCCTGCTCGACCGGGCGCCCGAGCTGGCCCTGGCCGAGCGGTCGATCGAATACCGGCCCAGCCTGATCCACCGCGGCGTCCGCCACCTCCCGGTGACCCTGTGACCGCGCCGCGGCAGCACGCGCTCGTCATCGGCGCCGGGGTCGCCGGGCTGTTGGCGGCGCGGGTGCTCGCCGAGCGTTTCGACCGGGTCACCGTGGTGGAACGCGACGAGCCGGACGCGAAAGCGGCTGTGCGCCGCGGTGTTCCGCAGGCCTGGCATCTGCACGGCCTGCTCGACCGGGGCCGCCGGATCATGGAGGAGCTGTATCCGGGCTTCACCGAGGAGGCCGTCTCCGACGGTGCGACCGTGGCCGAGGTGCTCGTCGGCACCCGCTGGTATGTCGGGGGTTCCCGGCTGGCGGCGGGCGCGACCGGACTCACCTCGCTGATCGCGACCCGGTCGCTGCTCGAAACCGTCCTGCGCAGGCGCACCCTGCGGATGCCGGGTATCGACCTGCTGACCAGGACGACCGTGCAGGGCCTGATCGGCGACGCCCAGCGGGTGCGCGCCGTCCGGGTGACCGGCCCGGCGGGGGAGCAGACCCTGGTGGCCGATCTGATCGTCGACGCCAGCGGCCGCGGCTCACGAATCACCCTGTGGCTCAACGAGATCGGTGCGAACGTGCCCGACGAGGAACGCCTGGAGGTCGACCTCGGCTACGCGTCGCGGTTCTTCCGGCACCGGCCGGGCCAGCTCGACGGCCAGGCCTCGGTGATCGTGTCGACCGGTGCCGACGGGCGCGGTGGCGGCGCGGTGCGGGTGGAGGGTGACCGCTGGCACGTCACCCTCGCCGGGATGCTCGGCGATCATCCACCGACCGACGATCAGGGGTTCCGCGCGTACGCCGCGTCGCTGTCGGCGCCCGATATCCACACCATCGTGGTCGGCTCCGACGCGCTCGGCGAGCCGGTCCCGTACCGCTTCCGCACGGCGGTGCGCAGGCGCTTCGATCGCCAGAGCGCCCGGCCCGCGGGACTCGTTGTGCTCGGCGACGCCCAGTGTGCGTTCAACCCGCTCTACGCCCAGGGCATGACCGTGGCCGCACTGCAAGCCGCGGCTCTGCGCGAGTGCCTCGACGCCGACGACCTGCCCGCCCGCTTCTACGCGGCCGCCGCCGACGCCGTCGCGGTGGCCTGGCAGCTGGCCGCCGGCTCGGATCTGCGCAATCCGGGCGTCGAGGGCAGGCGCACCCTGCGCACCTGGCTCACCGACGTCTTCGTGACCAGAGTGCAGCGCGTGGCCCACCACGATCCGCGCGTGGCCAGGACCTTCCTGCGAGTCGCCCACCTGGTCGACCCACCCGCCGCGCTGACCGCGCCGGGCACGCTGCGCCGCATCCTCCTGCCCTGACCACCACCCACGAGGAGACCCACCCATGACCTCCACGATCGACACCGACGCCGTCCAGACCGCCCTGATCCAGCTGTTCGGCCCCGACGGCCGCGCCGACCCCTACCGCCCCGCCCGCGTACTGCGCGAAGCGGGCCCGATCCACCAGACTCCACTCGGCCATCACGTGCTCACCCGCTACGAGGACTGCGCGGCGGTGCTGTCGACCACCGCGTGGAGCCACGCCGAGGAGGCGGCGATGATGCACCCGACGGTGTCGCCGGAGAACGCCCCCGAGGAACTGCCCACGTCGTTCCTGTGGATGGAGCCGCCGGACCACACCCGCCTGCGCAACCTCGTGACCAAGGGATTCACCCCGCGCATGGTGACCCGATTGCGGCCCCGGATCGAGCAGTTGTGCGAACAGCTCGTCGACGACGCCGTGGCCGCGGGCGAATTCGACCTCGTCGAACTGATCGCCTACCCGCTGCCGTTGATCATCGCCTGCGAGCTGATCGGCGTGCCGAAGGAGGCCTACGACCAGGTGCACCGCTGGTCGCAGGACCTGGCCCGCGGCTTCGATCACGACTACACGCTGCCCGAGGAATGCCTGCGGGCGCGCAGTGCGGCCTCGCGCGGATTCATGGGCTACTTCCGTGAGCTGCTCAACGAACGCCGCGTCAGCCCGCGCGACGACCTGCTCAGCGCGCTGTCCCAGGTCGAGGATCGCGGTGACGTGCTCTCCGAACAGGAACTGCTCGCCACCTGCATCACCACCTTCGTCGCCGGGCACGAGACCACCGCCAATCTCATCGGCACCGGCATGCTGCGCCTGCTGCGCGACCCCGACCAGATCCAGGTGCTGCGTGAACGTCCCGAGATGCTCGCCCACGCACCCGACGAACTGCTGCGCCTCGACCCGTCGGTGCAGATCACCACGCGCGCCGCGACCCGGCCGATCACCGTCGCCGGGCACCGGTTCGAGCAAGGCGAAGGTGTTGTGGTGCTGATCAATTCGAGCAACCACGACCCCGCCGCCTTCCCCGACCCGGAGCGGCTGGACGTGACCCGCTACTCCGACCCGAAGAACCCGGCCAAGAAGCACCTGGGCTTCAGCCTCGGCATCCACTACTGCCTCGGCGCCCCGCTGGCACTGCTCGAGATGGAGATCCTGCTCGACGTACTGTTGCGCAAGGTCGGCTCGCTGGAACTGCGCAGCGAGAATCCGCCGTTCAAGCCGAATGTCGTCATCCGCGGCCTGGAATCGCTACCGGTGGCCGTCACCCCGGCCTGAGCGACGGGTTGGTCGGCGGCTACCGGGAGCCGTCACCGTTGCCCAGTGCGCGGCCGAGGAGGGGGAGCAGCCGGTCCCAATGACGTCGCAGTGCGGCGGGATCGAAGTCGTCGGTGTCGGACATGGTGAAGCCGTGCATGGTGCCGGGGTAGATCTCGGAGGTGTATTCGACGCCTGCGGCAGCCAATGCCTGGTTGAGCAGGCGCAGACCCTCGGGCGTCAGATCGGTTTCGGCGTGGCCGAAATGGACTTCGGCGGCGAGTTCGGAGAGATTGTCGAGTCCGTCGGCACCTACCGGGGCGTGGAATGCGGCGAGGGCAGTCACCCGGCCGGGGTCGGCTACAGCGGTGCGCACCGCCAGTAGCCCGCCTATGCAATAACCCGTCACTGCAACGGGTCCGGCGCTGACCTCGGGTCGGGTGGTGAGGAACTCGAGGTAGGCGTCGGCGTCGCGCAGGACGAGTTCGGCGGTGTGTGCCTCGATCAAGGGCATCAGCTGGGCGAACAAAGCAGGGCGGGCGTCTGCTCCGATGTGTTCGGGCAGTTCGATCACCGGTGCCGGGCCGTGCCGGTAGAAGACGTTGGGGACGAGCACGTAATACCCGTGCCCGGCCAGTTCCTCGGCCATCTCCCGCAGCACGGGCCGCACACCGAAACCGTCCGGGTACATCAGTACCCCCGGGAATTGCTCGCCGGAGTCGGGGAAGGCGGCGAACGCGTCCGCGTGGCCGTCGAGGGTGGGGATCTGCAGCGTCTCGGTATGCATGGATTCTCCTGTCGTGGTTGATGTTTGGAGCTTGGATCAACACGAAAGGAGGCGGAGCCCGCGCAGCGGCGCTGGATCTTCGATCGGACGTCGGGCTCTCGGCCCGTGCGGTGCTCAGAAGAGCACCGGGTCACCGATCCGTGTGTGGCGCAAGGCCGTCCCGGTGGTCATCGACACCCACCATAGCCCCCACGGGAAACAGTCGCCGCCGCTCACCGACAGGAGCCGCTCGATCAGCGGCGTAGGAGGTCGACGACGCCGGTGGTCGACTCGTTCCCGCCGCCCTCGGCGACCCGACGTTCCATCAGTGTCATGAAGGGCTCGAGAAGTTCCGGGCTGACGCCCTGTTCCCGGGCGGTACGTCGCAGTGTGTTGTTCGTCGTGGCCATCATCGCCAGGTTCGACTCCACGTCCTGCGTGTAGTCCCCGCTCGCCAGCTGCACGGCGGTGCCGAAGGCGTACCCGGCCATCGCCTGCTGGTAGGCCACCATGAGCGGCGCGAATTCGACCGGTGAGATGTCCTCGCCACCGATGAGTGCGAACGCGTGTGCGGCGCCCGCGAACATGCCCCACATCGCACTGAGCAGCGCGATGTCGTACAGCGCTGCGAAACCGGCGTCGGCGCCGACGTAGGTGACACCGGCAGGCACCGCCAAGGCCTCGGCGTGAGTCTCGTGCAGCCGCGCCGAACCGCTGTAGAAGACGTACGCACCCGAGTCGGCTGCGCCGATCATGGAGGGGACGGCCATGATCCCGCCGTCCAGGAAATTCCCGCCGCGCGCGGTGATCCACTCGGCGAGCGCACGGGCCTCGGCGGGTGTGCTCGTGGTCAGGTTGACGATGTCGCGGCCGGTCAGATCGACGCCGTCGAGGGTCGCGCGCACCGACGCGTCGTCGAGGAGACACACCACCACGAGCGTGTTCGCGCTGACGGCTTCGGCAACGGTCGCGGCGACCGCCGCCCCCACCGGCGCCCGCCTGGGACTGCGGTTCCACACGGTGACGGTGTATCCCGCCGCGAGCCACGAACGGGTGAGGGCCGAGCCCATGTCGCCGAGCCCGAGGACGGTGAGCGCTTTATTTTTGTTGTCGGACATGCGGTTTAGTGTTGGCGTGGCATCCGGGCCGAACAAGTACGCACACTGAAGTGGGTACGCACTTCCGGGATAGCGAACAGGTAGAGGGAAGGAACCATCGTGCCGATCACACGCAGGCCGGGCGCGTACCGATGCGGACTCGACGCCACCATGTCGGTACTCAACGGCAAGTGGAAGATGATGATCCTCTGGCCGCTGAGCGAACGCCCCCACCGCTTCGGTGAGTTGCGCCGTGAGGTGAACGGCGTCACCGAGAAGGTCCTCACCACGCAACTGCGCGAGCTGGAGGCCGACGGGATCGTCCATCGCACGGTGTACAACGAGGTACCACCCCGCGTCGAGTACTCCCTGACCCCACTCGGCGAACTCCTCAACAACGCACTGCTCCCCTTGGAGGCGTGGGGTCGCGAACACCTCATGGGTGAAGAGGTCGTCCGGTCGGGTTCCTGAACCGGTTCAGGTGGTCGACGTCGGCCACTTGCGCGATATTCCCAGAATGGCGCCGACGCTGCGGATCGCCGACATCACCGCCCGAATATCGTCGGGTCCTTGCCCGAAAGCCTCGGTGCGGTCATCGATGCGGAAGGGGCACAGGTAGGTGTGCGGGCGATTCGGATCCCGGCGCGGCCGCGCGATGGTGACGACTACCGGGCCCGAGGGAGTTTGGACTGCGCGGGCTCCCAGCGGCGGACCGAAAGCGCGGGGGTCGGCCGCACCCGCGCCTGAAGCGTTGGGCAGTAGCCGAGGTAGCGCAGGTGTTCTCGGCTGACCGGCCGCTGCTCTGTTGGGCAAGTCGACTCGGGTCGCGGTGTTTTCAACCTCCACAAGTGCGGCGTAGACGGCGGCCAACCTGTTCGGGCCCCGGACCTTGTGTTCACGGCTACCGCCGACCCGATATGTGCACATCCAGTCGTGCGTCGATGCGTCGTGTCGTGGCTCGCCGATCTCTATGCGCACCTCCCGTTCGCCGTCCCTGACGGTAGTCACGACGATCACTTCGCCCCGTTCGTTGTTCACTGATCCTCCTGAATACGGAATGACTCCGCGTGTGGACGGCGATGCCATGGCCGGACCGCTGCCCGGACAGATCCGTATCGGGGTGGAGGTTCAGCGACTGTGCTGCTCCGGATTTCCGCGACACGGTGAAAGCGGCTCAGGGTGTCCGGCTCCCGATCGATTGCGCCAGGAACGGCCAGGAAGTACGCAGATCGTCTTCCCAGTAGCCCCACGAATGCGTACCCACCGGCCGCTCGTCCAGAGTCACCGGGATGTCCAACTCGCGCAATCGATGTGCGAGGTTCATCGTGCAGAAGTGCACTGCGGCCTCGATCGGCCCACCGAAGGCGATCTGGATCGGCAGCGGAATTCTGCCGTCCCGCACGCGCGGATCGTTCGGCGTGTCGTGGGGTGCGGCGGGGATTCCGCTCCCGGTGCTCAGGTAGATCGCGGTGCCGCGCAGCCCCTCCGCGTTGACCAGCGGATCGTTGGCGCGCCACAACGGCCCGGTACGCGGGCCCCACATGTTCTCGACGCTCTGCGCGCCGCCCCAGTTCTCCACCGTGATCCGCACGAATTCCTGCCCGATGGGGTCCGAGGTCTGCGCGCAGCCGCTGTAGGAGGCCACGCTGCGCCAGAACCCTGGTTTGGCGATCGCCAGATTCAGCACCGAGGTTCCGCTCATCGAAACCCCGACCAGGGTTCGATTGCCGTCGGCGCGCAGGAAGTCCTCGATCACCGGTGGCAGCTCCTCGTTGAGGAAGGTCTGCCACATGTTGCGCCCCAGCGCCGCATCGTCGCGCACCCAGTCGGTGTAGTAGGAGCTCGCGCCGTCGACCGGGGTGACGACGTTGACGTCCTTGTCGCGCAGGAAGCTGACGGCATCGGTTTGCGCGTCCCAGCCGCTGCCACCGGGGCCGCCTTGTGAGCCGTTGAGAAGGTACATCGTGGGCCGCGGATTCGAGGTGTCGGCAGCACGGATGACCTGCAGCGGAATCGGCCTGTTCATGGCGGGGGAGTACACCGTCACGTTCAGCTGCCGGTCGTCGACCGCGTCGGCGGACAACACCCTGGCCGGCTCTGGTGCCGCGGTCGCGGAGGTGACCGAGCCGCCGAGTGCGCCGGCGATCAGGAGGCCCACAAGGGTCGATCGCAGGGTTGCTGTGCGGGTGGGACGATGTTGTCGCACTGTCGAGAACCTCTCGTGCCGGTCGCGTCCTCCGGATGAGGACATCACAGGGTGTGCCAGGGACGGATCGGCTATGCGAAACGGCCCTGGCGGAAGTTCGCGCTGCCCCCGTCCGCGGTTTGGTCTTTCGGACAACTGGCGCAAGCACGCCGGGTCATCGCCTCGGTGCCACTGTTCGTCGCGTTGATTCCAGGTCGGTGTCCTCAGCTGTAAACCTTTGTGTGCGAACGACTTCGGCGCATCGGTGCGGCGTGCGACACTGGCACGGAGGTAGAGATCGGTGCGCGAGACCGGCCTGACGAACCCGCGAGGCCGGTCGATCGGGGAGGTCGTTGTGCTGCTGTTGGTCGACCCGGATTCGGAGTTGTCGTCCGCCGAGGAGCGTTTCGCCGACTGGGTCGAGTGGAGCCCGGCCCAGTCCGGTGTGGTGTTGCTCGACGTCAACGTTCCGTACCGCGGTCACAGCCGTCAGCTCGACGCGCTGCTCTTCACCCGTCAGCGCTGTATCGCGGTCGAGGTCAAGGGATTCCGCAGCGTGCAGCACGGGACATTGATCATTCCGCCGAACGGGCCGTGGGTGCTGGACGACGGTGAGGTCGCCGACATCTACGGCAACGACTACGACCACGACCCCGTCAGCCAGGTCCGCGCGAACTCCTCGGCGGTGAAGAACTGGGCCACCAGCGCGACCCGGCGGCCCTGCTTCGTCTGGGGCCTGGTCGTGGTGATGCTGCTCCCCGGCCAGGATGTTCCGTCGCTGCAGGTCGACGCCCATCCGGAGAAGACCGACATCATCGTCGAAGACTTCGACGTGTTCCGGTATTACCTGCACCGGTTGGACGACCAGAAGGTGCAGTGGGACGCGGACCGGGTGCATACCCTGCTGACGCGCCTCGGTGTCGCGCATCGCTACGGCGGCCGTCGGGAGGCGATCGCTGCCGCGCTCGGCGAACCTGTGTACCTCGACGACGGTGTTCCCGGTGCGACTCCACTGCGCCGCTACTGAAACGGCAGACCAAGCCTGCTCTGCTCGCCGCGGTGTCCGACGAAACCTGTGTAATCGTCCTCGGTGAGCATCGGGTGCCGTGAGATCAGCGGAGGCTCGGGAGCTGCCGCCCCCTCACCTCTGCGGATGCAGAACCAGCACGGTGATCTCGCTGGGCGCGAACACTCGCATCGGCGGCCCCCAGTACCCGGTACCGCGGCTGGTGTAGAGCTGGGTGGCGTTCGCGTGGCTGCTCAATCCGGAGACGACCGGCTGGTCGAGGCGGACCAGGTAGTGGAACGGCCAGATCTGACCGCCGTGGGTGTGTCCGGAGATCTGCAGTTCCACTCCCGCCGCCGAACTGTCGGTGACCTGGCTGGGCTGATGGGCGAACAGAACCACCGGCAACCGCGGGTCGGTGCCCGCGAGCGCGCCCGCGAGGTCAGGGCCGTGGCCTGGCACATCGGCGCCCGTGGGGTCGTCGATCCCGGCTACGGTCAACCTGTCCCCGTCGCGTTCGACGGTGCGGTGCGCGTTGTGCAGCGGCTGCCATCCGATCGAGGCCATGTAGTCCAGCCACGACTGGGCATCGTCGAGGTACTCGTGATTGCCGGTGATATAGAACCGACCCAGCGGCGCCCGCACCCCGGCGAGCGGAGCAACCTGATCGCGCCGGTCGTCCACCGAGCCGTCGACGAGGTCACCCGCCAGTCCAACGATGTCGGGTCGCTGCGCGTTGACTTCCTCGACCACCCGTTGCGACCAGCCCTCCCGATCCAGCGCGGCGAAGTGGGTGTCGGTGAGCACCACCACCCGCAATCCGTCGAGTCCCGGCGCCAGCCCCGGTATCGCGACGTCGACGGTGCGCACCTGCGGCACCCGCCGTGCCTCGTAGACGCCGTACCCGGTCAGCGCGACCGACACCACCACCACGGCGAGCGCGACAACTCGACTCGTACGAACTCCCCGTGCGCCGACCATCCGCAGCCCACCACGGACGACCAGCCCGATCACCGACCAGCTGAACAGCACCCACACCACCCCGAGCAGGACGTCCCCGACGATCGCTGCCGAGTCGATCCGCGGCGGCCCGTGCCCGAGGATCAGCGCGACCGGCAGGCAGATGTACCCGGCGACGAACGCCGCGGTGCCGACCCGGTAGAGCGGACCACTGCGTTCGGTGGGGGCGGCGATCAGCGCCCACCACGGCACAGCGAGCATCACCGCCGGAATCAACACGATCAGTACCAGTAAGACAGCGGAGCTCACGAAATCCCGTTCTTCACAAGGCGCCCCGGGGGCGGGACGCGGTTTCGTCGTGACGCGGCTATTGTGCGTCAGCGCGAGATGTCGGTGACGACCGGTGGACTTCGGTGGCGCGGCGTTCGTCCATCGCCCTGTAGCCCTCGCATGTCAGATTGAACCGCACCACCTGGGGTAACCGCGTCGCGGCGACACGAGAGATTCCGAGCGCGACCGACTTGGAGGCACGATCATGTCCCTTCCTGCCCAGCAGCAAACCCCTCCCGGTGTCACCGGCGAGATGAACCCGAAACCCGATCACGGCGAACACTCCTATCGCGGCTCCGGCCGGTTGAACGGAAAGGTCGCGGTCGTCACCGGCGGCGACAGCGGCATCGGACGGGCGGTGGCCATCGCCTACGCGCGCGAAGGGGCCGACGTTCTGATCGCCTATCTCGACGAACACGAAGACGCGGCCGAGACCGAGCGGTGGGTGGTCGCCGCCGGCCGCAAGTGTGTGCTGGTGTCGGGCGATCTGGCGGATCCGCAGCATTGCCGGGAGGTCGTCGACAAGGCCGTGCAGGAATTTGGCCGGATCGACGTGCTGGTGAGCAATGCCGCCTTCCAGATGACGCGCGATTCGATCACCGACATTCCCGATGCGGAATGGGACCACACCTTGGCGGTGAACCTGAGCGCCTTCTTCCATCTGACGAAGGCGGCGGTGCCGCATATGCGGTCCGGTTCGTCGATCATCGGGTCCTCGTCGGTGAATTCCGATGTGCCACCGCCGACGTTGTTGCCCTACAACGCCACCAAGGCGGGCATCGCCAATATGGTCGCCTCGCTGGCGCAGATGCTCGGCGAAAAAGGCATCCGCGCCAATAGTGTGGCGCCCGGCCCGATCTGGACGCCGCTGATTCCGGCGACGATGCCGACCGAGCAGGTGGAGAGCTTCGGTTCCCAGGTGCCGCTAGGGCGACCGGGGCAGCCCGCCGAACTGGCGCCGGTCTATGTCCTGCTCGCCTCCGATGAGGGCAGCTATATTTCCGGTGCCCGGGTCGCGGTGACCGGCGGCCAGCCGATCCTATGACCGGCGGCGGGCCCGCGCTGTACCCGCTGCGGCTCAGTGTCACCGCCAAACCATTGGTGTTCGGTGGACACGCGATCAGCCAACGCCTCGGCAAAACCGGTATCCCGGACTGGAGCATCGCCGAGACGTGGGAATGCAGCGACGTCGACGGCGAAGGCGCGCAGGTGACCAATGGGCCCCTGGTCGGCCGGTCGCTGCGCCGCTTGGTCAGCGAGTATCCCGAAGAGCTGATGGGTGCCGGTTGGACGGGCGACTACTTTCCGGTGCTGAGCAAGTTCATCGATGCGGCAGGCACCCTGCCGGTCCACCTACATGCCGACGACGAGACCGCCCAACGGGTGGAAGGTCAGCGCAATGGCAAAACGGAGGCCTGGCACATTCTGGCCGCCGCCCCGGGTGCCACGGCACTCTGTGGCGTCAAGGACGGCATCAGCCACGAACAATTGCGCGCCGCCCTGCGCGATCAGGACTTCGACGCGGTCCTACGGCGGCTACCGGTGATCGCCGGGCAGACGATCTACGTGCCCGGCGGCACCCCGCACAGTTTCGGGCCGGGCACCTTGATCTATGAAATCGAGCAGACCTCCGATATCCAGCAGCACGCCATGCACTGGAACATGGAGGACGGCTCACCGGTGAGCGACGAGCAGTTCGACACCAATATCGATCTGCTCATGCAAGAAGTCCGCCTCGATCACCGGCCTGATTTCGAACCCGGCTTGAAGATCGCCGTCGACGACGGGGTCCAGCGGGTATTTCTCTGTGCTGGACCGTATTTCGCGCTCGAACGGTGGCAGGTCGGCACTGTGCGACCGGCGCGGCGCACCTTCGCCACCGCGCAGATCCTGACCAATGTCGGTGCACCGGTGAGGGTGCGCGTCGGAGATTTCGACGAGGAACTCGCGAGTGCGCAATCACTGTTGGTGCCCGCGATATGCGAACAGGTCGAGATCGTCGGGCCCGCCGACGTCCTGTTCGGCTACCTGCCCGATCTCGAACGCGACGTCGACACCCCGTTGCGCGACGCTGGCTATTCGCAGGCCCTCATTACCTCCCTCGGTGCGGGCCGCCCCGAACCCCATGAGTGGAGGCAGGTATGAGTTCGATGCCGTTCGACTATTCGGTTAACCAATTCACCACCACCCCATGGTCCTTCGAACAAGACGTCGCGCACTACACCGAGGCCGGGATCGGGGTGATAGAGGTTTGCCAGGACAAATTGGACGCCGACCGTAGCAAGGAACAATTGGTGGCGGCCGTGGCTGCGGGGCTGGCGATCCAGTCGGTGCAGCCCTCGGTGCGCACCATGATTCCCAGTGCGGGACAGCCGGAACCGAAACAGCTGCCGCAACGGCTTGCGGCGTTTCGGAGCTGCGTGGAACTGGTGGCTCCCTTCGCCCCGGGCGCGGTGTTCGTCACCAATACCGGGCCCGCGCCGGGCGGTGACATGGTCGAAGCCATTGCCCAGACCGTGTCCGGGCATCGCGAACTGGCTGCCATCGCCGCCGATCACGGGGTGCGGATTGCGCTGGAGCCGCTCAATCCGATCTCGCTGAACCAGGAGAGCGCGATCTGGACACTGCGACAGGGCCTCGACATCGTCGACGAGATCGACCGCGACAACGTCGGAATCTGTTTCGACACCTGGAATCTCTGGCAGGACGGCAACGTACTCGACAGCCTGCGTGCCGCGGGCGACCGGATCTTTTTGTTGCAGGTCAGTGATTGGCGCACGCCCCGCTCGGGCGCGGACCGCCGCAGTGTCGGCACCGGCGCCATCCCGACCGGGCAACTGCTGCACGCGGTCTACGACATCGGCTACCGGGGACCCTGTGTGCTCGAGATCCTGTCCCAGGGTGTGCCCGACTCCGTCTACGACACCGACCTCGACGAACTCCTCCACACCAACCGCGCCGCTCTGGACAAGAGCTGGCACAACGATTGAGAGCCGCGATGGGATACGTGCGAGCCAGTGACGGAACCCGGTTGCACTACGAGGAATCCGGCTCGGGCCCACCGCTGGTCATGATCCACGGGTGGACCTTCAGCGGCCGGTTCTTCGACCGCAACATCCCCACACTGTCCGAACACGCCCGGGTGATCACCCTGGATTTGCGGGGTCACGGCGACTCGGACAAACCCGGATACGGGTACCGCATCGCCCGCCTGGCCAAGGACCTGCACGACCTGCTGACCGCTCTGCAGCTGGAGCGGCCGACGGTGCTCGGCTGGTCGCTGGGCTGCCCGGTGATCTGGAGCTACCTGGAATTGTTCGGTACCGACCGGCTGGCGGGTGCGGTGTTCGTCGAACAGACCCCACGTCAGTACTACGCGGTCGACTGGAAATACGCCCATAACGCTTGCTTCGACGACGCCGCCCTGGCCGCGTTGCAAGCCCAGGTCAGCGCCGACCCGGCCGGCCAAGATCGTCAGCAGCTGGCTACCATCATGCTCACCGAACCCACCGCCGAAGAACGCGTGACGTTCCTGGGGGAGATGGCCAAGTGCCCACCCCCGGTCCGTAACGCCGTCATGGCCGACCACACTCGCGCCGACTGGCGCGACCTACTGCCCACCCTCGACTTGCCTACCCTTGTCCTGGTCGCCCGCCAGGACAAGGTGTTCGACTGGCGGGGCCCGGCCTGGGTCGGCGAGCACGTACCGCACGCGCGAACGGTGTTCTTCGACAACAGCAGCCACGCACTCTTCTTGGACGAACCGGAAAGGTTCGATCAGGTCGTCGCCGACTTCGTTGCCCATCCGCGCGGGTAGCCCGGCATCAGGGCGTCCATCGCTCGGCGCAGCCGTTCAGTCTGCAGGGTGGGCGCCGTGGTGGTCGAGTCGGCGTTGGAGGTCGGTGTTGATGCGTTGGGCTTCGGCGAGCTGATCTTCGAGGATCACGATCCGGCACGACGCCTCGAGCGCATTACCCGCGTCGACGAGTTCGCGCACCCGCGCGGCGATGCGCAGCTGGTAGCGCGAGTAGCGGCGGTGTCCGCCCTCGGAGCGTTGCGGGGTGAGCAGCCGGGCCGCGTCGAGGCCGCGCAAGAACGCCGGCGTGACGCCGAGGATCTCCGCGGCGCGGCCCATGCTGTAGGCGGGGTAGGTGTCGTCGTCGAGTTTGTCCGCGGCGCTGGTGTTGCCGGCGGATTGGGTGTTCGGGTGTTGCACGAGGCCTCTCGGTTCAATGCCGGAAGGCCCCGGCGCGCTGGGCGCCGGGGCCTTGATTTTGGACTGAGGGATTGATTTCAACTGCATTCACCGGCCGTGGAGGCCCGGTCTGAGACACCGCATCCGACACTTCCCGGGACGCGGAACTGGTAAGGGACTACTCAGTGGCCACCACCTCCTGGATCGTCGGTTCTTTCTGCGGTACTGCACTGGTCCTGCTCTTCATCGTTCCCTCCGGCGGTCCGGCCGATTGCACCGGATTCTCTTCTCCGCCAGAGGGAACGGTCGAACTTCTTCCGGGCAGTTCACCTGCCCGGCCATCTGATCTCTCAACCGGAACGACAGCGACTGTATACCCCAGCGCAAACAATGTCTACACCCGCCACAGTAGTTATTGTGGATCGGATGGGCGCACATCAGCCGGGCCTCGGTAGAGTTCGGCGTCGGGAGCGGGAAGCGTCCACAGCGGTGCCGCGAACCGGGCTCCGACTCGTTCGGTGCGGTCACGATGAGCCTGTTCAGGCCTACCATCGCGAGTAGTCGAGGTTGCCGACACGTCGATGATCGGAGGGAGCTATGCCCAGCCACGCAACCCTCTCGGGGGAGCAGCTTCAGCGGGTCGCCCGCGAGACCGCGGCGGCGCTCGCTGACGTCGACCACGGGCGGCCTTTCACCCCGCATCTCGGGCCGGGCCGGGGCGTGACGAAACGGCTCGTCGAGGATCTGGTGCACCACTCCTGCGACCTGGTCGCCGAGCACGGGAAGAAATCGTGAGCGAAGAGCCGCCGTCGCTGTTCGAGGCCGACGACGCTTCCCGCCCGCTGGCGGACCGGTTGCGGCCCCGGACCCTGACCGATGTCGTCGGTCAGGACCATCTACTGGCCGAGGACGCCCCGATCGGCCGGATGGTCGCCGCGCACCGGTTGGCGTCGATGATCCTGTGGGGCCCGCCCGGCTGTGGGAAGACCACCATCGCCCGGCTCCTCGCCGAACGGACCGACCTCACCTTCGAACCGTTGTCGGCGACCTTCTCCGGTGTCGCGGACCTGCGGAAGGTGTTCCACGCGGCGCAGCGACGCAAAGAGATCGGACAGGGCACGCTGCTGTTCGTCGACGAGATCCACCGCTTCAACCGTGCGCAGCAGGACTCGTTTCTGCCCTATGTCGAGGACGGGACGATCGTCCTCGTCGGCGCGACCACGGAGAACCCCAGCTTCGAACTCAACGGCGCATTGCTGTCGCGCTGTCAGGTGTTCGTCCTGAGACGCCTCGACGCCACCGCCCTGCGCGCGCTCATCGGTCGGGCCGAAACTCTTCTCGGCCCGCTGCCACTCGACGAGGACGCCCGGCAGGCGCTCGTCGCGATGGCAGACGGGGACGGCCGGTACTTGCTGAACATGATCGAGCAGGTGCAGGCGTTGCCCGCACCCGTCGACCCGCTCGCCCTCGCCGCGGCGGTGCAGAAACGGGCACCGCTCTACGACAAGTCGCGGGAAGGCCACTACAACCTCATCTCCGCACTCCACAAATCGATGCGCGGCTCCGACCCCGATGCGGCTCTGTACTGGTTGGCGCGGATGCTCGACGGTGGCGAGGACCCGTTGTTCATCGCCCGCCGCATCACCCGATTCGCCACCGAAGACGTCGGCCTTGCCGATCCCGCCGCGGTGCAGCAGGCCCTCGCCGCATGGGATGTGTACGAACGGCTCGGTTCACCCGAAGGCGAACTCGCGATCGCGCAGGCGGTGCTCTATCTGGCGACGGCGCCGAAGTCGATCGGGGTGTACCGCGGCTTCGGCAAAGCCCGCGCCGCGGCGAAACGCACCGGCTCCCTGATGCCACCGGCGCACATTCTCAACGCCCCGACCCGGCTCATGAAGGACCTGGGTTACGGGGCGAACTACCAGTACGACCCCGATACCGAGACCGGCTTCTCCGGGGCGAACTACTTCCCCGACGGCATGCCACGGCAGACTTTCTACGAGCCGACCACCGGCGGATACGAGGCCGAGATCACCGAACGACTCCGCCACTGGGCGCGACTCCGCAAGGGCAGCGCCCCCAGCTCCGACACCGACTGATGACGCGAATCGTGGGTTTCAGTGGTGGAGTGGGAAGTTGGCTCGGATGGTGTTGTGGGGATCGCGGGTGGTTTTGATCTGTCGCAGGCGCGCAAGGGTTTCCGGGTCGAAGGCGGCTGAAGCCGTCTCGCCGGGGGCGAGGAAGGTGTAGGGCTTGGAGCCGGTGATGTGGGGGCCGAGGGCGTCGAGGATATCGGTGAACCTGGTCTGGATGTCGTCGAGCAGGTGCGGAAGGCCGAGGCCGAGCAGGTAGAGCGCATACGGCTCGGTGACGGGCCCGCGGGCGCCACCGTCGGGCCGGGTTTCGGCGAGGGCGCCGCCGAGGCCGCGGAGCTGGATGTTGAGCAGCGGCGCGACCGGCGCCTCGATGAGGGTTTTGACGACCGCGTCGTCCAGGTCGGTGAGCAGTTCGCCGCGCGACAGCGAGGGGCTGGGGTCGGTCGGTTCGGCGGTGATCCGGCCGATCTGGGCGGGGGTCAACGCGCCTCGGGTGTCGGTGAGGATTCCTTCGATGCTGTCGAGCCGAGTGGTCAGCGCGCGGCCTTCGTCCGGTTCGCCGAGGTAGGCGAAGTCGATGGCGACGGTCGGTGCGGCGCCGGGGATCTGGTAGCGCTGCAACCAGACCGACAGTTCGGATGGTGCGTCGGTGGTGAGTTCGGTGAAGAGGTCGAACACCGCGCGGGTGCGGTCGGCGGGCCACATCACGCGGCCGCCGTAGAGGCGCGGCAGCGGGAACAGGTCGAACTCGATCTCGGTGACGATCGCGAAATCGCCACCGCCGCCGCGCAGCGCCCAGAACAGCTGCGGGTCGGAGTCGGCGGTGATCCGAGCGCATCGGCCGTCGGCGTCGACGATCTCGAAGGCGCGCACCGCGTCCGCGGCCCAGCCGTATTTGCGTGCGAACCAGCCGAATCCGCCGCCGAGGGTGTAGCCGGTGACGCCGACGACCGGATTGCTACCGGCTAGCCCGGTCAGCCCGTGCGTAGCCGCGGCGGCTTGGACGGCACCCCATTGCACGCCGGTACCGACCCGGGCCGTGCGGCGCTCGGCGTCGATCTCTAGACGGTCAAGGGCGGCGGTGCGGAGGAGGATCGCGTCCTCGATGCCGCCGGTCGCGCCGTGGCCGGTTGTCTGCGTGACCACTTGCCGGTTCGTGCTGCGCGCGAATTTCACCACGTCGGCGGCGTCCTGGGCGTCGGCGACCGCCACGACACCCGAAACCGGTTGCGCCACAGCAAGATTCCACGGCTGCACCGCCTGGTCGAATCCCGCGTCACCGGGCAGCAGCACACGTCCACGGACCGCACTACGCAATTCCTCGATACCCATTGCCATGTCCTCGCTCGCTGTTGTTGCTGTGTTTCGGGTTGCTGCCTGGTTGACGATGTAAGGCAGGAAAGTGTGACATGGGGTGGGTGAACCGGACTTTCGTCGTGAACAAGAACGCCGGTCACCGCCTGACGGCCCCGATATCCGGGTGCGCTGTGACCAGCGGCCGCTCGCCACGACCCGGTCGGCGGGCCCAGCAGTTCTTCCATCGCGCTCAGTGCGCAAGCCGTAAGGGGCGCCGAACAGCCACTACCCGGCTACTTCGACCGATCCCTCAATCCGGCAGGGTCGGATGACCCGATGCCCGACACCGTGAACCCTGTGCCGTTCAGTGGTTGTTCATCGAGCAGGTTGCGGGTGTCCACGATGACGGGGTGTTCGACGGCGCCGGCGATCTTCTTCCAGTCGAGGGTTCGGAACTCGGGCCACTCGGTGAGGATCAAGATCGCGTTGGCGTCCTTCGCGGCGAGATACGGGTCGTCGACGACCTGGATTCCATCGGGGCCCGCCGCGAGGTCGTGTGCGCCGGATTGCGGCACGCAGGGATCGTATGCCGTCACGACGGCGTCGTGGTGGGAGAGCTGACGAGCGATGGCGACGGCGGGGGAGTCGCGTAGGTCGCCCGTCCCGGCTTTGAACGCGAGTCCGAATACCCCGATCCGCATACCCGCGAGGGAGCCGTCGACCGTCCCGGTGACCGCCCGACGGACCTTGCGCAAGACCATCGCGCGCTGGTGATCGTTGGCACGCACAGCGTCGCGGACGATGGCGAAGTCCACACCGGAGGCCTCTGCTACCGCCAAGAGGGCGCGGGTGTCCTTGGGCAGGCACGAACCGCCCCAACCGGGCCCGGGGTGCAAGGAACGACGGCCCGATACGCGCGTCCTTGCCCATCGCGTCGGTGACCTTCGAAATGTCGGCGTCCACGTGTTCGCACAGTTCGGCCACCGTGTTGACGAAGGAGAGTTTGACCGCGAGAAACGCATTGCTGGCGTACTTGGCGAGTTCGGCGCTTGCCGTGTCGGATCGCAGGACCGGCGCATCCGTTCCCTCGTAGAGGCCTGCGACGTGCTCGGCCGCTTCGTGATCCGGCTCATCCGCACCGACGACCACGCGGTCGGGGTGCAGGAAGTCGTGCACCGCGTAACCCTCGCGCAGGAATTCCGGATTGCTGACGACCGGATGTCGGTGACCGGTCAGCGCGGAGATACGCGTCGCGGTGCCGACGGGCACGGTGGACTTGGTGACGAGCACGCAACCCGGAGACAGGATCGGACCCAGAGTTGCCAGCGCGTCCTCGAGGATGCTGAGATCCGCTGTGCCGTCCGGGCCCATGGGGGTGGGAAGGCACAGCAGTACTACTTCGGACTCGGCCAGTGACTGCGGGTCGGAAGTGAAGGTCAAGCGTTCCTCGGCGAGTCCTTCGCAGACCAGCTCCGGTAGGCCCGGCTCGACTATCGTGACGGTGCCCGCGCGTAGGGCTTCGACCTTGGATTCGTCGTTGTCCAGACAGGTCACATGGTGGCCCAGATGTGCCAGGCACGCGGCACTGGTGAGGCCGACATAGCCCGCACCGACCACACCCACGCGGTTACCCATGGCGCGCCTCCTGTCCGATCAGTGTCGCCGCGGTCGAAAGCACTTGTTGCGGTGTGATGGAGAGCAGTCCGGGATCAGGTCGGTCGGCATGTGGATCGCCGACTACACCAGCCCAGAGCGTGATGTGACTGCGCGCGTCGGGGGGCGGCCCCCACACACGCGGTGGGGTCGGTCCGAACAGCAGGACCGAGGGTGTGCCGAAGGCGGTGGCGAGATGACCGACACCGGTGTCGCCGCAGACCACCAGAGCCGCGTCGGCGACGATCGCGGCGAGTTCGGCCAAGTCGGTACGGCCGGCGTACACCGCGGAGGGCGGTAGCCCCGCATCGCGTGCGACCGCGGTTGCCAACGGAATCTCAGCCGCCGAACCGGTGACCACTACCCGATGACCATCGGCGCTGAGCTCCCGGGCCACCGTCGCGAAATGTTCAGCGGGCCAACGTCGCGCGTTCGACGCCGCGCCGGGATGGATCACGATCACGTTCGACTCCGCCGCGGCGATATCCGGCTTGGGCAGCGCCAGCGCGCGCGGATCGGTGTCGATACGCGCGTATGCCAGCAGCCGACACCACCGCTGCACCTCGTGCAGTTCCGCAGACCACCGGGGCCCGGGGATCTCGGGAAAATCCGGGTGCCGATGAGTCAGCATCGTGGCGGGGCGCACCGCCGCCAGGTCCCGAATGCTCTGCGGCCCACTGCCGTGCAGGTTCACCGCCATCCTGGGCGATGCGCCGCTCCACCGCAGGGCGCCCAAGCCTGGAGTCGGCAGCAACTCGTCGACCGCGTCGATCAGGTTCACCAAGGGGCGCAGCGGCTCCGGCGCGGCGAGCACCAGGCGATCATCGGGGTACGCGGTCCGCAGCCCCCGCAGGGCGGGCACGATCGTCAGCAGGTCGCCGAGACCGAGCGCGCGGAGCACGAGAATCGTGCTGGTCAAGGCAACGACCTCGCTTCGGTCGTGCGCCGTGGGTGCGACTGCGAGCTCGCGCCGACCACGGTCCTCATGTCGGGATTCCCAGCGCCTCGTCGAGCGACTCGCACAACGCGTGCACCATGACCAGATGAACTTCCTGCACGGTGGCCGTGCTGGGCGCGTCGACCGGCAGCGCGTCATCGCAGAGCGCGGCGAGGGGATTGGGCGCGGGCCCGGTCATCGCCCAGGTGGTGACACCTATCTCCTGCGCGGCCTTGGCCGCCGCGACCACATTCTGGCTGGTTCCGCTGGTGGACAACAGCACGAGCACGTCTCCGGTCCTGCCGTGTGCCCGGACCTGACGCGCGAACAGTTCGGACTCGCCGTAATCGTTCACGATCGCGGTGCCCGCGGAGGTGTCGGCGTGCAGCGCGATCGCCGAGAGCGGCCGTCGTTCGTTGCGGAAGCGCCCGACCAGTTCCGCGGTCAGATGCTGGGCTTCGGCGGCGCTGCCGCCGTTGCCGCAGGCCAGCAATCTGCCACCGTTGTCGAATACCGTGGCCAGTTCACGGCCCCACCTGCGAAGTCCCGGTGCCAAGGAACGGTTCCGCTCCAGCGCACTGGACAAGACGGCGAAATGATCCTCGTTCAAGACCTACCTCCTGTTCGCGGACTCGCTTCCGGTGGTGAATTCTTCCGCCGCCGAAACCATCGACGGATCGGCGAGGTCGGGAACGTCCCTTATGACGGTGTCGTCCCGGTCGAACAGCAGGGTCGGCGGTGAGCTGGGCGTCGCGTGGCGATGCCGTATCTCGCCGCGGAACCGATACCAGCATGCGGCAGGCGGGATCAGCGCACTGGTCACCACCATTCGCCCGATCTCACCTGCGGTTCGAGGGCCCTGCACGATCCGGCGCGCGGCGAATTCGGTCGTCAGCGCCGCCCATGCCACCGCTTAAACCGAGCGCCGAGCGCCGACGACCCGCCATGCCTGAACTCACGGCGGCAGCGCCCAGTGCGGTGGTGAACGCGTGGCGGCCGAGCATGCCGGGTCTTTCGCCGATCCGCTGCCGCCACCGAGGGCCGAACTTTCGCCGCATCAGCGCGTTGTCGTAGTTGCCCCGTTGGGCTCGAACACTGGCCATCGGCCCCGACCTACGCGTCGGATGGGTGGTGACCCGATCACCCTCGGCGATCCGGTAGCCGGCCAGGCATACCCGCATCGCCAGATCGGCGTCTTCGCGAAAGGCACGGGGAAAGCGTTCGTCGAAACCGTCGACCGCGAGGAGCGCCGCTCTGCGGTAGGCCATGTCGGCGGTGATCCAGCGCGCGACGGCCAAGCCCGCCGTTCCCCGTTCCTCATCGGTCGGTTTGCGATCGGTCGGCAGCGGCACCTCGATGTGCGCGGTGGAAGCGGCCGTCGTCTCATCGAGACCCGCGAGGTCCTCGGCCAAACGGTTGGGCCAATCCGGTGTGGTGACGACATCGTCGTCGAGGAAGGCCACCCAGGTTCCCGACGCGTGCCGCCAGCCGACATTTCTCGCGGCGGCCGGTCCGCGACCACCGGAGTGCAGCACCCGCACCTGCGGCGAGGTGTCCACCAGCGGAAGTTCGCCGCCGTCGGGGCGATCGTCGACGACGATGATCTCCCTGGGCAGCGGGCCGGTGGCGGCAGCGAGCGCGCGCAGCAATACCCGCAGGCTCTCGCGGCCTGTGGTCGGTATGACGATGCTGTAGTCGATGGGCGGATTCATCGGCGCCACACCAGGAACGGGCCCATAGCGAGCAGGTCGATCGGCGCGGAACCGAAGCATTCGAGTGCGTCGCGGGGGGAATCGACCATCGGTCTGCCCGCGGTATTGAGGCTCGTATTGACCACGACAGGCAGACCGGTGCGCCTGTCGAATTCCGAGAGCATCCGGGCCAATAGCGCATTGTCGGCAGGGTCGACCGTCTGCACCCGCGCGGTGCCGTCGACGTGGGTGACCGCCGGAATCCGGTCGCGCCAGTCGGCGGCGACATCGTGGACGAACAACATGTAGGGACTGGGCAGCGGCCCGCGCGAGAAGATCTCCGGTGCCCGGTCCGCGAGCACCATCGGGGCCACCGGCCGGAACTGCTCGCGGCCCTTCACATCGTTGAGGCGCTCGAGGTTCGCTGCCCGACCGGGGTGGGCCAGCAGCGATCGGTGTCCGAGTGCACGAGGGCCGAATTCGGCACGGCCCTGGAACCAGGCGACGATGCCGTCGTCGGCCAGGGCTTGCGCCACATCGGCCGCCACATCGTCCGAGCGGGTGTATCGGACCTTCGCCGCACGGAGAATGGATTCGAGTTCGGAGTCGCTCCACTCACGGCCCAGGTCGGCACCCCGCATCGGGGCGACGGGTTCACCGAACTCCGCGGCCAATTGCAATGCCGCGCCGAGTGCGGTGCCTGCGTCGCCCGCGGCCGGCTGGACCCAGACGTTGTCGAACGGGCCTTCGTCGTGCAGACGCGTATTGGCCACGCAATTCAATGCGATACCGCCTGCCAGCGTGAGGTTGCGTTGACCCGTTTGCCGATGCAGCCACGTGATCAGCTCGAGCAGCACGTCCTCCAACCGGCGCTGAACGGTCGCGGTCAGGTCGGCGTGCTCGCTGCCGAATTCACCGCCGTGCCCGGCCGGCGCGAAACTCTCCCACGGCACCGGCTCGGTGCGAAATCCACCGTCACCGGTGGTGTACAGCAGTTCCCGGAACTGGTCGAGAAATCGCGGCTTGCCATAGGAGGCCAGGGCCATGACCTTGTACTCGTCGCTGGAACGCTCGAATCCGAGGTGCTGGGTGAGATCCTCGTACATCAACCCCAGCGAATGCGGCAGCCGCTGGGACGCCAGTTCCACGAATTTGCCGTCCCGGTATTCCCCGGCCAGATAGGACGTGCTCTCCCCGCGTCCGTCGGCGACCAACACCGCCGAATCACCCAGCGGCGCCGCCAGCGCCGTCGACGCCGCGTGCGCGACGTGGTGGCGGACGAAGCGGACGATCGCTGGATCCAGACCGGGCAATGCGGCGCGCAGAAAGGCGGGCGCGCGGCGGGCGTAATCCGTTCGAGTCTGCTCGCTCTGCTGGTCGAGACCGCCGAGCGAATGATCGACCAGGCCCGGATCGTAGGAGTAGCCCACCGCGTCGAGCTGATCGGGGCGTATGCCTGCCTGCGCCAAGCACCACGCGGCCGACTGCTCGGGCAGCTCCCACGTCGAGAACGGCACCGGTCTCTTACCGTGCTTGCGGCGGCTGAATCGTTCCTCTTCCGCCGCCGCGACGATTTCGCCGTCGACGATCAGCGCCGCGGCGGGATCGTGGAACACTGCGTTGATTCCGAGAATGCGCAACGGCTCGCCTTTCTCATCGAGGCGACGGGAGGTTGCGCCTCCCGCCGCTACCTGCGTACGCGCTACCCGGCTGAGTCGGGGCTAAACCGTCCGTGCCACGCCGCATCGCTGCCGGGCGAACCACTCGATCGTGCGGCGCAGCCCCTCGGTCCGGGTGATCATCGGCTGCCAGCCCAATTCGCTTTGTGCCAGCGAGATGTCGGGGCAACGCCGCTTCGGATCATCGACCGCCTCCTCGATGTATTCCAACGTCGACGTACTGTCGGTGGCGATGCGGATCTCTTCGGCGAGCGCCCGCACCGACAACTCGTGCGGATTACCGATGTTGATCGGTCCGGGATGACCTGACCTGGCCAATGCGCGCAATCCGAGCACGGTGTCCTCGACGTAACACAGCGAACGGGTCTGCTCACCGGTGCCCGCGACGGTCAGCGGTGCGTTCGCCAACGCCCGCGCGATGAACGTCGGCACCACGCGGCCGTCGTCGGCGCGCATGCGTGGCCCGTAGGTGTTGAAGATCCGGGCGATGCCGGTGTCGACTCCGCGTTCGCGGCGGTACGCCATCGTCAACGCTTCGGCGTACCGCTTGGCTTCGTCGTACACGCTGCGCGGGCCGATGGAATTGACGTTGCCCCAATAACTCTCGGGCTGAGGATGCACCGCGGGATCGCCGTAGACCTCGCTCGTGGACGCGAGGACGAAACGCGCGTGATCTCGCTCGGCCAGTTCCAGGGCGTTGGTCGTGCCCAGCGATCCGGCTCGCAGCGTCTCGATCGGTAGCCGCAGATAGTCCGGCGGCGAGGCGGCCGACGCGAGATGGTAGACGACGTCGAAGGATCCGATGTCGGGAAACGGCTCGGTGACGTCGTGCTGGAGCAGTTCGAAGCCCGGCCGATTCAGTAGCCCTGCCACATTCTCGGGAGTGGAGGTGGCGAAGTTGTCGACGGCGACGACGTCGGTGCCCGCCGCGAGTAGTTGCTCGCACAGATGGGACCCGACGAAACCACAACCGCCGGTGACCAACGCGCGCTTCGCGGCGGTACTCACTGTGCTTGCCTTCGCTCGTCGGCGACACGTCCGCCGGCGGTCCGGCGATAGGCACGCAGCGTCTCCACCGCGACCCGATCCCACGAATAGCGCGTATGGACGCGCTCGTGTCCGGCCGCACCGTACCGGCGCCGAAGAGCGGGTGCGTCGATCAATTCGCGGATCGCCGCTGCCGATCCGGCGGGATCACGCGGGGGAACCAGTGTGCCGGTGCCGCCGTCGACGACAGTGTCGACGAGACCGCCGACCGCGGCGGCCACGACAGGAATACCGCACGCCATGGCCTCGAGTGGGGTGATGCCGAACGGCTCGTACCACGGTGTGCACACCGCGACGTCGGCTGAACGCCACAGGGGAGCCATCTGTGTTCGGGGCACCTGGCCCAGCATGTGCAGCCGGTCGCCGACGCCGAGGTCGTCGGCCAACCTCAGCAGCCGCTGCGCTTCCGGGTCGTCGGCCAGTCGGCCGTCCGGTCCGCCGACCAGTACCAGTTCGGTCTCGGCCAGCTCCGCGAGGGCGGTGACGGCGATGTCGAAACCCTTTCGCGGCACGAGTCTCCCCACATCGATGAGGCGGTGTTCAGCTGTCCTCGCGGCTTTGGGCCCCTCGGGGGAGAACTGGTCGAGGTCGACGCCGCACGGAACCACCGATGTCCGGTGGCGCGGAACACCCATTCGAGCGAGTTCGAATACTTCGTCAGTGCAGGTGGCGATGATCCGGTCTGCTTGCTCGGCCACCTGCTGTTCCAGACGCAGCCGCTCGGGCGGGCTGGTGTCGGCGTTGCCCTGATACCGACGTTTCACGACACCCAGTGCGTGAAATGTCTGTACCACCGGGATATCGGTGTCGCGAACGGCGGCCAGGGCGGCCAGACCCGACATCCAGAAATGGGCGTGCACCACGTCGGGGCGGTCTTCGCGCCACCGGGCGCGCAGGAAATTCCCGAATTCCGGCATATAAGGCAACAGTTCGTCCTTCGGCACGGGATGCGCGGGTCCCGCCGGGACGTGCACCACGCGATAACCCGGTGCGGTGGTGACAGTCTCGGGCACCCACGCGCTCTCGCGCCGTGTATACACCGTGACGTCGTGACCCTGCCGGCACAGGGCTGCGGACAACTCCGCGACGTGCACGTTCTGTCCGCCGGCATCGACGCCACCCAAGGTGGCGAGCGGGCCGGCGTGTTCGGACACCATCGCGATCTTCATGTCTCCGCCTTTCTGACCTGGATGCCGCCTTATCCGGTGATCTCGGCCAGTAGGCGATCCCAGCGATGCAGGAAGCTTTCGAGGCCGTAGTGCTCCAGCGCGAACTGCCGTCCCGATTTCCCCGCGAGCACCGCCAGATCGGGTTCGTGGAGCAATTCGCGAAACTTCGCCGTGAGGGTGGTGACGTCCGTGGAGAGAGCACCTGCCTCGGGCGGTACCGCGCTGACCGCCTCGGTGGTCGCCAGCGCCACCACCGGCATCCCGAGGTGCATGGCTTCCAGCAGCGACAGTCCGAGCGAAGTCCACCGCGCGGTGTGCAGGTACACGCGCCTCTTGGCCATCTCGGGGTGCAATGCCGACTGCCGCAGATCCGCTATCCCGTTGATCGGATGCTTGGTCGGCTCGTGCGGCCGGAAGTCTTGCGCGCCGATCCCGTAGAGATCGACCGGACCTTCGCGCGCGAAGCGGGTCAGCAGATCGCTGCCGGTGATCCGCCCGCGCCGCATCGGCTCGTTGATCAGCGCGACACCGTGCGGTAGTTCGCCGGTGTAGAGCTCGCCGGGATCCACGATGCCGTGGGGGATGACACAGGTGGGCGCTGTGCCGTTGTCCCACATCACCTCGTTGAAATGGGTGACGTGCACGACCGGTACATCGGTTCGATCCGCCATCGGATGCGCGGTGAGCGCCGCGCTGGGACGCGGAGTGTTGTGCTCTACATAGACGGCGGGGATGTCGACGCCGGGTCGGCGCCCGAGCCATCGATGCGCGAGGTCGATCTCCTCGGGACGCTGCAGCACGATCACATCCACCTCGATGTCGCGCAACGCGCCGACGGTGACCTCGTCGGCATTCGGCCAATCGCGTCCGCAACGGCCAAGGCCCCAGGGCCCGCGCTCGTCGGTCACCGGTAACAGATAGCGATGCGGCCCTTGGACGAAGGCGGTAGTCCACGAGCCGTGCACATGCCACAGAAGAATTCTGCGCGGGCTGATCATGTCGTGGTTCTTGCCGTTCGCCGCGTGATCAAACCGCACGGTGCCCCGCTGATTGGCGCGGCGGACACCGGGTATGTGTCGAGGCATGTGCGTATTCGTCATCGGATGGGCAAATTTCTGCACGATGGACGCATTGATTTCGGAGTCGCTCGAGGAGCTGCTGCCGGGGCGCGCGTCATGAGTACGAGCAAGATCACGGTCGTCATCGCCACCCGAAATCGCGCGACGGAATTGGCGAGAACGCTCGCCGAGTTGTGCACGCTGCGTCCACGCCCGGCGATCGTCGTACTCGACAACGCATCCGACGACAACACCGCCGACACGGCCGAAACATTCCCAGACGTACACGTAGTCCGGTTGGCCGACAATCGTGGAGCGGCCGCCCGCAATCTCGGCGTGGCGATCGCCCGAACACCGTACGTCGCCTTCAGCGACGACGACTCCTGGTGGGCAAGCGACGCGCTCGCCGAAGCCGAACGGATATTGGACTCCTATCCACAGGTTGGCCTGATCGCCGGACGCACCCTCGTCGGCTCGGAACATCGAGACGATCCCGTCAACGAACTGATGGCCGAAAGCCCGCTCGGACACGATCCGGACCTGCCCGGTCCGTCGGTTCTCGGCTTCCTGGCGTGTGCGGCGATCGTGCGGAAAGAGGCGTATGCGCAGGCCGCCGGATTCAGCCCGCTGCTGCATTTCGGTGCCGAGGAACGATTGCTCTCGCTCGACCTGGCCGCCCGCGGTTGGCATCTGTGTTACGTGCCGAGGGTGCGGGCCCACCATCACCCCTCCACCCACCGACCCCCGCCGGCGTGGCGGCGGCGGGCCGAACAGCGCAACAACGCCTTGATCACCTGGATGCGGCGACCACTACGGCAGTGCGCCGCGGAGTCGCTCGACCTGGTTCGCCGGATCGTGCGCGAGCCGCAGACGCTGTTGACCGTCGCCGAGATCGTCCAACGGCTGCCGAAAGCGTTGGCACAGCGGCATCGTCTGCCCCCGGAGATCGAAACCCGAGCCAGGACACTCGAACTCGCCCACACAAGGAGCTGACCGATGTCGACACACCGGATGACGGTTGTCATCATCACCCGTGACCGGCGTGACCAGCTGCTGCAGACCCTCGCGCATATGACCGCGCTGCCCGACGCGGCCCCGATCATCCTCGTCGACAACGGTTCCGCCGACGGCACGGCCGACGCGGTCGCGGCGAACTACCCGCAGGTGCACTTGATCCGCTCCGCTGAAAACCTGGGTGCTCTCGGTCGAAACCTCGCCGTCGAACGGGTGCGAACGCCCTACGTGGCATTCTGCGATGACGACACCCGTTGGCAGCCCGGTGCGCTGACTCGCGCGGCGGATCTGCTCGACGAGTATCCCGGCCTGGGATCGGTGACGGGACGCTGTCTCGTAGCACCCGACCTGCGTGAAGACCCGATCACTCCCGAATTCCGCGATTCGCCGATCTCCGGCCCCGACTGGCTGCCCGGGCCCGCGGTCCTGGGCGTGATGGCCGGCCTGTCCGCCTTCCGCGTGCGCGCGTTCGAGGAGGTGGGTGGCTTTTCCCGGCGCCTGTGGTTCGCGGGCGAGGAGGAGTTGCTCGCGTTGGATCTCGCGGCACACGGGTGGTGGATGTGCTGGGTGGAAGACATGATCATCCACCACGAGCCTTCCCGCACCCGCGATGCCACCCACCGTCGCGGGCTCGGAATTCGCAACACTCTGTGGACCCTGTGGTTGCGCCGACCGGCCCGCAGCGCGGCCCGCCGTACCGCCGACATCCTCAGATCGGCCCCCGCCGACCGAACGACGGCCGCCGCCGTATTTGCGGCCCTACGCGGGCTGCCATGGGTATTGCGCGAACGACAGGTACTGCCCGCCCATGTCGAGGCGGGCCTCGTCCTGCTGGAAGCCTCGCAACGCAACTCGACCGCCCGACGCTACGTCGGCTAGTCGGCGTGCCTCACGAACCATCGACCTCTTCGCACCTGCTTAGAAACCGAGCGCGGTGGTAAGCCCCCCACGTTGTCCGCTATCCAACCGAAGGGAGCACAGCATGAGCCAGATCAACCCGATCCAGGTCCAGAAGTACCTGTCCGGCATCGACTACCCCTGCGATCGCGACGGCATCGTGAACACAGCCCGCAGCAACGGTGCGGACTCCGACATCCTCGACGCTTTGCAGGACCTGCCCGACCGCACGTTCGACGGGCCCAATGCAGTAAGCCAAGCGATTTCCTGACCACGCGATCACGCCCGCGAACCGGCCGGACCGACCCGGTCGGTTCGCCAACAAACGACAATGGATGCCCTCGGCCGCCTTATCACGGCGATCACGCAGTCACCGAGCGCTACGCCCCGGCGCCGTCTCGCGCCTTCGGCAGGCGACGGAGTTCAAAAACGTGGCATTCTTTGGATTTTGACCGACGTCGAATCTCCTGAAAGCGAAACCTCTCCAACCGAGGTCAGAGGGGTTTATCACTGTCGGGCTGACAGGAATTTAACCTGCGACCACCTGGCGACGGTTCACGTAGACCCGAACTTTGGCGCGCCGCATCCTGGTTGCTTCCCATCGTTTCCCGCTGTTTCCGGCTATTTCTGTGTGATTAATGTGTGTTGGGTCGAGTACCGCGGACGCGGCTTTGCTGCGCTTTCGAGAAGTCGTCAACTGCACCGGTGCTCGGTCGGTGTCGTGACGATGGACCTGCAGGCCGCTCGATGGACGGCTAGGGTGCGGTGACGCTGCGGTATTACGGTGGCTGCTGAGGGCGCGTGATGAGGTGGTGTGTATGTGGAACCGGATGCTGGTCTGCCGTGTTGGCGATATCGGCCTCGGAGCGGTCGAAAGTGAATGAAATTTGGCTGGCTGGTCTGCAAACGCGCAGGTCAATTAGTGTGCTCCCCGCGCGAGCGGGGATGAGCATTGAGGGCCTTGTGCGGCCCGTAGTTCTTGACTTGTTCCCCGCGAGCGGACCCCTTCGACGCCCGACAAGCCAAGGGCTGGTGGTGCTCCCCGCAGCCCTCGCGACCACCACCGCCGCGACCGGGTTCCCGGCCTTGGAGCCGTGTTCCTCGGCGCTCTGACCACCATCACTACCGCTGTCGACCTTGCGGCGGGGAAATTCGCGTTGATCGGCAGCGGGGCGGGAGCGTTTCGGTCGCCCGACAAGGCAGGCGCGTCGGAAGGGGCCGACTCGCGGTCGGCCCCAGGCAGCGAGACTAGTCGAACGACAGGTAGACCAACTCGAATCCCCGCTGACGAATTCCGGTGATGCCGATGTCGTCGCTGCCGTCGTCGAGTGCAGGATCGTGGAACCGCAGATGGGACGGAAGCCCGCGTTTGGTGGTGGGAAAGGTCGCGTACCACTGAGGTTCGCCAACGGGCCCGGTCCATGCGAACCCGTCAGCGGGGAACCCGACCCAGGCCATGATCAGTCCGCCGCTGAGGCGTTGGCAGTGCGGGCACGAGCAGGTTTCCCTGTCAAGTTCACCTGTTCAAAGGTCGAACCGGGTACAGGGGTTCCCTGGTGGTAGTACATCCTCCAGCTTGTGTCGGCAAAACCCTTGCGCCACAACGAAGATCGAAGTACTCGCCGCCCATCGTGGTTGGTCTGATAGGTCAGATGTACCAAACCTGGTGCCAGTAGAACACCGCGAACATCGGAGACCTCGATCCGCTGGTCGTCCGCCGAGCCCGACATCGTGGGCAACTCCGCGAGCATTTGGTGCCGATCCCATCGCCGACCAGATGCGCCAACCTCCACGAACTCTGGATGCAGCAACACTTCGGCAAGTTCGCGTGATCGTCGAACGGCCGGGTCGAGTAGCCGCATCTCCGCAGCGACAGCTTCCCGTACTTGTTCGTCGGCATCGCGTGCGGTTGGCGGAATTTGCGGTTCGTTCATCGGCTTCGCCTCTTCAAATGTTCGTCATTTGGTCGGCTATGTGCTTGTGTCCAAGTCGACCGGGGTCGGGGCATCGTGAAGCCTGTTCGTGATGAATCGCGCGATGGCGTCCAGGCCTGGTCGGTATCCGTTGGTGGTGTCTACGGTCATTTCCGCCACGTCCATCTTTACTGGTACGAAGGAGTCGGCAGTGCGGGTTCCGGCGGCGATCTCGGCGATAAGGTCGGCGTCGTTGTGGGCGCGGCGGTGAGGGTCGTACTCGGCGCGGTGGGTGATGCGGTCGTGCAGGACGTGTTGTGGCGCGGTGCAGTGGATGATGCGGATTTCGGCGAACTTGCTCAGCCTGAGCAAGTTCGGGCGCCAGAGTCGGTCCTGGAAGGCCGCTTCGGCGACAACGCTGACCTCGGCGCGGGCGAGCACGGTGAGGGTGTCGAAGAAGGCATGCAGGACCGGGATGTTGAGGTCTTCAAAGTCGGCGTCGCGGGGCCCGGCGGCCAAGACCATGCCCTGCTTGATCTCGTCGCGGATGATCGCCGGGACACCGATCAGATTGGCCAGCGCGTGGGCTAGCGTGGACTTCCCCGCCCCCGACGGTCCCGAAACGATGACGAGCACGGGTGCGGCATGTGGAGGGGCCATGGGGCATTTTCGCATGTCAGGCATCGTCGGCCCCCGTCGGGGCTGACCGCGAGGGCTGCCCAAAACTGCTGGTAGACCAGGACTTTGGCGCGCGCAGCATCTTGGTTGCATCCCATCGTATTTCGCTGCTTCCGGCTGTGTATGTGGAACCGGATGCTGGTCTGCCGTGCGATGCTGCCTGCTACGGTCGAGGCTATTCCTTGTGCTCGGCAGCAATCGCACGGCGAGACCAAGTCTCCCCTTGGCTTAGCTCACCGCGCCTTTTGAGAAGGTTTCCGAGAGAGTGCATGGCTTTGGCATTGCCGACGTCCGCAGCGCTGCGGTACCACGTTTCAGCTTCGTCCCACTCGCCCAGCAATTCAAGCGCAACACCGAGGCTGGTCATTGCGCCGATATCCTCTAACGCAGCAGCACGGCGGTACCAGGATTCAGCTTCGCCTATGTCCCCTCGCCTCTTGGGAACGTCGCCAAGATGGCGCATCGCGTTGGCATCGCCGGTATCTGCTGCGCGGCGGTACCAAGACTCCGCTTTGCCGAACTCGCCAACATCCTTGAATAGATTGCCGCGCTTGACAATTGTGTAGGCCGTGCCTGATTCAGCGGCTGGGGGTGAGAACTCCTCGGCTGAATTGCGTGGGACGGCTACCCCATGCGCGAAGGTCGTGGCGGTGACGGCGCGGAGCAGGTTTTCGGCCAACTCACCACATGATGAGTAACGCTCTGAGGGGTCTTTGGCTAACGCAGTGCCGATGACCGAATCTATGTAGGGAGGCAGTTCAGGTCGCAGGTTGCGAGGTGAGGGCGGAACGTCGGACAGGTGCGCGGCGATAGCTGAGGCCAGGTCAGTGGTCCGGAACGGGGTCTGTCCGGTCAGGAGATGAAACAAGGTGCACCCCAACGAATATACGTCGGCGCGATGGTCGATGGCTCGGCCCGCGAAGCGTTCCGGCGCAGCATAGGCCAGGGTCAATGCCACGCCAGTCGCAGTCACAGTCGCATCGAGAGCGCGGGCGATCCCAAAATCAGTGAGAATCGCCCGCTCCCCCTCAGGGTAGATCTAGACCCTGCGGCTCGGCATTGATCGACACGTTGAGATCACCGCCGATGACGGGACGCATCGACAACCACAAGTGCTCGTCGTCGGGATCGTTACGGTCATAAACGGAAACGATATTGGGATGATCCAGGCCTGCGACCAGGGTGGCTTCACGGTCGAACGCAATGCGAACCTTCGGATCCGCTGCGTATCCCGGATACAATACCTTTAGCGCGACACTACGTTCCAGGCGTGGATGCTTTGCCAGATATACGGCGCCATAGCCACCGGCGCCGAGCACTCCAGTGAGCCGATACCCACCCACTACCGCGCCCGGTTGCAACCTCATCGTTCCCCAGCTTGACATGGTCGGCTGTGCCGAACCGATCACGGGTTGCGCTGGTCGGACATCGACTTGAACGCCAAGACACTCACCATCTCGAACAATCGTGTGATGGCCGGGACGGGTGTGGTGGTGGACAACGAGCCGAAGACGCGATCGTCTCGACGCACTCTGCCGTTGACCGATCAGCTGGCTATCGAGTTGAAAGCCGCGAAGGCGCGCACCACCGCCGAACGCTTGGCACTCGGGAAGGTGTGGGAGGGGTCGGGCTATGTCGTCGTTGACGAACTCGGACGCGCTGTGTCCCCGGACAAACTCACTCGCGCTTGGAATCGCGCAGTCACCAAGGCGGGGGTGTCGCGAATCCGACTGCATGACGCTCGTCATACATGCGGAACCCTGATGCACCTCAATCGCGTGCCGTTGGCGGTGATCAGTGCTTGGCTCGGGCATACCGACGCGGCATTCACCCTGAAGACTTACGCACACTCGCAATGCGCGGCGCTGGATGATGCGGCAGCGACCGACGGCGCGCTTGTGACAGATCGTGACAACGAGGCAGGCTGAACAGCAAAAAAGCCAGGCAGGAAACATGCTCCTACCTGGCCTTATGCCTGTCGGGCTGACAGGATTTGAACCTGCGACCACCTGACCCCCAGTCAGGTGCGCTACCAAGCTGCGCCACAGCCCGTTCCTTGCCCCCGTCGCCGGGTGCTCGGAAAGATTACCGCAACAGTCCGCGTGAGTACTAATCGGCTGGTAGATGGCCGTTTCGGGATGCGGTCAAGACTGGTTCGGGGGGTGTGTCGGTGGGGTTGGTGATGAGGGTGGGGATTTTGGGGAGGGCGTGGGGGTGGTGGTCGGAGAGCCAGGTGAGGAGTTCTTCGCGGACGGCGCAGCGCAGGGTCCAGGCGTCGTCGGCGTCGGCGGCGGACATGGCGGCGCGGACGACGATGTTGGTTGGGGTGCTGTCGGTGACGAGCAGGCTCCAGGTGCGGCCGTCCCAGTCAGGGCGTTGGCGCAGGTAGGTGTGCAGGTGTTCGCGGAGGGCGGGGATGGGGGTGGAGTGGTCGAGGTGGAGGGCGACGGTGCCGGTGACTTCGGAGCCGCCGCGTGACCAGTTCTCGTAGGGCTTGCTGTTGAAGTAGGACACCGGCATGGTCAGGCGGCGGTCGTCCCAGATGCGGACGGTGAGGAAGGCGAGGGTGATGTCCTCGACCACGCCCCATTCGCCTTCGACGACCACCGTGTCGCCGATCTTGACCGAGTCGCCGAAGGCGATCTGCAACCCGGCCATCAGATTGCTCAGGGTGGATTGGGCGGCCACGCCCGCGATGATGCCGATGACGCCCGCAGAGGCCAGCATCGAGGTGCCGAGGGTGCGCAGGCTGGGGAACAGCAGCAGGATGACGACCGCCGCAGTGGTGACGACGAGTACCGAGGTGATGATGCGGCGCACCAGTCCGAGCTGGGTGCGCAGCTGCCGCACCCGCGAAACCTCGGTTGTGCGTTGGGCATAGCGGCGCAGCAGGTTCTCGGCGACGGCGTCGGTGGCGCGAATCACCAACCACGCCGCCGCGATCAGCGCGGCGGTGGCGAGGAAATTCTGGACCACCGTGTCGCGGCGTGGATCCACGTCGGCCAAAGGATAGAGGGCACGCAAAAGCAGTGTGCCCAGCAGTAATTGGAGGGGCACCCGTACCCGGCGTACCGAATTCAGGTGGACACCGGGACGGCGGCGGGCGCTGTAGCGCAGCAGCCGGTCGATCGCCAGGCCGGCGGCCACGGTGATCGCGATCGTGCCGAACACCACGAGCATCGGCCGCAACAGGTCTTCCACGAGATCGAACTCCTCTCGTTCTCGACTCGCCTCAGCCGGTCGCTTACCCGGGACTGGCGGCCTCAGACATGACGTTCTGATGGCAGCGGATCACCGCCGGGCCAGTTCGCCCAGTAGGGCAATGGTGCGGCGGTGGTCGGGCTGGCCGGTGAGGTCGGTCGCGGTGAGGACGACTTCGGTGGCGCCCGCGTCGAAGTAGCGGCGGATGCCCGCGGCGACGATGTCCTCGTCACCGATCAGTGCGAGATCTGCCGCCCTGGCGACGCCTTCTAGGTCGAGGACGCGGCGATAGGACGGGATCTGCTCGTAGAAGGCCAAGTGCCGCAACGCTTCGGAACGGGCCGTCTCGACATCGGCGGTGACGACGGCAGGCACGAAGGCGACGATCCGCGGGGGAGTGGTTGCGGCCCTGGTTATTTCGGGAACGATGTGTTCGCTCAGCGTCTTGGGCCCGGCGAGGTAGGGCAGGGTGCCGTCGGCGAGTTCGCCGGTGACTCGCAGCGCCTGCGGGCCCATAGCGGCCACCAGCACCGGAAGCCGCTCGCCGCCGGGAACCGAGGTAGGTAGCGCCGGGGTGGTGGTGAACAGTTCACCGTGGATGTCGGCGGTGCCGGTGTCGAGAAGCTGCCGCAACGCGGTGAGGAACTCGCGCAACCGGGCGATGGGCCGATCGAACGGCTGACCGAAGGCACTCGCCGACAAGGTGGAGCCGACCGCGAGACCGAGATGGTAGCGGCCGTGCGTGGCGGCCTGGGCGGTCTGTGCCTGCGACGAGATCAGCAGCGGATGCCGCCCCGTCACCGGAATGGCGGAGGTACCGACCTGCAAGGCGGGTATCTCACGCCCGACGATCGCGGCGAGGGTGGGGGAGTCGTAGTCCATCCGCTGCCCGAACCACACTGCTGGCACACCCTGTTCGGCGACATAGCGGGCCTGCTCGACGATGTCGTCGACGTAATTGGTGGCGTTTTCGACGGCGAGCGCGATTCCGAGAGTCATGCCCGGTCCAACCGGGCCCTCAGGCGGCTTTGTTCCGAAATACCGCTATCCGATCACCATGATCGAAAGGGTCGCCGGGCTCAGAAAGCCGCCACCAGGCACACCGCGAGAGTCACACCGAGCACACCCGCGCCCAGCAGGCAGAACAACCATTCCGAACCGCCGCTATAGCCCTCTATGACCATCTTCGCCGGGCGGTCCGGATCGTAATGAACGAGCACCGGGGTACCGGGCCGGAAATTCACAATCCACGACTTACCCATGACGGCGCGTTCCTCCACGGTGCGCCCATCGGCCGTCACCCACCGGACCACCGGGTGATACAGGGTGCCGTTCTGTCCCGAACTCGTCGCCAATCGGACTACTGTGCCAACCGCTTTCGCGCCGGAGCGCTTCAATTTTCGAGTACGGCGAATCAAGACCAGGCCGATGACGAAGAAGACCGACCCCACGCAACCCGGGATCAGCGCGAACAACCATTCCGTCGACACAGGTTTCCCTCCCCACAACATTCACGCGCATTCTCTCGTTGCTCGGTCACCCACAACCGCCCCCGCCACCACCGCAGCCGCCACCACCACCACCACTGCAGCTCGTTCCGCCCCGACCGCCGGAACCGCCCGACCCGCCGGTTCCGCCCGATTTTCCCGACATTCGCGCCGCGCGCCAGAGACGCTCGCGCCGGGACAGCGAAGGCGAAATCCGACCGATCTCTCGAAGCGTCCACAGGTATTCGCGAAGCTCGTGAATCGCGATCACCGCCGCGAGGGCGAGCAGTGGAACGCCCGCCATCGGCGCCGACCCGACCGTGGACGCGCCGATGATCGTCAGCAACAGCGCCGGGACGAAGTGCATGATGTTTCTCCCTCAGCCGCCGGTCCGGCACCGATCAGCCGACGCCCACAGATCGCAACAGATCCGGCAGCGCCCAGGACATCGCCGACGACCAGGCCGGCCAGTCATGTCCGGCTCCTGCGTCATAGCGTTCCCTGACGTCCACGCCGGATGTGTTCTCCAGTTTGGCGACAAAACGCGAGTTCTGCTCGTAGACAGCGGATTCCACGAGCCCGTTCTTGCCATAGCTGACGAACAGGGGGATACCGGTCAGCTTGCCTGCCTGGGTGTAGGGGTTGTTCTGCTCCCAGATGTGGCGCTGGGCCGTGTAGTCACCCCAGACGCGTTTCCAGTCCGCTGCGCATCCCTGACCCGGCTTGTCCGGTTCGCCAGGAGCGCCCGAGTCGTGCAGCGGGTCGACGTTGCCGCTGAAACTGGCCGCCGAACGGAACCAGCCCTGGTACTTCGCGGCGAATTTCATCGCGCCGAGACCGCCCATCGAGTTGCCCGCGATGGCGCGGGTGGTGTTCGCGCGGTAGGTCGATTCCAGTAGGGTCCGCACGTCGCCCATGAGGTACTTCTCCCAGGCGGGTGCGCCGTAGGAACCGTAGTTCCACCAGTCGGAATACGCACTGCACCAACTGGTTTCGGGGAGCACGTAGATGGCGTCGGTGTTCGCGGTGAGTGCCTCGAGATTGCCCTTGTCGGTCCAGGACTTGTGATCGTCGAACCCGCCGTGCAGAACCCAGATCGTGGGCCAGGTGCGGGCGGCGTCCTTCGACCAGCCGGGTGGCAGCAGCAACCGCACCACCTTCGCCGCCCAGTCGGGACCCTCGAGGTTCGGCGAGGAGATCCCGATATCGAGGATGCGGTCACTGACCCGCGCTTCCCACCGCACCGTGGCCGCAGCCTGTGCGGGAGCAGGGATGAACGAGGGTGTCAGGGCGACAAGAACGGTGACAAGGGTCAGGATCACGAGCCGGAGTCTGGACAACGGGGGTTCCTCTCGATCGCCGAACCGGTGATCGAGAGCGATCACGGGTGCTCGGACAGGTGCCCACGCTCGCTGTCCGCCCGGTGAGGCTCCGCGCCGCGACAGTGCACCCTTATCGAAGAACGATCCCGTTCGTAGGAAAGCCCGGCCAGACCCCAGAAATGGGGGCACCCCGCGTTCGCTACGGTCCTCAGCCGGCGCGTGAGCCCCGATCCGGGGAGATATCGCTCGACGCCGTTCCTCGATGCGCGCGGATGAGCAGGGCCGCCCGTAGGTAACACAATCCGGTGACGTCGTTGAGGTCGAATCCGGTCATCTGGCTGATCCGCTTGAGCCGGTAGTCGACGGTATTGGTGTGGATGAACATCTTCCGGGCCGTGCGTGAGCGCTGCATATTGGTGGACATGTAGACCTCGAGGGTCTGCATGAGCTCCGGATGCGCTTCGAGGGAATCGACGACCGAACTCAGGTAGTCGCGGGCGGGCCCCGGTCGGGTGAGCTGGTATTCGAAGGCCAGTTCGTGCGGGCGGTAGACCTTGCTCGGGCCGCCGAGACGGTGCACGATTTCGACGAGTTCGTGGACTTGTTCCGCGGCGCGCGGGATCTCGCTCGGCGCGGCCGACATCACCACGGCGCGCACCGGTACCTGGGCGGCGGTGGACAGGTGCACGATCAGCTCGTCGAGTTCGGGCTCGGTGAACTCGGTGGCGGGCAGCAGCAGGGTGCCGCCGTCGACGCTGAGCAGCGACAGCACCTTGCCGTCGCAGCGGTTGGCGAGTTCGGCCTGCACGCGCCGCAACTTGCGCCGCGCAACGACTTTCGCGTTCAGGCCGGGTTCGGATTCCTCCGGGTGTGGCGGCAGCTCCAGGGCCATCACGTGGTATTCGGCGGCGACCTCGATGCCGCATTCGCGGGCCATCGTCGAGGTGTTCTGGCCGCCGAGCAGCGCGGAGGTGAGGGTGTGCACGGCGGTGTGGTGCTCGCTGACCACGGCGCGAAGCTCGCGCACGTAGGCCGCGGAGACAGCGGAGGTGATCATGTCCTGGGCGTCCATCAGGCGCCGGGCCACGCCGACCACGGTGTCGTAGTCGTGATTGGTGACATTGGTGATCACCAGGTCGAAGCCGAGTTTGAAGCCTTCGTGGACGGCGTGGTGGATGGTGTCGATCGGGATGCCCTCGCGCGCCCAGTCGGCGGCGGCGGCCTGCACGCGCTCCACCCGGCCGGGGAGGTCGCGACCGTCGAGCATGCTTCGGGTGAGCTCGAGACAGACCCTGGTGACGGTGGTGACGTCGCCGTCGAGCGCTTCGCCCGGCAGCGTCGCGCAGGGGACGACGTTTTCGATGAAATGCACCACCATCTGGCGCGAGATTGTGCGCACGTCTTTCAACGGGGTTGACACCGGGCGGCCCGAAGCGGTCAAGAACGGTTCGATGGAAGTTGTGACAGCCATGATGAATCCTTCCCACCCAGATCGCTGGGCAAGTGACCAAACTACCGCGTAGGCCATTGTCACGTCCGGGCTTCGCTTGTGACAAAGGTCAAGAGAATAGAGGAATGATTAGGGTTACGACGAGTACCGGATACACGCCGGTGTGGGCGGCCCCGACGCCCGCCCACACCAGCTCACCGCACCGATCTAGCCGGTCAGAGGCACAGGCTCAGCTCGAGCGGGCCCAGCGGGAGGGGCGCGCACACCTCGACCGACCCGGCGACGGGTGCGGCCGCGGCCGCGGTGCCGGTGCTGAGCGCGGCAGCCGAGAGGGCAAGGGCGGCAACGGCAATCGGGCGGGCAATTCTGGAGTTCATACGTACTTCCTCGCGTTCGGTGAACATCCCGTGCTCGGGACATCTCGATCAGATCACGACGGCAATCCCGAATTCGTGTGCCTGCGGCGGCTTTTGACGTTTCCATTTGGTTCGCCGCGCCATTCTCGGAGAAATCCACAACAATTCGACGCGGTCGTCATATCGCCTTGTGCCGCGCGATCAGGTATGGACCGGAGGTTCGGCGCGGACCACAACGAGGTTGTCGGAACCACGGGGGATCGCCACCGATCACTGTGACCTGTCCACATACCGCACACAGGCGTCGTGTGCGCGCGCGATTGGGCCTAGGTTCGCCCGGAGTACTACAGGTGGTTGGAAGGTGGCAGCGAGCGTGGCGACTACGCAGGCGAAGCTCGACGAGTTGGTCAAGATCCTGGCGATCGCCGCGGAACCCGCGGGTGCGGCCGGCGTCGCGAAGCGGGCGAAGAAGGGCGTGCCGAGCGTGCGGGAGCGGCTGAACATGCTGCTCGATCCCGGGACGTTCATCGAGGTGGGCGCCTTGGCGCGCCAGCCCGACCAGCCCGACGCGCTCTACGGCGACGGCCTGGTCACCGGGCGGGGCCTGATCGACGGGCGGCCGGTGGTGGTGATCGCGCACGACCAGACGGTGTACGGCGGATCGGTGGGTGTGGTGTCGGCGCGCAAGTTCATGCGGGCGCTGAAGCTGGCGTTCGATTCCGGCTGCCCCGTGGTGACGATCAACGACTCCGGCGGTGCGCGGATTCAGGACGCGGTGGGGTCGATCGCGTCGTTCGGTGACATCTCCCGTGTACTGGAGAAGCTGTCGGGGTATGTGCCGCAGGTGTCGATCATTCTCGGCAAGTGCGCGGCGGGGTCGGTGTACGGGCCGATCAATACCGATGTGCTGATCGGGACCGAGGATTCGTACATGTTCGTCACCGGGCCGGAGGTGATCAAAGCCGTCAACGGCGAGGACATCAGCGCCGAAGACCTCGGTGGGGCCGCGGTGCAGGCCGAGCGCGGCACGCTGCATCACGTGGCGAAGACCGAGGCGGATGCCTACGCCTGGGCGCGGGCCTACCTCAGCTACATGCCGTCGAGTTGTCTCGAGCAGCCACCGATTGTGAATCCCGGTCTGGAGCCGGAGATCACGGGCTCGGACCGCGAGCTCGACACCATCATTCCCGACTCCGATCGCACCGGCTACGACATGCACGAGATCCTGCTGCGGATCTTCGACGACGGCGAATTCCATGAGATCCGTGCGGCTTTCGCCCCCAACCTCATCACCGGCTTCGCGCGGGTGGACGGGTATCCGGTCGGCGTGATCGCCAATCAGCCGCTCGTGCTGGGTGGTTCGATCGACGCGGCGTGCTCGGACAAGTCGACCTACTTCATCCGGCTCTGCGATGCCTTCAATATCCCGCTGGTGTTCGTCGTCGACACACCCGGTGTGCTGCCGGGGCTCGATCAGGAAGCGGCGGGCGTGATCATCCGTGGTGGGCGGGTGCCGAGGGCGATCATCGAGGCCACCGTGCCGATCATCAATCTCGTGGTGCGCAAGTCCTACGGCGGTGCCTACGGGATGATGGCGGCGCGTCAGGTGGGCGCCGACGTGAGTTTCGCGTGGCCGACGGCGCGGATCGCGGTGATCGGCGCCGAGAGCGCGGTCGACCTGATCGGTAAGCGGCAGCTGGCGGCGGTCCCCGAGGAACATCGGGCCGCCGCACGGGAATTCATGATCAACCAGTACAACGAGACGGTCGCCACGCCCTGGATCGCGGCCGAACGCGGCTATATCGATGCCGTCATCGAACCGGCGCGTACCCGGCTCGAGATCCGCCACGCACTCCGCCTGTTGCGCGACAAACCCCCGGTGGCACGGGAGTTCAACCCACGCAAGCACTCGGTGTATCCGATGTGAGTGCCGCGGTGCCCGGATCTCATACGACCGATCCGGGCACCGCTCGGCGTGCGCTTACAGCGCGGAGGGTGCCCCGTCGGTGGCGGCGACGGCCGCTTCGAGGGTGCTGTACACGGCGAGGAGCTTGTCCAGGCCGGTCAGTTCGATGGGGCGGGCGACCTCACGGGACGCGACCACCCGCAGCTGGCCCGGTGCCGCTTTCGACACGACGAGCAGTGCGCTGAGTCCGGCCGACCCGAGGAAACCCACCTGGGTCATGTCGACGACGAGCGTGTTTCCACCCTGCTGTGCCTTTTCCAGCGCGGCCTGCAACTGGGGCGCCGATGCCATGTCGACTTCGCCGCGAACGGTGAGGATTTCGAATCCGTCTTCGGCGCGTACCTGCACATCGAGGTCGGGGATTCCGTTCTGGTCGCGATTCGCCACTTTCCACCTCTTGCCTCGGTGCCGCCGGGTCGGCGAACACATCTTACTCAACTTACCCGATGAAATAGGACCTTACAGAAGAGGTCTCACGTCTCCGCGCTACCCTCGCGGGACGTATGCATCACACTCGCGCCCTGCTTAGCAGTGGATCGGATGGGGTAAATGCCAGAAGCGAGACCGACAGCACACCGCTCGGTGCCGAGGCGCCCGTCTGGTCAGGAGAACACCCTGAAACCTTTCTATCTGGAATTTTCTGCGACGGCTGATCGTTTGGTCGAGGTCCGTCGTGCGCTGCGTGCCTGGCTGAGCGACATTCCGGTGCGACAAACACTGGTCGACGATGTGATCCTGGCCGCGGGTGAGGCGTGTACCAATGCTGTGGAGCACGGTCATCGCGGTGATGGTGGACCGGTCGAAATCGGCGCATCGGTCACCGACGGTCACATTCGCGTGGTCGTCAGCGACCACGGCAGCTGGCAGGCGAGTGCCTCGGTCGCCGACGAATCGCGCGGCCGGGGGCTGACCATCATGCGCGCGGTGAGCAGCGAATTCGACGTCGAGACAACCGAATCCGGCACTATCGTCACCATGCTCATCGCCTGCTCGTGAAGTCCGTCAGCGCACCCTCGGCAGCCGGACGACCTGCACGAAGAATTCATCGATCTGCCGGATGGCGGCGATGAACTGGTCGAGGTCGACCGGTTTGGTCACATAGGCATTGGCATGCAACTTGTAACTGCGCAGAATGTCCTCCTCGGCGGCGGATGTGGTCAGCACGACCACCGGAATCGGTGACAACTCGGGGTCGGCCTTGATCTTCTCCAATACCTGTCTGCCGTCGTATCTCGGGAGATTCAGATCGAGCAGGATCAAGTCGGGTGTCGGCGCATCGGCGTAGTCGCCGTTACGGTAGAGAAAGTCGAGGGCCTCCTCACCGTCTCTTACCACATGCAGGGTATTGCCGATTTTGTTGTCCTCGAACGCCTCTCTCGTCATCAATTCGTCGCCGGGGTCGTCTTCGACGAGCAGAATATCGATGGGCTGGCCGGGATCGGTCACGCGATAGCCTCTTTCCGGGCGTCGGATGCGGTGGTGGATTCGTCGAGAGTGGGCAGAGTGAAACACAGGCGGGTGCCGTCGTGATAGTCGGTGTCGATCCAGATCCGGCCGCCGTGGAATTCCACGATCTTCTTGCACACGGCCAGCCCGATACCGGTTCCGCTGTAGGCGTCGCGGGAGTGCAGGCGCTGGAAGATGACGAAAACCTTGTCCGCGAATTCGGCGTCGACGCCGATGCCGTTGTCGGAGACGCTGAACTGCCAACCTGAGCCGGTGTCCTCCGGTGTGCAGGTGATCCGGATCAGCGGCGTGGATCCCGGGGTGCGGAACTTGATCGCGTTGCCGATGATGTTCTGCCACAGCATGACCAGTAGCGTCGGTTCGCCCTCGACTCGTGGCAGCTGCTCCGGTCGCTCGATCACCGCGCCGGTCTCCTCGATGCTCGACGACAGCGCCGTGAGCCCGGCGTCGAGACTGTGGTCGAGCTCGACGGGCTCGGTGCCGTCGGATACGCGCCCGACTCGCGAGAAGGTGAGCAGATCGTTGATGAGCACCTGCATGCGCTTGGCGCCGTCGACGGCGAAGTCGATGTACTGCTTGCCGCGTTCGTCGAGCTGGTCGCCGTAGCGTTTGTCGAGCAGCTGGCAGAACGAGGCGACCTTGCGCAGCGGCTCCTGCAGGTCGTGGGAGGCGACATAAGCGAACTGCTCGAGTTCGGTATTGGAACGCCGCAGTTCCTCCGCCTGATCGGCCAGTTCCTGTTTCTGCTGGTGCAGCACCGATTCCTGCACCCGCGAGGAGGCGAGCTCGGCGACGATATGGTCGCGCATGTTCTCCACGGCGGCGCAGACGAGCGCGATGTCGGAGGGGCCGACGGGATCGATGCGGGAGTCGAATTCGCCTGCCGCGACGCGCCGGGAGGACTCCGTGAGATAGCCGAGCGGCCGGACGACGAGGCGACGCACCAGGACGGTGAGCGCCGCTCCCGTCACCAGGAACGCGACCACGATGCCCGACAGCACCAGGTTACGAGTGGTGCGGGCGGAGTCGAGCCGGCTGTTGTCGCGGTCGACGGCGGCGGTGAGATTGTCGTTCTGGGTGGCGAACCGTGATTGCAACTCGCCGAAATAGGTGATGCCCATATCTGTTCGGTTCGCTGCGCCGCCCTGGGCGATCACCGGCTCGGCATACTCGGTGCGCCACAGGTCGGCGGCGGTCAGCAGAGCGGACAGGTCGGCCTGGAGTTCGGGACGGCCCTCGATCAACTGCTCGAGCCGTTCGACGGCTTTCGCCTCGTCCTGCCTGGCGCTGGTGTATTGCGAGACGAACAGGGGATCACGGGTGAGCACGTAACCCCGGATGCCCGCCTCTTCGTTCACCAGCGCCCCCTGCAGTCGCGCGGCCTCGGCGGCGGCCGGAAGCGTTTGGGCCACCAGCCGGTCGGTGACCCGGTTGGTGTGGGCGATGACCTGGGCGCCCGCCACGGCACCGACGATCACGGCGACGATCATCGAGGCGAAGACGAGCTGGAACCAGCCCTGAGCCGTCATCCGGCTGATCAACCGTTTCCGGTCGGGGGCTGTGGTCGTCACTGCGCAAGCCTTTCGTTGTCGCGCCATCGCACATAGAGGATGGCCACATCGTCGTCCAGGCCGCCCGCTGCGGCGGCCTGGTCTTCTACTCGTTCGATCAGCGCGTCGACGAACTCGTCCGGGTGTGCGGTGGGCAGGGTGTTGGCGAGCGCGAGCAGGCCGTCCTCGCCCAGTCGCCTGCTGCCGTCGCCGACGTGGCCTTCGAACAGTCCGTCGGTGAACAACATCAGCCCGGCGTTCTCGGCAAGACTCAGCTCGTGCACGGGCCACTGCCCGTGGCCCGGGACGAATCCGAGCGCCGGGCCACCGTCGACCTCCAACCAGCGCGAGATGCCGGCCGCGCGCCGCAGCATTCCCGGATGGCCCGCTCGGCGGACCTGAACCAGCCTGGTCACCGGGTCGAGCCGTAACACGGTCGCCGTCGCGAAGGTCTGCTCGTCGCGGCGTTCGGCCACGAGCAGTTCCTCGAGCAAAGAGAGCTGACGGGCGCCGGTGACGCCGCTGAGAACCAGTGTGCGCCAGGCCAGTCGGAGTGCGACACCCGTTGCGGCGGCGTCGGGGCCGTGACCCGCGACATCACCGATCACCACGTGCACCACGCCGTCGGCGTCCTGGACCGCGTCGTAGAAGTCACCGCCGAGCAGGGAGTGGTCGGCGCCGGGTCGGTACCGGGCGAGCACCTCGACGCCGCGGTCGGCACCGAGCAGGGGAGTGGGCAGCAGACCGCGTTCCAGACGCGCGTTCTCCTGCGCCCGCATCTGGCTGGCCCGCAGGGCGGCGGTCGTGCGCTCGGCGTGCTTACGCTGGATGGCGTAACGCACCGCGCGACCGAACAATTCGGGCTCCACCCGGCCCTTCACGAGGTAGTCCTGCGCTCCTGCGGCCAGGGCGTTGAGCCCGGTCTGCTCCTCGTCGAGCCCGGTCATCACCACGACGGCGATCTGGTCGTCGATCTGGTGCAGTCGCGCCAGTGCCTCGAGCCCGTTGGCGTCGGGCAGGTGTAGATCGAGCAGGACGCAATCGGGGGTGTCGGTGCGCAGCCGTTCGCCCGCCTCGGCCAGGGTGCGCACCCACTCCAGGCGCGGTCCGGCGCCGAGATCGGCCACCAGCTCCTCTACCAGCAGCGCGTCACCCGGGTCGTCCTCGACGAGCAGGATGCGGGCTGCCGGGCCCGGCAGGGCTGCGGCCTCGGTGACCAGGAGATCGGCGGCGGTTGTGTCACTGCGCGGCACGACGACCCGTGGGAATGCCGGTCCTGACACTCGCACGGTTTCGGCGAGTGGGTCTTCTCCCGCAGGTGGACAGCCGAAATCCAGCGGTGTGCACGAATGTCTCCGATCCCGAGCGCCCGCAGCGCAAACTGGCTCCTTCAGCCGCTGGCTGGACCGAAAGAGCTCTGCGATCTTATCCGATCACCGGACGGCTCGACGCCCACCTGATTCGGGGTGCCCGGCCGCTCGGTGAATCACCAGGTCGGCGCCGCCTCGCGAAGGCGGGTGCGGACGAGGGCGACGTGGGGGCGTTCGGTGCGGGTGGAACGGCCGACCAGGTAGGCGGTGTTGATCGGCGGGTCTTCCGGATCGAGAAGCGCGACAACGGTTCCAGCGGCCAAGGCGGACGCGCACAGATAGCGGGGCAACACGCTGACGCCGCCGCCTGCTGTCACCACGGCGAGGACCGCGCGCAGGTCGGGGACGACGACGGCGGGCCGGCGTTCGAGGCGGCGCCCGAAGACGTGGCGCCAATAGCGGCGCAGGATAGGCAGATCGGCGGCATAGCTCACCAGGGGAACATGGGCCAGTGCGGTGGCGTCGCCGCGTTCGAGACGTCCGGTGTCGATACGAGCGGCGGTGGCCGGGTTCGAGACGAGAACGAATTCCTCATCCGCCAGGGGTTCGGCGAGGACGGCCCGGCCGCGCGGACGGATGGCGGAGATGACCAGATCCAGAGCACCCGTTCGTAATTCGGCGAGCAGGTCGTCGGCCAGGCCGGTGACCACCTGCAATCGCACGCCCTCGGTGACCAGCGGTGCCAGGGCGGGCAAGGCCAGGGTGGCCAGGATCTCGGCGGGCCCGCCGAGCAGCACGGGTGGTTCGGGCAGCGGGTGACCGGTGGTTGCGCCGGTGACCTCGGCGAGGGCATCGAGCGGGTCCGCGATCCGGGCGGCCAGTTCGTGGGCTGCTGCCGTGGGTGAGACGCCACGGGGCAGGCGGTCGAAAAGTGGTCGGCCCACGGCCTTTTCGAGGGTTTGCAGCTGGCTGGTGACGGTGGGCTGGGACAGGTCGACCTGGGCGGCGCCCGCGGTGAGCGAGCCGGAACGGTAGACGGCCAGGAAAGTTCGCAACTGAACCAGGTCGAGACTGCCATCACCGTGCCGATGCTTCATTCGTCCAGTGTATTGGTGGACGAATAGCGCCTGGTCAGGGCGCGGCCGGAAGAAATTCGCGGACGAGCGACACGACCGGATCAGGTGGGAGCAGATCTTCGATGTTGGCGAGGACCGTCTCCACCGGCAGTGTGCGGTCGGTGTTGTGAGTGGGGTTCTCGAGCTCGGCGGTGGCGTCGGCGATGCCCTGGTCGATGGCGGCGGGGAGATCGGTGGCAAGCGTCGCGGTCTTCTGCGGGTTGAGCGGCTGGTCGAACCGCAACGGGGTCGGCTCGGAGTAGTCGGTGCGGTCGTAACCGGTTTCGACGAGTACGCGCAGGGCGGGCTCGGCAAGTGCGGCGGCCGGTTCGGTGAGATCGGTGCGGTTCGTGTGCTTGCCGATCGCGCGCAGCGGATACAGCAGCGGGAGCGCGCCCTCGGGGTTCGGAATGGTGACATATGTTGTGTCGCCGTGGTTTTGGCAGTGCTGTGGAAGCTCGTCGCAGTTCTGTTGCGCGATGAACTCGGACCGGTCCGGGTATCCGTAGATCGCGGCGCCCGCCTTCGGCTCACCTCCCGCGCCGTTGCCCTTGGGCTGCAGGTAGGACGGGTGGATGAGCAGTGTGCCGAGCAGCGCGTTGGCATCAGCGAGCACATTGAGCGGGTAGGCCGGGAAATCGGAGATGCCGTCGTACTGCATGGCGATGTCGGTGGTCGTGATGCCGGTGTCGGTGGGCGTGGGTGGCCCGAAGGTGATGTCGGCGACCGGTATCCCACCGAACAGCACCGGGCGTTCGATGATTCCGCCGTTGGGCCGGTTCGGATTCGCGATCAGCACGAACGACAACCGCGCTTTGTCCTCGGGCGAGAGCCCGGCCAACGCTGCCTTCTCCGCGCCGGCGACCGTGGAACCCTGCGAGTAGCCGAACACGGTCACGGTACCCGGCGCGCCGAGCTGCCGGCGGGTGAGCTGATCGAGCGTGGCGACCCCACCCGCGACCGAGGTGTCCCATTTCGCGGACGACGCCCTCGGCCCCTTGGACGAGATCACCGGCCACAGCGAGGCGTCGTAGGGGACCGGAACGAAATCGACACCGGGGCAGGCGTTGTCGGTGCAGCCCTGCGCCCCGGGGGCGATGAAGTTCTGGTAGGCGTTGCTCTCGAAATCGTGTGCCACAGACGGGTCGCTGGTCCCGGTGCCCGGCACGATCAGCGCCGACGTCGCCGCCAAAGCCACCGCACACAGACTCTGCACCTCGAGCCAGCCGACGCCGAGCGCCGTCACGAATGCCGCGGAAGCGCCGACCCGTGCCGCCGAACGCTTCCGATGCCGACCACGCTTCTTCGGCAGATCGGCAAATCTCGCATTCGGCCACATGAACTACCCCTTCGGTATCAGGGAGAAACCTCGGCAACCGCTGAGCAATTGTGGCAGCCGGGGCCACCGGGGTACAAGCATGTGTCCGGATTGTCTGGACTACCGCTGCGGTTCGGGGTGGTCGGTGGGCGTGAGGGTAACCTTTCCGCTGATGGCTCATATCGCGTCGGTCGACGTAGCGTCGAGCGTAGCCATCGTGGGTGGTCAGGGGCGTGAACTCGACCGGCGAGCCTGTCCACCGGGGCCGGAGCAGGTCGGCTCGCCGATGTATCGGATGCTCGGCAGAGGAGGCTTCACGTGATCACCTCGATCCGTATGGCTGTGCTGGCGCTCGCCGGTACGGCGGTGCTGTCCACCGCGTGCTCGACCGACTCGCCCACCGAGTCCGGGGCGCCGTCGACCACACAGACGACCACCACACCGGCTGCCCCGGGCACGACCGGCGCGCCGACGTCGGCACCGTCGGATCCCGCGCTCGCCGGACCGCTGCACGAGGCCGCGGCCGCCGACGACGGGGTTCGCGTGCGAGAACTGCTCGACCGCGGCGCACCCCTGGAAGCGCGCGACGACCAAGGCCGCACGCCGCTGGTGACGGCCGTGAAGAACCAGGCCACCGCCGCGGCACGAGTCCTGATCGACGCGGGTGCCGACGTCGACGCCAAGGACGACATGCAGGATTCGGCCTACCTGTACGCGGGCGCCGAAGGCTACGACGAGATCCTGACGATGACGCTCGCACACGGCGCCGACGTGCGCAGCCTGAACCGATACGGCGGCACCGCGCTGATCCCGGCCGCCGAGCACGGATTCGTCTCGACCGTGCGGATCCTGATCGATGCGGGGGTCGACGTCGACCACGTGAACACGCCCCGCTGGACGGCCCTGCAGGAAGCCGTGATCTACGGCGACGGCTCCCAGAAATACCAGGACACGGTCACCGTTCTCCTCGATGCGGGGGCCGACCCGAACATCCGCGACGCCGAGGGCCGCACGGTGCTCGAGAACGCGGAGCGGCTCGGCCAGACCGCCATCGTCGAGATCCTGCGCAACCATTCCTGACCTGGCGCACCAGGTAGCACTTTCCACCACGAGAAGGGGCTCACGTTGTCGACTCACACTTTCGCCACCGCCGCGGCGGTCGGAGTTCTCACCGTCCTGCTGACAGGCGGTGCGGCCGGCGCCGATCCTGTCCAACCCGTTCAGCCCCCGGTCGTGTCCGCCCAGGACGAGGGGACCGTCGTCGAGGAGGAGAAGGACCCCGGCGGTAAAGGTGAGGGCAAGGGGAAAGGTAAAGGTAAAGGCAAAGGCAAGGGAAAAGGTAAGGGCGGCAAGGGAACCGAGTAAGGTCAGGGCGCGTCGAGCACGCTGACCGGAACCCCGTAGGGCAGAAATCGCACGCGACGATGCTCATCGGTGTTGTCGCGATGCGCCCGCAAAGCCTCGAGCTCACTCGGGAACACCTGATCCACCCGTGCCTGCCCGTCCTCGTCGATGGTGTAGATCGCCCACACCCCGCCTCCGGTATCCCCGGTGGTCTCGGGCTCGGACGCTTGCTGGGGCCCGGTGAACTGCCCGAACAGCGAATTCAGCACCGACTGATCCAGAAATCCTCCCGCCTTCCCGATCAATCCGCGGATCTCATCGCTCGCCCCACGCAGCACCCGTTCGAAATCGTCGGCATCGAATGGCCTGTCATCCGCCATAACCAGTCCTCCTCGACAGCATCGGCGCGTTTGTCCCAAGTGTCCTCGCCGAACGCGCCACGCGCCATGAACCCCGTCGGCGGCCACTGTCTCGATAGGCTCTGCGCATGCTGACTGCGCTGCTCTACGGGCTGGGGACCGTGGTTCCGCTGATGATCGGGGTGGCGATCGGGGTTCGGTGGACGCTGCCTCGGCCGGTGCTGGCGACCCTGATGGCGTTCGGGGCGGGAACGATGATCGCGGCGGTGTCGGAGGAGTTGTTCGCGCCCGCGTTCCGGCGCGACGGGGCGGTGATCGCGGGAATCGCGCTGTTCGCGGGCGCCGGGATGTATGTGGTCGCCGACCATCTGATCGAGAACAAGCTGGGCGGGGCCGCGATCGGGTGGGCGCTGTTGCTCGGCACGGTGCTCGACGGAATTCCCGAGAACATGGCGCTCGGGGTGTCGTTGGTCGGGGGCGGGGGACTGGTGCTGCTGGTCGCCATCGCGGTGGGCAACGTGCCCGAAGCGGTGAGCGCGGTCGCGTTCCTGCGTGACCAGCACGGATTCTCACCGGGCCGCACGTTCGGTCTGTGGGCGGTCACCTCGGCCGTCCTCGTCGGGGTCACCGTGCTCGGCAACGCGCTGGCCGACACCATCTCCGGCACCGCCATCAGCGCGGTGCAGGCTTTCGCGGGCGGTGCGACAATCGCGATGCTCACGGATTCCCTTGTGCCGGAGGCCTATCGGGAGGGCGGCTGGTGGGTCGGGATGGCGACAGCGGCCGGATTCTTCGTCGCCTTCGCCATCGGATGAGTGCTCACTCCCGCACCACGGTGGCCGGGTCGAGGTCGATGCGCCGCAACAGCTGAGCGTTCAGCGCGACCACGATCGTGGACGCCGACATGAGCAGCGCCCCGACCTCCATCGGCATGGTGATGCCCCACGGCGCGAGCACACCGGCGGCCAGCGGCACGGCGATGATGTTGTACCCCGCCGCCCACACCAGATTCTGGATCATCTTGCGGTAGGTGGCCTGCGACAGCTCGATCACCGAGACCACCGCGCGCGGGTCGTCGGAGGCCAGGACCACACCCGCGGAGGCGATGGCCACGTCGGTGCCCGCGCCGATCGCGATACCGACATCGGCCTGCGCGAGGGCGGGCGCGTCGTTGACACCGTCACCGACCATGGCCACGGTGTGGCCGGTCTCCTGCAGCGAACGCACCTTGTCGCCCTTGTCCTTCGGCAGGACCCCGGCGAACACCTGGTCGATATCGAGCTGCTCGGCGACAGCGCGCGCCACCGGTTCGGCGTCACCGGTGATCATGGCGACGTGGATGCCCCGGCGATGCAGCGCCTGGATCGCCTGCGCGGATTCGGGGCGCACCTCGTCGGCCAGGGCGAGCGCGCCGATCAGCTCGCCGTCGCGCAGTACGTGCAGCACCGTTGACCCCTGCGCGGACCAGCGGGCGGTGGTCTCGGCGGGCTCGAGGTGGTGGCGGTGCAGCAGGGCGGGACCGCCGACCTCGATCGTCGAACCGTCGACCGTCGCACGCACACCCACACCGTTGTGGGCGGTGAACTCCGTAGCGGTTGGCACGTGGATGCCGCGTTCGGTCGCGGTGTCGACGATGGCGCGTCCGAGCGGATGCTCACTCTCGGATTCGGCGGCCGCGGCCAGGGCGAGAACTTCGTCGTCCGCGAGACCCGACCGGGTGGCGGTGGCACCGACGACGGCAGGCGCGCCACGCGTGAGGGTGCCGGTCTTGTCGAACAGGATCGCATCGACGGTGCGCATCGCTTCGAGCGCACGGCGATCGGTGATGAGCACGCCGGCTTTCGCGGCGCGTTCGGTGGCGATCGACACCACGAGCGGAATCGCCAGGCCGAGGGCGTGCGGGCAGGCGATGACCAGCACGGTGATGGTCCGGGTGACGGCATCCTCGGGCCGACCGAGGGAGAGCCAGACGACGGCCGTGATCGCGGCGGACCCGGCGGCGAACCAGAAGAGCCAGCCCGCCGCCCGGTCGGCGAGTACCTGGGCGCGTGAGGAGGAATTCTGGGCTTCGGCGACCAGCCGCTGGATGCCGGCGAGGGCGGTATCGGCACCGACGGCGGTGACACGTACCCGCAGTGCCGAATCGGTGGTGACCGTACCCGCGACGACCTTGTCGCCCGGTTCACGGCGCACGGGCCGGGATTCGCCGGTGATCATGGACTCGTCGACATCGGCGCTGCCCGACTCGACGAGCCCGTCGGCGGGCACCCGGCTGCCCGGTCGCACGACGACGCGGTCACCGGTGCGCAGTTCATCGACCCGGACGGTGTCGGTCGACCCGTCGTCGGCGACGCGTTCGGCCTCGTCGGGCAGCAGTGCCGCCAGCGATTCCAGCGCGCTCGAGGCCTGACCGAGCGAGCGCATCTCGATCCAGTGACCGAGCAGCATGATCACGATCAGCAGCGCCAGTTCCCACCAGTAGTCGAGCTCGTGGTGCAGCACGCCGAGCGTCGAGCCCCAGGACGCGAGGAAGGCCACGGTGATGGCCAGCGAGATCAGCAGCATCATGGCGGGTTTGCGCGCCCGGATCTCGTCCACGGCGCCGGTGAGGAACGGCCGACCGCCCCAGAAATACATGACGGTGCCGAGCACCGGCGACACCCACCGCAACCCCCTCGGCACGGTGTAACCGACGAGTTCGGCGAACATCATGTCGGCGGCGACCACCGGCACGGCCAAGGCCAGCATCACCCAGAACAACCGCCGGAACATGGCCACGTGGTCGCCGTGATGATGCCCCGAAGACATGTCGTGGTGCTCGTCGTGGATCGTGTCCGAACCGCTGCCCATCTGGTGGTCGTCGGCCATGACGCCGACGCTACCCCCGAGCGTCGCGGGGGCCGCACAGGAAAACGCCCCCGACCTGACCCAGGCCGGAGGCGTCGAGCGCGGCTCGGCTAGTGACCGCGTTGATCGGTGAGATTCAGGCCTTCCTTGGACTTCACGCGTCGGTGTTCCAGCAGCAACCAGGCGACACCGGCGACGGCCAGCGTCGCGGCGGCCACGGCGGCGATGGCACCCCAGCCCGCGAAGCCGTAGCCGGCGGCCGTCAGGCACAGGCCGAGAGCGATCACGGCCATCGCGCACAGGATGATGCCGGGGAAGTTGTACCCGTCCTCCAGGCCTTCACCGGCGTGGCTGCGGGTGGTTCGGGCGTGGTCGGGGAATTCGCGCCCGGTGCGGCGCGACATGGGGGAACGTTGGTGGGCGGGGTACGCCATGGTCGATCCTTCCCTCCGATGGACTGCGTGTGGACGGCAATACCCACTGTGTCGCGGTCCAATCGGGCCGGACGAACCGGCGCCCGCGCCGTAGCATGGGCGACCACTGCCCACACGGGTGCGGCGAAGGGATTGAGCGTGCGCACGATGCTGACCTTGCTGATCGTGGCGGCTATCGCGCTGGTCGTCGGCGACCGGGTGGCGCTCGCGTTGGCACAGAACGCGATCGGACGCCAGATCGCCGCCGAATACCAGCTCACGCGCCAGCCCGATGTCGACATCCCTGGTTTCCCGTTCCTCACCCAGGCGCTCGACGGCCGGTACCCGATCATCGACATCGCGGTAGGCGACTGGACGGGCAACGACATCACCGTGCGCGACCTCGATGTCACCCTGCGTGATGTGTCCGCACCGCTGGGTGATGTGCTCGGCAACCGGACCTCGAACCTGGTGGCGTCCACGGCGACGGCGACGGCTGTCGTTCCCTACGACGTCGTGCGAGGGTTCGCTCCCGACGATGTGGACTCCATCGAATTCGGATCGGACGGTTTGAGCGCGGCGGGCCGGTTCCCGGTGGCCGGGATCATGGTGCCCGCCACGGTCATCGTCACCGTCGCACCGACCACCGACGGCATCGAGGTGACGCCCGTGTCCGTGCGCCACGCGGCCGGGGGTCCGACGATTTCCCTAGGGCTGATCCAGCGGAGCCTGACCTTCGTCGTTCCCTTGCACAGCCTGCCGCTCGGGGCACGTATCACTGCGATCACCCCGGCCGCCGACGGTCTGCACGTCACCGCGGCGGCCGAGAATGTGCGTCTCGCCGACGGCTAGGTCAGGATCTCGACATAGCCGTCGGCGCCGTTCACCCGGATGCGCTGCCCGTCGCGGATCAGGTCGGTCGCGTGTTCCACACCGACGACGGCGGGCAGCCCGTACTCGCGGGCGATGACCGCGCCGTGGGTCATCAGGCCGCCCACTTCGGTGACCAGACCGGCGATGCCGACGAACAGCGGTGTCCAGCTGGGGTCGGTGTAGGCGGTGACGAGAATGTCGCCCGCTTCCAGATCGGCCTGACCGATGTCGAGGACCACCCGGGCCCGACCTTCGATCGTTCCCGCCGAGACCGCCATGCCCGGCAGGGCACCCTCGGGCAGGTCCTCGCGTCGATAGGCACCGGTCACCGCCTCACCGTCGGACGTGAGAACCCTTGGCGCACTGAGTGTCCGGAAGGTATCGAACGCGTCTCTGCGCTGGGCGACGAGGTCCTGGTCCGTATGGTGGACGCGCACCACCTCGCGCAATTCGTCGAACCGCAGGAAGTAGATGTCGTCGGGTGCCTGGAGTACGCCGGCCGCCACGAGTCGCTCGGCCTCACGCAGCAGGGCCTGCTTGTAGACGAAATAGCGGCTGACCATGCCGTACTTCGGGTACTCCCGGTAACCGGCGAAGGTGCGGACCCGGTCGATCATCCGCTCGGTTTCGGCGGCCTTGCTCTCCCCGTCCGGCAGCGCACGCAACTCCCGCAGAATCCGTGCCCGCTGCGCTTCGGCGTCACGCAACCCGTCCTCGAAACGCTCTGTGCCCGCGCCGGTTCCGAAGTTGCGGACATTGCCGAGGATGGTCGGCACGAGAGTGGTCGGGTCCTCGCTCCACCGTGTCCGGGTGATGTCGATTTCACCGACGCACCGCATGCCGTATCTGTCGAGGAATGCGGTGATCGCGACCCGCGCCGCCGGGCCACCCGAACGCTGCTCGAGTTCACCGAGGAAATCGTTCGTGCCGTTCTCCTCGACCGCCCGCAGATACTCGATCACCTGCGGGTGCGGGCGGATGGCATCGGCGACATCGAGCAACGCCAACCCCATTTCCGAGGTCACATTGCCCGGCACCGATTGAGTGAGCGCATCGGCGGCGTTCTTCTCGCCGAGCCATTCGCTCAGGCGGTCGTTGAGCCATTCGGTCGCCTCCATGGCGGCCGTGATGATCTGCAACCCACGCGGGGAGAACAACACTCGCCGCAATTCCGCGATGTCGGCGTGGATGAAATCGAGCAGGGCCGACCCGGACAGGGGAGCGATCTCGCGTTTCAGCACAGCGAGCGAGGCCTCGCAGTCGGCGACCAGTTCGTCGACCATCGCCGGGTCGGTGTCGATCGGGGCGGGTGCGGGCGGCATCGCCGCCGAATCAGTCTGCGGCACAACCGGAACGAAGCCGCGCTCGAGGACAGTGCGCAGTGCGTCGCCCATCAGCGGATCGGACTTCCCGAGCGCCTCGGCCAGCGCGGGACCGCCCGTCGGCGAGGCCAATCGCTCGGTGACATCGACGAACAATCGCCCGCCCGCGTCCCGCATCGCCGCGTGACTGGTGAGCTGCCACAGTGAAATCCCGAGTGGTTTCATGGCGTCGGTCATCATCTGCTGATGACCCACCGACACATACACGCGGTGGGCGTCGTCGGCCGCCTCGGGAATCGGGAACAGGGTGGTGATCGGCCTGCTCTGCACGAGCCGGATCTCGTCGTCGAGACACCACTCGATGTCCTGCGGCGAGCCGAAATGCGCCTCGATGCGCCGGCCCAATTCGGCCAGTCGCAGCACCTCGGAATCCGAGAGGACGGGTTCGTTGCGGCGATCCTCGTCGATGTCGCGCACCTCGGTGCCGCCCGAGCCCACCGGTTCGACGGCGATCTTCTTGGTGGCGATGGTCTTGCTGATCTCCCCGTCGCGCACCTTGTACACGTCGGCGTTCACCAGACCGGACACCAGTGCTTCACCGAGACCGAAACCGGCGTCGATGGAGACAACGGTCCGATCCGACGTCACCGGGTCGGCCGTCATCAGAATGCCCGACGCACGCGGAAAGACCATCCGCTGCACCACGACCGCCATTCGGATCATGCTGCTGTCGAACCCGTTTCGCAGGCGGTAGGTCACCGCCCGGTCGGTGAACAGCGACGCCCAGCACCGGCGCACATGATCGAGCATCTCCGCCGCGCCGATCACATTCAGATATGTGTCCTGCTGGCCGGCGAACGACGCGGTCGGCAGATCCTCGGCCGTGGCGCTGGAACGCACCGCGTACGCGGCGTCGGTGCCGAGCCGGGCATGCGCGGCGACGATCTCGGCCGCCACGTCCTCGGGCACCGGCAATTCCTCGATATCCCCGCGGATCGCCGCACTCGCCGCGGCGATCCCCGCCCGGTCGTCCGGGGAAAGGGCCGCCAGTTCGCCGATCCGTTCCCGGACTGCCGACGCGCCTGCCAGCGCCCGATCGAATGCCTCGGTCGTCACACAGAACCCGTCGGGCACCCGCACCCCCTCGATGCGCGCCAGCTCACCCAGGTTCGCACCCTTGCCCCCGACGATTCCCACCTGTGACCGGTCGATCTGCCCGAACTCGAGAACAACACCCATAAACCCACTCCTCACCTGCGATTTCAGCAGTACGCGAGCGATTATGGACTACTTTCCGATGTCTCATGAGCGGCCGCGATCGTGTATACAGTGAGAAGGGGAAGGGAAACACAGCGAACCGCCGCCGAGCCGGGCTCGACGACGGCGGACGCTGATTCAGGCGGCGACTGCGCGGCGACGAGGTTCGAGCGCGGCCGCGACCAGATAACTGCCACCACCGGCCAGCGCCAGCACCCAGTACGGGCTCGCACCCGTCAGGAACAGCGCCGCCGAGGACGTCAACGCCAGCCACGCACCGAGCGCGTACTGCAGCACGTCACGGTAAGCGGCACCACCGGCGAGGTACAGCAGGCCGACCACCAGACCAGACCCCGTGGGCCACAACAGCATTCGCAAGTTCTCGTCGGCCAGAGCCGAACTCAGTGCCGTGATGACGAAGAACAGTGCTCCGAAACCCACCAGCCACGACGCGGTCAGCAGATTGCCGACCACCGCCTCGGCCCCGGTGGCGCCGCGCTTGGCGCGCATCGTGACCACACTGGTCACCACCATCGCGATCAGCAGGCCACCGACCAGCAGTGCGCCCGGCACAACGGCGGGCAGTCGAACGAGCGGCGAATCACCGTGAGACACGGCGTAAGCGCCGTGCCCGAGCAGCCACGCGGCACCGAAACTGAGGTAGGACGGACGGTTGTCGAGCAGAACACGCAGAGCGGACATCGCGATTTCTCCAGGATCGGTTGGGGGATTCAGGATTCGGTGTCGGCGACCAGGACGACTTTGCCGACGACGGTGCGAGATTCGGCGAGCCGCATCGCTCGCCCCGCCTCCGACAGCGGCACGCGTGCACCGACCTGTGCGCGCAGCACACCGCGCGCGGCGAGATCGAAAACGGCCGTCAGATCCTCGGCGATGCGGGCACGGAAACGTGGCAGATCGCGCTTACCCGCCCACAGATTGAAGAAGTGCGCATTGCGCTTGTTGGGCAGCGCGTTCCACACCAGCAACCGGACCAGCAACCGCAGAACCGGAAGCCGCGAATTGCCCTCCTCGTCCTTGGTCGACGCGGTGCCATAGGACACCAGGGTGCCCCCGGGCGCGAGCAGCGCGAACGAATCCGCGATCCCCGGGCCGCCGATGTGGTCGAACACCGCGTCCACGCCGCCGGGTGCCAGCGTCCGGACCTGCTGACCCACATCGCCGCGATAGTCCACCCAGGTGGCGCCGAGCGCACGAACCGCCTCGGCATGACGCGCCGAAGACGTGCCGATGACCTGAATGCCCTCGGCGCGGGCCAGCTGCACCAGCGTCGAGCCGACGCCCCCGTTGGCGCCGTGCACCAGCACAGTCTGTCCGGTGTGCGCCTTCGCGATGCGGAACAACATCTGCCAGGCCGTGATGCCGTTGACGACAAAGGTTTCCGCCGCCTCGGCAGCGAGCCCGTCGGGCACCGCGACGAGATCGGCGGCGTCGAGCAGGGCGTGACTGCTCCACCCGCCGATCTTGGTCAGCGCGGCCACGCGCTTGCCGACCATGTCCGCGTCGACGCCGGCACCGACCGCGAGGACGGTACCGACCAGGTCGTAGCCGGGAACGAAGGGGAAGGGCGGCTGGTCGTAGTACTTGCCGCGCCGCATCTGCTGCTCGGCGAACGAGACACCGCTCGCCGCGACGGCGACCACGGCCTGGCCGGGACCGGGGGCGGGCAACGGACGCCGGGTCACGAGCAGTCCTTCGGGCTCCACCCGGTCGGGCAGGACGATTTCGGTGGCGATGACAGACATGATTCTCCTAGTGTGTGACTGGTCAATCACTCGATGGGTCGAAAAAATGCCCCACAAGGGGGCATCGGTTGGTCAGCCGGCGTCCGGGTGCCGGATGCCCGCGGTGACGATCCTCGCCCACGGGCTGTCGTCGCCGTCGAGGCCGAGAGTGGTGATGAGGTGGCAGAGCTGGCCGAAGGCGATGAATCGCTGGACGTGTTCGTCCGCGGCGCCGGAGCGGTGTTTGGCGAGTTCGGTGATCCGGGCGAGCCCGGCGCGCATCGCCGCGCCGATCTCGGGCACCTCGGCCACCGATTGGGCGTGGACCTGCAGCATGAGCAGGCTCCGGTCGCTGATCAGCTGCGCATACGCGCCGCCCATGTCGTAGAGGATCTGCTCGGGGCTGTCGCCGGCGGACTGTGCCGCACCGGTCGACATGGCCGCCGCGATCCGGTCGAAGCACCGCTCGAGCGCGGCGACGAACAGGGCGACCTTGCCGGGGAACAGCTTGAATACATAGGCCGGTGAGATCTGTGCCGTCGCCGCGACCGTGCTGATCGGGGTGCCGTGGTAGCCGGTGCGGGCGAACTCGACGATCGCGGCATCGACCACGGCATCGCGGCGGATGTCGGATCGGGAGAGTGTTGCTCCGCTCTTGCTCATGTGAGTGACTGTACACTCACTCTTTCGGGAGCGTCAAACTCGAAGAAATGTCGAGTTCTGGCCCGGCGCAGGGATTCCCGCGCCGGGCCGACTTGTCAGCTGCAGCAACTCGCGCCCGACGCCACCGCCTTCTGCTTGGCCTCGGTGCCGCAGCAGGCGCCTTCCGCCTCGGCCTCCGCTGCGGTGCCGCAGCATGCGTCGCCCTGCTCCACTTCGACGAGTTGCGGTGCGCTGCTGAAGTTTTCGCTGTCGGCCAGCACGGTGTAGACCTCCCACCGCTCGGCGTCGGGCGCGCTCACCCACACCTTGTCCTGGGTGGCGAAGCAACAGGTCGTCGCGATCTGCTCCTCGGTGAACAACCCCGCCTGCGACAGGCGCGCGATCTCGCCGTGGACCTGCTCGGACGACTCGACCTCCACGCCGAGGTGGTTGAGGCTGCCACCCTTGCCCGCGTTCTCGATCAGCACCAGCTTGAGCGGCGGGTCGGTGACGGCGAAATTGGCGTAGCCGGGCTTGCGCTTGGCCGGCTCGGTGGCGAACAGGGTCGAGTAGAAACGCACGGCCTGGTCGAGATCGTCGACATTGAGGGCCAGCTGAATTCGGGACATGATCGAACCTCCACTTGTGAGACATATGTCGAAGAACTTGCGAGCTCGAGTGTGCTCACCTTTTCGACATATGTCAATACCGAGCGTAGAGTCGTCGACATGCCCAAGGCGCTACCCGTGATCGATATGTCCGCTCCCGTCTGCTGCGCACCCGTGGCGGCGGCACCGGTCGACGATGCCGCCGCGCTGGAGGTGGCGTTGCGGCTCAAAGCCATCGCCGACCCGGTCCGGGTGAAACTGCTGTCCTTGCTGCTCACCACTCCGGCAGGGGAGAGCAATGGTGGTGACCTGGCCGCTGCCGTCGAGCTCAGTGAGTCGACCGTCTCGCATCACCTCGGGCAGTTGCGCAAGGCAGGCCTCGTCGAATCCGAGCGGCGCGGGATGAACACCTTCCATCGGGCGCGCCGCGAGGCGCTGTCGGCGCTGTGCACGGTGCTCGACCCCAACTGCTGCAGCTGAACCGGCGGCCCTGGGAATCGGTGGGCGAACGGCGGCTCGATCGTCGCGTTCGGTGTGAACCGTGCCAAAAGCGCGTGCCGTGCACCGATCGGCCCCGGTCTACCCGCATACGCTCTCGGCCATCGACGACCGATGCGAAGGACGAACCGTGATCGAAATCCGCGCCCGCGTGGGCCTGGCACTTTCCGCCGCCGTACTGGCGGGCACCGTCACCGGCGTGGCCGCGCCCGCCGCCGCCCAGGCGGCGGGCTGTGTCGACGTCCACGTCGTCGCAGCCCGCGGAACCAACGAACCCGGTGGGGTGTGGAGCCGGTACAAACTGGGCACCGTGGTCGGCAACCCGGTGTACGCGGCCATCGACGACGCCCTGGCGCGATCGACGAACGCCTATCGGGTGCAGTACCCGGCGAGCCACGAACAGCCCGCGTCCGTGCAGGCGGGCAACCGCGACCTGGTCGATCATGTGGTCGAACGGGGGGCGGCCTGCCCGGATCAGAAGTTCGTGCTCGTCGGCTACTCCCAGGGCGCCAACGTGGTGGACAACTCGATCGGGATCAGCAGCGAGGGCGCCCGGGTCGGCGGGCCGATCGTGGCCACGCTGCCCGCCGAACTGGCGCCGAGGATCGCGGCGATCCTGTTGTTCGGCAACCCTATTCGCGGGGTGGGCCGTGCGGTCACCGGCGTGTACGCCGACCGCACCTACGACGTGTGCAACGACAACGACCCGGTGTGCGACCCACAGGGCACGGACTGGAACGTCCACCTGCAGTACAAGCGGTACGCCGGCGAGGCCGCAGCCTTCGTCGCCGCCCGGGTCTGACCCATCGATCGACGGCAGGCCTGCGGGCCCGCGCCACCCCTGGAGGTCTTGTTCATGTCGTCCCGCTTGGGCACGGTCGTGCTCACCACCGCGCTCGCGCTGAGTCCCGCGGTGATCCAGCCACCGGCCGCGCACGCGCAGACCCGGTGCGTCGAGGCCGCGCCCGGTGCCGCACCCGAACGGCGCGCGGCCGCCGAGGTCGGCATGGACGACGCCGCGCTGGCCGCCGCGATCGATTTCGGCATCGGTGCGAAAGCCCACGCCATCCAGGTCTACCGGCACGGCTGCCTGGTGGCCGACCACGCGCCGACCGGTGACCTGCCGATGCCGCTGTTCAGTGCGAGCAAAGGGGTCACCGCCGTCGCGGTCGGCCGGGCGGTGACCCTCGGTCACTTCGGGCTCGACGACCCCATCGGCCGGTTCTTCCCGACGGCCGACCCCGCGCACGCGCGGATCACGGTGCGCCAGGTCCTCACCCAGACCACCGGCCTGCACTTCTCCTGGCCCGCCGACGTCGCATCGATCGCCACCAGCACCGTCGACCGAATCCTGGCCGCCCCGATCGACTACGAACCGGGCACCACCTTCCAGTACGCGCAGGCGGTGCTCGGCCTGCTCCCCCGCATCATCGAGATCACCACCGGCCTGGACTATCAGGACTTCGTGCAGCGAGAACTGATGGGCCCGTTGGGCATTCCCCGCGATCACTGGGTGTGGCTGCGTGATCGCGACGCCACGACCGCCGTCGCCGGTGGTCTGGCCATGCGCCCCGCCGACCTGGCCCGAATCGCCCGGCTCGTTCTGCAACAGGGTGAATGGGCGGGCAACCGGCTGATCGACGCCGACTACCTGCGCCAGGCAGCCACGCCGACCGAGGCCAACGGCGGGTACGGCTTCCTGCTGTGGCTGAACGCGGGGGAGACCTTCCGCGGGGTGAACGTGCCGGTGCCCGCCCACTACAACCACCGCCTGTTCCCCGGTCTCCCGCACGACGCGATCGCCTTCTCCGGTGCCCTCGGCCAGTTGGCCGTGGTGATTCCCAGTCGTGACCTGGTGATCGTCCGGCTCGGCGTGCCCGCGACCATCGACCCGAACAATCTCACCGGATTCCTCACCGGCACAAGCAATCCCGACAACCGAATGCTGTTCCACCGGATCGTCGCCGCCGTCGAGAACCAGCCGGAACCCCTCGACGACCCGAACATCGCGCCCGACCCGATCCAGCGGACCGGCGCGACACCGGAGGAACGCGCGCTGCTGCTCGACGCGCAGAACCTGTCGGCGATCCTGCTCGGCACCGGCGCCTACGCCGGCTGCGATATCGCCGTCTGCCACGGCCGAACCCTGCCCGCCGACATCTTCGGGCTGGCACTGGACGCGGCCGATCAGCTCGCCGACGCGATACCCGGAGCGCGCTGACCCTGCCGGTCCGCCGCGACGATGACCGCGCGCTGTACAGCATCGCGGGAGCCGGTCAGCCGTGCCAGCGGCGGTAGACCTCGGCGGCGCCAGGATGTAGGGGGACGGTGCCGGTGCCGATGAGGAAACGGCCGTCGAGGAATTGGGTGCCCGCGGCCTCGGCGGGGACCAGGGCATCGGCGTGCCAGAGGAGGAGTTCGACGATGGCGGCGGCTGTTTCGTCGGGCAGGGTGGCGGTGGCGAGGAGCAGGTTGGTGACACCGATCGTGTGGACGGCGGGGCTGCCCGGGTAGGCGTCGGCGGGGATGGCGACGTGGTCGTAGACGGGGCCGTACTCCGCGCGCATCGGTGCGACCAGTGCGCCGAGATCGAGCAGCCGCATCGGATCGGGCACGGTGAGGGCGGCGGTCGGTACGCCGCCTGCCCACAGCAAGGCGTCGATGTCACCGTCGGTCAATGCCCGGACGGCCTCACGCAGCGGACGATGTTCAGTCACCACATCGACGGTCGGGTCGAGGCCTGCCGTGGCCAGGAGGCGTGCACCGGTCAGTGCGGCACCCGAACCGGCCGCGCCGAGGTTGACTCGTCGGCCACGCAGGTCGGCCACCTGCTCGATTCCGCTGTCGGCGTGGACCGTCAACTGCAGGTAGTTCTCGTACACGCGGCCCAGTGCCAGTACCCGTCCGGCGAAGTCGCCCACCGAATCCGCCAGCGCCAGCGCGGTTTCGACCTCGCCATCGGCGATCATCCGCAGATTCTGTTGGGAGCCGGCGGTTTCCACCGGCTCGATCCGGACGTGGTCGGTTTCGTTCGCGGCCGTGGTGGCCAGCAGCCGGGCGAAGGCGAAATAGAAGCCGCCGTCCTCGCCGGAGGCCAAGCGCACTGTCGACCGGTCGCCCGTGCCGCAGCCGAAGAGCGCCGCCGAGGCGAGCGCGGTCAGCGCGAGCATCCGACGACGCGCCATCGGTACCGCGCCGCTCATCGGGTCACCGCCTGCATCGGACAGTGCCTGCTCAGCACGGCGCCGCTCATCGAAGCACCGCCGGTAGCCGGATTGCCACGGCGAGTCCGTGCGGCTGTACCGCCTCCACAGCCAGTTCGCCACCGTGTGCTCTGGCCAATGCCTGCGCGATCGAGAGTCCGAGTCCGGTGCCGCCCGGGACAGCTGTGGTGCCGCGAAAGAAGCGGGTGGTGAGTTTGGCGAGTTCCTCCGGTGCGACACCGATCCCGTCATCAGCGACCCGGACCGTCACCCAGCCCGGCTCGGCCTCGATGGTGACGTGGGTGTGCGCTCCGGCACCCGCGTATCGGCAGGAATTGCTCAGCGCTACATCGAGAATCTGCGCCAGCGCCGCCGAACTGATCGCCGCGGTCACCTCCCCGCCGTCAGGCGCTGAAACCCGAGCCGCGGTCGGGTTCAGCGTGCCGCTGTCGTCAGGCGGTGGAACGTGCGCTGCGGTCGAGTTGATCGCGCCGCTGTCGTCAGGCGGTGGAACGTGCGCCGCGGCCGAGCTGCTCGCGCCGCTGCCTTCCGACGACGAAGCGCGAGCAACGGCCACGTTGGTCCCACCGGACGCAGCACTCGAATCCGACGGTTGGACGGCCGACGTCCGCGGGAGGGCGGCCAATTGAATGCCCGCCTCCTGGAACGCCGACACCCAGGCATCTATGCGGTCGGCGACAACCTGTGCCGGATCGCACTGTTCTTCCTCGGACGCCGCGGTCCCGAACGACGCAGGTGTTTCCGCGACGGCGAGCTCGAGCAGGTCGTCCAGCAGCGCGGTCAACCGTTCCACTTCCGCGGTAGCACCACGAAAGGTTGCCGACGCGGTCGCGGGCACGGCGTACTCGAGTGAATCGAGCCGAATCATCAAGGCGGCCAGCGGGTTACGCATGGCATGCGCGGTGTCGGCGACGAGTTGACGTTGCGCGTCGGCGGAGTCACCGACCGCGGTGGCCATGGCGTCGACCGACTCGGCCAGCGCGCGGACCTCGGGCGGACCGCCGTAGTTCCTTGTAATCGGGGCGCGCCCACGCGGCTTGGGCAGAGTGGCGGTGAGCTCGGCGACGGCGCCCGACATCGCGGCCAGCGGTCGCAGCACCCATCGGCTGAGGACCAGCGCCAGCAGCATGAACCCGATCATCGCAGCCAACCCGCCGACCGCGATGACAGCCCAGGTCCTGGCGATCGCGGTACGCGCCGCGGCGGTCGACGCCTCGATCACGACGGCCCCGTTCACCTGGACACCGGTGCCGACGGGACGCGCGACGAGCAAGACGGGCGCGCTCCACGGCGTGAGCCGATCCTGGTGCTGGGGCCGCTGGTTGCGTCGCGCCGCCGCCAGCGCCGCGCTGATGCGCGAATCGGTCACCACCACACCGGCATTGACGATCGGCGCGCCCCGGGCGTCGACGACCAGCACGTTCTCGCCGTACAGCTCGTGGTAGCGGTTCACCTCGTCGGCGAGCGCGCGCACCCCGTCGGGAGAACCGGCTCCGTCGGCGAGGGTGGCGAAACGGTCGGCGTCGCCGGAACGGCCGAGCACCAACTGCTGGGTGCGGCTGGTGGCGGCGGTGAGTGACAGCGGCACCGCGAAGGACAGCACCGCCAGCGCGGCGAATACGGTGAGGACGATCAGCAGCCGGCGGCGCACGCGCATCCTCCGGTGATCACTGCCCCCACCGATACCCGTAGCCGCGAATGGTGGTGATCAGTCCCGGCCGGTTCAGTTTGGCGCGCAACCCGGTCATGTGGACATCGAGCGAGCGGGACACCGCGACGAACGCGTCGCCCCAGATGCGGTCCATCAGCTGCTGCCTGCTCACCGCCGCACCCGGTCGTTCCACGAGTGCCTCGACCAGCTCGAATTCCTTCTGGGTGAGCGAGACCGGCGATCCACCGACCTCGACCGTGCGGGCGCGCAGGTCGACGCGCACATCCCCGGTGACGACCTCGGTTCTGCTCTGGTTGGCGACGGCGGCTGCCCGGCGCAGCACCGTCTCGAGCCGCGCCATCAGCTCCGCGATCCGTGGTGGTTTCACCACGTAGTCGTCGGCGCCGCCGCGCAGTCCCCGCACGATGGACCGCTCGTCGCTGCGGGCGGTCAGGATCAGCACCGGCACGGCGCTCACCTCGCGCAGTTGCCGCAGCACCTGCAGTCCGTCCGCGTCCGGCAGGCCGAGGTCGAGGAGTACGGCGTCGTAGTCGCGGTGGGCGATGAGCAGGTCGGCGCCGCGGCGCATGCGCTCGGCGCGGTAGCCGCGTGCGGTGAGCGCCTCCACCAGGGCGTCGCCCACTCCGTCGTCGTCTTCGACCACCGCAAGTCGCACGCGCCGATCCTCCCACAGGGCCTGGATCGGCGCGTGTACCGCACGGTCAGCCACGCACGGCGGCCATCGCCCGTTCCGGCTCCACCGGGTCGGCGTTGACCTCGCGTTCGGCTTCGATGGTCGACTCGGCCGAGGTCTCCCGCATGAAGTAGTACGTGACCAGCGAGATCCCGATACATCCGGCGACGTAGAAGAAGTACAGCGACTCGAGGTCCGCCTTCTTCAGCGCCAACGCGATCATCTCGGCGGTGCCACCGAAGATGGCGACGGTCAGCGCGTACGGCAGGCCGACGCCGAGCGCGCGGATCTTGGTCGGGAACAGTTCGGCCTTCACGATCGAGTTGATCGAGGTGTAGCCGGTGACGATCACCAACGCGAGCATCATCAGGCCGAAGGCGGCCAGCGGGTTGGCGGTGTGGGCGAGGGCGGTCATGATCGGCACCGTCAGCAGGGTGCCCGCGACGCCGAAGAAGATGAGCAGCTTGCGGCGCCCGATGCGGTCGGACAGTCCGCCCGCGATCGGCTGCAGGACCACGAAGACCAGCAGCGCGACGAAGTTGATCCAGGCGACGGTGTCCTTGGAGATGCCCGAGGTGTTGATCATGAACTTCTGCATGTAGGTCGTGTAGGTGTAGAACGCCACGGTGCCACCCATGGTCAGGCCGACGACCAGCAGGCATTCGCGCGGGTATTGCAGCAGCACCCGCAGCGAACCGCGCGAGCTGCTCGGGGTCGCGGCGGCGGTTTTCGTCGCGGCCTCGAACGATTCGGACTCGTCCATGCCGCGGCGCAACAGCATCACCACGATGGCGCCACCCGCGCCGATCAGGAACGGAATGCGCCAGCCCCAGCTGTACATCTGCTCGGCGGAGAGCACCTGCTGCAGCACGATCTGCACACCGAGGGCGGTGAGCTGGCCCGCGACCAGGGTCACGTACTGGAAGCTGGAGTAGAAACCGCGCCGCCCCGGCGAGGCCACCTCCGACAGATACGTGGCGCTGGTGGCGTATTCGCCGCCGACGGAGAGTCCTTGCAGCAGCCGCGCCAGCAGCAGCAGTACGGGCGCCGCGATGCCGATGGTCGCGAAGCCGGGGGTCACCGCGATCATCAGCGACCCGGCGGCCATCACGGTGACCGACAGGGTCAGCGCGGCGCGTCGACCGAACCGGTCGGCGTAGCGGCCAAGCGCCCACCCGCCGATCGGGCGCATGATGAACCCGACCGCGAAAACCGCCGCCGTCGAGAGCAACTGGGCCGTCGGGTCGCCGTCGGGAAAGAACGCCTTCGCGAAGTACACGCTGAACGCGGCGTAGACGTACCAGTCGTACCACTCGACCAGATTGCCGATCGACCCGCGCAACACATTCGCGACGACCCGCTTCTCACCACCGACCTGTGTCGTTGTCACCTTGGACCTCCTCTTTCGGCGCGGCAGTGCGCCGTCGCAGACCACTGTGTCGGCTGTCACAGCCCCCACGGAAGCCACGACGGAGGTTCCTAACGTTCCCTTAGGACGATGCCGGCCGTCGGTTCAGGCGAACCGTCGCATCAGGCGCTTCCACGGTCCCCGAGTCGCCGGCTCGGCATCCGTTCCGGTTCGGGGAGGCTCGACGGGATTCCTCGGCCAGACGACGATGGCCGCTCGCCGATACCAGCGGTCCGCGGTATTCCCTTCGTTGCCGAGGAATCCCGCGCTCTCGAAGGCGTAGGCGTCGTTTCCCGGTGCGGCGAAGGCGTCGCACAGTTCGGTCTCGTCGACGTGGAAGGCCGTCTGCGCGGCGGTGGGAGGTACCTCGCCCGACCACCAGGTCAGGGTGACGTCCGTGTCGGTGGGATCTGATTGTGCGATCCGGTCGGGGTGGTCGACCGGCGTTGTCGTGAAGTCGGGATTGTCACGAAATTCCCGCGCGATGGTGTCGAGGTCCGGTTCTTCGTGTGGTTCCCAGCTTTCATCGACCACGATCCACTCGTCTCGCCGACGTTCCCAGCGCCTGCTTCGCCCGTACATCCACTCCGAGTCTTCGAATCGGCCTTCGAACGTTTCGCAGATCTCGACGAGTACCAGTGCGGTTCCACAGTCGGTGACCTCCGCCGCACTGCGCAGTACCGATACGCGTGCGGCATCAGCTCCTTTGAGCTGGTCGAAGGTCAACCCGCGCTGCGTGTACTGGTGATCCAACAGGTAGACCAACCGGCTCGGGGCGTGCACGGGCCGGCCGTTGCTCTGAAGCTCCGCCTGCGCTGGATCGGTGAAGTGCTGCCGAAGCTGGTGCGTCAACGCGTCCGGGGGAGCCGGGAGCGCGGCGGCGGATGTGTTCGTGATCAGGTTGTAAGTCAACGTGATTCGGTGCCCCGTCGTCACTGGTAACACCTCGTGTTCGCAGTCGGCGTAGAACGCGGTGAGCACGAGTTCATCCGGGGAGCCCTGTTCGGTAAAGCTCTCGCCACGATGCTCGACGACTAGCTCGCCGCCGACGTACGTGCCGGGGAGCGTGACGACCAGGGTGGCGATCATGCCATCGGCCTTCTCCGAGTCCCGGTGCCGCCGGAAGAACTGCCCCGGCTCGTAGAGCAGCATGGAGTGGAGTTCCGCTGTCAGCGGGGAGTGTGCGGGCAACCCCAGTTCGGTGCGGAGCTCATCGAGAATCGGCGTCAGGGCGCTGTTCCAGCGCTCTTCCTCGACCGTGACGAGGGCTGCGGGAATCTCCCAAGTATCGCGGACCGTCGGGTCGAGCAAGGTGAGCTCGCCCAACCCGTATCGCGCGGGCCGCGCCAACGTCCGGATCTTGGCCGCCCGCTCTGGGGTAACCGGCCATTCGAGCCCGCCGAGTCCGTGGATCGAGAGACGGAGGTGTTCTGCCGGAATGGTGCGGCGGGCGACAAAGGACTCGTTCGGTCGTGCGGATTCGACCAGTTCCGCTATCGCCCGCAAGGTCTGTTCTGACACGTTCGAGACCCTAACCGCCTTGACCGACAAGTTGTTTCGGCGCTGCTGTACAGCACGAAACGCCCCGGACCGAAGGGTTCGAGGCGTTTCGCGGGGTGTCAGGTGTCAGTGGCGGAAGGCGTCCTTGACCTTCTCGCCCGCGTCCTTGATGTTGGCCTTGGTCTGATCGGTCTTGCCCTCGTGCTCGAGGTAGCGGTCGTCGGTCGACTTGCCCGCCGCTTCCTTGGCCTTGCCGACGAGCTCTTCGGCCTTGTTCTTCGCCTTGTCCGCGAGACTCACAGTTGTTCCTTCCAGACAGATCGCTCGGTCAGCGTCGGTGACCGTGGGCCGTCCGTTGGACCCGATGGGCGCATACCCCGGTTTCGGAAAGGCAATCAGGCGCAGCCGTTTTCATTTCGTGGGGCTGGTCACTCCGTGATCGCGGGCACCTCTTCGCCGGGATGCGGTGGGGGTGGTGGGGTGCCGTCACCGAAGGGGCGTCCGCCGAGTTCCTCGCGATGATGCGCGGTGAGCCAGTTGGACAGGTCGGGGCCCTTCGGGACGACGCCGGTCGGGTTGATGTCGCGGTGCACCACGTAGTAGTGCTCCTTGATCTGGCCGAAGTCGATGGTGTCGCCGAAGCCGGGTGTCTGGAACAGGTCGCGGGCGTAGGCCCACAGCACCGGCATCTCGCTGAGCTTGGCGCGGTTGCACTTGAAGTGCCCGTGATAGACCGGATCGAAGCGGGCCAGGGTGGTGAACAGCCGCACGTCGGCTTCGGTGATGGTGTCGCCGACGAGGTAGCGCTGGGTGCGCAACCGCTCGCTCACCCGGTCGAGCGCGGCGAAGAGCCGGTCGTAGGCCGCGTCGTAGGCGTCCTGTGCGCCGGCGAAACCACAGCGGTAGACGCCGTTGTTGATCTCGGTGAACACTTCCCGGTTGATCGCGTCGATCTCCTCGCGCAGCGGTTCGGGATACAGCTGCGGCGCGCCCGGCCGGTGATAGGCGCTCCACTCGGTGGAGAAATCGAGGGTGATCTGGGCGTAGTCGTTGGTGACCACCTGCCCGGTCGCGATCTCGACCATCGCGGGCACGGTGATCCCGCGCGGATAGTCCGGGAACCGGGCCAGGTAGGCGTCACGCAGGCGATGGATGCCGAGCACCGGATCGACGCCGCCGGGGTCGAGGTCGAAGGTCCAGCTGAGTTTGTCGTGGGTGGGCCCGCACAGGCCGAGTGACAGCACCGGCTCGAGCCCGAGCAGGCGACGCACGATCAGGGTGCGGTTGGCCCACGGGCAGGCCCGGGCCGCGACCAAGCGGTAGCGGCCGGGTTCGACGGGGTAGCCGTCGCGGCCGTCGGCGGTGACGCGTGTGGTGATGTAGTTGGTGTCGCGGCGGAACTCGCCCTTCTCGACGTAGCTGCCCGCACCGGCGTCGGCATCGCTCATCGGGTCAGTGTCGCATATCGGACCGGCGAAACCGGTCACCTGCGGGCGGTGGTGGCTACCCTGGAAATCGAACCTGTTGTGGCGCACTGACGCTCGCCGGCTTGTGTGGGAAAGGGGTCGGGGACATGATGTCCTAGCGAAAATCGTTGTCAACAAACGTGGCTCGGATGGGGGCAGTGTGGAACCGGACCTGGTCTTGACGCCGCGAATCGGTGGGTCGCTTCGCGCGGTGCTCGACACGCCCGGCAAGCTCGCGGAGCTGGCCGCCGCGCTCGGATCACCACTGAATGTGGTTGTGCCACAACAACTCGAGGAGAACGCGGCGAGCTACCGCGCCGTGTACCGCGCGCACCGGCTGAGTGGGAACATCTTCTTCGCGCACAAGGCGAACCGGTCGAGCGCAATCGTGCGGGCGCTGGCGGCGGGGGCGTGCGGAATCGACGTGGCCTCGCTCGGGGAGCTGCGGCACGCGCTCGAGTGCGGATTCACCGGTGATCGCATCATGGCGACCGGCCCCAAGGACCGGGAATTCCTGTGGCTCGCCGCACGGGTCGGTGCGGTCGTCAACGCCGACTCCCGCGAGGAGCTCGCCGAGCTGGCCCGGCTGGTCACCGATTCGGGGTTGCCGCGTACGCGGGTGATGATCCGGCTGTCGGCGTTCGACTCGCCCGGGGTGACCATTGCCAGCAGACGCAGCCGTTTCGGGCTGCACATCCGCGAACTGCCCTCGACCCTCGACCTGCTCGACCGGCACCGCGACGCCCTCGACCTGCGTGGGATGGCCTACCACCTCGACACCACAGGCCTCGACGAGAAGGCCCTGGCCCTCGAAGGGTGCCTGCTGGCCATGCGGGAAGCCCAGATCAGGGGATTCACCCCTACCGCGATCGATATCGGCGGCGGTTTCGGCGTGAGCTACCTGCGTGACCGTGCCGAATGGCACCGCTACACCACCGAACTCGGCAACGCGGTGCTCGGCACACGCCCACCCATGACCTGGCACAGCCACGGTTACGGCCTGCGCGCACAGGCAGGCACCTTGCGCGGCACCCTCGGCCTCTATCCCGCCCATCGCGAACTCGCCGGTGCGGACTACCTGGACGAACTGCTGAGCCGCGAGTCGCCTTCGCTGGGCCGAACATTGGCCACCCTGCTCCTGGAAAACCTCTACGACCTGCACATCGAACCGGGTCGTTCGCTGACCGACCAATGCGGCCTCACCCTGGCCCTGGTCTCGGAGGTGCGTACCACCGAGGAGGGCGAAATCCTGGTCCGGGTGGCCGCGAATTCCCGTGACATCAGCGCCGAACACCATGCGGTGCTGATGGATCCGGTGTTGCTGCCCGAACGTCCCGGTGACCCGGTGGGGGTGTATCTCACGGGCAATCTCTGTCTCGAAGACGACTTCATCACCCGCCGCAAGGTCACCCTGGCGCGCACTCCGGTGCCGGGGGATCTGCTCGCGTTCGTGAACACGGCGGGCTACTTCATGGATTTCGCGGCCGATTCCGCGCTGATGCAACCGGTCGCCCGCACGATCGCGGTCCGCCCCGGCGAGGGCGGGTGGACGTGGTGCCTGGATGAACAGTATTGGCCCGTGGAAGGGAACCGCGCATGAAGTACGACAGCATTCTCGACGTCATCGGGGACACGCCGCTGGTCCGGATCGACCCGGCCGTGCACGGGCTCACCAATATCGACCTCTACGCGAAGATGGAGATGCTCAATCCGTTCGGTTCGGTGAAGGACCGTCCGGCCTGGAACATGGTGCGTGACGGCCTGTCCCGAGCCGTGGAACAGGGTGACGCCGTGGTCGAGTTGTCCAGCGGCAACACCGCCAAGGCGCTGGCGGTGATCGCGGCGATGCACGGACTGCCGTTCAAGAGCGTCACCAACCGCATGAAGGTGCCCGAGATCAAGGAGCTGCTGCTGTTGCTCGGCGCCCGCATCGAGGAACTGCCCGGCCAGACCGAATGCCTTGACCCGACCGACACCGAAGACCCGCTCAGCCGCATGTACCGGATGCTGTCCGAGGACGGCGGCGGCTACCTGCACACCGATCAGTACTTCAACACCCGCAACCTCGACGCGCACCGCACCGGGACCGCGCCGGAGATCATCAAGGACCTCGACGGCGCGGGCCCCGACATCTTCGTCGCCTGTATCGGCACCGCGGGATCCTCGACGGGCGTGGCAGGTGTGCTGCGTGAACACAATCCGGCGGTGTCGGTGATCGGGTTGGTCGCCGACAAGTCCGATTTCATCCCCGGCATCCGCAATATCGACGAGATCAACGAAGTCGGACTGTTCGACCCGGACAACTACGACACGATCGACGCGGTGACCTCGCAGGAGGCGATCGAGGGCATGCTCACCCTCAATCGCCGCTGCGGGATCCTCGGCGGGCCGACCGCAGGTGCCGCCTACTTCGGGGCGCTGCGTCATCTGCGGGCCGTCGACGCGGAGCTCACCGAGCGGCGCACCGCTGTGTTCATCGTGTGCGATCGGGTGGAGAGCTATCTCAGTTATGTGCGCAAGCGCAGGCCCGATCTGCTCGAGCAACCGGTGCGCCCGAATTCGGTGAGCACGGTGACCGACGCCGAGATCGCCGCCGTGGCAGCGGTCGACGTGGACCAGGCGCGTGCGTGGATCGCCCGGGACCGGCCGGTGGTCGTCGACCTGCGCGGTTCCTTCGCCTACGGCGCGGTCCACATCGAGGGCTCGATCAATATCGTCGACGAGCTGTTCGACGAACTCGTCCACGGTGGGCTGCCGTTCGGTGCGGGCACACCGGTATTGCTCGTGTGCCCGGTCGGTGAGAAGTCCGCGCGCTACGCGGCCCTGCTCACCCGGATGGGGCACCGGGACGCACGGAGTCTGCGCGGTGGTGTGGTGGCCTGGCGCGACGCGGGCGCACCGTTGGTCAGGGACTGAGCCATGACCGACGACGTTCTCGACCGGTTGGCCGACTGGCAGGCCGGACTACGCGCCCAGTTCCCGATTCTCACGCGCAATCCCGACGTGGCCTATCTCGACAGCGCGGCCACGACCCAGAAGCCGGCCGCGGTGCTCGACGCGGTCACCGATTTCCTCACCACCGGCAATGCCAATGTCGGGCGCGGCTCCTATCCGTGGGCGACCGCGACCACCAGCCGCATCGAGCGTGCCCGCGAGCGGATCCGAATTGCCTTGGGCGACAACACGACCGGCTCCTCGGTGGAGTTCGTGGGTGGCACGAGTCACGGATTGCGGGCGGTGGCGCAGGATTGGCTGGCCGATCAGCTCCTCGACGGCGACGAGATCATCGTCCCGTTCGGTGACCACGAAGCCAATCTGCGTCCCTGGCTCGATATGCGAGACGATTTGGCGCGCGGGGGTATTCGCGTGCGCATCGTCGCGATGCCGGTCGACCCGGCCTCCGGTGACTACGACCATCGGGCCCTGCCGTCGGTGGTCACCGACCGCACCCGCTTCGTCGCCGTCACCCACGTGCATCACGTCTTCGGTGTCGATATGAACGTGCACCGGGTGCGCCAGGCGGTGGGGCCCGAGGTGCCGATCTGTCTCGACGCCGCGCAGAGCGTGGGGCACCGGCCGGTGTCGGTCGCCGACCTCGATGTGGATTTCGTGGTGTTCTCCGGGCACAAGATGCTGGCCCTGCCCGGCATCGGGGCGGTGTGGGCGCGCAATCGGCGTGGCCCGCGCTTCGCGCTACGCGGGTGGGAGGGGACGCCGAACACGGCGGGCATCGTCAGCATGGCCGCCGCCTTCGACTGGCTCGATGCCGCCGGAACAGCCGAGATCGGCGCCTGGACAAGCGCTTTGACCCTACGACTCACCGACGGGTTGGCCCGGCTGCCCGGAGTACAGGTGCTCGGCTGTCAGGACAGTCTCACCGCCGAATCGACCGTGCAGCGGCGCGAGGCGCTGGTGACCTTCCGGCATCGCGCGGTGCGCTCCGACGACCTGGGCTTCGTGCTCGCCGACGAGGGAATCATGGTGCGCGCCGACGGGCACTGCCAGGCGGGTCGTGATTCCGATGACCACGCCGTACGGGTGAGCGTGCACGTCTACAACACTCCCGACGAGATCGACCGGGTGCTCGAGGTGGTGCGTCGGTGCGAGGGAATGAGCAGCTGAGCGATCTCAGGTCACGGGTGCGGCCCGGAAGTGGTACGAGGAGTGAGCAGTTGAGCGGGGTCGGACGGGTTGCGGTCGCGAAAGCAGTGGGGGAGTGAGTAGTCGAGCGGTCGGGCGGCATGCGGCCCGAAATGCGCTGCAGGGTTGACCGGGTCAGGCGGGGGTGCGGCCGCGGAAAGCGGTGCGCGCGCTGAGGAGGGCGAGGTCGTCGCGGGTGCCTAGCCAGTGCTCGTCGTGCGGGTCGAGGAGTCGCTGCCAGACCGCGGTGTCGGCGTCGTCGAGGTACGGTGCCGCCCGGCGCACCCGCGCGGCGAATTCGTCGAGTACGACCCGGCGGACGTCGGTGGGCAGGGGAGCGGGCAGGTCGACCAGTGCCGTCGAAGCGGTGACGTCGACGAGACCGGCGTCGGCGAGGATCGCCGTCCACGCGCGGCGCGGTCGCACCGCTGCCGGGCGGTCGAAGAACCAGCGCGTGAACTGCTGATCGTGCGCCTCGTCGAGCCGAATCTCCAGGCCGGGCCTGCCGATGCCGATGTCCCACGGCAGGCAGCGGGTGGGCAGACCACCCTCGGCGATGGCGAGGACGCCGCCGGGGCGGAGCAGCCGGGTGAGGGACCGCACGGCCGTGTCCCAGTCGTGCGCGTGGTGCACACACCAGGACGACCAGACCACGTCGGCCGGTTCGGGTAGTGGTGGTGCGCCGTCCTCGAGATCGTGCAGGACCGCGCGGACCCGGTCGCCGACCCCGGCCGCACGCGCGGCCTCGATGGTCAGCTCGAGCATCGCCGGATCGAGGTCTACCGCATATACACGCCCCGCCTCACCGACAGTGCGTGCCAACGCGACGGTCGACGATCCGGCTCCCGGCCCCACATCGACGACAACCTGTCCAGGCGCGACCGCCAAGGGCTCGAGCAACGCCAGCGTCGCGTCGAGGAATACAGCCTCGGCCGCAGCCGGTTCCCCGGTCGAGGTTCCGGTCCCCGCACGCCCCCCGCGGCGCTCATGAATGATCGTCATAACGCACATGCTACTGAACATCATTTTCAATTCGAACTCGGACACGCCGATCCGTAACCGGTGGTGGCAAAGACTCGCGGGTGGCGCCGGATCATCAACCCCCGCAACGGCTTACACCGAACAATTGTCGGTACCCCGCCCTACTGTGCTCGGTATGGATCTCCTGCCCGACACCCGCTTGGCCGACCTGCTCGCGCGGCTGCGCGCCGCCGATTTCCGAGACTGCACGCGCACCGACATCGAACGGGCCTGTCGTGCGATGGGCGGCACACTCGCGAGCGACGGCTCGGTCGACGTTCCCGACATGCCCGCAGGCACCCACACCTTCGGTGACGACGATCCCTACGACGAGAGCAAGCCGTGCCGACTGTTCTCGGTTCCCGTAGCGAAGATCGAGCCCGAACAGTTTCGCACCTACCTAGATCGCGCGGTGGCGGCGTGGGGTGAGCCCAGCTGGTACAGCGGCCTCTCGGAGGATCTCGACGTCGGCTGGGTCGACGGGCCGACGCTGTACACCCTCGAACTGGCGGCCGACGGAGACCTCGAGCTGGGTATCCGGTCGGTCGAGGTCGACGGGAACCGGCGATGGCGGAACTGGAAAACGCAATACCACTACCCGGAATTCCTCGACGAGGACGACTGGATTCCCGCCGACGAGCACGACCTGGAGTACACCAGCGCAGATGACTACGAGGTCGACTACACGTGGTCCGCGGGATCGTCCGGTCGCGGGGCCGAAGTGTGGAGTGTGTACACCCTCGCGCACCTGCGTGGCCTGCTCACCGATCTCGTGACCAGCCTCCATCTCGCGATGCGCGCCCTCGGCTCGGGCCCGCAGCCCCTGGTGCTCGACTTCTACGACCTCGAGCAGACCCCAGACCGTCAGGTGCGATTCACCGTGTCTCCCAACGAGATCCGCGTGTCCGCTGCGGTCACCGATGCCACGCGCCACCACCTGGCAGCCCTCGGCTTCACCGATCGCCCCGATGGCACCGCGCTGCGCTGCTGGTCCGATGTGTCCACCGATGCCCGCGCCGCCGCGACCGTCACCACGGTCCTGTTGCACCGGCTCGGCCTCGGCACCGAGTACCTCACCATGCACGAATCGGGCGACCCGCTGCCGATTCCGGGCTTCTCGGTCGATCTGGATGTGGACCTGGCCGACCCCGACGAGGACGAGGACGACGAAGAAGAGGACGACGACTCCTAGGTCACCACGGTTTTGCCTGTGCGGGTCACAGGAGTCGGCGCACTGCCTCCATGACGGCACGGCGGCGGTCGTCGATGGTCTCGGCTTCGGAAGCAGGCACACCGGCGGCATTGCCCGGATTCCAGGCGAGCGCGATGCTCAGGACCAGCGTCAGCAGTGTGCCGGGTGAGAAGCCGGAGCCGATGTTGTTCGTCTTCTGCACGGCGGCAAGCGCTTCCAGCTTCACCTCGCGCGCCGGCGTCGCGCCTGCGGGGTTCTGATCGCCGCGCTCGAGGCGGTGCCAGGTGGCGAGCCGGATGACCTCGGGATGGGCTCGGCAGTAGTCGAAGAGCCGCCCGGCGTACTCGGGGAGGTCGTCCGGGGTGAAGGGGACCGACTCGAGGCCGTGGGTGACGTGGGCATCGAAGACGGCGTCGAAGAGTTGATCTTTGCTGCAGAAATAGATGTAGATGAGGTTCTTGTTGGCTGCCGCGGCCTTGGCGATCCGGTCCACCCGTGCTCCGGCGATGCCGTATGCCGCGAACTCCTCGGTGGCCGCCTGGAGGATGCGTGCCTTGGTGGCCTCGGCGCGGGACATGGGGTCATCGTAGTTCTGTGGGTTGTCGGCGGTGTCATGCGATTCCGAAGTAGACCAGGACCGCATCCGAGGCGACCAGCAGCACGGTGCACCACACGGTGACTCCGGCCATCAACCAGCAGATGAGCCGCAGGCGAGGTATTCCCAGCGCGGCGCCGAGCAGGGCCGAGCCCCAGGTGCCGAAAAGGGCAGGCCCCAGTATTCCGAAGCCCGGGACGCCGAACCGGGCCAGGACGCGCCGTGCCCGTTGCCCTGCGGCGCCGGACAGCCGGCCCTTCGCCGCGTGATCTCGCACGTCGAGCGCGCCGATCGAAGCTGCTCCGTCGGTGCCCGCTGTCGAAATCCCCTGGAGCGCAGCTGATTTCCGGCGGGCACGCCAAGACTGCAAGATCAGCCTGGCACGCTCCACGGCGACGACCGCGAAGACGACGCAGCACCCCGCGCCCAGTAGCACCGCGAACAGGGCGATCGGACCGGACAGGGACAGCGAAAGGCCGACGGGGATCGCGGGGGTGCCCAAGGCGAACCCCGCGAGAAAGGTCCAAACGAATCGCATCACGTGGATTCCCTCCCTGTTGCCGCTCCTCGAGCGGCTCGACACCACTAAACTAACTAACTGGTTAGTATCTTGGCATGGAACACATCGACACGATGCTCGACGACCTGTCGACCGGTAAATATCTGCTGCTCACCACATTTCGCCGGGACGGCAGGCCCGTCCCCACCCCGGTCTTGGTGATGCGCGACGGAGAGACGCTGGCGGTGTGGAGCGCGGCGGACACCGGAAAGGTGAAGCGAATCCGCAACAGCGGACGGGTGACGGTCTGCTCCTGCGACTGGCGCGGCAAGCCACGCGGCGCCTCGGTGCCCGGCTTCGCCGAGGTGCTGTCTCCCGGCGCGAGTGCGCACTTCACCGGTCTGATGAAGCGCAAGTACGGGCTGGTCGCCCGGATCGGGCTGGCGGGCAGTGCGCTGCGCGGAGGCTCCGAGCGCATGGCGGGCATCCGGATCCGGCTAGCGGGGTGATCGGTGTGGATTCCGCGTATCGGCGGCCGCGACGAGGAGTTCTAGACTCGTCCCCATGTCAGGCGACACCGACCCCACGGACTCCTTCGACGCGGTGATCTCGGCGGCGGACGCGCCCGTCTGGATCGTCACCACCAGTGCGCACGGCCATCGCGCGGGCTGCCTCGTCGGGTTCGCCACGCAGGTGAGTATCGAGCCGCGCCGGTTCCTCGTCGGGTTGTCCAAGAGCAACCACACCTTCGAAACAGCGGCCACGGCAACACATCTCGCCGTACATCTGATCGGGGCGCAGCATTTCGAGGTAGCCAGGCTGTTCGCCACCACGACCGGGGACGACACCGACAAATTCGCCAGATGTGACTGGGAGACCGGCCCGCACGAGCTGCCGATCCTCACCAGCGCGGCCGGCTGGTTCGCGGGGGAGATCCTCGAACGCATCGACGTCGGCGACCACCTCGGCGTGCTGCTCGCACCCGTCGCGGCCGAAGCGCCGTCCACCGGCCACGCGATCCTGCACCTGAGCGCGGTCGCCGACCTGAAGCCGGGCCACCCCGCCTGAACACGGCGACGGCCCGGAACCATGATGGTTCCGGGCCGTCGCCGGGGATCAGCGCAGGTCGAACCGGTCGTTGTCGACCACCTTGACCCAGGCGTCGACGAAGTCCTGCACGAACTTCTCGCCCGCGTCGCTCTGGGCGTACACCTCCGACACCGCGCGCAGCACCGAATGCGAGCCGAACACGAGGTCGTTGGCCGTGGCCGTCCAGCGCTTGGCTCCGGTCTTGCGATCGAAGCCCTCGTAGACGTTCTCACCCGACTCCGCAGGCTTCCACTCCGTGTTCTGGTCCAGCAGATTCACGAAGAAGTCGGTGGACAGCACGCCCGGGCGATCGGTGAACACACCGTGTGAGCTGCCACCGTGGTTGGCGCCGAGCGCACGCAAGCCGCCGACCAGCACCGTCATCTGCGGTGCGGTCACATCGAGCATGTACGCGCGGTCGAGCAGCAGACGCTCGAGCGGCGCCTTCTCACCCGGACGCACGTAGTTGCGGAAACCGTCGGCGCGCGGCTCGAGCACGGCGAACGACTCGACGTCGGTGGACTCCTGGGTGGCGTCGGTGCGTCCCGGGTGGAACGGAACCGTCACCGTGTGACCGGCGTCCTGCGCGGCCTTCTCGACGGCCGCGGAACCCGCGAGGACGATCAGGTCGGCCAGCGAGATCTTCTTGCCACCGGTGGCCGAGGCGTTGAAGTCCTGCTGGATGCGCTCGAGCACCTCGAGCACCTTGGCCAGCTCGGCCGGCTCGTTGATCTCCCAGTCGCGCTGCGGTTCCAGCCGGATGCGGGCACCGTTGGCGCCGCCGCGCTTGTCGGTGCTGCGGAAGCTGGCCGCCGACGCCCACGCCGTCTTGACCAGCTGGGCGACGGTGAGGCCGGAGTCGAGCACGGTGCGCTTGAGCGCCGCGACGTCGTTGTCGTCGACCAGTTCGTGGTCGACGGCCGGGACCGGGTCCTGCCACAGCTGCGGCTCGGCCACCCACGGGCCGAGGTAGCGGCTCAGCGGACCCATGTCGCGGTGCAGCAGCTTGTACCAGGCCTTGGCGAAGGCCTCGGCCAGCTCCTCGGGGTGATCGAGCCAGCGGCGGGTGATCTCACCGTAGATCGGGTCCTCGCGCAGGGCCAGGTCGGTGGTGAGCATGGTCGGCGTGCGGGCCGGACCGCCGAACGGATCGGGGATGAGTCCTTCGCCCGCACCGTCTTTCGGCTTCCACTGCCACGCGCCGGCGGGGCTCTTGGTGAGTTCCCACTCGAAGCCGTACAGGTTCTTCAGGAAGCCGTTGCTCCACTGGGTGGGTGTCGCGGTCCAGACCACCTCGAGCCCACTGGTGATGGCGTCCTTGCCCTTGCCGGTGCCGAAGGAGCTCTTCCAGCCGAGACCCTGCTGTTCGATCGGGGCGGCCTCGGGCTCGGGACCAACCAGGCTCGCGTCACCCGCGCCGTGGGTCTTGCCGAAGCTGTGCCCGCCGACGATCAGCGCCGCTGTCTCCTCGTCGTTCATCGCCATCCGACCGAAGGTCTCGCGGATGTCGCGGGCCGCCGCTACCGGGTCGGGCCTGCCGTTGGGGCCTTCCGGATTCACATAGATCAGGCCCATCTGCACCGCACCGAGCGGCCCGGAGAGCTCGCGGTCACCGCTGTAGCGTTCGTCGCCGAGCCAGGTGTCTTCCGGGCCCCAGAACATCTCTTCGGGCTCCCAGATATCGGGGCGGCCGAAGCCGAAACCGAAGGTCTTGAAGCCCATCGACTCCAGTGCGACATTGCCCGTGAAAACCAGGAGGTCGGCCCAGGAGATCTTGTTGCCGTACTTCTGCTTCACCGGCCACAGCAGCCTGCGCGCCTTGTCGAGATTGGCGTTGTCGGGCCAGCTGTTGAGCGGGGCGAAACGCTGCGCGCCCTGCCCGCCGCCACCGCGGCCGTCGGCGATCCGGTAGGTGCCGGCCGAATGCCAGCTCATCCGGATGAACAGGCCGCCGTAGTTGCCGTAGTCGGCGGGCCACCAGTCCTGGGAATCGGTGAGGACCGCGGCGATGTCGGCCTTGAGCGCTTCGACGTCGAGCTTGGCGAATTCCTTGGCGTAGTCGAAGTCCTCGCCGAGCGGGTTGGACTTCGACGAGTGCGCGTGCAGGACCGAGACGTCGATCTGCTCGGGCCACCAGTCCTGATTGGTCAGCGGGCGATGCGCCTTGGGCTCGGGCGAGGGGATCGCGGGGTTCTCGCTCTCGCTGGCGCTCGAGGTTTCGGTGTCAGGAGTGGGTGGGCGGCTATCGGAGGTCACGATATTCCTTCCTGGACGGGTGGTGCGGACTACTCGTTAGGGATGGACGGTGCGTGCACGCAGTCGGGGCACAGGCCCCAGTAGATGACCTCGGCTTCATCGATGGCGAAGCCGTGGTCGTCGGCCGCGGTGAGACAGGGTGCTTCGCCGACCTGGCAGTCGACGTCGAAGATCGCCCCGCAGTCCCGGCAGATGAGGTGGTGATGGTTGTCGCCGACGCGCGACTCGTATCGAGCGACCAGACCGCGTGGCTGGATGCAGCGCAGCAGTCCGGCGCCGGTCAGGGTGCGCAGCGAGTCGTACACGGCCTGGTGGGAGACACCGGGCAGCCGTGCGCGCACCGCCCGGATCACCGAATCGGTATCGGCATGCGGATGTTCGTGGACGGCGCCGAGCACCGCGACACGCGGAGCCGTGACGCGCAGTGAAACTCCCCGCAGCATCTGCTGGAATTCCTGGTCCGTCGGCACGCCACGAAGTCTTCCCCGTTTTCTTGAATCAGTCAAGTATTAGTTCCGGGTCAGGTTCGTGAGAACACCGCGACGAGGAAGTCGGAGTCGTCGCGAAAGGGACGTAGATCCCAGGTGGAAAGTAGGAGATCGGTTGTGAGACCGGCTTTTTCGGTGTCGTCGAGGAAATCGGCGAACTCGTAACCGCGCTCGGCGCCGAAGCCGGTGATCAGGCGGCCCGCGGGTGCGAGATGGCGGGCGAACCCCTCGAGCACCGCGATCCGGGTGGACGGCGCGAGGAAGGTGAGCACATTGCCCGCGCAGACGATGGCGTCGAAATCGCGGGTGGGCAGATCCAGTTCGGCGAGGTCGCCGACGAGCCAGGTGGGGCCGGGGTGATCGGCGCGCGCGGCGTCGATGAGCACCGGGTCCACATCGACACCGACCACCGTGTGTCCCGCGTCGTGTAGGTAGCCGCCGATCCGGCCGGGTCCGCAGCCCGCGTCGAGCACGCGCGCGCCACGTCCGAGCATGGCGTCGACCAGCCGCGCCTCACCGACGATGTCGGTGCCCTCGGCCGCGAGGGTGCGGAATCGTTGCACGTACCTCGCCGAATGCGACGGGTCGGCGGCGACGATCTCCTCCCACTGACTGGGCGTGCGGTCCTTCGATGCGCTCATGATCGACTCCTCCTGCGGCCGACCCTAGCGCGATTCACGGACTAGGCGCGGAGATCTCCGGGAAATGGCCTGCTGGTGAGGCTGTGATAGAGCATGCTGAGGTCGAGGGCGTCACCGGCGGCGGTTTTGGGCTCGGCGGCTCGATCGACCTGGCGGTGCAGCGCTTCCATCTTCTCGTCGAGCTGGTTGGCCGCCTCGGCTGCCTGGGCGAGGTCGCTGCGCAGGTTCGGCGGCACCTCACCCCGGTATTTGTAGTAGATCTTGTGCTCGAGGCTGGCCCAGAAATCCATGGCGATGGTGCGGATCTGGATCTCCACCGGAACCCGCTGGGTGTGCCCGGCGCGAAACACCGGGATCGACACGATCAGGTGCAGGCTCTGGTACCCGTTGGGTTTGCGGTGGGTGATGTAGTCGCGTTCCTCGAGCACGGTGATGTCGGCCTGGCTGACCAGCAGATCCCGGATGGTGGCGATATCGGAGATGAAGCTGCACACCACCCGCACCCCGGCGATGTCGAGCACGTTCTCGCGGATGGCGGCCAGGTTCATCGCGTAGTTCTTGCGCCGCACCTTCTCGAGCACGCTCTCGGGCGACTTCAGCCGCGAGCCGACGTGCTCGATGGGGTTGTAGGCGTGGGTGTTGTTGAAGTCCTCACGCAGGATGTTGATCTTGGTGGTGACCTCGTCGATCGCGAACTTGTACCCGAGCATGAAGTCGACGAACTGGTCACGCAGCGCGCGCACGTCGTCGACATCGACCAGTTGCCCGTTGGATGCCGAGCCGGTGCCGGGTTGCCAGGGTTTCACCCCGACCATTGTGCCCGTTACGTCGCCGACGGCGCCGCGGGGGCGTCACAGCCCCGGTTCGTCCTCGTCGAGCCGATGGTGGTTGAGCTGGGCGAATCCCCACGCTGCCAGAGCGGTGAAGCAGGCGATGTAGAGCATGTAGGCGGTGAGCACGAGCACGATGCCGTAGTCGTGCATCCAGTGCCCGAGGGGGAACACCGCGAGTGCGCCGAGAGCGAGCATCACCACCGAGGTGCCGAGTGCGGGCAGTGCGAGAGGGGTGAGATCGGTGCGTTCGGGTTCCGGCGCGGGCGTGGGTTCCGGGGGAGCGATCTCGGGGCAGCGGTCGGGTTGTGCGTCGGTGATCATCGAGAATTCCTCGCGTTCGGGCTCGAAATATCAACGGGGGCAGCGGGAGTGGGGCGAGTCGGCGGCGACGCGCGAAGATCGTCACCCGGCGACGGGCGGTGATCCGTCATGTATTCGGTCCTGCGGACGGATGGGATGGGACCGATCCGCGTGTCGCAATTTTCCAGCTAAATCGTGTCGCCGAGCGTGGAAGCAGTGGTCTCATGGCATGGAGTGCTCGGTAGCGTTCGTACGCGCGACCGCTCCAGCAATGTTTTGGCACACCGGTACCGTTTGCGGCGCGGTCGGCGGGGTAGGGCCACGGCATGACCGAACCAGACGACACCTACGACCCGCCCCAGGACACCGGCGCGCCCGACTCGGTCGAAACCGATCCGGCCGCGCTCAACAGCAGTGAGGACCTCGACGAGGACCGTCTGCGCGAAGACCCGCTGGAAGCGGGCATGGACCCGCCCGAGCACTGGACCGGCGTCACGAAATACGGCATGACACCGGCCGAAGAGGCCACCCCGCGTGGGCTCGACGAACGCCTGGCCGAGGAGGAACCCGATGTGGTTCCCGGTTCCGCGCCACAGGCGGCCGGGTCGTCCTCGGTCGAACTCGATCAGGACGGCAACGAGGTCGCTCCGCGGGTCGGCTACGAAGAGGAGCTCGGCATCGCCGCCGACGTGGCCGGTGGTTCCGTGCCCGACGAGATCCGCAGGCCGGAACCGCCGGAGTGATTCGGACCGTTCAGCTGCCCGCGTATTTCGCGGCGTAGAGCGCCTGATCGGCGCGGGTGAGCAGGTGGTCGGGCCCCTGTCCCGCAAGCGTGACGAGGACCGCGCCGATGCTCACCGTCACGTCGATGCTCACGGTGTCGACGGTGACCGGGGTGCTGAGCGCCTTGTGCAGTGCGGCGACCAGCCGGTCGAGGAGGTCCTGGTCGGCCGGTGGCTCGGCCAGGACGACGAACTCGTCGCCGCCGGTACGCGCCAGTACGCACCCGTGTGCGGCGGCCGCCGACTCCAGCCTGTTCGACACGGCGGCGAGCAATTTGTCGCCGACGATGTGGCCGAACGAGTCGTTGACCTCTTTGAAGTTGTCCAGATCCAGCGCGCACACCCCGGCCCTCGCCTCCGGAGCCGACTCATCGACCACGGTATGCAGCCGGTCGAGCAGGTACCGCCGGTTCGGCAGGGCGGTGAGCGGGTCGTGCATCGCCTGCCACTGCAATTGCTCTGTGGTCGTGCGTCTTTCGGTGATGTCCTCGCCGAAGCCGAGCAGGTACCGGCGTTCGCCGTCGGCCGAGGCGCAACGGGTGACGGTCCAGGAGGTCCACACCATCGACCCGTCCTGGCGGGGGAATCGGCCTTCGATCTGGATGCTGCCGGTCGCCGAGTCGTCGAGGGCGCGCATCACCCGCTCGCGCACCTCGGTCTGCCGGTCGGCCGGGAACATGGTGAAACCGGTCGTGCTGCGCAGCTCGGCCAGATCGCGGCCGATGAGCCGTTCGAAGGCCGGGTTCGCGTCGAGGATCATGCCGTTCTCGTCGCCGATGGAGATGCCGATCGAGGAGTGGCGGAAGGCCATCTCATAGCCCTCGGCATGCGGTGGCCCGGCGCACAGGGCGCGCGCGAAACCGGTGCCGAATCCGCCGAGCAGCGCGTCGCCGAGGGCGAGATCGCGCGGTGTCGCCGATTCGGCGACCGCACGTAGTACCGGAACCGACGCGGCGATGACGGACGGGTCGGTGAGGCCGAGGTCGGCTATCGCTCGTGCGGCTCGTTCAGCCGCCTCGAACGCGGACTCGGGCGGTGCCTCGCCGAGCTCGGTGACTATGCGGCGGACCCCGTCGGCGAGCGCCTCCCGCGAGACCGGACCGAGCTCGGCCAGGCGCCGAGCCCACTCGTCTGCGTGGTCGTCGAGGTTCATAGCGAAGCCGGTTCCAGGTGTGCGGCGCCATTGCCGCGGCCGATGCGGTCGGTGGTGATCATGCCACGTCGGGCCCGGAAAGCGGCCGCTCGGCCGCACTGATCCGGTGCGGCGGCGGTCAGGTGCGCTCAGCTGTCGAAGTGAACATCCAGCAATCGCTCGCTCGCGCGCAGATGCTCGGCCATGGTGACGAGCAGGTCGATCGAGTCGCGGGACAGACCGATCGTCTGCACGAGGAACAGGCGTGGCCGGTCGAGCTGCAAGCGTGCGAGCAGAGTGCTGTCGTCGACGCTCGACCCGTTCAGGTCGCGGACGAAGAAGTAGTCAGGTTCCACCTGGAAGTAATCGGCCAGTGCGGCAACGGTTCTCCACGAAGGGTTGCTGCGGCCGCCCGACCGTAGCTGCGACAGATACGGTGCCGAAATGCGATGCCCCGCCGCCTGCAACGAGCGTGCGACCTGGCGGTTGGTGCACCGGTCCGCGACCTGCTCGGGTGGATTGCGGAAGAGCTCGTTGAGGCGGGTAGCGAAGTGCGACACGGCGATTCCTCGACATCAGGTTGGTCAGAAGACCATCTTCTGTCGCTCGCTGTGTCGCTGGCAATAGCGCCAGCTAACTTGTGGCTTCCATCACGAAATTCGGCCGGGACGTTTGTTTCACGGCGAAATGCGGTGGCCTGCCTCAGTAGGCGAGGGGTGGGCCGGCTGCCGGACCGGCCCACCCCGAGGTGGAAGAGCGACGTGACATTCGAGGCGTTGTCGCCGTGGCGGGGGTCCGCGCTGTGTCGGCGGGGTCATGACGCGCCTCCTCGCAGGGCAGCGTCCGGACAGGTCAGGCGTTGATGGCCTGGCGCTGGTGTCCGTTGGAGTGTGCGATCTCGATCTTGCGCGGCTTGGCCTTCTCGGCCACCGGGATCGTCAGGCGCAGCACACCGTCGGTGTATTCGGCGCGGACGCTGTCGGTGTCGAGGCCTTCGCCGAGGAACAGCTGGCGGCTGAATACCCCGCGCGGGCGCTCCGCGGCGATCATCTCGCGGCTCGAGTCGAGTTCGGGTCGCGACGCTCGCACGGTGACAACGTTGCGTTCGATATCCAGGTCGAGCGAGCCCGGGTCGATGCCGGGAAGGTCGAATTCGACGACGAACTCGTCGCCCTCACGCCAGGCGTCCATCGGCATCACCGTCGGCCGGGCCGCGGTGCCGAGCACCTGCTGCGTGAAACGGTCCAGATCGCGGAAAGGATCGGTACGCATCAGCATGGTCGCCACCTCCAACTCACTCCATTTCTCTCTCGTAGGTCAGGTAACCTATGCCATGTGGCATAGATTTGTTTTAGCACTCTCGGCATGAGAGTGCAAGGGAGGAGTGAGATGTCGCTGGATCCGCACGCGGGATCCCCGCTACCCGACCCGGCGCAGGCCGTGTTCGGGATCTCGGTGACAGCAGAACTGACAGGGGTCGGTGTGCAGACGCTGAGGCTCTACGAGCGGCACGGGCTGCTCACCCCGGCGCGTAGCGACGGCGGTACCCGGCGCTACAGCAGCAACGACCTGGCGCGCCTGCAGCGCATCGTCGCGCTCGCCGCCGCGGGGGTGAACATCGCCGGGATCGGTCGCATCCTCGAGCTCGAGGACGCCAACGCCGTCCTTCGTGCTCGTCTGCGCGGCGAGCTACCCCCGGACTAGCGCCTGCCCGACGGTCGATTCCTGTGGGTGAGCATGGGGTCGCGCGGGAAGTGTCGTGAATCTTCCAATGACTTCGGTTAACGGTTTTTCCAGGTGAGGGCGGGTCCTAGGTTTCAGGGCGGCTGTCCGGCCGAATTTCGCCTGCGAAAGACCGAGTGTGCGTGTGACGAGTTGGCTGCCGATCCTGCGATCGGTGCTGGTGATCGCCCTGATGACCGGGGCCGTCATCGCCCTGCGCGGTCGGGTTCCCGGGGTCGTCTCGGTGGCGGGGGAGCGGCCCTCCGCGCTGACGGTCGCGGTGATGCCGGTGCTGTTGCTCGTCTCGGTGGTGATTCTGGCGGCCGGGGTCCTGATCAGTCAGCACCGCTTGCCGTTGGCGATGCCGCAGATCGAGACTGGTGGCGGGCTGCCACGGTTGCGGGTCGGACGGCTGTCGGTCCTCCTTCCGGTCGCCGTCGGCGCCTCGGCGCTGGTGTTCGCGGGTGGGATCGTCGCCCTGTTCCTGCTGCCCGGCGCGAAAACCGAGCAGACGCCGCCCGAGGACGCGCCGATACGCGACCGTCCGACCTCGCTCGATGCCACTGCTCCCGAATCGCCTTTCAGCACACCGGATCTGAGTGGTCTCACCCTCGTGGTCGCGACCGCGCTCGCCCTGCTGCTCGTGGCGATCGCGATGGTCGGGTTGGCCGCGGCGTTCGGTTCCGCGCGCCGCGTCCCCGACCACGTCCCCCCGCCCGACACCGAACTGCCCGCGCCCGAAGTGGATTCGCTCACCCGGGCCGCCGAAATGGGTCTGGCCGCCATGATCGCCCCCGGCCAGGACACCCGCGAGGCCATCATCGCCTGCTACGCCGCCATGGAACGCGGCCTGTCCGCCGACCGCGCCGCCGCCCCCCTCATCTCCGACACCCCCAACGAGGTCCTGGCCCGCGCCTTCACCACCGGCGTCCTACAGGACTCCTCCGCCCACGAACTCGTCACCCTCTTCGAAGAAGCCAGATTCAGCCCCCACGACATGCTCGGCTGGCAACGCATCCGCGCCGAACAATCCCTGCGCGCAGTCCTCGCCGACCTCCAACGCCGCACCGCCGAACTCGTCGCCTAGCGACCGGCGAGGTGGGGACGCGCGCCGCGTCTTTGCTACGGTGGCGGTGTGTGCTGGAGCACACCTGTTCGGGTAGCAGCTGGTGGCGGGCCCGTTGGGGCGTGCCGCGGTGGTCGGTGGTGAGGTCGGTGTCCCACGACGAGAGGCCGTTCGATGCGTGCGCAGATCAGTTTGACCGTGGACGGGCATACGCGGGAGGTCGGTGTCGATACGCGGGCCACGTTGCTCGACGTCCTGCGTGAACAGCTCGGTGTGACATCTCCGAAGAAGGGGTGCGATCACGGGCAGTGCGGGTCGTGCACGGTGTTGCTCGACGGGCGTCGTGCCACGCTGTGTCTGGCGCTGGCCGTGGCGCACGACGGGGCGACCATCGTGACCGCCGACGGGCTCGCCGACGGCGACGACCTGCATCCGGTGCAGCAGGCTTTTCTCGAGCACGACGGTTTCCAGTGCGGTTACTGCACACCGGGCCAGATCTGCTCGGCTGTCGGCATGCTCGAGGAGGTGAAGGCGGGCGCCCCCAGCCATGTCACCGCCGACCTCACCGGTCCGGTCGAACTCACCGACGACGAGATCCGGGAGCGGATGAGCGGCAACCTGTGCCGGTGCGGTGCGTACCCGCATATCGTCGCCGCGATCACGGAGGCCGCCCGATGAGGGACTTCGGCTACGAACGGGCGATCGGGCCCGAGCAGGCGGTGGCGACGATGCTCGCCGAGCCGGACGCCGTATTCCTCGGCGCCGGAACCAATCTCGTCGATCACCTCAAGCTCGGCATCACCGCGCCCGGCCTGCTGGTCGACGTGAGCAGGCTGCCGTTCGACGACATCACCGAACGCCCGGACGGTGGCGTGCGGGTCGGGGCGACGGTGCGCAATGCCGACCTCGCGGCCCACCCGATCATCCGCGCCCGCTACCCGATGCTCTCGGCCGCGCTGCTCGCAGGCGCGTCACCCCAGCTGCGCAATCTGGCGACCACAGCGGGAAACCTGCTGCAACGCACCCGCTGCCCGTACTTCCAGGACGTGACGACGCCGTGCAACAAACGCACGCCCGGCAGCGGTTGTTCGGCGATCGGCGGATACGATCGCGACCAAGCCGTGCTCGGTGCCTCGGACCAGTGCATCGCCACCCACCCCTCCGACATGGCGGTGGCCATGACCGCGCTGGACGCGACGGTCCGGGTACTCGGCGCCGACGGTGAACGCGAGATCCCGCTGGTCGACCTGCACCGACTGCCCGGTGCCGAGCCCGAACGCGACACCGTGCTCGCCCACGGAGACCTCATCACCGCCGTCGACCTGCCCGCCCTGGATTGGGCGGCCAACTCCACCTACCGCAAGGTGCGCGATCGGGCGTCGTACGCCTTCGCACTGGTTTCCGTAGCCGCGGCCGTCGATATCGCCGACGGGCAGGTTCGCGATTGCCGCATCGCGTTCGGCGGTGTCGCGCACAAACCCTGGCGCGCCCACGCCGCCGAAGCCGCGCTGCGCGGTCGCCCCGCCACCGAGACGAGCTTCGCCGAGGCCGCCGACGCCGAACTCGCGGCCGCACGTCCACAACGGCACAACGCCTTCAAGATCCCACTGGCACGCAAAGTCCTCGTCGCGACCTTGCGTGACCTGACCGAGCAGGGGGCGCGATGACATCCGCGATCGGCAGTTCCCCGACCCGTGTCGACGGACCGGCCAAACTGCGCGGCCGGGCGCCGTATGCGATGGAACATCCACTCCGGGATGCCTTGCACGCCTTCCCGATTCAGGCCACCATCGCATGCGGCCGGATCGGCGCGATCGATACCCGCGAGGCCGAGACGATGGACGGTGTCGTCGCGGTGCTCACCCATCTCAACGCCCCACGGCTGGCCGACGACGACAACGAACTGTTCATCCTGCAGAACGACGAGGTCGCCTTCCGTGGTCAGCTGATCGGGGTGGTTGTCGCCACCAGCCCCGAGGTCGCGCGCGAGGCGGCCACACGGGTACGGGTGAGCTACGACGAGAGCCTCGCCGACGTGGTCTTCGACGCCGACCGCGACGACCTGTACGCACCCGAGGACGTGAGCGGCGGCTTCGCCACCGACACCACGATCGGCGATGTCGAGCATGCGCTCGAGCTGGCCCCGGTGACGGTCGACCACACCTACACCACCGCGATGGTGCACAACAATCCGATGGAACCGCACGCCACCATCGCGCACTGGACCGAGGACGGGCTGGTCCTCTACGACTCCACCCAGGGCCCGCACGTGGTGCGCTCCACGCTGGCGCCGCTGTTCGGGCTGGAACCCGAACAGGTGCATGTCATCGCACCGTATGTGGGCGGTGGATTCGGGTCGAAGGGCGAACCGCACGCCAATATCGTGCTTGCGGCCATGGCTGCGCGGTTCACCGGCGGCAAACCCTTGAAACTGGCACTCACCCGCCAGCAGTTGTTCTCCCTCGCCGGGTACCGCACTCCGAGCGTGCAGCGGATCCGGCTCGGCGCCCATCACGACGGGACCTTGACGGCACTGAGTCACGATGTGGTCCAACAGGTTTCGAAGGTCAAGGAATTCGCCGAACAGACCGCGATCGTGTCGCGGGTGATGTACGCGGCCGGTACCCGTGCCACCACCCACCGGTTCGCGGCGCTGGACGTGCCGGTGTCGTCGTGGATGCGGGCGCCGGGACACTGCCCCGGGATGTACGCGGCCGAAACGGCGATGGACGAGCTGGCCGTCGCGCTCGGCATGGACCCGATCGCGCTGCGGATCCACAACGAACCCGAGGTCGACCCGGAATCGGGGCGCCCGTTCTCCAGTCGTGGGCTGGTCGAGTGCCTTCAGGTGGGGGCGCGGCGATTCGGGTGGGCCGACCGCGATCCGGCGCCGAGAGCGCAGCGGGACGGACGTTGGCTGGTCGGTTCGGGCGTCGCGGCGGCCACCTATCCGGCCGATGTGAATCCGGGCAACAGCGCCCGGGTGCGTTTCACCGGCGGACGTTACGAGGTGGCCATCGACGCCATGGACATCGGCACCGGCACCTGGACGACACTCGGCCAGATCGCCGCCGATGCCCTCGGTGTCACCGTCGACCGCATCGACCTGCGCATCGGCGATTCCCGGCTGCCCGCCGGAACCGTCGCGGGTGGTTCGAGCGGCATGGCGTCGTGGGGATCGGCGGTGGTCGCCGCTGCCGAGGACTTCCGCCGCCGCTACGGCGACGACCCGGCCGACGGTGCAGAGACGACGGTGGAAACGTCGAAAGACCCGGCGCGCGAAAACTTCTCGACCCACGCGTTCGGCGCGCATTTCGTCGAGGTGCGGGTCGATACCGACACCGCCGAGATCCGGGTGCCCCGGGTGGTGAGTGTGTTCGGCGCGGGCCGCATCATCAACCCGCGCATGGCCCGCTCGCAGTTCATCGGTGGCATCACCATGGGCATCGGCATGGCCCTGCACGAGGAGAGTGTCTTCGACACCCGTTTCGGCGAGGTCGTCAACCACGACTTCGCCGGCTACCACATTCCGGTCAACGCCGACATCGGCGAGATCGACGTCAGCTGGATCGACGAACACGACCCGCACGTGAATCCCATGGGCAGCAAGGGAATCGGGGAGATCGGCATCGTCGGGTCGGCGGCGGCCGTCGGCAACGCGATCTACCACGCCACCGGAGTCCGCGTCCGCCATGTTCCCATCCATCTCGAGGACCTCCTCGACGCCGTCTGAGCCCATCGCCTAGATTCGCCGGATGACCTCCACCGCCCTGTACTGCGGCACGCGCTGGGACGAGCAGGGGCGATGGTGCTACGAATTGCTGCGCGCGGACGGCACCGTCGACCTGCTGCCCGGCCTCGGCACCCGGCTCGCGTTCCGGGTCACCGAAGGCCGCTACTGCCTCGGCTACCGTGCGTTCGGCGGCGAACCCGGGCGCCGGACCTGCCCGTACGAGGCGCGGATCGACACCGGCCACCAGTGCGAACGGTGCCGGATCCGGGAGGGATGGTCGGTGGTGCACAGTCATCGCGGTCCGCTCGCCACCCTGCCCGAACAGGTGCGCGATTACATGGCCCGCCCGCACCACCTCTACATCGCGTACTTCGGTGACGGGATGGCCAAGGTCGGGACGGCCTCGGCGGTGCGCAGGCACCGTCGCCTGTTCGAACAGGGCGCGCTGGCCGCCCGCTTCATCACCGATTCGCCCGACGGGTTGCGTGTGCGCGAACTCGAGCGGGTGGTGACCGAGCGGGCCGGGCTCCGGCAATCGGTGCCGGGCGTGACCAAGACACGGATCCTCGCCCGCCCCCTGCGGCCGTGGGCGGCGGTGGAAGAAGGGGTGGCCGAGGCTGCCGCGCACGCGGCGAGCGCCCTGCCCGACGACATCGTCCGCACCGATATCGCCTGGTCCGGTGGCCGCGACTTCTACACGACCATCCAGGCCAGCGGACGATTCCCCGATCCGATCGAAATCACCACCGCGGCAGGTGAATACGTATTCGACGCGGTGGCCGCCCACGGCCACACCCTCGCCTGCCGCGATCCGGCGGGCGCCGCTGAACTGGTGTTGGTCAACGACTCCCGCCTCGTCGGGCGCCGGATCGAACTCGATCCGGCGATCAGCGTCACCCCGGAACCGGCGCAGACCAGCCTGTTCTGAGGTGCCGGATCAGGCGGTGACGGGGGTCCACTGCTCGGCCGGCGGCCGGCCGGGCAGCGGCTTGCCGATGAGAGCGAGCGGGACGAAGAAGTTCACCTGCCCGACCGCCATGGCGAGTGTGGCCAGCGCCGTCTCGTCGTAATGCTTCGCGGCGGCGGTGTAGAGCTCGTCGGTGACCCGTTCGCCGTGCGTACCCGGGATCAGGACGGCCTCGGTGAGCGCGAGTGCGGCCCGTTCGGGTTCGGTGAACGACGGTGCGTCACGCCAGGTGGCAACGGCGGTGATGCGGTCCTCGGATTCCCGTGCGGCGCGCAGGTTTCCGGTGTGCAGGGCCGTCAGATACGTGCTGCCGACGATCTGGCCCGCGCGCAACTGGATCAGGCTGATGGTCGAGCGGGGCACAGCCCCGTTGCCGACGGCTTTGAACAGTGCGGCGCCGACCTCGGCGAGGGCGGGGACGAGCTGCTGGGGGTTGGGCAGGCGGGAACGGTCGGACATGATGGTTTCCTTTCCGGTGGGTGTGATTCTCAGGCGATGCGGGTTCGGGAGCCGGTGAGGGAGCGCAGGGCCGCGGTGGTGGATCCACCGGTGGGCAGCCAGGCGCGGGCGGCGAAGGTGGCGGCGGTGAAGAACAGGGGCATGGCCCATTTGTCGGGTCCGTCGCCGACGGCCAGGTGCGAGGCCGCCGCACCGCCGTAGACGAAGACCAGTCCGGCATAGGCCCATTCCTTCGTGCGCGGGTGGCCGGGCGTGAGGATGGTGGCCAGCGCGGCCGTTTTCGCGACACCGAGGACGGTGGCGAAGTACATCGGGTAGCCGAGATGGTCGAAGGATTCGCGCACGTAGGAGATCCGGGCGAGATCCCAGTACGCGCCGACGGCGGTTTCGGCGAGGACTGCGGCAACGGGCACCCAGCGTGCGAATTTCGCGATGCGGGTCAGGCGAGTGGTCATGAGTGGGTTCTCCTGTGTGGGAAGGTCGATCGGTCAGGCTGCGGCCGCGACGTGGGTCGCGGCCCGGTGGAGGACGGCGGCGAGCCGGGCGTTCTCGGGGGCGTTGAAGGCGAAGGCGGCGCGACGGCGGGTGTAGCCGTAGGTCAAGCCGCTGTGCGGGTCGGCGAACCCGTCCGATCCGGCGGAACCGGTGTGCCCGATGGCGTAGGCGCCGAGGAACGGAGTGAGCAGGCTCTTGGCTTCGAAACCGAGCGCGTACGGTGCGCTGTCACCGCGCACCAGGTCGCGACCGCCGGAGTGGATGGTGGACACCGTCGCGATGGTCTCCAGCGACAGCAGTGGTTCGCGTCCGTCGATCCCGGTGGTGGCCGCCGCGTACATCGCCGCGATACCCGCCGCGCTGCCGACCCCGCCCGCCGAGGCCTGTCCGAGCCTGCGCACGGCGCTGTCGTTGGGCAGCGCCATCACATCGGCGGCGGTGAAGCCGTGGGCATTGAGGTTGTAGGCGATGCCCGCGATGCTGTGCGGCGCAGGCGAATTCGCGGCGAAGGCCGCCTCGGCCTCCGGTGTGGTGCGCCAGGGCAGAATCGGCAGGTAGCGGTGCTCCAGTTCGACGGGCAGACCGAGATGGAGGTCGAGGTCGAAGGGTGCGCGGATGCGCTGCTCGAACAGTTCCCGCACCGTGGCGCCGGTGATGGCACGCACCACCTCGCCGACGACGGCGTAGGTGACGAACCCACCGTATCCGTGCACGGTGCCCGGCTCGAAGTAGGGTCGCTGCCCGACGAGCCGTTCGGCGATCACCCGGTCGTCGGCCAGTTCCGCGACGGTGAAGCCACCGTCGACCCCGACCACGCCCGAGCGGTGAACCAGCATGTCGCGCACCGTGATCCGCTCCTTGCCCGACCGGGCGAACCGCGGCCAGTAGTCGGCGACGGGCCGGTCGACATCGAGCACACCGTCCTGGATCAGCAGCGCGATCACCAGGGCGGCGGCGCCCTTGCTGGTGGAATGCAACCCGGTCAGCGTTGTACCGGACACCTCGGACCCGGACCAGAGGTCGACCACCCGGCGACCACGCACGAACGCTGCCAACTGTGCGCCCGGGTCACCCTCCTCGGCCACCACGGCGGCGAATTCGGCCCGCACCTGTTCGTATCCTTCGGCGACGAAGCCGTGCACCTCGACCATGACGTTCTCCTTTCGGCCGCAGCTTCCTGCCGCGGCGGATCGTGTTCTGACGCACTGACGTAAGCCACGGGCAGAACGTGACCCGGTCGTGGAAAAACGCTGGTCACGGCACTACGGTCACACTCGGCGTCCCGCTTTCGTCATAGCGGTGGGACGACATCGAGGAGGACCCGTGCAGAACGCACAGTTGCTGGCCGAACAGTTCGAGGACAACCGCGCCCACCTGCGGGCGGTCGCCTACCGGATGCTCGGCTCGCTCACCGAGGCCGACGACGCGGTGCAGGAGGCCTGGCTGCGCCTGGCCCGCACCGACACCGCCGAGGTGGACAACCTCGGTGGCTGGCTCACCACCGTCGTCGGACGGGTCTGCCTCGACATGCTGCGCTCACGGAAGAGTCGCGGCGAAGAACCGCTCGACAACGATCACCTGCCCGATCCGGTGATCACGAGCGAGACCGCCGCCGACCCGGAACAGGAAGTGGTGCTCGCCGATTCGATCGGCATGGCCCTGCTGGTCGTACTCGAATCACTGCGTCCCGCCGAACGGCTCGCCTTCGTACTGCACGACATGTTCGCCATGCCCTACGACCAGATCGCTCCCATCGTCGACCGCACGCCACAGACGGTGAAGAAACTGGCCAGCCAGGCGCGCCGCCGAGTACAGGGCGCAACGCCGGGCCCCGACCCGGATGTCGCGCGCAGGCGCCGCGTCGTCGACGCCTTCCTCACCGCCGCGCGTGGTGGCGATTTCGACGAACTGCTCCGCCTGCTCGACCCCGAGGTGGTGTTGCGGGCCGACGCGGGCGAAGCGATGCGGGTGATCCGGGGTGCCGCCGCGGTCGCGGGCCAGGCCGAGACGTTCCGGCGCATGGCCACCCTGTGCACCGTGTACCCGGCCCTGGTCGACGGCCGCTGCGGGCTGGTGAACACCGTGGACGGCGATCCGTTCTCGGTCATCGGCTTCACCGTTGTCGACGACCGGATCACCGCAATCGACATCCTGTCCGACCGGCAGCGGCTGGCCGGTCTCGATCTGTCGCCCGTTCTCGGATAGCTCCGTTCAGGCCGTGGCCAGCTGGGCGCGCAGGGTGTCCAACCCCATGCCGCCCAGCTTCAGGGCACGGGTGTGGAAGTGCTTCAGGTCGAATTCCGCGCCCGCGCGGCGCCGGGCGTCGTCGCGGGCCGCGAGCCAGGCTTGTTCGCCGAGTTTGTAGGCGGCGGCTTGGCCGGGCCAGCCCAGGTAGCGGTCGATCTCGTCGCGGGCGGTTGCGGCGTCTTTGAGAGTTCTCGTGAGCAGGAATTCCCGGCCGAGGTCCGGGGTCCAGCGTCGGCCGTCGTGGAAACCGGTGCCCGGCGGGATCGGCAGCTCGAGGTGCATGCCGATGTCGAGGACGACACGGGCCGCGCGGAAGAGCTGTTCGGAGAGCATGCCGAACAAGGCGCCGTCGTCGTCGAGAAAGCCCAATTCCTGCATGAGACGCTCGGCGTAGAGCGCCCATCCTTCGCCGTGCCCGTCCACGAACGACATGAGGCGCTGGAACCTGTTGAGCGACTTCGCCTCCCGCACGGCAGTGGCGACCTGGAGGTGATGACCCGGCGCACCCTCGTGGTAGACGGTGCTGATCTCCCGCCAGGTGCTGAACCGCTCCCGGCCCGCTTCCACCGACCACCACATACGGCCGGGCCTGCTGAAATCCTCGCTCGGGCCGAGGTAGTAGGCACCGACTCCGCCACCCGGCGGCGCGATCCGGCAGTCCAGGGCCATCAGTTCGTCGGGAATCTCGAAGTGTTCGCCGCGCAACGCGTTCAGTGCCCCATCGGATGTTTCCTGCAACCAGCCGGCCAGGGCGGCGTGCCCGTGCAGGTGGTACCGGGGGTCGGCGTCGAGGACCGCGGCAGCTTCGGCGAGGGAGGCGCCCGGTGCGATCCGGTCGGCCACGGTCGTCATCTCGTCATGGATGCGCCCGAATTCCGCCCATTCCCCAGGCGTATGCCGCATGCGGGTCGATCTCGGCGCCGGTGAAGTGCCGCGACCACAGCCGGTAGGTGTCCGCGCCCACCGCGTCGGCCCGGGGAGCGTGTGGGGCGAGTTCGGTCCGCAGGAACCCGGCGAGCTCACCCGATGCCCGGTCGGCGGCCGCGGCGACACCGGACAGATCCGGGGCGCCCGGCACGTGGGCGGCGGGCGCGGCGAAGGCGGTGAAGAACCCGGCTGCCCACGTCTCGACCTGTCCGGCCGTGCCGAGGACCTGCCGCAGCGCCGCGCCACGACCCTGCTGCTGTGCGGTGAGCAGGGAATCACGCATGCCTGCCACACACTCCGGAACCCCGGCGAGGCGATCACCGATCACGGCCCAGTCCTCGGCGGTGGCGTCGGCCATCACGTCGAACGCCATGCGCAGATCCTGGACCGGCGAGGCGATGACATTCAGGGCGCCGAGCCGCAGCCCCGCATCGTGCAGTTCGACCTCGAGGCCGATGCGTTCGGCGAACACCTCCGCCGCCCCCCGCTCGTCGTCGGCGGGCGTGGTCGAGGCAATGGCATGTGCGGCCCGGCGGGCGAGTTCGGCGCGGGCTTCGTACCCGGCGGGGGAGTAGTCGGTGAGCCGATCGTCGTGGCCGGTGATGCCGAGCAGGGTCGCTGTCACCGGGTCCGCGGCGGCGAAATCGTCCACATACCGGTCGCAGATCGGGTGCACCCGGGAATCGGCGCGCACGCTGTCAGCTGTCGATGGGACGGTTGTCGAGCGCCTCGCGCAGATCGGCGTTGATCCGATGGGCTTCGGCGAGCTGGTCTTCGAGAATCACGATGCGACAGGACGATTCGAGGGTGTTGCCGGCGTCGACGAGTTCGCGTACTCGCGCGGCGATGCGCAGCTGATACCGGGAGTAGCGGCGATGGCCGCCCGCGGAGCGCTGTGGAGTCAGCAGTTCGGCGGCGTCGAGGGCGCGCAGGAACGATTGGGTGACGCCGAGGATTTCGGCAGCTCGACCCATGCTGTAGGCGGGGTAGTCGTCGTCTTCGAGTCGGTCGGCGGCACTGATGCCGTCGTGGGTGTTCACGTGCTGCACTGCGCCTCTCGGTCGATACCGGCAGGCCCGGCGCGTTGGGCGCCGGGCCTGGGATCTACAAACGAGGGATTGACTTCACATTCACTCCGCACCCCGACACTCTCCGGGACGCGGGACTGGTAAGTGACTGCTCAGTGACCACCACCTCCTGTGACTGCCGGTTATGTCGAAGCTCGTGTACATCAGCGACTGTACAACTGCTCCCCCAAAATGTCTACAGTCATCACTACAGATTTCTTCTACCGGTGACCGGTCAGTTCAAGATCGGCATCGGCGCGGTTTCCGGGAATGTGACAGGCAGCGCCGTCAGCGCCCGGTGGAAGGGACCGGGGCGCCACGTCAGCTCCGACTCGGGCACCGCGAGTTTCATCTCGGGCAGCGCATCGAGCAGTTGATCGATGGCCTCCTGGACGATCAGATAGGCGGGGGATTTGGCGGGGCAGCCGTGCGGGCCGGTGCTCCAGGCCAGGTGGGCGCGGTTGTCGAGGAACTCGCCCGTGCCGATGGCCGGATCGGTGTTGCAGGCCGCCATGCTGATGAGCACCGGCTGATGCGCGGGCAGCCACACCCCTTCGACCAGAATCGGCTGACGCGGATAGGTGATGCAGTGGTTCGCCATCGGCGGATCGGTGTAGAGCACCTCGTCGAGCGCGTCGCGCGTCGACAGGCTGCCACCGAGGATGCTGCCGGCGAAGCGCTGATCGGTGAGGATCAGCCGCACCGTGTTGAGGATCAGGTTCAACATCGGTTCGATACCCGCGCCGTACATGGTGAGCAGCTGGTTCATCAGCTCCTCGTCGTTGAGCCGGGCCGGGTGCTGCACCAGGCGGGTGGTGACATCGTCACCGGGGTCGAGCTGTTTGTGCCGGATCTGTTCGTACAGCGCGTCCTCGAGCATCTGACCGCCCTGCGCCGCGCTCGCGCCGCCCTCGAAGATCGCCGCCATACCCGCGGCCGCCCGGGCGCCGATGTCCTCGGGGACACCGAGCATCGAGTTCAGAGCCGCGAAGGCGAGCGGGAAGGCGTACTGACTCAGCAGTTCCGCACTGCCGTCGCCGCAGAACGTGTTGATCAGGGGGATCGCGAACTGCTCGACGGTGCGCTGCAACCGGTACAGGTCGACCCCGGCCAGGCTGGCCACGGTGGCCTGCCGGTAGCGGGCGTGCTCGGCGCCCGCGGTGCGCAGGGCATTGGGGCGGTAGCGCATCATCGGCAGCACCGGGCAGTCTTCGGGCACGGTGCGTTCCCACATGCGGGCGTCGGCGGGGAAGTGGTCGGGATCGTTGAGGATCTGGACGGCGGTGCGATAGCCGATCACCAGGGTCGCGGGCACGCCGGGCACCAGATCGACCGGGACCAGCGAGCCGAAGCGGCGCCGCATGTCGCGGTAGGTGCTCTGCGGGTCGGCCGCGAACTCCTCCGAGTACAACGCCACCCTGGCCTGCCCGCTGTTCGAGTCGGGGGAGATCGGGGTGAGGCCGAAGGAGGTCTCGAGCGTCACAGCGACGTCTCCGATCGACGGAACTCGTCGCGCCGGGGCGCGGCACCCAGCTCGCGGCCGACCCGTTCGGCCAGATCGTTCATCCGGTGCGCGACGAGTCCGAGATCGACATCCGCCGTCGTCGCGACACCGAGCAGGGTGCCTGCCCCGGCGGCGGTGATCAGGATCATCCCCTCGTCGTATTCGGTCATGTTCTGGCGCACCGTATTCGCGAAACCGCCGCAGAACTCGCCGAGCGCCTTGCCGAGCGAGCGCAACCCGGAGGCCGCGGCGGCGAACCGTTCGGCCTCGTCCTTGCTGATACCGGGCGAGTGGGCCACCCGTAGACCGTCGTCGGATAACAGGACCGCGAACCGCACGCCGTCGAGCTCCAGATCGTCCAACAGCCAAGCCAGGCGGTTGGTGCTGTCGGTGAGGGAAGTGCTCATCAGCTGTCCTGTCCGTCGATGGAACGTTCGGCCGCGGCGCGACCGTGCCGGGATCCGCTGTGCCAGGCGGTGACCAGTTCCGGCCTGCCGGGCGATTCCCCGCCCCCGGCCCGGCCGGTGGCGGGGGCAACGACTCGTCGCGTGCGTTTGGGTAAACCGCCGGGGGTCGTGTCGGGTGCCGTGTGTTCGGGTGGGGCCGCCACAGCCACCGTCTCGACTTCCCGTGGCTCGGAAACATCCTCTCGCACAACGGGTTCCGGTGTGGCATCGGCCTGCTCGAGTTCGTTCGAGCGGGTTTCGGACTTGTCGACGAGCAGCGCGGAGGGGATGAAGACCATCGCGCGGGTGCCGCCGTAGACGTTGGGACCGTCGACGTAGGCCGCGAAGCCGTAGCGTCGTGCCAGCGCCGCCACACCGGGAAAGCCGATCTTCGGTGACGGTCCGAGTGCGTTGATGTCGATCACGCGCTCGCCCGACAGGATCTGGCGCGCCTCCTCCATCTGTTCCTGGCTCATCCGCACGCCCGCGTCGTCGATGATCAGGGTGACGCCGTGGTGCCCCTGCTGGAAGGCGACATCGACGAACGACGAAGGCGGCGAGTAGCGCAGGGCGTTGTCGAGCAGGGTGGCCACGGTGTGCACCAGTGGCTCGACGGCGCGGCTGATGACCACCCGGTCGCAATGTCCCGCCCGCACCCGCAGGTAGTCGCGGACCCGGCTGGTCGCGCCCGCGACCACATCGTCGACGGTCTGTTGCGGCCAGCGCCTGCCGGGCAGGCCGCCGGAGACGAGCACGTAGGACTGCGCCTGCCGGATCATCTGCTGCACGGTGTGGTCGATGCGGCTCAGGGTGCCGTACACCTCGTCGTTGCGGTTCTCGCGCAGCGCGTTGCTGACCACCTGGCCCACATCGGCACCCAGGCTCACCACGGTGGTGCCGAAGGCGCGCACCGCGTTGCCCGTCGCGGCCCGGGCTTCCGCGGCGACCTGCGCGCGGGTCTCCGCGCGGACGGCCTCCACCCGGTCGTCGGCGCGTTCCTGCGCCTCGTGTTCCACGGTGAGGCGGGTTTCCTCGCGCACCAGGGCGAGATCGTCGGCGTGCTCGGCCGCGATCCGGGCGATCTTGTGCGCGAACGGCGAGTCCCGCAGCTGGGCGGGGACCTCGGCGGTGACGTCGGGTTCGTCGTGGCGGCGGATCGCTTCGGTGATCCTCGGCAGGGTCGCCTCGATCAGGCGTGTCATCGCCTCGTCGTGCGCGTAGAGCTCGCGTTCGGCCGAGGACAGCCGGGCGCGGACGTGACGCTCGTTGCGCAGCGCGACCAGAGCCACCGCGACAGCGCCGAGCAACACCAATGTTGCGATACCGAACAAGAACACCGCGATTGTCGGGGTCATCGGTTCCTTTGTCGTCTCACCGGCCGAAGAGCCTGGTGGCCGGAACCTCGCCGGTCCCTCCGGCGAGACTGTTGCCGGTGGTGCAACCGTGCGAGTGCGGCCTGTCCCCGTCCCGCTGTGCTGCGCTTCCGGCGAATCCGCACACACCTTATCAGTGCGTATTTCGCGGTCGGAAAGTGTTGGTACCGAAAGTGATTCGCCCCTATTCCGCATCCGGTGACGGCGCGCCAAGGTATATGTGACACGAAGTTCCATTTACACTTGAATGGAACCGCCGGTACCACTAAACTGAGCAGTGGAACCACCGCTAGGAGACACCGATGACGTTGTCCACTTACCACGATATTCTGCAGGGCTTGTCCGAGGGATCGGTGAGCAAGCACTTCGATCCCTATGTCGACATCGATTGGGACGCACCGGAAATGGCGGTGCATTCCGACGACCCCCGCTGGATCATGCCCACCGAGGACCCGCTGGGTCGCCACCCCTGGTACCGGGCCCAGCCCGAGGAACTCCAGATCGCCATGGGTATGTGGCGGCAGGCGGGCATCGCCAAGGTCGGTATCGACTTCGAACAGCTGCTCATCCGTGGCCTCATGCAGTACCTGATCTCGGTACCGAACGGTGATCCGGAATTCCGGTACGTCACACACGAGGCTGCCGAAGAGTGCAACCACACGATGATGTTCCAGGAGATGATCAACCGCATCGGCTACCGCGATGTGATCGGCATGGGCCCGATCGACCGGAAGCTGACGATGGTCATCTGGCCCGCGGTGAAGTATTTCCCCGAGTTGTTCTTCACCCTGGTGCTCGGCGGTGAGGAGCCGATCGATCACCTGCAGAAGTCGTTGCTGCGCGGGGGTTTCGACCTGCATCCGATGGTGCACCGGGTGATGCAGATCCATGTCGCGGAGGAGGCCCGCCACATCTCCTTCGCGCACGAGTATCTGCGCAAGAACGTGCCTGCGATGCATCCGGCCACCCGGTCGCTGCTCTCTGTGCTGTTCCCCGTCGTGATGCGGGTGATGCTGTCGATGATCGCCACCCCGCCGAAGGAATTCGTGGAAAAGTTCCACATTCCGGGCGAGGTGATGCGCGAGGCGTACTGGGGTAGCACCGAATCCCGGCACACCAAGCGTGACGTGTTCACCGACGTGCGCGCGCTGGCCACCGACATCGGCCTGATGAACCCCGTCGCCAAACTGGTGTGGCGGGCGCTCGGCATCGACGGCCCTGTCTCGCGCTATCGCAGCGAACCGGCCCGCCGGGTCACCGCGTGATCCCGGAGAGCTGGGCTGCCCCCACCGAGGTGCTGCTGCCCGACGCCGATCCGTTCTATGTGCCACGCGACGGATTCGACAGATCGGCGCCGGGCACGCTGTTGCGCTGGCGTCCGGTGGAATTGGCGGCGTTCGGGCTGATTCCGCTGCGGGCGCGGGCCTGGCAGCTGCTGTATCGCAGCAACGATCTCAACGGTGTACCCGAGGCCGCCGTCACCACGGTGATCGCCCCGGCCGACGGTGTCGCCGACGGCGCGCCGCTCGTGTCGTTCCAGTGCGCGATCGACGCCATCGCGCCGCGCGCCTTTCCGTCCTACTCGCTGCGTCGTGGCTCGCGGGCGATCGGCACCTGTGCCCACATCGAACTGCTGCTCTTCGCCGACGCGTTGTCCCGGGGCTGGGCGGTGTCGGTGCCCGACCACGAGGGCATGCTCGGCGCGTGGGGTGCGCCACGCGAGCCGGGCTACCGCGCCCTCGACGGCATCCGCGCGGCCCTGGCCTTCGAACCGGGCGGTCTCGCACCCGACGCCCAGGTGGGCTTGTGGGGCTACTCGGGAGGTGGCCTCGCCTCGGCGTGGGCCGCCGAGATGGCGCCCACGTACGCGCCCGAACTCGATATCGCAGGCGCGGTACTCGGCTCACCGGTCGGTGACCTCGTCTCCACCTTCCACCGGCTCAACGGCGGCTTGCACGCTGGCTTGCCGACATTGGTGGTCGCGGCGCTGCGGCGGGTGTATCCGGCGTTCGCCGAACTGGTCGACACCTATTTCTCCGACGAGGGTCGCGCGGTGCTCGACAAGGCGGCGGAGTCGACGACGGTGGGTGCGGTGCTGCGGCTGGCCAGGTACAGCATCGACCGGCACTCCGGTGCGCCCATGACCGAACTGCTCGCCCTCGAGGCGATGCTCGAGATGTTCGCCGACCTCACCCTGGGCGACCGGGCGCCCGCGGCGCCGCTGCTGGTGACCCAAGCGGTGCACGACCAGATCATCGCGGTCGACGACATCGACGCGCTCGTGCAGCGTTACCGGGCCAACGGCGCGCACGTGACCTACCTACGCGACCGGCTCAGCGAGCACCTGAGCCTGCTGGCCGGCTCGGCCCCGCTGAGCTTGAACTGGCTGGCCGACCGCTTCGCCGGGCTGCCGGTAACCCCCTCGCAGACCAGGACCGTGCTGAGCGTTCTCGGTCTCCCTGCGGGTCGCCACGGCCTGGCCGACCTGGTCAGGGCTGTGGTGCGGGTCCTGTTCGCGCGCCCGATCACCAAGTCGGTGACCGGGCGCGAGCTCGCGAGCCCGGCGAAGCGGGACCAGCGCGCCGCCTGACCGAACCCTGAACTTACTCACTGGTAAGATACTGGCCCGTAGGGACTGCCGACGGCAGCCGGTGAGATAAGGGGTTATCGGTGGGGATTGTGACCGATGTACCGCGCGCGGTACGGAATGTGTGGGCCGTCTCGTTCGGCGGTGGGCTCGAATCGGGCGAGCCCACCCCGTCGACGACGGTGTACGAGCGACCGCACCGCCATCTGAAGCGGTACGAGGCCGGCCACGCCGGGGGAAATCCGGTGCTGCTCGTGCCGCCGCTGGCGGTGACCCCGGCGTGCTTCGATCTGCGACCCGGTCAGAGCCTGGTCCGCCACCTGATCGAGCAGGGGCGACAGCCGTACGTGATCGATTACGGCCAATTCGGTTACGCCGACCGGAACCTCGGCCTCGAGGACTGGATCGACGACATCCTGCCCGAGGCCGTCGCACGGGTCGCCGCCGAACACGACCGGCCGGTAGACCTCATCGGCTGGTCGCTGGGCGGGGTCTTCTCGCTGCTCACCGCCGCCGCCAACGCCGACCTGCCGATCGCGTCCATCACCGCGCTCGCGGCCCCCATCGACCAGCGCCGCACCCCGCTGCTGGCGCCGATGCGCCTGGCCGCCAAGGTGACCGGTGGCAAGGAGATGGCCCTGGCCACCCGGATCATGGGTGGCATCCCGCAGGAATTCGTGCGTCTGGGCTTCCGGCTGCAGGCACTGGACCGCGAGATCACCAAGCCCGCCTACCTGATCCGCAACGCGCTCGACACCGAGGCGCTGGCCCGGCTCGAGGCGACCGAGCGGTTCATGTCCTCGATGCCGGGTTACCCGGGGCGTTCCTACTGGCAGATCCACCGCAGCCTGGTGCTGCGCAACGAACTCGCCGAGGGCTATATCCGGCTGCGCTCGGATCTGGTGATCGAACTGGCCAAGGTCACCTGCCCCGTGCTGCTGCTCGGCAGCCGCGGCGACGCGGTGGTGCCGGCGTCGTCGGTGCGGCGCGGCCTGGACGTGCTGCCGAACGCGGAGGTGGAATTCGTCGAGGTACGCGGCGGTCACCTGGGATTGCTCGCCAGCGCGACCGCCGCGCAGATCACCTGGCCGGCGATCGACGAGTTCCTCAGCCGCTGACCGCCTGGGCCGAACCGTGCCGGGCCCGCAGTTCGTGCTTGACGACCTTGCCGCCCGCATTGCGCGGCAGGGCGTCGATCACCACAAGCGCCTTGGGGTGCTTGTAGCGGGCCAGGTGCGCGTCGAGGTGGTCGGCGAGCTCGGCGAGGGTGATGTCGCCGTCGTCCTCGGTGACCACGACGGCGACGGGCACCTCGCCCCACTTGTCGTCGGCCCGGCCGATCACCGCCGCCTCCCGGATGCGGGGATGGGCGAACAGCACGTTCTCCACCTCGGCGCAGTAGATGTTCTCGCCACCGGAGATGATCATGTCCTTCTTGCGGTCGACGACGTAGACGAAGCCCTCCTCGTCGCGGCGCACCAGATCGCCCGAGTGGAACCAGCCGCCGGCGAACGCGTCGGCGGTCGCCCGCGGGTTGTTCCAGTACTCGCGCATCAAGGTCGGTCCGCGATAGACGATTTCGCCCACCTCGCCGGGGCCGACATCGTTCATCTCGTCGTCGACGATGCGGGTGGCGATGGTCGGGATCGGCTTGCCGACCGAACCGAGTTTGCGGATCGCGTCCTCGCCGTCGAGCACACAGGTGATCGGTGACATCTCCGTCTGTCCGAACACCGCGACGTTCAGTGCATTCGGGAACGTCTCGGCCATCGCGCGCAGCACGGTGTCGGAGGCGGGGGCGGCGCCCCAGCTGATCACGCGCAAACGCAGATCCCGTTGAGCCACGGTGGGATCGGCGCACACGATCTGCCACTGGGCGGGCACGAGGAACACCGAGGTGGCCCGTTCGCGCTCCCAGGCGTCGAGCACCTCGGTGGCGTCGAAGGCCTTGAGCGGGTGGATCACGGTGAGCGCGCCGAGCACGAAACACGCGGCGACACTGCCCAATCCGGCGATGTGGAACAGTGGTGAGGCGCAGAAGGCGATGTCGTCGGCGCGGTACTGCATGGCCCGGATACAGGTGAGGGCCTGGGAGTTCATGTTCAGGTGGGTCAGCACCGCGCCCTTGGGATTACCGGTGGTGCCCGAGGTGTACATGATCAGCGCGGCACTGTCTTCGGGGACATCGAGCGGCTCGTGCGGGTCGCCCTGTTCGGCCAGCAGGTCGTCGTAGCCGAGGACACCGTCACCGGTGGTGCCGCCGACCACGATCCGGGTGGCAAGCGCGTCGGTCTGCGCGGCGACGGCGCCGACCAGCGGGGCGAGCACCGCATCGGTGATGATCGTGCGCGCACCGCTGTCGGTGACCTGGTAGACGATCTCGGGCGGGGTGAGGCGGAAGTTCACCGGCACCGCGATGGCGCCGAGAGTGTTGATCGCGAACACCGACTCGATGTACTCGGCGTTGTTGAGCATCAGGATCATCACCCGGTCGCCCTGGCCGACACCTCGGCGTGCGAGCGCGTCGGCCAGGCGTTGCACCCGGTCGTGCAGTTCGCCCCAGGTGGTCGTCTTACCGAGGAACCGCAGCGCGGGCGAATCGGGAATCGTGGTGGCGTGGATCGCGATCTGGTTCATCCAGTGATTGCGTCGCGAGCGCATCGGTTCGGTAGCGGTTGACATCTCGTCTCCTGCGGAACGCCGGACTCAGGCCGGATCGGTGATGGGGTGGACGGCGCCGTCGAATCGTGGCGCCCGGCGGGTGAGCATCGCGGTCATTCCCTCGAGGAAATCGGCGGAGGTGAGCAGTTCGGACTGGCCCGTCTTCTCCCTGGACAGGGCGGCATCCAGTCCGGCGAGGGTGGCCGCGTTGAGCGCGGCCTTGGTGAGTTGCAGCGCCCGCCGCGGTCCGGCGGCGAGCTTGGCGGCGACGGTTTCGACGTGTGCGCCGAGCTCTTCCGACGGAATCGCGCGGGTGATGAGGCCCGCGGTGGCGGCCTCGGTAGCGGGCAACCGGGCGCCGAGCAGGGCGAATTCGGCGGCGCGGGCGCGGCCCATGGACGCGGCGACCACGGCCGTCGCGCCACCGTCGGGCATCAGCCCGATCGAGGTGAACGGCAGCAGCAGATAGGCCTCCTCGGCGGCGTAGATCAGGTCGGCGGCCAAGGCGATGGACGTGCCGACACCGGCGGCGGGACCGTTGACCTGCGCGATCACCGGCAGCGGCGAATCGACGATGGCCCGAATCAAGTCGTTGGCGCGATCCATCACCACCTCCGGGGACGCCTCGTTGCCACCCGCCGCGCTGGCCGCGGCCAGATCCGCACCGGTGCAGAACGCCGCCCCCGCCCCCGTCAGCACGATGACCCGCACCGACGGCGTCGTCGCGGCCGCGGTGACCAGGTCGCACAGCTCGGTCATGGTCGCCAGATCGATGGCGTTCATCCGCGCCTGGCGGTCGATCGTGATCCGCAGGACGCCGTGTTCCTCGGTGCTGAGAACGCTCGCGCTCATCGGGCCACCGCCTCGACGATCGAGCCGGCCAGGCGGTCCGCGATCAGTTCCTCGGCCTCACGCACCATCCGGTCGATCAGATCGGCGCAGGTGGGGATGTCGTGGATGAGACCCTGGCATTGTCCGACGCTCCAGATGCCCGCGTCGAGGTCGCCCTCCTCGTAGACCTTGCGCCCGCGCGCACCGGCGACCAGATCACGCACATCGGCGAAAGTGCCGCCACCACGCTCGATCTCGACCACCTGGCGGCTGACGGCGTTGTCGGCCACCCGGGCGGTGTTGTGCATGGTGCGGAAGATCAGCTTCGTGTCGAGCTCGGTGTTGGCCACGATCTTCTCCTTCACGGCGTGCGCGATCGGTGACTCCACGGTGCACAAGAACCTCGTGCCCATGTTCACACCGTCGGCGCCGAGCGCCATGGCCGCGACCAGGCCGCGCGCGTCGGCGATCCCGCCGGAGGCGATCATCGGGATCTCGAGCTCACGAGCCGCGGCCGGGATGAGGACCAGGCCGGGGGTGTCGTTCTCGCCGGGGTGACCGGCGCATTCGAAGCCGTCGATGCTCACACCGTCGACGCCGACCTGCTGTGCCTTGAGGGCGTGCTTGACGCTGGTGCACTTGTGCAGCACCTTGATGCCCGCGTCTTTGAGGAACGGCAGGTGGGTGGCCGGATTGCCGCCGGCGATCTCGACGATCTTCACCCCGCCGTCGATGATCGCCTGGCGGTACTCCTCGTAGGGCGGCGGAGTGATGGACGGCAGGATCGTCAGGTTCACCCCGAACGGCTTGTCGGTGAGATCCCTGGTGCGGGCGATCTCTTCGCGCAATGCCTGCGGGGTGGGCTGGGTGAGGCCGGTGATGATGCCGAGACCACCCGCTTCGGACACGGCGGCGGCGAGTTCGGCGCGGCCGACCCACATCATCCCGCCCTGCACGATCGGGTGCTCGACACCGAATGCCTCGGTGAATCGGGTGCGCAGCATCGCGCTCTCCCTCCGGATTCAGACGTTCCCGCCGGTCGCGGGCAGAACCAGGACGGCTCTGGGCAACCGGACAGAATCATGATTAACTTAGCGAGAATTGTGATTAACTTAATGGCGGCCGACGCGGCCTGTCAACACCTCGTGCGGCGAGTTGCCCGCCCAGTGGAACCGCGCACCGCCACACCGCGAACGAGTGACCTGAAGGAAGGTCGACAATGACCGAAACCCCCACCGCAACACCGATTTCTGCGACAATGATCGCCACCGCGAGCCCGGCCACCGGCGAGCCCGTCGGCAGCTGGCCGGTCGACGACGCCGAGCGGGTCGCCGCCGTTGTCGCCCGGGCTCGCGTGGCCGCACAGTCATGGCGCGAACTCGGGTTCACCGAGCGGAAGCGGGCGTTACAACGCTGGGCGTCCCAGCTGGTGCTGCGCGCGGACGAGTTCTGCGCGCTGATCCACGCGGAGAACGGCAAGCCGCTCGACGACGCCTACCTCGAGGTCGTCACCGCGGTCGAACACCTCAACTGGGCCGCCGAGAACGCGCAGCGCGTCCTGAAGCCCAAGAAGGTCTGGCCGGGGCTGATGATGGCCAACCACGAAGCGGTGATCGAGCAACGCCCGCACGGTGTGGTCGGTGTGATCGGCCCCTGGAACTACCCGGTGTACACCCCGAACGGGTCCATCGCCTACGCCCTAGCCGCCGGCAACACCGTCGTGTTCAAGCCGAGCGAGCTCACCGTCGGCATCGGGCACTGGTACGTGAACGCCTTCGCCGAGGCCAACCCCGGCCTGCCCGAGGGAATCCTGAGTGTGCTGACCGGGCCGGGGGAGACCGGCCGTGCGCTGGTGGAGTCCGGTGTCGACATGATCGCCTTCACCGGCTCGACCGCCACCGGCAAGCGGATCATGGCGGCGGCCGCCGAACGGCTCACCCCGGTCGTGCTCGAATGCGGTGGCAAGGACGCGGCCATCGTCGCCGAAGACGCCGACGTGGCGGCGGCCGCCGACGCGATCGTGTGGTCGGCCATGGCCAATTCCGGGCAGACCTGCGTGGGCACCGAACGCTGCTACGTGGTCGCCTCGGTGTACGACGAGTTCCTGACCGAACTGACCAAGCGGGTGCGCGAGCTCGTACCGGGCTCCGACGGTGACGCCGCCTACGGGCCGATGACGTTGCCGGCCCAGGTCGATGTGGTCGCCGAGCACGTCGACGCCGCCCTCGCCGACGGCGCGACCGCCCTGGTGGGTGGTGCCGATTCGATCGAGGCGCCGTTCGTCCGCCCGATCGTGCTCGTCGACGTCCCGGAGAACTCCCTCGCGGTGCGCGAGGAGACCTTCGGCCCGACCCTGACGGTGCGCAAGGTGGCGGATGTGGCCGAGGCGATCCGCCTGGCCAACGACTCCCGCTACGGACTCGCCTCGTCGGTGTTCTCCCGCAAACGCGGTATGGCCATCGCGCGCGAACTGCGGGCGGGCGCCACCTCGGTGAACAGCCCCGCCGCCTACGCCGCCATTCCCGCGCTGCCCTTCGGCGGCGTGGGGGAGTCCGGCGTCGGCCGGATCCACGGTGCGGCCGGGCTGCTCGGCTTCACCCGCCCGCATTCGATCGCGCGGCAGCGCTTCGCGATCCCCGGCATGGCGCTGCAGTCGTTCGCCAGAACCGAATCGACCATCGCGATGGTCAAGAAACTCACCGTGCGCCGCTTCGGCCGCGCCAAGTAGACCCAGCAATCAGGAAGCAGAGGAACAGTATGGGCGTCGAATTCACCTCGGAACAGAAGGATTTCGCCGCGGCGGTCGCCGCGTTCGCCAAGCGTGAGGCGGGCACAAGGGCCCAGCGTGACGAGCTCACCGATCACGACACCGAACAGCACAACCCGGCGGTCTACGCGAAGATGGCCGAGCTCGGCTGGCTGGGGCTGACGGTGCCCGAGGAGTACGGCGGGTCGGCGGCCTCGATGGTCGACATGTGCATCCTGCTCGAGGAGACCCACCGGGGCATGCTGCCGATCGGCGCGATCGGGCCGACCCTCATCACCGGCGGCGCCTACGCCAAGTTCGGCACCGACGCGCAGAAGGAGAACGTGCTGCGCGGCATCGTTCGCGGTGCGTCGCAGTCGATCTCGATGTCGGAACCCGAGGCGGGCTCGGATGTGGGCAACCTGTCGACGAAGGCGGTCAAGACCGCCGACGGCTGGCTGATCAACGGCCAGAAGACCTGGTGTTCCAACGCCCACATCTCCGAGAACATCCTGCTCGTGGCCCGCACCTCCAAAGAGGGCGGAAAACACGAGGGGCTCACCATGTTCCATGTGCCAGCCGACACCCCGGGGCTGCAGATCACCCCGATCGAGCTGATGGGCAACCAGAAGGAAACCAACGACCTGTACTTCACCGACTGCGTGCTCCCCGAGGACGCGGTGGTCGGCGAGGAGGGCAACGGCTGGCGTCAGCTGATGACGGGCCTGAACTTCGAGCGGCTGATCCTGGCCGCGATGAGTCTCGGTGCCGCCGAGCGTGCTTTCGCCGACACCCTGGAGTTCGTCACCCAGCGCAAACAGTTCGGCAGGCCGGTCGGCACCTTCCAGGCGCTGCGGCATCGGCTGGCCGATCTGGCCACCGAGATCGAGTGCACCAAGCTGCTGATCTACAGCGTGGCCCGCGAGGCCGACGCGAATCCGGACAAGATGCTGGCGCGTGAGGCCTCGATGGCCAAGCTCAAGGCCACCGAGACCGCCAAGCGGGTGGCGCTCGAGGGCATGCAGATGATGGGCGGCTACGGGTACGCGCGCGAGTTCGACATGGAAAAGCATGTGCGCGGCGCCCTGGTGTCGACCATCTTCGGCGGCACCAGCGAGATCCAGCGCGACATCATCGGGCGCACGCTGGGCCTGTGAGCTGCCGGGTTCTCGCCGCCGCTGTCGTTGGGGGGTGGCGGCGAGAACCCGCGCGCGCGGCTCTCGTACCGTGGGCGGCATGGCCGAACGCATGGTTGTCATCGGCGCCGACGCGACAGGCATGTCGGCGGCCTCGCAGGCGCGCAGGCTGCGCGGCGCCGACGAACTCGAGATCGTGGTGTTCGAGAAGGGCAGGCACGCCTCGTATTCCGCGTGCGGCATTCCGTACTGGGTCAGCGGTGACGTCCCCGAGGCCGACGACCTGATCGCCCGCACCCCCGAGGAACACCGCGCCCGCGCGATCGATCTGCGCATGCGCACCGAGGCGATTGAGCTCGATGTCCCTGGGCGGCAGGTGCGCTCGCGCGACCTCGACACCGGCGCCGAGACCTGGACCGGTTACGACAAGCTGGTGCTCGCCACCGGCGCCACCCCGATCCGCCCGCCCCTGCCCGGCATCGACGCCGACGGTGTGTTCGGCGTGCAGACCCTCGACGACGGTGAGGACCTCATCGAGGCGCTGGTTTCGGCGCCGGGACGCGACGCCGTCGTCGTCGGCGCGGGCTATATCGGTGTCGAGATGGCCGAGGCGCTCATCCGGCGCGGGTTCCGGGTCACCATGGTGACCCGGGGTCCGGAGCCCATGTCGACTCTCGATCCCGATATGGGTGCGCTGGTCCGAGAAGCTATGGACGGGATGGGAATCCGGTTGGTCACCGACACCGAGGTGACCGGTATGCGCACCGACGCCGACGGCCACGTGTGCGCGGTGACGACCGCCGACACCGAGTACCCGGCCGACGTGGTCGTCCTCGGCATCGGCGTGCGGCCGGCCACCGATCTCGCCCGGCGTGCAGGACTGCCGCTCGGCGAATCCGGTGGTCTGCTCACCGATCTCGCGCAACGCGTCCGCGGCCACGACAACATCTGGGCGGGCGGTGACTGCGTGGAGGTACTCGACCGGGTCTCGGGCACAATGCGCCACATCGCACTCGGTACCCACGCCAACAAACACGGTCAGGTCATCGGCACCGGCATCGGCGGCGGGTACGCCACTTTCCCCGGCGTCGTCGGCACCGCCGTCAGCAAGGTCTGCGATCTCGAGGTGGCCCGCACCGGGCTGCTCGAGCAGGACGCCGAGCGAGCCGGCCTGCAATTCCACGCCGTCACCATCGAATCCACCGGGCGCGCGGGCTATTTCCCCGGCGCCGAACCGATGACGGTGAAGATGCTCGCCGAACGTCGCACCGGCAGGCTGCTGGGCGCGCAGATCGTCGGGCGCGAGGGCGCGGCCAAGCGCGTCGACATCGCCGCGGTCGCGCTCACCGCGCGGATGACGGTGGAGCAGATGACGGCCCTCGACCTCGGCTACGCGCCGCCGTTCTCGCCGGTGTGGGATCCGGTGCTCGTCGCCGCCCGCGCCGCCACCCGTGCGGTGGCGCGCGGCGACTGAACGAATCAGCGGGGGAGTGGACGACCGAGGGTGACGGTCTGGAGCAGCCGGACCACAAGATCCTGCGGGCAGATCCCGTCGTCACCGAAGACCCGTCCGAGGTCGACCACCAGACTGAACGCGGCATGGACCAGGATCCTGGCCTCACCGATCGACAGCTCCGGCCTGGCCTCGGCGACGAGTTTCGCCCACTCGGTGATGATGAGTTGCTGCAGGTGACGCAAGGTCACCTGATCGGCCTGGTCGACATGGGTGAACTCGGCGTAGTAGACGAAGGTCAGCGCCCGTTCGTCGAAAGAGCCGGCGACATAGAGATCGATGAGCGTTCCCAGCGCCTCGGCGGGCATCTCGGCGGTATTGATCGCCGTCGGGATCGCCGCCGACACCCGGTCGGCGGCACGCCGGAACGCCGCCGCGAGCAGGTCGCTCTTGCTGCGGTAGTAGCGGTACACCGCGGAGGCCGCCGACAGATCGGCGGCTACGGCGATGTCTTCCATGCTCACATTGGGATAGCCACGCTCGTGGAACAGCTCGACCGCTTTGCGCAGCAGCAGTTCGTGTTTGAACGGTTGCGGCAGGTCGGGGCCCCGCCGCGCCGACGCCGTGCTCGGCTCACCGCGCAGATCGGCGTCGACCAGCGCCCAGCAGGTCGACTTCAGCAGCTGGGCAAGGGTTTTCGCCGACAGGCTCGCGTGGTGGTCGCCGATGCTGCTGACCACCGCGAACACCGACACCGCGCGCACGGCACGGTCGTGCCCGTCGAGTTCGGGGCGCACGTCACGGATCAGGCCACGCAGTGCGGCGATCGCGGTGACGAACTGCCCGGTGAAGTCCGTGAAGTCGGCGGGCTCGAGATAACGCCGCTCCCACCGGGCAAGTGCCACGGTCGGCCGGTTGGTGACGGTGGCGGCGATGATCGCGTCGAAGACATGATCCAGCCGTTCCCTCGCTGACCACCCCTCGGCCTCGGGCGGCAATTCGACCGCGGCGAGCGCCAGCCCCGACAGCCGCAGCAATTCCTCCCGGAACAACGCGTACTTGCTCGGGAAGTGGCGGTAGAGGGCGGCGGAACTGATGTCGAGCCGACGGGCGATGTCGTCCATGCTCACGCCGTGGTAGCCGTGCGCGCCGAAGGCCGCCGCAGATTCGGCCGCGATCTGGGCACGCCGGTTCTTCGGCCTGCGCCGGATCTGCCGCGTCGGGGCGGCGGGTTCGTCGATCTGCTTGCTCGTCATCTCGCCTGTCATGTTATCGCCTGTGCGAACCTGGTCAGCTCAGCTGATCGGGTCACTGGGCCGGCATCGCCGTCAGCGGGGAGTTCACCTTCTCGACCAGCCAGCGGCCACCGTCGTTGTGCAGACTCATCACCATCGACAACTGGCCGGGCTTGGCCTTGTGCTCGGTGCCGAGACTCGAGATGGTCGTGCCGATCACCACGATGGCCTCGGCGGAGTCCTCGTCGCCGGCGCGCAGCGCGCACTGGGTGTCGGTGGCCTTCGAGGTGACCTGGCCCTGGGTGAGGGCATCGCGCAGCTCGGTGCTCGTCGCTTCGAACTGCTTCTTCCAGTCGCCGGTGGCGCCGTCGAGGACGGCCTGGAAATAGCCGTCGAGGCTCTTGCTGTCGTAGTCGGCCAGGACCGGGGCGTAGCGGCAGGCGGCTTCGCGGGCGCCCTGCTGGGCGGCGAGCAGGTCCTTGCTCTCCTTGTTCTCGAGGAACAGGATCACCGAACTCGCCACCGAGGCGCCGACGACGAGTGCTGCCGCCGCGCGCAGGACGAGGGACTTGCGCCCGGCGGTCCACCGCGCGGCGCCGGCCGCTTCGGGCTTCGTGGTCTCCACGGCAGGTGCGTCGGCTTCGGTTGTGCCGGTGTCTTTTTCGTCTGTGCTCATGGGGTCATCTCCTCATCGGGGTGCGGGCACCGCGGGCTGGGACAGTTCGTCGCCGGTCACACCGGGCGGCGGGCCCGCGCCGTTGTCGGGGCCCGGGGGTCGTGGCGCGTTGGCCGAGCCGCGCACCTGCAGTGCGGGGTTGTCGGTGACGCAGTAGTTGTAGAGCCGCACCCTGGTGTCGGTGGTCGGCGTGGTCGGCACGATCGGGACCGTGTCGTAGTCGCAGGTCGGGCGCGGCCACGGATCGACGAGGGTGAAGAAGGCGTTGTCGTGGGCCGGGATGCCGACCGCTTCGGCGAAGCGGCTCAGCGTGGGGAAGAGCAGCTCGATGGCGGGCTGGCGCAGTTTGGCCGCCCGGGTGATCGCGACGAAGTTCGTCACCAGGTCGGTGATCGGGTCCTGGGTACGCGAGACGAACCCACCGAGCGTGGCCAGCTGCCCCGGCCCCTCCTCGAGCAGGTGCCGCAACTCCGCGTCGGCGGCGGTGAACTGCTGGAACAGCGCGCTGCCCGCGTGGGTGATGGTGCCGAGGTCGGGTTGGGCGTGCGCGGTGGTCGAGGCGATGACCTCCAGATTGCGCAAGAGGTGCTCGGTCTGCGGGAGCAGATCGGTGAGCCCGGCCATCGCACGGCTGAGCCCGGAGATCATGTTGCGCAACCCGTCGGGTCCGCCGGCGAGGGCTTTGTCGAGCTCGTCGACGATGACATTGAGCCGCTCGGGATTCAGCCCGCTCACCAGGCCGGTCATATTGGCCAGCACCGACTGCACCTGCACGGGCACCGCCGTGTCGGCGCGGGCGATCACGGCGCCGTCCTCGAGATAGGGACCGGTCTCGGTTTCCGGGCGGAAATCCAGGTACTGCTCACCGGCCGCCGACAGGCGGGCGACCGCCACCCGGCCACCCCGCGGGATCCGGGTGCCCTCCTCGATCTGTGCCACGGCGGCGATGCCGTCACCGGAGACACGCACGTCCTGGACCCGGCCGACCCGGACCCCACGGAACGTGACATCACTGCCCGCCGTGAGCCCGCCCGAGGTGGCCAGCTCGACGGTCACCTCGTAGGGCGAATCGGTCGGGTCGATCCGCAGGACCACCCCGCCCAGGTACAGGGCGCCGAGCACCAGGACCACGACGAGGCCGGCATTGGCGACCGCGACGCGGCGCCGCACCAGCCACTGCCACAAGGGTGAGTTCATCGCGGACCCTCCTGCGGTGTGCTGTTGAGACGGCCGGTGACCTTGGCGATCACCTCGGCGAGGCTGCCGATGAAGGCGGGCACATCGGTGCCGTCGGGCCAGCGGCTGCCGGTGGGATCGGTGACCGCGCCGACATCGAGGTAGGACAGGATCGCCCCGACCGAGAGGTTCGGCCCCCGCATGCTGTCCATCACCGAGGGATAGATCTGGTTGAAGCCGTCGAGGGCGCCGGTGAGGTCGTCGCCCATTCCCACGAACCCGTTCATCAGGTTCTGGATGCTCTGGAACAGGCTCACGAACTGCGGCCCGTTGGTGGCGCTGAAGTCACCGAGGGCGTCCATGGTGATCGCGACCCGGTTGATGAGATCGACGATCGCCTGATTGTTCTCGGCGAACAATCCGATCAACTGGGGGAAACTGTCGGCCGCCGCACCCAGTTCGGCTTTGCGCCTGGCCAATTCGCCCGTGAGCACCTGCAACCCGCCGAGGGTGGCGTCGAGATCGCCGGTGCGCTCGTTGAGCGCGGTGATGACCGAGGTCATCTCGCCGATCAGGTGCTGCAGCTGGGGCGCTTTGCCCGCGAAGATCGAGTTCAGTTCTGAGGTGATCTCGGCGGCCTGATTGATGCCGCCACCGTTGATGAGCATCGAGACCGACATCATGAGCTGTTCGACCGAGGCGGCCGAGGCGGTGTGCTCGGTGCCGATGGTCGCGCCCTCGCGCAGCGGCGGACCGGCGTTCGCTTCGCTCGGCAGGGTCATGGCGACGAAGACGTCGCCCAGTGGCGTCGCCTGCCGCAACTCCACGGTGGTGCCCTGCGGCAGCCGGATGTCCTCGCGGATGAGCATCTCCACATCCGCCAGGAACGAGGTGGTCGAAATACCGGTCACCACACCGATATCGGTGCCGCCGATCTTCACATGGGCCCGGTCGGGCAGGTTGAGTGCGTCGCGGAAGGTGGCGTGCACGGTGTACCCGGGACCGCCGATCCCGGGCTCGGGCATCGGCAACTGGGCGACGGTCATCGAGCAGCCGGCGCTCGATGCCGCGACGGCGGCCGCGCACAGGGCGGCGGCGACGGTCCTGCGCAGTGTCTTTGGGTGCATGGTCATTTCGTGAGTCCCAACAGCGCGGCGGTCAAGCCGAAATCCGGGCCCATATCGGAGATCTTGCCGGTGCGGCAGCCGTCCAGACGCATCTGCACGCGCTCACAGAACGTCGCGAGGATCTCGCTGTCGAGCACGATCTTGTCGAGCAGGCCGTGCAGGCGAAGGGCTCGATGTTCCCGGCTGATCGCGTTGTCGAAGTTCTGGAACATCAGCGGGCCCACGTCGATGATCTCGGTGAGATTGCGGGCGTTGGCCCGCATCTGGGCGGCGATGTCGACGAACTTGGTGAGCGCGCCCGCGAGCTGAGTCTCGTTCTGGCCGACCAGCGAGGACGTGTTGGTGATGAAGTCGTCGAGTTGCTTCAGCACCGCCTGCAAGCCGGGAGACTGCTGGGCGAACAGCGCGACCAGTTCGGTGATCCGCCCGCTGAAATCGCGCACGGTCTGGTCGTTGTCGGCGATGATCTGGGTGATCTCGCCGAGCCGGACCACGGCATTGGCGATCTGGTCCTTGTTGGCCAGGGTCACCTCGAAGGCCGCCGACAGTTCGTCGAGCGTGGTGCGCAGCCGGTCGCCGTTGCCGTCGAGCAGCGGGAACAGCACCCGGCTCGCCATCGGCCCGCTCTGGCTGTCGCCCTTCAGCGCCTCACCGAGCTGATCGAAGTTGGCCAGGATGCGGTCCAATTCGACCGGGGTCCTTGTCTTTCCGAGCGGAAGATGGGCGCCGTCGGCGAGCTCGGGACCCGACCCGGTGTAGGCGGGTGCCAGTTCGACGTGCCGGTTGGTGATCAGCTGCGGGGAGATCAGGGCCGCCATGGCGTCGGCGGGAATGCGTACATCGCGATCGACCTTCATCACCACCTCGACATAGCTGCCGCGTGGAGTGACCGAGTCGACGATGCCGACCGGGACCCCGAGCACCGCGACCTCGTTGCCCGGGTACAGCCCGGACACGTTCTCGAAGTCGGCGCTGATGGTCTTCTGCTCACCGAGCGCGCGGTCGGCGAACCCGGACACACTGTCGGGCACCAGAGAACAGCCGGTGGTCACGGCCAGAGCCAGGCACAGCGCGGCCAGTTTGCTCGAACGTGTCGTCCTCATCAGTTGCACCCCTGTACGGCCTGCGCGAAGCACAGCCAGTTGTCCGGGAAGATCCACGGTGCCCAGATCTCGCCGTAGGGGCCGTTGCCGAGCAGATTGTTGAACTGCCGCAACGTCACCGGGGCGATCTCGTAGAGCCGGTCCAGGTTCTCCTTGTTCTTGGTCAGGCCGTCCGCCATGGTGTTGAGATTGGTGATCAGCGGTGCGAGCTCGCCGTTGTTCTCGACGCCCATCTCCTGCAGCAGCCGCGACATCTGCGCGACGTTGTCGAGCAACTGGGTGAGCAGGGTCTGGCGTTTCTGCACGGCAGCGCCGATCGCCTCGCCCCTGGTGATCAGGACGAGCACGCTGTTGCGGTTGTCCGACACCAGTTGCGAGACCTGATCCAGGCTCTTCAGCAGGGTGTCGACCTCGTCGCGCCTGCTGTTGATGACCTGGGCCAGCGCGCCGATGCTGTCGAGGGCCTGCACCGCCATGGCGGGGGAGTCGCCCAGCTGGCTGCTGAACACATCGAGCGCGGTGCGCAGCTTGTTCGGGTCGATGCGTTCGATCCGCTCGAACGACGACGAGTACTTCGGGTCCTGGATCACCTTGCTCAGGTTGTAGGGCACGGTGGTGTTCTCGAGCTTGATCCGGTTGTCCGGCAGCCCTTTTCCGTCGCCGGGGCGCAGGTCGATGTGCAGCCTGCCGAGGATGGTCGACATCTCGATCGCCGCGTGTGCGTCGGCGCCGAGGCGGATGTCACGACGGATGCGCAGCGCCACGTCGACCCGGTCGTTCACCAGTTCCACCGACTGCACCTCGCCGACCTCGATGCCCGAGATGTCGACGGTCGCACCGGGCCGCAACCCGGCGGCTTGGGCGAATTCGGCATGAATCGTCTTGTCGCCCAGCTGGATCCGGGCGAGCAGATTCGAACCACCGAGCAGCACGAGCACCGAGGCGGCCGCGATCAGACCGAGGCGCAGATTCCGGTTGTGCCGCAAGAATTCCGGGACGCGGGGCCGGTTCATCGGCACACCCCCGACTGCGCGTTGCCGCCGACCTGCGAGAACAGGCCCTCGGGCAGCAGCACTCCCCACAGCGACACATCGAGGCGGCACAGGTAGGCATTGCCGTAGGTGCCGTACTGGGTGAAGCGGGCCACGCCGTTGAGGAAGTCGGGCAATTGCACCGCGCCGCGATCGAGGGCGGCACCGTTGGCCAGCAGCATCGCCACGCCCGTCGTCGCGTTGCGCTGGGCGTCCGATACACCGGGCTTGACCTGTTCGATAATCGTGACCAGCGAGTTCGTCGCACCGGCCACCCGTTCGACCGAACTCTTCAACGATTCTCCTTCGGTGTAGAGCCCGTCCATCAGGCTGCGGGTCTGGGTGATCAGGGTTTCCAGTTCGCCGCTGCGGTTGGCCAGCCCCGCCATCACGGAACTGAGATTGCTCAGCACGTCACCGAGGATCTGATCGCGTTCCCCGAAGGTGGCGGCCAGCTGGGCGGCCTGGGTGATGAGCGCCGACAGCGACACCTCGTTGCCCTGCAGCGCCTGGATGAGTGTTTCCGACAGCGAATTGATCTGGTCGGGCTGCAGCACGCTGAACAGCGGCTCGAAGCCCGACAGCAGCGCGGACACGTCGAACGACGGTTCGGTCCGCTCGAGCGGAATCTCCGATCCCGGTGCGACGACGGTGCCACCGTCGGTGCCCGGTGCCAGCGCGAGATAGCGCTGACCGATGAGATTCTGATACCGCACCAGCGCCTTGGTCGTGTCGGTCAGGCGCTGGCGTTCCTCGATCCGGAAATCGACACGGGCGGTGTAGTTGTCGGCGAAATCGATCTTGTCGATCCGCCCAACGCGCACGCCCGCCATCCGGACGTCGTCGCCGACGCGCAGCCCGAGCACATCGGTGAACACCGCCGAATAGCTGCTGGTGTTGCCGGGCACGCTGCGTTGCAGCGTCGACCAGATCGTGTAGGTGAGCACGGTCGCCAGGACAGCGAAGAGGCTGAACCCGATGAGTGCTTTGGTGGATTTCACTGTCGGACACCGTCTTCTGTGTCGGGAACGAGGGGCGTGTCGCCGAGGATCGAGCTGAGCAACAGCAACTGGCTGAACGTCGGCCTCCCGCCGACCAGCGCCGATATGGCGTCGATGCCGGTGAGCCGTTGTGCGGCCGGGGTGGCGGCGGGTGTGGGTTCGACCGCCGCGGCCGGTGCCGTGATCCCCGGGATGGCGGGCAAGCCCGGGATCGGGGGCAGGCCGGGGATCGCCGGAACGGTGATGCTCGGGAGCGCGGGGAGCTGCGGCACCGCGGGCACCACCGGTGCGGGCCCCGCGGCCTCGAGCCGATTCGGCAGCATGCCGGGCGGATACTCCTGCGGTGGTGCGACTTCCGGGACGGTCGGGCCGCCGCAGCGGGGGCCGGTCATCTCGCCGTAGCGGGGGCAGTCGGCGGCGGTGTATTGCTGGAAGGGCGTGAACGTCACATCCATTCGCCAGGTCATCTGCCTGCGCGGCCCGAAGTTGAAGACCTGCTGCAGATTACGCAGCGACACATTGAGGTTGGCCGCTGTCGTCTGCAGTGCGCCGGGATCGCGGGCGATGCCGCCGAGCAGGTCGTCCAGCCCCGCGACGAGTTCCTTGCCCGCGTTCGGGTTCGCACCGAACAGCACGTTCACCGATTCCACGGCACTGTTGCCCTGCACGAGCAGTTCGATCAGGTCGGTGCGGTGCTCGTTGAGGGTGCGGGCGGAGTTCACCGAATCGGCGAGCACACCGACCAGTTCCGGCGCCGACTGGCTCAGCGCCGTCGACGCGCGGCCGAGATTGCCGAGCAGGTCACCGATCTCGGGAATCTGGTGCACGGTCGTGAGCCACTGATCCAGGCGCTCGATCGTCGAGCCCGGCACGCGACCGGACGGCTCGAGCGCCGCCGACAAGGTGGCGAGCACCCGGCCGAGCTTCTCCGGCTGGATGGTGGTGAGCACGTCGCGCAGGGTGTTGAGCGTGGTCTGCAGCTGGATGGTCGCCTCGCTGGTGTCCTCCGCGATCACCGCACCCGCGCGCAGGCCCGAGGCGGCGGCGCCGTTGTCGACCAGTTGGATGGACGAGACACCGAAGATGTTGTCGGGCACCACACGGGCGGTGACGGTGTCCGGAATCGTCTCGGCCAGGCCGGGTTTCAGCTCGAGAGTGGCTCGCTGGCGTTCGCCTGCCGCGACCATCTCCACCGAGCCGACGACGCCGACGATCATGCCGCGGAACTTCACATCCGCGCGCTGCGGTAAGCCGTCACCGGTGCTGGTGAGGTCGGCGCCGACGGTCACCGTTTCCTCGAACTCGCCGTTGTAGCGCAGGGCGAGCAGATACAGCGCGACCGCGAACGCCGTGATCACCGCCAGGCCCGCGGCGGTGAGCTGCACGGGTTTGGGGCCGCGGCCGCTGAGATCGAGAATCATCCGATCGACCTATCCCGAGATCCGGAACCCGGGGTCGATGCCCCAGATTGCAAGCGTGAGAAAGAGATTCGTAAAGACCATGACGACGATGACCATCTTGATCGCGCGTCCGGCCGCCACTCCGACGCCTTCGGGCCCGCCGGTGGCGACGAAGCCGTAGTAGCACTGGATGAAGGCGGCGATCAGCACGAAGACCACCACTTTGAGCAGTGAGAAGAAAACGTCGGGGCCGAGCAGGAATTGGTAGAAGTAGTGGTCGTAGGTGCCCGCGGTCGTGCCACCGAGGAACAACACCGACAGCTTGGTCGCCACATAGGCCACCGCGAGACCGACGGTGTAGAGCGGAATGATGGTGATGGTCGCCGCGAGCATCCGGGTGGTCACCAGGTACGGCAACGGCCGGATGGCGATGGACTCGAGCGCGTCGATCTCCTCGGAGATCCGCATCGAACCGAGCTGGGCGGTGAACCGGCAACCCGACTGGATGGCGAAGGCGAGCGTGCCGAGGATCGGCGCGATCTCCCTGGTTGTCGCGAAGCCGGAGATCGCGCCGGTGAGCGGGCCCATGGTGAGCAGGTTCAGCGCCGAGTAGGACTCCATGCCGACGGTGATTCCGCCGAACGCGCACAGCACGATCACCACGCCGACCGTGCCGCCACCGACGATCAGCGACCCGTTGCCCCAGCCGACATCGGCGACGAGGCGGGCGACTTCCTTGCGGTAGTGGCGCAGCGTGAACGGGATCGCCAGCAGCGCCTGGAAGAACACGATGGCCTGATGACCGAGCCGCTGATTGGCCTGGATCGGCACCTTGGCCGTGGCCGCCAGCGCCTGCACCGGCCGCATCGCGGGTGGGATGTATTCGGCGGCCACGTCACACCACCTTCGCCGGGAAGAGGGCGTTGTAGAGCTGGGTGACGATGATGTTGGTGGCGAACAGCATCAGCGCCGAGGTGACCACCGCCGAGTTCACCGAGTTCGCGACCCCGCCGGGGCCGCCCTTGGTGTGCAGGCCGATATCGCAGGCGATGATCGCGGTGAGCGCACCGAAGATCGCCGCCTTGAACAGCGCGACCAGCAGGTCGTTGGCCACCGCGAACGAGGCGAACGAACTGATGAACGAACCCGGTGTGCCGTGCTGGGCATACACATTGAACAGGTACGCGGTGGCGAAGCCGACGAACACGATGAACCCGCACAGCAGCATGCTCACCACCACCGCGGCCACCAGGCGGGGTGCCACGAGCCTGCGCACCGGGTCGACGCCCATCACCTTCATCGCGTCGATCTCCTCGCGGATCGTGCGCGAGCCGAGGTCGGCGCAGATGGCCGAACCGACCGCGCCCGCGATCATCAGCGAAGTCACCAGCGGTGCGCCCTGACGGATGATGCCGAGGCCGGCGACCGCGCCGATGAAGGTGGTCGCACCGACCTGGTTGACCAGCGCACCCACCTGGATCGAGACGACCACGGCGACCGGGATGGCGACGAAGACGGTCGGCAGGGCCGAGACATTGGCCATGAAGGCGCACTGTTTCACGAACTCCTGGAACGGAAATCGTCGCCGCACCAGCGAAAGGAACAGTTGCACGATCGCGGACCTGCCGAGCAGGACCTGCCTGCCGAGGGTCTCGACCGATCGCTGGGGATGTCGTCGCCAGAGCCCGGTGGCGCTGTCGATGATCCGTTCGACCTCGGACGGTTCGGTGGCCGGTTGTGACGTCATGCGGCACCGATCCTCGTGCTGAGCCAGTGGTCGAGCAGGACGACGAGTCCGGCGAGGGCGGCGAGGCCGAGCCCGAACGCGCACAGAACGGCGATCCACATACCGAATCGGAGCACCGGATTCACCTCGGTACGTCCGCCGAGGATCTTGACGATGGTCACCACCAGATCGATGACCCAGACCAGCGCCATCATCAGGTCATCGTCACATTCGCGAAGGTGAGCACCGGCCAGCACACGATCGACCCGAGGAACGAGATAACCAGGTCCGCGCCGTGGAGATCGCGCAGGTGGCTCGTGTGGGTGAGGGTCCAGATCACCCCGACGAGACCGTAGGGGATCGCGAGAATGATCAGGGTTCCGAGAAATTCGGACACCTTCATCTCGTAGCTGAGAAATCTGTCCAGCCGTCGCAACATGGCGTGCCGCTGTTCCTTCCTGCAGGACCGTGGATCAGCGGGGGCCGGTGGGCGGCCGACGTCGCTGACGGTCGAGTGATGTTGCTTGGTGTTCGGTGGGGAGAAAGGAATCGGCTATTCGGGATCTTCCCCTGGATCATCGGATAGCGTTGGGATTACGGTGCTCACCTACGGCTCCTGCACCGATTAAGTTACTACGCATTCCTCGCGCTGTGACGAGAATTACGGGTAACATAGCGCAAGAATCGCCGATTGCCTATAGGTAGTCGACCAGGAGCTCATCTGGTTGTCGTCGGCGAGAATGGCTAGTAACTTATCGGTGATGTCGCCGCTGGGGTGGCTGTGCAGGAGGAACGCAATGTCCGCAGTGATCGTCGATGTGGTTCGCACCCCCTCGGGGCGGGGCAAACAAGGCGGTGGGCTCTCGTCGGTGCACCCGGCCACCCTGCTCGCGGGTGTGCTCGCCGAGCTCGTCGCCCGCACCGGCATCGACCCCGCCCTGGTGGACGATGTGATCGGCGGTTGCGTGACGCAGAGCGGCGAGCAGGCCAACAACATCTCCCGTACGGCGGTCCTCGCCGCCGGGTTCCCCGAATCCGTGCCGGCCACCACGGTCGACCGGCAGTGTGGATCCAGCCAGCAGGCCGTGCATTTCGCCGCTCAGGGGGTGCTCGCCGGCGCCTACGACGTCGCCATCGCCTGCGGTGTCGAGTCGATGAGCCGGGCACCGATGTTCTCCAACACCCAGGGCAAGGACTCCTTGCGCGGTCCGCTTGCCGTGCGCTACCCCGACGGGCTGATCGGCCAGGGTATCGCGGCCGAAATCCTTGCCGCGCGGTGGAAACTGGACCGGGCGACGCTGGACGATTTCGCCGCTCGTTCGCATCGTCTCGCAGCCGCCACCGCAGCGGCGGGCGGGTTCGATGCCGAACTGGTGTCCGCGGGCGAACTCACCGCGGATGAGACCATCCGGTCCGGCACCACGGTGGAAGGTCTGGCCGGCCTGCGCCCCGCGTTCACCGATCAGGAGATGGGACAACGGTTTCCGGAGATCGACTGGTCGGTGACAGCGGGTAATTCCTCGCCGCTCACCGACGGTGCCTCGGCCGCGCTCATCATGAGCGAGGCGATGGCGGCGAAGCTCGGCCTGACCCCGCGCGCCCGGTTCCATTCGTTCGCGGTCGTCGGCGACGACCCGACCCTGATGCTCACCGCCGTCGTCCCGGCGACCCGCAAGGCACTCGAGCGCGTGTCGCTGACCGTCGACGACATCGATACCTTCGAAGTGAACGAGGCGTTCGCGCCGGTGCCGCTGGTGTGGCAGCACGAACTCGGCGCCGACCCGGAACGGGTGAACCCGCGCGGTGGCGCCATCGCGCTCGGCCACCCGCTCGGCGCCTCGGGCACGCGCCTGCTCGCCACCATGGTCAACCACCTCGAGCAGACCGGCGGCCGGTACGGGCTGCAGACCATGTGCGAAGCGGGTGGCCTGGCCAACGCGACCATCATCGAACGGCTCTGACGCGCTCGCGCCTCGATTCCGTGATCAACCAGACCCTGGAGTAGTCATGCGTCGTCGGACCGCAGCGGTACCAACATCGGAACCGTCGGGCGACCGGCGGCGTTATATGGCCGGTCCGGCGGCGCTTCTCGGCGGCCCAGCGAATGTGATCATGCAACTGAGCTGGGCGCCGGTCGGTCGCGGTGTCGTGGAAAGCACCGTGACCAGTGGGCGTTTCGATCTGCGTCCACGGAAGCGGGGACGAACCACGTTGACGTACCTGGCGGTCGCGATGCTCGGCACCGAGGAAGATCGGGTCGCCTTCCGTGCGGCCGTGAACACCGCGCACCGGCAGGTGCGATCCCGGCCCGACAGCCCGGTGCGCTACAACGCCTTCGATCCGCGGCTGCAACTGTGGGTGGCGGCCTGCCTCTACCGTGGCACCCTCGATTCGGTGACCTTCCTGTTCGGTGCGCTGGACGAGGAGTCGGCGGACGAGTTGTACTCGGAATCGGCGAGATTCGGGACAACGCTGCAGGTGCCCCAGGAACTCTGGCCCCCGGATCGTGCCGCTTTCACCGAATATTGGGAGTCCATGCTCCCCGGCCTCTCCTTGGACGACGAGGTACGCGAATATCTGGTGAGCCAGGTGGTCGACATGGGCCCCTACCGGCCGTGGGAGCGACTCCTGTTCCGCCGGGTGAACAGGTTTTTCACCACCGGCTTTCTGCCGCAACACTTTCGCGATGAACTCGGGTTGCCCTGGAGTGGTCGCAAGCAGCGCGCGTTCGAGATCACGATGCGGGCGATCGGCCGCGTGCTGTCGGTGCTCCCCGAATCCTGGCGGCTCTACCCCTTCGAGACATATCTGCACGACATGCGCCGCCGACAGGCGCGCGGCATGCCGTTGGTGTGAGCGGCCTGCCGCGGATCCGTGGACTGCTACCGAGCGACCGGCAGACAGCGAACCGCACGAGGCGTCAGATGGCCCGCGCCCCGCAGCGTCGTGGCGTAGGCGCGGAGGGCGAGGCGGTCCTTGCGGGTCACCGTGAGACCGAGCAGTCGCGCGGCCTGATCGTGCAGCAGCGCGGGGATCGCGGCGCTCGGCGTGAACCGCGGCAGCCAGGCGTCGGGCCGGAGTGCCTGCGGCGCAAGGGTATCGGTGGCTGCGGTTACCTGCAACATCGTCGAACAAGCCTGATCGAAGTACGTGCGGAAGTCGGCCCAGGTGGTCGGCATGGGGCGGGTCGACAGCTCGTATCGCCGGTACCACTCGCAGCATTCGGCGTAGAGCCGTTCGCGCTCGTCGGCCGACATCGGGCGGATGAACGTGTCGACGGCGGTGAACAGAGTCTCCACGTAGGTGGCGTGCTGGAAGTGGAAGACCTCGGGATGCAACGCGTGGTATCGGTGCCCGAGGTCGTCACGACCTTTGACGTGTTCGTGCGCGGCGCGGATCACGAAGCGGGCGTCCGCACCGGTGTAGGCCAGCCGGATCATCTGTGAGACGGAACGTTGCTTGTGCCACCACAGCCGGTAGGACACATGATCGACGAGGCCGGCCGCGATCGCCGGATGCAGAACCTGCAGGGTGACCGCCCGGGGCAGGGCGAGTGCGAAACGCCGATCGCCCAGATAGCGAAGCAACAGCGAATCTGTCGAGGCGAGCTGCCGCGACATCATCGACAACCGTCGGCCGGTAGCTCGGATGTGCTGCGCGGGAGGTCGTGCACCGCGGGCTCGGCCTCCGCGGTGGTGCCGCGCCGGATCCTGCGTATCGCCGTGCGCCACAACAGTAACGGCACCGAGCCGGCGATCTGGGGTGCCATCCCGGAGCTCAGGCCGAGCCGCCATTGATCGCCGAGGGCCGCGCGACGGATCGATGCCGATGTTTCGGTCGGTCGTGGCATGTCGAAGGGCGGTGCGGGGTCGTACTCGATGTCCAGCTGAATGATCCGGGCCCGCTCGGTGCCGCACATTCTGCCGACCAGCCAGAGCGCCAGATCGATCCCCGCGGAAACGCCTGCGGCGGTGGCGATTCGGTCGGTGTGGACGAACCGTTCGCCGGGTCGGGGGTGGGCACCGAGTGTGGCGAGGGCTCGCTGAGCCGCCCAGTGGGTGGTGGCAGGTCGGCCGTCGAGCAGGCCCGCGGCGGCGAGGATCAGCGCGCCGGTGCAGACCGACGTCGTCCAGGTCGATGTCTCGTGGACTCGGCGAAGCCAGGCCAGCACTTGTTGGTCCGTCGCGACCACCGTGGCGGCGGGGCCGCCGGGCACGACGACGATGTCGGGATGCACCGTCTCGTCGAGCGTGTGGGTCGCGCCGAGCAGGAGGCTGCCGCTGTCGGTGACGATCGGACCGACCTCATGCCAGACGAATCGGATGCTCGTCGCCGGCATGAACCGGAGGACCTCGTACGGGCCTATCGCGTCCAATGCGGTCATGCCCGGGTAGATCAGCACGGCGATTTGCAAGTGGTTCACCACCGTTTATCGGCGTGGAACGCGCGGGCGACCATGGCCGACTTCAGCTGCCAGAGCCCGGTGGCGCCGGTCGCATCGATCCCGGTCAAGGCCGCGATCCGGCCGAGCCGGTAGATGATGGTGTTGGTGTGCACGTGCAGCTGCCGCGCGGTGCGCTGGCGATTCATATTGTTGGCGACGAGCACCCGGACGGTCTTGGACAACGCGGGATGATCGTCGAGCGGTGCGAGCAATTCGCCGAGTTCGGCCAGGCCGGGTCCGGGCCGGGTGAGCTGGTATTCGAGCGCGAGGTCTTCGAATCGGTAGAGCGCAGGTGGATAGCGGAGTCGGCCCGCGATGTCGAGAAGTTCGTGTGCGAGCTGTGCCGCGTCGGGAATGTCGGCGGTCCCGCTGACGACCACGGCCGCGGTGATCTTGGCGCGCGCAGCGGTCGAGAGTGTCTCGACGAGGCTGTCGAATCGGACATCATCGGTGTCGTCACCGGGGATCAGGATGGTGCCGCCGTCGGACGACAGCATCGCGAGAGCGGTATCGATGTGGCGCTCCAGTGCCTTGTGGACGCGGTGGAGTCGTCGCCGTGCCGTGTCGCCGGTCTGCCACTGCTCCGGAGATCTGCGGGGAATCGACACGGCGAGCACCCGATAAGCGTCCGCGATGTGCACGCCAGACTCCCGGGCCATCGTCGTCGTCGCGCGGCCGGCCAGCAGCGCCGAGGTGACGGTGCGCATCGCGGTGTGGTGTTCGCCTGCGACCACGCGGTATTCGCGCAAGTACGCGCTGATCATCGTGGTGGACAGGAGATTCGACAGTCGTACGGATGCCCGCAGCCCCTGGGCGAGCGTGTCGTCGTCATCACCGTTGCGGGGCGAGAACACCGTGTCCACGCTCGCCCACAGCGCCTCGTGGAAGGCACGGAGGATGTCCTCGATCGACAGCCCTTCCCTGGCCCAGACGGCCGCGGCGGTCGTGAGCCAGTCGAGTTCGCCCGCGACAACCTCGTCGTCGACGATGCCCCGGCCGATGCGCGCACACATGCCGGTGGCCGCGGTGATCTCGTCCGAGATCGCATCACCGAGCAGCGCACGGCGCCTGGCGAGGTCGCGGACGAAGTAGCTGACGACCCGTCCGGTCATGACGGCGACATCGGGCTGCGCACACCGCAGTGGTCGGTCGGCCAGGTCGAGCGGCATCGCCGGATCCTCCTCGATGGCGCCACCCGCGGCGCCGTGGGTGCGGCCGAGTGCTGAAGCCGGCCTGAGCGGTGGTGCCGTCTGTGGTTCTCGGATCGTCATGGTGTGTCCACGGCTTCCAGTCGGTGTCGCAGGACTTTGCCGGTGGCATTGCGCGGCAGGGCGTCGACGAACCGCACCTCGCGGGGAACCTTGTGTCGCGCAAGGGTTGTGCGCACGTACTCCTTCACCTCGCGCTCGGTGCACGCGGCGCCCGGGGCACGCACCACATAGGCGCGCAGGCTCTGCCCGAAATCGCGGTCGGCGACGCCGACGACGGCCGCCTCGAAGATGTCGGGCCGGTCGACGAGCAGGTTCTCGACCTCGAGCGGGTAGACGTTCTCCCCGCCGGAGACGATCATGTCGTCGTCACGTCCGTCGATGAACAACCTGCCCTCGGCGTCGACATGGCCGAGATCGCCGCTCGAGCACAGCCCGTCGATCATCTCCTTGCCGGTGCCGTCGGTATAGCCGCTGAAGCTGAGGCCGCTGGTGACGAAGACGGTCCCGACCACGCCCGGCGTGGTGATCCGGCGACGTTGCTCGTCGTAGATCGCGACCCGGCAGCCCACGGGCGGGCGCCCGACCGTGCCCGGCGCCTCGCGCAGATCCCGCGGTGTGGCGACGGCGGCCACGGCGACCTCGGTGGAGGCGTAGAGGTTGTAGAGCACCTCGCCGAAATGCTGTGCGGTGCGCCGGCTCAGGTCCGGTGCCAGTGCCGATCCTGCCGAGAAGATCACCGTCAACGCGGAGGTGTCGTATTCGGCCAGCACCTCTTCCCCCAGATCGACGATGCGCTGCAGCATGGTCGGAACCAGGACGAGCGCGCTCGCGCGGTGGCGGGCGACGGCGGCAAGGGTGTTGCGCGGATCGAACCGGTCCGGCAACAGCACCACCGCGTTGCCGAGCGCCCAGCCCAGAATCAGCTGCGACAGGCCGGTGCCGTGGAACAGGGGCGCGGCGAGCACGATGGTGCTCGCCTTGGGTAGCGGGATGCGATCCAGGAACTGTGCCGACTGCAACGGCGAAACCTTGCCGCGCGGAGCACCTTTCGGTGTTCCGGTGGTGCCGCTGGTGAGCACGACGATGCCACCGGTCGAGGCAGGCGCGGGCAGTGGAACGCCGGAGTGCCACGCCGCGACGGCATGGATCGTCGGCCGCCCCGGCCGATTGGTGTCGCCCGCACGCGTGAGGATGATCGGCACCTCGCGCGCGAGATCGTCGAACAGGTCGGCGAACTCGGCGTCGACGAGCAACATCTCGATCCGCTCGCGCTCCACGACCGTGCGCAGTTGCGGGCCTGCCATGCCGGTGTTGAGCAGGACGATGCGTGCGCCGAGCTTGCCCGCTGCCAGCAGCGACAGAATGAAGCCGCGGTGGTCGCGGCACAACGCGCCGACCACTGTCTCGGCCGTGACCCCTTGCGCGGCCAGGCCGTTGGCGAGGCGGTTGGAGGCGTGATCGAGCTGTTCGAAGGTGATCGGTCCGCGGTCGTCGATCAGTGCGGTGGCCGAACTCGCGACGCGGGTGGCGTGCGCCAGCGTGGTCACGGCCGGACCGAGAGCGGCGGCGTCACGGGCTGTCCGTAAGAGCTCGATCGGGTGCCGGAGTTCGATCGCGCCGCGTCGGTGCAGGACAGCGGCGGCGGCCAGGGAGTCGGCAACGGCGCGGACGACCTCGGTCGGTGCGAAGGAGACGGACGGCACGGATACCTCCGAGGGTCGGTCGTCGGCAAGGAGCTGCCGCCGGCTAGGCGGAATGGAAGCCAGCCTAGCAGTCGCGAGAATTGCGGGTAACTTATTCGCGGAAATCGCGAGAGCGGCCGACATGGCGCAATGAGAGTCCGGTCGGGTTCGACGCAAACTGGCCCGAAGACGTAAGAATTGTCAGTAACATAAGCTCGACGTCGAGGCGTGCTCGGCGGTGATCCGCGCTCGCGAGATTCCGGGGCGAGACGCCTCTGGGAAAGGATGACGATGACCACGGCAACGAAGCCCGGCGAACCCGACTACTCGGACCCGAACAGCGAGGGATATGTCGACGAGAGTCCGGGCGGGCACTGGCGACCCACCGCCGGACCGGCCACGGGATCGGGACTCGCGCCGGTTCCCCGCGAGCTGACCCTCGACCGGGTACGCATCCACATCCCCGACACCTACCGATCACCGCGCAAGCGGCCCGCCCGGCTGGCCGACGCCCTGGACTTCTGGATGTTCGCCGGTGCGGCCGCGAACGTGGCGATGCAGTTCGCCCATCAGGGTGTGGCCGCCGGTGTCATGGAAAGCCAGGTGGAATCCGGTGCCCTCATGGTGCACCCGTGGAAGCGGCTGCGCACCACCTCCGCCTACCTTGCGGTGGCCATCCTCGGCACCGACGAGGACAAGAAGGCGATGCGCGAGGCGGTGAACGTCGCGCATCGGCAGGTCAGGTCCCGGCCTGAATCCAAGGTGAAGTACAACGCCTTCGACCGCAATCTGCAGCTCTACGTCGCCGCCGCCATCTACATCGGCTTCGAGGACACCCACCAGTTGCTGTGCGGCAAGATGACCGAGGAAGAGCTGGAAGCGTTCTATCAAGGCGCCGACACCTTCGGTACGACCCTGCAGGTCCACCCCGACATGTGGCCCAAGACCCGCGCCGACTTCGACGAGTACTGGCTCGAGGCGTGCGAGCAGGTGGTCTGCGACGACGAATTCCGTGCCTACATCGACGATCTCGTGCACCTGCGGATGATCCACTGGTCGCTGCGGCTGCTGTTCGGCGGCCTCCTGGAGTTTCTGACCTCCGGATTCCTGCCACCGCACTTCCGTGAGCAGATGGGGATCGAATGGAGCGAATCCGACCAGCGCCGGTTCGAGAACCTCTTCCTGTTCGTCGGTTTCGTCAACCGGTTCATCCCGAAATTCATCCGGTTCGCCGGTACCCACTCGATGATGCGTGACGTGCGGCGCCGCATCCGCAAGCAGAAACCGCTCATCTGAGGCGGGCCGCACGTCGTCGCATCGGTCAGCTCCGCACCTCCGAGGCCGTCGGAGCTGAGGTGCCGGGGTCGGCCGATCGGCCGGCCGGCAGCGTGTAGGTGGCCGCGATCGACAACACCGCGACGACGAAGCAGGCGGCGGTGTACCAGAGGTTGCCGATGGGGTCACCGTTGCCGGTCTCGCCGTCGGTCGCCGCGAAGAAATCGGGGAGGGCGGCGAGCCAGAGACCGGCGAAGACCAGCAGGTAGAAGCTCGCGAAACGCTGGACGAAGGGATCGGTGTAGCCGGGGTCCTCGGTGGCGCCCCGGCGCAGGTCCGACCACTGGCGGAACATGACGATCGAGGCGACCACCATCAGCACCGCGAGTTCCAGCGCGTACACCACCCCGCGCACCGTGGTGCTGCTCATGCCGAGCACGGTCGCCGGAAGCGGCAGCAGGAAAGTGCCCACCGAGGCGAGCAGGCCGATGACCACAGTGCGCCAGGTCAATTCGATGCCCGTGAACCGCCGGCCCGCGTCGACATGCCGTCCGACGAAGTACTGCACGCAGAACGCCAGCGACATCGGCCACAGCGCGGCGAACACCACCACGCTGCCCATCGGCACCGAATCGAACATCGGCTGGTTGATCGGATTGTCCACCGACCACTCCCACCAGCGCAGTTGCGGCCCGAGGTGGTCGAAGATCTCGTAGAAGGCGTGGTGCACGAAACCGACGCAGGTGGCGCCGATCAGCACGCCGAACCGGCGGAAGATACCGAGCATGCGCACCAGGCCGAAGGCCATCGTCGCCATCAGCGGATAGATCGCGATGATGTAGATCGGCAGGCGGCCCCACAGGAAGTCGACGGTGAACACGTTGTGCGCGAACATCGTGTCGACGTGGTCCTCGATGCCGAACGCGGCGGGGAAGTACAGCGGCGGCTCGATGATGAACAGGTACGCGGTCGCGCCGAACCACAGGACGAGGTTGGTCGGGTCGCCGTGGCGGCGCAGGCGGACGATCGCGAACCAGAGCGCCAGCACCGCACCGAGCACGATGATCAGTTCGAGAACGGGCAGGGTCCAGTTCTCCAGCCCGAACGGGCTGCGGAACTCGACGAGCCCACCGGCCTCCTCGCAGGAGAAACCGAGCTGGACCGCGAGGTCGGCGAAGGTGGGGGAACAGTGTTCGGCCATGGGTCGGCCCTTCTAGGAGCTCACGGAATCGGCGGTGTACCAGCGGGTGACGTCGTAGCCCTCGTCGTAGCGGCGGAACCACTCACCGGCCAGGTCGGGCAGTTTCTCGTGCGCGGGGTTGTGGCCCGGCGTCTGGCTGCGGATGATCCCGCCAAGGGCGACGAGCTGTTCCTTCAGGCCGAGATCGTCGAAGGCGCGCGGCATCGTGCCGTTGTCGGCCGGGCGCAGGCCGGGCAGCAGCCGGCGCAGGGTCTGCTGATTGCGGTAGCTCGCGAACATCGACAGCGCGTCGACCTGCCGGTCTTCCAGTGGCACATGTTCGTTGAAGCCGGCGCAGGCCACCCGGATCACCCGCAGCACGTGCCGGAACACCGACGGCGCCACCCGCATCCGGTACAGCTCACTGTTCACCACCGAGTTGAAGATGATCAGCGCCGAACTGCGGTGCTCGACCTCCTCGACGAAATGCCAGATGAACAGCGAGGCCACCCGGTCGTCGCCGGGGGCGAACAACGTGGAGTCGTTGTCGAGCATCAGCTTGAACACCGGGGTGAAGGTGGCCTCGAGGTCGGCGGTGTAGGCCAGGCGGTACTTCACCGGGGTGCTCGCGGTGAGTTCGTCGAACTCGCGGATCACGGCGTCGAGGGTCTGCTGCAGGCCCGGGTAGCGACGGATCAGACCTTTCACATGCTGGCGGTGCGCGGTGGAATGCTGACCCTCCTGACGCATGAACGCGTCGGCCTCCTCGGCCACCTCGGGGTCGGTGATCTGCGGTTTCGCCTGGTTGATGAGCTGCACGATCATCTTCTCGAAGCCGATCGCCAGGAACGAGACAGCGTTGGCCATCGAGGAGAACGCCGGGTTCTGTGGGTTCCACAGAAACGGCACGTCGTAGTCGGCGAACGCGAAATCCATCTTGCGGACGTGAAGTTCGGTCACGGTGAGTACCTCGTTGTTCGGGCGTGCGCCGGTCCGGCCGCCACTCGGTTGGGTGAGGTAATCATACGACTGTACGTTCGTCTGTATGATTACTTTGGCGGAATCCGCTGTGACCTGCGCTTGTGCTAGCGTCCACCGGGTGGCGCGCAGACGGGGATGGGGCGGTAGTCCGCCGGGGGACGACGCGGAGGCGACGCGCCGGATCGTCGCGGCGGCAGTCGAATTGATCGGGCGCACCGGGGCGGAGATCAGCATCGCCGATGTCGCGGAATCGCTCGGTGTCATCCGGCAGACGGTCTACCGGTACTTTCCGAGCGCCGACGCGCTGATGACGGCCGCCGCGATGGCGTCGGTGGAGGGTTTCCTCGACCGGCTCGCGGCGCAGGTGCGCGGGCTCGGTGATCCGGTGGAGGCGATGGTCGAGGCGGTGGTCTACACGCTGGCCGAGGTGCGCCGCACACCGCACCTGGGCATCCTGCTGTCGAGTTCCTACTCCAACGTCCGCCCGGACAGCCTCACCTCCGAGGAGGCGCAGGCCTTCGGCATGACCATGATCCGGCGGTTCGACGTGGACTGGGCCGCGCACGGCTACGACGAGCAGGCGCTGCGGGAACTGGTCGAATACGTCCTGCGGACCATGCAGTCGTTCTTCTTGTCGCCCGGTGACCCGCCGCGCACCGACGACGAACTACGCCGTTACCTGCGGCGGTGGATGGGCACGGCCATCAGCGCTCAGACCGCGGCCGGACAATTCCTCGAGCGCTGAGGCCGCTGCTGTTTTCTGGCGTGTCCCGCGGGGGCGGCCGACGAGGACTCCGTGCGATGACGTCGTTGGCATCGCGGTGGAGCGTCGGCCCGACCCCGCGGGTGCACCGGTGTCGACACCGTGACCGAAAAACATTGCTCTCCCGGACCGTTCGGCGCCTCGTACAACGGGCCGGTCGAGCACCACATCAGGGTGGTTCCCGCTGGGTGACGGCTCAAACGTGGTTCGCCGTGGCTGGTTGAGGACGGATTCACCGGGTAGGCAGCGGATATGGAGATTCTCGTGATTCTCGCCGTGGTCGTCGTGGTGGCGGCCGTCGTGCTGTGGCGCAAGACGCGCGGTGGACCCAAGCCGCCGGACGAGCCCGAATGGACGGGCAATCCGCCCCGCTGAGCGTTTTCGGCTCAGGGCTTTCTCGCCACGGCCAGGACGTTCTTCCCGAACAGCTTGCCGGTCACCGACTGCAGGGCCTTGCTGAGCGGGAAGACGACCCGGTCGTAGAACTTGAGCGCGCGCACATTGATACTGCCGTCGTCGTTGCCGAGCAGCTTGTAGGCCATGGTGGCGAAGAACCCGATCGGATCGCAGTAGCGCGAATCCACCACCTCGAGCCCGGCATTGCGCAGAATCCGGTTCAACTGCGTGCGCCGGTAACGGCGGTAGTGCTCGACTTTCACATCCATCGAGGAGAACAGCATCTCGAGCGCGGGCACGTAGATCACCATCGTGCCACCGGGCCGCAGCAGTGACGCCAAGTGTTCGGCGGCTTCCTGGTCGTTCTTGATGTGCTCGAAAACGTTGAAAGAGTAGATGAGTCCGTATTTTTCGGCCTCGGGCGGTTCGGTCTCGCAGTCGACGACTTTGTAGCCCTTCGCCAGCAGCACCTTCTGCAGGTCGGGGTCGGGTTCGAGACACTCGGGGAAGATCTCGCGTTCGGCGAGCAGATCGGCGTAGGTGCCCTGCCCCGCGCCGAAATCGAGCACCCGCAGATCCGGTGTGGTGACATGGTTTTCGACGCAGTCGAGGAGAAATTTGTTGTAGTTGATCGCTTCGGCCATCACCTCGAGGTTGTCGCACCCGGTGTAGGCGAAATTGCTGCTGGTCACGCTCGGTCCCCTCAATTCATCGAAATGTGTGAGTCCGTCCGTTCGAGCGGCCATGATGCCACGTCGCGGTCACAATGGTCGTCGAACACCCGTACCGAGCAGGGAGTGACCGTGTCCACCGTCTTCGAAGAATCGGGCGCGGTCGCGGCCCGTCGCCTCGTCGTTGCCCTCGGCGCGGCGATTGTGCTCGCCGTCGCGTTCGTGCTCGCGCCGCCCGTCGTGGCGGGGTGGTTGCCCGGTGCCGATTTCGCCGACGAGCACGCACTGCGCGCCGGTTTCCGGTCCGCGTTCGTCACGTATTGGCAAGCAGGACAGGCGGAATTCACGCCCGAGCTGCAGGCGGCGGTGGACTACTGGTTCTGGTACCACCTCGTGAAGGCGGCGGTGGCGTTCCTGTGGTCGATCGTGCTCGTCGCGCTCGGGGTGATGCTGTGGCGGTCCTCGCTGGGTACCCGGCAGCCGAAGCGAACGATGTTCGCGGTGGCGGGGGTGATCACCACGCTGGTGCTCGCGGTAGCCGGGGTGGCGGTGCTCGCCAATATTCAAGGGGCCGTGACACCGTTCGCGTCCTTGCTGCCGATGGCGGTCGACGGTGCGGCCGACGCGCCGCCGGCCGGGGTACTGACCGAGGTGGGGCAGGGGCTCGACAGCTACCCCGGTGGCCCGGCGCCGCTGGAGGTGATGGTCGAGGACTTCGCGCGCTATCACGTCGCGATGGCCGTGCTCGCTGCGGTGGCGTCGGCCGGACTCCTCGGGCTCGGTGTCGTGCTGTGGCGGCGTCGCGCAGGCGCGGCCGGTCGCGTCCTCGGTGCCTATGCCCTGGCAGCGGCGGCCCTCGGCCTGCTGTTCGCGGTGGTCACGGTCGCCAACGTGACCACCGCGCTCGATCCGGCCCCCGGGCTCGCCGCCCTGATGACGGGTGGCTGGTAGTCAGTCAGCGAGCCTGCCAGTTCGGGCTGCGTTTCTCGACGAACGCCATCAGGCCTTCGCGGACGTCCGCCGAGCGCGTGAGTTCGGCGATCTCGCGGTCGGACCGGTCCCAGGCGTCCTCGTCGGGCAGGGCGCCGTCGACGATGCCGAGCGCTACCCGCTTACTCGCCTGCACCGCCAGCGGCGCGTTCGCCGCGATCCGCGTGGCCAGCTCCAGCGCGGTGTCGAGGACCCGGTCGGCGGGCACCACCCGGTTGACCAGACCGAACTCCAACGCGCGTGCGGCGGTGATCGGCTCGCCGGTCAGGATCATCTCCATGGCGACCTTGCGCGGCAGCTGTTCGGGCAGCCGGAACGCGCCACCCGCGGCGGCGAAGAGACCACGTGCCACCTCGGGCAGCCCGAACGTGGCCGTCGACGCGGCGACGGCCAGGTCGCTGGCCAGCACCAGCTCGGTGCCGCCACCGAGCGCGAGCCCGTTCACGGCCGCGATGGTCGGCTTGCTGATGGGATGGCGCATGTAACCACCGATGCCCCAGTGTTCGTGTCCGGCCGCCAGAATCGACTCACCGCGCCCGAGTGCGCGCAGATCCGCCCCGGCGCAGAAGGCCCGGTCGCCGGCGCCGGTGAGGACGAAGGCCCGCACGGCCCGATCGTTGTCGGCCTGTTCCAGGGCCGCGCCGAGCTGGGCGCTGACCTCCCCGTCGATCGCGTTCATGGCCTCGGGCCGGTTGATGACGGCGACGAGCACATGCTCGTGCATCTCGACGAGAACGGCGCTCACGATCGACTCCTGCCTTCGTTGTCCCGGCCGGTCGTGGACGGAACCCGACCGACAAGTACCACGCCGCAAGTAGGCTCCGAAAAAAATTCGCGAAAGAATTTCCGGCGGGTGTCGATTCGCGTGGTGCCCGTTCGACCTACGGATGAACGCAGCGCCCACCAGGGGCACCGACCCGAAGGAGACACACCATGAAGTACATGCTGATCATGCGCGCTACCGACGAGGCCTTCGCCGAGTTCGAGAACGTGAGTTTCGAGGAGATGCTCGACACCATGGGCAAGTTCAACGACGAACTGATCCGCGCCGGCGTGCTCGTCGCCGCGGAAGGGCTCGAAGACGCCGCCGAAGGTGTTGTCGTCGACTACTCGTCCGAGCCGCCGGTGGTCACCGACGGTCCCTACGGCGAGACCAAGGAACTGTTCGGCGGGTACTACATCCTCAACGTGGCATCGAAGGAAGAGGCCGTCGAGTGGGCCAAGCGGATGCCGATGACCGGTCCCGGCATCAAGACCGAGATCCGGCGGGTGCCCTCCATCGACGAATTCCCCAAGGACAACGTCTGGGTTCAGAAGGAACGGGCCTGGCGCGAGTCCACCGGACAGCTCTGAGGCGATGACGGAGCACACCGGACGTGCGGCGGTCGCCGCCGTATGGCGGATCGAATCGGCGCGCATCGTCGGCGCGCTGGCCCGCTACACCGGCGACTTCGCGATGGCCGAGGACCTCGCCCAGGAAGCACTGGCCGAAGCCTTGGTGACGTGGCCGCGCGACGGTGTGCCCGCGCATCCGGCCGGGTGGTTGCTCACCACCGGACGACGGCGCGCGATCGACGCGTTCCGTCGCCGTGCCGCCCTGGACGAGCGCTACACCGCCCTCGCCACCGGACTCGGCGAGGGCGGTGCGTTCGCCGGCGGCGAGTCGGTCCCCGCCGGTGAACCGGTGTGGGATCCCGAGCAGATCGACGACGACGTCCTCGCCCTGATCTTCATCGCCTGCCACCCGGTGCTCTCGCGCGAGGCGCGGCTGGCGCTGACCCTGCGCGTGGTCGGCGGTCTGACCAGCGACGAGATCGCCGCGGCCTGCCTGGTGCCGACCGCGACCGTGCAGGCACGGATCACCCGGGCCAAGAAGACCCTCGCCGCGGCAAGGGTTCCGTTCGAGGTGCCACCGCTCGCCGAACGTCGCGAGCGGCTCGGCTCGGTGCTCGGCGTGATCTATCTGATCTTCACCGAGGGATCGACGGCGAGCAGCGGCGGCGACCTGATCCGGTTCGACCTCGCCGGGGAAGCGCAGCGCCTGGCGCGGGTGCTCGCGCGGCTGATGCCCGGCGAACCCGAGGTCTTCGGTCTGCTAGCCCTGCTCGAACTCACCGCCGCCCGGTTTCCCGCCCGCACCGGACCCGACGGCGAACCGGTGCTGCTCGAGCAGCAGGACCGGCATCGCTGGGATCGGACCGCGATCCGGCGCGGCCGTGCCGCCCTGGCCAAGGCCGAACAGGTCGGGCGTGGGCTCGGTGCCTACGGGCTGCAGGCCGCGATCGCCGAGTGCCATGCCGTCGCCCCGTCGGTCGAGCGGACGAACTGGGAGCGCATCGTGCTGCTGTACGAGGCACTCGGCAGGCTCGCGCCCTCACCGGTGGTCGAGCTGAACCGGGCCGTCGCGGTGTCGATGGCCGCCGGAGCCGCTGCGGGGCTCGCCGTCGTCGACGAGCTGTCGGCCGGGGGAGCGTTGTCGTCGTCGCATCTGCTGCCGAGCGTGCGTGGGGAACTGCTGATCCGCCTCGGTCGCGTCGAGGAGGCGCGCGGCGAGCTCACCGAGGCGATCCGACGCTGCCGCAACGACCGCGAGAAGGCCGTGCTCGCGGGCAAACTCCAGGCACTCTGACCACAACGACACACAAGCGTAAAGTTTTGTCCGCGTACCGATCGGGTAGTCCGGAATGGCGACGACGAGAGGTTTGTGGATGTCTCAGGAATCGAAATCGGTGTTGCACCGGGCAATCGGTGCATCGGCGATCGGAAATGCGGTCGAATGGTTCGACTACGGCGTCTACGCCTACCTCGCCACCTATATCGCGGCATCGCTTTTCCCCGGTGACGGTACCGGATCCAGCGTTATCTATACGCTGCTCGGTTTCGCGGTCTCCTTTCTGATCCGCCCGATCGGCGGCATGATCTGGGGCCCGCTCGGCGACCGCATCGGCCGCAAACGCGTGCTCGCGATGACCATCATGCTGATGGCCGGTTCCACCCTCGCCGTCGGTCTGATCCCGAGTTACGAGGTCATCGGCATCGCCGCGCCGATCCTGCTGTACGCGCTGCGCATGGTCCAGGGTCTGTCCGCCGGCGGCGAATACGGCGGCGCCGCAACGTTCATGGCGGAATACGCGCCCGACCGTAAGCGCGGTTTCTACGGCAGTTTCCTCGAAGTCGGCACACTCGCCGGTTTCACGCTCGGTAATCTGACGGCGCTGCTGCTGGTGAATGTGCTCGATGGTGCGAGCATGGAATCGTGGGGCTGGCGCATTCCGTTCCTGATCGCCGCACCGCTCGGCCTGATCGGTATGTATCTGCGCAGCCGGGTCGAGGACACCCCGGTATTCCGCGAAATCGAGGCGAAAGACGAGACGGAGGAAACGGTCGGGGTCTATCGCGATCTGCTGACCAAATACCTGCGCCCGGTGCTGACTCTTTTCGGTCTGGTCATCGCCTTGAACGTGGTGAATTACTCGCTGCTGAGCTACACACCGACCTATCTCGGCAACACCATCGGTATGGCGGAATCCGACGCGCTGCTCGTGCCGCTGATCGGCCAGATCGTGATGCTGCTGACCCTGCCGTTCCTCGGTGCGCTGTCGGACCGGATCGGTCGCAGGCCGATGTGGTTGTTCTCCTGCGCGGCGCTGATGATCACGGTGATCCCGGTGTACATCCTGATCGGCACCTCGCTCACCGGCGCCATCGTCGGCTTCGCCATCCTCGGCCTGCTCTACGCGCCGCAGCTGGCCACCATTTCGGCGACCTTCCCGGCCATGTTCCCCACCATCGTGCGGTTCGCGGGTGTGGCGATCGGCTACAACGTGGCCACCTCGATCTTCGGTGGCACCGCGCCGGTGATCAACCAGTCGCTCATCGAGCTGACCGGCGACAACCTGTTCCCGGCCTACTACATGTTCGGCGCGTGTCTGGTGGGTCTGATCGCGGCCTACTTCCTCATCGAGACCAAGGGCATGTCGCTGCGTGGCACCCAGGTGCCCGGTACGCCGGAAGCCCTCGAGGAACAGCGCGAGCTCGGCGAGCCGGTGGAACTCGTCGAGGGGCTGGACCCTGCTGTCCCGGTGAAGTAGGCCCTCAGGACCGGAATACCGCGAGTGCCTCGTCGCCGAGGTGCGGCCCGCTCACCTCGATGGCCACATTCGAACTGGCGACCACGTCGGCGCAGCTCAGGGTGAAGCTGGGTCCCGGCCCGAGGATGGGCCCGAACTCCGAGGCCGCCGCCGCGAACACGATGCGCCCCACCTGGGCCCACACCATCGCGGCGGCGCACATCGGGCACGGCTCGCCGCTGGCGTACACGGTGGCGCCTTGCAGCGCCTCCGCCTTGCCGGTGGCGGAGGCGACGGTGATCGCGACCAGTTCGGCGTGGGTGGTGACATCGCCGGTGGTGGCGACGGCGTTCGCGGATTCGGCGAGCACCGTACCGTCGCGATCGACGGTGACGGCACCGAACGGCCGGTCACCGAGCACCGCCGCCTGGGCAGCGAGGTCGATGGCCCGGCGCAGGTGGGCGATGTCGGTGTCGGTGAGTGTGGTCATGCGCTGAGCTCCACTTCCGTTCCGCGGCCCTCGGCGCGGGCCTTGTCGATGAGCAGGCGGGCGGTGACGAGATCTTGCAGGCCGATACCGACCGAGTTGAACAGAGTGATGTCGCCTGGGTCGGCCCGGCCGGTCGCCCGGCCGAGAATCACCTGGCCCAGTTCGGTGCCCACCTCGGTTTCGGTGATCGCGCCGTCGGCGATGGCCAGCAGCGTGTCGCCCGACTTGGTGAGCGTTGTCGCGACCGAGTCTACGATCACGCGCGCCCGGCGCATGGCAGCCCCGTCGACCTCGCGGTGATCGGCGCGTGGCGGGGCGCCGACCGCGTTCACGTGCAGCCCCTCGCCGAACCAGGCACCGCGCACGATCGGCTCCCGTGCGGGGGTGAGGGTGCACAGCACGTCGGCCGCCCGTGTCACCGACTCCGGTGACGGCATCGCCCGCACCTCGAGTCCGAGGTCGGCGATCGCACCACGGAACCGCTCGACGGTGGCGGCGGACCGCGACCAGACCAGCACGGCCTCGATGTCGCGCACCCGGGCGACGGCGCGGGTGTGCTCGATCGCCAGCGCGCCGGCCCCGATCAACCCCAGTGTGGAACTCTCCTGCCTGGCAAGGTATTTGGTTGCCACCGCGCTGGCGGCGGCAGTACGCACGGCGGTGACGAGCCGGCCGTCGACGAGCGCCTCGCAGCCGCCGTCGAGTGCGGAGGTCACCACGATCACCGAGCGTTGCACCGGCAGTCCACGTTCCCGGTTGGCGGGGAGGTCGGCGAGCAGTTTCACGGCGGCCGCCCCGGCGGTTTCGGCGGCGGCGACCATCGGCACGAAGGCGGTGGCGCCGACGCTCACCGCGGGCGGCGCGGGGACCACCGCCGTGCCGAGCGCGAGGTCCGCGTGCGCGCGTTCGACGGCGGCGAGCACCGCCGCGCGATCGATCAGGGCGGCCACATCGGAATGCGACAGGATCAGAGTCATCGATGGCTCCTCGGAAGCGCTGGATCAGGAGGTTCGGGCGAAGGCGACGGTCAGGTCGCGCGGTGAGCGGCTGTTACCGACCAGACCGCTCACGGCGACGATCGCGATCAGATACGGCAGCATCACCAGCAGCGCGAACGGCACGTCGACACCGAGCGCGGGCAACGCGAACTGCAATGCCTGGGCGATGCCGAAGAACACCGATGCCCAGATGACGCCGAGCGCCCGCCACCGGCCCGCGATCACCGCGACCACGGCCAGATACCCGATGCCGCCGGTCATGTTGTCGCTGAACGAGTGCACTTCCGACAGCGCCAGCTGCGCACCGCCGAGGCCCGCGGCGAACGCGGCGAGCAGCACGCAGCCGTAGCGGACGGCGCGCACGGGCAGGCCGGTGCGATCGGCGGCCACGGCGTCCTCGCCGATCGCGTCGACAACCAGGCCGAGTTTGGTGCGGCGGGAGAACACGAACGCCGACCCGGCGACAAGGGCGATACACAGGTAGCCGAGTGCGGTCTGCCCGAACAGTGCCGGACCGATGACCGGAACATTGTGCAACACAGGAATTCTCAGTGCCGCGAAGCCAGGAACGCTGTGACCTTTGCCATCGGCGAGCAGCAGGCGGGCGCCGTAGGTGGTCGCGCCGAGGGCGAGTGCGTTGCTCGCGATGCCGACGACGATCTGGTCGGCACGCAGTCCGACACTCCAGACGGCCTGTAGCGCACCGAATATCACTGCGGCCAGCACAGCGGTGGCCGTGCCGAGCACGGGCGACCCGGTGGCCACCGCACCGAGTACGCCCGCGAACGCGCCGGTGAGCATCATCGCCTCGAGACTCAGGTTGAGCACGCCCGCCCGCTCGCTGACCAGCTCACCGCTCGCCGCGATGAGGATGGGCAGCGTGAAGCCGATGCCGCTGGTGGCGATGTCGGTGACCGTGTCGAGGCTCATCGGCTCGCTCCTGCCGGTTCGGGGGTGTTTGTGTTGGGAACTGGTTGTGGTGCAACGTATTTGCGTGTTCGCGATGTCCAGATGGCAGCGCCGGCGATGAAGACGATCATCAGGGACTCCACGATCGCGATGGTCGAGGCAGGCACGTTCGCGGCCAGTTGCAGGTTGATCCCGCCGGAGACGAGGAACCCGAGTAGCAGCGACACCGCGACGACGGCGCTCAGGGAGCCACGCGCCAGCAGCCCGACGACCAGCCCGGAGAACCCGTATCCGGAGGAGAACCCCTCGGCGAGGACGAACGGCGCCGTCGCCACCAGCAGCCCGCCCGCGACACCCGCGAACGCGCCCGCTGCCGAGAGGCTGAGGAAACGTAGTCGGCCCACCGGCAAACCCAGCCGCGCCGCCGCATCGGGATTGAGCCCGACCGCGCGCAAGCGGGTGCCGAGTGCGGTGTGGCGCACCAGGATCGCGGTGCCGAACGCGGCGACCACGGCGATCCACAGGGCGATGGTCGCGGGTGAGCGTTCGATGCCGAGCAGCGGCAGATGCGCGGCCGCGGTGAGCTGCTCGGATTGCGGCAACGTCTCCGAGGAGGTCACCGGCTGACGCAGCAGCGCGGGCTCGTGCACGACGAGCAGCACCAGCGCCAGGCCGACGAAGTTGAGCAGCAGCGTGGTGATGATCTCGCTGGTGCCGCGGGCGACCCGCAGATACGCCGCGATCGCGGCCCACAGCCAGCCCGCGGCCGCCGCCCCGAGCAACACGGTTGGCACCGTGATCGCGGCGGGCGTGCCGGTGAGGGTGGTGCCGATCGCCGTGGCGGCGATCCCACCGGCGCAGATCTGGCCCTCACCACCGACATTGACCAGCCCGGCGCGGTGGGCGATGGTGAACCCCACGGCCACCAGCATCAGCGTGGCCGCGACATTGAGCGAGGCGCCGACCGCGTAGTCGCTGCCGAACATGCCCTCCCACAGCGCTGTCATCGTGGCGCCGGGGGCGGCGCCCGCGACGGCGGCCAGGATCAGCCCGATCGCTCCGGCGGCCAGCATGGCCGCGACAGCGACGACGAGCGGGTGGTGCGCCCACCGGCTCACTCTTGTCGGCTGCTCCCTCGCAGAGAGCTTGCCGGGGCCGCGCGGAACGCCCCGCGACGCCGGTCGAGATGGGGTCTCGGTCGCTGTGGTCCGACCAGGTGCGCTCATGCCGCGACTCCCATCATCAATTCGCTGATCTGTTGTGCGGCATCGGGATCGGTGGTTTCGACGGGCCCGGCCAGTTCCCCGCGATAGGCGACGAAGATTCGGTCGCACAGGGCGAGCAGTTCGGGTACCTCGCTCGATACCACCAGCACGCCGCAGCCACGCGCGGCCGCGTGCCGCAGCTGCGTCAGCACGAAATCGACTGCGCCGATGTCCAATCCGCGTGTCGGCTGGGCAGCGACCAGGCAGCGCAGGTTCGCCGCCGACAGTTCGCGCGCCAGCACGACCTTCTGCTGATTGCCGCCCGACAGCGATCCCATCGGCACCCACGGACCGGCCGCGCGTACATCGAAGCGGTCGAGTTCGGCCTGCGCGGCGCGACCCATGGCCTGTTTGTCGAGGAGGCCGAAGCGGCGGAACCGGCCGAGGCTGCCGAGGAAAAGATTCTCGGCCAGCGTCATGTCGGCGACCATGCCGTCGCGGTGGCGATCTTCGGGGACGACGCCGAGACCGAGCGATGTTCGGGTGGCGGGGTTCGCTGTGGTGATGTCGGCTCCGGCGAGCGCGACAGTGCCCGCCCGCACCGGGGTGCCACCGGCCAGCACCGCGACGAGCTCGCTCTGCCCGTTGCCCTCGACGCCCGCGATCCCGACGATCTCGCCCGGCCGCACGGCCAGGCTCGCTTCGTCGAGCGCGATACTGCCGTCGGCCCGGTGGACGGTCACCCCGTCGACGGTGAGAACCGCTGCGGGCGGGCTCGATTCGTGCGGTACGCCGGATTCGCTGCGGCGTCGGCCTGTGGTCCTGTGCTCGCCCGCAGCCGGGCTCGTGGTGTGGCCAGTGGCGACCGGGGTGGCTGGACCGGGTTCGGTGAGGGCCTGGGCCGGCTCGCCCGGATCCAAGCCGATCGTCGCCGCCACGGTCGGGTCGAGATCGGTTGCCTCGCGGCCGACCATCGCGGTGAGCAACTCGGCGATACCGGTCTCGGGTAGCGGTCCACCACCGGCGACCGTGCCACGGCGCAGCACGGTCGCGGCATCGGCGACCCTGGCCACCTCGCCCAGTTTGTGCGTCACCAGGACCACGGCCTTGCCGTCGGCGGCGATGGCGCGGCAGGTGTCGATCAACGCGTCGATCTCGGCCGGATCGAGCACTCCCGTCGGTTCGTCGAGCAGGATCAGCGCCGGATCGCGCAGCAGGGCCTTGACGATCTCGACCTTCTGCCGGGCGCCCACCGGCATCGTCGCGACCTGCTGGTCGAGATCGATGCGCAGACGATAGCGCCGGGCGATCTCGTCGAGACGGCTGGTCAGATCCCTGCGGCGCAACCGCAACCCGTGCTGGGTGAGCAGCAGATTCTCCGCGACGGTCATGGTGGTCACCAGGCTGAAGTGCTGGTGCACCATGGCGACGCCCGCCCGCATCGCGGCGGCGGGTGAGTCGGGTCGGAAGGCTTTGCCGCCCAGTTCGATTCGTCCGGTATCGGCGGGATAGCCGCCGAACACGAGATTGCACAGCGTCGACTTGCCCGCGCCGTTCTCGCCGAGAACGCAGTGGACGGTGCCGGATTCGACGGTGACGTCCACGTCGTGCAATGCCCGGACCGCGCCGAAGCTCTTTCCGACCCCGTGCAGGGTCAATGCGGGAGTGCTCATCGCCATCAGTACGGCTTCACCGCGCCGGTGGACAGTGCCGTCTTCGCCTTGGCGAGCGCGTCGGCGACCGCGGGCTGCTTGTCGCACAACACGAAATCGGTGCCGTCGTTGGGCGAGGTGAGCCCGAAGCGCACGTTCTCGGCCTTCCACGTGTTGTCGAGCGCCGCCTTCACCGCGTACTCGACCTCGGCGCCGATATCGGTGTGCACGTAGCCCAGATACACGGGATCGGTGCAGTCACCGGGGATCGGACCGCCGACCAAGGTGGCACCGGCCTGTGCCGCTGCCTGCTCCAGGCCCGCCTTGCCCAGGTTCACGATCTGGCCGAGCGTGCCCGCGCCCGCACCGTAGTCGGCCAGCGCGGCCTGCTTGGCCTTGGCCGGGTCGTTGAAATCGCCGACGTACTGCGGAGTGAGCACCCGGGCGTCCGGCTTCGCGAACCGTGCGCCGTTACCGAAAGCGTTGGCGGCGTTGACGATCGCGGGCAGTTCGACGCCGCCGACGAAGGCCACCGCGCCGGTCTTGGATCCGGCCGCGGCCACCGCGCCACTGAGGAACTCGGCCTCGGCCTGCTGCGGGTCGTAGTAGGCCAGGTTGGCCATCGGCTTCGCGTCGGCGGGCCCACCGATCTCCACGAACTTCACACTCGGGAACTGCGGTGCCACCTTGCGCACATCGGCATCGGTCTGGCCGCCGAGCGCGATGACCAGATCGTTGGTCGAGGCGAAACGGACGAGCGCCTGCTGGTAGTCGGCCGCCGCCACCTGCTCGACCTTGCTCAATTCGACCTTGTCGCCGAGGGCTTCGGCGACGCGCTGGTAGCCGAGATACCCCGACTGCATGAAGCCGGTGTCGGAGAGCGAGCCGGGGAAGAACACGCCGACCTTCAACTTGCCGCCCGCCGCGGCGGTATCGGCGGAACCGCAGGCCGACAACAGAGCAGCGGCGGCGAGGGCGGCCGAGCCGAAGGCGATCGCGCGCCGGGTGGAGTTGTGCACGAGGTACTCCTTGATCGAACGAACCGCTCACTTAGCGGTATACCGTTAAGTGTCAGCGTGCGGTCCGCGAATGACGGCCGGATTACCGAAAAGTAAGAATCGGTCGCTCGGTGCGCGCGGGGCTACCGTGGAGTCGGATGCGGGGCGGAAGGATGGTGTGGTGGCGGAACCGGTCAAGAAGTCGCTGCGAGATCAGGCATACGAGGAACTGCGGGATCGGATCATCGATCTGCGGTTGAGTCCGGGGCAGCGGTTGGTGGAACGCGATCTCGCCACCGAGCTCGACATCTCCCGGATTCCGCTGCGCGAAGCGCTGCATCTACTGGAACGTGAAGGGCTGGTGGTGATCGTGCCCCGGCAGGGCGCGATCGTCGCCCCGTTCACGGTCGCCGATGTGCGCGACCTGTTCGACGTGCGCGAGAGCCTCGAGGTGCTGGCTGCTCGGCTGGCCGCCGAACGAGCCGAATCCGCCGACCTCACCGCGCTGCGCGGCCAGCTCACCGCCGCCCGACGGGCCACCGAACGCGGCGAGCAGGCCGCCATCGCGGCCGCCAACGCCGGATTCCACGCGCTCATCGTGGAGATCTCCGGCAACCCGCTGCTGCAATCGCTGTTGCGGCCCTTGGAGTCTCGCGTGCGGTGGCTGTTCCACCTCACCAAGGAACGCGACCCGGGCACCCAATGCGACGAACACGAAGCGCTCTACGCCGCGATCGCGGCAGGCGATCCGCAGGCCGCGGCCGACATCGCCTATCGCCATGTCGCCTCCGGGCGCGAACCCAGCCTGGCTCTCGCCGAGCAGTGGGCGACGCCCGCCATCGACCCGGTCAGCGCCACCCGCACGCGTCAGCGCACCACGAACCGCGACAAATCGGCGTGATCAGCCGCCGCCCGCCGGTGCTCGGCCGGCGGCGGCCGCACGATGGAGGGCACTGCGTGCCGCGCGCACGGCCGGATGGTCGCCGGTGCCGTTGCGGTAGGCGAGACGGGTGCGGCGGCGAATCGGCAATGCGGTGAGGGCGAGCCGCTCCGGCGGTGCGTACAGCGCCAGGCCCGGGATGATCGCGGCGCCCGCACCGGCGGCGACCAGGGCGAGCACCGTGTCGAAGTCGTCGGCGTGATGACGCACGCGCGGTGTGAAACCCGTGGCTTGACAGGCGCGGATCGTCATCGTGTGGCACAGCGTGCCGGGGGTGCCCGCGATCCAGGGTGAGTCGCGGTTGGCGCGCAACGGATCGTCGGCGGGCGCCGGGTCGCGGGTGGCGAGAAAGACCGTTTCGGTGTGCAGCGGTTCGGTGTGCAACGCCCGGTCGGTGTCGGCGGGCACCAGGTCGTAGTCGTGGGTGAGCGCGATGTCGAGGGTGCCTGCCCGCAGGGCGTCTGGTACGTCGGCCGGGTCGATCTCGGTGACGGTCAGTTCCAGGCGGGGGTGTTCGGTGCTGAGGGCGACCAGGGCGGGGGAGAGCAGCGTACGCGCGGCGGTGGGGAACGCGCCGATGCGCAGGGTGCCGACCAAAGCGGTCCGCGCACCGGCCAATTCGGCGTCCGCGCGTTCGAGGGCGGCGAGCACGGTCTCGGTGTGGCCGACCAGCAGGTGGGCGGCGGGGGTGAGGGTCACCCGGCGGCCCGATCGCTCGAGCAGTGCGACGCCCGCGTCCTTCTCCAGCGCGCTGAGCTGCTGGGACACCGCCGACGGCGTGTAGCTGAGCGCTTCGGCGACCGCCGCGATGGTGCCGCGGTGAGCGAGTTCGCGCAGCAGCCGGAGTTTGCGGACATCGAGCATCAGTTCAGCTTACGTTCTTCGTCATGAACGTGAACTGGACCTTACGGTCGCGGGATTCGACGATGGAGTCATGACATCGCTGCACGGTCTGTTCGTCCCCCTCGTCACACCTTTCACCGCCGACGGGGCCCTGGCTCCCGACGCACTCCGCGCGCACGCGCACACGGTCCTCGACGCGGGCGTCACCGGGCTCGTAGCGCTCGGCACGACCGCCGAACCGTCGGCGTTGACGCCCGCCGAACGCGCCGAGGTACTCGACATCTGCGCCGCGGTGTGTGCCGAACGGGACGCGCCGTTGATCGTGTGCGCGGGCGGCAACGCCACCGCTGAGGCCGCCGCCGCGGTGGCTGCCGTGCCGTCGTCCGCGGCCGCGGTGCTGTCGGTGGTGCCCTACTACGTCCGACCGAGCGAGGAGGGCGTGATCGCGCACTTCACCGCACTCGCGGCCGCGAGTCCGGCGCCGATTCTCGTCTACGACGTGCCGTACCGGACCGCGCGCCCGCTCGGCGCCGCAACGCTGATCCGGCTCACCACCATCGCGAACATCGCCGGTTTCAAGCACGCGGTCGGTGGCATCACCGATGCCACCGTGGAACTGATGGCGACCGTGGGGGATCGGACCACTGTGCTGGCGGGTGACGACCGTTTCGCCTCGCCGCTGCTGGCGCTCGGTGCCGACGGCGCGATCCTCGCCGCGGCCAATGTCGCGCCCGCCGGGTACGCCGAACTCGTGCGAGCGTGGGGGACCGGCGACCTCGCGCGTGGCCGCGCGGTGGGTAGTCGTCTCGACGCCCTCGGTGCCGCCCTGTTCGCCGAACCGAACCCCACGGTCGTCAAGGGCGTACTCGCCGCGCGGGGCGAAATCCCCAGCGCGGCGGTGCGTCTGCCGTTGCTGCCCGCCTCGACAGAATCGGTCGCGGCGGCGCTGTCGGCGGCCGGGACTCAGCCGTAGAGTTCGACGAACTTCGCCAGCGACCGTTCGAAGTCGCCGCGCAGTGCCTTGGCCACGGTCGAGCCGATCGGGCCGAACAGCGGCGCGCCGCCGAGTTCGACGGTCAGGTCGACCGCCGAACCGTCACCCTTGGCCTGCACGGCGAGATCGATGCCGAACTTGGTGCCGCCGATGCCCGCGCCGGTCAACTTCAGCTTGTGCGGCGGCTGGGCCGTGCGCACTGTCCAGGTGACCTTGTTGCGGAACCCCTTGACCCGCGCCACGCCCACCAGCACGGTGCCCTCGGTGAGCTCTTCGGGGACGGTGCCGCGCCAGGCCTCGTGGATCGCCAGCCAGTCGCCGAGGTGCTCCAGGTCGGAGGCATGGTCCCACGCCTTGTCCGGGGCGAGGGGGACGTCGATGGTGAGCTTCAATTTGGCCACCGCGGGATAGTATCCGGTACTCCCGGTTCCGCGACCGCCGCATCCGGACCCTCGTGTCTTTCGACAACCCCGCGCCTGCGGAAATTGGGTAATATCAGCGGCAATTCCCGTGCCTGACAGCAGGTTCCATCTCGAATCGGTCACAGTGCTGCTACTGTGTGCGGGTCGCTGGAAGCGGGGACTGTCTATCGGGTATCCGGGATGGTTCCGTCGAGGGCGGCTGCCCGGGTGGAACGACGACGAAAGATCAGATGAACTCCGGAATCGCGGTGCTGTCGCTCATCATCGGAGCCCTGGTGGTCCTCGCGGCCATCGCTGTGGCTGTGCTCGCCATGCACAACGAGCGCAAACAACGCGCACGCGCCGACGCCGCCAAGCGGGAGCGTGAACTGTGTGAGGCGGCGGTACATCACCTCGCCCAGATCACCCTGCCCGCCATCACCGATGCCGTACGGCGACACGACATTCCGTCGGTCGCGGTGGAACTGCCCGCCGAACTGCGCGACGCACCCCTCGGCGAGTCGCTGCAGGCGATCGCGACCGGCCACGCCGACGACCTGCGCGTCGTCGCCGAGGAAACACGGGCCATGGTCGAACGCTACGGCGAGCAACGCCGCGTCGCCGAGATCCAGGCCGCCCGCGAGGAGACCCGCACCGAACTGCAGGCGTCGTCCCGCGCGGCGACCAGTGCGGCGGTCCGCTCGTTCGGCACCTCGGTGGTGAGCCTCGGCACCGACCTCGGCCAGGTGGTGAGTACCGCGCTGCGCGAGCACCGCGACGACGCCGTCTACGAGACACTCACCCGCATCGACCACACCGTGCAGCAGATGATCCGGCAGGCGCAGTCCTACGTGATCGTCTCCGGTGGTCTGCCCGGCAGGCGCTGGCCACAGCAGTCGCTCACCGACGTCGCGGGCGGCGCCACCGGGCGCGTGCGTGAGTTCCTCCGGGTCCATTCGGCCCAATCGGAACGCATCGTCATCAGCCGCGCCGTCGAGCCGCTCGTGCACACCCTGGCCACCCTGCTCGACAACGCGCTGCGGTACTCGCCGCCGTCTTCGTTCGTCGAGGTCGGGTTCCAGGAAGGCCATCACGGCGTCACGATCATCGTCGACGACGCGGGCATGCGGATGAGCCCCGAGCAGCTCGAGGACGCGCGTCTGGTGCTCAGCGGTGAACGCTCGGTCGACATCCACGACCTCGGGCCTGCGCCCAAGGTCGGTTTCCCCGGTATCGCCGCACTCGCACGCCGCTACGGCTTCTCCGTGCATGTCGACGGTCCCAATATCTACGGTGGCATGCGCGCGATGGTCTATGTGCCGTCGGCGCTGTTGGTGAGCGGAGAGGCGCCGAGAATCCCCGAACCCGAACTGGCCGCGCCCGCGCACATCCCGGTGCCCGTGCCCGACCCTGTCGAGACCGACGGCCCACGCGCGGCCGTGCACGAAATCACCAGCGGTGGGCTGCCCAAACGGCGCCGCCGCCCGGTCGCCCCGGATTCGGCGGGGGTGACCACGGAAGTGGGGCAGGCTCGCCCCGACCTCGCCGCTGCCTGGCACAGCGGTTCCCGCAGCGGTCGTGCCGCTGCGGCCGAGCGATCCACGGAAGGAACAGCCGATGAGCACACCGGTAGCCGATAGCACCAACCGTTTGGCATGGCTGCTCGAGGATCTCGAGATCCCCGGCGTCCGCTTCGCCGTGTTGCTATCCGACGACGGCCTTCGTATCGCCCACTCCCGTGGCATCGCCAAGGACGATGCCGAACGGTTCGCGGCGGCCGCTTCCGGTCTACGTTCGCTCGGTAAGGCCCTCGGTGAGTTCTGCGGGTCACCGGCGAACACAGTGCGCCAGAACATGACCGAATACGACGAGGGCATGATCATGATCACCGCCGCCGGTGTCGGCGCGCTGCTCGGTGTCGCGACCACCGCCGATGTCGACGTGGCGCTGGTGGCGCACCGGATGAACGAACTGGCCGCGCGGGTCGGCCACGAGATCGGTGCGGCGCCACGGCACGGTGTCAGGTAATGAGCCGAGGCAGGCGTGACCCCGACCTGGTCAGGTCCTATGTGCGCACCGGCGGCCGGACAAGGGCCGCGCACGAACTCGATCTGGTGACCCTCGTACGCGCCGTCGCAGACCCGCGTGCCGATCACCGACCCGACGAGCGCCGGGTACTCGCGCTCACCAGCCGCCGTGGCGCGCTGTCGATCGCCGAACTGTCGGCGTATCTCGACCTGCCCGCCTCGGTGGTGAAGATCATCGTGTCCGATCTGCTCGACAGCGGACATCTACACTGCCCCACCCCGGCCGAGGTGAAGCCGGAGCTGGCGTTGATCAAGGAGGTGCTCCATGGTCTCCGTGTCCTCGCAGGCTGAGGTCGACTACGTCGCCGAAACGGTGACCAGGTCGGTGAAGATCCTGGTCGCCGGCAATTTCGGCGTCGGCAAGACGACGTTCGTGTGCGCCGTGTCCGAGATCCGGCCGCTGCGCACCGAGGAGACGATCACCGAGGCGAGCATCGGTATCGACGATCTGGCCGGCCTCGGCAGCAAGGTGCAGACCACTGTCGCTCTCGATTTCGGCCGGCTCACGCTGAATCCGCAACTGGCGCTCTATCTCTTCGGCACGCCGGGTCAGGAGCGGTTCGCGCCGCTGTGGGAGGAGCTGGCGCGCGGTGCGCTCGGCGCCCTCGTCCTGGTCGACACCCGGCGCATCGAGAAGGCCGACGACGTGCTCTCGGCGCTCGAACAACGCGGCGTCCCCTACGCGGTGGCGGTCAACGAGTTCGAGGGTTTCCGCCGCTACCCCCTCGACGAGGTGCGTGAGGCGCTCGACCTCACCCCCGACACCCCGGTGATCGCGGTCGACGCGCGACGCCGCGATCACGGTCTGCGTGCGCTGATCACGCTGGCCGAGTACCTATTTCAGAGGCAGGAAGCGGCAGTTCGGTGACCTTGCAAGACCTCGCGGCCGATGTCCGGGTACCGATGTATTCGCCCGAATTCGCGGCCGACCCGCAAGCTGCCTACCGGCAGATGCGGGAACGGTTCGGATCCCTTGTCCCCGTTGAACTCTCACCGGGAATCCGGGCCACCCTGGTGATCGGCTATCACACCGCGGTACGGATCCTCAACGATCCCGACCACTTCCCGGCCGACCCGCGCATGTGGGAACGCAACATCCCCAAGGACTGCCCGGTGCTGCCGATGCTGCAGTTCCGTCCCGCGGCCCTGCGCACCACCGGTGCCGAGCACGCCCGCTACCGGCAGGCCAATGTGGCAGGTCTGGCCGGGGTCGACCTGTACGCGATGCACAGCACGGTCGAGCAGTTCGCCATCCCGCTCATCAACAGTTTCTGTGCCGCCGGCTCGGCGGACCTGTTGAGCCAGTACGCGTTTCCACTGGTGTTCCAGGCGCTGAACTCGATGCTCGGCTGCACGCCGGAGATCGGTCAGCAGGTGGCCACCGGGATGTCGCAGATCTTCGAGGGCGGCACCGACGCCGAGGCGGGCAACAATCTGGTGGCCAACGCCCTGGCCGACCTGGTCGGGCTGCGCAAACACGAGCCGGGCGACGATGTGGCGACCCGGCTGCTGCAGCACCCGGCGGCGCTCACCGACGAGGAACTGGTGCACCAGCTGCTGGTGCTCTACGGCGCGGGCATCGAGCCCATGCTCAACCTGGTGGTCAATACGCTGCGCCTGATGCTCACCGACGACCGCTTCGCCGGCGATGTACTCGGCGGCAGTATGTCGACTCGCGACGCCCTCGACGAGGTGTTGTTCACCGACCCGCCGCTGGCCAACTTCTGCATGACCTACCCGAGGCAGCCGACCCTCATCGAGGACACCTGGCTGCCCGCGCACGAACCGGTCGTCATCAGCATGGCGGCCTGCAACAACGATCCGGCCATCGCGGGCTTGGACGTGATCCACAATCGCGCCCACCTGTCGTGGAGCACCGGCCCGCACGGTTGCCCCGCGAAATCGGTCGCGTACCTGATCGTGCAGGACGCCATCGATCAGCTGCTCGACGCTCTGCCGGAGATCCGTCTCGCCGTACCCCCCGAAGAGCTGGTCTGGCGTCCCGGCCCGTTCCATCGGTCCCTGGCCGCGTTGCCGGTCGTCTTCCCGAATACACCGCCCCTGCCGATGCCCTGATCGAGTCGACGCGGAATTTCAGGAGTCGCTCGAGATTCGCTCATACCGCCCATCACCGGAACTGCCGGGTGGTGGGCGGTTGTCGTTTGTCCCCGAGCAAACTGTCGACAACGTCCGGCAAACAGCGCCGATTCTCTCAGCTGCCTAATTAGCCGAGATTTTGCCGGGAGAGCGAACCGGTTGGTTCTCCTGAGGGAATTCGCTGGATTCGCAGAATGGTCCTTTGTGTGGAAATACCGGCGGGTAAGCAAATTCTTTGCCGACGCGCCTGTTGACCGCTGATCTTCTTGCGCCTACTGTCCCAGTCAGTTCGAATCGAACTGTTCTTTATCGCCGCTCGAAATGGTCCACGGATGGCACGCCGGCCCCTGCCATCCATTTCCGTGTGTGTTTCAAGGGAGTATTGATAGTGAGAAGTCGAATTGTCGTGGTCGCCGGCGCGCTCGCCTTGGTGCCCGTCGCTACTCTGTTCACCCCGCCCTCGGTCGCGAATGCGCACGGCTGGGTCACCGGCCCGGCCAGCAGGCAGGAACAATGTGCGCGCGGCCTCGTCTCCTGCGGCGCGGTGAAATACGAGCCGCAGAGTGTCGAGGGGCCGAAAGGCCTCACCAATTGCAGCGCGAACAAATATCCGGAACTCGACGACGACAGCCTCGGCTGGATTCCACAGCGGGTTTCCGGCAGTGTCACATTCACCTGGAAGAACACCGCCAATCATCGCACCGCCGACTGGGAGTACTTTATCGGGAATACTCGGGTCGCCGTGATCGACGGGCGAAACGAGCAACCCCCGATGGAGGTCACCCATACCATCGACCTGTCGCAGTACTCCGGTCGGCAGAAATTGCGGGCGGTCTGGAACATCGGCGACACCGCAGCGGCCTTCTACAGTTGTGTCGACCTCGAGATAAGTGGCGGCACCCCACCGGCCACGACCACGCAGCCGCCGGCGCCGACCACCACCCCGCCCGCGCCGCCGACCACCACGAAACCGCCGGTGACCACCACGAATCCACCGGCCACCAGCACCGCGCCGCCGACGACATCCCGGCCGGGTGGTGGACACGAACACCCCACAACGACAGCACCGGCGGCATCGGCGTGGCGTCAGGGCGCCACCTACGCCATCGGCGACAGGGTCACCTACCAGGGCATCAGCTACACCTGCCGCCAAGCCCACACTGTCCACGACCCCAACTGGACCCCGCCGAACACCCCGGCCCTCTGGTCGCGGGGGTAGCTGCGCGAATGCGAGCGATTCGGGTGTTTCTCCCACCATCGGTGTGCGGATGGGGCCAGGATTGGGAAAACCTCGCCGGCCTCGCGTTCGGCCGGCCTCGCAGCACAAGGACGTGAGATATGAGTGACAGGATTTGCGGTGTGGCCGTCGCGGCCGTCGGAACGGCCGTCGCGGCAGTGATGTTCGGTGCGCCGACGGCTTCGGCCGGGGTGTCACAACTGACGGTGAACCCCAGCCTGAGCGTGGGAAGTTCCACGAACTACGGCACCGGGTGCACGCACTACCTCGAGGCTCGGCTCAGTGTCGGCATCGTTCCTGTCGCGTTCTACGACAACGGCACGCTGCTCGCGGTCGTGAACCCCACCGACGGCATCGCCACCATGCCGTGGGTGCCGTCGAGTGCCGGAGCGCACACCCTGGCCGCCGTCCAGGACGGCATCGGTCGTGCCGTCGACGTGAGCGTCGGCCGTGGGTACCGCTTCGGTGAGTCCTGCGTAGTCACCGGCGGCTGACCCGCTGAGCCGACAGTGGCCCGGTCCTTCCGCGGACCGGGCCACCGTGGTTGGTCACTTCGAGTCGACCAGCTTCTTGTCGGAGCCCTTCTTCTTGGAGCTCTTCTTCGGCGCCTCGCCGTTGCCCGCGGACGGGTTGTCGGGCATGGTCGCGGTGACCACCAGATCGTCGCCCGAGGTGTCGACGTGCACCGTGCCGCCGGACTCGAGCCCACCGTCGAGCAGCAGCCGCGACACCCGGTTGTCGAGTTCGCGCTGCACCGTACGACGCAACGGCCGGGCCCCGAACTCGGGCTGGAAACCCTTCTCGCCCAACCAGTCCACCGCCGACTGGCTGATGTCGAGTTCGACGTCCTGGGCCGCGAGCATGCGCCGTGTGCGGTCGAGGATGAGCTCGACGATCTCCTCGAGCTGCGACTTGTCGAGCCGGTGGAACACGATCTGCTCGTCGATCCGGTTGAGGAACTCCGGCCGGAAGTGCGACCGCAGCTTCTCCTCGAGCTGGGGCACTATCGAATCCAGATCACCGGCGGGCGCGTCGAGAATCAGCTGCGAACCGATATTGGAGGTCATGATGACGATGGTGTTCTTGAAATCCACCGTGCGGCCCTTGGAATCGGTGACGTGCCCGTCGTCGAGCAACTGCAGCAGCACGTTGAACACATCGGGGTGCGCCTTCTCGACCTCGTCGAACAGGATCACCGAGTACGGCTGACGGCGCACCTTGTCGGTGAGCTGGGCGGCATCGTCGTACCCGACATATCCGGGCGGGGCGCCGACGAGCCGCGAGACCGTGTGCTTCTCCTGGAACTCGCTCATGTCGAAGCGGATCAGCCGATCCTCGTCGCCGAACACCGCCTCGGCCAGCGCCTTGGCCAGCTCGGTCTTGCCGACACCGGTCGGGCCGAGGAACAGGAACGACCCGATGGGCCGGTTCGGGTCCTTGAGCCCGGCGCGCGCCCGGCGCACCGCCTCGGCGACCGCGACGATCGCCTCGTTCTGCCCGATCACCCGCTTGTGCAGCACGTTCTCCAGCTCGAGCAGGCGCTGCTTCTCCTCGGCGGTCAGATCGGCCACCGGAATACCGGTGCGCCGCGAGATGACCTCGGCGATGTCGACTACCTGCACCTCCGGTTCCGCGGAGGTGGCACCGGATTCCTCCAGCTCCTCCTCGGCGGCGGCGATCTCGGCCTTGAGCGCCTTGGCCTTCTCGTAGTCCTCGTTGTCGACCGCCGCGTCCTTCTCCCGGTACAGCCGCGCGATCTCGTCTTCCTTGGCCTTGACCTCCGGGTCGGCGGTGCCCGAACGCAACCGCACCCGCGCGCCTGCCTGGTCGACCAGGTCGATCGCCTTGTCGGGCATGAACCGGTCGGTGATGTAGCGATCCGACAGTTGCGCCGCCGCGACCAGCGACTCGTCGGAGTAGCGCACCTGATGGTGTTCCTCGTACACGTCGGCGAGTCCGCGCAGGATCTCGATCGTGTCGGCCACCGAGGGTTCGGCGACCATCACCGGCTGGAAGCGGCGCTCGAGCGCGGCGTCCTTCTCGATGTACTTGCGGTATTCGTCGATCGTCGTCGCACCGACGACGTGCAGGTCACCGCGCGCGAGGGCGGGCTTGAGCAGGTTGCCCGCGTCCATCGAACCCTCGCCACCACCACCGGCGCCCACGATGGTGTGCAGTTCGTCGATGAACACCACGAGTTCGTCCTTGTGGGCACGAACCTCGTCGAGGATCTTGGTGAGCCGTTCCTCGAACTCACCGCGATACTTGCTGCCCGCCACCAGGGAGCCGACGTCGAGGGCGATCACCCGGCGGTCCGCGAGCGAGGTCGGCACGTCGCCGTTGACGATGCGCTGGGCCAGACCTTCCACGATCGCGGTCTTGCCGACACCGGGATCACCGATCAGCACCGGGTTGTTCTTGCGTCGCCGGGACAGGATCTCGATGGATTCCTCGATCTCCTCCGCCCGCCCGACCACCGGGTCGATCAGGCCCTCGCGGGCCTCGGCGGTGAGGTCGCGACCGTATTCGTCCAGCGTCGGGGTATCGGTCTTGCGCTGCTGGCGTTTGGCCTGCGCGGCTGCCGTGCTCGGTGTCGGGCCGCCACCGCTCTGGCTGGCCGCCAGACCCGCGACCAGTGTCTGGGCCGCGATGCTGTCGGACAGCGAGGCGATCCCGAGCAGGATGTGTTCGGGCCCGATGTAGGTGCTGCCGGACTGCGCGGCCTGGCGCTGGGCGGCGCGCATGGCCAGCTTGGTCGCCGGGCTGAGGGTGATGTCGGCCAGGTCGTACCCGCCGGCCGCACCGGTGTCGAGATAGTCCTGCATCTGCTCGGCGACCTGGTCGGCGTCGAGGCTCAGCTCATCGATCATGTCGCGCGCGGGTTCGGTCTCGGCGGCGGCGTAGAGCAGGTGTTCGGGCGTGATCTCCGGATTGCCCCATTGCTGGGCCGCCTGCCGCGCCGCACCGACCAGCAACTTCGCGTCGTCGGTCATCAGACGGCTCAGGTCGATGCGTTGCACCGGCGGTTTCGCCGACATCCCGGAACCGAAAAAGCGCTGGAAGATGTCGTCGAAAGGATCGCTCGAACCGGGCCAGCTCGCTGTCATGTCCGCACCTCTTCGTTCGTCGTGCCGCAGCCAGCGGCGACTCCTGTAGATCGGGACCGTGCTTCCAGCAATACTTCGGCATCCTCCGGTGCTGTGCAAGCCATTGGGCAGTTTCACATCCGCGTCGTCGAGTCGATGGCGGACCGACCAAAATCCGGTGGAAACCGTCCGATACCACCGGATTTGTCTGATTCTTGGTGCTGGGACGGCGCTCGACGGTAGCGTGACGACCCGCACGACGGGATCGACCGTCGTGCCCGGTTGTTGGGAAGAGCACGGAGTTTGGTCACCGACGTCATCGATGTCAGCGCGGATTTCACCATCGCCAGGCAAGCCCTCTGGGATGTCCTGCTCGATCCGCAGAGTTATCCACGCATGTTCACCGGAATCGGCGCCTGCGAGCGCATCGATCACCCCGACGGTGCGGTGGTGTGGCAGGTCCGGGTCGGCTCGGTGGACACCGGCATCCACACCCACGAGTTCGTCCTCGGCATCGGCCGCTGGTACGAGAGCTTCGAACTGCGCAGCCCCGCGCTCGGCAGCTTCGCCTCGGTGCGGCTGCGTGGCGACCAGCAGCGCACCCGGCTCGACATCACGCTGTTCGCCGCCGCCCGGGTGCATCCGATGCTCGAGCAGCGCAGCAACTCGGTGGTCACCGACTGGGTGAAGGCGGGTCTGCGCCGCACCGCCGACGTGATCGCGGGGACCAGGTCGTCGGTGGTCGTCAACGCCGAACGCTCGCCGCTGCGCCGCAATGCGGGGGTGGCGCGTTCCATCGCGGCGACCGGTCTGATGCGTCCGGAACCGGTGTCGATCCTCAAACAGCTTCGCTCCCTGTCGAAGTGGGGCTTCAACCTGGCGGGCGGTTACGCCGCAGGGGCCGCGCACTCCCCGGACCGGGTCGCGGTGCTCGATCGGTTCGGCACCCGGACCTACCGCGAGATCGACACGCGATCCGACGCCCTGGCCGGTGCCATGTACGAACTCGGCATGCGCGCCGGTGACGCGATCGGGTTGCTGGCCCGCAATCACGCGGGCATGGTCGAGACCATGGTCGCCGCGGGCAAACTCGGCGTCGACGTCGCGCTGCTCAACGCGGGACTTTCCGGGCGGCGCATCGAGGAGATCGTGCAGCGTCATCGCCTCAGCGCGGTGTTCGTCGATGGGGAACTCGAAACGCTGATCCGCTACCTGCACAGCGAGATACCGCGTTTCACCACCGACGCCGATCCGCCCGATCCGCAACGCGCGACCATCGAGGGCCTGATCGCCGCGGGGGTCGAGGACTTTCCCGTGCCCGCCCATCCCGGCAGGCTGATCGTGCTCACCTCGGGAACCAGCGGCTCACCCAAGGGCGCCCGCCGCCCGCACGCCAAGGGCTTCGGCACCATCGCCGCCCTGCTGTCGCGGATTCCGCTGCGCGTGGAGGAAGTGGTGCTGGTGCCCGCACCGCTGTTCCACACCTGGGGGCTGGCCGGGCTGCAGCTCAGCACCGCACTGCGCGCCACCGTCGTGCTCAGCGACGGCTTCGACGCCGTCGAGTGCCTCCGCTCGATCAGCGAACACCGCATCACCACCCTGATCGTGGTGCCGACCATGGTCGAACGCCTCCTCGACGTCCCCGACGACGTCCGCGCGAGCTTCGACCTGTCGAGTCTGCGGCACGTGGTCAGCTGCGGCGCGCCGCTGGCCGGTGCCACGGTGCTGCGGTTCCTCGACACCTACGGCGACGTGCTCTACAACGTGTACGGCTCCACCGAGGTGTCCTGGGCCAGTGTCGCCACCCCCGCCGACCTGCGGGTCTCGCCGACCACGGCGGGCCGTCCGCCGTTGGGTACCCGGGTGGGGGTGCTCGGTCCCGATCTGCGCCCGGTGCCGGTCGGCACGGTCGGGCACATCTTCGTCGCCAACCACATGCTCTTCGACGGGTACGTCAACGCCGCACCGCCGGAGGAGGCCGACGGCATGCTCGACACCGGCGACCTGGGGTATCTCGACGCCTCGGGCAGGTTGTTCGTGGCGGGCCGCGACGACGAGATGATCATTTCCGGCGGCGAGAACGTCTTCCCGCGACCGGTGGAGGAGGCGCTGGCCCACCTGCCGCAGATCACCGAGGTGGCCGTGGTCGGCGTCCCCGATCGCGAGTTCGGGCAGCGCTTGGCCGCGTTCGTGGTGAAACGGGAAGGGGCGGGCCTGGATCCGGACATGATCCGCACCTATATCCGCCACCGTCTGAGCCGGTTCTCGGTGCCGCGCGATGTCACCTTCATCAACGCGCTGCCGCGTGGGGAGACCGGCAAGATCCTCAAGTGGATGCTCGTCCGGCCGGAGCAGGCGCTGAGCGAGTGATCGCGCGGCGCCTGCCCAGGTGGGTCTAGGTGATCTTTTCCGGTGCGGGCCGGTTCAGCAGCGAATGTTTGCGCGAGTAGGCGAAATACACCACGAGCCCGACGAGCAACCAGCCCGCGAAGCGCACCCAGGTCTCCCACGGCAGCGACCAGATCAGGTACGCCGAGAAGCCGATCCCGATCAGCGGGATCACCGGCATCAACGGCAGCCGGAACGAGCGCGGCGCGTCGGGCCTGGTGCGGCGCAACACGATCACGGCCACACACACCACGATGAACGCCATCAGGATGCCGATATTGGTGAGTTCGGCGACGGTGTTGATCGGCAGCACACCGGCCAGGATCGCCGCGCCGATGCCGACGATCCAGGTGACCCTGGTCGGCACCTTGCGGGTGGGATGGGTCTTGGCGAACCAGATGGGCAGCAGCCCGTCGCGGCTCATCGCGAACCACACGCGGGTGACACCGAGCATGAAGGTGAGCACCACGGTGATGATGCCGACGATCGCGCCGACGGCGATGATATTGGCGACCCCCGGCATCCCGACCGATTCGAAGGCGGTGGAGAAACCGCTGGTCGGGCTGATCTCGGTGTATTTCTGCATGCCGGTGAGCACCAGCGTGCACAGCACGTAGAGCACCATCGCGATGGCGAGGGAGTAGATGATCGCCTTGGGCAGGTGCTTGCGTCCGTCGACGGATTCCTCGGCCGCGGTACTCATGGCGTCGTAGCCGAACACGGCGAAGAACACCGTCGCCGCGCCGGTCCACACCGCGCCGGTGCCGTAGGGGAAGTACGGGTCGTAGTTGGCACTGTCGATGTGGAACACACCGAGCGCGACGATGAGCACGACCAGGGCGACCTTGATGCCGACAGCGACAGTCTCGAACCGGCCGACGCTGCCGATACCGCGCGAGAGGATCCACGCCGTGCCCAGGCAGAAAAGTACCGCGAACAGGTCGACGACCCGGCCGTCACCGGTATCGGGCGCCCCGAGCATCCATTCGGGCAGCGTCAGGCCCACCTGCTCGAGCAGGAACCCGAAGTAGCCCGACACCCCGATCGCCACCACCGCCGCGACCGCGATGTACTCGAGCAGCAGGTCCCAGCCGATGAACCAGCCCGCCAGCTCACCGAGGGAGACATATCCGTAGGTGTAGGCCGAACCGGCTTTGGGCACCATGCCGGCGAACTCGGCGTAGCACAGCGCGGCGGCCGCGCTGGCGACACCGGCGATCAGGAACGAGATCAGTACCGCGGGGCCGGTCACCGAGTGGGCGACCGATCCGGCCAGGGTGAAGATGCCCGCGCCGATGATGCCGCCGACACCGATGGCGGTGAGCTGCCACAGGCCGAGTGATTTGGCGAGGCGTTCGTCGCCGGGAATCTCGTCTTCTACCTCGACGAGTGGTTTACGGCGCAGCATCTGGGCGCGCAACTCTGCGAAAGACATCGCTGTTCCTTCCGTCGGCGGCCTGGCCGCGTGATCAGTACACCGCCGCGTGGCCGTTCCCGACCCCGAGAATGAATATTGTTCAGTGGTAGTGCCCGAATGGAGAGCGGCTCGTTACCCGCGTCCGCCTGCCAGTGCGCGCAGGAAGAAGGCGAGATTGGCGGGTCGTTCGGCCAGCCTGCGCATGAAATAGCCGTACCACTGGTCGCCGTAGGGGATGTATACGCGAACGTGGTTGCCCTCGGCGGTGAGTCGCTGCTGTTCGTCGTCGCGGATGCCGTACAGCATCTGGTACTCGTACTCCTCGCACTTGCGCCGGGCCGCCGCGACGGCCGCTCCGGCGGCGGCGATGATCGTGGGGTCGTGGGAGGCGATCATCGGATAGCCCTGCCCGGCGGCGAGTACGCCGAGGCAACGCAGATAGGAGGCGTCGACCTCGGCGCGGTCGCGGAACGCCACCGACTCCGGTTCGTCGTAGGCGCCCTTGCACAGCCGGATCCGTGACTGCGGGCCCGCCAGAGCGCGGCAGTCCTCCTCGGTGCGGCGCAGGTAGGCCTGCAGAACGGTGCCGAGCCACGGGAAATCCGCGCGGAGCTCGGTGACGATCGCGAGAGTCGAATCGGTGGTCGTGTGGTCTTCGGCGTCGACGGTGACCCACAGTCCGGCCGCCTCGGCGGCGGCGCAGATCTGGTGCGCGTGCTCGCGGGCGACGGCGTGGCCGTCGCGGGGGAGGGCCTGGCCGAGCGCCGACAGTTTGACCGAGACCTCCAGTGGCCGAACGGCTCCCGGCGTGGTCTCGGCCTGGGGGAGACGTCCGAGGGCGGCGATGAGGGTGCGGTACTGCTCGACCGTCGCCTCGGCGCGCGCCAGATCGGTGGTGTCCTCACCCAGGTAGTCGATGCTGACGAAACGTCCTGAGCGGAGCAGGATTTCGGCGGCGGCGACCACCTGTTCGGTCGTGGTTCCCGCCACGAACCGCGACACCACATCACGGCTCACCGGCAACCGGGTGACGGCGCGTTCCAGTCGTGCCGAGCGCGCCGCACCGAGCAGCGCCGAGCGCATCAGTGCCGACATCAGTTGGCCTCCGATTCCTGGTGGGGGTAACCGTGCTCGGTGGGCGGGGTGAAGGTCTCCTTGATCGTGCGTGCGGAGGTCCAGCGCAGTAGGTTCTGGGCCGAGCCCGCTTTGTCGTTGGTGCCCGAGGCCCGTCCGCCGCCGAAGGGTTGCTGGCCGACGACCGCGCCCGAGGGCTTGTCGTTGATGTAGAAGTTGCCCGCCGAGAAGGTGAGCCGCTCGGTGGCGGCGGCGATGGCGGCGCGGTCCTGGGCGATGATCGAGCCGGTGAGACCGTAGGCGCCCGCGTCGACCAGGTTCATGGCGTCCTCGAAACCCGAGGGTGTGGAGTCGTCGTAGACGTGTACGGCGAGAATCGGACCGAAGTACTCGGTGTGGAAGATCTCGTCGCCCGGGTCGTCGCCGACCACCACCGTCGGTTCCACGAACCAGCCGACGCTGTCGTCGCTGTGCCCGCCCGCGACCACGGTGATCCCCTGGGTGGCCTTGGCCCGCTCGAGCGCGGCGGTATTGCGGTCGAAGGCGCGCCGATCGATCAGCGCCCCACCGAAATTCGTGAAGTCGGTGATATCGCCGTAGCGCAGCGACGCCGTCTTCTCGATCAGGTCCTCCGACATCGCCGACCACACCGAACGCGGCACATACGCGCGCGAGGCGGCCGAGCACTTCTGGCCCTGGTAGTCGAACGCGCCACGCAGCAGCGCGGTGGTGAGCACGGCCGGATCCGCCGACGGATGCGCGAGCACGAAATCCTTGCCGCCGGTCTCGCCGACCAGCCGGGGATAGGTGCGATAGCGGTCCAGGTTCGTCGCCACTTCCCGCCACAGATGCTGGAAGGTGGCGGTCGACCCGGTGAAGTGCACACCGGCCAGGCGCGGATCGGGCAGCACCACCTCCGAGACCTCGGGTCCGGCGCCGTGCACGAGGTTGATGACGCCGGGCGGCAGACCTGCCTCCTCGAGCAGGCACATCGTCAGATACGCGGCCACCGCCTGCGAACGCGCGGGCTTCCACACCACCGTGTTGCCCATCAGCGCGGGCGCGGTCGGCAGATTGCCTGCGATGGCGGTGAAGTTGAACGGGGTCACCGCGTAGACGAAGCCCTCCAGCGAGCGGTATTGCATGCGGTTCCACACCCCGCGCGAGGACAGCGGCTGTTCGGCGATGATCTTGCGCGCGAACGACACATTGAACCGCCAGAAGTCGACCAGTTCGCACGGTGCGTCGATCTCGGCCTGATACGGCGACTTGGACTGGCCGAGCATCGTTGCCGCACAGATCTTTTCGCGCCACGGACCGGCGAGCAGATCGGCCGCGCGAAGGAATACCGAGGCGCGGTCGTCGAACGACATCGCGCGCCAGGCGGGTGCGGCCTCGGTGGCGGCTTCGACGGCAGCGGCGGCCTCGGCGGCGGTCGCGTCGTGCAGGGTGCCGAGGACGGCGCTGTGGCGGTGCGGTTGAACGACCTCGAACGCCGGTCCGTCGCCGGGGAGGTGTCGACCGCCGATGACGTGGCAGATCTCGGTCGGGGTGGCGGCCAGTTCGGTGAGTGCGGTCCGCAGCCGGGTGCGTTCGGGTGTGCCCGGCGCGAAGGTGCCGACGGGCTCGTTCACCGGCGGCGGGGTGGTCGCTATGGCGTCCATGAGTGCCTCTCCTGCGTCGTACGGCGGTAGCGGGATGTGACGTAGTCAACACCCCTCGGCATCGGTCATAATCGGCTGATCGGACGAAGTTCTGACCAATCATTAGTCCGATCGGACAATGGAGCGCGCGTATGGATACGACCCTGGCCGAGCTGCTCGGCGCGCTCGACCACACCGTGGCCACGCTGGTCGACGCACCGGCGGGGGAGCAGGTGGTCGTGCGCACGGTCGCCCTCGCCGAGCCCGCCGACCTGGCCGAACACCTCGAGGCCGACGGTGTACTGGCGCAGGTGTATCTGCTGGTCGGCGTCGATCCCGAACAGACCGTACGGTGGCTGCGCGGTGTCGGCGCCCGCCCGCTCGCGCAGCGGCCGCGACTGTTGATGACCAAGCGCGCCGACGACTCACCGGCAGTGCGTGCGGCCGCCCATGCGGCCGGGATCGCGCTGGTGCAGGTGCACCGGCATGCCCGCTGGGACCAGGTGTTCGGGCTGGTCCGCCGCATGCTCACCCGAGCACCAGGCGGCCGGACCGAGGCCGGGGAACCCGACCTGCTCGCCCCCGATACGGACCTGTTCGGGCTGGCCCAGGTGGTGGCGGCCGAAACGGGCGGCATGGTGAGCATCGAGGACCCGCACTCGCACGTGCTCGCCTATTCGGCCTCCGACGCCGCCGCCGACCAGTTGCGCATCCGCTCGATCCTCGGCCGTGAGGGCCCGGCCGACTACCTGCGGATCCTGCGCGAGTGGGGCGTGTTCGACCGGGTACGCCGCACCGACGAGGTGGTCGACGTCCCCGACCACCCCGAGCTCGGGATCCGCCGCCGGCTGGTGGTCGGTATCCGGCGGGCCACCGTCGGCGCCGAGGACCGGATGCTCGGCACGATCTGGTTGCAGCAGGGCGACCGGCCACTGCGCCCGGACGCCGCCCAGGTGCTGAGCGGTGCGTCGGCGGTTGCGGCACGCATCATCGCGCGGGCACTGGACGCACCGTCCACCGAGGCCGTGCTGGTGCGCAGGCTGTTCGGTGCGCACGGCGAAGGAGTCGACGTGCCGTCGGTGGTGGCCGCCCTGCGTCTGCCCGAAGCGGGTCCCGCCGCGGTGATCGGTTTCGCCGCGCTCGGTCCGGCCGCCGAACTCGCCGCCTCCAGCGGCCTGATCCGGTTGCACGCCAGTGCTTTTCGTGGTGATTCGGTCACCGAGGCGATCGGTGAGCGGGTGTATGTGCTGCTGCCCTCCTATCACTCCGAGCACGGCGTCGGGTCGTGGGTGCGTGAGCTGGTGGCACAGCTCGAGCAGGCGCGTGGGCTGGTGGTCCGGGCGGCGGTGGCCGCGCCCGTGGCCGGGCTGACGGCCGTCGCCGGAGCCCGCGGTGAGGTCGACCGCGTGCTGGACAGCCCCGCCCCCACCGCCGAGGGCAGCCGCGTGACCACCCTGGCCGAGGCGAGAACGGCGGTGCTGCTCACCGAGATCGTCGAGCTGATCGGCGACCACCCCCACCTGCACGACCCGCGACTGGCCGCCCTCGACGCCTACGACCGCGACCACGGCGCCGACCTGCGCGCCTCCACCCGCGCCTACCTGCGCGCCCACGGCGAGGTGAGCACCGCGGCCGCCGCTCTGCGCGTCCACCCGAACACCTTGCGCTACCGCCTGCGCCGCGTGGAATCCATCCTCGGCATCGACCTCGACGACCCCGACGACCGCCTGCTTCTGGAAATCCAGCTCGTCGCCTGCCCACCGCGCGCGTGACGAACCGCCCCCGCGCCACGCCGAACCGCGTCGTCACGCTCCAGTCGGAACCTCCCCGACGGCTTTCGCCGGGTCGATCACACCGAGCACCTCGCCCTGGGGTGCCGCCAGGATGCCCATGCGCCCGAACGGGCTGTCGTCGGGCCCCATGATCACCTTCGCGCCCAGTTCGGTCGCCTTGTTCAGTGCGCCGTCGGCGTCGTCGACCTGGATCCAGGTGAGCCAGTACGGCGGATTGCCGAACGACGAGGCGTCCATCATCCCGCCGACCTCGTGCTTGTCGCCGGGCAGCGAGAAGGTGGAGTACGTGAAGTTCACGCCGTCACCGATCTCGGTGTAGTTCCAGTCGAACACGCTGTTGTAGAACTCGTGTGCCTGGTCGTAGCCGGGGGTGTGCAGCTCGTTCCAGCAGTAGGCGCCGTGCTGGTTGAACACTCCGGCACCGATGTGGCGCTTGGCTTCCCAGACACCGAAGGCGCCGCCGGTCGGATCGGCGGCGACGAACATCCGGCCGACGTCGAGGACGTCGAACGGCGGCACGAACACCTGGCCGCCGGCCTTCGTGACGCGCTCGGCGATCTCGTCGGCCCGTTCGGCCGCGAAGTAGGTGGTCCACACCGACGGCATCTGCCGCATGGCGTCGGGTTTGGGTCCGATGCCCGCCGCGGGCCTACCGTCGAGCATCGCCATGAGATACCCACCCCCGCCCGCGTCCTGGATGTCCCAACCGAAGAGCGCGCTGTAGAATGTGCGGGCGGCGGCGGGGTCGTCGACCTGACAGTCGACCCAGCACGGCGTGCCCTGGGGCCACGGTTCGTCACGTGTCGGCATTGTCGAACGTCCTCCTCGTCGATGAATGACACCGGCCGGGTCGGTCGGCACGCGCCAAGTCAACCACTGCCCACCGACACGTCCGTCGCCGAGGATAACGCCCTGAACTGGAACGATACGTGTTCACTGCGACCCTCCGAGCGGTCCGGCGCTGCCGGCCGCAAGTCGTTACCACTGTTACAGTTTCGGCGCCGATCTGCGGTGGCTAGGTCAACGATGAACGAACCGGTCGGGAGCGACTCGATGACGTTGAGAGGTTCCGAACGTGGGCTCGTCCGTGTGCTGACGGCGATTCTCGCGATCACAGCGGTGCTCGCCTGCGGTGCGGGCCAGGTGTCGGGCAAGCCGGGCGGCGACGTGCCCGGCGTGCGCTGGACCGCCCAGCACGACGCGCCGGGCACCTATCCGGAAGTGCGCGTGGAGCGCGGCGTGCACATCACCATGAGCGACGGCGTCGTCCTCAAGGCCGACGTGTACCGCCCCGCCGACGCGGCAGGGGTGATCGAGCAGAAGCCGCTGCCGACGATCGTGAGCCTCACGCCCTACTCCAAGCTCATGACCGGCCTGATCGAGGCAGCCGCCGCCACGCCCGGTCTGCAGTCGACCGCCGTCGACATCGTGCGCCGCCTGAACCTGTCGAGCACACCCATCAGCGGTTTCGGCGATCTGATGCAGGCACTGGACGGCGGCATGATCCAGACCATGCTCGGCGTCGACCGCAAACTCATCGGCAGCGGTTACACCGTCGTGGTCGCCGATGTGCGCGGAACCGGTCAGTCGCAGGGCAAGTGGGATACCCTCGGCGCCCGCGAACAGCTCGACACCCGTGAGGTGATCGAGTGGGCGGCCGCCCAGCCGTGGTCCAACGGCCGTATCGGCATGAGCGGCGGCTCGTATTCGGGCATCAACCAGCTGCGGGCCGCCGAAGACGCGCCCGCCGCGCTGCAGGCCATCTTCCCGGTGGAACCCGGCAGCGATCTGATGCGCGACGTGGTCGCTCCCGGCGGCGGCGTCGGCACGACGTTCCTTCCGCTGTGGCTCAATTCGGTCAACCAGCTCAAACTCGTGCCCGATGTGGCGTCGATGATCCAGGGCACCTTCGACTGGACCTGGTTCAACGATCGCATCGCCGACCCGACGACCAATTTCGACCTGCTCGCCCAGGCTCTGCTCACCCCGTCGCTCGAGGACATGCCGCCCGCTCTCGACGGTGCGCTCGACGAGACCTCCGCGTTCCGCGAGGCGATCATGGGTCACCCGGAGAAGGTGAACGTGCCGACGTTCGTCTACGGCGGCTGGCACGACATCTTCGCCAACAGCGCGACCAAACTCTACGAACAGCTCCCGCTGCCACCGGGCCGCAAGCAACTGGTCGTGGGCGACACCTATCACGCCAATCCCGGTGCGGGAACCGGTGTTCCGGGGGCGCCGCCGCGGCTGGACGTGCTGCAGCGCGCCTGGTTCGACAAGTGGCTCAAGGACATCGACAGCGGTGTCGAGGCGTTCGGCCCGGTGACGGTGAAGCAGCAGGGTGGCGGCTGGGTCACGCTGCGCGAGTGGCCGCAGCCGGGTGTCACGCATCGGCGGGTGTACCTGTCGGCCGATCCGAGCGGGTCAACCGAGGACAGCCTGCACGACGGTTCACTGCGTCCCACGGGCCCCGGCGCGGTCGAAAACCTGACAGTGGCACCGGGTTTGAGTACGGTCTGCTCGCGGGACGCGGCGCAGGGTTCGGCCGGGATGACCGCCGCGCTCGACGCCTGCGCCAAGGACTCGCGCATCGCCGAGCGCAACGCACTCACCTTCACCAGCGCTCCGGTCGCCGAGGAGACGGTGATCTCGGGTCCGATCAATGTGCGGCTCAACACGGTGCACACCGGCAGCGACGGATTCTGGAACGTCACCGTCAACGATGTCGCTCCCGACGGCACCTCGACCGTGCTCACCACCGGTCAGCTCACCGCCTCCATGCGCGCCATCGACGAACGGCGCAGCGCGCGGTCGGTGAACGGGGATCTCACCGCACCGTTCAACCCGCTCACCCTCGACCGGTTGCTGCCCGTGGTCCCCGGTGCGCCGACCGAGATCGACATCGCCGTCATCCCGACCCAGGCCGTGCTCGCGCCGGGGCACCGCGTGCGGATCGACGTGTACGCGGGTAACGCGCCCAAGGCGCTGCCGTTCCGCCCGATGCTCGACGCCTCCGGGCTGGAACCGCAGCAGGTGCGCCTCGACCCGGCGGCACCGAGCTTCGTCAACCTGCCCACCGACAAGCCGATCCCGTGAGGCGCACTCAGAGCTGCGATTTCACCTCGGCGGCGATGAGCTCGAGGTGGTCGAGATCGGCCAGGTCGAGGATCTGCAGGTAGATCCGGCTCGCACCGATCTCGCGGTAGCGGGCGATCTTGTCCACCACCTCGGCGGGCGAGCCGGCCAGCCCGTTGGTCTTCAGCTCGTCGACCTCACGACCGATCGCCGCGGCCCGGCGCGCCACCTCGGCGTCGGTGCGCCCGACGCAGGCCACGAGCGCGTTGGAGTAGACGAGTTCGTCGGTGCGCCCGGCCGCGCGCACGGCGTCGCGGACCCGGTCGAACTGGGCGGCGCTGTCGGCCACCGAGGCGAAGGGCATATTGAATTCGGTGGCGTAGCGGGCGGCCAGGCGTGGGGTGCGGACCTTGCCGTTGCCGCCGATCACCACCGGCACGGGATCCTGCACCGGTTTGGGCAGTGCGGGGGAGTCGGTGAGCTGGTAGTGCTCGCCGTCGAAGGAGAAGGTATCGCCGAGCTTGGTCGACCACAGCCCCGTGATGATCGCGAGCTGTTCTTCGAGCAGGCCGAACCTGTTGTCGGGGAAGGGAATTCCGTAGGCGGCGTGTTCGGCGGCGAACCAGCCGCTGCCGAGCCCGAGCTCCACGCGGCCACCCGACATCTGGTCGACCTGGGCTACCTGGATGGCCAGCGGCCCGGGCAGCCGGAACGTCGCGGCGGTGACCAGGGTGCCCAGGCGGATGCGGGAGGTGTCGCGGGCCAGGCCCGCCAGGGTGATCCAGGCGTCGGTGGGGCCGGGCAGGCCGTCGGCATCGCCCATGGCCAGATAGTGGTCGGAGCGGAAGAAGGCGTCGAAGTCGAGATCCTCGGCGGCGCGCGCCACGGCGAGCAGCGTGTCGTAGTCGGCGCCCTGCTGCGGTTCGGTGAAGATGCGGAGGTCCATGATCACCATCGTGCCCGAGACGCGCGTGGGTGTGTGAGGCTGTAGGGGCAACGGCTCGGCGGAGGAGGATGCGGTGGGAGAACCTGTCATTGTCGTCATGGGCGTCTCCGGGTGCGGTAAGACGACAGTCGGGGCCCTGCTCGCCGACCGCCTCGACGTGCCCTACGCCGAGGGCGACGACTTCCACCCGCTGGCCAATATCGAGAAGATGGCGGCCGGGATCCCGCTCACCGACGAGGACCGGTGGCCGTGGCTCGACACGGTCGCCACCTGGCTGCACGAGCACAGCGAGACGGGCGGGGTGGCCAGCTGCTCGGCGCTGCGCCGGGTGTACCGCGACCGGCTCCGGGCCAAAGCGCCCGACACGTACTTCGTGCATCTGGCCGCCACCCGGGTGGAGCTGATGCGCCGGATGACCGGTCGCCTCGGCCATTTCATGCCGACCATCCTGCTCGACTCGCAATTGGCCACGCTCGAACCGCTCGAGCAGGACGAAGCCGGTGTCGCCCTCAACGCGCTACAGCCGCCCGGGGTGCTCGTCACCGAGGCGGTCGAGAAGTGGAGAGCCGATCACCGCTGAAACAGCGGATGCAGTTGCTCGACGGGCGCGAGCATCAACCACCCGCCGATCACGGCCGCCGCCAGGCACACCAGCGCGAAGAACGCGACCCACAGCAGCGCGGGCAGGTGCGTGAGACGGGCCAGCTGATCGGCATCGGAATCGGTGCGCCCGGGTTGTCTGCGCCTGCCGCGCTGCAGCTCGAGCACCGGACGGACGGCGGCGGCCAGCAGGAACCACGCGGCCAGGTACGCGAACCCGGCCTGGAGCAGATCGCTGCCGTACCAGGACACCCCGAACACCAGCGCGCCGAGCACGAGCACGGTCACCAGACCGTACACATTGCGCACCTTCACCAGCACCGCAACCAGCATCGCGAGGGTGGCCCACAGCATCACCGACACCCGGCCGGAACCCAGCAGCGCCGCGTAGCCCGCGCCGAGCAGCGCGGGCGCCGGATATCCGGCCATCGCGGTGAGGATCATGCCGGGACCGGTGGGTTTGCCACTGGACACCGTGAGACCCGAGGTGTCGGTGTGCAGCGTGATGGCATGCAACCTGCGCCCGGTGAGCAGCGCGAACAGCGCGTGCCCACCCTCGTGCGCCACCGTGACGGCGGCCCGGGTGATCCGCCACAGCGGCCGATATCCGACGAGGATCAGCGCCAGCGCCGCGGTGACGAGCACCAGCCACCACGGCGGCGCGGGTTGCGGTGCGAGTAAACGTTCGAACGAAGAGCTGACCGATCCGGTGTCCACCGCCGCACTGTAGCCGCGATTCGTCACGCCCACGCCCCGGTCAGCGCATGATGCGCCGATAACGTGTTCGCGCAATGCTTTCCGGGCAACAACCGCGTCCGCGCGTGGTAGCAAAGGGCATGCAGATGCGACCGCACCGATGGACCCCGCCCCGCGCGACCGCCCGGGCAGCACAGACACAGAGCACCCCCGCGCTGCCCGAGGTCCGGCTGATACCGCTCCCTGGTCAGGGACCGGAAGATGTCGTGCTGACGGCCGACGGACACGTGGTCACCGGCACCGAGGACGGTGCCATCTGGCGCATCGACCCGGCCGACGGCACCGTCGAGAAGATCGCGCAAGCGGCGGGCAGGCCGCTGGGAATGCACGCGGACGCCGACGGTTCGCTGCTGATCTGCGTCGCGGGCCACGGCGTACTCCGACTGACCGAGGCCGGTGCCGAACTCGAACCGGTGATCACCGAAGTGGACGGGGAACGCATCATCTTCCCCAGCAATGTGGTGCGCGACGACGACGGCACCGTCTACTTCTCGATCTCGTCGCGACGCTGGCCGTTCGAGCAGTGGATGGGTGACATCCTCGAGCATTCCGGCAGCGGCAGGCTGGTCCGCCGCGACCCGGCGGGACAGGTGGAGGTGCTGATCGACGGACTGCAGTTCGGCAACGGGGTGGTGCTGGCGCCGGACCGGTCTTGTGTGCTGGTCGCCGAGACCGGCGCCTACCGGATCACCCGGTATTGGCTGTCGGGTCCGCGCGCGGGCACCGTCGATCGTCTCGTCGAGAACCTGCCCGGTTCGCCGGACAACATGTTCCTCGGCAGCGACGGTCTGGTCTGGGTCGGGATGGTGGCACCACGCAACGCGCTGCTGGACCGGATGCTGGCCCTGCCGGGCATCTTCCGGCGCCTGACCTGGGCGCTGCCCGAATGGCTCCGCCCGGCGCCCGCCCGCTCCGCGTGGGTGATCGCGCTCGACCTGGACGGCACGGTGGTGCACGACCTGCAACGGCCGGGCGACGACTTCGCGATGGTCACCTCGGTGGCCGAGCACCAGGGCACCCTGTATCTGGGCAGTCTTTCCGAATCGGCCCTCGGGGTGAGCGCGGTGCCGTGACGTGCGCAGTATCGTCGGTAGCCGACCCGATGAGACTGCGGAGGGATGGCTCGACGATGTCCAAGCCCTGCCTGTTGCTTCAGCTTCGTCCCGAACGTGCCGCGTCCGACGACGAGTACGCCGCGCTGCTACGCGCGGCCGAACTCACCGACGACGAGGTGGTGCGCATAGAGATGGATCGGGGGCTTCCCGAGCTCGACCTGGACGACTTCTGCGCCGTGATCGTCGGCGGCGGGCCGAGCAATGTGAGCGCACCGGAGCAGGACAAGTACGACTACCAGCGGCGGTTCGAACCGCCGCTGCGCGCGCTGCTCACCGAGATCGTCGACCGGGATTTCCCGTACTTCGGCGCCTGCTACGGCCTGGGCATCCTGGCCGACGTGCTCGGCGGTGAGGTCGGCCCCGACCGCTACGGCGAAGCTGTCGGCGCGAGCACGGTCGTGCTGGTCGACGGCGCCGAGGACCCCTTGCTCACCGGCATCCCGCGCTCGTTCCGCGCCTTCGTCGGACACAAAGAGGCCTGCCAGGACGTGCCGCCGGGCGCGGTGCTGCTCGCCGGTTCCGATGGTTGCCCCGTGCAGATGATCCGGGTGGGGCGCAATGTCTACGCCACCCAGTTCCATCCCGAACTCGACGGCACCGGGCTGGCCGTGCGGATCGAGGCCTACCGGCACGCGGGCTATTTCGACCCGAGCGAGGCGGACATGCTGGCCGAACTCGGCCGTCGTGAATCGGTGCCGGTGCCGCGGGAACTGTTGCGGCGCTTCATCTCGCGCTCTCGCGGGTAGCCCGGACGGTGGACGGCAGCGGGTGGTCGGGTTCCAGCGCGGGCAGACCGTCGATGCTGGCGGAGTTGTCGCCCGCGATGCGCCGCGCGAAGTCCTCGTCGGTGCGGCGGGTGTGGGCCTCGTCGAGAACGGAACGCTCCTCGACCAGGTCCATCCTCGGCACCGACCAGCCGCACGAATCGGCGATGCGGTCGACCGAGACGACGATCACCGCGCGGATACCGGGATGCTCGGTGCCGAATCGCGCACGCAGCGTGTCGAATTCGGGGGAGTCGGGCCGCACGACCCGCCCGGTGCCCAGCAGGCGCAGAATGCGGGCGACGCGGGAGAACGAGCAGAACATCACGGTGATGCGGCCGTTGTCGCGCAGGTGCGCGATCGTCTCCGAGCCGCTGCCGAACAGATCGAGGTAGGCGACGGTGTGGTCGTCGAGGACGGCGAAGGTGTCGCGGTATCCCTTGGGGGACACATTGATATGACCGCCGGAGGAGGGTGCGGTCCCCACGAAGTACATCGGCTGGTCGGCGATGAATGCCCGTAACTTGTCGTCGATCCGGTCGAACACCTTGGCCATGACGCACTTTCCGGTCCCGCCGGGCGGCGAGCTCCCCGTGGTCGAGTGTATCGACCACGAGGTTGGATTCACGGTGAGAGTTATCGCAGACGGCGCCCATGGTGGTGACCGACGATGGGGCCATGACGCAGACCGCTCCCCACCCTGTCCAGCAGCGCTACGCGGACCCGGCCGCCGTCGTTCCCGCGCAGTGGAACTCTGTGCTGCAGGTGTTGCACGAACACAAATCGGTCCGGCGCTACCTGCCCGATCCGGTCGAACCGGAAACGATCCGGCTCCTGGTTTCGGCGGCCCAGTCGGCCCCGACCTCGTCGAACCTGCAGGCATGGAGCGTGATCGAGGTCCGTGATCCGGCGCGGCGGGCCCGGCTGGCGGCGGTGGCAGGCGGTCAGGCACACATCGAGCAGGCGCCGGTGCTGTTGGTCTGGACCGTCGACTTCGCGCGATTGCGTCAGCTCGCCGACGATCACCGCGCGCCTCTCGACGGCGCCGACTATCTGGAATCCAGTTACGTCGGCGTGGTCGATGCCGCGCTCGCCGCCCAGAACGCCGTGATCGCCGCCGAATCGCTCGGGCTGGGCACCGTCTACATCGGTGCGTTGCGCAACGACCCCGAGCGGGTCGCGGCGGAACTGAACCTGCCCGCCCACGTGTTCCCCATCTTCGGGCTGGTGGTCGGCCACCCGGATCCGGCGGAGGGCGCGCGGGTCAAGCCGCGACTGCCACAGGCGGCCGTGCTGCACCGGGAGACCTACGACCTGCCGCGTCAGCGCGGACCGGTCGCCGAGTACGAGCAGCGGATCGGCGCGGTCTACGGCGACCAGGGCCTCCCGTTCTCCTGGACCGAGCGGGTACTGGCCCGGCTCGGCTCCGAAGCCTCGCTCAACGGCCGGCACCGGCTCCGGGAGTCCTTGGCGGCCATGGGATTCCGGCTCCGCTGAGGCGGTTCAGCCGTTGATCGCCTCGGCGGTGAGTTCCAGGGAGCGGACGCGGGTGTCGATGTCGTAGACGAGGGTGGTGAGCATCAACTCGTCGGGACGGGTGTCCTCGATGAGCTGGGCTGCCTGGGCGCGCACCGTCTTCGGCGAACCCTGCAGTTGGCCTGCCTTGCGCTGTGCGGCGAAGTGGCGTTCGGCATCGCTGCCGGGGAACCCGTCGGCCTGCTCGGGGGTCGCCAGCGCCTGCGGGCGGCCGGCGCGCAGATTGACGAAGGCCAGGTCACGGGGTGCGGCGAGTCGGTCGGCCTCGGCATCGGTGTCGGCGCAGATCGCCGAGACCGCGACCATGCTGTACGGCTCGGCCAGGATCGCCGAGGGCCGGAAGTTGTCCCGGTAGAGCGCGAGCGCGGCGGCGGTGTTCTCGCCGGCGAAGTGGTGCGCGAACGCGAACGGCAACCCCAGCACCGCCGCGACCTGCGCGCTGTACCCGCTCGAGCCGAGCAACCACATCTCGGGCTGTGTACCGCGACCAGGGGTGGCGACGATGCCGTCCGCATCGGTGCCACCGAAATATCCCATCAGGGCGGTCAGCTCACGGGGAAACGATTCGGCGCCGAGACCTTCGGCGTGCCTGCGCAGCGCGCGAGCGGTAGCCGGATCGGTGCCGGGCGCGCGACCGATACCGAGATCGACGCGGCCTGGATGCAGCGCCTCGAGGGTGCCGAACTGTTCGGCGACGACCAGCGGAGCGTGGTTGGGCAGCATCACGCCACCCGAGCCGACCCGGATGCGCGAGGTCGACGCGGCGAGATGCGCCAGTACAACGGCAGGCGCCGAACTGGCGATGCCGGGCATGTTGTGGTGCTCGGCCACCCAGAAACGGCGCATTCCCAGCTCCTCGGCGCGCTGGGCGAAGCGGGTCGTCGCGTGCAGGGCCTCGCCTGCCGTCGCGTCGGCCTGCACCGGTGCCAGATCGAGAACCGACAGCGTGACCGGGCTCATGAGTCTCCTTCGCGTGAAAATCCCCTCAGTAGGCCAACCGGCACGGCGGCTCCGGTATTTCCGCGCGAGCGGTAGGGGTGATCGGCGGCACGGTTGCGGCGCGGTAGCGTGCAGGACTGTTCGACACGAAGGAAGGATCCCTCCATGTCCGCTGACGGTCCCGGCCTACCCACCGCCGCGCCGACCGAAGCCCCCACCGCTCCGTCGGAAGAGGGTTACGCGCGCGGGCTCAATCCGCGCACGATCCAGATGATCGCCATCGGCGGCGCCATCGGCACCGGCCTCTTCTACGGCTCCGGTGCGGCGATCGAGCAGGCGGGCCCCTCGCTGATCCTGGCCTACCTCGCCGCCGGACTGGCGATCTTCGTCATCATGCGCGCGCTCGGTGAGCTGCTCACCTACCGTCCGGTGTCGGGCAGCTTCGCCGAGTACGCGCACGAGTTCCTCGGCCGGTTCGCCGGGTTCGCCACGGGGTGGTCCTACTGGGCGGTGTGGGTGTCGACCTGTATGGCCGAGATCACCGTCGCCGGGCACTACGTGCAGTACTGGTTCGACATTCCGCAGTGGGTGACCGCGCTGGTGGTGCTTGCGGTGCTGTTCACCGCCAACCTGATCTCGGTGCGGATCTTCGGTGAGGGCGAGTTCTGGTTCTCGGCGATCAAGGTGACCGCGATCCTGGCGATGATCCTGATCGGCATCGGCGTGCTGGTGTTCGGGTTCGGGCACGCCGCCGATCCGACGGTCACCAACCTGTGGGCCGACGGCGGGGTGTTCCCGCACGGCTTCGGACAGACCCTGCTGGTATTGCAGATCGTCGTCTTCGCTTATGTCGGTGTCGAATTGGTCGGCGTGACGGCGGGGGAGGCCCGGGACCCGAAGACCACCCTGCGCAAGGCGATCAACACCCTGCCCTTCCGCATCGGCCTGTTCTATGTGGGCGCGCTCGTGGTCATCATGTCGGTGGCGAGCTGGCGCAGCTTCCATGCCGGGCGCAGCCCGTTCGTCGAGGTGTTCGAGCAGATCGGCATCCCGGCCGCGGCGGGCATCATCAACTTCGTGCTGCTCACCGCCGCGCTGTCGTCGTGCAACTCCGGCATCTACTCGACCGGCCGGATGCTGCGCAGTCTCGCGTTGCGCGACGAGGCGCCGGGCGGGTTCGCGAAGCTGAGCAAGCAGTCGGTGCCCTTCACCGGTATCTGCGCCTCGGCGGCGGCGATGGTGATCGGTGTGGTGGTGAACGTGATCTCGCCGGACAAGGCTTTCGCCTACATCACCTCGGTGAGCACGGTCGGCATCATCGTGGTGTGGAGCGTGATCCTGGTGTGCCACTTGAAGTATCGCGCCAAGGTTCGCGCCGGGGAACTGCCCGCCAGCGACTACCGCCTGCCCGGCGCGCCCGTGACCACCTGGGCGGCTCTCGGTTTCCTCGGCCTGGTCGTGATCCTGCTGCTGTGGACCGACGGTGGGCGCACCGCCCTGGTCGTCGGTGCAGTGTGGGCTGCGTTGGTGTGCGTCGGCTACTACACCTTCGGCCGCAAGGGGGCCGCGCACACCCGCTGAGTCCGTCGGCCCCCGTTTGCTGGAAAGCCGCTGGCAGACAAGCGATTTCTGTCATACCCCATCGGTATCGTCGAAGTGTCACACAACTGGCCCGGCGAGTGTTGCCGGGCGGTGCGAGAACGGGGGCACGACATGAGTGACGACTTCCGCGGCGATCTGCGTCCACCACGCAGGCACGGAACCACCTGGCGCGAATCGGAATACCGGATCCTCGCCGACGACTTACGGGCGGGTGTCGATCTGGCCCGCACCGCGCGAACGCTCGGGCGCACGGAATCGGCGGTACGCACCGCGCTCCGCAACTTCGTGCCACCCGAGGACCGGATATCCACGGCCGAGCGTGAACGGTGGGTGCGAACGCGCCTGGTCGCCGAACCCGAATGGGATTGGTGGGCGGTGGTGATCGACCAGCATCGCCGCTCCGGCAGCCGCTTGTGGTTCACCCGCCACGAACACTGTGCCCGGATCGGCTGGCGCCGTAAGACGCCCATGCCCGCGCTCGCCCAGGAACTCGACACCTCGGAACTCTCGGCCGCCGAGTTGCTGCGCTCCCTCGGCCTCGTCGAGAGCATCGAGGAAGCCGCCGACCGACTCGGTGCCACCCCGGGACACGCACTCGCCGAACGGGTTTCGGCCCGCCGCGACCGCGCCGTCGGCGCCCGCTGGATCCTGGTCGTCGACGGCGCGGCGGGCACCACCCACCCCCGCAACGCACCGACCCGCCGCCACATCTCCCTGCACGAGACCCGCGCCGCCGCCGAAGCCGAACGCGACCGCATCCTCGCCTGGCACCAGCGCCTCACCGCCTCGGCTCGGCGTAGCGGGCCGGCAACCGGGCAGGACATCGACAGCCCGTACACATACGGCGACACGACAGTCCTGCGTGACCATGGCGCACCCGCACCCGCACCCGCACCCGCACCGGCACCGGCACCGGCGGACCGGTCGCATCGGTCGGCGCATTCGGACCAAGGCACCGCGGCTCTGCCCAGCGTCGGCGATCTCGCCGAGACGGCCCGGCCGCACCGGCAGGCGCGTGCCGATGGCGACGCCGCGGCGTCGTCCGGGCCGGGCGATGCCCGCGAGTCGGTGTGGTGGACCATCGCCGAACGCGGGCTCGGCGCCAGCACCGGACCGACTCGATGCGGTGAGTTCGCCGCGGTGGGCAGCGGTGGTGAGGTCGCCGCGGAGGCGCTGGCGGTGGGCGACATCATCAGGGTGCCGGTTCCCGACGGGTTCCTCCAGGACCGCATCATCGCGATCGCTCGCGCGGGCGCGGGCGCTCCGGTCACCGTCGACCTCGCGCCCGTCGCGAACTCGCGGATCCGTCGTGTCGTCGAGTTCGGGCCGCAGGAGCGGGTCGAGGTGGTGCGGCACACCGAGCAACGATCCGCCTGACCGCGACCACGAACCGACGCTCGCGGCGGGCGTCGACCGGACACCCTGGTATCGGCGGTGCCCGCACACCCGCCGCGTGCGCGACACCGGTGACGCCTCGGCGCGGGCAGCCGTCGGTCCGGGTGTGACCGGATGTCGGTTGCCGCCGGGGTGGTCCGTCAGTCGGCGGCGGTACGTCCGGGCATGGTGGCGGCCGCCGCGAACATGATCACCGCCATGGTCAGGATGGCGGCGAACACCAGGTGGATGCCGGAGGCCAGTTCGGTGGGAGTCGGGTGGTCGGGGTCGGTGATGCCGGTGTTGACGATGGCGCCGAACACCGCGACTCCGAGGGCGCTGCCGAGGGAGCGGGCGAACATGTTGGCCGAGGTCACCACGCCCCGCTCCTGCCAGGGGGCGCTGTTCTGCGCCGCGATGAGGGTGGGGGAGGCGACCAGACCCATGCCGCCGCCGATCAGGAAGCACGAACCCGCGATCTGCCACGGGCTGGTCCCGGCGTCGATGAACAGTGTTGTCGCGCAACCGATAACGGCGAGTGTGCTGCCGAGCAGACCGGCGATGCGGAATCCCCAGCGCAGGTACAACCGGCCCGACAGTGTCGCCGCCAGCGGCCAGCCGAGGGTGAGTCCGCCGACGGCGAGCCCGGCGACGAGGGCGGTGGTGCCGAGCACTCCCTGGGCGAAAGTCGGGACGTAGGAAGTCAATCCGAGCACCACCGCACCGACGAGCAGCGACACCGTACTGCTGGCGATCACGATCCGCCGCGTGAAAACCCACAGCGGCAGGACCGGATTGGGCACCCGCAGTTCGACGACGGCGAACAGCGCGAGCACCACCGCGCTGCCCGCGAACAGAGCGATCGACACCGGCGAACCCCACGCCCACGCCTGCCCGCCTTCGAGCAGCGCCAGGATCAGCGCCCCCGCGCCGAGCGTGAGCAGCACCGCGCCGAGGTAGTCGATCCGCTGACGGGTCCGCGGCGCCGATTCGGCGAAGTGCCGCACCAACATCCACGCCGCGACCGCGCACAGCGGCAGGTTGATCAGGAAGATCCACCGCCAGTCCGCGTGATCGGAGAGCAGCCCACCCAGCAGCGGACCGAGCACCGCCGACCCGGCCCACACGCCCGCCATGTATCCCTGAACCCTGGCCCGTTCGGTCAGGCTGTAGAGGTCGCTGGCGATCACCATCGTCATCGGCTGGATCGCCCCCGCCCCGACGCCCTGCACGGCACGGAAGACGATGAGCGCCAGCATGCTCGAGGCCAGTCCGCACAGCAGCGAGCCGACCGCGAACACGGCGATCCCGAACAGGATCACCGGCTTACGCCCCACCATGTCGGCGAGCTTGCCGTAGATCGGCACCGTCACCGCCTGTGCCAGCAGGTAGATCGAGAACAACCACGGGAACATCGCGAATCCACCGAGCGAGTCGGTGATGGTGAGCACCGCCGTGGCGATGATGGTGGAGTCGAGCGCGATCAACGAGGTCGAGAGCATGAGCGAGGCGAGTACCGCACCCCGTTCGGATCGCAACCCGACAGCCGTGTCCGCCGTATCGGTCGCCACTGCGGTCCTTTCCTCGACTAACCAATCGATCCACGGTATCCGGCGCGCCCGCGTTCGCGCGCGGGGATTTCCGTGCCGGACGGGTCCGGTCAGACCGCCGCGAACTTGGCGGCGATCTCGGCCGCGGTGACCTTGGCCAACTCCACGAAGAACGGCACCCGTTCGTCGATCATCAGCGTGACGGGTCCGCGCAGGCCGAGCGCGAATCGGCAGCGGCCCTCGGGGTCGAGGATCGGTAGGCCGATGGTGCGGAATCCGGGGTCGAGTTCGCGGTCGTTGAACGCGTAGCCGCGCTCGCGGGTGGTGACGAGTTCGGCGCGCAGTTCTTCGGGTCCGGTCACGGACCGTTCGGTGCCTTCTTCGTAGGGCAGCGAACGCAACTCGTCGTCATCGACGTCGGACCAGGCGAGCAGTGCTTTGCCGAGCGCGCTGGCGTGCAGCGGCAGCCGGACACCCTGCAGCTTGTGCCCGTCGCTCTCGCGCCACCGGCTGGTGCCGAGCAGGACGGCGTGGATTCCGTGGCGGGTGGCGACCGAGCCGGTCGCCCCGGTGGTGGCGGCGAGCTGTTCGAGGCAGGGCTCGGCGAGGTAGATCTTGTGCTGGCGGTAGGCGATCTGGCCGTACTCGGCCAGTGCCCCGCCCATGCGATACCGGCTGGACTCGGCGTCCTTCTCCAGGAAGCCCGCCTGTACCAGCGCGCCGAGCAAGCGGTGCGTGGTGCTGACCGCAAGTCCTTGTGCGCGTGCGACTTCCGAGACACCGCGTTCCTCGCCACCGCGGAAGCAGTCGAGTACAGACAGGGCTCGGGTGACAGTCTGCACGCTGGAGGTCTCCACGAACCGAAGGTAACACAGGCATTGTGCGCAAGCCTGTCGGTGTATTCCGATATATGGAAAGCATTGCGGCGCGGTCACCGCGCAATTGCCATAAATCTGCGGATGCCTTCGTGTCAAGCTTTCCGATCCACGGAAAGGCATACCTCGTTTCGCACGATGCGCGCTCATACGCTCCGAGGGCATCGACCCCGTCCCGAACAGGAGCCCCGAATGTCCCGCAGGCTGTCGGCCTTCTCGCGGATCGCCCTCGCGATCGCCCCCGTCGTCGCCCTCGTCGCGGCATGTGGCTCCGGCTCGACGCCGGAACAGGGGGCAGACACCCCCTACGTCCTCAAGGTCACCGACCCGGGCAACAGCGGCCCGCTGGCCGTCGGCAAACGCGACGGAACCTTCGACGCGGCCCTCGCACCGCTGGGCGCCAAGATCCAATGGGTCAGCACCACACCGGGCTTCAGCTCCATGCTGAAGCTGTTCAACACCGGCGAACTCGACGTGTCCGGCGCGGCCTTCAGCCCCGTGGTCGGCGCGCTGTCCAAGGACGTCGGCGTGAAGATCGTCGCGGTGGCCGATCCGGCGGGCCAGGATCAGAGCGGCATCGTCGTCCGGCCGGAGTCGGGGGTGACCTCGGTGGCCGGCCTGGCGGGCAAGCGGATCGCGGTGAACCCGGCGGGTAAGGGCGAGTACATCACGCTCAAAGCCCTTGCCCAGGCCGGTATTCCGGCCGATCAGGTCACCCGGGTCCCGCTGCAGCAGAAGGATGCCGCCTCGGCGTTCGCGACCGGCAAGGTCGACGCGTGGGCGTCGTTCCTGGTGCCGTACCAGGAGGCCAAGGCCGCGGGCGCGGTGGAGATCACCACCGAGAAGCAGATCGGCTCCAAGGACAACTCCGTGGTGGTGTTCCGCACCGAGATCCTCGACGAGCGCCCGGACGTGGCCGCGAAGTATCTGGAAGTCCTGCAAGGCCTCACCGCGAAGCAGAAGGACGCACCGGCCGACTTCGAGAACGTCTTCGACAAATCCGGTCCACGCGCGCTCACGGGTGAGCGCCTGGCCGACGCCGTCCGGGTGGGCGCGCAAGCGTCCGTGCCCCGGTTGCCCGTCGACTCCGACGCCACCGACCTGGCCGATGTGGTGAACACCTTCGCCGACAACGGTGTCATCGACCGCCGTATCACCGCCGCCGACATCTTCTACGACCTGAAGTCCAAGCTGACCCCCGAACAGCTCGCCGCGCTGAAGGACAAGTGAGGTGAGCACTCTCGTCCTCGCCCCGCCTCGTGTCCGGCGCACCCGGGAGCGGCCACGCTGGTTGTCGCTCGGTCTGCGCGCGCTGCTACCCGTCCTCATCGTGCTCGCCTGGTGGGCGGGTTCGGCAAGCGGTGCGATCTCGCCGCGGGTGATCGCCGGACCCGGTGCCGTCTGGTCGGCACTGGTCGAGCTGGCGGGGAGCGGTCAACTGCTCGACTTCGCCCTCGCCTCGTTCGGCCGGGCAGCCGCCGGGGTGGCGATCGGGGTCGGCGTCGGACTGGTGCTCGGGCTGCTTTCGGGGCTGTCCGCGCTCGGCGAGGAACTCGTCGACTCGACCATGCAGATCGTGCGTGCGGTGCCGTTCCTGGCACTGGTTCCGTTGTTCATCGCCTGGTTCGGCATCGACGAGCTCTACAAGGTGCTGCTGATCGCGGTGGCGACCACCGCCCCGATGTACGCCTACACCTACCTGGGCGTGCGCAATGTCGACCGCAAGATGGTCGAGGCGGCACGCAGCTTCGGGCTCACCGGAACGCGGCTGGTCGTCGAGGTGATCGTGCCCGCCGCGCTGCCCGGCATCCTGATGGCGCTGCGGGTGTGCTTGTCGATCAGCATCACCGCGCTGATCGCCGCCGAACAGGTCGGCACCCAGCAGGGCGTCGGCTACCTGGTGACGCTGGCCCAGGAATACAACCGCACCGACTACATGGTGCTGTGCGTGGTCCTCTACGCGCTGCTCGGTCTGGTGTTCGACGCACTCGTACGGCTCGCGGAACGGTACGCGATGCCCTGGCGCAAGCAGGTGGCGATCCGATGACGACAACAGCAGCCGCCCCGATCGAGGTAGCGGCGGACCCGGTGGCGGTGTCGATCACCGGACTGCACAAGGCCTTCGGGGACAAGACCGTGCTCGACGGCGTCGACCTCACCATCCGTCGCGGCGAATTCGTGGTGCTGCTCGGCCCGAGCGGCACCGGCAAGACCACGCTGCTACGCCTGCTCACCGGGCTCGAAACACCGGACGCCGGTGAGGTTCTCGTACCGCCGCGCCGCACGACCGTGTATCAGGAACCGCGCCTGATCCCGTCGAAGCGGGTGCTGGCCAACGTGATCGTCGGCCTGCGACGCGGCAAGGCGCAGCGCGAAGCCGGGCTGCGCGCGTTGACCGAAGTGCACCTCGACGGCAAGGCAGGGCAGTGGCCCGCCACCTTGTCCGGTGGCGAGGCGCAGCGCGCCGCCCTGGCCAGGGCCCTGGTGCGCGAACCGGAACTGCTGCTGCTCGACGAGCCGTTCGCGGCGCTGGACGCGTTGACCCGGCTGCGCATGCAGGACCTGGTCGGCCATCTGGTCGCGCGTCACCGGCCCGCCGTGCTCATGGTCACCCACGATGTCGACGAGGCGATCCGGCTCGCCGACCGGGTGATCATCCTCGACCGCGGCCGTTTCGCCGTCGACGAGACCGTCGACCTACCCCACCCGCGCGATCACGCGGCACCCGAAACCCTCGGCTACCGAACGCGATTCCTCGCCCAACTCGGTGTCGGACCCCATGCAAGGAGCCTGTCATGACCGAAACCCTGTGGTACACCCGCTGCCCCGTGCCCACCGCCAGCGGGCTCGCGCACAGCCTCGGCTGGCTCGGTGAGACCGCCGCGCACGCGGGCCTCGAGTTCGGCGTGCTGCAGGACGCGGGCCCCGAACTCGCCGGGCACCACTTCCTGCACGACCTGTCCGGCCTGATCCGCGAGGGCGGAAATGTGCCGGCCCTGGCCGCACGCGCACAGGGCTCACCGACCCGCCTGATCGGGCTCACCTGGATCGACGAGTCCCAGGCGATCCTGGTCGGCCCCGATTCGCCGGTCACCGACGCCGCCGGGCTGGCCGGACTGCGCATCGGCGTCCCCGCCTGGGCGCAGGACCAGGCCCGTAGCTTCCCGCGAGCGATGGCGCTGCACGGCTTCGCCAACGCCCTGCGCCCGGCCGGGCTGACCTTGTCCGACGTGCGTGTCGTGGAACTCGCGGTCGAGCGGGATCCGCAGGTGCGCACCGAGATCCAGAGCGCTCGTCGCTCGACGACCTGGGGTGTGGACGAACTCCTCGACGGCAGGGTCGACGCGATCTACGTCAAGGGCGCTCGCGCCAAGGAGGTGGCGGCCGAGCACGGTCTGCGCGTGGCGGTCGACCTCGACGCCTCGGCCACCAAGCACCTGCGGGTCAACAACGGCACCCCGCGCCCCATCACGGTCCACGCCGACCTGCTCGAATCCCGGCCCGAGGTCGTCGTCGGTTTCCTCGCGCAGAGCCTGCGCGCCGCCGACTGGGCCGCCGGTGACCTCGACGGTGTCCGCGCTGTGCTCCAGCGCGAAACGCTGTCCGGCCCGGCCGGTGTCGTCGCGGCCTACGGCGCCGAGTTCCACCGCGGCCTGCATCCCTCGCTCACCGACGAACGGATCGAACTGCTCGGTGTGCAGAAGCAGTTCCTCTACACCCACGGCTTCCTGGCCGCCGATTTCGATCTCGAATCCTGGGTCGCCCCTGAGCCGTTGGCCCGAGCGCGTGAGATCGTCGCCGCCGAGCGGGTGCCGGCATGACCGATTTCCTGTGGCGGCTGCCCAGCCGTGGTGACGGACGCCGCGCCGATCCGGCGCTGCGTGGCCGCGGCGGATTCGGACCGCCGAATCCGGCCGTCGAGACCACCGATCTGCGGCCCGGTCGCTTCGGTCCGTTCGACGACCTCGCCCAGATCGTCGACGCCGCCGAGCTCACCGGCTTCGACGGCGTACTCGCACCCTACGACCCGCTCGGCGAGGAATCCTGGATCGTGGCGGCCGCAGCCCTGCGCGCCACCCGCTACACGCGGGTGACGGTCGAATTCCAGCCCGCGTTCGGCACCCCGGTGTATGCGGCGAAGGTGTCGGCGACGCTGCAGCGGCACTCGGCAGGCCGGCTGAACTGGCGGTTGGCCGTCGACACCGACGAGGCCGAGGCCCGTGCGCGCGGTGACCGTCTCACCGGCGACGAACGCTACGACCGCGCCGCGGAATTCCTCACGGTCGCCCGCGGTGTCTGGAACGAGAACGAGGTCGGCGCAGCGGGTTTCGCGGGCACCGGCTTCGATTACGCGGGTCGCCACTACGACGTCGTCGACGGTGGTTTCCGTGGCATCCTGTCCGGTCTGCCGTTCCCGGCGGTGCATCTGAGCGGCACCACGCCCGCCGCGCTCGCCCTCTCGGCCGCGCACGGCGATGTCCATCTGTTCGCCGAACACGAAGACGGAATCACCGGTGCGGTCACCGAATTGGGGGAGCGGGCCGCCGCGTCCGGCCGCAGCGTGCGGGTCGGCCTCGAGTTGCCGATCATCGCGAGGGAGACCGAGGACGAAGCCTGGGCCAGAGTGCATCGGCAGTGGGCCGAACTCGACCGCCCCGAGAACGTCGCCGACCACATCCTCGGTGACGGACGCTGGTCCGGGTTCCACGCGTTCGGCTACGACCAGCGCATCGGCCTGGTCGGCAGCTATGCACAGGTGGCACAACGCCTTTCGGAGTACATCGCTGCGGGCGTGCAGACCTTCGTGCTGTCGGGCCACCCCGCGATCGAGGAAATCCACCGCGCGGGCGAGCATCTGCTGTTCCTCGCCGACCCGACCGCCCGCACCCTCGCTCAGGAGGTCACCGCATGACCATCGACGTCTACTGGCGCATCGGCATGGAAGGTGATCACGCCTCGCTGCGGACCCCACGCCGCTACAACCGGGGCAACGCGGGCGGCTACGGCCCGGGCAATATCGCACCGGCCGTCCGGAACGGCGCCCTCGACGAGTACACCTACCTCGATCACGTAGCCGCGGTCGCCAAGGCCACGGAATCGGCGGGCTTCCTCGGCGGATTGCTGCCGTCGTTCCCGGTGACCGACGACCCGTGGGCCTTCGCCGCCGCGCTGGCCGCCGAGACCACCACCTACCGCTTCATGGTCGCGTTCCAGCCCGGCTTCCTGCACCCGGTGCAGGCGGCGCGCATGTCGGCGAGCCTGCAACGCGCCACGGGCGGGCGGCTGGTCTACAACATCATCAGCGGTGGTGGCGGTCCGGCCCAATTGTGGTGGGGCGACAAGGTTTCCCACGACGACCGCTACGCGCGCACGAGCGAGTTCCTCGACGTGCTGCGCGGCGTCTGGGATGGTGAGCCCTTCGATCACGACGGCCGCTTCTTCCGCACCGAAGGCGCCGCACTGCCACCGGGCCTGGCCGGGCAACCCTTCCCCGAGGTGTACTTCTCCGGTTCGTCGGGTGCCGCCGTGGCCGCCGCGGGCCGCCACGCCGACTACTACCTGTCCTGGCTCGAGCCCTACGCCGACCTGCGCGCCAAGTTCGACGGTGTCCGCCGCAATGCCGAAACCACCGGGCGCACACCGAAGTTCGCCGTCCGCATCGACATCGTCGCCCGCCACACCGAGGAAGCCGCGTGGGCCGAGATCGAGAAGGGCTGGGCTTTCGTCGACCGCGACGCCGCCAACCGCGCGGCCCAGGGCGACTCGGTCGGCGCTGCCCGGATCAAGGGCTGGGTGCCCGAGAACATCACCGGCTACCGCGATCTGGAAGTACAGCCCAATGTCTGGTGCGGTTTCAGCCTGATCCGGGGCGGCCCGGCGTTCGGCCTGGTCGGCAGCTACGAACAGGTAGCCCAGCGGCTCGACGAATTGATCGACCTCGGCGTCGACGCCTTCATCCTCGCGGGCAACCCGCACCTGGAAGAGGCCTATCGGGTCGGCGAGGAAGTACTGCCGCTGCTCGGCCGCTCCCGGCTCACCGCCCCACCCACCGACACCGTCCTCGCGACGGCCCGATAACCACAGGAGTCCCTATGACCACCACCGAAACCCTGCTGACGGAGACCGTGACAGCCTTCGTCGCGGCGGCCACCCGCGACGCCGAGACCGCGTTCCGGGTCTTCCGGGAAACCGGAACCGTCACCGGCAACGGCACCGTCAACTTCGTCGAGCGCGTGCCAGGCACCGAGATCGCGGTCGCCCTCAACGAACCCGGCCCCTGGGCCACCGACCGCACGGTCGAGCCCGTCGTGGCGAGCTTCGACGGAGAAGTGCTGTCCGGCAAGGGATCCGCCGGGTTCGTCACCGGCTACGCGAAGGTCTTCCGCGCACACCCGGAGATCACCTCGGTCGTGCACATCCACACGCCGTGGCTTGGTGGCTGGGCCCAGACCCACCGCACCCTGCCCATCCGCTACGCCGCCTCCCAGCGGCTCACCCTGTCGCGCGAGATCCCGCCGCACATCGACCGCACCATCGGGGCGGGCGAGTTCATCCTGAGCAAGCTCGAGACCGACCCGCACCTGGCCGCCATCTTCGAGGCGAACGGTGGGGCCAACGTGATCGGCCGTGCCGGTCTGCTGGAACTGGCGAAATTCGTGGTGCTGCTCGAGGAGGGCGCGCAGTATCAGGCGATCGCCGAAACCCTCGGCGGCTCGGTCGAATTCGATCCGTCCAACCTGGCGGTGCAGTGGCAGCGCAGCGGGCTGGCCGACGAAGCCCGCCGCCTCGGCCTGATCGGAGACGCGCGATGAGCATCCGGGTCGGCTACTTCCCGCACAACAATTCCCTGTTCGTCCTGCGCCACCGTGGCATTCTCGAACGGCTGCTGCCCGAGGTCGAATGGGTCGACCTGCGCGAACTGCCCCGGCCTGCGCGCGTCGACCCGAAAACCGCATTGCCCGGCGAACATTCGGACTGGCTGTTCACCGAAGGCGGCTACGACATCATCGGCACCGGCTTCACCCCACCACTCACGGCGCTGGCCAACCAGCGCGACATCGTCTACCTCGGCATCTCGGGCCCGCGGGTGGAGAACGGCAGGCTGGTCGCGACCGCCGCGAGCGGCATCACCTCCGCCGCCGATCTGCACGGCAAGCGGGTCGGCATCGCGCACGGCTCCTGGCAGACCACGCTGCTGCTGTTCGCTCTCGACAAGGTCGGCCTGACCTGGGCCGATGTCGAACCGATCGACGTGGACGTGCGCGGCGGCGGCGCGGCACTGCTGGCCGGTGAGCTCGATGCCTGGGTCGGCACCTACCCCGGTCTGCACGAGATCGAGGCAGCCACCGAACTCATCACACTGGTCGACACCGCCTCGGTCTTCAGCCACCCGTCCCTGTGGTTCACCCGCCGCGATCTTGCCGAAGGCGATCCCGACACGGTAGAGGCGGTGCTGGCGGCGCTGCGCGAATCCGACGCCTGGATCGCCGAGAACCCGCGGGCCGCGGCGCAGTATTTCGTCGACGACGCGCTTCGCCACGGGATCCCCGCCGACCTGGACGCCTGGGAAGCGGCCCTGCGCGGCCGACCGTTCGGCGTGCACCCCGTGACCGAGGACTTCCTCGACGAACAGCAGCGCGCCGCCGACCTGCTCGCCGCGAACGGGCTGCTCCCGCGCGCGATCGAGGTCCGGTCGGCGGTGCTCCCGTGGATCGGGGAGCTGATCGACGAACAGGCCACCACCACGGTCTGAGCCTCGGATCAACTCCGCCGCGACCCCGTGACCCACACCGGTCCCGTGAGCAACCAGATCACCGTGATCACGCCGAGCGAACCGAAGATCCCCATCAGCTGTTCGCGCTGCTCGGCGTCGGCCACGGTGTAGCTCAGCGCCAGGGTGAGCGCGCCCGCGATGGCCGCGGCGCCGAGCCAGCGGGCGAAATCGGCCCACTCCTTGCGGGTGCGTTCGGGTCCGTATTTCGGCACCCGGACAGGCGCGGGTCCGCCGGCGAAACGGTGGGCGAAGCGTTCGTCCAGCCACCGGATCATGCGCGGTCCGAACATCACCGTGCAGCCGAGGTAGATCCCGGCGATCCGGTGCGCGAACGTCACTTCGCCACCCCGGTGCAGATCGATCGCCACCGCGACCACCAGCACCACGTCCAGCGCCGGGACCAGCGCCAGGGTGACGGTGCTGGCGCGGCGCAACCGCAGCAGGTAGCGCAGAGCCAACCCGCCCACCACCAGCACCCAGAAGCCGATCTCACACCCCGCGATCGTCAGCAGGACCGGATTCGTCAGTTCGTTCATGTACCTCAGCGTGCCGAACCGGGTCCTGGTGACACATCCGGCTTCCGGTCGCGGGCGGGTCCGTCCTTCGGGGGACGTCTACCACCGCCCGATGTGCTGGAATGAGCAGATGCCCACCGTCCGCGCGCCCATGGACCGGCTCGTGGAGGCGTTCGACAGCGCCACCTCCGCGGCCGTCGGGGTCTTCCTCGTCGGGTTGCTGCTGTGGGGAGTCGGTGGCTGGTCCATCGTCGCCGACCGCGATCTCTATCCGCCCGCCGCGAAACTGGCACTGCTGTTCGCCGCCCTCGCCATCCAGCTCACCGCGCAACGCAGGCCCGCCCTCGCGTTCGGGCTGATGATCGCGTTGCTGGCAGGCGACTTCGTCTTCGGGCCCTCGTTGCCGCTGTGGATCGCGCTCACCGATGTGATCTTCCTGGCCGTGAGCACCGGGTCGGCCCGTCTGTCGGTGGTGGTCGGCTGGTTCGCGTTCCTGGTGACCGTCGGTGGCGCGCTGCTCGCCCTGGCCCTGCTCGGGGTGCGTGCCGGGCTCTACGCCGGTCTGATCGGGGTGGCGCTCACCTGGTCGCCCCTGGGTTACGGCCGGGCCGTGCGGGCCTCCCGGCGGATGGTCGACGCCGAACGCGACGCCGGTCGCGCCGAACTCGCCGCGCGCGACGCCGAACGCTCCGCCGCCATCGGGGAGGAGCGCAGGCGCCTGGCCCGCGATCTACACGACGCGGTCGCCGGTCACGTCTCGGCCGTCGCCATCCTCGCCGAGGTCGCGCAGCGCGACCCGGGCAATATCGGTGTCCTGCAAACGATCCGGTCGAGCAGCCTGGCCGCCATGGAAGAGATGCGCACCACCATCGAACTGCTCACCGGACCCGACGACAGCGCCGTCACGACCCGGCTGGCCTCGCTGGACGGCCTGATCGAGGCGGCCGAGGCGGCGGGCGGGTCGGTCTCGCTGCGCAGGCCCGACGACCTGTCGATGCCGCTGGCGATCGAGGCCGTGGTCACCCGGATCCTCGGCGAGACCATCACCAACGCGACCAAACACGCACCGGGCGCACCCTTGGACATCGAACTGCGCCGGGAGGGCGCCGGGTTGGTGGTCGAGGCGAGCAATCCCCTCGGTTCCGAGGTGGCGACAGGCCACGGGAACGGGTTGCGCAACATGATGTTCCGTGCCGAATCGATGGACGGCACCGCGACGGCGGGCGCCCGCGACGGCCGCTGGCATGTTCGGGTCCGGATTCCCCTGGAGGCCAGATGACGGTGACCGTGCTGGTGGCCGACGATCACGCCGCGATCCGCGCGGGTCTGAAGATGCTGCTCGAGGCCACCGGGGAGGTGCGGGTGGTCGGTGAAGCGGCCGACGGTGCCGCGGCCGTCCGCCAGGCCAAGGCACTGAGCCCCGACGTCGTCCTGATGGACGTGCGCATGCCCCGCGTCGACGGCCTGGCGGCCACGGCGGCCGTCGTCGCCGAGACCAGCGCGAAGGTCCTGGTCCTCACCACCTTCGCCATCGACGACTACGTGCTCGGCGCGCTGTCGGCAGGCGCCAGCGGGTTCCTGCTCAAATCGGTGGGCGGCGACGACCTGGTCCGCGCCGTCCAGGCGGTGGCCGACGGCGACGCGGTACTCGACCCCAAGGTGACCCGTGCCGTGATCGCCGCCCTCCCACGCACCGAGGAAACCACCCCACCCGACCTATCGGCCCTCACCGACCGCGAACGGCAGGTGCTGGCCGGTCTCGGCGCCGGCCTGTCCAACATGCAGATCGGCACCCGCCTGCGGATCGGCGAGGCGACGGTGAAAACCCACGTCTCGCGGGTGCTGAGCAAGCTCGGCGTGCAGTCACGCGTGCAGGCCGCTGTCATCGCGGCACAGGTCGGTCTCGAATTTCCGTGACGCCAATTCGTGCCGTTTGAAACGGGCACGCCGGTTCAATACCCATGTCAGGGCGCGGACGTGGCCTGCGGAGTGTCGCGCACGCCACCCGACCCGCCTGAGGTTGAATATTCAATAGATCTGGCTCTACCGCGTCACGCGTTCTCGACATCGGCGTCACCACGAACAACCGACGAAGGAGCAACGATCGTGAGCATGATCCTGGCCGCTGTGCACGACACCTATGGCATCGTTCTCGCGCAGGTGGGCAACCCGACGCCGGAGGCGCCGCCCATGGCCGACAAGGTGCTGCAGCTCGGCCGGTACTTCACCTGGATGATCCTGCTGTCCGGCGTCACCGCCATCACCTACGGCGGCGGCCGCTTCGCCTGGGAGAAGTGGAACGGCGGCGGCCTGCAGTCACCCAAGATGATCGCCAGCGCGATGGCGGGCGGCGCGGTCGCCACCAGCGCGGGCACCATCATGAACGCGGTCATCGGAGCCTGACACAGCACTGAGGGCCGGAAGCCTCTGTTTCCGGAGAAGAAGCCGACCGTACCGTGGACAAATGGAGTGGTTCCTGATCGGCGTCTGCGTGGTCCTCCTCATCCTGCTCGCCGGCGCCGTTGCCGCGGCGATGATGTGGTTTCGGGCGAAGCGGGAGTGGCGCGCGGAAGCTGTCCGCGCCCGGCGGTATCGACAGACCCGGCCACAGACCGGGCACGGTTCCGGGCACGCCAGCTCGTCGAGCGGCCGCGGCTACCCCTCCCCGCCGAGCAGCGGCAGCAGCGGGGGAACCTCCCTGGGCGGCATGATCTGACCTGCTGATTCAGGGCCGGAAGAGTCGCTCGGTCGGAGCGAGCGGGCGCAGGGTTTTCGATACCTGGGCGACCAGTCGCCACGGCCGATCGGTGTCGGTGGAGGCTTTGCCGCTGGTGAGGATCGCGCCGGACAGGCCGCGATCGGGGTCTGCCCACCCGTACTGGGTGGTCAGCCCGCTGCGGCCGAAATGGTGGGCGGTGTCCGGCCCGAATTTGGAACGGCGAGCGCCCAATTCGAAACCAGCCCGGCTGACCCGGCCCGCGAGTCCCGGCATCCGGTCGGCCTGCCCGATCGCGGTGCGTACGGTGTCGGGGTCCATGATCCGCACTCCGTCCAATTCGCCGCCGCGGGCGAGGATCTCGTAGAACCGCGACAGCTCGTACGCGGTGGTCACGAGATTGCCCGAGGGCAGTTCGGCGGTGAGGAAGGCGTCGTTGGTCGCCTTGGAGGCCTTGTCCATCCGCCCGCCGACCGCCTTGTTCGTCAGGAACAGCATCAGCCGGGACGGCGGGGGACCGGTTTTCACGCTCGGCACCACTTTGTCGACATCGGCCGGGTCGACGCCGAAGTTGTTCCATCGGAAACCCAAGGGTTCGAGCACCTGCTCGGCGAGATGCTCGCGCATCCTTTTGCCCGTCGCCCGCTGCACGAGCAACCGCTGGACGAGTCCGCTGGTCAGCGCGTGGTAGACGCGGAAGCGGCCCGGCGGCCAGCTGGGGACCAGCGCGGTGAGCGCTTCGAGCGCGAGATCCTCGTCGATCACCAGCTCCGCCCCCTGGTACGGCGGGGTGATGAACGGGATGCCCGCCGAATGCGAGAGCACGTCGCCGATGGTGATCACACCCTTGCGGTGCGCCGCGAACTCCGGGATGTAGTCGCACACCGCGTCGTCCGCCGCGAACGCACCCTGCTCGATGAGCATCGACATCACCGTCGCGGCCACGCCCTTGGCGGTCGAGAATCCGCAGAACGGGGTGTCGGGGGTGACGAGGATCTTCTCCGCGTCCGGCTGCTCTCGCGGGGTATTGCCCCAGCCGTGCCCGATGGCTCGATTCAGCACGATCTTGCCGTTGCGGCGCAGACACACCTGGATCGCCGGGGTGGTCCCCATCGAATACCACGCCCGCACCGACGACCACAGTGCCTCGACATCGGCCCGCGATGACCCCGCATCGGCGGGGTCGTCCTCGTGCCCGATCGTCGTCACCGAGTCCAGATCATCGGCAACCTGCACCAATGTGCCAGCGAGTGCGTTCATCGGGCCAGCCTACCGACGCCGGCTACAGTCCCGCCCCGTCAGCCAGGGCGTCGTGCGCGTCAGCGATCTGCCCGGGCGAAGGGCGCGGTCGTCGCCTCGCCTGCTGCCTCGGTGGAGGACGTGACCGGTGCGGAGCGAGTACATCTGATCGAGGACGCGAAGGACAAGGAGTGCTGGCGCGGCCTCGACCGACATCGCCGGGTGCGCGGTTTCCCGGCGATGTCGGTCGATACCACCCGCGGTGAACGAGCAGTCGACGCGGCGCAGGTCGACGAGTTGGTGGCGACCACCGTCGCCGCCTGCGCCACCGTCGACCAGCCGGGCAGCGTCAGCCGACGTACGGGTTGTCAGGCGACAGCATCGGCCGGGAGCGCGTCGGCACCGGGAGTCCGGCCCGCCGCTGTGACCGCCCGACGAGCGTACGCGCGGACATCGGCGTCGGGGTCTTCTACCGCGGACTCGAGGGCGTCGAGGGCAGTGCTGCTGTCCGGCCAGGTGGACAGTGACAGGACCGCTGCCTTGCGGACATCGAGGTGGCGATCGGACAACGCCGCGCGCAGCGGTTCCACCGCAAGGTCCGGGCTGGCACCCGCTAGGCCCTTGGCGGCACCGACGCGCACCTGCCAGGCCGAGTGGCCCAGGGCCGCAACGAGTTCGGTGATGTCGTCGGTGCCGAGGGCGGCATAGGCGGTGAGCGCGGCGGCACGGACCAGGGGGTCCGGGTCGGCGACCAGTGTCCGGATCACCTCGTGTCCACCCGCGCCGATCGAGGCCAGCCCTTGGGCGACCGCGATGCGCACCTCCCGGTTGGCGTCACCGGCGATCGAGGCGACGGCGTCGGCGTCGTCGAGCGAGACAAGCGCCCGCACCGCTTCGATCCGCACCCGGTGATCCGGATCGCGCAGTGCCGCACGGAATGCCGTGACGGACCCGGCCCGTAGCGCACGCAACAGGTCGACGACCGTGGCGCGCACCAGCGGATCCGGGGAGCCGAGGTATTCCGCCAGCGCACCGGGCCCCGGCAGCACCTCCACCAGTTCCCGCAGGCTCTCGGTGGCGGCCCGGCGCACCGAGGCGCCCTCGTCACCGAGGGCCCGCACCAACTCGTCGGCGAAACCGTCGGGGGTGTTCTCGGTGAGCACCGACAGCGCCGCGACACGGACGACCGGATCAGGATCGGTCAGGAAGCTCGAAACGTCTTCGAGTACAGGCGAATCCAGCGCGAGCAGGGTGACCAGCCGGGGCGAGGACGGCGACACCGGCGCGCCTACGGTGCGGGCAGGCGCCGCACGCTGAGGCGCCCGGGTACCGACCAGTTCCGGCTGGGCGATCACCTCGACGATCGGCTCAGCCGACGGCACGTCGTCGAGGCCGGGCACCGGCACCAGATAGGGCGCCACCGACCGTTTGACGAACTCCATCTCCCCGTCGGCGGTCTTGCGCAGATTCAGGTGGAAATTCCACGACTCGTCGTCGCGGTCGGGCAGGTCGGCGCGATCGTGGTAGAGCCCCCAGCGCGATTCCGTGCGCGTCAGCGAACTGCGCGAGGCCATCTCGGCGCAGTCCCGGATGAACTGGACCTCCACCGCGCGCATCAGCTCGTGCGGTGTGGTCGCACCGATCCCGTCGACCTCGGCGCGCATCCGCTCGAAGGTCTCCACCGCGATCGACAGTTTCGCCGCCGTCTTCGGTGGCGCCACATAGTCGTTCACGAACCGGCGCAGCTTGTATTCGACCTGGGTCTGCGGCGGCCCCTCGGGCTGCCGCAACGGGCGGTAGACGAGTTCGTGTGCCTCGGCGAGCTGATCGACGGGCAGCGAACCCGGTGCCTCGACCTCGGCCAGCGTGGACGCCGCGTGCGCACCCGCGAGGTCGCCGTAGACGAACGCGCCGATCATGTAGTTGTGCGGCACGCACGCCAGGTCACCGGCCGCATACAACCCGGGCACCGTGGTGCGCGCGTTCTCGTCCACCCACACACCCGACGCCGAATGCCCACTGCACAAACCGATTTCGGAGATGTGCATCTCGATGTCGTGGGTTCGGTAGTCGTGACCGCGGTTGGCGTGGAACGTCCCGCGAGTGGGGCGTTCGGTGGTGTGCAGGATCGATTCGAGGGTGGACAGCGTCTCGTCGGGCAGGTGCGACACCTTGAGATAGATGGGGCCGCGCGCGGATTCGATCTCCTGCTTCACCTCGGCCATCATCTGGCCCGACCAGTAGTCCGAATCCACGAACCGTTCACCCTCGGCATTGACCTGATAGCCGCCGAACGGGTTGGCCACATACGCGCAGGCCGGGCCGTTGTAGTCCTTGATCAGCGGGTTGATCTGGAAGCACTCGATGCCCGAGAGTTCGGCACCGGCGTGATAAGCCATCGAGTACCCGTCGCCCGCATTGGTCGGGTTCTCGTAGGTGCCGTAGAGGTAACCCGAGGCAGGCAGCCCGAGCCTGCCGCACGGACCCGTCGCCAGGATCACCGCCTTGGCCGCGACCTCGACGAATTCACCGGTGCGCGTGTTCAACGCGGCCGCACCGACCGCGCGGCCCTCGGCGGTCAGCACCCGCACCGGCATGAGCCGGTTCTCGATCCGGATCCGCTCCCGCATTTTGCGCTGACGCAGCACCCGGTACAGCGCCTTCTTCACGTCCTTGCCCTCGGGCATCGGCAACACATACGAGCCCGAGCGGTGCACCCGGCGCACCGCGTATTCGCCGTACTCGTCCTTCTCGAACTTCACCCCGTAGCGCTCGAGTCGTTGCACCATGGCGAAACCTCTTGTCGCCGTTTGGTACACGGTGCGCTGGTCGACGATGCCGTCGTTGGCGCGGGTGATCTCGGCGACGTAGTCCTCCGGTTCGGCCTTGCCGGGGATGACGGCGTTGTTCACGCCGTCCATTCCCATGGCCAGCGCACCGGAGTGGCGCACATGCGCCTTCTCGAGCAGCAGCACGTTCGCACCGGATTCGGCGGCGGTGAGCGCGGCCATGGTGCCCGCCGTTCCGCCACCGATCACGAGCACATCGCAGTCGAGGCGGACGCGGTCGTCCAGATCGGGAATGTTCACAGCGACTCCAGGATTCGGGACCTCAGCGCGCTCCGGTCGACCGGTTCGCGCGGGTCGGGGACCTCGACGACCGCCCGCAGCGTGCCCGCGCCGAGCACGGCGATCCGGTCGCCGAGGCGCAGCGCTTCGTCGAGGTCGTGGGTGACGAAAACGATCGTGGTGGGATGTGCGCGCCAGGTGTCGACGAGCAGGCGCTGCATCTCGGCGCGGGTCTGGCTGTCGAGCGCGCCGAAGGGCTCGTCCATCAGCACCGCGCGCGGCGAACCGGCCAGGCTGCGGGCGAGTTGCACACGCTGACGCATCCCGCCCGACAGATCGCGAGGCAGGTATTCGGCGTACCCGGTGAGCCCGACCTCGCCGAGCCAGCGCAGCGCCTGTTCCCGGCGCTCCGCTCGCGCGACACCGCGAAGACGCAGCGCCAGTTCGACATTGGCGCGAGCCGTGCGCCACGGCAGCAGCGCGTCGTCCTGGAAGACCAGTGCCCGATCCGCCGACGGCCGGGTGACGACATCACCGTCGGCCCGGATCGTCCCCCCGCTCGGCTCGCGCAGTCCGGCGATCGCACGCAGCAGGGTGGACTTACCGCAGCCGGACTTGCCGACCAGGACGAGGATCTCCCCGGCGCCGATCGACAGATCCAGGTCGCGGACAACGGTTCTGGTGCCGTAGCCGACGCGCACCGATTCCAGATCGAGGCGCATGCCGGTCGAGACGGCGGTGGCGATGGTCATGAGGCGACCTCTCTCGGCAGCCAGCGGGTGGCCCGCCGACCGGCCAGTTCGACGATTCCGGAGGTGAGGAAGCCGAGCACGCCGATGGTGATCATGCCGACGAACACGGCCGGGTAGTCGACGATGGTGTAGGACTGCCAGGTGCGGTAGCCGATCCCGAGGCGACCGGAGATCATCTCCGCGGAGATCAGGCAGATCCAGGCCACCCCCATACCCACCGACAATCCGCTGAACACGCCGGGCAGGATCCCGGGCACCACCACCCTGGTGAGCACCTCACGCCGCGACGCGCCGAGGGTGCGGACCGCGTCCTCCCAGATGGTCGGCAACGCGCGCGTCGCGTGCCGGGTGCTCACCAGCACCGGGAACAACGAGGCGGTGAAGGTGATGAAGACGATGCCCGACTCGTCGCTGGGAAACAGCAGGATCGCCACCGGGACCAGCGCGATCGCCGGAATCGGCCGCACCAGTTCGGCCAGCGGACCGAACACATCGGCCAGCAACCGGGACCGGCCAAGGCCGATGCCCGCCAGCACCCCGACGACCGCGGCCAGCCCGAACCCGGTGACGATCCGGATCAGCGATTGCGCCACATCCAGGTAGTACTGTCCGCTGCCGAGGTGCTCCCCGAATTCGGCGACGATCTCGGTCACCGTCGGCAGGGTGTCGAACCGCAGTCCGGCCCGCACATCGCCTGCGGTGAGCACCTGCCACAACCCGATCGCCGCCACCACCGACCCGACCCGGATCAACCGCGAAGTCCACCCCGAGGAGTCGGCGGTGGTTACGTCACTTCCCGTGGTGGACAGTGTGCCGACCGGCGTTTCCGGCGATGCGGGAGCCGCCGTGGCCTCGATGGTCGGGGTGGGTGCCGCGGCAGCGCGGGCGGTGGGGGTCATCCGCGGACCTCCGCGACGGCCTGGTCGTAGGTGACAGCGGTGGCCGCCGGGTGGGTACCCCGATACCGGTCGGCTGCGGCCTGGGTGGTGAACGGCAGGTACCGGGTGCCCTCACGCAACCAGATCGCCTTGTCCGCGAACCAGCGGGTGCCCAGCTCCGCATCGGGAACATACGCCGCGCGAACGGTCTTGCCCTGCGCCTCGGCGGCTTGGACTGCCCCCAGCAGGCAGTCGGGATTCGCGGCGGGCTGTGGCTTTTCGGCGCCCTCGACCCACACCTCACCGGCTAGGGCCGGATCAGTCACGGGCACAGCGCACACCGGGTCGGTGCCGGTGACCTTGCTGGGGTTGGTCGACTCGGCCAGGGTCGCGTCGTAATCGCGGCCGGTCTCGGCGAATGCCTGCCGCAGCGGCCCGTCCTCGACGAACGCGTCGATGTCGAGGTCGGCGAAGTCACCGATCGACTTCAGATAGTTCACGTCGTCCTTGAACGCCGCGATCAGCTTCGCCTTGAGAGTCGTGTCGAAGCTCGTGCCGCCGGGCCCGTTGTAGAGGTACACGACCTCCTGCGGCAGCCCGGACCCCTTCGCGACGAGATCCGCGGCCTCGAACGGCTTTTCGTTGAGGAAGGCGGTCGCGTCCAGCTGTGCGGCCAGGAACGCCTGCAGCACTTCGGGATGCTCGGCCGCGTACGCCCGCCGGGCGACCACCCCGTGGAAAGTCGGCACATTCAGCTCGGCACCGTCGTAGAGCAGCTTGGCCTTGTTCTGCTGCACCAGCAGACCCGGCCAGGCCACGAACTGCGACAGCGCGCTCACCTGATGCGATTCCAGTGCCGTCGCTCCGACCTGGGGTTGCTGGTTGAGCACCTCCACGCCCTTCGCCGGATCGATTCCCGCCCGGCTCAGCGCCTGCACCAGAGTGCCGTGACCCGCCGAACCCACACTGGCCGAGATCTTCTGCCCGGCCAGGTCGGTCAGCGAGCGCGCAGGCGAATCCTGCGGCACCACAACCATGTTCAGCGCACCCTTGGGGTTGTAGCCGGTGATCGACACCAGCTCGGTGCGGGAACGCTCGGCGGCCTGGGTGCGTGAACCGTTGATCAGCAACGGGTAGTCACCCATCGACCCGATATCGATCTTCTCCGCCACCATCTGGGCGGTGATCGGCGCACCGGTGTCGTAGTCCTGCCACTCCACCTGATATTTCGCACCACCCGCATCGGTGATGCGCTGCAGGCGCTGTTCCAGGTAACCCTGCGCGCGCAGCAGCGTGCCCGCGGTGACGGTGTTGATGGTCTTGGACTGATAGCCGATGACGACCTTGACGGTGCCCGCCGGTGCGGCGGTGGAACTTTCGAGTGAGCACCCGGCCGCGGCGAGGGCGACGGCAAGGGCGACGGGCAGCAAACGAGTGATCTTCATGCGTGGGGTTCCCGGGTTCAGCGGAGCAGGTAGGGCATGTTGACGGTGACGGCGCCGGTGGGGCAGCGTGCGGCGCACGGGCCGCAGTACCAGCACTCGTCGACATGCATGTAGGCCTTTCCCGAATCCTCGTGAATGGCAAGGGAATCGAGCGGGCACATGTCGACGCACAACGTGCAGCCGGTGATGCACAGGGATTCGTCGATCGTCACGGGGACGTCGGCGCGCTGGGGTACGAGGGCCATCTAACGGACCTTCCATTCGGGTGCGCTGCGCACGAGGCTGCCGCGCATGGTTATTCGATCGCCGCGCATGCGGATGTATTCGAGATCGACGGGTCTGCCGTCGTCGAGGCGGGTGAGTCGCTCGAGCATCAGCAGCGGAGCACCGGCCGGGGCGTCGAGGGTGACGGCGGTGTGCGGGTCGGCGGCCACCGCCTCGAGGGCGATCTCGGCGTCGCCGAGCGAGCGTCCGGTGATCTGCTCGAGCAGGACGAACACATCGGTGCTCGCGAGATCGTGGGCCAGCACCTCGGCGCCGATGTCCGGGACCAGGTAGGTGAGGTCCAGGCTCAGCGGCAGGTCGGCGAGGAAGCGCAGCCGCTCGATGTAGACCACCTGCTCGCCCGGCGTGAGCCCGAGCTTGCGGGCCACGGCCGGCGGCGCGGTGACGGTGCCCGCCACACGCACTTCGTTGCGCACCGTGCCGTGCTCGGCGAGGGTTTCCTGCAAACCGAGCAGCACGTCGAGTCCGTGGTCGAACTTGCGGGCCGCCACCCGGGTGCCCACCTTCGGGGCACGGTCGATGAGTCCCTCGTCGCGCAGCAGCGCCAGCGCCGCGCGGACGGTGTTGCGGGAGGCGCCGTGTTCGGCGGCCAACTCCTGCTCGCCGGGCACCGTGCCGTCGAGCGCGCCCGACAGGATCTGGTGGCGCACCACGTCGGCGACGCGACGGGCCCGATCGGCGCGCCGGTCGTGCCCCGGCTCTTTGGTGCCTGTTCTCTCGCTGACCTGCATGAACAGCGACGATAGTGGCGATTACGCCGGTGCCCGCGGCGCGCGGATCGGCACGAAATCGTGCCGATGTGTTTGCGCCGGGTGGCTACTCGCGCGACCTGCGCGAACCCGGCCCGCTCCGGGTATTGCGCCACCCGGCGCCACTAGGACGGCCTTGGAATCAGGCCGATCGTAATGTCAGGGCTGGCCCGGCTTGAGCACGATGAACAGGCCGTTGGCCTCGGCACAGAGGCGGTCACCGTCGTGCATGGTCGCCTTCAGGTACACCTTGCGGCCGTCGCGCCGTTCGGCATGGGCGCGCACGGTGAGTTCGCGCTCGAGCGGGGTGACAGACCGGTAGTCGACGGTGAGTGAGGCCGTGCGGGTCACCGCGCCGGTGGCCAGGGCGGCGGTCATGCCGAGGATGTCGTCGAAGGCGAGTGAGATGTGCCCGCCGTGCGCGGCTTGGTTGCCGCCCAGATGGAAGGTGCGGAAGGTGACCTTCGCGGTCACCCCGTCGCGGTCACCGCTGACCACCGTGTACGGCGGCAGGGTGATGTTGCCGCGCGCGGGTAGATCGGTGCGCGTCCAGCTCGGCGAGGACCACTCGTCGACCACGGCCTCGTCCAAACGGGCATTGAGCTGCTCGAGCGCGACGATCGTCTCCTTGGCCAGCTCGTCGGACGGGTTCGCCAGTCGCGCGCGGTCCATCAGCTCGCGCACCTGCTCGATGAACTCGCCGTAGTGCGGTCCGCCGATCAGGGTGTCGCTCTCGCTCGCGCGCGCTTCGATGAGCTCGGCCATCGGCCGGAAGCCGCCCTCGTGATGCGTCTGGTCGGGCCGCGAGTCGCCGACGTTCTTCTCGTCCATATGCAACACGTTATCGTTTCCGAGCTGGGCGTTCGCGCGGGGGACCGCCGCCGGTCGGTTAGGCTCGATGCCGATCATCATCGACGGCGAGAGGCTTGGCATGAGTATCGCGGCGGTTGTGTTCGACATGGACGGTGTGCTGATCGACTCCGAGCCCGTCTGGGAAAAGGTCCGCAAAGATTACGTCACCGTCAATGGTGGTCGCTGGCAACCGGATTCGCAGCAGCGCATGATGGGCATGTCGACCGTGGAGTGGTCGTCGTATCTGGCCGACGACCTCGGTGTCGCTCAACCGGCCGACAAGGTCGCCGCCGACGTCATCGATCTGATGGCCGACGAGTATGCCCAGCACCTGCCGCTGCTGCCCGGCGCTGTCGACGCCGTGCGGCGCTGCGCGGATTCCTGGAAGCTCGGGCTCGCCAGTTCTTCTCCTGCCTCCCTGATCGCGCTCGTCTTGGAGAAGGCGGGGTTGATGCAGAGTTTCGCGGTCGTGCTGTCCACCGAGGAGGTGGGTCGCGGCAAGCCTGCGCCCGATGTGTACCTCACCGTCGCACAGCGGTTGGGAGTCGACCCGAACAACTGTACGGCGGTGGAGGATTCGACCAACGGTCTGCGATCCGCGCACGCCGCGGGGATGCGGGTGATCGCGGTGCCGCGCCCCGAATTTCCGGCCTCGGCCGAGGCACTCGCCCAGGCCGAGGTGGTCATCGACGGTCTCGATCAGCTCACCGCCGACGTGATCACCGGTTGATCAGAAACTGCCGGTGACACCGTCGATGCGTTCGCGCAGCAGGTCGGCGTGCCCGTTGTGGCGGGCGTACTCCTCGATCATGTGCAGATACACCCAGCGCAGCGTGTAGCCGTCGGAGCGCCACGGCACCTGGAACACATGGTCGAGGGGGAGGTCGGCGACCGCGGCGTCGCAGGCGGCGACTTCGGCGTGGAACAGGTCGAAGACCTCCGGCGCCGGGCGCGAGTCCAGGTCGTCGAAGTCGGCGTCGGGTTCGAGTTCGGAGGCGTACACCGGGCCGATGTCCTCGCCGGCGGCCGAGACCCGGAACCAGCCGCGTTCGACCTCGGTGAGATGACGAACCAGCCCGAGTAGCGACAGATTCGACGGCGGAACCGAACGTTTCGCCAGCTGCGCCGCATCTAGCCCACCGCATTTGTTGAGCAACGTCTGACGGTGGAAGTCCAACCAGGACTGCAACATCGGGCGTTCGTCGGCGCCGACCAGGGTGCGGGTCGGCACGAGTTCGGGCGCCTGCCAGGTCATGGGTGCGAGGCTAGTCGCCGTCGTCCGATCGCGCAGTCCGATTACCGCGACGATGCCGGTCACGGGTCTCGGCGCGCAGTCCGGCACACTGGCCGGATGGGTGCCGAGCATGTCGACCTGCCCGAGGTCGTGGTCCACGTCGGTGACGGTTCGGGCGCGCCACGCGCCGTCGACCCCGCCCGGCCCGGGGCCGACGCCGTGAACCCGGCCCCCGACCACCCTTTCCTCCTGCTCACCCGGGGACCGGACCACATCCAGGCGCGCTACCTGCCCGACGGCACCTACGAGATCGAACACATCGCGGGCACCGACCACCGTCACCTGTTCACCACCGACGCGGTGCTGGTGCGCGATGTCGTCTGGTCCTGGATCCAGCGCGACACCTGGTGGTCGGACACCGTCGCCTGGACGACCGTCGACCCCGCCCTCGCCGAAATCGACGCCCTCCGCGCCGAACTCACCGACATGCTCGACGGCATGTCCCTGCTCGACAGCGTCACCGACGACCTCGACGCGGCACTCGCCCGAGCCGACGAACTACTCACCGCCGAACCGGATTTCGACGACGGGTGACGGCGGAAAGGTCGCCGCGGTGACGAACCCGCGGCGACCCTCCCGTCAGTCCTCGTCGCCCTCGCACCAGTCGTCGAATGCCTCGAACTCGGCCTCGTACTGGGGTGGGACGGAGTCTTCGACCGCGTCCTCGATGGGATCCCACACCCGGTTGCAGTTCTCCGGTGCAGGTGGCCAGGACTCGATGTACTGGACCAGCGGGGTCTTCGGCGCTTCGGGTTCCTCGGCGTTCGCCACTGCGGCCGAGCTCAGCGCGAAGGCACCCGCGACGGCCACGGCGGTGACGACCCGGTAACCAGCTCTCACAACATCCTCCTGTCTTCGACGGCACTCCATGCCGGCTCGATTCTGCCTCCGCCTTACCCACGGACCGCTCGTCCAAGCACGCCGGCGCTGTCGTGTCGCGACATAAGACACGCTTATGTGCTCGTCGTGGATCGGCATCTACCCGGGAATGCGCGGCCCGGCGATGGTGGGAGGGTGAATCGCGTAGGAACTGTCGTGCCGGGCCTGGCCCTGGCACTGCTGCTGGCCGCCGTCGCCACCCCGGTGGGCAAGGCGCTGCCGATGGCCGGAGCGCCGGTGGTGGCCCTGGTCGCCGGTGCGGTGACCGGAATGTGGTTGCGGCGCCGGGGGAGTGCGAGGTTCGAGCCCGGCCTCGATATAGCCAGGCAGCGGGTGCTCGGGTGGGCCATCGTGCTGCTCGGTCTCGGTCTGCCGATGGGTTCGGTGCTCGGTGTGGGGCGTGAGACCGCTGTCGTACTGGTCGGCACCCTCGTCGCCGGTGCCGTCGCCGCGTTCGTCGTCGGGCGGATGCTCGCTGTAGATCGTGAGTCGGCCACTCTGATCGCCGCCGGGTCGACCATCTGTGGTGCCTCCGCCATCGCCGCCGCGACAGCGGTGCTGCGCCCCGACCGCCAACGGGTGGCCTACGCGCTCGGCACCATCTTCGTCTTCAATGTCGTTGCGGTACTCGTCTATCCGCCGCTGGGCCGGGCGATCGGGATGTCGCCGCAGGCGTTCGGCCTCTGGGCGGGCACCGCCATCAACGACACCTCCTCGGTGCTGGCCGCCGGTGTGGTGTTCGGGGCGGGCGCCGCGCAATTCGCCGTCGTGGTGAAGCTGGTCCGCAGTCTGGCCATCGTCCCGCTCTGCCTCGGCCTGCATCTGGGGCGCCGGCGGCTGGCCGAGCGCACGGGCACATCGCCCGGCTCCCTGCGCGAGAGCTTCCCGCTGTTCGTCGTGATGTTCGTGGCGGCCTCCATTGTCGCCGCCACCGGGATCCTGCCCTCGGCTCTCACCGAGCCGCTCGCCGCGACGAGTGGCTGGTTGATCACCGCCGTCCTGGCCGCCATCGGCACGTCCCTGAGCCTGGACCGCCTGCGGTCCGCGGGTCCACGTCCGCTGCTCCTCGGCGGCGCCATCGGCGTGGTGCTCGGCACCTCGAGCCTGGCGCTGATGGCGCTCACGGGCTGGTGCTGAAACCCGAGGTCAGGTGCGCAATCGCCGCCCGGGCGAGATCATCGTGGTTTGCTGGAGAGGTGCGCACACGAAGCCGGATCGCCGTCGCCGCCCTCGGCGCCATGCTGTGGGGCGAGTGGGTGAACTGGCGTGCGTCCCGAACCGAGGCGCGCCCCGACACCGGCGGTTCGGAAGCGGTGGTCGTGCTCGGATACCGCAACGCCGGTCGCAGCGCCAACGCCATGAACCGATGGCGAGTGCGCGCGGGTCTGCGTTCCCTCGACCCAGGGGCGAGCGAATCGCGGCTGGTCCTGTGCGGCGGTGCCTGCGCGGGGCCCGACACCGAGGCATCGGTGCTGGCCCGCTACGCACGCGAACGCGGGTACACCGGAGAGCTCGTGCTCGAGGAGAACAGCCGATCCACCTGGGAGAACATCGCCTTCGCCCTCCCGTTGCTGAAGGACGTCGATCGGATCAAGATCGTCTCCCTGCCGACGCACGCCGCCGTCGCACGCCGCTATCTCGCGGAGCAGAGTCCCGAGCTCGCCACCCGTCTGGTGCGTGGACGCGACTACCGCTTCGGGGAGTGGATGCCGCTCAAACCGGTGATCGCGCTCTACGGGGTCGCGAAGAACCTGCGCCGCGCACCGGTGACCGGTGCGTGATGCTGCCACCGGGAACCCCCGACCTCGACGTTCTCGATCTGCTGGTGTCGGTCGCCGAGCTGGGTAGTCTCGGCGCCGCCGCGCGCCGACACGGCATCACCCAGCCCGCCGCGAGCATGCGCATCAGCGCCCTGGAACGACGAATGCGGGTCAAACTGCTCGACCGCGGGCCGACCGGCTCGGAACTCACCGACGTGGGCCGCGCCGTCGTCGAGCACGCGCGGCCGGTGCTCGCGGCCGTGCGCGACCTCGTCGACGACATCGACCGGCTACGTGCCGCCCAGGCCACGCGCCTGCGGATCGCCGCATCGAAAACCATTGCCGATCATCGCATTCCGCATTGGCTGGCGGCCTTGCGCACCGACCACCCCGAGGTCGTCGTCGCCCTGGACGTCGAGAATTCCACCCAGGTCGCCGCCCTCGTCCGCGACGGCGCCGCCGACGTGGGTTTCGTCGAGGGTCCGCACCCGCCCGCCGGGCTGGGCAGCCGGGTGCTCGGCGCCGACGAACTGGTCGTCGTCGTGGCGCGTGATCACCCGTGGGCGCGCCGGAAGACCCCCGTGACGCTCGCCGAGCTCGCCGGCACCGCCCTGCTCTGGCGTGAACCCGGCTCCGGCACCCGTGACACCGTCTGGGACCTGCTCAGCAGCGAGGGCGCACCGGCGGGCCCGGCCGCCGAACTCGGCTCGGCCGCCGCCCTCGTCGCCGCCGCGCGAACCGGGATGGCCCCGGCGGTACTGAGCCGCCTGATCGCCGCACCCGACCTGGCCACCGGTGCCCTGGTCGAGGTCTCCTCGACCGATGCCACTCGCCTCACCCGCAAGTTCCGGGCGATCTGGCGGCGTACCAGCCCACCGACCGGCCCCGCCGAGCTCCTCGTCGAGCGCGCCGCCCGCCTCGAAGCGGCCCGCCGCTAGCGAATTCGGCCGGTGTGTACCGCTCGGTCCAGCGAAATGGTGCGTCGTCGGCGCGGACAGCTCTAGGCTGTATTCGCTACACACTGTGGAGGTTGGATCTATGACGGTCGACATCGTGACCGAACCGGCGACGGAGGAACTGTGGACCGGATCGGCCCGGCCGGCCGGGGCACCGCCCACGTCGATGATCGAGCGGATGACACTCATCCTCGACGCCTTCGACGCGACCACCCCGACCCTCACTCTGCTCGGTCTGGCCGAGCGCACCGGCCTGCCCAGGTCAACGGTGCATCGCATCCTCGATCAGATGATCCGATTGCGTTGGCTCGCACACACTCCCGGCGGTTACCGCCTCGGGCTGCGAGTGCTCGAACTCGGCGGACTCGCCGCCGAGCACAACGAACTGCGTGAAGTGGTCGGCCCGCTGCTCTACGACCTCAGCCAGCGCACCGGCCTGGTCGGGCACCTCGCCGTGCTCGACGGCCGCGAGGTGCTGTTCCTCGACCGCGCGGGCAGGCGCGGGCAGGTGGCGATCCCCACCCGCATCGGCGGCCGGTTGCCTGCGCACTGTACGGCCCTCGGCAAAGCGCTGCTGGCCACGCTCGAACCCGGCATCGCCGAGGCTTCGCTGCGCGGCAACACCGTCGCCCGCACGGCCCGCACCATCATCGACCGGGTGGAACTGCACCGCGAACTGGCCCGCATCCGGCACCGTCAGGGCGTTGCCGTCGACACCGAGGAATCACTGCCCGGCGTGGGCTGTGTCGCGGTGCCGATCCGTGGCCGAGGGGTAGCGGTAGCCGCGATTTCGTTGTCGGGCACCGTGAACGGCGACCGCGCCGCCCTCGACACCGCTCGCCTGGCGCGCGCCCTCGCCGAGGTGGCCAACGAGGCGTCGCGCGCGCTGACACCCCGGCACGGGCGCGGCTGACTAACTCCGGCGCGCCATCGCCCGGCCCGCGGCACGGCCGGAGAAGATACAGCCGCCGAGGAACGTGCCCTCGAGCGCGTTGTACCCGTGCACACCGCCACCGCCGAACCCGGCGACCTCACCAGCGGCGTACAGGCCGTCGAACACCGAACCGTCCGGGCGCAGCACCTGCGAGTCGAGGTCGGTCTGCAAGCCGCCCAACGTCTTGCGGGTCAGCACATTGAGCCGCACCGCGATCAGCGGGCCGTGGGCCGGATCGAGGATGCGATGCGGGGAAACCACCCGCTGCAACTTGTCGCCGATGTACTTGCGGGCGGCGGTGATCGCCGCGATCTGCGCGTCCTTGGTGAAGGGGTTGGTCACCTCGCGATCGCGAGCGACGATCTGCCGTTCCAGTTCGGCGGCATCGAGCTTGGGCCCGCGCGCGATCTCGTTCATGCCGTCCACCAGGGCGGGGAGCGAGTCGGCGACCACGAAGTCCACACCGTGCTGCTTGAACGCCTCGACCGGACCCGGTGCACCCTTGGCCAGGCGGCTGCGCAGCGTGAGCTTCCAGTCCTTGCCGGTGATGTCGGGGTTCTGCTCCGAGCCGGAGAGGGCGAACTCCTTCTCGATGATGGTCTGGTTCAGCACGAACCAGGAGTAGTCGTAGCCGGTCGACAGGATCTGGCGCATCGTGGCATTGGTGTCGAAGCCGGGGAAGCACGGTGCGGGCATGCGCCGGCCGTTCGCGTCGAACCACAGCGGCGAGGGACCGGGCAGGATGCGGATGGCGTGATCGGGCCACACCGGATCCCAGTTGTTGATGCCCTCGGTGTAGTGCCACATGCGATCGCGGTTCACCAGGGCCGCGCCCGCGCTCTCGGAGATGCCGAGCATCCGCCCGTCGACGTAGGCGGGTACGCCCGAGATCATCGTCTCCGGGCACGGGCCGAGGCGCTCGGTCGGCCAGTTGCGCCGGATGATGTCGTGCGCGTGCCCGATGCCGCCCGTGCTCACCAGCACCGCTGGCGCCTGGAAGTCGAAGTCGCCCACCACTTCCCGGTTCGAGGCGACACCACGCTCGGTGTCGCTCGGCGCGAGCACGCTGCCGCGCACACCGCTGACCGCGCCGTCGGCGACGACCAGTTCGTCGACCCGGTGGCGGAACGCGAACCGCACCAGGCCCTTGGCCTCACCCGCCAGCACGGGCTCGAGGAACACCCGCAGAACCTCCGGGCCGGTGCCCCAGGTGAGGTGGAAACGGGGAACCGAATTGCCGTGGCCGTCGGCGAGGGAGCCGCCGCGTTCGGCCCAGCCGACGATCGGTGTGATGCGTAAACCCAAGGCGTGCAGGTAGTCCCGCTTCTCGTCGGTCGCGAAGCGCACGTAGGCGCGCGCCCACTCCACGGCCATGCTGTCCTCGCCGTCGAGGCGATCGAAACCGGCCGACCCCATCCAGTCCTGCAGGGCGAGGTCGTAGGAATCCTTGATGCCGAGGCGGCGCTGCTCGGGGGTGTCGACCAGGAACAGCCCACCCAGCGACCAGAACGCCTGTCCGCCCAGATTGGCGCGGTTCTCCTGATCGACCACGAGCACCTTGCGTCCGGCCAGCACCAGCTCGTGGGTGGCGACCAGGCCCGCGAGCCCGGAGCCGACCACGATCGCGTCGGGGGAGAAATCATCGGTGGGCTGGGGTGCTGCGCTCGGCATGTAGGAAAGCTAGCATTGCTGCGACGGTGACCGGGGGGAGTCCTGGAATTCACCTGACCAGCGATGTTCACCGAAGAAAGGTTCGAGAAACCATGAAGGTCCGGATCCGCGCGGGCGCCGCCGTGCTCGCGCTCGCCGTGCTGGCGTCCCTCGGCGCCACCTCCTGTGGCAAGTCACGCTGGTGCGAACGCGACCTCGGCGATGTGCACGTGGCCGACTCCTACTGCGAGAAGAACACCCCCGGCTACGAGTGGGAACCCGACAACGACAAGCCGAAGTACAAAAAGAAGTCCAAGAAGAAGTAAATTCCCTGGGCGGCCCTGTGCCGCAGGCGATCCGAGACGCAACCGTGGCGCAAGGGATGCGCAACGCATGCCGTGCCGATGCCGTTGACCGGGTATTCCACCTCTGAGCACGCCGAATGCCGTTGAGGCAGACGGTAACTGCTCGGTTCTCTATTCCTCACAACGGCGTGAGCAGGTGGTCCCCATGGCCTATCGGAAGGTAATGCGTATCGGTTGGAAGCGCACAGCGACAATGCTGTCGGTGTTGCTTCTCGCCACGGGAATCGGTTCGGCGATATCGCCCGGACCTACGGCGTGGGCACAGGGTTGTGCCGCGGTGGACGTCGTAATCGCCCGTGGCACAACAGAGCCCGGATATCTAGGGGCCGCCGTCGGGGACCCGCTCTACGCGGTCCTGCGCGAGCACCTGGCAGTGGACTCCAGTGCGCACCGTGTGGAATATCCCGCCGATCTGTTGGTTCCGTCCTCGGTGAGCGACGGAACCCGCGCCATGACCGGGCATCTCGTCGCCCGCTCGGCCGCCTGCCCCGACCAGCGTTTCATTCTGGTCGGCTATTCACAGGGTGCGGTGGTCACCCACGGTGTGCTGGGTTCGCCTGCCGCACTGGTGCTCCCGGGCATGTGGACCCTCCCGCCCGAGCTGTCACACCGTGTCCTCGCGGTGCTGCTGTTCGGCGACCCACTCCGCCTCGTCGGCGGAACGGTCCACCCGTGGTACGCGGATCGCACGCAGAACTATTGCGCCGCAGGCGATCCGGTGTGCGCGGGCGGCATCTTCCCCGCCGCTCACGGCACCTACGAATGGGCCTTCGCCGACGCGGCGGGACAGGTGAACGCCCGGCTGTGAAGTCGACCTCCGGGGTCGGCGACCGGTGGTCCAGAATCGGGAGATGGCGAGCGAGAACATGATGCTGATCCACGATCCCGAGTTGCTGGAGCAGGGGGAGCGGGTGCTGGGCGAGGAGTTCCGGGCGATGCACGAGCGGGTGCTCGCGGTGACCGAGATGACTTCCCGGCTCAACGCGTTGCCCTTCGACGACGAAACGAGAAAGGCGGAACTGCTCGAGCAGATCCTCGGGCGTCCGCTGCCCCCGAAACTCACCATCTACCCGCCCTTCTACACCGACCACGGACTCGGTCTCGACATCGGGGAACGGGTCTTCGTCAACCAGGGATGCACGTTCCTCGACTACGCGGGGATCCGGCTGGGCTCCGGGGTGATGATCGGTCCCAAGGCCACCTTCATCACCATGGGGCACCCGGTCGACCCCGAGGAACGGCGCCGGTTTCTCACCGGCGGGCCGATCGATGTGGCCGAGAATGTCTGGATCGGCGCCGGGGCGACAATTCTGCCCGGCGTCAGTATCGGACGCGACTCGGTGATCGCGGCCGGCGCGGTGGTCGGTGACGACGTGCCGGAGCGGAGCCTGGTGGCCGGTCCCAAGGCGTCGGTCCTGCGGACGTGGTGACACCGGCATTCGCGGACGGAAAGTGACCGCGATGGCTTCTATCGTGCGGTTATGGGAAATCGAACGAAGAGGATCGTGGTCACCACGCCCACGGGACATGTGGGGTCGCGGGTGGTGCGGCTGTTGGTGCAGGCGGGAGTTCGGCCGCGGGTGCTGATGCGGCACCCGGGGCGGCTCGACGATGCGGTTCGGGAGCTGGTCGATGTGGTGCAGGTCGACCAGGGGGACGCGGACGCCGTGGTGCGGGCCACCGAGGGGGCCGATCGCTTGTTCTGGGTCGACCCACCCGCGCTGGTGGACGGTGATCCGGTAGCCGGTTACGCGCTGATGGGCGCCTCGGCGGCGCGGGCCGTAGTCGAGAACGGCATCGAGAAGACGGTGTTCCTCAGCAGCGGGGGAGCCGAGAAACGTACCGGCGCAGGAGAGATCGACGGGCTCGCACGCACCGAGGAGCTTCTCGACGCCACCGGTGCGGATGTGCTGCATCTGCGATGCGGGTACTTCTTCACGAACCTGCTGCCCCAACTCGACGAGATCCGGGCGGGCACGCTGTCCACGCCGTGGCCGCTGGACCATGCCATGCCGTGGGTCGATCCGCGCGATATCGGTGAGGTCGCCGCGCTGCGGTTGCTGTCCGACGACTGGTCGGGCCGGGTAGTCCAGGCGGTCCACGGACCCGAGGATCTCACCTTCGCGCGCGTGGCCGAGATCCTCGGCGCACAACTCGGCCGCGACGTCACTCCGGTCCACCTCACCGACCGGGAGTTCCGGAACGCCCTGCGATCAGCGGGGCTCGGTGACGGCCAGATCGACGGAATCGCCGGAATGGCAGCGGGTCTCAGCACGGACTACATCCCGGAGGATCCCCGAACCCTGCTCACCACCACGCCGACGACTTTGGCCGAGTGGGTCTGCCGTCAGCTGCGCTGATCACCTGGGTTGTCCCGCCCCCACACGACGTGGGCGAGGCTGCGGGATGTGTGCCCGACCCGACCCGGTCACGACACCCCCCGACAAAGGCGAGTGTCGTGACCGGGACTCAGGTCACCAGTGGACGCCGGGCAGCATCCGGCTCATCCGCGCGGCGGGACTCGGAACGACCATCAGCGGGGCGAGGACCGGTCCGAGGACCGTGAGCGGTCCGCGTGACGGTTCGGCCGCCTCGGCGGGCTCCGCGATGACCGGTTCCTGCTTGCCCTGCGCGGCGGTCGATTCACCGAACAGGCGGTACCCGGTGTGCATGATGGTCCGTTTCAGCGACGGCAGGAACATCTCGACCGCCTGCGAGAACGTGCCGACAGGTGTGTCGATGCGGTCGGGGCGTTCGAGCAGGGCGCGGACCACGATGCCCGCCGCCCGCTCCGGATCCGGCAGCGGCAGCGCGCGGTAGAGCTCGGTCGGCGCGATCATGGGTGTGCGGACCAGCGGCATCCGGATGGAGGTGAAAGTGATTCCCGCGTCACGGTTTTCGACCGCGGCGATGTCACTGAAGTTGTCCAGCGCCGACTTGCTCGCGGCGTACGCGGCGAAGCGCGGCACCTTGGTCTGCACGGCGATCGAGGAGATGTTCACGATGTGGCCGAAGTGGCGTTCCCGCATCGACGGCAGCAGCGCGAGGATGAGCCGCACCGCCCCGAAGTAGTTCACCGCCATGGTCCGCTCGAAATCGTGCATGCGGTCCACCGAATTGGCCACCGAGCGCCGGATCGAACGGCCCGCGTTGTTCACCAGGTAGTCGACGTGGCCGTGCTCGGCGAGCACCGTCTGCACCAGCGCGCCGACGGCCGTGGCATCGGTGATATCGCACGGGTAGGCGAAAGCCGACCCACCGTCGGCACGAATGGATTCCGCTGCGGCAGTGAGGTCTTCGACACCGCGCGCGACCATCAGCACCACCGCACCACGACGCGCGACAGCATGCGCGGTGGCCAGCCCGATGCCCGACGAGGCGCCGGTGATGAGCACCGTGCGGCCCGAGAGCGGATGCGCCCCGGACTCGACACGGCCACGCTGCGGATCCAGGTTGGCCCGCCAGAATTCCCACAGCCGGGCGGCGTAGGTCTCGAAGGCAGGCACCGCGAGCCCGGGCAGCAGCGCCCGCGTGGAGTCCGAAACGAACTCGGCGGTGAAACCGACATGCGGGGCCACCTCGGCGGGGATGCCCGCCTGCTCGAACAGGAAGTCGCGCACCGCGTGTGCGCCGGGCACCTGCCCGAGCCCGCGCAGCGCGAACGCACTGCCCGGCACGGTCCCGATCCCGGTCGGCCCGCCCGCCGCGCTCGCCAGCGCACGGTAGATCTCGCCGAACGGCTGCGGCTCCGGGTTGACCAGATGGAATGTGCGCCCGTCCAGCCCCGGGCGGCGCACCAGGCGAACCATCGCCTCGGCCACGTAGTCGACCGGAACCACATTGGTGGCACCCAGATCGGGCAGCGGCAGCGGCAGTTCGGCGGGTAGGTCCGACAGCGCCGCGATCGCCGGGAAGAAGTAGTACGGGCCGTCGATCTTGTCCATCTCACCGGTACGCGAATCACCGACCACGATCGCGGGGCGATACACCCGCCACCGCACGTCGCCGGCCTCGCGGACCAGCTTCTCGGCCGCGAACTTGGTGCGGTGGTACGGCGAGGTGAGGTTCTGGCCGAGGTCGAAATCCTCCTCGAAGAACTTGCCGTGATGATCGCCTGCCACCGCCACCGAGGACACGTGGTGCAGGACCGCACCGAGCCTGCGGGCCAGCTCGATCACCGCGCGGGTGCCGTTCACATTGGCCGCGTGGGCGGATTCCTCGTCGGCGGTCATGTCGTAGACCGCGCCGAGGTGCAGCACATGGTCGGCGCGCGGCGGCTCGTCGCCCAAGCCGAGTCCCTCGGCGGTCAGGTCGCCGACCAGCGCGAATACGCGATCGCCGTCGGGGTGCTGCGCATTGAGCGCGGTAAACTTGGCCAGCGACTCGGCGCGCACCAGCACGTGCACGATCGCGGCCGGGTCGGCGGCGAGCAACTCACGTACCACTCGCCGACCGAGAAAACCGGTACCGCCCGTCACGATGTAGGAAACCATCGCCCCTCCTGAAAATGTCTCGAAACACGGTGTGCGCAAAAGTGATCCGGCATGCGGCGGTGGATGTGGGGATCACGAGAACCCGGGAACATCGTCGTCCGGGTGCGGCTAACCGTACTCGTCGGTAACAAAGGGGGCAAGCGGCGGGGTGTCTGTCACCGTGTGGGAATTGTCACCCGTCGTCGCAGGTCAAAGGGTATGTGTGACAGTTGATTTCCGTAACTCCGAGTTTCGGGCAACTTCTCGCTAACGGTGTGCGGCGAGTACTCCGGCGACCGTGTCGGCCATCCTGGCGCGGAATTTGTCGGGAGCGAAGCTGTCGGCGTGCGCGCGGATCTTCGCGGAATCGTAGGTGCCCGAATCGAAGTCGCGCATCCGTTCGGCGAGGGCGGCGACGACCGCGTCGTCGTGGCCGGGTGGTACGTATTCGCCGGTCACGCCGGGTCGCACCGTGTCGAGCGAGCCGCCCGCACCGACCGCGAGCACCGGCGTTCCACAGGCCATGGCCTCCACGGGGACGATGCCGAAGTCCTCGATGCCCGGCATCAGCAGGGCACGGCAGCGCCGGTACATGTCCTGCAGGACGTCGGCGGAGGTGGCTCCGAGGAACGTGGTCTCCGGCCCGGCGAGCTCTTCGAGTTGGTCCCGGAACCGGCCTTCGCCGAGGACGACCAGCCGCACGCCCGCGCGCTGGGCGGCGCGGATCGCCAGATCCGCGCGCTTGTAGGGCACGAGCCTGCCTGCGCACAGGAAGAAGTCCTCCCGCGCGACCCCCGGATCGGGCGTGAAGCGGGCGACCTGCACCGGTGGATTCACGACAGAGGCGGGCAGACCCCACCAGTCCCGTACCCGGTCGGCGACGGCATGCGAGTTGGCGATCACATGGGTGAGCCGGGGCGCGGCGCGCAATTCGCCACGGCGAGCGAGTGTTCCGAGGGCACCGAGGGCGAGCTGACCCAACCGGCCGCCCGCCTCCTGGGCGCGGAATTCCCGATCCCACGCCCACCGTGCCGGGCTGTGCACATAGGCGACCACGGGTGCGTCGGTGGCGAGCGCGGCCTGGGTGGCGAAGGCATGGTGGCTCACCACGACCACGTCGAAGTCGCCGAGCGGCATGCGCCGCAACGCCCGCGGCACCAGCGGTAGCAGGGGAGCGTGTCTGCGGCCGGTGACGGTGTGGGCGCGGCTGAGCCAGGTGTCGTGCACCGCGCGCACCGGCTCGCGCAACCCGCCGGGCGCCACGATGGGCGCGAAAACCTCGGCGTCGGGCCAGGTTTCGACGAACTCGCCGACCACGGCCTCCGAGCCGCCGAATTCGGTGAATCGTTCATGGACGATGGCGACACGGGTCATGGGGAGGTTCTCGTTTCGATCTGGCGGGGTGCGGCGGTGCGGCGCAACGCGGGCGCGACCGGGCGGCCACGCAGCAGCCCGTCGACGGAGCCGCGCTCGATCGCGCGGCGATACACCTCGGCGGCCCTTGCACACGCGGAGACCGTGTCGTCGACGGCCTCGGCGTCGTGGGCGGCGGAGGTGACGAAGGACTGTCCGAGCACGCCGTGCTCGAGCAGTTCCTGGAGAAACAGGGTCCGAAACGCCTGCGACGGCAGGCCTTCGGCGTCGAGGGTGCGGAAGATCAGGCACGAGGGGCGCCCACGCACCTGGAGATGGTCGGTGATGCCGTGCTCGGCGGCGACGGCGTTCACTCTGTCTGCCAGGGTCCGGCCCGCCTCTTCCATGCGGGCGATCGGGTCCTCGGTGCGGTAGGCGTGCACCACGGCGCGGAACGCGGCGAGTGAGGCGGTTTCGGGGCCGTGGGTGGTGGAGAGCAGGAACACCCGGTCGCGATCGGTGCGCAGGCCGCCGAGTTCCATGTACTCGCGTTTGCCCGCGAGTGCGGACAGCGGGAATCCGTTGCCCATCGCCTTGCCCCAGCACGACAGATCGGGTGTCACCCCGTAGACCGCTTGGGCGCCGCCCGCCGACCACCGGAAGCCGGTGATCATCTCGTCGAACACCAGCAGCGTCCCGTGCCGATCACACAGTGCGCGAACACCTTCCAGAAATCCGGGTAGCGGCTCGGCCAGCGCGGTCGCCGCCTCGAGGAAGACCGCCGCCACCGTCTCGCCCGCCAGGACCGCCGCGAGGGCGTCGAGATCGTTGTAGGGGAATGTCACGGTGTCGACGGCTGGGATGCCGCCGGACATCTCGGTGGTGCCGATGAACCAGTCGTCGACGGAGAAGAACGGCTGTGCGCAGACCGCGACGGTGGTGCGCCCGGTGACCGCGCGGGCGAGGCGAACGGCCGCCGTGGTGGTGTCGGAGCCGTTCTTGGCGAACTTCACCATGTCGGCGCCCGGCACCAGGTCCAGGAAGGCCTGTGCGGCAAGCAGTTCCAGTTCGGTGGGGCGGGAGAAGCTCATGCCGTCGGCGGCGGCCTCGACGGCCGCGCGCAGCACCGGTTCGTATCCGTGGCCGAGGGTGACCGACCGCAATCCCATTCCGTATTCCACGAACTCGTTGCCGTCGGCATCCCAGACGCGAGCACCCTTGCCGCGCACCAGTACCGGCGCCATCGACTCGGGGTACTGGTCGGCGCCACGGGCGTAGGTATGGGCTCCGCCGGGGACGAGGTCGTGCAGGCGTGCCTGGATTTCGGTGCTGCGGGTGAAGTCGCGCATCAGGTGAGCCCCCAGAGGTCGTGATCGGCACTCGGTCCGCTCGGCCCGCGATGGGCCCTGAGCAGCCCCTCGTGGGCGAAACCGGCGGCGGCGACCACTGCGGCGGTGACGGTGTCGCCGACGGGAATCTCGGCGGCCATCCGCTGCACGCCCAGCTCCGTGAAGGCGTGCTCGACGACCTTGCGCAGGGCTGCCGCCCACAGTTCGGGTTCGACCCGGAGTGGATCGACCCAGATGTAGAGGCCGGTGGCCTGGCACGGCAGTGGTGAATCGTAGAGGTGGAATTCGCCTGCGTAGGCACCGTTCACGTCGAGCACGAGGCGCAGTCCGCTCGGTGATCGTAGGCCGAATCGGCTGTGCCACAGTGTGCGATACCACTGGGCGCGGCTCTTCGATCGGTCTTGCCCAGCCGAGGAACCTCCCTCGGTGCCGAGCCCCTGCCTGGACCGAGGGAACGAGCTCGTTGCCGTCACCCTTGTGCGTCCCACCTGAGTCCACTGCGCCCTGTCCATGCGAGTCAGGGTGCGCACCACCGTGTTCGGACGCTCCCGGACGATCAGCGCAACCGGGGCGGCGGGACGGTAGCGCCGCAGCTTCTCCCGTACAGACCACACCGACCATCGCAGGGCGGCCAGCGCGACCACCGCGCGCGGTACGCCGCTATTCGCCGAGCCTGCGCCCGGTGCGGTGCTCGGGGGGTAGGTCGCCCGGGCGGCCGATCTGGAAATCCTCGGCTCCACGATGGGAACGTCCGCTGGATCGGCCGGAACGAGCGGCGGCAGCTGCGCGGCGGCCAAATCGGCGGGGGTGAGTGCCCACAGCGTGTGGTCCTTGCGCGCACCACCCGCGTCGTAGGCCAGGACCATCGTCGCCTCGTGCCGGAAGCCCAGTCCCCGTAGGCAGCGCAGCGCTGGGTCGTTGTCGGTGGACACCGGGGCGAGCACCCGCGCCACACCGTGCACACGGAACATGTAGTCGCACAACAGCAACAGGGCACAGCCGATCAGCCCGCGACGGGCCGCGTGGGCATCGATCCAGGCGCCGGCCTCCGCCGTTGCGGAATCGGCGTCGATGATCGTGTACTCGACCTGCCCGGCGAACCGCCCGTCGACCTCGATCACGCCGACGAACCGGCGACCGGCCCGCATATCGGCCCAGGCCACCAGGCACTCGCGCGCCCAGATCCGTGACGTGTGCCGCTGCTCCCAGCTCAGCGGTGAGGTGCCCCAGTGCGGTTCGATCCAGGCCCGGTCACGCAACCTGATCTCACGCCACCGGCCGAAGTCCGACAGTCGCGGCGGGCGCAGGCGAACGAGGCTGTCGCCGTGGCGAACCGGGCCGAAGGTCAGGCTCGGCATCACGGTCGGCGCCTCGGTGGTCGTGCGCGACACTGCGCCTCAGTTCTCGCGCGGACCGGAGGACTTCGGCACCGGTGCCGCCCGCACCGGCCATTGCCGTGGCAGCACCGTCGTCTCGGGGTCGTAGTGGACACTCGGGCTGCCGGTCACGTGCGGCACAGTCGCGGTGTCGGTGCGCGCCGGTGGTGTCGGCGTGGCGGGCTGTGACTCAACGGGTTCCGGCTTCTTCAGATCCGGTGTCGGCGAGGCCTGCGCCGGATCCGGCTTCGCCCCGCCGCGACGAAGACCACCACGCCGGACGATCGCGCCACGAGCAAGCACCACCGACTCCGCGACGATGATCAACGTGGCCAGCGCTGCGAACAGGCCCTCCTGCACCGGATGCGGGGCCACGAGTTCCGAGCGGGGGTTCGCCACCACCGTCAGGCGCGGCATACCGAGCACCTGCCGGAATTCCATCTCGCGGGCCACATCCCTGGCATCGAAACTCAGTTCGGGGCGCAGCGGGTCGTCGGAGAGGCGTTTGGTGAAGGTGTCCTCCACCGCACGCCGATGCGTCTCGAGGTCGGCCGCCGAACGGGCGATGGCCTCGGTACGCATCTGCGAGGCGACACTGTCCAGGGACTGCTGCACCGCGAAGACCAGCTTCTCGGCCTGCTCGGGCGACCCCGCCTGCGCCTTGATGATCAACAGCGAGGGCGCGGGACCGGTCATGGCCGAAACCCGTGGCCGCAGATCCTGTTCCGACGGCGCGAGCCCGTTCTTCACCACATCCGAGAGCACCCGGCTCTCGGTGACGAGCACGATGTAGGGCTGGGTGAGTTCGTTGAAGACCGCGCCGATCGACTGCTGTGAGATCTGCGCGGTCAGGCTGGCCTCATAGGTGCGTGGACTGCCGTCGCGCACCACCCACACCACACCACCGACGATCGCGGCGACGACCAGAGCGATCGGCAGGGCGCGCAGCAGCTTGCGCAGATGGTCGGCGATGTTCACCCCGGACATGGCGGGGGAATCGGCGCCCGTGTCCGCCGGGTCGGTCTCGCTCACGCTGTCCCCACATTTCGCCGATCTTGTGCAGCGATGTTAGCTGGGGTTCCGCTGTCTAGCGAACTCTGAGCACTGTGGCGAGCGTCATGAGTACCCGTACTGGGAATCGTGAAACATTATCGCCCGTCCGCTCGATGTGAATGTCGATTGCTCGGCGGGTACTGTGCACGCAAACGGGCACCCGACGCGCGACGCGGGCCTGCTGAATGCTTGGAGGATGTGCTGTGGTGGGGCTGCCCGTATCGGTCTGTGTCCCGGCATTCAACGCGGCGCGCACCATCACCGAGACCATCGATTCGATCCGTGCCCAGGAGTTCGGGGATTTCGAGATCGTCGTCCTCGACAACGCCAGCACGGACGGCACCGGTGAACTGGTCCGATCCATCGACGACGAACGGATCCGGCTGCACACCAACGACACCGTGCTCCCGATGACCGAGAACTGGAACCGGGTGATGAGCCTCGCCGGTGGCGAGCTGGTGAAACTGGTCTGCGCCGACGACCTCATCACCCCGGATTGCCTGTCGGCACAGGTGGAGACGTTGCGCGACCGACGAATCGCCGTCGCGGGCGCGAAATTCGACATCATCGACGACGACGGCACCGTCCTGGCCCGAGCTCGTGGGCTGGCCGGGTTGATCGGGCGCAAGTCCTCGCGAGCGGCGGTACGCACCTTCGTGCGCAGGCTGCCCGACGACCTGTGTCCCACCGCCGCGTTCCTGTTCCGCCGCCGCGAGTTCGAGGCGACCGGCGGCTTCCGCACCGACTTCTTCTACGCCATGGACATCGACCTGATCGCCCGGTTGTGCGCGCACGGCGGCTTCTACGGCCACAACCGCCCGCTCGCGGTGAACCGGGCGTCGATCTTCAACCATTCCTCCACCACCTCGACCCTGAGCAAGTTCTCCGACGTGGTGCGGTTCAATCATCACGCGCGCCGCGAATACCGGGATCTGGTGCGCCCGGTCGACGTGCTCGCCGGCGATGCCACCGTGGTCCGGCAGGCGCTGGTCCGCCTCGGCGCGCGGGCCAGGCAGCTGGCCGGGCGGGGCTGAGGCGCGATGAGCTCGCTGCTGTACCTGGCCGCCGTCCCGGTGGGCTGGGTCTTCCTGCGCTGGATTCGTTTCCGGCCTCAGCGCGGGGTGCTGCTGGTGGCCGCGCTCGTCCCGTTCAACGGTCTGCTCGAGATCGCTCCGGGCTGGATGCAGGTGGCGGGGTGGAAAGAGGCGCTGCTGTGTCTGACGCTCGCCGTGGCGCTGTTCGTGCCGCACCGGCTGACCGAGCCGCGTCCGACGCTGCCGTGGGTGCCCTTCGGTGCCGCGCTGTGTGTGTTCGGTGTGGTGTCGGCGTTCGTCACGGCCGGAACGCTCGGGCTGTTCGCCATCAAGATCACGTTCTTCTACTTCGTCGTGATCCCGCTGATCCTCTACCTGCGGCCCTTCACCCCCCGCGACCGCGATCTGCTGGTGACGATCATGATGGTCGAATCGGTGGGTATCGCGTTGTTCGGCCTGGCCCAACAGGTGATCGGCGGTGCCGGGCTGGCGAAGATGGGCTACGAGTACAACGAGACGATCCGCTTCGCCGGTGGTCTGCTCCGTTCCTTCAGCACGTTCAATCAGCCGTTTCCCTATGCCTTCTACCTGGTGACGGTGTTGCTGGTGGGTGGTTCGGTGGCGCTGGCCGATCCTCGGCGCGCCCGCAACCGGGTGTTCCTGATGACCACCCCGATCCTGGTGCTCGGTGCCGCCGCGAGCGTGGTGCGGGCGGCGCTGGCCGGCTTGCTCGTCGGGGCGTTGCTGCTGGCGGTCGTGCGGTATCGCCGTCAGCTGATGCCGGTGATCCTCGGGTCCGTCGCGGTGGTCGTCGTCGGTGGGATCGCGGTGTCGTCGCAGGCCAGTAGTTCGCTGTTCTCCTCGTCGAGCCTGGCCGACCGCAGTACCGGCTGGAACACCGTGATGCGCACGGTCGGCAGCCATCCCTTCGGTGACGGACTCGGTTCCACCGGTGCGGCGGCGGCGCGGCTGCTCGTCGAAGAACTCGGGCCGATGGCGGGGGAGATGCCGTACGCCACCGGCGAGGTCCAGATCTACGGGCGTCCCTATCAACCCGACAACTACTACGTGAAGCTGCTCATCGAGCTCGGCCCGATCGGGGTGTGGCTGTTCTGCGCCATCCTCGTCGCGATCTTCCTGCTCGCGTTTCGTGGTGCCCGTGCGCTGCGCGGCCCGGATTCGGCCCTGGCGCTCGGTGTCGCGGCGTCCGTGCTCGCCAGCGCGGTCGCGGCGGTGGCCTCGAGCTACTTCGAGATCTTCCCGACCGACTTCTATTTCTGGCTGCTCGCCGCGGTCGTCGGGTGTGCCGTCACGCAACGCCGACCCGAGCCGGTGTCCGCCGACCCGAACTCTGTCCCCGAACAGGTGCCGTCATGAATGAATCCTCCAGTAGCGCAGTGTGTTTCGGTGCGCTGGCGTTCCGGCCGAACGGGGCGGGCGTCGCCACCTACCAGCGCGAACTGCTGGCGAGGATGGCCGGGCTGATGCCGGGAACCGCGCTGTCGGCGCTCGTCCAGGCCGATGCCGCGCCCGTGCTGCCCGAGAGCATCGCCCCGGTGACGCGACCGGTGGCGGCGGGGGCGCGCCGGGCCTGGCACGGCATCGCCCCGCAGCGCGGTGCCGACGTGTTCCACGGACTCGATGTCGACATCCCGCTCAGCGGCCCGAGGGCCACGGTCAGCACCGTGCACGACCTGTCGGTGTTCGACGTACCGTGGGCGTTCAGCCGCTACCGGGCCCGCGGCGAGCAACTCTTGCTGCGGATGTCGCTGACCCGCGCCGACCTGCTCATCGCCGTCTCCGAATTCACCGCACAGCGCATCGCGGACCGCTTCGGGCGCGAGGCCGTCGTCGTCCCGCTCGCCCCGGCCGCCTGGGCGACGGTGCCCGACGAGGCCGCCGTGGACCGGGTTCGCGCCCGGTACACGTTGCCGCCACGCTTCGTGCTGCAGGTCGGCACCGTCGAACCACGCAAGCAGGTCGCGATGCTGGCGCAGGTCGCGGGCGACCTCGACATCCCGCTCGTGCTGGCGGGCGCCGGATCCGACGGCCCCCAGGCACCGGCCTCGGCGATCGGGCTCGGCTACGTGGACCTGGCCGACCTGCCCGCCCTGTACGCGGCCGCGACCGTGGTTGCCTACTGCTCGGAATACGAGGGGTTCGGGCTGCCGCCGGTGGAGGCCATGGCCTGCGGTGGCGCGGTCGTCGCCAGCGCGGTCGGCGCGCTACCGCAGGTCTGCGGTGACGGTGCGATCCTGGTCGAGGGCACGAACCCCGAGGCGTGGGTCCGGGCGATGCGTCCGCTGCTGCACGACGAGGCCGCCAATCGTGAACTGCGCGACCGTGGCCTGGTCGCGATGACGAAACTGAGCTGGCAGGCCACCGCCGAGGCCACCGTCGCCGCCTATCGCACGGCGGGACTCCTGCCGTGAGCGAGCAGACCGCCGCCCTCGACGAGCAAGCCGAGGGCAGGCGCCGCGCCCAATCGGGTCGCGCCGCGGCCAACAACACCGCCGCCATGCTGGCCGCCCGGATCTTCGCCGCCGCGCTCGGCCTGCTCGGCACCACCCTCATCGCGCGGTCGCTGCCGACGGTCGAATGGGGCTATTTCTCCTTCGTTTTCGGTCTGCTCGGCATGCTGGCGATCGTCACCGACCTGGGTGTCGGCCGCGCAGTCATCGGCAAGCTCGTGCACGGCGACCCCACCGAGGCCTCCGAGGTGGCCGCCTCGTTCATCGTGCTGCGCACCGTCCTCGGCCTGGTCGGGTACGGGCTCGCCATCGGCTATGTCCTCGTGATGCGGTGCCCCACACCGGTTGTCACGGCCACGGCGCTCGCCGGGCTGGTGGTGGTGATCGCCACCCCGAGCCACGCGCTGACCATCCTGTTCCAGTCGACGATGCGCCTGACCCTGGTCGCAGCCGCCGAATCCCTCGCGCGCTGCGTCCAATTGGCGCTCACGGTCGCCGCGGTGCTGTGGGCGCCGACGCTGCTGTGGGTCGTGGTGCCTGCCATCGCCTACGAGGCCGTCGCGGTCGTGGTGAAGATCGTCGCGGTGACGCGCGGCCTCGGCGGACCCGTTCCGGCACGGCGCATCGAGCTGCGCTGGTGGGGGCCGATGTTGCGCGAGGCGCTGCCGCTGAGCATCGGTCTGGCACTCATCATCATGTTGCAGAAGGTCGGGCTGCTGTTGCTCGGGCACGCCGACAGCTTCGAAGCCGTCGGTCTGTTCGCCGTCGGTATGAAATTCGCCGATCTGCTCGACACCGCCGCCGTCTCGGTCGTCGCGCCGCTGACGACCCTGCTGATCGCGCTGTGGCCCGACGACCCGGCCCGTTTCCGGCGCTACTTCCGGCAGGCGAACGTCGCGTTGATCGCCCTCGGTCTGCTCGCCCTCGTGGCTTTCTGGCCGGTCGCAGGCCAGGTGATCGGGTTGCTGTTCGGCGAGAACTTCGTCGAGGCGGCGGACGCGGGCCGCATCCAGGTGACCTCCGGTCTGCTGGGCGCCGTCGCGAATCTCGGCCTGGTCGCGCTCATGGCGACCGGACGCAACACCCTGATCCCGTGGATCGCCGCCCTGGCGCTCGCGGTGAACCTGGGCGTCGCGTGGCCGTTGATCGACCGGATGTCCTACGAGGGCGCCGCGATCGCCGGGCTGATCGCCCAGGTGGTGCTGCTGATCTCGGTGTGGATCGCGGTGCTCGCGACAGTCCGGCTGCGGCGGCTGCTCCCGGTCGCGACGGTGGCCGCGCTCACCGGTGTCGCCGGAGCCGTCGTCGTCGCGGCGAGCCTGGCCCAACGGCACTGGGCGCCCCCGTGGATTCTCACCTGCGCTCCGGCCTGCCTGATATACGTTCTCATCGCCGGAAGCATCATGCGAAGGACCGAGGGATTGACCATACGAAGCTTGCGAGGACCGGAAACCGATGACACTGTGGCGAATCGCTCGGGCGGGACTGACCGCCGTGGTCGTCATGGCGACAGTCCTCGGGTGCGCACCGGAGCCGACGGCGAGCACTGAACCGGTGGTGCGCGGCGGTCTGGGCATCTCGGGCGGACACACCTGGCTGCAGCTCGACGCCGCCGAACTGGACCGGCAGATGGGCATCGTGGCGCAGACCGGCGCCACCTGGGTGCGCATCGACATCGACTGGTCGGTGATCGAACCCGTTCGCGGCGAACAGGACTGGTCGGCCACCGACCGCGCCGTGCGGGCCGCGCGCGCCCACAACCTTTCGGTGCTCGCGATCCTCACCTACGCGCCCGCCTGGGCCGGCCCCCACGGCGGTGACGGCGGCAGCAAGACCGCACCGCAACCGGTGTTGTTCGGGCGGTTCGTCGGTGACGCGGTGGAGCATTATCGCGACCAGATCTCGCACTGGGAGGTCTGGAACGAACCGAATGTGACCGCGTTCTTCGCGCCGAAGCCCGATGTCGCCACCTACGCGCACCTGCTGCGGCAAGCCGCGCTCGCGGTGCGCGCACGCCAGCCGCACGGGCAGATCATCGTCGGCGGCCTGGCACCGGCCGCCGACGACGGCCGCGACATCGCCCCCGCCACCTTCGTCGAAGCGCTCTACGCCATCGGCGCGGCCGCCGACTTCGACGCTGTCGCCGTGCACCCGTACTCCTATCCCGAACTACCCGAATCGCAGAGCTGGTACAACGCCTTCGGCAACCTCATGCGGATCCGGCGGATCATGGACGCCAACCACGACACCACCATGCAGTTGTGGCCCACCGAGTTCGGTGCGCCGACCGGTGCGGGCGCGCGGGCCGTGAGCGAGGACGTGCAGGCCCAGATCATCGATCAGGGGCTCGGCATGGTCGCCGCCATCCACGATATCGGCCCCGTGTTCGTCTACTCGCTGGTCGACGCGGGCGGCGACCCGCACGACCTCGAGGACAACTTCGGGCTGCTGCGCCGCGACTACTCCGAGAAACCGGCGGTGACCGTGGTGCGCAACCACGCGGAGGTGCTGCGTGCCGGGCGCTGATCGGGACCTGCTGTTCGTCGCCCACAGTGCGCAGGCCTCCGGTGCCGAGAAGGTGATGCTCGATCTGATCGAGGTGGCCGTCGCGCGCGGGTACCGAGTGCGGGTGGCGTGTCCGGTCGGTGCGCTCAGCCTGCGGCTGCCCGGCTCGGTGGGGCATGTGGCGATCCCGGAACTCGGCTTGTCGGGTCAGCAGGGCGGTGCGCGGTTCGCGGCCGCACTGGTGATGCTGTGGCACTGGGTGCTGGCCGCCGCCGCGTTGCGAAAGGCCTCGCGCGGGGGCCGGGCGCGGCTGGTGGTGAACTCGACGATGGCCCTGCCCGCCGTGGCGATGTCGGTGCCTCGGCGCCGTGACACCGTGTGGTTGGTACACGACATCCTCGCCAGCACAAGACAATTCGCGGTGGCGCGGATCGGTCGGCTGGCGCTGGCACGGGCCGTCGCGGTGTCCGAACGGGCGGCGGCCCCGGTGCGTGCGCTCGGGATCGAGACCGAGGTGGCGTGGCTCGGGGTGCCGTGGCCGGTCGAGCCCGCACCCGTAGTGGTTCGCTCGCACCCCGTGGTCGGCATCCTCGGCGTGATCACCGAGTGGAAGGGCCACCACGTGCTGCTGGAAGCCGTCGCGGCCCTGCCCGAAGTGAGTGTCGAGATCGCGGGAACGGCCCTGCCCGGCGACGAACCGTATCTGGCGCGCCTGCGCGACCGCGCGGCCCAGCCCGACCTCGTCGGCCGTGTGCACTTCCTCGGCCACGTCGACCCACTGCCCACCATCCGAGGCTGGGACGTTCTCGTTTCGGCCAGCGTCCTCCCCGAAGCGGGACCACTGGTGGTGCTCGAGGCGATGAGCGTCGGTGTCCCCGTGGTCGCGACCGACCACGGCGGCAATGTGAGCACCGACGTCGCGGTATGCGTCCGCCCCGACGACCCACACGCCCTGCGCGAGGCGCTGAGCCGGATCACCGAGGACCACGCCCTGCGCGCTCGGCTCCGCGAAGCGGGACTCGCGAAGATCGCCACCCGCCACAACCGCACCCGGACCCGCCCGCACATGTTCGACACAGTGGTCGGCGACGGGAACCGAGCGATGTCGACACCGCCCGGGAACTCGACGTCGGCAGCGCCGGGCTCACCGTGAACCCTACGGTGCGCAGGTCGGACGTCGGGCGTACCGGCCGTCCTTCGATGGGTGGATCCCATCAGCCGTGCGCGCTCGGCCAGCGGGTTTCCGGCAGGTCGTGCGGATAGGGGACGACGAGTTGCCGAGAATCGGCTACCGGTCGACCTTTCGCGGGCGGAGGGGATCGTCGACGAACCAGCGGCCGTCGAGTTGCGGTAGGGAAGTTCGGACTTCGCGGAGGAGGTCGGGGAGCGTGAGCAGGACAGCGTCGGGTTCGGCCGCCACCAGGTCGGCGGGGGAGATGATGGGGACGTCGGTTCCCGGCATGCGTCGGCCCTGTTTGCCGGGCGAGGCATCGGCCACCCCGGCGAGGAGTTCCCGGTGCGCGCCCGCCATCGCCAGGAGGGCGACAGCGCGGGAGGCAGCGCCGTAGGCGAAGGTCCGAAGACCCTGGGCGGCACGGTCTTCCAGCCAATCGTGGAGAGCGTCGACGTGGCGATCCACCACCTGCTGCAGTCCGCCGGCCGCCGCTAACACCTCCTCCTCGGCTGCCAGCAACTCCTCGACCGCCCGGGCGGCGGGATGCGAACCGTGACGTGCGGCGACCAGCACCGTGCCGCCGTAGAGGTCGAAGTCCCATGCCGTCACGACGCTCATCCCCGCCGCGGCGAGAAGGGTGCGCAGGGAGGCGAGAGAGTAGTAGGCGAAATGGCCGTGCCGCAACGCATTCCACTGCCCCTGCGCCACGATCGCGGCCAGCGAGTGGAACTGCACGAGCAGCACACCCGCGGGCGCGGTCGCTGCGGCGCGGGCGGCGAAGGCGGCGCGCTGGTCCGGTTCGTGCATGATGCCGAAACAATCGAGAACTATGTCTGCGGGGCCGGTGGCTTCGGTGAAACCGGGCAGCGGCAACCAGGTACCGCCGTGCGGACTGCCGAACTCGGTCACGGTCGCGCCTGCGAGCAGACCGGCCGCCCGTACCCGGTCGATCGCGTCGGCCGCCTGATCGCGCAGCGCCTGCGGTTCGATCCCGCGCGGTTCGGCGGTGACGGTGTCGTCGTCGGCGAGCTGCGCCAGACCGCACGCCGCGCACCGGTCCATCCGCAGCGGATGCCCGGACTCGGCAGGCTGGACCGGGGAATCCCGAGATGGGAAGTGGTCGGCGGCGGGCACCGTGCCCAGGTCGAGCAGGGTGCGCAGCGCGGTGTCACCGCAACCTCGGCAGCGGCGGGTCATGGCAGGATGTCCTCGTGCGTATCGAAGCGACCGAACTGGCCGACGTGGTTGTGCTCGTCCCCGAGCCGTTTCGCGACGACCGCGGCCTGTTCACCCGCACCTTCGACGCCGAAGAATTCGATGTTCATCTCGGAATCGACGGTGCCGCAGCGAGATTCGTACAGGACTCGCAGTCGCGGTCCAAGCGCGGGGTGATCAGGGGCATGCACGGGCGCGGCGGTCGTGGCGAGGCCAAGCTGGTGCGTTGCGCGCACGGCGCGGTGCACGACGTACTCGTCGACATCCGCCCCGGTTCGCCCACTTTCGGTGCGCGGCAAGCCTTCCGCCTCGACGACGAGCTGTTCCACCACCTGTACGTGCCGCCGGGCTTCCTGCACGGCTTCCAGGCGCTCACCGAGGTCGCCGACGTGTGCTACCGCATCGACCGCCCACACGACCCCGCCGAAGACCTCGGGGTCGCCTACGACGACCCCGACCTGGACATCGACTGGCCGCTGCCGGTGACCGTGGTCTCCGAGCGCGACGCGCGCGCGGGCAGCTGGGCGCGGCTGCGCGCTACGCTGACGCCCGCGCACTGATCCGGCGCAACCGCTCGTCGAGCACACCCGCCTCGCACAGCCCACGCAGGTGCGGCAGCCGGGTGAAACGCTGGAAGAACGCCTCGGACGTGAGTCCGCGCGTGGTGTATTCGGTGAACAGCTCCTCGGCACCGGCAGGCACCGTCCACGCAGCCTCGAAGCCGAGGACCTCGCGCGCGGCCGAGAAGTCGACCCGGTACGAGCGCGGATCGGCACCGCTCTCACCGGTGATCACCAACCGCGAACCCGGCACCGCGTCCACCACGGCCCCCGCGATCTCGGCGACGGTGAGGTTGTTGACCTCGGTGCCGATATTGAACGCGCGGCACGAGACGTCGGCCGCCGGCGCGGTCAGGCACATCGCGAACGCGGTCGCGATATCGGCGGCGTGCACCAGCGGGCGCCACGGCGTGCCGTCGGAGAGCACCTTCACCTCACCGGTGAGCACCGCGTACCCGACCAGGTTGTTGAGCACGATATCGGCACGCAGTCGCGGCGAGAACCCGAAAGCCGTTGCATTGCGCAGGAATACCGGGACGAAGTCGTCGTCGGCCAGCGCCGCCACATCGTCTTCGACCCGCACCTTGCTCTCGGCGTACGGCGTGATCGGGCGCAGCGGTGCCTGTTCGGTGACCAGCTCCTCGCCCGCCGCGCCGTACACCGAACACGTGGAGGCGTACAGGAACCGGCGCACCCCTGCCTCCTTGGCCAGCCGTGCCAACCGGACCGAGGCGTAATGGTTGATGTCGTAGGTGATCTCGGGCGCCAGCGCGCCGAGCGGATCGTTCGACAGGGCCGCCAGGTGGATCACCGCGTCGAACCCGCGCAACTGCTCGACCGTCACCTCCCGCAGATCCACGGCGAGACCCGCTGGGTCACCGGCGAATTCGCCGAGCACACACTCGGCGAAGTACCCGATGTCCAGACCCGTGACCTCGTGGCCCGCGGCCTGGAGCATCGGGACCATCACTGTGCCGAGGTACCCCTGATGCCCGGTGACAAGTACCCGCATGTTCACGTCTGTTCCCATCTGATGATCGCTTTGTCGAGCACGAACGCCTCGGCATACGGCGCGTGACACTGCACGCCACGCATCCGGGCCAGCCCGAGGAAGGCCTGTTCGTCGAACCAGTCACGGCCCGTCTGCGACGGATAGTGCTCGTGCAGCAACTGCGACTTGCGGTGCAGCAGTTCGGCATCCATCGGGTGGTACAGCGTGGGCGCCGGAGTGTCGGTCTCCCACTTGAGGATCTCGTAGCCGAGGGTCAGGTGGTCACGGAACTCGGTGGGCACCAGCTCGGCGAGCAACCGGTGATCCTGGTGAGCGTCACCGCGATGCGGCGCGAACACCACCTCCGGTTCACCGCCGCGGCGGAACGCGGCGAGCGCGTCCTTGATCCGGTCCCAGTGCGCGGGCGCGCGCCCGTCCGGCACGTCGAGCACCTCGAGCTCGGGTTTCGTCCCGGAGCAGAAGGCGGTGAGCGCCGCGCGTTCCTCGTCCTCGCGCGCGGTGCCGCCACCGGAGAGCACCAGTGCCCGCACCTCGACCTCCGGGTCGGCGGCGGTGAGCGCGAGCAGGGTGGCACCCATGCCGATGGCGATATCGTCACAGTGCGCGCCGAGCACCGCGATCCTCTTCGGCGGGCGGGTGAACAAACCGATCACGCCGACTCCCACACCATCCACGGCCGCGAACCGTTGCGGTAGGCGTCGTCGAGTTCGGCGCGCTCCTTGAACGTGTCGGCGGGCTTCCAGAAACCCAGGTGCCGGTACCCGAACAGGCGGCCCTGCCCGGCCAGCGTGCCGCACGCGTCGGCCACCAGATCGCCCCCGGGCGGCAACAGATCGAAGATCTCCTGGCTGAGCACGAAGAACCCGCCGTTCTCCCACAGCGGCATCCGCGCCACCGGCATGATGTCCTTCACCTCGCCGCTGTCGGTGATGTCCACACAGTGGAACGACGACTGCGGGGGAACGACCATCATCGACGCCGCCGCACCCGAGGCGTGGAAACGCTCGATCATGGTGTCGAGCGGTGCGTCGGTGAGCACGTCGGCGTAATTGGCCAGGAAGAACTCGTCACCGTCGAGATGCTCGCGCACCCGGCGCAACCGCTCACCGATCGCCGATTCCACCCCGGTGTCGACGAAGGTGATCGACCAGTCGCTGATATCGGTGCCGAGCAGTTCGACCTTTCCGTCGCGGATGACGAAGTCGTTGGACGCTGTCTCCTGGTAGGTCAGGAAGAAGTTCTTGATGTGTTCGGCGCCGTAGCCGAGGCACAGGATGAACTCTTTGTGCCCGAAGTGCGCGTAGTACCGCATCACGTGCCACAGCAGCGGTCGCGGACCGACCAGCTGCATCGGCTTGGGCACGATGTCGTCGGACCCGCCGCGCATGCGCATGCCGTACCCGCCGCAGAACAACACGACCTTCATCGATTCACTCTCGTTTCCAGCTCGCCGCGGTGCAGCACCGGCAGCGGGTAGACCAGTTCGCCGCCCCATTCGCCCACGTGGCGCAGCTGTGCGCTGATCTCGGTTTCGAGATTCCAGGGCAGCACGAGCACCACGTCGGGCCGGTCCGCGTCGATGCGCTCCGGCGGATGGATCGGGATGCGGGTGCCCGGGGTGTAGCGCCCGTGTTTGTAGGGGTTGCGGTCGACGGTGTACTCGAGCAGGTCGGGTCGGATGCCGCAGTAGTTGAGCAGGGTGTTGCCCTTGCCGGGAGCACCGTAGCCGACGACCCGCTTGCCCTGCGCACGGCAGTCGAGCAGGAAGCGCAGCAACTCCTGGCGCACCGCCTCCGCGCGCGGCGCCAGGTCCAGATATCCGACGGGGGTGTGCAGCCCGGCTTCGCGTTCGAGGTCGAGCACCTCGGCGACCCGCGGACCGGGCTCGGCGACGGCGTCCGGGCGCGCCCACAGCCGCAGCGAACCGCCGTGGGTGTCGAGCAACTCCACGTCCACGACCGTCAGGCCGCCCACCGCGAGCGCGCGCTGCGCCGAATGCACGGTGTAGTACTGGAAGTGCTCGTGATAGATGGTGTCGAACTGGCCGTGGCGCACCAGGTTCAGCGCGTGATGCACCTCGATGCTGAGCCAGCCGTCGTCACTGAGCAGGGTGCGCAGCGCCCGGGTGAAACCGCGCAGATCGGGGATGTGGGCATAGACGTTGTTGGCGACGACCAGATCGGCCGGTCCGTGCTCGGCTCGCACCCGCGCGGCCGAATCCTCGTGCAGGAACGCGGTTTCCGTCGGCACACCGACCGCGCGGGCGGCGGCGCCGACATTGACCGACGGCTCGATGCCGAGACACGGGATACCGCGCGCCACCGCGTGCCGCAGCAGATACCCGTCGTTGCTCGCCACCTCGACGACGAACGATTCGGCCCCGAGTCCCAGACGCCGCACCGCGGTGTCGACGAAGTCCTCGGCATGACGCACCCAGCTGTCGGAGAACGACGAGAAATAGGCGTACTCGGTGAAGGTGTCCTCGGGGGTGATCAGTGCCGGGATCTGCAACAGCAGGCATTGTTCACACAGTCGCAGATGCAGCGGATAGGTCATTTCGGGTGACTCGAGCCGCTCGCTGTCGAGGAAGCTCTCACACGCCGGGGTGGCGCCCAGGTCGAGCACGCTCGTGAGCTGCCCGGAATCACACAGCCGACATTGCAACGGGTCCACCTTCATCAGACGCGAGAATTGTCGCGGCCGATGCCGGACATGCCGGACGTCGGTCCTGCGGGACGAGACGTTACAGCGCGGCCCGGACCATAGCCGCCGGAAAATGTTGCGACCCGGAAAACACCGCGGTGCCCATATCGGGGATCAGGCCAGGTGAAACCGCGATCGGCTAATTTTCGGCGAAGACGACCATTCCTGCGATGAATGTGATGTCACCCACTCGGGAAATCGGTTTTCCTGCTTTCATGTCGAAATGCCATGGACTTTGCGTGATCTCGTCCACCGCTCGCCACCTTGCTGAGCTAATCTCTGGATCGCGTTGTGGCGCTTGCGCTTCGATGTGGAGGAATTTCGGCGATGTGTAACGATCGTCCCACGGGTTTCGAATCGAGGGGCGTAGCGGCCATCGCATTGGTCGCGTTCTGGTCGCCGGCGATCGGAAGGGTTCGACTCCCGATAGGGGAGGTGTGTCGGTTCATGAGCTACGAGCTCACCAGTAGTGGCGAGATGGATGCCGTCACCGGCGTGCACGCGGTGCGCGACTTGCGACGGGAAAGCTGGCAGACCGCATTCGTGCGGCGCCTGATCGTCACCGATGCCGTCGCTGTCGTGGGTGCCGTCGGTACCGCGCAGGCGCTGCGTTTCGACGGACCTGTCGACTCGACGCTGGCCTGGCCCTTGCCGTACGACATCGGCTATTCCGCGGTGTCGCTCGCCCTCGCGCTCGGCTGGCTCGCGCTACTGCACGGGTACGGCACCCGCGCACCCCAGGTGATCGGCACCGGCAGTGAGGAATTCCGCAGGCTGGTGTCGGCGAGCCTGCGGCTGTTCGGTGTCCTCGCCATTCTCGCGCTGCTGTTCCGCATCGAATTCGCCCGCGGCTACCTGGCCATCGCGCTGCCCGCCGGACTCTTCGGCCTGATCGCCGGGCGACTGGCCTGGCGCAGGCAGTTGCGCAGCCTGCGGGCCGAAGGCCGCTGCCACACCGCGGTGCTCGTCGTCGGCTCGCCCGAAGCCGCCCACGCCATGGCTACGGCGTTCACCGACGACCCGGCCTCCGGATACCGGGTGGTCGGGGTGTGCGTGCCGACCGGGCCGGGCGAACGGGTCGAAACCCTCGGTGGCGCATCGGTTCTCGGTGACGACCGCTCCGTACTCGATGCCGTGCGCCGCAGCGGGGCCGGCTCGGTGGCGGTGGCCGCGACCGACCATCTCGGCCCGGCCGAATTGCGGCGCATGGCATGGGAACTCGACCCGCTCGGCGTCGATCTGATCGTGGCACCGGGTGTGGTGGACATCGCCGGTGTGCGCCTCAATCACCGGCTGGTGGCCGGGATGCCGATGCTGCACATCGACCGGCCGCGCTACGGACGGGCCAAGTCCACCCGCAAGGCGCTGTTCGACTTCTGTTTCGCGGCCATGGTGGTGCTGCTCAGCGCACCGGTGCTGCTCGCCATCGCGCTGGCGGTGAAGCTGAGCAGCCCCGGCCCGGTGTTCTACCTGTCGGAGCGGATCGGCCGCGACGGCGTGCCGTTCCGGATGATCAAGTTCCGCAGTATGCGCCCGGATGCCGACACCGCCGTCGACGAACTCATCGCCGAGCACGGCGGAAACCCGGTGTTCTTCAAGGTCAAAGACGATCCACGGGTGACGCCGGTCGGCCGCTTCCTGCGCAAATACAGTCTCGACGAGCTGCCGCAGTTCTTCAATGTGCTGCGCGGTGAGATGAGCGTGGTCGGGCCGAGGCCGCAGGTACAGCGTGAGGTCGACACCTACGACGGCGAGATGCGCAGGCGGCTGCTGGTGAAGCCGGGGCTCACCGGGCTGTGGCAGGTGAGTGGCCGCTCGGACCTGTCACCGGAGGATTCGGTGCGCCTGGACCTGTCGTACGTGGAGAACTGGTCGATGGTGCTGGATGTCGCCCTCATCGCACGAACCATCGGGGTGGTCACCCGGGGCGAGGGCGCGTACTGAGCCGGTGCGCCGAACACGCACCGGCCCAGCCCGTTTCAGCGCAGATCGCGGCGACGGTAGGCGAACAAGCCCACTGCGATGCCGGTTCCCGCTACCGCGAGCAGCCAGGCGATCGGGGTGGCGGTGAACTCCGCACCCGGCAGCTTCGGTGGATGCACGAACGGCACGAGATCGAGCACCCACTGCGGGAAGCCGCCCAGTGAGCCGAGCAGGAACCCAACGACCATCGCGCTCAACACACCCCAGCTCAGCGGCGCGAACCGGGGCAGGGCGCCGACGAGCAGCACCGTGACGGCGGTGACCACCCACACGGCGGGCAGTTGCACGGCCGCCGCGGCGAGCGCCTGGCCGATCTTGCTTGCCGGGTCGCCACCGGTCGCGCCCCAGACCACACCGATCGCCAGCCCGGCGGCCAGCAGGCCCACCGCCGGACCGCCGAGGGCGAACAGCAGATGGCTGCCCGCGTACCGGATCCGGCCGACAGCGGCCGCCAGCACGCTTTCGGTGCGACCGGTGTTCTCCTCCTCGTGCAGTCGCAGCACCGCCGACACCGAGTAGGCCGACGCGGCGGCCGCGAGCATCGCGATCGCGTAGGCGATGAACGACTTCTCCAGATCGTCCGAACCGCCGAGCGAGGTGATGACATCACGCAGCGATTCACTGCCGTCGAGCATGTCGCCGATGCCGGTCACCGCGCCACCGATGAGCAGACCGTAGAGGGCGAAACCGGTCGTCCACGCGAGCAGTGACCCGCGTTGTAGCCGCCAGGCCAGTCCGAAGGGCCCCGAAAGCCCGGCGCCCGCGGTAGCCGGTCCCGGTCGGTCGGCCAACAGGCCGGCGCCGAGGTCACGGGTACGCAGCAGCTGGTAGGCGAGCAGCGTCGCACCGGCGCCGAGGACAAGCAGCGGCACGAGCACCCACCAGCGCTCCTGGGCGAACGGCCGGATCTGCAGGCACCAGCCCACCGGCGAAAACCACGACAGCACACCGTTTCCCGCGTCACCGACGGCACGCACCGCGAACGCCGCACCCAGGGATCCCAGGGCGATGCCACGCGCGATCCTGGCACCCGTGCTCAGCTGCGCGGCGACCGCGGCCACCGCGCCCCAGACGACCCCGGACCCGGCCAGTACCGCACCGAACGCGACCGACCCGGCGAGGGGCAGGTCTGTCGCGAGCAGTGAAGCCGCACAGGCGATTCCGGCGATCGCCGACGCGCCGTAGGTGAGCAGGAGCGCGCCGGTGAGGCCGGCGAACCGGCCGATGCTCGTCGCGCCGACCAGTTCCGCGCGCCCGGTCTCCTCCTCGACCCGGGTATGCCGGATCACGGTGAGCACGGCCGCGATCGCGATGAGCGCGTACATGGCCCCGGCCTTCCAGGTGCCGATCGAGCCGAGGGCCGAACTGAACACCGGGCCGTACATGGCGACCAGCGCCGGGCTGGCGGCCGTCGTCGTGGCGAAACTGTCGAGCTGTTCCTGTGTCGTGTAGAGATCCTTGATCGACACCACCTGGATCGCCGGCATCAGCCCGATCAGCAATGCCCATAGTGGGGCGACCACCCGGTCACGGCGCAGCGCGAGCCGCAGCATCTGCCCGGTGCCGGTGAATTCGTCTGCGGCGCGGGATGTTCCGGAGAAACGACCGGTGGCGGCGAGCGTGCTCATGCGCGCACCTTCTCGGGCTGATCGACGTGGTAGTGGCGCAGGAACAGGTCTTCCAGCGTCGGGGGAGTGCTGGTCAGGCTTCGGACACCGGCGTCGCCGAGTACCCGGATGAGCGCGCCCAGGTTGTCGGCGTCGACCTGGCAGCGCAGGGTCGAACCGTCACGCTCCACGTCCTCGACGCCGGCCAGCGTGCTCAGATCGCCTGGGTCGCCGATCAATTCGGCCGTGATCGCGGTGCGGCTCAGGTGTCGCAGTTCGCTCAGCGAACCGGATTCGACGGTGCGCCCCGCCCGGATGATGGTCACCCGGTCGCACAGGTGCTCCACCTCCGAGAGGATGTGGCTCGACAGCAGCACCGTCGCGCCGCGCGCGGCCGCATCGCGCACACATTCCTGAAAGACCTGCTCCATCAACGGATCCAGGCCCGAGGTCGGTTCGTCGAGGATGAGCAGGTCGGCCTCGGCGGAGAACGCCGACACCAGCGCCACCTTCTGCCGGTTGCCCTTGGAATACGTGCGTGCCTTCTTGGTCGGGTCGAGTTCGAAGCGCTCGATCAACTCGGCCCGGCGTGCCTGATCGAGCCCACCGCGCATGCGGGCGAGCAGGTCGATGGTTTCCCCGCCCGACAGCGACGGCCACAGCGTGACATCGCCTGGCACATAGGCGATCCGCTCGTGCAGCGACACCGCGTCGGCCCATGGATCGCGGCCGAACAGCAGGGCCGAACCGTCGGTGGCTCGCAGCACGCCGAGCAGAATGCGGATGGTGGTGGACTTGCCCGCACCGTTGGGTCCGAGGAACCCGTGGATCTCACCGGGCCCGACCTGGAGGTCCAGCCCGTCGAGAGCGGTGAAGCGGCCGAAAGTTTTGCGCAGGCCCTGGGTTTCGACGACCTGCTGGGTGGGGGACGGCATTGCTACTCCTCGAGGAGAGAGTCGAGCAGAGACGGGTCGGTCAGCATGCCCTGGGTGTAGAGCTCGACGGCCGGGAAGGTGAGTTCGGTGGACAGCTCGCGAATCGCCTTGCGGTAGTCGAGTTTTCCCTCGCGCTGACTACGCATCTGCAGATAGAGGTTCATGGCTCCGACATGGCAGAGCACCAGATAGCGGGCACGGGCCACGGGATCGTGGCTCGGTTTGATGCGGCCTTCGTCGACGGCGGTCTGGGTGTACTGCACGGCGTCGTCGATCATGTGCTCGAGCAGCGACTCGGCAAGCGGTCCGCCGGCCTGGAAGCTGCGGAGCATGTAGGCCACCAAGGGGGCATAGATCTCGATCTCGGCCAACGCGTCGAGCATCCCGGTCGGACCGGTGGCGCGGATGGCCCGCAACTTCTCGTCGCGGATGATCTCGATCACTCGTTCGTCGCACGCCGCGCGCAGGCCGTCCTTGGACCCGAAGTGGTGATTGACCAAGCCCGGTGACACCCCGGCGGCGGTGGCGATGGCACGCACGCCGACACCGAATCCCTGCTCTCCGAACAGGTCGATCGCGGCGTCACGGATGCGCGCGGCGGTGCTCAGGTCGGTGGGGGATCCTTGCGAAACGGGCTGTTGGTTAAACACATGTTCAATATACTAAACGAGTGTTCAATCCGTCCACAAGAGGTTGCCGGAAGGAGTTTCACCGCCGCCGGTACGCCGCCGACCGGGCTATGGTCGAAGACATGGCTACCGGCACATCGACGACGGCAGAACACCTCCGCGCAGCGCTGGACGGACCGTGGCGCGCGGTCAGGGAACAGGCACGCACCCAGCTCGCCGACGACCGCTTCACCGGCGATCCCGACCTCGATCTGAAGGACGCCCGCGCACGGGTGCTCGAGCAGATGCGGGTCATCGCGGGAATGGGTTATCCCGAGCGTGGGTTCCGCCCCGAGAACGGGGGCACCGGGGACCCGGGCGGCGCAGTCACCGGTCTCGAGATGCTGGCCTACGCCGACCTCTCGCTGTGGGTGAAATCCGGCGTCCAGTGGGGCCTTTTCGGCGGTGCGGTGGAAAACCTCGGCACCGAGCGCCACCGCGACTACATCAAGCGGCTCATCTCCCTCGACCTGCTCGGCTGTTTCGCGATGACCGAGTCCGGGCACGGCAGCGATGTCGCGGTTCTCGAGACCACGGCCACCTATGACCCGGCCACTCAGGAATTCGTGGTCGACACCCCGACGCCGTCGGCGCGCAAGGACTACATCGGTGGCGCCGCCGAGCACGCCCGGATGGCGGCGGTGTTCGCCCAGCTCGTCACCGGGGGCAAGAACCAGGGCGTGCACTGCTTCCTGGTGCCCATCCGCGACGAGAACGGCGCCGACCTGCCCGGCGTCACCACCTCCGACGACGGCCGCAAGGGTGGTCTGCCCGGTGTCGACAACGGCCGCATCGTGTTCGACAACGTGCGCATCCCGCGCGAGAACCTGCTCAACCGCTACGCCGATGTCGCGCCGGACGGCACCTACACCTCCGAGATCGAGAACCCGAGCAGGCGCTTCTTCACGACACTCGGCACATTGGTACGCGGCCGGGTGAGTGTCGGCGGCGCCGCCGCGGCGGGTGCGCGCGTGGCGCTGAGCATCGCGGTGCGCTACGCCCTTGCCCGGCGTCAGTTCGCCGACCCCGACACCGGTGCGGAAACCCTGCTGCTCGACTACCGCAGCCACCAGCGCAGGCTGCTGCCGCTGGTCGCGAAGTCGTTCGCGCTGGCCTTCGCGCAGAACGACCTGGTGCGCCGGATGGACCTCGTTCAGCGTGGCGCCGAGATCGAGCCCGGCGCGCAGCGTTCGCTGGAGAAGCGCGCCGCGGGTCTGAAGGTCGCCCAGACCCGGCACGCCACCCGCGCCATCCAAGAATGCCGCGAAGCCTGCGGCGGCGCCGGGTATCTCACCGAGAATCGTCTCGTGACGCTCAAGGCCGACACCGACGTGTTCACCACCTTCGAGGGCGACAATGTGGTCCTCACCCAGCTGGTCGCCAAGGAACTGCTCACCGCCTACGCCGACGAGGTCCGCGACCTGGACGCACTCGGCTGGGTGCGCTTCGCCGCGACGATGGCGGGCGACGTGGTCCGCCGCAATACCGGTGTGCGCCAACTCATTCAGACGCTGCGCGACCGAAACGACGAATCGGTCGACGAGGGTGACCTGTCCAAGCGTGATGTGCAGCTGCAGTTGTTCGCCGACCGCGAGGACTACCTGCTGCGCACCGCCGCGCACCGGCTGCGGGCCCGTGCCGAGGACACCGGTCCGTTCGAGGCGTTCAACAACGCCCAGGACCACATTCTTGCCGCCGGCGCCGCCCACATCGACCGGCTGGTGCTGGAGGAATTCGTCGACGGGATCGCCGCCATCGAGGATCCCGATGCCAGGGCGCTGGCCGAAACCGTCTGCGACCTCTACGTGTATTCCTCGCTGGAGGAGAACCTGGCCTGGTACATCATGCACCGGTTCATGTCGGTGGAACGGGCCAAGGCGGTTCGGCGCGGGGTGAACGAGCTCGTCGACCGGCTGCGTCCCGACGCGCTCACGCTGGTGGAGGCGATGGGTGTGCCGGAGTCGATGCTGCGGGCCGAGATGCTGCACGACGCCAGCGTTTTCGACCGCAGCTGACAGCCCACACCCCCGCGACGGCGAGGGTGACCGCTGCCGCCGCGCCGCCGAGAACATCGGTGGCGTGGTGGTAGCCCCGCTCGATCATCCCCAGGGTGACCGGGACGAGCGCCAGCGCGGTGAGCGCGACGACCACGAGCCGCGCCCGGGCGCTCGTCACCAGACACGCGAATGTCGTTGCGACCGCGACCAAGTGGACGGTGTGGCCGCTCGGGTAGGCCAGATAGTCGTGTAACTGCCTGTCCCACAAAGGCTTCAACAACCACGTATTGATCGTCACCGCGACCTCCGGGACGACGAGCATCGTCGCCGCGCGCCACCACTGGCGCCGCACCAGGAACCAGCAGCAAAACCCCAGCAACCCGATGAGTACGGTCGCGCTGTTGCTCGGCGACACCAGAATCGAGCCCCATTCGGGGGAGACCGAACGCTGCACCGGTTCGGCTATCGCCCGGTCGATATCGGTCGCCCCGTCGTCGGCCGGAAACGTCAGCGGGATCAGGGCGGTGACGCTCGCGCAGGCCGCGAGGACGGTTGTGCGAAGTGCCTGGCCGGGGTGGATCACGGCCCCGACGATAGCGTCCGGTTCAGGCCGGCCCGTAGGTGAGCACAGCGGTGACCACGAACCACAGCACCCACACGATCGCGATGATCATGCCGACGGCGAGGGTGATCCGCAGGAACGCGCGCCCGAAATCGAGATCGCCACCGACCCGGGGGTACAGCTTCCACGGGCTGTACCAGGGTGCGACGAGACCGCGCCGCGACTGCGCCTCCTGCTCGAGCCGTGCCTGCTCCTCCGCGTACGCCTCGGCCTGGGCCTGGGTGGGCCCACCGTGCCACAGCGTCACATCGATCGGCCCGAGGAAACCCTCGTTGAGCAGATCCTGCGGGGCGGGCAGGTACGGCAGGATGCCGAGGCCACGGAAAGCGATGGCGATGTCGTTGGCCGTCCACCGGTTGTGTTCCTTTTCGGCGAGCACCTCGAAATACTGCTCGAGCCGGTAGGGGTCGTCGGTGACGACCACGTCGAAACTCGGGTCGTGCCAACCCTGATGGATGTCGATGTCGGCGCCGGGCTGCGGCACGATCAAGCCGAGCCCGTGCACCGCACGCTGCCCGAGCCCACGCGCGGCGAGGTAGTCCTGCAGCGCGAAGGTGTGCTCCCTGGAGCGTTCCAGCGGCGTCGACTTCTCGCCACCGGCGAACTGCGCGAGTTCACCGGAGACCATCCACGGGCCGTTGAGCGGGATCTCGAGGACACCGTGCTGGGTGGCGGTGAACGTTTCGGCCTCGATCACCACACAGCTGGTCGGTGTCCACACCACCGCGTCGAACTGGTGCAGCCGATCGTTGTGGAACAGGCTGCAGTTGATGGTGGCGACACCGTGCGGACTCGACGGGTCCTTCCAGGTGCGCAGCCAATTGATCAGTGCCCGCTCGGCATCGGTGCCTGCCGCATTCTGCACGCGCACGAGCATGGAGGTCCGCCCTTCTTGGTCGGTGGCGCCGCAAGCCGAGAACCGTTGGCGTACATCGTAGCTCGCCGACGTGCCGATGCCGGTCAGGATGCGGCCGGTGCCTGGTCGGCGCCGCACGGCTCAGCTGGGCTCGGCGGCGAGCTCGCCCCCCTCGACGGCGGCGACGAGCTGCGCGTGATCGGCTTCGGTGCGGTCGGCGTAGCGCACCGCGAAGCGTGCCACGGCCTCCTCGAAGCGGTCGTCGTCGGCACCGTCGCCGTCCAGGTATCCGGCCAGTGTGCGCGGGTCGAGCGAGCGCGCGTGCGCCCGTGCCAGCAGGGCACCCGCCAGCCTGCCGTAGTCGTCGAGATCGTCGGCGGACAACGCGGCCGGGTCGATGGCGCCCTTGAAGTTGCGGAACTGACGCACGATGAACGGCAGTGGCGTGTCGAACTCGATGGTCGTCCAGCCGAGCAGGATGTCGGTGTCGGACTGCACGCTGCGCGCCCCGGCGACGATGCGCTCACCCTCGTGCCGGTGGGTGGTCGCGGGAAGGAACGGTGCGAGCGCCGAGGGTTTGGCCTGTTTGGCCTGCAGCACCAGCGACTCGCCGTCGTTGCCGTGCAGCAGCACCACGTAACTGTGCAGCCCCACGCTGCCGGTGCCGACGATCCGGAACGCGACATCGGAGACCGCGAACCGCGACAGCAGCGTGCGCCGCGACTCCCGGATGGTGCCCGCGTAGCGTTCCAGCCCGTCGATCACCGCCTCCCGGACCTGCTCGTCGACCGCGGTGAGGACCGGCGGATCACTGATGAAGCAGTGCTTGCGGATGCCGGTCTCGTGATCGTCGATGTGCTCGGTCAGTTTCGCGACCACCTTCGCGCTGGTGTTCTTGCGCGCCTTCTTGGCGGCCTTCTTGAAGTCGTCGTGCAGGTCCTGGGCCTTGGCCTTGGTGAGAATCGACTCGTCGTGCAGATCGGTCCAGGACTGCAGGAACGGCAGCTCGGCGAGGCCGGCGACGGTCCGGCGGTAGGAGGCCGCGGCATCGCGGGCCGCGCGCAGGCAGTCGTCGGCGTCGGCACCGCTCTCGCGTCCGGCCAGGACGAGGCTCGCGGCGAGGCGTTCGAGATCCCATTCCCACGGCCCGAGAATCGTCTCGTCGAAATCGTTGATATCCATCACGATCTCGCCCCGCTGGGTGCCGTAGAGGCCGAAGTTGGCGGCGTGCGCGTCGCCACAGATCTGGGCGGGCAGACCACTGTCCGGACCGGCCGCGAGATCGGCGGCCATCAGGCCCGCCGCGCCGCGGAAGAAGCTGAACGGCGACGCCGCCATCCTGCCGATGCGCAACGGGATGAGGTGTGGCAGCCTGCCCTGGTTGCTGGCCTCGACGAACTCGAGCACCCCCGGTCGGTCGGGACTCTCGGCCGGGCGATCGCGCTCGGTCACCGGCACCTTCGTGGCGGCGGCACGGCCACGGGCGCGGGCCTGCTCAGGGGAGACGGAGGAGCGCAGATCGATACCACTGTCGGACACGACTGTCGAGGTTAGCGGTTCGGCGGCCCGACAGTGCCACGACCGAATCACCTGCCACGAAATGGGCGCGGGTTTCGGCGTGGCCGGATGGCGCGTCGGGGGGTCGGTGCGGTAAGCAGGGGCGTGGCAACCGAATCGGGAACGCCTGGCACGAGCGACACCGACGGCGGTGGCGTGTTCAGCGACCGCATCCTGACCGTGCCCAACGCCCTGAGCGTGCTCCGCCTCATCGGCATCCCCGTCTTCCTGTGGTTGATGCTGGTCGAACATGCCGACGGCTGGGCCTTCGCCCTGCTGATCGCCAGCGGCTTCACCGATTTCCTGGACGGCAAACTGGCCAGACTGCTCGATCAGTCCTCGCGCCTGGGCGCCCTGCTCGACCCGTTCGTCGACCGCTTGTATCTGCTGACGACACTGGCCGCCTTCGTGCTGCGCGACCTGATTCCGTGGTGGCTGGCAGTGATCTTGATCGCTCGCGACCTTGTTCTCACCGTGACCCTGTCGGTGTACAAACGGCGTGAGCTGCCCGCACCGGAAGTGATCTACCTGGGCAAAGCGGCGACCTTCGCGCTGATGTCGGGTCTGCCGTGGCTGCTCACCGGGGAAATGGACTGGGTGGGGGCGGGTTTCGGCTGGGCCTTCGGTTGGGCACTGTTGATCTGGGGCACCGCACTGTACGTGTGGACGGGCGTGCTCTACGCGGGGCTGGCGGTCGCGGTCGCACGATCGATACCGCCTGTGCCGCACCGTGGGAGCTAGCCGTTACTGTTGCGTGCAACGTTCACGACGAAAGGACGTCCTGTGACCCGGACCCCTGAGGATCTGCACTACACCGAGGAGCACGAATGGGTGCGGCGGACCAGCCCCACAGCGGTCCGTGTCGGTATCACCGACTACGCCCAGTCACAGCTCGGTGACGTGGTGTTCGTCCAACTGCCCGACGCCGATGCCGACGTCACGGCGGGCGAGAGCATCGCCGAGGTCGAATCGACCAAGAGCGTGTCCGATATCTACGCCCCGCTCAGCGGCAAAGTCGTTGCGGTGAACGAGGATCTGGTCCAGGCCCCGGAGACGCTCAACACTGACCCCTACGAGGCGGGCTGGTTGTTCGAGCTCGCCTTCGACGACGCGGCGAGCCTGGACGCGGCGCTCGCCGAACTGCTGGATGCGGCGGGTTATCAAGGAGTTATCGGGGGCTGACGCAGCCTTCACAGTTCTCCCTGCACGGGCACGCCCCGGCAGGGTACGGTCAATGCCGAAGACAGCACCTGCTTGCATGGATAATCAGGTTCGAGGAGGAGAGAAACGGTGAGCGAGAACAGGGACCCGGGTTACGGGGAGACCGCGGCCGAGACGACATCGGTCTTCCGCGCGGATTTCCTCAACGAGGTCGATTCGTCGCGCTCCGGAGAGCCGGCCGGCGAACAGCCGGTGCAGGGCGTCGAGGGCCTGCCGGTCGGTGCCGCCCTCCTGGTGGTCAAGCGAGGCCCGAACGCGGGGTCGCGCTTTCTGCTCGACCAGCCGACCACGTCGGCCGGTCGCCACCCCGACAGTGACATCTTTCTCGACGACGTCACCGTCAGCCGTCGGCACGCCGAGTTCCGGCAGGACGACGACTCGTTCCAGGTGGTGGATGTGGGCAGCCTCAACGGCACCTACGTCAACCGGGAGCCGGTGGACTCCTCGGAGCTGCAGAACGGCGACGAAGTCCAGATCGGCAAGTTCCGGCTGGTCTTCCTGACGGGGCCGCGCGCGCAGGCCACCGAGTCGTCGACGGGCGCGGGTTCGCGATGACCCGTCCGGTGCTGGTGCTCGCGAAGGGCGCAGTGCTGTGACCGGGGCGGCGCAGTGGGCGCGCGGAGGGATGTCGATCGGCTCCGTGCTCGACTTGCTGCGACCAGATTTTCCCGACATCACCATCTCCAAGATCAGGTTCCTCGAATCGGAGGGCCTGATCCGGCCGGAACGGACACCGTCGGGATACCGGCGGTTCTCGGTGGCCGACTACGAACGGCTGCGTTTCGTGCTCACCGCACAGCGCGATCAGTACCTGCCGTTGAAGGTGATCAAGGAGCAGTTGGAAGCGATCGACAGCGGTGCTGCGACGTTGGGTGTGCGTGAGGCGCGAGCCCGCGCGCACTCCCTGCGTGGCGTCAAGGAGTACACCGAGGACGACGCGCCCGCCGCGCCGCGCCGCCTCGGTGTCGTTCCGGGGGAGATCACGCCCGAAGAATTACGGTTCGATGTCGCGGTGCGGCTCACCCGCGCCGATCTGCTCGCCAAGGCGGGCATCGAGGAGCGTTTCCTCGACGACCTGCTCCGCGCCGGACTCATCGTCCCTGGCGCGGGTGGGTTCTTCGAAGCCGATTCGGTGACGCTGGCGCGCGCGGCCAAGGCGATGGCCGAATTCGGTTTGGAGGCACGGCATCTGCGCGCGTTCAAGCTGGCCGCCGACCGTGAGGCGGCGCTGGTCGCCCAGATCGCCGCACCGATCGCGAAGAGCCGCGACGCCGACGCGCGGGCCCGCGCCGAGGAAACAGTTCGCGAATTGGCCGCGTTGTCACTGAACCTGCATGCGGCACTGGTGAAAGCCGCAGTGCGCAACGCGTTGGGTAGCTGACGCGCGCGAGCGCCGGGTGGCCGGATTCGCCTAGACTCGTGATACCGGGCGGGGCAGCGGTCGTGCCGTCGGCGGCGAGTATGGGAGGCAGGACTACGCATGAGAGGTCAGCGGCCGGAGGCGGCAGCGGAGCGTAACCACGGAGGCCGCCCGAGCATGCGAGGTGTAACAGCATGAGTGAGATGCGCGTTATCGGCATCCGTGTCGAGCAGCCACAGAACCAGCCCGTGCTGCTGCTGCGGGAGGCGGCGGGCGAGCGGTATCTGCCGATCTGGATCGGGCAGGCCGAGGCCACCGCGATCGTGCTCGAGCAGGAAGGGGTCACCCCGATCCGTCCGCTCACTCACGATCTGATCAAGATTCTCATCACCGAACTCGGACACACCCTCAAGGAAGTGCGGATCGTCGATCTGCAGGAGGGCACCTTCTACGCCGATCTGGTCTTCGACGGCGACCTGCGGGTCTCGGCCAGACCATCGGACTCGGTAGCCATCGCGTTGCGCGTGGGATGCCCGATCTTCGCCGAGGAGCCGGTGCTCGCCGAGGCCGGGCTGGTGATGCCCGACGAGCGTGAGGACGAGGTCGAGAAGTTCAAGGAGTTCCTCGACTCGGTGTCCCCCGACGACTTCAAGGCGACCGACAGCTAGGGCCGGACTTTTTTCTGACCCTGAAGTAGAGGTCGAGGGAATCGCCGCTCACGGTGCTTGGTCCGATGACCGTATGGGTCCGACAATGACAGGAGTAACCTCGAAAGTCGGGCAACATCCGTCGTGACTCCGGTACTCGAGAACGTCGGCAGAGCAAGGAGCGGTCAGTGGAAGAGCAAACGCAGGATGTAGTGCAGCCTGGCTTGTTCCCGGACGACTCGGTTCCGGATGATCTGGTCGGTTACCGGGTGCCGAGCGCGTGTCAGGTCGCGGGAATCACCTACCGTCAGCTCGACTACTGGGCGCGGACCGGGTTGGTCGTCCCGTCGATCCGGGGCGCGGCGGGATCTGGGAGCCAGCGGTTGTACTCGTTCAAGGACATCCTTGTCCTCAAGATCGTGAAGCGCCTGCTGGACGCGGGCATCTCTTTACAGAACATCCGGATCGCCGTCGATCACCTGCGCAGTCGTGGCGTCGGCGATCTGGCCGGGATCACCCTGTTCTCCGACGGCACCTCGGTGTACGAATGCACCTCACCCGAGGAAGTCGTCGATTTACTGCAGGGCGGGCAGGGCGTCTTCGGAATCGCGGTCAGCGGCGCCATGCGGGAACTGACCGGCGCCATCGCCGACTTCCCCGCCGAACGAGCCACCGCGATCACCGACCGCCCGGAGGACGAGCTGTCCTACCGCCGCAAGGTCAGGGAGAACCGCAAGACCGGTTAGCGGTGCGCAGTGATCTCGCGCGTACACGGTGACTCCGTGTACGCGCGATTCGCGATCACGTGTGCGAGGCGTCGGTCGAGCAGTCAGAAGGTGCCGTGGGCGGGCGGCGGAGTGCCGTGGAGTAGGGCACGGCCGAGGTGATGGTATTTCCAGCGGACCGGGTCGTGCAGTGTGTGGGTCCTCGCGTTGCGCCAGAAGTGGTGCAGGTTGAGATCCGCTGCGGCACTGCGGGTTCCGCTCACCTCGAACAGTGCGGCCGACACGTCGACGGCCGCGCGGTCGGCGACGATCTTGGCCGTCGCGACGGCGAGGGACGCCTGACCGGCGGCGGTCTGTTCGTCGGCGCCCGACAGCGTGCCCCGGATCGCCGAATCGACGGCGGTCGCCGCGGCAGTCAGCGTCGCTTCGGCCGTCGCCACCGTCACCACCAACTCGCCGAATCGCTGGATCAGCAGCGGGTCGTCGATGGCACGATCGACACCGGCCTCGAACCACGGCCGGGCCTGGCTCCGCACGAATTCCGTTGCGGCGGTGAGGGCTCCGCGTGCGATGCCCGTGTCTATCGCGGCGTGCAGAAGCTGGGCGTACGCGCCGTAGGCGGTGGGCCCGGCGAGGGCTTTCGCCCGGGGGACGAGCTGCTCGGCGCGCACCCGCACATCGTCCAACTCGACGGTGCCGCTGCCGGTGGTGCGCTGACCGAGGCCGTTCCAGTCGTCCACGATCCGGACGCCCGGCGTTCGGGCCGGTAGGTAGACGATGTATTCGCCCGCGGGCAGGCCGCTGCGCGCGTCCGGGTCGTCGAGCCGGGTCAGCACGGCCAGCAGGTCCGCGAACAGCGAGCCGGTGCAATAGTATTTCGTGCCGTCGATCCGGAATTCGTCGTCCACCGGACGCAGCGTGGTCGAGATGTCGGTGATGGTCCGGCCGCCGCGTTCGGATTGGGCATTGGCGATGCGCGCACCGGCGAGGACCGCTCGAAAGTATTCGCGTCGCTGTCCGTCCGTGCCGGCCAGGCGCAACAAGTTCAGATAGACGAAATGACTGTGCGGGATCTGCGCGATGTTCGGGTCGGCCACCGCCAGCAGCCGCACCACTTCCGTGACCACGCTCGGCGCCAGATCCGCCCCACCGAATTCGGCGGGAACCGTGATCGCGAGCAGACCCGAGGACGCCAGCCGATCCAGCTGCGCGTACGGCAGTTCGCGGTCGCGATCACGGGCGGCGGCGCCGGGCGCGAACTCGCGGGCGAGCTCGGCCGCGACGGACACGGCCTGGTCGGCGGAGGTGATGAGCTGGGCGGTGGCCGCGGTCATCAGCCGACCACCGTCGCGGGAACCCGGGCCGCCTCGAGTTCACGGACCAACGGCAGCACCTTCGCCCCGAAATACTCGATGTCCTCCTGGAAATGCAGGAATCCACCGAGAATCAGGTCCACCCCGAGATCGCGATAGGCGACGATCCGCTCGGCCACCTGCTCGGGGGTGCCGATCAGCTGGGTGCGGAATCCGTCGTTGTACTGCACGAGATCCTCGAACGACGAATCCGCCCACATACCCTTGCGGTCGCTGGTGGAGGCACCCGCCTGCTGCACCGCGTCGCGGAAACCCTCGACCGCGGGCTTGTTCGCCTTCTCGATGATCTCGCGCAACGTATCGCGCGCTTCCTTCTCGGTGTCGCGGGCGATGATGAACCCGTTGAGCCCGAATTTCACCTCGCGGTCGTTCTCCCGGGCGACGGCTCGCAGATCGTCGAGCTGTTCGGTGACGCCGTCGAAGTCCTTGCCGTTGGAGAAATACCAGTCGGCGTAGCGGCCGCCGTTGCGCCGGGCAGCCGTCGAGTTACCACCCTGGAACAGTTCGGGATTGGGCCGCTCCGGGGTGTTCAGCGGTTTCGGCTTCAGGGTGAAATCGCGGATGCGGTAGAAATCGCCGCCGTAGTTCACCTCGTCCTCGGTCCAGATCTTGCGGATCACCTCGAGGAATTCGCCGCTGCGCCGATACCGTTCGTCGTGCTCGAGCCAGGGTTCGCCGAGAGCCTGGAATTCGCCCGCGAACCAGCCCGACACCACATTGATCGCGAACCGGCCGTTCGAGAGATGATCGGCGGTCGCGCCGAACTTCGCGAGCACCGCCGGATGCCACAACCCCGGATGAATGGCGGCGATCACCTTCAACCGTTCCGTGGCCAGCAACAATGCCAGGCTGAAGGACGTGGATTCGTGCTGGAATTCGGCACCGTAGGAGGCGGTGTAGCGCACCTGCGAGAGGGCGTAGTCGAAGCCGTTGCGTTCCGCGGTCTGCGCGAGCTTCTTGTTGTACTCGTAATCCCAGCTGGTGCGCTGTTCGATATCGCTGGTGACGAGGCCACCGCTCACATTCGGCACCCAGTAGGCGAACTGGATCTGATCGGTGATCCGCTCGGTTGTCATAGCTGCTCCAGAGGTTCGTGCGGGAGTGGGTTGGCTGTCGCTATCCGACGGCGACCGGTGCGAAGGTCGAGCGTGCGAAGCGGCCCGCGGGTGCGAACTTCGCCAGCAGTTCGCCCGCGTCCACGCCGGTGACCTGGGTGATATAGGCGGCGGCGTCCTCGGGAGTGTCGATGGCGAGGAACGGCTGCGGCCGGTGCAGCAGCCCGACCAGCGCCGAGGCGAAGCGCGGGTCGACGGCGGCGGTGGCGAAGAACTGGCCGCCGATGTCGGCGAACTCGGGGTCGCTGAGGAACAGCCGGGTCACCTTGGCGGCGGCATCGCTGCGGGCGGCCAGGAACGCGGCGTACTGCTCGCCGATCCACTGCTCGTCGAAGGGCCCGTCGTGCACGGCGGCGGCCGCGACCAGGCGCTGGGCCTGGATCAACCCGCTCTGGGCGCCCTGCCCGGCGACCGGGTCGTAGGCGACCGCGGTGTCTCCCAGGGCGGCGACCGGGTGGCCACCCTCGGTGCGTCCCACACCCGCCCGCACGACCGGGCGCACCGCGCCTTTGAGCCAGGAGTGCGGGTCTTCGGCGATCACCTGGGTGGCTTGGACCTCCGGCAGGTCCCAGTCGATGTAGTCGTGGTACAGGTCCTTCACGATGCGCAACGCCGACTCGGCGGAATCGGCCGCGGCGAATCGGGTCTCCCAGTCACTACCGGGACGCGCCCAGCCGAGGAACGCCCAGCTCGGGCCCACATCCTTGTGCAGGTACGGACCCCACCACGCTTCGCCCTGTTCGGCCAGGATGGAGAACAGGCTGTGCGCACCGCCTGCCGGGCTCCGGTGTGCGAACACACCGGAGTCGTAGCCGAGACCGGTCACTGTGACGGTGAGCAGCGAGCGCTGCGGCTTGTCGTAGACGGTGCGGGTGGTATCGATCGGGAAGAGGTCGGACAACCCGCCGCGACCGGTGGCGACCAGGGTGAGGTCGTTGGCGGCGGCGATCGCGTCCAGCGACTGCGGTGTCACGTTGTCGACCACGAACTCGCCGCCGCGTGCACGGAAGACGGTGAGTCGTTCGTCGGCCTTGAGCCGGGTGTCGACCGCGACCCCGACATACCCGTCGAAGGTGCCGTCGAAGGCGATCAGTTCGGCGTTCTCCGGTCCGGCGATGCGGACACTGAGTCCGGTGTGGCGAGGTGCGCGGCCGGTGTAGCTGTCGAGCCCGAGCGCGGCTTCGGCCTGCTGGGTTTCGCCGAATTCGAGGGCAGTGCCGGTGGCGGGCACGTCGTCGCGCAGTGCGCGTTGATCTCGGTCGCTGTAGAGGGTGACGGTGAAACCGGCGTCGAGTAGTCCTAGCGCCGCAGTGACGCCGGTTTGGCCGGCGCCGATTACCGCGGCCGAACGAGTGGAGCGGGAAGCGGGAGTCTGCGATGTCATACCGGAATACTGCGCTGACCTGCACCCGATGAAGAGTGTTGCGATCAGCGCGAATTCATTCCTACGCGTCCGCCGGTTCGTTCACCGATCCAGGCCGTGACACCGCGTGCGGCAGCACGGTGGAACGCGGACCACCGACGCGATACCCGGCACCACGATGGTGGGCGGGGAGCCGATCACCGGCCCCGAAGAGGGCGTTGCGCAACGTTCCCGATTCGTATTCGGTGCGGTACACGCCGCGTTCGGTCAACACCGGAACGACATGGTTCACGATGTCCTCGAACGTGCCGGGGGTGATGGCGTAGGCGAGGTTGAATCCGTCGAGATCGGTGTCGGCGACCCACTCCTGCAGCAGGTCGGCGACCGTTTCCCCGGATCCGGTGAACACCGGCCCCATGCCGCCGATGCCCGCCCAGCGCCCGATGTCGCGCACCGTCCATTCGCGGCCGTCGTCGTCGAATTCCTGGAAGGCCGCCACCGCGGACTGGATGGCGTTGCTGTGTACCTCACCGATCGGGTCGTCGAGGTCGTAGCGCGACAGGTCGATTCCCATCCATCCCGACATGAACACCAGCCCGCCCTCGACGCTGGCGTAGGACAGGTATTCCTCGTGTTTGGCCCGTGCCGCCTCGTCCGTCTCGTCGGTGATGATGGTGGCCAGCGCGTAGATCCTGGCCTCGTACCGCCCACGCCCCGCCGCCTCCAACGCGTCACGAACCCGCGAAACAGTCTGCGCCAGTACGCGTTTGGACGGGCCGGCGATGAAGATCGCTTCGGCGTTCTCGGCCGCGAACTGCACTCCGCGCGGTGAGGCGCCCGCCTGATAGATCACCGGCGTGCGCTGCGGTGACGGCTCCGACACGTGGATTCCTGGCACGGTGTAGTGCTTGCCGTAGTGACCGATGTGGTGCACCTTCGCCGGGTCGGTGTAGATACCGCGATCGGCGTCACGGACCACGGCGTCGTCCTCCCACGAGCCCTCCCAGAGCTTGTAGAGCACCTCGAGGTACTCGTCGGCCCGGTCGTAGCGTTCGTCGTGATCGAGCTGATCGGCGTCACCGAAATTCCTTGCCGCCGAAGGCAGATAACCCGTCACCACATTCCAACCGAGCCGACCGCGCGTGAGGTGGTCGAGGGTCGACATGCGGCGCGCGAACGGAAACGGATGCTCGAACCCGGTGCCGGTGGTGATGCCGAAGCCCAGGTGCTCGGTCACCGCCGCCATCGCCGACACCAGCAGTAGCGGGTCGGCGACCGGGGTCTGCGCACCCTGGCGCAACGCGGCCGTGTCGTCGCCGCCGTACACGTCGTAGGTGCCGAGGACATCGGCGATGAAGATGCCGTCGAACCGTCCGCGTTCCAGCAGTTTCGCCAGCTCGGTCCAGTAGCCGATATCGGTGTAGCGGTGGGACTGGTCGAGCGGGTGACGCCACAGTCCCGGTGACTGGTGGGCCACGCAGTTCATGTCGAACGCGTTGAATCGGATCGGCCTGCTCATCGCGCAACCTCCGTGCGGCGCTCGCCCGCGCTCCAACCGAACGGCAACTCGGTGCCGTTGAGCAGGTGGTCACCGACGGCGCGGGCTTTGAAGATCGCCGGATTGTGCACGGAAACGGTGCGCGCGTTGCGCCAGTGCCGGTCCAGGCGCAGCTGTTCAGACACGATGGACGCGCCACCGAGCTCGAACAGCTGAGTGGTGGCGGCGAGGACGATATCGATCACCGCGAGTTGTGCTTGCGCGGCGGCCAGCTCGGCGGCGGCGAGGTCGCCGTGGTCCTTCGCCCCGGCGTCGAGGACGCGGTCGAGAATGTCCGCGACGGCCAGGACGGTCGCGCGAGCGGTGAACGCCGCCGCCGACAACTTGCCGATCACCTGCTGGACGAGGGGGTCCTCGCGCGGCAGGTCTGCCGAGGCGTGCGTGTAGGTGCGGGTGCGCGCGCTCACCCATTCCCTGGCGTCGCGCTCGGCGCGGGCGGCGATCCCGGCGAGCACCGCGAGCTGCACCAACTGCAGGTAGGCGGTGCCGTAGGTGGGGCCCGCGACACCGTAGCCGGGCCCGAGGACGCGATCGGGCGCCACCACGACATCGGTGAACTCGGTGGTACCGCTGGCGGTGAGCCGCTGCCCGAAACCGTCCCAGTCGTCGTGCTGCACCACACCCTCGGCATTCGCGTCGACCAGCACGCCGAGGCGCTCACCGTCACGATCGGCGGCGACCAGGATGTGATCGGCGAACAGCGAACCGGTGCTGTAGTACTTCACCCCGTTGAGGAGCAGCCGGTCGCCGTCCTCGGTGAGCCGGGTGCGATACCGGTCGACGGCGCCCACCCCGGGTTCGGTGATCGCATTGCCGACCAGGGTGCCCGCGGCCACCGCCCGCAACCACCGCTCCCGCTGCGGGCCCGGCTCGGCCAGCCGCTGATCCTCCACGAACGACCAGTGCACCCGCAGCGCCTGGGGCAGGTTCGACTCGGCGGCCGCCAGGTCGATGAGCAGCCGGAACAGCTGGCGTACGCTCGCACCGTAGCCGCCGAACTCGACCGGTACCCGCAGGGCACCGAACCGGGCCTCCTTCAGCCAGGTGACCTCGTCGAACGGCAATCGCCGGTCGACTTCTCTCGCCACCGCACCGGCGGCGATCCGGTCGAAGATCGGGGCGAAGACGGCATCGAGCTCGGAATCTGTGATCGCGGACGCGGTGGTGGAAGTCATGCCCCAACGATCGCGCAGCGGGCTGCCGGATTCACCGGTTGCGCGCAGGGGGATCGAAACGTCTCCCCGGCACGGTGGGGGAGTGACGAGCACTACACCCCCGGCGGCCCCCTGGTGGCGCGACCGGGGGTTTGCTGCCTCTAGACTCGGGGGTGCGTCGCCGTCGTGCGGGAGAGTCCTGGGATCGCAAGAGTCCGGGCGCCGAAGGAGCAGCACCTCCCCGTCAATCTCTCAGGCAACAGGGACCGCGCGGTGATTCGACGCCTCTGGAAAGCGGTGGCATCCGGCTGCCCGCCCACGGGGAAAGGGGCACGGTTTCGACCGGCTACCGAATCTCTCAGGCGCACAGACAGAGGGGGAGGGCTGGTACCCGTCGGCCACGAGGCCGACCCGCCCGACCTGGAGCTGCCGTGACCCGTTCGTTCGCCGACCGCCACATCGGACCCGATTCCGACGAACTCGCCCGGATCCTCGCGACCATCGGCGTCGAGTCCGTCGACGCGCTCGCGACCACGGCGTTGCCCGCCACCATCCTCGACGAGTCCGGCCTCGCCGCGCTGCCCGCGCCCGCGAGCGAACACGAGGTACTCGCCGAGCTGGCCGGTCTGGCCCAGGCCAACACCGTAGCCACCTCGATGATCGGGCTCGGCTACTACGACACGCTCACCCCGCCCGTGCTGGTGCGCAACCTGCTCGAGAATCCCGCCTGGTACACCGCCTACACCCCGTACCAGCCCGAGATCAGCCAGGGCAGGCTCGAGGCGCTGCTCAACTTCCAGACCATGGTGTCGGACCTGACCGGCATGGACGTGGCCAACGCCTCGATGCTGGACGAGGCGACCGCCGCCGCCGAGGCGATGACGTTGCTGCGCCGCGCGGGCAAGTCCAAGTCGAACCGGCTGCTGCTCGACACCGATCTGTTCCCGCAGACCAAGACCATCATCGGCACCCGCGCCGAGCCGCTCGGCATCGAACTCGTCGAGGCCGACCTGTCCACCGGGGTGCTGCCCGAGGGCGACTTCTTCGGCGTGATCGTGCAGACCCCTGGCGCGTCGGGTCGCATCGTCGACTGGACCGAGGTGTTCACCGCAGCCCACGAGCGTGGCGCGCTGGTCGCCGCCGGTGCCGACCTGCTGGCGATGACCCTGATCGCCCCGCCCGGGGAACAGGGCGCCGACGTGTGCTTCGGGACCACCCAGCGTTTCGGTGTCCCCATGGGCTTCGGTGGCCCGCACGCCGGGTACCTGGCCGTGCGCACCGCGTTCGCCCGTCAGCTGCCGGGCCGCCTGGTCGGTGTGTCGGTCGACGCCGACGGCGCCCCGGCCTACCGCCTGGCGCTGCAGACCCGTGAGCAGCACATCCGCCGCGAGAAGGCCACCTCCAATATCTGTACCGCCCAGGTGCTGCTGGCCATCGTCGCCGCCATGTACGCGAGCTACCACGGTGCCAACGGGCTGCGGGCCATCGCGCGCCGGGTGCACGAGCACGCCGCCGCCGTCGCGACCGGTCTCGGCGGTGCGGTGGTGCACGGCGCCTTCTTCGACACGGTGCTCGCGCACGTGCCCGGTGGTGCGGAAGCCGTTGTTGCCAAGGCGAAGTCGAAGGGGATCAACCTGCGACTGGTCGACGCCGACCACGTCGCCATCGCCTGCGACGAGGCCACCACCGAAGCCCATGTCGCCGCCGTCGTCGAATCGTTCGGCACCGCGCTGACGCCCGAGTCCGGCGCCGGCGCCGAACCGGTCGGCATCGAGACCCGTACCTCGGAGTACCTGACGCACCCGGCGTTCACCCGCCACCACACCGAGACCGCCATGCTGCGCTACCTGCGTTCGCTGTCGGACAAGGACATCGCCCTGGACCGCAGCATGATCCCGCTCGGTTCCTGCACCATGAAGCTCAACGCGACCGCCGAGATGGAGGCCATCACCTGGCCTGGTTTCGCCCGGCTGCACCCCTTCGCCCCCACCGAGGATTCGCCCGGCATCCGCAAGCTCGTCGCCGACCTCGAGCAGTGGCTGTGCGAGATCACCGGCTACGACGCGGTGAGCCTGCAGCCCAACGCCGGTAGCCAGGGCGAGTACGCGGGACTGCTCGCGATCCGCCGCTACCACCTGGACCGCGGCGACGACCACCGCGACACCTGCCTGATCCCGTCGAGCGCACACGGCACCAACGCCGCCTCGGCGGCCATGGTCGGCATGCGGGTCGAAGTGGTGAAGTGCCGGGAGAACGGCGACATCGACCTCGACGACCTGCGCGCCAAGATCGCCGACCACGCCGAGCGGCTGGCCTGCATCATGATCACCTACCCGTCCACCCACGGCGTGTACGAGCACGAGGTCGCCGAGCTGTGCGCGCTGGTGCACGACGCGGGCGGTCAGGTGTACGTGGACGGCGCGAACCTGAATGCCCTTGTCGGACTTGCCCGTCCGGGCCGGTTCGGCGGCGACGTGAGCCACCTGAACCTGCACAAGACCTTCTGCATCCCGCACGGTGGTGGCGGTCCGGGCGTGGGCCCGGTGGCGGTGCGCTCGCACCTGGCGCAGTACCTGCCGGGTGATCCGCTCGAGAACGGTTCGCACGCGGTGTCGGCCGCCAACTACGGTTCGGCCTCGATCCTGCCGATCACCTGGGCCTACATCCGGATGATGGGTGCCGAGGGGTTGCGCGCGGCCACGCTGACGGCCATCGCGTCGGCCAACTACATCGCCCGCCGCCTCGACGCCTCCTTCCCGGTGCTCTACACCGGCGAGAACGGGATGGTCGCCCACGAGTGCATCCTGGATCTGCGCGAGATCACCAAGCAGACCGGTGTCACCGTCGACGATGTGGCAAAGCGACTGGCGGACTACGGGTTCCACGCGCCGACCATGAGTTTCCCGGTCGCGGGCACGCTGATGGTCGAGCCGACCGAGAGCGAGAATCTCGAGGAACTCGACGCCTTCATCGACGCCATGATCGCCATCCGCGGTGAGATCGACCAGGTCGCCGCCGGTGTCTGGCCCGTCACCGACAACCCACTGCGCGGCGCACCGCACACCGCGGCCTGCCTCGTCGGCGAGTGGGACCACCCCTACAGCCGGGAAACCGCCGTCTACCCGCGCGGTGTGGGACACGCCCGGCCGAAGATCTGGCCTGCCGTGCGGCGCATCGATGGCGCGTTCGGCGACCGCAATCTCGTCTGCTCCTGCCCGCCGCTCGACGCGTATCAGGACTGATCCCCGCTGGTCCGGGCCTCGCCGATGCTGTTCGGCGGGGCCCGGATTCGTTCACGGCCCGAATTCGGGCACCCGGTGGGCTGCCCGCCGTGGGCGCGGTCGGTACGGTGGCGGATGGGGCGGGATGTTCCCATGACCAGGAGGGGATCGAATCGTTGAGTATCGGCGAGATAGTGCGCGAGATCGAGGTAGCCGGAGCACCGTACGGGGTCACCGTCGGACCGGACGGCGCGTTGTGGTTCACCTTGGTGACCCAGGGTGCCATCGGACGGTATGCCGAGGGGCAGGTCGACACCTTTGCCCTCGACCCCGTCGGCGGACAACCCACGGTGATCGTGGCGGGGAACGATAACGCTTTGTGGTTCACCGAGTTCCACGGTGGCCGGCTGGGCCGGGTCACCCTCGACGGCGCGGTGAGCAGTCTGGCGATGGACGGGCCCTACGGTGTGTGCGCGGGGCCCGGCGGCATGTGGTTCACCGAATTGCAGGCCGGTCGGGTCGGCCGGATCGCGGGCGACGGCAAGATCGAGGGGGTCGCGGTCGACGGGATGCCGTCGATGATCACCGCGGGCTCCGACGGTGCGGTGTGGTTCACGGTGAACCAGGGCAACGCGATCGGCCGCATCGGCACCGACCTCACGGTGACCCTGCACCCCCTGCCCACCCAGGAGGCGGCGCCGGTCGGCATCACCTCCGGGCCGGACGGTGCGGTGTGGTTCACCGAGATCGGCGTGGGCGCGATCGGCCGGATCGACAGCGCGGGCACCGTCACCGAATACGCCCTGCCGGACCGTGATTCACGCCCACACGCAATCGTCACGGGCCCCGACGGCGCGCTCTGGTTCACCGAATGGGCCAGCGGGAACCTGGGCCGGATCGACACCGACGGCAAGATCGACCACCTCACCCTCCCCGGCGCCGAGCCCCACGGACTCACCGTGGACTCCACCGGCCATCTCTGGGTGGCCATGGAATCCGGTGCATTGGTCGAGGTTTCTCCAGGCTGACCTCTGGGGCACCTATGCCACGCCAGGTTGGGTACTGCTGCGGTCATCAACTGGTGGTGACCGCAGCGTCGGTGATTTCCACGAAATCTGCGTAGCGCCCGCCTTTTTCGACGAGTTCGTGGTGGGTGCCCTGCTCTACGACACTTCCCTTGTCCAGGAAGAGGACGCGGTCGGCGGTTCGGACCGTGCGCAGGCGGTGGGCGACGACGATGACTGTTCGCCCGGCCATCAGGCGTTCGATGCCACGGTGGACGGCTGCTTCGTTGGCGGGGTCGAGCGCCGAGGTGACTTCGTCGAGCAGCACGATGGGTGCGTCCTTCAGGAGGGCGCGGGCGATCGAAACACGTTGGCGCTCACCACCGGACAGCAGCGCACCGCCCTCGCCGACGGCGGCCGACCAGCCACCGGGCAGCCGGTCGACCACCTCGTCCAGCCCGGCCGCGGTCGCCGCCGCCCGCACCTCGGTGTCGGTGGCGTCGGGTCGGCCGAGGCGAATGTTGTCCTCGATCGTGCCGTCGAACAGGTACACATCCTGGAAGACGATGGCGATGGAGGACATCAGGGTCGCGGTGTCGATGTCACGCACGTCGACACCGCCGATGCGGACTGCGCCCGCGTCGACGTCGTGGAACCGGGCGAGCAATTGAAGCACCGTGGATTTCCCGGCGCCGGAGGGGCCGACGATCGCGAACCGCTGACCCTGCGGCACCTGGAATGTCAGCCTGTCCAGCACTGTGCGGCCGTCGCGCGCGAAGCCGACGGCGTCGAATTCGAGATCGTGGCGACTCGGGCGCACCGGATCGCGCGGTTCGGGTAGCGGTTCGGTGCTGAGCAGGTCGTCCAGCCGGGTGAGCTGGGAATGCGCGCTGCGCAGCTTGCCACCCAGATCGGCCAGTGACAGCAACGGTTCGGCGCAACGGGCGGCGAGCACCAAGATCGCCAGCAGTTCGGCGGCGCCGATGCGGCCGCCGAGCGCGAGGTAGGCGCCGAACGCTAGCAGCACGGTGAATGCGGTCTGGACGACGAGCGTGAGACCGACCATCCCCGGCAGCGCGGTGCGCACCGACCGATGAGTGGCTTGCTGCAACTCGCGCAGCGCGTCGTCGAGCAGACCGAACCGTTCGGTGCTTCGGCCACCGGCGCGCAACACGGGCTGGGCCCGCAGATATTCGATCACGCGGCCCGCAGCCTCGTGGTCGCGGGCGTGCCGGTCGGCATCGGTGGCCGCCAGTGCACGACTCGCCCTGATCTGCACCACGGCCACCAGGGGGACGGCGACCAGCGCGGCCAGTCCGAGCCGCCAATCGAAGACCGCGATCACCACCACGATGGTCGCCGGCGTCAGCGTCGCGGTGATGAACGGGCTGAGCAGATGCGCGATCACGCCCATCGCCTCGAGCACACCCCGGCTGGCCAGCACCGACACCTCACCCACCCGGTCCGGCCCGAACCAGCCGACCGGCAGCCGCGCGAGGTGGTCGCCGATGCGGTGGTAGGTCCCGCGCAGCAGTGTGGTGCCCGACCGGAAACCCGACAGATCGCTGACATAACGCAACACGGCGTACACCGCGACCGCGCACCCGAACCCGATCAGCCACGGCCAGGCCCGCGCGGGTTCGCTGCCGAACAGCTCACGCAACACGGGAACGAGCAGCAGGTAGGACAACCCTTCGAGCACGGCGGTGACACTCATCAACACCACGGTCCGGCGAACCGGACCCGCGTACTGATGACCGAGCACCCGTAACAGTGTGCGGATCATGACAACTCGCTTCCTTGTTCGGCCCGCCAGAACGCGGCGAACGCGCCGCCCTCGGCCAGCAGTCGGGTGGGTGCGCCGCGCTCGACGATCACGCCGTCCCGCAGCAGGACGACCGTGTCGGCGTCGGCGATGGTTTCGTGTCGATGGGCGATGACGAGCACCGTGCGGTCACCGCGCAGGTTCGCCATGGCCTGGCGCAACGCCCGCTCGGTCTGTGGGTCGGCGAAGGCAGTCGCCTCGTCGAGCACCAGTACCGGGGTGTCGGCCAGCAGGGCGCGGGCGAGCGAAAGCCGTTGTGCCTCACCGCCGGAGAGTCCGGCCTGTTCGCCGAGAACGGTGTCGTACCCGTGCGGCAGGTCGAGGATCCGTTCGTGGATCCCGGCCAGCCGGGCGGCCTCGATCACCCGTTCACGGTCGGCGTGTGGCACGGCGAGCGCGATATTGTCGGCGACCGAGGCGCGCAGCAGCCGCACATCCTGGAAGACGAACGACACCGACCGGTAGAGCCGATCACTGCCGATGTCACGCAGATCGGCACCACCGAGGACGACGCTGCCGTGACTCGGGTCGAAGAATCGCAGAAGTAGTTGCGCCAGTGTCGATTTGCCGCTGCCCGACGGTCCGACCAGTGCGGTGACGGTACCGGGCTCGAGGACCAGATCGATCCCGCGCAGCACCTCCCGGTCGTCGTAGCCGAATCGCACGTCTCGCAACTCGGCTCGGTGCCCGCGCGGTGCCACGGGTTGCGCGGGTTCGGGCAGTGGCCGCACGGCGAGTACCTCGTTGATCCGGCCGATCGCGTGACCGGCCGCCTGCAGATCGTCGAAACCGTGTTGCAGCGCCGCGACCGGCGCGGTCAAACCGAGCCCGAGCAGCAGGAACGGCAGCAGATCGGCGGCGGTCAGCTCGCCACGGGTCAGCAGGAAGGTGCCACCGCTCAGAATCACCAGCAGCACGAACGGCGGCGACAACGCCAGCTGCATCCCGGCTGCCACCGGGGCGAGACCGCGGACGAAACGCAGGAACGTATCGGCGAATTCGTCTGCGGCCGTGCGGAATCGCCGATGTGCCTGATCACCACCGCCGAAGGCCTTGACCACCGCGATGCCCTGCACGAACTCCACCACCGCATCGGCGATGCGACCCATCGCGGCGTCGAACTCCCGCTGTTCGCGTTCCCTCGCCGGCAGCAGGAGCAGCGGCACGTGCAGCAGTGCGAGCAGCACCGGAACGAGCGTGATGAGCGTGAGGCGCCAGTCCACCGTGCACAGATACGCCAGCGACACCAATGGCACCACGAATGCCGACACCAGCTCACCCGGCGCGTGCGCGAGCACCGGATGCACCGCGCTCACGTCGTCGCCGACCACCTTGGCAAGCTCACCGGTTCGGCGGCCCGAGAACCAGCCGATCGGCACGCGCCCCAGCTGGGCGGCGAGCCGGCGCCGGAACCCCAGCTGTACCCGGCCGTCGAGAACATGGCCGAGGCCGGCCGCCGTACCGGTGAACACCAGCCGCACCAGCAGACCGACCGCCCCGACCAGCACCGCGAGCCACACACGGTCGTGATCCACCGGCCCGGCCGACAAGAGCACCCGGCCCACCTCGACCACCGCGAGCAACGGCGCCAACCCGGCGAGCGAGCCGATGACCTGCGCGATCATCACGGCGGCGAACCCGGGGGCATAGGGGCGGACCGAACTCGCCAGGCTCGGCGGCGGCTCCGCCCCGCCCCGTTCGATTGTCATCGTCATCGCACACTCGATTCAGAAAGTCACTGTCTCTAGACAGCGACTGTACAAGCGTCCTTACAGACAGTCAATGTCTGAATGAAAGTGGCAGTCAGCAGATAGTGGCTTCCTGATAACCTGGCCGCATGGCTGGACTACGCGAACGCTGGCGGCTCAACGCCATGCACACCGTTCAGGAACGCGCGCTCGACCTGTTCGACGCGAAGGGCTTCGCCGCGGTCACCATCGAGGAGATCGCCGCCGCGGCCGAGGTCTCACCCTCGACGGTCTACCGGCTCTTCGGCACCAAGGAGGGCATCATCGTCGCCGACGAGTTCGACAACCTCAGCGACGAACAGCTGGCGAAGGTCGTCGACCCGCACGATCCGATCGGCAGCCTCATCCGATCCGTACGCGAGTACGACACGGGCACGAACGAATCGGGCTCCGAACCCGGTCCGTGGCGGCGCAGCCTGCGCTATCACTTCACCGAACCGTCGGTTCGGCGCGCGGCCTACGCCTCGGCCGACCGCACCAGCCAGCGGCTGTCACCGCTGCTCGCCTCGACCGGCCGTTTCTCCGAGGCGCAGGCCAAGGTGGCGACCAACGCGCTCATCTTCGGCTACCTCGCCGCCTTGGAACAGTGGTTCCTCGACGGCGGTGACCGACCCGTCGCCGCCTATGTCGACGAGGCACTCGAACCATTACGGGCCGTCTGGGGCGACTGACTACGGTGTGGTCAGCGCCTTGACCACGGCCGTTCCGAAGCCGATATCGTTGCTGGTCGGCATCCGGGTATAGGTGCCGCCCGTCTGCGCGGACAGCTCCTGCAAGGTCTGGGTGCCTTCGCCGCCGACCACGATGACGTCCACCCGCACCGGCTTCCCGGACTGGTTGGCCGCCGCGATCTGGGCGAGCAGGTCGGCGCCGGTCAGCGAGGAATCGTCGTCCGGTCCGTCGGTGATGAGCAGAATCGAATTGGTGCGGCCGGGGGAGTAGTTCGCCACCGCCGCGCGATACGCGGCGAGCAGACTCGGATAAGCCTGGTCGGTACTCACCGTGCTCGGCTTCAGTGAGGTCACCGCCGATCCCACGGCATTGCGCTGGGTGTCGGTGAGCAGGCCGGTAGCCACGTTCACCTGGTACGGATTGGTTCCGTCGAGATTCTTGCCGAACGTCCACAGGCCGAGCCCGAAGTCGGGCGGCATCACCTGCAGGGTCGAGGCGAGCGCGGCGCCCGACGTGGCGAGGCGCGTCATCGAGCCGTCGGTGGCGCCCATCGACGACGAGACATCGAGCAGCACAGTCGCATTCACACCGAGCACCGGGTTGTCGATGGTGGCGCGCACCTTCTCGAGCGCCGCCTTGCCAGGATTGGCGGGCGCGGAACCGATGGCCGGGCCGAAACCGTCGGCGGCGAAAGCGGCCGCCTGCTCGGGCGCCCGCAGGAAGTCGATGAAGCGCGAGGCGATGAGGTTCTGGATCTTGTCGACCCACGGACCCGACAGCACCGCCGCCGGGTAGTCCGCCAGCGGCGCGGTGCCCGCCGGACGGAACGCGGTGAGCCCACCGGTGCCCAGTTGCTGAGCGGTAGCGGCAACCGCATGGATATCGTTCGCGGCCGGATCCGCGCTGATCGCGGCCATCGCCGTAGTCAGGTCGGCCGGTTTCTCGGCGGCGGCGGCGAGTCCCGAAATGGCGGCGACCACCTGTCCGGACGCGGCGGCCTGCTCGGTGAGCGGGTCGGTGCCCGACACCGCAGACCCGATCGCGGCGGCGGCCGCGGTGGTCGCGTCACCCGGGGGCAGCGCCATCCGCAGCCCACCCCAGCCGGTCAACCCGATCTCGTCGAGCGAACCCTGCTGCAATCGGGGCAGGTCGGCCCAGGTGATCTGGTGCTCTTCGAGTGCCTGCCGCAGCGGATCGGGCACCGCGAGCACGATGGGACTGGTCGCGATGGAGGCCGGGGTGCCCTCGATCAAGCCGGGCACCCGGACCAGCTCGATCGAGCGGCTCGAGTCGGCGATCCACAGCCCGGGCTTCGGGCCGAGACCGGGTTCCCAGGTGCTGGTGTCGGCGAGCGCGCCGCCGAGCGCCGCCGAGGGCCGGGCCGTCACCTCGACGCGCGCGCAGTGGTCACGCACGCGTGGCTTGGTCGCGTTGAACCGTTCCGCGGCCGCACGCACCGGACCGGCCACGGCCGGGTCGACGGTGACATCGAGGGCGGCGGGCCCCTCCACACATTCCGCCGCGGCGGCCACATCGGATTCGGCGGCACGATCGCGCAGCTGGAACCAGGCGAACACGGCCACAAGCACGAGCACGAGCACCGATGCCGCGATAACCGGACCTTTGCTGATACGTCGAGATCTGGTCCCGCTGCGATGTGTACCCACGCGGCAAGTTTAAGGACTCGTTGCCGGGGCGGCGCACCGCGCATCCCCCGGCGCATCGTCGCAGCTCACAGGCGGAGGCCGGGCGTCGTGGTCGACGCCCGGCCGCCGGTCGGTCATTCGCGGATCACGCGGCCGCGGTCGTATTCACGACCACCCCACACCCCGGACTGACCGGTCCGCGCCGCGTACTCGGTGCACCCCGCGAGCAACGGGCAACCGGCGCAGATGCGGCGGGCGTAGTCGAAATCCTGCGACGGGTACGGAAACCACGCCTCGTGGTTGGGGTCGCCCCGGCAGGCGGCACGATGCCACCGCCCGGAATCGGAAAGGGTGAGCAGGTCGGTCAATGCGGTGGTCACGGCGCGTACTCCTTCCAGATCCGGCGCTGTGTGCTGGCGAGCGGGTCGGGAGCCTTGGGCTCCCACAGCAAACGCATCCCCGCCTCTTCGGGGGTGCGGTCGGCCTTGGTCGTATTGCAGGGTGCGCAGCAGGCCACGAGATTGCCCCAGGTGTTGGGGCCGCCCCGGCTGCGCGGGCGAATGTGGTCGACGGTGGCCGCCCAGTTCGCGCAGTAGCCGCAGCGGTGCTTGTCGCGGCGCAGCACACCGGCCAGGGTGGCGCGGCTGTCCTCGCCGACCGGCCGCACATGCGCCAGGTACACGTAGCGCAGCAACCGGATGGTCTCCGGCAACGCCACCTCGAGCCGCTGGGAGCGGATCGGGAAGCGCGGTACCCGGTCGATGACCGATTCGGCGGCGCCGCTGAGCAGCAGTGTCACCGCGCGATCGGCGGTGATCTCGTCGAGCGCCTCGTAGCTGGCGTTGAGCACCAGCACGCGGCTGTGTATCCAGTTGTCGGCGGCGGGAGCCGTCGGGACGACGGCATGACGAATCATCATCGGAATCACCATGTTTCGAAGAAGCGAGCGGAAGGGAGAGGTGGGGTGCGCTCAGTGCGCGATGGGGAGACGACCGGCTTCGCGCATCTCGGCGCCGCGGTGGCCGGTGCTGTGGTATCCGGGCTTCGAATCATGCTGTCGTACAGCTGGTTTCACGGTCGTCTCCTCCTCTCTACGTGCTCTGCCGGTCTCGCCTGACGCGATACACCGTCGTGAGAATCATGGTGACACACCGTGTCCGGAATGTCGGCTCATTTATTTTCGGTGGGCGACAGCGCATCCCACCGGCACCAAGGATGATTCCGGCGTGGCCGTGACGCCGACGCGTGAGAGCTGGGCCGCCGCCCACACGGCGAACCCGGCCAGGGCGTAGAGCGCGCCGAACAGGCAGGACGCCCACCATCCCCACACGGTGTAAGCCCACGTCGTGGTGACCGCGCCGAGCGCGGAGCCCAGTGAGTAGAAGGCCATGTAGGCACCGATGACGCTGCCCGCGCGGTCGGGATGTGCGGTGGTCAGCACATGCTGACTGCTCACGTGCACAGCCTGGACGGCGAAATCGAGCAGCACGATGCCGACGACGAGCAGTACCGCTGTCCTGGTCCGCGCGATGAACAACCAGGAAGCGGCGAGCACCAGCAGGGCCGAGCCGGTGACCCGCTGCGCGTGACCGGCATCGGCCCACCGGCCGGCCCGGCCCGCGCCGAGGGCGCCCGCGAGACCGAACAACCCGAACAGCCGATTTCGGTGGTGCCCAACGACCAAGGGTGCGCGGCGAGGGGGAGCGCGAGGCCGCTCCACAGCGATCCGAAGGACGCGAAGACGAAGAAGGTGATCGAGCCCCGGCTCAGAAACAGCCGGTCCGTGGTCACCAGCCGTCCCGTGGACCGCAGCACCTGGGTGTACCGAGCATCGCGGGCTCTGACGTCCGGACTCAAAACCTTCCGGGTGAGGACGGCGAGCGTCGCGCAGAGCACCGCGAGCGCCGCATAGGCCGCCCGCCAGCCGAGCGTGTCACCCAGCAGACCCGCGACGACACGGACCCCGAGGATGCCGATCACCACACCGGAGGTGACGGCGCCGATATTGCAGCCCCGTTCACAGGGTGCGGAAACGGCGGCGACGTATGCCACGGTCACCTGGACGACGACCGCGAACACCCCGGCGACCGCGAGCCCGGCGACCGCGACGACACCGGTGGGCGCGACGGCGGTGATCGCGGCCCCGACCGAGGTGAGCGCGAGCATGCCGCCGATGAGCCGACGGCGGTTCACCAGGTCACCGAGTGGGACCAGCAGAATCAGTCCGGCGAAATACCCGATCTGCCCGGCGGCGATGAGGACGCCCGACGACTGCGGCGACAGCCCCAATTCCGCACCCGCCACGGCGAGAACCGGCTGGATCGCGTAGATCGTGGAGACCGCCGCGGCGCACACCACCGCCAACATCACCCGTTGTGCTCGCGTCAGTCGTGTACCCACCGGACCTCCAAAGAGTAGCAAAATGAAACCAAATCAAAGGTAGGCAATAATGGTTTCGAATTGCAACCTATTAGGAGGTGGCCCATGGCTTCGACGGTGCGTGTCGACCGCGAATGGACCGATGCCACCTGCCCGGTGGCGCGAACTGTCGACCTGGTGGGTGATCGGTGGAGTCTGCTCATCGTGCGGGACGCCATGGACGGACCGGCGTCGTTCACCGAGTTGCGGCAGCGGCTCGGGATCGCGCGCAATATCCTGGCCGACCGCCTCCGCCGACTCGTCGACGACGGCATCCTCGGCACCAGCGCGACTGCGAGCGGCAAACGGTACGTCTACGAGTTGACGCCGGCGGGGCAGGACCTGTTCACCGTCGTCGTCGCGCTGCGGCAGTGGGGGGAGAGTCATGCCTTCGCCGAGGACGAGCCCCGCTCGACGCTCGTGGACCGTGACGGCCGGCCACTCGCCGAACTACGCCCGCGCAATCGGGCGGGCGCGGTCGTCACCGCCGCAACCACCGAAGTGCGGCGAGTGGACTGCGGGTGAACTACTTTCGGTCGGCGGCCACCAGCTCCGCGCAGCGTTCGCCGACCAGCATGACGGTGATGTTCGGATTCACCGTGGTGTGGGCCGGGAACACCGACGCGTCGGCCACACGCAGTCCCTCGATGCCCTTGACCCGCAGTTCCGGGTCGAGCGGGCTCATCGGATCGTCCGGTGCGCCCATCCGCACGGTACCGACGGGGTGGTACACGGTGTTGTGGGTGCGCCGGATGTAGTCGGCCAGTTCGGCATCGGTCTCGGCCTGCGGACCCGGATACAGTTCGCGTTCCACCCATTCCGAAAGCGCTGCGGCGGAAGCGATCTCGCGGGCCTTGCGCAGGCCGGCGATCATCACCCGCATGTCGTGGCCCTCGGCGTCGGTGAAGTAGCGCGGGTCCACGCGCGGCTTGTCGCGGAAGTCGCGCGAGCGCAACCGCACGGTGCCGCGCGAGCGGGCGTGGGTGACATTGGGGGTGAGGCAGAAGGTGTTCTCGGCCGTCGGGTAACCCTGGCGCAGCGTATGCATGTCGAAGGGGACGCTGCCGTAGTGCATCATCAGGTCGGGCCGGTCGAGCCCGTCGACGGTGGTGGTGAAGATGCCCGCCTCCCACCATTGCGTCGAACTGCGCACCATCGGCTGTTTCGTCTCGAACCCGATCACCCCCTCGGGGTGGTCCTGCAGGTGCGCACCGACGCCGGGGGAGTCGACCACGACGTCGATTCCGTTCTCGCGCAGGTGATCCGCCGGACCGATACCCGAGAGCATCAGCAGCTTCGGCGAGTCGATGGCCCCGGCCGAGACGATCACCTCCCGCTCGGCGGTGACCCGGGTGGCCCGCCCGAAGGCGTTGTCGGTGTACTCCACACCGACCGCGCGCCCGTCCTCGATGAGGATCCGCTTGGCCCACGCACCCGTGCGGATGGTGAGATTCGGCCGGTCCAGGATCGGGTGCAGGTAGCTCACCGACGACGAGGAACGGGTGCCGTCGGTGCGGCTGTTGATCTGGAAGAAGTTGGCGCCGTTGACAACCGTGCGATCGGCATTGAACTCCGCACGCGGAATCCCGACCTCCGCGCAGGCGTCGAGCACCGCCACACCGCAGGGGTCGTTCGGTGGCACCGTCATGATGTTCACCGGGCCGCTGCGCCCGTGGTGCTCGCCGGGAGCATCGTTGGTTTCGATCCGGCTGTAGAGCCGGTACACCGAGTCCGCGCCCCAACCGGTCGCGCCGTGCTCGCGTTCCCAGCTGTCCAGGTCCTCGCGCGGCGCCCAGAACGCGATGCAGCTGTTGTGCGACGAACAGCCACCGAGCACCTTGGCCCTGGCGTGGCGCATGAACGAATTGCCGTTCTCCTGCGGCTCGATCGGATAGTCCCAGTCGTAACCCGATTCCAGCAGTTCCATCCAGCGATCCAGGCGAAGGATCGCCGGGTCGTCCACATCGGACGGACCTGCCTCGAGCAGGCACACCGTCACCGACGGATCCTCAGAGAGGCGAGCGGCCACCGCCGCGCCCGCCGAACCGGCGCCGACGATCACATAGTCGTAGGTATTCACCGCTGGTCCTCCCGCAGCTCGAACCAGCCGGTGACCCCCGGCCGGAGGTTCTCGTACACGTGCTTGGCCTCGCGATACTCGTGCAACCCGGACGGACCGAGTTCACGGCCGACACCTGAGCGGCCGAACCCGCCCCACTCCGCCTGCGGCAGATACGGCCCGAAGTCGTTGACCCACACCGTCCCCGCGCGCACCCGGGCCGCCACTCGCCGCGCCCGCGCGGAATCGCTGGACCACACCGCGCCCGCCAGGCCGTACTCGGTGTCGTTGGCGATGGAGATCGCCTCTTCCTCGGTGGTGAACGTCTCGACCGTGACCGTCGGGCCGAATGCCTCGTCGTGCACGCACGCCATGGTGCGGTTCGCGCGATCGATGACGGTCGGCAGATAGAACCAGCCGTCGTCGAGATTGCCGGAGCCCTGGTCGCCGACGGCGAAGGTACCGCCGGTGCGGATATCGGCCCCGTCCGCGCGGGCCTGTTCCACGTAGGCGTGCACCTTGTCGCGGTGCGCCGACGAGATCAGCGGACCGGTCTCGGTGCCGTCGGCGAACGGCAGCCCGAGGCGGATCCGGCGGGCGCGGCGGACGAGTTCGTCGACGAACCGGTCGTGCGCCGACTCCTCGATCACCAGCCGTGCTCCGGCCGAGCACACCTGGCCGGAGTGCAGGAACGCGGCGTTGAGGGCGTTGTCGACGCTGGCACTGAGGCGTTCGTCGGTGTCGCAGGCGTCGGCGAAGATGATGTTCGGGTTCTTGCCGCCCAGCTCGAGGGCCACTTTCTTCACCGTCGCCGCCGCCTCGCGGGCGATGACGCGGCCCGTGGACAGCCCGCCGGTGAAGGAGACGAGGTCCACATCAGGATGGGCCGACAGGGGAGCGCCTGCGGTCGGACCGGCGCCGAGAACGAGATTGGCCACGCCCGGCGGCACCCCGAGGTCGTCGAGGACGGTCATCAGCAGGATCGCGGTGTGCGGGGTGAGTTCGGCGGGCTTGAGCACGAAGGTGTTGCCCGCGGCCAGCGCCGGTGCCACCTTCCACGCGGCCTGCAGCAGCGGATAGTTCCACGGCGTGATGAGCCCGCACACCCCGACCGGTTCGTAGACGATGCGCGAGTCGATATCGGCATTGCCCGCGTCGACCACCCGGCCCGCGTCCTCGGCGGCGAGCTTGCCGAAGTACCGGAAGCAGTTCTCGATGTCGGTCATGTCGATCTCGGACTCGTAGGGCCGTTTGCCCGTGTCCAATGTCTCGGCGCCCACGAACTGCTCGCGCCTGCCCTCGATCGCGTCGGCGATATCGAGCAGCAGATCGCCGCGTTCACCGGCAGTGGTGCTGCGCCACGGTCCGTCGTCGAAGGCGCGCCGGGCGGCGGCGATGGCGGCCTCGGTGTCCTCCGCGCCCGCCTCGGCGACGGTGCCGACCACGGAATTGTCCGCCGGACAGCGGATCTCGCGGGTCAGCCCGGACGCGGCCGCGCGCCAGGTGCCATCGATATAGAGGGTCTGGCTCATGGTTGTCCCTTCACGATTCGTCGGTGTCGACGGCTTCGGGTTCGTGGTGATCGGTGGCGGAGCGGCGCAGGTAGAGATAGCCGAGATGACGTTCGTACTGGTCGAGGATGTCGCCGATCACCTGCTCACGGCTGTATCCGTTGAGGGCGTACCCCTGCGAGCCCTCGGCCAGATACACCTCGCAGCGGAAATAGCGGTCACCGGAGCGCTGGGCCAGGACCGCGTAGGAGGGCGCGGGCGCCGAGACCGGCCACACGCCGTATTCGAAGCCGGTCTCGGTGCCCTGATCGACGATCAGCCTCGGATACGGCAGCCCCTCGTGGGTGCCCGATTCGTCGACGTGCGCGGTGAGTCCCATTCTGGCCAGCTCCTCGGAAACCTCACGCATGGCCGGAATCACGGTGTTGTTCAAGAACTTCCGGGTCGAGGCCGGGCCGGGGTAGTGGACGGTGGCCAGCAGCCTGCGCCGCCAGCTGCCGTGCTCGCTCGGTCCGCGCCCGGCCGCGATGGCATTGGGCAGCGCCGCCCGGTAGCTGTCGATCTTGAACGACTCGTTGCGCACCGCGCGTAGCATGGCGATCCCGATCAGCGCCAGCACGAACGAGAACGGCAAGCCCATGATGATCGTCGCGTTCTGCAGGGTGATGATCGATCCGCCCGCCCCCGCGAACAGCATCGACAGCGTGAGCAGACCGATCGCGGCCGACCAGAAGATCCGGGTGCCACGCGCGCAATCCGCCATCGGATCGGGCAGTTTCGAGGTGAAGTTGCCCATCACGAGCGAACCGGAATCGGCGCTGGTCACGTAGAACAGCAGCCCGGTGATGGTGGCGATGCCGAGCAGGAAGGTGGCCCCCGGGTACTGCTCGAGCAGGGAGTAGAAACCCAATTCGGCTCGGGCCGCGGTCTGTTCGGCGAACTGCTGGTCGTCGCGCGCCACCTGCAAGGCGCTGTTGCCGAACACAGAGATCCACAGCAGGGTGAAGCTGAACGGCACGACGAGCACTCCGAAGATGAACTGGCGCAGGGTGCGTCCGCGCGAGATGCGCGCGAGGAACAGCCCGACGAACGGCGCCCATGCCACCCACCACGCCCAGAAGAACAGTGTCCAGCTGTCGAGCCACGTCGACGGCTGATTCGCCGTCTCCGGATTGCGTTCCCAGGCAAAGGTGTTCAGCGTGCGGTCCAGAAACGTCGACAGGTAGTCGCCCGCGTTCTGGGTGAGCCCGTTGAGCAGGAACGACGTGCGACCGGCCACCAGGATGTAGATCAGCAGGGCGATGGCCATGATGACATTGAGTTCGGACAACCGCCGGATGCCCTTGTCGACCCCGGTGGTCGCGGAAATGGTGGTGATGGCCACCGATAGCGCGATCAAACCGATCTGGGCCGCCTTGCCCTGCGGGACGCCGAACAGTTCGTGCAGACCGTAGTTGAGCTGGACGATGCCGATGCCGAGCGAGGTGGCGATACCGAAGATGGTGCCGAGCACCGCGGCCACATCGATGGCGTCACCCCAGCGCCCGTGCACGCGCTTGCCGAAGATCGGGTAGAGAGCGGCGCGAATCGTCAGCGGCAGGTTGTGCCGGAACGCGAAATACGCCAGCGCCCCGCCCATCAGCGCGTACATCGCCCACCCGGTGATGCCGTAATGGAAGATCGTCCAGGTGACCGCTTCGCGGGCGGTGTGATCGGTCTGGGCGGGTCCCTCCGGCGGGTGCAGGTAGTTGTAGACCGGTTCGGCGACGGAAAAGAACATCAGGTCGATGCCGATACCCGCCGCGAACAACATCGACGTCCAGGAGAACAGGCTGTATTCCGGGCGCGACTCCTCCGGGCCGAGGCGATACCGGCCGTAGCGGCCCGCACCGAGGAACACGACGAGCCCGAGGATCACGGTGGCCAGCACGAAATACCACCAGCCGAACCAGGTGGAGATGAAGGTCTTCACCTCGCCGACGACGCTTTCGGCACTCGCCGGCGAGGCCAGCGCCCAGACCGCGAAGGCCAGCACGAGCCCGGCGGCGGTGAGGAACACCGGCTTGTTCACCGACCGCTTGTCGGCCACCGGGTGCAACGGCACCTGCGTCGCCCCGACAGGTGTGCTGTTGTCGCCGGGATTGCTGGGGGCACCCATGCGACGAAGGCTAGTTCCTCCACCTCGTCCTTTCGTGGACATCCGGTGGTTGCTGCACCCGTGTTCGAGCCCGTACGACGGCCGTCGACGGGAACCTACAATCGAGAAGTGGTTCGCCACGCCCAGCCGTCGGCCCCCGACGATTCGGCGTGGCGGAATGCGTGACGCCCGCCGGGCGTTCCACCCACACGCGATGTCGGCAATACCCACGGGTAACATGACATCGACTTTTTCCAGCCGGTTTTCAACCGAAGTGAGGCAGTAGATGACAGAGCGGATTCAGGTCGGCGGGCTCCAGGTGGCGAGCGTTCTCCACGATTTCATCGAGAACGAGGCGCTTCCCGGTACCGGCGTAGATTCCGCCGCGTTCTGGGCAGGCGCCGAACAGGTCATCAACGACCTCGCGCCGCGCAACCGTGCCCTGCTGGCCGAACGCGACGAGATCCAGGGCAAGCTCGACGCCTGGCACGGCGAGAACCCCGGCGCCGGCTACGACAAGGCCGCCTACAAGAAGTTCCTCGCCGAGATCGGGTACCTGCGCCCCGAGCCCGCGCCGTTCCAGATCGGCACCGGCAACGTCGACGCCGAGATCGCCACCACCGCAGGCCCGCAGCTGGTGGTGCCGGTGATGAACGCGCGTTTCGCGATCAACGCCGCCAACGCGCGCTGGGGTTCGCTCTACGACGCGCTCTACGGCACCGACGCCATCTCCGAGGCCAACGGCGCCGAGAAGGGCACCGGTTACAACCGCGTGCGCGGCGACAAGGTCATCGAGTGGGGCCGTAACTTCCTCGACGACGCCGTCACCCTCATCACCGGTTCGCACATCGGTTCGTCGTACTACAAGATCGTCGACGGTGAGCTCGAGGTCGGACTGGAAGACGGCACCGACATCGGCCTGGCCGACCCCTCGCAGCTGGTGGGCTACCTCGGTGACCCCGAGGCGCCGACCTCGGTGCTGCTCAAGCACAACGGCCTGCACATCGAGATCCAGATCGATCCGAACTCGCCCATCGGTTCCACCGACTCCGCGGGCGTCAAGGACATCGTGCTCGAGTCCGCGCTCACCACGATCATGGACTTCGAGGACTCGGTCGCCGCGGTCGACGCCGACGACAAGGTCGTCTGCTACCGCAACTGGCTCGGCCTGATGAAGGGCGACCTGGCCGAAGAGGTCACCAAGAACGGCAAGACCTTCACCCGCACCATGAACCCCGACCGCGTGTTCACCGCGCTCGACGGTTCCGAGCTGGTGCTGCACGGTCGCTCGCTGCTGTTCGTGCGCAACGTCGGCCACCTGATGACCTCCGACGCCATCATCGACGCCGAGGGCAACGAGGTGCCCGAGGGCATCATGGACGGCCTGATCACCTCGCTGATCGCCGTGCACTCCCTCAACGGCACCGCCGAGCTGGCCAACACCCGCACCGGCTCGGTCTACATCGTGAAGCCGAAGATGCACGGCCCCGACGAGGCCGCGTTCACCAACGAGCTGTTCGGCCGCATCGAGGACGTCCTCGGTCTGACCCGCAACACCCTCAAGGTCGGCATCATGGACGAGGAGCGCCGCACCACGGTCAACCTCGCCGCGTCGATCGAGGCCGCCAAGGACCGCGTGGTGTTCATCAACACCGGCTTCCTCGACCGCACCGGCGACGAGATCCACACCTCCATGGAGGCCGGGCCGATGGTCCGCAAGGCCGAGATGAAGACCCAGACCTGGATCACCTCCTACGAGGACTGGAACGTCGACACCGGCCTGGCCAAGGGCCTGCCCGGCAAGGCCCAGATCGGCAAGGGCATGTGGGCCATGCCCGACCTGATGGCAGGCATGCTCGAGCAGAAGATCGGCCACCCCAAGGCAGGCGCCAACACCGCATGGGTGCCCTCGCCGACCGCCGCCACCCTGCACGCCACCCACTACCACCAGGTGGACGTGTTCAAGCGCCAGTCCGAGATCGCCAAGGGCGGCCCCCGCGCCACCGTCGACCAGATCCTCGAGATCCCGCTGGCCCAGTCCACCGACTGGTCCGACGAGGAGAAGCGCCAGGAGCTCGACAACAACTCCCAGGGCATCCTGGGCTACGTCGTGCGCTGGATCGACCACGGCGTCGGCTGCTCCAAGGTGCCCGACATCAACGACATCGGCCTGATGGAAGACCGTGCCACCCTGCGCATCTCGAGCCAGCTGGTCGCCAACTGGCTGCGCCACGGCATCGTCTCCGAAGCCGACGTGATCGCCAGCCTCGAGCGGATGGCCCCCGTGGTCGACCGCCAGAACGCCGGCGACCCGAACTACCGCCCGATGGCGCCGAACTTCGACGCCTCGATCGCGTTCCAGGCCGCCAAGGAACTGGTCCTGGAAGGCACCAAGCAGCCCAACGGCTACACCGAGCCGATCCTGCACCGTCGCCGTCGTGAGTTCAAGGCTGCGCAGAAGTAGTGTGTGTCGCGTGATCGAAAAGTAGCTCGTAGCAGTACTTTTCGCTTGCGGCCCCGCATCGGAGACATCCGATGCGGGGCCGCTGTCGTCACTGGACTGGTAATCAGGAAGAGTGACGATGCGACTGGGCCGGGAGGTCAGGTCAGGTTCTGGGAATAGAACGAGGCGAGTTTGTCGAAGGGGATGAGTTCGGTGCGGTCGTAGAGGTCGACATGTCCGGCGCCGGGCACGATCACCAGTTCCTTGCGGTCCCCGGCGAGATGGTATGCCTCTTCGCTGAATTCGCGGGAGTGGGCGTTCTCGCCGGTGATGAACAGCATCGGGCGTGGGGAGATGGTCTCGATTTCGTTGAACGGGTAGAAGTTCATGAATTTGGTGTTGCTCGACAGGGTCGGGTGGGTGGTGGTGTCGGCGGTGGCGCCCTCGGGGGTGACCGCGCCGCGCTGGGTGCGGTAGAAGTCGTAGAACTCGCGCTCGACCGGGGTGGAGTTCGCGGTCAGTTCGTGCACGGTACCGCCGGTGTATTCGACCGGCCCGCCCCGGAATTCGACGTCGCGCTGGGCGGCGGCCTGGGCGATGATCTGCTGACGCTGTTCGGGAGTGACGGAGCGGCCCAGCCCGTTTCGGTTGGCCGCGCCCATGTCGTACATGCTGACGGTGGCGACGGCCTTGATGCGAGGGTCGATCTTCGCGGCGGAGATGACGAAGCTGCCGCTGCCGCAAATGCCAAGGGCGCCGATGCGTTCGGGGTCGACGGTGGTTTGGGTTCGCAGGTAGTCGACTCCGGCGGAGAAGGTTTCGGTGTAGATGTCGGGGGCGACGGCGTTGCGCGGGTTGCCGCCGCTGCCGCCCCAGAACGCGGTGTCCAGGGCGAGGGTGACGAAGCCTTGTTCGGCCATCTTGGTGGCGTAGAGATTGGCCGATTGTTCCTTGACTGCGCCCATGGGATGCCCGACGACCATGGCGGCGGCGCGGGTATCCGGGGTGAGATTCTTCGGGACGAACAGGTTTCCGGAGACGTCCATCTGGTATTGGTTCTTGAACGTCACGGGGGTCATGGTGACCTGGTCGCTGGTGTAGAAGTTGTCCGCACCGTGAGACAGGTCCCCGGCGTCCAGGCCAGCGATGGGAGTGACCGGCGCGGCTGCGGTGGTGGTGTCGGCGCCGGAGCAGGCCGAGGCCGCCAGCACAGCGAGAGTGGCGATACCGGCTCCGGTGATGCGGGCCAAGCGGTGGGGATCGGTCGTCGTGTTCATGGTGGTGCTCCTGGTGTGGTGTTCGGAGAGGTCAGAGGGTGAGCAGAGTTTTGATGGCGCGGCGTTCGTCCATGGCTCGGTAGCCTTCGGCGGCCTGGTCGAGGGGCAGGATGAGGTCGAAGGCCTTGCCGGGGTCGATGCTGCGGTTCCAGATGCGGTCGATGAGGTCGGGCAGGAACCGGCGAACCGGTGCGGGTCCACCGAGGAGGTGGACTTCGGCGAAGAACAGCTGGTCGGCGGGCAGAGTGACACCGTCGTGGGCGACGCCGACGTACCCGACGTGCCCGCCGGGGCGGGTGGAGTTGATGGCCTGCATCATCGATTCCTGGGTGCCGACGGCTTCGATGACGCCATGGGCGCCGAGCCCGTTCGTGAGGTCCTTGATCGCGGCGACGCCTTCCTCGCCGCGGGTTTCGACGATGTCGGTGGCGCCGAATTCGCGGGCGAGGGCTTGACGGTCGGTGTGGCGGGACATGGCGATGATGCGTTCGGCGCCGAGTTCTCTCGCGGCGAGCACACCCATCAACCCGACGGCACCGTCACCGACGACGGCGATCGTCTTGCCGGGTCCGGCCGCTGCGGCGTCGGCGGCGAACCAGCCGGTGCCGAGCACGTCGGAGGCGGCCAGCAGCGACGGGACCAACGCGGGCTCGGGCATCCCCGGCGTCGCGACGAGAGTGCCGTCGGCATAGGGGATTCGCGCGAGTTCGGATTGGGTGCCGATCGCTCCGGCGACGAAAGAGCCATGCACGCAACGTGATTGGAAGCCGGAGCGGCAGATCTCGCAAGTGTTGTCGGAGATGCAGAACGAGCCGACGACGAAGTCCCCGACCTTCAGGGTGTGCACGTCGGCGCCGATTTCTTCGACAACGCCGACGTATTCGTGGCCCATGAGGGTGTGCTCGACTGGTTCGATGCCTCGGTAGGGCCACAGGTCCGAGCCGCAAATGCAGGTGGCGGTGAGTCGGATGATCGCGTCGGTTGGCTCGACGATCTTCGGGTCTTCACGCTCGACGACGCGCACATCGCCGGGGGCGAACATGACTACTCCACGCATGGGATGTCCTCTCGGTTTTGGATCAGCGGGCGGTAGGGGTTTCGGTGGTGCCGGGGCAGATGGCGTTGATGCGGATACCGCGTGGGGCGTATTCCATTGCGGCTGAACGAGTCAGGTCGATGACGCCGTGGTTGGCCGCGCGTCCAGGTAGTCCGACCAGCCCGCCGAGTGAGGAGCAGTGCACGATCACTCCGGAGCCCTGTTCACGCATCTGGGCGAATTGGCGAGTCCTTTCGGGTCGGTGGTCAGGCGGCGGTGATGGTGAGGGTGGTCCCGGCGGATTCGGCGGTGATCGCTGCCAGGTCGGTCTCGATCTCGCCGATCATCACGATCCCGGGCGAGGGAATGCGGAAGCCGTCTTCGAAGTAGTAGACGGCCAGGTCGTGGCTGGGTGCCCAGTAGCCGAGTTGTCCTGCGCGGTAATCGGATCGGCCTCGTCCGTCGGCGAGTTCGCGGGGCAGAGTGGCGGCCTTCTCCCGGCCGCCGAGGTCGTGGACGGTCAGGGTCAGCGGCAGCAGGGACGCGAAGTCGCGGGCGGTGGGATTGTCGTAGAGGCGGGCGGTGACCTCGCCGGCCGCGTTGCTGAGCCGGATCTGCATATAGGTGTCCTCCTGTGCCGGTGACGTCGTTGTCTGCTCGGTGGTCGAAGTGCTCGGTGCCGGTGCGGATGGGGCGGCGGTGCAGGCCGCGACCGTCACCGCCGCCGTGGTGGTGGTGGTCAGCGCGATCAGGGTGGCGAGCGCTCGCGCGCGGGTTCTCCGTTGGGGTCTGTTCGAGCTGGCCATGGCTCTCAGCTCACTCCGGTCAGGACGGGCTCGGGCCGGTGGCCGGGTCGCGTCGGTGTGTTGTCGTCCTCCCTGCGGCGGCGGGTGCAGGCAAGGACCGCGATCGGAATCAGGGCGGTGGCGGAGAGGAAGGCGCCGAGCACGGCGGGTCCGGTGAGGCCGAGCGCGGTGGACAAGGTGGTCGCGGCCAGCGCGGACCCGGCGGCGGTGCCGAGGTTGAACGCCGCGGTGGCCAGCGATGAGGCCAGCCGCGAACCCGCCCCGGCGAAACGCATGGTCTGGGCGATCAGGACCGGGTTCGCGCCCAGGCCCGTGGCGCCGAGCACGACGACTACGGCGACGACGATCGTCGAATGGGCGGCGGTGGCGGCGAGGACGAGCAGCAGGATCGAGGTGGCCGTGATCGCGATGGCGATGGTGCCCAATGGCCACCGGTCACCGACCCGGCCACCTAGGGCGGTTCCGGCGAGAGCGCCGATGCCGAACCCGACCAGGACCAAAGGGATGAGCGTGCTCGGTATTGCGGCGCGGTCGGTCAGCAGCGGGCTGATGAAGCTGTAGGCGCCCAGGAACCCGGCTTGGGCCAGAGTGATCGCGGCCAGTACCGCCCACACGCGCCACGGCCGGACCGCGGTCATTTCGGCACGCGCCGACACCGGGTTTTCATCGCTGCTGACCGAGGGTGGGGTGAAGCGCAGCACGGCGGCGATGGCGGGTACTGCCAGGGCGGCCAGTATCCAGAACGGGCCGCGCCAGCCGGTGAACTGTCCGGCGAAGGTACCCAGCGGCACGCCCGCGACAACAGCCAGGCTCAACCCGCCCGACATCACCGCCAGCGCCCGAGCGCTCGCACCCGGCCCGGCGATCGCCGCCGCGACCACAGCACCGGTCGCCCAGAACGTGCCGGTCGCCAGCGCCGTCACCACCCGCGAGACCGTGACGACGGTGAACGAGTCACTCAACGCGGCCACTACGTGCCCGGCGGCGAAGACCGCCAGCGCACCGATCAGAGTGGCCCGAGCGGGAAGCCGTAGCGTGGCCATCGCCATCACCGGCGGGCCCAGGATCATGCCGATCGCGAATGCGGTCACCAACAGTCCTGCTCGGGCGATGTCGACACCGAGGTCGGCGGCCACATCCGGCAGGAGACCGGCGATCATGAACTCGGTCGTGCCCATCAGGAAGATCCCGGCGGCCAGCACATACACCAGTACCGGCAATCGAGTCTCGGGCCGGTCGATCCGCGACGTGCTCATCTCACCTCATCGATGTCGAAGGAATCGCTGGAGCTGGTGGCTCCGCAATCCATGCAACGCCCTGAACAGGGGTTGTGGGAGGTGAGGATCAGGGGGGTGCTGGCAGCACCCCTCTTGGCGGCACCTGGCAAACACGCAGGCAGGCGGCCTAGCCTCGAACCCATGGAGTCGAGCCACCGAGCCGCCGAGATCGGCCAGTTCCTGGCCTCACGCCGCGCCAAGATCACCCCCGACCAGGTCGGGCTGCCGGTCTACGACGCCGCCAAACGCCGCGTCCCGGGCCTTCGCCGCCAAGAGGTCGCCACCCTGGCCGGACTCTCGGTCGACTACTACACCCAGATCGAACGCGGCAAGGTCAACAGCGTCTCCGAATCGGTCATCGACGCCATCGCCCGCGCCCTCGAACTCGACGACGCCGAACGCTCACATCTGTTCGACCTGCACCGCAACGCCCTGATCAGCCCACAACGACGCCCCCGCCGCGCCGCCAAAGCGGTTCGGCCCGGCGTGCAGGCCCTGCTCGACAGCTATCACGGGCCCGCGTTCGTCCGCAACGCCCGCCACGACCTCGTCGCGGCCAACCGGCTCGGCTACGCCTTCTACAGCCCGCTCTACCCCGACCCTCTCGCACCCGAGGTCGCCAAACCGGTGAACTTCGTCCGGTTCTGCTTCCTGGACCCCCGCGCCCACGACTTCTACCCCGACTGGGACCACATGGCCGACAGCTCGGTCAACCTGCTGCGCACCGACGCCGGACGCGACCCCTACGACCGTGGCATCTCCGACCTGGTCGGCGAACTGTCCACCCGCAGCGAGGAATTCCGCACCCGCTGGGCCAAACACAATGTGCGCCTGCACTACACCGGAACCAAGAACTTCCACCACCCCGTCGTCGGCGACATCGCCATCGACTACGAAACCATGCCCCTGCCCGCCGACCCCGGCCTGGTCCTCACCTTCTACACCGTGCAACCAGCCACCCCCTCAGCCGACGCGATGGCACTACTCGGCGCATGGGCCGCCACCAACATCCACCCACCAGCACACACGGACCCAGCCCTCAACGTGGGTGACTAGGAATACCAGCGCTGCGCAGGTCGAGGCGGTGGCAGGGTCGTGGCGATACCGATCCGTGCTGGAATCCGGTGTCGCCCCGGTTTCCCTGCCATTTGTCTGCTGACGGTTCGACCGGGCCGCCGGTTCGAGATCTGCAGTAGTGAAGTGCTTTCTCTGCACGTCGATCCAGACCTGCATCTCAGCGGGACATCTTCGCATCGCAGGTCAGTCATCCCGTGATCCTCGTACGGAACGGGACCTCCTGCCGAACGGGCATCGCGACATGGGACTAAACGCCACCTGATGTTGAAACAGGTTGTGCCAGTAGCTGATTCACTAGACATGGCGGCGGCGGGTCACGTGCAGGCGCCATCCGACATGTAGTCGCATTCGGCAGGCACGCTGCTGTTGTCGCGCCGGTGGCCGCGTTGGGCGTCGCGGTCGAAGATGCCCAAGATTTCGCACGGGCCGCCCTCGGCGCCGATGGCGTGCGGGAGCATGGTGGGGAACTCGGCGGCCTGGTTCGTCTCGACGCGGAAGCGTCGGTGGCCCAACATGAGGATCGCGGTACCGGACAGGACGACGAGCCACTCCCGGCCGGGGTGTGCGCGCATGCGTGCGGGGTTGTCCGGTGGCGGTTCGGTCATCCGCTGGCGCACGACGCTCATGCCGGGCTCGCCCTTCATCGGCCAGCGCATCAGCCCGTGCGCCGCGTCGATCATCGGGCTGACGACGACATCGTCGGCGGCGGTCTCCACCAGCTGGTCCAGGGATGTGTCCAGAGCGCGAGCGAGAGTGACCAGCTGATCGAGCGCGAGGCGGCGTTGACCGTTCTCGATGCGCGAGAGGGTGGACTGACTGACATGAGCACGGGTTGCCAGCTCCTCCAGGGACCAGCCTTGTGCCACGCGTAGGGCTCGGATGCGTTTGCGTACGAGGCTGTCCAACTCGCCATCTGTTTGCGTCATAGGCAAGATTGTATGCCAGTGATGCAAGACGGGGTTATGGTCGCCGACAGGTGTCCAGAACGGCTGGGCTACTCACGAAGGGCTATGAGGATATGGCTGAGCCGATTCCCGTGTACGCGACCGACACACTGCCCGACGAGACCGTCGACGTCGTGGTGATCGGCGGGGGAGCTGCGGGTTTGAACGGTGCGCTGATGCTCGCCCGTTCCCGCCGCTCGGTTGTCGTGATCGACAGCGGCAGTCCCCGCAACGCGCCCGCCGAGGCCGTACGTGGCTTCATCGGGCTGGATGGCATGCCGCCCACCGAACTTCTCGAGCGGGGCCGGGAACAGGTCCGCGACTACGGTGGCCGGGTCGTCGTCGGTGCGGTGACCTCCGCCGAGCCTGCGGACTCATCGGTCGAGGGAGACCTGCGTTTCACCGTCACTCTCGTTGACGGCCGCACCCTGACAGCACGCCGTGTGCTGGTGGCCACCGGTCTGCGCGATGTGTTGCCCGATGTGCCCGGCTTGGCGCGGCATTGGGGGCACGCTGTGGTGCACTGCCCGTATTGCCACGGTTGGGAGGTGCGCGATGAGCCGATCGGTGTCCTCGCCAGCGGCCACAATTCGATCCACCACGCGTTGCTGTTCCGTCAGTTGACCGACGATTTGATCTATTTCGCTAGCGGCACCGAGGTGGATGAGGACACCCGCGCGCGTTTCGCCGCCCGAGGCATCCGCGTCATCGACACCCAGGTGGACCAGATCGTTGCTGCCGAGGACGGCACGCTCGCGGGTGTGCGTTTGGCCGACGGACAGCTCATCGCTCGCCGTGTCCTCGCGGTCGCCACGTACATGCAGGCTCGTACCGAGGGGCTGGATGGGCTGAGGCTGCCGATGGAAGACCTGCCCGACAACATGGGTCGCCGCTTTGCCTCCGGCATGGCGGGCACCACCGAGGTGCCAGGCGTGTGGGTCGCCGGCAACGCCACGGACCTGAGCGCCCAGGTGGGTGCCTCGGCCGCAGCCGGCGCCCTTGCCGGCGCCCATATCAACGCCCTCTTGGCCGCTGCCGATACCGACGCGGCGCTGGCCGCAGCGCAGGGCGAAAACACCACCCCCTGATGCCCGAACCCGCGCTGGCCCTCTGCCCGCACTGAGCAGCGCGCGTAGTCGCCGGGCCTCCCACCTCCGTTCACTCAACGACCGGCCATGCTCCGGCGCTGATTCTCCATGCCCATTTTCGAGAGGAATCCATGACCAACCAGCTTTCACAGGTGGCGGCCGCCGACGGCGGCGGGGGTGTTCCGGATGCGCGTGAGCTGCGCACGATCCTGATCGCCGTCTCGATCGCGCTGATGGCCGTCATCGCTTCGGTTTCCGGTCTGAACGTCGCCCAGACTCATATGGCCGTCGAGTTCAGCGCCTCCCAGAACGCAGTGCTGTGGATCATCAATATCTACACACTCGCCTTGGCCGCGCTACTGCTGCCGCTGGGTGCTATCGGTGATCGCCTGGGCCGCAAGCCCATGCTGCTTACCGGGCTGGTCATCTTCGGCACCTCGAATGTCGCGGCGGCGCTGGCCCCGTCGGTTGCGGTCATGCTGTCGGCACGGGTGGCAAGCGGCATCGGCGCGGCGATGATCATGCCCATCACTCTTGCTGTCATCACCTCCACCTTCCCCGAAGAGCAGCGCGGAAAGGCGATCGGTGTGTGGACAGGTGTCGCCGGCGGCGGCGGTATCCTCGGCATGTTCCTCTCCGCCCTCCTCATCGACGTCGCGGACTGGCGCTGGCTGTTCGCCCTGCCCGTGGTCCTGGTCGTCGTAGCCCTGGCCATGACGCTGAAGTCGGTTCCCAACTCCCGCGAGCGGGCCGCTCACTCCTTCGACATCGTCGGCGCGTTGGTATCGACCGTCGCGGTGGTCGGGCTCATCTTCGTCCTGCAGGAGGGACCGGAGCGCGGCTGGACCGCGCCCGCGATACTGATCAGCCTTATTGTCGGTTTCCTCGCCACCGTCGGTTTCGTGGGCTGGGAGCTGCACCGCCGGGACGCATCGCTGCTGGACGTGCGACTGTTCCGTGAGCCCGGCTTGGCCGGCGGCTCACTCACGCTGTTGGTGGTCTTCGGTGTGCAGGCGGGTATCGGGGTGGTCCTGTTCCCGTTCTTCCAGGCCGTGCTCGGCTGGTCGGGACTGTTGTCCACGGTGGCGATGATGCCGATGGCCGTGATGATGATGGCGACCTCCGGACTCGCTCCACTGCTGGCCGCACGTATCGGCGCCCGAGCGACTATGGCCACAGGCATTCTGCTGACCGGCGCCGGTCTTGCGCTTCTGGCCGCGATCGTCTCCGTCGACGGTGGCTACCTGTCCGTCCTGCCCGGCATGGTCGCCATGGGCATCGGTATGGGGCTGTCGATGACACCCTCCACCGAAGCGATCACCAGCTCCCTGCCATGCGAGAAGCAGGGCGTCGCTTCCGCACTCAACGATGTCACCCGAGAGTTCGGCACCGCACTCGGTGTCGCCCTGCTCGGCGCGCTCGTCGCGACCGGCTACCGCAACACCATCGGCAACAAGCTCGACGGCATCCCGCAAGACACCGCCGACACCGCGCGCGAAGGCATCGCCAACGCCATCGAGACAGCGGACAGCGCAGGCTCGCACGCACAAGACCTGGTCCACGCCGCCCAGCAGTCCTTCGTCGCAGGTTGGCAGCAGGCCATGTGGGCAAGCGTCGCCGTCATGGGCGTTCTGTTCGTCTACGTCGCCCTCCGCGGCCCGAAGAGCCAGGATCCCGCGAGGGAAGACGACGCCGAGATGGTCGAGCCCGTCGCCACCCGATAGCGGCGGTGGGTGCGCGAACGTCGCTGATCAGATCAGGAATCGCGCACCCACAGCGTGGTGCCGATCGAATAGCTGCCCCAGACGGCCTGAATATCGAATCCGGTGGACTCTTCGAGAATGGCCTTCGACGTCTGTGGAGGCACGCTGTTTGGTCATCGACGACAACAGGTAGATCACGATAAGTCGAGGTCATCGAACCCTGTGTTGGAATGGGCTCAGCCGACCGCTCATGTGAGTAGCTCGGATTCGGGGGAGGACAACTGGTCTGCAGGTGCCGAGGAATGGAAGTACTCGATGAACACCACTCGCCGAACCCGGCACTGGACGAACACCGCCACACTCGAGCAGCCCGACCCGACTCGACTCCTTCTCGCCGAGTTCGAGCCCTACGGCCGGGCCTCGATCCTGCATGTGCGCGGCATCGTCGACGCTTACACACTCACCCGGTGGCAGTGGGTGCTGGAATCGGCGCTCGGCACGACCGCGATGGATGGCGGCCGGCACCTGATCATCGACCTCACCAAGGTCGATTTCCTCTCCCTTCGCACGATCTTCACGCTGGCAGAACTGGCCCGGCAAGGCTGTCGGCGTGGTGTAGCGATCAGCGTGGTCGAGGCGAGACCGTACGCGGTGACGGGTCGAGTCATGGCGGTCACCGGCTTGGCCGAAATGCTACCGGTGTACCCCGACCTGCTCGGTGCGTTGACTGCGGCTCATTCCGATCTTCTGTTGGCGGGAGCCGAAGCCGTCATCGGCGCCGTGGGCGAGTCCAGTGACGCCTAGGGCAAATATCTTTGACGCCGCCTTCGTTCGGCGGACTCGGTCCGCTGCGACGGTGATCGGAGGGCTTCGCGCACAAGTGCCGACTCATCCCATGTGGTGCCGGTAGGTGGAGTAATCGATGTACCCCTTGTCGCCGCCGGTGTAATACGTGGCTTCGTCGGCCTCATCGAGGGGCAGGTCGGCCCGCAGGCGCTCGACCAGGTCGGGGTTGGCCAGGAACGCCCGTCCGAAGCTGATCAGGTCTGCACCGAGGTCGAGCCAGTGGTCGGCTGCCTTGCGGTCGGTAGGGGTGGCGCCCATGGGGTTCGAGGGGTTGACGATCATGGTGCCGGGCCATTCTCGGCGGAGCCCGACCAGGACCTCCTCGTCGGTAGTTGCCTCCAGGTGCACGTAAGCCAGGTCGTTTCGGGCGAGCTCGGCCAGGAGCGCGCTGTAAAGCTGGGGGACGTCTTCCTCGATCGCGTCCCAGATTCCCGCGCCGGGGCTGAGTCGAATGCCGACCCGGTTGCCGCCGATCGCGGCTACGGCGGCTTCGACCGCCTCGACGGCGAAGCGGATCCGGCCGGTGATCGAGCCGCCGTATCGGTCGGTTCGCTGGTTGGCGTTGCTGGAGAGGAATTGCCCGATCAGGTATCCGTTGGCGCCGTGCAACTCGACGCCGTCGAAACCTGCCTCGATCGCCCTGCTCGCCGCAGTCGCGTACGAGCGGGCCTCGGCAGCGACTTCGGCAGTCTCGAGCGCGCGGGGCACCGGAGCCGGTTGCGGGCCGGTCGGGGTGAAGACCATAGCGTCCCGCGCGGCGACAGCGGAGGGGCCGACCGGCTGGTGGCCGGTAGTGTCCGGGTGGCTGATGCGGCCACCGTGCATGATCTGCGCGTAGATTCGCCCGCCGTTGGCATGGATTGCCGAGGTGACGTGTCGCCAGGACTCGACCTGCTCGTCGGTGTGGAGCCCGGGTGTCGACGGGTTGGACTGGCCGATGATGCTGGGCTGGATGCCTTCGGAGATGATCAGCCCCGCGCTCGCACGCTGTGCGTAGTACGTGGCCATCGACGCTGTCGCCAAACCGGCGGCGTTGGATCGCACGCGGGACATGGGTGCCATCGCGATCCGGTTCGGAAGACGAAGTCCTGCAAGGTCATAGGGGTCGAACAGTGCTGTCTGGTTTGTCATGCCTCGACGGTAAGACCTACCATTGACGTCAGGGGCAAGGGTTTGCGATGGAGGTCACAGTGCGGATCGGTGAGCTGGCAGAACAAGCAGGTGTGAGTGTCCGCTCGCTGCGCTACTACGAGGAACAGGGACTGCTGGTCAGTTCGCGTAGTCCCAGTGGTCAACGGACCTATCGCGACGGTGCTGTGGAACGGGTCCGTTTGCTGCGGCGTCTGTATGCCGCGGGGCTGTCGAGCCGCACCATCGCCGAGCTGCTCCCGTGCGTCGATTCTCCCAGTGCGGAGCAGTCCGACGAGACCTGGGCGCGCTTGCTGGAGGAACGTGCACGCCTCGACGCACAGATCACGGAATTGCTCCAAGCGCGTGACGCCCTGGACGCGGTCGTCATGACCAACCGCCGCCATCGCGAGACATTGGTCGACTCGGTCGACGTCGGCTGACACGACCTCCGGTGTGCCGACCCCGAACCAGCAGTTCCCGTCGGATGGTTCGGATGCTTGGTGACGAGCAGGCGGTTACGCGGGATCCAGCTGGCGCTCCGCCGGCTCGGTACTACCGGCTACTGATCGTGTCGTTCAGTTCCCGGAACCGACGATGGCGGTAACTCGGATCTCCACGCGCATGGCGGACAGGCCGAGCACCGTCACTCCGGTCTCGGTCCAGATCGGCGCGCGACCGCCGAGGCGCTGACGGAACTGCTCGGCCATCACCCTGTTGTGATCGTCGCCGATGGCGTCGTTTCCGGGTTCGACCTTGTGGTAGGAGTTGACGTGGATGACGTCCTTCCAGGTGGCGCCGACCGTGGCGAGCGTGCGTTCCACGTTGTCGAAGGCCTGGACGATCTCGTCTTCGAGTGCGTCGGGGATCACCAGGTCGTCATCCACTCCCGCCTGGCCGGATGTCTCGACCCGGTCGCCGACGCGAACCGCACTGCTGTAGCCGAGTGCTTGGTGCAGCTTCTCGCCGGAGCCCGGAGTGATGCCGAAACTGACAGTGCTCATGATGCTCATTCCTGTGGAGGGAGTTCCCCGATGTATGACTTCACGCATAAACTAACCGCAGGGCGTTAATATTTCAAACTTGAAGTCATTTGGAGATGTGTATGAGCGACGACGAGAACGACGGAGAAGGCCGCTGGCTCGACGAGCAGGAGAAGGCTGCGTGGACCGGATTGATCTCCCTGGTGCTGCTGCTGCCGGGCAAGCTGGAGTCGCCGCTGCGGGCGGAGCACGACCTCACACTGTTCGAATACCTCGTGCTCAGTCACCTCTCCGAGGCGCCGGAACGCAAGCTGCGCATGGGGGAACTGGCTGTCCTCGCCAGTGGATCGCTCTCGCGCCTGTCCAACGTCACCAAGCGCTGTGAGCAGCGCGGGTGGATCGTCCGAACACCCGACCCGACCGACGGCCGCTACACCCTCGCCGAACTCACCGACTTCGGCTTCGACGTCGTGCGTCTGGCAGCACCTACACACCTGCAGTCGGTGCGCCGCATCGTCCTCGACTCGCTCAACGCGGCAGACCAAAAAGCCCTCGCCCGCATCGCGCACAAGCTGCGCATCGTTCCAGACGGCCTCGGCTGACGGTTGTTCCGGCTGTCGGAACCGTCGCGAGGTACGCGCGGCCTGACACCAGAGGGCGTCCCGACTACGGGGCGCCCTCCCTGTCCATCGCCCCGCGCAACCTCCCGAGCAACCGCTCGAACTCCGCGAGCTGGGCGGGTTCGTACTCGGCCAGGATCGCGTCCTGCTCGGTATTGACCGAGTGGAAGAACTCCTCGGCCAGCCGTCGCGCGTGCTCGCTGCACCGCAGTGTCACGACCCGCCGATCGGTGTGCTCGCGGCTGCGGGTGATGTATCCGGCCTGTTCCAGTCGGTTCAACAGAGTCGTCATCGCGCCCGACGTCAGCGTGACCCGCTTGCTCAACAGCGCGGGCGACAGCGGCTCGGCGGCCTGTTCGGCGGCCGCGATCTCCATCAGTGCGAAGGCGTCGGTGGAGTGCACGCCGAGGGTTTCGGCGAACCGTCGGCCCAGCTCGGTGAAGCTCGCGCCGTAGTCGAGGAGGCCCGCGGCGAGCCGCTGCCGTCGCATCGCGACATCGGATGTCTGCTCCACCATCTCGTCCTCTCGTCGACCGCTCGATTGACAACTTACCGCCCAACATTTACCTTCATCATAAAGTAACTTTATGGCGGAGGTATAGTGCGGACAGAAACCGAGACTCCATCACTGCGCCTGTGGTTGGGGTTGATCGCCGTCTCGCTCGGCGTCGCCCTGATCGTGGTCGACCTGACGATCGTGAACGTGATCCTGGCGCCGATCGTCGACGACTTGGGGATCACCTCGATCCAGGCCCAGTGGATCCAGGAGTCGTACGCGATCGTTTTCGCGGCACTGCTCTTGGTCGCCGGTCGACTGAGTGATCTCTACGGCGCGCGCAAGTTGTTCCTGATCGGGTTGGTCGTGTTCGGCGCCACCAGTCTGCTCGCCGCGCTCGCCCCGAACGGCGCCCTGCTGATCGCGGCCCGCTTCCTCCAGGGCGTCGGCGGGGCGATGATCCTGCCGACCTCCCTCGCCCTGGTGAACGCGGCGTTCACCGGCAAGGCTCGCGGGCAGGCCTTCGCGATCTGGGGATCCACGATCGGCGCGGCCGCGGCGGTAGGCCCGTTGCTCGGGGGGTGGCTCGCCGACTTCTCGTGGCGCTGGGCCTTCGGCATCAACATCCCCGCGGTCGCGCTGATCATGGTCGCCGTGCTGGTCTACCTGCCCGCCGCCGCGACCACCACCGGTCGTGTCGATTGGCTCGGGGCCGCCCAGTCCGCACTCGGCCTCGGCCTGCTCTCCTTCGCCACGATCGAGGGGCGACGCTACGGCTGGCTGATGGTGACCGAACCGATGCAGGTCGGTGAATTCGTTTGGCGCAGTGGGCCTTCGCCGGTTCTCGTTGCGTTCATCGCCGCCGCACTCGCGCTCGGGTTGTTCTGGCGCAGACAGGCGATGCTCGGCCGCGCCGGTGGCGATCCCCTGGTGGATGTGCGGTTGTTCTCCATCGATTCGTTCCGCAAGGGCAATGTGGTGACGCTGATCGTGGGGCTCGGCGAGTTCGGGATCATCGCGGTGCTGCCCCTGTGGATGCAGTTCGCCCTCGACTACACCGCGTTCCAGGCCGGACTCGCGTTGGTGCCGTTGGCGATCGGCAGTTTCGTCGCCAGTGGTGCGAGTTTCTCACTGACAGCGTCGGTTTCGGCCTTGGGGCAGGTGCGGATCGGTCTGCTCCTCGAAGCGCTCGGCTTGGCGATGCTCGGTGTGTTCGCCGCGGCGGACAGCAGTTGGTGGTCGATCGCGCTCGCCCTGTTCGTCTACGGCGTCGGCGTCGGCTTCGCGACCGCCCAGGTCACCAATGTGGTGCTCGCCGACGTGCCCGGCGAAAGCGCGGGACAGGGCTCGGGAATTCAGAGCGCCGCACGCGAACTCGGATCGGCACTCGGCATCGCCGTCCTCACCACACTGTATTTCAGCACCCTCGGCGCCGACCTGGGCGACCGCCTGACCGACGAGGGGATGCCCGAACCCGAGGTCGACCAGCTGTCGTCCACCGTCACCGACAGCGCGGGCTCGGTGATTCCAGCCCTCGCCGAGAACCCCGAGACGCTCCCCGTCGCGGAAGCAGCTCGTGCGGCCATGGCGGCAGGGATCGAAGTGGCGAGCTACCTGTGCGCCGGGCTTCTCGTTCTCGCCCTGGCGACAACCGCCTTCGTCAAACCCGCGAAACTAGCGGCGACACAATAGTTCCCACACGGCATGGCGGCCACGGGGTCTCCCGTGGCCGCCATGCTGCATCCGTCACCTGTCGACGAGTAGGTTCTCGAGCCGGAGCACTTCGTCAGCCCATCGAAAGTGGTCATGACTCGAATCCTCATATCCGAGAAGAGGAGTCGACACACTTCGAGGGTGCAAGATCTGCACGGATGTTCGTCGGATGACCGTTCCGGCGACTTTCGGGTCTGTCGGAGGTGTTGACCGATCCGGCCATAGTGGATATTTTGTATCCACTATGAGAATGGGTAAGGGAGTCGAGGCCGCCCTTCACTGCTGCTTGGTGCTGCACTGGCTCGACGGCGCGCCCGTGACGTCTTCTCGGCTCGCCGAATTCTTCGGTCTGCCACCGGCATACCTGCAGAAGACCCTGCGAAGCCTGGTGTCGGACGGGATCGTCGAGGCGGTTCGTGGTCAGGCCGGCGGATTCACGCTCGCACGGTCCGCGTCGTCGATCACTCTCATGGATGTCGTAGCGGCTGTCGAGGGGCGCGAGCCCGCGTTTCGCTGCGAGGAAATTCGTCTCGACGGCCGGTCCGGCACAATCGGTCCCCGTTCAGGACGGTGCGCCATCGCGCGCGCCATGTCTCGCGCTGAGCTGTCGTACCGGTCCGCCCTGGCCGAGCAGACCATCGGCGACCTAGCCGAAGAAACTGGGCCGGACGTGCGAGACCGCACCATCGACGCGCTGACCTGAGTTAGTTCTGAAATCCCGAAATGGTTTGAAGCATACGATCATCGAAAGATTGTGGACAATGGATATCGACAATTCGAGGCGATGGTGGCCCCGGCTGTTACCTTTGCTGGCCGCGACGATCGCGGTGGGCACCGACACCTGGGTCGTCGCCGGATTCCTGCCCGCACTGGCCGCCGACATGGGCGTGTCCACCGCTACGGCCGGCCTGTCCGTGACAGTTTTCGCCGCGTCATACGCACTCGGCGCGCCGGTCCTGGCGGCGGTGACGAGTTCGGTCCGGCCGCGTGTGGTGATCGCGGTCGCCTTGTTGATCCTCGCCCTGGCCAATGTCGTCTGTGCCGTGAGTACGGGGTTCGCGCTGTTTCTGGCGGGGAGGATCCTCGCCGCTCTTGCGGCCTCGGTCGTCACCCCCGCCGCAGGTGTGCTCGCCGCGCGTGTCGCCGATGAACGACACCGTGGACGCGCGCTTGCCCTGGTGATCGCGGGGCTGACCATCGCGACCGCTCTCGGTGTGCCGGTCGGTCATGTGCTGGCGGCCACCACGAGCTGGCGGGGCGCGCTGTTCGCGATCGCGGGACTGGCCCTCGTCGCAGCGATCTTGATTCACACCACGGCGCCGAACCCACCCGCGGGGTCACCTCACCGCATCGCGGACCGACTGGTCCCGCTGACGGAACCGCGCGCCTTGTCCATTCTCGCCCTGACCGTGCTGGGTATGGCTGCTGCGTATGTTCCGTACGCCTACATTGTGAAGCTGTCCCCGGACGGGCACAGCGGATGGTTCGTCGCGATCCTCACCGCTTACGGCGTCGGGGCCGTCGTCGGATCGCTGGCCAGCGGGAGCCTGACAGACATACTCGGCCCCACCCGCACCCTCACCATCGCCTACGCACTCATGGCGGCAGCCTTCCTGGCGCTGGCCGTCGGTCCACCGGCGATAGTGGTGGTCCTCGCCGCCGCGATCTGGGGTGCCGCCAGTTGGGCGCAGACGCCACCGCAGCAGCACCGCCTGCTCGATGCGATGCCGACGATCGGTTCTGTCGCCATCGGAACGAACGCCTCAGCGCTGTACGTGGGAATCGCCCTGGGCAACAGCCTCGGCGCGCTCCTCTTCGATGCAGGCATCGCAGTCATGTGTCTGATTGCCGCGGCAGGGGCTCTGGCGGCCCTGTTGTGGAACAGGACGATGTCGCCAACGGCCCGTCACGCGGAGGTTGCCCGATGACAGGACAGAGCTCGGCGGGCCTCCATTTCACCCGCGCGAGAGCGGAACGGCTCGTACGGCCCCTCGAAATCCGTGCGCGCGACGGCCTATAGCTCGACTGGTCGGAGATCCTGGATTCGGCGAGTCCCGAGACGGCGTGGAGCGGAATACCCGCGTGTAGTCATGACTGAACTGTGCCGTCGTCTGACGGCAATTCGCGAAAAGCCCTGGTACTGAAAACTATTGGAAGTCAGGTGTTGTTGCCCGACGGTGGTGAATGGTGCGGGAGCAGCGATCGGCAGGCGGTGGCGACCAGGATTCCGGCTGCGATGGCGACCAGGATCATCCCGGTGAGGCCGATCTGCCCGGCCGCGGCGGCACCGCCGTTCTGCCCGAAGTTGACCGCTCCCTGCAGGCCGACCGCGCCGGGCACGATCAGCCAGAGCACTGGCGCGAATCCGGCGTAGAACGGTGGAGCCTTGGGTAGGCGCCGTAGCGACATCGACGCCAGGACGCTGGCCGCGCCCGCCGAGAAGCCGCCGATGATCGGACCCGCCCACTGGGTGGTCACGAACTGCGTCGTGAAGGTGACGTACGCGATCAACATCAGATAGGGCAGCGTCCGCAACGACGCGCACTGTGTCAGCAGACATCCGACCGAGAAGACCGCGACGCCGAGCCATGGACCCCAGTCCAGCGACATGTGGGGTGAGATCGGTGCGGTAGCAGGCACCAGAACGCTGGCGGCGTAGGCACCGAATGCCATCAGCAGCAGCCGTTGTACCGCGACAGCCATGCGCGAGGTGCCCGCGATCGCGTCGCCGGTGGACAGGTCGAGCACCGCGAAAGTCATGGCCGCGACAGGCAGCAACGACACCAGCGGCGGAACGATCGCCGGGGTCGGTGATTCGCCGACGTGCGGCGCCACGAGATTCATGACCACGCCGACGAGGAACGCCGCGAGCGCGGGAAACACCGCCGCGGCCATCCGGCGGCTGCTCACGAGGATCCCGAGCGCGCCGATCACCGCCGACATCACGGCATAAACCGGAATAGCCCACAGTGTCGGCTCGAGCAGCAACCCGAAACCCACGCCGAACAACGCGTGCCCCACCAAGACCGCCGCGAGGTGATAGCGCGGCTGCATCGTGGAGATGGCGTGCAGTCGATCGAGCGCGTCGGTGGGACCGCATCGACCCCCGGTGACATCGTCGAGCAGATGTTGCAGGTCGGCCAATTGGTCGAGCCGGAACGAACCGCTCCCGGCGACCGTCCCCTGGGCCAGCGCGACGTTCATCGTGCCGTCGGGGTGCTGAATGAACACCCCGGTCGGCAACGCGAGAATGGTCACCTCGACGCCGAACGCCGCCGCGACCACCTGCATCCGCTCGGTGACATACGACGTCGGAACGCCGGTGTTGCACAGGGCGACAGTCGCCTCGCGCACGAAGGTCATCGCCGAGAGGTCGCTGCGGTCGAGCTTGTCGCCGGTCATCGGCCGTCTTCGGGTCGCTGTCGATTCACCGGTGAGCCTCCCAAGATCGCGGTTCCTGGCACGATAGCGGTTCGGCGGCGGGTTCGGTGCGATGGTGTGCACCACCGCTGGCCTGCAACGAGGACTCGCCAGCCGTGACAACCGTTGCGCCCATGGTGGGTTCCCGATAGTGTTCGCTCGAGCGTTGCCCGATGGGGAAGGCCGCTCTGTTCCGAGTTCGCGAGCTCAGCGCACGGCCATCGAAATTCTGCTTCTGTCAGTCGAACGGAAGGGCGTCGCCATGAATTCTCCCGGTAAATCACCCAGCGAATCGTCGAGTTCGGGCGCCGTCGGTATCAAGAACGCGCGCGTGTTCGACGGGGTGTCCCACAAACTTTCGGCGCCGACAACGGTGGTGACTGCCGACGGGAAGATCGCCGCGATCGGCAAGGACGCCGAGATCCCCGCCGACGCGAAGGTGATCGACGCCGACGGGCGCACCCTCACACCGGGATTCATCGACGCCCACTGCCACTTGATGCTGCAGCCCGACCCCCTCGACCAACTCACCACGGATGCGTTCTACCACGCCTATCGCGGCGCCGAGATCGCGAAACTGTACCTGTCGCGGGGCTTCACCACCGTGCGCGACACCGGCGGCAACACCTTCTCGCTCAAACGCGCCATCGACGAAGGCCGGGTGCAGGGACCGCGTATCTACCCGTCGGGCCCGCTCATCTCGCAGACCTCCGGTCACGCTGACTTCACCCCGATGAACGAACCCTGTGCGCTGCTCGGCGGCAACCGGGATCAGATGCAGGACATCGGGCACCTTCTCGTGGTCAACGGTGTGCAGGAGATGCTGGTGGCCGTGCGCTATGTGCTCGGCCGCGGTGCCTCGCAGGTCAAAATCGCGGTCGGTGGCGGGTGTGCCTCCGAGCGTGATCCCTTGGACGTCGTCGAGTTCAATCCCGACGAGATCGAGGCCGCGGTCATGGCCGCCGCGAACTGGAACACCTACGTCTTGACCCACGTCTACAACCCCACCGGCATCCGCCGCGCCGTCGAAGCGGGCGTGAAGACGATCGAGCACGCCAACCTGATCGACGAGCCCACCCTCGCGCTGATGAAAGAGAAGAACGTCTGGCTCAGCCCGCAGGTCAGCGTCTACGTCGTCGACCCACACGGCTTCCCGCCCGCGCAGATGGAGAAGTTCGCGCAGGCAAGGGCCGGGTTGGACGAGATGTTCGAGCTGACGAAGAAGCTCGACTTCGCCGACATCGCGTTCGGCACCGACATCATCACCAACCCCCAGGCGATCGCCGATATCGGCGACGAGTTCGTCCACCGGACCAAGTGGTTCACCAATGGTGAGGTTCTCGCCCAGGCCACCGGCAACAACGGTCGGATGCTCGCCCTGGCGGGCCCACGCAATCCCTATCCCGCGCCGCTCGGCGTCATCGAGGAGGGTGCGTGGGCCGACCTGCTGCTCATCGACGGCGACCCCGTGGCTGATATCAGGGTGCTCACCGATCCAGAGAAGAACCTGGTGATCATCATGAAGGACGGCAAGCTGGTCAAGGACCTGCTCTCAGTGGACTGACGGCACCGCCGTCGCGATATCGGTGACGGTATCGCCGTGGATCACGTGACGTAAGTGCCGATCCGGTGCGGTGAGGACCGCGATATCGCGCACCGGGTCGGCATCCAACACGCTGGGGGCACCCCCTGCCGAAGGCTGGGGGACGTCAGCAACCGACGACAACGCCGCAATTGTGCGTGCCATACCCCGCGACCTGCCGCATGATCCAAACGACGGCCTTAGGCGGAGCCGGTCACCGCGGGGTAGTCCGTATATCCCGCGGCGTCACCCGCGAAGTACGTGTCGCGGTTGCCGGCGGCGAGAGGGTGGCCGTGCGTGAATCGATCGACGAGGTCTGGATTGGCGATGAAGGGGGCCCCGAAGGAAACCGCCTCGGCCAGCTGCCGTTCGAGCAGCTCGTTGCCGCTCGCTTGCGTAAAGCCGAGGTTGGCGATGACGGCGCCGCGGTAGTGGGCGCGGTAGCGGGTGAATGCGGTGAGGGTGTCGGTTCCTGTGTCGGGTTCCGGGCCGAGGAGGTGGAGGTAGGCCAGGTTGCTGTCGTTGAGGTGCTCGAGGAGCTGGTCGTACTCGTCCAGCGTCTCGGCGTCCGCTGTGAAGGCGGGCCCGTGATTCCAGTAGGGCGAGAGTTTGATTCCGATGCGGTCGCTGTCCCACACGCTGGTGACGGCGTCGACGATGTCGAGGAGGAATTGGGCCCGCTTCTCGCTGCTGCCGCCGTAGGCGTCGGTGCGCTGGTTGAGCCGTGGGTTGAGGAACTGGGCCACGAGGTGGGACACCTGCGCGTGGATCTCCAGGCCGTCGAATCCGGCGCGCAGGGCGTTGGCGGCTGCCTGCCGGTAGGTGCGGATCGTGGTGGCGATCTCTGCGGCGCTCAGAGCGCGTGGGGTGAGTGAGTCCTTCGGACCGTCGGGGGTGAAGGACATCTCGTGGGGATTGATTGCCGACGGGCCGGCGGGGAGCCTGCCACCGTGGTGATCCGGGTGGGAGGCGGCGCCGGCGTGACCGAGTTGCGAGACGATCCTGCCTCCCGCGGAGTGCACGGCTTCGGTGACCTCGGCCCAGCCGGCGGTCTGGGCGTCGGTGTAGATGCCTGGGACGTTGATGAAGCCGATCGCGTCCGTGCTGACCCAGATCCCTTCGCTGATGATCAGGCCGGCGCCGGCGCGCTGCGCGTAGTAGGTGGCGTGCAGGGCGGTAGGGGCCAGTTCCTCGTTGCTGGCCCGAGCGCGTGTCATGGGAGCCATGACGACGCGGTTGGGCAGCTCGAGCGCGCCCAGTTGAACAGGCTGCAGGAGGGGCTGGGTGGGTACTGAGGTCAGGGCGGACATGAGGATCTCTTTCGTGATGGAAGGTGCTCCTCGTGGGCTCGAGGAGCATCAGCGGGTTGGGGGATCAGTCCTGCTGGAGGGCGTGGAGGGCGGACAGGGGGCCGCCGAGCTGGATGAGGCGTCCTCCCTCGCGCAGCGTTCCGAGGTCGACGGGGGCGAAGCCGAACTCGGAGGTCAGGTTTCTCACGGTGCTCTTGGCATCGGCGTCGTCGCCGGCGAGGAACAGCACCTGCCGCCCTGCCTCGTGGCGGGGATCGGGTGCGATGAACTGCGCGTAGAGGGCGTTGAACGCCTTGACCACGCGTGCGCCGGGAAGCAGGGAGGCTACGTATTCGCTCCCGGTGAGGTCGCCCAGATCGGCGATCTCCGGGGTCGGGGACAGGGAGGCGAACTGGTTGGTGGTGTCGATGACGACGGTCTTGTCCAGGCGGGGGAGCCCGGCGACGGCGTCAGGGATCTGCGGCCAGGGAACCGCGAGCACGACGAGGTCCGCGACGGCGGCCTCCGCAGGGGTTGCGGCCGTCGCGAGCGCGCCGAGGTCCTTGACCAGCGGGGCCAGGGAGGCAGGTCCTCGGCTGTTGCTGAGCACGACCTCGTGGCCGTGACGGATCGCATGCCGGGCGATGGCCTGGGCGACTTCTCCAGCTCCGAGCATTCCGATCTTCATCGTCCCGCCCCCTGTCCGGAGCCGGCCGCCCGCAGTGTGGTGAGCAGGACGGTCCCGCTCTTGGCGGGGCGACGGGCGTGCTCGACGGCCGCGTTGAAGTCGGCGAGATCGTAGCTGGCGGCGACTTCGAGCAGGTCCGGCCTGCGCTGCGCCAGATCCTGGGCGAAGGCGACATCCTCAGCCCGCTCCCTGGGGGTGTGGCTCGTCCAGCCTTCTCCACCGCGCGGTACAGCATGCGCACCGTCAGCGGGTTGACCAGCATCAGGGCTGCGGTCTCGTCGCTGACCCTGTGCCGCGTCCCCTTGCCGCGTGTGCTCCACGGTGCGCATAGGCGCCTCCATCTCTCCTTTAATGATGGTCATCATTAAAAATAATGATGAGGGGTAACCTTGAAAAGGTCAAACACTGCCGACACAGGAGGGCGGCCATGCCGCGGATCACCAGGGAAGACAAGGCCAGGAACCGGCAGAACATCGTCGAGGCGGCCGGGCGCATGTTCCGCTCGCAGGGCATCGATGCCGTAGGGATCGCCGAACTGATGAAGGAAGCGGGCCTGACCCACGGCGGCTTCTACAACCATTTCGCGTCCAAAGGGGACCTGGCCGCCGAGGCATGCAGTGCCTCGTTCCAAGCCTCGCTGTGCTCCCTGGACCACATCCTCGGGGAAGGCGACGATCTCACCGGCCCACCGCTGAAGCGAGTGGTGGACAACTATCTTTCGGCCGCCCACCGCGACGCCCTGGACGGCGGCTGTCCCTCCGCCTCCCTGGTCACCGACGCCGGACGGCACAGCGACACGGTCCAGAGCGCCTACGCAACCGGCGTGGAGGGGTACCTCACCGGATTCGCCGAGGAGTTCGCCCGCGAGCACGAAGGGGAGATCACCTCACAGGAGGCGCGGGAGCGCGCGGTGCTGCTGCTCAGCCGACTCGTAGGGGCGATGGCTCTCGCCCGCGCAGTGAGCCACGTCCAGCCCGAACTGTCCGACGAGATTCTGCGGACCTGTCGCGCCCACGCTCTCGACTGACGGCTTCGCGTCGTCAGCCCTGCGTACGAATTCCAGCTTCGGGTCAGCCTGGTTGATCGGAGGCGTACCGGGCGAGTGCGGTCTCAACCGCCTGCTCGACGGCGTAGCGGATGTCAGAGGCTGAGGGGTCCCAGTCGGTCAGCAGCATGCGGGGCCACAGGACGTAGTTGGCGATCATCCCGAGGAACTGGTTGGCGGCGCTCTCGGCGTCCGGGACGTAGGCGTTACCGGCCTCGTGCTCCGACTCGAGGTAGTGCTGGACCGAGGTGAAGTAGGGCAGCTTGCCGAGCTGGAACTGCATCCGCCCCAGTTCGGGGAAGCGGGGCAGCTCGGCGATGACGATGCGGAACAGGGCTGTCATGCCGGGCCGGCCGATCAGGTCGGCGTAGCGATGGCCGATGGAGGTCAGGCCGGAACGCAGGTCTCCGGCCTGAGGCGGTGCGACGGCGCCTCCGGCGTCGCGCTGCCAGGACTCGGTGACGATGGCCTCGAAAAGGGCTGCCTTGGTGGGGAACTGCTTGAACAGGGTGGACTTCGAGACTGCCGCCCCTTCGGCAATGCGGGCGAGGGAAGTGCCGTCGTAACCGCGGTTGAGGAAAAGGTCCGTGGCTGCGGAGATGATCGCCTCACGCTTTTGCTGGGCGAGGCGGCGGTGATGTGTGGAGAGCTCTGCTGCCATGCGTGCAGTATGCCCTAACGCCGAGGCGAGTCACTTGACTCACCTCCTTTGGTCTGCCTACAGTCGATGAAAGGCGAGTCACTCGACTCGTATCTGATTGCGGCGCCCGCCGTCTCTCGGGTGCCGTGCAATGAGGGAGCAACTGATGACAGTCGACAGGATCGCTTTGGTGACCGGTGCGAACCGTGGCCTGGGTCGGAGTACGGCTCTTGCCCTGGCGGCGCGCGGAGTGCGGGTCGTGGTCACCCATCGCGGTGATGCGGCCGGGGCCGAGGAGACGGCGCAGCAAGTGCACGCTGCCGGCGGGACTGCCGCTGTCATGCGTCTCGACATCAGCGACGTCTCCTCTTTCGGAGTCTTCACCTCCGAGTTGAGCGGACTGCTCGAGCGGTGGGGGGTTTCGCGGCTCGATATCGTGGTCAACAACGCGGGGGTGGGTGTCTTCGGCCCGCTGGAAGCGGTCGCGGCCGACGACTTCGACACGGTGTTCGGCACGAACGTGCGTGGCACGTTCTTCCTAATCCAATCGCTTGTGCCGTTGCTGGCGCAGGATGCCCGCGTCATCAACGTCTCGTCGTCGTTGACTCGCCACACCAGTCCCGCGACCTCGGTCTACTCCGCCTCGAAGGCCGCCGTCGAGGCCCTGAGCCGCACTCTGGCCGCAGAACTCGGCCCCCGCGGCATCCGAGTCAACTCCATTGCCCCGGGGCCGACCGCCACCGACTTCAACGGTGGTGCCATGCGCGATGACGCCCAGATGCGCCAGGGTCTCGCCGGGCAGACCGCCCTCGGCCGCGTCGGCGAACCCGAGGAGATCGGCGACGCCATCGCCACGCTGGCGTCGGAGGGCCTGCGCTGGATGACCGCCCAGCGCATCGAGGTCTCCGGCGGCGCCCTCCTCTGATCGACCGGGCGAGCCTGTCCCCGGCCGCGCCGGATTCATTCCGCCCGGTCTCGTCCTCGTCCAGCTCTGGGGCATCCGGGTCGCGCAGTGGGCGCCGGGCGCCGGCGGCTGGGGTCGAGCGGTGAGAAATTGTTGCGGCCGAGCAGGTTTCAGGTTGCGATGCTCGAGCGGGGAGAGCCGGGCGATGTCCTCGCCCCGGATCTCGTGGCCCTCGGCACGGAGCCGGGCGACTGCGTCATCAACGTAGCGGGTTGTCCTGAGCGGCGACCGCCGGGCGATCGACGTGATCCCTTACGACGCGATCCGTTACCGTGGCGCTGATGGCGGTGACCTCGCCGTCCCCGGCGACAAGGGCGCGAATAGTGTCGGGCAGCGAGAGTGGCTCCGAGGCTACGGCTTACGCCGATAGGGAGGCAGCCCGACCAAGTGATCATCAGCCTCGAACGAGCGAGCTCGCCAATCCCCGTGTTCTAGGGAGGAAATCCGAGGTTTCGATGACGCGGACGCGATCAGCCCCGGTGTAGTGCATGATGCGGTCGAGTTCGCGTGCACCGTTCGCGCGCAGGAAAAGCGTGTGCTCTCGCGCGGTGCTCGGTTGTCTGGCAACGAGTAGGGCCTGGATGTTCGATCAGGCCAGCGGTGTCCCATGGGTTTGTCGACCCATCAGGAACGTGGCCTCGACGGTGAGGGCGCGGAGGCGTTCTGGCGGCGTGGACCGGGGGTTGCCCGACAGTACGACCAGGTCGGCGAACTTCCCGGGTTCGAGGGTGCCGATGTCGGTGTCGAGGTGTAATTGTGTTGCGGCACCGATGGTTTGGGCGCGGATCGCGGTGTCGACGTCGACGCACTCTTCCGGTGCCAGGACGCGGCCGCTGCCGCGAGCGACACGAGTGACAGCGGTAGCGATGTTGCCGATCGGATCGGGTGGGGTGACAGTGCCGTCGTTGTGAAACGACAACGTCACGCCTGCCTGGGCCGCTGTCCTCGTCGACATCCATCGGCTTCCGTGCTCGGATCCGAACAGCTCGTCGACCAGGACATCGCCCCAGAAGTAGACATGCTCGATGAACAGGCTGACCACCACACCCAGCTTCGCCGCGCGGGTGAATTGGTCGGGTCGCATCGCCCCGACATGCTCGAGCCGCAACCGCCGATCCTGGCCCGGATACTTCGAGAGCGCTGCGTCGTAGGCATCGAGGACCGCGTCGATCGCGCGGTCACCGTGCACGTGTGTCGACAGTTGCCAGCCCTGGGCGACGAACGCCTCGGCGAGATCACGGATCTGGTCAGCGGTGTAGTTCATCCCACCGTGATGGTGCGGGTTCAGTCCCATCCGCCGAGTGGTGTCATCGTCGAGATACGGAAACGAGGTATCGATGTTGCCTTGCCAGGGTGAGCCGTCGGCCCACATTTTCATCCCGATCTGTGCGAAAAGGGTTTCCCCACCCGGGAACTGGCCACCGAGGTGGCTGCGATCGGCGGCCAACTCCGGGGTGCTGATCTCATAGGCCCGGACCCGCAGCGGACAATCGGGGCGGGCGGCGATGCCTTCGAAGAGACTCGCCTGCCCGGTGTTGTAGGTGTGTTCGGTGGTGGTGGCGATTCCGGCGGCACTGAGCTGACCGTAGGCCCACCGCATGTTCTCGGGCATCCGCGCCTGCACCGACGAACCCATCGGCGCGGCGAGGACCCCGAGCGCGGGCACCTCCAACACCTCACCGGTCAGTTCCCCGTCGCTACCGCGCACGAACTTCCCGCCGGTCGGGTCCGGGGTGTCCTTGGTGATACCGGCCTGGGCGAGCGCCGCACTGTTGGCGTAGGCGGCGTGACCACTGTTGGCGACGATCACCACCGGGTTTTCGGGGGCCAGCTCGTCGAGTTCGGCGCGGGTGGGTAGCTGGAGGTCGGTCTGCAGCAGAATGTCGATGCCGTACGCGAGGATCGGCGCACCTTTGCTCGCCGAACGCACCGCCTCGGTGAGTTTGTCCATGACCTGGGCGCCGGTCGGCACCGAGAACGGCCGCACATCCACCGCGGGCGGGGCCAGCGCGGCCGCGATCGCCGAGGGATGGCTGTGCGCTTCGACGAAGGCCGGGAGCAGGGCTCGGCCGTGCAGGTCGATGACCGTGGTGTCGGTGCCTCGGAGCGCGAGCACTTCGTCGCGGGTACCGACCGCCAGAATCCGTGTGCCGGTGACGGCGAGGGCCTCGACTTCGGGTGCGGACCCGTCGGCCACGGTCACGACTGGCCCCCCGGTGAAGATCAGGTCGGCCTTCTGGGCCGGTTGACTCGACATCCGCCGCACCTTTCATTCGCGCCGACCCCGCGCTGTTTGCCCAGCACACTCAGGCGCCGACGATACCGACCGGCGTGGAAACTGGCGGTGATCCTCGCCCAGGTACGGCAGGTCGGCAGCGAGCCGATCACCTTGTCCGAGGTTTCGGCCAGATGATCTACGGAAGCCGCAGGGATTGCGTCAACGCGGCGGTCCGCATGTGTTCGATACGCGATAGCCCACCTCATCGGCGGGTCGACACGCCTGGGTAGGCCGGGACGCGGCCAGGTGCCGACCAATCCATAAATGTTGCGGCATGATCGCTGGGTGGTGACTCAGTTCGATGAGTTGTTCCGAGTGCTCGACCTGTGTGGCGTGTTCGTCAACGCGGCACTGGGTGGTGTGCTTGCTCGGAGTCAGCGGTTCGATTTCGTCGGCTTCGTGGTGATCGCTCTGGCTTCGGGGCTCGGGGGTGGGATGCTGCGCGACACCTTGCTGCAGCACGGGACGCCGGTAGGGCTGACCGACTACGCCTACATCCTGACCGCGCTGGCCGGTGCGGTATCGGCGTTCATGCTGGGCTTCACGGGTCGATACTGGCATCGGTTCTATCTGTTGATGGATGCTGCCGCGCTGGGATTGTGGGCCACGACCGGGGCACAGAAGACCCTCGCGGCCGGTCTCGGCTGGTTGCCTGCCTTGTTGCTGGGCACTATCACCGCGATCGGTGGCGGCATGATCCGTGACCTTCTGTTGCTGCGGACACCACGGGTGTTCGGGGGTAACACGCTCTACGCGACCAGCGCTGTCGCCGCCAGCGCGGTGCTCGTCGTGCTGGTGTACGCGGGATTCTCGGCCCTCGGGGCGGTCCTCGCTCCGGTTGTCGGCGCCGGGTTGTGTCTGGTCGCCTCCTGGCGAGGATGGATGCTGCCGCAGGCTGCACCGAAGGACTCCTGATTGCACACCCGAACTGCCTGGTGAAGAAAGGTCCCTACCCGCAGATCGAAAGGACGGCTATGACCACGCTTTTGACCGGTGCGATCGTTTGGGACGGTTTGACCGACACCCCTGCCGGGAAACGCGACATCCTGGTGGAGAACGACCGCATCACCCAGGTGGGCGAGAACATCACCGCACCCGCCGACGCGACGGTGATCGATCTGAGCGGACACACCGTGACACCGGGGTTCATGGACTGCCACACCCACGTGACCATCACCCCCGACATCGTCTCGGGATTCTCGATGTCCCCGACCGCGGCGGTTTTCCGGGCCTACTCGGCACTGAAGGCACTTCTGATGAACGGATTCACCACGGTGCGCGACCTGACCGGCGTCGACCGTGGCTACAGTGTTCTCGATCTGCGCGACGCGATCAACGCCGGTCTCGTCGTCGGCCCCCGCATGCTGGTCGCCCCGCACCTCATTTCCGCGCGCGGCGGGCACGGAGACTTCAGCGGCATCCTCGACCTGTCCTATCAGGGGCACCACCCGCTGCTGGAGCTGGCGGCCGCCGATGGCTGTGACGAGCTCCGTACCCGTGTACGTCAAGACATCCGCGCAGGTGCGGACTGGATCAAGTTTGCCGGGACCGGGGGCTTCTCCAGCCCGTCCGACGATCCGACTCAGCCGACCTACAGCCAGGAAGAGATGAACACGATCGTCGCGACCGCGGGGGACCTCGGCCGTTGGGCCACCCCGCACAGTTACGGCGACGAGGGTGTTCAGCGGGCGGTGCGCGCCGGGGTTCGCAGTATCGAACACGGCAATCTCGCCACCAAGGACACCCTGCAAATGATTTCCGACAAGGGTGTCTATCTGGTCCCCACCCAGTTCATGACCATGGACGACGCTCGTCACGCCAACGATGACGACCACTGGGTCGGCAAACCCGTCTACAAGCGCCGCAAGTTCCAGAAGTACCAGAAGCCCCTGCTCGACAGCGCCGAATTCGTCGCCGCCAGCGATGTCAAGATCGCCTTCGGCACCGACGCGGGCATGTTCCCGCACGAAGAGAATTGGAAAGAGTTCCCGGTGATGATCTCCACCGGCATCACCGCCGCCCGTGCCCTCAAAGCGGCAACCAGCGTCGCCGCCGAACTCCTGGAACTCGACGACCTCGGTGTGCTGGCGGTCGGCAAGATCGCCGATATCATCGCCATGCCCGGCGACCCGTTCACCGATATCAACGTGACCGGCAAGGTCGACTTCGTCATGAAGGCAGGCACCGTCTACAAACAGCCGAACGCTTGAACCCACATTCTCGAGTAGCCGCGCGTCCGGACTGGTGAGGTCCCGTATTCAACTGGACCTGACTAGTCCTGCGGCGGATCGGGTAGCAATAGACTTCGCGATGGAGTCCAAGTGCTACGCGCGTACCAACGATGTCGGTGTGAAAGCGGTCCGCCGCCTGATTTCGCGGCTGCGCTACCGCAACTTTGATGTGCTCGTCACCCGCTCGCACGATTCACGCATACGCCTCGCTAGGCAGGACCTAGTAGATCCCACCGGTTGCCGGCAATGTCCAAAAAGACCGCGACACAGCCATACGGCTCGGACCGCGGTTGCGTCACGAATGCGACGCCCGCTGCGACCAACCGGGCATATTCTGACTGAAAGTCATCGACCCGCAGGAAGAATCCCACGCGACCGGCAACCTGGCTACCGACTACAGCTGCCTGCCGTTCACCATCCGCCCGCGCCAGCAGAATCCCGGTTTGCGCACCCGGCGGGCGAACCACCACCCACCGCTTGGGTCTGCCGTCGTCGGTCAGCGCCGGCACGTCCTCGATCAGTTCCAACCCCAACACCGAGACGAAGAACTCGATCGCCGGGTCATACTCCTCGACTACGATCGCTACCAGCTCCAGATGCATCATCTGAGCATAGGAAGCCCGACCCATCAGCATGCTGATCCAGTGGTGGCGTGGCAATAGCCCACCTTTACATCAGGCGCCAGGGTCCTTGCTCTGTGGCACTCTGGTGGCGTGGGCGAGCGTGAACAGGTCGGGCATGGTGGGGGAACCGATGCGATCCTCGAGAGGATTGCGGGCAGCCCGGTGGATGCCGTGGGAACAGAGGTTCCCCCCGGCCAAGGGAATGGGGTTCGACCAGAAGCGCATCGCAAGTCTCGGCTTGTCCGGGTGCTCGTCTGCTCCTCGGTGTTCATCGCTGCTTTGTTGCTGGTCCTCCTGTGTGTAGGAGTGGCCTGGTTCGGGTTCCTGATTTTTCTCTTCTAGCGGTCTGCGACGCCGTCCAACGTTGGCCCGCCGGAACCGAGGCACCGTCATCGGCCCATCGGAACGATGCCGATCGCAGGTCGCGGAGGCAGAGCGTGTGCGAGCAGCCAGGCAGGATTGGCGTGTCAAGAGAGGGAGCCTCGAAACCCTTCTGACCAGGCGATGTCACACTTCGGTCGGCTGCTCCGTCGACTCTGTGAACGCCGAAATCGCGATGAAGGAGTGGACCATGGTGGAGCAGAAGAAGATTGCGGTGGCTGGGGCGACCGGTCGGCTGGGGCGGCACGTGGTGGATGTGCTGGTCGAGCGTGGGCATGAGGTTGTCGCGTTCTCCCGGGCCAACGGTGTCGACATCGAGAGCGGAGCCGGCCTCGATGAGGCTTTGTCCGGGGTCGACATCGTTATCGACGCGTCGAGCACCCCTTCGGCCGATCAGCAGGTGGCCACGGAGTTCTTCACCGCTTCCGCGCGGAACCTGCACGCGGCGGGAGAGCGTGCCGGGGTCGAGCGGCTGGTCGTGGTGTCCATCATCGGGATCGACGGTTCGCTCGCCGGGTACAACGCCGCCAAGCTCGCGCACGAGCAGGAATTGCTCAAAGGTGCGCTGCCGGTGCAGATTCTGCGTGCGGCGCAGTTCCATGAACTCGTCGAGGTGATGGTCGGGTGGGGCACCCAGGGCGATGTTGCTTACGTCCAGGGCATGCGCACCCAGTTGGTCGCCGCGCGGACCGTCGCCGAAGCGTTGGTCGATCTGGCGATGAATCCGATTGCCGCCGAGGATATTCCGTTCCCCGAGATCGCGGGTCCGCAGCCGGAAACGATGGCTTCTGCCGCTGCGGCGCTGATAGCTGCTCGTGGCGACGCCCTGCAGATCATCGAGACCTCCGATGATGCCAACCCCGACCGCGAGCAATTCGAAAACGGCACCCTGTTGCCGTCCCCGCACGCCACACTGGCCGGTCCGTCCTTCGCAGAGTGGGTAGCCGCGACGGTAGCCGCCGCTCGCTGACATTGCCCGCCTCATGGCGGCCTTGCCCGTGGACGACCTGCCGTTGATTGAGTACCGAATGCATATTGTATGATTTCCAAAACAGATGATATTGTTCTCGTAACATACGGCACCCGGAAGGGTTGGTGCCGGAACGACACCTCGAGGAAGTCATGCGCATCATCGTTTTCGGGTCCAACGGTCCCACGGGCCGCCTGCTCACGGAGCAAGCTCTCGGCCGCGGGCACGACGTCGTCGCCGTCACCCGCAAGCCCTTTGAATTCCCGCTCGCGCATGACCGCCTGACGGTCTTCGAAGGGGATGTGTTGCGACCGGACTCGGTCGACTCGGCGATCGCGGGCGCGGATTCTGTGCTGTCCACACTCGGAGTACCTTTCGGCAAGCGTGAGATCACCACCTACTCGGCGGGATCGGCCAACATCCTGGCCGCCATGCACCGGCACGGCGTGCGCCGCCTCGTGGTGGTCTCCTCGAGCGCGGTCGACCCGAAGCCCTATTCCGACGGCGGAATCCTGTTCAACCGGATCCTTCAGCCCTATGTGGCGCGGGTGCTCGGCCGAACCCTGTATGACGACATGCGGCGGATGGAAACCCTGGTCGAGGGCAGCGATCTGGACTGGACCATCGTGCGACCGAGTGGGCTGTACGACTTGCCGACCGTCACCGACTACACGATGGCGGCGGGGCATATAGACCGACGGTTCACAGCTCGTGTCGATCTTGCGGCAAGCCTGTTGCGCTTGGCCGAGGAGGAGCAATTCGTGCGTGAAGTCGTATCGGTTGTCACCGTCACCGACAATCCGAGTATGGCGCAACTGCTGCGACGGGAAGCATTCAACAAATGAGACCATCACCTCCGAGACCGGCCTGTCCGGCCAACGCCAGGTCGAGGATCGCTCGGGCGCCTTCGCCGTAGACGGCATGGGGCCGGCACCGGGCCTCGTGCCAAGGCCATTCCGGTGGTCGAAGGGGTGCGTTCAGGCGGTCGGGCCTGGCGAAGACCGTGATGCCGAGGTCGGCTACATCTTGGTGTATCGCGCCATGGCGAAACTGTAGAGACCGTAAGCGATGATGCCCGCGCCCGCAGCGATCAACAAGGCGGCTCCGAAGGGCTGTGCCCCAAGGGTTTTGAACGCACCGTCGAGTCCGGTGGCTTCGCCGGGATCGGATCGGCCGACCGCGAGTATGACCAGCAATCCGATTGCCGCGACGGCCAACCCCTTGGCGACGTAACCCACGGTGCCCAACCTGCGGACCAGGGTGCTCGTGTCGCCTTGGAGGTCGGCGAGGAAGCGCTGGGTCGCCCCCTTGTAGATGTGATAGCCGCCGATCGCGATGATGATCAGCCCGGCGATCACGAGAGCAACCGTGCCCACGGTGGATTGCATCATCTCAGCTGTGATCCCGGTGCTCTGTGCGCTACTGGATGTGCCTGCGCCCCTTGCGAATCCGAAGGCGGAGATGGCGAAAGCGAGATAGACCACCGCCAACGAGAACGCCTTCACTCTGTTGACGGCCTCCGACTTCTTGCTCTCGGAGTCAGGTTCGGACGAGCTGCCGAGCGCCGCTTCGGCCAGCCGCCACAACGCCATCAGCGTGAACGCGACGACGCCGGCCCAGAGCGCGAAAACACCGCCCGGCTTGGCAGCCAGTTCGGTCATAGCACCCGATTGATCGGCCGTACCCGCCCCGCCACCGAGGGCGAGCCGGATGGCGATGTAGCCGATGATCAGGTGCACGATGCCGCTCATCACCAACCCCGCGCGGGCGAATCGTTCGAAGATACTGTTCTGGGCCACCCGGGCCACGGCAGTGGACGAATTCTCGTACGACGATGAGTCGGTGTTGTTCGGCATGCTGATCACCCTGCGTGTCGTTGATCCGTCGAGGTCGTTCCGCGACGGTCGGCGCAGGATCTACTGCGAGGTCTCGTTCGGCGCAACTAGTTCTTGAAGGCGTCCCTGATCTTGGCACCGGACTGCTTCAGGTTCCCCTTGACCTGCTCGGCCCGCCCTTGCGCCTCGAGCCGCCGGTTACCCGTAGCCCGCCCGATCACCTTCTTCACCCGCCCCTTGGTGGCCTCGACGGAATTCGCGATCTTCTTACTCGTACTCATGGCATTTTCCTCGCTGTATAGACCAAGTCAACGCCGTAGTCCCGCAGGTGTCAACGATGTTGATCTTCGATACGAAGATCTAGGCGGCCGAGGCGAGACCATGGCAACCACGTAAGTTTCGTGTGTGGGGCGAGTATGGGAGGCCTGGGGGCCGGTGCTGGTGGCATGGGGGATCGGTGTCACAGCGATTCCCCTCATCGTGGCGCTGCTGCTGTGGTGGCGGGCCCGTGCGGGAATCGCACGGCCGATCGCGTTGCTGCGCAGCCTGACCGAAGTGGGGATTGTCGCCGGGACGCTGCCCTGGGTGTGGATGATCCTGACACCGACCGGCGGCACCAGGACGGTCAGCGTGGTTCCGCTGCGCGATCTCGCCGCGACGCTGAGCGAGTTCTCCTTCGACACCATCGTGCAGATCGGCGCGAACACCGCGATATTCGTCCCACTGGGTTTCCTGCTGCCCTTGCGATTCCCTCGCTTCACCGGCATATGGCGGATGCTCGTACTCGGTGCCGCGCTGTCGGCGACACTCGAACTCGCCCAATATGTCCTGAATATCGGACGGGTGTCATCAGTGGACGATTTGCTGATGAACGCGGTTGGCGCCGGCATCGGTGCGCATCTGCTGACGATGGGCAGAAAATCGTGGAGCGTTCGGTTCCTCGTGCCGCCGCCGCACCGACCCGATCCGGCGGACAACCCGCTGACAGAGGCAGGGGTTGTCGCAACGGATCATGACGTCGCTTCGAGATCCTGGCGAAGGACCATGTAGCCACCTATCGCGTGTCGAGTGGCTGGGTCTTTGCCAGGACCAGTGTCACGACGCGGTAGGCGAGAACTGCTGGGACGACGATGATCAGCACGAGGCGCAGCGCTACCACGACAATGGCAAGGGTCACGAAGCCTGCGCCGAGGCCATCGGGTGACCCATACCCGTGCCGAGCCGACGACGCCGCCAGAGCCGCATGCAGAGCGAGGTAGACCACCACCAGGACCAGCGGAATGCGGAACAGGCGCCACACGGTCGACACTGCGTGCGGGACCTTCATCGGGCCAGCTCCGGTCCCGAAGACAGGAACGCGAGCATGAGCGCGTTGCCGATCACGCCGCCGGTCACGAATCGTGTGCGGGTTCCGCTCTGTAGCGATAGTCCGAAGAGGTCGGCTGTGCGGAACAGGCGGGTGAAGGTTTCGCGGTGGCCGAAGGCGCGGGCAGGAGCGAGTGCGAAACCGGTGGCTGACACCGATATTCCGAGTATCAAGGGGCCACTGTCCATATCGCCGGGGCCGCTGTAGCCATCGCCGTACTCATCGATCGCGCTGAATCCGAGGACAGTTCTTTCCTGTCCGAACAGCCCTGCTGCCAATTCTTGGGCGAGCGACCGGTCCGCGAAGCCGGCGAAATAGGCCGCCAAACCGGTCCCCGAAGCGCGTGGTGCGTCCTGGGTTCGGCCGTCGGTGCCCATGCGCTGGATCACCAGTCCGGTGTCCCGATCGATCTGAACCGTGCGCACCTGGCGCGCCCAATGCGCGATGACCGCCGTGTGATCGACGCCCGTCACCCTGCCGTGCACCGCGATCGCCGCCGCGACCGCCGCGACATCGGTGGGATACGCCCTGCCGGGAAAGGTGTCGAGCAGCCCGGTCGGCGAAGCGAGCAGCCGCCGCTCGAGGGCGGTGATCAGTGCATCGTGCTGAACGGCAAGGTCGGCAGGAAAGGCTGGATCGATCCACCGGGCCATCCCGAGCGCGAGGGCCGGATAGGAGAGATAGGCGTGACCGTCGGCGCTGTCGAGATCGGCGAGTCCGTCGCGGCCATGCCATGCCGACGTGAACTCCGAACGCATCTGGGGCAAAAGACTTTTGACCGCGGCGCGAGTGATGACCGGGGCATACCGCTCCCGCCATTCGGGATGTTCCAGACACGCTTGCGCCAAACCCTGTGCCGTCATCTGATGGGCGAGCAACCCCCACATGCCGGCGATCCCGTCCCCTCCGCCGGAGGCTCGCCGATGATCGTCGGCGGCTTCGAAGGCCACCATCTCCTCGGCGAGTCCGCGCAGCAACGCCTGGTCACCTCGATACCACCCGTCCGCGTCCCGGCCGCACCACCATGCCGGCAGCACGCACACGACCGAAATCGCGACCACCATCGCGATCACCACCGTGAGCGGACCGCGTAACCGGCGCACCGCTCCGGCTCTACTCCCCATGCTCCGAAGGTACATGCGCGGCAAGAACATTCACTTGGAACCGGGTTTCCCTGACTTCTCGGGTCAGCTTGCACGCCATCGGTCGACGGCTCGCCTGACAGCGATAGCGCACCCGCGCGCCGGTCCGACGCGAGACCGCCGCGGAATGGTCCGGCTCGAACAGATCATCTACTTGGTCAGCACGGTCGAAAGGCTGCGCGACATCGACACGACGCTGGGCGGCGCAGCCACCGCGCCCACTTCCACTATGGTTTGCCGAATGCGAGCGCGACGTTGTGGCCGCCGAATCCGAATGAGTTGTTGAGTGCGTAGTCGATTCGCTGTGATCGTGGCGCGCCCGCGACGATGTCGAGATCGATCGCCGGGTCGGGATTTTCGAAGTTCAGGGTGGCCGGGACGATTTGCTCACGCAAGGTCAGGATCGTGAGGACCGATTCGACCGCGCCGACCGCGCCGATCGAATGCCCTAGCGCTGATTTCGGTGCATACACCGACGCATCAGGAGTGACGGCGGTGATAGCGGCTGCTTCGGAGGCATCACCGATCGGTGTCGACGTCGCGTGCGCGTTCACGTGGTCGATATCGGAAACACGCAGTCCGGCAGCGTGAATCGCTTTGCGCATCGCCCGTGCGGCTCCGGTGCCAGCGGGGTCGGAGGCGACGATGTGGAAGGCGTCGGAGGTGATGCCGGCACCGAGCACCTTGGCATGGATCTGCGCGCCTCGTGCTTTCGCGTGCCGCTCGGATTCGAGCACGAGTAGCGCGCCCGCTTCCCCGAAGACGAAGCCGTCACGGTCGCGATCGAAGGGCCGGGAGGCGCGCTCGGGCTCGTTGTTGCGGGTACTCATCGCCCGCATCATCGCGAAGCCCGCGATGGGGACAGGGTCGATGTGTCCTTCGACGCCACCGGTGACCACCACGTCGGCCTCACCGGTGCGGATCAGCCGCCATGCGTGCGCGATCGCTTCCGATCCCGACGAGCAGGCTGAGACCGGTGCGAAAACACCACCCTGCGCTCCGATTTCGAGCCCGACGGTGGCGGCAGGGCCGTTGGGCATCACCATCGGTACGGCCAGCGGAGAGACCTTGCGGTAGCCGCCAGCCCGCATCGCGTCGACGGCATCGATCAGCGCGTCACCGCCGCCGAGGCCGGTGCCGATGGCGACAGCGAGGCGCTCGCGGTCGACTTCCGGGGCGCCCGCTGCCTGCCAGACCTGCCTTCCTAGGACGAGAGCCATGCGTTCGACGTAGGAATTCCTACGCTGTTCGATTCGCGTCAGCTCGGTATCGGGTGAGGTGACCAGTGGTCCGCCGATCCGCACCGGCAGATCGTGCTCGGCGAGGAACTCCGCAGGCAGTGCACGGATGCCGCTCTCGCCGCGCAGCAGACGTGACCAGGTCTCGTCCATGGTGTCGGCGAGTGCGGTGGTTGCCGCATACGCGGTCACCACCACGCCTTCCGCGGTTTCTGAAGCGATCGGTACATTCATGCCGTCATGAATACCTGTAGCAGTCGGTACAGTCAACCTATGGCCCGTCCCCTCGACCACCGCAAACGCGCTGAGCTGTTGGCCGGTGTCGTCGCGTATATCGCTTCGCACGGTTTGACCGAACTGTCCCTGCGCCCGCTGGCCGCCGCCCTCGGGACCAGTTCGCGGATGCTGATCTACTACTTCGACACCAAGGAAGAATTACTGGTCCAGGCTCTGGCCACACAGCGACCAGACCTGGCCGCGGTATTCGCCGACGTGGTCGAACCCGCGCAGCTACGCGATCGGCTCGTCGGCTTCTTCGACCTGAATTCCGACGGCGCGGAGGCAGACAGCGTGCGGGTGCTGTTGCAGGTGCTCGGTGCCGCGTGTGCTCCGGAATCGCCGTACCAGGACTATGCGAATACCGCGATCGCGACCTTTGTCGGCGAACTCGCAGCGGCGCTGCGCAGGACCGGATTGGCTCGAGAGCCTGAAGTGGTGGCGACGCTTCTGGTCTCGGGACTGCGGGGCATCATTCAAGACCGTGTGATCACGGGCGACCGGGAACGCACTGGCCACGCAGCCCGCGCCCTGATCAACGCGGTCTTGCCGTCCGACCGATAGGTCGTAGGGTTGCGGTGACCACCACATCTGCCACCACGGGCGCCGCCCGAACCGGGTGGTCGGTAATCTCCGACGTCACTGTTCGATGAATGCTGACGTCGGAATCTCTGTTGCGGTGAGCTGATTCGTGTGCGTGAACCCCGTTCGTGCAGAACGAAGTTCAGGTGAACTCTGGATCGGCCAGCAGTACTACGCGATCGGCGGCCGGGTCGAAACCGAGCACCGGAGGTGGGGAGCCGCCCTCTGCGCCCATCAATACCGGTTTGCCCAGTCGCCGGCCGACCGCGCACAGGAAGCCACACAGGGTGTCCACTCCCGCCTGGCCCTGCAGCTGGCGGAGGTCGACGTCGAAGTCGATCTCCGTCGCAGACCACGGACGAAAGATCACCAGCACATCTGGGGTGGGCCAGACGCGCAGTTGGGCTATCTCAGCATCAGCAGGGCGCGATAAGAATTCAGCGCCGGACGGCAACCGCCGCGCAATATCGCCCTCGGAGTACTCCCAGGCCCAGCCCTCCGACCGGACCATGTCGAACACCGCCTGCCAATCCTCGGCCGAGGTGGAAGCGACGGACACGTCCGGAAGTGTCCCCATCAGGTGCGGGTCGAAGAAGTTCTTGACTTCGTCCCACTGCAGATCCGCCATCCTGGCATCCTGTCAGCCGGCTCATCTAAACGCAGCTTGATTTCGTGTCCCACACGGGCCGACGGGGCCGAGACCAGATGCGCTATGACGTCAATTTTTGCCGCTGGTGACGACGACCGACAAAGAGCCGGTCACCGAACCGAGCCGACAGGTGATTAGGCGTCCTCCGGAACCAGGTAGCGACCGACCGAGGAACTCCATTCCCGGAGGCGCTCAGAACTGTTGGTTGCCGTACGCGTGGAACCAGGCCGTGATCTGGTCGTGGTCGGCAGTTCTGGCCAGGATCAGCAGGAGCAGTACGCGCGCCTTCTTGGGGGCGAGGTCGCCACCGCTGACGACGCCGATCTTCGGGTCGACGGTGACCGCGCCGGAGCCGTAGGCGTTGGTGGCGACCAAAGTGACGCCCTCGGTCGCCATCGCAGCGGTCGCCTGGTCGGGTGCGGGCGTGCCCGCGAAGACGATGCCCTTGGCGCCCGCCGCGACGGCCGCGGTGATGGGTGCGGCGGGAGCACCGAGATAGCTGTAGGCGATATCGACACGGGGGAGGGTGTCGCCGTCCATCATGGTCAGGTCGAACGGCGTGGCCCAGTTGGCCTGATCGGCGCAGTGTCGGACGCGGGCCGGGGCGCGTTGCAGGCGGATACCCGCCTGGTCGATGGTGCCGAGGTCGCCGTACTCGCGGGTGGTGAAGGTGTTCACCCGCGCCGAATCGGTCTTCGTGGCGTCGCGGGCCGGGAAGATCTGATCGTTGAGGGTGACGACCGTGCCGAAACAGGTGGTCCGGTTGCTCGCCGCCAGGCGAATCGCGTTGTACAGGTTGGCCGGACCGTCGCTACCGAGCGCGGACCAGGGGCGCATCGCGCCGGTCACCACGACCGGTTTCGTGCTGCGGACGGTCAGATCGAGGAAGTAGCTCAGTTCCTCCATGGTGGCCGAACCTGTGCTGATGACGGCGGAGTCGTGATCTTCGAGACGGCGTTCGACCAGCCGCGCCAGATCGTAGAGGTCGCCCACGGTGTAGTCGCCGGACCCCTTCTGCCCGAAATCCTCGGTCGACAGCATCGCGAGATCGCCGACCTCGGGACGGAGCGAGTCGACGAGCTCGGCGATCGGGCGGGTGCCGGGCCGATAGGTTTCGAAATCCGTGCGCCGGTCGGAAGTACCGGCGATGGTGCCGCCGAGACCGATCACCGCTACCCGCTGCATTGTCTGCGCGGGCGCATAACCTGCTGAGCCGAGCACGATTCCGGTGCCGGTGACGGTTCCGACGAGAGCGATCACCGCGGCGATCCTCGAGACTGTGGACATGCGAGTCAGGCTACGAACGCCCCGTCCGCGAGCGCATCATTCCCCGGTGGTACCTCGATCCGATACCGAGGTACGGCCTCGGCAACACAGTCTCTCAAACCGTCTGCAACGCTTGCGGATTCGTCCGTGAAGGACTACTGAGCGCTACCACCGCATCGATGGGACCAACCGCCAGCAATCCGGCTGAACACCGACGGCAATAGCTGCCACAAACCTGACGCATCCCAGTTCAACGACCAAGTCACTGCGTCACATCAACTCGCGACGGACAGGAGCCCCTAACGGCGACGCCTCGAGGTATCCGTCAGGGGATTTCGGCGCGAATCGCGGAAGCCATGACCGTCCGGACCGGCACTGGCGGGTCATCGGTGATGCGGGTAATTGCGGCGAGGCCGACACCGAGCATCAACAGGCGAGCGGCAGCCGCTCGCGCCTGGGTCGCATCGGCGACGGCACGGGACATCACGGCGGTGAGGACGTCGGTCAATTGCGTGAGGGTTTCGACATAGCTGCTCGCGACCGGGCCGCGCAGTTGGGCGTGCGCGCCGGTCTCGGCCCAACGAGCCAGTGCGTGCCCCTCGCCGTCGCCGACCAGGTCGGAGAAGAACAGTGCAAGCGCGGCCGCCGGCTCGAGGTCGAGGGCCGCGTGCTGGTAGGCGGCTATCTCGCGGGCCGCGTACTGCCGCCACGCTTCGGCGGCGAGTTCATCGGTCGAGGAGAAGTGATGGTGAATCTGTCCTTGTGAGCCGCCGAGCTCGCTCGCGACGGTGCGCGCCGTCACCGCGCTCAGTCCGTCTCGTGCCACCACCGTGGCTGCCGCCTCGACGATCGAATGACGGCGCGCGGCGCGGGCCAGATAAGCCATCGATCTCTCCAACGCACGTTTCGTTCGGCCTCGGACACCGAACGCCAGGGTGCGATCGTACGCGAGCGGGAAATAGACTGGACAGCCAATTTGTACATGGGTACAAATTGACTGTGCCCACTGCAATCCGAACCTTGTTCACCCCAGACCTCGACCGTGCCGCGCAAGTACTCGGCGAGGCCTTCGTCGACTACCCCTGGACGAATTGGTGCGTCGCGAAAGATGATCACCTACAACGCATCTCATCGCTACAGCGCATCTATCTCGAGCACATGGCGCTTCCGCACGGGAGGGCCTACATCGACAGCACCGGCCATGGCGTGATCGCTTTCCTACCGCCCGACACCCCAGCGCCGAGCGCGTCGGTGTCGGCCGAAATCGCGGACCTGCACGGCGACCGCCTGGATCACCTGATGGTGGCCGAGGAACGACTGTCGACGCTGCCGGTGCCCGACGGCGCCTGGCTGCTGGCCACCATCGGTACTACACCACAATCCAGAGGAACCGGCCTCGGCACGGCACTGATGAAACATGGCCTGACCGAACTCGATCGAGCCGGGCATGCCTGTTGGCTGGATACCTCGACCGAACGAAACCTCCCGCTGTATCAACGGTTCGGGTTCTCGGTGGTCGACCACATCACGCTCGACGGTGGCCTGTCCGTATGGCGAATGCACCGTCGCGAGACCTAGCGAGCGTGCCAGGCGCGGCCGACGTCGCAATACGGGTCGCACGATCACCCGACAGCCGCGACCGTATGCGACCCTGCTCGCTTCGGATCTGTGTTGTCAGGGCAGGGGGCGTAGGCCGATGGCTGTTCGGGCGCTGACGTAGACGAGGCGGTCGTCGGGCTGGGGGAGTGGCGTGCTGTCCGCGGTGAGGGCGTGGGGGTCTGGGTTGATGGCGCGGAAGGGGATGTCCCAGAGTGGTTCGCCGGTGGTGGGGTCGAGGGCGGTGAGGCCGCTGGGGTGGGTGATGACGATCGAGTCGGTGGTGGTGGCGACGGTTTCGATGAGGGTGGACTGGGGGTGTTGCCAGCGGCGGTGGCCGGTGTGCATGTCGAGGGCTGTCAGCGTTTGGGCTTCCGGGTCGGCCAGGAGGGCAGTGTCATCGACGACGGCCACCAGTGTCGAAGTGGAAGTGGCCTCCAGGTCGGGGGAGGTCCACACGGTGGCGCCGGTGCGGCGGTCGTAGGCGTGGTTGCCGAGGACGACGGGAATCGTGTCGTCGGCGGGCTGATCGAGCAGGGTGCGGCCGGGGGTTTCGGTCGTCGCCAGTGGCTTGCCGGTGCGGTCGAGGATGTCGGTGCCGGTGTCGCAGGAGACGCGCCGCACCAGCGCACCCGCGAGGGCGCTCGACCAGCCGCAGCCCGTGCGGGTGGTGGTCCAGGTGGGTGCACCGGTGTCGAGGGCGAAGCCTGCCAGGTCACTGCTGAGCGCGAGCACGCCCTGGCCGTGCGTGACGTCGATGATGATGTCCATCAGCACGTCCTCCCAGGCGCCGCCCAGCGCGAACTGCGTGGTCCAGAACCGATCCGGGTCCTGCAGCGTGCCCGCTCGCACCCGCACGTCATCGTCTTCGGCGTTGCCCTCCACCAGATACACCCGGTCCTGGGTGGCGGCGATCGCGAAAGGAGACCAGTCGATCGGGGTGCGTGTCGATTGTCCCGTGGACAGGTCGTAGCCGACCACGGCCGTACCGTCGGCGCCGAACCCGGTGAAGCACACCAGGTGCCCGTCGACGGGCACGTCGGCGCAGCCACCGAGATCGGCGGCGGGCGCACGCCAGCGGATGCTCCCGTCGTACGCATCGATGCCGTACAGGGTCGAGGCGTCCCCGGTGCCGACCACGGTCACCAGGATGTCGTCGGTCGAGACGAAACCTGTACTACCCGAATCGAATTCGGTGCCGAACACCGGCGAACGGAAGACCGCATCTGCCGACCCGGACAACTCGGCCGCGCTCACCGACCAGGCCAGACCCGGTGCGGCACTGTTGGTTCCGGTGATCTTGCGAGTGGTATCTGCGGGTTGCGACAACACCACCACCGCCCCGATGCCGGTGACGAGCGCGGCGACAGCGGCGACGATGAGCCCACGTAGTCCCGGCGTCGTCACGGCGTCACCGAACCCGGTGCGAGAGCGATCTTCTCGAGTTGATCGAACGACATCGGTGACGACGGCCTTTCTGCGCGACAGGTGACGTCGATGCGGGTGCCGTCCGGTTTGGTGAGAACGACGGTCCGCACGAATTCTTCTGCGGTGCGCCCGGATTGATCGGCGGTGGTGAAGTATTCCTCGTGGGTTTCGATCACGGTGCCGTCGGCGCCGGTCCGTGCGGAACCGCCGTGCTCGGGTTCAGTGTTCGGCATCGGTTGTCCTGCGGCGATCGACACGGTCAGTGTGGCGGGCTGCCCCGGCGTCGTGACCCGAACCGCCTGACACAGGCCGCCCCGACCGAAGTCGTCGGGTCGCACATCGCCGAGCGGGCGGTCCGTGCTGATCCCGTCGAGCGCGCCGGCCAGCGCCGCGTTCACCCGTGCTGCCACTGCTTCGTCCAGTACCGGCGAATTGTCTACTCGCACATGGCAAGGCGGCGGCGGTTCGATCGTGCCCGGCGGAATCGGATCGCCGACACCGAGCCCGTCGGCGAGCACGATCGCGACCAGTTCGTCCTTGGTGAGCGGCACGGTTCCGGTCGGCATCGACCCGGACGGCGCGTCGGTGGAGACGACCATGATCCGGCTGCCGTCGGGACGATAGGCCTGGGCGCTGCGTGACAATGTCCGGATACCGTCGAGCTCCTCCCAGGTGTCGTGCAGGTCGACGGTCGAACCGTCCGGCATGGTTCGGCGCTCGTCGAGCCAACCCGCCGTGCACGCCGGGACCGGTTCTGCGGACTGCTCGACAGTCACCCACAGCGACCCGGCACCCGCGCCGCGCCGTAGGTCCGCTCCCGCATCGGTGAATCCGCCGAACGGGCTGTCGGGGTTCCCGAGGATCGGTTCGAACAGCAGTGATCGGTCGGGCGACCCGAATTCGAGCGTCACGTCGGTCGGGAGCGCAGCACGCAGTGCCGTCGACATCGCGACAGCCTTCCGCCCCGAGAACCACGGATAGGCCGGATTGTCGTATTCGCCGGGGCCGAAGACCGCGCCGTACGTCTCGTCGGACGACGGTGCTTCGACGCTCGAACAGCCGGGAATCCGCGTCGGGAACGTCACGGACGGACGAACCCGGACCGGCGTCGGCGGCTCTGCCTCGGGCGTGACGGAAACGGTGGTGGTGGGCGGTGCGGTGGTGAGCTCGGGTTCCGGCTCGTGCAGAAGCCCTCCGACGATCACCCCACCGGCCACCGCCGTGAAGCTCCACAGTGCGACGGTCCATCCCGTAATCGCGCGCGTTGGCATCTTGTCCGGCATCCGGCCTCCTCGGGAACGGCTCGGACAATACGCGGGCGCTGTCCGGATGGCTCAGAGCGTAGAAGATCTCGGTTCCTCCCGCCCGAGCCCAGGAGTTCGTACAGGCGCAGGTGATCGACGTCTGTGGCAACTGCGCATCCGCCTTGCGTGGTGCCGGCTAGGAGTCCGTCGCGGAGATCGGCGATCAGGTGGACCGACCAGATGGTCGTGGACGTCACTAGCCTGGGTTGGGTGGGAGCAATGGAGTTCGGTGGCACCGGATGGGATTTCGCGCGGCCGTCCGAGGGTGGGCGGGTGGGGGCGGCGATCCTCGGCTTCCGTATCGGGCAGGGCCTGGACCTGCGCGTCGCGGCGGCGCCGGCGGTCACCGTGGTGATCAATTTCGGCGATACCGAGCTCGTGGCCGACGATGGCGTCGGGCGGCAGAGGTTGACCGGACTCGTCGCCGGACCCGCGCTCGCGGCGATGCGCGTTCGTTGCGCGCGAGCCGAGTGCATCGAGATCCGCATGTCGCCGGTGCGCGCCTATTCGCTCTTGGGCGTCAGCCCGCGTGATCTGGGTTCAGGCGTGGTCGGAGCAGAGGAACTGTGGGGTGGACCGGCTCGCCGTCTGCGGGCCGCACTGGCCGCTGCCACGGACTGGGATGAGCGGTTCGCTCTGACGAAATCGTTTCTGACACACAGTGATCTGCGCCGGGTGCCGGACTCGGAGGTGGTCGCCTGTTGGAACGACATACTCGCCGCCCGGGGGCAGGTACGCGTCGCCGACCTCGCCCAGTCGTGCGGGTGGAGCCGCAAACGTCTCTGGTCGAGGTTCGAGTCGCAGATCGGCTTGACTCCCAAACGTGCGGCGATGCTGGTCCGATTCCGTTGTGCGGTAGACGGTTTGCTGGCGGGTCGATCCGCCGCCGAGGTCGCCGCGGATGGCGGCTACGCAGATCAGGCGCATTTGCACCGGGATGTGTCCATCTTCGCGGGCAGCACACCCGGGGTGCTCGCGACGCGTTATCTGCCCGATATCGCGCGCTACCGCCACCGGGCCTGGGGAACATTTTCTCAATACTCGACGGGTGCGCTCGGCCGATAGTGGTGTTCGCCTCAGCCGAGGCGACGACCGCGAGAGGACATCTGCCGTGAGTAATTCCTTTGATCCCGACGAACTACAGGCCGCACTCGAGGCGGTGCATCGCGCCGGAGTGCCGGGAGTGTTCGCCGAAGCGCGAGCCGGTGAGCAGATCTGGCGCGGCGCTGCCGGGGTCGCCGACCTCGCCACCGGTCGTCCGGTGACGGCCGATATGCGACATCGTGTCGGCAGTATCACCAAGACGTTCACCGCCGCGGCCGTGCTGCAGCTGGTCGAAGCCGGCGAGATCGGGCTCGATACACCGATCGGCCACTATCTGCCGAAGCTGGTCCCCGGCGAGCGCGGTGCGGCGATCACGGTCGAGATGCTGATCAACCACACCAGTGGTCTCGCCGAATACCTTCCACACGCCTACCCGTCGCTGGCCGCGTTCCCCGATCTGGCGAGGACGACACCGGAAAGCTTGGACGACAACAGGTTCAGCAAGTTCAACTGGGACGAGCTGATCGAGTTGGGCGTCGCCGCCCCGGCCGTCGGCGTCCCCGGCAAGCCGCCGGGGGTGTACTCGAACACCAATTACCTGTTGCTTTGTCGGCTGATGGAGTCGGTCACGGCGACTTCGGCGGAGAAGTTCATCACCCGAAATGTCATCGAACGTGCCGGTCTGCGCCATACTGAACTGCCCACTGGTTCCGAGATCGATGGACCACATTCCCACCATTACGAATCGTGGTTCGGCATGATCGACCCGCCGCGCGACTACAGCGTTTACGACATGTCGTGGGTAGGCCCGTCGGCTTCCCTGATCTCGACCGTCGCCGACCTCAACCGGTTCTTCGATCTGCTCCTTGCCGGTGAGATCATCAGTCGCGCGATGCTGGAACGGATGCAGCGCACCGTCGCGGTGATCTCCTTCGAAGGCAAGACCGTCGACTACGGGCTCGGCCTGCACCGGATGGAGGTTCCCGGCCGTGGCACCTTCTGGGGTCACGACGGCTCGGTCTGGGGCGGTGGCGCCATCTCCCTGACCAGCGCCGACCGAACCCGCCAAGCCTCCGTTGCGCTGAATCTCCAGCGCTGGAACACCCTGGCGCCGTCGGGCCGACCACAACCTCACGCGATCGATGACGCTTTCGCTGGTCTCCTGCGAACACTGACCGGTGGACGCCCCGGGCCGTCACCGCGCTGACGGAGAGAATCATGGCAGGGGTCACCGCGCCGCCGCACGCCTCGGATTCGGCTGCGCGGTGGCGCGGTGATGCGGTGTTCACGCCCGGATTCATGGCGTTCACCGGCCGGATCGGCGACGCCGACCGGCACGCTCATGCCGCGGTTCAGGTGTTGTTCGTCGCCCGTGGTGGCCTCGTTCTCACCGACGCACAGGGGCAGGCAACGCACGCCACGGCGGCGATCATCCCGCCCGGTGTTGTCCACCAGGTCACCGCGGAACCCGGAACATCCGGGTTCGCGGCCTTCCTCGATCCCGACTCCGCCACCGCGCGCGCCGCGCTGGCTCGCTTGGCCGGCTTGCCCTTTGAAGCCGCCACCAGTTGGGTCACAGCGACATCCCCGCGTTCACCCGAGAGCCCGCTCGATTCGCTCGGCGCTGCACGGCGGCGCTCGCATCCGGCGGTCGCCGACGCGCTGCGCGTCGCGGCCGGTTGGCCAGGGGGACCACCGTCGTTGGTCGAACTCGCTGCCCGGGTGGGGATGTCGGCGAGTCGGCTCGCGCATGTGTTCACCGCCGAGGTCGGCTCGGGATATGCGGCGTGGCGGCGCTGGACTCGGCTGCAACGCGGTTTCACGGTTGTGCGCGAGGGCGGTTCGCTGACCGAGGCCGCCCATGCGGCCGGGTTCGCCGACAGCGCACACCTGACCCGTACGTGTCGGGAGTTGATCGGTATCACCCCGACCGAAGCACTCATCGCCACCGGATGGCGTCCGCCACCGGCACAGGTCAGCTGATTTCTTCAAGCCGAGACAGGTACCAGGGCGCGACGCTGAATCCATGTCCGCACTCGTTGCTTCACTCATCCGCTACGGCTACGCCCCGTTGATGCTGATCGGCATCAACGGGGCGGGTATCGCCGTGGCCGCCACCGGCGCCCACAAACTCTGGCTGCTCGCCCTGCTCGGCATCGCTGTCGCTGTGTCGTTCACCGCCGAGGCGGTCCTGCCCTACCGGGCGGATTGGAATACCTCCCACGGTGATTTCGGCCGTGACACCGCGCACGGTGTCGTCAACGAAATCCTGGTCCTGGGCAGCGTCGCCGCTATCCCGGTGCTCGCCGCGCTGATCCCTGGCGTCGGGATCTGGCCTGGCAGTTGGCCTTTCGTAGCTCAGGTGCTGGTCGCGATCCTCGTCGCCGACTTCGGGATCACCCTGGCGCACTACGCGAGTCACAAGATCGCGATCCTGTGGCGCTTCCACGCGGTACACCACAGTGTGCAACGGTTCTACGGGCTCAACGGCCTCATGAAACACCCGTTGCATCAGACCATCGAGATGACGGCCGGAGTCACCCCGCTGCTGCTGGCAGGGATCCCCGTCCCGGTCGCGGCGGCATTGTCACTGGCGGTGGCGGTGCAACTGCTGCTGCAACACTCCAATGCCGACTATCGCGTCGGCCCCTTCAAATACGTTCTGGCGCTCAACGAAGGCCACCGCTTCCACCACCTCAAATGGGCAGGCATCGGTGACGTCAACTTCGGGCTGTTCACCCTCGTCTGGGATCACCTGCTGCGCACCTACAGCTACGACCCGAGCCGACGGTTTTCCAGCGCCGATCTCGGTATGGCGGCCGAACCCGACTACCCCAGCGGCTATCTCGCCCAACTCGCGAAACCGTTCACTCGCTGAGCAGCAGACAGCGTGACCGCGACCTTTGTGCGGGGTCGGACAAACCCGCCCGCAGGGTGGAAGGGCGATCCGTGCTGCGGACGAGTCTGTTCGCGGTGTTGGTACCGGCCGCCCGAAGGCTGCGTCTGTGACGATACGAATCGTGCGGGTTGTTGTAGGTGACCTGATCCGTATGTTGCGAGAGTTCACATCGGATCAGCCCTTGCTTTGTCTCTGAATCGAATCCGATCGCGAACGTGATCCGCGGGGGTTGGTGCGGGCGAAAGTGTAATTGCCCGGTAGGCGCTGGGAGATTCTCAAGAATTTTTCCTCGAAGCTGTGGAGTTCCAGACAATGTTTTCCGAGCGATCGAAGCGGCGTCTACTGGATGTGGACCTCGAGTCGTTGCTCGACTACATCGAGACCCACCAGATCGCCGTGGCCATCACTCCCACGTATCGACATATTCAGAACAACCCGACATGGGTGCGAACCCGGTGCGATCTGATCACGACGGATCCGCCGTCCTACCAGCGCCGTCAACAACGGCTGGTCGTCTCCTGAACCGCCGACGCGAGCGCGAATCGAGCAAGTGCTCGGCAAAACGCGCCGCGGCAGCCTACATACCCGTCGAGGCCGCGCTCGAACTGGTGCATTGTGCTGCGGTACAAGACAGTCTGTGAATCCACACAAACGGTATACCGGGGCATCGTGAGCCCACCAGAGCATTTGCTGGGTACGGTAACCACAGCTGAGGCGTGGCTATGTTGCGATTCACACAGAACCCGCGATCGTCCATTGCCGACTGTTACAACGGAGTGCTCGATGACCCCTTCAACTATCGATCAGGCCCACAACCCTTTCACTGCAGACGGTCGGCCGGTATCGAGTTTCCTGGGGAGCGCGGACGAGTTGGTGCCGCGGCTGGTCACCTATTTCACCGAGCATTTCATGCCGTGTATGACGCTGCCGAGCGAGGCCATCCGCGGCGACGTCACCGAATTCACCCGGCACTGCCTGGCCCTGGCGATGGAAATGCTGGACAAGCGGGCGTCTCCGTCCGAACAGCAGTTGGCCGCGCTGCGGGCATCCGCGGCGCAGTACGCCCGGGAGGGTGTGCCGGTGGGGACCCTGCTCCGTGCCTATGCCGAGGGCTTCAGGATCGGCTTCGAACTCGTCACCGAGCACGTCACCCCGGCGGACCTGACCGAGCTCGTCGAGGGCACCCGGCTGCTGTTGCGGACACTCGAGATGATCAACGCGACGGTGACCAGTGCCTACCTCGACGAGCAACGCCAGGTCGCCAAGGAGCATCAGACCAGTGCGCAGACGGTGGTCTCGGCATTACTGAGCGGGCACGGCATCGGCGCGCTCACCCGGCAGACCGGAATCAGGGTGGCCGGCTCGTATCAGGTTGTCGCACTGATGATTCCCGATCTGGCCGAGGAGTTCGACCCGAATGTCGACGCCCAGGTGGTCGCGCGCCGCAAATTGCGCCGGGTGCAGGCGGCGCTGGCTGATGTGTTCGCCTCGCGGGCGCTGGCGTTGCTGAGTACCAAGGGCGGGACTTTGCTGATCCCGGCCGACGAACCGGACTCGCCGCGGATGACCGCCGCCGTGCTGGCCGAGATCGGCGCCCTGGCCGGTATGGAACTCACCGCGACCCTGGTGCATACCACGACCGAGCGGATTCCCACCGCCACCGAGGAAGCGCACGAGCTGCTCGATTTGGTGCGTGGCATCGCCAAACCGGCTGGGCTGTACGAGCTGTCGGATCTGGCGATCGAGTACCAGCTCACCCGGCCCGGACCTGCGCGCAACCATCTCGCCGCTGTGATCGCCCCGCTCACCGACTACCCGGAATTGCTGGAAACGTTGAAGGTCTATATGGCGACGGGCCTCAACCGCAAGGCTGCGGCCCGCCGGATCAATGTGCACCCCAACACCATCGATTACCGGTTGCGGCGGGTGAGCAGCCTGACCGACCTCGATCTGACGACAGCGGAGGGAATTCTGCGGGCCCGCATCGCGCTGCTGGCCGATGATCTCGTGCACACCCGGGGCGCTGCGTGATGCCCGCCTACCGCGTCGTCAGGGCACTGGCCGCGTCGACCCCGGATCGGTAACAGGCTTCGAGTTGGGCGCCGAGCAGATAGTCACCTGCCAGTTGCAGCCCCGGGACGGCGCGCAGCTGTTCGCGCAGCCCGGCGCGGAATCCGGCGTGGTCGGGTAGGTAAGCGCAGTGGGCTGCTGACCAGCTGCGGGTTTCGGTGCGTAGTCGCTCGATGGTCGGGCCGCCGAGCAGGCCGCATACCTTGGCCTCGGCATCGTCGACCCACCGCGCCAGTTGTGCTGGGTCGGGCTGCGGCCGCGCCTCGCGTCCGCTGAAGGTGTAGCGGACGATGTCGAGATCGTTGACGCCGTAGACGCCTGCCGCGCTGCAGGGCCCGGAATCGAACGCGATCGATCGCACGGTACTGCTGAACAATGGTCGCGCGTACTGCACCACTGCGACCGTCGACGGATAATAGGTGACCTCGCTCAACATCTTGCCGAGCGCCGGAGCAACTTCGCCCAGCAGCCGTGCGGACGCGTGCGCCGGTGTCGCGAGGACGACGCCGTCATAGCTGGAAAACGTGGTCCTACCGTCGTTTTCCATGGTTTCCAGCCCGACCACCCGGCCTTCGCGCAGCGCCACGCGTTCGACTCGCGTGTGGAGGCGAACCGGTACCTGGTCGGCGAACCAGTCCAGTACCGGTTGCATTCCGTCGACGAGTTGGTCGTAGCGATCCTGCACCATGCCCAGGCTCACCCCGAAAGCGCCGAGATACACCTCGTCCGGCTCTGCGGCATTGAGCCGTACGGTCAACGGGCGCAGGACGGTACGGCTGAACTGTTGACCGAATCGAGTGCTGAGGGCGGCGCTGTCTTCGGCAGTGCCCAGGCGACCGAAGTAGTCGGAGTCGAGGTAACGGTTGCGTTCGTCGAATCGTACGCGCGCACCGTAGTAGAGCATGCGGGCCGCGTCGATGGGCGATCCGGTGCGCAGGAGATGGCGCAGGAAGCCGGCGATGCCCGGGTTGTCGAGCGTCACCAGCCGACCGTCGACGACCTGGGAGCTGTTGATCCCGAACGGCTCGTACGCACGTTCGCCGGACGCGGTGATGAACGCGCGCAGCTCGTGGTAGCGACGGCCGATATTTTTGCCGCCCAGCATGATCGGAGTCCCACCGAGCGTGCCGAAACCGCAGCGTCCACCGAGCGTCGAGTCCTGCTCGAGCAGTTCCACGGTGTGACCGGCGCGGTGCAGGGCGAACGCGGCGCCGATGCCGGACAGGCCGCCGCCGACGACCGCGAACTTCTGTGGCGTGCTCATGATCGGTTGTGCTCCTGTTCCGGCGGCACGGGGTAGGGCGCCAGTTCGACGAGCGCGACAGCGATCCGGGCGCCGCGCTGGTGCAGGGTGACCTCGACGCCGATGCCGTCGAGTCCGGTGTCGGCAGTGGTGGTGGTGCAGGTGATGGGCGCGTCCAGTTCGGCGAAATCGGTGAAATGGGCCTCGACGCCGAGCACTGCGGCCGCCGGCGAATCGAGCAGTCCGGCCTCGCTCGCGGCCAGGACGGCCGCCTGCCGGAAGACCTCGAGCAGCAACGGACCCGGGACGTGGTCGTACTGGTGGTCGAAGAAACTGGGATGACTCCGGTCGACTACGACGACCAGCTCGGGCGTTGGGGTCCGGCCGAGGACGACGTTGCGTGGGTCGCGGCGCCCGACGAGCTCAGGTGGGAGAGGCCGCACCGGATCCGGTGCAGGCTCGGCAGCTTGCGCACGGTTGCGGCGTTGCAGTTCGCGGAACTCGTCGTAGTCCTCACGGGGGAAGGTGATCCCGCTGCCCGACAACGTCATCGCCAGCGCACCGTCGACGGTGAAGATGGCATCGAAGGGCACGTCCTGGTAGTAGTCGCGCCCGGTGGCCAAGGCACCCGGACGTACCCGCACGAGCCCCTCCAACGGGTAGCGTTCGCTGTCGCGGAACGCGCTGAGGTCTTCCACCATGAATGCCATCCGCTGCAAGCTCGCCGGGGCGTCGGCGGGCACACCGAGGTGACGTTGCCCGACGACGAGAAGTGCTTGGCGCACGGCCTCGACGGCGCAGAGAGGGTCGTGGTAGGCGACCAGTCGATCGAACCACAGCGAATGTGCGCGCGGAATCTGTACCGCGGCAAGGAATTCGGAGCCGCCGACAACGGCCGTATCGGCGACATAGACCTCGGCGAGACCTCGTCGATGCGCCAATGCGGCGGGGACGAGTTGTTCGAAGCCGAGCGTGCCGCGCACCGGCCACAGGGAACTTGTCACGCGAGTACCGCCTCGTGAGCAGGGACCGTACTCCAGATGCGTTCGGCGAGCAGCACGCCGAGCATCCTCGGTGTCGGATGGGTGAAGAGATCTTCGAGCGAAAGATGCACTGCGGCGGCAGTGTTGATACGGCTGCGCAACTCAAGGATCGACAACGACGTCAGCCCGAGCGTGAGGACGGTCGCGTCCAGGTCGAGCTCGTCTTCGGCGCGGTCGACGAGGATTTCGCGGATCTGCTCGACCACCAGGCGCGTCGCGAAGTCGGTGCGCTGATTCTCGGGGACGGTCGGCAAGTCCGGGCGCCCGGGTCCGGGAGTTCTCGTGAGCGCGTCGTGACGGCCGAGGGCGCTTTGTCCCGCAATGTCGGCGCCGGCCGCGCCGATCATGCGTTCGAGCTCGGAGCTGTCGGTGTCGACCCAGTAGCGGCGATGCTGGAACGGGTAGGTCGGCAGGTCGACTGTGGACGCGTCACCGTCCCCGCACAGTGCCTCCCATCCGACCTCGGCGCCGGAAACCCATGCCGTGCCGAGGGCTTTCACCACCGAGGAAGCTTCACTGGTGCCGGGTCGCAGTATCGGCACGGCGGTGCAGCCGGTGTCTGCGAGCACCTCGTAGACGAGTCCGGCGAGCGTGTCACCAGCGCCGAGCTCGAGATAGGTGACGACACCGGCGTCGTTCAGGTGCAACACACTGTCGTGGAAGCGCACCGGCTCACGGGCCTGACGGACCCAGTGCTCGATCGAAGTGAGCTGCCCCGGTTCGGCCGCGGTCCCTGTCGACGTGGAGATCAACGGGATACGCGGCTCGTGGAGCTGCACCGTCGCGAGGACCGCGCGGAACTCGTCGACGATCGCGGCGACGTGGGGTGAATGGAACCCGCGGTCCACGGCGAGCCGGGTGACGCGACGCCCGCGGGTGCGCCACTGTCGGCCGAGGTCCCCGACCGCGGCGATATCGCCTGCCAGCACGGTGGCGTTGGGTCCGTTGGCCGCCGCGATCGACACTTCGTGCTCCCGTCCGGCGATCGAGGCCAGCACCTCGGCGTAGGACGCTCGCACGGACACCATCGCTCCCGGCGCCATCTGTTGCATCAACCTGCCGCGTGCCGCGACCACGGTGACCGCGTCCGCCAGTGACAACACCCCGGCTACGTGCGCCGCCGAGAGTTCTCCGATGGAGTGTCCGACGACGTAATCCGGTGTCGTGCACCAGGATTCGAGCAGGCGGAACAGTGCGACCTGGAGTGCGAACACCGCGGGCTGGGTGTAGTCGGTGCGGGGGAGCAGGTCCTCACCGTCGAACAGCACCGCGCGCAGCGAGCGGTCCAGGTGAGTGTCGAAACCGGCGCACACCGTGTCGAACGCCGCCGCGAACACCGGGAAGGTGTCGTAGAGTTCACGGCCACTGCCCGCGAGCTGTCCGCCCTGGCCGGAGAACATCATCGCCAGTTTCCCGCTGGGGGAGCGGCGGGCGATGACCGCTGAACCGCCGGTGCGCTCACCCGCGACCACGGCAAGGCCGTCCAGCAGGCCTTCTCGGCTGTCTGCCACGACGACGGCGCGGTGGTCGAATCTCGCCCGGGTGGTCGCCAGCGAATACGCGATGTCGGTGATGTCCTGGCCGGAATCGGTCACGGCCGCGCGTAACCGAGCTGCCTGATCCCGCAGGGCACCCGCGGTGCGAGCCGACAGCAGCCACGGCACGACCGCAGGTTCGGCCCGTGCCGAAACGGCCTGTACTGCTACGGGTTCGGGTGCCTGTTCGACGATCAGATGGACGTTGGTGCCGCTGATGCCGAAGGAGGAGACCCCGGCTCGGCGCGCGTGTCCGGTGCTCGGCCAGGGGTGTGGCCGCAGCGCGAGCCGGATCCGGTCCCCGGTCCAGTCGGCATGTGGGGTCGGTGCGTCGACGTGCAGGGTGGGTGGGACGACGCCGTGCCGGATCGCCTGCACCATCTTGATCAGCCCGGCTACCCCGGCCGCCGACTGGGTGTGTCCCATATTGGATTTCACCGAACCGAGCAGCAGTGGTGGCGCACCGTCACGCGCGCCGTAGGTGGCTAGGAGGGCTTGGGCCTCCACCGGGTCGCCCAATACGGTGCCGGTACCGTGCCCTTCGACCACGTCGACCTCGGCGGCGCCGACCCCGGCGTTCGACAACGCCGCCCGGATCACGCGCTGTTGCGCGGTTCCGCGCGGCGCGGTGAGGCCGTTGGACGCGCCGTCGCTGTTCACCGCGGACCCGCGCAGCACAGCCAGGATCCGGTGGCCCTCCCGCTGGGCGTCCGAAAGGCGTTCCAGCACAACGAAGCCGACACCCTCGCCCCACGCGGTGCCGTCCGCGCCTGCGGCGAAGGATTTGCACCTGCCGTTCGGTGCCAGCGCACGTTGACGCGAGAACAGCGCGAACGGCATCGGTGTCGACATCACCGTGACACCCCCGGCCAGGGCCATCGCGCATTCCCGCAGCCGCAACGACTGCATCGCCTGGTGGATCGCGACCGCCGAGGACGAACAGGCCGTGTCGACGGTCACCGCAGGCCCTTCCAGCCCCAGTAGATAGGCCACCCGGCCCGCCGCCATCGAGGCGTGGTTGCCGGTGAAGTAGTAGGTCTCGGCGCCGTCCCAGGCCTGACTGGCACCGAACCCGTATCCCTGGTCGCTGAAGCCGACGAAGACGCCGGTATCGCTGCCGCGCAACGACATCGGGTCCACGCGAGCGTGCTCGACCGATTCCCAGGCCAGCTCGAGCAGCAGGCGTTGCTGCGGGTCCATCGCTTCGGCCTCGCGCGGACTGATCCCGAAGAACCCGGCGTCGAATTCGCCCGCCTCGGTCAGGAAACCACCCTCGCGCACAGAGGATTTGGCGAACTTGTCGGGGTCGGGATCGTAGAACGCGTCGATGTCCCAGCCCCGGTCGGCCGGGAAGTCCGAGATCAGGTCGCGCCCGTCGAGCAGTGCATGCCACAGATCGTCCGGTGAGTCGATTCCGCCGGGGAACCGGCACGACATGCCGACGATCGCGATCGGTTCCGTTGTTCGTGCCCGCTCGTCGGCGAGCTCCTGACGAGTCTGCTGCAATTGCCGGGTGGCGCGCTTGAGATACGCGCGCAGTTCCGCTTCGTTGGCCATCGGATCCTCGCTTTCTCCTCGGCTCAGACCGAGCGAACCTGATCGATCAGGTCGAACAGGGCGTCGTCGTCGGCGCCGTCGATGTTGTCGACCACGCTGTGCGCGCCGCCGCGTAGGGTGCGCGCGAGCGCGTCGATCCGGTCGAGCAGTTCACCGACCCGGTCCTGCGGCAGGTCCACGCCCGCCCACCCCGCGGCGAGCGCGTCGAGCTGCGCGGCGATCCGTTCGACCGGGTCGTCCAGCGGCGCGATCTCGGTGCGCAGGTACTCGGCCAGTGCCGCGGCATTGGGGTAGTCGAAGACGATGGTCGTGCGCAGCCGCACGCCGGTGGCCGCTTCGAGGCGGTTGCGGAATTCCACGGCGCCCAGCGAGTCGAAACCCAGATCGGTGAAGGCGGTGTCGGCCGGCACCGCCTCCGCCGAGACGTGCCCGAGCACCGCCGCGGCGTGTGCACGGATCACGCCGAGCACCACCCGCTCCTGTTCGGCGGCGTCCAGACCGGACAGGCTCGTGACCAGGGCCGCCGATTCGTCGGACCCCCCGCCGGCCGCGCGGCGCGGACCGCGTGGCAGTGACCGCAGCATCGCGGGCAACTCGTCGTCACCGACCGAGCCGAGCGCGGTGAGGTCGAGCCGCGCGGGCACCGCCAGCGCTCTGCCGGTCGCCAACGCGCTGTCGAACAGCGCCAGCCCGTCGTCGTCGGTGAGCGGCACGAGGCCGTCCCGGCGCATCCGGCGCAGATCCCGCTCGGTGAGGTGGCCGGTGATTCCGGTGCCGCGCTCCCACAACCCCCACGCCAGGGCGGTGGCGGGCAGGCCATGATGTCTGCGGTGCTGGGCCAGCGCGTCGAGGAAGCCGTTGGCCGCGGCATAGTTCGCTTGACCGGGATTGCCGAGCAGCCCGGAGATCGAGGAGTACATGACGAACATCGACAGAGGTCGGCCCTCGGTCACCTCGTTCAGTAGCCAGGCCGCGTCGGCCTTCGGGCCGAACACCTTCGCGAGGTGCTCGGGGGTCTGAGCGGCGAACAACGCGTCGTCGACGACGCCGGCGGTGTGCACCACCGCGGTCAGCGGATGCGCTGGGGGGATCGCGGCGACCAGAGCGGTGAGCGCGTCGCGGTCGCTCACATCGCACGCGGTGATGTCGACGTGGGCGCCGAGCGCGGACAGTTCGGCGGCGAGTTCGGCGGCGCCGTCGGCGTCGGGGCCACGACGGCTGGTCAACAGCAGGCGCCGCGCGCCGTACCCGGACACCAGGTGACGGGCGGCCAGTGCGCCGAGTCCGCCGGTGCCGCCGGTCACCAGGACTGTGCCGTCACGGTCGAGTGGGATGGGCACCGTCAGCACGTACTTGCCGATGTGGCGGGCCTGGCTGAGCTGCCGGAATGCTTCCGGCGCTCGCCGCACATCCCAGGAGGTCACCGGAAGCGGCCGCAGGACACCGGATTCGAACAGGGTGTGTAGTTCGGTCAGGATCTCGCGCAGGCGGTCGGGTCCGGCATCCATCAGCAGGAAGTTGCGGTACCGGACGCCGGGGTGGGTGAGGGCGATCTCGTCGGCGTCCCGCAGGTCGGTCAGGCCCATCTCGATGAACCGACCACCGCGCGGCAGCAGGTCGAGCGAGGCGTCCACCTTGTCGCCCGCCAGCGAATCGAGGACGACGTCGACGCCGCGCCCGCCGGTCGCTTCGAGAAATTTGTCCTTGAACTCGGTGGTACGGGTGCTGGCGATACGGCCGTCGGTGAAACCGTTCGCGCGCAACGCATTCCACTTGCCTGGGCTGGCGGTGACATACAGGTCCAGTCCGAGATGCCGGGCGAGCTGCACCGCGGCCATGCCGACACCACCGGTGGCGGCGTGGATGAGCAGCGACTCTCCCGCTCGCGCTTCGGCCAGATCGACCAGCGAATAGTACGCGGTGGCGAACACGATGGGTGCGGCCGCCGCCTGCTGGAAGGACCAGCCGGTCGGCATCGGAACCACGGTGCGCCGATCGGCCACCGCCGTCGCGCCGATACCGGTGAAGATGCCCATCACCGCGTCGCCGACTGCGAAATCGGTGACACCGGGGCCGATTTCGACAACCACACCCGCCCCCTCGCCACCGATCGCGGTATCGGGGATCGGATACATCCCGAGCACGATCAGCACATCACGGAAGTTGACGCCCGCCGCCCGTACCGCGATCCGCAGCTGGCCGGGCTCGAGCGGCACGCTCTCGGGCTGTGCGGCCAGCACCATGTTGTCGCCGTGCAGCGTGCCGCGCCCACGGTCGACGAGCTGCCATCGACCCTCATGGAGTGCTTCGGTGGACCCGACCGTGTCCGCCCCGGCGCGAACCAGGCGTGGTGCCTGTAGTTCGCCGTGCCGGATGGCCAGCTGCGGCTCGGTGGTCGATCCGGCGGCCAGGCGTGCGGCATCCCGGTAGCCGTCGGGGTCGTCGAGATCCAGCAGCGCGATCCGGCCCGGGTGTTCGTTCTGCGCGGTGCGCAGCAGACCCCACACCGCGGCGCCTACCAGGTCGTCGACGTCCTCGGCGCCGTGGACCGCGACCGCGCCGCTGGTGACGAAGACGATCAGTGCCCCGGAGAATTCGTCGTCGAGGAGCAGGGCGCGCACTGCGGTCTGCGCATTGCTCACCTGCTCGGCGACCGGCTGGGATCGGTCGGCCGGATCGAGCCGGACGACGACCAGCTCGCTATCCGCACAGTGCTCGGCCACAACACCGCGCGCCGTGTCCACGGGGGCCCAGTTGCCTTGGGCTGCATCGGGTTCGGGTGCGGCAACGCCGACCCAGTTCACTTCGTAGAGTCCGCCGTCCGAGGCCGGGCGTCGGCCCAGCGCTGCCGACGGGATCGCGCGCAAGGCCAGCGATTGGGCGGTGGCCACCGGCTTGCCCGCCGTGTCGCTGACCTCGAGACGGATCCGGTCGGTACCGACCGGTGTGAGACGAACACGCAGCGATGACGCGCCCACCGCGTGCAGCGCGACGCCTTCCCACGCGAACGGCAGCTTCACCGCACCGGAGTCGGTGGGCCCGACTGTGCCCGTCGCGATCATCGCGTGCAGGGCGGCATCGAGCAGCGCCGGGTGCAGGCCGAAGTCGGTGGCGTCGGCAGCGGCTGATTCGGGCAGTGCTACTTCGGCGAGCACCTGCTCACCGTGCCGCCAGGTCCGGCCGAGACCGCGGAAAGCCGGGCCGTATTCGTAGCCTGCGGTCGCCATCGCGTCGTACGGGTCGTGCGTGGTGACCAGGACCGCGCCGACGGGCGGCCACGGCCCCTTCGTCTCCGAAGCCACGGTTTCAACCGGTTGCAGCGTGCCCGTGGCGTGCCCGGTCCACGGCAGTTCTTGCGCCGATGTCGTTCGAGGACGAGAGGAAACGGTGAGTGTCCGATGCCCGGACTGCTCCGCCGGTCCGACCTGCACTTGCACGTCCACCGCCCCGGTATCGGGAATCACGAGCGGGGATTCGAGGACGAGTTCACCGACCACCGGGCATTGCACCGATCGGCCCGCGTACCAGGCGAGTTCGATGAACGCGGTACCCGGAAGCAGCACCGATCCGGCGATCCGGTGCCCGGACAACCACGGGTGTGTGCGCAAGGACAGCTGGCCGGTGAGCAGCAGCCCGCCGTCGGCGGCGAGACCGACCTGCGCCCCGAGCAGCGGATGCTCGGCGTCGTCGAGCCCGGCGCCGCGGACATTCCCGCGCTCGCCCACCTCGAGCCAGAACCGGTCGCGTTGGAAGGCGTAGGTGGGCAGATCCACCGGGCGGGCGCCTGCGCCGTCGAACAGTGTGGTCAGGTCCAGGGCTGCGCCCTGGCAGTGCAGCGCGGCCAACCCCACCACGAACGCGAGATCACCGGCGATACCCGGGCGCTGCAACGCGGCCGCCGTGAGCGCCGTGTCGTCGTCGGCGATCTCGTGCACCATCGCCGTCAGCGCGGCGCCCGGTCCCATCTCGGCGAAACAACTCACGCCGCCCTGCTCCCGGGCCCACCGCACCGCGTCCAGATATCGGACCGGTTCGCGGAGATGGCTCACCCAGTACTCGGGGGAGCACAACTGTGCCGCCTCGGCCACCTTGCCGGTGAGCGCCGAGATCACCGGGACAGTCGGTGGGTGATAGGTCAACCCTCGGCAGACCGCGGCGAATTCGGGGAGGACGGCATCCATGTGTGGCGAGTGGAACGCGTGGCTCACCCGCAGCCGGGTGGTGCGGATACCGTCGGCGGCCAACTGTTCCGCGAGAGCGGACACCGGAGCCTCCGCGCCCGAAACCACTACTGATGCAGGCCCGTTCACCGCCGCAACACCGACATCGTCGTAGCGGCGGACCAGATCGGCGACGGTCTCCGGATCCGCGGCGACCGCCACCATCGCACCGCCCACGGGAGCGGACTGCATGAGCCTGCCCCGCGCGGCCACCAAGGCGCAGGCATCGGCCAGGGACCAGACCCCGGCGACATAGGCCGCAGTGATCTCGCCGATGGAGTGCCCCATGACGAAAGCCGGTCGTAGCCCCCATGATTCGGCCAGCCGGTACATCGCCACCTCGGTGGCGAACAGTGCCATCTGCGCGACCTCGGTGCTGTCGAGCGCCGCACCGGAGTCCTCGGTGAGCACCAGTTCGCGCACCGGAATCGCGCAGTGGTTGCCGAATTCGACGCAAACGGCGTCGAACGCGGCGCGATAGGCCGCATAGCCGTCGTACAGTTCCCGCCCCATCCCCGTCCGCTGGGTGCCTTGCCCAGGGAACATCACCGCAGACACGGCCGCATGCGCACTGCCGCGTACCACATTCCGCGCATCGCCGCCTTGCGCGACCGCCCGCAGCCCCTCGGTCAATTCCTCATGGTTCCGCCCGGCGATGACGGCTCGGTGCTCGAACCGAGCGCGCGTATCGAGCAGCGACAACCCGATATCGACGGGCTCGACCGCAGGGTCCGTCGCGAGCTGGTCGAGCAGGGCAGCGGCTTGGGCGGCAACGGCATCCGCGGACCGGGCGGTGACCACCCACGGAATTACCGGTGGCGGGACGACATCCCGTGCAGGCTGGACCGGGTACTCACCCCGTTCGATCACCACATGGGCGTTGGTGCCGCTGATGCCGAACGACGACACCGCGGCGCGCGGCGGACGACCCGCGGCAGGCCACGGCCGGACCTCGGTCACCAACCGGACTGCCCCCGACGACCAGTCCGCGTGTGGGGTCGGTTCGTCGACATTCAACGTCGGCGGCACCATGCCGTGCCGCATCGCCATCACCATCTTGATCAACCCGCCTACTCCCGCGGCGGCCTGCGTGTGCCCCATATTCGACTTGAGCGACCCCAGCAGCAGCGCCTGCTCGTCGTCGCGTTCCGCCCCGTAGGTCGCGAGCAACGCCTCCGCCTCGATCGGATCACCGAGGCGCGTGCCGGTTCCGTGCGCCTCGACCACATCCACCTCGTCGGTGCGCAGACCCGCGTCCGCCAGCGCCGCGCGGATCACGCGCTGCTGCGATCGTCCGTTCGGTGCGGTCAGACCGTTCGACGCACCGTCGGAGTTCACCGCCGTACCACGGATCAGCCCCAGGATCCGGTGTCCGTGCCTGCGGGCCTCGGATGCCCGCTCGAGCAGCAGCATCCCGACACCCTCGCCCCACGCCGTGCCGTCCGCCCCCGCCGCGAAGGATTTGCATCGACCGTCGGCCGCCAGCGCCCGCTGGGCGGAGAACGCGACGAACGCCGCGGGGGTGGTCATCACGGTGACACCGCCGGCCAGCGCCAGGGTCGTCTCACCGGCGCGCAGCGACCGCACGGCCTGATGGATCGCGACCAGCGACGACGAGCAGGCTGTATCGACCGTGACAGCGGGACCCTCCAAACCGAGGACATAGGCCACCCGCCCCGACGCGATGCTCGAGGCCTGCCCGGTCATCAGGAAGTTCTCGATGCGCTCGCGCACCCGGTCGTCGAGATCGCGCGAAGACGGGCCCTGCACATCCGGCATGAGGCCGACATACACACCGGTGTCGCTTCCGCGCACCGTGGTCGGGTCGATGCCCGCCCGTTCGAAGGTCTCCCACGCGGTCTCGAGTATCAATCGTTGCTGTGGGTCCATCGCCAGTGCTTCGCGCGGGCTGATACCGAAGAAGTTCGCGTCGAACGCGGTGGCGCCCGCGACGAAGCCGCCCGTGCGCACATACGATTTGCCCGCGACCCCTGGTTCGGGATCGAACAGCCCTGCCACATCCCAGCCTCGATCGGTCGGCCATTCGGTCACCAGGTCACGCCCATCCAGCACCGCCTGCCACAGCTGCTCGGGCGAACTGATCCCACCCGGATACCGGCACGCCATTCCGACAATGGCAATCGGTTCACACGCCTGCGCTTCGAGCTCGTCGAGGCGCGTCCGGGTGGTCTGCAATTCCCGGATCGCCTTCTTCATGTATGTGCGCAGTTCGTCTTCGCGGGCCATTGAGCAGGACTCCTCGGTGGGCGGAATGTGACAGAAACGAGTAGTGCAGCGGGATCGGGCATTCTGCCGGCGATCTACTCGGCAACACTCACGGCCTCACGCTACGACAACGGGGCCCGAATCAGCCGCGCCGCGAACGGCTTTGGGAAACGACCAACGGTCCGGCCGTGGTCCCTGACATTTTCCAAACGTATTGCCACGGCTTTGTCGGGATTCGTAAGGTCATGCGCCATGGTCAGAACTCCCGAACCGGTACCGGATCAACACGGCAGGCGATTCGTTGTCACCGGCGCCAACGGTGGCCTCGGTGCGATCGTGACGCGCACCCTCGCCGACCGTGGTGCAACGGTGGTCATGGCGTGTCGGGACCCGGAAAGGGGGCGTGCGGTCGCCGACCGGATAGCGGGCGATGTCACCGTGGCCGCCCTCGACCTGGCCGATCTGGCCGATGTGCGGCGGTTCGCACAGGAATGCGGCGAATTCGACGTCCTCGTCAACAATGCCGGGTTGATGAACGTACCATTCGCCCGCACCGTCGATGGATTCGAAATGCAGTTCGGAGTCAACCACCTCGGACATTTCGCACTCACCGGCCTTCTGCTGGACAAGGTGCGGGACCGGATCGTGTCCTTGTCGAGTATTTCGCACGGCTGGACGAAATCACTCCCACTCGACGATCTGCGTTTCGAACGGCGCCGATACCATCGTTCGACTGCCTATGCCGAATCGAAACTGTCGACGCTGATATTCGGCCGTGAATTGCAGCGCAGACTTCGCGAAACCGGGTCGACGCTGCGCTCCTACGCCGTGCACCCCGGCGTGGCCCCGACCGGGCTCGTCGCCAGGACCCAGACTCCGCTCGACTACGTCGCCGAGCCCTTCATCCGGCTGGTCGGCCAATCCCGCACCGCCGCCGCGCAATCCACGCTCTACGCGGCCACCGCACCGGCGGCCGACCCCGACATCTACTGGGGTCCGACCAGGTTGTTCAACACCCGAGGACCGGTCGGTGCGTGCCCGTCGAGCGCGCTGTCGCGAGACCGCACCCTGTGGCAGCAGTTGTGGACGGCGTCCGAACAAGCGACCGGAGTTCGCTACCCCACAGCGGCGGTGACGCATGGGGATTAGCGTTCGCGCCCTTGCCTTTGCGGCGGTGATCGGTGTGTGCGCGGCGTCGGGAACACATTCCGCGGCCGGATCGCCGCCGGTGTATCCGATCCCGGACCCCGACCCGTTCTACGCCGCACCCGCCGACATCGCCGCCGCCGACCCTGGTGCGGTGCTCGCGGTCCGCGTGCAGGAACCGCTGCCGTATTTCCCCACGGCCACCGTCACCTTGGTGAAGTTCCGTTCCGCCGACTCACACGGCCGCCCGATCGCGGCGACCACCACGATCCTCACACCCCGCGACCATCGCCCCGGCGCCCCGCTGCTGTCCTATCAGCACATCATCAACGGTCTCGGCACCCAGTGCGCGGTCTCGCGCGCGCTCTACGCCTACGATCCCAATCTGCTCTATCGTGCTGTGCCGCTGCTGAACACGATGCTGTTGCGCGGCTGGAGCATCGCTCTACCCGATCATCTCGGTCCGAATGCCGCCTACGGTGCGGCCAGGCTCGGCGGACAGCTCACCCTCGACGGCATCCGCGCCGCGACCAGGGTCCCCGAGCTCGGACTCGCGGACAGCCCGGCCGCCCTGCTCGGCTACTCCGGCGGTGGGATGGCCACCGGCTGGGCAGCCGCGCTCGCCCCGCGGTACGCACCCGAACTCCGCCTGGTCGGCGCCGCGCAGGGCGGTGTGCCGATGAACATCACCACCATGGCCCGCACTCTCGGCCTCGCACCGCATCCCATGTTCGGACTGGCGATGGCCGCTGCGCTCGGGCTCGAACGCGAATATCCCGACCGCCTCCCGATCAGCGCGCAACTCAACGACACCGGATTGGCTGTCCGCGACGCGATGGCCAACGGCTGCACCGTCGAAGTGATCGCCGCGGGTGCCATGCACAGCGCCGCCGACCTCGCGTCCACCGTCTCGCTGATCGACGACCCGCGCGTCTGGGAAGTGAGCGACGCGAACAGCCTCGAATTGTTCGACGGCGTGCCGACCATGCCCGTGTTCGAATGGCACACCCCGATCGATCCGCTGATCCCCGTCGACGCCATCGATCGCACCACCCGGCGCTACTGCGCAGCCGGCACACCGGTGCGCTCGGAGCTCTATCCGAGCCCCGACCACCTGGCCACCGCAGTGCTCGGCTTCCCGTCCGCGGTCGACTGGCTCGACGCTCGGTTCCGCGGTGAGCCCGCGCCGAGCAACTGCTGACCCAACTCTCCCAAAGATCGAGGATCGACCATGCGCCGCATCTGGCCGGCCGTACTGGCTGTGCTGTTCTATGCCGTCACCGCGAGTGTCTTCGCCCCGGTAGCGACCTCCGAGCCGCGATATCCCACCCCGGAAGCCGACCCGTTCTTCACAGCACCGCCCGATATCGGCGATTTCGCTCCCGGTGATGTGGTGCGGCAACGGAAATTCGACCTGGGCCCGTACCAGGGCACCGACATCTGGCACGTCGCCTTTCGCTCGACCAACTCCTCGGGCGACCCGATCATGGGCGTCACCACGGTACTGATCCCGACGGGCGTGCCGAATCCGCCGCTGGTCTCGTATCAGGCGCTGATCAATTCGCTCGGCACCAAGTGCAATCCTTCTCACTCGCTCGTCAACGACGAAACTCCGGACGCGTTCGGCGCGGCGCTGCCGCTGGCACGCGGCTGGGCTGTCGCCCTGCCGGACTACCTCGGCCCGAATGTCGCCTATGGGGCCGCCAAACTCAGCGGCATGGTGACCCTCGACAGCGTGCGCGCACTCCAGCGCGCCCCTGAACTCGGCCTGGACCAGTCCCCGATCGCCCTGGCCGGCTACTCGGGCGGAGGACTGGCGACTGCTTGGGCCGCCGCCATGCAGCCGACCTACGCGCCCGAGCTCACCCTTGCCGGCGTCGCCGCGGGCGGTATTCCCGCCGACCTCGAACAGATGGCCCTCGGCATCGGTTTCGGGAACCATCCCGGCTTCGGCCTCGCCTGGGCAGCGGCGATGGGCTTGGAACGCGAATACCCGCAGCGGCTGCCCATTTCCGACCAGCTCAACGCCGAGGGCCGGTGGTTCCGCGACTTCACCGCCGACGAATGCCGCCGTTTCCTGCTGTTCCACGGTGTGCTCCGCAGCGCCGAACAACTCGCGGCGACGAGGTCCCTGATGGACGATCCCGAAGCGCGAGCGGTACTGCGGGAGAACAGTTTGCGGCACTATCCGGGCCTGCCCCAGACACCTACGATGCTCTGGCAAGGCGAATTCGACGCACTCACCCCCTTCGACGCCGTCGCCGACGTCGCCCGGCGCTACTGCGCGGCAGGGGTAGCGCTCACCTTCTCCCGGTACCAGATCGCCGAGCACATGACGACCGCGGTGGCGGGTCTGCCCGAAGCCTGGAACTTCATCGAGGCCCGATTCCGCGGCGAACCCGCACCGACCCGCTGTCGATCATGATCGGCTGCAAACAGCAGGCGTCTTAGGGAAGAGCAACACACACGCCTGGTGTCCAACCGTGACGTTCTCCAACCATCGCCGCGTAGACACACCGTGACCGTGCAGGTTTGGCTATACCTACAGATCTGATCTCCACCGCTTGGCCGAACGAATTCGTCGCCGTGCAACCGCAGAGAACCAGCGGGCTCGCTCTGGCTGCAGAGCCGCACAGTGGAGCCGAGCCCGGGCGAAGGGAACAACAGATGTCCGTCGAGAATCTCGCCAGAGAATCGCTGACCATCTCCGGCAAACCGGCATCGTCTCCACTCAAGGACGTCCGCAATCTTTCCCGGCAGATGGTCGGACATTTCGTCGCCAACGTCATCCCGTGCGGCACCCTGCCCGGCGAGGCGATCGCGGGCGATGTCACCACCATCACCCGCATTTGCCTGGAATTCGCCGTCGGAATGCTCGACGGCCGCGATATTCCGGGCCAATTGCAGCGGTTGCAGGACGCGGCAGGCGGCTGGGCCCGCGAAGGAGTCCCGATCGACACGATCCACCACTCGATCGCCGAAGGCTTCAAGATGGGCCTGGATCTGGTGGTGTCGAGCGCATCGGTGAAGGATTACGACAGCCTCATCGACGGGGCGAAAATGGTGGTCGAGATGCTCGACACGATCACCGCCCAGGTGTCCCTCGCCTATGTGCGTGAATTGCGCAGTGTCATCAGCGAACATCACACCGCGGTGCACACACTCACCTCGGCGTTGCTCGGCGGCCACAGCACCTCGACCATGGCCCGGGAATGCGGCATCGCCATCGCCGAGCAATACGCCGTGCTCGCCTTGTCATTCCCGCCGCACGCTCAAGAAAGCATTCCCGCTCTCGACCAGAAGGTCGTTGCCCGGCGCAAATTGCGTCGCGTGCAAGCCGAATTGGCGAAACGCTGCGGCGATTCGGCGCTGTCACTGCTCAGCGTCGACGGCGGCACCGTGCTCATCCCGGCCGACACCTTCGACCGCGACGGCTGGGCCGCACTCGTCGCCCAACTCTCCCATGCCGCGCAGGTCGGAATCACCGCCGCCCTCGTCGAAACCAGCACCGTCGGCATCCCCGACGCCGCCGACCAAGCCCACGAACTCCTCGACATGGTCCAGCGCCTCGACGTCACCTCCGGGCTCTACCGCTTCGACGAACTCGCCCTCGAATACCAGCTCACCCGCCCCGGACCCGGCCGCGAATTCCTCGGCTCGTTGCTCGACCCCCTCGACCCTTTCCCCGAACTCCTCGAAACCCTGCAACGCCATATCGCCAACAACCTCAACCGCCAACGCACCGCCCGCCTCCTGCACGTGCACACCAACACCGTCGACTACCGGCTCAAGCGCATCGGCCAACTCACCGGCTTCGACCCCACCCAACCGGTGGGCCTGTGGTACATGCGTTCTGCCCTCGTCGCCCGCAGCTACCGCGCCACGACGTCGGGTCAACTGTGACCGGAAGGCTGGTCCGCCGGCCGCGACGCACTGTCCCCGGGTTCGCTCCAGTCGCTCACGTCTTGTCCTGCCCTCGGCCGGGATGCGAAGGAATACCTCGACAAAATCCCCGTTGCGGGAAGCCGACATCCGCGCCGTCGTAACGGCGACGATGCACCGTCTGCGCGGCTCCTATCCGGTCTCCGAACAAGCCGGGTAGCCTGCCGCGCGACGGCGCGGACGAGTCTTCGCTGTCACCCGGAACGGGTGAGCCGGACTCGCCGTCGCTCACCTACGGTTCACTCGTACCGAATTCGACAGCCCAGCCGGCGGGACGAGGAGCGATGGACGACCACGCGGTGCCCACGGCGATTCCCTTGCTGGTGCTGGGTACTGTGCTCATGTACTCCCTGGTGGCAACCCGGCTCGGTCGCGCGAATGTCACCGCACCGATGGTGTTCGTAGCCGCGGGAGTGCTCGCCGGGGGCACGGGGCTCGGGCTGGTCCACGCCACACCGGATGCGCATTGGTTGCTGAATGTCGCGGAGATCACTTTGGCGTTGTTGCTCTTCTCCGACGCCTCACATCTTCGGCTGCGAGATGTCAGCGGCGATCGCGGACCTGCGTTGCGCCTGTTGCTGATCGGATTGCCGCTGACACTGGTGGCGGGAACCGTGCTCGCCTACGTGGTGTTCCCCGAAGACGGCCTCGCGGCGGCCGCCCTGATCGCGGCCCTGATCGCACCTACCGACGCTGCCCTCGGCGCCGCTGTCGTCACCGATACGCGGGTTCCGTCGCGAGTTCGTCGCCTCCTGACTGTGGAAAGCGGCCTCAACGACGGCCTGGTGACACCGGTGGTGGCTGTGCTGATGGTGGTTGTCGCCTCCGAATCAGGACAGCTGGGCCAACAGCGCTGGGTTGTCGACCTGGTCTGGTCCTTGGCGATCGCCGCCGTGGTGGCGGTGTGCGTCGGCGGTTCGGGCGGCGCGGTGTTGCGTCGGTGCCGCGCCCACGCGTGGACCTCACGGCTGTCGGAGCAGTCGGCGGTTCTGGCACTGGCGCTGCTGTGCTACTTCGTGGCGGTGGCCGTCGACGGAAATGGTTTCGTCGCCGCGTTCCTCGGTGGCGTGTGCTTCGGTCATCTCGTCGACGACGAGCTGCGCGCGCAGACCGAGTTCACCGAAACGACGGGGCTGCTGGCGTCTTCGGTCGTGTGGATCGCCTTCGGTGCGGCACTGGTAGGACCGGCACTCGCCGACGCGACCATTCGCACGTATGTCGTCGCGATCGGCGCCCTGACCGTGGTGCGGATCGTCCCGTGGTTGTGGCGATGGCCGGCTATGGCTGGGGGATGCCGACGATGCTGTTCGTCGGCTGGTTCGGACCGCGCGGGCTGGCCACCGTGATCTTCGCGCTGATCCTCGAGGAACTGGGTACGGTCGCACTCGCCGACCAGGTGGTCGACATCGCCGCGGTGACGGTGGTGCTGTCGGTCGTGGTCCACGGCCTCAGTGCAGCACCGCTGGCCGCCCGTTACGGGCGATGGACGACCGGCCTTCCCAACGACGCACCCGAGAAGGTGTCGGTGGCGCCACCATCGACACGGCGAATCGTCCTGCATGCCCCCGCGAGCATCATCGACGTTCCCGGCGGCCACGACCCCGGCACGAAGGGCGACGAAAACCCTCCGCCAGCCGACGCGTAAACCCTCGGATCGCAGTCGTGGCACCCTTGCGTGCACGAATCGTTCTGGCAGGCTGGCGTGATGACCGGAGCGATTCTCGCGGTGTCGTCGGCGCTGCTGCTGTGGGCGATGCTGGCCGGTTGGCTCGAACGTCACCGCATTACCGCGCCGATGGTCGTGGTCGCCGCGGGGATCGCCGCCGGTGTGGCGGCCCACGGCCGAGTCGGCGACGTCCTGGACGCGCACGCGGCGCTCGAGGTCGCCGAGATCATCCTCGCGGTGCTGCTCTTCGTCGATTCCTCCGAGGCACGAGGACGGTTGCTCGGAGGCAGCCCCGGACTCGTCATCCGGATGATGGTCGTCGCGTTGCCGTTGAGCGTTCTCGCGGCCATGCTTGTCGGCTCCTGGCTGTTTCCCATGGCCGGGTGGGCGCTGCTGCTCGTCATCGCGTGCGTGGTGGTCCCCACCGATTTCTCGCCCGCCTCGACGATCTTGCGTGACGAGCGAGTGCCCCGCCGAGTTCGCGATGTGCTCAATATCGAAGCAGGCTACAAAGACGGCGTCCTGGCACCGGTCTTGTTCTTCGGTATCACTCTTGCCGCGGGTACCGACCGTTCGAGGTCCGTGCTCGGGGCGCTCGCCGACGTGGCATGGGCCGTTGCCCTGGCGATCATGGTCGGGGCGGCGCTCGGGCTACTTTTCGGAGCGGGTGTCAACGCGGCGGAAGACCGTGGGTGGATGACCGCACAGTCCGAACGCATGGCCGTCGTGGCCGTCCCCCTGTTGGTGTTCGCGGTGGCACACGCCGTGGGCGCCAACGAGTTCGTCGCCCCGTTCGTGTGCGGCGTGCTGTTCCATCACCTGCGTCGCCGGTCCGAACGTTTCGCCGAAGGTCGCCGGCTGATCGACGACGTGGGTTTCCTGCTGACCACCCAGATGTGGTTCGTCTTCGGAGCCGCCGCCGTCCTTGCCCTGGCCGGCGATGTCACCTGGCGATCGGTGGTGTTCTGCGCGGCCGCGCTCACCGTCGTCCGCATGGTCCCCGTCGCTGTTTCCCTTCTGGGGACCGATGTTTCGTGGCATGAAACGCTGCTTCTGGGCTGGATGGCGCCGCGTGGTACACCGTCCATCATCTTCGGATTGCTTGCCTTCAACCTGCTGCCCGAGGCGTACGGCGAGCACGTTTTGACGATCATGGTCATGACGGTGCTGGGAAGCATCGTCTTGCACGGGGCCGGGTCGACTCTTGCCGCGCACCTGTCGAGTCGACACCAGGAACGAGTGGCTTCGTCTCGGTGATCGAGGATCAGACTCGGTCAGGATTCCAAGTCGCGATCGCCCAGATGATGACGAGGTCGATGCCCACCATGATCATCGACCACCATGGGTAGTACGGCAGGGACAGGAAGTTGGCGATGATCGACAATGCGGCCAAGCAGTAGGCGAAGATTCGGGCCCACGTCGCTGTGACCATCATTCCGATGGCGACCGCTACGAAAAGCAATCCGAGCGCGAGGTGGATCCAGCCCCAGGTGCTGACGTCGAACTGGTAGGTGTATTCGCTCGGGATCAGGAACAGCTCGTCCTTGGTGATGCCGGCGATCCCGCGCAATATGCCGAGGGTGCCTGCCACCAGGAGCATGATCGCGGCGAGCATGGTGATACTCGCGGCCAAACCTTGGCGGACCGGGTGTGAGGTGGTGGTCATGGTTTCGACGCTATGGCCACCGATGGAAACTCGGTTCCCCCGTTTCGGGTGAAGCGGGGGAGGTGCTGGGCCCATCGGTGCAGGAAAGCCTGTCGGCCGGTTGACGGTGTGAAGACGACGATCAGGGCCGAATCACGAGGCGGAAACCCAGGTGCGAGGTCGAGGTGTCGATGGTTTGAGCCATCCTGGCCGCGGGGCGGTACCGACGGCAATAGTTCGGTGCGCACAGGTGCGACCCGCCTTTGATGACGCGTCGACCCAGGCGCGATTGTGTCGGATCGCGACTGTCTTCAACAGCTAGTCTGATTCCCGATGAGACGCGTGACAGCCTTGATCTCGATCGCCGCGGCGACGCTGGCCGCCGCCTGCCGAACGCCCGACGAGACCACCCCAGTCGAGCCACCGCAGACCGTTCTGGCGTGCCAGGGCAAATTCGTGACCGGCCCACAGACGATCGCCGGACTCGATCTGTCGAAGTTCATGCAGCGCACCCGCCTCCCACCGGATGTCCGCATTGCGGCAGGAAGATCGGCGTTGTCGCCCGAGCGACCGGGCTCGGTGGACTTGTACCTCGAGCTCTGTCTGCCCGGCACGGCGACGATGAACGATCTCCTCCCGGTCGCCACCGACCTGGCTCACGACCTCAAAGCCGACGAACTCGGCTCCCGCACAGCCACATTGACCATCACCTGCGTCTGCGCCCACCTCCCGATTCGAACCGAAGTACGCGACGAGGACTTCCCTGGCCATCTATGGAACGGCACCCCGTCCCGCGAGGCCGAGTACCGGACCTGGACCAGGTCCGACAGCTGAACCGCTAGTTGCGGAGCCGGAGTACGTGACCGGCGCATTCTGCGAGCAGGACACCAAGGCGCCTGCGCGTGACTGTTCGCGGGGCATCATCCGATTTCGTTGGTCGACCGCATGAACAGGTCGACTGCAACTTTGTATATTCGGACATCGCTATTCCGTCGTGGTGATTTACCTATGGAGAAACCTACAACGGTTCCGGTGAAAGCTTATGGATTCATATCGAAATATTTGAGGACGGCTCGCTCCGTGAAAATTCGAGCACACGCCTCCGAGGTTCAAGTGAGTTCTGGCTGAGAAATTAGTCTGTGACCGGCTTCTGGTCGAACGAGCTGCACATACCCGGCCTAGTAATGTGAATTATTTCCGTAAGCGTGACATTACTCGCGGGTCGTGATCTGATGTGACCGGTCCCGCTCATGGGACGCATCACAATCGCACTAATGAGGATGGCAGTATGAGTTCCAGAATCTTTCGGCCGCTAGCGGCGGTGGCGATCGCGATGTCGGCGACCGCGCTGGGCGCCGGCGTGGCCGCGGCCGAGGCTCCGACGGTGGCTCCGGTGTCCGGCTCGGTGGAAGTGTGCCTGCCCATTCATTTGGGCCCGCTCGAGGTCAGCTTCTGCCTGTGATTGTTCGCTGAACTCGTGATTCGGTGGCATGGGCGTGGGATCGCGCGGGTCCTGCGCTCCGGCACATGTCACGAAGGCAGCGTCCAGACGGGTCCGGAGCCGATCGTCGTCTCCGGACCCGTCTTTCCAGTCGAGCCGGAGAAGAACGGCAGTCATCCGGTCGAGGGTAAGCAATGACCGGCAAATGGAGTTTGGGCGCAATGATCGAAACAATTGCCGACGCAACCGGATTCAGCCGGACCGTGCAACGTCGAGCCCCGCTGCTCGCGGTGCTGTTTCACGGCGGTCGAGACCCGAATTCGCACAAGATCAAACCGGTATTCGAACAATTCGCCAGGACCGAGGGGCGGGCGATTTCGTGCGCGACAATGGAGTACGACGACTGGTCGAGGGTTGTCGAGGAGCATCGGATCATCGCGCTACCCACCATTCTGATATTCGTGTACGGCGAGGTGCGCGACCGGATCGTTGGCGCCCGAACTCATCGGGAGCTGGTCGGCGACTTCGCCGAGTACATGTCCCTCCCGTTCAGTTCATCGGTTTCGACCGGATCACGCCTGGATGTTTGAAACTGTTGGTCATTCCCGCGAATCGAGTGCGCAGGATCATGACGAGAAATTCGAACCGCAGCACGGCGGCGAAACCAGCTCCGAATGGCGGGCACGTCATGCAGATCATCCCCGGCCTCTCCAGCGGCGAGGCCTGGGACTGGCGGGAATTCGCGAGTTGGGCCACCGCTGGCGATGACGCCCGGATGCCGATCCCGGCGAGGCTGTCGTCCACATCGTCGCCGAGCGCCTGGGATTCGACATCGTCAGCCTCTACTTCGACAGGTCGTCCACACGACACGCGCCCGACTGCCGAGCGCACCACGAGGACGCCGCGGTCGAGGATCTCAACTGCCTTGTCGCGAGATTCGGGGCCAGGATCGACAATCTCGCTCATCTCGTGACGTGGAGCAACACGGACTGAGATCGCGAGCTCGGACAGCGGCCTGAACCGCCGGTGTGGGTGGATACCGCACCGGCGGCTCGGCTGTCTACTTGCGAGCCTGCGTTTTACGGGCGGTTTCGCTCGCGTTGGACAGCAGCATCAGCGCGAGAACGGTGCAGGCGACCGCGAGCGGTGGCAGTGCGCCCGAACCCCACCTGGCCAGGGTGAGACCGCCGAGCAGACCGCCGAGGGCGACACCCAGGTACGTGCCGGAGGTGTTGAGCGCCAGCGCCTGTGGGGCGAGGGCGCCGGACAGGGCGGCGAGCCGGGCTTGGATCGCGGGTGAGTTCCAGAAGGCGGCCGCACCCCACACGGCGAGCACCGGCACCACGGCTGTGATCGGGACCGGGCGCATGCCCCACAGCAGCCACAGGCCTGCCATCGACCCCGCGACGGCGCCCATACCGATCAGCAGGGCGCGGTCCGGGCCGCACCGGTCGGTCATCGCGCCGCCACCCCACATGCCGAGGGTTCCTGCGATACCAGCCAGCCCGAAGGAGAGGGCACGGGCATCGACGGCCGCCCCGGCGACATCGGTGAGGAACGGCGCGAGGTAGGTGAGCATCATCATCGAGCCGGTCATCAGCGACATATTGGCCAACAGACCGAAGGTCACCGGCCGCCGCCCCAGGCTGCGTACCTGCGCCCGCCAATCGGGCGCAGGATCGCCGAACGTTTTGCGCGGCAACGTGATCAGCAGACCGGCGAGGGCGAGCACGCCGCATACCGCCATGGTGGCGAATACCGCGCGCCAGCCGAATACGCCACCGATCCAGGTGCCGATCGGCACACCGACCGCGATCGACCCGGTGACGCCAAGCGCCACCACCGCGACATAGCGGCCGACCTTCGCGGCGGGGGCCTGCTGGACCGCGGTGGCGAACAGTGCCGGGGTCGCGACCGCTGCGGCTGCCGCCGCAGCGACGCGCAAGATCAACAGGACGGTGAACGACGGCGTACCCGCCGCGGCCGCGTTGGCGGCGACGAACGCGCACAGGCTCGCCACCAGCAGCACGCGTCGAGGGGCGCGGGCCAGGACGACGGCGGCGACTGGCGCCACCAGGGCGACTGTCACGGCGAACACGGTGATGAGCTGACCGGCGGCGGCCTGGCTCACGCCCAGATCGCGGGCGATCTCGGGCAGGACACCGGCGATCGCATAGTCGTCGGTATAGAACACGAACGAGGCGGCGAACAGCGCCGCCAACCACTTGGGCATAGGGGTACTCCCACTGAGTGCGAAGCGGACGGCACATCCGAGGAAACGGGACGGCCGCGCGGACGACAGCGGGTCCAGCCGGTGGACTTCAGAGCAGCACGAATTTCCGCGCCGTCAGGGCGCGGTGTCGCCGACTCGAGGCAGCCACCGGGGGACCGGTGGCTAGGGTCTGTCCGCCTCTGTCACAGTGGTCACGAATCACACCCTACTGCGAGACCGGATATCGGACCGGGCGGAGGTGGTACCTCGTTGGCCGGCCACGGCTTCGGTAGTACGCCCGGCACTCCATTGGCGCTGTGTGCCGCGCGCGGCGGTGCCCGGGTGGTTGCGGTACGTTCCGGTGGAAGTAGTCGAGCCATCGACTTCGGCTTTCCTACGGCGCAAGATCCAATACTGCTGTCCCGGTACCGAAGTCGGTCGGGACCGAGGTGCGATCGTGCACGATGAGCCACCTGCCGCCGATCTTCTGGAAACAGGCCGTCCAGCGGAACCAGAAGTCGGTCTTCTGCCCGTCTGCCATGGTGCCCATCATCCGGTTCAGGCTCCGGCTGAAGGCCATGTCGTCGCCCACGGTGATCACCAGATCGCGTATCTCGAAATCGATCGCTCCGATGAAACCGTCGAACGTGTCCTCCCATGGCTTTCGATACGAGTCCCAGCCGATGTAGCGGAGTGGTGGAACGATGTCGAAGGAAACAGTGTCCGGAGAGTGGATCGCCTTCGCGGCCGACACATCTCGGTTACGGAACGCGGCGACCCAGCTGTGGATCACTTCCCGGATCTGCGCTTCATCGCTACTTCCAGTCGTATCAGTCATATCCACATCGAACCTCCCGGTGGGCCCCGCTGTTCCCAGTGTTGCTGCACAACCTCCGACGCGGGCTGGATGTTCATCGTGTGCCATGGGTGATCCGAATCAGGTCGAATCGCGAAAGCGCCTTGTCGCCAAAGTGATTCGCAGAGGAGGCCTATACTGATCGAGCATCACGCGAGTCCCGAACGATGACTGTCCGACATCGCAGCAACAGGAGGGCCACCGCTTTGACGAACGACGATATCCTCGACCGTAAGTTGACTCGACGTTTCCAGACGTTCGATGTCGACAACAACGGTCGAATCGAACGCCGGGATTTCGAAAACTCGGCCATCCGCCTCGCCGACGAGTTCGGCCGTGCCCCAGGCACGCCCGCACGTGAGCGACTGCTCGAATTGAGTCTCGGACTGTGGGAGCGGTTGGTGTCGGCCGCCGACGCCGACGGTGACGGAACTATCGACCTCGACGAGTACAAGCGGGCGTTCACCGCAGGTCTGCTCGTCACCGAGGAGTCCTTCGAAGCGGGGTACCGACCGTTCCTGGAAGCGATCATGGCGGTGGCCGACACCGACGGCGATGGGCAGCTGAATCTCGACGAGTACATTCGCTGGACGGGTGCGTTGATGAACCTGCCCGAATCCGATGTCCGCGCAGTGCATCCGCGTCTGGATACCGACGGCGACGGTCTGGTCGGCACCGACGAGATCCTGCAGGCGATCCGCGGCTACTACTTCGACGAGTCACCCGACGGCCCCGGCGGTTGGCTGCTCGGTTCGCTGCCGAATTGACCTGATCCGTTCCGGCCATGCCACCAGCCGCTGTTCGGGTGACGGTTCCGAATGTCATATCGATGGTGCGGCAGGTGAGTGGCGGGTCTGATTCTCGCCGGTTGTGCGGGCTTGGATCTCGTTGTCGGCGAATGCCGCTACAAGGCGGGCAGTCGTCGCGATCACCTCGTCGCGTATGTGCCTGTCTTCGAGTACGGCGGCGCGTAGGACTATGCCGAAACACGCACTGATGATGGTGATGGTGAGTACGTCGTATTCGTCGTCGGCGCCGGGTCCGAGGATCTGGATGATCTGCATTTTGACCAGCAGTCGCAGGCGTACTTCGAGCTCGGGCATGCCGCTGCTGTAGAAGTCCAACCCGGCTATCAGTGCGCGTACGAGTGGGACGTCGGTGACCATCTCGTCGACGATGGCTTCCAAGACGCCCGAAACCAGTTGCTGCACGGGAGTGTCCGAGAGGTCGTGGGCACGTTCGGTGAATCGTCGTTCGATGTTGTTCTGGATACGGGTGAGTAGTTCTTCGACGATCGTTGCTCGGTCGGGGAAGTATCGGTAGACGGTTCCGATGCTCACCCCGGCGGCAGCGGCGATGCGGTTGGTGGAGGTATCGGTGATGCCGCGTTCGCCGAACAGTGCCGCGGCGGCATCGAGTATGTCCTCGCGTGTTGCCTTGGCACGGTCCTGAGTGGGGCGCCGTCGGTTGGTCGATTTGGGCGGCACCCACACCCTCCTCGAGTCCAGCCGCGATCTCAGCGTCGGCAAGTCTAGTTACGGCGGCGATTGCCTGAAATGGGGCGAGGACCGAAATCCACGCGGCCGGACGGTGGCCGGTCACGACGCATGAACGGCGTTGTCGGTTCGGGCATTTGGGGCCCATCCGCTGCGGGTGACTGATCGCGCAGCGCCGAGCGCAGCCATTGATGGGCGGGGTCGGCGCGGTGGGAGGGCTGCCACCTGAAGGCTTCCACCAAGAAGATCCCAGGGCACGGCAGGACCCGGATCTGCTTGTATCCACGTCACGCGTCTCGCCGCGCCTGGAACCGGGTAGTCCCGCCCGATACCGTCGACCGGGTTACACGGCGACCCGATCTCGGCCCAACCCCTGACCGCTCATCCGCCGAGGGTGTCGGTGAGCGTGCCGATCGCGTAGGTCACCGCCATGGCAAGCGCACCGCCGACGACGACCCGTAGCACTGCTCTGCCTCGCGCGCTTCCGCCGAGTCGCGCGCTCAGCGACCCGGTGAGCGCGAGCGCTACGAGTACCGCCACGAAGGTCACCGGCACCCGCCACTGTGCCGGCGGCAACACGATCGCCAGCAGCGGGAGCAGCGCTCCGCAGGTGAACGCGATCGCCGAGGAGCCGGCGGCGGCCCATGGATTGGTGAGTTCGTCCGGGTCGAGTTTGAGTTCGGCTTCGGCGTGGGCGGTGAAGGCGTCGTGGGCGGTCAGTTCCTCGGCCACCTGGCGCGCGGTCGCCGGGCTCAGGCCCTTGGCCTGGTAGATCTCGGTGAGCTCGGCCAGTTCGTAGTCGGGGAAGGCGGCCAGTTCCCGTCGTTCCTTGGCCAGCAGCGCTTTCTCGGAATCGCGTTGAGTGCTCACCGATACGTACTCACCGGCCGCCATGGAGATCGCGCCCGCGACGAGCCCGGCCACGCCCGCCGCGAGGATCGTCGTGCTGTCGTTCGTCGTCGCCGCAACACCGACCACCAGACCGGCGGTGGAGACGATGCCGTCGTTGGCGCCGAGTACCCCGGCGCGCAGCCAGTTCAGCCGGGAGGCCAGGCCCTCGGTATGGGGTTCGTGCGGATGGGTGTCGGTCGGCGATTCCTGCACCCGATCAGCCTAAACGAGCTCGTCGCACCGCTGGTTCACGAAGACCTCGACGTAGCCGGCGCATCGGCGTGTCTAGGCTGTCGAGTATGACGAAGTCGGGGGTGGCGTCGGAGGCGGTCGAGATATCGCGAACATGGCAGTACGCCATGCGTGCGACAACTGCGGCGTCGTGCTTCGGGACTGCGGTGTTGCTGTTCGAGGTGGTCACCGACTACACCTTGACGGCTCTGCTGCTGGCAGGTGCCGTTCTGGTCGCAGCCGGGGTGGCGTGGATGGTTCTCGCGCCGATCGGTTGCGCGAAGTATCGCGAGTACCGGGCAGTCATGATCGCTCCGATCGTGGTGGGAATCGGTGTCGCGCTGGTGTTTTCGGGGGTACCGGACCGGCTCGCCTGGTGGCTGTCCGCAGACTCGTTCACGCGTGCCGCGCAGGTGTGCGCCAAGGGTGATGCGACCTGGTTCGGTGTGATGCACGTCGACGGCATCTATCCATACGACGGCGGGTGCCTTTTCGCGATCTACCCCACCGACGGCGGCGTCGCCTACTTCGCTCCCGGATCGAGACCGCCGAGCGGACCGCCGCGCCCCTACGCACACGTGTACGAGCGCTTCGCCCCGAACTGGTACCACTTCAGCACACCGATCGTGCACGACTGACTTCGTCCGCTGCCTGTCCGTGCGAATTCCGCCGGACCCCCGGCCATCTCGGCCGCGCGGTAAGGCAGGCGCCGACGACTACGACCTCGAATTGTCGGATGCACCCCCTTAGGTCAGGCGCACCGTCATCCGGGACGAGGCGAAACTCGTCGAGATCCTCTGGTGCTGGCTCGAAGGTGATCGCGCAGCGGTCGACGCCCTGGACTGGGGTCCTCTCGAACGACCATGACAGGCGGGCTGACGAGCAAGGGGTTCGCGAGATACGTGTGGCGGTCCGGTGGTCTCAGGAGGGGCTTGTCACCGGGTACCGTTGGGCGGTGAATCCAGCCGACGCGCGACTCCTCAAAGACGGTGACCTCGAGACTCGCGAGGAAAACCTGCGGCAGCTGCTGCTGCGAACCGAGGAGGGCGACGCATCGGCGGCGGAAGCTCTGCGTGCGCTCGTGCGGGACTATCCCGACTACCACCGGACGCTGTACAGCCGGGCGCTGAATCGGGCTGGACTCTTCGGCGACGACACGCTGCGCGAGCCGCTGCTCGCCTCTCTTGCCGACACCCGCTACAACTGCCAGGCATGGGCGGCGATGGGCTGTGCCGCCCTCGGCTTCCACGACGCGGTCCCGGGCCTGGTCGCGATGCTCGACCACCCGCAGGACATCGCCCGCGACCAGGCGATCGTCGCGCTGGGTGTCCTCGGCGACGAATCGGTGATTCCGGCCCTCGTGCCCCTGCTGGGGGACTCGAACAGCGGTATGCGCGAGCGTGCCGCCGAAGCCCTCGGCATGATCGGTGGCGATGCGGCGCTGGCCGCCCTCTGGGACGAGTTCGAGAACCGCCGCTACTACCGCATCGGCTACATCGCCAGCGCACTGTCGGTATTCGCGCCGGACATCATTCCGCGACTGATCGAAGCGGCTTCGAGCGAGGACGCCGACCAGCGCTACTGGGCGGCCGTCGCCCTCGGCTCGACCGGCGACGACAGCGCGGTGCCGACACTGGAACGGCTGATGGCCACCGACCGCGGCTCGACGGTGTTCGACGGCATGGTGAGTGTCGCCGCGAAGAAGGGGCTGCGCACACTGCGCCGCATCCAGGCCGCGATCGCCGCCCGCGAATCCTGATCGAGCGCCGGTGGCGCACGCCCCGCGCTGTTCTCCTCCTCGCGAGCAGGTCAGTTCGGCGCAGATCGCGGCAGGTGCGGGTCCATCCAGTGCAGCATCCGATCCACCGAGTCCGCGCAGTCACCGTGGGCCCCTGACTCGGCCCATTCGATCAGCGCGGCGAAGGTAGCGGACTGGTAGGCGGTCGCGATGGCCCGGCAGATGGCAGCGGGGGAGTTCGGCAGCCGATCGGCGAGGTAGGCCGAGAGCGTATCGATCCACGGTCGATAGATCCGTGGTGCGGTCGCGGCGAGTTCCGGCTCCGACGAGATCAGCCGCAGCCAATCCGGCGCCAGCTCCTGGATCCGTGGATCGCGCGACACCGACTCGACGATCGCGGTCCTGACCACCACCGCGGGCGACTCCTCGGCGGCGGCCCCGGCGAGTGTCGCGCGCAGCCGCTCCGTCGCCGGTGCGACACCGATCCAGGCGATATCGGAGCGGGACGAGAAGTGCCGCAACAGGGTTCGTGTGCTCACGCCCGTGGCCTCGGCGAGTTCGTTCCAGCCGGTGGCGGCGAACCCATACTCGGTCCACAACCGCAGCGCACCGGCGGACACGGCCGCGGTGTCCAGCACGGAGGGACGGCCGGGACGGCGGGCAGGCTGGGTCACGGCGAAAGCCAAACAGTTTTGGCGAAGTGTGTCAATATCGGTGGGCCGTCACCGAAACAGGAGAAAAGTATGGATTTCGTCAACTCGTCCGCGATCGTCACGGGCGGCGCGTCGGGCCTCGGCTTGGCGACCGTGCAGGAACTGCACGCCAAGGGCGCCAAGGTCGTCATCGTCGACCTGCCCTCGTCCAACGGCGCGGCCATCGCCAAGGAACTCGGCGAGGGCGCGGCTTTCGCAGCCGCGGATGTGACCGATGAATCGGCGGTGGTCGCGGCACTCGACATCGCTGAATCGCTGGCCCCGCTGCGGATCGCCGTGAACTGCGCCGGAATCGGCAACGCGATCAAGACGGTCGGCAAGAAGGGCGCCTTCCCGCTCGCCGACTTCACCAAGGTGATCAACGTGAACCTCGTCGGCACCTTCAATGTGATCCGGCTGGCCGCCGAACGCATGTCGGCCACCGAGCCCGTCGGTGAGGAGCGTGGCGTCATCATCAACACCGCCTCGGTCGCCGCCTACGACGGCCAGATCGGCCAGGCCGCCTACTCGGCGTCCAAGGGCGGCATCGTCGGCCTGACCCTGCCGGTCGCGCGCGACCTGGCGAGCTTCAAGATCCGCGTCGTCACCATCGCACCCGGCCTGTTCCGCACGCCGCTATTCGAGACGCTGCCCGAGGAGGCCCTGCAGTCCCTCGGCGCCCAGGTCCCGCACCCCTCCCGCCTCGGTCAGCCGACCGAGTTCGCCGCACTGGCCCGCCACATCGTGGAGAACCCGATGCTCAACGGCGAAACCATCCGCCTCGACGGCGCCATCCGAATGGCCCCGCGCTGAGTCCACTGTGCCACACGGCATCCGGTCGGCAACAAGGTCGACCGGATATCGGCGCGGTCGTCTTCGTCGAAAGCACCGCCCTGACAAGGTTTCCCGGTACCGTCGGAGTTCGTGACCGGTTCGACGGCGGTAGAGATCGCGGCTGCGGTGAGATCGGGCCAGGTTTCGCCGGTCGATGTGGTGGAAGCGGCGCTGGCGCGGATCGGTGCCGATGCCTCGTTGAACGCGTTTTGTGTGGTGCGCCGCGACGAGGTGCGCGCGGAAGCGGCGGCGCTTGCTCGACGGTCCGATCTGGCGCTGCTTCCGTTGGCCGGGGTGCCGGTGGGGATCAAGGACCACATCGATGTCGCGGGGTGCCCGACCAGGCACGGAACCTTCGCGACAGCTGCCGCGCCCGCCGATACAGATGACGAGCTCGTACGCAGACTGCGTGCCGCCGGGGCGCTGGTGGTCGGCAAGACCACCCTGCCGGAGCTGTGTCAGGGCCCGTTCACCGAGAGCGTGGCGTTCGGTGTCACCCGCAATCCATGGAATCCGGAGTACTCGTCCGGCGGTTCGAGCGGTGGCTCGGCGGCTGCTGTCGCGGCCGGAATGGTGCCTTTGGCGCTCGCGTCCGGTGGCGGTGGGTCGATCCGCATTCCGGCTTCGTGCTGCGGCGTCGTCGGTGTGAAGCCCGGACCCGGCCTTGTGCCGCGGACCGGACCCGGCTGGCGAGGGATGTCCGAACTCGGTCCGATCGCGACCACTGTCGCTGACGCCGCCCTGATGCTCGACGTGCTCGCCGGCACCGACCGCTTCCGGAATGCTGACGGCCATCCGGATATGGCGATACGCGTCGGTGTCACCGTGGATCCGCCCGTGCCCGGAGTGCGCGTCGACCCGCAGGTCCGCGCGTCACTCGAGGCAACGGTGCAGGCTCTGCGCGGCGCCGGTCATGTCGTGGAAACGGCCCCCGCGCCCTGGCGTATTCGGGACCACCCGCGTTACATCGTTCGCTACTTTGCCGGCTCCGCCGACGACGCAGACGGGCTCGACACGCGAACATTGGAACGGCGTACCGGTGCGATCGTGCGGGCCGGGAAAATGCTGCGGCGCTTGCCCCTCGCCGCCGACGCGGTTCCCGCCGGGACGGCCGCACGTTTCGCGGCGTGGTTCGCCCACTACGACGTGCTCTTGACCCCGACATTGGCCCAACTGCCCCCACGCGCGGGCGGCTGGGCCAATGCCGGGATGATCCGCACCCACCTCGCCGCCAGTCGGCTCCTGCCCTTCCTGCTGCCGCTCAACCTCGCTCGGCATCCGGTGCTGACGGTGCCCGCGGGACTTTCCGCCGAAGGCTTGCCGATCGGCGTTCAGCTTTGCTCCGCACCTGGCGGCGAAGACTTGTTGATTTCCCTTGCGGCGCAACTCGAGCGGCTTCGTCCATGGCCTCGGCGAGCCTCGGACGATGATCGGTCTGTGTGACCGACGGGCTGGACGAATCTCTGGGCATGCCGACTCGCCGTGGCAAAAGACAGGCCTGTCATCTGTCCGTTATCACAACGTTGTGCACTCGAAGCCGGTTGCTATGGTGAGGGCGCAAGAGTGTTCGTTCGGATGAAGGAAGACAATGGGAAGCACTGTCCTCGACGTCATCGCTTTGGTGACGAACCGCGCTGCGGAGTTCTGGAACTGGATGGCGACCGGATCGTCGGGGTTCCCGCCGCTGTGATCGGCTGACACCATATTTGTCCGCGAAACCTCCGAACGCCCCTGGGTTTTCGGGGGTTTCGTGGTTTCCGGGGCGGGGCCGGTGCCGGGTTCGTGTCGTACCCCGGCGCTACCGTTGGCGCACAACCCGAGTCGAGGAGGGTGACGATGACCGACAGTATCGAGGGTGCCAGGGAACGGGCGAGGCGCCCGGAGGATCTGAGCAGACTGGTGGTCGAACGGTTGAACGCCGGCGATGTGGACGGCCTGGTCGAGCTCTACGAGAGCGACGCGGTGCTCGCGTTGCCCGACGGTGTGGTCGCCACCGGGGTCGAGGAGATCAGGGCCGCCTACGCCCGGCTCGTCGCCGACCGCCCGGTGTTCCAGCCGGGCCCGCAGGCACCGGCATTACGCGCGGGCGATCTCGCGCTCACGTCCTCCCGCCTGCCCGGCGGTACCGGGGCGACCGTCGAAGTGGCCCGTAGACAGCCCGACGGGACGTGGCGCTGGATCCTCGATCAACCCAACGTACTCGGATGAGCATGGCGCACAACGGTTTCCGATGCGTCAGTTCTGGTTCAGGCCGGTGGAGAGCACGACGACGACCTTCTGGTCGGTGACCTCGCTGACGCGCACGTCCATCCCTTGCGCGGGCTGTGATTCCCCGGCGGGCACGGTCACTTCCTGACCGCCGATGCGCAGGGTGACGATGTTGCCGTTCACGGCGACGAGTTCGGCGTCGATGCCGAGTACCGACGCCTTGGCGTTCACGCCTCGGTCGAAGGTCACGGTGCAACCGCTGACGGTGCATTCGGAGGTGGTTCCTGGCCCGGTGACGGTACAGGCGGTGGCGGAGAGGGGGAGCAGCAGGGCGAACGCGAGGAGCGTGATCCGCCGTCGAACAGACATGCGATGAGTGTAATCGGGATTCGAACCGGCAACGGATCGGTCTCGTCGGGTTGGTCCGTGATCTCGGCGGGGTAGTTCTTGACCGAGAGGTAGCCAGGCATCGCAGGCGGAGGTGCGACACATGGACATGAGCGCGATGACGACGGCGAGTCGCTGGTGGTGGCGGCCGGGGTGGACCCCGGGCCGTTCCTTCTACGACTGGCAGGTGATGCCGACGCAGCCCGTCGCCGACAAGCTCGTGGAGATCTTCGCCCCTACTGTGGCGCGGGTGCCCGGCCTCGAACAAGTCGACGCGCCGCGTCTGCGGGTGGAAGTGCAGGGTGTGGGCTTCGTCGACGGGGTGAAGGGCGTCGATCTGGCCCGTCTGGTCGAGGGTTCGCGCAGCCTGCTCGCCGAGCACGCGCCGTTCCCCATCACCTTCGGCCCGCCGGTGGTCGCCGTCGACGGGGTCCGATTACCCATCGCGCTGCCCGAGGAGTTACTGCGCGTCCGTGAGGACCTCACCCGCGCGTTGACCGATGTCTGGATCCGCGAGCGCGTGCCCGAATTCGGTGAGCCGTTGCTCCCGTACCTGGCGCTGGCCTACACGAAGACACCGGTGCCGGTGGGCGAGATCGAGGACGCGCTCGCCGCCGATGGATTCGCCGACTTCACCCTCGACGACACGGTGTCGTCGCTGTCGCTGGTCGAGTTGGTGTGTGAGAACGGTCGATACGACTGGTCGGAAGTGGTGTCCGCCGAGTTGCTGCGCGACCCGCATCCGCTGCTCGAACGCCTCGGTGCGGGAACCGCGCTGGCCGGTTCGCCCCGCTAGTCCTCGGTCGGCCTGACGTCGGGTGGCGTCAGGCGGACGACACCGGCGTCGAGGTCGAGATCGAGGTGAGGTTCGCGTGCCTGGCCGTCGCTGTCACCGCTGCCTTCGTGCTGCAGCTTCTTGCCAGGAAACATTTCACCCATGATGCCCACGCCCCCACGATAGTCGCGGCAACCACCAGTTCGCCGGTCCCATGAGCTGGACCAGGGCGGGAACCAGCAGCATGCGCACCAGGGTGGCATCGAGGATCAGGGCGATGATCATGCCGATGCCGAGCAGCCGCATGGGCGTGAGCGGTGACAGCGCGAACGCGCCGGTGACCAGAACCAGCAGCACGGCGGCGGCGGTGATGACCCGGGCCGTCCGCACGGTCCCGACGCGCACCGCCGTCGCCGTGTCCGCGCCCGCACGGTGGGCCTCGGCCATCCGCGACAGCAGGAACACCTCGTAATCGGTGGACAACCCGAAAACCACCGCGATGATGAGCACCGTCATGCCCGCCGGGAGCGGTCCGTGGCTGATGCCGAGCAGGCTCGCACCGTGACCGCCGACGAAGATCCAGGTGAGCACCCCGAAGGTGGCGCCCAGGCTGAGAAACGCCATGGCCACGGCTTTGAGCGGCAGGACCACCGAGCGGAAAGCCACGGTGAGCAGCACCATCGTGACCAGCACCATCACGGCGATCATCAGCGGCAGCCGGTCCAGCGTCGCGTCCACGCTGTCGAGGGTGGCCGCGGTGTCACCGCCCACCTCGACCGTGGTGGCACCCGGTGCGGGTAGTGCGCGGATGGCGCGGACGGCGGCGGTGGCTTGCTCGCTGCGGTCGGCGTGGGTGAGGAAGACGTGCAGGACGACGAAGTCGTCGTCGCGTCCCACCTGGACGACATCGTCGACACCCGCAACGTCACCGATCGCGTCGAGTGCGCCCGACACGGCCGCCGATTGCGGTGGGCCGTCGAGACCGCGCAGCAGCACCGTCGCCCCGCTCGCCGCCGCGGGGAACTGAGCGGTGAGCTCCTCGACCGTGTGGCGCATCGGACTGTCGGCGGGCAACGCGCGGTGGTCGATCTCGCCGAGACGGATACCGGCCAGCGGTGCGGCGAGGACGAGCAGGACCGCGCCGACGGCGATCGTCACCGTTCCCGGCCTGCGCAGCACCGCGTCGACCACCCGGCCCCAGAAGTGTTCGGTGCGTGTGGTCGGTTTCGCGCGCCCGATGCGGGCGCCGAAAAGCACGAGCAATGCCGGCAGCACCGTGAGCGACAGGCCCGCCGCCAACGCGACGGCCGCCACCGCGCCGATACCGAGTGAGCGGAGCACGGCCTGCGGGAAGACGAAGGTGCCCGCGAACGCGCAGATCAGCAGCGCCGCCGACACGGCGACCGTGCGCCCGGCACTGGCCATCGTCCGGTCGACCGCGCCGCCGATATCCACGCCCGCACCGTATTCCTCCCGGAACCGGTTCACCAGGAACAGCCCGTAGTCGATGGCCATGCCGAGCCCCAGCAGGGACGCGATATTGACCGCGAAGGTGGTGACCTCGGTGACCTCGGTCAGCAACCGGATGGCGCCGAGCGCACCACCGACGGCGAGCATGCCGACCACCACCGGCAACGCGCCCGCCGCGATGCCCCCGAACACCAGGACGAGAACCAGCAGTGTCAACGGCAGCGAAATCGACTCGGCCACAACGAGATCACGCTGGGACCGGTCGATGATCTCGGCATTGAGGGCGCTGTAGCCCGACAGCCGGGTTTCGACACCGGGCACGCGCAGCGCCTCGGCGACGGCGGGATACGCGGCGATGCGGGCGGTGTCGTCACCGGCGGTGTACACCACGGCCACCGCGTGCCTGCGGTCCTCGGACACCAGGAAGTTCTTGCGCGGCACCACCGCCGACCAGTAACTCTCCACGGGCCGGGCGAGCAGCGCCGGGTCGACGCGGTCGAGGGCGGCGCGCACCTGTGGGCCGATCTCGTCGATCGTGCGACCTTCGGGTGCGGTGTAGAGCGCGACCACGTCGGGGCTCTGCGGGCCGAGCTGTTCGGTGACGAAGCGGTCGACCAAGGCGGATTCACTGCCGCCGTCGACGAACCCGCCCGCGCTGAGGCGTTCGGTCACCGTCGCACCGTATGCGGCGCACAACCCGATGAACACCACGACCACGGCGAGGACGGTGCGCGGCCGGGCCGTGACGAACCGGGCGAGTGTGGTCACCGCGCCGAATCCACCACGGGTAGTTCGGCTTCCAACATCGTGACGATCCGGTCGAGCAGGGCTTCGAGCCGTGCTTCGATTCCGGCGCCGTTGCGGGCCGACACGGTGAGCTCGGTGTGGCCGTCGAATTCGGTGAGGCCGAACAGCAACGGCATGGCGACGCTGTGCTGGGGGAGCACGAACAACCCGGTGGGCCGGAAACCGGGGACCGCGAGGTCGTCGGAGGTGAATCGGCCCATGTGGGAGACGGTGGCCGAGGCCAGGTTGCGGCCCAGCCGCGCACCGAGCCAGTTCGTCGTCCGCAGCACACCCCGATTGACCGGGTCAGGGACCAGGGTGATGCGGGTGTTGGCCAGCTGATTCAGTTCCCGCCGCTGCGCGAGCCCGGCTTTGATGTCGTCTTTGACTTGCGTCCAGTCCTGGCCCGGTGCGATGTCGAGGAACAGCGGCAGCGCGAGGTTGGCGGTCGAGCGCAGCGCCGGATCGTGACGGCGCAGGTCGACGGGCATCATGATCCGCGAAGTTCCCGGAGTTTCGGCGGCCAGCAGGGCGCAGACGCGTGCCAGCGCACCGGGTCCGGCGGCCTGCACGCGCCGGTGCCGCAGCAGATGCCGGGCGGTGCCGCGCCGCTGCCTGCCGCGTCCCACCGCGCTGCGGTAGCGCGGAATCATCGGCGTCGGCTTGCCCGGCGCACCGACCCGATCGACGAGTTGCTGATCGGCCACTGGGTCGGGCTGAGGTACAGGGTCGTCGCCACGCAGCGCGCGCAGCACATTGGTCGCCCACAGCACCATGCCCATACCGTCCATCACGCCGTGGAAGACGCGGAATACCAGGGTCGGTGTGTTTGCGGTGAGCAGCAGGACCTCGACGGTGGCATCCGCGGTCGGCCCGATATCGCTGGTAAGGACCGGATCGGATTCCAATGCCGGATAACCGAATTCGTGGTCATCCACCACCCGGACGGCGGGGACGATGCCGCTGTCCACCCAGATGTCGCCCTGCCTGCGCAGCCGCGCGCCCGGTGTGACTTCGGCCGCCGCGGCAACCGCGGTGCGCAACCGCTGCGGGTCGATCGCGCCCACACCCGGCACGACGAGCTGCATGAGGAAGGGCGGGGCGAGGGTGCGCATGGGGAAGTACATGCGTTCGGTGGTCGTCACGGGCCGACGGAAGACGGTGTCGCCGTTCATGATTGCCTCTCGGAGTGTTACCGCAGGTGCCCGGCGAGCGACTCGATGCCGCCCTGGGCCTCGAGCCAGACCAAGAAGGTGGACAGCCCTGTGTCGCGGTCGACGACGGGGCGGTAGCCCAGGTCGGCGCGGGCCGCGCCGGTGTCGTAGGTGGCGGTGCGGGTCATCAGGGCGACGGCGTAGCGCGACAGCGGCGGCGACCAGCGCCGTGCCACGGCCGGAATCCGCCACACCGCCTCGATGGCCGCGACAACGGCGGCGAGGACACGCGGATTCGGCCTTCGCGTCGGCCGCTGGAGGCCGAGCCCCTCGGCGACCTCGCCGAGAAACCCCCACACATCGGTCTTCTCGGCATCGGCGATGAAATACGCCTTGCCACCGATGTTCTGGGCACTCAGCGCGAGCAGGCAGGCGTGGACGATGTTGTCCACGTGGCACAGCGACGCCTCGATTGTCCGGCCGTACGACAGGTCGGGCAGGGCGCCGTCGGCAGTGCGGGCGAGCAACCGCACGATCGGGCCCGACCGGTCACCGGCACCCCAGATCGCGCGCGGACGCAACGCCACGGTGCTGAATTCGGTGGTGTTCGCGGCGAGCACGGCCTGTTCGGCCGTCGCCTTGGTCTCGGAATAGTGATTGAGGTAGCGGCGCGGATAGGGCAGCGATTCGTCGACGTCGATCTGGTCGCCGCCGTCACGGTCCATCAGGGCACTGGGGCTGGAGATGAACACGAATCGGTGTGCACCGCCGTGACGGGCGGCCTCGAGCAGCAGTTCGGTGGCGCGCACGTTCTCCACCCAGAACTGGGCCCGGGTGCCGCGTTCGTCGACGCGGGCCGCGCTGTGGATCACCGCGTCCACCCCGTCGGCGGCGCGGCGCAGCGAGTCGGCGTCGGTCAGGTCGCCTTCGACGATCGTGACGGCCGCGCGTGCGGTGCCGAGGTCGTCGAGCACGCTGGTGCGCCGCACCAGGATCGACACGTCGTGCGTGCCGTCGGCCACCAGGGCGCGCACGATGGCGCCGCCGAGGAATCCGGACGCGCCGGTGACGAGGATCTTCATGAGTTCAGCTTCTTCGTTGCCCAACGGGCGAGTTCTTCGCGGCCGATCTTGGCGTTGTGCCGGATGTCGACCGGGAAACCGGGGTGGATGAGGAAATCGGTGATCGGTACGGCGGTGTCGAACGCGGCGGCACGGTCGCGCAGGCGCAGGTCCACGGCCACCGCATCGGCACCCGGCTCCAGTTCTACACACAGCACCGGCCGGTGCGCACCGGGTTGACCGACACCGACCAGCGCCGTGCGCGAAACGCCACGTACCGCGTTGAAGACCTGCTCGACCTGCACGGTGAACATCGGTCCCGCGGCGGTGCTCAACCGCTGACTCTTGCGACCGCAGAACCACACGCGGCCCTGCTCGTCGATCCAGCCCAGGTCACCGGTGCGGTGCCAGACGCGGTCACCGTCGTGGATCTTGCCCAGCGCGTTGGCCTCGGCGGGCCAGTAGTAGCGGGTGCTCACATTGGGTGCGGCGACGACGATCTCGCCGATCCGGTCGGTGGGTTCGGCGTCGGCGAGATTCGCGATCGGGGCGTCTGTGACGGCGACGAGCCGCACCTGGACATCGTCGGTGGGACGTCCGATGCAGGTGCCCTCACCGTGTGCCGCCCGTTCGACCAGGCCGTCGAGCAATTCCCGCGATTCGATCGTCGTCATCGGCAGCGCCTCGGTGGAACCGTAGCCCGCGAAGATCTCGACATCGGGACGCAAGACCTCGCGCAGTCCGGCGATGCACCACGCGGGCACCGGCGCACCTCCGGAGAAGATGCTGCCAAGGGTGTCGAGTTCGACGGGGTGCGACCGCAGGTGGGCGAGCAGCGGGATCAGCACAGCCGGGGAGGCGAACATCGTGCGCACCCCGAACTTGGTGATCGCGTCGACCACGTGCGCCGGATCGGTGGAACCGACCTTGCTGGGAATCAGCGGCGGCAGCACGCACCGGGAGCCGAGCAGCAAGTCGAGCACGCCGACCAGTGGCAGGGTGACCAGCGAGGACTCCGGCGGCGTGTGGCCGCGGGCGGCGTGCACGTGCTCGACCATGGCGGCGAGATTGCCGTGGGTGAGTTCGACCGCCTTGGCCGGGCCCGTGCTTCCGGTGGTGAAACCGATGATGAGCAGGTCGTCCTCGGCGGCGGGCGCACGGTCGGGCAGCAGACCCGCCGGAGTGCGGCCCCACGATTGCAGGGTGGGGCCGCCCCAGAACCAGCGGCGGCCGACGGTCAGGGTGGTGCGCACCCGGCGGAAGCTGCGCGGGAACAGCACTCGCAGCGCGTGTGCCTGCGGGATCCCGATGAACGCCTCGGCCTCGACCGCGCGCAGGCAGTGCACCATGCGCCGCACACCCATGCCCGGGTCGATCACCACCGGCACCGCACCGATCTTCAACAGCGCGAACAGGATCGCGTACAGCTCCGGGCTCGGCAACACCAGCACGATGGTGCGGGTGCCGCTGCCGACGCCTGAACTCGTCAGGTGTTCGGCGATGGCGTCGGACCACCGGTCGAGATCGTGGTAGGTGATCCGCCGGTAGTCCGGCATACCGTCGGCGGTGGTGCCGTCGGGGTAGATCACCGCCGGGCGATCGGGTTCGGTGCGGGCGAATTCCCGGAAGCGGTCGATCGTGGCCCAGTAGGTCGCGGTGGTCACGCGAGGTGCTCCTCGGGCAGCCGGTAGAGGGTGGCCGCGGCCGACGGACCGGCGCCGGCACCGACGAACAGGATGTGGGTGAACCCACCGAGCGAGGCATTCTCGGTGGCGCGCGCGTAGGCAAGGGGGAGCGCGGCGGTGTGTGGATCGCCGTCGGTGAGATCCGGTGTGCGCACGGCATTCTGGTCCAGGCCGAGGGCGTCGGCCAGGCGCTTGGGGAAGTGTGCGCTCGGGGTGGAGGCGATGAGTGCGACGCGAGCGTCCGGCGCCTCGGCCAGCGCCGCGCGACCCGCCTCGGCCGCCACCGCCAGCACCCGGTCCTCGAAATCGGGCTCGCGTTCCACCGTCATGAGGCCGCGGCCGACGGTGCCCATCGTCGCGGTGTCGACGTAGGCCTGTCCGGCCGGTGTGCCGGGTGCGGTGACGGTGTGCACGGGTCCGAAGCCCTCCGCGCCCTCGACGTGCTCGAGCAGCAACGCGGCACCGGCTGTGGCATAGGGGAATTCGGTATCCGCGCGCGAGCGGGTGAGCGAGGGATGGGTGTCGCCTGCGACGATCAGCACGTGCTCGGTGCCCGTCGCCAGGATCGCGCCGGCGACCTGCACCGCGTTGACCACGCCGGTCGCACCGTTCATCAGGTCGAAGGAGAAGGTGCGCGGGTCGTTCTTGCCGTAGTCCAGGCCGATACCCGCGGCCTTCTGGATCATCGCGGCGACGGCGGGTTCCACGGTGTTGGAATCGCGGAAGACGCCGGTGTTGATGAGCACACCGACCTGATCGGGCCGGATTCCGGCCTGTTCCAGGCAGTGACGGGCCGCGCGCCCGCTGTGCTCGACGATGCTGTGGGTGTCGGTCGACCGACTGGTACCGGTGGCTCGGATACGCACGCCCATGACGAACCTCAGACCTTCAGGGAGGAGATGGTGGTGGACAGGAAACCCGCGACAACGCCCGAGGCGGCCGGGACCATGAGAACCTTCGCGCCTGCCTCGATGCCGTCCTGTTCGAGCTGATCGTGCAGCACGATGAAATGCGAAGTGGTCGAAGTGTTTCCGTATTTCTCGATCACATTGAGGTCCGGCGGGATGGGGGCGCCGAACTCGCGGGCGGCCACCGCGTTGATGAAAGGCACGGCCGCGGCGCCGAACTGGTGGTGGATGATGTAGTCGAATTCCTCGTCGGCGAAGGTGCGGCCCTGGGCGGCGAGGAACTCGCCCTGGGCGTCGGGCCACAGCTGGAACCTGGCCTCGTTGTGCATCTTGCGGTTGTCGGTGTAGAGCGCCACACCCGAGGTCTTGTCGCTCGGCATGCCGAGGCACAGGTGGGAATGCTCTGCGGCCGTGAGCAATTCGATGTAATGGATCTTGTCGGCGTCGTCGACGGCCTGGTCGAGCACGACCGCGCATCCGGAGTCGCCCACCGAGAGCGACGCGAACTGCAGGTCGTACTTCTCGGAGATTTCGTTGACCGCGGTCTCGGCGATCGGGGTGATGGACTCCCCGCTGACCACCATTCCGTTGCGCACCACACCCGCCCGGATCATCCGGTCGAGCAGGTAGGTGCCGGTGAGCATGCCGGCGCAGGCATTGGACACGTCGAAAGTGATGGCCCGCTCGGCGCCGAGTTCCTTGGCGATGGTCGAGGCGAAGGAGGGCTCCATGTACATGCGGGTGCCCTCGTTGCTGCGGGTGATCGAGCAGGAGATGATCACCTCGAGCTCGCCCGCCCCGTAGCGTGAGCGCTCGAGACAGTCGCGGGCCGCGTTCACGGCGAGCGTGAAGGAGTCCTCGAGGCTGTCCGGACGGGTGTCGCGGAACCGGCGCTCTTTGATGCCGGTGATCTTTTCGAGGTCGAAAGCGGGCGGCGTGGCGAGCCGGGAAAGTAATTCCTCGGTCGAGACGATATTCGACGGAAGATACGCACCGATGGATTCGAAACGCGAATGCGACACGAAAACTCCTGACAGTCGAAAAGGGTCGCCGGTGACCGTGGTGGGGGCCGATGCGAGCGGACACTACCGGAAAGTAACCGGGTTTCGCGGGGCGGCGTCGGCGGTCGCGGAGGGTTGGCTCGCGGCGCGAGCTGGGCTGGGTCCCATCCAGACATCTGCCGGTGGCAATGGTGAAGTTACACAGCAAATGCGCCGAGTCTGCCGATATTCCTCAATCTTTCGACATCAGCGGCTCGGCGCAGGTGCTTGTCGGCAAGTTGTCAGCTATCGATCGGGCGGTTCGGAAGCCGACGATTCGGGGCACCCGGGCTGTCAGGTGTGGCGTGAGGGACCTCACGTCGGTGCGGGTGACGGAATGGCCGCTGCTGTTTCGGAATTTGTTTCCCGCGCCGAAAACACCGGAGGTGATTTGGTTTCGCGAACATCGCCGGAATTCTGCTTCGCGGAATGGTCGCGGAAGAATGGCCGCCACTGATGGACTCGGCGAAATCGCGGGTGGGTGGCCGGCGGTGAGGGCACTCGTTCGGCAAGGTTCGGGGCGTACCAACGTTGGACCAACCTTGCGCACCGATAGTGTGCACCGAACACCGTCGAGACATGCAAGGAGCGCACCATGGGTAACCGTGCCGGGTCCGTACACCGCGACCGAGATCTCCACGCCCACTGGGGAAGTCACCGTCATCGCGCGATCGAGGCGACCGGCGAAGCCGGCGATGTGCTCGCGCTGCTCACCGCGATGCACGGCCCCGTGGTGCTCTACCTGGCCCCCGGCACCGACGGCTGCAGCCCGATCTGCTTGCGCCGCACCGAATTCTGCCCAGGCGCCGACGATGTCCTCGCCGGTCGCACCGCCGCGCACACCGAGTTCTGGATGGCGGGTGACTTCTACGCCGGCTTCGAGGACCTCGATGTCGGCATCGAGGTACGCAGCGCGGTGCGAACCGGACGACAATCCGGCTCACTCGAATCGGACTGCGGCTTCCGCTTCACGCTGCGCATCAGCAAGCCCGAAGCCGCGGAACTGGTCGACGAGGCCTCCTGAACCCTTCCCGCTCACCAGAAGCGGGGTGTCAACGACCAATCGGCGAATTCGGCGGCGAGCAGGTCGCGCAGGGCGGCCCGGTTCGGGAAGCGGTCCGGGTCGGCGCCGGTGACCACCAGGGTGACGGTGTCGTCGTCGCAGGAGAAGGCCAGGTTCACGCCGACCTCCACCTGTCGGAACAAGTCCACCGGGCCGGGATTCACCACCGGACGCATGATCACGTCGCGGGCGCGATGACCGTCGAGCACCGCGATGTTCTGCGCGGTGCGACCCATGTTGGTGCACAGGCATTCCGGTGCCTTGGCGGTGCGGGCGAACTTGTGCAGCACCACCTTCGGCAGCAGCATCTGCACCGGCTGCAGGTGCTGGATCGGGGGAATGGTCGCCGGATCGCGGTAGGCGAGGGCGGCCGCCTTGAGCGACGCACGAACCTCGGGCAGGTCGGTGCGGGCACCGGCGCGGTAGGCGACGCTGATCGGCAGACCGGTGGTCGCGTTGGCGCGGGGGTCGTCGGCCTCGCGCATCGAGTGCGGAATGTCCACGCGCACCTGCGCTCCGTCGGCGATGCGGCCGCTGCGACCGAGCAGACCGACGGCGACGCCGATCAGCAGACCGTTGGTTGTGCCGCCGTGTGCCGCGGCGACAGCGTCCCACTCGGCCAGATCGAGCTGGACGATCGCGTCGGCGGCCTGCCAGGTCTCGGCGTGAGGCAGCCGGGGCTCGGCTGGACGCGGATTGCGGGCCGGTTCGCTCACACCGCGCGCTCGTCGCGCCGCCCGCACACCTCGTGCCACCGCGCGCAGTTGGGCGCGTGCGTCGGCGAAGTCGGCGGCCAACCGGCCGGGCCCGGCCACCGGCCCGACCAGCCTGCCCGCGCTCGCGTCGCGATCGGGCTGCTCACCGCGCCCGAGCCGGTCGAGCGAGTCGACGATCGCGTGCATCATGCCGCCGCCGTCACAGGCGACATGGGAGGCGACGAGGGTGACCACCGTGCCACCGGATTCGGTCGGGGCACCGGCCAATTGCCACACCAGCCCCCGAGCCGGGTCGAATTCCACCGCGGCCTGCTCGAGGAACCAGTCGAGCACGGCGTCGTCGGGGATCGGGGTGTCCGACCACCGCAGCGGCAGCGACTCGGTGGCGGGTTCCCAGTGGGCGCGCGCGATCGGGAAACGGGTGGTACGCACGCGGCGGGCGATGAAACCCGTGGCCAGATGAGCGTGCCAGCGCTGCAACGACTCCCGGCCGACGGCGGTGTCGAACCGGTAGGCCAGCTGGTTGACCAGGGCGTTGGGGTAGAGGCTGTGAAGTTTGAAGAACAGGTCGTCGTCGGCGGTGATCCGGTTGAGGCCGGTGGTGGCCACCGGAACGACGGGCGAGGTGACGGTCATCGGGGGAATCTCCTGATCAGCGGGAACGCAGGGTGCGCACGGTGAGCGGCGCGAAAACAGCGACCACGACCACCGAGGCCACCAGTGACCACCAGGCGTCGGCGCCGATCGTGCCCTCGGCGGCCAGTGTCCGCACCGCCGACACCAGGTAGGACACCGGATTCAGATCCGAGACGTGGCGCATCCAGGTGGGCATCGCCTCCTCGGGCACCAGCGCGTTGGACGCGAAACCGAGGAAGGTGAGCACCAGCATGCACATGCCCTGCACCGCGGCCGGGCGGGCGATGGTCGCGCCGATGAAGGCGAACAGCCAGCTGATGGTGGTAGTGGCGAAGACGACGAGCACCGCACCCGCGAGGAAACCGGCCGTGTGCTCGGGCCGGTAGCCCATGGCGAAGCCGACGACCACGACCGTCGTCGCGGCCAGCAGATAGCGCACCGTGCCCGCCAGCAATGCGCCCGCAACCGGTGCCGAGCGGGCGATCGGCATGGCGACGAACCGGTCGAACACCCCCGAATGGATGTCCTCGGACAGCTGCACACCCGTGGCCACCGAGGAGGTGAGCACTATCTGCACCAGCACACCCGGAATCATGATCGGCAGATACGCCGCCATGCTGCCCGCGATGGCGGTGCCGAAGATGTTGCCGAACAGCACCGGCCCCACGATCGGCAACAGCAGTGCGTCGTAGAGCAATTGCGGGCTGTGCCGGAAGGTGAGCAACCCACGCCAGGCCATCATCAGCGAATGCTGCAGCGCGGCGAACGGGCTCACCCTGGTGACGCGCGGTGCGCGCACGACCTGGGTGGTCGTCTTCTCGGTGGTGAGAGTCATTGCGGTGCTTTCACGAAGGGCGGTCATGCCGCGTCGGGGGTGGTCGCGTGGCCGGTCAGCGACAAGAACACCTCGTTGAGGTCGGGCCGGTCGACGGCGAATCCGCGTAGCTCGATGCCCGCGGCGCGGCAGGCGGCGACGATGTCGGCGCCCGTTCCCACCTCCGGCAGGGCGACGGTGAGCGTCCCGGTGGAGGACCCCTCGGGCACCTCACCGGTGAGCTCGCAGATTAGCGCCTCGGCCCGGCGCAGGTCGGCGGTGTCGGGGATGTCGAGGCGGAGTACCTGCTCGCCGATGGACGACTTCAGTTCGGCCGCAGTGCCTTCCGCGACGAGGCTGCCGCGATCGATCACCGCGATCCGGTCGGCCAGCGCGTCGGCCTCCTCCAGGTACTGGGTGGTCAGCAGCACCGTCGCGCCGCGCTCGACGAGCCCGCGCACGATGCCCCACATGCGGTCACGCGTGTGTGGGTCCAGGCCGGTGGTCGGTTCGTCGAGGAAGATCAGCGGTGGCACGGTGATGAGCGTGGCCGCCAGATCCAGGCGTCTGCGCATGCCACCGGAGAACGCGCTGACGCTGCGCCGCGCCACCGCCGACAACTCGAACTCCTCGAGCAGTTCGTCGCAGCGAGCGGCGGCGGCCCGCCGCGACAGCCCGAGCAGCCGGCCGAACAGGCGCAGATTCTCGGCGGCGGTGAGGGTTTCGTCGACGGAGGCGTACTGGCCGGTGAGCCCGATCATCGACCGGACGGCCGTGGCATCGCGCACCACGTCGTAGCCGAACACTTCGGCGCTGCCGCGATCGGGACGCAGCAGGGTGGCCAGCATGCGCACCGTGGTGGTCTTGCCCGCCCCGTTGGGGCCGAGCATGGCGAATACCGAGCCGGCCGCGATGCTGAGATCGATGGCGCCCACGGCGGTGAAGTCGCCGTAGGACTTGCCGAGACCGCTGGTGCGGACGGCGATGTCGGTGCTCACTGCGGCCTCCCGGCGTGGTCGAACTGTGGTGTCGGAACAGTCAGGGGGGCAAGGGCTTCCACCTCGTCGACGGCGCGGGCCAGGCCGTCGTCGCGGAAGCCGACGGCGTAGGCGGCGGCCCGGGCCACCACGTGTGGGTCGGCGACTGCGTCGAGCAACGCGTCGAGTCGATCGGCGTCCAGCGCGGCGGCGCGGGTCGTCGCGGCGAGGCCGAGCCGCGACAGCGCCGTCCCCCAATACGGCTGATCGGCTTGGATCGCGCAGATGACCTGCGGTACACCGGCTCTCAGAGCCGCAGCGGTCGTCCCGGCGCCACCGTGGTGCACGGCTGCCAGGCAGCGCGGGAACACCGTCGCGTGGTCGACCTGCTCGACGACGGCCACCTCGGGCGAGAGCTCCGGCTCGATCCCGGCCCAGCCCGCCGCGAGCAGCAGTCGCCGCCCGCGCCGCGCACACACGGTGCGCAGCATGCGGACCAGAGCGGCGGGATCATCGACGGTCATCGACCCGAAGCCGACATAGATCGGGGCGGGCCCCGCCACCAGCCAGGCCGCCAGCGCGGGATCGGCTGGGGCACCGAGGAATCCGTCGCTGTCCACGATGAACCCGGTGACCGGGTGCCGTTCGGGCAGCTCGGCCGCCAGCCCGGGAAACAGGTCGGTGTCGTAGGCCTGGATCGACACCCGACCGGGCAGCGGATGGTCGACGATCCCGGACTCGGACAGCGGCTCGGCCAGAGCGGCGTCACGCGCCCACCGCAGACCCGACCAGATCCGGCGGTTGAGCGCACCGGGCACCCGCCGCCCCCACGCGGTCGGCACCACCGGCACCGACCGGCTGGGGTGGATCGGGAAGAAATGCACTGCCGCCAACGGCAATCCGACGTGGCGCGCCGCCTTCTCCGCCGCCTCCTCGCCCGCCATGCCGGTGACGAGCACATCGTGTCCCGGGGCGAGCGCGAGCAGGTCACGCACCGCCTCGGCGACACCGCGTCGCTGCAGATCCAGCACCGCGCGCATCCGCTGACGCGGACTCGCGCTACGGAAGCGCCGGTCGGCGTGCTGGGTGCGCAACAGTTCGGCGCTGTCACACCCGAACCCGACCGCGGCGATGCCGTGGCCGGTGGCGAACTCGACGAGATTGGGCGACAGCGCGAGCGTCACCGCGTGCCCGCGAGCGATGAGCTCGCGGGCGAGCAGGATGCCGGGCTGGGCATCGCCCCTGCTTCCGGTGAAGGCCAGCAGCGCACGCATGGTCAGCTCGCGCTCAATGCCGCCGGCACGTCGGCGACCGGGGTGGCCGCGGCAGGCGCGGCGATCGTGGTCACCGCGTACATGGCCCGGGCGAATTCGGTGAGGTAGCGGTCCATCACCTCGGCGGGCAGACCCGCCGGATACCGGGTGGAGACATAGAGGCCCTCGGGGCCGCGCACCACCCAGAAGTACACCTCCTCGGTCGAGTACGAAACCGCGCGCAGGGTCCGTCCGCGCAGGTCGGCGACGAGTTCGTAGTCGGGCAGCATCCGGATGTCGAGGAACGACGCGCCGAAGGTCGGGCCTTCCATCGCACCGACCATGGCCAGCGAGCGACCCCACGAGGCGTCGTTGCAGATATGGGCGCGTTTGAGCGAGGCCCGGGTGGCGGTGAGCGCGGCGGCCATGTCGGCGCCCGAGGGCAGGGTGATGTCGACGGGTACGACATTGACGAACCAGCCCATCGACTCCAGCCAGGTCAGGTCGGGCCGGGTGGCGATCGGCATCACGGTGCGGAACCGGTCCTGGCCGAACACCTCTCGCCAGGCCACGGCGAGCGCGGCGAACACCGTGACCGACAGCCGGTGCTTGAGCTGATCAAGCCGGGCCTCCACCTCCTCGAGTTCGGCGATGGTCAGCAAGGTGCGCGAGACGCTCGGCTGGGCGTGCTCACCGTCGAGCTCGGCCACCATGCCCGCGCCGAAACGCGGCATCGGGGAGCCGGGGGCGCCGAGAAAATCCCGCCACACCGCCACGGCGGGGGAGTCGGGGGTGAGTTCCTCGGCGGCGGCGCGCTCGACGGCCGCGAAATCGGCGGGACTGCCGAACGTCGAGGAGTCGCGGATCTCGCCGCCGGTGGTGACGGCGGTGTAGAGGGTGCGCAATTCCAGGATCAGCACGGCCTGGGAGTAGGCGTCGAGTACGGAGTGGTCGGCACCGACCAGCACGGTGAAGTCGTCGGTGTCGTGGGCGACCGTCGCGACCAGTAGGTGCGGCCACACCAGTGCCGAGAGCCGCAATTCCAGGACATCACAGAGGAATTCGTTGATCTGTTCACCGTCGGTGAGATCGGCGACCGGGGCGGAGGTGACGCGCACGGTACCCGGTTCGGTGGTGATGCGGTGGTAGTCGCCGTCGCTGGTGGGTGCGACGGTGGTGCGGAAACCCTCGTGGCGGTCGTGCCACAGCTCGAGGGTCCGTGCCCAGGCGCGCGCGTCGAGCGGGGCGTCCATCTCGAAGATGGTGCCGATCCAGCGGCCACGGCCGGGCTGCGGGTCGTCGGGATCGAGGAAACCGAGGTACTGGGCGTGGACGCTGGCCAGCGGCCGTTCGTCGTCGTGCCAGGAGTCGGGCGAGATCAGCTCAGGGGTCCAGATCGACAGATCGCCGGATCGGATGCGGAAATCGGAGAGATGGGTGTATTCCATGCCGGGTCACCTCATGGTGGAAGAACGTGCCGAGAACGGCGGTGAATGGAAGCGGTGAAGACGGGACGCGACACCGGGTGTTGCTCTGGATCCCGCACCGGATGTAGCTGGCGAACCCTGGGCTATCCGGAGTCTATAACTCTGTGAGAATTCTGAAAGACGGCTTAGTCACAACTTCCAGATGTGAAGAAGATCACTTTCTCAATTGTGATCGATCACCGGCGCGACACCATGCCCCTGGAGTAGGGGGCATCGGTTTCCGGGGCGACGACCGGCATCCGTGCGTCGACGATCAGGCCGAGCAACCCGAAGGCCAGACACACCAGCGACACCGCGATCGCGACCGGATGCGTGCCGCCGGTCAGCGCGTCGGCCAGCACGACCGTCGCGATGGTCCCCGGCGCCGAGCCGACCACCGTCGCGAGCAGGTACGGAGTGAATCGCACCGAGGACAACCCGCAGCAGTAGTTCACCACCGAGAACGGCGCGAAAGCGATGAGCCGCAGCGCGGCCACCGCGAGCCACCCGCGCTGCGCCAGCCGCAGGTCGACCGCCCGCACCGCCGGATGGGTGAGGTGCTCGGCGACCCGCGCGCGGCCGATCGCCCGCACCCCGAGCAGAGCGAGACCGGCACTCACGCCCGTGGCCCCGAGCGCGATCACCGACCCGAGCAGCGGACCGAACAGCACCCCACTGGTGACTGTCAGTACGGTGCGAGGCACCGGCGCGACCGCGACGAGGGAATAGAAGAGGAAGAACAGCAGGGGAAGCAGCGGTCCCACGCCGCCTGCCCAGTCCCTGACCTGCTGTGGGCCCGGCAACGGAACCAGCATCGCCACCACGAACAGGGTCGCCAACCCAGCCAGGGTCAGCAGCAGTCGGGGGGAGCGGATCAGCTGGAGCACCGCGACAGCGTACCGGTCGGTAGGGGATGGCCCCAGTGGGTGGACACGATGTCACAGATAGCATCGGAGGCGAACCGGACACATCCCGGTTCGCCGTGACGGAGGAGAGAACAGCAGCTATGCCGATTGGTTCAGAGGCAGGGGCAGGTCTCGCACCGGATCCGGTGCCCGAGTACGCCGCCTGGCGCAAGGGTGTGGCAGGCGTGCTGGCCAAGGCGCGACGGGTCGATGTCGCCGAGCTGCCCACCGAGCCCGAGCATCTGCTCGACGAGACCACCTATGACGGGCTCACCATCGCCCCGCTCTACACCCGCCGCGACGAGCTGCCCGAGCAGCCGCTGCCCGGCACCTTCCCGTTCGTGCGCGGCGGCGACGCCACTCGCGACCCGCAGCGCGGCTGGTTCGTCGGTGCCTTCGCCGGTTCGGCCGACGCCGCGAGTACCAACCGCGCCATCCTCACCGGGCTCGAGAACGGCGTCAGCGCGGTCTCGCTCGGGGTCGGCGCCCACGGCGTGCCGGTCACCCAGATCGCGACCGCCCTGTCCGGGGTGCTGTTCGAACTCGCCCCGCTGTCGCTGGTCGCGGGTGCCGAGGTGAGCGCGGCAGCCGAGCAGGTGTTCGAGGTGCTCGACGGCTACCAGCTCGAGGACCGCTCCCAGATCCGGGTCGGCCTGGGCGCCGCGCCGCTCACCGACGCCTTCGCCGGCCACGCCGACCTCGATGTCGAGCAGGCCGTCGCCTTGGCTCGCCGCGCGATCGCCCGTCCCGAAGCGGTGCGCGCGATCACCGTCGACGGCACCGCCTTCCACAACGCCGGTGCCGCAGACGCCCAGGAGCTCGGCGCCTCGATCGCCGCCGGTCTGGCCTACCTGCGCGCGTTGACGGGTGCGGGCGTGGATATCGCCGACGCGTTCGGTCAGCTCGAGTTCCGCTACGCGGCCACCGACGACCAGTTCGCCACCATCGTGAAGTTCCGCGCCGCCCGCCGTCTCTGGGCGCGCGTCGCCCAGGTGTGTGGTGCGCCCGCTTTCGGCGCCGCCCCGCAGCACGCGGTCACCTCCTCGGCCATGATGACCCAGCGCGATCCGTGGGTGAACCTGCTCCGCACCACGCTCGCCGCGTTCGGTGCCGGTGTCGGCGGGGCCGATTCGGTCACCGTGCAGCCGTTCGACTCCGCCCTTCCCGCGGGCGAACTCGGTGTGTCACAGTCGTTCTCGGAGCGCATGGCCCGCAATATCCAGCTGCTGCTGCTCGAGGAATCCCACCTGGGGCATGTGCAGGATCCCGGTGCCGGTTCGTGGTACGTCGAGTCCCTCACCGACGAACTCGCCGCCAAGGCCTGGGAATTCATGCAGGAGATCGAGGCCGCCGGTGGTTACCCGGCCGCGCTCGACACCGGACTGATCGCCGCGCGCGTCGCCGAGACCGCCGCCGCGCGCGCCGCCGACATCGCGCACCGCAAGACCGCCGTCACCGGTGTCAACGAGTTCCCCAACCTCGCCGAGGCGCCGCTGTCGGAGCAGGCGCGCGACCAGGCTTCGCTGGTGCGCTACGGTGCCGCGTTCGAGGCGCTGCGTAACCGCTCGGACGCCTACCTCGCGGTGAACGGTGAGCGGCCCAAGGCGCTGATCGTGGCACTCGGCCCGGTGGCCGAACACAACGCGCGCACCATCTTCACCGCGAACGTGCTTGCCTCCGGTGGCATCGAGTCGGTGAACCCCGGACCGCTCGCCGTTGAGGGAATCGCCGCTGCCGCAACCGGTTCCGGTGCTCGCATCGCCGTGCTGTGCGGTGCGGACAAGCGCTACGCCGAGGAAGCGGGCGCCGCGGTCGAGGCCTTGCGTGGCGCCGGGATCGAGACGGTGTTGCTGGCCGGGCCGGAGAAGGCCGTCGAGCAGTACAGCGGGACGCAGCGTCCCGACGGATTCCTGAGTCTGCGCATCGACGCGGTCGCGGTCCTGTCGCAGCTGCTGGAGAAGGTGGGAGCCTGATGACCACATCCGATATCGAGCACCGCATCGGCAGTTTCGCCGAGGTGCCGCTCACCGAGCGGGCGCCCGAGCCCGCCGCCGTCGATGCGGAGCAGGTGCGGGAGTTCGTGGCCGAGGCGGCCGCGGCCAACCACACCACCGCCGACCAGCTCACCTGGGCCACCCCGGAGGGCATCGACGTACCGCCGGTGTTCACCAAGGCCGACCGTGACGCCGTTGTTGCACAGGGCTATCCGCTCGACACGGTGCCCGGCGTCGCGCCGTTCCTTCGTGGTCCCTACCCGACCATGTACGTGAACCAGCCGTGGACGATCCGCCAGTACGCGGGCTTCTCCACCGCCGCGGATTCCAACGCCTTCTACCGCCGCAATCTGCAGGCGGGCCAGAAGGGTCTGTCGGTCGCGTTCGACCTCGCCACCCACCGTGGCTACGACTCCGATCACCCGCGCGTACAGGGTGACGTCGGCATGGCCGGTGTGGCGATCGACTCGATCCTGGACATGCGTCAGCTCTTCGACCAGATCCCACTGGATCAGGTGTCGGTGTCGATGACCATGAACGGCGCGGTGCTGCCGATCCTCGCGCTCTACGTCGTCGCCGCCGAAGAACAAGGCGTCACGCCCGAACAGCTGGCCGGAACCATTCAGAACGACATTCTGAAAGAGTTCATGGTCCGCAACACCTACATCTACCCGCCCAAGCCCTCGATGCGGATCATCTCCGACATCTTCGCCTTCACCAGCGCGAAGATGCCGAAGTTCAACTCGATCTCCATCTCGGGGTACCACATCCAAGAGGCCGGTGCGACCGCCGATCTCGAGCTGGCCTACACCCTGGCCGACGGTGTGGAGTACATCCGGGCGGGCATCGCGGCGGGCATGGACGTCGACAAGTTCGCCCCGCGCCTGTCGTTCTTCTGGGCCATCGGCATGAACTTCTTCATGGAGGTCGCCAAGCTGCGCGCCGGGCGCCTGCTGTGGAGCGAACTGGTGTCGAAGTTCGAGCCCAAGAGCGCGAAATCGCTGTCGCTGCGCACTCATTCGCAGACCTCCGGCTGGTCGCTGACCGCGCAGGACGCCTACAACAATGTGGCGCGCACCTGCATCGAGGCGATGGCCGCGACCCAGGGTCACACCCAGTCGCTGCACACCAACGCGCTCGACGAGGCACTGGCGCTGCCGACGGACTTCTCCGCCCGCATCGCCCGCAACACCCAGCTGCTGATCCAGCAGGAGTCCAACACCACCCGCCCGATCGACCCGTGGGGTGGTTCGTACTACGTCGAGTGGCTCACCCACCAGCTCGCCGAGCGGGCGCGCGCCCACATCGCCGAGGTGGAGGCGCACGGCGGTATGGCGCAGGCGATTTCGGAAGGCATTCCGAAGCTGCGCATCGAAGAGGCCGCCGCCCGCACCCAGGCGCGCATCGACACCGGGCAGCAGCCGGTGATCGGCGTCAACAAGTACCAGGTCGAGGAGGACCACGAGGTCGAGGTCCTCAAGGTCGAGAACTCGCGGGTGCGTGCCGAGCAGATCGAGAAGCTGGAACGCTTGCGCGCCGAACGTGATTCGGTGGCGGTCGAACACGCGCTGGCCGAATTGACCCGTGCGGCAGCCTCTTCCGAGGGTGGCATGGAGAACAACCTCCTGGCGCTGGCCATCGACGCGGCCCGCGCCAAGGCCACCGTCGGTGAGATCTCCGACGCGCTGGAGAAGGTGTACGGCCGCCATCAGGCCGAGATCCGTACCCTGTCCGGTGTGTACCGTGACGAAGCAGGCAAGGCATCCAACATCGGTGCCGCCATCGCGCTGGTCGAGGAGTTCGCCGAGGCCGAGGGCCGTCGCCCCCGCATCCTTGTCGCCAAGATGGGTCAGGACGGGCACGACCGCGGCCAGAAGGTCATCGCGACCGCGTTCGCCGACCTCGGCATGGACGTCGACGTGGGCCCGCTGTTCCAGACCCCCGAAGAGGTGGCGCGCCAGGCGGCCGACAACGACGTCCACATCGTCGGTGTCTCCTCGCTGGCCGCGGGTCACCTCACGCTGGTGCCCGCCCTGCGGCAGGCGCTGGCCTCGGTCGGTCGCCCCGACATCATGGTCATCGTCGGCGGCGTCATCCCGCCCGGTGACTTCGACGAGCTCTACGAAGCGGGCGCGGCGGCGATCTTCCCGCCCGGCACCGTGATCGCCGACGCGGCGATCGACCTGCTGCGCAAGCTCGGTGCCTCGCTCGGCCACGAGATCGGTGGCGGCAGCCCGGCATGATGTGGCCGGCCCGCTGCGTCATGGACGAATGTGCCTGCGGCGCAGCGGGTTCGGGCCTGCCCGTGTGGGCGGGTGACGGGCACACGGTGGAGGCACCGGGTCGGCGGCAGCGCGGGCCGGTGCCGGTCGGAGGGACACGGACATGAACGAGGCCGCACAGGGCGGGCATCCACGCCTGGGCACCACGGCGGGTGTCGGGGCGCCCCGCAACGGTGAACGAGCCGTGGCGCGGACACCGCGCACCATCGACGTCGACGCGCTCGCCGACGGTATCCGCGCCGGTCAGCGTGCCGCGCTGGCCCGGGCGATCACGCTGGTCGAGTCGACCAGGTCCGATCACCGCGAACTCGCCCAGCAGTTGTTGCTGCGGGTGAGCGGGGAACCCGGTGCGGTGGTCTCGAACCGGGTCGGCATCACTGGTGTGCCCGGGGTCGGCAAGTCGACGTTCATCGACGCGCTCGGCATGTACCTGCTCGGCAAGGGGCATCGGGTCGCGGTGCTGGCCGTCGACCCGTCCTCGACCCGCACCGGTGGGTCGATCCTGGGCGACAAGACCCGGATGGCGCGGTTGTCCCTGGAAGCCGACGCGTTCATCCGGCCCTCGCCGACGGCGGGCACACTCGGCGGCGTCGCCAAGGCCACCCGCGAAACGATTGTGCTGCTCGAAGCAGCCGGCTACGACGTGATCCTGGTGGAGACAGTCGGCGTCGGCCAGTCCGAGGTGACCGTCGCCAACATGGTCGACGTGTTCTGCTTCCTCACCCTGGCCCGCACCGGCGATCAGTTGCAGGGCATCAAGAAAGGTGTGCTCGAGCTGGCCGAGGTGGTCGCGGTCAACAAAGCCGACGGCAAGCACGAGATGGAAGCCAAGAGCGCCGCCCGGGAACTTTCCGGCGCGCTGCGGCTGATCCACCCGCACGACGCACTGTGGAAACCGCCGGTGCTCACCATGAGCGGGCTGGAAGGTCTTGGCCTGGACAAGTTCTGGGACACCGTGCTCGAACATCGGCGGGTGCTCACCGAGGCGGGAGAGTTCGCCGAGAAGCGTCGCCGTCAGCAGGTCGACTGGACCTGGACCATGGTGCACGACCAGATCCTGCGCCGCCTGACCGACAATCCGCGCGTGAAAGAGGTTCGCGCGCAGGTGGAATCGGCTGTCCGCGCGGGGGAGCTCACCCCTGCTCTCGCCGCCGAGCAAATTCTCACGGCTTTCGACCGGAGTTGACGATCGCCCGCCGATAGCTGACCACGGTAAGGCTTGCCTATCGGGGCGGTGTCTGCTGGGGTTCATAGCCCTTCACCTCGAAGTGTGCGGATGGTATTCCGTTGCCGTCAACTTCGCCAGCTGTTGTCTGTGTCGATTTCCGTGGATGCTGGAAGGTAGACGCCGCAAGCGACTGCCGAGGAGGTAGTGATGGCGATCTACCGCACGAATCGGATCATGGGTAGCGACAAGACCCCCGAGCAGGCGGTTCTCGGGGGAGATGGCCGGTGGCGGCTCACCTGGTTGCCGGAATTCGGCCTCACGACTGATCAGGCGGTATCGGGACTGCGCCTGGATGAAATTCTCAGCGACCCGGATCTGGTCTACGACCGGATGGCGCTGGCGGAGGCCACCACTTGCGCCGATCGCATCGGCATCATCCTCGAGCTCGCGATGGTGCGCTTGTGGAAGCGGCTGAACAGCGCCATCGCACTCTGTGGGCTCTTCATGGCCCGACTCGCCTGACCTGGCACGACAAGGATCTTCCGGAACCCACCGCGCGGACCGCGGTGGGTTTCTTGTCCAGGGGGTTGCGCGAGGGGGTGTCTGTGTGAATACTTAGGTATGTGCCTAAGTATTCGAGCGGTGAAGCGGACGGGAGACTCGACGATGTCTTCCGGGCGCTCATGGATCCGACTCGGCGGGCGATCGTCGAACGGCTGACGCGGGGACCCGCGTCGGTGTCCGAACTCGCGACGCCTTTCGACGTCGCGATGCCGACGATCGTGCAGCACCTCAAAGCCCTGGAAGCGGGGCGGATCGTCGCCTCGGCCAAGATCGGGCGCGTGCGCACCTACCAGTTGGTTCCCGGCGCCTTCGGGGCCGCGATCGACTGGCTGGGGCGCCAGCGTCCACCCGCCGAACGACAGCTCGACAGGCTGACCGCATTGCTCACCGAAACAGCGAAATCCTCAGAAGGAGAACAACAATGAACACCGTGACCCGTTCCGTCAAGCACGCCCAGTTCACCATCGAGCGGGAGGTGCCCGTCGCGCCGTCCGTCGCCTTCGGGGCCTTCGCCGACCCCGCGATCAAGAGCCGCTGGTTCGGTGGCGAGGAAGGCTGGGAGCAGGGTGAGGTCTCCATGGACTTCCGTGTCGGCGGCCAGGAGGTCAACGAGGGCACCTTCGAGGGGAAGATGACCTCCCGCTTCGTCGCCACCTACACCGACATCATCGACGACGAGCGTCTCGTCTACACCTACGACATGTGGATCAACGGCGACCACATCTCCACCTCGGTCGCCACCTGGGAATTCGAACCGACCGCGGCGGGCACCAAGCTCACCCTCGTCGAATTCGGTGCTCACCTGGACGGTTTCGACACCGGCGCACAGCGGGAAGAGGGTACTCGCGAACTGGTCGAGAACCTCGTCCGCTACCTTGCCACCGCCGCCTAGGTTCAGTGATGTCCCTTCGCGCCCATGTCCATGGCCATCGGCGCGGGCCGCTGTCCCGGGGCGAGGACCAGGAACTGGCCCATCATCCCCTGATCCTCGTGGTGGAGCAGGTGGCAGTGGAACATGTAGGGGTAGGTGGGGTCGGTGTGGTCGGCGAAGCGCATGGCCAGGGTGTAGGTCGAGCCGGAGCTGGTGTAGACGGTGTCTTTCCACCCGGATAGCGCTGGGGGAGGGGTCTTTCCGTCGACGGTGAGGACCTGGAACTGCACATCGTGGACATGGAAGTTGTGCGGCCAGTTGTCCTTGTTGCGCACCGACCACACCTCGGTGGTGTCCACGGGGATGGTCATGTCGATGCGGTTCATGTCCATGCGCTGGTTGTTGATCATGAACCACTGCAGGTCGAAGGACCGTGTCGCCGGGGTCGTCGCGGCGGCAAGGGCGGTCATCGGGATCAAAGACGCGGGTAGGGGCGCGCTGGGGCGGAGGGTTTCGGCGGCCTGGAGGGCAAGGATGTCGAAAGTGTCGTCGAAGCCGAACTCGGCGGCACGGTCGATGCCCGCGCGGTCGGCGATCGGCAGCGACCGCAGCGTCGTGTTCTCGCCGGGACGCAGTGCGATCACGATCTCGGCGCGCTCGCCGGGGCTGAGCTGGAGCTGTTCCAGCGCAATGGGTTTCGGTAGTAGTCCGCCGTCCGTGCCGATCAGGTGGAAAGCCCGGCCGTCGGCGAGAGCGAGGTTGTAGAGGCGGCCCGAGGAGCCGTTGAGGACGCGCAAACGCACCCGTTCGGTGGTGACCCGCAGATGCGCGCCCGCGACGCCGTTGGTCACGATGGTGTCGCCCAGCAGGCCTACATCGGTGGGATCGGACTCGTCCACGGCGCCGTCGGCGGTGAACCGGCGGTCCTGGATCACCAGCGGAATATCGTCCACCCCATACTCTTTGGGCAGGGGCAGCGCATCGGCGGCATCGTCATCGATGAGGAAGAAGCCGGACAGACCCCGGTGCACATGCTTTTCCGTCGCACCGTGCGGATGCGGGTGATACCAGAGGGTCGCGGCCTGCTGCTGCACCGTCCAGCTCGGCGTCCACACCGCGCCCGGCGCGATCATCTGGTGCGGCCCACCGTCGAACTTCGCGGGCAGGTGCATGCCGTGCCAATGCACCGACGTCGCCTCGGACAGGGCATTGCTGATCGCGAACTCGACCCGCTCACCACGCCGCGCCCGCACCGTCGGGCCGAGCACCGACCCGCTGTAACCCCAGGTAGCGGTCGTGACCCCGCGCAACACCTCGGTCGTGCCCGCCTGGGCGCGCAGGGTGAACCGCCGGACACCGTCAGCACCGACGGTCGACGGCGCGAGCGGCGGGATCGGCAGCGGACGGGTGCCGGTTGCGGCCGAAACGGACGGCCGAACCGAACACCCGGCCGCGTACACCACCGGGGCCAGCGCCAAGCCGGCGAGGAAACCTCGTCGCGAAACCACAGGTAACTCCATCTCTGAGTGGGAACCCCCAGCTTCGCCCGGTTCCTGCGCACCCGGCTCAGCCCACCGGCCCGACCACCGCCCGAAAATTCCGCCCGCCCGACCCTTGCGCACCTTCCTGTGAGCTGCTACTGGGTATCGCGGAAGACCCTGGCCTCCGTTAGGCGATGCCTCCGGGCGCCCGAGGGGCCGCCGCTCGCAGCCGAACCCCAGCGGCGCGAAGCCGCGGCGGCCAGGAAAGTCGCGCGCCCCGCTGGGCCCGGGATTCGGAAAGGACGAACGAACTTCGCGGCGTCACTCCCGCTGCCGCCACGACGGTGACGGGGCGCAATCCTGGCGGGGGATGCAAGCGCGGCGCTCGGACCGAGCCGACGTTCCGCGTCGGAGCGGCGCACTCCCCTGATGTACCCGGGTCGGCGCGAGCGGCGTGTAACCCGGCCATGCCCGGCGCGGGCCGACCATAGCGACACCGGGCGATCGGCCTGCACGCCGCGCTACAGCGTCGCAGGCGTGCGGCGGCGGATGGTTCGGTGTGTCGGGGTTGCGGGCGGTCGGGCCTTCCACGGTCGACGCATACGGTGGGAACGTGATCGATGTGCGTGCTCGCCCTGACCCGCGCCGCCTGCTGCGGTGGCTGCCGGTGGCTGTGGTCCCGGTGCTGCTGGCGGCCAGCACGTACCCGGGCCAGTTCCGGGTGCCTGTGCACTATTGGGTGCTCGCGATGAGCGCCGCGGTGGTGTTCGCGGTGGGGCGGCGGTGGCCATTGGCGGTGTCGCTCATACTGTCGGCTCTGGCGGTTCCCATGTTTCGTACCGAGGCGTGGGGTGTGGCCGGTCTGGTGCCGTACCTCGGGGCCGTGGCGCTGGTCGATGTCGTCGCCCGGACCGACCGGCGCCTGACCGTCGTACTCGCGACCGTCGGGTGGGCGGCAGCGGTTGTCCTCGGGTGGATCGGGCTGCACGACACATCCATCGGTCGCGCTTCCACCCTCGTCGAGGGCGTCGCCTACGTCGGGTTGCCGCTGCTGCTGGGGTTGTACCTGCGTGGACAACGCGAGCTGGCCGACAATCTGCGCCTGCGCGCCGCCGACGCCGAGGCACGCACCCGCCTCGACGAGCGAGCGGCGATGGCCAGGGAACTGCACGACGTCGTCGCCCACCACATGGCCTCGATCATCCTGCGGATCTCGGTGGCCGGCCACGTTGTCCGGCAAGCGGATCCGCGGATCACGGCGGTCCTCGACGATGTCCGAGCCACAGCGACCGACGCGCTGGGCGACATCCGGAGACTGCTCGCGGTCCTCCGCGATCCCGCGCTGGGGGAGGTGGCGCTGGTCGAGCCCGACGCCGTCGGTGCGGAGATCGACGCCGCCGTCGCACGCGTACGAGCCGCCGGATTCACTGTCGAGTCGACAGTCGGTGACCTGACTGGGCTCGATGCCATTCGAAGGCTCACCCTGCTCCGGCTGGTGCAGGAATCGCTCACCAATGTGATGAAGCACGCGAATCACGCTGTGCCGGTGCGATTCACGATCGACCGGGACGACAACGGCATCACCCTGACCGTCGTCAGCGGCGCCGACAATGCCGCGACAACACCCGGCCACGGCATCGTCGGCATGCGCGAGCGCACCGAACTCGCCGGCGGCACACTGACCGCCACCGCCGAGGACCAGCGCTGGATCGTGCGCGCCCACCTTCCGGACCGGATTCGAGGAGGACAAGAGTGATCCGCGTACTACTCGCCGACGACCAACGCCTGATCCGGGCCGGACTGCGGATGCTCATCGAAGACACCGACGACATCACCGTCGCCGGAGAGGCCGCCGACGGCGTCGAAGCGGTCCGCCTGCACACCGAACTACGTCCCGACCTGGTGATCATGGACCTGCGCATGCCAGGCCTCGACGGCATAGGCGCCACCCGGCAGATTCTCGCCACCGACCCCCGGGCGAAGGTCCTGGTGCTGACCACCTTCGACGACGACGAACACCTGCTGCCCGCCCTGTCCGCCGGTGCCACAGGCTATTTCGTGAAAGACACCGACCCCACCGTCCTCCTCGACGCCATCCGCCGCACCGTCGAAGGCGACCTCCTCTTCTCACCCACCCTGCTCCGCAGACTCATCACCCGAGCACTGACAACCCCACCCGAAACCCCCTCACCCCCACCCGATCTCACCGCCCGCGAACGCGACGTCCTGCACCTGGTAGCCGAAGGTCATGGCAACCAGGAAATCGCCGACCGCCTCCACCTCGGCGTGAGCACCGTCAAAACCCACATCACCAACCTGCTCGACAAAACCGGCACCGACAACCGCGTGCGCCTCGCGGTATACGCCTCCAAAATGGGCTGACCTGCGCTACCCACAACGCTCAGAACGGAGATCGAGACCTCCAGTATCGACGGGCCGGCGACAGCAACCTGACCGGTGCGAAAAACTGTGATCGCCCCAACCGCTCGCCGACGAAACCTTCCTGCACCTGTGGTGAGGCGCCGGAGCGGGTAGTCGGCGGTCAACAGGCGGGAGACAATCCTTAAGGCGCGTCGAGGTCGAAGAGGTGGGCGGCGTTGTCGTGGCACACCTTTCGGAGCCAGTCGGGGCCGAGGTCGAGGCGTTCGAGGGCGGCGACTGCCTCGGCGTAGGGGTAAGGAATGTTGGGGAAGTCGCTGCCGAAAAGGATGCGGGGGCCGAAGGCGAGGAGACGGTCGCGTTGGTCGGCGGGGAAGGGGGCGCCTGCTTCGCTGAAGTCGGTCCAGACCATGGTGGTGTCGAGATAGAGCCGGGGGTATTGCTCGGCGAGATCGAGGAACTCGCGGTATTCGGGGGTGCCCATGTGGGCGATGATCAAGCGCAGGGTGGGGAAGCGGCGCAGGAGTTCGGCGATGGGGGCGGGGCCGGTGAACTCGCCGGGGGCGGGGCCCGAACCACAGTGGATGAGGACGGGGACGCCGCTGTCGGCGAGGATCGACCAGACCGGGTCGAGTAGCGGGTCGAGCGGGGAGAACCCGCCGACCTGGATGTGCACCTTGAAGATTCGCGCACCGCGCTCGATCGCCTCGGCCACATAGCGTGGCGCGTCGGGTTCGGGGTACAAGGTCGCGGTGTGCAGGCAATCGGGGGTACGGGCGGCGAACTCGGCGGTCCACTCGTTGAGCCACTCACCCATATTCGGTTTGTGCGGGTACACCAAGGAGGTGAACGCACGAACACCGAAGTCGCGCAACGTTTTCAGACGCACCTGTTCGTCGTCGCGATAGGTGATCGGCCAGGGGCGGCCGGTGAGTGGGCCGGCCGTGTCGAAGTAGGCCCACACCTTGCGCATCACCTGATCGGGCATGAAGTGGGTGTGCACGTCGACGATCGCGGGAAGCTCCAGCCTGCGGCGGAAATCGGCGAGATAGGTGACGGTGTCGATGGTCATGAGTGCTCCGGGTACAGGCGTCGCGCGAACGCTCCGACGCGGGTGACGAGACGGTCGAAGAACACGGCCGGGTCGGTGCCGATCACGATGTCGGCGTTGGGTTCCCGGCCCCACATGCCCGCCCAGTCGGCGACGGTCGTGGCCCGGGTGATGGTGCCGGCCAGCTCCACGTCCACGGTCGCCGGCCGGGTGGTCGCCAGGGTGGGGTCGAGCGCGACGGCGGCGGCGAACGGGTCGTGCATGTGCGCGAGGTACCCCAGGTCGTACTGGTGGTGGAAGTCGAAATAGAAACGCACCGCGTCGGTGAGGTACCGCACGATCGGATTGGTTGCGGCCGAACGCCATTCGACCGGATGACCCGCCGCGACCAGATCCGGCGAGGTACTACCCGCGGCCTCGGCCAGCAGGACGAGATGCTCGGGCCGCATCTCGATTCTCTCGGTGATGTCGAGCGCGCACACCAGCGGGCGACGATCCGGTGGTGCGGCGGAGAAGGCGTCGAACACCTCCTTGGCCGCTTCCGGATCGACGTGGATGTTCCACTCGTTGGTCGGCGTCGTATTGCCCGGGTGATTAAACGCCCCACCCATCACGACCAGCCTGCGCAACAACCGGGGCAGCTCGGGTTCCATCCGCAAGGCCAGCGCGAGGTTGGTGAGCGGGCCGGTGCACAACCCGATCGCCGCACCGGGATTCGCCCGCGCCAGCTCCACCCACATCCGCGCCGCCGACCGCTCCGAAACCTCGCGTGGCGACAGCGGCAGGACCGCGTACCCGAGTCCCTGCGGACCGTGCGTGTCCTCCGTGGTGCGCAGCGGTATCGCCAGCGGCTCGGCCGCTCCCAGTGCCACCTCGATTTCGGGTGCCCGGCCGAGATCCAGCACGGCGAGCGTATTGGCCGCCACCTGCGCGGCAGGCACATTGCCCGCCGTGGCCGCGATCCCGAGGATCTCGGCCTCCGGCGAGGCGAGCAGATAGAGCATGGCCAGGGAGTCGTCGATTCCGGTATCGACGTCGAGGATGATCGGCTGCGCCACGTTTCGAGAGTAACCAGGCGCCCGCACTCAGTAGCGCGGCAGGGCGAAGTCCTCGTTGTCGGCGAAGAACAGCTTCGCGGTGATCGGGCGCATCGGCCGCGATGTCAGCAGCCGCACACTGACCCGCATCACCCGGGTCATCAAGGCACTGCGCGGAACCATCATGTCGATGCCGCCACCAGGAATCTCCTTGGCCTTGGCCAGGAATGGGGTGATCGCGTCCTGGTAGCGGCGCAGTGCCGCAGGCAGATCATGCGGAGTGGCGGCGATCTCGGCGGCCAGCACATACCCGCCGACGATCGCCATCGCGGTGCCCATGCCCGTCAGCGGGGAACCGCAATACCCGGCGTCGCCGACCAGCGTGACTCGGCCGACGGCCAGTTCGGGCACGTCGACGCGGGCGAGGTCGTCGAAGTAGAAGTCCGGCGTCGTCTCCATCGCGGCCAGGATCTCCGGAGCCCGCCAGCCCGCGTCACGCAGGGCTCCTCGCAGGAGCGCGCGCTGGGCTTCGGGGTCGCGGCGCAGGGCGGGATCGATGTCGGTGCGCACCATGATGATGGCCTTCGCGGTGGCAGGGTCACCGTCGGGCCGGATGCCGAGCATCGCTCCGGGCAGCAGGCGCATGGCGAACCAACCCGGTTCGGCGTCGGCGGGGGTCGGCATCGTGAAGAACGCGCCGTAGGCGCCGAGGTTGGTCACGAACCGGTCTTCCGGGCCGAACACCAGGCGGCGGGTCGCCGAATGCACACCGTCGGCGCCGATCACCAGATCGAAGCGCCCGGTCGCGCCCGAGGCGAAGGTGACCTCGACGCCGGTGTCGTCCTGCTCGACGCGCTCGATCCAGTCACCGTATCGGTAGTCGAGGTGACCGTCGTCGGCTGCGGTCACCGCGTCGAGCAATACCTGATTGAGATCGCCACGGGTGATCTCGATGTCGGCGACGGCGCCCTTGCCGTCGAAGTCCTCCATCGCCATACGGGCATAGACCCGGCCGTCACCGTCGACGTAGGCCATACCGCGTTCGTCGAGCTGGTACTTGCGGATGCCCTCCATCAGCCCCATGCGTTCGACCGCTTCCTTGCTCGGTCCGCGCAGATCCACCGCCTGCCCGCCGGCCCGGGGGACCGCCGCCCGCTCCACGACTGTGGTGCGAATGCCCTTGCGCAGCAACTGGAGTGCGACCGTGTTGCCCGCGATGCCGCCGCCGGCGACCAGAACGTGCAGTGCAGTGGTGGTCATAGTGTGTCCCGCCTCGAGAATTTGAACGCATGTCTTAGACCAATGTCTAACAGAGGTTTGCACGGATGTCTAGTACAAATGTCTAAGACGGTCGGGTAGTCTCGCCGTCATGGGCAACCGAGAAGATCTGCTGGCCGGGGCGCGCAAAGTGATCATGGAGCGCGGGGTGGCCAAGGCGACCGCACGCGATATCGCCGCCGCCGCCGGGGTGAGCCTGGCCGCCATCGGCTATCACTTCGGCTCCAAGGATCGTCTGGTCACCGAGGCGCTCAGTGAGGCGCTCGGCGACGCGCTGGGGGAGGGGATGCGCGGACTCATCGAGGAGGGTGCGGGCGGCTCACCGCTGTCCGGTCTCGCCCGCCTGTGGAACGGCATGCCCGCGGTCTTCGCCGACAACCACGAGGCGATGCTGGCCAGTCTCGAGAACATCGTTCGCATCGTGCGCTCCGAGGAAGCGCGCTCCCAGCTCGGTGACCAGCTCGACGAGGCCTATCGTGATCTCGCGGCCGATCTCCGGGCCGCCCATCCCGACCTCGACGAAGCGCAGGCCGAAGCCATCGGCCGCCTGTACTTCGTCCTCGCGCAGGGCCTCGGTGTGCTGTGGCTGTTGAAACCCGGCGAAACTCTTCTCGACGGCGACCAGCTGTCGACCGCCGTGCGTGCCCTCGCAGGCAGCTGACCGGGGAAAGGGAACAGTGCGAGTGAACACTGCTGCAACGCAATGGATTCGGGTTCTACGTCTCGATGCGGCCCGGCGCAGGCAGTTGGTCTGCCTACCGCCCGGTGGTGCGTCCGCCGCGTTCTATCGTGACCTCGCGCGCCACCTCGGTCCCGGCATCGAGGTCCTCGCCGCGCAGTACCCGGGGCGCCAGGACCGCTTCGGCGACCCGCTCATCACCGACCTGCACGAGCTGGCCGACCGCATCGCCGCCGATCTGCTGCGGCAGCCACCCGCTCAGCGCGCCCTGTTCGGTCACAGCATGGGCGCCACCGTCGCCTACGAGGTGGCACGGCGACTCGCGGCCGGCGGGCAACCGGTGCTGGAACTGATCGTCTCCGGCCGTCCCGCGCCGGATTTCGTCGAGACGGGACTCCTGCACAAGGCCTCCGACGCCGACCTCATCGACAACCTCGAGCGCCTGGCCGCCGATCCGGTGCCGGTGCGGCTGCTGCGCACCGAGCCGAGCCTGGCCGACCTGGTTCTACCCGGTGTCCGGGCCGATTACCAGGCCGTCGAGACCTATCGCCACCGGCCGGGCCCGGTTCTCGATTGCCCGGTGGCCGCCTTCGTCAGCACCGAGGATCCCACCACGAGCCGAGCTCAGGCCGAGCAGTGGCAGACGGTGACCGATGGACCGTTCAGCCTGCACACCTTCCCCGGCGGGCACTTCTACTTCGACGGCGATCCCGGCGCGGTCGCCGAGCAGCTCACGCGGTGTCTGACGTGAACGAGCGGTGGTGCAGACGCAGGTAGCCGAGCCAGGAGACCAGGACGGCGGTCGCGGCCACGGCCCGGACCAGTCCGAGGGCGCTGTCGGGATAGATCACGCCGGTGAGGTAATGGTCGATGAAGCCGGCTTCAGGGAGGCCGGAAACGCCCGCGCGGGCGCGGGCCCAGTTCTCGGCGTAGGTCAGAGGACAGTCGAAACCGATGAGGATGGTGCCGAAACCCCAGGACGCGGCGAGCAGGTGAGCCCCGATGGTGCGCGGCCACCGCCACGCCACGAAACCGCCGGCGACCACGTACGCGATGAACGCGACGTGGGTGACGGCGATCAGATCGGCCAACACCCGGAACGGCACATATCCAGATTAAGCGGCCGCCCGCCGATCGGAATCATGATCAACATTCCGGTTCGGCATCGACCAGGTGATCACCAGGGTGACGGCCGGTAGTCCTTCAGGAAGCATCCGTAGAGGTCGACGCCGTTCTCGCCCTGCACGATCGGGTCGTAGACGCGGGCGGCGCCGTCGACCAGATCGAGGGGTGCGTGGAAGCCCTCCTCGGCCAGGCGGACCTTGGTGTAGTGCGGACGTTCGTCGGTGATCCACCCGGTGTCGACCGCGGTCATCAGGATCGAATCGGACTCGAACATCTCGAGCGCGCTGGTGCGGGTGAGCATGTTCAACGCGGCCTTGGCCATGTTCGTGTGCGGGTGACCGGGGCCCTTGTAGCCGCGACTGAACTGGCCTTCCATCGCCGACACGTTCACCACGTACTTGCGCCTGCCCGGCGCCGCCGCCATCGCCGGCCGCAACCGCGACACCAGGATGAACGGTGCCACCGAATTGCACAGTTGCACCTCGAGCAGTTCGGTGGCGTCCACCTCGCCGACGGTCTGCACCCAACTGTTGGTGTGCGCCAGATCGGGCACGAGCCCACCGGCGTCGATGGCCACGCCCGCCGCGATCCGCTCCGGCGTCGCCGAACCCGCGACCAAGGCCAGTTCGGCCACGTCGACGGCCGACAACGACGGTGTGAGCGAGGCGGTGAGCGCCGTCGGATGCGCCTGCATCGTCTTGCCGAAGGTGACCATCTCCGGCAGCATCCCGACGGGCAGCGGCGCGGACTCGGCCTCGACCAGCGCGCTGTAGGCACCGGCCGAACGGCGAACGGTCTGGGCGGCGTTGTTGATCAGGATGTCGAGCGGGCCCTGCGCCGCGACATCGTCGGCGAGGGCGACCACCTGGGCCGGGTCACGCAGGTCGATCCCGACGATGCGCAGCCGGTGCAGCCAGTCGCCGCTGTCCTCCATCGCGGCGAAGCGGCGGATGGCGTCGTTGGGGAACCGGGTGGTGATGGTGGTGTGGGCGCCGTCGCGCAGCAGCCGCAGCGCGATGTACATGCCGATCTTGGCGCGGCCGCCGGTGAGCAGCGCGCGCTTGCCGGACAGGTCGGTGCGGGCATCGCGCTTGGCGTGGCTCGACGCCGCGCACTCGGGGCACAGCTGGTGATAAAAGGCGTCGACCTGGGTGTAGCGCTGCTTGCAGATGTAGCAGGGACGTGCCCGCACCAGCGTTCCCGCGGTTTCGCCGTCGGCGGCGGACTTGATCGGGATGCCCGCGGTCTCGTCGTCGATGCGCTGCGGCGAACCGGTCGCGGTCGAGGCGATCACGGCGCGGTCGGCTTCGGCGACCTGCTGCCTGGCCTCGATCCGGCGGCGCTGCTTGAGCTTTTTGAACATGTGGCCAACCGCGCGCTGCACCGCGATCGAATCGGGGTGTTCCTTTTCCAGCTGCCCGGCCTGTTCGAGCACCCGCAGGCAGGTCGCCAACTCGTCCGGATCGATCGTCTTCTCGGTCATCGGGGAGTGCGGCATTCCTTCGTGCGGGAGCGGTGGTCGGAAATATTGTCTCATTAGCCGTGCGACGGACCCGCTGGGTATCGTTGTGCACCGCCTCCGCAACCCTGCGGCGGCCGCAGAACCCGACGGAGCGCCCCGATTTCCCCGTTCGACACCGACACAGCAGACCCGCCGCGCAGGCGCCGGCTCGAACCCGACGAGCGTCGGGCGCAGATTTTGGCATGTGCCATCGAGATGTTCGGTGAACGCCCGTACGCGGCGGTGTCGACCGCGGAACTCGCCCAGCGTGCCGGGGTCGCGCGCGGGCTCATCAACCACTACTTCGGCAACAAGCGTGATCTGTACCTGGCCGTTGTCCGCCGGATGGTCACGCTGCCCCGCCTCGAGAAGGTGTCCATTCCGCAGGGCAGCCCGGTCGAACGCGTCGATGCCATCGTGTCGTGGTTGCTCGACACCATTGCCGAGCACGGCAGCACCTGGGTGAAGGTCACCAGCCACGAAGGAGTGGGCGACGACCCCGAGGTGCAGCAGATCCTCGACCAGGCCGACGACGCCGCCGCCGAGCGCATGCTGCTGATGATCGGCCGCTCCGATATGGCAGACGATGCACAATTGCGCGCACTGGTCGTTTCCTACGCGGGCATGGTGAAAGTGGCCGGGCGCGAATGGCTCACCCGGGGCACACTCACCCGCCCCCAGGTGCACCGGCTGCTCACCGACACGCTGCTCACCCTCATCGATCGCACGATCCCCCATGTGAAGTCGTCCTCGGCCGATTAGGAGTTAGCCCACTCTTTCCCGGTTGCGCTGCCCGGCGGCGCGCGAGTCCCTATCCTCTTCGCGTAACCCCGCGCCGCACGCTGTTTCGTTTCCGCGGCCGGGGAGATCGAGAGGGACCCGGGGTTGATGGCACGATACGAGCAGTGGAACGACGACCCCGATGAGGAGTTCGAGGACCGGCGCTGGAACGGTCAGCGTTGGCCACACGCCACACCGGAGGACTCCGCGCGCGACGACCAGCCACGGGTGAACCCCTACGCGATGGTGGCGCTGGCCGCGGCCCTCGTCCTGCTGTTCCCCATCGCGATCGTCTTCGCGCTGCTGTCGTACGGGCATCCGCGTGGGCGGGGGATCGCGATGCTCGCGCTGCTGCTCGGTATCGCCGAGGTCGCCGCGGTGGCGGTGGCCGGAATGGTGCTCTTCGGCGGACTGGAACTCGAGATGCCTGCGTTGGCGAGCAAGGCGGCCACGACACCGGTCGCGGTGACCACCACCGAGGCGGTGCCGTCGGTCGGTGCCCCGACATCGGTCGGATCCACCCCGGTCCTGAGCCAGCCCGCCGCGAGTGTGGTGCAAAAAGGCACACCCTGCCAAGCCGAACAGGTCGGCCTGCTCGGCGTCGCCGCCGACGGCGCCACCCTGCTGTGCCTGCGCTCCGACAAGGGCCACACCTGGTCGGGCCCGCACCGCGTAGCAGGCTCCTACTACACCGAGGGCGAGCCCTGCGACCCATCGGTCGACAAAACCGGCCGCACCACCGACAACCACGCCCTGGTCTGCGAAGGCAAAGCGAACACCGGCACCTGGGTCCCCTGGACCGAGTAGGTCAGTCCTTCTTTGCTCGGCTGGGCTGGACGCGGGGTGGTTCGTTGGGCATTTTCGGGTATTGGGGTGGCCAGGGGGCGTCCATCAGGCCTGCGGCCATGTCCTTGTCGGACATGGTGAGGAGTGGTTCGATCGACTGTGGGGTGCGGTCGGCCCAGGGGTCGCCGCGTTCGGCCAGTCGGGTGGGGACGGTGGCGAGGGTGAGTTCGTCGGGGATGATGGTGTCGAGTTCGTCCCAGGCGATGGGGGTCGAGACCTGGCCGCCCACCTTGGGGCGTACGGACCAGGCGCCGAACACGGTTTTGTGGGGTGCGTTCTGGTTGTAGTCGACGAAGACCCGGCTGCCGCGTTCCTCCTTCCACCACTGGGCGGTGATCTCCTCGGGGAAGCGGCGCTCGAGTTCGCGGGCGAGGGCCACGGCCGCGGCCCGCACCTGGTAGCCGTCCCATCGGGGTTCGAGCATCGCGTAGATGTGCAGGCCGCGTGAGCCGGACGTCTTGACCAGGGCATCGATGCCGAGTTCGGCGAGCAGTTCGCGGGTGCGCACGGCGGCGCCGCGCAGATCGTCGAAGGTGATGCCGGGCGAGGGGTCGAGGTCGATGCGTAGTTCGTCGGCGATCCGCAGGTCGGGCACGTGGTTGGGCCAGACGTGGAAACCGAGACAGCCCTGGTTCACCGCCCACAGCACGTGTGCCAGATCGTGGGCGACCAGCGCGTCGCTTGTGGTGCCGTTCGGGGTGGTGACTTCGACGGTCTGCAACCAGTCCGGCGCGGTCTTGGGGACGCGCTTCTGGAACCACGATTTGCCGGAGGCACCGTCGGGATAGCGTTCGAGCAGCAGCGGCCGGTCACCGATGACGCCGAGCAGTGGTTCGGCCACGGCCTGGTAGTAGCGCACCAGGTCGAGCTTCGTCTCACCGTGTTTGCTGAAGTACACCTTGTCGGGATGACTGATGGTCAGCGTGCGCCCGTCGACCTCGATCTCGACCCCCGCGCTCATGACCGCACCCCGAAGATCGCGTCCAGTTCGGCCGGAGCCACCTCGTCGAGCTGGGCGTATGTGCACGATTCGGGTGTGCGGTCGGGCCGGAACCTCACCAGCCGCCCGCCGTGCCGGAACCGCCCCGACTGCACGTGTTCGTAGCGCACCTCGGCGACCAGTTCGGGCCGCAACGGCTCCCAGGACAGGTCTTTGCCGCCGGTCCACCGGCTCACCCCGCCGGGCATCTTGCCGTCGGCATTGGCCTGGGCCACCGCGTCGGCCCAGTCGCGCCACGGATGGTCCACCAGCGCGTTCTCGCGTAACGGTGCCAGCTCCCCGAGCAATTCGCGGCGCCGGGCGGCGGTGAAACTCGACGCGACGCCCACGTGGTGGAGGTTGCCCTTGTCGTCGAAGAGTCCGAGCAGCAGCGAGCCGACCCCTTCACCGTCCTTGTGCATCCGGTATCCGGCGACCACGCAATCGGCGGTGCGTTCGTGTTTGATCTTGAGCATCACCCGTTTGTCCTGCATGTACGCCAGGTCGTCGGCCTTGGCCATCACTCCGTCGAAACCCGCGCCCTCGAACCGGGTGAACCAGTCCTGAGCCGTGTCCGGGTCCTGGGTGATGGGGGTGAGATGAATGCGGCCGGGAGCGGCTTGCAGCAGCGTCTCCAGTTCCCGGCGACGTTCGGAGAACGGTTCACCGGTGAGGTCGCGATCGCCGTTGGCGAGCAGGTCGAAGGCGACGAAACTGGCCGGGGTCTCGACGGCGAGCTTGTTCACCCGCGACGCCGCCGGATGCAGGCGCTGCTGGAGTGTGTCGAAATCCAAACCGTTCTCGGTGACGACCACGATCTCGCCGTCGATCACACACCGTTGCGGCAGTGCCGCTTTGAGCAGGTCGACCAATTCGGGGAAATACCGGGTGAGCGGACGATCGTTGCGCGAACCCAGTTCGAGTTCGTCGCCGTCGCGGAAGACGATGCAGCGGAAGCCGTCCCATTTGGGTTCGTAGCTCAGCCCGGGTTCGCGGGGCAGCGACGGTGTGGATTTGGCCAGCATCGGGCGCACTGGCGGCATCACCGGTAGATCCATCCGATCCTCCTCGCGGGTTCCTGTCACCCGTATCGACGTCGCGAGCGCACCCGATTAATCGGTGCCATGCGATCGTAGGCCGGGGGACCGACACACACGCGGATCGTGATCAGCGCGTTCGGATCAGCTGTCGAGCCAGCCGTGTTCGTCGGCGAAGGTGGTGAACCGGTCGCGAATGGTGATGATCTCGGCGGCGGTGAGGGCGGGCGACGCCTCGAGCAGGAGTTCGGTGATCTGCCTGCGCATTTCCTCGGACCCGAGCCGTTCGCCTCCGCCCTTGCGGCTGCGGGCGCTCGGGGCACTGTGCCCGGCAGCGGTCAGGTTGACGGCTTTGGGGCCGCGATCGCCCTCGGTGACCTCGAATTCGAAAAGCCTGCCCTGGCGCAGTTCGTCCTCGTCCAGACCGATGTCGTTGACGTGGACGAACACATCGGGCCCACCGTCTTCGGGGCGGATGAACCCGAAACCCCGCGAACCATCGAAAGACACCAATTTCCCGACAGACACCGACCAGCTCCTCGCTCCGCTTTCCCGTCGCCCACTCTAACGCGGCTTTTGGGTGTTTTCTCCGGAAAGTGGATAGTCGGCGACGGCCCGGCGCGGGGTGGCCCAGGCCTGGTCACGATGCGGTAACTGTTTGTTCACATCGGCTCGTTAGCGTCCCACATCTGTTTCGAGACGGGTGGAGGTTGGCGATCTGTGGTGGATCCCGGTGTGGGGATCAGGTCGGGGGGCTTCGGTCGTGGTGTCGCGGTGGCGACGACGCGAGCCGAGGCGGTGTGTTTCCCGGCGCCGCCCGTGGTGACGCTCGAGCCACGCCTCCGACCCGCGCACGTGCCGCTGGCGCCCGCGCAGGAGCGCATGTGGCATGCGGCAGGACAGGGACGTTCCGCGGACTGGAATGTGGCCCGCGCCTTGCGCATTCGTGGCGCCGATATCGATGTGGACGCTCTGCGCGACGCCCTCGCGCTGCTGGTCGCGCGGCACGAACCGTTGCGGACCCGCTACCCGGTGACCGAGCACGGGCCGGCCCAGCAGGTGCTCGACCCGGCCGAGGTCGTGCTCGACATCGCGGTGCGACACGTCGGCGAGGATGCCGTCGGCGCCGAGATCGCCGACCTGGCGGCGCTGCCGTTCGACCTGGCCCTGGATCTGCCCCTGCGAGCCCGGCTGTTAATCCTCGCTCCCGACGACGTCGTCCTCGCTCTTGTGGTGCACCACATTTCGGTCGACGGACGGTCGATGGCCCCGCTGACCCGCGACCTCGTGACCGCCTACCTGGCCTGCCACACCGGCACGGCCCCGCGCTGGGAGCCGCTGCCGGTCACCTACACCGACTACACGCTGTGGAAACACACCCAGCTCGGCGAGTTCACCGACGAGTGGAGCCGGGCCACCCACCAATTGCGGTACTGGGCCAACGCTTTGGCAGGCCGACCCGCATCGCTCGAATTCCCAGCGCGGCCACAGCCGGCGCCGCCGGCCGACCCTGCCGTCGGCGCGCTGATTCCCCTCGCCTTCGACGCCACCACCCACGCGGGTCTGCTGCGGCTGGCCCAGGATCGGCGGGCGAGCCTGTTCATGGTGCTGCAGGCGGCGTTCGCGGTGACCGTCGGCGCGTTCGCGCGCTGTGCCGATGTGACTGTCGCGACGGCGGTTTCGGGCCGCGACCACCGACTGCTCGACGACCTCGTCGGCAACTTCTCCGATGATGTGCTGATGCGGGTGCGCCTGGACCGTGCGGCCGACATCGACGAACTCATCGACCAGGTCCGCCGGGTCGCCCTGGCCGCCTACGCCCACCCCGACACGCCGAATCCGCGACTGAAGCGGTGTCTGCCGCAGGACGCCGCGCTGCCGCTGTTCCAGGCGACGCTCATCCTGCAGAAGTCGACGCGAACAAAACCGTCCGCTGCGCAGGCGTTCTCGATCACGGATGTGCCGACCGGGGTGGTGCGCGCCAAGCACGATCTCGAGTTCGGCCTCACCGCGCACTATGAAACCCACGGCGCTCCGGCCGGGATCGACGGGTCTTTCCTGTATCCCCTCGCTCGCTTCGACCCCGCCGTCGCCGCGCGTTTCGTCGACCGGTTCCGCGCGGTGGTCGCGCTGCTCGCCGACGGCTACCGTGGCCCGTTGCCGCCGCTGCTGGCGACCACCGGCAGGCGGGCACCGTCGCCGCGCCGGGCGATGCGGGCGCTGGTGTGATCAGCCACGTTCGAGCGGCAGTCCCGCGTCGCGCCAGGCGACGATCCCACCTGCCAGGCTGAAGGCCTCGTATCCGGCCTGCCGGGTCAGGGCCGCGAAACGTAGCGACGCCTCACCGACCGGACACACGAACACGATCGGCCGTGAGCGCGGGAACGGCATCCCTTGGCCGAGCATGTCGTCGAGCTGGTCGTCGCGCAGGTTGACGGCGCCCGGTATGTGGCCCACCCGGTACGCCATCGCGCCGCGCGTATCGACGACCATCGGGCGGCCGGTGCGGTCGAGTTCGGCCAGCTCCGCAGGCGTCAGCGCCGGTGCGGAGCCGGTGTCCGGTGCTGGTGGGGCCTCGTGCGCACCGAACAGGTCGGGTCGGCGCTTGGCGAAATAGGACAGGTACGGCTCGAGCCGGTCGCAGACGACGAGCACGGCGACCAGCGGGCGGTCCTCGGGGCGTGGAGCGTCGGCGAGCGTACGCAGAGCGGCGGCATAGCCCGCACCGCTGGTCGGACCCGCGAGTACGCCGTATCCGCGCACCAGATCGAGCGTGGCATCGATGGCGGTGGCGGAGTCGACGGTGACGATGTCGTGGTAGAAATCCGGGCGGAACAGGCCCACGTCCCACATCTCGCGTTCGGAGCGGATGCCGGGAATGAAATCGAACCGGTCCGACACCACGCCGATCGTGCGCAGCGCCGGGTGGGCGGCCAGCAGGGCGGTGGCGGTGCCACGGGTGGACCCGGTGGTGCCGAGCCCACCCACGAGGTAGTCGAGGTGTTCGATGCCCGCCGCGGCCAGGTCGGCGGCGATCTCGGCGCCTGTACCGTCGCGGTGCGCCTCGACATTGCGCTCGTTGGTGTACTGGGACGGGTGGTACCAGCGCTCGGGCGTCTGCCCGGTGGTGTGCTCGATGACCGCCGAAACATCATCGGTCGCATGCGGATCCGGGCATTCGGACAGACCGGGTAGCTCCACGATGTCGGTGCCGAGCAACTGCAGCAACTGGCGTACCTCGGTGACCCGGATACGGTTGGTGACCGCACGCAAGGGAACCCCGTGCAGCGCGCCGAGCACCCGCAGCGCCTTGGCGGTATTGCCGCTGGATGCCTCGATGAACGCCTGCCCGCCTGCCGCCACCGCCTCGATGTCGTCGCGGATCATGGACCAGGCGATGCGGTCCTTCACCGACCCGAACGGGTTGTGCGACTCGAGCTTCGCATACAGCTCGACCCCCGCGAGCCCGTGCACCCGCGGGTCGAGGCGGAGCAGGGGAGTGTTGCCGATCAGCTCGGTGATGTGGGAGTAGATCATCGCCACACCTCGTCGCCGGACAGCTCGAATCGGCTGTCACGATGCAGCACAGCCACTTTCGGTGGCGTGGGGTGCATGGCGGCGTTGGCTGCCGACAGATCCATGTGGTAGGCGCCGGTATTGGGGAACACCACCGGGTCGCCGGGGACGGGGATCCGCGGCACCCGCACCTGCCGCTGGGTCACCAGGTCACGTTCCAAACACAGATGACCGGCGAAGAACACTCCGGCGGGCGCGGATTCGCCGGACTCGGACAGCACGAGAGGATCGATGAGCACCTCCTGGTCGGCGGCGGTGACGGTGTCGCGGCTCAGATCCAGGTGTACCAGCGTCGCCCCGGTCCCCGCCCGCTTCACGAATTCGACCCGGGCCACGGTGATCCCCGCGCGATCGGCCAGCGCCTTGCCGGGTTCCAGCCACAGGTCCAGGAGATTGTCCGCCAGCACCGCGCTCAGCGCCCGGCCGCCGTGCCCCGGCAGGGGCGCGTCGAGGATTTCGGTCAGGATGTCGGTGGCCGATTCCGTATTGGCGTACTTGTGGAACACCGGTGTGCCGTGTGCGACACCGTCGGCGACGTGATAGCCGAAACTGCCCATGCCCCAGTGCAGGGCAGGCCCCTGGCCGAGCAGTCCGGCCCGCAGCGCCTGGTCGTAGGCGTCGTAGGCGGCCGGGTCGGCCACGAAGACCTGACGTAACCCGCCGCCGATGTCGAGCACCGACGGTGTGAACCCGCGCGCGTAGGCCCGTTCGATCACCGTCAGGCACTCACCGACGGCCCGTACCCGTTCCTGTGTGGACGCGGTATCGAGGTGGAAGGCCACACCGAGCAGTGCCAGCCGATCGGGGTGCCGGGCGAGCAGATCGAACGCCTCGCCCACTTGGCCGAGATCGATGCCGAACCGGCTCGGCGCACTTCCCGGAAACCCCGAAAGACGCAGCAGCACCGGCACTTGCGTATCCGCGATGTCGGCGATACGTGCCAACTCCCACAGGTTGTCGACATTGATCGTCACTCCCGCCGCGACGGCCGCCCGCAACAGTGACAACCCTTTGGGCCCGGTGATCTCGATTCGGTCGGGCGCGAAGCCCGCGTCCAGCGCCGACCGCAACTCCGCCCCGGACGCGACGTCGATCCCGATCCCCGTCCGCGCGGCCGAGCGGACGAAGGCCGCGGACCGATTCACCTTGTGCGCGTAGTAGATCCGAGACCTGCACCGTGCCCTGTCCAGCACCCCGGTGAGCGCGGCGAGATTGTCGTCGAACACCTGCGGGAAGACCAGGTGCAGCGGTGAGCCGAACCGCTCCAGCGCCGCGTGCACCGCCGCCCGGTCCTCCAGGAACGCCGCCACGACCGGGTGCAGGGCAGCGGGAATTGCAGGCGGGGTCATTCCACCGGTGTGCCGGGCGAGGGCACCTCGTCGACGGGGTTGTACCCGCCGTCGCGCAACGCCTCGAACACCCGTAACCGATGGCGCGGGCTGCGAATCCGGGCGATCACCCGTTTGGAAGCCAGATCGATGTCGATCACCGCAACGTCCATCGACTCGAGCAGGGCGCCGATGGTCCGCACACAGTGGCGGCAACTCATGTCCGGCACCGCGAACACACTGTCGTCGGCGAGTGGTTCGTTGCCGACCGGTACCTCGGTGACGTCCTCGACGGCCTCCACGAGCCCCGTGAGCGCCACGAACGTCTCGACGAACTGATTCGCGACCGCGCCAAGCACCGACGACCCGTCCGCTGCCGGTGGCGTCGCGAGACACGTCGGCCCGGTGCCGGGCGGCAGCAGCGCGTACTGCCGCGAGATCAGATCGAGGTCGTCGTGGTACTTGGCCACCGCCTGCTCGACATCGAGGCCCTCCTCGGTGGTCGCCTTGCGCATCACCGCGTGCGCGTCGGCGATGGTCGCCTCCTTCATCGCCCGCAGTACCGCCACCGACTCGGGTGTGTACCGCACGGTGCCGTCGGGCGAGGTGGTGAAGCGGACCGGGATCATGCCCCGCCGATAGGTCGAGGCCTGCAACTCCCAGAACCACCGGGTCGCCACCGCCGCGAAGATTCCCGAATCGCGCATTCCACACGCGAATTCGGTGATTTCGCGATATGGGGTGTCGGCGGCGAGGAGGCCGTGCTGGACCAGGGCCCGCCCGGCGGCTTCGATGCCGACCCGGAAGATCTCGTGCGGTTCGTGGTCGGTGGTGGTCGCTGCCAGCACCGACCGTTCGTGCTCGCTCAGCTCGGCGGCACGCTCCCGAAGACCCGATCGTGCCAATGAATCCCACAGTGCCAGTACGGTTTCCCTGGCGACCACGGCCAGCTCCGGTCCGGCGCCGTCGCGGCGGTAGTACGCAGTATTGGGAATGCCCGCGCTGTCGGTCCAGGTGATGCGATGCGTCGCGCTGGTCACCTGTTCCGGGCGGCACGGGCGCATGAAGCGCTCGAGATACATCCGCTGCGACTGGGTGAGCCGCCCGCCCGGCTCGGGCTGTAAAGCCCGCCCGCGAAAGGTGATCCGGACCGGCGCGGTCTCGACGCCGGTGAAGATTCCGGGCGCGGCGAGCCGGGCGAGGACCTGCGAAGCGACACGGCGGTCGTACTGCTGCGCGGGGTGCACCTCGTCAACGATACGCGCGGACAACACTTTTCGGCCGCGAGCGCGACGATCAGTACCGGCCCTGCAGGTAGTCGACGAGCTGCTCGCGTTCGGTGGCCAGCTCCGTGATCTCGCTCTTGACCACGTCACCGATGCTCACGATGCCGATCAACCGGTCCTCGCTCACCACCGGCATGTGCCGGATGCGGTGTTCGGTCATCACATCACGCAGCGAGGACACGTGGTCGTCGGGCCCGCAGGTGCGTACCCGGGCGGTCATGATCTCGGCGACCGGACGGTCGAGCAGTTCGGCGCCGTGCACCGCGAGGCGGCGAACCACGTCTCGTTCGGACACGATGCCCTCGATCGTCGCGCCGTCGGGGGAGACGACCACGGCACCGATATTGCGGTCGGCCAGCACCGTCAGCAGCGCGCGCACGGTGGTGTCCGGTGGCACCGTCGCTACCGCTGTGCCCTTGCTTCGCAGAATCTCCGCAATCCGCATACGCCGCCACCTGTGCTCGCGCCGACCGTCCGTCTCCAAGCATGCCCCGCTGGTACGGCTGTGACCAGCACGAAGACGTCACGACCGCGCTATTCGTCGTCCAGGCCCGCAGACAGATAGGCCGCCGCGGCCAGCCATTGGCGGCACTGTGGGCCGTGGATGTCGTGTTGACGCAGCATCTCGCGAGCCTGCCGATAGGTGAGCCCGTAGGGCTCGTCGCTACACGCGGAAACCGGCGCTACCTCTGCCGCGAGGCTGCGCGGGAGCTCGAGCCCGGCGGTGCCGGCCGAGACCCGGCGGGGTGGTCGATACGGAATGCTCATCGCAGGCCCCTCGTGTCCGGTGGGCCCGGGCCTGCCCCAGCTCTTGACGAGCGGGCCCCGGGGTTGATCTTGCCCCGAGTCTATGGGCGCGGTGATTGCAGATGCAAGCACATCGGAGATCTCATTCGGGGCGTTGCGGCGGCCGATGGCTCTGTGGCCCTTGCGAATTCAGGGGACTGGACGTCACTTTGCGAACGCCACCCGTCCCCTGAGCGCGAGTAAGTACCGACCGGTGCGCAACCGCAGGCTGCGTGTTAATGTCCGCATCGCGCGAAGCGGATGCAAGAACGTTTGTGCGTGCATCTGCAACTTTCACTCCGATGGACATCACACGAGAACAGGGAGTAATGCATGTCCGCAATGCACCATGATCAGCGCGAACGGCCCGCCGACCACGCCTGGCGCAAGAGCACGTACAGCAACGCCAGCGGCAATTGCGTAGAGGTTGCCGCCGTGTCCGACGGGTCGGTAGCTGTGCGCAACTCGCGCGACCCGCGTGGCGCGGTCATCTACTACACACGCCCGGAGATCGATGCATTCATCCGCGGCGCCAAGGCCGGAGAGTTCGACGACTTGACCTGCTGATCGGTAAGATCGCGAGTCATGACGGCTGAACCCCACGAGATCGGTCGTGTACAACCGATCGTCGACCGTGGTCCCACTGTGCTGCGCATCGCGCTCGGTGGGCAACTGCGTAGGTTGCGGGAGAGCAAGGGCATCACCCGCGAGGCCGCGGGGGAGGCGATCCGCGGCTCCCACGCCAAGATCAGCCGACTCGAGCTGGGCCGCACCGGATTCAAGGAACGCGATATCCGCGATCTGCTCACGCTCTACGGAGTCACCGACCCCGTAGATCGTGAGGCGTTCTTCGATCTGGCCAGGCAGGCCAACGAGCCGGGCTGGTGGCACCGCTACAGCGATCTGCTGCCGTCATGGTTCAGTACCTACCTGGGGCTCGAACAGGCCGCGAGCCAAATCCGCACCTATGAGACCCAATTGGTACCCGGCCTGCTGCAGACCCCGGAGTACACCCGGGCGATCGTCACCGTCGGCCTCGACGATGCCGAGACCGAGCGGCGCGTGCAGGTTCGTCAGCTGCGCCAGGACGTGCTGCGGCGGGTCGACCCACCGGTGGTGTGGGCGGTGATCGACGAGGCCGTGCTACACCGGCCGGTGGGTGGGCGCGAGGTGCACCGGAATCAGTTGCGTCATCTGATCGAACTGTCTTTGCTGCCGAACGTCACCGTGCAGGTGCTGCCGTACTCGGCGGGCGGGCACGCGGCGGCGGGCAGTTCGTTCAGCATTCTTCGCTTCGCCGAGCCGGAGCTGCCCGACATCGTGTACCTGGAGCAACTCACCAGCGCCCTCTACCTGGAGCGCAGGCAGGATCTCGCGCTGTACCTGTCGGTGATGGATCAGCTCAGCGTGCAGGCCGCGCACCCCGACCGCTCGCGCGAGATCCTGCGGGAGTACGCCGAGCGGGCCTGAGTACGCCAGGCGGGCCGCAGCGCCGCTTCCGTTCGCCGGAAGCGGCGGCCGGCCGATTCAGTAGCGGATGCAGCCGGATGCGATACGCCAGAACGTGTCCGGGGTCAGCACCTGCAGGTCCCAGTCGTCGGCCAATTCGTGGGCCGTGGTGACGATGCGCTCGATGTCGAAATCGTTGCGGGTCGCGGCGCCGGTGGATTCGACGGCGTCGATGACGAAAGCGACCGCGGTTTCCCTCGAGGGGTGGGTGATCGCTGCGCGATCAGCGAGGCCGAAACGGCCGGTGGTGTGGTTCATGTGAACGCCCCTGTGTCTAGGCAGTGGCAAACCCGAGGCAACTATAGCCCCAGGTGTGCCGCTCGCGGCCTCCCCTGACTATCCCCTGAATTGTGTTGCGGCCCTGAGTTTAGGACGGAGACACTTTCAGATGCAAGCACATCTGCACGATCGATTAGGTCTCGATTCGGTGCTCACCCCGGCTTCTGGGCGGCGAATCCAGCTCGGCGCCACCGGATTCGCACACCGTCCGCGCCGAACAGCGGCGTGACCGGCGCTTCGGCGGCGTACCGGTGGGCGGCAGCCGGTGCCCAGCACCCGGCCTGCACGCCCATCGGCCCGAAAAGTCTTGACCTGGTTAATTTTCGGCTAATGAATCGCGGCGACGGCCGCCTCGATCGGATCCTGCCCCGAAACCACCTCGAGGGTGCGCCGAAAAGTGTTGTCGGCGACCAAGATCGACGCGAGCGTCGCGGCCACATCGGCACGCGGCACCTCGGCGCGCCCGACCGGCGGTGGTCCCAGCGTGATCAGACCGTTGCCCTCGGCGTCGGTGAGCATGCCCGGTCGCACGACGGTCCAGTCCAGCGCGCGGGCCCGCAGATCGTCCTCGGCCTTGGTCTTGGCATCGATATAGGCGGCCCACACCTCGTCGGTCCCCGGCGCGGGCGGCTGACCGGCACCCATCGTCGAGATCTGCACGAACCGGCGCACCCCGGCCCGGTCTGCCGCGTCGGCCAGCTGGACCGAGCCGCCCAGGTCGACGGTGTACTTGCGGTCCACGCCGCTGCCCGGCCCCGCGCCCGCGGCGAACACCACCGCATCCGACCCGGCGACGGCGCCGACGAGATCGGCCGGGTCGTCACGTTCCATGTCGTGGATCACGGGGACGCCGCCGGTCGCGGTGATGTCGGCGGCCTGGGCGGGATCGCGGATGAGGGCGTGCACCTGATGGCCGTCCCTGGTGAGCAGCCCGGCCAGTAGCAGGGCGATCTTGCCGTGTCCTCCTGCGATGACAACGCGCATAACCTGTGCTCCTTTCGCCGCGCGGCGCGGACCTCAGCGTTCCGGGCCGCCGGGATTGCAGTTCGCCGAGACCGTGGCCGAATAGCCGACGGCCGGTCGCCACGGTTCGAGGTTCCAGCTCGTCTTGTCCGGCGCAACCATCCTCGCCCACACCCAGTGGCACAGGAACTGGTCACGCATTCCCGGCGAGTCGGCCGAGGAGTCGAGGGCGAGCACTTCCTGCCAGGCCGTCTCGTCGGTGCCGGGTGCGGCGGTCTTGCGACCCGCCACGGTGGGGAACACGAGCAGGCGGGGGCCGTCGACATTGCTCGTCCAGCGGACCTCGTCGATGAGCGGCAGTCCGGCGTACGGGTCGACCGTGGTGGTCGGCGGTGCGAGGGTGACGGCGGTGCGCTGGGCGGTCGTGGTCGGTGCGGCGGTGGTCGGCGCGGCCTGCTCGGCTTCCTGCGAACCGCAACCGGCCACGGCCAGTGCCGCGACGGCCACGGCGACCGGGTACTGCCACCGTGTCACGCGCGCCTCCTGTGTCCCTGCGATCGGGACACGACCGCCGCACCAGCCTAGTGCGACGGTCCAGGGTTCAGTGCCACAGCGAACGGCACGGCAGCCGGCGCAGGCCGGGTTCCACTCGTCCGTCGACCGTCACCAGCAGACCCGCGTGCACGGCGGCGGTGGTGAATTCCCAAGCCTCGGACTGGGTTGCGGCGTATTCGAGGACCATCGCGTCCTGCGGAGTCGGCCCGTCGAAGTAGACGGTGATCCGCCGAGTCGGTATGTCGGTGTGGTCGAGGGGGTGACCGGCGGCGGCAATGTTCGCGTCGATGGGAATCATGGCGTGCTCCTTCTGCCCCGGCGCTGGTGGGCGCCTTGCTACTCGACGGTAGGGCGCTCGACCATGAAGGAGAACATGTTCCGGACGCGGCTGGAGAATTCACAAACCGCCTGGTCCGGAGCCGGTACTTTCTCCGAAGTATCGAGTACGTGCGGTTGTTGCGATCCGGACGCGGGGCGTGCACGAGTCGGGAACGACGGCCGTGCGCCGATGCGGTGGGACGTACCGTGAGAACACTGACGACGGCGCGCAGGGGAGGTTTCGCCGCGGCTTCGAGTACCGCATCGCCGGGTGTCAGGTCACGAGTCCGATGTGCCACCCGAAGGCGTGTGAGTGCCATGAGATCTGTGCGTGTCCTGCTCTGTTCGCTACTGCTGTTGTGTCCGCTCGCCGTCGGCACCGCAACCGCCGAACCTCTGCCCCCGGCCGCGCCGGGAATCCTGCCCGATCTGCAACGCTGGATCGATCAGGTGCTGCCTTCGCCGATCCCGTCCGGTGCGGACACCGACCCCGACGCTGAGCTCGCCGCGTTGCGGGCGGCCGTAATGCCCTCTCCCGTGGGCGATCCCACCTTCGATCACTGGCCCGACGGCCTGGCCGAGCTGGCGCCCGGTGACCTCGTCGAGGTGCGCGACATCACCGCCGTCGCGGGCCCGCTGACCCTGCTTCCCGTGCGGTCCGCGCATCTGCTCAAGTTCCGCACCTCCGACGCCCACGGTGCCCCGTCGTTCGCGACCGCGACGCTGATCGTGCCCGCCACCGAGTGGACCGGTCCCGGCGACCGCCCGGTGTTGGTGAACAACCTGCCCATCGACGCGCTCGGCCTGTCCTGCACGCCCGGTTACACGTTCACACACGGGCTTTCGCCGAAATCGAGCGCCACCGAGTTCCTGCCACCGACCACCCAGCTGGCGGTGCTCCGCGGATACGCGGTGCTGATCCCCGACCATCAGGGCCCCCGAATGGCTTACGCCGAACCGTATGTCGCCGGACACGCAGTGCTGGACGCGATCCGGGCCACCAGGAATGTCGAGCCGCACACCTACGGTGCCAGCCCGTTCGCGATGACGGGATACTCCGGCGGTGCCATCGCCACGCACGGCGCGGCGAAGCTGATCGGCTCCTACGCACCGGAATTGGCCGAGGTGATCGTCGGTGCCGCCCTCGGCGGCGTGCCCGCAGACTTCGAGATCCTCGCCCGCAGCATGAACGCCAATCTGGCTTCGGGCATCTTCATGGCCGCGACCCTCGCGGTCGGGCGCGAGCGGCCCGAAATCCTGGCCGCCATGAACAATCTCGGCCGCTGGGTGGCGACCTCGGCGATGAAGGACCAGTGCGTGAGCATCTTCGCGCTGCCCGGCATCCTGCACCTGCCCATCGATGTCGGCGCCAATATCGCCGACCCCCTGCGCTCGGACCTGGCCGCCCGGATCTACGAGGTCACCCGGATGGAGGGAATGCGTTCGGCCACACCGCTCTACGTCTACAACGGGGAGCAGGAGTTCTGGATCCCGGCCGAGGGTGCGCGCAATCTCTATCAGGAACAGTGCGAACTGGGCGCGACGGCGGTGTATCGCGGGGTGCTGGGCGAGCACATCGTCGGTGCGGTGACGGGATATCCGGAGGCGATGCTGTGGCTCGACGAGCGGCTACGGGGGATTCCCGCGCACAGCGAATGCTGAGGCCCTTTTTCCGGCCGAAATGTCGGTGTTTCAGTGCTCGGTCAGTGTGAACGGCCGAATGTTCTGGGAAGTATCACTATTTCGCCAGTTTGGCGTCCCGACCTGCGGGATCGTCGTGGGGAAAAGTTCCTGTGTGCCGTCATGGGGCCCGTCGTGGACGGGTGGTGAACTACCCAGAACACCACGGAGAAACGAAATGCCGTGAATTCCCGGGCTTATGTTCGGTGCGGTTTCGACAAGCCATTCGTATTCCCGATCGAAAAAGGGGACACGAATTATCGAATCGCACAGGAAGATACGCCAACGATGAAATCTCCCAGTCGCCGACGCACGCTGCAGACAGCGATGCTCACCGGCGTCAGCGCGCTCGCCGTGGCGCTCACCGGCCCAGGGGCAGGCGCGGCCCCCAACGACGCGCCGACCGAACAGGCTCTCGCCGAGATCATCGCCGCGGGCCGCTCGGTGGCCGGCCCCAGTGGCTCGGCCTGCAACTCCGGTAGCGGCACCGGCTCGGGCAACGGCTCCGGCGACTGCTATGGCGGCTCGGGCTCCAGCTCGGGTTCCTCGGGCGGCTACTCCAGCGACACCGTCGGCGTCGGCCCGGCCCAGACCTCGTTCCTCGCGGCCTTCGCCTACGGCCTGGGCAACGGTGACGCGGCGCCTCCCGGCGCCAACGACTGGAACTGCAAGCCCGCCGACGGCGACCGCCCGCTGGTCATGGTGCACGGCACCTGGATGAACGCCTACAACGGTTACGCGTTCATGGGCCCGGAGTTCAAGAACGCCGGGCTGTGCACCTTCACCTTCAACTACGGTCGCTCCAACCTGATCGAAGGTGGCGGTCTCGGTTCGGTGCTGCCCGGCGTGATGGGCACCGGCTACATCCAGGACTCGGCCGATCAGCTGGCCCTGTTCGTCGACCGGGTCCTCGCGGCCACCGGTGCCGACGAAGTCGACATCGTCGCCCACTCGCAGGGTGGTTCGATGTCGAACTGGTACACCAAGTTCGACGGCGGTGCCGACAAGGTGAAGAACCTGATCACCTACGGTGCCACCCACCACGGCACCAGCCTCGACGGCATCGGCGCCCTGGGCCGCATGATCAACAACCTGGGTATCGACATCCTCGGCTTCATCGAGATCTTCGTCGGGCACGCCGGTATCCAGCAGACCATCGGTTCGGACTTCGTCAACCAGCTCAACGCCAACGGCGACACCGTCCCCGGCATCGACTACACCATCGTCGGCACCCGGTACGACGAGGTCACCAACCCCTACGATCTGACCTTCCTGAAGCAGGGCCCGGGCTCCACCGTCCGCAACATCACCCTGCAGGAAGGCTGTGAGCAGGACGTCTCCGACCATCTCACGATGATGTACTCGCCGCGCGCCCTGTCGATCGCGCTCAACGCCATCGACCCCGGTCATCAGATCGTGTGCACCTTCAACCCCTGGCTGGTCGGCGGTGGCGGCAGCCTCTGATCCCGAGTGAAACGGGCGCTGCCCGGGGAATCATCCCCGGGCAGCGCCTTTTTCGTGGATCAGACGGTGGTGCGGTAGCTGCGCGCGACCAGTGCCGAACGCAGGTACCACAGTCCCGACGGCTGGGTGGGGTCGAAACCGGTGAGCTGACCGATGCGCTTGAGTCGGTAGTCGACGGTGTTGGTGTGCACGTGCAACACCCGCGCGGTGCGCTGCCGGTTGAGGTTGTTGGCGATATGGCGCTGCAGGGTTTCCAGCAGTTCGGGGAACTGGTCGAGCGGGTCGAGCAGCGAGCCGAGGAATTCGCGACCCGGCCCCGGCCGGGTGAGCTGGTATTCGAGCGCGAGTTCGTCGAAGCGGTACAGACCCGAGGTGACCTCGAGGCGCTGGACCATGTCGAGCAGTTCGTGGGCCTGATCGGCGGCATCGGGAATGCCGGTGGTGCTCGTCTCGACCAGCGCGGCCGTGATGCCGACCTGTGCGGCCTGGGAGAGCTGAGCGACCAGAGCGGTGAGGCCGTCGCGGTCGAAGGTGTCGGCGGGGATGAGTACGGTGCCGCCGTCGACACTGAGCAACGACAGCGCGGTATCACCGCAACGCTTGGCCAGCTCGGCCTGCACGCGGCGCAGCTTGCGCCGGGCCACCACCTTCTGATCGAGCGCCGGGTTCGCCTCTTCGCGGTGCGGCGGAATGGACAGCGCGAGCACGGCGTACTGCTCGGCGATGGCGATGCCGCATTCGCGGGCCATGGTGGAGGTGCTGTGCCCGCCGAGCAGCGCGGAGGTGAGGGTGTGCACCGCCGTGTGATGCTCGCTGACCACACCGCGCAATTCGCGCACATAGGCCAGCGAGACCTGGCAGGTGATGGTGTCGAGCATTTCCATCACCATCTTCACGCCGTCGACGAGGTTGTCGTAGTCCTTCACCGACGCGCTCGAGACCACCAGGTCCAGGCCCATCTTGAAGCCCTCGGCGATGGAGTGGTGGATGGTGTCGATCGGCACGCCCTCGCGGGCCCAGCCGCTGGCGGCGTCCTGCAGTCGCTGCAAGGTACTCGGTATATCGCGGCCGTCGAGCATGCTGACCGCGAATTCCAGGCAGATGCGGGTGATGGTCGTGACGTCGCCGGTGATCGCGTCGCCCGGCAGCGTGCCGCACGGGGCGACGTTTTCGACGAAATGTCCTACCATCTGCCGTGACAACGCCCGGACGTCTTTGAGGGGAGACGACATCGGCCGCCCCGAGATCGTGAGCGATTGTCGTGGTGGATTGTGTACGGACATCTGAAGTTCCCTTCGCCTGATTTCGGCTGTCCCCCCGCTGTCCAGCCTGTTCACCCTAGCCAAGGCAGGCCCGATCCGGAATGAAACGCCGGGTTCTGGGTGACGTTCGCGTGTCCACCACCCGATGTTGGTGGGCCGTCACAAGGGTGGTCCCGGTGGCATCACAGGTTGTAGAGTTCAGCGCGCCGGAACGAACCGATAGGGGCACCACCATGCGACCTGCCGTCCGTTGTCTGGTCTGGGAACTGGACGAAACCCTGTGGGACGGTGTGGTCCACGACGGGACCAGCGCCGCGCCACGCCCACCGGCGTTGCGCACGTTGACGATGCTGAGCGACCGCGGCGTGCTGCATGCCGTCGCGGCCCGCGGCGACCGCGCACGCACCATGCGCACGCTGTATCGGCACGGGCTCCACGACATGTTCTCGGCGGTCGAGATCGGCTGGGGACGCAAATCGGCCGCGATCGTGCGGATCGCGGGCACCCTTGGGCTCGGGCTCGAGGGCATGGCGTTCATCGACGCCGAACCCGTCGAGCGCGCCGAGGTCTCGCGCTCGCTGCCGATGGTGCGCTGCTACGCGGCACGCAATGTCGACATGCTGCCGCTGCTTCCCGACTTCCGGCACGACCTGCGTTCGGGTCCGATGCCGACACCGCCACTGGGGTTCGAGCGGGTTCCGGCCTTCTGACCAGCGGAAATCCGGGACTTCGCACTGACGGCAAGCGTGCATCGACTGCCGAAATCATGAGGCCAGCAGCGACAGCGTGAACCGCTCCGGAGTCGCGGACACGTCGTAGGCCGCGATTCGGCCCTCGCACACCTGGAAGGTCAGCACGAAGACCGGCCTGCCCGCCCGTGCCAGCACCAGGCCGGGCCTGCCGTCGACGAGAACCAGGACCGCCTCGCGCGAGCGTTGCCGCAGCGCGACCGCGCCCTCGGCCACCGCACGGGCGCCGCGGACCACCGCGGCCATCCCCGGTGTGAGCGCCGCCGGATCGGCGGTGCGGACCACATCGGGCGCGAGAATCTCGAGCAGCGCGACGAGGTCACCGCCGCGCGCGGCCCGCAGGAACGCGGCAACGGCCGCGCGCTGCTCGACGAGATCGGCCGTGCTCATCGCGGCCGGTGCGTTGACCCGGTGCCGGGCCCGGCTGGCGAGCTTCTTGGTCGTCGCGGGGGTGCGCCCGAGTATCGGCGCGATCTCGGCGAACGGGACCGCGAACAGGTCGTGCAACACGAACGCCACCCGTTCCTCCGGACCCAGCGCGTCGAGCACAACCAGTACCGCACGCTCCACCGAATCCGTTTGTAGCGCTTCGGCTTCCGGACCGGCATCGGTGGTCGGGAGTTCCACTTCGTCGGCGTGGGTCTCGGGGCGGCGCGCACGGGCCCGCAACAGATCGAGGCACAGCCGGGACACGACGGTGGTGAGCCAGCCGTCCAGGTCGGCGATCACCGCGTCGGTCCTCGCCAGGCGCAACCACGCCTCCTGCACCACGTCCTCGGCCTCGGCGGTGGCACCGAGCATCCGGTGCGCGAGGCGGCGCAGCCGGTCACGGCGCTGCTCGAACATCAGCGCGAGCGAATCCGCGCGCATCGGTCACCTTTCGGGTTCGCCGGTCGTCACCGGGAAAGACGGCACTTCGCCGTCGTCGCCTTGCTGTCTCCACTGTGGCAGAGGCGCTCGTCCGCCGAAAACGGAGGAATCCATGAACACCGCTTACGTCGTCGTCACCGTGCTCGCCGCGCTGGCCGCTCTGCTCGCCTCGGGAATCGACGTGTTCCGCGCCGACTGGGTGCGCGAGAACATGCGCGAGTACGGGCTGCCCACCTGGGCGCTGCCACCGCTGGCCGTCATCAAGGCCGCGGGCGGTATCGGTCTGCTCGCGGGGCTGGCCTATCGGCCACTGGCCGTGGCCGCCGCGGCCGGGCTGGTGCTGTACTTCATCGGCGCCGAGATCACCGTGCTGCTCACCCGCTGCTACTCGCACGTGGCCTACCCGCTGCCGTATCTGCTGCTCGCGGGCGCCTCGCTGACGCTGGCCGTGGCGTGAGACCGGTGGTGGCGTGCCGTGCCGGCGCGCCACCACCGTCGTCTCAGGCGCTCGCCAGGATGAAGTCGGCGGCCTGTTCGCCGATGAAGATCGCCGGCGCGTTGGTGTGCCCACGGATGATCAACGGCATCACCGAGGCGTCGGCCACGCGCAGACCTTCGACCCCGCGCACCTTCAGATCCGGGCCGACGACGCTGGCGGCGTCGGTGCCCATCCGGCAGGTGCCGACCGGGTGGTACAGGGTGTGCGAGAACTTCTCGATGGTCAGCGCGATCGTGGCCTCGAGATCGTCGGGTGCCTGCGGCGGGTAGATCAGCGGCCCGAGCGTGCTCTTGAGCGCCGGCTGGCCCGCGAGCCCGGCGCACACCCGCAGACCGGCGGTCAGCGCGGCCAGGTCGGCGCCGTCGGGGTCGGACAGGTAGCGCGGATCGATCACCGGCTTGGCCGTCGGGTCGGCCGAGGCCAGACCGATCCGGCCACGGCTGCGCGGACGCAACAGGATGGACCCGAGGACCACACCGTGCTCGGTCGCCTCCACGAGACCCTCGTGGTAGAACGGCGCGGGCGCGTAGATCAGCTCGAGGTCGGGGTGCTCGAGCTCGGGTTCGCTGCGCACGAAGCCGTACGCCTCGCCGACATTGGAGGTGAGCATGCCCCGGTGCCGCACCACGTAGTTCAGCAGTTCCAGCGGCTTCTCGGCGGTGTACAGCGAATCGGACTCCACGCTGTAGCCGAGCGCGGCGATCAGGTGGTCCTGCAGATTGGCGCCGACCTCGGGGGAGTGGGCGACCACATCGATGCCGTGCTCGGTGAGCTGTTCGCGGTCACCGATGCCCGAAAGCTGCAGCAGCTGTGGGCTGTTCACCGCGCCGCCGCACAGGATGACTTCCTTCGCGGCGGTCACCACATGGGTCTGCCCCTCGTGCAGGAACTCGACCCCGGTGGCCTTGGTGCCCTCGAACAGCACCCGGGTGGCCAGGGCCTCGGCCCGCACGGTGAGGTTGGCGCGCTTCATCGCGGGCCGCAGGTAGGCGTCGGCGGTGCTCCAGCGCCTGCCGTCGCGCTGCGTCACCATCGTCTGGGTGAAACCTTCGGGCGCCGGACGATTCGCGGCCTCGAGTTTGTGCCCCGCCTGCCGGGCCGCCTCGAGGAAGGCGTGGGTGGAGGCACGCGGGCTGCGCTGGCGCTGCACGTGCAGCGGCCCCTTCGCGCCCTCGTCGGGGAACTGCGCGTCCTGTACGTTCTCGATCTTGCGGAACTGTTCGACGGCCGAGGCGAAGTTCCACTTCTCGCCCGCCAGCAGCCCCCATTCCTCGTAGTCGGCGCGGAAACCGCGCACCCACATCATCGCGTTCATCGACGACGAGCCGCCGAAGGTCTTGCCGCGCGGCCAGTAGATCCGGCGGTCACCGAGCGCGGCCTGCGGTTCGGTGGAGTAGTCCCAATCCCGTTCGCTGCGGAACAGTTTCGAGAACGCCGCCGGAATATGGGCGAACTTGTCGTCGTCGGCGGGCCCCGCCTCCAACAGTACGACCGTGGTGCCCGCGTCGGCGCTGAGCCTGTTCGCGAGCACCGCCCCCGCTGACCCGGAGCCGACGATCACGTAATCCGCGGACGTCCCACCTGCTTGCACTGTCCAACTCCGATCCTGCACTGCATCTGTCGTAGCCAACACGGATACACCCGAGGCCCGCGTGAAAACACCGCGAGCACAGCCTGACTCGGCGTCGGGCCGGGTGCTGCAAGCAGCGTACTGACAGTCGGCGTGCGGTGGGACTCAGTAGGTCCCGGCCGCCGCGGCACGACCCGCGCGGCGACCGTAGAAACTGCCGTCACCGAGCGATGCGCCGCTGACATAACCGCCCGCGCACAGCCCTGACGTGCACCGACCGGCGGCGAACAGCCCCGGAATCGGCTCGCCGCTCACATGCAACACCCGCGAATCCAGGTCGGTGCGCAGCCCGCCCAGGGTGAATCCAGCGGTGAAACCGCGCAGATCGAACCCGGCCAGCGAGCCCTCGATCGGGCGCACCCACTCGGGCTTCTTGCCGAGCAGGGGATCGCTGCCGTTCGCGGCGTGCCGGTTGTAGGTGGCGATCGTCGTCTGCAGGGCCTGCTCGGGCAGACCCATCTCGGCCTCGAGTTCGGCGACCGTCTCGGCGACCCACTTGGGCGGGAACCGGAAGAACGGGGTCGAACTCTCGGTGGCGAGCGCCTCCTCGAGGGAACGTTCGTCGAGGATCAGGAAGGCCTGGTTCTCCTGCCGCAGCAGGGTGGCCTGTCCGATCCGACCGGGGTAGGTGTCCTCGGCGATGTAGCGCTGTCCGCGTCCGTTGACGAGGATGCCGCGCGCCATCATCTGCGGGTCACCGAAGATCGCGACCTCGCTGGCGTCCATGTGGGCCAGTTCGGCGCCGAGTGCCTGCGCCAACCGGATGCCGATGCCGTCGTGCTCTTCGATGGCCGCGCCGGGGCGTCCGCTCAGCTGCGGGGTGTAGCGGTCGATCATCTCGGTGTCGTAGGCGAAACTGCCGGTCGCCAGGACCACGCCGCGGGCAGCCCGGACCGTGATCGGCTTGCCGAACCGGGTCGCGACAAGGCCGACCACCCGGTCATCGGCGTCGACGATCAGCCGCCGGATACGCGTGTCGTATTCGACGGCGACACCGAGCTCGGCGACGGTGTCGGCCAGTGGCTTCATCAGCATGTAGCCGCCGCTGCGCTCGCCGATCTTCTTGTTCGCCAGCTGCGGAACATGCCCGCGCGGTGCGGGTTTGGCGATGTCGAGGAACGGCGCCGCGTTCTCGCCGCCGGAATACATCAGGCCCTCGTCGTGGGGCGGCTCCCAGCCCGGCTCGCCCCAGAACTCCTCCTTGAACGGCACACCACAGTTCACCAGCCAGTCGTAGTGTTCGACACTGCCCGCGCAGTAGTCGGCGATCTTGGCGGCATCGACACCGGGGCCGAGCGCGGCGGTCAGGAAGGTGGCCATGTTCTCGGGGGTGTCGTCAAAGCCGAGCGCACGCTGCAACGCGGTCCCGCCGCCGAGGTAGACGAAGCCGCCCGCCAGCGCGGCGGCCCCACCCCAGCCGCCGGTGCGTTCCAGGATCAGCACCTTCGCGCCCGCGCGCGCGGCTTCGATGGCGGCACACACCCCCGCGATCCCGTAGCCGGCGACGACCACGTCGACCTCGAAATCCCACTGGTCGACGGTGTTCTCGCGCAGGGGCCGGACGGTGTCGGTACGCGGGCTGTTGTCGGTCACGGCTGCCTCCGATGGTGGGTGTGTACCGAAATGGTGCCGCGTGGACGCCCACAAAACAAGAACGTGTTACAGAATTCCCGTCCAGCGGGACACGGATTTCGGCCCGCGGCTCCGGTACGGTGGCGATCGAACCCACGTCGAGAAGAATCTGGTGGTGCACACGTGAGCGCGAACATTCGGGACATCGCGGTAGAGACCCTGGCCGGCGAGCCGACCACGCTGGGCGAACTGGCCGGCGACAAGGCCGTGCTGCTGGTGAACGTGGCCTCGAAATGCGGGCTGACCCCGCAGTACAGCGGCCTGGTCGAACTGCAGAAGAGCTACGGCGAGCGCGGTTTCACCGTGATCGGTGTGCCGTGCAACCAGTTCATGGGCCAGGAACCCGGCAGCGCCGAGGAGATCCAGGAATTCTGCTCGGTCACCTACGGTGTCGACTTCCCGCTGCTGGCGAAGACCTCGGTGAACGGCGACGACCGGCACCCGCTGTACCAGGTGCTCACCGAGACGCCCGACGCCGAGGGTGCGGCCGGTGACGTGCAGTGGAACTTCGAGAAGTTCCTCATCGCCCGCGACGGCTCGGTGGCCGCGCGGTTCCGTCCCCGCACTACCCCGGACGACCCCGAGGTCGTGCGGTCGGTCGAAGCCCAGCTCTGAGCTACTGCGCGTTGGCGAGCAGCGCGTACTGCGCTGCCGCCTGCTTGCGCACGGTTCCCGCTTCCGGCCCGCTCACGAACCCGCCGTAATTCCGGTAACTCACGTAGCAGCGAGTCACCGCGGGCGCGCTGCCGGACGCCCGGCGCTCGGCGCAATACGCACCGGGCACCGCGTCCGGGCCCGGGATCTCCCGCGCGGCGTCGCTGAGTGTGTCGCGCCAGGTCGTGCCGAAGGCGCTCGCGCCCGCCTGGTCCCGGAAGCGAAACAGGGTGGTGGTGTAGGAGTGGGCGACGCTGTCGACGCCACCCCGATCCCATGCGGCGGCCAGTTCGGCCGGTTCGCTCGCCCGGTAGTGCCTGCTCGCGCGGCCGGACCACGCTGCGTATTCGCGTGAGGAGATGGCGATGCGCTGGTTCGGCGGACCGGGAATCAGGGTGCGGCGCAACAGGTCGTCGGGGTCGCGAGGCAGATCGGCGAGCTGTTCGGGCGCGGTCGGGGTGAACTCATCGAGTAGCGGCACCTGCGCGTCGAGGACCTGGGCGACCCGGCGGGCCAGCGCGTCGACATCGGGGGTCGGGTGCTGCAGGAACAGGCTGACCACGATCTCACCGTGCGCGAAGAGCGCGCCGATCGTCTTGATGCCCGGCCGCCAATGTGCGTGTGCGCCGGGGTATCCCGGAATCGGCACCGGCCTGTTGTCCGGGCTCACCGCGAAATCGGTCGCGGCCAGATCGCGTGCGGCATCGGCGGCCGAGCTCTGTCCGGGGAACCGCATCAGGACCACCCGGGTCACCTTCGCGTCGGTGTCGATGGCGGGCACGTTCTTGTCGAAAGCCTGGCTGCCCTGGGCGATATCGAACGCGACGATCATCCGATGTCGTTCCAGTGTGGGCAGATTGACGTTCGAGGCGGCCGAGGTGTCGACCACGCGGCGCGGGGTGTCGAGCACGTCGGTGCCCCAGTTGTAGGTGAGCGCCGGATCGAGATCCTGGGGAAACACCACCGCGCCGCCCATCCGCAACCCTTCGAGGATCGGGCCGTCCGCCGCGGTGCGTCCGATCTCCACATCGGCGGGCGTGGTCGTGTAGCTGCCCACGTCGAGGCCGCGCACGTCGAGTTCGCCGGGAGTCGCGGTGCCGGAGACGGTCGCGCAGCCGGTGAGGAGGGTGGCGAGCGCGCCGAGGGCGACGCGTGTTGTCACAGTGGTGCGGTGGCGAGCCATTGGTCGATCATCTCCTGATGGGTGTGCCCTGGCCAGTACACCTGCAGTAACACGCTCGAATGAGGTGCGGCGTCGAACTGCACCAGCAGCCACGGCCCGTCGGACCCGTTGAATTTCCGCACGGTCACCGGCCTGCCGTACCGTGACCGCACCTGTTCGTTCGCGCCGCTCGGCAGGGAGGCGGCATACCGGTCGGCCGTCGCGGCGTCGGGGTAGGCGAGCACCTGCACTTCCAGCTTCTCCCGGTCGGTGCAGTTGAACCCGTTGTCCCACAGGGCATCCGGGTTCTTCGTCGCGAAACTGCACCGCAGGTCCCGATATCCGGTGCTGTCCGGACCGGCCGGGAGCAGATCGGGGAACAGGGCGATGATGGGGCGACCTGCCGCCCAGGAGTCCATTGTGGTTGTCGTCGGCGCGGCGGTGGTGGTGCTGGGAGGTGTGGTGGTGCCGGTGGTGTCGCGGGATGACCAGAGGACTCCGGCGACGACGGCGGCGATCACCGCGAACGCGGCGGCGGACCATCCGACGAGCGCTCGCCTGGATGTGCCGGGAGACGCGCTCGAGCCGGTCGGCAGGGGAGAGTGTTGTGCGCCGACAAACGGGGTCGTGCCGGTATCACGGAAGGGTGTGGGGAGATGCGGTGCGGAGTTTTCGGCGAGTGGTGTACCGCTGAAATAGGGACGCTTTTGTGCACTCGGATCGGTTGACGGGGCGGCTCCACGGCTGAGTGCTGCTTGTGCGGTGTCGACCATCTCGGTACAGGTGGCGAACCGCTGTCCAGGATCCTTCGCCAGCGCCTTGGCGAAGAAGGAATCCATCGCAGGAGGCAGGCCCGGCGCCAGTTCGGTAACCCTCGGCACCGGCTGCATCAAGTGTGCGCCGATCAGTGCGCCCGCCGTAGTCGCGGTGTAGGGCGGCTGTCCGGTCAGCAGGTGGAACAGCGTGCAGGCGAGGGAATACTGGTCCGCGCGTGGACCGGCCGCCCGCCCGTCGAGGTGCTCTGGTGCGGCGTAACGCAGGGTCGCCACCACCGCGCCGGTCTGGGTGAGCGCGGTGGCCTCGTCGACCGCCTTGGCGATACCGAAGTCCGTGAGCAACACCTGCTGTCGTCCCGGAACACCTTCGCGCAGAAGGATATTCGCCGGTTTCACATCGCGGTGCAGCAATCCCGCCGCGTGCGCGTAGTCGAGTGCCGCCGCCGTCGACCGCGCGATGTGCAGCGCGTGCTCCGGCGCCACCGGGCCCACCCGCAATACGGTTTCCGCGTCGGACCCCGCCACGTACTGCATCGCGATCCACAATCGCCCGCCGTCGCTGCCCCGGTCGTGCACGGCGACGATATTCGGGTGGTCGAGCCGCCCCGCCAGCTCCGCCTCCCGCTCGAACCGCCCGCGGAAAACGGGATCCGCCGCGAACGAGGAATGCAGCAATTTCAGCGCGACCAGGCGCGGCAACCGGGGGTGCCCGGCCGCGTACACACTGCCCATCCCACCCGACCCGAGCACCCGCTCGATCCGATAACCGGCGAACATGTCCCCGGCCCTGAGCTCGTGCATGCCTGCAAACCTAGCTCAGGGACCGCCACCTCGGAGCCCGGCGCCCAGGACCCCGCCACCGCGCCGTCGAGATACGTTCCCTACCAAGCGAATAGATCATCTAGGCTGATTTCGGAAAGGCACCCGTCCGAAATCACGGAGGAATCCGATGTCGCACGCTTCTGCCGCATACCCCAGCTCCGTGCCCGTCGGAGTCGATACAACTCGGGCGAGTATCGCTCGCGTGTACGACGCCGCCCTCAACGGCAAGGACAACTACGAAGTCGACCGCGCCGTGCTGGCCCAGGTCCGCACCGTCGCGCCGCAGGTGAACGACCTGGCCTGGGCCAACCGCGATTTCCTCATCCGCGTGTGCCGCTTCCTCGCCAGAATGGGCATCGACCAATACCTCGATCTCGGCTCGGGATTACCCACGGCGGAAAACACCCATCAGGTGGTGCAGCGGGTGAATCCCGAATCGCACGTGGTCTATGTCGACAACGACCCGTCGGTGCTGACGCACGCGAAAGCGCTACTGGCGAGCAACAGCCGCACCCACATCGCCGAGGCCGACATCTTCGCGCCCCTCGATGTCCTCGGCAACGAGACCGTGCGGACAGAACTCGACTTCACCCGCCCGATCGGGCTGTTCCACATCGGCACCCTGCACCACTACCTCGGTGAAGACGCCCCCACCCTGATGCAGACCTACATCGACGCCCTCCCCGCGGGCTCCTTCGTCGCCATCGCCCACTTCCACGACCCCGAAACCCCGGACTACAGCGAACTGGCCAAGAAGATGGAAGAGAAGTTCATCCACAGCCCCATGGGCAGCGGCCGCTTCCGCACCCGCACCGAAATCCAGGCCATGTTCGGCACTACCACCCTGATCGAACCCGGCCTGGTCCGCTGCGACGACTGGTGGCCCGACGGCCCCCACCTTACCCCTCTGTCCGACGTCCGCCACTGCATCCTCGGCGGCGTCGGCCACAAGCGCTAGCGAGGTGTTCTCCTCGCATCCAGGCAAGCAGGATTGTCTTGCTACGACATGATCAGCCGTGGCCTGGATTCGGGACGTCCGTAGGCCAGTACTCGTGGCAGCACTTCGCGCAGACGTGCCAGCTCCGCTTCCGGCGCGCGTAGCAGCGCCTCGACCACGGCATCGGACAGGCCGAGATCTTCGAGCGCTTCGGGATTCAAGCTCACGCGGAGGACGTCCCCGCTCAACGCCACCTCACGGACACAGCCGTAGGCAGTGCCCTGATCGCGCGTGACGACGCAATGGGTGTCCATACCCAGCGCCACTTCCTGTTCGTCGGGTTCCTCGAAATCGCACATGAGCAATAAAGAGAACCCGTCTTCGTCGCTCGATTCGGCCACACCCGCCATTACACAATCGTCTACGTCTGGATCATCGAGCCCGCACGCAACCAGCGCGGTGAACCTGTATGCCATGCACAGGTTCTAGCACCTCTTGGACGCAACAGGTCCCGCTCATCCTTTGTCGCATCCATCCAGGCCGACTTCGGTCGGTGTTCCGCGGTCCGCACTCGTCGCCCCGGACGGGGCGGTAGGCGCCTACTTAAGACTGGTGGTAGGGCGCTTGGTCCCGGCCAGGATCGAGCTGAGGTACTCGGTGGGAAGCTCCCTAAGCGGCTGCCAGCCAGCAGTAGCGGTGTGGCTCTCTAATGGCTTGCAGCCCAACGGGTTACCGTGCGGGTGTGGCTGAAAGAGAAGGAAGACGTGATGTCCTGTCTCAGAGCACTTTTGATGTCGTGACGATCATCGCACGCTCCGCGTTGGACAAGCCGCGGAACGCGACCATCGGCAGATGCCGGCGTTCGTGACGTCGCTAGTTGCGGGCGTTCACAAAGCTCGACGCCGTTCTACGCCGGAGATCCCCTGGGCGGGACGCCGCCGCCGAAGGGTCGCACCACGCGACACTTACTACGGCGTCTTCCAGACCCAAGGTGACGACGGGACGACCCGGCGAACCGTCGGTCAATTGTCGGTGCTTGCGACGATTTCCACGCCTGCGGCGCGGAGTTCGTCCAGGGCCCGTTCGATGCCCGCGGGCGAAACACCTGCGGACAGGTTTACGAGTACGCGGGTGTTGAACCCGGCGGTGCGAGCGTCCGCGGCGGTGGCGCGAACGCAGTGGTCGGTGGCGATGCCACAGACGTCGACGGTGTCTATACCCTTGGCGCGCAACCAGTCCGCCAGGGCTGTCCCGTCCTCGGTGGTGCCCTGGAATCCGGAGTAGGCGGCGGCGTAGGCGCCTTTGAAGAAGACCTCGTCGATCGGCGCAGTGTCCAGGTTCGGATGGAACTCTGCGCCTGGCGTGTCGATCCGGCAGTGTGGCGGCCACGAGTCGACGAAGTCGGGGTTGTCGGAGAAGTGTGGGCCGGGGTCGATGTGGTAGTCGCGAGTAGCGGTGATCGCGGCATATTCGCTGGCGTGTAGATATTCGCTGATCCTTTCGGCCAGCGCGGCTCCGCCCGTGACGGGCACCGAGCCGCCCTCACAGAAGTCGTTCTGTACGTCGACGATGATCAGAGCTGTGCTCATAACGCCTCCACGAGGTCGGTCCCGCAACGATTTTCGGCCAGTACTCAATGCAGATGGCTATCACCGGCGCACATCGCCGACCGAGGCGGCGATATTGTGCGTTTGTGGACCTGATGTCCGGCGGCACTGCCGGCCGGCTAAGTCGAGCGTCGAGGACCGAGCGACTCACTGCGCGCTCCTCGACTACCACCCGTATCCGATCAGGGCCCGCCAGCTCATCTGACTCAACAGGCCCCTATGTTGTTCGGCGTGCCCCGGCCCGCAGATTGGCGCACGATGGAGGCTCTCACCGTGAGCAGCTGCCTCGGACCCGTAGGCGCTCTCAGCAGGCCGTACTCGTTGATTGCGAGGTCGAATGCGATCACGGCAGTGCTCTCGAATTCACACCAGTACGCTGCGTGGGAATGGATGGGACTTGATACTGCTTGCCGTTTCACCCGTCGAGCAGGTGGGGTAGGCCTGCCCGATAGCGGTCGGCATACGACGCGCTCGAGTGGTTCGAAGACTGGAGGGGCGGCCATCGGGGTACTGGAAGTAGCTCGAGCCGCGAACGTCGGCGTCCCGTCGATGATCCTCTGGCACTTCGGATTACAGGACGCCTGAGTCTGAACGTTCGCACCTGCCGAATATCGGGATGCCCGCGACCAATGACGTTGATACCCTCCGCGCATGTCGGATCGACTGAGCAACGGCGCATCGGGAGCGCTTCGCCGTTTTGCCGGATGGGTAGCCCGTGGATCGGTCGGTCATCCGATGCTGGACGGGATCAATTATTGGGACGAGTTGAAGAACTCACCTTCGCAAATGGAGATCTGCTTCGCCATCTTCGCCAACGTTCTCGAGTTCGATGACCAAGGTGAGCCCCTCAACGAGAAGTACGCCGAACGCCGCGCCGCACTGTGGCTCTATAAGTACTGCAAAGGCGAACTCCCGCCGGGAGAAGTGGACCTGCAGGCCTGGGAAGTCGAACTCTACTGACCACGCGTCCCGGGCTGAATGCGCGGTAATGCCGCTGGGCGGGCGGTCTCGAACGTCTGCATCTGCCGCGCCGCCCGCGCGATCCTGAGGGTCGCAGCACAGCTGACGAATCCACTCGACTGCCGATTTCCGTGAACCGGGTCTTCTACGACGCGGAGTATGCGATCCCGCAGCGGCGTACGGCGAATGAAGAGCTCGCCATCCAACTGGGTCGAGGGCGATGCTGACGGCGTGATCGGGGACCGACGTCGCTTCTTCGAGCAGAAGCGCAGAGTTGGCCGCCGCTGATACCAGGGATCGGTCGGCCGAATCGGTGTGGTCGCAGCTCTGGCCGGTCTTCTTTCCCATGAACAGAGTGTCGATCAGCGATCGGAGCCTAGCGACCAGTTTGTCGGCTGAGATCGCCGAATGAAATGCCCGGTATGCAGAGTGCCGCGCTGTTCGAACCGGCTAGGAGTGGACGCCCAGGCCGGATTGCACCGCTACAGCACATCAGCACACGAGTATCGCTCTTGCCGAGGACCGTGCTGGAACTGGATCAAGGCTGGGTGCAGGCATGTTCGCGATCGAACGAGCCGACACTTCCGGTGCCGGTGGGGAGGTTGCGGGTGGCGTCTGCGTATGCCTCTCCCGGGGTCGCCCCCTTACCGAAGCCCACGATCGGGAACCCTGCGACGATCGCGAGCGGACTCGTCACGACTGCGCCGCAGCCGTCCGCGAACGTCACCATCATCCGGCAGTCGATGATGCCTTGACCCTTGCACGCTCGGTCGGCGGCTCGAATGGCGTCGGCTTCCGTGGGGTGGTTGATCGAAAAGGCGTAGACGTTGCCCCACACGCTGAGGGAAATTGCGCCCCAGTTGACCGGGTCGGCGGCGGCGGGGGGTGCCGCAAGAACGGCAGCGGCGCTAACCGAGAGCGCGGCGACCGCAAAAGATTTGTTGAACATGTGGCGTGCTTCCTCTGCGCGCCGACCAGGGTGCGGCGATCGCTTGGAAGATACCGCAGCGCATGGACTCGAGATCGACCCAAGTCTTGGGGGCACCGCAAAGACCATCACGCAGTGCGGTGTTCGTGATGGATCTGCCGAAACCGATCTAGTCGCCCTTGGCCGCGGGAGCGCCCTCGTCGGCGGCCATCGCCTCGCGCAAAGACGGACGCGGTCAACGATGACGACGAGTGGCCCGGGTCAGAGCCGTGGCTGCGGCAGACTCGGCCCTTGCCGGTCTCCGGGTACACGCCGACGCGACAGTCGATATGTATTGGACCGAGTCCGGGCGACCACTGCGGATTTCCGTCAGCTCCGCCGCTGCATAAGAGGTTTCGGAGGCCATCGACGAGGTCGCCTTGCCGAACACACTCTTCTGCCGCTGGGAGTGCGGCCGGCGAACGACCAATAGTGCTGATGAGCGAGCATGGGCGGCCGAGAGCCCGAGGTGGTGGCGGATCAAGGATAAAGTTGGACACGCTGTGGATCAGCTGCATACGCTCCCATTCATGACCGAGGAAGAGCCGAACACCAGGTACCTCGACGATTCGAAAGTGCTTGCCGCTATCGGTGAATGGTTCGCCCCTCGGGTTCAGCCGGTCTCCGTTCGTTTGCCCCTCGAGTTGGCCGAGGCAGCTGTGGCCGCCTGGAATCGAGACGAAACCGGCGAGATCGGGGAGGAAACCGCAGACCAATACGCTTTACGAGACCGCGCTGCGGAGCTGGCCCTGATCGGGTTGGCAGTCTCCGAACGCGGCCGCCGAGACGGTGAAGACGTGGTGGTAGATCTCCATGCTTCATCCGTCGCAGCCGCGATACACGCAGCCCAGTCCTCAGACGATCGGTGACGGCGCACGGAGGCGCCGAGCGCAGACCGAATTCGTCGTAGGTCAGGCGGTGCTGTAGGCACGCAGCACGTCGAACCATCCGCTATTGCCGCGACCCGTGCGTTCACGAGCGTCGGGATCGGCTCATGCCCGACACTGCTGTCCGATGGCGGCGTAAGCGCTGAGGTCCCACGCTTCGGGGTGCATTGGTTCGCTGACGTGACGGTAGCGGTCCGATCCGATTGATTCGGGTCGCCATCGGTGCGGAGCGACCAACCCTGGTGTGTGTAGGTGGTAGCCGGTGAGCATCGACGCGATGTCGTCATGCGTACGTGGGTGGTAAGCGATCCCGACTGCGCGCAGGGCCTGCGCGGCCGATGTGATGTCGTGGCCGAAAACGTCGGCGGTGATGTGGGTGAGCACCAGCCAGGTCGGGGCCGGTAGCGCGTGGGTCAACGCCGCGATCATCGACGGTGCGTCATCGATGAGTTCGGCGGTGCCGGACAGTATCAACGCTATCGGTGCCGACATGTCGAAGGTTGTAGCAATGGCCTCGACTACGGCGGTAGTGTCGGTGAGGTCGACTTCGGCGGTGCGGGCGTGGTGCCCCGCCATCAGGGCGCGGGCGTGGTTGGCCGCGAGTTGATCGTTGTCGATGTAGAGCGTGCGCGCGCTGCTGGTGTGATCTTCTGCGATGTCGTGGATATTCGGGGTGTGTGGGAACCCGCAGCCGAGTTCGACGAACTGGGTGACCCGGTGGTGGATCAGGAGATGGGTGACGGCGCGGCGGGCGAATCGGCGGGATTCGGTGATCGCGGGCGTGATCTTGTTGGCCGCAAGTTTTTCGGCGACCACGTCATCGACGGGGTAGTAGTCCTTACCGCCGAGCAAGGCGGAGTGAACGCGAGCGCGGTTGGGGCTGGACGGGTCCAACATGACGCGCTGTGGGCGGTCTGTTGTGCTCACCTGTTGTCGCTTCCTCCTGCGCGGTCGGCAAGTTTGGGCCCCGGAGATTGCGGCATTACCGGGGATATTCGATTCCGGGGCCGCCTTCGTGCTGCCAGCCGGGTGAGTGTCGTGTGTCTCACCGGGGCGGCGCGAAGGCCATTCGATCGGTCGGTGTTTCGGTGCGGTCGTGCAGGTCAGGGCAGTAGATACAAGCGTTTGTTCGGAAGCCGCGGAAGTCCGGTGCAGCGGCCGGAGTCGACAGCGACGGTGCAAGACCGGCGGACGGCGATGTCTTGAACAAACACGAAGGCGGCGGTCAGGCAAGCCACGAAATCTATTCGTACACTGGCGAACTGGACCGTAAGCCTGATATCGGGCTCATGAGGGTGTGGCGACCTGCCGCCGGTGTTCATCGGGGGTGCCGCCCCGGTAGGCACGTACGAGCGCATTCGATCACAACCGCTCCGGACGGCCGGAAGGCGCTGATTGCCGGTGAGATCCATGTACGGACCACCAGTGCGTCCGGCACCGGGGAAGGCAAGGCGATGTCACCTTCACGGATCACGACCACGCGCGCGGTCCAGAGCTGGGCGACCTCGGCGGGGTCGCCGATAGGTCGGATATCCGATCGCACGAGGAATGTCCACATTCCCGCCCGCGGGTGGCCGATGATCGGCAACGGTGTGACTCCACGGATATCGAGTGCGGTTTTCACTCGTCGTGCCAAATCGGCAGGCATCATCACTGCGCCGACCATTCCGGCTCGCATCGTTATCCGACCCGTCTCGGGGTCGACCACGGTCGGCAGCGAGCACACGCGCCGGTAGAACTCGCATCGCGCGCGGGGTGTTTCAACGAATGATGATGGGAAAGAGTGCATTTGGTTCATGAGTGACCACTCGGTGCGTCGGTGGGCGGGGTGATCGCCCCGGTTGGCATGGCGCCCTCGACCGGGCTCGGTGCTGTAGCGACCCATCCGGCTTCCCGCATCGCCTCGAGCAACGCCACAAGGTCGGCCACAGCCGGCTGACGCTTGGGAGTTGGCGGAGCGAGGCCGCTCATCGGATCACCTGCCGTTCTGGGCGGCGTTTCCCGGCCGAAATCTGCCACTCCCCGCGCCGGTTGCGGAAGGCGTCCCCTTTGTCCCGCAAGGTGTTCAGTACGCGGACGACACGCCACTTCGGCGCGTTCAGGTTGTGAGCGATCGTGTCGGCGGTCAACATCCCGCCCGGCCTGAGAACGTCGATAACCTCATCCTCGAGGGTGCTTGTCGTCGTCGCCGACAAGTTGGTCGGACGAGTCGGGGCCATCCGCGTGTGGTCTGTCGATGGTTCGGGCTCGTTCATCGGTCCTCCGTGATCCTTCGCGGTATCCGCTTCGCGGCGAGCCGGCTGTCCCGACCTGCGCGGTTTCATGGCAACAACGTTGACCGAAGACAAGTGCCCAAAGAAGGACAAACAAGCGGACACCAAGCGGCCACATCCGGATAGGCTCCTCGTCAATTGTCCTGATAGCGGACTAGGCTGGATGCTATGGCGAACAATGGGAACGCGGCGCTTCGCGCGGCACGGCAGGCTCTGGGATACCGCTCTCAGGCGGCGTTGGCCGACGCATTGACCGAAGTGGCGCGGACGATCGGTCTCCGTCTGGAGGTAGCCGCTCGAACCGTAAGACGCTGGGAGTCAGACGATCCGCCCTGGCCGCATCCAGAACATGCCGCAGCGTTGGAAGCGCTTTTCAAGCGACCCGTCACAGAGCTCGGATTCTCACCACCGTGGCGCAACAGTTCAGAGGCGCGAAATTCTGGAGATGTGCTGAGTGGCAACCGGATTCAAGCCGTGCGGTCCAGGCGCGGCTTGACCGGTGCGGAGCTACCGGCAGCTGTCGTGAAGAACTACGTGGCCATCACGGTTGCGCATCGTGGGTGGTACTGGTCGCTGCCAGCGAAGCAGCTGCACCGCTCCGTCGCTCATCACGCGCTGCTGGGATCAGAACTCATTCCGCAGGTGGACGTCCGGGCAACCGTCGCGTTGGCAAAGGCGGTATCGGAGTCGGCGTTGCTTTCGGGTCGCCTCGAGTTCTTCGACCTTCAGCAGGCAGATGAAGCTCAGAGTAGTTTTGTCCTGGCGCTGCAGGCGGCGCACGAAGCGGCTGACGCCCTTCTCGGCTGCGCAGTCCTGGCGCATATGGCCTTTATCCCGGCATTCTCCGGCGAAACGAAACGGGCAGAGGAAGCCCGGGAGCGCGTTCGCGCGGCGCGGGCATTTGCGCGACGAGGAAACGGCAACCATGAACTGACTGCCTGGCTGGACGCTGTCGAAGCCGAGGTCGAAACCAGGTTTGGCAACACTCGTCAGGCTCTCGATCTCATTCGGCACGCGGAACAGTCCTATGCCCTGCACGACCCCCAAGAGCGGCCGTCTCCGCCCTGGTTGGACTGGTTCTCTCCGACACGGCTCGCAGGCTTCAAGGCCAACACCTTGGTCTCTGCCGGCGACGGCCGCCAAGCGCTGGCAACACTGCGCCAAGTCCTGGACGAACTTCCCGCGGAATCGGTCAAACAGCGGTCGGTATATCTTGCTGACGCCGCAGCCGCTTGTGTGTTGGAGAAGCTGCCGGAAGAAGCATGCCGTTTCCTCGAGGATGCACTGGACGGAATCGGGGAGCACTGGTACGCAACGACTTTGGAGCGGATCAAGGTAGTCCGACAAGACCTGCGCAAGTGGGACTCGCTACCACAGGTGCGAGCACTTGATGAGCGGTTGTACGACTGGCATACAACCGTCAACTCGCTCTCCGGCTAGCTTTCAGCCTTCACGATGTCAGGGAGTTCGGACAGGCTGAGAATGCGCCAGTCCGAAAGCTCCTTGACGTCCTGGCGGTCCTTATGAATCCAGCCCCACGGCCCGCGCTGAATGTAGGCGGTCCGCATCCCGACCTTCGTGGCCGGGGTGATGTCGTTGTCGATGCGGTCGCCAACGTAGATGATCTGTTCTGCGGGGCAACCGGCGACCTCGACAACCTTGTCGAAGAACGCGATATCAGGCTTTGCCACGCCCCAATCATCTGAGGTCGCGATGAAGTCGGCTGGCAGGTCAAGCCCACGTAGGAGACCACCCGCCCGCACCGTCTGGTTTCCGACGATGCCCACCCAGATACCCATCGCACGGAGAGCGGACAGTGCCGGGCGAACATCCGGGTAGAGGTCGTCCTCGCCGAACCACTCCGGCTGACCCGCATCCGCGCGGGCTTGTCGCTGCTGGTCGAGATCGAAACCCGGCTTGAACACTTGGAAGGTCTCTCGGTAGTCCAGGCCTTGGGCGATTACGGCCCCGAACACCGAGACGAAGGTATGGCGGGGGACTCCCAACCAGTCCGCCCAGGTGCCATACTCCCTTGTCTCGTCCACCAGGGTCTCGCCGACATCGAACACAACAGCCCGAATCACCACAACTCCTACTCCAATCTCGGCGCGGTGCCGACGTGCCGGCGCCAGTCTAAGGTCCAACGAAGTCTGGCTGCCGCTGTCTATTCACCTCACGAATACGTCGCCGCCGGGCATTGAGGAATCCGGCGAAGGGCGCCTCCATGACGCGTCGCGCATGCGGTAGGCTGCGGAGACCACCTGTGTGGTTGCCAGGCGATTCGCTGCGCAGCACAGCCGCTGCGTCGGAAGAGAGTAGATGTGAAGGGCACCGAGGGCAGATCCAGTGCCGAGGGCGCGGCCTCGAAAGTCGTCCGGCTGCCCAGACGACCACGGCACAGCCCGCAGGACCTCGATGATCCGCGTCGTCGTCCCTGGTACTCACCGCCCGTCTACGACCCCGCGCCCACCCGCCCGGTCACCCGCGCGGAATTGCAAGCCGAGACCGGAACGTGGTCGGCCGACGCGGAGCCGCAGCGTCGCGCCGACGGCAGCCCTGCACACGAGGCCGATGTCATCGACCTCGCTGCGTCGCGGCGCAAGCGGTCGGGGGATTCGGCGCGCGGTGCCCGGCCGAAGATGATGCCGCGTCGCGTCGGGTCCGGCGAGCGAAAGCAAACCGTCGCCGACACCTCACCTCTGCCGAGAACTGATCGGTAACAGCTCGCAGGGCATTCGCGTGCCGCCTGGCACTCCAGCGAAGCTGTTCGAGCCCGAAATCGTTAGCACAACTAGATAACTCACGAAAATGCAATCCTCGGGTACGATCACCGCGGGGGAGCGCGAGATGTCCGATGGTCTGCTTAGTATGTCGCAGGCGACGGCAGCTTCGGCTGCCTCACCAAGCGAATTACGACCATCTCCAGGGGATGAACCTTGATCGACATCACACCGCACCGCACCCCGCGTCGCCGGTCCGCCGTGACCGCGGTCGTCGCGGCCGCCGCACTGTGCGCCGCCCTCGTCACCGGCTGCTCGACCGACGACTCGACCACCACCGCGGCTCCGCCGACCGGCGCTCTGCCCGACGGTGCGCAGATCGTGAAGGAGTCGGCCAAGACCACCCAGACCCTGCGCACCGTCCACCTGAACATCGACGTCAAGAACCTGCCCGACCTGCCGGTGGAAACCGTCTCGGCCGACGTCACCAACGAGACCCAGGGCACGGGCGCCGCGATGGGTGAGGCGAAGGTCAAGATCAAGCCCGAGGACCCGTTCACCGAGGCGAAATTCCTTGTGGTGGACAAGGTTCTCTACACCGAGGTCAGCGGTCGCTACGTGCCTGCCGGTCCGGCCGAGAAGGTCTACGATCCGGGCGTCATCCTGGACAAGGACAAGGGCATCGCGAACGTGATCGCCAACATCCAGAACCCCAAGGCCGAGGCCCGCGAGGTCATCGACGGCATCAACACCGTCAAGGTGAGCGGCACCATCGACGCCGCGGTGATCGACCCGATCGTGCCCCGCATCGGCCAGAACGCCGGCACCATGCCGATCACCGTGTGGATCCAGGACGTCGCCCCGCCTGCCTCGGACTCGACCAAGCCGTCGGAGGCCGCCTCCACCGGTGAGGGCCCCAATCTCGTTCGCGCCGTGGTGAAGAAGGACCAGGGCGAGGTCACCGTCGGCCTGTCGAACTGGGCCAAGCCGGTGAACATCGTCAAGCCCGCGGGCTGATCCTCACCCGCACACGCACCCGACAGCCCACACCGGTCCGGGATCGCGGAATCCGGCACACCGTGCCGCTCCGCCGACCCGGACCGGTGTGTCGTTGGGTCACTCGATAAGAGAACTTTCAGCGAGATGCAAGGCGCCGCAAGGACTATACGTGTCGGGACGCTGGTCGGCAGGCACACGCATCGACCGCCGTTCGGACACGAAGGAAGCACTGATGACGATCGATGATCGACCTGATGAACAGGAGCGCGAGCTCCCGCCACCACCCGGCCCCGGAGGGCGACCGCCCGTCAATAACGTGTGGGTGTATAACGGCAAAGCCTACGACCTGAGCGAGTGGATCTCCAAGCATCCGGGCGGTGAATTCTTCATCGGCCGCACGAAAAACCGCGACATCACCTCGATCATCGGTTCCTACCATCGTGATCCGGAAAAAATCGCGCGAATGATCGAGCGTTACAGCCTCAATCGTAATGCCACGCCCGAGGACATCCATCCGAAGAACAACGCCCCGGACTTCCTCTTCAAAGAGGGCTTCAACAGCTGGGACGACACCCCGAAGTACAAGTTCGACGACAAGAACGACCTGCTGCACGCGGTGAAGGCCCGGATCAAGGAACCGGAGCTGGCCGCGCGGTTGAAGCGCATGGACCGCGCGTTCGACATCGTCGTCGCGTTCCTGATCTTCGCCTACATCGCGGTGCAGGGCCTGCGGCTCTACGACACCAGCTGGATGCCGTTGCCGGTCTTCGTGATCGCGATGGTGCTGCTGCGCAGTTCGCTGGCCGGCTTCGGCCACTACGCGATCCACCGCGCGCAGAAGGGCTGGAACAAGTACGCGGTGAACGCCTTCGACATGAACTATGTCGCACTGTCTTTCGTCACCGCCGACGGCCACGCCCTGCTGCACCACCCGCACACCCAGAGTGAAGTCGACATCAAGAAGAACGTCTTCACCATGATGATGCAGGTCCCGCGCCTGTACCGGGTGCCGATCCACACCGTGCACAAATTCGGGCATCTGTTGACGGGCATGATCATTCGCCTGCTCGATGTCTGCCGGCTCACCCGCAAGGTGGGCATCAAGGACATGTACGGCACCTGGCGTGGTGCGCTGCCGCACTTCATCGGGTCGTTCGGCATGCGGTTCCTGCTGGTCGCCGAGTTCGTGGCCTTCGCCGTCGCGGGCGACCTGCTCGCCTGGACACTGCAATTCGTGATCACCCTGTGGATCAGCACCTTCATGGTGGTCGCGAGCCACGACTTCGAGGTGCCGACCGAGGAACTGCACACCGAGACCGAGGACTGGGGTGTCAACCAGCTCGAACAGGCCTACGACCTGACCGTGGTGGGCAACAAGTACGTCGACTGCTTCCTGTCGGCGGGCTTGAGCTCGCACCGCGTCCATCACGTTCTTCCGTTCCAGCGCAGCGGTTTCGCCAATATCGCCACCGAGGACGTGGTGCGTGAGGAAGCCGCGAAATTCGGGGTGCAGTGGCTGCCCGCGAAGAGCTTCTTCGGTGATCGACTTCCCAAGCTGTGCCGGACCTATCTGCTCGCGCCCTCGGACGAGGCCAAGCAGAACCGGTGGGGACTGGTGCGTGAACACTGCGCACCCACAGCGCTGAAGACCTGCGTCACCTACACGGTGCAGGGCTTCACCGGCATCGGAACCGTCTGACCCGGCCGCTGCCACGTCTTCTCTGTCTCGAAAGGAATTGTGCCCGTGTCTGTTTCCATTGATGAAGGTGTGCGTCGACCACACGGTCCGCTGAAGACGGCCGACGTCGATCGCGGGCACGATCTGCTACCTCCGACGCCGCCCACCACCGTCGGTGTGATCGAGGCCGTGGCGACGGGCTCGCCGCAGCGAGTGATCGAGCAGGCTGTCAACGCCGGACGCGTGGCGGAACTGTTCTCCGATCCCGTTCAGCGGCAGCGCATTCCACGGATCTACGAGAAGACGAGGATCGACACCCGACATCTGGCGATCGATCCACTCGCTCCCGATTTCCTCGAGTTCAGCAGGCGCCCCGGCACCATCCGGGAGCGGATGAATCTGTTCTTCGAGCACGCGGCCCCGCTGGCGGTCGACGTGGCGCGCCGCGCCGTGGCCGGCTTGGCGAACCCGGCCGAGGACATCGGTCAGCTGATCTTCGTGACCAGCACCGGATTCATCGCCCCGGGTGTGGACGTCGCGGTCGTCAAGGAACTCGGCCTCTCGCCGACGGTCAACCGGATGATCGTGAACTTCATGGGTTGCGCCGCCGCGATGAACGGCATCCGGACCGCCGTCGACTTCGTGCGAGCCCATCCGGACAAGAAGTCGATGGTGCTGTGCATCGAATTGAGTTCGGTCAACGCGGTTTTCGACGACGACGTCAACGATGTGATCACCCACAGCCTCTTCGGCGACGGGTGCGGTGCGGTGGTGATCGGCGCCAATCAGGTGCATCAGCCGCTGGCGCCCGGCAGTGTCGTGATCCGCGACAGCTTCAGCCACCTCTTCGACGACGCCGAGGACGGCATCGTGCTCGGGGTGAAGGACGCGGGCATCACCTGCGAGCTCGCGGCGAGCCTGCCCGACTACATCTACCGCGGTGTCGACCCGGTGGTGACGCAGGTGCTGGCGCGCAATGGTCTCGGCAAGGCCGATGTCGAGCTGTGGGCGATCCACCCCGGTGGTCCGCGCATCATCGAGGAGTCGGCCCGGTCGTTGGGTATCGCGCCGGAGTCGGCCGCGCCGAGCTGGGCGGTGCTCGCCGAGCACGGCAACATGCTGAGTGTGTCGCTGATCTTCGTGCTCGAACGCATGATCCGCGAATCCGATTCGGCGGCACCGATTTCCACCGGGGTGGCGTTCTCGTTCGCGCCCGGTGTCACCCTCGAGGGCATCGTGTTCGATGTCATCCGCAGCTGAGAGTCCATCATGCAATTGCTCCGTTTTCTCGCCGCGCTGTCGCCGGCCAGGATCGCGGCCGTGGTGGTCGCGGGCCTGATCTGCGGCGTCGCCAACACCTATCTGGTGACGTTGATCAACGCGGCGGTCTCGCCGAAACCGCCGCCGGACGACCTGATCGCCCGATTCGTGCTGACCGGTCTGGTGATCCTGGTCAGCGGCGTGCTGTCGCAGGTGCTGTTGATCCGGCTGTCGCAGGACGCCATCTACCGGTTGCGCAGCGATCTGAGTTCCGGGATCGTCGCCGCTCCATTGGAGCACCTGGAACGGCTCGGCATGCATCGCCTGATGGCGACGCTCACCGAGGACGTGCGTTCGCTGTCGCAGGCGGTCACCGCCATTCCGGCGATCTGCGTCGACGTGGCGACCATCGTGGGTTGCTTCGTGTTCCTGGCAGTGGTGTCGGGACCGATCTTCGCGGTCACCGTGGCCGGTACGCTGGTCGGGATCGCCTGTGTCGAAATGGTTCTCAAGCGGGTGCGCGGGATCTACCGTGAGGCTCGGGAGAACGAGGACGCGCTGCTGCGCTCTTTCCAGGCGGTGACGCTCGGCATCAAGGAACTCAAGCTGCACCGTGGTCGCCGTCGCGATTTCATGGACCGGCATCTGCTCGGTTCGGCGGGCACCTTGCGTGATCAGAACACCGACGCCGGGTCGAAGTTCTCCTACGCACAGGGTTTCGGTCAGGCGTTGCAGCTGGCGACGATGGCGCTGATCCTGTTCGTCCTCGCCGCGGCGCTCGACCTGCCGCGCGAGACGATGTTCGGGTACGTGCTGGTGACCACGTTCCTGGCGATGCCGATGCAGAACTTCATGCACCGCATTCCCGATCTGCTGCGCGGTGACGTGGCGCTGGCCAAGATCCGGGCGATGAACCTGTCGATGACGACGATGCACAACGAGGACGAACTGCCCTACGTCGAGCGTCCGCCGGTGGGACAGGCCAAGCTCGAACTGTCGGACGTGACCTACGTGTACCGCTCCGAGGCGCCGTCGCCGGTGCCACCGCCGCCCGGCACACACCCGGGCGGGATGCCGGCGCATCCGCCGCGTCCCGGTGTTCCGCCGCGCGGGGGCAACGGGCATCCCGGTGGTCCGCATCCGGCGCATCCCGGCGCGCGGCCCTCGGCCGGTCCCGATGTGAACGGCAAGAACTGGGTCGACCACGGCGCCACCGATGTGCGGCCGGTGCCCTTGGGGCCGCCGCCCGGGCTCGACGAGTCCGGCGAGGGCGGGTTCCGGCTCGGGCCGATCGACCTGGTCTTCGAGCCGGGCCAGATCACCTTCGTCGTCGGCGGTAACGGCAGCGGGAAGTCGACGCTGGCCAAGATCATCACCGGTCTGTATGTGCCGCGCACGGGGTCGTTGTCGCTCAACGGGGAGAGGATCGACCACGACAACATCGAATGGTTCCGGCAGAACTCGTCGGCGGTGTTCACCGATTTCCACCTGTTCGAGGACTACCTGGGCTTCGACCGGCCGGGAATCGACGCCGAGGTGCGGCGGTATCTCGAGGAGCTGCAGATCGCGCACAAGGTGAGTGTGGAGGGCGGGCGCCTGTCGACCGTCGACCTGTCGCAGGGGCAGCGCAAACGCCTGGCGCTGCTCACCGCGCTGCTCGAGGACCGGCAGATCTACGTGTTCGACGAGTGGGCCGCCGATCAGGAACCGAGGTTCCGTGAGGTGTTCTACCGCGAGATCCTCACCGATCTGAAGCGGCGCGGGAAGACCGTCATCGTGATCACCCACGACGACCGGTACTTCGACTGTGCCGATCAGCTGGTGAAGCTCGACTTCGGGTTGGTCGCGGCGTAATCGCCCGTGCCCCGGTCGGTTCGCCGACCGGGGCACAGGTGTGTCCGGGCTCAGGCGATCTCGCGGTGCGCGGTGACGACCCGTCGCATGGGCGGGCGGTCGACCAGGCTGACCTCCGAAGGTGTTCGGCGCCAGCCGGTTTCGCTCGGCAGGAACTGGACCAGGCCGATGCCGGAGTCGCGGATACCGAGGCGGTCGAGGAGGGTGGCGACCACCTGACGGCTCATCACCGCCAGTTCGTGGGTCGGGCGGTTGCGGTGCACACGGATGCCGAGGTCGACCTGGGCGATGGCGGACAGACCGTGGCGCTGCCAGCAGTCGAGCAGGATCCCGATCTCGGCGCCGTATCCACCCGCGAGGGGCACATCGCCGAGGAAGGCCCGGGTGACGGCGTATTCGCCGCCCAGGGGTTGCACGATTTCGGCCAGTGCAGGTGCCAGCGCGGTGAGCAGCGGTCGCGCGACCAGCTGGGTGACGCGGCCGCCGCCGTCGGCGTCCAGCTGCGCGCCGGTGGTGATCGGCCGCCGGTAGAAGCCCTTCACCAGCGCGATGCCGGGTTCGGTGAGCAGGGGAGTCAGTAGGGCGGGCACGAACAGCGGATCAGGTGCCACGAGGTCAGCGTCGAGGTAGACCAGCAGATCGCCGGTCGCCACCGCGAGCGAGCGCCACACCACCTCGCCTTTGCCGGGCCTGGGCGGCACTCCCGGCATCGCCTCCTCGAGGGTGTAGGTGGCCGCGCTCGCCGCCCTCGCCCGGGCGACGGTGTGATCGGTCGAGCCGGCGTCGAGCACGATCAGTTCGTCGATCAGACCACCGAGCAACGGACGCACCGACGCCACGACCCCGGCCACGGTGTCCTCGTCGTCCAGGGCGGGGACAACCACCGAGACCCGGCGACCCGACTTGCGGTCGATGAGCTCACGGACGTCCATATCGATCAGTGAACGTCAGCGACCGCGCGCCTGCCAGCGATGCGGTGACATCTTGTGACCGGAGCCAACGGCGAGGTCGGGGTCGCTGGTGAAACGGACAGCGCGGAGTCGCGGACCGGTACGGTTGGACTGTTCGCCGTCGACGGCGACGACCGGCGAGTGGAGGAGCGGACGTCATGAGTGCGACGATGGTCGAAGTGGCGAAGGGATCGAAGACCGATCTCACCGACGGACGCTACACCGTTCGCCTGGATCTCGACGGCCCCGCGGGTGCGGTCGACGTGTCCGCGGTCCTGGTGACCGCCGACGGGAAGGTGCGCACCGACGCCGACTTCGTCTTCTTCAACAACCCGTCCGCTCCCGGTGTCCAGCTCGAATCGGATGCCGTTGTCTCCGTCGATCTTTCGACGATTCCGGCCGAGATCCACCGGGTGGTCATCGCGGGAAGTACCGAGGCGCAGGGTATCCGGTTCGGTGAGGTGGCGGGGCTGCGGGTGGCGGTGAACGGTAGCGGGCAGGGGTTGAGCTTCACGCCAGCCGGGCTCGATTCCGAGACCGTCCTGCAGGCGGTCGCACTGTACCGGCGGGGGAGCGGGTGGCGGCTGGACGCGATCGGCCAGGGCTACAGCGCGGGTCTCGCGGCCTTCGCGACCGAGCACGGAATCACGGTCGACGAGGAGGCGGTGGAGGATTCCGCGCCTGCGCTTACCTCACCGCAACCCGTTGCGGCGCAGCAGAACCCGACCATCGATCTGCGCAAAGTCGATGTGGTGCTCACCAAGGATTCGCCGGACAAGCGGGCCACCATCGATCTCCGCAAAGGCGGTGCGGGCCATGTGCTCACCGTCGGCCTCGAATGGGACGGGCGCGGCGCGAAATACGACAGCAACGGCAAGCCGACCGAGTTCGGCACCGGCGACCTGGACGTGTACTTCTTCTGCCGCAACGAACTCACCGGCGACTATGTCGTGGTCAGCGGTGAGAAGGGGCACCAGGGCGATCTGAACATCTGGCCGCACATCCACCACCAGGGCGACAGCCGGGGCCCCGGGGCCGGTGGCCTGCCCGCCACCGAACAGGTGGTCGTCCGTCCCACCGAGAACGGTGACCTGCTGCTCAACGTGTACCAGTCCGTCGACAACGGTGCCGGTGCCATCGATACCTTCGGCCGCCCGCGTGTCCGGGTGCGCTACGGCCGCCCCGGGCCCGACGGACTGCCCGGTCCCGACGCGGATCAGATCACCGTCGTCATCGGCAACGGCAAGAACTCCTTCTGGGCGACCGTCGCCCACATCGACGTCCGCGACGGCATCCTCACCGTCGACGGAACCACCAGGTACAGCCGGGCTTTCAGCGAACGCATGCCCGTCCTCGACACCGAGGGCACCTGGGTCCGTGCCGCCAAGAACGGCCCCGTCGGTCGCAGCAAATCCAGCAACGGCCTCGGCCTCAGCCGCTACGAAGGTCAGTGCCCCGCACCGCGCTGACCTGTCCGGTAGTTCCGCCGGAGATTGCCACGCGGGCGGGGCGTCGGCGTTTTCGCTGGTGAGTCGTAGGCTTGGGCCATGGCATCCGACACCGATTCATCGTTCGATATCAAGCCCCGCTCACGCGATGTCACCGACGGGCTCGAGAAGACCGCCGCCCGCGGCATGCTCCGCGCGGTCGGCATGGGGGACGAGGACTGGGTGAAGCCCCAGATCGGGGTGGCGTCGAGCTGGAACGAGATCACCCCGTGCAACCTGTCGCTCGACCGGCTGGCCGACGCCGTGAAGGAAGGCGTGCACGCGGGCGGCGGGTACCCGCTCGAATTCGGGACCATCTCGGTGTCCGACGGTATCTCGATGGGGCATGAGGGCATGCACTTCTCGCTGGTCAGCCGCGAGATCATCGCGGACTCCGTCGAGACGGTCATGATGGCCGAGCGCCTCGACGGGTCGGTGCTGCTCGCCGGGTGCGACAAGAGCCTGCCCGGCATGCTGATGGCGGCCGCCCGGCTCGACCTGGCCAGCGTGTTCCTCTACGCGGGATCGACGCTGCCGGGCAATCTCGACGGCAAGGACGTCACCATCATCGACGCCTTCGAAGCCGTCGGCGCCTGCATCAAGGGACTCATCAGCCGCGAAGAGGTCGACCGCATCGAGCGCGCGATCTGTCCGGGCGAAGGGGCGTGCGGCGGCATGTACACCGCCAACACGATGGCCTCGGCAGCCGAAGCGCTCGGCATGAGCCTGCCCGGGTCGGCGGCGCCGCCGGCCCCCGACCGCCGGCGCGACGTCTACGCGCACCGATCCGGGGAGGCCGTCGTCGAGCTGCTGCGCAAGGGGATCACCGCGCGCGACATCATGACCAAGCCTGCCTTCGAGAACGCCATCACCGTGGTCATGGCACTCGGCGGATCGACCAACGCGGTGCTGCACCTGCTGGCGATCGCCCGCGAGGCCGGAGTGGACCTCACCCTCGCCGACTTCAATCGGGTCGGCGACAAGGTGCCGCATCTGGCCGACCTGAAACCGTTCGGCCGCTACGTGATGACCGATGTGGACCGGGTCGGCGGGATCCCCGTCGTGATGAAGGCACTGCTCGACGCGGGCCTGCTGCACGGCGACGTCATGACCGTCACCGGCAAGACCATGGCCGAGAACCTCGCCGACATCGAACTCGGCCTCGACGGCGACGTGATCCGGCCGCTCGACCGGCCCATCCACCGATCCGGCGGGCTCACCATCCTGCACGGCACGCTGGCTCCCGAAGGGGCGGTGGTGAAGAGCGCGGGCTTCGACTCCGATGTATTCGCCGGAACGGCAAGGGTGTTCGACGGGGAACGCGCCGCGATGGACGCGCTGGAGAACGGCAGCATCGTCGCAGGCGATGTGGTGGTCATCCGCAACGAAGGCCCCAAGGGCGGTCCGGGAATGCGCGAAATGCTCGCCATCACCGGGGCGATCAAGGGCGCGGGCCTCGGCAAGGATGTCCTGCTGCTCACCGACGGCCGATTCTCCGGCGGCACAACGGGTTTGTGCGTCGGGCACGTCGCACCGGAGGCGGTCGACGGCGGTCCGATCGCGTTCGTCCGCGACGGCGACCCGATCGTCCTCGATGTCGCCAACCGGCGCCTCGACGTGGAAATCGACCCGGCCGACCTCGCCGCCCGCAAGGTCGGCTGGCAACCCGCCGCCCCCAAATACACCACCGGTGTGCTCGCCAAGTACCGCAAGCTCGTCAGCTCGGCGGCACACGGAGCCGTCACGGGATGACGCCGGCCGAGGTCCGCCTACTGGCGCTGGGATTCGAGGGCGCGACCGAACGAGACCACCACGGTCGCCCCTCGTTTCGCAGGCGAACCATTTTCGCGACCCTCCCCGACGACGAACACCTGCGGGTGATGCTCCCTGAGGAAGGCATTCGTGAGGCGGTCGCGGAATCACCCACCTGGTGTGCCGAGTCGTGGTGGGGCAGAAAGCTCGCGGCGGTGCAGGTGACGCTGGCGGACGCCTCGCCCGAACTCGTCGCCGAAATGCTGGGTGACGCATGGGACGCCCACGGCTGATCCGAAACCTGCGATCAGCTTGCGCATCGTCGCGGCATCGATCGTGATCGCCTCGGTCCTCGCCCTGTGGTTCACGTTGCGCGTCAAGGGATTCCTGGCCAGGGTGTGGGCGCCGCGATGATCATGGCGTGGCGGTGTGCGGGCGCAGAGCGAGCCGTTCTGACCCCGCTGCTCAGGCGGTCGGCTGGCCGGCCGTAACCGGGTCGGTGTCAGCGCGCGCCGACGATGCGCAATGCCATGTCCGCGTAGCCCTCGGCGATGTCTTCGGGGCTCCAGTCGCCGCCGTCGCGATACCAGCGGGCGATATCGATACCGAGCGAGAGCAGGGCGACCGCGGCCATGCGGGGGTCGCGCACCTCGAACGCGCCGGTCGCCACGCCGCGTTCGACGAGGTCGCGGATCTCCTGATCGATCTGTCGGCGCAGGCCCCGGATCTCGGCGTAGTGCTCGGGGGTGAGCGCGGACAACTCGTAGTTCACGATGCGCGCCCTGGTGTGGCCGCGCACATGGTGTGCCGCGAAATCGTGGACCACGGTGCGCAGGGCGAGCGTGGGATCCTCGGTGGACCGGATGGCGGCGCGGACCAGGTCGAGTGACTGCTCGTGCCCCGCGCGCGAGATCACGTAGAGCAGTTCCTCTTTCGACTTGTGATGCACATAGACCGCTGCCGGGCTCATGCCCGCGGCCGAGGCGATATCGCGCGTGGTCGTGCCGTTGAAGCCCTTTTCGGCGAACGCGTCGATGGCAGCCTCGAGGAGGCGTGCGCGGGTGGCGTCGCCCCGGGGCTCGATGGTTTCGGTCATTTCCGGGCCATTATCTCGCCTCGGCGGATTCCGCCCGGTGGTGGGGCTGTGTGATGTGGCTAACAAGGCTCCGGTCTCGGTGTTCTATTGACGGTGGCGTGCGATCTACAGCACTATGCGTCTAAGCAAGCGCTTATTCAGCAAAGGAGCTCCGATGCCGGAAGCCGTGATCGTCGCCGCCGCTCGTTCCCCGATCGGGCGGGCGGGCAAGGGGTCGCTCAAAGACCTCCGCCCCGACGACCTGACCGTTCAGATGGTGCGTGCGGCCCTGGCACAGGTACCCGCCCTCGACCCCACCGAGATCGAGGACCTGGTCCTGGGCTGCGGGCAGCCGGCGGGAGAGTCCGGTTTCAACATGGCCCGGGTGGTCGCGGTGCTCGCCGGGCTGGACGCGGTGCCCGGGACCACGGTGAACCGCTACTGTTCGTCGAGCTTGCAGAGCACGCGAATGGCACTGCATGCCATCAAGGCGGGCGAGGGCGACGTGTTCATCTCGGCCGGAGTCGAGACGGTGAGCCGCTTCGGCAAGGGCAGCGCCGACGGCATGCCCGACACCAAGAACCCCGTCTTCGCCGAGGCGCTCGCCCGCACCACCGCGCGCACCGACGCGGGGGCACCCGTGTGGACGGATCCGCGCCTGGCCGGTGACCTGCCCGATGTGTACATCGCGATGGGTCAGACCGCCGAGAATGTCGCCCAGCACACCGGGATCACCCGCGCCGAACAGGACGAATTCGGTGTCCGCTCGCAGAATTTCGCCGAGAAGGCCATCGCCAACGGCTTCTGGGCCACCGACATCACCCCGGTGACGCTGCCCGACGGCACGGTGGTCAGCGCCGACGACGGCCCGCGTGCCGGTGTCACGCTCGAGGCGGTGAGTCAGCTGAAGCCGGTCTTCCGTCCCGACGGCACCGTCACCGCGGGCAACTGCTGTGCCCTCAACGACGGCGCCGCCGCCCTGGTGATCATGTCCGACACCAAGGCGCGCGAGCTCGGCCTGACCCCGCTGGCGCGGATCGTCAGCACCGGTGTCTCGGGCCTGTCGCCGGAGATCATGGGCCTGGGCCCCATCGAGGCGTCGCAGCAGGCATTGCGCCGTGCCGGTCTCACCATCGACGACATCGACCTGGTCGAGATCAACGAGGCATTCGCGGTGCAGGTGATCGGCTCGGCCCGCGAACTCGGCATCCCCGAGGACAAATTGAACGTCAACGGTGGCGCGATCGCGATCGGCCATCCGTTCGGCATGACCGGCGCCCGCATCACGAGTACGCTCATCAACTCCTTGCGTTTCCACGACAAGCAGTTCGGTTTGGAGACCATGTGCGTCGGCGGCGGCCAGGGTATGGCCATGGTGCTGGAGCGGCTCTCGTGACCGGCCGTTTCGCGGGCAAGACCGCGATCGTCACCGGCGCCAGCCGTGGCATCGGCCTCGGCATCGCGCAGCGCCTCGTCGACGACGGCGCGAAAGTCGTTGTCACCGCCCGCAAACAGGACGCGCTCGACGCGGCGGTCGCCCAGCTCGGCGGCCCCGAGCACGCCCTCGGCGTGGCCGGTCGCGCCGACGACATCGAGCACCAGGCCGACACCGTCGAGCGTGCGATCACCACCTTCGGCAGCGCCGACCTGCTGGTCAACAACACCGGCATCAATCCGGTCTTCGGTCCGATGATCGACCTCGATCTCGAGGCCGCGCGCAAGATCGTCGAGGTCAACTGCCTCGGCGCGCTCTCGTGGACGCAGCAGGTCCACAAGCGCTGGATGGCCGAACACGGTGGCGCGGTGGTGAACGTCGCCTCGATCGCGGGGATCCGCAGCGCACCAGGCATCGGCTTCTACGGTGCGAGCAAAGCGATGCTCATCCACATCACCCAGGAGCTCGCGGTCGAACTGGGCCCCGACATCCGGGTCAACGCGGTGGCGCCCGCCGTGGTGAAGACGAAATTCGCCACCGCGCTGTACGAAGGCCGCGAAAAGCAGGTGGCCGATACCTACCCGATGAAGCGGCTCGGTGTGCCCGAGGACATCGCCGGTGCCGTGACGTTTCTGCTCTCGCCCGACGCCGCATGGGTCACTGGTCAGCTGCTCGTCGTCGACGGTGGCGTGACCTTGACCGGCGGATTGTAAAGCACTGTGCCGCAAGACTTTCAGGAGAAGATATGAACACGACGAGAACCGCTGTCGTCACCGGCGCCGCCCGGGGAATCGGTGCCGCCGTCGCGAAGAAGCTCGCCGCCGACGGGATGGCGGTGGCCGTCCTCGATCTCGACGAGGACGCCTGCAAGCCGGTCGTCGCCGAGATCGAGGCCGCCGGTGGGCGGGCCCTCGCGGTGGGGGCGAATGTCGCGGTCGAGGCCGCCGTGGAGTCGGCCGTCGAGCGGATCGTCGCCGAGCTCGGCGCGCCGACCGTGCTGGTCAACAACGCGGGTGTCATCCGCGACAACATGCTGTTCCGGATGAGCACCGACGACTGGGACACGGTGATGAACGTGCACCTGCGCGGGGCGTTCCTGATGACCCGCGCGGTCCAGAAGCACATGACCGAGGCGAAGTTCGGCCGCATCGTCAACCTGTCGAGCACCTCGGCGCTGGGTAACCGCGGCCAGGCCAACTACTCGGCCGCGAAGGCGGGTGTGCAGGGTTTCACCAAGACACTGGCTCTGGAACTCGGCAAGTTCGGGGTCACCGCGAACGCCATCGCCCCGGGCTTCATCGAGACCGAGATGACCGCTGCGACCGCCGAACGGCTCGGGGTTCCGTTCGAGGATTTCAAAGCCGGTGTGGCGTCGCAGATCCCGGTGGCGCGCACCGGGGTGCCCGACGATATCGCGCACGCCGTGTCGTTCTTCGTCAGCGAAGGCGCGGGCTTCGTGTCCGGGCAGGTGCTGTACGTGGCGGGCGGGCCGAAGGCATGAGGACATTCCAGGGGATCGCCGAGCTGGAGGCGGCAGTCGGCACCCATCTCGGCTACTCCGGGTGGCACACGGTGACCCAGGAGCAGATCGACACCTTCGCCGACGCGACCGGTGACCACCAGTGGATCCACGTCGACCCCGTACGCGCGGCCGAAGGGCCCTTCGGAACGACGATCGCCCACGGGTATCTGACATTGTCGCTGGTCCCGATGCTCGTCGCCCAGGTGTACCGGATCGAGGGCCTGGCGATGGCGGTGAACTACGGCTCGAACAAGGTGCGCTTCCCGGCGCCCGTGCCCGTCGGATCGAGGCTGCGCGCGGGTCTCGAGTTGCGGTCGGTGGCGCCGGGTGGCGGTGGGCACCTGATCACCAACACCGTCGTCGTCGAGCGCGAGGGCGGTGAGAAGCCGGTGTGTGTGGTGGAGACGGTCACCCTGGCGGTCGCGAAATGACCGTTCCCGGTCTGGATCTCGACCGTTTCGGGCACTGGTTGCGGGCCACGCTGCCCGGCGTCGGCACCGACCTCGACGCCACACTCATCGCCGGTGGCAAGTCCAATCTCACCTACACGGTGTCCGACGGTGCGTCGTCGTGGATCGTGCGGCGCCCGCCGCTCGGGCACGTGCTGGCCACCGCGCACGACATGGCCCGCGAGTATCGGGTGATGGCCGCGCTCGCGCCGACCTCGGTACCCGTGCCTGCCATGTACGGGCTGTGCGAGGACACCGACGTGCTCGGTGCGCCGTTCTACGTCATGGAACGGGTCGAGGGCACGCCCTATCGGGACGCGGCCGCCCTGGCCGAGCTGGGACCGGAACGGACACAGCGCATCTCGGCCGCCCTGGTCGACACCCTCGCCGACTTGCACGCTGTCGACCCGGCGGCCGTCGGACTGGCCGATTTCGGCAGGCCGGAGGGATTCCTCGAACGGCAGGTGCGTCGATGGAAGCAGCAACTCGATGCCTCCCATACCCGTGACCTGCCGCTGGCCACCGAACTGCACGCGCGCCTGGCCGCCGACGTCCCCGTCGAGTCGGCGGCGGGCATCGTGCACGGTGACTACCGCCTCGACAATGTCCTCGTCGACGACGCCGACCGGCTCGCGGCCGTCATCGACTGGGAGATGGCGACCCTGGGTGACCCGCTCACCGATCTGGCCCTGATGGTCGTCTACGGCCGCCTCGCCGCCCTGCCGAACGGCAAGGTCGCCGTGGCCGACGCGTCGCTGGCGCCCGGCTTCCTCACCGAGGACGAGATCATCGCCCGCTACACCGCCCGCAGTAACCGCGACATGTCCCGCTTCGGCTTCTACCTCGGGCTCGCCGCGTTCAAACTCGCCGCGATCCTGGAAGGCATCCACTTCCGCTACCTGCGGGGCCAGACTGTCGGCGAGGGCTTCGATGTCATCGGCTCGGCGATCGAGCCCCTGCTGGAAACCGGCCTCACCGCACTGAAGGAGCATTCCTGATGGACTTCGCCTACGACGCGCGCACCGAAGAACTGCGCGCCACGCTGCTCGACTTCATGGACAGCCACGTCTATCCGGCCGAAGCGGTATTCCGTGCGCAGCTCGGGCAGCTGGACAACCGCTGGGCCTGGGACTCGGTTCCCGTGCTGGCGGAACTGCGCGCCGAGGCGCGAAGACGTGGGCTGTGGAATCTGTTCCTTCCGGGCGAACACGGCGCGGGCCTGACGAATCTGCAGTACGCGCCGCTGGCCGAGATCACCGGGCGCAGTGCGGGACTCGCGCCCGCCGTGTTCAACTGCGCCGCGCCCGACACCGGCAATATGGAGGTGCTCGCCCAGTTCGGTACCGAGGAGCAGCGCAAAGAGTGGCTCGAGCCGCTGCTCGACGGGACCATCCGCTCGGCGTTCGCCATGACCGAACCGGATGTGGCGTCCTCGGACGCCACCAATATCGCCACCCGCATCGAACGCGACGGTGACGACTACGTGCTCAACGGGCGCAAATGGTGGATCACCGGGGCGATGAACCCCAACTGCCGCATCTTCATCGTGATGGGCAAGACCGACCCGTCCGCGAGCAGGCACCAGCAGCAGTCGATGATCCTCGTGCCCCGTGACACCCCCGGCGTCGAAATCCACCGGGGCATGGAGGTTTTCGGCTACGACGACCACGACCACGGTGGCCACGCCGAGATGACGTTCACCGACGCGCGTGTGCCCGCGTCGAACCTGATCGGGGTGGAGGGCGCCGGTTTCGCCATCGCCCAGGCACGGCTGGGGCCGGGCCGCATCCACCACTGCATGCGCTCCATCGGTGTCGCCGAGCGTGCCGTGGAACTGATGTGCGCGCGAGCCGAGGACCGGGTGGCGTTCGGCAGGCCGCTCGCCGACCAGGGCGTGATCCGGGACTGGATCGCCGAGTCGCGGGTGCGGCTCGAGCAACTGCGGCTGCTCGTCCTCAAGACCGCATGGCTGATGGACACCGTCGGAAACAAGGGCGCGCACACCGAGATCCAGGCCATCAAGATCGCCACCCCGGCCACGGTGCAGTGGATTCTGGACAAGGCGATCCAGGTGCACGGTGCGGGCGGGCTGTCCCAGGACTTCCCCCTTGCCGCCGCCTACGCCGGTATCCGCACGCTGCGTTTCGCCGATGGTCCCGACGAAGTGCACAAGAACGCGTTGGCCAAGAGCGAGCTGCGCAAGCAGCGGGAGGCCCGGTGACGCGCGACGAATTGCACCGTGCCGTAGCGGAATTCCTCGCCGCCAACGATCCGGGCACCACCGACCGCCTGGAATTCCTGCGCGCCCGCTTCGACGCGGGATTGGCCTGGGTGCACTACCCGGCCGGTCACGGCGGGCTCGGGCTGCCCCGGGAATGGCAGGGCGAGGTAGAGCGGCTGTTCGCCGAAGCCGGTGCGCCCGACAACAACCCGGGTGCCAACACCATCGGCCTCGGCATGGCGGCGCCGACGATCCTCGCGTGCGGTACCGAAGAACAGAAGCGGCGGTTCCTGCGTCCGTTGTGGACGGGCGAGGAGATCTGGTGCCAGCTGTTCAGCGAACCGGGCGCCGGATCGGACCTGGCGAATGTGAGCACCCGCGCGGTCCGTGACGGCGACGAGTGGGTGGTCGACGGGCAGAAGGTGTGGACGTCGAGCGCCCACCTGGCGCAGTTCGCGATCCTGCTCGCCCGCACCGACCCGGGCGTGCCCAAGCACCGCGGCCTGACGTTCTTCCTCATCGACATGACCCAGCCCGGCGTCGAGGTGCGACCGCTGCGCCAGATCACCGGGGAGGCCGAGTTCAACGAGGTATTCCTCACCGAGGCAAGGGTTCCCGATACCCAGCGCCTCGGCGCCGAGGGCGACGGATGGCGGGTCGCCAACACCACGCTCAACACCGAGCGGGTGGCGATCGGCGGCCGCGACACCGCCCGGGAGACCGGAATGATCGGGGTGGTGAGCCGGACCTGGCGCGACAATCCCGACCTGCGCACCCCCGAGCTGCACGATCGGCTCCTGCGGCTGTGGGTCGATGCCGAGGTGGCCAGGCAGACCGGTGTGCGGTTGCAGCAGAAACTGGCAAAGGGTATGCCGGGCCCGGAGGGGTCGGCGATGAAATTGATCTTCGCCCGCGTGGCCCAGCAGCTGTCCGGCCTGGAGGTGGAGATGCTCGGTGAGCAGGGCCTTCGCTATTCGGACTGGACCATGGTCCGACCCGATCACGTCGACTTCACCGGCCGCGACGCCGGCTACCGGTACCTGCGGGCGAAGGGCAATTCCATCGAGGGCGGCACCTCGGAGATCCTGCGCAATATCGTCGCCGAACGCATTCTCGGGTTGCCCGCCGAGGCGCGCACCGACAAGGACCGTCCCTGGAAGGAGGTCGCCCGATGACCGAGCTGAACCTGCTCTACACCGATGTCGAGGACGACCTGCGCGCCACCGTGCGCGCAGTGCTGAGCGCCCACTGCGACCCGTCGTCGGTGACCGCACTCTACGACGGCGACCGGTCGCTGGTCGCCGGGCTGTGGAAGAACATCGCCGTCGACCTGGGTCTCGCGGGGCTGCTCGTCCCCGAGGAGCACGGCGGTGCGGCGGCATCGGCGCGGGAGGCCGCGGTGGTGCTCGAGGAGCTCGGGCGTTTCGTCGCACCGGTACCGTTCCTCACCAGTTCTGTGGTGGCCACCACCGCACTGCTCGGCTCGGCTAGCTCGTTGCTCGGTGAGCTCGCGGCGGGGGAGCGGACCGCAGCCCTTGTCGTTCCGTTCTCCACGGCCGCGCATGCGCCGGTTCCGGCCGTCGCCGACGGCGGCACCGTCACCAGTGTCGCTGGGGCGCTCGAGGCGGATGTTCTGCTGGTTCCTGTTGCCGGTCCGGAGGGCATCGCACTGCACGCGGTCGCGGCCGACGCCGCACGGATCACCCCGGTGGTGTCGCTGGACATGACCCGCCAGCTCGCCGATATCACCTTCGACGGGTTCGCGGGACAGCCGCTCGTCGCCGACGGCGAAGCCGCGGTTCGCCGCGCACTGCTCGCCGGTTCCGGACTGCTGGCGTCGGAACAGTGCGGGTCGGCGCGGTGGTGTCTCGAGGAAACCGTGGCCTACCTGAAGGAACGCCGTCAGTTCGGCCGGGTGGTCGGCGGCTTCCAGGCGATCAAGCACCGGCTCGCCGACCTCTACACGGGTGTCGAATCGGCGACCGCCACCGCCCGCTACGCCGCGGCCACGCTCGCCGCCGCCGACCCCGATGCCCCGGTGGCGGCGGGTGTCGCGCAGGCCTACTGCAGTGACCTGGCCGTCCTCGCGGCCGAGGAAGCGGTGCAACTGCACGGTGGCATGGGCATGACCTGGGAACACCCGACCCACCTCTACCTCAAACGAGCCAAGGCCGATCAGATCGCCTTCGGCACGGCAGGTACGCACCGCGCCCACCTCGCCGAACTGATCGCCTTGCCGGCCTGAGGTCGCCGTTTTCCCGCCCCCACACCGGGTAGGCGCGGTGCAGAGGAAAGGAGGACCTGATGCACGCGTCGAAGGAACCGTCCGGTGACCGCTACGACCCCGCCGAGGACCCGGACGCCGACCCGGAAATGATCCAGCCATCCGACCGCCTCACCCCGCAGCCGAGTCAGGCCGAAGGAGAGGACGAGCAGTCACACTCCGAACGCAGCGGATAAGCTGTCGGGCAAGAGGATTCGTAATCGGCGGGACGGGGAACGCGACAATGGTCGACCGCCCCCTGCTCTACCTCGATGTCGACGGTCCGCTCAACCCGTACCGCGCGAAACCGGAGCAACGTCCGCGTGGATACGAGACGCACCGGTTGCTGCCGCAGTCGTGGATCGCACGGCACCGCGACATCCCCGTGCGGCGGGTGAAGCCGTTGCGGGTGTGGTTGAACCCGTCCCACGGTCGCACCTTGACCGAGCTGGCGGAGGACTTCGAATTGTGGTGGGCGACAACGTGGGAGCACGACGCGAACACCCACATCGCCCCGGTCCTCGGCTTGCCGGAGTTACCGGTGGTCGAGTGGAAATCGCCCGGGTGCCAGGGTCCGGAGGGGACGTTCTGGAAGACCGCCGAACTGGTCGAACACGCGGCGGGTAGACCGTTCGCCTGGGTCGACGACGACATCACGACACCGGATCGCCGGTACATCAATGCCCGCCACGCCGCACCCGCCCTCCTGCGATTCGTCCACCCGGCCGCCGGTCTCGTCGAGGACGACTTCACCGCCCTGGCGTCCTGGGCCCGCACCCTAAGACCATAGGATGGACCTGAATGCCCTTGCCGCACAGGGTAGTTCGTGGACCGAGCACGGCAGTGATCGTGAGGAGAGGACTGAGCGTGGATCTCGAGGATGCGATACAAGCGCTGCACGACGACCTGGCCGCTTGGCTCGGGTCCGAGGCACCGGAGTCGGTCTTCGACCGCTTCGCCGCAGCGCAGGATCCTTCGTTCTCCATGGTGACGACAACGGGCCAGGTCCTGCACCGCGACGAATTGCTGACCGGGCTGCGCGCGGCGCGTAATGCCCAGCCGGGGTTGCGCATCGCCATCAGCGAGATCGAAGTGCTGTCGAGTGACGGTGCCGTCACGGTGGTCCGCTTCCTGGAATCACACCACCATGCGGGCACGGTTTCCCGACGCCGTGTGCTCGCGGTTCTGCGGTCGGAGCGGGAATCATTGCGCTGGTCGACTCTCCAAGAAACCGACGTCCCCGACTGACCTTCCCCGAGGCCACCGGATCCGCAGATTCCGACGTGAAGTGGCCGCCCCGTCGCCTCAGCCCTGCTCGGTCGGGGGTCAGTCCTGCCAGCTGCTGTGGCTCATAAGGTTGTCCCAGTTCGGCAACGGCACCTCCGGGTGGTGCAGGCGCACGAGCTCGGTTCCGAGGCTGGCCGGGAATGCCTTTCGGGGGTTCGCGAGGATCTGGTCCTCCATGATCGTGGTGATCGCCGGGGTTCCGCCGCGGCGCGGGTAGGCGGCGTGCACGGCGTCGGCGTAGCCGGGCGGCAGATCGCCGGGGCCGCCACCGATATCGATGCCGATGCCCTCCACCGCGATCCAGATCTCGGCCGGTCTGCGCCTGCGGAAGACCGGTGAGTCGCTGAAGCCGGAGGTGTGTCCCGCGATGGCGTCCCACACCGTTTCTACCCGGGCGTCGGTGATGCCGTGTCGTTCGAGGAACTCGGCCGCGAAATCGGCGCCGGTGCTGTCGGGTGGCGACGCCGATACGGGGATAAGGTGCACACGGCGTTCTTTCTTGTCGGAGTCCGGTGGCCGCCGGACCGTTCTGAGGAAGTGGTGCGCGTGCGAATCGATCTGACCGGGAAGACAGCGTTGGTCACCGGCTCCACCCAGGGCATCGGCGCGGCCATCGCACAGGGTCTCGCCGACGCGGGTGCCCGCGTGGTGGTCAACGGGCGCACCGCCGACCGGGTGGACGCGGCGGTCGCCGACATACGCGCTACCGGTGGGGACGCGCTCGGTGTCGCCGCCGATGTCACCACCGAGGAGGGAGTCGAGCAGCTGCTGCGCGAACTGCCCGACGTCGACATTCTGGTGAACAACCTCGGCATCTTCGAGGCGGTGCCCGCGCGCGAGATCACCGACGCGCAGTGGCGGTCGTTCTTCGAGGTGAATGTGTTGTCGGCGGTGCGGCTGATCCGGGCGTACCTGCCCGGCATGACCGAGCGCGGGTGGGGTCGCGCCCTGCAGATCGCCAGCGATTCCGCCGTGGTCACTCCCGCCGAGATGATCCACTACGGCGTATCCAAGACCGCGCTGCTCGCGGTGACCCGTGGCTTCGCCAAAGATGCTGCGGGGACGGGCGTCACGGTGAATTCGGTGATCGCCGGACCCACCCACACCGGTGGCGTGGAGGAGTTCGTGTACCAGCTGGTCGACCGGTCGTTGCCGTGGGACCAGGCGCAGCGCGAGTTCATGCGCGTGCACCGCCCGCAGTCCCTGATCCAGCGGCTGATCGAACCGTCGGAAATCGCGAACATGGTCGTGTACCTGAGTTCGCCGCTGGCATCGGCGACGACCGGCGGAGCCCTGCGCGTCGACGGCGGCTACGTCGATTCGATCCTGCCGTAACGCCCTTGCCAGGCGGCGAGCCAGCCGATCTCCATCGCCGCGTCGATGAGGTAGGTCTTGCGGATGGTCCCCTTGGGGACATAGATCAAGTCGATCGTCAGCAACCATCCCGCTGTGGTGAGACCGAGCCGACGTGCGCTTGCCAGACCTGCCGGTGTGCGCGCTGCCGTCAGCTGCACGAGGCCGTTGCCCGCGAGCAGTCCGGCGACGGTGAACTGCAGCCAGCGGTCGTACTTCTGGCCGAAGATCGCCTCGAAGCTGCGTCTGCTGAGGAGCGGCCATACGCCGCCGACAACGTTGAAGGCGCCGTGCGCGCGGGCGAGAGCCGCGGCTGGAGCCGGCCTGGTCGAACGATCGTCGGCGGACATCGCACTCCTCACAGAGAAGGGCTGGATGTTCGCCGCGTACCCCCACGGCGAGTGCGAAAACACGCGAGAACTAAAGCGGGCGGGCCGGCTCCAGGGAGTGGGTGGTGCGGGTAGTGCGGTGCCGACCCGCCCGCACACTATTCGTGCGTGGGGGAGTCGTGGATGGGTGCAGGTGGCTGCAGGAACGCCTACGTGCATCTCATCTCAGAGTGAGCGGGGTCGCCGCGTCGATGTGAGTCAGCTTCTGCGGGTTGCGCACGTAGTAGATGCCGGTGATCCGGTCGTCCTCGACGCGGACGGCGAGCACACCGTCGCGCTCGCCGTCGATGGACACCGCGAGCGCGGGTCCGCCGTTGACCAGCGTCGGCTCGACGACGAGGTCGACAGCGTGCTTGGTGAGGCCGCCGACGATGAAGCGCGACACCTTGTCGGCGCCGACAACCGGGCGCGGGTTTGCCTGCTTGATTCCGCCTCCGTCGCTGACGGCAACCACGTCCGGGGCGAGGACATCGAGCAATCCTTGCAGGTCACGGGTCTCCAGCGCTCGCTGGAACGCTTCGATCGTCGCTTCGGCCTGCTGTGCGCTCACCGTGCGCCGTGGCCTGCGTTCCTCCACGTGCCGGCGGGCGCGACTGGCGATCTGGTGCACGGCGGCGGGCGACTTGTCGACCGCCGCCGCGATCTCGGCGTAGCTGATGCCGAACGCCTCGTGCAGCACGAACACCGCGCGTTCGGTCGGGGTCAACGTCTCGAGCACCAGCATCAATCCCATCGACACGCTGTCGGCGAGTTCGACATCGGCGGCGACGTCCGGTGCGGTGAGCAGCGGTTCCGGCAGCCACGAACCGACATAGGACTCCCGTCGCCGCTTGAGCGAGCGCAACCGGTTCAGCGCCTGGCGGGTGGTGATGCGCACCAGATACGCGCGCCGGTCCGTCACCTGCTCCAGGTCGGCCTTCACCCACCGCAGCCAGGTCTCCTGCAGTACGTCCTCGGCGTCGGCCGCCGAGCCGAGCATCTCGTAGGCCACCGTGAACAGCAGATTGCGATGCTGCACAAAGGTTTCCGTCGCGTCGAGGGGAGTGGTCATCGTCGGTTCTCCTGTCCGTGGCTCAGGCTGTGGTGATCGTGGCGCGGCGGTCGCGCAACACCTGTGGACGGCGTTTGCCGTCCTTCGGCCAGGAGTGCGAACCGGGCTTGTTCGCCTCGGTGACCAGGTGCTTCACACTGGCCGCGCACGAGAACTCCTTGAGCGCGCGACCGGCCGGGCCGGTGAAGTACAGGCCCATCGCGGTGTCGTCCTTGTGGCCGAGCTGGAAGATTCCCGCTCGGCGGCCGAAGCTGATGCACATGGCCTGGAAAGCCAGGTCGATCGAGGTGGGTTCGGTCCCGTCGATGCGGTGCGCGATGGTGTCGGCGGCGTGCGCGCCGAGGCAACCGGCCACATAGGCGCTCATCCGGAACGGGAGGTCCGAGGGTGCCGACGAGTCACCGGCCGCGACGATCCGATCGTCGTCGACGCTGGTCAGAGTCTCGTCGGTGAGCAGCCGCCCGGCGGCGTCGGTACGCAGTCCACTGTGCGCCGCCAGTTGCGGTATCCCGAAACCCGCTGCCCAGATGGTGATCTCGCTGGGCAGCGCCGTTCCGGTCGCCAGCCGCACCGACGTCTGCGTCACCTCGGTGACGACCGATTCGGGGCCTTCGAGCAACCCGACACCCAGTTTCGTCAGGTACTTGCGGGCGGTTCGCCGAGCCCGGGGATGCAGGTACGGGCCGAGCGTGCCGCCGCAGACCAGGGTGACCGATCGGCCCTGTTCGGCGAGTTCGGTCGCGGTCTCGATCCCGGTGGGGCCGCCGCCGACCACGGTCACCGGCGCCGACATGGCCCGGTCGAACAGGATCGACCGCAACCGCTGCGCTGCCTCCAAAGTGGCGACCGGATAGGCGAATTCGGCGGCACCGGGCACCTGCGGTTCCGCGGCGCCGCTACCGGCGGCGTAGACGAGGTAGTCGAAGTCGAGGTCCGCGCCGTCGGCCAGGGCGACGCGGCGGGCGCCCGCGTCGATCCCGGTGACACTGTCGACGACCAGCGAGACACCCTCGGCCAGCACGTCGCGGTAGTCGACGATCGCGTCGTGGGTTCCACCGACCAGCTGATGCAGGCGCAGCCGGGGCACGAAGACGGGGCGCGGGTTGATCACGGTGATCCGCACATCCTGGCGCGCGCTGAGCCGATTGGCCGCCATCACCCCGGCGTATCCGCCGCCGATCACGACCACGTGGTTGGTGTTCATGGTGTCTCCTTCGCTCCGAGGGGTTCGAGCACAAGACACCGCACGGGCGAAGATCCTGACACGATGTGACTCAGATCACCAGCGGGTCTACCAAGCCTCGATGAGTGGGCTGTCGTGGTCGGTGCGCTGCCACCGCTGGGCGAAACGGGCCAACCGGACCGGGTTGGCGATGGCGCGCAGACCCGCGATCCGGCCGTCGCGTACCTCCATGATCGCCACGCCGAGGACCCGGTCGTCGAGCGTGAACACGAGGGCCGGGCAGCCGTTGACCAGGGCGGCGTGGAGATCGGGCACGCGATCGTCGAGGTGGCGTCTGATCGTGTCGGGCCGCAAACCCGCCCGCATGGCGATCGCCAGCCGCGACGGGCCGGTGAACCGCACGAGCTTGCGGGCGGTTCCGCCCACACCGTCGGAAGTACCGGTGGCGTCGGCGGTGAGCAGGGCGACGAGCTGTTCGGTGCGCCCCGACGACGCGGCCGCGACGAACGCCTCCACGATGCGTCGCGCCGCTACGTGGTCGGTGCCGGTTCCGTTGCGGGCGGCGGTGATCCGGCGCTTGGCGCGATGCGCGTGCTGCTGACTGGCCGATTCGCTGATGCCGAGAATGTCGGCGATCTCGGCATGGCTGTAGGAGAACGCTTCGCGCAGAACATAAACGGCGCGTTCCACCGGTGTCAGCTGTTCGAGCAGCATGAGCACCGCCAGCGTCACCGACTCCCGTTGTTCGGCGGTGTCGGCGGGCCCGAGCATGGGGTCGCCGTCGAGCAGCGGTTCGGGCATCCACGCGCCCACCGCCCGTTCGCGGCGCACTTTGGCGGAGCGCAGACGGTCGAGAGCCAGATTGGTGACGATCTTGGTGAGCCAGGCCTCGGGTACCTCGACATGGTCGCGATCCGCGGCCTGCCACCGCAGAAAGGCGTCCTGCACCGTGTCCTCGGCATCGGCGGCCGACCCGAGCAGGCGGTACGCGAGCGAGGCCAACCGGTCGCGGTTGGCCTCGAAACGCGCGACGGTCGCGGTGTCCATGAGCACGACTCTAGGCGGCGAGGACCCCGCGCGACGGTGCGCCCGCGGCCGCACGGTAGTGGTGGTCGAGCTTGCCGAACGTCGGGTGGCTGATCGCCCAGCCGCTGGTCCCCACGATGGCCGACTTCACCCAGGCGGCGGGTCTGCCGCACAGGGCGCCCGGCTTGGCGCGGGCATCGCCGTCGACGAACTGGAAGATCGCGTCCTTGCGCCCGAGGCTCACATGGTTGCCGACGTAGCTCAGCGAGGTTCGCTTGATCGCGCGTCCGGTGAGCTCGCCGATGATCGTCGCCGTGGCCTGCTGTCCGGTGAACCCGGCCGACGCGCACGACATCGGCAGCGGCTGACCGTTCCCGCCGATGACGAATCCGCTGTCGCCCGCGACGAACACATTCGGGTGCGACACCGACCGCAGCTCGCGATCCGCGGTGATCTGCCCGTCGGGTTCCACCGCGAGCCCACTGGCGGCGGCGATCGGGTGGACGGCGAATCCGGCCGCCCACACCGTCGCGTCGGAGACGAAGGCGGTGCCGTCGGCCGCGAACGCCGCACTTTGTTCGACGCGCTCGACCGTGGTGTGCTCGTGCACGGCGATGCCGAGCCGGTCGAAGGCTCGCAGCAGATGCCTGCGCGCTTTCGGCCCGAGCCAACCGCCCACCTCGCCGCTGGTGGCGAGAGTGACCCGCAGGCCGGGACGGGCCTCGGCGATCTCCGTCGCGGCCTCGATGGCGGTGAGATTTCCGCCGACGACCAGCACGTCACCGTGCGCCCCCAAGTCGTCGAGGCGGGCACGTAGCCGCAGCGCCGAGGGGCGTCCGGCCACGTTGTAGGCGTGTTCGGCGACGCCGGGGACACCGTGGTCGGCGATGGTGCTGCCGAGCGTGTAGAGCAGGGTGTCGTAGCCCAGGTGGCCGCCTTCGTCGAGGGTGACCCGACGCCGGTCGACGTCGAGGGCGGTCACCCTGGCCACCCGCAACCGGATGCCGGTGCCGGCGAAGACCTCGGCCAGCGGGCGATGCGGCAGGTCGTGTCCGGCGGCGAGCTGATGCAGCCGCAACCGCTCCACGAAGTCCGGTTCGGCATTGACGACGGTGATCTCGACGTCGTCGCCGTGCAACTGGCGGGCAAGGAAACCGGCGCTGAAGGCCCCGGCGTATCCGGCCCCGAGAACAACGATGCGGTGCTTCATGATTCGCTCCTGTCTGGTTCGCGTACACCCTGAACGAGACAGCTCCCGAATTCCTGACAGCGCGATCGAGTGAACTGGACCACACGCTGATCGAGCGCTTAGTGTTCCCCTATGTCACACCTGGACGGCGCGCCGACTGTGCTCATCTACGGCGCCTACGGATACACCGGTGAACTCGTTGTCGCCGAAGCACTCTCGCGCGGATTGCGGCCGCTGATCTCGGGTCGCTCGGCCGAGCGGGTCGGTGAAGTCGCCGCCCGGCACGGCCTGACCGCGCGCCCGTTCGACCTCGCCGACCCCGACAACGCCGCCGCGCAACTCGCCGACGTCGACATCGTGCTGCACTGCGCCGGGCCGTTCGTCCACACCTACGCACCGATGCTCGAGGCCTGTCTGGCCAGCGGAACCAACTATCTCGACGTGACCGGCGAGACGCAGGTATTCGCCGCGATCTACGCCCGCCACGACGACGCGGTGCGTGCCGGGATCACCGTGATCCCCGGCGTCGGCTTCGATATCGTCCCGACCGACCATCTCGTGGCTCGCCTGGTCGGCGACGTGCCCGACGCGGTCGGCGCCGACGTGGCGATGATCAGCCGCGGTGGTTTCAGCCGGGGCACGTTGCGTACGGCGGTCGACGGCATCGCCCGCGGCAATCTGGTGCGTTCCGGCGGTGACCTGGTCGCGGTGCCGCACGCGCACCGTGCCCTGACGATCGATGTGGGCCGAGGTCGTCCGGTCGGTGTCGCGAGTACGCCACTGGGCGATGTGTGCAGCGCGGGCCACGGCTACGGGCTCACCGAGGTGGCCACGTTCACCGCCGTTCCGTTGTCGCCGGTGGTGCGGGCGCTGAGCACGCCGCTGCGGTTCGTCACGGCCAGCGGGGTCGGTCGGACCGTCACCGACCTGGTGATCGACCGTATTCCGGTTCCCGATCAGGCGACCCGCGACGCCACTCGCAGCACCGGTTGGGCCCGCGTCTACCGCGCCGACGGCAGCGGCCTTTCGCTCGCCGTCGACGTGTCCAACACCTACGCCTTCACCGCGCGTTCGATGGTGCATGCGGCGATCACCCTGCACTCCCGGCCCGCTCCACCCGGCGCGCACACCCCCGCGAACGCGCTCGGCGCCGACTTCCTGCTGTCGATCCCCGGTGGGGACATCAGTTGGCCCTTCCCGGAGCCACGGCCCGCCTGAGCGGCGATTGAGGACGCCGACCCAGGGTAAGCGCGCCGTGTCAGGAAGGCAGGTGACCCCATGACCTCGATGGATCCCGACCCGCGCAATACCCCCGACCTCGAGCCGGGTGGGGGCGTACCGCCCGGCTCCACCCCGCCGGAATCGCCGCAGACCTCCGGTTTGTCGGCGCCGGAACCGAGCACCCGCCACCACTTCCCGCTCACCGGGATCGCTGCCGTGGTCGTCACGCTGGTGCTCGTCGCCGTGTTCGCGGCCGTGATCGTCGGGGTGATCGCCGCGATGTAGAGACACCGCGACGCGCGGAAATCCCGCAGGCCGCGGGATTTGTGCGCCAGACTGTGCGCATGCCGACATTTGCCAGGGTGTTGCACACAGTTGTGGCCGGGGCGCTGGTCGTCGCGGCTGGTCACGGCGTCGCGGGCGCCGCACCGTCCGGGAGTGCCGAGGCGCCGTGGGCGGGCGGACCCGAGGGCGTGCAGGCCGCGGGAGCGGCGCTCGCCGACGGATTCACCGGCACGGTGCTGTGGGGTCGCGAGGCGAACACCCCGGTCCCGATCGCCAGTATCGCCAAGGTGATGACCGCCGTGGTCGCGATCAGCACCGGTGACCTCGAACGACCGGTCACCGTGCCGGCCGAGTCGGGCGCCTACTGCGCCCAGCACAACGGCAGCACCGCCGGACTCACCGCGGGTGAGGTGCTCACCGCCCGCCAGCTCCTCTACGCGCTGCTGCTGCCCTCGGGTTGCGATGCCGCCTATGCCATCGCCGAGTCCTTCGGGCCCGGCCAGGCCGGTTTCATCGGCCGCATGAACGACGCCGCCCGGGTGATGGGCTTGGGCGCCACTCAGTTCACCGATCCCAGCGGGTTGCCCAACCCGACGGACAATTCCACGCACTCCACCCCGGCCGCGCTGGTCGCGCTCGGCGTGCGCGCGATGGCACTGCCCGCCTTCCGTGAGATCGTCGCCGCGCGCGACCACCACGTCCCCGCCGACCACGACAACCGTGAACACCATTGGGAGACAACGAACAAGCTGCTGCACGAATACCCCGGGGCCATCGGCCTGAAGACCGGCAACACCAATGCGGCCGGGCACTGCCTGCTGTTCGAGACGGTGCGCGCGGGCATCCCGCTGATCGGGGTGGTGCTGCACAGTTCCGACACCAGCAGCGCGGTCGCCCGCGAAGACGCCACCCGAATCCTGAACTGGGCCTACGACCCCGTCCTGAGTGTGTTGGAGCCCATCGGCGTGCGCTGAGGGCCGAGCGAGGGTCGGCGCGGTCGCACGATCGCCAGTAACCTTTGCCCGTGATCACGTTGGGCAAAGGCGCGGCTCGGCCGAAGACGGCATTGGCCGCGGTCGTGGCGGTGGTGTTCGTAACCTTCCTCGATACGACGGTGGTGAGTGTCGCGCTCGGCGCGATCCGGACCGAACTCGGCACCGATGTGACACTGCTGCAGTGGGTGGTCAACTCCTACACGGTGGTTTTCGCCGGGCTGATGCTCGCCGGTGGATCGCTCGGTGACCGGTTCGGGCGCAAGAAGGTGATGATCGCCGGTCTGGTGATCTTCTGTGCGGGATCGGTGGTTTCGGCGATGGCGAGTACCGTCGGCATGCTCATCGCCGGGCGGGCGATCATGGGACTCGGCGCGGCGGCCTCGGAGCCGGGGACCCTGTCGGTGCTGCGCCACATCTTCCCCGACGACCGGGCCCGGGCGAAGGCGATCGGTGTGTGGGCCGCGGTCTCGGGCTTGGCGTTGGCGGCCGGGCCGGTGCTCGGCGGTGTGCTCGTGCACGCGTACGGGTGGCGGTCGATCTTCTGGTTCAACCTGGTGATCGGCGCGGTGGCGCTCGGCGCGGCGCTGTGGTCGGTGCCCGAGAGCTCCGACCCGAGTCCCGAACCCATCGATTGGGCGGGTGCCGTGCTCGGTGCCACCGCGTTCGGTGCGGTGATCTACGCCGCGACCGTCGGTCAGGACCGTGGGTACACATCCCCGCCGGTGCTGGGCTTCTTCGCGCTCGGTGCCGTGGCGCTGGTGGCGTTCGTCCTCGTCGAAACCCGCGCTCGCGCACCGATGCTCGACCTGAAGTATCTGCGGATGCCCGTGGTGCGCAGCGCGCTCGTCGTCGCGTTCGCCGTGTACTTCGGGATCTTCTCGATCTTCTTCTTCACCGCGATGTATCTGCAGGTGACGCAGTCGTATTCGGCCGCGCGCACGGCCGCGATCTTCGCGCCGATGGCCGGGACCATCGTGATCGGGTCGCTGGCCGCCGGGTACTGGGTGTCGCGCCGGGGTGCCCGCGTGCCGATGATCCTCGGCTGTGTGGTCGGTGCCGGTGGCATCCTGCTCACCCGTCAGGCGATGAGCGGAACACTGCACGATCCGACGATCGCGGCGGCGATGGCGGTGGCGGGCATCGGGTTCGGAATCGCCGTCGTGCCGTTGACCTCGGCGGTGATGACGGGCGTGCCACCGCAGCACTCGGGAATGGCTGCGGCCGTGACGAATACGATGCGCCAGGTCGGTTCCGCGTTCGGGGTGGCGATCCTCGGCGCGGTCGTGAGCTCGTTCCTCTCCGCGGACCTCAAGGCCAAGATGACCGAACTGGGCGTGCCGACGACCCTGCAGCCCGATGCCGTGGAGGCCGTCGAACGCGGTCGCCTGCCCGAGGGTGCCAACCCGTTCAAGTACCTGCCCTACATCAGGGATGTGATGGACGCGGGCAAGGCGGCCTTCCACCAAGGCCTCGACGCGGCCCTGCTCGCCTCGGCGATCCTCATCCTCGCCGCCGCAGCCTTCACCGCCGTCGACGAACGACCCCGCAAACGACAGCAGCTGGCCGAGACCGTCTGAGCACATCACCGGTGGGAATGGGCGCCAACCCCTAGTCCCCTTAACTCCGTGCCGAGGCACCCCCAATCCTCGCGCCGACCCATGACCTGCGCAAATCCGTCCCATACAGTGATCTCAGACCCGGTCGCACCGCATCATTCCCCGCCCCGAAAGGACGAGGCCATGACCGCCCACCGAGCTCCGAGCACCCCTCTCCAGCGCAACTTCGGCCAGATGCGCCGCGCCCTGCCCACCCCTTGGACAGCCGCCCTGTCCGATCGCCCCGCTCCCGGCACAACAACCCGCGCCCGCCCGGTGCTCCGCATCCACGCACTCGAGGGCTGACTCCTCAGAGGAACGAGTCGTCCATCTGAGCGGTGAGGGGCCCTGCTGTATCACCGGTATTGCGAACACCCGCAGGCTCGATCAGCATCGCGTGCACCTCACCGTCCGCAACCGGACAGTGCTCGACCCCTCGCGGCACCACGAACATCTGCCCCGACCGCAGCACGACGTCACCGTCTCGCATCCGAATAGTCAGTTCGCCCGCGACGACGAAGAACAGCTCATCGGTCTCGTCGTGTTTGTGCCACACGAACTCACCCACGAGCTTCACCAGCTTGATCTCATAATCGTTGACTCGTGCGACCACTTTCGGCGACCACCGCTCCGAAAACGCCGACAGAGTGGCCGCAACGTCGACTACTTTGTTCGCCATACACCGATCCTGGCACTCGACGGACCTGGATTCGCAACGGATCGCTACATTCTCCCCATGTTTTCGGCGGATCGGCCGGATAGGTTTCCGGTGTGAGCGAGCGGAAACGGGTGTGGGTGTGGCCGGTGGTGAGCGGCGGCGTCATGATCGCGGCGGTGGTGACGAGCCTGCATTCGGGATGGGTCGTGACCGTGCTGTGGATTATGGCGCTGCCGTTGCTCGCCGCGTTCTGGTTGGCGGTGGTGGTTGTCGCGGTGACCGCGGTGTGGCGCACGATGAGGGGTGGACGGCGATGGCCACAGGTCGTCACCGGTGTCGCGGCCGTCGTGAGTATCGGTGTGCCGGTGATGTTCTACCTCTGGCCGCAAGCGCGGGTGTGGACACGGTTTCAGCTCGAGCGTCCCGCATTCGACGCGGCGGTGGCCAGGGATCTGAGTGTGCGGGACTACTACGGGACCGACCTGCCGACGCATCTTTGCTGGGTGTCGGCCAATTGCAAGGTGGCCGTGGTGCGGACCGCCGACGACCACACGGCGCGCTTCGTGCCCGACTATGTCGGGATTCCCGACGGCGCAGTCGGTTACGCGCACCTGGACGGTGAACCACCCGCCGAGCCGTTCGAGGTGTTCGGGGACCAGCTGTGTCCGGTCATCGAATTGGGTGACGGGTGGTGGTGGCTGGGCCGGTGCGGATAACGGCTCAGCCGAAGAAGGAACTGCGGACAGGGCCGGGGGAGCGGACGGGGGTGCGGGGGCCGAGGAGCCAGGTGTCGGCGGTGGTGGTGACGAAGGTGGTGAAGGTGGGGTCGAGGTCGGGCGGGGCTTCGCCGTCTCCGGCGTCGGGGGTGGGGTCGGCGGCCGCGATCTCGGCGGCGATCTCCGATTCGGGCCGGGAGTCCGCAGGGACCGGTTCGAGGCCGTTCTCGCCGACACGCTGGGTGGGTGCCCAGGGCGCGATGACGGTCTGGTGGAGCAGGCCGCTGATGTCGGCCGTCACCGGCGGAGGCTGAGTCCAGCAGGTGGCGTGTTCGAACAGGATCTGACCGGGGGCGCGCTCGTGCAGGGTGACGACGAGGTCGGGGTCGACGGTGCGCAGGTCGTAGGCGACGACGAGGGTGTCTTCGGCGCCGGGCTCGTACTCCTGGGTGGGGAGGTCGAGGACGCGGGCCGTGGCGAGACCGAGGATGCGATCCGCCCGATCGGGGAGCAACGACACCGTACGTGGCGCACGGCCGGCCGCCGACAGTGCGAGACCCACGCGGTGGATGCTGTATCGGCACAGGGCGGCGTTGTCGCCCAGATACGCCCAGCGCCCGGTCATTCCGGCGTCGAACCCGTACGGCGACATCGTCGCGAGGTAGCCGCCGGTCAGGGTGAACTGCCAGCCACGCAAGTCCCGATGGTCCAGGGCGCTCACGGCGGCCGCACGATCGGCGCGAATCAGCATGCGGCTCACCCGATCACGGGCGAACACCCAGTCGTCGTCGGGTTCGGGCAGGTCGGCGAACTCGGCGCGGGCGGTGGCCGGATCACCCGCCAGGATCGAGTTGTACACCAGCAGATAGTGTTCCGCCCACTCGCGCGGACTCGAGGCATACCGCCCCAACACCTCGACGGCTTCGGCATGACGGTGTTCGTCCTCCAGCGCGGCGACCAGCTCCGCGAGCGCCTGGCGCACAGTGGAATCCACCCGCAACGCTTCGTGCAGAACCGGGACCGCGGCGAACGACAGGCCGTACTCCACACAGTCGTAGCCGAGCATCGTGAGCGCGCGTGCATCGGTGGCGTCGGGGAGTGCCGCCCGTGCGCTGGTGGCCAGCGGTTCCAGCTCGGCGGCGTCGGCCAGCTCGATCAGGAAGGTCACGAGTTCGGGGAGCGGAAGCTGCTCGGCGACCGGCCGCAGAGAACGCACGGACCCGCCTAGATGCCCCTGGGCGAGCAACTCGCGAGCTTCGTTCAATTCGATTGTCATCGCCACCATCCTGGGTGAGAAGCGGGTCGGCGGCAACTGGGATTCGCCTCCGAACGGTGTCGCGCCCGATGGATTCTCAGACCCCGACAGCTGTCAACCGGCAATCCGCTTCCAGCACCATCCATGCGCTCAACTGGATCGAGAGGTCCTGGGGCGGCTCGGTCCCGTAGTCACCGAGCCGGTTCAGCCTGGCAGGCACCGCGACCGGACGAGACCAGTCCGATCCGAACAGCGGCAGTCCGTCGACCTCGGCCCGATGCTCCCACGCCGCCCGTGCGGAGGCATGCACGATCCCCGCTGCGGTCGTATCGCCGAGCACCAGCGCGGTTTCGGTGAGATAGCGCGCGAGGATACCCATGAACAACCCGGAGTCGTCATCGGTGGCACCACTGATCACTCCGTCGTCGGTGAGGAGTTCGCCGACGGCACGCACCAGGTCCCGCGCACGCTCGCGGTACCCGGATTCACCTGTCCGCGCGAACAATTCGGTATCGAGGCCGATCGCGACACCCTGGCAGTAGGTGTGCACCGTGCGGTCCATCGAGCCGCCCGGCTCGTGCACACCGTCGAGAATCAGCCCGCTGGCGGTATCGCGCAGCCGGGTGTGCAGGAACTCCGCGAGCCGCACAGCGCGGGGAAGATCGCCGAGCCGGGCCAACGCGATACCTGTCGGCCCGATCGCGGGTGTGTTGTAGAAGTCGTCGCCGGAGCGCCACGGCACCGCGCCGAGCACCGGATTCCAGCCGTCGACCACCGCGGAGCGCAGGTCGGCGAGCGCGTCGTCGAACCGCACATCGAGCAACCGTTGCGCACGTTCGAGCGCGATCAGCAACCACGCCATGTCGTCGTAGTACCGGTTCGTCCACCCGGTGACATTGCGGGTCCGGATGCCGCGTGCCAGCGCGACCACCCGGTCGACCCGCTCGGGGGTGCGGGCGCGGTGGGCGGCGTCGATCGCACAATCGACCAGGTGGGCCTGCCACCAATAGCACCAGCGGCCGAACGACTGATCGGTGAGCGAGGCGGGCCAGACCAGCGTGCCGAGCCGGCGCTGCGGCAGTCCCCACAGCGACCGCACATGCCGCGCGACGATCGCGCGCTCGGCCAGATCCGCGCGCCGCTCACACTCCCCGGGCACGGCCGCGGCGCCGCGCGTGATCGCCGCGGTCCTGGTCGGCTGGGCCAGGGCGGTGAGCGCCACCGCCGCGCCCGCACCCCACAGCACCCGACGTCGGCTGATCCCGTCGCCACGCCGTTCCACTCGACTCCCTCGCTGGACACCGTCTCCGGGTCCGGCACCGTATCGCCGCTGTCCGGCGTCGGCATGGCGAGCAGCTGAACCGCGCGGGTAGCGCACGAATCGATCGGTTGAACACCGTGACAGCCCGCCTGGGGAGGCGTCGATACGCGACACGAGAAATGTTCAGCCGCAAGATGTCTCACCATTTTCAGGCCACGGCGGCTACGGTGGTGCCGTGGCAGGGACGAGATGTCCCACCGGCCCGCTGATCGTGCGGGTGCTCGAAGGCCACGGCGTCGAAGAACCATCGCAGCGATACCGAGCTCGACAGTGCGGATACACCGGCGTATTCGTCCTGATCGGCAGCGGTAGCGTGCTGATGTCGTTGGGGTAGCCAGGATGTGACGAGCACGATGCTGACAAGTAGCCGACAGCAGCAGTTTTCGTGTCGAAGTCGTGTCTTCGTACGAGTCTTCCCCAAAAACGTCCGCGATGCGGTAACTTAGCGGCTGCTTTGCCAATGATTGTCTGTGTGAAAGGAATTGGATTCATGGGATTCGAGGCCACGGGAGCGATCGGCGACCACTACAACGAGGCCGGTGGCGCGTCGAGCCCCCTCGGTGAGCCGATCTCGGCCGAACTGGACGCCCCGGGCGGCGGCAAGTACCAGGAGTTCACCGGCGGCGTCATCTACTTCAAGCTCCCCACCGGAGCCAAGACCGTCTACGGCGCGATCCGTCAGGCGTGGGAGGCCGAGGGCGGCGCGGGCGGCCGTCTCGGCTACCCGACCTCCGACGAGCAGGACATCGAGGGTGGCAAGATCAGCCACTTCGAGAACGGTTCGATCAGCTACTCGATCGCCGACGACGCAGTGACGATCAACGCCTAGCGTGTGATCTGCACAGGTGGGCACCGATCCGACGGGTCGGTGCCCACCGTCGTCTCCGGGTAGTGATTGCCCGGTGCCTGCGTATTCGGTCCGGCGCGGGGTACACGCCACCCACCTCTGTTGTCGATGATGGGAGGCGTCATGGTGAATGTCGACGAGAAAGGCGCGGCCGGGCGCGGCGGTAAGCTGCACATCCCGCGTAGCCGAGGCGCGCTGGGCGGTCTGGCGGTGCTGCTGCTCGGTATCTGGGGCGCGCTCATACCGTTCATCGGTCCGTACTTCGATTTCGCCTACACCCCGGACGAACCGTGGGTCTGGACGACGGCGCGCGGCTGGCTGCAGGTGCTGCCCGGCGTGGTCGCCATCGTGGGCGGCCTGCTCATGCTGATGAGCCGCAATCGGGTGGTCGCCAGCTTCGGCGCCTGGCTCGGTGTCGCGGCGGGCGCCTGGTTCGTGATCGGACCGTTCCTGGCCGCCTGGTTCCGGCTCGGGGACATGGGTGAACCCGTGGCCGGATCGGACGTCAAGCGCGCACTGCTGCAGCTGACGTTCTTCTACGGGCTCGGCGCGCTGATCCTGTTCTTCGCCGCGAGCTCGCTTGGCAGGCTGTCGGTGCGCAGCACACGTGACATCGCCTTCGCCGAACGCACCCGCGTCGTCGGCGACGATCGGGCTCGCGTCGTGGAGGAAGAAGTCGTCCCCACCGAGGGAACGCACACCCGAGGGTTCGGAACGCGCGGTATCCGGCACCGCCCGGTGTGAGCGGTCAGGCGGTCTTGACCGTGACCACCGTATCGGCGCTGGGGTAGTCGAGGACGCGCAGCCGCCCGGTGACCAGGTCGACGGTATCGGCGACCACGCGACCGGCGCGGCGCGCGTCGTCGGCGAAGCTGGTGCTCACCACCCGGTAGCTGCGTTTGGCGGTGAGCACGATGTCACCCGCGCGCAGGTGCCCGGCGGACCGGGGTGCTCCTTCGGCGTCCTCGGCCGCGCCGGTTCCCCTGATGAGCTCGATCAACTTCAGCACTGTGTTCTCCCAGTATGTGAAAACGCCGTCTGACGTCCCGCGCGCCGGGTCGGCGAGCGGTATCCAGCTCTCTGTACCCCGAATCGTGATGGTTGAACCCTCCGATTCCGGGCACTCCTCGCCATTCGGCAGACCCGTGATCGAGGCTTCCAGGAAATTCCCAGGTCAGACGCAGGTCTGCTCCAGTCTCGCCGGTCACCGTCGGTGTCATGACCGACACAGAGACCGCCACCTGCGCGGCAACCGTGGCCGAGGTGATCACCACCCCCGGGGTGGACGTGGTCGTCCCGGTGCACAACGAGGAAAACGACCTGGCCGACTGCGTGCGCAGGCTGCACGCCTTCCTGCATGACGGGTTCCCGTTCAGCGCGCGCATCACCATCGCCGACAACGCTTCCACCGACAACACGCTGGTGATCGCCGAACACCTCGCCACGGAACTGGACGGTGTGCGGGTGGTGCACCTGGACCGCAAGGGCCGCGGGCGGGCACTGCACGCGGTGTGGAGCGGCTCCGATGCCCGGGTGGTCGCCTACATGGACGTCGACCTGTCGACCGACCTCAACGCCCTGTTGCCGCTCGTCGCACCGCTGATGTCGGGGCATTCCGATCTCGCGATCGGTTCCCGGCTCGCCACGTCGGCCCGGGTGGTGCGCGGGCCCAAACGGGAGCTGATCTCCCGCGGCTACAACCTGCTGCTGCGCACCTGCCTGCAGGTGCGGTTCTCCGATGCTCAATGCGGCTTCAAGGCGATGCGCGCCGAGGTGGCCCGCGAGCTGCTGCCGCTGGTGCGCGATCGGGAGTGGTTCTTCGACACAGAAGTGCTCGTGCTGGCCGAGCGGGCGGGGCTGCGCATCCACGAGGTGCCCGTCGACTGGATCGATGATCCCGACAGCCGTGTCGACATCCTCGACACCGCGCGCAAAGATCTGCTGGGGATGTGGCGGGTCGGCCGGGAACTGGTGAGTGGGCGCCTGCCGGTCGCGGAGCTGCGGGCCGCCATCGGGCGAGAACCACTGGTCCCCGGTGTGCCGGTGGGCATGGTCGGGCAGCTGGTGCGTTTCGCCCTCGTCGGTGTGTTGTCGACGCTGGCCTATGTGGCGCTGTATCTGCTGATGCAACCGGCCGTCGGTGCGCAGGCGGCGAATCTGCTCGCCCTGCTGGTGACAGCGGTGGCGAACACCGCGACCAACCGCGCCTTCACCTTCGGCATCCGTGGCCCGGAAAGGCTTGCGGCGCACCATGTTCAGGGGCTGCTGATCTTCCTGTTCGGTCTCCTGATCACCAGTGGGTCGCTGTTCGCGTTGCATCGGTGGGCGTCGGGCGCGTCGGTGCAGGTGGAGCTGGCTGTGCTGGTCGTCGCGAATTGTGTTGCCACGCTCGCCCGTTTCGTCGGGCTGCGCTGGGTTTTCCGTGGTGCGGGTGATCGCCGATGACCGCGCTGACGACGAAGCCGGAGGCCGAATCGGTAGTCGAGAACTCGTTGATACGACCACGATGGGAGTTTCCCGCTCTTGCCGCGCTGCTGATCGGCACGGCGGTGGCCTATCTGTGCAACCTGACCGCAAACGGCTGGGCCAACTCGTTCTACGCGGCCGCCGTGCAGGCCGGCTCGGTATCGTGGAAGGCGTTCTTCTTCGGATCGTCGGACGCGGCGAACGCGATCACGGTCGACAAGACCCCGGCCGCACTGTGGCCGATGGAGTTGTCGGCGCGAGTATTCGGATTCGGCAGCTGGAGCATGCTGGCACCGCAGGTACTGCTCGGCGTCGCGTCGGTGGCGCTGTTGTGGGCGACGGTTCGCCGCTACCACGGTGCGGCGGCCGGTCTGCTCGCCGGTCTCGCCCTTGCCCTGACTCCGGTGGCGGCGTTGATGTTCCGCTTCAACAACCCAGACGCACTGCTGGTGTTCCTGATGATCGCTGGGGCTTGGGCGATGTTGCGCGCCACCGAATCCGGGCACTGGCGCTGGCTGGTGCTGTGCGGGCTGTTCATGGGATTCGGGTTCCTGGCCAAACAGCTGCAGGTGTTGCTCGTTCTCCCGGCGCTGGTCCTGGTGTACCTGTTCGCGGGGCCGCCGAAGGTGGGTACCCGGCTGCTGCAACTGTTCGCCGGCGGTGCGGCGATGGTCGTGGGTGCGGGCTGGTGGGTGCTGATCGCGCAGCTGTGGCCGATCGACTCGAGACCGTATTTCGGTGGTTCCCAGAACAATTCGATCATCGAGCTGACCCTCGGCTACAACGGTCTCGGTCGGCTCAGCGGTGACGAGACGGGCAGCGTCGGTCCCGGTGGTGAACTTCCCGCCGGTGGCAACGGAATGTGGGGGCAGACCGGTATCACCCGCTTGTTCGACTCCGCTCAGGGCGGGCAGATCGCGTGGCTGCTGCCTGCGGCGCTGATCCTCACCGTGGTGGCACTGGTCTTCTACGGCCGTGCACCACGCACCGACCGCCGACGGGCATCGGTAATGCTCTGGGGCGGTTGGCTGCTCGTGACCGGGCTGGTCTTCAGCTTCATGAAGGGGATCTTCCACCAGTACTACACGGTCGCCCTCGCGCCTGCGGTCGCCGCGCTGACCGCGATCGGCGCCGTCCTGCTCTGGCAGCACCGCGACCGGATGGCGGCTCGTGTGTGCGCCGCCGCGACGATGGGCGTGACCACGGCCACGGCCTGGGTATTGCTGTCGCGCACCAGCGATTTCGTGCCTTGGCTGCGATGGATGATCCTGGTCGGCGGTCTCGGTGCGGTGCTCGCGCTGCTGCTTCCGCCCACACCGAAGCGGTCGGCGTTCGCGGCCGTGCTCGCCGGGATCCTCGCGCTGAGCGGGCCCGCCGCCTACACCGCCGAGACCATCGCCTCGGTCAATGCTGGATCCATTCCCAGTGCGGGCCCGGAAGTCCGTGGCGGACGGGGTATGCCAGGACCTGGTGGCGAAATGCCGGACGGGCGAGGCGGAATGGGAGGTCGCGACAACGCACCGATGGGCGGCACAGTGCCCGCAGATGGAGCTCCCGGCAACGGTTCCGGTCGGGGCGGCGCACCGAGCGGGACGGCTGAGACAACTGCGCCCGATGGGGGTGCTGGTGGAAGTGCTGGGCCGAACGGCGGGGCCGACGGCGGCGGCTTCCTCGGTGGGGCGAGCCAGGTGAGCGACAAGGTGATCGCGCTGCTCACCGCCGACGCGGACAACTACACCTGGATCGCGGCGGCCACCGGCTCGAACTCGGCCGCCACCTACCAACTGGCCACCGAACTGCCGGTGATGTCGCTGGGCGGGTTCAACGGCAGCGACCCGTTCCCTACGCTCGCTCAGTTCGAGCAGTACGTGGCCGACGGCCGGATCCACTACTTCATCGCGGGAGGCGGTCCCGGGGCGCGGGGCGACGATGCGATCGCCGCCTGGGTGGCGGCGAACTTCACCGCCGTGCAGGTCGACGGCGTCACCGTTTACGACCTGATCAGCTGAAAGCTGTTCACAGGAAACCCCCAGTTTCCTTCCAGGTCCGTGTGCGGTGGGCCAGCCATGCTGAATCCATGACCGTCGAACCACCCGAAGCCCGCATCCTCGTCGTCGACGACGAGCCGATGATCGTCGAGCTGCTGAGCACCAGCCTGCGATTCCAGGGCTTCGAGGTGGCGACGGCCGCCGACGGTGCGGCCGCGCTCGACACCGTGCGCCGCTTCCGCCCCGATGCCCTGGTCGTGGACGTGATGATGCCCGGCATGGACGGCTTCACCCTGCTGCGCAGGTTGCGTGCCGACGGCGTCCAGGCGCCCGTGCTGTTTTTGACCGCCCGCGACCAGACCGAGGCCAAATTGACCGGCCTCGGTCTCGGCGCCGACGACTACGTGACCAAACCGTTCAGCCTCGAGGAGGTGATCGCCCGCATCAGGGTGATCCTGCGGCGTGCGGGCGCGGGCGCTCCGCAACGCAACCCCCGGCTGCGTGTCGCCGACATCGAGCTCGACGACGAGAGCCACGAAGTGTGGAAGGCGGGGGAGCCGGTGAGCTTGTCGCCGACCGAATTCACCCTCCTGCGCTACTTCATGGTCAACGCGGGCAAGGTGCTGAGCAAACCGATGATCCTGGATCACGTGTGGCACTACGACTTCGGCGGTGACGCGAATATCGTCGAGTCCTACGTGTCGTATCTGCGGCGCAAGATCGACACCGCCGAACCCAAACTCATCCACACGCTGCGCAGCGTCGGTTACGTGCTGCGGGAACCGAGGTGAGCGTGTCGGCCTGGGCCGCACGGCGTTTCGCCGCCGTGCCGCTGCGCGTCGGGCTGGTGCTCGTGCTGCTCGCGCTCGCGGCGGTGGTGCTCACCGCGGTGGGGGCAGTGGTGACCTCGGTGATGTCGAACTCGCTCACCGACCGGGTCGACGAACAGCTCATCGACGCCTCGCGGACCTGGGCACAGCCGAGAGCGATGAAACAGGTCACCGACTCGGCGGGCAACACCCGCTGGGTGCCCGCCGACGCACCGAACGCCATCCCGATGGAAGGGGAACAGCCGCGCCGGTTCGCCGAGATCCGCACCGGACCCGACGGCGAGGTCTATCTCGAGTCACCCGGCGCCACCGACGGCTCGTCCGGGCTGCCGGACGTCACCGGTGACGAGCGCAGCCCGCGCACAGTCGGATCCCGCAGCGGTCCCGACACCGACTGGCGGGTGCTGACCACCACGAACGGCCACGGCTCGGTCACCGTCGGCCTGTCGCTGTCGGAAACCAGGCAGACGATCATGGGCCTGCTTCTGGTGCAGGTCGTCGCGGGTGTCGCCGCATTGCTGCTGCTCGGCATCGTCGGCTATCTGGTGGTGCGGTGGAGTCTTCGCCCGTTGCGGGCGGTGGAGGAGACAGCGGCCGCCATCGCCGACGGTGATCTGCACCGCCGTGTTCCGGTGCGCGATGTCGACACCGAGGTCGACCATCTCGCCCGCTCACTGAACGTGATGCTCACCCGGATCCAGGACGGTGTCGCCGCGACCGAGGCCTCCGAGGCGGCGGCGCGGCGTTCCGAGGCGAGGATGCGTGAGTTCGTCGCCGACGCCAGCCACGAATTGCGCACCCCGCTCACCACCATCCGGGGATTCGCCGAGCTGTACCGGCACGGGCATCGCACCGACCCCGAGACCCTGTTCGGCCGGATCGAGGCCGAGTCGATCCGCATGGGCGGACTGGTCGGTGACCTGCTGACGCTGGCCGATCTCGACGCCAACCGACCCCTCGAGCGGACACCCGTCGACCTGCTGGCCCTGGCGCGGGACGCGGTCGGCGACGCCCACGCCCGCGAGGCCGGGCAGCCCGTCGCTCGCGCGATCGAGCTGGAAGTCGCCGGTGACGGAGCGATGGTCGTGGTCGGGGACGAGGCACGACTGCGACAGGTCATGGCGAACCTGGTGGGCAACGCGCTCACCCATACCCCGCCCGGGACCCCGGTCACCGTGCGTCTGCGCCCGGGTGAGGACGAGGTGGCCTTCGATGTCGTCGACGAGGGGCCCGGCCTGCCGGCGGAAGCCGCGTCGCGGGTGTTCGAACGGTTCTATCGCACCGACAACTCCCGCACCCGGTCCAGCGGCGGCTCCGGCCTCGGGCTGTCCATCGTCGCGGCACTGGTGGCGGCCCACGGCGGGCACGTCGGTGTCGAGAGCACACCCGGTCGCGGCGCCACATTCACCGTGGTGCTGCCCAACGACATGCGCTGACTACGCCGTGACCGAGGCAGGCTCCCGGTGCACCGCGCGGCGGCTGATGAGCGCGCCGAACAGCGTGGCCAGCGGCGTCATCAGCACGGCGTACACAGCGGCGGGCACCGCGATGCGCGCACTGTCGAGGACGGTGATCGCCAGGGTGATGGCGATCGCGCTGTTGTGCACGCCGACCTCCATCGACGACGCGATCGCCTGCGGCGGGCTCACCCCGAACGCGAGCGGCACCAGATAACCGGTGGTGAGGCTGATGACGCAGAACACCATGGTGATCGCGCCGACATCGAGGAAGTAGCCGCCGATCGCCGTCCGGTCCGCGATCATCGTGACCGCCACGATCACCGCGAGGATCAGCACCGACGCGATCCGCACCGGCAAATCCATCCGGCCCGCGAATTCCGGGGCCCGGCGCCGCACCTGCATGCCGATCAGGACCGGGATCAGCACGATAGCGATCACCTGCACGGTCTTGCCGAACTGCAACCCCAGCTGACCGGTCTCGTTGTCGGCGAACTGGTGGATGGCCAGATTGGTGACCACCGGCACGGTCACCACACACAGCATCGAATTGACCGCGGTGAGCGTCACATTCAGTGCCACGTCACCACGGAACAGGTGACTGAACAGATTCGCGGTCGCCCCACCCGGCGAGGCGGCGAGCAGCATCATCCCCACCGCGAGCAACGGCTCGAGGTCGAACAGCATCACCAACCCGAACGCCACCGCGGGCAACACGATCACCTGACACACCAGGGCCACCGCGACGGCCTTCGGCGCCCGGGCGACCCGGGTGAAATCGGCCCCGGTCAACGACAGGCCGAGACCGAACATGATGACGGCCAGCGCGGGCGGCAGCGCCGTGGAAAGAAACGAGGAGTTCATGCACCACCGATCGTCGCGGAACCCCTACCTTATGCGGCAAGAGCTTTCGCCACACCGCTGTTCGAGCGAACCCTGGTCCGGGCAGCGTCGGGCAGCGATGTGGCGAAGGTCCGTGAGCAGGTCTCAGGCGGCGAGGGCGTGGGCGTCGCGCGGCCACCGCTGATGTGCTGCGTCGATGACGTAGGGATGGGTGTGCTGGTAGAGTCGGTCGGTGATGCGAACGGCGTCGGCCAGGCGGGCCGGATCGATGGTTCCGATCTCGTGCAGGTGGGTGATCTCGGCCGGGTCGTGGCGGGGCCAGGACCGCAGCGCGACGGTGGTTCCGAGGGCGGCCAGACCGAGCAGCACCAGCCAGGTGGTCGTGAAACCGGCTGCGGTGGTGAGCCATCCGGCGATCGGATAGGTGAGCAGCCACGCCAGGTGCGACAGCGAGAACTGCGCGGCGAACAACGCGGCCCGGTCGGCGGGTTGCGAGGACCGCCGCAGAATCTGCCCGGTCGGGGTCAGGACGGCGGCAGTGCCCGCCCCGATCACCGCCCACACGGCGCCCGCCGCGATCCAGCGCCACTGTCCCGCAGCGGCATTCGACAGCGCGACGGCCGCGCCGAGTCCGGTCATCAGGGTCGTGGCACCGCTCAGCATCACCGGCCGGGGGCCGACCCGGTCGAGCACCCGCGGCAACGACAGCGCCACCACCATGGTGCCGAAACCGTTGGCGGCCAGCAGGATCGCGACACCGATCTGCGAACCGCCGAGCGTGTCACGCACATAGTTGACGGTGTTGACCATGATGACCGACCCTGCTGCCGCGACCACCAGGTTCAAGCCGAGCAGGCCACGTAGCCTGGGCGTCGCGGCGAAGATCCGCATTCCCACCGCGATCCGCTGCCGGAAACGGCCACCGGTGGTCGCGCCCGCGTCGGGAATCCTGGTGGAGACCACGAGGACGGCCGAGACCACGAAGCCGATGGCAGTGCCGACGAACAGCCAGTGGAAGCTGATCAGGGTGAGCGCCGCCGCTGCGAGCATCGGGCTCAGCAGCGTCTCCATGGTCGCGGCCAGCTGGGCCGCCGACAGCGCCCGGGTGTAGTCGCGTTCGTCGGGCAGGATGTCGGGGATCACCGCCTGATACGTGGGAGTGAAGGCCGCTGATGCGGTCTGCAGTACGGCGATGAGTACGTAGATGTGCCAGATCTGGTCGATGAAGGGCAGCGCGAGCACCACGGCACCGCGCACCGCGTTGAGCGAGACGAGGAAGAGCCTGCGCGGGAAACGATCGGCATAGGCGGCGACGATCGGGGCGACGGTCACGTACACCAGCATCTTGATGGTGAGCGCTGTGCCGAGCACGGCCCCTGCCTCGGCGCCCGCCAGTTCGTAGGCGAGCAGACCCAGTGCGACCGTGGTCAATCCGGTGCCGAACAGCGCCGTCATCTGTGCGGTGAACAGCCGGAGGTAGTCGCGGTTGGCGAACAGCGAGGTGATCATGCTCCGAAGGTACGACTTCGCGGCCTGAAAGTAAACCCCTAGGGGGTATAGGTATCGAATCTGCGGAATCGGGCCCGATAGCTCCCTGACCGGGTGCGATAGGGGATACTTCGTAGGTGACGTTGAGTGAACAATCAGTACCGGACGCGGTCACCGCGATCAGCCAGGTGATCGGCGCCGAGGCCTGCTCGGGCATCGGTTCGTTCCAGTTCTGGTTCGCCGACGGGCGCTGGGAATGGTCCGACGAGCTCGCCGAGATCTACGGCTACGGCCCCGGTGAGGTCGAGCCGACCACCGAGCTGCTGCTGTCGCACAAGCACCCCGACGACCAGCAGGACCTCGGCACCGCGATCACCTGCGCCATCGACGCGGGCGAACCGGTGTGCGGCAGGCACCGCATCATCGACACCCGAGGCACCGAGCACGAGGTGATCATCGTCGGCGACCACCTCACCGACGACGACGGCACGGTGATCGGCACCACCGGCTACTACATCGACGTCACTCAGCGCCTGGAAGAGGAACGCAAGGAAACCCTCGACGAGACCCTGCCCGAACTGATCGAGGCGCGCGCCGCCATCGAGCAAGCCAAGGGCGTACTCGTCCTCATGTACGGCGTCGGCCCCGACCAGGCGTTCAAAGTGCTGCGCTGGCGCTCCCAAGAGACGAACACCAAACTCCGCGATCTCGCCGCCCAGCTCGTCGAGGACGCCCGCGGCCTCGAACCCCAGGTGCCGGGTTGCCGCACCCGCTTCGACCACCTGCTGCTGACCGCGCACGAACGGGTCGATCAGGCCTGATCCGGTAGCGGAATCCGGCTGTATACCAGACTTTTTCGGGTGCTCGGCGAGCCGTCGTCGCGTCGCTACTCAGTGCTAGTGTGCGAATCGTCGGCGCCCTCTGTGCCGCGTTGATCGATGGGAGTAATCGGTATGGGTGTCAGTTTGTCCAAGGGTGGCAACGTTTCGCTGACCAAGGCGGCGCCGAACCTCACCGCTGTCGCGGTCGGTCTCGGCTGGGATCTGCGGACCACCACCGGCACGGACTTCGACCTCGACGCCAGCGCCATCGCGCTCGGCGCCGACAAGAAGGTCGTGTCCGACAAGCACTTCGTGTTCTTCAACAACCTGAAGTCCCCCGAGGGCGCGATCGAGCACATCGGTGACAACCGCACCGGTGAGGGCGAGGGCGATGACGAGGTCGTCAACGTCGACCTGGCCAACACCCCGCCGACCATCGAGAGCATCGTCTTCCCGGTCTCGATCTACGACGGCCTCACCCGCAACCAGTCCTTCGGTCAGGTCCGCAACGCCTACATTCGCGTGGTCGACCAGGCCAACGGCGAGGAACTGGCCCGCTACGACCTGTCCGAGGACGCCTCGACCGAAACCGCGATGGTCTTCGGTGAGCTGTACCGCAACGGCGCCGAATGGAAGTTCCGCGCCATCGGCCAGGGCTACGCCTCCGGCCTCGAGGGCATCGCCCGCGATTTCGGCGTCAACCTCTGATTCCTCCCGCACGGGGCCGCACGGCGCGGCCCCGGGCGGTTGATCGGGTAGTGCGCTACGCGCGCGAGGGCGGTGACTCCGCCGCACGCTGAAGTGCATGACTATCGAGAACTCTTTCACCCATACCGAGGCCACCGGCGAATTCCGCTCGGGCCCGGAGGCAGGCGCCAGCCCGATCGGCAGTGTCGGACACGGTGTGCGCGAACTGCGCTACGCGGCGGTCGACGAGCTGGCCGTCTTCGAGGGCGACATCGTCCTCGGCACCCTCGCCGAGATCGACGAACGCCGCAGACTCGAAGGCATCGTCGTCACCGGCGGGTTCTTCCGCTGGCCGGGCGCGGTGGTGCCGTTCGAGATAGATCCGGGTCTGCCCGCCCCGCACCGCGTGCACGACGCGGTCGCGCAGTGGCACGAGCGAACCAGGATCCGCTTCGTCCCACGCACCGCGCAGCACCCGGACTTCGTACGCTTCGTCCCGAGCACCGCGAGCCGTTCGGCAGTGGGCAGGCAGGGCGGTCCGCAGACGATCGAGCTCGCCGACACCGCCCCGGTGGGCACCGTCGTGCACGAGATGGCCCACGCGCTCGGACTCTGGCACGAACAGAGCCGACAGGACCGCGACGCCTTCGTGGAGGTGCGCCTCGCGCATGTCGACCCCGCTCATCGCCACAATTTCGCCCAGCACATCACCGACGGTGACGATGTCGGCGGCTACGACTTCGGCTCCATCATGCATTATCCCCCAACGGCTTTCAGCGTCGACGGCAGCCCGACGATCGTCGCGCGCGTGCCGTTGCCGCCCGGAACCGGTATGGGCCAGCGCACCGCGCTTTCACCGGGCGACGTCGCGGCCGTCCACGCCATCTATCCCGGCTGAGCCGCAGGCGCGCGGAATTCGAGTGGTGCACTACTCGTGTCCACCACCACCTTCGGCGCCCACGCTGACAACACCAGCACACACTCCCCGGGCGAGGTGACCCCCATGGATACCGAGAGCGAACGCACCGACGCATGGCGCGAACAGATGGACGCCGCATCGCGGCGGTTCGCCGACACTGCCGAGCAACGCGAAGAGGTGGAACGCAGACGTGCCGCCACCGAGTCGGTGGTCGTCGACACGAAAGAGCAGATCGTGGCCCGCGCCGACCGATTGCTCGTCACCGGGGAGGTGCCCGCCACCGCGGTGATCGAACTGGGCAGGCACGACCCGGTCGACGGCATCGGCTCCCTCGAGCGGGTGATCGGCTTCGCCAACGAGTTACAGGCGGTGAACTTCCTGACCCGTGGGGCCCGCGCGGCGCAGGCGGTGGCCCGGATCTCGCTGAACGACAACGGCCGCCAGATCCCCGTCGGCACCGGCTCGATGGTGTCGCCGCAGCTGTTGCTCACCAACAACCACGTGTTGCCGACGGTGGCGGATGCCGCGTCGGTGGTGGTCGAGTTCGGGGCCGAGGTGGCCGCGAACAACGTGCCGGGCCCCACGGTGCACTACCGGCTGGCGCCCGAGGACCTGTTCGTCACGAGCGAGCACCTGGACTACACCCTGGTGCGGGTCGCACCGAATGCCGACGGTTCGTTCGCGGGTGGGGAGTTCGGCTGGAACAAGTTGATCGCCGAGCCGGGCAAGATCGTGATCGGTGAGGCGATGAACGTCGTCGGGCATCCCTCGGGCAGGCTCAAGGAGATCTCGATCCGCGACAACCGCCTCGACCTGCAGCTCGAGCACTTCCTGCACTACCACTCCGACACCGAACCGGGTAATTCCGGTTCGCCGGTCTTCAACGACCAGTGGGAGATCGTCGCCCTGCATCACGCCGGCGTGCCGAAGAAGGACGACAAGGGCCGCGTGCTGCGCAAGGACGGCAAGCTGTGGCAGCGCGGCGACGGTGACGACGCCATCGAGTGGATCGCCAACGAGGGCACCCGGGTGAGCGTGCTGCTGCGCGACCTGGGCTCCCGCAGCTTCGACCCCGCGCAGCGCGCCCTCCTCGACGAACTCGGGCCGACCGCCGCTCTGCCTGTCGTCGAGACCGTGACAAGGTCTGTGCCACAGCCTGTTCCGGTACGGGAGAGCACCGTTCGCGGGCTGCGCGGACGACCGGTCGGGGCGGCCGGCCGCAGCGTGCTGTTCCTGCACGGTCGCGGTCAGCAGGGTCGTGACCCGGCCGAACTGCGCCGCACCTGGACCGCCGGGCTGAACAAGGGACTCACCCTCGCCGGCCTCGGCCCGCTCGACCCCGCCGACGCGTACTTTCCGTTCTACGGTGACCGGCTCGTCGAGAGCATGGACACCCGCGAAGCCGTCGACACCGGCCCCGCTCTCTACGAAGAACTGGTCGCCGAGGCCGCCCAGCGGGCGGGGATGCCGACCGACCTGCCCGCCGACCCGCAGACCCGTGAACTGTTCGGCGGTTTCGGTGCGGTACTGCTGGACCGCTTGCACGACCAGCTCGGCTGGATCGCCGCCCGCAGCGGACTCGATTCGGCGCTCATCGGCGCCATCTTCAAGGACGTCGCCGCCTATCTCGACGACGAACGGGTCCGCAAGAGTGTGCTCGACGCGGTGCTGGCCGACGTGCCGAGCGGTGGTGAGCTGGTCCTGGTGAGCCACAGCCTCGGTACCGTGGTCGCCCTCGATCTGCTCACCCAGCTGCCGCAGGAAGTGAACGTGCGCATGCTGGTCACCGCGGGCAGCCCGCTCGGCCTCGACGGGGTGTACCGCAAGCTGCTCACCGGTGGGGCGAACCGGCCCGAGCGCGTCGGCGAGTGGCTCAACACCTGGTACGCGGGCGACCCCATCGCCATCGGCTGCCCGCTGAGCCGGGCGTGGGGAGCCGGGCTGCGCGAGGTTCCGGTCGAGAACCCCAAGGAACGCGCGCACGACATCGCGGAATATCTCGCGCACGCCGCCGTCGCCGCCACCATCGGCGGCGCGCTGTCCGCATAACTCTCACGAAGGCAGGTGCACCATGACACTCGAACTCGGCGACCACGTCTGGTACTGGAACGGCCGGATGTCGACGGACAAGAACATTCCGCGGGCGCAATGGTTTCCCGGCACGAACCCGCACGACCCCACCGACTACGGCGGGCACGGCAAGGAGATCTTCCACTACGTGATCCATGCCGACGAAATCGCCCGTGGCCGACCACATATGCGTAATCACGAGGGCAGTTTCGCTTGGCTGAACAACAATCCCGGCAATATCACCGGTGTGCCGGGCGGCCCCGACTACGGCCAGTATCCCGGCAAGTTCAACTGGCACAATTTCCTGGTCTTCCCCTCCTGGGGCGCCGGGTATTTCGCGATCGCGCAGCTGCTGCGATCGGCGTCGTATCGCGACCTGTCGATCCTCGACGGTTTCGCCCGCTATGCTCCCGCCTCCGACGGCAACGATCCCGCCACCTACGCCCAAGCGGTCGCGAACGCGCTCGGCATCTCCGTCGACACCCGCCTCGGAGATCTCGACGACGATCAGATGCGGGTGGTGCAGGACAAGATCCAGGAGATCGAGGGCGCGGTGCCCGGTGCCAGCCTGGCCTGGGATTCGGAAGAGGTACCACCCGAGATCGCCGCCGAGTTGCCGGAGTTCCGGCGGGTCCGCCGTCCCCGTGCGCTCGCCCGCGGGGCGTTCACCGTCGACATCTCCGCCCCGGTCGACCCGTCGGGGTACACGCAGGCGCACGGCGGCCCCCATCAGGGCGGGCATCAGGGACCGAACTGGTACATCGAGTACGGCATGGACCTCGGTGGCGTGGCAGGCACGCCGGTGTTCGCGGCCTTCGACGGTCACATCACCCGCTTCACCCCGCACAACCCGGCCGCCGACAGCGGAAAGGTCTACGGCGCACAGATTTTCGTGCGTGCGCCCAACGACATGATGGGTGGTTTCTACACCCACCTCACCGATGTGCCAGCGGGTCTCGGACCGGGTTCGACGGTCTCGCGCGGCGACTTCCTCGGCACGGTGCTCGGATTCGGCGGTATTCCGCCGCATCTGCATCTCGCGCTGGTGGAGATCATCGGCGGTGCGCCCGGCGGCCAGTATGTCGGCGTCGATCTGTACCAGACCTTTCTCGCGCTCGAGACTTCCGAGCCGGGGTCGGTGGTGACGGTGACCTTCGCGCAGAACGGGTCGGCACCGGGCGAGGGTCTGCGTGCCGGGCCCACCGAATCCGTGCCGGTCGGTTAGCGCACAGGTCAGCGGAGGGACGACCGATGCGCTACGTGCTGCTGATCCGCCCCGAGGACCACCTGGTGCTCGGGGTGCGCTGGACCGGGTGCGCCACCGACGGCACCGGCATGCTCACCGCTGGTGACAACGCCCAGCTCACGGTGCTGTTCCCGCCGCAACACGTGGGGGAGGAGTGCTCGCCACCGTTCTCGGACGCACCACTGGTGCTGGCGGCGGGGACGACCGGGGCATCGGTACCCGGTTGGCGCGGGGTGCTCGCCGGTCCGAGCCGGATCGTCGTGGGGGTGCCATCGGGGCAACGAATCCCCTTGACTGTCCAGGGGATTCTGGATGCGGTGGCCACCGTGCCCTTGGTCGTCGACCTGGGCGCAACCGCCATAGAGATTCCCTGGCGCACCGTCCTCGTGCCTGGTGGCAGGATGGCGCGAGAGGTTTCGCGCAGCCGTGCGACCCCAGCTGATGGGGCGCTACCCAGTGCGGGGTCACTGCCGGAAACTTCCCCGACCGCTCCAGACAGAGGCAGCGCCGGGCTCGCCGGTCGTGGCCCGAGTAGGTCAGGTGACGACTCGGTCGTCTGCAGACACACCGGTGCCACCGCGCCGAACGGAGTGCGTGGGCTCTGGCGCACCAGGCTGGTAGCCGCGGAAGCAACAGAGGCAGTGACTCCTTCGGATGCCCGGTTGTCGGTGCGCGTGGTCGACCACGACATCGCGAACACCCTCGATCCCGACTTCGGGCCCGACAACTCCCTCGGCACCCCGCGCGCGACGCGCACCCGCCTGGTGGCCGAGACCGCGACCAGCCCAGCCGACGCCTCCCGCCTGGAGCTGAGCTCCCTCGGTGCCACCCTGCACGTCAAGGGCACCTGGGCGGCGTTCGAATGGGAGCAGCGCGCGGTGCTCGGCCGGGACATGCTGGTGCGCACCCGATTCGAAGGAGCGCTGTACCCGCTGGGGCATCGTGCCGAGTACCTCGAGATCGTGACCAGGGAGTTCGACGCGTCGACCGGTGGGGCGGCGGTGCTGCGGCGGATCGGTGTGCTCACCGTTCTCGAACCGGTACGTCACCCGCCCGACGACCCTGCCCTGCGCCGCCGGTTCCCGCTCGGCGCCGTGGAGATAGCACAGACGACCTTCACCGACCTCGAATCGCCGAATGCCGGGGGCTGGCAGTTCACGGGTCTGCCCGGGGTGGGTGAACAGGCCACGCACTTCCTGCCGACCACGATGGCCGGGTTGCCGGTGCGGTTCCCGATCCGGTGTGTCACCGCGACGGGGGTGGTGACGTTCGGGGTACCGCTGCTGTTCGTCGCCGAGATCGACCTGGGTACCGGCACCTCGCTCACCGATCCCGGTCTCGCGCAACGGCTTCATGACGACTACGGCACCGTCTCGGTGTCGATCGCACCGACACCGCTGGATCTGGCCGGGGCCGGTGGCCGTGGTCGCGGCGACATCCACGAGGTTCACGGCTTGACCCTCGCAGGCCTGGCCGAGCATTCCCCGTCCGCCGGGTACCGCGCCGGGCTCACCCAGCTCGACATCGCGCTGCCTGCCCTGCGGGTGCTGCGCGGAGACGACCGCCGCACGTCGGTTCGCCTGGCGGAGAACTACCTACGCGACGGCACCGCCGACGTGCTCATGGAAATGCTGCCGGACCAGGCCCGCGATATCGACTTCGCCGGCGACGCCGCACGCTCGGGTGGTCTGCTCACCCCCAAGTACGTCGCCGACGCTATCTCTCGCACGCTCGGCCCGGTGAACCTGCGGGCACTGCCCAACCCGGCGACCGGACTCATCGACCCGGTTGCCCTGTTCCCCTCGGATCAGGCCCAGCTGCTGGGCTTTCCGTTACGCACCCTGGTGACCCAGCTGCGACTACCACCAGAGATCACCGCCGTACCACGGGTCGGCGCACCACCGGAAGTCCACATGAACTGGCGCGATATCGCCCTCCGGTCGGTCGGCACGTTCGTCGCCGGACTGGGCACCCGGCTTGACCTGACCATCGTCGCAGCGCCCGATCGAAACGAAACCCGGTGCACGGTCAAGGAATTCGCCCTCGAACTACCGCCGGGCCCCAAGCGGGTGCTGCGCCTGAGCTTCGCGGCTCTGACCTTCACCCAGCGCGGCGGCGCCGCACCCGAGGTCACCGTCGACGGCCTCCGGGTCGAGTTCGTCGGCGCCCTGAATCTGCTGAAGGAACTCCAGGATCTGGTTCAGCTGGGGGACACCGGCAAGATGCTCGACGTCAGCGCCCGTGGCATCACCGTCCGCTACGCCCTGCCGTTGCCACCGGTCACCGCCGGGGCGTTCGTGATGCGCAATATCGCCCTCACCTCGGCCGTCGATATCCCGTTCGACGGCAGACCGGTCGGTTTCACCTTCGGTTTCGCCAGCCGGGCGAACCCCTTCCAGCTCGCGGTGATGATGTTCGGTGGTGGCGGCTACCTCGAGATGCAGCTCGACGGCGACGGGCTGCGCCGCTTCGAGGCGGCCCTGGAATTCGGGGCGTTCGTCGCCGTCGACTTCGTCGTCGCCTCCGGTGAGGTGCACGCGCTCGGCGGCGTGCGGTTCACCCTCGAATCCGACGGCGCGGTCACCCTGTGCGGGTACCTGCGCATCGGCGGCTGTGTCGAGGTCCTCGGGCTGATCAGCGTCTCGATCGAACTGTGCCTGTCGCTGACCTACCGATCCGAACGCAACGCCCTCGTCGGCCACGCCACCCTGGTGATCGAGGTCGACCTCACCCTCTGGTCCGACAGCGTGGAAATCGACAGCGGCGAATGGGTGCTCGCGGGCGGGGCGGCTCGTAGGCCTGCACTGCGCGACCGTGACACCGCACTGGCTCAGTGGCTCGAATACCGGGCCGCCTTCGCAGGAGTAGGGCAATGAACGAAGCCGAGCACTTCCGGGTCGTCGCCGATGTGGCATTGAACCACCCCGTGAGCCGGGTTGCGGTGAGCCGCGACGGCCGGCGGGTATTCGCGGGCACAGGGTGGTCGCTGTTCGGGAACGACGGCGGCGGCACACCGGGATCGAGCATGGTCGACGGAACCAGGGGACAGGTGCTCTGGAGCAATGCAGGGGCCAGATGCTTCGATGTGGTCTTCACACCCGACGGCGAGTCCTTCGTGTTCGCGGGTGTGAACGACGCCGAGGAACGGTGGGTGTCGCTGTTGCGCACCGCGAGCGGCGAGGAGGTGTGGTCGCACCGGGGTGGCGGTTTCCTCGAACTCAGTCCGGACGGCACCCGACTCGCCCTCATCGGGATACTCGACGACGGCGCGGGCGGCGAGTTCGCACAGAACATCGTGTTCGACGCGGCGAGCGGCGCGGTGCTCTACCGGCAGGGAAACTCCATGACTCGGCCCCGATTCCGGTCCGATTCGACGCTGCTGTGCACAGGATGCCCCTCGCTGGTCGACCTGGCGACGGCAACACCGCGGTGGCAGCTCGGCGATCACACGAACATCCCGTCGGCCGCCGACTTCACCCCCGGCGGTGACGGCGTGATCTTCGCGAGCGCCACCTGGGGCACCATCACCACCTACGAACTCGAGGTCGACGCGACCGGCGCCGCTGTCGCGCGCGGCGCCGTCGACGCACCGGAACTGGCGAACATCAACACCTGGTTCGAGAGCCTGTTCTACAGCCCCGGTCGCGAAACCCTTGTGCGCGTGGGCAACAACGACATCGCTCTGCTGTCGGTGATCGACGGTGGCGTGCGCAGGACGCTGCCGGTTCCGGGGAACGGTCCGTTCGCCGGTGCGTTCCTGCCGCGCGGCGAGCGGCTCGCGGTGAACGTCGCGATCCCGCCCGCGACGGACCCGGCCGGGGTGAGCGTCATCGAGACCACCGGCGAGTCGGTGATCTGGTCGGATCCGGGGCGCACCGTGTGGCACCTCGCGGTCACCGGTGACGGCACCGGGCTCGTCACCGGCGGTGAGAGTTCGGTCCGCGTCTACGAATTGGGCACCCCGGCGCGGTCCCGGCGTGACTGCGGCGCCCGCATCGGCGTCGTGGCCGCCAGTGCGGGTGCGGCCGGAATCGTCGCCGCCGCGGCCGAAGCGAAACTCGTCGTCTTCCGCGCCGCGACCGGTGAGCTGATGCTCGAACGGGTCCACCCCGGTCCGATCGGCGCCGTGGCGGTGAGTCCCGACGGACACGGTGTAGTCACCGGCAGCAGCGACGGCCGGTGCAGACACTTCGACACCCTGACCGGCGCCCGGTGGACCGCGCGCCACAACGGGGCGGTCAACGCGGTGGCCTTCAGCGACGACGGAACCCGAATCGCCACCGCGAGCGCCGACCGCACGGCCCGCTTGTTCGACCGGGTACCGGGTGCCGATCCGGAGAATGTCACCGAGCTGTGGTCGCATCAGCATCCACTCGCCGTCACCCATGTGGTGATCGGTCCGGCGGCCGCCTGGGTCGCCACGGTGGCCCTGGATCGCAAAGTGCGACTCCTGGCCGGGACCACCGGAACCGAAGCGCATCCACCGTTCGAACACGACGCCAAGATCCGGGGGTTGTGTGCCCGCGCGAACACGCTCGTCACCGCGAGCGAGGACGGCAGCACCCTGGTGATCGATGCGACGACCGGGATCCGGCGCCTGCGGATCGAGCACCCGGGACCGGTGACGGTGCTCGCCCTCGCACCCGATGCCGGTCTTCTCGCCACGGCGCGCGGGCAAGTCCTCGACCTGTGGCGTATCGACGGTGAGCGGGAGGTCCTGGTGCACCGGCTCACCGCGCGGGCCACCGTCAACGACCTGGTCTTCGCGGCGAACGGCACCCTGATCGTGTCCGCCGACGACCCGGTCGTCGCCGTGATCGACCCGGTCGGTGGACAAGAAATCGACCGTTTCCTGCAGCCCATGCCGATGAGCCGGCTGGCCGCAGGTGCCGACGGCCGGGTGGTCGTCGGCGCCTGTACCGACAACGTCGCGCGCGTGTACGAGGTGGACCATGAGTGAAATGCTCTGGGTGGCAGTACCTTCCGGACGGGGCAGCGCCGAACTGTCCTTGCGGGTACTGGTCGTCCCGAGGCTCGCCGAAGGCACCCTGGTCGACTTCGGGCTCGCGGACTGGCCGTCACTGCTCAACGACCAGACCGGTTTCGAACTGCGCGTGCGCACCGATGCGGGGGAGCGGGTCGTCGCCGCGACGCCGCGCCTGGTCGTGCGGGCCCGTTCGGAGCTGTGGCACGAATTCTTCGGTGGCGAAGCGGGTTTCGTGCGCCAGTGGGAGGAGCGCACGGTGCGCCCGCCCCGGGTGTCCGACACGGCGGCGACCGCGACGAAGGTCGCCGCGACCTTGCGCACCGTCACCCGCGCCGGCGCCGAACGCCCACCGGAGGAGACCGAGGCGGCGGTGCGCGAGCAGATCGCCACCTGGGACGGCACCGCCACCCCACCCGTCCCCGACGACAACGAACCGCCCCCGCCGCTCGTCGCCGACTTCCACCGCACGGTCGCCAACTTGCGCGAACACCCGGCGGTACTGCTCGAGCTCGGCCTCGTCTTCGAACTTCGCTGTTCCGCGACCGACCTGCCCGAGGGCAGCGCGCTGCTGAGTGTGCGCTGCGTCGACCCGCCGTTCCTGCGCAACCTGGTCACCGCGCCGTGGACCCGATACGAGCTCACCGCGACCGACTTCCGGCCCGCGCCCGATCCCGTGGCGTCCTCCGGCATCCGCGCGGGCATGCTCGACCTGTCGGACTCGGTCTCGCTCACCGACCCCGCCGCGCCCGCCACGCAGCGTGGCTGGGCCATCGCGACTTTCGACATCGACGGTGGTGCCGACGGTTTCCGCCAGGCCGCCCACGACTTCGCCGCCAACACCCCGGCGAATCCGGTGTTGCCCCCGGTCCGCTCCAGCGGCATCACCCTGCTCCAGCCCGGCCGCGGCCGGGCGTACCGCGCTCGTAGCGGCGCCGGTGCGCGACGATCCCGCGACCTCGGTGACGCCGTGTTCACCGCCGAGGACCTCGTGCTCGGCTACCGCGTCGACATCCGGCGCGAGGGCGCCCCGTGGCTGTCGGTATGCGCCCGCGATGCCGGCTACCGCGTGAACGGTGTCGATATCGTCGCGGGCCGCGAGGAGGGGCATGTGAAACCGTTCGCCGCCGTTCGCGGCGCGGACGGGCAGCTGCGCGCCGACGAGGTGGTGTTGCGTTGGGACGGATGGAGCCTCGCGCTTCCGTCGCCGAACCTGCGCGGCGATACGAGCGGGCCCGCGCGTAACCCCGCGCAGCCCTTGCCTTTCGACTTCACCTGGAACTACACGGTGCCGCCGCGCAGCATGCCCGCGCTGCGTTTCGCCGACCTGTACCAGGTGCGGGTGCGCATCGCCGACATGGCCGGTGGCGGGCTGACCACCGCCGAACTGGACGACGCCACCGTGGCGAGCACGGCGGTGAGCTATCTGCGGCACGACCCGGTGCCGCCGCCTCAGGTGCACGGGCCCGCCGCGCTCGCGGCAGGCGCGGCGGTCACCCGGCTGGTCATCCGCAGCGATGCGGATCGCGGCGTCGCCGACCTGCACGCCGAGAACCCGGACTACCCGGTCCGCGACACGCGTGTCCTGCACGCACCCACCGCCGCGCTGTCGCTGGTCGAACAGCACCGCATGCTCGACGAACGCACCGACGAGGAGTCCTTCCAGCTCGCCCAGCGGGCCATGGACACCGACGGTAGCGGCGCGGGCCTGCCCGACCCGGTCGCCAGCGGGGTGCGTGCCCAGGTCCGGGCAGGCGAGGCGGGACTGGTCGCAACCATCGGCGACCACAGCGCCTGGTCGCCCGCCTGGCCACAGTACGCACCCAAAACAGTGGAACTGCACGACAACCCGGGTGCCGAACCGATCACCGTGCGCTGGAACGGTGACGTGCTGAGTGTCGGGCTCGCCCAAGGCAAACAGGCCAGGATCGAGCTGAGCTCCACTCTGGACGGCGAACTGTCCAATCATCTGGCCATCAGCGACGCCCTCGCCGGCGGTGCGGGGGAACCGACGATCTCGCCCGACAGCACCAAGCTCGGCCGCAATCCCGCCGTCACGCCCCCGGTGCGCATCGAAGTGGTACACGCGGTGAAACGTCCACTGCGCGAGCCTGTCTGGGAGCTGCCGGAGGAGGCGGTCCATCGGGAACCGAACGACCCGACAGCGTTGCTCACCCCGATGTTCACCGACACCGGTCTCGATCCGCACAGCACCGGCCGCCTCCGGTTCTCCGCCGCCTGGACCGACGTCACCGACGCCGGAACCCTCGCAACCACCGCACACACCCCGACCACACTCACCGATGTCCACAGCCAGGTCGTCGAGCCCGGTGAGATGCCGACGGTGCGGTTCCGGCACGAATTCGGCGACACGCGCCACCGCACCATCACCTACACCCTCGAGGCGGTGAGCCGTTACCGGCAGTACTTCGCGGCCACCGATCCCGAAGCCGACTTCGCCGTCGCCCGCGCGCAGGCCCCGATCGTCGTCGCCTCCAGCGCCCGACCGACGGCACCGGTGGTGCTCGGGGTCGTCCCCGCCTTCGCGACGCGCGTCGCCAGGACCGGCGCCGATCGACTCGAATTCAGCCGGGACAGCGGCCGCATCCGGGTCGAGCTCGCTCGCCCCTGGTACGAAACCGGCGAGGGGGAACAAGTGGCAGTGGTGCTCGCGCCGACCACGGATCCGACTCCGACGGTGGCCGCCACCGTGAGCCGGGCCGGGCGCGACCCGCTGTTCGGTACACCGGATCTGCCCTCGTTCCCGCAGCTCTCGTGGTTCCCGGCGGCCGTCGAACCGGGGGAGGTGATCATTCCCGAGCTCGGTGAGTTCGTCGCTGTCGCACCACATTCGGTGTCACCCGGAGGTGACCGGTGGTTTGCCGACGTGGAGATCGCTGTGCCACAGGAACATCAGTCCTATCACCCGTTCATCCGGCTCGCGGTCGCCCGCTACCAGCGACACAGCCTCGACGGAATGAGCTTGTCACCGGTCGTGATCACCGACACGGTGCCGTTGCTGCCCGACCGGCATGTGGTCGTCGATCGGTCGGGGAACGAATTACGCGTCGGTGTGGCGGGTACGTCACCGAATCCGCTGAACCGGTTGGAGCTGCGCCTGGAATCCTGCCCGGCGGGCCTCACACCGGAGGCGGTCGACCTCGTCGTCGACGATCCGGCCGACCAGCAGGGCCTGGCGGTGTGGCGGCCGGTCGGCTCGTCGGTCGAACGGGCCGAGGACGGCGGCATCGCGGCCCTTATGCTGCCCCCGACCGCCGATCATCTGCGCCTTCGCCTGTGGGAGACCGAGAACCTCGTGGGACCGGAAGCCGCGGAAGTGCCCGCTGAATTGCGGATGCGCACAGTCTTCGTCGCCACGATGATGATCCCCCCGGAGTGGTATCGAGTGTGAGAGAGGTGCGGACGCCACCCCGCACCTCCCACTTCTCACGGCGTGAACGGCCGCTGTTCGAGGAAATCGGCACCCGCGTTGAGCGGGTACAGGTTCGGCACCTGATCCGGCGGCATGATGTTCATGATCTGCCGATGGAACTGGGTGTACCCGCCGGCGAAAGCACCGTTGGCCCACACCTCGAGCAGCGACCCCGTGAACTGGCCGTTGACCGGCCCGTCGTAGGACAGCTGCGAATCCTGGCAGCCCGACAACAGCACCACGCTCGCGCGCAGGTCCGAGCGTGACTGCGGGCCGCTCAAACGCTGCACGAACGAGTACAGCTGCCTGCGCCGCTTGTTGTCCTCGGACTGCACCTCTCGCGGCATCGCCTTCGGACTGCCCTGCACCACCGTGGGCGCGGCCGGTGCGTCGGCGTAAGCGCGCTCGGCCACGTCGGCGATGGCCGCGCGGCTGTCACGGGTGAAGGCGTCGCGCACCACGGTGCCGCTGTGACAGCTGTCCGAGCACACCACCACCCGCACACCCGCCGTGAACTGACGCCACATCTGGAACAGTTCGTCGTCGACGATCTGGCGGTCGAAGGCCACCCAGGTCTCGTCCTGATTGTCGTCCTCCTCGCCGTCGACGTCCCACGCCTGACCGCCGTGCCCGGAATAGGTGATCAGCACGAGATCACCCGGCTGCGCGTTGGTCGCGAGCTGACCGATCTCGCCGATGATCGCGAACGAGGTGGCCGCGCTGTCGAGCAAGGTCACCGAAGTGGCGAAGCCTTGTGCGGCGGCCAGTGCCGCCATGGAATTCGCGTCGTTCACGCAACCCGCGAGTGCGCCGTCCCAACCGCCATAGGCGGCGGGATCGACCCGATTCAAACCGATGTGCAACGAATATCCGCTCACTGCCGTTCCTCCATCCGAGCCGGAATTGTCGAAAGTCGCCGAATTATTCGGCGCTTCTCATCCTCGGGATGCGGCGCCGCCACCGATAGCGTGGCGGACTACCCGAATGCGGCGGGACGCAGTGGGGTAGTGGATTACGCATTCGGCGGGCCGGGTCCGCGCGCGACCATTGAGGCACAGAGATTTTCCCGCCGAGAAAGGGCAGAGAAATGTTGCAGGAAGACAGCAGTGACGCGGTCGTCGCGGCGAGCGCGGACACCGTGGAAGACGCGGATTTCGAGTCGACCAAAGCGGGATATTCCGCCGTCGAGGCGATGGGCACCCGGGCCATCGGGGAAACGAACATCACCTCGATCTTCTGGGCGCAGCAGGGGTTGCTCACCCACGGCACCGGCGCCTGGGTATTCGGTTTCCCGAATGCGACGGTACGGGCCGACAGTCAGGTCTCGGTGAGCCTCACCGAGCGGGACAACAACGGCACCCCGTTTCTCGGATTGGCGACCACACAGGTGCTGAATGTGGTCCCGCACGCCGACGGCACCATTTCGGTGCGATATCACGTCGGCTGGAGCAGCAATATCAGGGTGCTGTTCAATTTCATCATCGTGAATTGAACACCCGGCAGTGTCGCGGTACACCGGGCCGGGCCGACAGCGTGGTCGGTTTCGGGTCACCGGTGTTCTGCGGCAGTCGCGGCAGCGCTTGTAGCCGACAACGAGGTCGATCGCAGGCGGGCCACGACGTCCTGCCGTCTAGGACCTCGGTCGTGTTCGGGCCGATGCGGCAAGAACCTGCTCGGTCTTGGTGGCGCCGGTCGCGATCGCCAGACCGAGCCCGTGTACGGCGTCCTCGAGTGCCTGTTGCGCGGCGGCGGCGCGCAGATGCAGGTCGACGGGCGAATCTCCGGGTGCCGCGCTGATTTTCATCGCGAGCTCGAGCAGGTCGAGGTCACCCGTCTGCCAACGCTCGACATCGGCGTGCAGGGCGCCCAACGCGATACCGGTCCACCGCAGGGCGGTCACCGGGCCCCGCGCACGCAGCCGGTCGACCGCGACACCCGGTGGCGTGCAACTCACCAGAAACTGTCGCTGCGCGGAGGCGAGGGCCTCGGTGACATCCACCCCGCGATCCACGAAAGCACCGACCGAACCGGCAGGCCACCCACTGATCGCCGACGCCGACAACATGCGCCGGGTACCGCACCAATCGCGTTCGATGCGGTACCGCACCCCGTCGTCGAGGAACGGGCGTGCCCAGCGGCCGGTCAACTGGGCGGGCGTACACGGGCGCAGCTTCACGGTGAGGTCGTCGTCGGCGCCGCTGCGCAATCGGATGACCATCCGCCCTGTCAACAGGTCCGGTGAGCCGGCCAGGGTGGGTTCGGCGAACCAGATGTCGCGGACAGCGGCCGCCGCCGAATCACAGCCGAGGTGTCGCAGCGCAAGCGCGACATCGGTGTCGAGGTTGACCTTGATTTCGATCGGCGTGATCACCCGGAGCCCCTTCGGTCGCTGGTAGCGGACACGACGCGATGTCCACGGATCAGCCTCGCCCACCCCGGCCGGGCCGCGCGCGCGTAGTCCGCTACCCCATCACGGCGCGCTCCGCTCACCCATAACGCTGAAGTAGTCGACTACTCGTGACAGCCCGGTGGGTGCGGCGGACACTGGGTCGATCCGGTCCCGTACGCGTGGAGTTCGTGGAGGTTCCCGATGGTCGACGCCACTCACCAGACCAGCGCGCGTGACACCGCGCTCGGCCGGTCACGCATCACGAACGCCCTGGTCGCGGCGGCAGAAGCCCTCGATCGCCGCGTCGGCTGGTCCCGTTTGCCGACACCACTCGGTCTTGCCGTGCTCGTCGGATTACGGGCCGGACTGCGGGCTCGCAACCTCTTCGACACCGGCCCGCACCCCGACGGTCCCCTCCCACCCGGCAGGCCCGACGAGCACCGCACGCGCACCCTGGACGGCACCTACAACACCCCTGGCGACCCGCGCGCGGGTTCGATCGGCTGCCGATTCGGCCGCAACATTCCCCTCGATCACACCCGCCCCGAGGACAGCGCCCGGATCCTCGACCCCAACCCCCGCACGGTCAGCACCGCGCTGCTCGCCCGCGACGAGTTCCGGCCCGCAACTACCTTGAACCTGCTTGCCGCGGCGTGGATACAGTTCGAAGTACACGACTGGTTCAGCCACCGACCCGCCGATGCCGAACCGTTCACGGTCACTGTGGCCGACGGTGATCGGCCCGAACCCACGATGACCATCGCGCGCACCGCAACCGTGCCCGCACCCGATCCCACCGGCCCACCGACCTTCGTCACCGGCGAATCGCACTGGTGGGACGCCTCCCAGATCTACGGCGGCACAGCCGAAGCGGCGGGCCGTCTGCGCTCGGGCAAACTCGGTCAGGTCATCATCGACGAACTCGGACTGCCACCGCTGGACGCGGAGAACCTGGTGGCCAGATCGCCCGCCGCCGCCAATGCCTGGGTGGGGCTCGCGCTGCTGCATTCGCTGTTCCTGCGCGAGCACAACGCGATCTGTGAGCGCCTGGTCGCCCGCTATCCGGACCGCCGCGACGACCAGTGGCTCTACGACACGGCCCGTCTCATCAATGCCGCCCTGATCGCCAAGATCCACACCGTCGACTGGACACCGGCCGTGATCGCCCACCCCACCACGGTCGCGGCCCTGCGCGCCAACTGGTTCGGATTGCTCGGGGAACGGATAGCGCGCCGCTTCGGCAGGCTCGTCGACAACGAAGTCCTCTGCGGCATACCGGGTTCGGCCTGCGAGGACCACGGCGTCCCGTACTCGCTGACCGAGGAATTCGTCGCCGTGTACCGGATGCATCCGCTGATCCCCGACGAACTGACCGTGCGCAGCCTCGCCGACGACAGGGAACTCGCCCGCTTTCCCTTCCCCGCACTCGGAGTGCGCCACATCCGTCAGCGCCTCGCGGAAACCCCGATGGACACGTTGCTGTATTCCTTCGGCCGGGCCAACCCGGGTGCGCTCACCCTGCACAACTACCCCGAGCACCTGCGACGCCTCGATCGGGGCGAGGACCAGCCACTGGACCTGGCGACCATCGACATCCTCCGTATCCGGGAACGAGGCGTGCCGCGCTACAACGAGTTCCGGCGCCACCTGCGCCTGACCCCCGCGCGCTCGTTCGACGATCTCACCGATGATCCGCGCTGGGTGCGTGAACTCGCCGAGGTGTACGACACCGTCGACGATGTCGACCTGCTGATCGGCCTCTACGCCGAGCCCAAACCACCCGGCTTCGGCTTCGGCGACACCGCGTTCCGGATCTTCGTGCTGATGGCCTCGCGCAGGCTCTCGGCCGACCGGTTCTTCACCACCGACTTCCGGCCCGAGATCTACACCGAGGCAGGTATGACCTGGGTGCGCGACAACACGATGCGCACCGTGCTGCTGCGCCATTTCCCCACCCTCGCCCCTGCCCTGTCCGGCGTCGCGAATCCCTTCGCCCCGTGGAGGTCCCGATGACGACCTACCTGCGCTACCGCGACGATCTCGAACACCCACGTGCCGACGAGGAACGCGATATCGACCGGATCATCGCGGTACTGCGCACGAACAACGAACGCGCTTTCCGCAAGTACAAGCGGGGCCTGCGCGACGCGCACGCCAAAAGCCACGGCATCCTGCGCGGCGAACTCACCGTCCATGCCGGCCTGCGATCCGAACTGGCCCAGGGCATGTTCGCCCGACCCGCCACCTATCCGGTGATCGCCCGGTTGTCGAGCACCTCCGGAGCCATCCGCAGCGACCAGTTGCGCGGCGTACGCGGGCTCGGCATCAAGGTGCTCGGTGTGCACGGCCCACGCGCACTGCCCGACGACGATGCCACCACCCAGGATTTCATCATGGTCACCCATCGGGAGTTCCTCTTCGCCGACGCGCACGCCTACCTCACCAAGGGAATGCCGACGGCCTGGGTGCTCGCCCGGCTGCCCGATACCGCTCTGCGGGCGGGCAGCGACCTGATGGCCGCGCTCGACACCCACGTGCTGCGCCGCGTCGGCAAGGGCGTGCCGCCCAACCTCGCCGTCTTCGTCGCCCCGAACACCCATATCCTCGGCGAGACGTTCTACACCTCGGCACCGCTGCGTCACGGCGACTACGTCGCCAAACTGCTCTACACTCCGGTGTCGCCGGAAGTCGTTGCACTGCAAGGCCGCCCGATCGCGACATCGGCGGGCGTGAATGCCCACCAGAACTCGGTGATCGACTTCTTCGCCAACCACGGCGCCACCTACGAACTACGCGCCCAGCTGTGCACGAACATCACCAGCATGCCCATCGAAGACGCCACCGTCGACTGGCCCGAAACCGAATCCGCGCACGAAACGGTGGCGACTCTGCGCTTCGATCGACAGGATCCCTACACACCGCAACGCCGCGCCTACGGCGACGAGGTGCTCTCGTTCAACTCCTGGCGCGGGCTCGACGCGCACCGGCCCCTCGGCTCGATCAACCGGCTCAAGAAGCGGGTATACGAGGCATCGAGCAACTACCGCCACGACGTGGGCAACGCACCACGCATCGAACCACGCGACGCCACCGAGCTGCCGCCGTGAGCAGCGCCGCTCCCACCCGATCCGCGTCACCGCCCGGCGCGTTTCGTTGTGGCGTCGTCGCAGGACAACTACACTTTTCGCCCATGGGCGGACTGTGGCAGCTGCTCGATCGCCCCAACGAGTACGAGGCTGTCCACCGCGCGCTGACGAGCGGCGAAACCGGTGGCGTGGTTCTCGTCGGCGCGGCGGGCGTCGGCAAGACCACCCTCGCCCGGCTCGTCACCGCCGCTCTTCCCGACCCCGTGCGCTGGGCGGCGTGCACCGCCTCCTCACAAGCCATCCCACTCGGCGCCTTCGCGCCCTGGATCGCCGCCTCGGCGTCACGCGACCCGCTCGCACTCCTGCATTCCGCGCGCGAGAACCTGCTGACCAGGCCCGGCACCGTGCTCGGCGTGGACGACGCCCACCTGCTCGACACGTTGTCGGCCACCCTCGTGCACCAGATCGCCGTCGACCGGGGTGCGCGCGTCGTCGCCACGGTCCGCAGCGGCGAACCGGTACCCGACGCGATCACCTCGCTGTGGAAAGACGGCTACCTCGAGCGAATCGAGCTGACGCCGTTCACCAAACAGCAGTGCACCGACCTCGTGCAGACCGTGCTCGGCGGAACACTCGAGGGGCTCAGCGCCGATGTGATGTGGGAGTCGTCCGGCGGCAATCCGCTGTTCCTGCGCAATATGGTCGAGGGCGCGGTCGAGGCGAGCACCCTCACCGACGTCAACGGGGTCTGGCAGCTGCGCGGGCCGACCGCGGTGCCCTCCGGGCTCGTCGCGTTGCTCGACGAACGACTCACCAGGGCAGGCAAACCGGTGCTCGACGTGTTGGAGATGCTGGCCGTCTACGAGCCGCTCGACATCGACATCCTCAGCGAACTGGTGGGTGTCGAGGCGGTCGACGCGGCCGAATCGACCGCGCTGATCCGGGTGTGCAGGCACAACGGTGCCGTCGATGTGCGGTTCAGTCACCCCCTGCTCGGCGAGGTGGTGCGCCGCCGCGTCGGCACCGCGGCCGCGCGTGCCCGCCGCGGACGCCTCGTCGATACGCTGCGCGACCGGGATCTGAGCACACCCGCGCATCGCATCCGGTTGGCCAGATTGTGTGTCGACAGCGACCGGCCCATCGACGTCGACCTGCTCGTCGACGCGGCCAAAGACGCTGTGGCCCTGGCGAATCTGCCGCTCGGCGAGCAGCTCGCCCGGGCCGCCTGTGAACGCGGCGGCGGGCTGCGCGCCGCTGAACTGCACTCGCGTGCGCTGCTGTGGGAGGGCAGGCCACGCGAGGCCGATCGGATCCTGGCCCGCTTCGACCCCGACCGGCTCGACCCCCTGCAACTGGTCCAATGGGGAGTGCTGCGAGCGAGCCTGCGCTTCTGGTCGCTCGGCGATGTCGAACACGCCCGCGAACTCGTCGACCTGCTGCGAACCCGGGTCGAATACCCCGCGCTGCGATTGACCGTCGACGCCGCGGCGGCGGCGATGGCCGTCCACGAGAACCACATCGCCGAAGGCATCGACGCCGCGCAGCGGGTACTCGCCGATCCCGAATCACCGCGCCAGGCGGTCGATTTCGCTGCCTTCGCGCTCGGCCTCGCCCTGCCGGTCGCCGGTCGGGGCGCCGACTTCGCGCCCATCGCGGCTCGGAGCCGCGCTCAGCAGAAGGCGACCGACGGGCTCATCCGGGTGATGGTCCGCTACGGCGACGTGCTCGCCCTCACCACCATCGGCGACCTCGATCTCGCCGAACAGCGGGCCACCGAATACCGGGAGTTCTCCTCGGCCGGGCAATTCGCCGGCTGGGCGGTGGCCCGCATCGCCGCCGGGGTGGTCGCCACCTATCGCGGCCGGTTCCGGGACGCGATCACCGCCTTCGAACAGGCATTGGCCGCGCTCAATGCCGAGGCTTCGCTGCCGTGGAAACTGCCCGCGCGATTGCTGCTGGCCCGCGCCTATGCGGCACTGGGGGAGGTGGAGAACGCCGAGCGCGTGCTCGGTGACGCCGATGAACACCGGGGGCCACATATGGCCTTGCACGAACCGCAGCGCGTCATCGCCCGCGCCTGGCTCGCGGCCGGCGAACACCGACCCCACGCGGCGGTAGAGCTGGCCCGCACGGCGGCCGATATCGCCCATAGCGCAGGCCAATTCGCCGTGGAGGCCGAGGCACTGCACCACGCGGCGCGCTTCGGTGACCGTACGGTGGCCACCCGGCTCACGGCTCTAGCCGCCCGCGTCCAGGGCCCGATCGCCGGCATCTACGCGCGGCACGCGACGGCGCTGGCCAAGGCCGACCCGGGCGCCCTCGCCGAGGTGAGCGAGGAACTCGAGGCCGCCGGCCTGTTGTTGTCGGCCGCCGACGCCGCCGCCCAAGCCGTCCCCATCTACGACCACGCCGGACGACGCCACCCCAGCGCCGAGGCCGCCGCTCGCGCCTCGGCTCTCGCCGCCCGCTGCGACGACGCGGGAACCCCCGCCGTCACCGCCGCCGCGCGCCCGCTCCCCATCACCGAACGCGAACGCGAAATCGCCGCCCTGATCGCCCGAGGCCTGTCGAACCGAGCCATCGCCGAACGCCTGTGCGTCTCCATCCGCACCGTCGAAGGCCACATCTACCGCGCCTGCATAAAACTCGACGTAGCCGACCGAGACCAACTCGCCCGCCTGATCCGCAGCCGCTGAGACCGCTACGACTCGACCCGGATGATCGACGGGAGCCGCAGCGTCACCGAACGATTCGGCGGCCGGCACCGCACTGCGGTGATGATGTCGAGGTGGGGCACCGCCCGGCTGTGGGCTATCAACTCGGCGCCGCCCGGATCTACCAGGGCTCAGGGCATTTCGATGGTCTCTGCTCGAGCTATTTCGTTGATGGAGCGAGTGATGCTGTCCTCGGTGGGGATCCGGGTTGCTTCGGCCAGGTGGGCGATCAGGAGGACGGCGGCAGGGTGGGGATCGGTCGGTGGGTGGTCGGGGTGCTCGTCGATGCCGAGGGCGCCGGTGAGTGCGGTGGCTACGGCGGTCGGGTCGAGGGTGGGGACCCAGGGGAGCGAGTGGCGGAGGACGTCGTTAAGGACGGTGCGGATGTCGTCGGCGGCGAGGCCGTCGGGGTGGGCGGCCTCGAGGAGTTCGCGGATAACGGCCGACGCGACGATGGTCACCTGGTCGGTCGGGAGGTCTGCCAGGTCACCGAGGTGTTCGCGGAAAGCGGGTTCGTCTCCTGCTCGCGCGGCCTCGACGGATGCCGCGACCGTGGTCGCGATGGCACGGGCCGACCTGGGCCAATCGGACGGCCACATGGTGCTCCTCACAGGGTGGGTCGCGCACGGCACGGCGCGGGTTGCCCCAAGCCTACGTACCCACGCCACCACCCTCGCCGCGAGCACCGAGGAGGAAGCGCACCGCCGAACCCGCAGTCTCAAAATCAAATCTCAGAACATCAGATTTTGAGAATCCGGTAGATCGTCGCCCGCGAAACACCGAACTGGTCGGCGAGTTGCTCGGCGCCGACTCCGGATCGGTGGAGTTCGCGCGCCTGCCCGGCCTGTTCCGTCGTGAGGGCCGCAGGTCGCCCACCATTACGCCGCCGAGCCGGGCCGCGAGCTCGCCCGACGCCCGGTTCTCCGAGGAGTGCTCGCGCACCGTCCAGGATCAGGGTGCGCAGCCGCTCGATCGGTGCGTCGCGGAACAGCACCACCGGATCGGCGAGCCCGGCGACCACCTGACACGCCCGCACACGCTGTTCCAGCCCGGCTCCTGGTCCCGCCACGAGGTCGTTGGCCAGCGCGATCGCAGCCCGGAAACGGTCGGCGATCGGCGCCTGGACGAGCAGGCTCATGTCTTTGACGAGCATGGTGAGTGTCTGGCGGTGCCGCAGATGCACATCGACATACCCCTCGATGGTCCGCCACCGTACGTCCTCGGCACCGGTGCCTGCCTCCGCCTGGGCCAGGGTCGCTTCCAACTCGTCCAGCAGGGGAACGGTGAGCTGGTGCAGGATCGCCTCTTTGGAGTCGAAGTGGTAGTAGAGGGCGGCCTTGGTGATGCCGACCTCGTCGGCGATGGCCTGCATCGAGGTCGCCCGGTAACCGCGCGCGGCGAACAGGGAACGCGCGGCAGCCAGAATTCGCTCGGATGTCATCGCACCACTTACCTCGGGTCAGTCCGGACGCTACGATTACTTACCGAGAGTCAGTCTAGCGAGGCGGGAGCAAGTCCTGTGCGAACCCGAGTGTCGTTCCCATCCGGAAACAGCCGGTGCGCCGGCTACCTGGAGCTCCCCGAGGGCGGGAGATCGCTGCCCTGTGTCGTCCTGTGTCACGGTTTCAGTGGGACGATGGACCGCCTGTTCGACCACGCGCGACAATTCGCCGAAGCGGGATGGGCCACACTGGTTTTCGACTACCGCAGCTTCGGCGAGAGCGAGGGTGAGCCGCGGCAGGTCCCCGACATCGGCGGACAACTCGATGATCTGCGCGCCGCGGTCGCCTTCGCCCGCGCACACGACCGCGTCGACCCCGATCGCATCCTGCTGTGGGGCAACTCGCTCGGCGGCGCCCACGCGATCACCGTCGCCGCCACCGACCCGCGCATCGCCGCGGTCGTCGCCCAGATCCCGTTCAACGGATTTCCCGAGAAGGTCGAGGGCCGCACGGTCGCCGACAACCTGGCACTGCTCGCCGCCATCATCTGGGACACCGTGCGCGGCAAACTCCGCATGCGGCCCTACTACATCCGGATGGTCGGCGCACCGGGCGAACTCGCCGTCACCGCCTCCGCCGACGCCGAGCGGCACATCGCCACCCTCACCGGCGGCGGCGAAACGCTCTGGCGCAACAGCATCGCCCCGCGCGCCCTGCTGTCGATGATGCGATACCGCCCGGCCGAGTCCGCCGCGCGCCTCACCTGCCCGCTGCTCGTGTGCGCCGCCGCCGACGACCGGGAGACACCCCTCGACACCAGCCGCGAGCTGGCAGAACGAGCACCCGACGGCCGGTTGCGCGTCTACCCTGGTACTCACTTCACCTTCTACACCGAACCGGCGCTGCGCACCCGCGTCGTCGCCGATCAGATCGAGTTCTTCCGTCAGGCCTGCGATCGGGTGTGACGTGCAGGGTTGGCGCTGATCACACCGGGTATCCGCGTGGTACCCCTGAGTGGGAAGGATGCGATGACGATGCGCGGACGACGTAACCGCCGTGATCGAGAAGTACGCGAAGTACGAGAAATCCAGGCCCGACCACCTCATCAGACCGTCAAGTCACTGTTCTCGCTGCTGGTACTCGCCTGGCTGCTGGCCGGGCTGGTCGCGGCGTTCCAGCGGGACTACTTCACCGACACACCCACCAACTGCGGCGACTGGGGGACCATCGCGCTCACCGTGGCGGCGGGTCCGCTGAACTATCTCGGCATGAACCCCAAGGTCGGCGAATGCCAACTGCCCGAACCGAGCCAATGACCTGACTATTTGGCATCCCCGTAGCACTGCACCACCGCCGTGGTGAAGGGGAACCGCACCGGAGTCTCCCCGAACGTGAGCCTGCCCGCGAGGTCGGCCGCCGCCGCGATCGCCTCGGCCACCACCGGCGCCTCCTCGGCTGGGCAGTGCACGATCACCTCGTCGTGCTGGAAGAACACCAGCTCGGCGCGCATCTGCGCGATCGCCTGCCGTAACGCGGCCAGCACGAGCAGGGCCCAGTCGGCCGCGCTGCCCTGCACCACGAAATTGCGGGTGAAACGGCCCCTGGCGCGCGCCGCCGAACCGCTGCGCTCGGCAGGTGGCACATCGACCTCTTCCGGAGTGGCCGACACCGGCGGGCAGGTCCGGCCCAACCAGGTACGGACCAGCCGACCCTCTTCCCCGGCGTAGGCCGCGTCGTCCACATAGGCCACCGCGGCCGGATATCGGCGCCGCAGACCGGCGAGATGGGTGAGCGCGTCGCCGGAGGTCTGGCCGTAGATGGCGCCGAGCAGCGCGAGCTTGGCCTGGGCCCGGTCGCCACCGAAACCACGCGCCGCCAGATCCGCGTACAGGTCCTCGCCGCGACCGGCCACCTCCATCAGGCCGCGATCACGGGAGATGGCGGCCAGCACGCGCGGCTCCATCTGATCGGCGTCGGCCACGACCAGACACCAACCGGGATCGGCGCGGATCGCCTGCCGGATCACCTTCGGAATCTGCAGGGCGCCACCACCATTGGTTGTCCATCGGCCCGACACCGTTCCACCCGGCAGATACTCGGGCCGGAATCGGCCACCGTGCACCCACTGCTCGAGCCAGGCCCAACCGTGCGCGGTGTGCAGGCGGTAGAGCGTCTTGTACGTCAGCAGGGGTGCGACAGCCGGATGGTCGACGCGCTGCAATTCCCATTTGCGCGTGGAGGACAGTGCGACTCCCGCCCGCGCGAACGCCCGGATGATGTCCTGGGGAAGATCGGGCCGCACACGGGTGCCGAAGGCGCGCGACACTTCGTCGGCGAGTTCTGCCATCCGCCGGGGTTCCGCCCCACCGGGGAAACGTTCACCGAGCATGGTGTCGAGCAGTTCGCGGTGCACGTCGGCTCGCCAGGGAATGCCGGCGCGCGACATCTCGCTGGCCACCAGCATGCCCGCCGATTCCGCTGCGATCAGCAAGCGCATTCGATCGGGATGTTCGGTCCGCTCGGTCCTTGCGAGCTGTCCCGCGTACACCTCGACCAGCGCGGTGAGCTCGTCGGTGCCGGGCGGCAACGGCACCGGACCCGAATCGAACAGCGAGGGTTGCGTCTCGGCGCTCCGCGCGGGTGCGTCGGGTGGGACGGGCAGGTTCCGCAACCGCGCCCAAGCCGCCGCCAACGACCGAGGCTGACCGGATTGCCCCTGCTCGTGCCCGATCAGCAATGCCTCGGCCGCCTGCACGTCGTAGCAGCGTTCCACGCGCACGCCGGCGGCGAGCAGCGGCCGGTAGATCTCGGCGGTGGACCGCCACACCCACCGCCCCACGCGCGGACGTGCGCGGATCGCCTCGACCAGCGACGGCTCCGTGACCACCGGACCGGCCGGATGCCCGTCCTGGTCGAGCGGGCACAGGCGAGCGCCACCGTCACCCGTCTCCACCACCGCCCACCGCATGCGAAGAGTCTGTCAGCAGGGTCCGACAACCACTGTTTACCGGCTCCGGTGCCGGGTAAGCGGCCCACGATCGGGAGAACCCGGACAGGAGGTAACGCGATGGCGCACACGCAGACCGGCCCGCCCACGCAGCACACCCGGTCGGTCGCCGAACTCGTCGACGACGCCACGAAACAGATCACCCGCCTGGTGCGCGACGAACTGCAGCTGGCCCGCGTCGAAATGCAGGACCGCACAAAAGGAATCGCCCGCGGAGCCGGTATCGCCGGAGCGGGTGGACTCGTCGCGTTCTACGGCGGCATCGCGCTGACCGTCGCGGCGATCTTCGCGCTGGCGCTGGTACTGCCCGAATGGGCGGCGGCGCTGATCGTCGGCGCCGCACTGCTCGTGATCGGCGCGATCCTGGCGCTCGTCGGGAAGAAGAACGTCAGTTCGGCCGCCCCGCCCGTACCGCAGGAAGCCGTGCACGGCATCAAGGACGACATCGACATCATCAAGGACGGGAGCAGACGATGACCGACGACCCGGAGGCATTGCGCCGGGACCGTGACCAGGCCCGCCGGGAGCTCGGCGAGACCGTCGCCGAGCTGACCGACAAATTCGACGTCCCCGCCCGCACCAAGGACAAGGTCCACGAGACGACCGAAGCGGCCAAACACCGCGTCACCGACGCCAAATACCAGGCGCTCTACACCGCCGACAAGGCCCGGGACAAAGCGGGACAGGTGGTCGGCAAGGTCGAGTCCTCGGTCCCCGACCCCGTGGTCGACCGAGGCAGGCAGGCCGCGGACCTGGCCGCCCGCAAACCCCAGGTTCCGGTCGCGGCGGCCGCGGTGTTCGCCGCGCTGCTGGTCTGGTTCCTCGCCCGGCGGCGGCGCGCATGAAGACGCTGTACAAACCGCTCGGCATGGTCGTCGGCGTGGTCGGCGGGATCGCCGCGAGCGCGGTGTTCAATCGGGTCTGGGGTGCGGTGGCCGACGGTGGCGATCCGCCGACCTCGACCACCCGCAACGCGACCTGGCGGGAAGTGCTGCTGGCAGCCGCGCTCCAGGGCGCCATCTTCGGCCTCGTGAAAGCCGCCGTCGACCGGGCAGGCGCCACGGGCTACAAGTCGCTCACCGGAACGTGGCCCGACTGACGAGGACAGGAGAACCATGTCGGAACAGGTGGGCGACTACTTGCTGCGCCGACTGCGGGAATGGGGCGTCGAACAGGTCTTCGGATACCCCGGCGACGGCATCAACGGCCTGATCGCCGCCTTCGGACGGGCCGACAACACACCGCGTTTCGTGCAGAGCAGGCACGAGGAGATGTCGGCGTTCCAGGCGGTGGGTTATGCCAAGTTCAGCGGCCGGGTCGGCGTATGCGCGGCGACGTCGGGCCCCGGCGCCATCCATCTGCTCAACGGTCTCTACGACGCCAAGCTCGACCACGTGCCGGTGGTGGCGATCGTCGGGCAGACCGCGCGCAGCGCCATGGGCGGCAACTATCAGCAGGAAGTCGATCTGCAGGCGCTGTTCAAGGACGTGGCATCCGAATACCTGGTCGAGGTCAATGTCGCCGACCAGCTGCCCAACGCCCTGGATCGAGCATTTCGCACTGCCCTCGCCCGCCGCGCGCCGACAGCGGTCATCATTCCGGCCGATCTGCAGGAGGAACCCTACGAACCACCCGCGCATGCCTTCAAGGAGGTGCCGTCCAGCCCACCGAGCGCACCGCTGACCAGCTCGGTACCGGTGCGATCCGAGCTGGAACGGGCGGCGGCCGTGCTCGATGCGGGCACCAAGGTGGCCATGCTGATCGGGCAGGGTGCGCGCGACGCGGCGGACGAGGTACTCGAGATCGCGGAACTGACCGGTGCGGGCATCGCCAAGGCACTGCTCGGCAAAGACGTACTCAGCGACGAATTGCCGTTCGTCACCGGCTCGATCGGCTTGCTCGGCACCCGCCCCAGCTACGAACTGATGCGCGACTGCGACACCCTGCTCATCGTCGGCTCCAACTTCCCCTACAGCCAGTTCCTGCCCGAATACGATCAGGCCCGCGCGGTGCAGATCGACCTCGACGGTGCCCTGATCGGAATGCGGTACCCGACCGAGGTGAACCTGGTCGGCGATGCGAAAGCCACACTGCGCCAGCTCATTCCACTGCTACATCGCAAGGACGACCGCTCCTGGCGCGAGACGGTCGAAGCGAATGTGGCGCAGTGGTGGCAGACCGTGGAGAACCAGTCGATGCTCGATGCCGAACCGGCCAATCCCATGCGGATCGTGTGGGAACTCTCGCAGCGCATCCCCGACGACGCGATCGTCACCGCCGACTCGGGTTCCTCCACCACCTGGTACGCCCGTTGCCTTCGCATGCGCGGCACCATGCGGGGATCGCTGTCGGGCACGCTGGCGAGCATGGGCGCGGGCGTGCCGTACGCGATCGGCGCGAAATTCGCGCACCCGAACCGGCCGGTGATCGCCATCGTCGGTGACGGTGCCATGCAGATGAACGGCCTGAACGAACTGCTCACCATCCAGCGCTACCAGGATCTGTGGCCCGATCAGCGGCTGATCGTGTGCGTGTTCCACAACAACGACCTCAATATGGTCACCTGGGAACTTCGCGCCATGGGTGGTGCGCCGAAATTCGAGGAATCGCAAACACTTCCGGACGTCTCCTACGCCGATATCGCGCGCTGCGCGGGCATGGTCGGCATCAGCGTGGACAGGTCCGAGGACATCGGCCCGGCCTGGGACCGTGCGCTGGCGGCGGATCGCCCGGTGCTGCTCGACATCCGCTGCGATCCGGAGGTGCCGCCCCTGCCGCCGCACGCGACCGCCGACCAGGTCAAGGACCTGGGACGCGCGGTGCTGCAAGGTGATCCGGGCGCGTGGCGGCTGCTCGTGCAGGGAGTGAAGTCGAAGGCGCAGGAACTGCGCCGCTGAGCGTGGTGGCCGACCCGCCGGCCGGCCACCACCGCCTCGCTACGGCGTCGAGTAGCCGATCAGCGCGCCGATGCCCGCACCGATCGGGATGGTCACCAGCGCACCGACACCGCCGAGGAAGAAGCCGAGAACAGCACCGATTCCGGCGCCGATGAGCGCGCCGATCCCCGCATTGTGCTGCTTACGGGCCTGGGTCTCGGCGGCCTCGTCGACGAACTCGGCCGTATTGGCGGTGACGGCGGCCGGTGCGCCCACCGGAGTCAGGGTGAGCGAGCGGCCGTCGGCCGCGATCGCCGCTGCCAGGTCGAAGGTGCCCGCGGTCGAGGCGATTCGGGTCGGAATGGACGCGACCGCACGGCCCTCGCGATCGGTAAGGGTCACGGTGCCGCCCGCGAGGGTGAAGGTGCCGTCGACCACCGAGGTGGTGAGCCCTGCACCGTCGGCCGAGGGGCCCGCGGTGAACGCCACCCCGTTCTCGGTGCCCTGGACGACCGGGGCCGCCGTCGGTGCGGCGTGAGCGTTGGTGGTGGCGGTGAGGCCTACGGCCCCGACCGCGAGGACAGCGACCGCGCAGAATTTCTTCATCTTGCCCCTCCAGTCTGCCCGCCGGAGTCCGGCGGAACATCCTCTGCCGGACCGGATCTCGGCCCGAGATCATCTTCACACTGTCCCCACCGGATGTGAACCCACCAGCGGTCATACCGGAAAAACATCACCGAATGGACGCATTCACCGAATGAGATTGCGACACCGTAGGTTTCGCTATGCCGTCGAAATTCCTATATGCCGGATCCGGATTTTCTCGGCAGGATGAGGATTCAGGGAATCGAGCGGAAGGAACGTCATGACGATCCTGGTGACAGGAGCAACGGGCAGTGTCGGACGCAAGGTCGTGGACCAACTGGTCGCGCGCGGGGTCTCCGATATCCGGGCGTTGACGGTGAATCCGGACCGGGCGGCGCTGCCCGCCGGGGTGGTGCCGGTGCGCGGCAATCTGCGTAAGCCGGACAGCCTGGACGGGGTATTCGACGGCGTGGACCGGATCTATCTTGCCCCGGCACCCGAAGTTGTCGGCGAGGTACTCGAGCGCGCGGCAGCGGCCGGCGTCCGCCACATCGTCGATCTGTCCGGCGAACCCGACAGCTGGTGGGGAACCGTGAGCAACGCCGTCGAGGAAAGCGGGCTGGCGTGGACGCATCTGTGGCCCGCCGACTTCATGGAGAACAGCGTCAGCTGGTCCCAGCAGATCCGCGCGACGAGTACGGTTCGCGAACCTCGACCCGAGATGGCCACCGCACCCGTCGCGATGGACGATATCGCCGCGGTAGCCGCTACCGCCCTGCTCGACGACGACCACCTCGGGCGTGCCTACCCACTGGCAGGACCCGAAGTCCTCACCCGCGCCGAGCAGGTCGCCCAGATCGCCGACGCCATCGGCCGCGAGATCACCTTCCTCCGCTCCGATCGGGCCGAAACCATTGCCGCTCTCGCGCCGAGCATGGGCGACAACACCGAGTGGTACGTCGACAACGTCCTGCTCGGCTACAGCCCGCCGACCGATTCCCTCCCGATCACCAGCGTCCAGGACATCACCGGCCGCCCGGCCACCACCTTCCGCGATTGGTTGAAAGCCAACGCCGACCAGTTCCTCGACGGCTAGCTGTGCCGTATACCGACGACTTCGCTGCGCGGGCGGGTTCGGCCACACGGCAATCCCGACGGTCGATCTCACCCGAGGTTGCGGACCCGCAGTGCGCGGGCGAGATGATCGCGTTGCTCGACGACCAGGCGGCGCAGGGCGGCGGGGGCGTCGGTGTTCGTCGCGAGCCAGTTGTCCACCGCTGCCAGGGAATCAGTGGCGGGAAAGAGACCGACGACGATGCGGCGGGCGAGCTCGATGCTGCGCTGCTCCCAGGTCGGGCGCAGTCGGGTGAAGTACTCGTCGTCGTAGGAGCCGATCAGATCGCGGCGCTCGCCTGCGCGGAAGCCGTCGATCACAGCGTCGAGGTGGTCGTTGGTGAGCGCGGTGTCGTCGAAGATGCGCGTCCACGCGGCGGCTTTCACGTCCCGGTCCGGGCGGGCGGCCAGCGCGTGTAGGTGGGCAGTGCGGCCCGAGGCGGTGTCGTCGCGGGTGAGTTCGGCGTCCAGGTCGTCGGCGGTCGCGGCGCCGGTCGCGGCCAGCGCCGTCCAGAAGGCCCACCGCAGATCAGGGTCGAGGGCCAAGCCCTTCGGAGCGGGAGTTTCGCCGAGCAACAGGGCACGGATATCGGCGGTCCGTGCCGCATCGGCGGTGGCGGCGGCCGCGGTCGCGCGGGCGAACGCCAGCTGCTCGCCGGAACCAGGCGCAGCGGAATACATTGCCGTCCAGCATGATTCGAGCCATTCCCGTCGCCACCTGTCGCGCTCGGCGGTCGGCAGGTAGTTGCCGATGGCGAAGGAGGCGTTCGCGAGCACCGCCGTGAGCAGCGCCATGTTGGACTCGGTGGGGGCGAAGTCGCGGGCCATGGTCAGGTAGCGGCCGACGGCGAGCTCGCCGTCGCGCGTGGCATTCCACAGGGCCGACCAGATCAGCCCGCGCGCCAGCGGATCGACCACACGGTCGAGTGATCGCTGCACGGTTTCCAGGGAATCGGCGTCGAGACGCACCTTCGCATAGGTGAGATCGCCGTCGTTGAGCAGCCGCAGGGGAGCGGGGGAGAGGGTGACGGGAGTGCGTGCCTCGACGATATCGACTTCCACCCGGTCACGGCGGACGAGGCCGCCGTCGGCGTCGAAGTCGTAGAGACCGATCGCGAGCCGGTGCGGACGCGGGTCGGTCTGCACGATGTGACCGTCGTCGAGGGTCACGGTGGAGACGCCGGTCGTCTGCAACCAGGCCCGCGCCCACTCGTTCAGGTCACGGCCGGACTCGGCGGACAACTCCGTCAGCAGGTCGTCCAGTGTCGTGTTGCCGAACGCGTGGGCCCGGAAATAGCGGCGCGAGCCCGCGAAGAACGCCTCCCGGCCGACATAGGCGACGAGCTGCTTGAGCACGCTCGCGCCCTTGGCGTAGGTGATGCCGTCGAAATTGAGTTTGGCCGCCTCGAGATCGGTGATGTCGGCGACGATCGGATGCGTGGTCGGCAACTGATCCTGCAGATATGCCCACGCCTTACGGCGGTTGGCGAACGCCACCCAGGCGTCGGTCCACTCGGTGGCCTCCGCGCTGGCCAGCGCGCCCATGTAGTCGGCGAAGGACTCCTTGAGCCACAGGTCGTCCCACCACACCATGGTGACGAGATCGCCGAACCACATGTGCGCCATCTCGTGCAGGATCGTGTTCGCACGGCCCTCGTACTGCGCCGCTGTCGCCGCACCACGAAACACGTAGGCCTCCGTGAAGGTGACCAGCCCCGGGTTCTCCATGGCGCCGAGGTTGTATTCGGGTACGAACACCTGGTCGTACTTGCCCCACGCGTACGGGTAGGCGAAATGTTCGGCGAAGAAGTCGAGCCCCTGGTGGGTCACCTCGAGAATTGTGTCCGCGTCCAGGTGGTGAGCCAGCGACGCGCGGCACAGGACACCGAGCGGGATCGTGAGTTCCCCACGGCTCCAGGAGGATTCGACGCGGTGATATGGACCGGCTGCGACCGCGGTGATGTAGGTGGAAATCGGCAGGGTCGGTGAGAACGCCACCGTCTGATTCGAGCCGTCGACCGTCACGGTATCGGCGGGCCGGTTCGACACCACCTCCCAGCGGTCGGGTGCCGTGACGGCAAAGGTGAACGGCGCCTTCATATCGGGCTGCTCGAAGCAGGCGAAAACCCGGCGCGCGTCTGCCGGCTCGTACTGGGTGTAGAGGTAGGTGTTGCCGTCGACCGGATCGAGGAACCGGTGCAGACCCTCACCCGACCGGCTGTACTCCCCGACAGCCCGCACAACGACGACGTTCGATGCCGACAGCCCGGTCACGGCAATCCGTGCGCCGTCGTAGTCGACCGCCACCTCCTGGCCGTTCACGGTGACTGATTCGACTGCGAGACCGATGAAATCGAGCCACGTCTCGTTCGCCGTAGCGTCGAAGGTGACCGTCGTCGTGGTGGTGAACCCCGGGCGAGTGTGGTCGGGTGCGCCGGACAGATCGAGTTCGACACGGTAGTCACGCACGGTGACCGTGGCGGATCGCGCGGCGGTCTCGGAGCGGGTCAGGTTGGCGGTAGTCACGTCCCGATCCTGCCAGTCATGCGGTGGGGGAGGGGAGTGGTTATCGCGGCCCCGATCTATTCGTCTGGGAGGCAAGTTGATTCGGGCGGCCGAGGCCGACGGTCGATGTGCTTGCCGGAGCGGTGCACGCCTCGGACCAGGCTTGGGTTCGGTAATAACATGCCGATAGCGAGATATGCGCATCTATTTATGAACCACCCTACTGTCCTAACAAAACGACCGGCTACGCCGGCCTTCTCAGGACGAGAGGGGCGCAAGCCACCTTCGGCTCAGCATGAACAGAATGCTGTTCGCTGTATCCGCCGACTGGTTTCGTAGGTCCTGTTCGCGCAGGTTCGATCGAAAGGCCCTCGAATGTCTGTTCCAGCCGACGCCGTGCGTGTGGTGAAGCTCGGCGCCCACATCGGTGCCCGCGTCGACGGCATCCGCCTCGGTGGTGACCTCGACGTGCGTTCGGTCGACACCATTCGCGCCGCGCTCGCCGAACACAAGGTGATCTTCTTCCGTGGTCAGGAGCATCTGAGCGAGGACGGGCAGTACGAATTCGCCGAGCTCCTCGGTACGCCGACCACCCCGCACCCCACGGTGACCTCGGCGGGGGCGAAGAGCCTGGCGATCGACTCGCATCAGACCAGATCGAATGTGTGGCACACCGATGTCACGTTCGTCGACCGGGTACCGAAGGCCTCGATCCTGCGGGCGGTGACGCTGCCCGAGTACGGCGGCACGACCACCTGGGCGTCCACCGTCGCGGCGTACAACTCACTGCCTGCCTCGCTGAAATTGCTCGCGGAGAATCTGCGCGCCAGGCACACCAATCGTTACGACTACGCGGCCGACGTCGTGGACCGATCCGATGATTTCGAACGCGCGTATCGGCGCGAATTCGAGTCGACGTATTTCGAGACCGAGCATCCGGTGGTGGAGGTGCACCCGGAGACCGGCGAGCGTGCCCTGCTGCTCGGTTGCTTCGTGAAGGAGATCGTCGGCCTTTCCAGTAGCGAATCGCGGGCGTTGTTCCGGCTGTTCCAGGATCGGGTGACGCGCCTCGAGCACACGACACGCTGGGATTGGTCGCTCGGTGATGTCGCGATCTGGGACAACCGGGCCACCCAGCACTACGCCGTGGACGATTACGACGGCGCCCGCCGCAGGCTCACCCGGATAACGCTCGGCGGGCCGGTTCCGGTCGGTGTCGACGGGCGGGCGAGCACGGTGATCGCGGGCGACGCGCGCGACTATGTCACTGCGTCACACCGTGCGGCCTGACGCGAATCCGCCGTCGAGCGAGCGGTATCGGTTAGTCTGCGACCGCAGGTATATCCGGCGATCGCGCGCGAATCGGTCCAGCCCGACGATGGGAATGCCGTGAATTTGTGGAGCTATGTCCAGGGTCGGGGCGAGGTGCTGACCTTTCTCACCTATCAGCACGCGTCGCTGGCTTTCCAGACCGTGCTGGTGGGAACCGTGGTCGCGGTGCTGATCGCGGTGGCGGTGTACCGGCTGCCGCTGGCGTCGGCATTGACGCTCACGTCGAGCCGGGTGGCGTTGACGATTCCGTCGCTGGCGCTGTTGGCCCTGCTGCTCGTGCCGTTCGGGCTCGGTGTCGTTCCGTCGTTTCTGATGCTGGCGTTCTTCGCGGCGCTGCCGGTGATCGGCAATGCGATCGTCGGCCTGCGCTCGGTGCCTGCCTCGGTGGTGGAGTCGGCGCGGGGGATCGGGTTGTCGCGGTGGCGGATTCTGCTCACCGTCGAGTTGCCGATCGCCTGGCCGGTAATCCTCACCGGCATCAGGGTGTCCACGCAGATGATCGTGGGCGTCGCCGCCATCGTCGCCTATGTGCTCGGTCCGGGACTCGGGTCGCTCATCTTCAACGGGCTGTCGCGGCTCGGCGGTGCGAACGCGCTCGAAATGGCGCTCACCGGAACCATTCTCATCGTTGTCGTCGCGTTGGTGTTCGACGCGCTCCTCGTCCTGCTCGGACGACTCACCATTGCCAAGGGGCTCTCATGACCACGGTGACCACCCCGTCCGAACGTGACGTGACCGGCGCGTCCATCGTCCTCGACTCGGTCGTGAAACGGTACAAGGGGCAGGACAAGCCGGCCGTCGAGCGGCTGGACCTCGAGATCGAGGCGGGCGAGATCGTCGCGTTCGTCGGGCCGTCGGGATGCGGGAAGACGACGACCCTGAAGATGATCAACCGGTTGATCGAGCCGACGGAGGGCCGGATCTTCATCGGTGGACGCGATGTGACCAGGGAGGACCCGGACAAGCTCCGTCAGTCCATCGGTTACGTCATCCAGTCCGGTGGGTTGTTCCCGCACTGGTCGGTGGCCAAGAACATCGGGGCGATTCCCCGGGTGCTCGGCTGGGACAAGAAGCGCATCGCCGAGCGCACCGAATATCTGCTGGATCTGGTGGGTTTGGACTCGGCGACCTTCGCCGACCGGCTGCCCAAGGACATGTCCGGCGGCCAGCAGCAGCGTGTGGGTGTGGCACGGGCGCTGGCCGCGGATCCGCCGGTGCTGCTGATGGACGAACCGTTCGGTGCCGTCGACCCGATCACGCGGGTTCGCCTGCAGGACAGCCTGATCGCGATCCAGCACGAGCTGGGTAAGACCATCGTCGTCGTCACCCACGATTTCGAGGAGGCGACCAAGCTCGGTGACCGGGTGCTGATCCTGTCCGAGGGCGGCCATGTGGAGCAGTACGCGCGGCCCGAGGAGATCCTCACCGATCCGGCGACACCGTTCGTGGAGGAGTTCGTCGGATCGGGCGCGAAACTGGCGTACCTGACGGTGTCCCGGGTGGGTGATGTGGAGGTCGATCCGGTGACGACCGCGCGGATCGGTGAGCCTGCCAAAGAGGTGATCGGCCGCGCGACCCGTGCCGGCCATACCTGGGTGGTCGTGGTCGATTCGGCGGGGCGGCCCCGTTCGTGGCCGTCGCTGCGTGAGGTGTCGAGCAAGCCGGAGGTGTCGGACTACCTGGATCGGCGGTTGCCGGTGGTCGCGCAGTCTTCCACGCTCAACGACGCCCTCGATGCGATGCTCGCGGCGAGCCAGGGCGCCACGTTGGTGACCGACGGGCGGGGGCGGGTGGTCGGTTCGCTCAGTATCGGTGCGGTGACCGACGTGATCCAGACCAAGCTGGCCGAGGCGCACAATGCCGAGACCTCCTACGAGACCTACGTCGACGGGTCGGACCCGACGCCGACACCGGTGGTCGCCGCCGAGCCGGGGCCGGGTGATCCGGCGTGAAGCGGCTGCGCGCGTTGCCGATCGACGTGTGGTTCGAACCGCTGATCATCGCGGTGATCGGCATCGGGTACCTGCTGTGGTACCGGGCGTCGACGTTCACCGCGACCGAGCAGGCGTCGCTGGGCTGGGCGAATCTGCGGACGACGATCGTCGAACACGTGCGGCTCACCGTGGTGGCGACGCTGATCGTGGTCGTGGTCGCGATTCCGCTCGGCATCGCGCTGACCCGGCCTGCGTTGCGCAGGCTCGAGCCGTTGGCGGTGAACATCGCCAATATCGGGCAGGCCGCCCCGGCGGTGGGTCTGCTCGTGCTCTTCACGTTCTGGTTGGGGACCGGGTTCCGCACGGCGGTGGTCGGTTTGGTGGTCTACGCGATCCTGCCGATTCTGCAGAACACGATCGTCGGGTTGCGGCAGGTGGATCAGCGCACGATCGAGGCGTCGCGGGGGATCGGGTTCTCCGGGCTGCGGACATTGGTGCAGGTGGAGTTACCACTCGCGGTGCCGGTGATCCTGAACGGGGTGCGCACGGCGCTGGTGATCCTGGTCGGTACCGCGACCTTGAGCACGTTCATCGGTGCGACCAGTCTCGGGACGCTCATCACGACCGGCGTCACCTTGTTCCTGCCGAAATTGCTCATCTCCGGTGCGGTGCTCGTCGGGTTGCTCGCCTTGATCATCGACTGGCTCGGTCGGCTCGTGGAGCTGGCCGCGACCCCGCGAGGTATCTCATGAGACGGCTGGTGTGCGCGCTGGTGGCGAGTGTTTCGCTGCTCACCGGGTGTGGGCTGGTGAGCTCGTCGGGGACGTTCCACGACGCGAGCCTGCCCGGTGGCGATCGGCCGCTCGAGGGTGCGAAGCTGACGGTGACGTCGAAGAGTTTCACCGAGGGTGTGCTGCTGGGCAAGATCACCGCCACGTATCTGGCCGCGGCGGGCGCGTCGATCACGGATCTGACGGGTGCGCCGGGGTCGGCGTCGTCTCGGCAGGCGCAGCTCAACGGCGACGCGGACGTGCTGTGGGAGTACACGGGTACGGGGTGGGTGAACTACCACAACGAGACCGAGACGATCGTCGACCCGCAGGAGTTGTGGCAGCGGGTACACGATGTGGAGAAGCGCGACCACGATCTGGAGTGGTTGGCGCCTGCGAATTTCAACGACACCTATGCTTTCGCGGCCTCGACACCGACGGCCGAACGGCTCGGAGTGCGGTCGTTGTCGGAGGTGGCGCAGCTGCCGGTGGCGGAGCGGACATTCTGTGTCGACGACGAGTTCTTCAGTCGCTCGGACGGTTTCATTCCGATGCTGGCGAAGTACGGCATTCCCTACAACGATCCCAACGGGGTGCCCGCGGGCAATGTCACCAGGATGGACGCGGGGGTGGTCTACACCGCGACCGCCAAGGGTGAGCCGTGCCGGTTCGGCATGGTCTACACCACTGACGGTCGGGTGAAGAACCTGAATCTGGTGGTGCTGGAAGACGACAAGAAGTTCTTTCTGCCCTACAGCGGGACCGCTGTGGTGCGTGGTGCGGTGATCGAGGCGCATCCGCAGCTTCGTCCGCTGCTCGGCGCCATCTCCGAGCGCCTGACCGACGATCTGATGCGTGAGCTCAACGGTCGCGTGGACATCGACGGGGAAGACCCGGCCGATGTCGCCTACGAGTGGTTGAAGAGCGCGAACCTGATCGAGTAGACGTCGGTCAGAGGTGGTTGAGGCCGACCATCTTGGTCGCGGTGGCCATGGCGGCGGCCAGGCCGAGCGCGCCGAGGACAGCGATGGCTAGGGATCCGGTGAGGGTCGTGAGACCGAACAAGAAGAACACGCAGGTGGCCAACATGATGGCGGTGCTGGTCAGATCCGTACTCGTCGTATTCGGTGTCCGATTACGTGAGTGGGTCATATCTTCATAGTTGCCAGGAACCGCGGTTACTAAACCGTTATTTTCGGTTCGATGTGCGGGTTTGGGCTGCTCCGGCCTGGGTAGCGCGACAGTGACCGCGAGAGAAAGGCTGTCGAGATGCCGAAGACCACGAGCTCGGGCCGGGCGCGGACATCGGAGCTGCCGAGTACGTTGCAGCGTTCCAGCGCCAAGGCACAGCGGACGTTCGCCAAGGCGCACGACGCGGCACTGGACGAGTACGGCACCGAGGAACGCGCCAATCGTGTCGCCTACAGCGCTTTGAAGCACAGTTTCGAGAAGGTCGGTGATCACTGGGAGCCGAAAGGTACCCGGGGGCCGTCGGATTCGCGGGCTGCTTCCGGCGGGCGGTCGCCGCGCGGCGAGAGCGCCGAAGGGGTGAACGCGAATGCGACCAAGAGTCACCTCATCGATGTCGCCGGACGGTTGTCGATCACCGGTAGGTGGCGGATGACCAAGGAGGAATTGGTCGAGGCGATCGAGAAGGCGAACCGCCGTGCGACCGCGCGGGCTCGATCCTGAGATGACCGCCGGCGGCGGGGACGACCGCGCGAACAGCCGCGCTGTGCTCTACGGCGTGTGCGTGATCGGCGTCTCGGCGCTCGTGTTCGCCGCGGTGAATTTCTGGGCCGCGACGCGCACGAATTGCGCGGGCGCGCAGACACATCTGTGTGACACCCCGGCACAGGCTGCCGTGATGATCGGTCCGTCGCTGGTGCTGCTGGCCGGTGGGATCGGTGCTTTCGTGCACACCTATCAGCGTTATCGTGACGGGCGATCGTGGCGGGTGTGGCAGGGGGCCGGGTGGTTCCTGTTCATCCTCATGACCGCGTATCTGATGATTTCCGCCGGTACCACGGTGACGGGGTGACCAGTCCGGACGGCACCGCAGGGCGGATGGCCCTGCGGCACCGATCGGGCTAGTTCTGTGGCAGACGTGAGGATTTCTGGCCGCCGGTTCGGGTGCGCGGCGGCTTCACGCCCTGCATGATGTCGTTCCACCACGACTGCAGTGGGCTGGGTTCGGGCCAGCTGACAACGGTGGTGTCCGGCTCGGTCGCCGGTTCGGTGGTGTCGAAGACAGGATGATCGGAATAGCGCATTGCACAACTTCCTCGAGAGAACTGAACTGCTTCTTCACTGATGTGTTGGGGTGCCCCGGTCGGGTTCGCGGTGTGTCCACACGCGCAGGTGCGGTCGGGGCGGATCGGTCGTCGTCGGGATGACGTCGGCCAGGTCTGTGTGCAGGGTCAGCCACTTGGCGAGTCCGGCGGCGGTGATGATGCGGTCGACGACCGAGGGGGCGGCTTTGACCACGCTGACCCGGATGGTGTCGTGCTGCTGGGCGCGAGACGCCAGATCGAGGATCGATCGGCACGACATGAAGGTGACTTCGTCGAGGTCGACGACCAGTTGCCTGCCACCCGATGCTCGCTGGAAGGCGTCGTCGAGGACGCGGCGCCAGCGGGTGATGGTGTAGGCGTCGATGTCGCCGCGCACGTACAGGACGATCGCGTTCGATCGGGTCTCGAGGTCGGCACTCACGCGCGCCGACACATCGGGTGGTTCGCCGTCGAAGGCGGGTAGTTCGTATCGTCCTACGTGGCTGGAATGGGTGTTCACGAGTACTCGATTTCCTCGGCACCGGCAGGCCTCGCGCGCTGCGCCGACCGGTCCTGGATCCTCAAGATCGGCTGGTACTACCCATTTGAGCACGTCGGTACGCCGCTGTCATGGACTGTGACCGACTCGATGCCGAAATGTGGGACGCAGCCGCGTACTCGAGTCATCACCGCATCGTCGACACTCACGGTCAGGTCAGGGATGTGCTCGTGGTGTCCGAACCGTGGCGCGACGAGCGCGGGGCGGTGATCGGTACCTCGGGCTATTACATCGATGTCACCGAGACTGCCGAGGTGTTCCGGCGGGAAGCTCTCGACACGACGTTGCCGGGTGTGCTCGAAGCGCGGACGGTGATCGAGCAGGCCAAGGGCGCGTTGATGCTGGTGTACGCGATCAGTGCCGACCAGGCGTTCAGGGTGTTGCGGTGGCGGTCGCAGGAAACCAATGTCAAGTTGCGCACGATCGCCGAGCGGGTGGTCGCCGAGCTGCCGAAAGTGGCCGGTGACGAGGTGAAGCTGCGCAGCAGGCTGGATTATGTGCTGCTCACCGCGCACATGCCCGACTCTCTGAAGGACTAGACGGGTCAGTGTCTTCCTTCGGCGAATTCCTCGACGATTTTGGCGCAGAAGGCGGGCAGGTCGTCGGGGTTGCGGCTCGAAACGAGTCCGTTGTCGGTGACGACCTCCTCGTCGACGACGGTGCCGCCCGCGTTGCGGATGTCGGTGCGCACACTGGGGTAGCCCGTGAGGGTGCGGCCGCGTACCGCGTCGGCTTCGACGAGGGTCCAGGGGCCGTGGCAGATGACGCCGATCGGTTTGCCGGTCGCGGCGAACTGTTTCACGAAGCCGACGGCCGAGGAGTCCTGGCGGAGTTTGTCGGGATTGGTGGTGCCGCCGGGCAAGATGAGGGCGTCGTAGTCGTCGGGGCTGGCCTGGCTCACGACCTGGTCCACGGTGAAGGTGTCGCCCTTCTCGACGTCGTGGTTCATGGCCTGGATGCTGCCCGATTCCAGGGAGAGCAGGGTGGTGGTCGCGCCCGCGTCTTCGACGGCGGCGCGGGGTTGCACGAGTTCGACCTGTTCGACGCCGTCGGTGGCCAGGATGGCGACGCGCTTACCGGTCAGTGGCTGCTGGGGCATGGTGCACTCCTCACGTGGACGACTTTCACGGTGGTCATTTCGTCGAGCAGTTCGGGGCCGTAGCCGAAGCCGTTGCCGGAACGGCCGCGAGGTTGGGCGGCGCCGCCGGGCGCGCCGCCGAAGACGGCGTTGATCTTCACGGTCGCGACAGGCAAAGTGCGCCAGGCTCTTTGGGCGTGGTCCATGGAATCTGTCAGGACGGTGGCCGCGAGGCCGTATTCACCGGTGGCGGCTTCGTCGAGGCCGGTGTCGAAGTCGGGAACCACCCGGACCGGGGCGACCGGGCCGAAGGTTTCCTCGCGCAGCACTCGCATCTGGGGCAGGCAGTCGGTGAGGACGGTCGCCGGGTAGGTCGCGCCGGGCCCGTCGGGGATGTGCCCGCCGACGAGGACGCGCGCACCGTGGTCGACGGCGTCGGCGACGTGATCGTGCACATGGGCGCGTTGGCGGGCGTCGACGAGTGGTTGCGGGTTTTCGTTCCACGCGGCGGCGCGGGCGCACAGTGCCTCGAGGAAGCGGGGGGCGACGGCGGTGTGGACGTAGATGCGTTCGACCGAGGTGCAGATCTGGCCCGCGTTGGCGAAGGCACCGAGCGCGGCCTGTTCGGCGGCCCATTCGGGGTCGACGTCGGCGTCGATGAGCAGTGGGTCGTTGCCGCCGTTCTCGAGCAGCACCTTGGCGCCGGTGCGGGCGGCCGCGGCGGCGATGCGCTGCCCGGTCTCGCTGCTACCGACATGGGCGATCACGTCGGCCTCGGGGGAGGACGCGAGCAGGGCACCGATGTCGGCGCCGCCGGTGATCGTGGCGAGGACCGCGTCGGGGAAGTGGGGCGACATGATCTGCCCGAGGAGTTCGCCGGTGCGGGGACACCGTTCGCTCGGCTTGTGCAGCACCGTGTTTCCGGTGACGACGGCGGCGCCGAGCAGCCCGCAGGCGATGGCGACCGGGTCGTTCCACGGGGTGAGAGCGACGACCACACCGCGTGGTTCCGGGATCATGAAGTCGGTGGCCTCGGGGGATCCCTGCAGCGATTTGCCGCGATGCAGGGGGCCCAGTTCGGCGTACTGGTCGAGGGTGGAGGCACCCGCGAGGACTCCCTCGCGTCCGGAGGCGGCGGGGCGCCCGGTTTCGGACTGGAGGGTGGTGGCGAGGTCGTCGGCATGGGCGCGCACGGCCGCCGCCGCGGCGCGGAGCATCTCGGCGCGGTCGGCGGGTGGGACGCTTGCCCAGCCGAGTTGGGCGGCGCGCGCGCAGCGCACCGCATCGGCAATGTCCTCGGGGGAAGTGGTGGGGGGTGCGGTGGTTGTGGTCATGTGGTCGGCATACCCGGTAGGTGGCGGGGAAACAGGAATCATGTTGGGGGATGGTTTGTTTCGTCGGTTCGGCCGCGCCGGCTTCCGGCGTAGGCGCTTTCGCGGAACCGGTCGAGCGCGTGCGGGACCAGGGCGACACCGGACGGGCGGTTGAGGATCGGATCGAAGAAGTCGGTGCGGTATTCGCCGGGTTCGGCGCGGCGCAGGTCGAGTTCGCCGACGGGGATCGGTTCGCCGCCGAGGGGTTCGGCGGTGAGGGAGAACCGCAGGAGGTGATCGCTGTCGAGGTGGTCGCGCAGTGCTTGCAGGGAAGCGGTGCCGGGCAGGTCGTCGAGGGGTTCGGCGAACAACCAGACCGGGGAGTCGTCGCCGAAGCGGTAGGGCATCAGCGAACCGAAGCAGGCGCGGTCCCAGCCGCGTGCGGCGGTGATGACGAATCGGCCGAGTGTGCCGCGTCCGGTGGTGGCGAGGGCGAAGTCCCAGGGGTGATCGTCGCGGTCGAGGACACGGAAGGCCAGGCCGAGTACGTCGGGGATGCCGGTCGGGGTGCCGATACCTTTGGACAGTCTGCCGATGACGGCGCGTTCGCCCGGCCCGAACCAGGGCACGAAGTCGGCGGCGGCGTGGAAGCGTCCGGCCAGGCGCAGGCCGCGCGGATGGAACACCCGCGCGTGCCTGACCTTGGCACCGGCCTGGAAAGCGGTGCGTACCACGGTGTTCGGGATGTCGGTGAGGGTCGCTTTGTCGATCATCGGCGGCGGTCCACGGTGGTCGCGACAGTGCGGGGCAGCAGGGCGCCCAGGGCGATCATGCCGAGCCCGAGGCCCAGGTGCAGCCAGTTGTCGGCGTCGTTGAGCGGGACGAAGTTGGCGTCGCTGTGCTCGTCGACCAGCAACCCGTAGAGCCACAGGACCAGATAGACGACACCGCCGCCGATCAGGAACGTCCGCGCGGTCGCGGCGCTCGCGGCGGCGAGCAGGCCGAGGACACCGAAGACGAGGTGCACGATGTTGTGCAGAACCGACACGGCGAACACGCCGAACAGCTTCGCGTGCGATTCGTGGCCTGCCCACTGCAGGTGGTCGTAGTCGGTGGTGATGCCGGGGATGAAGCCGAGGACACCGACCAGCAGGAAGACCGCGCCGACGGCCAGCGAAGCCAGCTGGATCGGTGACCGGGCCGAACCCGTTCTGCCTACACGTGTGGACACGGCGTGCTCCTTTCGGATGAGCCGGGTGTCCCCGGCCCGCTTGCCTGGACGACGGGCGCATGCCCGCTGGTGTCGGTGGTAAACCCGCGTTGAGGTTTCGGTGAGTTGCGGGTCGAGGGCCTCGATGACCTGAGCGGTGGGGGGAGGGTCACCGCCACCCGACCACATCCGCCATCGCGCCGGCCACGGCCGGTTCGGACTCGGCGAGCGAGGACGCCGCACCGTTGCACACGAATTCGGCGGCCGCGCTCACGGCGTGGCGTACCGCGGGCTCGGTCGACTCGCCTTCGGCCAGCACCACGGTGACTGCCGCGGCGAATCGGTCACCGGCGCCGCAGATATCGGCGCCCTCGGGTGCGCGGCGCCCCGGCGGCACCTGGATCCGCATCCCGGCCGGGAATTCCGTACCGCACAGGTAGGCGCCCTCGGGCCCGAGGGTGACCGCGACCGCGCGCGCCGACCACAGGCGGGCCAGGGTGCTCGTGTCGCGGATCGATGATGCCGAATCGAGCAACCGCAATGCCTCGCTGCGGTTCGGGGTGACGATGGCGGTGTCGGGAATCGGCAGCGAGCCCAGTGGGTGCGGGTCCCACACCACCGGGATCCGTGGGGCGAGAGTGCGCAGCAGACCACGGATCTGCGGGTGCGAGGTCATGCCGCGGCCGTAGTCAGACACCAGCACGCCCGAGGCGCGAGCGAGCACGCTGTCGATATCGGTGGGGATCGGTCCCGGTGCCACCTTGCCGGTGCCCGAATCACAGCGGGCGATCACGACGGGATCCTCACCGTCGGTGCAGCGTCCGTCGGCGCGCACCCGCTGCTTGCACACCGTCGACCCGTGCAACGGCACACCGATGACCTGCACGTACGGTTCGAGCAGCGCGCGCAACTGCTGCCCGGCGTGGTCGTTGGCGAAACCGCCGACGAGGACGACCTCGTCGGCGTCGCCCGCGGCGAGGCGGGCGGCCAGACCCGCACCGCCGGGGCGGTAGCGGGTGGTGGTGACGTCGACGATCGGGGCGTCGTCCTGGCTGTAGCGTTCGCAGTGACCGTCGACGTCGATGTCGAGGAAGACGTCACCGAGCACGACGATCGGTCCTGGATGGGCGGTCACAGTGCCTCCAATGCGGCATCGAGGGCGGTGCACAGGGCGTGGACGAGCACGAGATGCATTTCCTGCACGGTCGCGACGCTGTCGGCTTCGACGGCGATCGCGTCGTCGCAGACCGAGGCGAGGGTGTTCGGTGGTGGGCCGGTCAGCGCCCAGGTGGTGATGCCCATTTCGTGGGCGGCTTTGGCGGTGGCGACGACGTTGAGGCTGCTGCCGCTGGTGGAGAGCACGACGAGGGCGTCGCCGGGGCGGCCGTGGGCGCGCAGCTGGCGGGCGAACATCTCCTCGATGCCGTAGTCGTTGACGATGGCGGTGGTCGCGGAGGTGTCGCAGTGCAGGGCGATCGCGGCCAACGGTCGGCGTTCGGTGCGGAACCGGCCGGTGAGTTCGGCGCTGAGATGCTGGGCTTCGGCGGCGCTGCCACCGTTTCCGCAGGTGAACAGTCGACCGTTGCGTTGGTAGATGTCGGCGAGTTGTTCGCCCCAGGACCAGATGCGCCGGATCGAGGCGGTCCGGTTGCGTTCCAGGGCGGCGCCGAGCGCACCGAAGTGGTGTTCCAGGTTCGCACCGGTCTCGGCGACCAGGTGCTGGGTGCCGGGTGGATTGTTCATGGCGCGAATTCCTTTCGTGCGGCGCCCGTCATGGCGAGGGCGACGGCGGTCGGCAGGTCCCGGGCGAGGAGGGCGGTGGCGCGGGCGTGGTCGATCTCCGCACGCCGGGTGATGGGGGTCGGCACCAGGATCGCGGCGCATCCGGCGGCCTGAGCGGCCTCGATATCGGCGCCGATATCACCGATCAGGACACAGTCGGCGGGCGCGACGCCGAGTTCTTCGGTGGCGCGAAAGACCATGCCCGGGGCCGGTTTGCGGCAGGCGCAGCCGTCGTCGGGTCCGTGCGGGCAGATCTGCCAGGTGCCGAACGGGCCGAGTAGCTGTTCGACGGCGGCGTTGACCGCACGGACCTGGGCGCGGGTGATGAGGCCACGGGCGATGCCGGACTGATTGCTCACCACACCGATCGGGATCCCTTCGGCGCGTAGCCGAGCCAGTGCGTCGGCGGCACCGGGCACGGGGCGCACCAGTGCCGGGTCGCCGAGGTAGGGGACGTCCTCGATCAGCGTCGCATCGCGATCGAAGAGCACCGCTGCAGGAGCGCAGGAACGCGATCGACCGTTTCGACCGGATCCGTTCGTTCGTGTGGTGGGTAGCGACCGAGTGTTCATGCGGGCCGCCTCGTGTCGGCGGGTCGGGCGCACAGTGTGTCCACCGCGTCGACGATCTCCTCGGAGGTGATGGTGTCGAGGCACGGGTGTCCCGGTACCGGGCAGGTGCGGGCTCTGGTGCCCTCGCACGCCGCAGGCCGGCCGAGCACCACGACCGGCACACCGTGGGGCGCCCACCGCGCGGCCGGGACGACCGGTGCGAACAACGAGACCACGGGCGTGCCGACCGCGACGGCCAGGTGCGCGGGCCCGGTGTTGGGGGCGACGACGACATCGGCGTCGCGCAGGATCGCCGCCAGCGTGGCGAGGTCGGTGCGGCCGCCGAGGTCGGTGGCCAGCCCGTCGGCGACGAAGGCGGTGTGCTCGTCGGGACCACCGGTGACCAGCACCCGGTATCCGGCCCGGACCAGGGCTGCCACATGGGTTCTCATACGTTCCGGTGCCGGGCGGCGGGCGGGTACGGCGGCGCCGGGGTGGACGACGATATAGCCGGGTCCGCCGGTGCGGGTACCGACATCGGGCAGCAGGTCCTCGCGGATCCGGAGCCCGTCGGAGTCACCGGGGAACCCGGCGGCTTCGGCCAGGGCCAGATTGCGGATCTGTTCGGGCCGGTCCTCGTCGCGGGTGTCGCGCAGATCGAGCAGTGAGCCCGGGTAGTCGATGCTGATGCCCGCGATACGACCGACCCCGGCCATGCGCAGCACCAGCGCCAACGGCAGCGGCGACTGGTGGAACGAGGTGAAGATGACGGCCTCGGTCGGTGCCAGGGCGCGCAGAGTTTCGAGCAGTGCGTCGATGGCGTCCTGGGTGACCGGTGGTGCGTCGAAATCGACCCACCCGGCGTGGAATTCGACGACCTCGTCCACCCCTGGCAGCAGGCGGGCCGCTGCCGCACCGCGTGGCCCGGCGAGAAAGGTGACCTTGTCGGACCCCGCCGCGACCGCCCGGACGGCGGGCCCGGTGAGCAGCACGTCGCCCGCGCTGTCGAGTCGGGCCACCAGCACATGCCTCACCGCCGCCCACCGTCCACGGTGTCGGTGAGCAGTTCGTTCCAGCGTTCGACGAACTGGTCGATGCCGAAATTGGTCTGCGCCCACTGCCGTGCGGCCTTGCCGGCGAGCTGGGCCAGATCGGGTTCGGCCACGAAACGCTGCAGTGCTCGGGCCAGGACCGACACATCGGTGGACACCACTCCGGCCTCCGGCGGGATCGCGGCCGCCGCCTCGGTGGTGGCGACGGCGACAACCGGCATCCCCAGATGCATGGCCTCGAGCACCGACAGGCCGAGCGAGGTCCAGCGTGGGGTATGGACGAATACCCGCCGCCGCGCGACTTCGGCGTGCAGGCGGTCCTGGCGCAGGTCGCCGTGCCCGCACACACGATCTTTCGGCCGGTCGACGGCGGTGTGGACGTGGTCGGTTTCCATCCCGAACACATCGATCGGGGTGGTATCGCAGAGTTCGGCGAGCAGGTCGGTGCCGGTGACGCGCCAGCGGCGCACCGGTTCGTTGACGATGGTGGCGGCCCGCTCGAGTTCGCCGGTGTAGAGGGGGCCGGGATCGAGGACTCCGTGGGGGACGACGCGCACCCTGGTGTGCCCGTTGTCCCACATCAACCGGTTGAACTCGGTGACGTGGACCAGGGCGAGGTCGTCGCGGTCGGCCATGGGGTGCCGGGTGGTCGCGGCGTGCCCGGACGGGGTGTTGTGTTCGACATAGATCAGGGGGACGTCGACACCGGGGGTGCGACCGAGCCAGCGTTGGGCCAGTTCCAGTTCGCGGGGGCGTTGGGCCACAACGACATCCACGTGTTCGTCGGCGAGCGCCTCGGGGGCGATCTCCTCGGCGCCTGCCGGCCACGGTCGCCCGCACCGGCCGAGCGCCCACCCGCCCCAGCGTGGGTCGTGCGGGATCAGGTAGCGGTGGGGTCCCTGCACGAACGAACTCATCCAGGACCCGTGCACATGCCAGGCGAGGATCGTCGTCATGGCCACGACGGCTCCGTCGACGGGCACACCATCAGTTCGCGTACCTGGCAGCCCGGTGGTTGGGAGAGCGCGAAAACGACCGCGGCGGCGACGTCTTCGGGCCGGTTGAGTTTCGCGTCGGCCGGCGGCTGGTACTGCGGGGTCCGGTCGTCGAAGAACGCGGTGTCCATGCCGCCGGGCACCAGCAGGGTCACCCCGACCTCGCCCGCTGTCTCGGCGGCCAAGGCGCGGGTGAAGCCGACGACGCCGAATTTCGACGCGCAGTAGGCGGTGGCGTCGGGCAGCGCGCGCATGCCGAGGGTGGAGGCGCAGGTGACGACAGTGCCCTTGCTCGCGCGCAGGGCGGGCAGTGCCGCGCGGACGACGGCGGCGGTGCCGAACAGATTCACCTTGACCACGTTTTCCCACTTCTCGGCCGACACGCCGTCGAGCGGGCCGCAGGCGTCGGTACCCGCGGCGGTGAACACCGCGTCGAGGTGACCACCGGTGCGGTCGAGTACCCGTTCGACCGCGGCCGTCGCGGCGGCGGTGTCGGCGAGATCTGTTTGCTCCCAGTCGATTCCGTCGGCTGGGGTATTGCGGTCGAGCACCACGGGTGTGCCGCCCGCGGCGCGGATCGCGGCGACGGTCGCGGCGCCGAGACCTGAGGATCCGCCGGTGACGAGGACGGTGCCGAGCGGGCGTGTTGACGGGTTCACGGGGATGGGACTCCTTTCAGCGGGGTCATGCCGACATCGCGGCCCGGTCGACGCGGCGCGCGGATACCTTGCGGTAGGCGGTGAGGGTTCGGGTGCCGACCCGCTCCCAGGAGTAGGAGTTCTCGGCTCGACGTCGCCCGGCCGCGCCTCGGGCGGCGGCCAGGTGCGGGTTGTCGAGCAGCGGGCGGATCGCGGCGGCCAGCGCCTCGGGGGAGTTCGGTGGCACCAGGGCGCCGGTGACACCGTCGACGACGGTGTCGAGCATGCCGCCGACAGCGGTGGCGACCACGGGTCGCGCGCAGCCCATCGCCTCGAGCGGCACGATGCCGAACGGCTCGTACCAGGGTGTGCAGGCCACGACATCGGCGGAGCGGATCAATTCGGGCATGGCGGTGTGCTCGACCGACCCGAGCAGGTGCACCCGGTCGCCTACGCCGATGCGTTGCGCACAACCGCGCAGCCGTCGCGCCTCGGCGTGGGTTTTGCCCTTGTCGTCGGCGCCGCCCGCGATGACCAGTTCGGTGCCGGGTAACTCGCGTAGTGCGGCGATGGCCAGGTCGTAGCCTTTGCGTGGCACCATCCGCCCGACCGACAGGATGCGGTGCGGTGCGCCGCGTTCGGCGGCCGGGCCGTCGGGGGTGAACAGGTCGAGGTCCACACCGCACGGAACCACCGACACGTGATGCGGTGGCACCCCCATCTTGGTGAGTTCGCCGACTTCGTCGGAGCAGGTGGCGATGACCCGCGCCGCCCGCGACGCGACCAGGCGTTCGATGCGGATGCGGGCGGGTGGGCTGGTGTCGGCGCGACCCTGGTATCGGTGTTTGACGGTGCCGAGCGCGTGGAAGGTGACCAGGACGGGTATGCCGGTGCCGTGGGCGGCCAGCTCGGCGGCCATGCCCGACATCCAGAAGTGCGCGTGTACCACGTCGGGGTGCTCGCGGGCCCAGTCGTCGCGCAGGAACGCGGCGAATTCGCCCAGGTGAGGGAGGATTTCGTCCTTGGGGATGGGGCGCGGTGGGCCGGCGGGGACGTGCACGACGCGGTAGCCGTCGTCGGTGTGGATCGTGCGTTCGGAGTGGGTTCCGTCGTGTCTGGTGTAGACGATCACCTCGTGCCCGCGCTGGGCGAGGGTGGCCGAGAGGGCTGCGACGTGGACGTTCTGTCCCCCGGCGTCGGTGCCTCCGAGCGGGGCCAGCGGGCTCGCGTGTTCGGAAACCATAGCGATCTTCACGGCTGACTCCGTTCGTCGTGACAAGCGGTGGCCAGTGGAACGCACCGCTGCGGGCGGACCGGTTCTCGCTGGGCGCTATGCCCGGGGAGAAGTGGGTCAAACAGCGGCGTGCCGGTTTCGCCCGACTGTTTCGGTGTGCGCCGGTGGGGTACTGCGGCGGTGCCGATCACCGCAACCACAGAACATCGGGTAAGGAGTGCCGAGATGACGACCGCGTCCGGCGACAGTGTTTTCGGGCCGATCGCGCGGCCGTTCCCCGATGTCGAACGCATCGTGGTGTTGCGCGGTGGTGGCCTGGGCGACTTGTTGCTCGCCCTGCCGGCGATCGAGGCGCTGGCCGCGACCTACCCGACGGCGCGGATCACCCTGTTCGGTTCGGCACTGCATGCCGCGCTGCTCCGATCACGGCCGGGACCGGTGCGCGACGTGCGGGTGCTCCCACCGAAGAACTCACCTGCCGAGGATGCGTTGCTCGACGAAACAACAAGGGAGCGTGTCGATCTGGGTATCCAACTGCACGGGGGTGGCGCCTGGTCGAACCGGTTCCTGCGCCGCACGGGAGCTCGGTGGACGGTCGGTTCCCGCGCCGACGGCGCCATCGAGCTCACCAGGACCACCCCGTTCCGGTACTACCAGCACGAGATGATCCGTGCGCTCGAGGTGGTCGGGTTGGCCGGGGCGGCACCGGTCACTCTCGAACCGAGGATCACCGTCACCCCCGACGACGAGGCCGCCGCCGAACGGCTCGTCGGGCAGGCGACGAGGCCCGTTGTGACGGTTCACCCCTCGGCGACCGATCCCCGAAGGCGGTGGCCCGTGCGCAAATTCGCGGAGGTCATCGAGCATTGTGTGCGCGGCGGGGCCACCGTTCATGTGATCGGCACCCACGACGACCGTCCGCTGCTGCGCGAAATCCTCGACCGGGTGGGCGGTTGCGACACCCGCCACGTGCACTGCCTCGTCGATGCCGACATGACCGAGCTGTGCGGGTTACTCACGCGGACAACGGTTTTCGTGGGCAACGACAGCGGACCACGGCATCTGGCCAAAGCGCTCGGCATCCCGACGGTCGGGATCTTCTGGATCGGCAACCTCGTCAACGCCGGACCACTCAACCGCGCCAACGACCGGGTGCTGACCGCGTGGACCACGCGCTGCCAGCTCTGCGGTGCCACCCTCACCGACGAGGGCGCCCCACGCTGCGAACACGACAACTCGATCGTCGCCTCGGTCACCGTCGAGGAGGTGTGCCGTGAGATCGACGAATTCCTCGGCCCCGCCGGCATTGTCACCGCACTGCGGCCGGAACGGCGGTGGCACGACACCGTAGGCCTCGACGCCCCGGTCGGGGACCGTCGTCGATGACTGCGGATACACCGCGCCGCTGGGCAACATCGCGGCACCGGCGAAGCGTGCCATGACTCGCACCTGAGCCGGCACGTCCTCCCCGCAATGGCGTGGTGGCCGGCTTCGGTCGGAATCGGCATCGCTCATCGTTCTCCCACGCGGCCGCGGATGCGGTCGATCATCGTCGTCGTGGAGTGGTCGGCGAGGTAGTTCAGAACCCGGACCTGACCGCCGTATTCGGTGACGACAGCGGTCTCGGGCAGCATGTCGGGGCTGTAGTCGCCGCCTTTGACATACAGCTGGGGCTCGGTGGCGCGCAGCAACTCGGCGGGGGTGTCCTCGTCGAAGACGGTCACATGGTCCACACAGCTCAGGGCGGCCAGCACCGCGCACCGGTCGCCCGCGGTGTTCACGGGCCGCTCGGGGCCCTTGAGGCGGCGCACACTGCTGTCGGAGTTCACGGCGACCACCAGGATGTCGCCCAGGCTCTTGGCCTCGTTGAGGCAGGCGATGTGACCGGCGTGCAGCACATCGAAGCAGCCGTTGGTGAACACCACCCGCGCGCCCTCGGCTCGCTCGCGGCGCACGGTCGCGATGAACCGGTCGCGCGAAAGGACTCCGGAGCCCTCGCCGCCGAGGCGGGCACGCAGATCGGGACACCGGCACACCGAGGTACCGGGGCTGCGCAACACCACATCGGCGGCGGCCTGGGCGAATTCGACCGCACCCGTCAGCGGCATCGCGTCGAGTACGGCGGCGGTGAGGGCGGCGACGAAGGTGTCACCGGCACCGGCCGACCGGTTCTCCGGCACCGCCACCGCCCAGGTCCGGTGCGCGGGCTTGCCGTCCACCAGCAGGACGGTGCCGTCCTTGTCGAGGGTGACCACCACCGCGGCCGCTCCGGTGCGGGCCATCAGTTCGTCGCGGTGGTCGATGAACAGTTGCGCGTGATCGGTGTGTGCCGTCGTGTCGAGCAGGGCCGCGGCCTCCTCGGCGTTGGGTGTCACCAGGTCGGGCCGCAGTGCCTGCCAGCGGGCCGGTTCGTGCGCGTCGAGGACCAGCAGCGGGAGACTGTCGCGGCGCGCGCACAGGGCGTCGCGGATCGCGTCGTCGAGGGTGACGCCGTAATCGCAGATCAGCAGCGCGTCGACATCGGCGAGGGCGGTGTCGAGCGCGGCGAGCAGCGCGGTCGTGTCGGTGGGCACCGGGGCACAGTCCTCGTCGTAGCGCAGCAGGATCTGCTCGTCGGCCATCACCCGCACCTTCACCTCGGTGTTCCGGGTCGGGTCGGCGACCACGGTGTCGGTTCCCACTCCCGCGCGGCGCAACGAGTCGCGCAGGTCGTGGCCGGCGTCGTCGTCACCGACCGTGGCGACCATCTGCACCTGCGCGCCGAGTGCGGCCAGGTTGGCCGCCGTATTCGCCGCCGCCCCAGGCACTTTCGCGGTATCGGCCACATCGACCACCGGCACCGGGCCCTCCCGGCACAACCGGTGGCAGCGTCCCCATTTCCACACGTCGAGGACGGCATCACCCAGGACGACGACACGCGGGCGGCGCGCGGCGACGTGATCGACGGATTCGGGGCCTGGTCCGCGGAAGCCTGGATCGGTCCGGTCGAACGGCATGGGCGTCCTCCCTCGGGCGGTGGTCGTCGTCGAAGCGATTCCACGTGCGCGGCGGGTCAAACAGATCCGGGCGGATCGGTGTCGGCGGCACCGGCGCGGGTATGGCGAGGATGCGAACCGAGCCGAGGAGGTGTGCGATGCGTGTGGTCGTGGTGGGAGCGACAGGCAATGTCGGCACGGCGGTGGTCGACGCACTGACCACCACACCGGCGGTGACGTCGGTGCTGGGAGTGGCGCGGCGCAGACCCGACCGTGGACTCGCCGGGGTCGACTGGGTCGGCGCCGACGTGCGCGACGCCGATCTGGTCTCGTTGTTCCGCGGGGCCGACGCGGTGGTGCACCTGGCCTGGGTGTTCCAGCCCACGCACCGGCCGCTCGACACCTGGCACACCAATGTCGACGGCACCGAACGGGTGCTGGCCGCTGTCGCCGAGGCGGAGGTGCCCGCGCTGATCTACGCGTCCTCGGTCGGAGCGTACGCACCGCGCGAGGACGACGAACCCGTCACCGAGAGCTGGCCGACCGAGGGCTGGCCCGCCGCCGCCTATATGGCCGAGAAGTCCTATGTGGAGCGGCTTCTCGACATCTTCGAACGCGACAATCCCGATATCCGGGTGGTGCGGATGCGTCCGGCGTTCACCTTCCAGTACGACTCGGCCAGCGAACAGCGCCGCCTGTTCGCTGGACCGCTGCTGCCCAACCGGTTGATCCGGCCCGGAGTGCTGCCCGTGCTGCCGTATCCGTGGGGAATGCGGTTCCAGGCGTTGCACAGCAGCGATGTGGGACGCGCCTACGCGCTGGCGGTGACCAAGCAGGTGCGCGGTGCGTTCAATCTGGCCGCCGACGACGTCATCGACCGCGACGCCATCACCCGCATCCTGCGGACCAGGACGTTTCCCGTCCCGCCCCGCGCGGTGAAAGCCGCGCTCACGGTGGGCTGGTGGTTGCGGCTGGTCCCGGCCACTCCGGAACTGTTCGACGCGATGATGCATCTACCGCTGCTCGACACCACCCGCGCCCGTACCGAACTCGGCTGGACGCCGAGGATCAGCGCCGCCGACGCGCTCACCGAGGTGCTGCACGGATTCGGCGACGGCGCGGGCGGTGACACCCCACCGCTGGCCGCCGACGCCGGCGGCGCCTTGCGCTACCGCGAATTCGCCTCCGGCGTCGGCGGACACGACCCGGTCGACCAGCTCACCCGCCACGCCCACCGCTGAACGTCACGGCCGGAAGACCGCGCGCACGCATTCGCTCTTGTCGTTCTTGAAGATGTCGTATCCGGCGACCGCGTCCGACAGCGGCAGATCATGGGTGATCAGATACGACGGGTCGAGTTGCCCGGTGGTGATGAACTCGAACATGCGTGAGACATCGCGCTGACCGGACTGCTGGGCGGTGCGCAGGGTCAGCCCCTTGTTGGTGAGCACACCCATCGGGAATTTGTCGGTCACGCCGTACACGCCGAGCACCGACACCACCCCGGTCTTGCGGCACGACATGATCGCCTCGCGCAACGCGGTGGCCCGATCGGTTTCCAGTCGCAGCAACTGCTTGGCCCGGTCGTAGAGGTGCTGCACGCCGGTGCCGTGCGCTTCCATCCCGACCGCGTCGATGCAGGCGTCGGGTCCGCGCCCGCCCGTCATCTCGCGCAGGGTCGCGGGGACGCTGTCGACACTGGTGTAGTCGATGGTGTCGGCGCCCGCGTGCCGGCGCGCCAGCTCGAGGCGTTCGGGGACGCGGTCGATCACGATCACCCGGCCCGCGCCGAGCAGACGGCTGGTGTGAGCGGCCATCAACCCGACGCCGCCGCTGCCCCAGACCGCGACGGTGTCACCGGGGGAGATGTCGCAGAATTCGGCGCCCATCAGCCCGGTCGGCAGCGCGTCGGAACAGAACAGGGCCTGCTCGTCGGTGATCGACTCCGGAATCGGGAAACAGTTCACATCGCCGAAAGGCACACGGATGTATTCGGCGTGCGAGCCCTGATAGCCGCCGAAGGGATGGGTGTAGCCGTAGATCCCGCCGGACGGGAAACCCAGGATCGGTTGTTGCACCGCGGCATTCGGGTTGGTGGTGTCACAGGCCGAATACCGCCCGGCCCCGCAGTACCAGCACGCGCCGCACCCGATGAACGACGGCACGACCACCCGGTCACCGACGGCGATCCGCTCCACCGCGCCGCCGACCTCGAGCACCTCACCCATGAATTCGTGCCCGATCACGTCACCTTCGCGCATACCGGGCAGGTAGCCGTCGATGAAATGCAGATCCGAACCGCAGGTGGTGCTCAACCGGACCGCGACGATCACATCGCGCGGGTTGACCAAGCGCGGATCGGGCACCGTCTCCACGGCCAGATCGTTCACGCCGTTCCAGCACAGTGCTCGCATCAGTCCTCCTGCTCGCGTCCGCTCGGATTGTGGGTCAGGGTCGGCGCCTCCCCGGTCTGCAGAATCGCGCGCGCCCGGTAGAGGGCGGTGAACGCGGCATGCCCGGTGAGCTGTTTTGGCAGTGGACTGGTGACCCGGATCGTCACCTCCGTGCCCAGATCGCCCGGGGCGTCGGCGAAGGTCAGCCGGATCTGGGACCGGCCGGCCGGGTCGCGGCCGCCGACGAAGCGGATCTCGCCGGGGGCGCGCACGGTGCGGCTCACCCATTGCGCGGCAGCGGCGGTGTTTTCGACGAACGACCACGTCAACCGGTCCGGGGCGGTCGATTCCACGTGGGCGATGCCGTCCAGCGCCGCGGACAGGTTCGCCGGATCGAGCCAGAACTGTTCGACGTCCGCGCGGGGGCGCGCGATCGTCACCGCGTGCACGCTGGCCCCCGCCGTGGGTGCGACCTTGTGCAGCAGCTGCCCGATCCGGTCCTCGACCCAGGTCACGGGGTTCGGGTGTCGGGGCGGATGCCGGTTTCGGGGTCGTCGTCGGCGGGTGGCTCGGGGTCGCGCCACTCCTCGGCCCGGCTCGACCGGTTGCCCTTGATCGTGCCGTCCAGCTCGTGCGCGAGTTCCTCGTCGTGGGCCGGACCGTGCTTGGTGTTGCCTCGTTCGATGACCATCGTGCCTCCTTGTGCGTTTCAGCGGTGCCGGACCAGGGCGGCGACACCGTCCTCGGACGGCACACCGCCGGTGACGATGACCTCGGCACCGGTCAGGATCGCCGCGACGGGCAGTGCCTCGTCGGCGCGGCAGGACTGTCGTGGGGCGGTGCTGCCGGTCCAGCCGGCCGGGGCGTGCAGGTCCACGCTCACCTGTGCCCGGTCGGCGCCGACCAGCACGGTGCGGTCACCGAGCCGGTCCGGGTCGATGAGCAACCGGTCCACGCGCGCCATCCGCAACGCCTCGGCGGTCGCGTCCAGACCGGACACCGCCAGGCCTTCGGGGCGGGCGATCTCGGCGGCGACGGTGTCGAGGACCTCCTCGATGTCGTGGCGGGCCTGTTCGGCGACCACCCGGTGGACGGCGGTCTCCAGTTCGCCCGGGTCGCTGCCCCGTGCGCGGGCGCCCGCCTCGACCTCGACCACCGTCGGCCCGTGTTCGGGCAGCGCGTGATGCAGGGCGTTGCGCGCGCTCACCTCACCGGCGACCACGATCACCTCGGCGTGCACCTGTTCGGCCTCGGTGCTCACCTGCTCGGCGAGTTCGTCGATGGTCCGCCGGGTCGTTTCCTCGACGCGCTGCTGCATGGACCGGTGTGCCCATGCCCCACCACCGGTTTTGTGCACCGGATACGGGTCCTGGTCGACGCTGCGTTCGGTGACCGACCCGTTCTCGTCGACGACGGTCAGGTCGCAGCCGACCTTGTCGACCACGGCGACCACATGCGGGACCAGTTCCTCGTGGTGGCGCAGCAACGGCAGCAGATAGGGCAGCGGTGACACCCGAACGACCTCTCGAGCCGGCGGTTCGGGCAGCAGCTCGTCGGCATGGACGGTGTGATCGTCGATGATCAACACCCGTCCGGCCCGCCCACGCCCGGGCGGACCCTCGGCGACGGCCCGGTCGAACAGCGCGATCATCTCCGCGCTGGCTCCCGCTTCCCGCAGGCGACCGCTGATGGACCGTCGTCGCAGCTCCAGTTGATGCGCGGCGTCCTCGGTGTCGTGTGAGGCATCCATGTTCACGACAGCGAAGGGCCCGCGCCTTTCCGCGATCTCTCGAATGCTGTTCACACCGCGCGCATACCCGAGCTTCCCCACCCGAACCACCCCGCCCGGATTTCGCGTCGTGTCCGGTCAGGAGCCGGCTATCGACTTGGCCTGCCGCAGCACGTCCCGCACCATGGCGGGGGTGAGCATGCCGGTGAAGGTGTTGCGCTGGCTCACGTGGTAGCAGCCGAGTACTGTCACCGTTCGCCCGTCCGGGTGGGTGAGGACCACCTGGGCGCCGTGGCCGAAGCGGGGGCGCGGGCGGGGGATGGCCCAGCCGCCTTCGGCGAGGACGGTGAACAACGCCTGCCATCCGAAGGCGCCGAGGACCACGATCACCTTCAAGGTGGTGGCGAGCAGTTCCATCTCCCGGCTCAGATACGGTGCGCAGCGCAGCGTTTCGTCGCGGGTCGGCTTGTTCTGCGGCGGCGCGCAGTGCACGGGCGCGGTGACGCGCAGATCGATGAGTTCGATGCCGTCGTCGGCGCGGACCGGGTGCGAACCGGTCGACAGGCCGACCGCGTGCAGGGCCGCGAACAGGACATTGCCGCTCTCGTCGCCGGTGAACATGCGCCCGGTCCGGTTGCCGCCGTGCGCGGCCGGGGCCAACCCGACCACCAGGATCCGGGCGTCGTCGGGGCCGAAACCGGGCACCGGTCTGCCCCAGTAGTCCTCGTCGCGGAACGCGGCCCGTTTCTCGCGCGCCACCTGCTCACGCCAGGCGACCAGACGGGGACAAGCCCGGCACGAGGACACCAGCACATCGAGTTCGGCGAGGGTGCCCGCATTGCCCGCCGCGAGCGGCGCCTGCTCCGGGTCGCTCGGTTCGGCGGCCATCACCCCATCCTAGGTCGTGGGAAATCCGGTAACCCGTCGTACCGAACCACCCACGTGGTACCGGCGGTACCACGTACTGTGAAGGGATGATGCCCATCGAGATCGTGACCGCCGACGGAGTCGTGCGCGGTCGAGCGGGCCGCAGCGTCGTGCGCTGGCGCGCCCTACCGTACGCGGCCCCTCCTGTCGGCGACCTGCGCCTGCGCGCACCCCAGCCGGTGCGTCCCTGGACCGGCGTGCGCGCGGCCGACCGCTTCCGTTTCGCGGCGACCCAGCACCCCAGCGGTGCCCGCATCGGCCCGCGCACCTGGCAACCGGTGGGCGAGGACTGCCTCACCCTGAACGTCACCGCCCCGGCGGCATCGTCGGGCACGCCGCGTCCGGTGATGGTGTTCATCCACGGCGGCGGATATGTCATCGGCACCTCGAGCATGTACTCCGGCGCCCGCCTCGCGGTCCGTGGCGACGTGATCGTGGTGTCGGTGAACTACCGGCTCGGTGGTCTCGGCTATGTCGACTTCAGTGAATTCTCCACGCCGGAGCGCCCTTTCGACGCGAACCTCGGACTCCGCGACCAGGTGGCCGCGCTGGAGTGGGTGCAGCGCAATATCGCCGCCTTCGGTGGCGACCCCGGCAATGTGACGATCTTCGGCGAATCGGCGGGTGCGCACGCCGTGGTGAGCCTGATGGCCACCCCCGCCGCGCGCGGGCTGTTCCACCGCGCCATCGCCCAGAGCGCCCCCGCCGACTGGACGATGACCCGTGAGGACGCGGGCCGTTTCGCCCGCCGCTGCCTCGAACGACTGGGTGCCGACCCGGCCGACGCCGTCACCGCCCTCACCACCACCTCGGCGAGCGCGCTGTGCCGGGCCACCGACCGTGCCCTGGGCCGGGCCATGCGCGAGGAACCCGGCAGCTTCGCCTACGCCCCCGTCGCCGACGGCGAGTTTCTGCCCGAGGCGCCGCTGGACGCGATCGTCGCCGGCCGGGCGCACCGGGTGCCGCTGATCGTCGGCACCAACCGCGACGAGGCGACCCTGTTCCAGCGTTTCGTGAAAGCGGTACCGCACACCGAGGACCAGCTGGCCACAACCTTCGCCCGCTGCGAAGCCGGTGCCCTCGAACGTGTCGCCGCCTGCTACCCCGGCTACCCGAGCCCGGCGACCGCCGTCCGCATCGGCGGGGACTTCATGTTCCTGCGCCCCACCCTCGAGGTCCTCGAAGGACACAGTCCCCACGCACCCACCTACGCCTACCGTTTCGACTTCGCCCCGCGCGCACTGCGATTGGCCGGTTTCGGCGCCACCCACGCCCTCGACCTCATTCCCGTCTTCGGCTGGGTGAACACCCCGGTCGGGCGCATGATGACGGCGGCAGGCGGGTACCGGGCGTTCCTCTCGGTCCAGCGCGCCATGCAGGACAACTGGCTCAGCTTCGCCCGCACCGGCAGCCCCCTGCCCGCCTGGCCCGCCTACACCGCCGACCACCGTGCCACCCAGATCTTCGACCACCCCACCCGCGTCCTCATCGATCCCGACCCGGCCATCCGCCGCGCGTGGCAAGGCGTGCGCATCGCCGCCCCGACCGACGGGCAGACCAGGACGGAGAACGCCGGATGACCCTCGACCAGGACACCGGTGCGTGGCGCCTCACCGCACTGCTCACCGAGGACCCGCAGGTCAGGGCCGTGCGCCCCTCCGACGAGGTGCACGCCACCGTCACCACACCCGGATTGCCGCTCGGTGAGATCGTCGAGGCGGCGATGACCGGGTACGCCGACCGGCCCGCGCTCGGGTTCCGCCGCACCGAACTCGTGCCCGAACCCGGGGGAGCGGTGCGGCGGATCGTCCCCGACTTCGAGACGATCACCTATCGCACACTGTGGGACCGGGCGCGGGCGGTGGCGGCGGCCTGGTACGCCGACGGGGTGCGCGCCGGAGACTTCGTGGCGATGCTCGGATTCACCGGGGTCGACTACACGGTGCTCGACCTGGCCGTGATCCACCTCGGAGCGGTGGCCGTGCCACTGCAGTCGGGCGCTAGCTCGACCCAGCTGCGTTCGATTCTCGACGAGACCACACCGAAGGTCCTCGCGGTCGACATCGCGTATCTCGGCACAGCTGTCGAGGTGATTTCCCCGGGTGCCACGACACTCGTGGTGTTCGACTACTTCGCCGACGACCACCGGCATCGCGAGCTACTCGACGAAGCGCGCCACGACTTCCCCGGAATACGCACTCTCGCGGACACTGTCGAACAAGGGCTGGCCGCCGCGCCTGCCCCCCGCGTGGAACCCGACGACGACGCGCTGGCTCTGCTGATCTACACCTCCGGCAGCACCGGAACACCCAAGGGCGCGATGTACACCCGCCGCCTCGTCGCCGCGGGGTGGCAGCCGGTGCGCCCGTACGCGGTCATCAACCTGAACTTCCTGCCGATGAGCCACATCGCGGCCAGGCTCACCCTCAACGCCGCCCTCGCCCGGGGCGGCACCGCCTACTTCACCGCCGCACCGGACACTTCGACACTGTTCGACGACATCGCCCTGGTGCGGCCCACCGAGATCTTCCTCGTCCCGCGCGTGTGCGAGATGATCCAGCAGCACTACCGCCGCACCCGGGAACACCACCCCGAACTCACCGACGACCAGGTGAAAACGTCACTGCGCGAACAACTCCTGGGTGGTCGCCTGCTGACGGTGTCGTGTGGCAGCGCCCCCATCGCACCGGAACTGCGCGCGTTCGTCGAATCGGTGCTCGAGCTGCGTCTGCACGACGGCTACGGGTCGACCGAGACCGGTGGTGGCGTCATCTTCGACACCCGGGTCATGCGCCCGCCGGTGCTGGATTACAAGCTCGTCGACGTCCCCGAACTCGGCTATTTCGGCACCGACAAGCCGTACCCGCGTGGCGAACTGCTGCTCAAGACCACGACCATGATCGCCGGTTACTACCGGCGCCCCGAGGTCACCGCCGAGGTGTTCGACGCCGACGGTTTCTGCCGCACCGGCGACATCGTCGCCGAACTCGGCCCGGACCGGCTGACCTATGTGGACCGGCGCAACAACGTCATCAAGCTGTCGCAGGGTGAGTTCGTGACGGTCTCGCGCCTGGAAGCGGTGTTCGCCGGCGAGGATCCGATCCATCAGATCTATGTGTACGGCAGCAGTGATCGCGCGTTCCTACTCGCCGTCGTCGTCCCCGCCCGCCCGCTGCCCGCCGAACAGGCCAAGGCCGCGATCAGCGACGCACTGCACCGGGCCGCGGTGCGGGCACAGCTGGAACCGTACGAGATTCCGCGCGCCTTCCTCGTCGAACCCGAACCGTTCACCGTCGACAACGGACTGCTCTCCGGGGTGGGAAAGCTGTTGCGCCCCAAGCTGAAACAGCGCTACGGGCAGCGCCTGGAACAGCTCTACGACGAGCTGGTCGGACGCCAGGACGACGAACTGCGCCGGTTACGTGCCGATGCCCCCGGCCTCGCCGTGTCCGAGGTCGTCGCCCGGGCAGCGGGCGCGATACTCGGCTGCGATCCCGCCGACCTGCGCGCCGATACACGATTCTCCGACCTGGGCGGTGATTCGCTTGCGGCGCTGTCGTATTCGACACTGCTGCGCGAACTCCTCGACGTCGACGTCCCCGTCAACGTCCTACTCGGCCCCGACAGCACTCTGGCCGCTCTCACCGGCTACATCACCGCGGGCACCGCGACCCTCGACGCCGAGGCGATCCACGGTCGCGGCGCCACCGAGATCCGGGCGGCGGATCTGACCCTGGACAAATTCCTCGACGCCGGCACCATCGCCGCCGCCCCCGACCTGCCGAGGGCCGCGACGCCCGCGCGGACCGTGCTGCTCACCGGCGCCAACGGCTACCTCGGCCGATTCCTGCTACTGGAACTGCTCGAACGCGTGGCCCCGCTCGGTGGCACCGTGATCTGTGTGGTGCGCGGCGCCGACGCCGATTCGGCGCGCGCCCGCCTCGACGCGGCCTACGACAGCGACCCCACCCTCACCGAACACTTCCGGGCGCTGGCCGACCGCGCCCTCGAGGTACTGCCCGGTGACATCGGTGCACCGGAACTCGGTCTGCCCCAGCAGGTATGGCAGCGGCTGGCCCGCGACGTGGACCTGATCGTGCATTCGGCGGCGCTGGTCAACCACATGCTGCCCTACCACCAGCTGTTCGGACCCAATGTGGTCGGCACCGCCGAGATCATCCGGTTGGCCGCGACCACCACCCGCAAGCCGGTCGGCTACCTGTCGACGGTGGCCGTCGCCGCCCAGATCACCGACTTCACCGAAGACGGTGACGTGCGGACGATGAGCCCTGTGCGCCGCCTCGACACCGGCTACGCCAACGGCTACGGCAACAGCAAATGGGCCGGTGAGGTGCTGCTGCGCGAAGCCGCCGACCGGCTCGGGCTGGCTGTCGCGGTGTTCCGGTCGGACATGATCCTGGCCCACCGCCGCTACCATGGTCAGCTCAACGTGCCCGATGTGTTCACCCGATTGCTGCTCAGTGTGCTCGTCACCGGGCTGGCACCGAAGTCGTTCTACCGCATCGATTCCGAGGGGCGGCGCCGTCGTGCCCACTACGACGGGCTGCCCGCCGACTTCGTCGCCGCCGCCGTCACCGCTCTGGCCCCGACAGCCGGATACCGCACCTACGATGTCGTGAACCCCCACGACGACGGCATCTGCCTCGACGACTTCGTCGACTGGCTGATCGAGGCCGGGCACCACATCGACCGCATCGACGACTACGACGAATGGTTCGACCGCTTCACCACCGCCCTGCGCGCCTTGCCTGAACCGCGACGCAAACACACCCTGCTGCCGTTGCTGCACGCCTACCGGCATCCGGCCCGCCCGCTGGCAGGCTCGGCGCTGCCCGCCGACGGCTTCCGCGCCGCCGTGCGGGCTGCCGAGATCGCCGGAGTCCCGGACATTCCGCAACTGGGACGCGACCTGATCGGCAAGTATGTGCGCGACCTGGCTCAGCTCGGACTGCTCGACACCGGCTCGGTCTCGGCGTAGCCGACAGGGCGCAACGCCGGGTCGGGGGCGAACGAGGTGAGCCCGACCCGGCGGTACTTGCCGACCAGCCGGTCATAGCGACGGCGGTTGCGAGCCATCGGTGAATCGGTGACGGTGGCGGGCAGCCGGTCGAACGCGGTCCGCAGCAGCGCGGTGAGCATCCGGAACTCGGTGTCGTGGCGGGCTGTCCAGGTGATCGGCATGCGGGCCCGCACCCGCGGGTGCATGATGCCGCACCCGAGCAGCATCACCACATGGCTCAGCACCGGCGAACCCACCCGCCACAGCGGACCGGTGAGCGCGGGCAGGAAATCCGGGCGCGGCGCGTGGCGCACCGACGCGGTGGCCGCCTCGAGGGCCGGGGTCACCCGCAGTTCCTCGGCGGCCATCCGTTCGTAGTGGGCGACCAGCTCGCGGTAGTCCTCGATCGGAGCGTTGCGGCCGCGCAGGTGCAGTCCGGTTGTCTTGCGCCGGTAGTGATCCCAGAGGGCCTGGTTCTGCGCGGCCGTCGGCTCGGTGCCGGTCAACGCGATATAGGCGCCGCGCTGAACGAAGAACGTCGAGTACAGAATCCAGTTCCAGGCCTGCGGTTCGAACGCCGAATAACGTTGCCCGTCGGGGCCGACGCCCTTGACCGCACGGTGCAACAGCATCAGGCGCTCGGCCTCGGCGGCCGCGTCGGCCTCGGTGCCGTGGTAGATGAGCTGGTCGGCGGCGGCGGTGCGCACCGCACGCGCCCACGGCTGATACCTGGACCGTCCCGTCGCCTCGAGCGCCGCCGACACCGGTGGCAGCATCGGCTGGTCGAACAGCCCGACGGCGAACAGCCCGAACAGCACCGAACCGCCCACCCGCTCGAATCTCTCGACCGCAGCCGAAACATCGTGCGGCACACCGTCGGTGGACACGGACTGATGAGACACGGGACAGGTCATCGGTGAACTCCTTTGTTCCGGCGCCGCGACCGCATGGGCCCGGTCGGCACCCCTCCGCAATTCTGGTGCCATGCGACACCAGAAAATCGTGTGGTGTCAGCGTGCACCACAATGGGGTCATGGTCAAGAGCGAGGACACCGCGACGTCCCCCCGCGCCTACGGGGGAGTGGCGGCCGACGAACGCCGCGCACGCCGGCGCGCGGCCCTGCTCGACGCCGCCCTCGAGCTGCTCGCCGCCGAGGGTGCGCCCGCCGTCACCAAGCGCGCGGTCTGTGCTCGGGCCAAGCTCAACGACCGCTACTTCTACGAACAATTCGCAGACCGCGACGCCGTGCTCACCACCCTCGTCGAAGAGCTCACCGCCGAGGGCATCGCCGCCGTCGTCGCGGCCACCCACGCGGCCGAACCCGACATCCACAGCCAGGTCCATTCCGCCGCCGATGCCGCGCTCGGCTTCCTGCTCGACGACCCACGCCGCCACGCGCTGCTGCTCAACGCCCACAGCACCGAAGCCCTGCAGCGGGCCCGGCTCGCCACCCAGCACGCCATCGCCCGGGCCATGGCCGCGGTCAGCCGCGAGCTGCACCCGTCACCGATCTCGACGCCGCTGGACACCGACATGGCCGCCTACACGGTGGTCAGCGGCACACTCGAACTCGTCGCGGCTTGGCTGCGCGGGGAATTCGACACCACCCGCGCTCATCTCACCGACCTGATCGCCCGTCAATTGCTGCAGGTCGAAACCGTCCCCGGCGTCTAGGGGGCCACCATGCGCGCGGCCGCCAGGACGGTCGCCGCGCGCTGGGTCGCCACGTGCTCACCACCGGCTTGGGCGGCATGGACGGCGGTGGTGCGGGCCAGGTCGGTGAGCATGCGCAGCAGCAGCGCCGCCGGGATATCGGGGGTCACGAGCCCCTCGCGCTGCCCGCGCCGCAGCTCGGCCAGCTTGCTCGCCACCATCTCGCGCAACGCGCGCGCCACCTCCTCCTCGGCCGGTTCCAGATCCGCCCAGGCCTGCAAGCGGGCATCGTCGGGATTGGCGAGGAAATGGTCGAAGAGGCGTCCGACGTAGCCGGGCAGATCCTCGGCGCGCATGGCGGTGCGGGCGGAGGCTTCGCTGGCCCAGCGTTCGGTGACGGCGGCGTAGAGCTCCTTCTTGCCGGGGAAATAGGCGTAGAGGCGGTCCTTGCTGGCATGCGCGGCCTCGGCGATCCGGTTGATCCGCGCGCCCGCGATGCCGAATTCGGCGAATTCCGCCTTGGCCGCGGCGAGAATTCGCTCCCTGGTTGCCTCACCTGCCGCTCGCATGCGCTGGATGTTACCCCTTGCCGAACCATCTGGTTCGGAACTATGGTCAATCCCGAACCACCTGGTTCGGGTAACGGCGAGACGAGGACACCCATGGCCGAACAGCCACGCTGGCAACAACTCCGGGCACAGAACGAAGGTGTGTCCACCGCCGAACTCGACGAGATCTGGACGCGGCTACGCCCGGCGCGCGCCGAGGACATCCTCGGGCAGTGGCGCGGCGACGCCTTCCAGACCGGTCACCGGCTGTGCAAAGCGCTGCCCGCCAGCCGCTGGTACGGCAAGACCTTCCTGGCCCTCGACGACGCCAAACCACTGATCTGCCGCGCCGAGGACGGCACCCTGTTCTCCAATGTCGAGATGGGGCAGGGCGAAGCGACGCTGTGGAACATCGAGTTCCGCGGTGAGGTCACCGCCACGATGGTCTACGACGGTCGCCCGGTGTTCGACCACTTCAAATGGCTCGACGACAACACCCTGATGGGCATCATGAACGGCCGCCCCGAACTGGTCCTCGCGGGCGGGCAGTACTTCTACTTCCTGCTGGAACGGGACAGCTGATGCGCACCACGGCCGTGCTCTCGCGCGATCCGTCGGCGGACTTCTCCGTCGAGACGGTCGAGATCGACGAGCCGCGCGCCGGGGAGATCCTGGTCCGGATGGCCGCCACCGGCATCTGCCACACCGACCTGGCCACCCGGCGCGCCGGTGCGGCCGACCGGCCGATCCTGCTCGGGCACGAAGGTGCCGGGGTCGTCGAGGCCGTCGGGCCGGGAGTGCGCGCCGTCCGGCCCGGAGACCACGTCGTGCTCACCTTCCGCCACTGCGGCGACTGCGCCAACTGTGGCGCGGGCCGACCCGCCTACTGCCTGCACGCGACCACGCTGAACAACTTCGGTCGCCGCGCGCACGACACCCCTCGGGTACTGGTCGACGGGTCACCGGTGATGTCCGGGTTCTTCGGCCAATCCAGTCTGGCCGGCTACGCGCTGAGCAGCGAGGACAACACCGTGGTCGTCGACCCCGCCGTCGACCCGGCCCTGGCCGCGCCGTTCGGGTGTGGATTCCAGACCGGAGCGGGCGCGGTCCTCAACGTGCTTCGCCCCGAACCCGGCGCCCGCCTCGTCGTCTACGGTGCGGGCGCGGTCGGCATGGCCGCCCTGCTCGCCGCGCGCACGGTGCCCGACGTCGAGGTGGTCGTCGTCGAAACATCCTCCTCGCGCAGGGAACTCGCCCTCGAGCTCGGTGCGCGCGCCGCCGTCGACCCCGCGGGGGAAGCGACGGCGGCGCGGGTGCGTGAGCTCACCGGCGGCGGCGCGACCCACGCCGTGGACACCACGGGAATACCGGCTGTGCTCGGCGACGCGGTCGCCGCCCTCGGTATCGGCGCCACCGTGGTCGCCGTCGGTCTCGGCCGCGGTGCCCCACCCATCGATGTCGGCGATATCGTCTTGCAGGGCAAGACGATTCGCGGCTGTCTGGAAGGCGACAGCGTTGCCGCGACCTTCATTCCCCACCTGCTGGACCTGCACGCGCAGGGCCGGTTCCCGGTCGATCGACTCGTCAGCCGCTACCCCGCTTCCGACATCGCCGCCGCTCTGCACGATCAGCGCACCGGTAAGGTCATCAAGCCGGTGCTGACATGGTGAACGGCCCGACCCGCGAGACCGAGGACAACGCATGACGATTCTCCACAGCGAAGACCTCGCGACCGAACCCGCAGCGAGTGTGGACGCCGCCCGTGCCCAACGGCGCCAGGTGGTGCTCGACGCCGCCCGTGACGTGTTCGTCGCCTACGGTTACCACGGCACGAGCATGGAGGACATCGGCAGCCGCGCGGGCATGAGCAAACCGGTCCTCTACACCCATTACGCGAGCAAACTCGACCTCTACCTGGCGGTCCTGCAGCGCTACCTCGACCGCATGGTCGAGGGTGTGCGCAACGCACTGGCAGGCACCAAGGGCGAACAGAAGGTGCGCCGCGCGGTCGGCGCCTACTTCGATTTCGTCGACGAGGACGCGGGCGGGCACACGCTGGTCTTCGAATCACCGGTGCCGAGCGAACCGTGCGTGCAGTGGCGGGTGCGCGACGCCATGAACACCTGCGCGGTCCTGGTCAGCGCCGAGCTGCGCGCCGCGGGCATGGACGACGTGCGCGCTTTCGCCTGCGCGTTCAGCCTCGTAGGCGCCAGCCACTCCACGGCACGGCACTGGCTCGACGCGGGCCGCCCGATCCCCAAGCACGAGGCCGTCGAGATGACCGTGACCCTGTGCTGGCACGGGTTGTCGTCGGTGGGTGTCGTCAACCGCGACACCAAGGGCTCAGCCCGCTGACGCGGTGAGCGGCAACGGGCTGCCGTCGAGCAGTTCGTCGCTGGGCAGCTGACCGACCAGCACCGCGAGTGCGCGTTTCCAGCGACGGACCACGGCTTCGCGTTCGCCGAGGGTGCCGGTGAGCATGGCCGTCATCGACAGCCCGGTGAGTAGGTCGATGGTGAACTCCACCAGCAGCTCGGCGCGAGGGTCGGCGGCATAGGGCTCGCCGAGTACCTCCAGGTAGAGCCTGCGCATCTCGGTGAACACCCGCTGTTCCTCGTGCACGAGCCGGTCGCGCAGTTCGGCGTCGGTGCGCGCGGCCACCCACAGGTCCAGGGCGGTGAAGAAGGCCGGGCTGTTCAGGTCGCGCCAGGCCAGGTCGACCACCGACTGCAGCCGGTCGCGGCCCGGCGGGAGCAGTTCGGCCTCGCGACGGAACTGCTCGAGCCGCTGGTCGACCACCTGGGTGGTGGCGGCGACGAGCAGCTCGGCGCGGGTGGGGAAGTGGTGCTGCACGGTGCCGCGCGCCAATCCGGCGCGTTCCTGCACGGCGCTCACCGTCGTTGCCGCGTAGCCGCTTTCGAGCAGGCACTCGGCGGTGCAGGCCAGAATGCGGGCCCGGGTCGAGGCGCGGCGTTGCGCCTGGGTGCGGCGGGGGCGTTGCTCGGTCACGCAAGAAATCGTACGCCCTGACGAATAGTTGCGCGATACTGTGAGCGCGGTCTCCGACACACCCGGCGATAACTCGCTATTGACGGGGGAGTCCCGGGCTGGTGAAATCAAGAAACCGTACGCAGTAACTGTTTCCTGCACGAAGGGCTGCGATGACGCAGATCTCCCACCACCGCCGCGGAACCGGCACACCGATCGTGCTGGTGCACGGTCTCGGCAGTCGATGGCAGGTATTCGCCCCGATCATCGACGCGCTGGCCGCCGAACACGAGGTGATCGCGCTCGACCTGCCCGGCTTCGGCGAGTCGCCGCTCGTTCCCGGCGTGGCACCGGGACCACGCGGCTACGCGACCTGGCTCACGCAGTGGCTGTCCGACAACGAGATCGAACGCCCCCACCTGGTGGGCAGTTCGATGGGCGGCGGTATCGCGCTGGAACTGGGTCGCACCGGAATCGCCTCGGCGGTCACCGCGTTCTCCCCGATCGGTTTCTACGACCGAGCCGGACTGCGATGGACCAAGACACTGCTCACCGGCATGCGCGGCGCCGCGCGGGCAGCGGGCCCGGTCCTGGCCCGATCGGTGGATCACCGGGCCGGACGGGTGCTGCTGCTCTCGGCCATGTTCGGCCGCCCGACGCTGGTCACCCCGACCGCCGCGCGGCTCGACCTGGCCGGACTGGCCGGAGCCGACGCGTTCACCGCCGCCCGCGACGACTTCGACAACTACGTGCTGTCACCGGACCAGGACTTCGGCGCACTCACCGACATCCCGGTGACGATCGCCTGGGGTACCCGCGATGTGGTCCTCGTGCACCGCACCCAGAGCGCCCACGCCCGCTCCGTGCTGCCGTTCGCCCGGCACATCGACCTGCCCGGCTGCGGGCACCTGCCGTTCAGCGACGCGCCGCGCGAATGCGCGCGTCTGATCCTCGAGAGGAACGCATGACACCGTCCATCGCGGTCATCGGCAGCGGTTTCGGCGGCCTGGCCGCCGTCATCGAACTGAAGAAGCGGGGCTTCGACGACATCGTCGTCTTCGAGAAAGCCGACGAGGTGGGCGGGGTCTGGCGCGACAACACCTATCCCGGTGCCGCCTGTGACGTGCCCTCGCCGTTCTACTCGTTCTCCTTCGCGCCCAATCCGCGCTGGCCGCACCGGTTCTCGCGCCAACCCGCGATCCTCGACTACATCCGCGGGCTCGTGGACACCTACGATGTGCGCCGCCACCTGCGTCTGGGCACCGAGGTGCTCGGCGCCGCCTACGACGACGCGACCGGCAAATGGACGGTGTCGCTCGCCGACGGTGAGACCGTGGTCGTCGACGTCGTGGTCTCCGCCGTCGGGCAGCTCTCGCGCCCGGCCCTGCCCGACATCCCGGGCCGCGAGACCTTCGCAGGCAGCAGTTTCCACTCCGCCCAGTGGAACCACGACGTTGACCTCACCGGGAAACGAGTCGCGGTGATCGGTACCGGTGCCAGCGCGATCCAATTCGTCCCCGAGATCCAGCCACACGTGGGCACCCTGACCGTCTTCCAGCGCACCGCGCCCTACATCATCCCGCGACCGGACCGCGAATTCGGGCGCCTGCACCACCGGATGTTCGAGAAGGTGCCCGCCACGGAGCTGGCCGAACGCGGCACCTGGTACGGCGTCGTCGAAGGGCTCAGCCTGGCCTGGGTCTACGCCCGGCCCCTGGCCCGCGCCATCCGAGCCTGGTCGAAGTGGCACATGCGCCGCCAGACCAAGGCGGTGCCGGGCTTGTTCGAGAAGGTGTGGCCCGGCTACGACGTCGGATGCAAGCGAATCCTGTTCTCCGACAACTACCTTCCCGCGCTCACCGAGCCGAACGTGGAACTGTGCACCGAGACGATCAGCGAGATCACGCCCACCGGTGTCCGCACCGTCGACGGACGTGAGCACGCGGTGGACGTCATCATCTGGGGGACCGGGTTCAAGACCACCGAGTTCCTCGCACCCATGACGATCACCGGAGCGGGCGGCCGCACGCTCGGCCAGGAGTGGCAGGCGGGGGCGCGCGCCTACTACGGCGTCACCGTGCCCCGCTTCCCGAATCTGTTCATCATGTACGGGCCCAACACCAACACCGGTGGCGGCTCGATCATCTACTTCCTCGAGGCACAGGCGAAATACCTCGGCCGCTACGTCGCCCATCTCGCGGCGACCGGCCGGCCCCTCGCTGTGCGCCCCGAGGTGGAGAAGGCCTACGACGCCCGCATCCAGGAACTCCTGGCAGACAGTGTGTGGAGCCGGTGTTCGTCCTGGTACCGCCAGGCCGACGGCCGCATCACCACCAACTGGCCCCTGCTGGGAGTCCAATACCGCAAACAGGCGCGGTTCGATCCCGCCGATTACGAGGTGATGGTTCCATGACCAGCTACGACTACGACGTGATCGTCGTCGGCTCCGGATTCGGCGGCAGCGTGACCGCCCTGCGCCTGACCGAGAAGGGCTACCGCGTGGGTGTGCTCGAATCCGGTCGCCGCTGGAACGCCGAGGACTACCCGAAGACGAACTGGAATGTGCCCAAAGCGATCTGGGCACCACGCCTGGGGCTGACCGGCCCACAGCGCATCAGTGCGCTCGGCAAGTGCCTGGTGTTCAGCGGTTCCGGTGTGGGCGGTGGGTCGCTCATCTACGGCAACACCCTCTACGAGCCGCTGCCCGAGTTCTACCGCGACCGCGCCTGGTCACACATCACCGACTGGAAATCCGAACTCGCCCCCTACTACGACCAGGCCAAACGGATGCTCGGCGTGGTCGAGAACCCGAAACTGGGCCCCAAGGACGACGTGCTGCTGCAGGTCGCCACCGATCTCGGGGTGGCCGAGACCTTCCACCGCACCCACGTGGGCGTGTTCTTCAACGAAGGTGCTGAAGGGGTCGAGGTCGAGGACCCCTACTTCGGTGGTGCCGGACCGCGCCGCGCGGGCTGCATCCACTGCTCGGAATGCTTCACCGGCTGCAAACACAACGCCAAGAACACCACCACCCTGAACTACCTGCACCTGGCCGAAAGCCAGGGCGCACAGGTACATCCGCTGACGACGGTCACCTCGGTGACCCCCGACGGCACCGGCGGATACCGGGTGGAGACCGTGCGCTCCAACGGCCTGCTGCGCAAGGACCGCCGCACCTTCACCGCCGAACAGGTGGTGTTCGCGGCCGCCGCGCTCGGCACCCAGAAGCTGCTGCACACCCTGCGCCGCAATGGTGCCCTGCCCGAATTGTCTTCGCGGCTCGGTGAATTGACGCGCAGCAATTCCGAGGCGATCATCGGCGTCACCAGCAAGACCCGGCGCGACTTCGCCCAGGGTGTGGCCATCACGTCCTCGATCCACCCCGAACCTCAGACCCACGTGGAGGTCTGCACCTACGGTAAGGGGCAGAACGCGCTGTTCGTGCAGACGGTGCCGATGGTCGACGGCGGGGCATTCCGGTTCCTGCGATTGCTGCTGACCATGCTGCTGCATCCGGTGCAGTTCCTGCGCTCACAGAACGCGCGCGGTGCCTCGGAGCGGTCGGTGATCCTGCTGGTGATGCAATCGCTGGACAACTCGCTCACCTCGTATCTGAAGGGGCGACGGCTGGTCACCAAACAGGGTGCGGGAGAACCCAATCCGGAGTGGATCCCGCTGGCCCATGACATCGCCCGCCGTTACGCCGGCAAATCCGATGCCATCACGGGCAATATCGCCACCGACATCTTCAATATCCCCGCCACCGCCCACTACATCGGCGGGTGCACCATCGGCGATTCCCGCGACACCGGGGTCATCGACCCCTATCAGCGGGTGTACGGGTATCCGGGGTTGCACATCGCCGACGGCAGCGCCATCACCGCCAACCTTGGCGTGAACCCGTCACTGACCATCACCGCCCAGGCCGAACGCGCCATGGCGTTCTGGCCCAACAAGGGTGAGGCCGATCCACGCCCCGAGCTCGGGACCGCCTACCGGCGCATCACCCCCGTGGCGCCGAGCCGTCCCGCCGTCCCGGCGGATGCCCCCGGCGCCCTTCGCCTGCCCGTCTGAGAGGAACCCGCATGTCCGCCGCCGACCGTCTGGCCGCCCTCGAACCCGCCTGCCGCCGCGACGACGCGCTCGCCCTGTTCGACAGCCTCCCACCCGTCGCGCCCACCGACCTCACCGGCCGTTGGCACGGCCGCGAACTGGCCACCGGCCACCGGCTCGACGGCCTGCTCGCGGCCTCCGGTTGGTACGGCAAACAATTCGACGGCCCCGACAACGTTCACCCGCTGCTGTTCGCGACCCCCAAGGGCGACATCTTCCCGGTCGACCCGAAACGCATCCCCCTGGGACTGGTCGACAAGATCCCCACCGCACTCATCGAGCAGACCCGCAAACGCCTCGACCTGTTCGCGCCCACGCTGCGCACCGCCCGGCATCGCGCCCGCCTGCGCGAAATCAACCACCGGGGCACCGTCACCACCGCGATGATCTACGACCATCTGCCCATCATCGACACCTTCCGACGTGTCGACCCCACCACGGTCCTTGGCATCATGGACTACCGGCGCCTCCCCGACCCCTACTTCTTCATCCTCACCCGCGACTGACCGCGCAGGTCAGCGCGCGAACGCGACACCGGCGCCGACACCGACGACCATCGCCCCACCGACACCGCCCACAGCCTCGAGCCGTCGCGGTGACCGCGCGAACCATCCCCGCGCGGTCGCCGCGGCGACGGCCCACACACCGTCGCAGGTCATCTGGATGAGCAGGAAGATCGCGCCGAGAATCAGCATCTGCACCGGCAGCGGTCCCGCCTCGGGGGCGGTGAACTGCGGCAGGACCGCGCCGAAGAACACCGCCGTCTTCGGGTTGGTGGCACCGACGATGAACCCCTGCCGCATAGATCTCCCACCGCTGTCGGTGCTTGCGGTGAGCACCAGCTTCTTGCGGTCACGAATCGCCGTGACGCCCAGGTAGATCAGATAGAGCGCGCCGATCACCTTGACCGCCGTGAACAGGATCGTCGAGGTCATCAGCACAGCGCCGAGCCCGAGCGCCACGACGGCCAGGGGGATGACGGAACCGGCGACCGAGCCGAGAACCGACAGCAGTGCCTGTCTGCGCCCCAGCGTCAGCGCGCGCCCGATCGCGAACAGCACATTCGGGCCGGGGATCACGATGATGAGCAACGCCGCACCGGCGAAGGCGATCACATGGGGGATCGGCACCATCATCCGAACCTAACAGCGCGCAGTCCCTGACGGCGCGGATCGGGAACGACATCCGGGGGCGGACGGCCTGGTTGTGTCGCTACCGGTTTGCCGGGTATCTGCCGTTCATGGCACATTTTCGTCGCTGGGGAGCTGTCTACCTGCTGATGTTGCTGTTCATCGGCTCGTGGGGCGCGCAGTTCGTGTTCCAGCTCATCGAGTATCGCAACACTCAGCAACAGCAGGGGCAACCATTCCAGTGGTCGGGGTATTGGCCGGAGTTCCTGGCCAGCACCTTCGAGAACTGGCAGAGCGAATGGTTCCAGCTGGTCTTCCAGGCCGTGCTACTGCTCGGGGCCAAACATTGGATATTCCGGGTCGACGCCGAGAACGCCGAACGCATCGAATCCAAGATCGACGATCTGCGCGCCTATCTCGTCCCACCCGAGCGGCAGACCGAGGTGCCCGGAGACTGACACCAGCGCGCCCGGCCCGCACCGCGGACCGGGCACGACAGGTTCATCCGCGCGGTTCGATCCGATCCCACGCGCGGTGCTCACCCAGATCGGTGACCACCTGCGTCACGGTCTGCGGCGCCTCGGCCACCGCGACACCCGGCGCATCGGCATCGACACCGTTGCGCTGCAGCAGACTCGCCGCCGCACCGACCGCCGCGATCGCCTTCCCGTGCCGCCACATCTCGTTGACCAGCACATCCACCCGCGGATCGATCGGCGCGCCCAACGCGATCAACCCGTCGAACTCGATCGAGCGCATCGTGGCGAACGTGCGGTCGACCTTGCGGCCCTCCACCTCGCCGCCGTGTGCGGCGACCAGCAACGGCCGCACCTTGGCCTGTTCCAGATCGGCGCACACCTGCTGCACCGCCCCACCGGCACTGGTCTCGTCCACCAGCACCGCCACGGTCCGTCCGTCGACCGGGAATGCACCGCGCTTCTGCGACAACGCCGGACTCGGCGCCAGATCGACGGTGTTCGCCGTCGGCGCGGGCACATCGACACCGAGCTGATTCGCCACATACCCGGCCAGCTGTTCGTCGACATTGACCAGCATCTGCACCGCGCGCTCGCGCACCGTCACCGACGTGCACTTGCCAAGCTCGAACGAGAAGGCATCGGCCAGGCGGTGCTGCTCACCGGGGGTGAGGCTGCGATAGAACATGCGCGGCTGGGAGAAATGATCGGCGAACGACACCTGCGCCTTGTCGGTGTTCGCCGAGGTGCGCAGCTTCGCCTGCGGCGGTGGAATCGGAGTCGGCGATTCGACATACGCCTCACCGGCGAAACTGGCCGCGTACGGGCACCCGCCGTCGAGCGAATTCGGTTTGTAAGGTGCCAGACCGGTGTGCACCGCGGTCTGGTGCATGCCGTCGCGGAACATGTCGTTGACAGCGGTGTGGGGGGTATTGATCGGCAGTTGCGCGAAATTCGGTCCGCCGAGCCTGCTGAGCTGGGTGTCGAGGTAGGAGAACAACCGGCCCTGCAACAGCGGGTCGTCGGTGACCTCGATACCGGGCACCAGATGACTCGGGCAGAACGCCACCTGTTCGGTCTCGGCGAAGAAATTCACCGGATTCGCCGTCAGCCGCAAGGTGCCGATCACCTGCACCGGCACCAATTCCTCCGGCACGAGCTTGGTCGGATCGAGCAGATCGATGTCTTCGAACACCTGCTCGGGGGTGTCGGGAAAGACCTGGACACCCAGATCCCACTCCGGGAAATAGCCCGCCTCGATGGCGTCCGCCAGATCGCGGCGATGGAAATCGGGGTCGAATCCGGCGGTGAGCTGCGTTTCCTCCCACAACATCGAATGCACACCCAGGCGCGGCTTCCAATGGAACTTCACCAGGCTCGTGGCACCGTCGGCGGCGACCAACCGGAAGGTGTGGACACCGAATCCCTCCATCATCCGCAGCGACCGCGGCAACCCACGGTCGGACATATTCCAGAAGGTGTGCGCGGTGGCCTCGGTGTGCAGGGAGACGAAATCCCAGAATGTGTCGTGCGCGGATTGTGCCTGCGGGATCTCCCGGTCCGGATGCGGTTTGGCCGCGTGCACCACATCGGGAAACTTGATCGCCTCCTGGATGAAGAACACCGGAATGTTGTTGCCGACGAGGTCGTATACGCCTTCCTCGGTGTAGAACTTCGTCGCGAAACCGCGCGTATCGCGCACGGTGTCCGCAGAACCACGCGAACCGAGCACCGTGGAGAATCGCACGAACACCGGCGTGCGAACGTCGGCGGCGAGGAACTTGGCCCGGGTCAGCGAGGCAGCGGCACCGTTGGACACGAAGACACCGTGCGCACCGACGCCACGCGCGTGCACGGCCCGCTCCGGAATGCGTTCGTGGTCGAAATGGGTGATCTTCTCGCGCAGGTGGAAATCCTGCAGCAGCACCGGACCACGAGGTCCGGCTTTGAGCTGATGATCGGTATCGGCTTGGCGCAGCCCTTGCGGAGTGGTGAGCGCGTCACCCTGCTGGGCCCGGATATTCGCCTCACCCGCAATGGGTGCGCCGGTGGGACTGCGCAGCTCCGGCCCCTGTTGGTCCGGTTTCGGACCGGGCGGCTCGCACTGCCCGCCGTCTTCGTCCGGCGGCACCGGCGGGCGCGTGAACTCCGGGGGAATGTGCTGCTGCTCTGTCATCTATGCGCAACCCTTCTGTCCTGGATCGACGTGCTCGCATCGGGAAAACACCTACTGGCGGATACCGCCTCGAGGAGTCGGCAAACCACACGATTGGGCTGTCGGATCGGGGGTACGCGCAGACCAGCGGATCCCATCGAAAGGACGGCCCGGCCATGAACGATGCCGCTCTCCCTCATCATCACAAATTTCCCGACACCGAACGCACTACCCGCTCGCATGTCGGCGAATCCATCGAAGACGCTTGGAACTGGCCCGGGTTGATCCTGATCGGCGTCGGCGTCGTGTTGCTGGCGCTCACCCTCACCGCAGCCGGATACGGCTTCGAAGGTTGGGCCGTGATCGCCGGAATTCTGTGCGTGGTGTGCCTGCTCGGCGGCGTGGGTATCGTGCTCGCCGAACACCGCCGGATCAAAGCCCACGAAGGGTTGCGATTACGCGACCCATGCGGGCACTGACCTGTTTGCCGATGCCGATGGGAGGTAGTCCGATCGGAGACCCCGTTCCCGGCGAGGAGGACTTCGATCATGGGATTTCCCGAACAGCAGCAGCAGGTTCCCGGCATCCAATCGAAAATGGACCCCGTGCCCGATTGTGGGGAGAACAGTTACCAGGGATCGGGCAAATTGACGGGCAAAGCCGCTGTCGTCACCGGTGCCGACAGCGGAATCGGCCGTGCGGTCGCCATCGCGTACGCCCGTGAAGGCGCCGATGTCCTCATTTCCTATCTCGACGAACACGACGACGCGAAAGAAGTAGCCGACCTGGTGACCAAGGCCGGCCGCCGTGCCGTGCTGATGGCCGGTGACCTGTCGGACGCCGCGCACTGCCGTGCGGTGATCGACAAGGCCGTCGAGGAATTCGGTCGAGTCGATGTGCTGGTGAGCAATGCCGCCTTCCAGATGTCGCACGACGACATCACCGAGATCAGCGACGAGGAATTCGCCTACACGTTCGCCCTCAATGTCGGTGCCTACTTCCACCTGGTGAAGGCGGCGCTGCCCCATATGGGTCCCGGTTCGTCGATCATCGGCAGCTCGTCGGTGAACTCCGACATGCCCTCCCCGACGCTGGCACCGTATGCCGCCACCAAGGCCGCCATCGCGAATTTCTCGGCCAGCCTGGCGCAGATGCTGGGGGAGAAGGGAATCCGGGTCAACAGCGTGGCTCCGGGCCCGATCTGGACACCGCTGATCCCGTCGACCTTCCCCACGGAGAAGGTGAGCAAGTTCGGTGACGACACCCCACTCGGCCGGGCCGGTCAACCCGCGGAGCTGGCCCCCGCCTATGTGCTGCTCGCCGCCGACGACGGCAGCTACATCTCCGGCGCCCGCCTCGCTGTCACCGGCGGACGCCCGATCCTCTGACCCCTCGCCCGGCCTACCGGTGGCTCACTGGTAGGCCGGGTACTGGTTCGCCCGCAGCAACCGGGCCAGATGCGCGGCATTACGCGCCATCGCCGCCGTGGTCGTGCGCACCGCCTCCGGGGTGTCGGGCAGATCCTTGAAATCGGTGCCGCCCATCGCTTCCCCGTTCCAGTACGTGCAGCCCTGCGCCGGAATGGTGAATCCGATGTCGTCGAGAGCCTGGAAGGTGTCGGCCACGATCTTGTGCGCACCGTCCTCGTTCCCGACAACGGCCGCGATCCCGACCTTGCCCAGCATGACGGGCCTGCCCGCGTCGTCGGTGTCGGACAGCTCGGCATCCAGACGTTCCAGCGCGCGCTGGGCCACCGAGGACAGATGACCCAACCAGGTGGGCGTCGCGATCAGCACGATATCGGCGTCGATGATGCGGCGCCGGATCTGCGGCCACTCGTCGCCCTCGCCCTCGTCGGCACTCACCCCCGGTCGCACCTCGAAATCGGCGATACGCACCGTCGACCCGGCCACATCGTTGGCGGCCAGCTCGGCCAGCACCTGATCGGCCATGAGCTGACTGCTGGATTCGGCGGGCGACGGCTTCAACGTGCAGACCAGCGCCACTGCGCGCAACTGTTCGGCGGCCACGACAACACTTCCTCTCGCTCGACGATCAGGACTGGCGGACAACCCGGATGTTGTGCAACTGCGGATCGCTGGCATCGGGCACATTCATCCCCGCCTCGACACCGGAACGCAGGTACTCCACGACCGTGTCACCGATCCGCTCACCCGGCACGATCGCGGGAATGCCCGGCGGGTACGGCGTGAGCTGTTCGGCCGCGATCCGGCCCGGCGCCTTGTCGATGGGCACCATCTCGGTGAGGGCGAAGAAGGCATCACGCGGCAGCATCACCGTGTCGAGCTGCAGATCCTGCGGGGACGGCAGCGTGATGTGGTGCGGTGCGGGGTCCAGACCGGCCCGGCGCCACAGCGCGAGCGCGTCGATGAGTGCCTCCGCGGAGGTGTCGTCGTCGGCCATCGACATCGTCGCCAGAATCCGGCGGTGATCGCTGAGGCCCACATCGAGGTGGTGATGCTCGCGCAACCAGTCCGCCGCCTCGTACCCGGTGGCGCCGGTCTCGGAGACATCGACGAGCACCTGCAGCAGATCCAGATCGTGCGAGGCCTCCACGCCGAGCAACTCGTCGTGCATCACCGTCAGGCCGCTGATCCGGTCGATCTCGGCGCGGGTGCGTTTGGCCAGGTCGAGTGCCTGCCCCAGCAGGTCGTGCCCGAATTCGACCATCTGCCTTCGCCATCCGTCGAGCGCGGCGTAGATCAAGACGTTCGGGCTGGTGGTCATCAGCAGATCCGCGCAGCGGCGCAAACGGCCCGGATCCACGAGATCGCCCTGCAGGTGGAACACCGAACCCTGTTCGAAACCCATGCCCATCTTGTGCACGCTCACCACGCACACATCGGCGCCCACATCCATCGCCCACGTGGGCAATTCGGGATGGAACGGCAGGTGCGCGCCCCAAGCCTCGTCGACGATGACCGGTTTGCCGCGCGCATGGCACACCTCGGTGATTCCACGCAGATCAGCGCAGGTGCCATACGGACTCGGGCACACGATCACCGCGCCCGCCGCGTCCGGATGCTCCTGCCACGCCTGTTCCACCTGCTCCGGTGACGGCGGATGGGAGAAGTGGCGTTCGGCGTCCCAGCGCGGGCTGATCCAATGCGGCTGGACGCCGGAGAAGATCAGGCCGGCGACGATCGACTTGTGGCTGTCGCGCGCCACCAGCAGGCCGCCGTCGTTGCCGCCCGCCACCGCCATCATCGCGGCCTTGACCGACAGCGAGCTGCCGCAGGTGGAGAAGAACGCCGTCTCGGCGCCGACGGCGTCGGCCATCAGGTCCTCGGCCTCGGTGAGGTAGCCGTTGCGTGCGAGCCGGTCGTCGAGTCCGCCGTTGGCCAGCAGATCGGCGGCGAAGGCATCGGCACCGAGCGCCGCGAGAACCCGGTCGTCCACCCCGCGACCCTGTCGGTGCCCGGGTGGGGTGAACCCGTACCGGTGTTTGTTGCGGTAGTCGGCGACCGCGGCGACGAGCGGGGCTGTGCTGTGGTCCATGCCGGGGTAATAGCCGATCGGTTGCGGCCGAAACGACGCTGTGTAGGTGCCCCGGCACGGGGTACCTGCCCGACGACCGGCGTTTCCGACCCCGTGAGGAGGCTGCGATGACCACCCCGATGTGGACCAGCCCACCCATTCCCGAACCGCGAGACCCGATTCCGCCCACCCCCGATCCGGCACCACCGCCGGATCCCGGTCGGCCACCACCGCCACCGGAGCCGGGCCACCCGCTGCCCGGTGACCCACCACCCGGACCGGGCCCCGGACAGCCACCACCCCCGGATGTTCCCGACCCGTTTCCCCCGATTCCGACACCGGGTGAGCCACTGCCCGAACCGGGCGCGGCGGCGCCGTGTTGAGCGCCGCGCCGGGTGAGCGGACGCGATCGGGCACTGTGTGCGTACCCGGGTCCCGGTCGCGAGATACTTCAGGGATGAAGCACAGTGAGGGTCTATCGACGGGCGGTGCGCAGTCACTGCGGCGCGTGCTCGGCGAGGGCAGGGCGCAGGACGCGGGCGGATTCAAGTTCTGGTTCGCCGATCAGCGCTGGGAATGGTCCGGCGAGGTCGCCCGCATCCACGGATACGAGCCGGGCACCGTCCACCCCACGACCGCACTGTTGTTGTCGCACAAGCACCCCGACGACCGCGCCCACGTCGCCACCATGATCGAGAAGTCGGTCACCGAGGGCGAACCGTTCTGCAGCACCCACCGCATCCTCGACACCGCAGGCGTCGTGCACGACGTGATCGTCGTGGCCGATCAGATGGTCGACGACGCGGGCAGCGTCATCGGCACCACCGGCTACTACATCGATGTCACCGACACCCTCGAGCGGCGCCGCAAGGAAACCCTCGACGACGAACTGCCGAGTCTCTACGCGGCCCGAGCGGTGATCGAACAGGCCAAGGGCGCGGTGATGCTCGTCTACGGGATCAGCGCCGAGCAGGCATTCGACGTACTCACCTGGCGCTCACAGGAGACCAACACCAAGCTCCGTGCGCTGGCCGGGCGCCTGGTCGCCGAACTCGGTTCGCTCACCGATGTGTCCGGCGTTCTGCGCACCCGCTTCGATCATCTGCTGCTCACCGTCCACGAACGGGCCGAACAGCGCGAGAAGGGCACGGACTAGACGACGTCACGGTCGGGTAACCTGCGACCACGACAGGCAACACAGGGAGGCGGCATGCGAGCGGAGGATCGCGAGACCGCGCCCCGGTCGACAACGGTCGGGTTTCAGGTACCGGCGGAGCTCGAGCAGCTCACCATGGTCCACGCGCTGGCCGAAACAGTCCTGCTGGTAGGCGGTTTCGCGCTCGACGAGGTCACTGATCTGCTGCTGGCGCTCGACGAGGTGGTGACCGCCCTCGTCCTCGCCGCCGCACCGGAGGCCCTGATCGATTGCGCGTTCACCGGTGGCGGCGGGGCACTCGGAGCACGGGTCTCGACCGTGGCGCGCAGCGACGAAGCGATCGACGAGGACGCCTTCGGCTGGCATGTCGTGGCCACCCTCACCGACGCGCTGCGCACCGAATACGGCCCGTTCGACGCGGCCCGTAACGGCTATCCGACCACCGTCGAATTCGGCTGGATCCGCCGCTCGCACGGGCCGGTCGGGGGGTGATGCGGACACCGGGATCGAAAGCGTAGGCTTATTTCGCATACAGATCGGGTAATCCAGAAGCATCCGACCCCACGGAATCGGAGGCACATGTGATGACGACTGCTCAAGCGACAACAGCCAACGACTCGACCGTCCGACGCTCCCACTCAAAAGGTGACAGCTACGACAACATCGAACCGTGGTTCGAGAAGCTGCAGGCACTTTCCCCGAACGACCCCCAGCGTGAACCCCTCCGCGAAGAGGTGATCAGGCTGTGCCTTCCCCTGGCCGACCATATCGCCCGCAAATTCGCCGGGCGCGGTGAACTCTTCGACGACCTCGAGCAGACCGCCCGCGTAGGGCTGGTGCTCGCGGTCGACCGCTATGACGTCAGCCGCGGCTCCTCGTTCCTTTCCTTCGCGATCCCCACCATCATGGGCGAGGTTCGCAGGCATTTCCGCGACCACACCTGGGCGGTGCGCGTCCCGCGCAGGCTCAAGGAGATCCAGCTGCGGATCGGTCCGGCCACCGAGGAACTGTCGCAGCGACTCGGCCGCGTGCCCAACGCCCGCGAGCTCGCCGACGAACTCGAGGTCGAACTGGTCGAGGTCACCCGCGCGCTGGTCGCGGGCAACGGCTACCAGACCAACTCCATCGACGGGGTCACCCAGGACGACCGCGACAACTCCTCGCAGCCGATCACCGAGACCCTCGGCGCCGAGGAACACTGCTACGAGCTCACCGAGGACGCGATGGCGGTGCGCCCGCTGATCGCGGCTCTGCCCGAGGAAGAACGCGACGTGCTCATCATGCGGTTCTTCGAGTGCAAGACCCAGAACCAGATCGCCGAGCACCTCGGCGTCTCCCAGATGCAGGTCTCTCGCATCCTGTCGCGCACCTTGAGCTCGCTGCGCGAACAGGCGCTCACCGAGCAGACACCTGTGCCGTGACAGCAGCGGCCGAGCGTGCCAGAATTGCCTTAGGTTGAGACTTCCAGCCGACCCCGGTCTTTGTGCTATCCACACCCGGAACGTCGGTTGCGCGGTGGCATGAAACCGGAATCCCCTGTCGTCCAGGAGGTTCTATGTCTGTCGTCACGGATCCGCGACGCTCGAGCAGGTTGCGTTGGTACCGCGGCTCCGCGGCGCACGACCAAGCCCTGCTTCGCGTCGATCCCGGCAGACAAGGCTGCTGGGTACTGCGGGCGGGAAGCGAACTGGACGCGGCCCGGCAGCCGCAATTCTGCGCACTGCTCGACCGTGCGGTGCGATCGGGAGCTCGAGTGGTGGTGCTCGACTTGCGCGGTACCGATTTCCTCAGTATCCGGCTGGCCGCGCTGCTCGGACCGGCCAAAGCCAATGCCTGGAAACACGGGGTCGAGCTGCGACTGCTCGTCGGCGGGCTGGAGGTGGAACGCGCGCTCGAGCTGGCGGGCGTGCGGCCGTTGTTCCGTCACTACAGCTGCGTCGACGATGCCTCCGACCACCCCGTCGATGTTTGACCGGCCGACCGGCGGGTAGGCGCAGTGGGATCGACCCACCCGGTACCACCCGACATCGGTGAGGAGGCTACGTCGTGGCTTCGAGCGAGCGGACCGTCGCGGATTCGGCCCACGCGACCTCGACCCACCTGCGGATCGACGCCGACCTCGGACAACTGGTCATGGTGCGGGCCGTCGCCGAGACGGCCGCCCACCTGGCCGGGTTCACGCCCGACGAAATCGCCGATATCCGGGTCGCGGTCGACGAAGCGGCGACCAGCCTGATCCTCGCCGCCGTGCCCGACACCCGCCTGCACTGCGATGTCAACGCCGACGGTTTCCGCCTGCGGATCGCCGTGCAGGCACTGTGCGGGGAGCCCGACCCGGTCGACGAGAACGCCTTCGGCTGGAACGTGCTACACAGCATCACCGATCACCTGAGCACCGGCTCGGACCGCGATCGCGGTGAGCTCGACGGGTTCCCGGTCACCATCACCTTCACCCGGGTACGGCGGGTGCCCGCAATTCACTGAGCAGTGAACTGCGCCCGGCTCGCCAGCACTCGAGCACCTGATCGGCGAAACGGTCCTCGAGCAGGTCGGTGGCCTGGATCCCGAAAACGATGCTCGCCGCCGAATCGGGTTCGGTGCGCAGCAATTCGGCGATCACATCGCGCCGCATCACCTGCTCGTGTACGGCGTCGGCTTCGACGTGCTCGGTGTAGAAGCCGATACAGGCGGGGTGGGGGAGCAGGGTGCGGGCCAGCTCGGCCAGGCGGGCCGACGCCGGTGAGGAGGTGATCTCGTTGGCCGCGAAATGGCCCACTGACGCGGCACGCAGACCACGGTGCAGACCGAACAGCGACATCATGTTCACCAGCACCAGCATGGGAGCGGGCACCTCGTCGAGATAGTGCAGATAGCCGGGTTCCAGACCGGCGCCCGCGAGCAGATCCGCGTAGAGGCGCGCGTGCACACGGTCGCCGTGGCCGCTACCGTATTCGTCGAATTCGACAGCGACCAGCGCGGCTTTCGCCTGCCCACGCAGGCGTGGGATCACCCAGGCGTAGGGGTCGGCCTCGATGTGGTGGTAGATCGAGCGGTGCACGAAGTACTCGCGCAACTGCTCGGCAGTGCCCTGCTCGGCGAGGTAGGCCGCGATACCGCCGGGCGCCGACGGCTCGAGCAACCGGTCGATTTCGGCGTCCACGTCGTCGCCGCCGGGCACATCGGCCCGCATGGCAGCGAGGAACCGCTGTTCGAGACCTCGGCGCAGGCCCAACAGCCCCGGATCCCACTCCCAGTCCTCGTCCACACCGGCGAAACCTTGGTAGTGCAGTTCGTAGCAGGTGTGCAATGCCAGCGCGGCGTCCTCACCGTAGGGATCGGTGCCGGGGTCCGGCGGAACAGCCGAACCCGGTGCGTGCGTGAGGGTTTCGACCAGGGCGGCCGACAATTCGCCGCGGGGCGCAGGCAGGGCGCGCCCGAGGGTGACAGTGCTGGGCATCAGGTGCTGCTTTCGTTGTTACGTCGGCGGCGGCGCCGGTGGCTGGTATCGCACAGCGGGTAGGTGGCCGAGCGCTTGCACAGGCACAGCGCGACCTGGAAACGGTCACAGTGCAGCACTGTTCCCTCACGGGTCACCAGGTCGACCGGACCTTCGATCAGGGCCGGCCCGTCGGTGAGGACCACCCGCCTGCGGTCAGGCGGGCTCCCCGACGGCGGGGCAGTAGTTTCGTTCGACACGGATCACCACCAATTCCTCGTCACGCTGGTCCTTCGCGATCAAGCCACGCGCCGCCAACCGCCGCGCCCGCGACCGCAACACCGGTCCGAACGGCACCTTGTCCACCGCCACCACCTGCGCCTCGGCGCCGCCCGCCCGCAACTGGTCGAGGCTGCGGTCGGGGTCGCTGATCGCCGAGTGCACGATCAGGCCGACCCCGTTGTCGGTGAGCAGATCGGGCAGCGTCGTGCACAGCCGGTCCAGCACGCTGCGCCCGGTGGGGCCCGCGTCCCAGGCCAGCGCCCGGCCGCGGCCGACCTCGCGCTCGGCTGGCACGTACGGTGGGTTCGCCAGCACCACGTCGAAGCGCGGCAGTCGTGCCGCGGCCGAGAAGTCACCGTGCAGCAACTGCACGGCCACGCCGCGCAAGCGGCAGTTCAGCCAGGTCGAGATCAGCGCCCGTCGCGACAAGTCGACGGCCGTCACACTCGCGGCCCCCGCTTTCGCCGCGGCCAGCGTGACGACGCCGGTGCCCGCGCACAGTTCGAGTACCCGGCCGTTGCGCAGGTGGGGGATCGCGCGCAGCGCCTCGGCAAGCATCCATGTATCAGCCTGGGGTCGGTACACACCCGGCGCCCGGAGAATCATCATTTCTGCGCCTTCACCCGCCGGTGCTCGGCCACGACCAGCGCGGTCCCCGCGAGCAGGCAGGCCGCGCAGGCCACGCCGCCGATGATCGCCCAACCGCCGAATCCGTAGCCGGCGGCGGTAAGGGTGATGCCGAGCAGTGCCAATCCGACCCCGATCAAGATCAGGCCAGGCCAGTTCCTCGTGTCCTCGATAGATTCGCCCGCGTGCGGCCTGATGGTGCGTGAGTCATCCGGGAACTCGTGGTCTGGCTGGTTCATCGAGCGCATCCTTTCGCAGGGACAACACAGTCCTGAGGGCCGAATGCCCCGTCGGCAGGGAACCAATCAGCAACCGATGAGGGCCTGCTCACATCGGCCGCCGAACTACGAGATGATGACTTCGATCATGAAGCCCACGGCCGCTTCGCACCGCGATTCGGGCAAACTCGTCACCGGACGCCGGTGCTCTCGACGGCGCCGAGCGGCTGCCGGGGCAGCGGTGTCGTGCACCGCTCAGGAGTGCAGGGTCGGCGCGTAGACGAGTTCCTGGGTGTTGCTGTCGAGGGTGCGGCTCTCGAGCAGTTCGAGGTCGAAGTCGGCGGCGTTCTGGAAGATGGGTCGCTGCCCGGTCTTGCCGGTGATGACCGGGAACACGGTCACCTGCACCCGGTCGACCAAGCCCGCTGCCATCAGCGTCCGGTTCAGCGAGAGGCTGCCGTGCGAGCGCAGCGGGATGTCGGATTCGGCTTTGAGCCGGGCGACGATATCGACGGCGTCGCCTGCGGCGACGTTCGCGTCGTGCCAGTCGAGAGGTTCGCGCAGCGTGCTCGACACCACGGTCAGCGGCATGTTCATCATCCGGACGACCCACGGGTCGAAGATCTCCGGGTTCTCCGAGGCCCCGGCCACCAGTTCGGTGAACTCGCGATAGGTGTTGGCGCCGAAGATCATCCGCTGCTCGTCGCGGTAGAGGTCGAGGCGATGATCGAGCAGTTCTGGGCCCTGTTTGCCCCAGTATCCGCCCCAGTCGCCGCTGGTGGAGGCGAAGCCGTCCAGGGTGGAGAACACGTCGTAGGTGTAGGTGGCGCTCATGGTGGGCTCCTCGGGTGGTGTCGGCATTTATCAATGCAGACGGCAGCCGGACGCCGAACTCATCGCACGAAATCCCTTCCCTCGCTGACTATTGCAGACTAAAGTCTGCTGCGATAGCGGAAACAGCGGAAGGTGTCAGATCATGTCGGCAGTCAAGCAGCAGGTCCTCGAACTCGGTGGGGCGTTCATGATGTCGCGCGAGGCGCGCCAGTTCGGGACCGATGTCGGGGTGCCCGGATTCCATGGCCCCTACACGCGCGGCCGCGGCGGGGTGCTCGGGGAGGTCGACGCCGATGTCGTGATCGGCGCGTTCGGCTTCTTCGAACCCGAATGTATCCGTGCCGCATGGAAATCGGTCCCCCTGCCCGCTGCCGAAGCGGCCACCGGCTATCTCGCCGCCTGCCACGAATTCGGCCGCCGCAGACTCGCCGGCTTCGACCGATCCGAACGCCTCGCCGAACTGCTCGGCAAGGTCGCCGATGCGGCCGAGCCCACCGCCGTTCCCCTGTTCGCGGGCTGGCGGGCCATGCCACTGCCCGACGACGGCCGCGCGGCGGTCCTGCAGCTCACCCACGTCCTGCGTGAACTGCGGGGCGGCCTGCACCTGGTCGCCGTCCTCGCCCAGGGCCTCACCCCGCTGCAGGCCGTCCTGATCGCCGGTTCCCCGATCGCCGACGGCCCCACTCACGCGCAGCGGCTCGGCTGGACCGAACCCTTCGAACCGATCACCGACGACATGCGGCAGCGCTGGGCGGCGGCCGAGAAGCTCACCGACGAACTGGTTTCCCCGTTCTTCGCGGTCCTCACCGAGGCCGAGAGTGCCGAGCTGGCCACCCTGATGGGTGAGGCGCACCGAGTCGCGTTGTCGCGCTAGTTGCTCGAAGCCCGTATGGGGCGCCGAATCCGGCGGCCCATACGGGCTTTGTCATGTCTCGGGGCTGCCCGGTGCAACGGGTTCACTCGCGCTGGCGCAATCCAGCGACGATGAGCTCGATGACGCGCCGCGCGTCATAGCGCTGGTCGCTTTCCGCGCCGATGCACACATTGCCGATGCCGCGCAGCAACAGGTAGGGGTCGATGTCGGTGCGGATCTCACCGGCCGCCGCGGCGGCATCGAGCAACTCGCCGCACGCGGGCAGCAGCCGGTCGAGGAAATTGGCGTGCAGGGCCTGGAAGGTCGGGTCGTCGGACTGCAATGCCGCGGCGAGACCGTGCTTGGTGACGAGGAAGTCGGTGAACAGGTCGATCCACCTGGTCAACGCGTCATAGGGCTCGGTGCTCGCCAGCAGTTGCGGTGCGGCCTCTGCGCAGGCCTCGACCTGATGTCGATAGACCGCGACGATGAGGTCGGCTCGGGTCGGGAAGTGCCGATAGATCGTGCCGACCCCGACACCGGCCGCGGCGGCGATCTCGCGCACCGGGGCGTCGACTCCGGAGGCGACGAAGGTCGCGGCGGCCGCGTCGAGCAGGGTTCGTTCGTTCCGCTCGGCATCGGCGCGCTTGCGCGGAGTCTTCGCCGTTCCGGTGCCCTTGCCTGCCACTTGGCGTTCCCTCCATCGAATCGCTTGAAAAACGGAACACCGTTCCGTATGTTGGTTATCGGAACAATGTTCCGCTTCTTGCAGGATACCTCCGGGAGAGGAAAACCCATGCAGTACCGCACCTTGGGCCGCACCGGCGTGCAGGTCAGCACCCTGGCGCTCGGCGCAATGAACTTCGGCCGGATCGGCAACACCGGCCAGGACGAGGCCACCGCGATCATCGATGCCGCGATCGAGGCCGGAATCAACCTGATCGACACCGCCGACGCCTACAGCGACGGCCGATCCGAGGAAATGGTCGGTAAGGCCATCGCCGGTCGTCGCGACGACCTGGTCATCGCGACCAAGGCCTACCTGCCGATGGGCGAGGACCCCAACCGACGGGGAAGCTCACGCCGCTGGCTGGTGACCGCGCTGGAAGACAGCCTGCGCCGCCTCGACGTCGATCACGTGGACCTCTACCAGATCCACCGGTGGGATCCGAACACCAGTGACGAGGAGACGCTCTCGGCACTCACCGACCTGCAGCGGGCCGGGAAGATCCGCTATTTCGGCTCCTCGACCTTCCCCGCCTACCGCATCGTGCAGGCGCAATGGTCTGCCCGCGAGCATCACCTCAGCCGCTACGTCACCGAACAACCCTGTTATTCGATCCTGCAACGCGGTATCGAATCCCATGTGCTTCCGGTGACCGAGGAATACGGCCTCGGTGTGCTCGCCTGGAGCCCGCTGGCCTCGGGTTGGTTGTCGGGCGCCATCCGCGCCGGCCGCGAGATAACCACCAACCGTTCCGGATTCATGCCCCATCGTTTCGATCTCGATGTGCCCGCCAACCGGGCCAAACTCGAGGCTGTCGAGCAGTTGGCGAAGGTCGCCGACCGGGCCGGGTTGACCATGATTCAACTGGCGCTCGGATTCGTCACCGCCCACCGGGCGGTGACCAGCGCGATCATCGGCCCGCGAACCATGGAGCACCTGCATTCGCAGCTCGCTGCCGCCGATACCGTCCTGTCGACCGAGGTCCTCGACGAGATCGACGAAATCGTGTCTCCGGGAGTCGATCTCGCGGCCGAGGAGAAGTACGACACGCCACCGTCGATCCTCGACGCCACCCTGCGGCGTCGATGACCACCCCGCTCGACCTCGACAGCCATCCCCGCCGCCGCGAAATGGGGGTGCCGACAGACAACGGCGGGCAGTAGATTCCCGCTGTGACACAACAAACCTGGGTTCCTGAGGCGCAGAACCCGCAGGCCTACCTCGACGGCGACTCCATCATCCAACTCGACGACGATGCGGTGACTGCCATCGTGCGCGACCTGCGGCGAAACGCCCCCGACGACGTCGACTTCGCCCGCGCGGCCTTCGACTGGGTCCGCGACGAAGTCGACCACTCCTACGACGTCCAGGACTCCCGGGTGACCCTGACCGCCGGGGAGGTCGCCCGCGAGCGAGTCGGCCTCTGCTACGCGAAGTCCCACCTCCTCACCGCCATCCTGCGCAGCGCGGGCATCCCCACCGGGCTGTGCTACCAAAAGCTCGCGGACAACGACGGCCACGTTCTCCACGGCCTGGTCGCCGTCTACCTCGAGGGTGGTTGGCACCGTCAGGACCCCCGGGGCAACAAGGAGGGCATCATCGCCGAGTTCTCCCTCACCGAGGAACGACTGGCCTGGCCCGTCGATCCGACGCTCGGCGAGATCGACTACCCGCAGGTGTTCGTCAGTCCTGTGCCATCCGTGGTGAAAACCCTGGGCGAGGCGAAGCAGGAGTCGATCCTCGACGTCACCCTGCCGACCTCCTTGGAGGATCAGTCCATTCACTGACCCCCGGTGGCGGCCCGCACCGCGCGCATCGATGCATCCAGTGCAAAGAGGCCGCCACCGTCCCGGTTCGCTCTCAGACAAGCACAATGCCGGTGTTCGTCAGTCCTGGCGGATCTATTCGGATTCGCTTCTCGAACCAGTGGTCCGCCAATAGGCGGATTCGACCGCACCGTGGTCGCTGTCCGTGTCCTGGGCGCCGAGATAGCGGCCGTGCTCGTCTCTATCGTCGGGGTCGTATTTGCTGACCCGGTAGGTGTAGAGCACGTCACCGCCCAGCCTGAATCGGCGCGGAACCGCCGATGGCCCGACTGTCGGCGACCGCCCTGCCGACCAGCACCAACTCGGTTCCGGTCAGTGCCGCGATCATGATTGCCTCGCCGACGTTCCCCAGCGGGGGACATGCCGCGGCCGCGCCGGAAGCCACGACCAGCAAGACGATGCCGATCAGGGGGAAACGCAACCGCTCGTCGCGCCACAACGACACCGTCGCGGCGAACAGCACGGCGGAGACCACGAGCGCGGGGATCGGTATCGCCGGTTGTTCCGAGCCGTAGCGCAAGGTGTCGGCGAATGTCCGTGGCACGAGCCGCACATGAGCCAACTCACCGAACACACCCCACACCACCAGTACTCCGGTGAGGACAAGCGCGGCACGTCGCCACCAGCCCCCGGCACCCACCCGGTCGACGGCCCACAACACCAGCAGCGGTGTGAGCAGCGCGTGACCGATGAACCGGCCGACACTCAGCCCGTGCAGCACCGCTCCTTCACCGATCAGCACACCGAGCCCGAAAACGGCCGAATCATAAGCGATTCCGACACCGACCACGCCGAGTACGAGCACGCGCATTCGTCGCGCAGCCCGCATCCACAGCAGTCCGACGCACAGCAATTCGATACCCGCGACCACGAGCAAGGAAAAGGACACCACAGCACAGCTCTCCAGAAATCGCGCACGTCCGCGCCGGACGGTCGCTGCCACGCTATCCGACACCGAACGCAGACAACCTGGCTATTGTTGGCGACAGCGGCGGTCCTTGACCGCCTCCGCGTTCGATTGCCCAGTGACCTGCGATGACTGCCTGATTCGAGCCAGGAGGAATGCGTGGATATCACCGAATTGATCCTCGACGACCATCGTGAGCAACGACGGTTGTTCGCGATTCTCGAGCAGATCGACCCCAAGGAGGTCGATGTTCTCGCGGCGATCTGGGAACGGCTCGCGGCCTTTCTCGAACTACATGCCCAAGCCGAGGAGGAGATCTTCTACCCGGAACTGCTGCGCGTCGGGATTTCCGCACGCCGCACCCGCCGGGTGGAGGACGAGACGCTCGACGCGATCGGTGACCACAACGACATCCGCGATGCGGTGGGGGAGGTGGCACGTCACAAGGTCGGATCACCCGAGTGGTTCGCCGCTGTCGCTGCGGCGAACACCGCGAACGGCGACCACATGGCCGAGGAGGAACGCGAGGGACTCACCGATTTCCGCCGACTCGCCGGCCTCGGCGAACGTCACCGGCTCGCCGTCGAATTCGCCGCGTACGAGGCGCGCCACTATGCGGGCGTGCGCCCCGTCGACAAGGACCCCGAAGGTTATGTGGAGGCGGTGGAGGAACAGTCGGCGACCTGGTCGAAGGGGTCGTTGGGGATCGGCCCGCTGCGGTGAGTCACGTCGTCGCTCAGCCGAGCGGGTCGATGACTTCCCGGAGAATACGGGCGAAAGCCTCCGGCTGGCCCGGATAACCGGACTCGGGGCCGGTGAAACCGCCGTGATGACTGGGGAAGACAACCGGCTGCACACCGAGCTGATCGGCCAGCGCCGACGAGGTGCGTTCGGTGACCGTGCCCGACGATTCCTCGCCGTAGCCGATGACGATGCGGGTCGGTGCCGCGGTGAGCGCGGCGATATCGGCGCGGTAGGCGAGGGTCGGCCGGGAACGCTCCGACAGCAGCGGGTGGTCGCGGGCACCGTCGTCCTCGACCGGCAGGCCGAACATCGCGGGATCGGCGTCCGGCGCGGCGAAATAGTCGTCGGTGAATTCGCCCTCCCAGGAGGTCATCGCGATGAAGGTCGCCATGCCCGCACCGAACCCTCTCGCCCCGTAGGCAGCGCGATACCCGTCGGCCGCACGCCCGGCAGCCGCGGCATCGGGCAGCACGGTCAGCAGCGGCGGTTCGTGCGCAATCAAAGTGGTCACGTCCTCGGGATGCGCGGTCAACAGCGCCAACGCGACGATCGCGCCGCCACTGCTGGCGAAGAGCTCGACCGGCCCGGCACCGAGCGCCTCGATCACGGCGTGCACGTCCTCGGCATGCACGGTCGGCACATTGTCGACCTCACCGTCGGACCGCACACTGCGCCCCAGCCCGCGCGGGTCGTAGGTGACGACCGTGCGATCGGGGAAGTGCGCGGCGAGCGCGGTGAAACCGTCGGCGGCCATCGGGAGACCGGTCATCAGCAGCGGCGGCCGCCCATCAGCGGTGGGCAGTGGACCCTGGACGTCGTAGGTGAGTGTTGCGTCGGGGAGTTCGAGCTTGTGTGTCGTCATGTCGGTATTGACGACACGGGAGCCGCGTACTCATCGGTGACGGGTTCACGGCCGAGTCTCCGCAGGCCATGCGTAGTGCTCGGGATCCATGCGATGCCACGCGCGGTTCATTTTCGCGTAGGCCGCCTTGCGGTAGTGGTTCCAGGTGAATCCACCGGCCCGCAGCGCGCGGTGATGACCGGCCCACACCAGCGCCATGACGACGGCGAACAGGATGCGGTGGCCGATCATGGTGAGGTGGAACCGGGTGCGTGAGCGCTCGACCAGCAAAATGGCCAGACGCTCGCATTGCAGTTGGACGTGGGGAACCTCGTCGGCCAGGATCTGGGCGCACACCGCGCGGATAACCGGTGACGTGGTCGCCCGCCGGATCGCGTTGTAGTAGATCATCGCGAGGGTTTCGACCATGACGACCGGTGTCGTCCACACCTCGATGTTCGTGATGCTGTACCGCAGGCGACGAAACAGGCTGTCGCCCCAGTCGGCCTGTCGGCGAGGGATTCCCGCGTCGTCGAGGATGCGCCCGAGCAGTGCGCCGTGGCGTTGCTCTTCACGGATGAACAGCGCGATGACCTCACGGTAGGCAGGGTCGTCGGTCTCGGTGGCGAATCGATCGGCCGCCGCGGCCAGATGCCGACCGTCGGAAGTCTCGCCGAGCTGCCAGCCCTGTAATGAGCGGCGTATCGGCGCGAGCTCGGCAGCATCTGCACCGATACCGTTCTCCTGCCACGGAATCGTCCGCTGCCTGGCGGCGTTGCTGTGGAAGTGGCCCAACCACTCCCGGCTCGATCGCACCCGGCGCGTGCCTACCCGCGAACGTGCTTCCGACGAACTGATCCGTTCCCCCACGGCTTCCCCCTCTGTTCACCTCCACTCCTACCCGAAGGGCAGCGAGGATGCCACCGATCTCGACTATCCGCGACTAGCCCGCGCCGTCACGGATAAAGGCCGCAAACGCCACGGCGAGCAGATCGGGGGAAGGCCGACTTTCGCGATTGTCCGGTAGAAGCAACGAGCGTCCGTTCAAACCGCGAAGTTGTCCCAGCGCCCCGTCGTCGCCTTCTGCCATCAGCCGATCGGCGACGCGGATCGTGTAGTCCGGAGTGATTCCGAAGAGTTTCGCAGCGAAAGCGCGGTGGTGGTTGCTGCAGAGAAGCAGTCCGTTCTCGAGGCTCGATGTGGTGCGGTTCCTACCGGATCCGTCGTCAACGGACTGTGCGTCACCGACGATGTGGACGGCATCGAGCAGTTGTGCGACACCGAGACCGCATACGGCACAACGGATGCCGTACGCGTGGAGCAACCGCGCGCGGAACTCGGCCGAGTGAACGCGATTTCGGGTGTACTCGGCACGGTCGGGGAGCCGCGCACCGATCTGATCCGGCAGGTCGTTGTCGATGGCGAGCATGAATCGACGACGTTCTATGTCGTCGGCGACGACATAGACGGGAAAGATCGGCACGTAGGCCCCGTGGCCGATCATCCGGAACAGGATCAACGGAAGTTTCAGTTCCAGTGCCTTGCGCAGCTTCTGGTTGTCGCCGTGGATCGTTCCGGACCGATAGGCGTAACCGAACCCCGAGTCGCCATACTCCTCGTCGCTGGAGTCTCGGTCCCCGCGGGACATCACCGACAGGGTGGCGAGCATTCCGCGTGGATTGCGGATTCCACGATTACGGTCGACGAGGGGGAGCGAAGTGCCGTCGATGGTGAAATTTATCAAGTCGGCCCGATTCAGAGCGCCCCGCTGGTCAACAGCTTCCCTTAGACGGCGGAAGATCTTCTGCCGCAGAGCCGCTTCGACACTGACCGCATCAGCGGAGTCAGTTCGGTCGATCACCGAATTCCCATCGCGCGCCCGCTCGTCGGTGGGACGTGTGGGCGGGGTCGGGTGGGTGGGTTGGTGATCGACAGTGCTGGCCAGTTCGTTCTGTAACTGCGCCCACCGCGTACGCCACCGCTGGACCACCGCCATGAGCAGCGCCGGATTGCAGTGCGGGTTCTCGTAGCGCGATAGTGCGCGTACGAAAACTCTGACGGTGTCCCATCGCGGCCGGCTCTTGCCGCTCAGAAGGTTACTGATGCTGCCTTGGGAGATGGCGGTTCCGTCTTCGGCTGTGAGCTTGGCGATCCGCGCATAGGCCGGACTGCCTGCCTCGATCCACCGCTCCTTCACCTCTCTGCTGAACTGCTGGAGAGCTGGGTGGGGTGTTCGGGCCACTGCCGCTCCTCGCTTCGCGCTGCCCCCGGATGGAGGCTGATGCACAGGCTAACCGGTTCTGCAGTGGTGTTCAATCTCGTTCAATTTGGTGGTCATATCGAAGAGCTGGTGGCATTGTGTCGATCATGAGTTCGAACCGGCCGGGAAGGTCCCCAGCATCCTCGATCCGGCAGCGCCGCAACCGATTCGGAAACGGAGCGCATATGTTGGACCTTGGTGCGCTGATGTCGATCATGATCGGCTTCTCGGTGATCTACCTGGTCGCCGGGGCCACGGCATTGGTGCCGGTGGCCTCGGCAACAATGGCGCTCTATTCCCTGTGGAAGGGGCGAAACGCCAAGCTGTAGCGGCGAACGCTCACAGGCGTTACACGCCCGATGCGGTGACACCGGCGCGCGGACGAAGGTGGCGGTGCGGCTTCTGTTCTGGACCCTGTTATTGCTCGCGCAGGCGTGCGATCTCGTCCTCGAGTTCCTGGTTTCGCCGACGTAGCCGCTCGATCTCCTCGGTCAGTGGTGCGCGGGCGAGGCGAAGTGATTCGGCCATGCGTTCACTGCTGTATTTCACCGGGATGTTCTTGATGCAGTTGCGGTCGAGGGCTTCGACGCGGATCCGGAACGCCCGGTCACAGCGAGTGCGGATGACACCCTCGTCGGTGGTGAGCAACTGTTCGATGAACCCGGGATCGTCGGCCCGCTCGATGATCTCGGCACGACCGAACACCTTCACCCGGGTGCGGGTCGGGTAGTCGATGAAGAACAGCGCCACCCGGTCGTCGTGATCGAGATTGCCGAGGGTGACGAACTGCTGATTACCGGAGTAGTCGCCCAAGGCGATCGTCCACGAATCGAGAACCTTCACGAAACCGGGCGGGCCACCGCGGTGCTGCAGGTAAGGCCAGCCCGACGGCGTGACGGTCGCGATGAACAGCGAGTCGGTGGACCGGATCAGCGCAGCCGTCGGCCCGTCCAGTTCCTCGGGCTCGCCCGTGTTGTCACCGACGGCCATCTGGTTCCGGTACCAATTGATACTGCCGGTAGCGCTTTGGCGTTGCGCGCTGGCCTCGGAGAATGCGATGGCGCCGTAACGGGTGGGGTTGTTCATTCCTCGATTTCACCTCACACCACGTATGTGATCGCCGCCGCCACCGACAGGGCCAGCATGCCGAGGCAGTTGATCCAGAACTCGGATCCGAGGAACCTGGCCCGGTAGTGGGCGATTGCGGCGCACACGAAATAGCCGACCACGGCGACCGCGGTGGCGAACCCGGCACCGGGATACTTCAATCCGACAAGGAGCCCTGCTGTGGCCGCGAGCTTGATGGTGATCAGCGTCCACCACCAATCGCGGGGAAAGCGGACGCCGTCGAGGCATCGCTGGATGAACATCGGTGGACGCACGGACATGAGCGCGTCCGAGAACAGGGATAGCGCGAGTAGTGCTGGTAGCCACCATGGTTGGGGAGCGTGGATCATCGGTTTCCTTGCGGGTGTGTGATAACGAATTCGATGGTCTGTCGTAGTTGCTCGGCCGCCTCTGGCATCGCGATGGCACCGCTGGCAGCGGTCATCAGCAACCCGAGGTAGGCGAGGTAGATGGTCCGGGCGCCCTGACCGACCTGGCTGCTGGGCAGCGCCGACCGAGCGAGCACGGTTTCGAGTTCACCCAGCAGAGCCAGCGCGAGGTCCCGGAAGATCACCGACTCGTGGGTTCCGCGGACGAGGATCGCCAGATACTCGCGTGAGAGCTCGGAATCGAGCGCGAAGTATCCGACGAAGGGCTCGAAGAGCCTCAGCACGTCCTCGGTGGTCGCGGTCGTCGGTGAGGGGGCGGGTTCGGTGTGCCTGCTGGTGTGCACCGAGGTGATCCAGTTCTCGAAGATCGAGACGAGCAGCGCGTCCTTTTCGCCGGCCGCCATAACTGTGCCGGTACTGACGTTCGCTTCGGCGGCGATCTGTCGAATGGTGGTTGCCTTGAAGCCCTGGGCGCGGAACAGCCGTTCGGCTGCCGCCAAGACCTTCTGACGCGTCGCCGCTTGTTGCGCCGACCGCGACTGAACATGTTCACTGAACATGTTCAGCACCTTATATCGTGGTGGCCCGCAGGCGCAACCACAATCTGGTCGGCCGATCCGCGAGGCTTTCGACAGTCGGCGGAAACCCGCCACCGGTGTGCCACTTCAAATGCCGAGCCGCCAAAATCGCCGCACATGGCCGCGATTGGTACCTCCGTACAACCGCGCACAGTTTTCGGCCGCTTTCGTCGCAGTTACGTAGCGTCAACTGCTACCAAACGTAAACGGAATAAAGTCGAGCTCGCGAGGGGCGGACCGGATTCTTGACCACCGATAATGTTCACTTATCGGTGGTCAGCACGGCGGCCATGAGAACGGAGTCTTCCAGGGGCGACACGGTTTCCGTTTCGTGCAATACGTAACGAGACAACGAAACAAACGCTACGATTCTCTCGTGTCGAGCGTCTGCAACTACCCAGGATGTGCCCGCCCCATCACCCGCAACGGTGGCCCCGGCCGACCGTCGGAATACTGCGACCACCCCGACCACACGCGGTGGCGTGCGTGGCGGGAAAGGCAACGACAGCAACAAGAGTCGATGGGTGGGGGAGAAACCGTCACTGTGACGGCTGTGCAGGGGCCGGTGACGGTCGCGCGGCTGCGGGCGGACGAGTTGCTCGGACAGTTCCGTGGGTTGGCCGAGCAACTGGGAACCACGCTGAACGCCGCGGTTGCGGAACTGGCGACGATCGGTGATCCGTCGGTCGCCGAGGCGCAGGTCCAGGCAGTGCAGGCGGATGCCGCGCAGCGGATCGCCGAGGCGGACGTGAAAGTGGTTGCCGCCGAACAGGCGCGGCGGGAGGCGGAGGAAGCGCGGGCATCCGCGGAATCGGCCGCCGAGGACGCGGCAAGTGTGGCCGAACAAGCCGAGCAGCTCATCACCGCCGCACAGAACGCTCGCGACGAAGCGCTGGCCGAGTTGGAGCGTCTCACCAAGCAGGCCGCCGACGACGTGTTCGCCGCCCGCAGCGCCGCCGAAGCACAGGTGCGTCAGGCCGAACGCGACGCCGCCGAAAGAATCGAACGCATCCGCGAAGAAGCCGCCGAGGAGGTGGCACGTGCCGAGCAACGCGCCGACACCGAGATCACCCAGGTGCGCCGCGACGCCGAAGCCCGCATCAACGCCGCCCATGCCGAACGCGATCTCGCCGTGCAGCGGGCCGCCGATGCCGACCGGGCGACCCAGCGGGCCGAACTCGCCGCCGCCGAACGGGTCGAAGCCGCCAACGAGGCCCGTGAGGAGTGGCGCCGAGCCCGCGCGGAATTGGAGACGACCCGCACCGAACTCGACCGCACCCGAAGCGAATTGGCCGAGCTGCGGCGCACCACCGCGACCGAGGCCGAGGCCCGCCGCGTCGAATCGGAAGCGGCACTCGAGCGGGTCAGAGCCGAAACCGCCGAACGCCTCGCCGCCCTCGACGACGCCCGCGCACAGACCCTGGCCCGCGCCGAACGCGCCGAACGCCAACTCGACGAACTCCTCGCCGCCACCCGGTCCACGGATACGGCCGGGGTATCGGCAGCGGCGATCAGCACACTCGACTAGCGTCAGCGCACATGACCGAGCAGCCCGGACCCTTGGAGACGACGCGCGAATTCGCGGCCGTCGACCTCGCCGACATGTTGAACGACGACGACACCTACACCGGACCGTCGTCCCGCACCAGAATCATCGCGATCGTGGTGGTCGCAGCCCTACTGCTCGGCGCCGCGGCCACCACCCTCGCGCTACTTCTGGCCTGACCCCGCCGACACCTCGGCCCGCGCTACGCGGGCCGGTCCAGCGGCGTGTCCGGATCCCCCGAGTGCCGCAGCGCGATGATCTGCTGCGGCGCCCAATAGATGCGCCCGAACTCGAACTCCTGATACCGGCCGTCGTCGTGGGCGACCTCGTCGGACGCCGGCCAGCCGAGTTCACCGTTCTCGAAACCCGATGCCCGCCAGCGTTCACCGATCGCGCCGTGCACCCGGTAGGCGGGCTGCCCGGCGCGCCGGTAGATCGCGCCGCCCTGAAACGCCTGTGCCACAGCGGGTCCCGTGCCACGCGGATCGGGCAACTGAGCGTGTTCGGCGATCGGGTAACCGAGCACCCCGGCCTCCCAGCCTGATTCGGCGTATTTGGACATGATCGCGGTCGGGATGGCGAAGGCGCCGGTGGACGGGTGCCAGTACACGTAGCCGTGTTCGAACTCGGCGAAGCGGCCGAGCCCGTCCGGTGTGACGATCTCGCCGTCGGTGCGCCGGGCACCCAGCCACGGCGAGGCCGCCGCTCGATCGTCGATGGCATTGGGGCGCGCCCCCGCGAAACCCGCCACATGCGAGGCGAAGACGTCCCACGGAAAGTTCGGCCCCACATCGGTGTGCGAGCCGATGCCGAGGGCCCTCGTCACATAGTTGTGGTCGCTGATGCCCTCGGCCACGTGATACGGCGGTGCGATCACCTGAGTGGAGTACCCGTGCCGGTGGGCGCTGCGAACGGCGAGGTAGGCCGCGATCCGCAGGTCACCGTCGATGGCCAGCCACTGCTCGCGCGACCAGGCGACGCGGCTCCCCGCGAAACACAGATTCACCGTGAACGGATTGGCCGACAACACCGACCACGCGGCCAGCTCCTCGGGCACCACCCGCGCAACCACACCGTCGCGCAGCGTGTAGTGGTACGACACCCCGTTGGACGGGTTGTTGAGATAGGCGGCAAGGGATTCGGCGGTGCCGTTGCCTTCCTGGGTGTGTAGCAGGAAGTTGGTGATGCGGGCGCCGTCGCGCGGTGAGTGCGACGGGCCGAAGCGGTCGAGCTCGGTGAACTGCGGAATCGTCACGGAACGGTCCTTACTCCACTGGCCGAAATCGGGGGCGAGAATGTCGTTGACGTCGACGTGGGTGCCGTCGATGAGCGGCCCGGGATTGCTCGGGGTATCGATCACCCGCTGGTACAGCACCGCGCGTGGTTCGCGTTCGGTTCCCGACCACGCCCGCGTCTGCCAGGCCCAGCTGAATTCGCCGCGGGTGCCGATCACCCCGTCCTCGACGGCCCACGCGCACACCCGCGAGTGCCCGTAGATTCCGGTCCACGCCACGCCGAGCACCGCGTTGACCCCGCGGAAGAATTCGACGGCGGTGTTGTTCCACTGCGCCAGCGAGATGTCCTCGTCGACGGCGAAGAAGATCGGTGCCTCCCGTGGTGCGCCGAGACTCAGATGGGTGGCAAGGGCCTGTTCGGCCATGCGCCTGCCACCGTCGAACCCGGTGGTCCAGTCCGAGGGGGTCAGGTCACCCGGTTTGCCGTACTGCCAGATCGACACGATGTCGAGTCCCGCCGCCGCGAGTGCCCGGGCGTAGTCGGCGGTGATCGGTTTTGCCCCGAAATTCGCACCGGGTCTGCTCGGCGACACGTAGGCGAGCACAGCCGAATGACCTGCTTCGGCGATGGCCGCCGGGTTGATGAGCCGCGCCGCGAAATCGACAGCGGTAGACATGATGACCCCCTGCATGACTGCGTATCCGATGGAATTCCGGGAAATGGTGGAACTACCGAGATGATTCACGCTTGTACCGACAACCGGCACGGGGTGACCGAGGAACTCACCCTGGAATGATTCTAATCGAAACACTCACTGCGGCATCCTCATTCACCGATGCCGGGGGAGTACCCAGATCCGGGTCCGATTAGACGCGCGTAGTTTCACTCATCCACGCTGCGCTACCGGACGGCTAACCTTTCGCCATGGTGCCACAGCTGTACTGGGGGATCCCGACGCACGGGTTCTTCGTCGCGCTCGGCGTCGCTGTCGCGGCCGTGGTTTTCGTCGCCGAATGCCGACGCCGTGACGCGCTGCGCGAGGAATCACTGGTGGCGGTGACCGGTGCGCTCGTCGGTGGGGCGATCGGCATGCGGTTGTCGAGTCTGGCCGAAACTCTCGATCCACTCGATAGCTGGCTCTTCGGTGCGCGCAGTGTGCTCGGTGGCCTGCTCGGCGCCTATGTGGGTGTGCTCGTCGCCAAACGGATCATCGGCTACCGCGAACGCACCGGAGACCTGTTCGCCCCGGCTGTGGCGCTCGGGATGGCTGTCGGGCGTGTGGGCTGCCTGCTCACCGAGGCACCCGGTCGCCCGACCCGATTGCCGTGGGGCATCCACGCTCCGGGCACCGTTCCGCAATGTCCCGGCTGCGCGGCCGGCGTGGCGATGCATCCGAGCTTCGTCTACGAAATCCTGTTCCAGCTCACCGCGTTCGTGACGCTGTGGTGGCTACGCGACCGCATCACCACGCCCGGTGAGCTGTTCACCCTCTATGTGGGCGCGTATGCCGTCTTCCGGTTCCTCGTCGAGTTCACCCGCGCCAACGATACGGTGTGGCTGGATCTGACTCGCCCGCAATGGTTTCTGCTCCCTGGTCTCGTCCTGGTCGCGGTGCGTCTGAGCATCGGTTGTCGGCGCGGGTACTACGAGGGCGTTCTCCGACGAAAGGTCGCGGTATGAACTATCCGCCCGCACCACCACCGCCACCGTCCGGGGCGAATCCGCCGGGGCAGGGTGGGCAGGTCGCGGCGATGGCGGCCGCCGGTGCGCTGTCGTTCATCGGTGTCAACGCCATGGCGGGCTTCGTCGTGCTGATGCTGGCCGCCTCGACCGCCGACGCCACCGCCGCCCGCGTGCTGTTCGGCCTCGCCGCCCTGGTGAGTGCCGGGGCGGCGTTCGGCGGCGGGTGGGCGCTGATCCGGTTGCGTAAGCCCGTGTGGAAAGGCTTCGGGCTCGGCCTGATGATCGGCTGGGCGTTGACGACAGTGTGCACCGCCGGGTTCTGCACCGCGGTCAATCCCTACCTGTACACCGACACGTTCGGGATGGCGCCGTGACCGGGATGCCGCTGCGCGGCGACCGCATCCTGCGCTACGTCACCGCGTTCTGCCCGCACTGCCACGACGACCGTCCGCTGGCGGAGGTCGCACGGTTGTCGGGGTGGTTGGCCGAACGCGACGGCCAGGTGTGGCTCGAACGCGGTTGCCCGCGTCACGGCATGGTGCGCACTCTCTACGACGAAGATCCCGAGATCCTGGCCTATCTCGAGGAGTGGACCGCACCGACCAAGGCCCACCGTCCCGATGTGCCGGGCAATTTCGACCCGGTGCCCGCGGCGTATCTGCGCGGTCTGCCCGAGATGCAGACCCAGCACACCTGCATCCTGCTCGAGGACATCATCGACAGCTGCAACCTGCGCTGCCCGACCTGTTTCGCCGATTCGTCGCCGGAACTGCGCGGAGTCGTCGCGGTCGAGGACGTCCTCGCCAATGTCGACCAGCGGTTGGCCAGGGAAGACGGGCGCCTGGACGTCCTGATGCTCAGCGGCGGCGAACCCACCCTGCATCCCGAGCTGCCCCGGTTGTTCGCCGAGCTGACCGCCCGGCCGATCACCCGGATCCTGCTCAATACCAACGGTGTTCGCCTGGCCGTGGACGACGAGCTGCTCGCCCTGGTCGGTGCGCATCGCGACCGGGTCGAGGTGTACCTGCAGTACGACGGCGAATCGGCACAGGCCTCACGTCATCATCGCGGTGGTGATCTGCGGCTGCGGAAACAGCAGGCACTGCAGCGACTTTCGGAAGCAGGAGTGTTCACGACCCTGGTGATGACTGTGGCGCTCGACGTGAACGACGACGAGATCGGTGCGGTGCTGCGCACGGCGATGGACACCCCGTTCGTCGGTGGAGTGTCGATCCAGCCCCAATTCGGTTCCGGCCGTTCCGGAGCCATCGACCCGCTGCGCCGCCTCACCCATACCGGTGTGTTGCGCAGGCTCGGTCCGCAAACCGGCGGTCAGGTCACCTGGCGCGACCTCACCGCCCTGCCGTGTTCGCACCCGCACTGCTGTTCGGTCGGCTACCTGCTGCGCGACGACGCCGGACAGTGGCGCTCGCTGGTGTCGCTGATCGGCAACGACAGGTTGAAGTCGCAACTGGGACTGGTGTCGAACCGCATCGCCGATACGGATCTGCCCGCCGAGCTGCGGGTCGCGGTGCGTGAGTCGCTGCTCGGGCTGTTGTCGGAGCAGTCGTCGCTGTCGCATCCGGAGATCGGGAAGGTGTGGGAGAACATCTGTCAGCACTGCGACCTGGGGATGTCGACGTTGCTGACGCTGGCGTCCTCGGCGCTGCCCGGTCGGCGCGCACGGCTGCGGAAGCTGCTGGGGGAGCGAGTCGTGCGGGTGACGGTGAAACCGTTCATGGACATCTCGACGATGATCGAGGAACGGCTCACCCAGTGCTGTGTGCACGTCGGCACCCGTTCCGACGCCGACCAGTGCGCCCCGTTCTGCGCGGTGCAGGCATGGCCTGCGCTGTCCCGTCAGCGGTTGCCGGTGGCGGCCCCGGCCGGGCGCAAACTGCTGCCGATGGAGGTGCGGTGAGCTCGCAGCGTGGCGTCTACTACGACGAGGCGGTGCGCGCGCGTCAACCGCACGACCCGCTGACCCTGTGTGTGGTGGCGACCGCCGCACTGCTCACCTGGTTGTTCGGTCCCTGGGCGGTCGCCGCGTTCGGTGCGCTGGCGTTCGCCGGTTACTGGCGGGCATGGCGGGCCGGACTGCGGCGCAGCCGGTGCTGGTTGCGCGATACCCGCCTGGTGCTGCTGTATGTGGGTGCGATCGCGGTGGCCGGAGCGGTGGCCGTGGTCATGTGATCGGCGTGTCGCGAAAGCTGATGCGGCACAACGGTAGCGGTGTGCGCGCACGCCCTGTTCACTGGTAGCCATGGCCTCCACCCGATCCAGCAGGCAGCGGAACTCGGGGACACCCGCGCCCGCCGTGTCGCCTGCGGAACTGATCGTCGTTACCACCCCGACCGGGCCCGATCTGACACCGGCCGCCCTGCGTGAGACCAGTGCGGTACGCGGTCACGTCGACGGCCTGCTGCCCGGCGACGCGCATCTGGTGCCGATCTTCGGGCCGGGCAACCGGCTCGCGGGCAAACTCGCCGATACACCGCAGGCCGCGCAGGCCGGTTCCTACCTCGGCTATCACCGGGTCGTCGGTGCGGTCGGGGATTTGACCGAGGTGGCCGACCGGTTGCGCGCCGAAGACACCGTCACCGCGGCGTATGTCAAACCCGCTGCCGAACCGCCGCTCGCACCCGGCGCAACCGTCGCCCGCGCCACGGATGCACCATCGGTGACCCCGGACTTCCGCAGCAGGCAGGCGTACCTCGATGCGGCGCCGAACGGGATCGACGCGACCTGGGCGCATACCCGCCCCGGTGGTCTCGGCACCGGCGTGCGGGTCATCGACATCGAGGGCGCGTGGCGATTCACCCACGAGGATCTGCGCCACAACCAGGGCGGGATCATCGGCGGAACGGCGTCGACGGACCGGGGTTGGCGCGACCACGGCACGGCGGTGGCAGGCGAGATCAGCGGCGATCTGAATCCGTTCGGCATCACCGGTATCGCGCCCGAGGCGCACATCCGGGCGATCTCGATCTTCGGGATCGGTTCGGCGACGGCCATCCGTTCCGCCGCAGACGCACTCGACCCCGGTGACGTGCTGCTCATCGAACTGCACCGGCCCGGACCCCGATTCGACTACCGGGCAACCCCCGATCAGCGCGGCTACATCGCCGTCGAGTGGTGGCCCGACGATTTCGCCGCCGTTCGCTACGCGGTCGGGCGCGGCGTGATCGTGGTGGAAGCGGCGGGCAACGGTGCGGAGGACCTGGACGCACCGATCTACGACACCCGACCGGCCGACTTTCCCGCCGATTGGCGAAACCCGTTCCGTAACAACGATTCCGGCGCGATCATCGTCGGTGCCGGCGCACCACCGCCCGGACTGCACGGCCGCGACCACGGCCCGGCGCGCTCCCGCCTGGGCTTCTCCAACTACGGCGCCCGCCTCGACGTACAGGGCTGGGGGCGTGAGGTGACCACCACCGGCTACGGGGACCTGCAGGGCGGTGACGACGAAGACCTCTGGTACACCGACGAGTTCAGCGGCACCTCGAGCGCGTCACCGATCGTCGTCGGCGCGATCGCCGCCTACCAGGGCATCCGGTCCGCAGGCCCCGGCCGCGCCACCCCGGAATCGGTTCGCACCCTGTTGCGCACGACCGGCTCACCCCAGGCCGCGGCCCCCGGCCGTCCTGTCACCCAGCGCATCGGCTCGCTGCCGGACCTGCGCGCGATGACGGCTCGGATGTAGCCTGCGATATGGCGATCGTTCACCAGACCACCCTGACCCCGAGCAAGCTCGAGCTGCTCGAAGCATGGTTGCCGACACGACGGTGGTATCGCGGCACCACCCCGCGCCTGAGCAAGGCGGGCGGTTTCCGGCTCGACGATCCCGACGGCGTGGTCGGCATCGAATTCCTGCTCCTGATCGACGACTCGGCCACCGGCCCGCAGCTCTACCATGTCCCGCTGACGTACCGGGGTGCGCCACTGCACGGCGCCGACGAAGCCTTGGTCGGCACCATGGAACACGGTGTCCTCGGGCGGCGATGGGCTTACGACGCCACCCGGGATCCGGTGGCGGTGAACGCCGTCGTCGACCTCCTCGCCGGTCGGGCGACCGCCCAGGCCCAGAACTACAGCGATACCGTCGACTCCGCGGTGCAGGTTCGTCGGGTCGACGTACCGGACAACTCGGTACAGCCGATCGACACCGACACCCACACCGACCTGCCGGTGTCATCCGACCTGACGCTACGCATCCATCGCCTCCCCGTTGACCCGCTGCCCGATGCGGTGGGTGCGGTCGCCGCACCGTATGTGCTTGCCGACGTGCGTCGCTCGGTGGTGGAAGTCGTCAGCGTGCGGACGCGCGCAACGGCGCCGGAGGAAAATCAGGTGTGATCGGCGCCCCGGCGTGGGAGGGTGCGGTGCATGACTTCGGTGCAGACGATTCGGATACGGGAAGCTACTCGCGCGGACGCGGAAGCGATCGTGCTGTTGCAGGAGACCGGGTTCGGGATGCGGTACGAGGAGGCCGAACTCGAGCACAAGCTGCGGATCTTCCCGGCGGAAAGGTCGTTGGTGGCGGTCGACGGCGATCGGATCGTCGGGCACACGGTCGACATCACCATGAGCGTCACGGTGCCGGGGGAGCGCAGCGTACGGGCTTGCGGTGTGTCGGGCGTGGCGGTGGCGCCGACGCATCGGCGGCGCGGCATCCTGCGCGCCCTGTATGCGGCGCAACACGAACGCACCGAGGCGGACGGGCTGCCGCTGACGATCTTCACGGCCAGTGAAGGCTCGATCTACGGCCGGTTCGGGTACGAGACGGCGATTTTCGACAACACGGTGGTCGTGGATCGGCGCAAGGCGGAGTTCCGCCCCGGCACACCGGATCCCGGTGGCGTCGTGCTCAGCACCCTCGCCGAGGCCGCCGACCACATCCGTGCCGTCTACGACCGATGGCAAGCCCGCACACCCGGTGCCCAGTGGCGTCCCGACGCGAAATGGGACCTCGTCTTCACCGATCCGCAACGCCATCGCGGGAACGCCACCTCCCTGTTCGTGCTGCTCCACGCCGATGGCTACGTCCTGTATCGCCGCCGCTACGACGACGGCAAATCGGCCGTCGTCGTAGCCGAATGGCGCGCCGTCACTACGGAGGCCCACATCGCACTGTGGCGGGTCCTGCTCGGCATGGACCTCGTCGACACCGTCGAAGCCAACGTCGCCGACGACGACCCGCTGCCCTATTTCTTGACGAACCCGCGCGCCGTCCAGCTGACCAACCGTGGCGATTCCCTGTGGGCCCGCCTCATGGATATCCCCGCGGCCCTCACCGCGCGCACCTACCGCCACGACCTCGACACGGTCATCGCGGTCCACGATCCTTTCCGCGACGCGGGCGGCACCTTCGCCCTGCACATCCGCGACGGTCACGCCGAATGCGCCCCGACCACGCGCCGCCCCGTCCTGACGTGCGACATCAACGTTCTCGCCGGCCTCTACTTCGGCGCCCACCGAGCCACCGCCTACGCCACCGCCCATCGCCTACACTCCGAAAACCCCTCCGCCCTCGCCGCTTTCACCGAAGCCTTCACGACACCGCGCGCGCCCGAACTGGGCTGGTTCTTCTGAATCTTCACGCCCCGAATTCGCCTCGATCGGAGTCAGCACGCCTCGGTTCCGCTGCCGCGCCCGGTCGTTGCCTGGCGGCGAGCGCAACGGCAGCAAGCAGGAGGGCCAGCAGGATCAGCGACAGGAGTATCTGGGGGTGCAGGCCGAGTGCCGACGGATTGTCGAACTCAGGGTCCTGGATGGCCGTGCCGGGGAAGAGCAGTGCGCCGAGGAGCGCGAGCCACGGAACGGCGAGGACCGCGCAGGCCCAGCCGAGCGCGGGAAATCGGTCGCCGCCCCGTCGCATCAGCAGAACCAGTGCGATGACGCCGAGCAACAGCGACATGACGATGTATTGGGCATCGTGGAACTTCGCGTGTGGGGGCCAGGCGTCGTTTCGCAGGTGTTGTGCCGCGCCGGCCGGGATCAGGAAATCAGCGAGTAGCGCCCCGAATATCGTGGCGAGCGCGACGACTCCGGCGAGCAGGCGGGCGGCGTTTCCGAGCGGGATCATGAGTGTCCTTGCAGGCGTGGGCTTTGGGGCTGGTGAGAGCGCAGGAATTCGTCGACGACGCGACGCACGTAATCGAGATCGAACGTTCGATGGGCCACGAGCCGACGGAAGAACAACGGGCCGTGCAATTGATCGACGGCGAGATCGATGTCCAGTCCCGCCGGTAGTTCGGCGCGAGCGATGGCATCGGCCAGGATCGCGCGAACCGCTCCGGTTCCGGACCGGTACAGCCTCACCTTGACCTCCGCGAAACGCGGATCCACTCCGGCTCTTTCGATGATGACGCGCATGGCCTGTTCCATCACCGGTTCGTGGAGCATCGCGCGCGTCACGGAAAGCACGGCGAGCAGATCTGCGTGTAGGTCGCCGGTCGGTTCGGGCCGCACCGCCGCGATATGCCCGGCAACCGCATCGCGGACGAGATCGGCCGGTTCGGGCCAGTGCCGGTACAGCGTGGCGCGGCTGACTCCGCTGTGGGCCGCGACCGCGCCGTGAGTGAGCCCCGTCACGCCCTGTTCGACCAGCAGTTCGCGCGCTGACGCGAGGGCGGAACTGCGGCTGCGCTCGACGCGCGGATCGGGTGGTCTCATTCGACTCCGTTTTCGATACAAGCTGTTTCACAACTATGAAACAAAATGTATCAGAACGACGCCGAGGCGTCGATAGTGGCCATATCGGAGTGATCGCTCGCTATCCGCCCCCTTGTCTTCGTCACGTAAGGAGCTTTGGGGCTACTGCCTCGTGGATTGTTACAGAGCGCATGCTCTGTTAATCTCGGTTCATGCCGCGCCCCCGGATACACGATCTCGATCACCTGCTGGATGCCGCCGAAGCAATGGCCGTCGACTCCGGTCCCACTGCTGTCACTGTGCGGGCACTGTCGGAGGCGACCGGTGTGTCGAACGGGGCGATCTATCACGCCTTCGGGTCGCGCGCCGGACTGCTGGGCCGCACCTGGCTGCGCGCCGCGCAACGGTTCCTCGAGCTGCAACGTCGAGCTGTCGACCGGGCGTTGGCGACCAGTTCCGCGCCGGAACATGCGATCGAAGCGGTGGTTGCGGCCGCCGATACACCGGCTGAATTCATGCTCGAGCACCCGGTGTCGGGGCGTTTCCTGCTGACCGTGTCCAGGCAGGAACTGCTCGGATCGAGCGAGATCCCCGGCGACATCGCCGAAGAACTGCAACGGCTCGACGACCTGCTCACCGGACTGCTGGTCGACTTGGCGCGCGGCGTCTACGGGCGGGGTGATCGGGAAGCGGTGACCGTTGTCCGCGATTGCGTGGTCGAACTGCCGACCGCCCTGCTGCTGCGTGGCCGTCGTGATCCCGACACCGCAGTGCGCCAACGCCTTGCCGCCGCCGTCCGCGCCGTTCTCGCCCTGCCCCTTGACGATTCCATCCCCAAGAAATGAGAGGCAACATCATGACCGCGACAGTGCATTACGAGGACAAGATCGCCGTGCTCACCCTCGGTGACAACGAAAACCGGTTCTCCCCGGACTGGATCGACAGCGTGAACGCCCAGCTCGACACCATCGAGCAGGAAGCGCAGGGCCTGATCACCGTCGGCAGCGGCAAGTTCTACTCCAACGGGCTCGACCTGGAATGGCTGATGGCCAACGGCGACCGAGGCGAATGGTACGTCGGCCGAGTTCAGGAACTGTTCGCCCGCATCCTCACGTTCCCGCTGCCGACCGTCGCCGCCGTCAACGGCCACGCCTTCGGCGCGGGCGCCATGCTGGCCATCGCCCACGACTTCCGGATCATGCGTGCGGACCGCGGCTACTACTGCTTCCCCGAGGTCGACATCAACATCCCCTTCACCCCCGGCATGGCCGCTCTCATCCAGGCCAAACTCGGCCCGCAGGCCGCGGTCACGGCGATGACCACCGGTCACCGCTTCTCCGGTCCGGATGCCCTCGCCGCCGGGCTCGTCGACGCCACGGCCACCGAAGCCGAGCTCGTCGCCGACTCCGCCGCCAAGCTCACCCCGATCCTCGGCAAGAATCCCGGCACTCTCGCCGCCATCAAGAACACCATGTACGCCGCCGTCACCGCGGCCCTGCGCTGAGACGAGACCGGAGGATGCCGACCATGACCACCGAGGCGGCCAGTACCAACCTCGCGCTGTGGAACACGCTGCGACGCCTGCCTTTCGGCAACTGGCTGTTCACGCAGGCGCTGTGTTTCAAAGCGCCCTACTTCCGCAGCGTGCACCCCCTGATCCAGGAGTTGCGTCCCGGACTGTGCCGGGTCACCGCACCCAACCGTCGCAGCGTCCACAACCACCTGGGCACCTACCACGCCATCGCGTCCTGCAATATGGCCGAACTCGCCGGCGGCATGATGACCGACGCGACCATCCCGGCCACCCACCGATGGATCCCGGTCGGGATGACCGTGGAATACAAATCCAAGGCCACCACAGCCGTCACCGCCGTCGCCCACCTCGACCCGATCCCCGAATTCGGCGACGACCCCACCGAACTCGTCGTCCCGGTCGACGTCCTCGATGCCGACGCCAACGCCTTCGTCACCGCGAGGATCACCATGCACGTCTCGAGGAAGCGATAGTTCAGGACGCCGGTCCGAGGTGACGGGCGTTGTCGGTGCGCCGCGCTGGTGGATCAGTACGCACGACGCCCGTAGGCGGCGCCACGCCACGGTGGTTGAGCCGCACCGGGGCTCAACGGGCATAGGGTGGGCGGCATGTCCTTGACCGACGGGGAGGGGCAGCACAGCGGGGGGACCCGGCAGGCGATGGTGATCGCGGGCGGGGCGTCGTTCGTGCTCGGGGTGGTGACGTTGCTGTGGCCCGGGCGCGACGAATCGACGCTGGCACTGATTTTCGGGATCGCCCTGGTGATCAGCGCGCTCGTGCAAGGGTTCCTGGCACTGTGGGCGCGGATCGGGTTCCTGCTTCGGGTGCTGGTACTGGTGAGTGCCGCCCTCACGTCGGTGCTGGCCGTGCTGGCGTTCAGTGGTGGGAACATCGAACTGCTCGCGCTGTGGATCGGGCTCGGGTGGACGGTGCGGGGGATCGTGCTCGCACTCGTCGCGGTGTGGGACGACGATCGCGCCGACAGCTGGACCGCCGAGCTCTGCGGGCTCGGCACCCTCGCGATCGGCATCACGATCATCGCCATGACCTTCAAGACCGTCACCGGCCTGGCGACGATGGCAGGCGGCGGACTGATCGTGATCGGCGTGCTCGACCTGCTCGCCGCCGGTATCGTGCGGGCCACACACACCGCCACCGCGCCCGCACCGACGGTGAACACACAGGCCGTCGCCGACCGCTGACCCCGAATCCCACACCCGCAGTGCACTTTTCGCGGCGGTGGACGAACATCCGGACAACATGACGTTGCCGGAAGCGGAGCGGGTGCTGAACTCTGCGTGCCGGGCCGTTCACAGCTGGGGTAACTGTGCTGCGCGCCGGTAGCGTGGCCCGCGGCGTGCGCAGGTCGCCGCGCGCCGCGTCCGCAGCCCGAAGTATGACCAGGAGAATTGTGGTGTCGCGCGTAATCCCCGGCGTAGCTGCCGATGCCGTCGAACGTGAGAAGCAGGCCATGCGGCGCATGACCGAAAGCCTGGTCGAAGATCTGTCGGACAATGTTCCCGTCGAGCAGGTGACCTCGGCAGTCGGTGCCGCGCACACCCGCTTCGAGGGCAAGCCGATCCGTGAGTTCGTGCCGATCCTGGTGGAGCGGATCGTGCGCAACGAACTCGCCGATTCCGACCCGACCGTGCGCGTGCCCGCGCCCACCGCGCGCCCTGCCGCCACCGAGCAGCCGGCCGAACCGGTCGTCGCCGAGGAGGAGCCCGCGGCGCCGTCGGTGAGCAGGCGGAAGCTCGTTTCGCTGTCGGTCGGTGCGGTCGGGGCGGTGGCGATCGTGGCCGCCGGGATGACGCTGTGGCCGAGCAGCGCCGAAAGCCCGGCCGCCGCACCGGTCGGCGCGGTCACGGTGGTGCGCGGTGTGGTCGGGTCGGAGAAGATGTCGTTCTTCGCCGACGAGCGGGTCGTGCAGGTGCTCACCGACAACGGGATCCGGGTGGAGGTGCAGCCCGCCGGATCGCGGCAGATCGCCACCGAGGTGAACCTCGACAGTTTCGATTTCGCGTTTCCGTCGAGCAAGCCCGCAGCCGAACGCATTCAGCGGTTGCGCAACGTCACCGCTGGATACACGCCGTTCTCCTCACCGATCGCGATCGCCACCTACCGGCCGATCGCCGACCTGCTCACCGCGGCAGGCGTGATCAAGCCCGGCCCCGTTGCGACCTTCGACATGCAGCGCTACCTCGAGCTCACCGCCCAGGGTGTGCAGTGGGACGACCTGCCCGGCAACACGACCTACCCGGTGGCCAAGAACATCCTGGTCTCCACCACCGACCCGCGTACCTCGAACTCCGCCGCGATGTACATGGCGATCGCCGGCTATGTGGCCAACGATCACACCATCGTGCGCGGCGGCACCGCCGAACAGCATGTGCTGCCGACGCTGTCGAAACTGTTCCTCGCCCAGGGCTACACCGACAACAGCAGCGAAGGGCCCTTCACCCAGTACCTGACCAACGGGATGGGTCCGACGCCGATGGTGTGCATCTACGAGGCCCAGTTCATCGAGGCCGCGGGGCAGGGACGCATCACCGACGACATGGTTCTCGCCTATCCGACACCGACCGTGCTGTCGAGCCACACACTGGTCCCGTTCACCGATACCGGCGACCGTATCGGCAAGCTGCTCACCGAGAACGCCGAACTGCGCCGTCTCGCCGCCGAACACGGTTTCCGCACAGGCGACAACGCGCAGTTCACCGCCGTGGCCGCCGAGCGCAAGGTGCCGGTTCCCGCCGACCTGATCGACGTGGTCGACGTCCCCGCGTACGAGACGCTCGAGAACCTGCTCGACGGGGTGGCGAAGTCCTACAACTGAGTTCACAAAAAGTTTTTCGCGGGCAGCGATGAGTTCTGGCGGTGGGCACCGTCTTTATGGGTGCTACCTGTAGGCCGAGATCCGGGAGAGGCTCATGACCGCCAGTTCCGCCGTCACCACCGGCACCCTCGTGGTGCCTGATGCCCGTTTGTACTACGAGGTCAGGGGGACGGGACCGCTGATGGTGCTCGTCGGCGCACCGATGAACGCCGCCGCGTTCGCCCCGCTGGCCGAGCAGCTCGCCACCACCAACACGGTCCTCACCACCGACCCGCGCGGCCACAACGCCAGCTCCCTGAACGACCCGGATCAGGACTCCACCGTCGCGGCCCGCGCCGACGACCTGGCCCGGCTCGTCACCCATCTCGACGCGGGCCCGGCGGTGGTGTTCGGTTCCAGCGGCGGCGCCGTGTCCGCGCTCGCCCTGGCCCAGAACTACCCCGACCTGGTCACCACGGTCGTCGCCCACGAACCCCCGCTGCGCGAACTGCTCCCCGACGCCGACGCTCAGCGTGCCCGTACCGACGACATCATCGCCACCTACACCGACGGCGATGTGCTCGGCGCGTGGCGGAAGTTCTTCGCCCAAGCCGACATTCCGATTCCCGACCCGGTCCTCGAGCAGATGTTCGGTACCGAGCGCGACCCGCGCCAGGTGGCGAGCGAACGCTACTGGCTCATCCACGAACTGCGCCACACCACCGCATGGGTGCCCGATCCGCCCCTGCTCCGCACGATCCCCACCCGCGTCATCGTCGGTATCGGCACCGACTCCACCGGCCAGCTCTGCGACCGCACCGCCCGCCAACTGGCCTCGGCGCTCGGCGTCGACCCGGTCCTGTTCCCCGGCGACCACACCGGATTCGTCAACGAACCAGCCACTTTCGCCGCCCGCCTGCAAGAAGTGCTCGACGAGCCGTGAGCACGGTTGCTCACCCGAATAGGCCTCGTTTCGTGGCTACTCCGGAGCCATGAAGACAGTGTGGGCGGTACGACGGACATCGGGGTGGGGGTGGGCGCGCAATGCTGTCAGCAATCGAACCCACTCCGGTGACCAGCCGAACTTTCCTGCGTAGCGGTCGACGATGGCGAGTGCGGCCAATGCGGTGGAAGGTGCTTGGCTGCGGGCTAGTTCGGTGCTGATCGTGAGAAACGTCGTCGGTGGAGTGGTGTCGAGTTCGGAGTTGAGCCGTTGGCCGAGGTGATGGGCCGGTCGGGTGACCAGGGCTCCGGTGGCATAGCGGGCGACCTCGTCGAGGGTCGTGACGACATCGGCGGGGTCGGTCCAGCGGATTGCCACCACGGTCAGTTCGATGACCTGGTCGTGCCAGATCGGGTCGTCGGCCAATGCGGCGACGACCGGCGCGGAGAACGCACGCGGGCTCGTGGGGTGGTTGCGGACAACCGTCATGAACCAATGCAGCAACTTCGAAAGACGTTGGTGCGCGGGAATATCCCGGTCGACGGCGCTGACATCGGAGCTGCGCAATCTGCGGACGGCCTCGATCACCGCCGCCGTGTCGCCGTCGGTTCGGACACCCGCCAACAGGGCGCGCATCGCGGCTACCCAGGTGCCGATCGATTCGAGGTCGGTGAGCCGGTCGACGATCACCTCGCGAGTGCCCGGCGCCCACCAACGCTGCCACGAACCCAGTGCGTCGAGCGCGGCGGCGGCCACGCGAGGGTCGTCAGCGGCGGCCAGGTCGCGTACGAGCGCCGCGAACCGTTGCCGCTGCGGGACCGGTAGCAATGCGGGGCCGATGTCGAGGACGGCGCCTGCTACCTCGAGATCGGCTGCGGCGTCGTCGAGCAGCGCCCACGTCTGGTCGTTGTCGAGGAGGAAACGGGTGGCGAACACGGCCGCGCGTCGCACGTCGCGGTGCGCATCGGGACGGGTAACGAGCCCGGCGATGATCGGCAACGCGTCAGGGGCCCGCAATTCGGCGAGGAGCCGGATCGCTTCCTTACGCGCGGTGATCTTCGGCGACTCGAGCAGCGGTGCGACGGTGCTCGACAACCGAGCCGGTGCTATCCACTTCGCGCAGGTCGCGATACTGCTCACCGCGACGCGGGCGCGATCGTCGCCCACATGCCGGGCCAGGACGCTGATGGCGGCTGCCGGCTCGTCGCTGGTGCCGAGTGCGGTGAGCGCGGCCTCGGCATCGACGAGTTCGCCGTTGTCGACGAACCACGTCACCCGAGCGAGACTGCCGGGCAGACGGCCGAGTTGGCGGATCGCCGAGGCTCGCTCGTACGGCGTGGTCTGGCGGCCGCGTGCGTAGTCGTAGAGCAGTCGGGCGTAGCGGTCGATGTGGTGCGGTGACCACCGGTGGAACCCGGTGACGAACATCGGCACGAACACCACTTTCCCCGACAGGAACCGGCCAGGTGTCCTGGTGTTGAGCAGGGCGTCGAGCAGATCGGTGCGGCGCTCGCCGATCAGCGACTGGACCAGCGGCAGCGTGATCAGGGAACGATCGCGGGCGAGCAGTTCGTCGAGGTGGGTGTCGCGGGTGGCCGGTGCGGCGAGTGCGAGCCGAACAGCCTGGCGGACAGTCGTGTCCGAGGACGCGGAACAGGCGCGCAGGATCAGCCGTTGGAGTTCGGGCAGGTCGAAGGCGCGGTGTTCGAGCCCGTCGGCCAAACTCAGGCACAGTCCCCAGCGTTCCCGCTCCGCCTCGGATTCGAGCCGGGGGAGCAGCGTCGTGAGAATCCGCTGTTCGGCCCCGCGGGGCAGATTGCGGTGCAATCCGGACAGATTCGGGTCGATCGACAGGTCGGCGAGCCTGCCCATGATGCGGAGCGCGGCCTCGGTGAACGCCGGTTCGGAGGTGATACCGCCGTGCAGCAGCAGTGTGCGCGCGAGGGTGCCGACCGCGTTCGAGGTATTCCACGATCGGTCGCGTGCTTGCAGTGCGTCGGTGGCGAGTCGCTCGATGCCTGGCAGGTGGTCGGTGGTGAACAGCGACATCGGGATGTCGGCGACCGCGCCGAGTGCGCTGGTTCGGACCGGATCCTGTTCGTTGCGCAACCGCGTCAACAGGGACAGCAGTTCGGTGATGACCGATGGATCGCGACTTCCCACCGCCGCCGTGACGAGTTGCGGGTAGGCGGTGGCACGCTCGTCGGCGGTCGGGCGCCGGATGGCTGCGGTCAGCGGCGGTTCGGCTTCCGCCCAGGTGAGTCGTGCGGTGAGCCTGTCGGTGACATCCGGTACGTCGGTGCCGCCGGGCCGGGACAGGAGTTCGCGGGCGATCGCTGCCCGAGCTGGACCGGGAATCATGTCGAGCAGGGCGAGATCCACCGTTGCGGGCGCCGAGCCCGGCCGCGCGAGGTCGGCTCCGGCGATCGCGGCGCGTCGCGACGGTGGAAGTGCGCGCAGGAATTCGCGCTTCGACCGGGTGCCGAGATATGCCTGGCGCAGTTCGTCGTCGGACAGCGATCGCATTGCCCGCCACAACGCGGGACCGGCCAGCGCGCGGCCGTTCCCGCTCGGATGCAGCATCAGTCGATGAACTGCGCGCGGGTCGTGGCGTGCGAGTTTTCCGACGACCGGGTTCAGTGTCGTCACCGGGACGAAATCGATGGCTGCCGCGGCCAGGGCGAGCAATCGGTCGGGTGCGTAATCTGCCGCGGCGACCGGGCTCGCGGTGACCCATGCCCACAGTTCTCGCCACTCGGCGCGGTCCGCTTGCCCTGACCGTGCCTCGACGAAATCGAAGACGACACCGATGTGCTTGCTGGACAAGGTAGTCCGGTTCGCTACCGCATACGCGAGCGTCGGCAGCCATTCGGTGACCACAGCGGGCGAACACGAAGGCAGGACCCGTGCCGCCTCCGCGTCCCCGTACAACGTCCGTAGCGTGGGAATCAGCGCATCCGCGATTTCCCGGCGGTCACCGCGCGCGAGCGCCCGGCGGATGCTCTTGCGGGTTCGTTGTGAGGCTTCCGGCAATCTGTCGACGACCACCTCGGGATCGACCCCGAGGCGGATCAATCCCGTCAGAGCGCGGGACGCGATCTCCTGATCCGCCGAATCAAGCTGTGCCAGAAGGTAATCGCGTTGCTCACCGACGACCGCCAGAAAACTCGCCGTCCGCGCCCCGGCACGACCCCGCGCCGCCATCTCGTCGAGCAGCCTCGTCGACTCGGCGGTCCCGGCCGAGCGTCGAGCTTCGACCGCCAATGTCCGCATCCGCTGCCGCACGGACATCCCCGCAACTTCGTCCGCCAAGATTCTCCCCTTACCCTTCATGCCGCCCACCGTATCCGCCGGGAACGCGGATCTTCGTCTATACCGCCTGCTGACACCTCCCCGGGGCTACGGCAGTCTGACAGCTGGGTAGTACCGCAGTCCAATGTGCCTGTGTGCCACGGCTTTCTACTGTCTGCTCATGCTGACACGTACGTTGATCCTGCCGATCTGCACCATCGCCTTGTTGCTGACGAGCTGTACTACGAGCTCCGCTGAGGCGCCCGCCGTCGCGCCCGCGCGGCTGGACTCGGTGCGGGCCGACCTTGCCGGGTTGGTCGAGTCCGGAGCTGTCGGCGCTGTAGCCACCCTGACCGACAACGGTGCGACGGCGGTGATGAGCGCCGGGGTCGCCGATCTCGTCGAGGGCGCACCGATTCCTGATGATCGACCGCATTACGTGCGGGTCGGCAGCATCACCAAGACGTTCACGGCGGCGGTGGTGTTGCAGTTGGTCGCCGAGGGGTGGGTGGTGCTGGATGCGCCGGTGGAGAAGTACCTGCCGGGTTTGCTTCGTGGTGACGGCGTGGACGGGCAGGCGATCACGGTTCGTCAGCTCCTCGGTCACCGCAGCGGATTGCCGGTTCCGCGTTCGTTCGAACTGACGGAGCACCAGGCGGCCGTCGTCGGCCGCACCTTCACACCGGAGGAGGAGATGGCGATCATCCTGCAGTCGCCCGCCGAGTCGGCCCCCGGCACCCGCTTCCAGTACAACAACACCAACTACCTGGTGGCGGGGATGCTGATCGAGGCCGTCACCGGTCGCTCGTACGCCACCGAGCTCGCCGACCGCATCATCACCCCGCTCGGCCTGACGCACACCTACCTGCCCGCCACCGGCGAAACCGGTCTGCGCCGACCCCACCTGTCCGGCTACACCACGGTCGACGGAAACGTCACCGACGAAACCCTTATGGAACCGTCTCTGCCGTGGGCCTCAGGCGCCCTGGTCAGTACCGGCGCCGACCTGAACCGCTTCTACCTCGCACTGGTGTCGGGCCAGGTGGTTCCGCCCGCCCAGTTGCGCGACATGCTCGACGGCGTCGACATGGGCGAAGGCAACGGCATGTCCTACGGACTCGGCATCGGCTACGCCCAACTCCCTTGCGGCACCCGCTTCGTCGGCCACAACGGCAACGTCCGCGGCTTCAGCGCCCTCGCGGGCGCCACCACCGCGGGCCGCGCCTTCACCTACTCCTACACCGGCACCCCGGCCGCCACGGGCATGGGCGCCTGGCTCACCAGCGGGCTCTGCGGCTGACCCACCACTCGCAACGCTCGGCGAAGGTTGTTTCCGGTACCGCGGTACCGGGTTACCGTCGAAGAATGCAGCTTCAACCAGATCAGGGCGAGTGGGTGTCTCCGGCGTGCACCCTGCCCACGGCGGAGCAACCGATCCGGGTCGCCGAGTTCGACCAGCTTTTCACAGCTCTGCACGCACAATCCGACGTCGCGATCGGACGCGGCTCGACGTGGTCCTCGATCCGGGTGCCGAGGCGGTGGCGCGCGAGCTGGCCGGGCGTGAGAGCCGCTGCTGCTCGTTCTTCACCTTCGACTTCGCTGCCGAGGAGGAGGGTTTGATGATGGGAGTCGGTGTTCCGGCGAACCACGTCGATGTACTCGACGCCTTCGCCGCACGCGCCTCGGCCGCGATCGGGGCGGCCGGGTGAGCTCTGCGCGGACCGGCTTACTCGCATTCGCTGCAACCTCGCCACCGTCGCGGATCGGTATTCGGGATGTGCGCCCATGACCGTGTTGCGTTCCATCCTGCTGTTCGCCCTGGCCGCCGTTGCCGAGATCGGCGGCGCCTGGCTGGTCTGGCAGGGCGTGCGCGAACACAAGGGTGTGGCCTGGATCGGCGCCGGAGTCATCGCCCTCGGCCTCTACGGTTTCGTCGCCACGCTGCAGCCCGACGCCGATTTCGGGCGGATCCTGGCCGCCTACGGCGGGGTATTCGTCGCCGGATCCCTGCTGTGGGGCATGGCATTGGACGGCTTCCGCCCCGACCGCTGGGACATGATCGGGGCGACAATCTGCCTGCTCGGCGTCGCGATCATCATGTACGCCCCGCGTCCTACCTGAACTACGGAATCGCTACTCAGCGGATGAAGTGGGCTGCCCGTTCTGCCAGGTCGAGAACGGGCTGGGGGAACAGGCCGAGCAGCACAGTCGCGCCCGCGGTGAAGGCGACGACGAGGACGGTCGCGAACGGCGACGTCGCGGTCGGGGCGTCGGCGGGTGGATCGGTGAAGAACATCAGCACGATGACTCTGACGTAGAAGAACGCCGCGATGGCGCTGCACACGACACCGATGATGACCAGGAAGATGTAACCGGCACCGGAAGCGGCGGCGAATACCGCGAACTTGCCGACGAATCCGCTGGTCAACGGAAGACCGGCGAACGACAGCAGCAGCAGCGCGAAAACCGAGGCCAGCCAGGGGGACCGCTTACCGAGACCGGCCCACTGCGACATGGCGGTGGCCTCGTCGCCGGAACCGTCGCGCACCAGACTGACCACCGCGAACGCACCGACGGTGCCGAGACCGTAGGCCAGCAGATAGAACATCACCGCCGCCAGGCCCGCGGAATCGGCGGCGGTCATGCCGACGAGCAGGAACCCGGCGTGCGCGATGGAGGAGTAGGCGAGCATCCGCTTCACATCGGTCTGGGTGACCGCCATGACCGCGCCGACCACCATCGTCGCCACCGCGACGGCGGCGAGCACGGGCCGCCAATCATCGCTGAGCGCACCGGTTCCCACCATCAGCACCCGCATGGTAGCCCCGACCGCGGCGATCTTGGTCGCCGCCGCCATGAACGCGGTGATCGGGGTCGGCGCGCCCTGATACACGTCGGGCACCCACGCCTGGAACGGCACGGCACCGATCTTGAACAGCAGACCAACGGCCAGCATCGCGATCCCGAGCAGGGCGAGAGTGGCATCGTCGCCCTGCTTGTCCAGTGCCGCACCGATTTCCGGCAGCGAGACGGTGCCGGTCTGCCCGTAGAGCAAGGCGACACCGTAGAGGAAGAACGCCGAGGAGAAGGCACCGAGCAGGAAGTACTTCAGTGCCGCTTCCTGCGACAGCAACCGCCTGCGCCGGGCGAGTCCGCACAGCAGATACAGCGGCAGCGACAGCACCTCGAGCGCGACGAACATGGTGAGCAGATCGTTGGATGCGGGAAACAGCAGCAACCCGCCGAGGGCGAGCATGGTCAGCGGGAAGACCTCGGTGGTCGAGACGCCCGCCCGCACGGCGGCGAGTTCGTTGGCGCTGCCCGGCACCGACGATGCCTGGGGGGTGAAGGCGTCGACGCCGCGTTCGAGGACGGCGGCGGCCCGACTCCAGGTGCCCGGTCCGCTGCGCACGCGCCGTACCGCACCGCGCTCGGCGATCAGCAGCAGTCCGAGCAGACCGATCACGAGAATGGTGCCCTGCAGAAACAAGGTGACGCCGTCGATCGCGACGGCGCCGACCACGGCGGTGGCCTCGGTGCCGGCCAGCAGCACCACGGCGACCAGTGCGGCGAGCACACCGGCGATGCCGAGCACCACATGGGTGCCGTACCGGTAGGCGCGGGGCGCGAACGCCTCGACCAGCACACCGACGACGCCGACGGCGAACACGATCAGCATCGGTGCGAGCAGGTGGTATTCGATGCTCGGCGCGGTCAGCGGGGCCGCGAGCTCGTTGATGGTCACGGAGTCCGTCCTCATTTGTGTCCGCCGGTGGGGGCTGCTTCGGGAGCGGGGACCTTCGGCGCCGGATCCTGCTTACCGATGGTCGACAAGGTCTGTCCCACTGCGGGATTCACCAGATCGAGCATCGGCTTCGGGTACAGGCCGAGCACCAGCAGGGCGACGAGCAGCGGGACGACCACGGCGAGTTCGCGCGGCACCAGATCGCGCAGGTTCTCGTTGCCCTCCCGCAGCGGGCCGGTCATCAGTCGCTGGTAGAGCCACAACACGTAGATCGCGGCAAGGACCAGCGCACCGGTCGCGACGACCGCGGCCACTTCGTACCGGCTGAATGTGCCGACCAGCACCAGGAATTCGCTGACGAATGGAGCGAGTCCGGGCAGCGACAGCGTCGCGAGTCCGGCGATGAAGAACGTGCCCGCCAGCACGGGCGCGACCTTCTGCACGCCGCCGAAATCGGCGATCATCCGGCTGCCGCGCCTGCTGACGAGGAATCCGGCGATGAGAAACAGTGCGGCCGTGGACAATCCGTGGTTCACCATGTACAGGGTGGCACCGGACTGCGCCTGGGAGGTCATGGCGAAGATGCCGAGGATGATGAACCCGAAGTGCGAGATGGAGGTGTAGGCGATCAGGCGCATCACGTCGGTCTGCCCGATCGCGAGCAGCGCACCGTAGAGCACACCGATCACCGCGAGGGTGATGACGAGCGGGGCGAAAGTCTCGGAGGCCAGGGGGAACAGCAGCAGGCAGTAGCGCAGCATGCCGAAGGTGCCGACCTTGTCGACCACCGCCATCATCAGCACCGCGCTCGACGGGGTGGCCGACACGGCGGCATCGGGCAGCCAGGTGTGCAGCGGCCACAGGGGAGCCTTCACCGCGAAGGCGAACATGAACCCGAGGAACAGGGCGTTCAAGACCGCCGTACTACCGCCGAGCTCGCCGTTGTTGGCCGCTTCGACCACCACCCGCAGATCGAAGGTGCCCGCCGAGCCCTCACCGAGACCGGCGCGGGCGGTGAGCACGTACAACCCGATCACCGCGGCCAGCATGATCAACCCACCGAACAGGTTGTACAGCAGGAACTTCACCGCCGCGCGCGAGCGTTGCGCGCGCACGGCGGCGTCGGTGGTCCGGGCGCCGAAGCCACCGATGAGGAAGTACATCGGGATCAGCATGGCTTCGAAGAAGATGTAGAACAGCAGGATGTCGAGGGCGAGGAACGAGATCAGCACCATCGACTCGACCAGCAGCATCAATGCCATGTACAGGTGGGCGTTCTTGCGGCCGTCGCCGCTGTCGTCGTTCCAGCCCGCCAGGATCAGCAGCGGCACGAGCAGTGCGGTGAGCAGTACCAGGGCGGTGGCGATGCCGTCGAGGCCGAGGGTGTAACCCACGCCGAACGCCGGGATCCACTCGTGGGATTCGACGAATTGGTACTGCTCACCGCCGGGCCGGAAATTCACCGCGAGCACGACGGCGAGCACGAGCACACCGAACGACACCGCGAAGGCGAGTGCGCGGGCCAGGGTGCGCTGGGCGGCGGGGACCGCGAGCACCGCGACGGCACCGATCGCGGGGGCGAGCCAGAGCGTCGTCAGCCAGGGAAACGAGTTCACCAGAACCTCACCGCGAGCAGGGCAGCGGCCACCAGGGCCGCGCCGGTGAACATGGACAGGGCATACGAGCGGACGAAACCTGTTTGCACGCGCCGGGTTCGGGCCGACAGCCCACCGATGGCGGCAGCCGTGCCGTTGACGATCCCGTCGACACCCTTGGCATCGACGAATACCAGCGCCCGGGTGAGGTAGCGGCCGGGACGTTCGAACGCCGCCTCGTTGACGGCATCACCGTAGAGATCCTTGCGTGCGGCGCGGGTGAGCACGGTGACCGGCTCCGGCGCAACCTCGGGTACCGCCGACTCGGCGTACTTGCGGTAGGCCACGGCGACACCGATCGCGACCACCGTCAACGCGAGTCCGGTGACGACGATGGGCGGGACGACGGGTTCGGCGTGGTGCGAGCCGACGACGGGTTCGAGCCAGTGCACCAGCGACGAACCCCACACGAACAGTCCACCGGCGAACACGGATCCGAGGGCGAGCAGGATCATCGGCCCGGTCATCACCGCGGGGGATTCGTGCGGGTGGGTGTCGGGTTTCCAACGGCGTTCACCGAAGAACGTCATCAGCATGACGCGGGTCATGTAGAACGCGGTGAGCCCGGCGCCGAGCAGGGTGACCACCCCGAGCAGGACACCGGTGGTGCCGCCGTGGTCGAAGGCGGCCTCGATGATCTTGTCCTTGGAGAAGAAGCCCGACAGTGGTGGCACGCCGATGATCGCCAGGTAGCCGAGCCCGAAGGTGACGAAGGTGATCGGCATCAGGGTGCGAAGTCCGCCGTAGCGGCGCATATCGGTTTCGTCGTTCATCGCGTGCATCACCGAGCCGGCACCGAGGAACAACCCGGCTTTGAAGAAGCCGTGGGTGAGCAGGTGCATGATCGCGAAGGCATAGCCGGCCGGGCCGAGACCGACGGCGAGGATCATGTAGCCGATCTGGCTCATCGTCGAGGCGGCCAGGGCCTTCTTGATGTCGTCCTTGGCGCAGCCGATGATCGCGCCGAACAGCAACGTCACCGCGCCGACGGCGAGCACCGCTGCCTGCGCGCCGGGGGCGAGATCGTAGACCGGGTTGGCGCGCGCGATCAGGTACACACCGGCGGTGACCATGGTCGCGGCGTGGATGAGCGCCGACACCGGCGTCGGGCCTTCCATGGCGTCACCGAGCCAGGACTGCAGTGGCACCTGCGCGGATTTACCGCACGCGGCGAGCAGCAACATCAACCCGATCACGGTGAGCGTGCCCTCGCTCGCACCCGGTGCGGCCGCGAACACGGTGCGGAAATCGAACGAACCGAAGGTCGCGAACATGACCATCATGGCGATGGCCAGACCCATGTCACCGACTCGGTTCACCACGAACGCCTTCTTGGCCGCTGTTGCGGCGGAAGGCTTTTCGTACCAGAACCCGATCAGCAGGTACGACGCCAGACCCACGCCTTCCCAGCCGAGGTAGAGCACGAGGAAGTTGTCGGCCAGGACGAGCACCAGCATGGCAGCCAGGAACAGGTTGAGGTAGCCGAAGAAGCGGCGCCTGCCCGGATCGTGGCTCATGTAGCCGATCGAATAGAGGTGGATCAGGGAGCCGACGCCGGTGATGAGCAGCGCGAAGCAGATCGACAGCTGATCGAGTTGCAGCCCGAAGGCGACCTGCATCTGCGCCACCGGCACCCAGGTGAACAGTTCCAGATGCTGGGCGCGGTCGGCGTCGGCGCGACCGAGCATGGCGACGAACGCGACGACCGCGACGACGAACGAACCGAGCGCGGCGGCCGTACCGAGGTAGTGCCCCCAGCCGTCGGCGCGGCGCCCGAGCAACAGCAGAACGATCGCGCCGACCAGGGGGATCGCGGGCAGCAGCCACAACGTTGCGGTACCCATGTCAGAACTTCAGCAGGTTGGCGGCGTCGACCGAGGTCGACCGGCGGGCACGGAAGATCGTCATGATGATCGCGAGACCGACGACGACCTCGGCGGCGGCCACGACCATGGTGAAGAAGGCGATCACCTGACCGTCGAGGTCGCTGTGCAGCCGGGCGAAGGTGACGAAGGCCAGGTTCACCGCGTTGAGCATGAGCTCCACACACATGAACACCACGATCGCGTTGCGCCGCAACAGGACTCCGGCGGCGCCGATGGTGAACAACAGCGCGGACAGGAACAGGTAGTTCTGGGGGTTCACCGCTTGCCTTCCTCGTCGGCCGTCGGGTTGTCGCCGCGTGCCGCGCCCGCCGCCAGGAACAGCGCTTCTTCGTGGGCGCGGGTGCGGCGGTGGCGCAGGATGGTGCTCACCGAGTGTTCGGCGTAGGAGCCGTCGGGCAGCAGGGCCGGGCTGTCGACGGCGTTGTGCCGGGCGAAGACGCCCGGTGTCGGCTGCGGGGTGGCGCGTTCACCGCCGGTACGGAAACGGTCACGTGACATCTCGCGCTGACCGCGGCGCGGCGTGAAGTGTTCGCGGTGGGCCAGCACCATGGCGCCGATGGTGGCGGTGATCAGCAGGGCGCCGGTGAGTTCGAACGCCCAGACGTAGCGCAGGAAGATCAGCTCGGCGAGTTCGGCGATCACATCTCGTTCGCCGAAACCGTTGCCCGCGAAGCGGGTACCGTCTCCGCTCAGCGCTGACCCGATGCCGCCGATGAGCAGCAAACCGAATCCGAGGCCGACGATCGCGGCCGCGATGCGTTGCCCGCGCAGGGTTTCGCGCAGCGATTCGGCCGAGTCGACACCGACGAGCATCAGCACGAACAGGAACAGCATCATCACCGCGCCCGTGTACACCACGATCTGCACCACACCGAGGAACAGGGCGTCCTGGGCGATGTAGAACACGGCGAGCGCGATCATGGTCGCGGCCAGGCACAGTGCCGAGTGCACGGCCTTGGCCGCGGTCACCATGCCGAGTGCGCCGAGCACGGCGATGGGGGCGAGCACCCAGAACAGCACGGCTTCCCCGGTGGAGGTGGCGGCGATGTCGGCGGCCAGCAGGGTGCTCATCGCAGGACCTCCTCTTCGGACGCCGCGGGTCCGACGCGACCGAGGTAGTAGTCGGCGGCGTCGGTGCCGGGCGCCATCGCGTGCGGCGGAGCGACCATGCCGGGCTCCATCGGCGCAAGCAGCCGGTCCTTCTCGTAGATGAGGTCGGCGCGGTTGTCGTCGGTGAGTTCGTATTCGTTGGTCATGGTGAGCGCCCGGGTGGGGCAGGCCTCGATGCACAGGCCGCAGCCGATGCAGCGCAGGTAGTTGATCTGGTACACCCGCCCGTAGCGTTCACCGGGGGAGAAGCGTTCGTCCTCGGTGTTGTCGCCGCCTTCGACGTAGATGGCGTCGGCCGGGCACGCCCAGGCGCACAGTTCGCAGCCGATGCACTTCTCGAGGCCGTCGGCGTAGCGGTTGAGCTGGTGGCGGCCGTGATAGCGCGGCGCGGTCGGCACCTTCTGTTCCGGATAGAACTCGGTGTTGGGCTTCTTGAACATGGTCGCCCCGGTGACGGCGAACCCGGCGAAGGGATCGAGCAGACCGATCCGCGGTTCGGCGTCGGCGGTGCGTGGTGGAATCGGCGGCACCGGGAAACCGAGGAACACGGGCGAACTCGCGGGTTCCTCCGGCAGCGGCGGCAGCCCCTTCGTCCGGCCTGCCCGCACGAACATGCCGATCAACCCGACGGTGACGACGATGCCGGTGCCGACCAGGATGGGTGTCTGCCCGGGAATGCCCTCGATGTCGAGCACCCGCGCACCGGCCACGACCATGACCCACACCAGCGAGGTGGGGATGAGCAGTTTCCAGCCGAGGTTCATGAACTGGTCGTAGCGCAGTCGTGGCAGGGTGCCGCGCAACCAGACGAACACGAACAGGAACGTCCACACCTTGGCGGTGAACCACAGCACCGGCCACCACCCGGAGTTGGCGCCCTCCCACAGGCTGATCGGGAACGGTGCGCGCCACCCGCCGAGGAACAGGGTGGTGGCGAGCGCGGAAACCGTTGCCATGTTGACGTATTCGGCGAGCATGAACATCGCGAACTTCAGCGAGGAGTACTCGGTGTGGAAACCACCGACGAGCTCACCCTCGGCTTCGGGCAGGTCGAACGGTGCCCGGTTGGTCTCACCGACCATCGCCACGCAGTAGATCAGGAACGACGGCAGCAACAGGAAGACGTACCAGGTGCCCTCCTGGGCGGTGACGATGCCGGAGGTCGCCATGGTGCCCGAGAGCAGGAACACCGTGGCGAAGGTCAGTGCCATCGCGATCTCGTAGGAGATGACCTGTGCGGTCGAACGCAACCCGCCGAGCAGCGGATACGTCGAGTTCGACGACCAACCGGCCAGCACGATGCCGTACACGCCGATGGAGGTGATGGCCAGAATGTAGAGCACGCCGACAGGCATGTCTGTGAGCTGCAACGCGGTGCGGGTGCCGAAGAACGAAACCTCCGGGCCGAACGGGATCACCGCGAACGCCATGAACGCCGGAATCACCGAGATGATCGGCGCGAGCACGTAGATCGGCTTGTCGACGATGGCGGGGATGATGTCTTCCTTGAGCGCCATCTTCACGCCGTCGGCGATCGACTGGAACATCCCGCCCGGCCCGACCCGGTTGGGACCGACCCGCATCTGCATCCAGGCGACGACCTTGCGTTCGGCGTACACCGCGACCAGCGGCACGAGCATCAGGTAGACGAATACCGCCAGCGCCTTGACCACGACCAGCCACAGTGGGTCCGTGCCGAAGACCGGCCCGGCGTCGGCCGCGAGGAGTAGCACACGATCACTCATGGCGGTGTTCCTTCATCCTGTCGTCGGCGCGGCGCAGGCGCACCACGGCGCCGGGCGTCACGCCGAGGGTGGTACCGACCGTGCAACCAGGTGAGTGCAGCGGCAGCCACACCACCCGGTCGGGCAGGTCGGTGATCATCAGCGGCACGGTGATCTCGCCACGGTCGGTGGCGACGATGATGTGGTCGGCCTCGTCGGCTTCGATCTCGGCGGCGGTGGCGGCCGAGAGCCGGGCGACCGGTGGACGCGCGACACCGGCGAGGTTGGGTTCGCCGTCCTGCAGGCGACCGGCGTCGAGCAGCATCCGCCACCCGGCCAGCACCGCCGTACCGGGACCGGGTGTGGGTCTGGTCCGGCTCGAGAATTCGGGCGCGGTGATCGGCTCACCGCTCCAACCACCGAGAGCGTCGAGTTCGGCCCGGGCCGCAGCGGCATCGGGCAGTGCGATCGGGACACCCATTTCGGCGGCCAGAGAATGCAATACGCGCAGGTCCGACAGGGGTGCGGCGACGCGGCGGGTGGTGTCGAGGGGTGTGGCCGCGAACGGGCGCGGCCTGCCTTCCCAGGTGCGGAAGGTGCCCGTCTTCTCGACGACGGTGGCCACGGGGAACACGACGTCGGCGCGTTCGGTGACGCTGCTGTGGCGTTGTTCGAGGCTCACCACGAACCGGGCGGCGTCGATCGCGGCCAGGGCCGCGGCCGGGTCGGGCAGGTCGGCGGGGTCAACGCCGCCGATCACCAGTGCGCCGAACTGGGCCGCGCCCGCGAGGATCGCCGAGGTGTCGCGGCCGGGACCGACGGGCAGTTCGCCACTCTGCCAGCGGTGACGAACCTGCTGGCGCGCGGTCGGATCGATGACGGGCCTGCCACCGGGCAGCAGACCGGGCAATGCGCCGGCTTCGAGCGCTCCGCGTTCACCGGCTCGGCGTGGCACCCAGGCGAGCGCGGCGCCGGTGGCCTCGGCCAACCGGACCACCGCCGACAACGCGCCCGGGCTACCGGCGAGCCGTTCGCCTGCCATGATGACCGCGCCGGGGGACCGAAGCAGGTCCATGAGTTCGGCGGCGTCCGGCGAGGTTTCGGTACGCACGGCATCGAGAACTTCGGCTTCGGCGCACGGTGGGGTCTGGATGAGTGCACCGGAGAGTCGTTCGAGCCCTCGCGAAGCGAACGGCGCCAACGACACCACCCGCAGACCTCGGTTGCGCACCGCTTTACGCAGGCGCAGGTAGACGATCGGCGATTCCTCTTCGGGTTCGAAACCGACCAGCAGCACCGCAGGGGCTTTGCTCAGTGCCGTGTAGTCCACGTCGATGCCACGTCCGGCGACGCACGCGGCGAGGAACCGTTCCTCCTCCTCGGAGTGCACGCGCGCGCGGAAGTCGATGTCGTTGGTGGACAGCACCATTCGCGCGAACTTGCTGTACGCGTAGGCCTCTTCCTCGGTGACGCGCCCACCGACCAGCACTCCGGCGTTGCCGATGGCGGCCTGCAATCCGGTCGCGGCGGCGGCCAGTGCCTGTGGCCAGGACGCGGGGGCGAGCACACCATCCCAGCCACGCACCAGTGGGGTGGTGAGGCGGTCGCGTTCGGTGGCGTAGGCGAAGGCCCAGCGACCCTTGTCGCAGTTCCATTCCTCGTTGACCTGCGGGTCGTCACCGGCCAAGCGCCGCAGCACTTTCCCGCGCCGGTGATCGGTGCGTTGCGCGCAGCCCGACGCGCAGTGCTCGCACACACTGGGTGTGGAGACCAGGTCGAAGGGGCGGGCACGGAACCGGTAGGAGGTGCCGGTGAGCGCGCCGACCGGGCAGATCTGCACGGTGTTGCCGGAGAAGTACGAGTCGAGCGGTTCGGCCTGGGCGATACCGACCTGTTGCAGCGCACCACGATCCATCAGTTCGATGAACGGGTCACCGGCCACCTGCTGGGAGAACCGGGTGCACCGGGCGCACAGCACGCACCGTTCCCGGTCGAGCAGCACCGCCGAGGACAGCGGTATGGGCTTGGGGTAGGTGCGTTTCTCACCTTCGAAGCGGGACTCGGCGCTGCCGGTGGACATGGCCTGGTTCTGCAACGGGCATTCGCCGCCCTTGTCGCACACCGGGCAATCCAGCGGATGGTTGATCAGTAGCAGTTCCATCACCCCGCGCTGAGCCTTCTCGGCGACCGGGGAGCTGAGCTGGGTGCGCACCACCATGCCGTCGGTGACCGGAATCGTGCAGGAGGCCACCGGTTTCCGTTGACCTTCGACCTCGACGATGCACTGGCGGCAGGCGCCGACGGGGTCGAGCAGTGGGTGGTCGCAGAAGCGGGGGATCTGCACGCCGATCAGTTCGGCCGCGCGGATCACCAGGGTGCCCGCGGGGACCTGGATGGTGGTGTCGTCGATGGTGACGCTCACCAGATCGGCGGGCACCACGCCGGAGTTGTTGCCGGGTGCGATCGCTGTCATCGGGTCGCCTTTCCTGAGGCCCACGCCGTGGCGCGAGCCGGGTCGAACGGGCAGCCGCCGCGACGCTGATGCTCGAGGTATTCCTCGCGGAAGTACTTCAGCGAGGAGAAGATCGGGCTGGCCGCGCCGTCACCGAGCGCGCAGAACGATTTGCCGTTGATGTTGTCGGCGATGTCGGCGAGTTTGTCGAGGTCGGCCTCGGTGCCCTGACCCGCCTCGAGTCGGTGCAGCAGTTGCACCAACCAGTAGGTGCCCTCGCGGCACGGTGTGCATTTGCCGCAGGACTCGTGGGCATAGAACTCGGTCCAGCGCAGCACCGCCCGCACCACACAGGTCGTGTCGTCGAAGATCTGCAATGCCTTGGTGCCCAACATGGAACCGGCGGCGGCGACACCTTCGTAGTCGAGGGCGACATCGAGGTGGTCGGCGGTGAACAGCGGTGTCGACGAACCGCCCGGTGTCCAGAACTTCAGGGTGTGCCCGGCGCGCACACCGCCTGCGTAGTCGAGCAGTTCGCGCAGGGTGATGCCGAGCGGTGCCTCGTACTGGCCGGGGCGGGCGACATGGCCCGAGAGCGAGTACAGGGTGAAGCCGGGCGACTTCTCACTGCCCATCGAGCGGAACCAATCGGTGCCGTTGCGCAGGATCGAGGGCACCGACGCGATGGATTCCACATTGTTGACCACCGTCGGGCAGGCGTAGAGACCGGCGACGGCGGGGAACGGTGGCCGCAACCGTGGCTGCCCGCGGCGGCCCTCGAGGGAATCGAGCAGGGCGGTTTCCTCGCCGCAGATGTAGGCGCCCGCACCGGCGTGCACGATCAGTTCCAGGTCGAAACCCGAGCCGAGGATGTCGTTGCCGAGGAATCCCGCGGCGTAGGCCTCGGCGACGGCGGCCTGCAGGCGGCGCAACACCGGGACGACTTCACCGCGCACGTAGATGAAGGCGGTGTTCGCGCGGATGGCGTACGCGGCGATCACCACCCCCTCGATGAGCGTGTGCGGGGTGGCGAGCATGAGCGGAATGTCTTTGCAAGTGCCGGGTTCGGACTCGTCGGCATTGACGACGAGGTAGTGCGGTTTGGTCGTGCCGTCGGGGCCGGGACCCTGCGGGATGAACGACCACTTCATCCCGGTGGGGAAACCCGCGCCGCCGCGTCCGCGCAGGCCCGCGTCCTTGACCGTTTGGATGACGTCGTCGGGCTGCATCCGCAGCGCGGCTCGCAGACCTTCGTATCCGCCGGTGCTGGAATAGGTGTCGAGCGTCCAGGACTGCGGACGATCCCAGTGTTGGCTCAGTACAGGGGTGAGGGTGGTCATCGCGCGCCCTCGCCGTCTCCGGAATCCGCTGCCGGGAAACCGGTTTCAGGGGCCGAGGCCGCTCCGTCGGCGACGCGCAATCCCGCCAGCGTGGGCTCACCGGGAGCACCCTCGAGGACACCCGGCCGTTCGTCGGGAAAACCGGCGAGAATTCGCGCGGTCTCGCGGAACGTGCACAGCGGGGCGCCGCGGCTGGGCCGCACCTGATGACCGGCACGCAGCGCGTCGGTGATCTCGATGGCCGATTCGGGGGTCTGGTTGTCGAAGAACTCCCAGTTCACCATCATCACCGGCGCGTAGTCGCAGGCGGCGTTGCACTCGATGTGTTCGAGGGTGACGGCGCCGTCGGGGGTGGTCTGACCGTGGCCGATCCCCAGATGCTGTTGCAGCGCTTCGTAGATCGCGTCACCGCCGAGTACCGCGCACAGCGTGTTGGTGCACACGCCCACGTGGTAGTCACCGGTGGGGGTCCGGCGGTACATCGAGTAGAAGGTGGCCACAGCGGTGACCTCGGCGCCGGTGAGCCCCAATTGCTCGGCACAGAAGTCGATCCCGGTACCGGTAACATATCCGTCCTCCGCTTGCACCAGATGCAACAGTGGCAGCAGGGCCGAACGTGGGTGCGGGTAGCGGGTGATGATGTCTTTGGCGTCGAGTTCGAGACGTTGGCGAATGTGCGGCGGATACGGCTCGGGCCGGACGGTGAGATTCAGCAGAACCGTTGGGCTCGCAGGCTTTTCGGTCATCGGTCTACCCCTCCCATGACGGGGTCGATGCTGGCGACGGAGGCGATGACGTCGGCGACCATGCCGCCCTCGCACATCGCGGCGACCGCCTGCAGGTTGGTGAACGAGGGGTCGCGGTAGTGCACCCGGTACGGGCGCGTGCTGCCGTCGCTGACCATGTGCACGCCCAGTTCACCGCGCGGCGACTCGACGGCCGAATACACCTGTCCGGCAGGCACTCTGATGCCCTCGGTGACGATCTTGAAGTGATGGATCAGCGATTCCATGGAGGTGCCCATGATCTTGCCGATGTGTTCGGGGGAGTTGCCGAGGCCGTCGGGGCCCAGTTTCAGGTCGGCGGGCCAGGCGATCTTCTTGTCGTCGATCATCACCGGGCCGGGACGCAACCGGTCGAGGCACTGTTCGACGATCTTGAGCGACTCGCGCATCTCGGCCACCCGGATGAGGTAGCGGCCGTAGCAGTCGCAGCCGGTGGTGGTCGGGATGTCGAACTCGTAGTTCTCATAGCCGCAGTACGGATCGGATTTGCGCAGGTCGTGGGGCAGGCCGGTGGCGCGCAACACCGGGCCGGTGATGCCGAGGGCCATGCAGCCGGTGAGGTCGAGGTAACCGATGTCCTGGGTGCGCTTCTTCCAGATGGGATTGGCGCTGAGCAGGTGTTCCATATCGCGCAACCGGCCCGGCATGATGTCGAGGAGTTCACGCACCTTGGTGACGCCGTCGTCGGGCAGGTCCTGGGCGAGACCGCCGGGACGGATGAAGGCATGGTTCATCCGCAGGCCGGTGATGGTTTCGAAGACATCGAGGATGAGTTCGCGTTCACGGAAGCCGAACAACATCGGGGTGAGCGCGCCCAGTTCCATGCCGCCGGTGGCCAGGGCCACCAGGTGCGAGGAGATGCGGTTGAGCTCCATCAGCAGCACGCGGACCACGGTGGCGCGTTCGGGGATCTGCTCGGTGATGTCGAGCAGCTTCTCCACGCCGAGGCAGTAGGCGGTCTCGTTGAAGAACGGGGACAGGTAGTCCATTCGGGTCACGAAGGTGACGCCCTGGGTCCAGTTGCGGAATTCCAGGTTCTTCTCGATGCCGGTGTGCAGGTAGCCGATGCCGCAGCGGGCCTCGGTGACGGTTTCGCCCTCGATCTCGAGGATCAGGCGCAGCACGCCGTGCGTGGAGGGGTGCTGGGGGCCCATGTTGACGACGATGCGTTCTTCACCGGCACCGTCGAGCACCTCGCCGACCTGGTCCCAGTCCTGGCCCGCCACGGTGACGACCCGTGGTTCGTCACGGCGGAAATCGGTGTCGGTCATCAGCTGTAGGTCCTCCGCTCGTCGGGCGGCGGTATGCGCGCGCCCTTGTACTCCACCGGGATCCCGCCGAGCGGGTAGTCCTTGCGCTGCGGGTGTCCGCGCCAGTCGTCGGGCATGGTGATGCGGGTGAGCGAGGGGTGCCCGTCGAAGAGGATGCCGAAGAAGTCGTAGGTTTCGCGTTCGTGCCAGTCGACGGTCGGATACACCGAGAACAGCGACGGGATGTGCGGGTCGGCATCGGGGACCGACACCTCGAGGCGTACCCGACGGCTGTGGGTGATCGACATCAGGTGGTACACGGCGTGCAGTTCGCGCCCGGTTTCGTCGGGGTAGTGCACCCCGCTGACGCCGAGGCACAGTTCGAAGCGCAGTGAGCTGTCGTCGCGCAGGGCGCTCGCCACGTCGACGAGGTGTTCGCGGCGCACATGCAGGGTGAGCTCGCCACGGAAGACGACGATCTTCTCGATGACGGTGTCGAAGGCGATGACGCGGTGGGTGAGGGCGGCGCGCAGGGTGCCGACGAAGGCGTCGAACCAGCCGCCGTACGGGGGTGGCGTGCCGCCGGGCAGCACCACCGGGGTGACCAGGCCGCCGTAGCCGGACGTATCGCCGGTGCCGTGCACGCCGAACATGCCGTGGCGGGTGCCGATCACCTCATCCTCGGCCGGTTTGCGATGCTTGGGCGCTTCCGGGGTTTCCTCCGGAATGCCCTGCCCCGCAGTGTTGTCGGTGTTGTCGGGAGAGTCGAATGTCATCGCAGCAGGCCCTCCATACGGATGGTCGGGGTGCTGGCGAGCGCGGCCTGTTCGGCGGCGCGGATCGCTTCCTCGCGGTTGACGCCCATCGGCATCTCGGCGATCTTGGCGTGCAACGCGAGGATGGCGTTGAGCAGCATTTCCGGGCGGGGCGGGCAGCCGGGCAGGTAGATGTCGACCGGGACCACGTGGTCGACGCCCTGCACGATGGCGTAGTTGTTGAACATTCCGCCCGAGGACGCGCAGACACCCATGGCCAGCACCCATTTGGGCTCGGTCATCTGGTCGTAGACCTGGCGCAGGACCGGTGCCATCTTCTGACTCACCCGGCCGGCGACGATCATCAGATCGGCTTGGCGGGGCGAGGCGCGGAACGCCTCCATGCCGAAGCGGGCGATGTCGAATCGTCCGGCGCCGGTGGCCATCATCTCGATCGCGCAGCAGGCCAGGCCGAAGGTGGCCGGCCACAGCGACCCTTTACGCAGGTATCCGGCGAAATCCTCGACGGTGCTCAGCAGGAACCCGCTGGGCAGTTTCTCTTCGAGACCCATTATTTCCCACTCATTCCCAGCTGAGGCCGCCGCGGCGCCATTCGTAGGCGTAGGCGACCGACACATTGACGATGAACAGCGCCATCGCGGCGAACCCGAACAACCCGAGGGCGTCGAAATGGACGGCCCACGGGTAGAGGAACACGATCTCGATGTCGAAGATGATGAACAGCATCGCGGTGAGGTAGTACTTCACCGGGAAGCGTTGGCCCCCAACATCTCCCGGCCCGCCTGCGATGGCGTGCGGTGTGGGCTCGATGCCGCATTCGTAGGGTTCGAGCTTGGCCCGGTTGTATCGCTTCGGGCCGACCAGCGCCGCCATGATGACGGAGAACACCGCGAACGCCGCGGCGATGGCGCCGAGTACGAGTGCGGGCACTTCGATGTTCACGACTGCACTTCCCCTCCTCGCTGGAGCAGGCCGTGCCGTGTGGCGCGGCCGCGGACGGCAGCTTTCGGCGAGACGGGGCCGACAACGTTGTCCGCCGAACCGGGGCCTCGCCCGCTGTGCAGCGATGGCGGAGCGTTATACAGAACCCGCGCTCGTGTGAGCTAGAGCACAGACTATCGCTCTTTCAGGGGTGCGCCGCGCGTTTCGAGGGGACTGTTTGATCGATTTCAGTACCGAGATTCATGAGCGAAACGGTGGTAATCCGCTCGGTGCACACACAACAGAACCACTGGGGTTACCAGTGGTTCTGTGAGTATGGGGGGTGGCGTCGACTATGCGACGGAACAGGACACTGCGTTCAGCGGGCCTGGAGTACGCCCGCGACCGCGCGGGTGAGCTGCATCGGGTCGATCGGGTGCGACACCGAGGCCTCGGCCCGCGACCAGTTGGCCAGCCAGGCATCGTCGGGCCGGCCGGTGAGCACGACCACCGGCGGGCACTGCTCGATCTCGTCCTTGAGCTGCTTGGCGATCCCGAGCCCGCCCGCGGGCACGGACTCCCCGTCGAGAATCGCGAGATCGATCCCACCGGCATCCATCTGCTCGATGACGACCGGTGCGGTCGCGACCTCGAGGTAGTCGAGCTCCGGTAGATCCGGCCGGGGGCGTGGCCCCAGCGCAAGAATCACCTGTTGACGGGTATCGGCGTCATTGCTGTAGACCAGCACACGCAGCGGGGTGGAACGATCTGATTCGGCCACAGACGGATCGTACGTCGGGTCGGCGGGCGTAGTGGCGGGTTCGGCCGAACAGCCGATATCCGAATCTCCCACCACCGCCCGCCTATTCACCGGTGTGCTCCTAGCGGGCCGGTTCGTCTTTGAGCTTGGCGGCCATTTCGGCGGCGAGCTGGGGTTGTTCGACCTCCATCTTCTGGACATCGCGCGGCTGGCTCTGCTGGCGGCCGTGCAGGGTGGCGGGGCGGCGCACGACTGTCTGGTGCGGTTCTGGTTGCGTGCGCTCGCGCCGATACCGCCGGGTGATGTCGAAGGGTGGGTGTACTGGAATGTGCCGGAGCCGCCCGGTGATCCGTCCGTCGACGAGGTCGTCGCCTATGCCGAGCTGGTCGCGACGGTCTCCGACCCGGAACTGAACCGACTCCGTCGGGCACTGACTGTGGGGCCTAGGAGAATCGAACCCCTAGGCCCCGCCTTGACATGCGTCGGCTGAATTGCGGCCGAATGTCCGTCGATGTTGCCGAGCTGCTCGTCGAGGAACCGGCGGCCCAGGATCGGCTGCCGGAGAACTCCGGTCTTCGACCGGCGCCAAAGGGAAGCTGCGGCCGCAGCCTGCCGACCACTACCGTGCGCTCACCGTCGGCTACCAGCTACCGTCTTGAACTGTCTTGTTGCCCAACGGGATCACCGGAAGATCGTCTTCGATCGGTGGGTTCGGCTGTTCGTCGGCCAGCCAGTTGCCGGTGGGTTTGACGGCGGCGAGCTCGGCGGACGGGGCGAGGTCTTCGGCGTCGGCGGCGTAGTAGTCGAACCACGGGAGGCCGTGTTCGGCGTAGGACTGCGCGGTGACGGGGGTGGAGGGGGCCGGTTCGCCGGTGATCTGTTCCCATTCGGCGGCGGAGGCGAGGTGGACGAAGATCCGGGCGTCGGCTTCGCGGTGATAGTCGTCGACGGGGCGGTGATCGGCGTAGATCTCCTGGCGCATCGTGCCGCCGGCGCCGAGACCCATTGATCTGGCTTGCGGGCGTGCGCGGCCTCGAGCTTTTCGGGCGGCACCGGCGGGGGCGCCACCGGGCGCACCGGACGGCCTGGGTGCGACGGACGGGGTGGGCGCACTGCGGGGCGCTGCGGGAGGAGAAGCGCTGAACGGAGTGCCCGCAGGCGCACCTGCGACCGCAGCACCATACGGTGGGGCACTCACAGGCATCGGAGCGCCGTAAGCAGGAGTCACCCAGGGTGGTTCACCGCCCGGCGGAGGAGCGGGCAGATGCCGTGGGCGTGCCTCTTCCTGCTCTCGGCGCCAGGTCGCGAGCGCCGTTTCGGTGAGGCCGTGCACCGCCAACTGCACCCCACCCCACTGCTCGGCGCCGGTGACTTGACCTTCGACGGTCGCGCCGAGTCCCATCGGCACCGCGACGAACTGGCGCACGACACCGTCACCGGAGTTGATGCCGTCGAGCCACGGTTGGTCGGGCAGGGGGAGGTAGTTCTGCGGGTCCTTGTCCAGCACATCGCTCCACGGCTTGCCCGACACCGCGCACACCTTGCCGACTGCCACCTTCAAAGCGGCCGGGGTGGTGGCGGTGAATTTCAACCACAGGGCCTCGCGCTGGTAGACCGGCAGCATCACCCCGCCGCGTTCCCGCCATTCCTCGGGCACGGTGTCGGGGTAGTCGGCGACCCGCCTCAGCGGGAAGGTGCCGAGCCCCGGCGGCAACGGGTAGGTGCCCGTCTCGGGCAGCCGCAAGGTCCGCACGAATGTCACGCGCACCCCGCCCGGTAGTTCGAGTGCGTCCCCGGAAAGTTTCACCTCGGTTGCCATGTCCCACCCCTTCATTCGACCGGATGACGATCTCGCCCCCTGCCCGACGACGGTACTCATCGGACAAGCCCCCGTCCACGGGTTCTTCGACCGGGACCGACCGCCACGGCTCCGATCGCAGACCGCCCCGGCGTAACGCCCCCGAAGCTCGCTTCGCGAACCGTGATCAGGGGCCGATGGCGGCGTGGAAGGCATCGGCCGGGCCTGTTTCGGCGGGGTCGATGAGGTGGGCGAGGAACAGGCGGGTGGTGAGGGTGGGGGTGGGGGTGGTGACGGCGTGCCAGGGGCGGTCGAGGGGCGTGCCGGGGACGTCGATGGTGTGCAGGGCGCCGGAGCGGAGGTGTTCACCGACGGCGTCGGAGTGGATGAGGGTGATGCCGAGGCCTTCGCGGGCGGCGGCGATGACGGCACCATGGGAGCCGAGGGTGAGGGTGGGCGGATCGATCTGGAGGCGGTCGAGCAGGGCGAGGGTGGCTTCGCGGGTGCCCGAACCGGTGCCGCGCAGCAGCCAGGTGGTGTGGCGGGGGTCGGGGTTGTCGGTACCGACGACGACCAGGGTGCTGGGGCGGCGTGCCTGGATGACCAGGCCCGCGTCGTGCGGCGGGCGGCCGGCGATGACGAGATCGGTTTCGTGGTGCTGCAATTCGAGGAAGAGCACGTCACGCGGCTGGATCGATAGGCTCAGTTCCACATCGGGGTAGCGGCGGCGAAACGAGGCGAGCGGCCGCAGCACCACTGACTCGCCCGCGGTCGCCACGACGCCGATGCGTAATCGCCCGGCGTCGGCCTGCCGGACGGCGGCGTGCGCCTCCTTCATCAAACCGAGGATCCCCCGGCAGTATTCGGCGTACACCCGGCCCGCTTCGCTGAGCGCGATACCTCGTCCTGAACGAACGATCAGTTTGGCGCCGAGCTGCTTTTCGACATGGGTGACGGCGGCCGAGACGGCGGCTTCGGTGACGTGGAGTTGTGCCGCGGCACGGCGGATGGATCCCAGGCGGGCGACAGCGAGAAAAGTTTCCATCCGACCCGAACTGACCCTGCCCATACCCGACGGTAGCAAACTCAACGTTTCGGTTGAGCGTTGTCGGAAACATTCTGATTGTTTCCCCGGCCGGTGCCCCCCATCCTGGAATTCGCTACGGGACAGCGGATTCCACAGGAGGAACCATGGCGGAAGAAACCGAACGGGATCGTTGGGATCCGGGCGTACAGTCCTACGCCTCGATGGGCTATTACTCGCCCGACTACGTGCCCGCCGACACCGACGTGCTCGCCGTGTTCCGGGTGACCCCGCAGCCCGGTGTCGACCCGATCGAGGCGGCGGCCGCGGTGGCGGGTGAATCCTCCACTGCCACTTGGACTGTCGTGTGGACCGACCGGCTCACCGCGCATTCGAAGTATCAGGCCAAGTGCTACCGGGTCGATCCGGTGCCCGGCCGCGAGGGCGAGTACTTCGCCTATATCGCCTACGATCTGGACCTTTTCGAAGAAGGGTCGATCACCAACCTCACCTCCTCGGTGATCGGCAATGTGTTCGGGTTCAAACCATTGCTGGCATTGCGTCTCGAGGACATGCGCATTCCGGTGGCGTATGTGAAAACCTTCCAGGGCCCACCGCACGGCACGGTGATGGAACGCGAATACCTCAACAAATACGGCAGACCACTGCTCGGCGCCACGGTGAAACCGAAGCTCGGTTTGTCGGCCCGCAATTACGGGCGCGTGATCTATGAGGCCTGTAAGGGTGGCCTCGATTTCACCAAGGACGACGAGAACATCAATTCGCAGCCTTTCATGCGTTGGCGCGACCGGTACCTGTTCGCGATGGAGGGGGTGAACCGGGCGATGGCCGAAACGGGCGAAATCAAAGGCCATTACCTCAATGTCACCGCCGCGACGATGGAGGACATGTACGAGCGGGCCGAGTTCGCCAAGGAAATCGGGTCGGTCGTCATCATGATGGACCTGACCGTGGGTTATACGGCGATGCAGTCGATGTCGAAGTGGGCGCGGCGCAACGGCGTACTACTGCATCTGCACCGGGCCGGCCATTCGACGTTCACCCGGCAGAAGACACACGGGGTGAGTTTCCGGGTGCTGGCGAAATGGTGCCGGCTGATCGGGGTGGATCATCTGCACGCGGGAACCGTGGTCGGCAAATTGGAAGGCGATCCAGCGACGACCCGCGGTTTCTACGACACCTTGCGCGAGAACCACATTCCGGCGCAGCTGAGCAACGGCATCTTCTTCGATCAGGACTGGGCGAGCCTGCCCGGTGTGATGCCGGTGGCCTCCGGCGGTATCCACGCCGGGCAGATGCATCAGCTGCTCGACCTGTTCGGTGACGATGTGATCCTGCAGTTCGGTGGCGGAACGATCGGTCATCCGCTCGGTATCGCGGCGGGCGCCGAAGCCAACCGGGTGGCGCTCGAGGCGGTGGTCAAGGCCCGCAACGAGGGCCGCGACCTGCTCAAAGAGGGCCCCGATGTGTTGCGGACGGCGGCCTCGACGTGCCGCCCGCTCGAGGTCGCGCTGTCGACCTGGGGTGATGTCACCTTCGATTACACGTCCACCGACGCACCCGACGCGGTGCCGACGCCGAGCCTGTAGGGAGACCGGTCATGTATTTGCGACACGGGACGTTCTCGTATCTGCCCGAACTCACCGACACCGAGATCGCCGCCCAGGTGCGTTATGCGCTGCTCAACAACTGGCCGGTGTCGATCGAATACACCGACGATCCGCATCCGCGCAACACCTACTGGGAGATGTGGGGTCTGCCGCTGTTCGATCTGGACGAACCCGACGGGGTGCTCGCCGAGATCAACGCCTGCCGGTCGACGTTTCCGCGCCACTACGTGCGGGTCAACGCCTATGACGCCACCTACACCAAGCAGACGACGGCGCTGAGTTTCCTGGTGCAGCGTCCGGCGGAGGAGCCCGGTTTCGAACTGGCTCGCGCCGAGGGCGCCGACCGCCGCCAGGTCTACAGCGTGCGCTCCTACGCCACCGAACGTCCGCAGGGACAGCGGTATGGGGGCTGAGGGAACCGCCAACGGTTTCCGGCTGCCACGGCCGGGCGTCACCGACGTCCGGCCGTCGCGTCCGGCCGAGGACGTGGCGCAGGCCGAGGAAGTGCTCGATGCCGATGCGTTGCTGGATCTTTCGCAGGATCTGGACGGTCACGATGTGGCCGAGACCCTGACCGCGCTGGACGCCGAGCTGATCGGGTTGGCGAATGTGAAGCTGCGGGTGCGTGAGATCGCGGCGCTGTTGATGATCGATCGGGCACGCCGCCGGTTCGGTCTCGAATCGTCGCGCCCGACGATGCACATGAGTTTCACCGGCCCACCGGGCACCGGCAAGACGACGGTGGCGCTGCGGATGGCGCAGATGCTGCACGCGCTGGGTTATATCCGTAAACCGAAGGTACACACGGTGACTCGCGACGACCTGGTGGGCCAGTTCATCGGTCACACTGCCCCGAAAACCAAGGAGGCGATCGCCAAGGCCGCCGGTGGAGTGTTGTTCATCGACGAGGCCTATTACCTGTTCCGTCCGGAGAACGAACGTGATTACGGGCAGGAGGTGATCGAGATCCTGCTGCAGGAGATGGAGAACGAGCGGGCGAATCTGGTGGTGATCTTCGCCGGCTATCCGGATCGGATGGACAAGTTCTTCTCGGCCAATCCGGGGTTGTCGTCGCGGGTGGCGCATCATCTGGAGTTCGTCGATTACACCCAGGAGGAATTGCTCGCCATCGCCGAGCTCATGGTGGCGGCGGAGAATTTCGTGTTCGATGCCGCGGCACGTGAAGCGTTCTCCCGGTATCTGACGGTGCGGATGACGCGCCCGCGGTTCTCCAACGCGCGCAGTGTGCGCAATGCGATCGATCGGTGCCGGTTGCGCCAGGCCAAGCGACTGGTGGAAGCGGGGCGGCCGTTGTCACGCGAGGATCTGGTCACGTTGTGCGCCGAGGACGTGTTGGGCAGCAGTGTTTTCGAGGAGGTGGGTGCCTCGCCATGCCGACCAGTTTGAAAACGCTGACCCGCTACACGATCGAGGAGGAACACCGGCATCCCGGGTCGTCGGGGGAATTCTCCGCGCTGGTGAATGTGGTCGCCACGGCCACCAAGATCATCGCCAATCAGGTGACGCGCGGGGCGATTCCGGGACGCGAGGACGGGCCGCTGTCGGCGAGCGACCGTCTCGACGCGTTGACCGACGAGATCATGGTTGCCCAGACACAGTGGACCGGCCACCTGTCGGGTTTGCTGTCCGAGCAGTGTGCCACCGCGTTGGCGGTGCCGGCCACCCAGCGGCGCGGCAAGTACCTGCTGGCGTTCGACGCTCTGGACGGGTCGAGCAATATCGATGTGAATCTGCCGGTGGGTTCGATCTTCAGCATTCTGCGCGCACCGCAGGAGGTGCTCGACGGCACCGCCGAACCGTGCGACGCCGACTTCCTGCAGCCCGGTGTGCGGCAGGTGTGCGCGGGGTTCACCCTGTACGGGCCTGCCACGATGCTGGTCCTCACGACCGGCAGCGGCGTCGACGGGTTCACTCTGGACCGGGAGATCGGCGCATTCGTACTCACCCACCCGCAGATGCGGATCCCGCAGGACACGTCGGGTTTCGCGATCAATGCCGCCAACGAACGGTTCTGGGAGCGGCCGGTGCGCCGGTATGTGCAGGAGTGCCTGGAAGGGGTGGACGGGCCGAGGGGCCGTGATTTCAATATGCGCTGGGTGGCGTCGCTGGTCGCCGATACCTTCCACATCCTGACCAGGGGCGGCATGTATCTGTACCCGCGTGATACCCGCAATCCGGCTCGGCCGGGGCGGGTTTCGCTGCTGTACGGCGCCAATCCGATCGCGTTCATCGTCGAGCAGGCGGGCGGGGCCGCCACCACCGGGCACGAGCGGGTGATGCTGGTGCCACCGACGCAGGTGCATCAGCGGGTGCCGTTCATCTTCGGGTCCCGCAACGAGGTGTTGCGGGTCGAGCGGTATCACACCGAGCCCGACGAGGGCCCCAGCTTCGACAGCTCGCTGTTCGGGACACGTTCGCTGTTCCGGCCGGCCAAGCACGACCAGCGCACCTAGGAGTCGCCCTATGTCGGTCAAACATCCTGTCGTCGCGATCACCGGGTCCTCCGGTGCCGGAACGACCAGTGTGACACGCACTTTCGAGGAGATCTTCCGTCGCGAGGGGATCAGCGCGGTGGTGGTGGAGGGCGATTCGTTCCATCGCTACGACCGGGCGGAGATGAAACTGGCGATGGCCGAGGCCGAAGCCCAGGCCAACACCACGTTCTCCCATTTCGGGGAGGACGCGAACCTGCTACCGGAGCTCGAGGCGCTGTTCCGGGAGTACGGCGAAACCGGTGTCGGGCAGGTGCGCAAGTACCTGCACGACGACGAGGAGGCCAAACCCTACGGGCAGCCAGCGGGCACGTTCACCCCCTGGGAGGACCTCGCGCCGGGGAGCGATCTGCTGTTCTACGAGGGTCTGCACGGTGCGGCGGTGACCGATTCGGTGAACATCGCCCAGCACACGGATCTGCTGGTGGGGGTGGTGCCGATCATCAATCTCGAGTGGATCCAGAAGGTGTATCGCGACAAGACCCATCGCGGCTATTCCAGTGAGGCGGTGATCGATACGATCCTGCGCCGCATGCCCGACTACGTGAAATACATCTGCCCGCAGTTCTCCCGGACGTATGTGAATTTCCAGCGGGTGCCGACGGTCGACACGTCCAATCCGTTCATCGCGCGCAGCATCCCGACGGCCGACGAGAGTTTCGTGGTGATCCGGTTCGCCGATCCGAAGGTGATCGACTTCCCGTACCTGCTGTCGATGCTGCACGACTCGTTCATGTCGCGGCCCAACTGCATCGTGGTGCCGGGCGGGAAGATGGAGTTGGCGATGCAGTTGATCTTCACACCGTTGATCCTGCGGTTGATGGACAAACGGCCCAAACGCAACCTGTGATCAGACCTCGTCGTTGTCCTGCTGCTGTTGCCTGCGGGCCTCACGCCGCTGCTGTTCGGCGCGCTCGCGCAGGCCACGCAGGAAGGCCTCGTCGTCGGGGTTGGTGGCGATGTGGCGGCCGGGCCGGTCGTATTCGCTGAAGCGAGTGTTGGACGCCGGGCGCGACGGACCGATCGGGCGTCCGGCGAACAGCCACAGCAGTGCGCCGATGGTCGGCAGCAGGACGACGACGATCAGCCACCCCATCTTCGGCAGGTGGCGGATGCCGTCGTCGGGGCTGGTGACGATGTCGACGAGGCAGTACACCCACAGGGCGAGGGTCAGGAACCCGATGATCGCGTAGTGCATTGCGGCAGTCCTCTTCGTGATGGATGGATGGGAGGACCCCGACGCCCCCGGCAGCAAGGATGCCGCATGTGGGGGTGAGGTGTCGTGCCGGGGTCAGTCCGGCAGCAGCGGCACCGACAGGCCCTCGCCGCGATCGAGCAGGGCCGCGCGGGTGACGGCAGCGGAGCCGAAGCGGCGGCGCAGGTCGTCGAGGGTGGCGTCGAGAGTGTTGTCGGCCCGTGGTTCCAGCGGCAGGGTCAGCTGCATGGTGTCGGCGTCGTCGAGGTTGGTCAGCGACAGGCCGATGAGGGTGATGCCACGTTCGGCGATCAGTGGTGTGGCGGTGTCGAGTAGGCGGTGGGCGGCCTGGCGGATGGCGGTGGTGGCGTCGGTGGCCTCGGTGAGGGTGTGCGAGCGGGTGGCACGGGTGAAGTCGTCGAAACGCAAGCGCAGCACCACTGTCCGGCAGACCCGGTCGGCGGCGCGCAGGCGGCGGCCGAGGCGGTCGGTGAGTCCGTCGAGGTAGGCGGCGATCTCGTCGGGTTCGCGGTGGCGGCGGCCCAGCGCCCGTTGGGCGCCGATGGAGCGGCGGCGTTTGCCGGTTTCCACGCGGCGTGGGTCGCGGCCCCACGACAGAGCGAACAGGTGGCGGGCGGCGGCCGGGCCGAGGATGGCGCGCAGGTGGGCTTCGCCGAGTTCGGCGAGTTGACCGACGCGGGTGATGTTGTTGGCGTGCAGGGTGGCGGCGGTGACTTTGCCGACGCCCCATAATCGTTCGACCGGCAGCGGGTGCAGGAAGTCCAGTTCGCCGCCGGGTTCGACCAGGCGTAAACCGTCGGGTTTGGCGACGGCGGAAGCGACTTTGGCCAGGAACTTGTTGCGGGCGATGCCGACCGAGATGGGCAACCCGACCTCGGTGCGAATACGTTCGCGCAACCTTCGGGCGATGTCGACCGGTTCCCCGCTGATCCGCCGCAATCCACCGACGTCGAGGAACGCCTCGTCGATGGAGATGCCCTCCACGATGGGGGTGGTGTCGTGAAAGATCGCGAACACCGCCTTGCTCGCCTCGGCATAGGCCGACATCCGCGGCGGCACCACCACCGCATGCGGGCACACCCGCAATGCCTGCCCCGCGTTCATCGGCGTCCGCACCCCGAACGCCTTGGCCTCATAACTGGCGGCCAGCACCACCCCACCACCGACGAGCACCGGCTTGCCCCGCAACCACGGCTGATCGCGCTGCTCGACCGAGGCATAGAACGAGTCCAGATCGGCATGCAGGATCGACGCCTCGTCGCGGGACTGGATGCGTGGGCGGCGCGGGACGGCGGGATCGGACACGAACATATGTTCGCATCGATGTCCGACAAGAACGAGACCCTCCAGGAGCCGTCCGCAAATGCTCGGCGAACACTAGACCTCGTGAAGTTTCCGGATACTCACGACCACTCCCGAAACTCGAAGCGGGCGCGCGACAGCTTCCATCTCAGCCCGCGTGCCCTCCAGCCCTGACCCGCGCAATTCTTCGGCCATCGCCCGCGCCTGCACCAGCGAGAGAGAACGCACGACACGCAATGTCCGCATCAAACTCGCGATGGGTACGCAGTCCCGGGTTCGGAGAACGACCGGACCGTTCGCGGCAAGGATCGCTTCGCGAAAATCAGCCTGCGGGGGATCGTCGCAGCTCGTCCAGACCGCCCCGCACGCCGAGCAGCATCCGTCCAGGTCCCACCGATGGTGTGTGCCTACCAGCGCCTCGGTCAGGGTGGCGACTGTTGTCGTGCCGCATTCGATGCAACGAGTCGGATAAGGCGCGGACTCGGTGACGATACCTGTTCCCGCATGGCTCATCCGTGTCCCCTATTCGTGTGCTGCACCGTCGCCTTCGACTGTATGTGGTGGGCCGACAGGTTGTCGGACCCCTCTGCTGAGATTGGGATCGGGACCGTAGATGAAAGAGGTTGGTGCGCATGGTGAGTGTCGGGTGGGATCAGGTCTTCGCGTGGCGGTTGGGGCGGCAGTTCGTGGCGCCTCGGGGTGGTGGGGGTGTCGAGGAGATCGTGGGGCGGCTGGTGGGGGTGCAGGCGCAGGTGGGGTCGGCGGCGGAGACTGCTGTCGCGGTGCGGGGCGCAGTGGGCGGCTCTGTGGGGGAAGCGCTTTCGGTGGGTGGGCTGATGAAGACGTGGGCGATGCGGGGGACATTGCACGCGATGGTGCCGGGGCACGCCGCTGCGGCGTTGGCGTTGATGGGGTCGGCTCGGACGTGGGAGAAGGCCTCGTGGGTGAAGACGTTCGGGGCCACTCCGGAGCAGGTGGCGGCGTTGGTGGAGGTGGTGTCGGGGGTGCTGGCGGAGCGGGTGCTCACGCGCGAGGAGTTGGTCGAGGCTGTGCTTGCCGAGCCGGGGTTCGGGCATCTGGGTGAGCAGTTGCGGTCGGGGTGGGGTGCGGTGCTCAAGCCGTTGGCGTGGCAGGGGGCGTTGTGTCACGGGCCGATGCGTGGCACGAAGATCACCTTCACTTCGCCGGGGAATCTGGTGGCGGACTGGTCCGGCCTACCCGAGCCGGACGTGGCGGCGCCCGGGTTGATCCGGGCATATCTGGGCGCGTACGGTCCGGCAACGCCGGAATCCTTCGATGCTTGGCTCAGCCGCAACAGCTTGCGTAAGACGGTGGTGCGCGGATGGTTCGCGGCACTGGGCGACGAGGTGACCGAGATCGAAGTGGAAGGCCGAAAAGGATGGCTGCTCACCGAATTCGTCGACGAACTCATGGCCGCGACCCCGGATGACGCGATCCATCTGCTCGGGCCGTTCGACCAGTACGTTCTCGGCCCCGGCACCGGCGACACCGCGCTCCTGGCGGCCGAGCATCGGGCGAAGGTCAGCAGGACGGCCGGTTGGATCTCACCGCTGGTGCTGGTGGGCGGCCGGATCGCGGGTACCTGGGAGCAGCAGGGTGCGCAGGTGGTGGTCACGCCGTTCGACGGCGTGCGGTTGCCGAAGCGGGCGTTGGGTGCGGCCGTGGAACGGCTCGCCACGGCGATCGGCAGTGACCTCACCGTGCGCGTCGAGTAATCGGCACACCATCACATCGGGGCGCTCGCTCGAATCCGGTTTCGTGATCCACCACGGGCGAACCAAGCGCTTGCTACGGTGAGGTGATGATCCCCACGATCGTCTGGGGCACCGGCAATGTCGGTCGCGCGGCCATCCGTTGCGTCACGGCTCATCCGGCGCTGGAACTCTCCGCGGTGCTCGTCCACGACCCCGCGAAGGTCGGCCGCGATGCCGGTGAACTCGCAGGTCTCGACACCGAACTCGGCGTGCGGGCGACCGACGACATCGACGCTGTGCTCGCGGCCCGGCCCCGTGCGGTGGTGTACGCGGCATCCGGCGATATCCGGCCCGACGACGCGCTCGCGGACATCGTGCGCGCGATCCGCGCCGGGGCCGTCGTCGTGACGCCCGCGCTCTACGCCCTCTACGACCCGCGCAACGCGCCGGCCGAGATCCGTGACCTGGTGCTGGCGGCGATCGAGGACGGCGGTGGTTCGCTGTTCGTGTCCGGCGTCGACCCAGGCTGGGGCAACGACGTACTGCCGGTGCTGATCAGCGGGCTCGCGGGCACCCTGGATGTGGTGCGCTGCCAGGAGATCTTCGACTACTCCACCTACGACCAACCCGACTCGGTGCGTTACCTGGTAGGGATGGGGCAACCGATGGACTATCAGCCACCGATGCTGTTGCCCTCGGTGCCGACGATGGTGTGGGGCGGGCAGATCCGGTTGCTGGCCAGGGCACTGGACGTGGAACTGGACGACATCCGCGAGACCGTCGAGCGGCGTGCACTCGATGCCACTGTGCAGACGGTGCGAATGGGTGAGTTCGCGGCGGGCACGCAGGGAGCGGTGCGCTTCGAGGTGCAGGGCATCGTCGAGGGCGAGGCGCGCATCGTCATCGAACACGTCACCCGTATCCACCCGGACTGCGCACCGGACTGGCCCTCGCCACCCGACGGCGAGGGCGCGCACCGGGTGATCATCGAGGGCAGCCCGTGCATCGAGGTGAATGTGACCGCCACCGACGAGGGCGGTAACCGGGCGGCGGGCGGAAACGCGACGGCGGTGGGCAGATTGGTCAACGCGATCGACTGGCTGGTTGCCGCCGAACCAGGTCTCTACGACGCGCTCGAGGTTCCGCTGCGCGCCGCGGTCGGCAAACTCGGAAGGAAGAACCCATGATCATCGACGTGCCGCAGGGCAAGGATCCCATCGGGTATGTGTGGGGCGAGATGGTGCCCGGTATCGGTGTCGCGGCCGCGGCGTTCTCGCTGTCGGTGTACGAGCACTCCACGCTCGGGCTGCGGGAGTTCGAGGCGGCCCGGTTGCGCATCGCCCAGATCAACGGGTGCCTGTTCTGTCAGGACTGGCGCACCGAACGCGACGGGGTGAAGGTCGAACCGGAGTTCGCCGACGCGGTCACCGAATGGCGCGACACCGACCGGTTCGACGAGCGAACCCGTTTGGCGGCCGAATACGCCGAGCGCTATGCCACCGACCACCACGGTCTCGACGACGACTTCTGGGCCCGCATGTTCGCCCACTACACCCAGCCCGAGGTGGTCGAGTTGAGCATGAGCATCGGTTCGTGGCTGGCTTTCGGCCGCCTCAACCGGGTCCTCGGCTTGGACACCGCCTGCGTACTGCCTGGGCATTGAGCCGCACGGACGCGCCCGGCGGGCCCGGGTGGGGTTAGGCTGCGGGCCGTGGAGTCTCCGATTCGGCAGCTGATCGACACCGTGGCCTGGGTCCTGATCGACAACGGGCGCATCCTGTGTGCCCGGCCGCGCGGCAAGGATGTCTTCTACATCCCCGGCGGCAAACGCGAGGGCGCGGAAACGGATCTCGAGACGCTGGTGCGTGAGGTGGCCGAGGAACTGACCGTGGAGTTGTCGGCCGAGACCGCGGTCCATGTGGGCACCTATGAGGCACATGTCTCCCACGACGAGAACACCGTGGTGCGGATGGCCTGTTACACCGCCGAGTATCGCGGTGTGCTGACGGCGAGCAGCGAGATCGAGGCGCTGGCCTGGTTCGGTTTCGGCGACCGGGATCTGGTTCCGCCGGTCGACCAGTTGCTCTTCGACGACCTCGCCGCCTCGGGGGCTCTGCGGTGATCGCCGCGGCGGCCCGCTCGGCGAGCTTCGAGCTGGTCGCGGTGCCGCTGGCTTTCACCCGGGTCCGTACCCGGGTGCGGGTGGCGCGACGGATGCTGCGGGAACCGGTGGGTGCTCACGGTGTGTCGCTGCCACGCTGCCTGGTGCATTCGGTGCTGTCGGCGGGGGTGGGTGTCGTCGGGTGGTTCCTGGTGCTGCTGAGCGTGCTGGTGCTCGTTCGCGGTCTGGCCTACCCGCTGTTGGTGGGTGACGGATACCGGAACGCCTGGGGTGGGCCGACTCTGGTCGGCGCGTGGGCGGTGCACGCGCTGCTCGCGGTGCTCCTCGCACCACTGTTCCTGGCCGTGGTCGCGGCGCTGGGGCGGTTACAGGTCAGGTTGATCCACACCGTGCTGGGCGGTCACCGGTCGTGGTGGCCGGTCCCGCTCGCCGTGCTGCTCACGGCGGCGGGCACGCTGTTCTTCATCGCCTGGTCACACCAGATCTGAGCGGTCACGCCTCGCCGGGAGTTCGGGCCTCGTAGGTGGAGCGCGCGTGCTCGACTTCGTCCATATGTTGTTCGGCCCAGGTTTTCACCGCCTGCATCACCGGCAGCAAGGAATGACCGAGCTCGGTGAGCTGGTAGTCGACGCGCACCGGGACGCTCGGTCGCACTGTGCGCGTGATCAAGCCGTCGCGTTCCAGGTTTCGCAGGGTCTGGGTGAGCATCTTCTGGCTCACGCTGGCCAATCGGCGTTGCAGGTCGCTGTAGCGCTGGGGGCCGTCGGCCAGCGCATTGACGGTCAGGCTCACCCATTTGTCCGAGATCCGGTCCAGCAGTTTGCGCGCGGGACATTCGGCGAGGTAGGCGTCGTAGGCGGCGCTGCGTTCGGCGCGCAGTTGTGCTGCGGTACGGGTGGGCATGGGGAACCTCCGCGTGCGGTGGGCACTTCGAAGTGCGTACTTCCCGGTGGAGTGTAGCTCTCCAATAGTGGTGTTCATGAACGATGTACAGACGATGCGGGCCGTTGTCGCTCACGGTTACGGTGGCCCCGAGGTGTTGCGGCTGGTCGAGGTGCCGGTTCCCGAACCCGGTGTCGGGCAGGTCCGGATCCGGGTGCGGGCGGCGACGGTGAATCCGGTCGACCTGGTCACGCGGGCGGGCGACCTGGTCGAGGCCGGGCTGATGGCGGTGCGGGAGGTCACCGGAATCGGATGGGACGTCGCGGGCGTGGTCGACCGGCTCGGTCCGGGAGTGCCGGAATTCTCGGAAGGGCAGCGGGTGATCGGTCTGCGTGACCTGCTGGATGTGTCCGTCGGTACCTATGCCGAGTACGTGGTTCTCGATGTGGGCGCGGTGGCGCCGACTCCATCCAGGCTCTCGGACGTCGAGGCGGCGACGCTGCCGCTCAACGGCCTGACCGCCACGCAGTCTCTCGATCTGCTCGGGTTGGCACCGGGCGACACCCTGTTGGTGACCGGCGCGAATGGCGCCGTCGGCGGGTTCGCCGTGGAAATCGCGGCGCAGCAGGGACTTCGGGTGGTCGCCCAGGGTTCCGATGCGGAGTTTCTCCGCTCGATCGGTGCGGAATGGACCGTCGCACGCGATGCCGATCTGATCGCGGAGGTTCGCCGCTCGGTTCCAGGAGGTGTGCACGGCGCCCTCGACACCGCCGGCCTGGGCGGCCGGGCCTTGGCCGCGGTACGCAATCGTGGCCGGTTCGTCACCGTGGTCGGTGGCGGCGATCCGATTCCGTTGCGTGGCATCACGGTTCAGCACGAATGGATCCACGCCGACGGGGCGGGGCTCGCGCGCCTCGCCGACCGCGAACTCACCACCCGTGTCGCCGCGACTCTGCCGCTCGACGCCGCCGCACAGGCCCATTCCCGCCTCGCCGCGGGCGGGCTCACCGGTCGTCTCGTGTTGATCCCGTGACGGCTATTCGTCGAGCCGACGCAGGGTCCGGGCGATTTCGGCGAGGGCGGCGGGTTCGGTCATTCGCCAGTGGGTGGCTGCGATCGGGTGGTTGTGCACCGTTCCGGTGACCGCGTCCGCCCACGACGTCGCGCCGGTGGCGCCGGTCGGGTCGTCGGTGGCTGTGAAGTAGGTGAGGGGGCCGTGGAAGAGGCGGGGGCGGTAGGCGGCGTCGAGTGCGATGGAGGTGGTCGCACCGTCGATGATCCGGTCGACGCGTGCTTCGTCGACGGGCACGTCGGGTGCCGACAGCGCGCACAGTTGGCGGGCCAGGGCCCGTGCGTCGACCTCGTCGCCGGCTGCGGCGAACCCGCCGAGCAGGTCGGCGGCGGTGGCTTCGCCGGCCGTCGCGGGTGAGGCGCTGGTGAGGCGGCTGTCGAGCATGCCGAGCAGCGCGATCTCTTCCCCGTCTTCCTGCAGTTGCACCGCCATGGCGTGGGCGATCACGCCACCCAGCGACCAGCCGAGCAGGTGGTAAGGCCCCTCGGGTTGGACCGCACGCAGGTGCTTGAGGTAGAGCAGTGCCCATTGTTCGATCGAATCCGGCAGCGGTTCCGTGGAACTCAGCGCCGGTGATTGCAGACCGTAGACGGGTCGGTCCAGGTGCGCGGTGAGACCACTGAACGACCAGGCCAGGCCGCTGACGGGGTGCACACAGAACAAGGGTTCGCCGGTGCCGGTGGTACGCAACGGGAGCAGGATGTCGAAGGCGGTGTCGGAGCCGGTTGAGTCCGTACCGGCCGCCCGCAGCGCCGTGAGGATCCCGGCGGGGGTGGGGGCGGTGAAGATCCAGGTGACGGGGACGGTCGCGGCGAGCGCGTCGCCGAGCTGGGCGGCCAGCCGGGTGGCCAGCAGTGAGGTGCCGCCGAGTTCGAAGAAGTGATCGTCCATGCCGACCCGGTCCAGGCGCAGTACGTCGGCGAAGACCGCGCACACCGCCTGCTCCACCGCACCGGCCGGAGCACGGTAGGTGCGGGTGGCGAACGTCGGTGCGGGCAGGGCATCGCGGTCGAGTTTGCCGTGTGCGGTGAGCGGAATCCGGTCCAGGACCACGATCGACGCGGGCATCATGTGGGCGGGCAGCTGGTGGGCGGCCCACTCGGTGAGCCGTTCGACGGTGACCGTCCTGCCTTGTGTGGCAACAACATAGGACACCAGCATGGTTTCGCCGGTCTGATTGGCGCGGCCGAGGGTGACGGCGGACGCCACCTCGGGATGCTCGGTGAGGACCGAGTCGATCTCGGTGAGCTCGATGCGGAAGCCGCGGATCTTGGTCTGGAAGTCGGTGCGGCCTCGGTAGTCGAGTTCGCCGTCGGCGGTCCAGGCCGCGAGGTCGCCGGTGCGGTACATGCGTTCTCCCGGGGTGAAGGGGTCGGCGACGAACCGTTCGGCGGTGAGGTCGGGGCGGGTCAGGTACCCGGTGGCCAATTGTGTTCCACCCAGGTACAACTCGCCGGTGACCCCGGCGGGAACGGGGTTCAGGTGTGCATCGAGAACGTAGACCCGGCTGTTGTGGACGGGTCGGCCGATCGGCACGGTGGTGGTGTCGCGGGGAGTCACGCGGTGACTGGTGATCGACACGGCGGCCTCGGTGGGTCCGTACACGTTGAACAGCGCAGCCTGTGGCGTCGCGGTCTGGATGCGGCGCGCCAGGGACACCGGCAATGCCTCGCCGATGGCGAGGATGCGGCGCAGCGAGGTGGGCAGTTCCCCTGTGAGCAGGGCATCGAGCATCGAGGGCACGGCGTGCAGAGTGGTGACGTTCTCGGTGCGCATCAACTCCGCCAGGTAGGCGGGATCGCGGTGTCCGCCCGCGGACGCGAGCACGATGCGCCCACCGCTCACCGCGGTGGACCAGAATTCCCACACCGACAGATCGAAGGTCGCGGCGGTCTTCAGCAACACGGCATCGTCGGCGCGGAGACCGAATTCGGCGGTCTTCCACCGCAACTGGTTGACGATCGCGGCGTGCGGCACGGCGACACCCTTGGGGCGGCCGGTCGATCCCGATGTGAAGATCACATAGGCGGTGTCGGTCGCCCGGACGGGGGCTACCCGTTCGGTGTCCACGAGCGGTTGCGGTGCGTAGCCGCCCAGATCCAGCTGCTCGACCGGCACGGCATCGTGCGAACCGGTCGCGGCGAGCCAGGTGTCGGCCTGGGTGAGGGTCAGCAGTGGAGCCGCGGTATCGAGGATGTAGCGGGTGCGTGCCTGCGGTTGGTCGGGGTCGACGGGTACGTACGCACCACCGGCGGCCGTGACCGCGTACATCGCGACGACCAGGTCCACCGAGCGGCGCATCGCGAGCGCGACCCGCGTTCCCGGCCCGACACCGGCGGCAACCAGATGGCGGGCCAACCGGTTGACCCGGGCGTCGAGTTCGGCGAAGGTCCACCGCGCACCGTCGGCGACCAGGGCGACCGCGTCCGGGGTGGACCGGACGGTGGCCGCACGCAGCGAGGCCAGGGTGGCGGCCGGATCACCGTGTCGCACAGTGTGATTCCAGGTGTGCAGGACACGGGTGCGTTCGGCGGGGTCGAGCAGGTCGACGGTGTGCAGGGGCCGGTTCGGGTCGGTCAGTACCGCCGAGAGCAGCCGGGTCAGCCGGTCGAGGAATCCCGCGACGGTGGCCGCGTCGAACAGGTCGGTGGCGTAGGTGCAGTACCCGCTGATACCGGCCGGGGCACCGTCGCCGCTGTAGCGGTCGGCGACGATCAGGTGCAGATCGAACTGGGACAGTTCGCGATCCAGCTCCACCGAGCTGACGCCGACACCGGGCAGCTCCATCCGGACCTGTCCGAGGTTCTGGAACGACAACCCGACCTGGAACAACGGATGCCGGGCGGTGGATCGGGCGGGGTTGAGGACCTCGACGAGCCGTTCGAAGGGGATGTCGGCGTGGGCGAAGGCCTGCAGGTCGATGTCGCGCTGGCGGGTGAGCAGGTCGGTGAAGCTGACGCGGTGGTCGACGTGGGTGCGGAAGACGAGGGTGTTGACGAACATGCCGATCAGGTCGTCGAGCACCGCGTCGCCGCGACCGGCGACGGGTGTGCCGATGGCGATGTCGGTGCTGCCCGACAGACGGGACAGCACCACGGCGAAGGCAGTGTGCACGGCCATGAACAGGGTCGCGCCGTGGGTGCGCGACAGTTCGGTCAGGGCGGTGTGGGTGGCGGCGTCGAGGGTGAACGGCACCCGGCCACCGGCATACGTCTGGACCGCGGGGCGCGGACGGTCACGGGGCAGCTCGAGCTGGTCGGGCAGATCCGCCAGCTCGCGCTGCCAGTAGGCGAGTTGGGTGGCGGCGGTGGAGGTGGGGTCGGTTTCGTCGCCGAGCAGGTTTTGCTGCCAGATGGCGTAGTCGGCGTACTGCACGGGCAGTGGCGTCCAGGTGGGGGCGTGACCGTCGACGCGGGCACCGTAGGCCAGGACCAGATCGCGGGTGAGCGGGCCACCGGAGAAACCGTCACCGGCGATGTGATGCACGGCGACGGCGAGAATGTGTTCTTCGCCGGTGTCGAACAGGGCGGCGCGCAACGGCACCTCGGTGGTCACGTCGAAGGGCGCCGAAACCAGTTCCGCGACAGTGCCATTCGGGTCCGTCGTGTCAGGTGCGAGCACCAACCGTGGCACGTCGGGATGGTCGGCGGGCAGCACGACCTGCGCCGGTGCCTGATCGAGCATCGGGTACACGGTGCGCAGGATCTCGTGGCGGGTGACGACATCGGTGAACGCGGCAACCAGTGCGGCGGTGTCGAGCGCGCCGGTCAGGCGCAAGACGACGGGAATGGTGTACGCGGCGGTCCCGGTGTCGAACCGGTTCAAAAACCACATGCGCTGCTGGGCGGGCGAGAGCGGAATGCGCTCCGGCCGTGCCTGGGCGCACAGCGCGGGCCGGTCCTGCGCCTGCGCCGAGGCGCTGATCGCCGCGGCGCATCCGGCGACAGTCGGTGCGGCGAACAGTGACCGCACCGGCACCCGGGTACCGACCGCGGCGCTCAGCCGTGCCGCCAGGCGGGTGGCGAGCAGGGAGTTGCCACCGAGGTCGAAGAAGTTGTCGTCGGCACCGACTCGTTCGATGCCGAGGACCTCGGCGAAGATCGCTGCGATCGTGCGCTCGGGCCCGGTGGACGGCTCCCGGTAGCGGCGGCTGACGAATTCGGGTGCGGGCAGCGCTGTCCGGTCGATCTTGCCGGTGGCCGACACCGGAACACGATCGAGCACGACCACCGCCGCGGGCACCATGTGCGCGGGCAACAGCGTCGCCGCCCATCGGGTCAGGGCACCGGCATCGGGGGCGCGACCGGTCACGTACGACACCAGGACCGTCTTTCCGGCCGGGTTCTCGGTGCCGAGGGTGAGGGCGAAACTCACCTGCGGGTGGCGCACCAGCACGGCATCGACCTCGCCGGGTTCGATGCGGAAGCCACGGATCTTGATCTGGAAGTCGCTGCGGCCCAGGTATTCCAGCTCGTAACGGTCCTTGTGCACCCAGCGCACCAGGTCACCGGTGCGGTACATGCGTGCACCGGTCTCGCTCCACGGGCAGGCCACGAAACGTTCGGCCGTGATCGCGCCGCGACCGCCGTAACCACGCGCCAGGCCGGGCCCGCTCAGGTACAGCTCCCCGGTGACACCGACTGGCACCGGCCGCAGCCGGGCGTCCAGGACGAGTGCCCGCATACCGGCTACGGGGCTGCCGATGGTGATGCGCTCCCCGGCGCGCAGGACGGTGTAGGTAGCACCGATGGTGGCCTCGGTCGGTCCGTATCCGTTGAGGAAGGTGCGTCCGGATGCCCACGCGGACAACAGTTCCGGTGCTACGGCCTCACCACCGGCCGACACGCACCGCAGGTCGGGTAGCCCGGCGGGGTCGAGGGTGCTGAGCAGTGCCGGGGTGATGATCGTGTGGGTGACGTGTTCGGTGCGTAGCAGCTCGTCGAGTTCGGTGCCGCCGAGGGTGTCGGGTGGTGCGATGACCAGGGTGGCGCCCCGGTGGAAGGCGGTGGCGATCTCCTCGATCGACTGATCGAAGCTGGGTGAACACACGTGCAGCATGCGGTCGTCGTGACGCAGGCGCATCAGGTTCGCCGAATGCGACACCAGGGCGGCCAGCCCGGTGTGGGTGACGCACACACCCTTCGGGGTGCCGGTGGAACCGGAGGTGTAGATCAGGTAGGCGGTGTTGTCGCGACGCAGGGGTCGGCGGCGGTGCCGGTCACGCACGGGAGTCGACGCGCACGCCGTCGTCCGGGCGCGCACGGCCGGGTCGTCGATGATCAAGGGTCGGACCGATTCCGGCAGAACACGGGCATGCGCGGTGACGGTGATCCCCACAGCGGCGCCGGAGTCGGCGAGCATGTGCCGGATGCGGTCGTCGGGGTAGTTCGGGTCGACGGGCAGATACACCCCGCCCGCTTTCGCGACCGCCCACAGCGCGAGAATCGCCTCGTAGGAGCGGGGGATCGCGCAGGCGACGACGATCTCGGGACCGACACCTTCGCTGATCAGGACCCGCGCCAAGCGGGAGGAATCGGCATCGAGCGTGCCGTAGGTGTAGTCGTTTCCGTTGTCGCGCACAGCGATTCGGCGTTGCCCGAAGCCGGTGCCGCGGACGAGGAGCTGGGCGAGGGTACGTGCGGCGCGGTGGCGTGGCCCGGTGCCGATGCGCGCGAGCAGGTGGTCCTCGCCCCGCACCCCGACCGACAGATCACCCACCGGGACACCCGGACGGCGGGCGATGTCGGTGAGCAGACCGACCAGGCGGTGCGCCAGCACCGTCGCCGAAGGCACCTCGACACCCGGGCCGTCGACGCCGACAGACATTCCGGTGCTCGATGCGGTCACCACCACCGTGAGATCGCGTGCCTCGGCCGACGGCACCGTCGAAGCACCGTCCGGGCGCACAGAATTGCGCAGTTCGAGGCGGAACTGTCCCAGCGAGCCGTGGTCGGCGCCGAGCAGATGGGTGAGGTCCTCGACCGGGATGCCGGAGTGGGCGAGCGCCCGGGTCTCGGCCCGGTGCACCCGGTCGAGCAGCGTGCCGAATGGTTCGGTGGCGTCGATGTGGGTGCGCAGCAGTAGGTCCGAGGTGTCGAGCACGATGTCGTCGGAGCCGGTGAGCCGTGCGATCAGGATCGACACCGCGGCGCTGATCGCACTGGACCAACCGGCGCCCGCACTGTCGGCCAGCCGCCGCAGATCTCGGTGCGTTGTCGCCGTACCGCGGGTGGTGGCGCGATGCGCTTCGATGCGCCGCACCGGTGTGGCCAGGTCAGCGGTGTGGACATGCTCGGTGGTGTGGAGATCGCCGCCGGTGTCGATCAACGCTTCGGTGGGCAGGGTGAGACGGCCCGGTAGGTCGGCGAGGGTGGTGCGCCAGAAGCGGGAGCGGGTGATCGGGTCGGTCGGGTTCGCGCCGAGCTTCGTCACGATATCGATCGCGCCCACCGACAGACCGGGATCGGCACCTCGATCAGACGCGATCGTCCCCGTGGCGGTCACCTCGGACAGGGCGGTGCGCAGGCGGTCGGTGACGGCGCGCGCCACTTCGTCCGACACGAGGTCGCGCCGGTATTTGACCTGCACCTGGGTGCGGGCGCCGAGGAAGACCAGGACGGTGATCGGGTAGTGGGTGTGGTCGGCGCCTTGCAGGTCGTCGATGCGCAGACCGTCGAGCGCTCCACCGGCCTGCTGCAGACCCTCGACATCGACGGGGTAGGACTCGAACGCCAGCATGGTGTCGAACAATTCGCCCCGGCCGGCGACCCTTTGGATGGCGCCGAGCCCGAGGTGATGGTGGTCGAGCAGGGTGGCCTGCTCGGTCTGCACCGCGCGGATCACCTCGCCGACATCGCCGTCGATGCGCACCCGCACCGGGACGGCGTCGACGAACAGGCCGATCATGTCGCCCACACCGTCGAGCTGCGGTGGGCGGCCGGACACGGTGGCGCCGAACACGATGTCGTCGCGACCGGTACTCGCGGCGACGACCAGCGCCCACGCGGTCTGGAACACCGTATTGGCGGTGACCTCGGTCGACGCGGCGAAGGTGGTGAGCGCGGCGGTCGCGGTGGCGTCGAGGTCGAACTCGCACAGCCCGTAACCGGTTCCGGTGGGCCGCGGCCAGGTCAGTTCCGGAGCGAGCATGGTCGGCTCGACTCCGTGTAGCAGCTCCGACCACGCCTGTTCGGCGACGGTCCGGTCCTGGCGGCTGAGCCAGTGCAGGTAGTCGCGGTAGGGACGCACCTCGGGCAGGACGCTCGCGTCACCACCGGTGGCGTAGAGGACGAGCAGTTCCTTCATCAGCAACGGCATGGACCAGCCGTCGAGCAGGATGTGGTGCCCGGTCAGCACCAGGCGGTTGCGTCCGGAACCGGTGCGGTACACCGTGAATCGCAGCAGCGGCGCGACCGCCGGATCGAATCCGGCCGCCTGGTCGGTGGCGAGCAGAGCGGCGAGCTCGGCGTCGGTCGTGTCGACCACCCGCACCGGTGCCTCGACGTTGTCGGCGATCACCTGCACGGGCGTGCCGTCGGGAGTGGTGACGAATGCCGAGCGCAGGTTCGCGTGCCGGGTGAGGACAGCGGCCGCCGCGCGACGCAACCGGTCGACGTCGAGTTCGCCGGTGAGATCGACCATGAGCTGGATGACGTAGGCGTGCACCGATTCCTCGAGCATGTCGCCCAGCGCGAGCAGCGAATGCTGTAGCGGGGAGAGCGGCAGCACGTCCGACAGCCCGGGGTGCTCGCGCCGCCAGGTGTCGAGTTCGGTTTGCGACACCTGGACCAGCGGGACATCGGACGGGGTCGGTCCACCCGCCTGCGGGTACCGCGTGTGATCGGCGAGTGCGGCTAGCCAGTCCGACCAGATGTCGGCCAGTTCCCGAACCTCGTCTTCGTCGAGAATGCCGGTGGCGTACCGGAAGTCGGCTTGCAGGCGTAGTCCGGTTTCAGTGGCGACCGCGATGGTGTTGATGTCGAGGACAGCGTTCGCGGGCAGGGCGGGGTCGTGGTCGACGTCGATGTCACCGAGGTCGTCGGTGGGCAGCCAGTCGCCGTCGGCGGGGCCGGTGCTCACCGCGCGACCGAGGTAGTTGAATCCGATCTGGGCCACCGATTCGGCCGCGAGGTGCCCGGCGCTGCGCAGCAGCCCGAAACCGATGCCGTTGTCGGGCACGGCGAGCAGTTGTTCCTTGATCGTGCGCATCGTCGCGGCGAGCGCTTCGTCGTCGAAACTCGCCGGTCGCAGCTCCGACAGGTCGAGCACGACCGGGTACACGGTGGTGAACCAGCCGACCGTGCGGGTGAGGTCGGCGCCGGGGACGACGTCTTCCTGTCTGCCGTGGCCCTCGAGCCGCAGCCGCAACGCGGGCGCGTCGACGCCGCGACGGGCGCGCCATACCCGCACCGCGAGCGCGAGTGCGGCGAGCAGCCCGTGGTCGGCGCCGGCCCGGTACAGGGCGGGCAATGTCGTGAGCAGTGGGTCGGTCACCTCGGATGGGATCTGCACGGTGATCGAGCGCGTGGTTGCCTCCGTGTCGACCGTGCGATCGAGGGCACGGGCACCGAGCAGCGGGTCGGCGGTCGCGAGGGCGCGGCGCCAGTAGGGCAGTTCGGCGGTGCGGTCCACGGTGGTCAGTGCGTGTGCCCAGCGCCGGAACGAGGTGCCGACCGGCGGCAGCGCGATCGGCTTTCCGGCACTGTGTTGCGCCCAGGCCAGAATCAGGTCGGGCAGCAGGATGCGCCACGAGACGCCGTCGATGACGTAGTGGTGCGCCGCCACCGCGAGCACATCCCCGCCGCCGTTGCCACGAACCCAGGTGAACGCGATCATGCGGGCCGCCGCCGGATCCAGTGTTGTCAGCGCGGCATTCATCGCCCGGGTACCGATGCCGGTGAGGTCGTCGCCCGCTTCGATCTCGCCGATCAGCGCGTCGACCGGCACCGCGTGGGGTTCCAGCACCTCGAGCTGCCAGCCACCGTCGAGACCGCGCAGCCTGGCACGCAACATGTCGTGGCGCGCCACGACGGCGGCGATGGTGGCGACCAAACCGGCACGGTCGATGCCGTCGGGCAGGGCCAGCACCATCGTCTGGGCGAAGCGGTCACTGGACCCGGTGGTCAGGAATTCGGTGAGTACGGGGGTCAGCGGAACTTCGCCGACACCGCCGCCGGGGAGTTCGGCCAGGGTGATCGTGGCCGGGCCGTCGGTGGTCGCGACCCGGGCCAGGGCGGCCACGGTGCGGTGCTCGAAAACGTCTCGGGTGGAGAAGGTGATGCCTGCGGTGCGGGCCAGCGACACCAGCTGGATCGACAGGATGCTGTCGCCGCCGATCGCGAAGAACGACTCGTCCGCCCCCACCGACGACACCCCGAGCACGCGGGCGAACAGCTCGGCCAGGCGGATCTGCATCGCACCCATCGGCGCGGTGGTCGCCGCGGTGACGGTGATCGGGTCGGGCAGGGCATTGCGGTCGAGTTTGCCGTTGGAGGTCAACGGCCAGGCGTCCAGGACCACGATCGCCGAGGGCACCGCATGGGCGGGCAGATGGCGTGCCGCGTAGTCGGTCAGGTTCGCCGGATCGGGCGTGGTGCCCTGTGCCGCAAGCACATACGACGTGAGGGTGGTCGATCCGGCGGGCGTGCGTCTGCCGACGGTGACGGCGCACTCGACGTCGGTGTGCCCGGTCAGCACGGCATCGATCTCGCCCGGTTCGATGCGGAAACCACGCACCTTCAGCTGGGTGTCGGCGCGGCTCACGTACTCGAGGTCGCCGGTCGTGCGCAGACGAACCAGGTCACCGGTCCGATACATGCGGCTACCGGGGGCACCCCACGGGTCGGCGACGAAACGGGCCGAGGTGGTGACCGGCTGGTTGCGGTAACCGCGAGCAAGGGCCGGGCCAGCCAGATACAGCTCACCCGTGACACCCGGTGCGACCGGATTCAGGCGCGCGTCGAGGATCACCGCATGGGTGCCGCGCACCGGGGCGCCGATCGTGATCGGTTGTCCCGCAGCCAGTTCGGCGTAAGTGGAGATGATCGTGGTCTCGGTGGGGCCGTACCCGTTGAGGTAGCGACGGTGCGGGCCCTGCCATTTCGCCGGCAGTTCCGATGTGGTCACGTCACCGCCGACCGACAGGGACACCAGGGCGTCCAGACCGGCCGGGTCGAGGGTGCCGAGCACGGCCGGGGTGATGATCGCGTGCGTCACTTCCTCGGCCGCGAGCAGGTCGGCCAGTTCGACCCCACCCATGATGTCGGAGCCCACGACCACCAAGGTCGCGCCGGTCGAGAAGGCGCACAGCCACTCGAGCACCGACGGGTCGAACCAGGGTGAACAGATATGCAGGAAGCGGTGATTCGGTTCGAGGCGGTAGCGCTCGACCGCCTCGGCGACCAGCGGGCCCAGGCCGGCATGCGTCACTGTGACGCCCTTGGGCAGGCCTGTGGAACCGGAGGTGTAGATGATGTAGGCCGGGTGGTCGACGCGCAGCGGGGTACGGCGGTCGCGGTCGGTGATCGGGGTACTCGGCCGGGTGGCGCACGACTCGGCGAAAGCGGGGTCGTCGAGGACCAGCCAGGTGATGTCGGTGGGGAGATGATCGAGGTAGGTGCCGACGGTGATGCCGATCGTGGCGCCTGAATCGGTGACGAGGTGCTGCAGGCGCTGGGCGGGGTTGGCCGGGTCCATCGGCACGAACGCACCGCCTGCCGTGCTGATCGCGACAGCGGCGGCGACCATTTCGTAGGAGCGCGGAAGTGCCACGGCGACAGGGGTTTCCGGGCCGACGCCGTGGGCGATGAGTTCGCGGGCCAGGCGTGCGGTGTGTTCGGTCAGCTCGGCATAGGTCGTCGAGTGACCGTTGTGGCGGATCGCGATCCGATCCGGCCCGAGAATTGCGCCCTGGGCGACCAGGTCGGGGAACAGCGAAGTCGGTGCCTCGGTGATGGGGCGGGTGAGCAGTGCCGTGTGTTCGGCGGTGCCGAGAATCGGCAAGTCACCGACAGGGGTTTTCGGGTTCTCGACGGCGGCCGCGAGGAGGCGAACCAAGCGCTCGGCGAAGGAATCGACCGTCCGCGGATCGAATAGAGCTGTGTCGTAATCGAACTGGGCGCCGATGTCGGCGGGTTCGGTGTGGTTGTCCATCTCGTCGGTGTCGACCGACAACGTCAGATCGAAAGAGGTCTCGTCACTGTGACGGGGGGTGGCCGGACGGATCATGGCGCGAAGCAGCGGATGCGGTGCCGCTGCGCGAGGGCTTGCCGTCGACTCGGATTCGCTGAGGTGCGGGGCGCAGTGGTCTGCGTGGGCGGAGTGCAGCGCCACCATCTCATCGGGAGCCATCCCCGGTCGCGCCATGGCTTCGTCGACGACCAAAGATGCGTCAGCCAGAAGGCGCTCGAACTCGACCGCACCGAGGATGCGCAGGCGCAGTACGCGGTGTGCGGCAGAAGAGTACGGGGCTGCGATGACGATGTCGTCGGTGCCCGACAGGCGTGACAGCAGCGTCGCGAACGCCGCATACACAACGCTGAACGCTGTGGTGTCGTAGGCGCGGGCGGTGTCGCGCACCCGTCGGCACACCTCGGCGGGAACGGTGAAGTTCACCTGTCCGGGTCGCTTCGTGAGGCGACCGACACTGCAATCTGCGGATTCGACAAGGGAAGCCAGGCCGGATGGTTGGCCCACCGCGTGTGCGGCAGGCGATGAATCGCTACCTTCCGACGAAACCCGACGAGAATGATCCGTCGGCAGCGGCAGCGGCAACTCCAACGGTAGGTCGGTGAGCACCGCACGCCAGTACGCCACGTCCGAGATCGGATCACGCTGACGCGCAAGGGTTCCCAACAGGTCACCAGCGGTGCGTTCGGGGGAGTGCACGATGGCGTCGAGGACTGTGCGCAATCGGTTGGCCAGTGCCTCGGCGATATCCGCGCCGATCGCCTCGAGCCGGTACTGCAAGCCGACCCGGATCCCCGCACCGACCTCGACGCCGACCGCCACGGGGTAATGGGTGGCGTTAGCGGCCTGCACATCGACGATCTCGAGACCGTCGATCGAACCGTGTGCCTGCCGCATCCCTTCGGTGTCCACCGGGTACGACTCGTAGGCCATGAGTGTGTCGAACAGTTCCCCCGCGCCCGCGACCCGCTGAATATCGGTCAACCCCAGATGGTGACCGCCCAACAGCGCGGTCTGCTCGGACTGCACTCGCGACAACAACTCCCGCAACGACACGGCCTCGCCGATGCGCACCCGGACGGGAATGGTGTTGGCGAACAGGCCGACCATGCCGTCCACACCGTCGAGCTGGGGTGGGCGCCCGGACACCACCGCGCCGAACAGCACATCGTCACGACCCAGCGCCCCGGCCAGCACCAGTCCCCATGCGGCCTGGAACACGGTGTTGACGGTGACCTCGGTGGCGGCGGCGAAACCGGCGAGTTCCTGGGCGGCATCGCGCGACAACTCCACGACCGATATCTCTTGCCCGGGTGCTGCTTCGGTGGGTGGGACGGTGGCGGTGAGCAGGCTCGGCTCGTGCTCGTCCAGGGCCGCGCGCCAACTCTCGAGGGCGGCGGTGCGGTCCTGGTCGGCGAGCCAGGCGAGGTAGTCGCGGTAGGGGCGCACGTGCGGCAGCAGGGTGGGCGCACCGTCGGCGGCGTAGCAGACGAGCAGTTCGCGCATGAGCAACGGCATGGACCAACCGTCGACCAGCAGGTGGTGCGCGGTCACCACCAGGTGCAGGCTCGCCGGCCCGCGATAGACGGTGAACCGGAGCAGGGGCGCGGTGGTCAGGTCGAACCCGATGCGGGATTCGGCGGCGAGCAATGCGTGCGGGTCGGTGCGGCCGGTGTCGACGACGCGCCAGGGCACCGTCACGTCCTCGACCACGAAACCGACCGGCGTACCCGCCGTTGTCGTTCCGAAGGCGGTGCGCAGGATGCCGTGCCGGTCCAGCACCGCCCCCGCCGCCCGGCGCAGCCGGTCGAGATCGACCGCACCGGTCATCTCGACCGCCAATTGCACCAGGTACGGGTCGGTCGGCGAAACCTGCGCCAGGAACAGCAACCCGAGCTGCAAGGGCGCCAACGGCACCACATCGCTGAGGCCGGGGCGGGTGCGCTGCCAGTCGTCGAGCTCGGCCTGGGTGACGTCGACCAGCGGCACATCGGCGGGCGACAGGCCACCGGCCGCCGGATGGTCCAGATGTTCGGCGAGCACCGTCAACGCCGAGGTCCAGCCCTCGGCCAGCTCGCGCACGTCCGCCTCGTCCAGGATCAATGACGCGTAGGAGAACGACGCACGAAGCAGCACACCGTCTTCGGTGCCGACCGCCACCGCGTTGATGTCGACGACGGCGGCCGCTGGCAGCTGTGGGTCCTGGTCGGCGGCCGGTTCACCCCAGTCCGCGGTCGGCAACCAGCTGTGGTCGGCGGCGTCGCCGGTGGAGATGCGACCGAGGTAGTTGAACCCGACCTGGCCAAGCGAACCCGCTAGTTCGGTCGCGGGGTCGAGGTAGCGCAGGATGCCGAAACCGATGCCCCGGTGCGGCACCGCCCGCAATTGCTCCTTGACGGCCTTGACCACCGACGCGGTCTGCGCACCCGGTTGCCATGCGCTGTCGGCGTCGATTTCGCCCAGGTCGAGCGCTACCGGGTACATGCTGGTGAACCAGCCGACCGTCCGCGTCAGGTCGGCGCCGTCGACGGCGGATTCCTCACGTCCGTGACCCTCCAGGCGCACCCGGGTGGTGGACGCGCTCACGCCGCGCCGGGCCCGCCAGCTCCGCACCGCCATGGCCAGGGCGGCGAGCAGGCCGTCTTCGGCGCCTGCCCGGTAGCGGGCGGGCAGGTCGGTGAGGACGGCACGGGTGATGTCGGCGGGGATCTCGACGCTGAACGTGCGCACGGTCGATGCGGTATCGGTGGCCGGGTCCAGCCCACGCTGCCCCAGCAGTGGGTCGGGAACCCCGAGGGTTCGCTGCCAGTGGTCCAGTTCGTCGCGGCGCTGTGGTGCGGACTCGATCAATCCGTGTGCCCAACGGCGGAACGAAGTACCGACCGGCGGAAACGCGATCGACTGACCCGCCGTGAGCTGCGCCCACGCGGTCACCAGGTCCGACAGCAGGATTCGCCACGAGACACCGTCGATGACGAGGTGGTTGGCGGCCACGATCAGCCCGTCGGGGCCGTCGTCGCGGGTCAGCCACGCGAAACCGATCATGCGGTGGTTGCGTGGGTCCAGTGACGCGAGGACCGAATCCATCGCTGCGGCGGCGATGTCCTCGGATCCCTCGAAATGCTGCAGCAGGTCGTCCACCGGGACCCCGCCCGGCGGCAGCACATCGAGCGACCACTGCCCGTCGCTCCCGCGCACCCCGGCGCGCAGCATGTCGTGATGATCCACGACAGCGGTCAGGATGCGAACCAGCGTCGGCCGATCGATGCCCTCGGGGAGGGCGAGCACCATCTGCTGGGTGAATCTGCCGAACACCCGGCCGTCGGCGAGGGTGGCGGCGAGAACCGGTGTCAGCGCGACCTCACCCACTCCGCCACCGGGCAACTCGGGAAGCACCGGAACGGCATCGTCGCCGAGCGCGGCGACGCGCGCCAACCCGGCCACGGTGCGGTGCTCGAACACCTGCTGCGGGGTGAACGAGATACCCGCGTGGCGTGCGCGGGTCACGAGCTGGATCGACAGGATGCTGTCGCCACCGGCGGCGAAGAACGAATCCTCGGCACCGACCCGCTCCACGCCGAGGATCTGGGCGAACAGTTCGGCGATCGCCGTTTCCACCGGCCCCTCGGGTGCGCGGGAAGTCACGGCGGCGAAAACCGGTGCGGGTAGTGCGTTGCGGTCCAGTTTGCCGTTCGGGGTCAGCGGGATCTCGTCGAGCGGCACCACGAGCGTCGGCACCATATGGCCGGGCAGGGAGGACCCGACGAAACGGGTCAATTCCTCGGGATCGATCGCGGCACGCTGCTTGGCGAGCACATACGAGACGAGCGCGGTCGCCCCGGAATCGGCTTTCGCGCCGATGGTGACGGCGTAGTCGACATCCGGGTGCGCGGTGAGGGCCGCGTCGATCTCGCCGAGCTCCACCCGGAAACCACGGATCTTCACCTGGAAATCCGAGCGACCCAAGTACTCGAAGTCGCCGGTTTCCGTGCGGCGCACGAGGTCACCTGTGCGATACATCCGCGCTCCCGGCCCCGTGAACGGTGCCGCGACGAACCGCTCAGCGGTGAGTCCTGGCCTGCCCCGGTAACTCTGTGCCAGCGCCGGACCCGACAGATACAGCTCACCGGCCACCCCGACCGGGACGGGACGCAACCGCGAGTCCAGAACCACCGCACCGATCGCGGGAAAGGCGGACCCGATTGTCACCGGCTCACCGGGTGTCAACGCGGCGCTGCCGGTGGCCAGCACGGTCGCCTCGGTGGGGCCGTACCCGTTGAAGAACGCGCGGCCCGGCGCCCAGCGCTGCACCAGTGTCGGCCCGAAGGCATCACCGGCGACCACCACGACACGCAACTCGTCGAGCCCCTGCGGGTCCACCGACTCCAGTGCCGCCGGGGTGATGAGCATGTGCGTCACCCGTTCCCGGGCGACCAGCTCGGCCAGCTCCGGGCCCGCGTAGACCTGTGGCGGCGCGACAACGAGTGTCGCCCCGGAGTTGAACGCCACCAGCAGTTCCAGCACGGACACATCGAAATTCGGGGAACACACGTGCAGCACTCGTGCCGAGGCATCGACCGCGTACCGTTCGCGGGCCGCCGCGACCAGACCGGCCAGACCGGTATGCGTGACGACCACACCCTTGGGCCTGCCCGTGGAACCGGAGGTGTAGATGACGTAGGCGGGATGCTGGTCGGTCAGCGGACGCACCCGGTCCAGATACGAGATCGGATGCGCCGGCTGGGCGGCGATGCGCTCGGCGTCGGAATCGAGCTCGAGCCAGACGATCGACTCACCGAGGGTCGGCCGATGCGCCGCGCAGGTGAGACCGAGGACCGCGCCGGAGTCGGCCAGCAGGTAGGCGATGCGTTCGGCGGGTAACGACGGATCGACGGGGACGTAGGCGGCACCGGTCTTGGCGACCGCCCACACCGCCGCCACCGATTCGATCGAGCGGGTGAAACCGAGCGCCACCACGTCGCCCGGGCCGACACCACGGGCCAGCAGCTCCCGCGCCAGCCGGGCGGAGTACTCGTCGAGTTCGGTGTAGGTGAGCTCGCGGCGGGCACCGTCGGCGGGGGAGAAGGACAGGGCGATCGCGTCGGCGGCAGTGTCCACCGCGGCCGTCAGCAGCTGTGCGAAGAGGGGAGCGCCCGGCTTCCGATTGCCTCGACCACGCGGCGACCGACGAACTTCACCCATCCGAGTACAGCATCCTCACCTGTCCGGCCCACCACTGCCTGAACGACCCACGAACCCTGCGCGGATTCTGGATCTACCGGGGGTGGACCAGGGTGTTCGGCGACCATGACACCACACGACACGCGGCTATGACACATCTCCGGTCTGTTTGCCAGCCCAAAAAGCTACCTGGAGCCCGAATTTGTGCGGATGGCACAATACGGTCGGCGGAATTTGGGCAGCGAACGGAGCGTGCACGTGGCGGCATACGGAACCCTCACCTGGGTCGGGCACGCGCTGGCGCCGCTGACCGGGGGCATCACCGAGGACCTCATCCGCGTCACCGAGCAGATGATCCCCGTCGACGACATCGCCGCGGACCTGGGCGACATGCGCGCGGCGAGCATCGCCGAGAACATCGCCGCCGTGCAGTACGTGCTCGCCAACAACATCGACCCCGCGACCGTCGGCCCACCCCCGGGTGCGGCCGCCTACGCGCAGCGACTGGCCCGGCGCGGTGTGCCACTGACCGTGTTGTTGCGCGCCTACGGCCTCGGCCAGTACCGGCTGCTCGACGCCGCCATCGGGCTGATCCTGGCCACCCCGGGGATCGACCACAATGCCCGCATCGCCGAACTCCTGCGCTTCGCCAGCATCTACCTCGACCGCCTCAACTCGTCCATGGGCCGGATCTACGAGGCCGAACGCGACCGCTGGCTCAGCAGCAGGCAGGCCGCGCGCCAGCAGTGGATCGCCCGGCTCCTCGACAGCGACGACGTGGATGTGCCCGCGGCCGAGGAAGCACTCGAATATCGCCTCGACCGAAGCCATCTCGCCGTGGAGATCTGGACACCGCCCACCGTCACGGGTGTCGAGGCGACCCGGGCACTGGAACAGGCACGTCAGGTGGTGGTGTCGGCGCTGCGGACCGTCGGCCGTGGCCTGGTGGCCTCCACCGGAGATCGGGCTCTGCGGATCTGGTTCCCGATCGAGGGGGAGCAGGCGATCGACGCCCTGACCGCCCAGGTCGTCGCATCCGGGTTGCCGGTGCGCGTCGCGCTCGGTTCCCTCGGCGAAGGCCTGCCGGGTTTCCGCCGTTCCACCCGCAACGCGGCCCGCGCGAAAGATCTGGCCGTGTCGGCAGGTCACACCGCGCCGCCGGTCGTCGCCTACGACGCCGTCGCCCCCTTCGCCCTGCTCACCGACGATCCCGACGAACTCGCCGCCCTCGTCCGCCGCACCCTCGGCCCGCTCGCGGCTACCGGCGCCAAGAAGGAACTCCTACGCGACACCCTCGACGTCTTCCTCACCGAGGGCGCCAGCTACTCGCGCACCGCCCGCGCCCTCGACGTCCATCGCAACACCATCCAGTACCGCATCCAGCAGATCACCACCCGCTACGGAATCACGTTGGACACCAACAGTTTCGACCTCCGCTTCGCCCTGGGCATCTGCCGCTGGCACCCCCACGTACTGACTCGGACATTCTGAGTCCACCCGGTTTGTGCTGGCCGCACAGCGCACCAGAGACCGAGGCCACAAGCCGGAGGCCGTTGCTCTGGGTCGTGGCGCCGACCAACGGGGCGGCCGGATCGGTAACGGGCAGATCCGACCACTTCTTTTATCGACGCCGGCCGACGCGAATATTCACGAGTCCTGGGCACTGCCTTGCGCTTTCAACTACCGCCACCTCGGCGCGCAACACAGAAGGCGTAAGTACCCATTGCGCCGCGTGTCTAAACTTGCTTATTATGGCTTTCTGGGCAGGTTGCCAGGACGCGAAAAAGTCCCGGCAACCGCCGGTCCGAAAATGCCGCAACCGGCAGATCGGGCGAAACGGTTGAATCCTCCAATTGTCGGGGTTGTGGGGAATCCATAGCGCGTGTTCGGCGACAGAGTGGTCGTCGAATCCTGCTGGAACACGCTGGGACTTGGGCACACCATGTCCCAGCAGGCGATCCGGTGCTGCCGATGACTTCCACCCCCGTTCACTTCCTGCTTGTCAAGGGTCGAGACACTGCTGTGACCTGCGTTCCTGCTGCCCGTTGGGTGAGGATCGCCCGAGCGCGTCTGCCGCGCCGACGGGTCAGCCGCACGTTTCACGCCCGCGACCCGGGACATGGGCATAAGCGACAGCCGCTTACATGAAACGTTAACAATTATTCGAAGGTGTTTATTACAGGTTCGCCACACAATTCGCCACTGCCGAAAGCCGGAGTAATTACGCACCGCATTCTCTGCGGTCGATGTTCCGCGCCATTTTGCTGAATTCGCTTTTCATTTCCGGTGGTGACGCACGTTCACGGGGGCATGGACGGCCCGATTTGTCGGCCTGTTCCTGGAATGACGCAATACTCGGAGGTCCACATGACCCAGTCGAAGCACCATCTGGACAGCAGCTGGGAGCAGCCTGTTTCCGCGCCGGGCAACGGCGCGCACCCACACAACGGCAACGGCAACGGTTCCGGTCCGCGACCCCACGCTGCCCTGCCGCTGTCCGCGGCGCAGCGCGGGATCTGGTTCGCGCAGCATCTGGCGCGCCGATCCCCGATTTCGGTGGCCCAGTATGTGGAGATCGACGGGCCCGTCGACGTCGATGGGCTCGTCGCCGCCTGCAAGACCGCCGGGCGTGAGTTCGGGTGCGCGCATGTGCGCCTGGTCGAGGTCGAGGGTGAGCCGTATCAGGTCGTCGACGAGGACCTGCCCTCACCGGTATCGGTGCTCGATCTGCGCGGGGACGACGACCCGGTGGCCACCGCACACGACCTCATGGTCCGCGACTACTCCGCCCCACTGGATCTGCGCAACGACCGGCTGATGAAATGCGTTGTCTTCCAAACGGGTAACGACCACTACCTGTGGTATCAGCGCGCGCACCATATCGTGCTCGACGGTTTCGCCGCGGTCACGATGATGCAGCGGATCGTCGAGCTGTACAACGCGGGGGTGTCGGGGGAGCAGGCGCCGGCCTCCACCGCGAAGGACCTGAGCGACATCGTGGACCAGGACCTGGCGTACCGGGGTTCGACACGCTTCGACAACGACCGCGACTACTGGACCGAGCACCTCGACGGCGCCCCACCCGTCGTCGGCCTCGCGGGCCACGGTGGCACACCGACCATTCACCCGACGCTGGTCAGCGCGACCCTGCCCGACCACACCGCGCGACAGCTCGACCGGGTCGTCGCCGACCGAGGAACCAGCGTCACCCCGGTGATCGTCGCCGCGTTCGCCGCCTACCTCGCCCGGATGACCGGCAGCGACGAAGTGTTGCTGAGCCTGCCGGTCTCGGGTCGCCATTCCGCGGTGCTGCGACGGTCCGGCGGGATGGTCGCCAATGTGGTCCCGTTGCGGGTGCCCGTGGCCGGGAACGGGACGGGTGCGGTGATCACCGCCGTGCAGAGCGAGCTGACCAGCGCGCTGCGGCGGCAGCGGTACCGGCAGGAGGACATCTTCCGCGATATGGGGATCGCCCGCGACGAAACCGCGTCGTTCGGGCCGGCGATCAATCTGATGATGGTGAGCAACGAGATCGTGCTCGGCGACACCGTCGGCCGCCTGCATGTGCTCACCTCGGGGCCCACCTCGGACCTGTTCGTCAACATCTATCCCGGCGCGGGCCGCGACAGCACCCACATAGATTTCCAGGGCAACCCGAGCGTCTACAACGACGACGAACTCGCCGCTCACCACGCCCGGTTCCTGAGGTTCCTCGACGAATTCCTCACCGGCGGGCCGGAACAACCCGTCAGCACCCTGCCGCTGCTGGAACCGGCGGAACGGGCCGCGCTGCTCCCCGTGCGAGGACCCGAGACCACAGGTGACCGGCTGCTTCCCGATATCCTCACCTCCGGGGCACACCACGACCCGGCCGCTACCGCAGTCACCGCGGCCACCTCGACACTGACCTATCGCGAGTTGCACACCCGCTCCACACGGCTCGCCCGGTACCTGATCGGTCGCGGATGCGGGCCGGGGACAGCGGTGGCGATCGCCCTGCACCGTTCAACCGAGTCGGTCGTCGCGGCGTGGGCGGTCGCGAAATCCGGGGCCGCGATCGTGCAGATCGATCCGGACTATCCGGCGAAGCGCATCGAGCACATCATCGCCGACAGCGGCGCCCGGGTGGTCGTCACGCTCGACGCCGTACGGGACCGGCTGCCGAGTAGCGCGCCCGCGCTGGTCCTCGACGATCCCGCGATCCGCGACGCCTGCGCCGCCGGCGGTGACGAACCGGTCACCGATGCCGACCGCGCCCGCCCGTTGCATGTCGGCGACCTCGCCTACCTCACCTACACCTCCGGTTCCACCGGTGTGCCCAAGGGTGTGCAGGTCACCCACCGTGGCCTGGCGAATCTGGTCGCCGACCGCAGCGACGCCTACGCGCTGAGCCCGCGATCACGGGTGTCCTATGCTCTCTCACCGGCTTTCGACGCCTCCTTCGAACAGTTCCTGACCTGTTTCGCGAACGCGGCCACGCTGGTGGTCGTGCCGCCGGAGGTGATCGGCGGCGACCGGCTCACCCGACTGCTGGCCGATGAGCACGTCACCCATCTGACGTTGACGCCGGCGATGCTGGCGACCGTCGACCCGCATCCGCTGACCGACCTGCGGGTGGTGGTGGTCGGGGGCGACGTATGCCCGCCGCATGTGATCGACCGCTGGTCGCGGCACTGCGCGATGTTCAACGAATACGGGCCGACCGAGGCCACGGTGACCGCCGCGGGCGCACGGATCCGCCCCGGCCACGACCTCACCGTCGGTGGCCCCGTCCGCGGTGTGGCGGCGATGGTGCTGGACCGGGCCCTGCAGCCGGTGCCGGTCGGCACGGCAGGCGAACTGTATCTGGCCGGGCCCGGCCTGGCTCGCGGCTACAACCGGCGCTTCGCCGACACCGCGGCCCGTTTCGTCGCCGACCCGTACGGCGATCCGGGGCAGCGAATGTACCGCACCGGCGATCTGGCCCGCTGGGTCACCGAGGATTCGAGGGTCTCGCTGGAACTGTTGGGCCGCAGCGATTTCCAGGTGAAGATCCGTGGCTACCGGATCGAACCGGCCGAGATCGACGCCGCCCTCACCGCGCATCCGGATGTCGACCTGTCGGTGACCGTCCCGGTGCACAACAATGCCGGCACCACCGTCCTGGCGTCCTATGTCGTCCCCGTCGAGGATCACCGCGTGGACCCCACCCTGCTGCAACGGTTCGCGCGGGAATCGTTGCCGCCGCACATGGTTCCGGCGGTGATCGTGCCGCTGGACCAGCTACCGGTGAACGCGTTCGGCAAACTCGATCGCACCGCACTGCCGGAACCGGAATTCGGGGCGGTACCGGCCGGGCGCGACCCGGAAACGGACCGCGAGATCCTGATGGCCGGCCTGTTCAGCGAAATCCTCGGTGTCCCACAGGTCGGCGCCGACGACAGCTTCTTCGCCCTCGGCGGCGACAGCATCCTCTCGATCCAGCTGGTGGCGCGTGCGAAAGCCGTCGGGCTGGGGTTCTCCACCCAGGACGTGTTCGAGCACAAGACCGTCGCGGGCCTGGCCGCCATGGCCGCCGAGGCCGGTGGCGCACCGCAGCTGCGCGAACTCCCCGGCGGTGGTGTCGGACCGATCCCGCTGTCACCGATCGTGCACGCCATGCTCGGTCGCGGGCATTACGACCGGTTCGCGCAGGCCACCCTCGTCGAACTACCCGACCGGCTCGACCCGGCACATCTGACTCGCGCACTGCAGGCCCTGCTGGACCGTCACGACATGTTGCGCGCCGTTCTGCGCGTCGACGAGCACCGCCTCGAAGTGCCTGCCCCCGGAACCGTCGATGCCGACCCCGTCATCACCCATGTGACGCTGCATCATCGCGACGCCACCGAAATCGACCGGCACTTACAGGACGCTGCCGACCGTCTCGACCCCGCCGCCGGTGTCCTTGTGCAGGCTGTCCGGGTCCAGGACGGCACCGGCGCGGGCCCGGACCTGCTGTGGCTGGTGGTCCATCACCTCGCCGTCGACGCGGTGTCGTGGCGCATCCTGCTCACCGACCTGGCCCGCACCTGGTTGCAGGTGTCCACCGGCGAGGACCCGCAGCCCGGCACGGGGACCACCTCGGTGCGCAGCTGGGTCCACGGCCTGACCGAACAGGCCGCCGCCCGACGCCCGGCGGAACTGGAAAGCTGGAAAACTGTTCTCGCCGAGGGAAACCGGTTGCTCGGGTCACGGCCACTGGACCCCGAACGCGATGTCATGGCCACCGCCGACCGGATCCGATTGCGTCTTCCCGCGGATATCACCGAAGCCGTCCTCACCGGCATCCCGGCCCGGTTCCACGGCAGCGCCAATGATCCGCTGCTGGCGGCCCTGGCCTTGGCCGCGGCGCAGTGGCGGGCCCGCCGCGGTGACACCGCGGGGACGGAGCTGATTTCGCTGGAAGGGCACGGCCGCGAGGAACAGGCGGTGCCCGGTGCGGATCTGAGCGGCACCGTCGGCTGGTTCACCACCCGATTCCCGGTCCGGCTCGACATGTCCGGTGTCGATCTCGACGATGCCTTCACCGGCGGCCCCGCAGCGGGGTCGGCGATCAAACAGGTGAAGGAACAATTACGCGCGGTGCCGGACAACGGGATCGGTTACGGCATGCTGCGTTACCTCGACCCCGTGGGTAGTGCCGAGCTCGGGACCGCGCCGGAGCCCCAGATCAGTTTCAACTATCTGGGGCGGGTGGGTGTCGGCGATCACTCGGGGGCGTGGACACCCACCACCGAATTCACCTCGCTCACCGCGACCACCGATCGTCGAATGGCGTTGCCCGCGATCGTGGATGTGAACGCGATCGCGGTGCCCGGCCCCGACGGACTCGAACTCGAGGCCACCTGGGAGTACGCGACCGGCATCATGGACGCCGACGAGGTGTCCGAATTGGCCGATCTGTGGGTGCGGGCGCTGCACAGTCTGGCCGCGCATCTGCACACCGACGGCGCAGGCGGATTCACCCCGTCCGATTTCCCGCTGGTCACGGTCTCGCAGACCGATATCGATGGTTGGGCGCGGGATTTCCCGGCGATGACCGATGTGTGGCCGCTGACCGCGCTGCAAACCGGGCTGCTGTTCCACACCCTCTACGACCGCGAGGGTGACGACAGCTACATCGTGCAGGCATCACTGACCCTGGCCGGTGAGGTCGACGCCCAGCGCATGCGCCAGGCCGCCCAAACCCTGATCGACCGGCACGACAGCCTGCGCACGGCCTTCGTCGAAACCGCCGACGGTCCCCGCCAGATCGTGCTGCACAATGTCCGCGCCGAGTGGCGCGAAGCCGATCTCAGTGCCCACGACGCCGCCGGACGTGACCGCGAGATCCATCGCCTCACCACCGAGGCGACCGCACCGTTCGATCCCGCCCGGCCACCGCTGCTGCGTTTCCAGCTGTTGCGCACCGGTGCCGGCGAATACCGGTTGCTGATCACCGACCATCATCTCGTGCTGGACGGTTGGTCGATGCCGTTGCTGATCCACCAGCTCCTCGTGTTGTACACCGGCGGCGATGCCGGTGAGCTCGGCGCCCCGCGATCGTTCCGGGACTACCTGCAGTGGCTGCACGCCCAGGACGATGCCGCCGCTACGGCCGCCTGGCAGCGGATGCTGGCCGGGGTGGACAACCCCACCCGGGTCTCGGGCCGCCCGGACCGTACGGGTGGTGCGGCCAGTGGTGAGGTCGGGCTCGACCTCGATACCGCTACCGCCGCCGCGGTCCTCGATCTCGGCCGCTCCCACGGTGTCACCGCGGGCACCACCGTCGAGGTGGCGTGGGCGCTGCTGCTCACGGCTCTGACCGGACGCTCCGATGTGGTGTTCGGCAATACGGTGTCGCACCGTCCGCCGCAGCTTCTCGGCGTGGAACACATGGTGGGCCTGTTCATCAACACCCTGCCGGTGCGGGTGCGGCTCGATCCCCACGAAAGCGTCGGAGATCTGCTGATCCGGGTGCAATCCGAGCAGGCCGCGATGCTCGAGCACCGCCATATCGGTTTGGCGGAACTGCAGCGCGCCACCGGGATCGCGGACATGTTCGACACCGTCACCGTGCTCGAGTCCTATCCGCTGGACCGGGAAGGTCTGGCCCGCGATCTCGATGCCGCCGGGCTGCGGCTGATCGATCTCGACGCCCAGGACGCCACCCCGTTCCCGCTGAGCCTGCAGGTCACCCCACCGCGCCCCACCGGCGACGACGCAGGCACCTACACGCTCACCCTGCGCTACGCCACCGACCGGTTCGACACCGATCAGGCCGCCACCCTGCTCACACGGTTCGAACGGATCCTCACGCAGCTGGTCACCGAGCCCGCCACCCGCACAGCCGCTGTCACCCCGGGACCGGGCGAACCGGTCCCTGCCACCGGTGCTGCCGCCGTGCCCGAACTAACCCTGCACGAGATTCTCGCCGCGACGGCTCACCGGTATCCCGAGGGGGCTGCCGTCCGATCCGGCGACATCACTCTCACCTACCGTGAGCTGCGGCAGCGGGCGGGCGAACTCGCCGCCGAGCTCGTCGCTCGCGGTGCGCGTCCCGAAACGTTCGTCGCCCTGGCGCTGCCTCGGTCGATCGACCTGGTCGTCGCGATCTGGGCGGTCTCCGAAACCGGTGCCGCGTTCATTCCGCTCGATCCGGCCAATCCCGGCGAACGCATCGCCGGGATGCTGGCCGATTCGAGCACGGGCCTGGGGATCACCACCGCTCCGGTCGCCGCGCATCTGCCCAGCACGGTGGACTGGCTGACCCTCGACGACGCCCACACACCGCACCGCGCCCCGGCACTTGCCCGGCCGGTGTCACCCGACAGCACCGCCTACCTCATCTTCACCTCCGGTTCGACCGGCACCCCGAAAGCGGTGCAGGTGACCCACCGCGGTCTGGCCGACCTCGTCGCCGCCCACACCGAGGCCTTCGGCGCGGACTCCACCTCCACGGTCTTGCAGGTCGCCTCACCAGGTTTCGATGCCAGCGTCTCGGAACTGCTGCTGGCCCACGGCAACGGTGCCTGCCTGCTGATCGCACCACCGGACGTGTACGGCGGCGCGGACCTCACCGAACTGCTGCGCACCGCACACGTCACCCACGCCATCATCACCCCATCGGTGCTGAACACCCTCGACCCCGCCCGGGTGCCGGACCTCACCGCGATCGCGGTGGTCGGCGAAGCCACCGGCGCGGACACCGTGAGGCGGTGGGCGCCCGGCCGACGGCTGATGAACCATTACGGACCGACCGAAACCACGATCTGGGCAACTGGTTCGACCGCCCTGCACCCGGGTGAACCGGTGACGATCGGTGGACCCGTCCACGGCGTCTCCGTCGCGGTCCTCGACATGTGGTTGCGACCGGTACCGGTCGGGGTCGCGGGGGAGTTGTATGTCGGTGGGCCGGGGCTGGCGCGCGGCTATTTCGGCAGGCCGGCGACCACCGCCTCTCGTTTCATCGCCGACCCGAACTCCGGAAGCGGTGAACGTCTTTATCGCACAGGCGATTCCGTGCGCTGGATTCATGGACGCACCGGGCTCGGACTGGAATATCTGGGCCGCAACGATCAACAGGTCAAGATCCACGGCCTGCGCATCGAACCGGGGGAGATCGACACCCAGCTCGCCCGCCATCCCGCCGTGGCGAGCGCCGCCACCGTCACCCGCACCGGCCCGACCGGAGAACCGGTCCTGGTGTCCTTTGTCGTCGGCGCACCCGGTCAACCCCTGGACACAACCCGACTGCACGACCACCTCGATCGCACTCTCGCCCACTACATGCATCCCACGACGATCGTGGAACTCGACGATATGCCGGTCACCCCCACCGGCAAGATCGACCGTAAAGCGCTGCGACAGCACGAACTCACCGCACCCGACACCGCCGGACGCGCCCCTGCCACGCCCGCCGAACGCACGATGGCGGACCTGTTCGCGCAGGTCCTGAACCTGGACGAGGTGTCCACCGACAGCAACTTCTTCACCCTCGGCGGCGACAGCATCGTCTCCATGCGCCTGGTCGCGCTCGCCCGGGCCGCCGGACTCGTCCTGACCCCTCGCGAGGTGTTCGAGGGGAAAACAGTGGCAGCGCTCGCCGCCACTGCCCGCCGCGACACCTCCGCAACGGGCACCGACGACACCTCGGGACCACTCGTCACCCTCGACGATGCAGCGATCACCGTACTGCGGCAACAGTATCCGGGCCTGGCCGAAGTCTGGCCGCTGTCACCGATGCAATCGGGTATCCACTTCCACTCCACCTTCACCGCCGACGCCGACACCTACACCGTCCAGACCACCATCGGCTTCACCGGTGAGATCGACGTCGACCGCCTGCGCCGCGCCACCCAGGCTCTGATCGACCGCCACGACATCCTGCGCGCCGGTTTCGCCGAAACCGCCGCCGGACCGCACCAGATCGTGCTCGGCCACGCCGACACCGACTTCCGCGACATCGACCTGACCGGCGGGCAGGACCCACGCACAGCCACCGACATCGCCGCCGCCGACGCCGCAGCCGGTTTCGACCTGTCCGCACCGCCGCTGATCCGGTTCACCCTCATCCGCGTCGAACCCGGTGAGCACCGGCTGCTGGTTACCAATCACCACGTGATCCTCGACGGCTGGTCGATGCCGCTCCTCATGGGCGAACTGCTCGAAAACTACGGTGCACCAGAACAAATCGGCACCACCGGACCCGCCCCGTCCTACCGCGACTACCTCACCTGGCTGCAACACCAAGACCCCGCCGCGTCCAAAGCCGCCTGGGCGCGGGAGTACGCGGACGTGGATTCCCCGACCCGCGTGACCCGGGGGACAGGCAGCTCAGGCAACTCGGCCGAGGTGATCACCGACCTGCCGGCCGACGTGTACCGCGAGCTGCGTGATGTCGCCGCCGACGCGGCCGTCACCGTCAGCACCACGGTCGCGGCGGCCTGGGCGCTGAACCTGCGTGTCCTCACCGGCGACACCGATGTCGTCTTCGGCTCGGCGGTGTCGGGCCGGCCACCGGAGCTGCTGCAGGTGGAACGCACCCTCGGTATGTTCCTCAACACCGTCCCGGTCCGGGTCCGGCTCGAGCCGGCGCAGACACTGCGCGACCTGCTCGTCCGGGTCCAGGACCAGCACGCCCGCATGCTCGACCACCACTACATCGGGCTCCCCGAGATCCATCGCAGCGTCGGCGTCAGCGAATTGTTCGACACCGCGGTCACATTCCAGTCGTTCCCCGTCGACCGTCCCGCCCTGCAACGACTCGTCGATTCCGCGGGCCTGCGTGTCGGCGAGATCTCCGGCGTCGATGCCACCCCGTTCCCGTTGAGTCTGGTCGTCGCACCCACCCCCGAAGGTTCCTCGGGCCTGCGGATCACGCTCCGCTTCCTGACCGACGAATTCGACGGCCCCCGCGCCGACCACATCCTCACCCGGTTCGTGGACGTCCTCACCCACATCGCCCGCGACACGGCCACCCGGCTCGGTGCGCTCGCACTTCCCGGCGCACCGGCACCTGCCCACCCGGACACCGCCCACCACACCCCGGACACCCTGGCGGGCATCCTCACCACCACCGCCGCTCGCACCCCCGGTGCCGTTGCCGCACAGTGCGGTGCGGCAACGCTCACCTACCGCGAACTCGACGAACAATCCAACCGCCTCGCCCGCGCCCTGCTGCGCCGCGGCGCCCGGCCTGGCCGGATCACCGCCCTCGCGCTCCCACGTTCACTCACCGGCGTCGTGGCCCTGTGGGCGGCCGCCAAAGCGGGGACGGCGTTCCTCCCGATCGATCCGAACCTGCCCGCCGGACGGATCGAATTCCTGCTGTCGGACTCCGGTGCACCGCTGGGCATCACCGATACCGCCACCGCACCGAAATTGCCCGACGGCACAGACTGGCTGATCGTCGACGACGACCACACTCACCGCAGGGTGGCGGCCGAATCGGCGGAACCGCTCACCGGGCCCGGTGTGCAACCCGATCACAGTGCCTACGTCATCTACACCTCCGGTTCCACCGGCACCCCCAAAGGTGTTCTGGTCTGCCACCGTGCCCTGACCGATCTGGTCGCGGCACAACACCGGAGGCTGCATGTCGACGACCAGTCCACGGTCCTGCAGGTCGCGTCCCCCAGTTTCGACGCCAACCTGTTCGAACTGCTCATGGCACACGGATCCGGCGGACGGCTCGTCATCGCACCACCGGACGTGTACGGCGGCCGTGAACTCGCCGATCTCCTTCGCCGCGAACACATTTCGCACGCGGTGATCACCCCGTCCGCGCTGGCCACCGTCCCCGCCGACGACCTCACCACGTTGCGGGTCCTGGCGACGGCCGGGGAACCGGTCGGACGGGAACTGGTCCGACGGTGGGCACCGGGTCGCACCATGCTCAACCTCTACGGCCCCAGCGAAACCACCATCTGGGCAACCGCTTCCGAACTGTCCGCCGACGCGCCCATCGGTATCGGCCGCCCCGTCGGTCCGGTGTCCGCCACCGTTCTCGACAGCTGGCTGCGGCCCGTCCCGCAGGGCGTGGCAGGTGAGCTGTACCTGTTCGGTCCGGGGCTGGCCGAAGGCTATATCGACCGGCCCGGCTTGACCGCCGCCCGGTTCATCGCCTGCCCGTTCGGCAACGGCGGCACCCGCATGTACCGCACCGGCGATCTCGTCCGCCGCAATGCCGACGGCGACCTGGAATTCGTGGGGCGCAACGACTTCCAGGTGAAGGTCCGTGGCTCACGCGTCGAACTGGGCGAAATCGACGCCGCACTCTCGGCCCGCGCCGACATCTCCTTCGCGACCACCCTCGCGCACACTGACCACGGGGGACCGGCACGCCTGGTGTCCTATGTGGTGCCGGCACCGGGGGAGGAGGTCTCGGTCGCGACCCTCACCGCCGCCCTCTCCGACGCGCTGCCCACCTACATGGTGCCCGCCGCCATCATGATCCTGGACGACGTACCGCTCACCGCCCACGGCAAACTCGACCGCGGCCGCCTGCCCGAACCGGTATTCGCCGCCCGCGAATACCGTGCTCCCGCCTCCTGGCCGGAAGAACTCGTCGCCGCCGCCTTCGCACAGGTCCTCGGCGTGCACCGGGTCGGCGCCGACGACGACTTCTTCGCCCTCGGCGGCGATTCACTCAGCGCCTCGCTGGTGGTGGCCCGGGTCGGTGCCGCACTCGGCGTCCGGGTACCGGTCCGTGCCCTGTTCGAGGCCCCCACCGTCGCCGCCCTCGCCCGCCACACCACCACTCTGCGCACCGGCGAACGGATCCCGCTCACCGCGCGCCCGCACCCGGAACCCCTGCCGCTGTCACTGGCCCAGCAACGCATGTGGTTCCTCAACCGGTTCGAACCGGAATCCGCCGCGTACAACATTCCCGTCATGCTGCGCCTCACCGGCGAACTCGACACCGACGCCTTGCACCGAGCCCTCACCGACGTCGTCGACCGCCACGAAGTACTGCGCACCGTCTATCCCGAGACCGCGGGTGAACCTCGTCAGCTGGTCCTGGCCGAACCCGCACCCGCCCTGCACACCATTCCCGTCGACACCACAACCCTCGCCGACACCGTGAATGCGTTCGTGCGCAACGGATTCGACGTCACAACAGAGGTCCCTCTCCGCATCGGACTGTTCGACCTGGGCACCGGCGAATACCTACTCGCCCTCGTCGTCCACCACATCGCAGGCGACGGACAATCCATGGGCCCACTGGCCCGCGATGTCGTCACCGCCTACGCGGCCCGGGTCGGTGGGCACGCACCCCACTGGCAGCCCCTGCCCGTCCAATACGCCGATTACGCACTGTGGCAGCGGGAAGTACTCGGCGCCGCCGACGACCCCGAATCGCTGCTGTCCACCCAGCTGCGGTTCTGGCGGGAAACCCTCGCCGAGGCCCCCGACCGGCTCGATCTCCCCACCGACCGCCCCCGCCCGCCCGTCGCTTCACTGGCCGGTGGCCGCATCCCCGTCGATATCGGCGCCGGTCTGCACACCCGGTTGCGCGAACTCGCCCACAGTCGCGGTTCCTCGCTGTTCATGGTGATGCACGCCGCCCTCGCTGCCGTCCTGGGACGCCTCAGCGGCAGCGACGACGTCGTGATCGGCACCCCCGTCGCGGGCCGGGGTGAACCCGGCCTCGAGGACCTCGTCGGCATGTTCGTCAACACCCTCGCCCTGCGCACCTCCATCGACACCGGCGAACCGTTCACCGAACTGCTCACCCGCACCCGCGACACCGACCTGGCAGCCTTCGAACACGGCGATGTGCCGTTCGAACGGGTTGTGGAGGAACTCAATCCGCAACGCGCCGCGGACCGGCACCCGCTGTTCCAGGTGATGCTCGCCTTCCAGAGCCTGTCCGGTACCGACGTCGAACTGCCCGGCGTCACCGTCTCCCGCGCCGACATCGACACCGGCCTGTCCCAATTCGACCTGCAACTGATCCTCGCCGACTCCTACGACGACGGGGGAGCAGCGCGCGGGCTGTCGGGAACACTCACCTTCGCCCGCGACCTGTTCGACGAAACCACCGCACACACCTTCCGCGCACGCCTGCTCCGGGTCCTCGAAACCATCACCACCGACCCCACCGAAGCCGTCGGCGACCTCGGCTGGCTCGACGACACCGAACACCAGGACCTGTCGACCCGGGTCGGCCCGCGCCCGGGCGGCCCCCGGCCCCCGGCCCTGCTGCCGGAGGTTTTCGCTGCCGCCGTCCACGACAATCCCACCGGCACCGCCGTCGTCTCCGGCGACACCGAGCTCACCTACCGCGAACTCGACACCCGTTCCAACCAGCTGGCACGGCGGTTGATCCGCCACGGCGCCGGGCCCGAACATCCCGTGCTCGTCGCCACCGGCCGCACCGCCGCCGAAGTCGTCGCCTGGTGGGCGGTCGTCAAAACCGGTGCCCCCTACGTCCCGGTGGATCCCCGGTACCCCGCCGGGCGCATCGACCAGATGGTCACCGACTCCCGCGCCGCCCTCGGCATCACCCTGACCGCCGCCCGACCCCAACTGCCCGGCACCGTCGACTGGATCCTGCTCGACTCCCCGGCCGAAACTCCGCAACTGACGGGCGAATCCGCCGAACCCGTCACCGACACCGACCGGGTGCGGCCACTACACGCCACCAACGTCGCCTACATCGTGTTCACCTCCGGATCCACCGGCCGCCCCAAGGGCGTCGCGATCACCCACACCGGAATCGCCGACTTCGTCGCCGGACAACGCCTCGGCACCCCGACCCGCAGCAACGATCGCGTACTGCACTTCGCCTCACCGTCCTTCGACGCCTCGGTCCTGGAAATCCTGCTCGCCACCGGCCGCGCAGCCACCCTCGTCATCGCCCCCACCGATATCTACGGCGGCGACGAACTGGCCGGATTCCTGCGTACCCACCGCATCACCCACGCCTTCGTCACCCCCGCCGCCCTCGCCTCCGTCGACCCCACCGGACTCGACGACCTCCAGCACATCGTGTCCGGCGGCGACGAGGTCCCCGCCGACCTCATCAACCGGTGGGCAGGCAGCGACCGCGCGGGCACCCGCGAATTCCGGGTCCTCTACGGACCAACCGAAACAACCATGCTCGCCACCTCCACCCAACCCATCCATCCCGACGAACGACCCACCATCGGCACCCCACTGCCCGGAATCCAGGCATTGGTCCTCGACGACCGGCTCCGGCCCGCACCGGTCGGCGTCAGCGGCGAACTGTATCTGGCCGGACCAGCCCTGGCCCGCGGCTACCTCAACCGCGCCGCCACCAACGCCGACCGATTCACCGCCTGCCCCTACGCCGAACCCGGCAGCCGCATGTACCGCACCGGCGACCTCGTCCGCTGGAACACCCGTGGCGACCTGGAATTCCTGGGCCGCAACGACTTCCAGGTGAAAGTGCGCGGCTACCGTGTCGAACTCGGCGAGATCGACACCGCCCTCGGTGCCCGCCCCGACATCGCCTACGCCGTCACCATCCCGCGCCGCGAAGGCACCGGGCCCGTCACCCTGGTGTCCTACGTGGTCGCGGCACCCGGTGCCGAAATCTCCGTCGACACCCTCACCACCGCGCTCACCGACACCCTGCCCGCCTACATGGTGCCCGCCGCGATCATGGTCCTCGACCGGATCCCGCTCTCACCCAACGGCAAACTCGACCGCAAGGCCCTCCCCGAACCCGTCCTGCAGACCAAGCAATTCCGTGCCCCCTCCTCACCGGTCGAGGAAATCGTGGCGGGCGTCTTCACCGACGTACTCGGCCTCGACCGCGCCGTCGGCGCCGACGACGACTTCTTCGAACTCGGCGGCAACAGTCTCGTCGCCACCCGCGTCGCCGCCCGCATCGGCGCCGCCCTCGACGCCACCGTGCCCGTCGCGATGATCTTCGACGCACCGACGGTCGCCAAACTCGCCGCCCGCGCCGAATCCCACGCCGACACCGGCCGAGTGGCGCTCACCCCGCAACCCCGGCCACCACATATCCCGCTGTCCTACGCGCAGCAGCGCATGTGGTTCCTCAACCGGTTCGAACCCGATTCGGCCGCCTACAGCATCCCCATCGTCATCCGCCTCACCGGCCACCTCGACACCGACGCCCTGCACCGAGCCCTCACCGACGTCGTCGACCGCCACGAAGTGCTGCGCACCCGCTACCCACACATCGACGGCGAGCCCGCACAGGTCGTCCTACCGGCCCACCTCGCCACGCCACCGCTGCACCCCGTCCCGACCGACGACAGCGCACTGCCCGCCGCGCTCACCGCACTCCTGGCCACCGCCTTCGACGTCACGACCGAAGTACCGTTGCGGGCCCGGCTCTACGACACCGGCCCCGACACCTGGGTGCTGGCCGTGGTCCTGCACCACATCTGCGGCGACGGATCCTCCCTCGCCCCACTGGCCCGCGACATGATGACCGCCTACCAGGCCCGCGTCGACGACCACCCACCCGCCTGGACACCGCTACCGGTCCAGTACGCCGACTACGCCATCTGGCAACACACCGTCCTGGGCGCCGCACACGACCCCGACTCGCTGCTGCGCGCGCAAATCGACTACTGGACCGCCCGACTCGCCGATCTGCCACCACTGCTCGAACTTCCCACCGACCGCCCGCGGCCGCCGATCCAGACCTACACCGGTGGCAACGTCGACCTCACCGTCGACGCCGACCTGCACACCGCCTTGGAAAAGGTCGCACGCGCCCACAACAGCACCCTGTTCATGGTGTTCCACGCCGCCCTGGCCGCCACCCTCGGCCGCGTCGCCGCCACCGACGACATCGCCATCGGCACGCCCTACGCCGGTCGCGGCGAACCCGAACTCGACGACCTCGTCGGCATGTTCGTCAACACCCTCGTCCTGCGCACCCACCTCACCGACCACATGACCTTCACCGAACTCCTCGAGCACGTCCGAGGCGACGACCTCGCCGCATTCGGGCACGCCGACGTCCCGTTCGAACGCCTCGTCCAAGAACTCAACCCCGTCCGCTCCCACGCCCACCACCCCCTGTTCCAGGTGATGCTCGCCTTCCAGAACCACACCACCACCGACTTCCGGCTCCCCGGCCTGACCGCCTCCGCCGTCGAAGCCGACACCGCGACCTCCCTGTTCGACCTCCAGATCACCGTCTCCGACACCCACGACAGCACCGGCGCACCCACCGGAATGAACGGCACGATCACCTACGCCACCGACCTGTTCGACCCGGCCACCGCAACCACCATCGCCGACCGCCTGCAACGGATCCTGCGCGCACTCGCCACCGACCCCACCCGACAGATCCACGACGTCGACCTCCTCGACACCGGCGAACGCGACGCGCTCCTGCACCGGTGGAACGCCACCGAACGCCCCCTCGACCCGCACGAAACCCTCGCAAGCCTGTTCACCCACGCCGCACGCACCCACGCCGACCGGCCCGCCGTCGAATCCGGCTCCGAAGCCCTCACCTATGCCGAATTCGCCGCACGCGTCAACCGGCTCGCCCGTTGGCTCATCGCCCGAGGTGTCGGCCCCGACACCCTCGTCGCACTACCCATGCCCCGATCCCTCGACCAAGTCACCGCCGTGTACGCCGTCCATGCCGCCGGCGGGGGATACGTCCCCATCGACCCCGCCCACCCCGCTGACCGCATCGACTACATGCTCACCACCGCAGCCCCCGTCCTCGAACTCACCTCCCTCGACGGAATCGACCTCACCGGCTACGACGACACCCCCGTCGGCGACGACGACCGCCGCACCCCGCTTCGCCCCCACAACATCGCCTACGTCCTGTTCACCTCCGGATCCACCGGGCGCCCCAAAGGTGTTGCGGTGCCGCACAGCGCAGCCCTCAACCAACTCCACTGGATCATCGACGCCTACCGGCTCACCACCGCCGACACCGTCCTGCAGAAAACCCCCGCCACCTTCGACGTCTCGGTCTGGGAACTGTTCGCCACCCTGGCCGTCGGCGCCCGCCTGGTGATCGCCCGACCCGACGGACACACCGACCCCACCTACCTGGCCGACACCATCGCCGACCGGCAGGTCACCGTCACCTCCTTCGTCCCGTCCATGCTCGCGGCCTTCGCCGACGCCGCCCCCGCGCGATCCCTGAACTCGTTGCGCGCCTTGCTCGTCGGCGGCGAAGCATTCGGTGCCGACGTGGTGTCGGCCGCGCGCCGCGCCATGCCCCACACCGAACTGCACAACCTCTACGGCCCCACCGAATTCACCGTGCACGCCACCGCCCACCACGTCACCGAGACCGACGCCGGCAGCATCCCCATGGGCACACCGGTCTGGAACGTCCGCGCCCACGTCCTCGACACCCGCCTGCGCCCGGTCCCACCCGGGGTAGCGGGGGACCTGTACCTCGCCGGCAACCAGATCGCCCGCGGCTACCACGCCCGCCCCGGCCTCACCGCGGAACGATTCGTCCCCGACCCGTTCACCGCAGGTCAGCGCATGTACCGCACCGGCGACCGGGCCCGCCGCCTGCGCACCGGCGAACTGGAATACCTGGGCCGCACCGACTTCCAGGTGAAACTCCGTGGCCTGCGCATCGAACTCGGCGAGATCGAAGCCGTCCTCGCCGAGCACCCCACCGTCGCCCGCGCCATCGCCGCCGTCCACACCTCCGGCACGGGGGACCGGCTCGTCGCCTACCTGATACCCACGGCAGGTCACGACGTCGACACCGACGCCGTCCTCGACCACGCCGCCGCCGAACTCCCCGACTACATGGTGCCCACCACAGTCATGGTGCTCGACACCGTGCCGCTGACCGACTCCGGCAAACTCGACCGCAAACACCTACCGGAACCGGTATTCGACGTGGGGGAGTTCCGGGAACCGGAATCCTGGCTCGAAGGCGAAGTCGCCCGGGTCTACGAGCACGTCCTCGGCACAGCCCGTGTCGGCGCCGACGACGACTTCTACGCCCTCGGCGGCAATTCCCTCAAGTCGGTGCAGGTGGTCAGCGAACTCCGCAAGGAACTCGACTACGAGGTCCCCGTCAGCTGGATCCTGTCCGACCCGCGCCCCACCGACCTCGCCAGGCGCATCGAAACCGGAATGCGCACCGGACACGTCACCACCGAACCGACCACACCCGGATTCGATGTCCTGCTACCGATCCGCACCACCGGAACACAACCCCCGCTGTTCTGCATCCACCCCGCCTCCGGCCTGGCCTGGTGCTACCGCCCCCTCGGCGAATACCTGACCGAGGACCGGCCCGTCTACGGAATCCAGGCACCACAACTCAGCGGCGAACCAGGCTCGGCGACCATCGAAGACACCGCCCGCCGCTACCTCGACGAAATCCGCGCCATCCAGCCGCACGGCCCCTACCACCTGCTCGGCTGGTCACTCGGCGGCCAGATCGCCCATGCCATCGCCGCTGAAATACGCACGGCCGGAGAACAAGTCGCGCTATTGGCCCTACTCGACGCCGAAGCCGACGGATTCGATCCCACCGCCGTCACCACCGTGACAGCCGGCGAACTGGTCGCCAACCTCGGCCCGGTCATGGGCATCGATTTCGTACCCACCGACGCCACCACCGAGGAAGCCGCCGCACTGATCGAACAGAAACTGGGGGAGCGGCTCGGAATCGACGCCGCCCTCATCCAGCACATGACCGACGCCTACAACGAGTCGATCCGGGCCGCCGCCGACTGGCATCCACCGGCAATCGACAGCGACATGCTGTATTTCACCGCCACCGGCGAACGCCGCGACGACGCGACCGGTCATCGGGGATGGGCACCGAGTGTGCGCGGGCACATCACCGATATCGACGTCGACGCCACCCACCTGGCGATGACCGAACCCGCGGTCCTGGCCCGCATCGCCCGAGTGCTCAACGAACAACTCGATCGGGAGGTCGCCGGGCAGAGCGGCTGAGCGGAATTCGGGTAACCCGGTACGCATGGACGTACAAGCATTCGAAGCCCGCGCGACAGACGCCGAACTCGACGACCTGCGTGCACGATTGGCCGCGGCGCGGTTGCCGGAAGCGGAGACGGTCTACCGACCGGGGCCCGACCCGCGTCGGTGGGATCAGGGCGTTCCGCGCGCCGACCTCGTCGAGGTGGTGCGTTACTGGCGCAGCGGATACGACTGGCGCTCGTTCGAAGAGCGCCTCCAACAGATCGGGCAGTTCCGCACGACCATCGACGGTCTCGGCATCCACTTCCTGCACCGCCGGTCCCCGCGCACGGACGCCACACCACTGATCATGACGCACGGCTGGCCCGGCAGCGTCGCCGAATTCACCGACATCGTCGACGAACTGGCAGACCCGAAAGATGCGGCCGCACCGGCATTCCATGTCGTCGTCCCCTCACTACCGGGCTTCGGCTACAGCGACAAACCGACCACCACAGGGTGGGGCACCGAAAAAATCGCCGCCGCATGGGTGGATCTGATGGACAGGCTCGGCTACCGGCAGTTCCTGGCACACGGCGGCGACTGGGGCGGCAACATCACCACCGTGCTCGCCGGCAGGTTCCCGGACCGTGTTCTCGGCATCCACACACTGTTCGCCGAAGCACCGCCCGGGCTCACAACAGACGGACTGACGCCGATCGAACGCCGGTGGACCGAGGAAACCCGCGACTTCTGGCAATACCGCGCCGCCTATGCCAAGCAGCAGGCGACCCGACCGCAGACCATCGGCTATTCCCTCGTCGACTCACCGGTCGGACTCCTGGCCTGGATCCTCGACAAGTTCGCCGAGTGGTCCGACACCGACGACACCCCGTTCGAAACGATCCCCATGGACCGCATCCTCGACGACGTCACCCTCTACTGGCTGACCCGCACCGGCGCCTCGGCAGCCCGCATCTACTACGAAAGCCACGCCTCCCTCGACCCCGACCTTCGCGTGGACGTCCCGTCGGCGATCACGATGTACCCGGCCGACATTGAGAAATGCCCGCGACCGTGGGCACAGCAGCGCTATCGGAGAATCGTCCGGTGGACGGAACCTCCGACCGGCGGCCATTTCCCGTCACTCGAGGTTCCGGAGTACTTCGTCGACGACCTTCGCGAGGGGCTTGCAGCGGTGCTGTCCATCGCGCGATGACCTTGGCACGCCCTCATTCCACCGCATCGGCGAAATCCTGCGAACTAACCGCGCAGCGATTCGTCGTGGGCGGACGCGAACATGCCGTCGAGTACCGCGTCGAGTTCGGTGTGGGCGGCGGTCAGTGCGTTGTTGCGGGAGCGGGAGGCGGCTACGAACATCGCGAGTTCGTTGAGGCCGCCCAACAGCAGGTGTGCCAGCACTTTCGGATTGTGGCGGGGGAGTAGATCGCCCTGATCGTGGGCGGCTACGAGGAGGTCTTTGACGAGGGTGAGGGAGCGGCCGCCGTCGATTTCGCGCCAGCGGGTCCAGCCGAGAGCGGCGGGGGCTTCTACGAACAGGATCTGGCGGACAGTCTTGTCGGCCAGCTGGTCGACGAACGCGTGGGTGACCGCATGCACGCGTTCGATCGGTCGGCCTGTCTGCGCGTGCTTCGACAAGGTGTCGACCACGCCGTGATCGACCTCGGCGAAACAGGCCTCCATCAGCCCGACCATGCTGCCGAAGTGGTGATACAGCGCGCCGCGTGTGACACCGGCGGCCTCGCAGACCTGCGCGGTCGTCACCTCGGCGAAACCGTGCTCGGCGAACAACGCGGTGCCGACCGAGATCAGCGTCGCCCGTGTGCGTGCAGCGTTCTCTTCGCGAACCGATGCCATCTTGCCTTCCCTCCACCAGTGACGTACACATTGTAGGTGACATACAGTTTGTATGTGAGATTGAGGGAGTGGCCGTGATGCTGAAGATGAAGTCCACCTGCGAAACCTGTGCCGCGCCGTTGCGCGACGACGCCGAAGCGTTCATCTGCAGTTATGAGTGCACCTACTGTCCGGCGTGCACGGCGGACCACGGGGTGTGCCCGAATTGCGCGGGGGAGTTGGTGCGGCGACCCCGACGGGCCACCGGCGTCGCCGAGATCGTCCGGCGGGCACCGGCTCGACTACGCCGCAAAATCCAGGGGACCGGTCGATGAGCGCATTCCCCAGTGGTGCTGTCGCGCACTGGTTTCCAGGTCGACCCGGCGCGCCGACGTTGCTGGTCCTGCCTGCCCTCGGGGTGGTCGCACGCCACTATCAGCGCTTCGCCGAAGCGGCACAAGCGCAGGGATTTCACGTGCTGACACTCGACTACCGCGGACAGGGCGACAGCGACCTGGTCATTTCCCGAGGGACGCGGTTCGGCTACGCCGACTTGGTCGCGGGCGACCTGACCGAGGCCATCACCTGGGCACGTGAGCAGGCGACCGGCCCGCTGGTCTTGGTCGGACACAGCCTCGGCGGACAGCTGGCCGTCGCACTGGAGTCGATGTCGCCGGGGGCGTTCGACTGGCTCGCGCTCGTCGCCGCAGGCACACCGCACTGGCGGGCATTCACCGGGCGCACACGCCTGGTGCCCCTGGTATTGCCCACGGTCTTCGCCGGAATGGCCCGTGTGCAAGGCGTGTTCGAGGGCCACAAATTCGGCTTCGGTAGGCAGTCGGCGCAGCTCATCGGGGACTGGGCGCGCATGGCCCGTACAGGTTCGTGGTCCAAGAAGCCGGTTGCGCTTCCGGAGAGGAGTTTTCCGCTCCTCGCGATCTCGTTCGGCGACGACCAGCTCGCGCCCACGTCTGCAGTGGATGCTCTGGTGCGCTTCTTCCCCTGCGCCTCAACGACGCGCGCCCACGTCGACGAACCGTCGGGACACGTGGCGTGGCTGAAGCAGCCCGACGTTGTTGTCGATGCGCTGAATCGGTGGGTAGCAGAGATTCTCGCACCGGAGAAGAGGGGGTAGGCGGCGTAGAGTTGACGGCCCGAGCCCACAGGAGTCGACGATGTTCCGACCAGTGTTGATCCGAACTTCCGCGATCGGCGTGGCAGTGGGTGCGGCCACGATCTTCGGCGCGGTCGGTCAAGCATCCGCCGATGTCGAGCCCGGCGCCTACACGTCCACGACGTTGTCGGCCGGCATCGTGCTCCTGCAACGCGACGCGCGCGTCGAGGGCGGGGAGCTGGTCCTGATCGGGCGGTACCCGATTCACCCCACGCCCGACGGTGGTTACGTCGATCTGTTTCCCGGCCACCGCGTGGTCCTGATCAGCGACGGACGTGGCGGATACTCCGGCCCGGCGTACCTGGGTGGGGTGGAGATCGGCTCCATCACGTTGACGCCGCGCTGAAACGAGGAAATCACCAATTGTCTGGAGCTGCCTACCAAACGGCCTACCTGACATAATGTGCATTATCGGCGTTTTAACCGGGCCGGTTGGTAGGGGTTTCGAGAACATTTGTGGCAGCGTATGCAACTTCGCAACGCATGCCCAGGACCCATTCGACAGCCGGCCCGCTCCGCTCGGATCAGCCTGTCGCCACAAAATCATCCACGCAGACGGTTTGCTCGCGCCGAGTCGTTTCGGCCGATTTCGAGCCTCCGGCCATTCATGACTATTCGGGATGAATGCCGCCGCCTGGGGCTTGATCTGCGGGTGGTACGAAGAAGGCCGACTGGGAGGTGGCTCGCGTGCGCTCCCCCTCCATCCCCCAACCCCCTCATTTCGTCACTGTGACGAAATGAGGGGGTTGGGAAAGGACTCAGCTGTACAGCGCTTCTACTTCGGACGCGTACTTCTTCATGACCTCGGCTCGGCGCAGGGACATTTTCGGGGTCAGTTCGCCGGTAGCTTCGGTCCAGTCGGCGGGCAGGATGCGGACCTTCTTGATGCCCTCGGCCTTGGAGACCAATTTGTTGGTGTCGGCGACAGCTTGGTCGATGTCCGCGCGGAGGATGGGATTGTCGACGAGGTCTTCGACAGGGGTATCGGCAGGGATGTTGTTGCGCTGTTTCCAAGCGGGAAGGGCTTCGGGGTCGAGAGTGACGAGGGCACCGACGAAGGGGCGACCGTCACCGACGACCATCGCCTGACCGACCACTGGATGCGCGCGCAGGGCGTCTTCCATGAGGCCGGGCGAGACGTTCTTGCCACCCGCGGTGACCAGGATTTCCTTCTTGCGGCCGGTGATCGTGAGGTAGCCGTCGGCGTCGATAGCGCCGAGGTCGCCGGTGCGGAACCAGCCGTCGACGAAGGCGTCCGCGGTGGCGTCGGGGTTGCCCCAGTATTCGCCGAAGACGACAGGTCCGCGCAGCAGTAGTTCACCGTCGTCGGCGATCTTGATGCCGTGGCCCTCGATGGGTCGGCCGACGGTGCCGACGCGGGTGTTGCGCGGGGTGTTCACGGTGATGGCAGCCGTGGTCTCGGTGAGGCCGTAGCCTTCGTACACCGGGATGCCCGCGCCACGGAAGAAATGCCCGAGCCGTGCGCCGAGTGGGCCGCCGCCGGAGACCGCGGCACCGCATCGGCCGCCGAGCGCGCGACGCAACTGTGCGTACACGAGCTTGTCGAACAGGGCGTGCTCGAGCTTGCGCAGCAGACCCGGCCCACCGGTGTCGAGTTTCTCGCTCCACACGATGGCGGTCTCGGTGGCTCGGTCGAAGATGCGGCCCTTGCCGCCGGCGTGTGCCTTCTGTTTCGCGGCGTTGAACACCTTCTCGAACACGCGCGGCACGGCGAGGATGAAATCGGGCCGGAACTCGGCGAATTGGTCGACGAGGGTCGCCCAATCGGAGCTGAAGGCGACGATCACCTTCGCGTCGAGCGCGGCGAGCGTGACCGCGCGGGCGAAGACGTGCGCCAACGGCAGGAACATCAGCGTGCGGTTGCCCTCGGTGACGAACTCCCCCAGTGCGAGCCGGTCGGATTTGGATTCGGCGTAGAGGTTGGCGTGGGTGAGCAGCACGCCCTTGGGGCGGCCGGTGGTGCCGGAGGTGTAGATCAGGGTCGCGGGCGATTCCGCGCCGACACCGGCGCGCCGGGTGTGGACGGCCTCGTCGTCGAGGTGAGCGCCACGTGCGGTTAGTTCGGCGACGACGCCCTTGTCGATCTGCAGGATCTCACGCAGGTCAGGCAGTGCGTCGGCGGCGATGTCGTCGATGACGCGGCGGTGCTTGTCGCTGTCGACGATCAGCAACACGGTGCCGGAGTCCTGCAGGATCCATTTGGCCTGTTCGGCGGCGGAGCTGTCGTAGATGGCTACGGTGCAGCCGCCGACCGCCCAGATGGCGTGGTCGAGCACGACCCATTCGTAGCGGGTGGGTGCCATGATGGCGACCCGGTCACCGGGTTCGATTCCGGTGGCGATGAGGCCTTTCGCCACGGCGGTCACGGTTTTCGCGAACTGGGCGGCCGTGATGTCGGCGCCCGCGACACTGAACAGCACCGTGTCGGGCGATTCTCGGCCGTACCGGAACACGCTGTCGGAGTTGTTGGCGTTGTCCGGAATCACGTACGACGCCGGGGTTTCGAACTCTCGCATCAGTGCCCTTCCGCGGTTGCCGGTTCCTGGCGGTGATCGAGGCCGAGGCGATGCAGGCCACGCAGATCATAGGCGTGGGTGGCCACGAAACCGAGGACCAACCCGATAGCCAGGCCGGCGATGGTCATCCAGAGGCCACGGCTCAAGCCTGCCTCGAGGTTTCCGTCGAAGAACATGATGGCGCGCACGGCGAGGTAGATCTGGTGCATCGGTTCGAACGAGGCCATGTCGGCGATCCAGCGCGGTGTCGCTTCGAGCGGGATGGTGCCCGAGGACGACGGGATGCCGAGGACGACGAAGACGATGAGGTTGATCATCAGGCCCGCGGTGCCGAAGGCGGCCATCACCGACAGACCGGTGACCGCGATGGCGATGACGGCAAGGGTGCCGTAGAGGAACAGCATGAGCGGGCGTTCGATGCTCATGTCGAGCAGGGCACCGACGGCGAGGAACGCGGCCGAGGCCAGTGGGGCGCTGATGACGGCGATGGCCCATTTGATGAGCAGGGTGCGCCAGCGGCTGATCCGTGCGGGGGTGGTCGGTTTGTGCCACGGCCCGTATTCGGCGGGGATGAAGCCGAGGGATCCGTCGACGAGGGAGTTGATCATCATGGCGCCGCTGAAGCCGACGATCAGCAGGACCAGGGTGTAGAAGAAGGCGGCGAGGCCCTGGCCGGTGCCTTCGGGCAGTGGGTGGTAGGCGCTGACGACGACGTCGATGGGTTTGGCGAGTTGCAGCTGGGCGGCGCCGCTGAGCGGTGTGCTGCCGATCGCGGCGCGGACCTGGTCGGCGAGCTGGGTGCCGACGGTGGTGTTGACCTCGGTCATCGCCTTGTCGGCGATGGTCTGCATGATCTGGGCGGCGAGGGTGCCCGCGCGGGGGTTGGTGAGCACGGAGATCATGGGCTGTTCGACGTCGCCGGTGACGACGGAGGCGGCGCCGAGGATGGCGACGCGTTTGGTGAAGTCGCCAGGAACGATGATGGCGCCGTACACCTCACCGTTGCGTAGTTGCCGGTGTGCCTCGTTGATGCCGACGGTGCGCAGGTCGATCTTCTCGGCGGGGATCTGCTCCCCCAGCGCGGTGGTGATCTGCGCGCCGAGGTTGGCGGGTTTGCCCGCGAGTGTGTCGCCGACGTCCTGGTTGACGAGGGCGATCGGGAAGTCGTGCAGGTGTTTCTCGGGGTCAGCGGTGTAGCCGAGGTACATGGTTCCCAGGAGCGCGGCCAGCACGGTGACCAGCGTGATCGGCGCTAGCCAGTCACGGATCGGCATGCTGCGCGGTCGGCGCGTCGGCGCGGTGTTGTCAGTCATGGCATGCGCAAATGTAGTCACCGACTACAAAGTAGTCAATGCAAACATTCAGGGGTGTGTCGGATATCCTGCTAACACCATGTCCCTGCATTCGCGCTATCACCACGGCGATCTCCGCGCCGCACTGCTGCAGCACGCCGAGGCGGCGCTGCGTACGGTCGGCGCCGACGGGCTGTCGTTGCGCCAGCTCGCCCGCGACACCGGCGTCAGCCACGCGGCGCCCAGCAGGCATTTCCGTGACAAGCAGGCTTTGCTCGACGCGCTGGCCGTCACCGGCCTGCGACGACTCGGCGCCTGCTTCGAAGAGGCCGCGACCGACGGCCCGATCACGACACGTCTGCGGACCCTGGCCCACACCTACCTGCGCTTCGCCGTCGACAACCCGGAGCTGTTGCCGCTGATGTTCGCGCGCAGGCACAGCTCCACCGAGACCGAGATCCACGACGCCGCCGAGCGGGCCTTCGCCGTACCCATCGCGCTGATCGCCGAGGGGCAGGCCGCGGGCGAGATCATCCCCGGCGATCCGAAACGCATCGGGGTGACCGCCCTCGCGGCGCTGCAGGGGCTGGCGACGTTCGTCGGTTCGGGCTACACCGCCGACTACGACGCCGAGCAACTCCTCGACGACCTGGTCGACCACCTCACCCTCGGTCTACTCCCCCGCCGGTCTTCCTCGGGTGGCGCGAGTAGGTGATGTGCAATACGTTGCGAGGTTGCGGTGGCGCCGAAAAGCCCTGCTGTGACATTCCATTCGCATTCAGATAGGTGTCACCGACATGACTACAGCCCTCGCCCCATCACCGGTGCAGCGTCGCAACCCGGTATTGGTGTGGCTGGTCTTCCCGCTCATCACGTTCGGGATCTACTTCTTCGTCTGGTACTACAAGATCCACAAGGAGATGGCCGAGCAGCGGCGTGATCCCGAGGCTCCGGTCACCGGTCCTTTGCTGGTGATGCTGTTTCTGTCGTGGACCGGGATCGGTTTCATCGTCAGCTACTGGCGGACCGGCAATCGGATCAGGGCCACCCAGGAGAGCGCCGGGCTGGAGCCGTCGTGCAGCCCGGCGATCGGGTTCCTGCTGAATCTTGTCCTCGGGCTGGGGATTCTGTACTACCAGCTCGAACTGAACAAGGTCGCCGAGCCCGAACGCGACTAGGCATACCCTGAAGGCCCTCCCCCATGGCGAAAGCCACAGGGGGAGGGCCTTTTTCATGCTCCGACGTATTCGGCGAGGTGCTCACCGGTGAGAGTGGAACGGGCGGCGACGAGATCGGCCGGTGTTCCCTCGAAGACGATCTGGCCGCCGTCGTGACCCGCACCGGGGCCCAGGTCGATGATCCAGTCCGCATGGGCCATCACAGCTTGGTGGTGTTCGACGACGATGACCGACTTGCCGGAGTCGACGAGGCGATCGAGCAGTCCGAGCAGCTGTTCGACGTCGGCCAGGTGCAGACCGGTCGTCGGTTCGTCGAGGATGTAGACCCCGCCCTTGTCGGACATGTGGGTGGCCAGCTTGAGGCGCTGGCGTTCACCACCGGAGAGGGTGGTCAGCGGCTGACCGATGGTGAGGTAGCCGAGGCCGACCTCGGTGAGGTGGGTGAGGATCTTGTGCGCGGCCGGGGTGCGTGCCTCCCCCTCACCGAAGAACTCGCGTGCCTCGTCGACGGGCATCGACAGCACCTCGCTGATGTTCTTGCCCGCGAAGGTGTATTCGAGAACTTCGGCCATGAACCGCTTGCCCTCACACACCTCGCAGATCGTCGACACTCCGGCCATCATCGCCAGGTCGGTGTAGACGACGCCCGCGCCGTTGCAGTTCGGGCACGCCCCTTCGGAATTGGCGCTGAACAGGGCGGGTTTGGCGCCGGTGGCCTTGGCGAAGGCCTTGCGGATGTGGTCGAGCAGGCCGGTGTAGGTAGCGGGATTGCTGCGTCGCGAACCCTTGATGGGTGCCTGGTCGATCGAGATGACACCTTCGTCGACCGGGATGGAGCCGTGCACGAGCGAGCTCTTACCGGAGCCGGCCACCCCGGTGACGGCGACGAGCACACCGAGCGGGATGTCGACGTCGACCTTGCGCAGGTTGTTGGCGGTGGCGCCGCGGATCTGCAAGGCGCCGTTCGACTTTCGCACCGAATCCTTGACCTTGGCGCGGTCGTCGAAGTGGCGGCCGGTGACGGTGTCGCTGGTGCGTAATCCGTCGACGGTGCCTTCGAAGCAGATCGTTCCGCCCTTGGAGCCGGCGGCGGGACCGAGGTCGACGATGTGGTCGGCGATGACGATGGTTTCGGGCTTGTGTTCGACGACGAGCACCGTGTTGCCCTTGTCGCGCAGGCGAAGCAGCAGGTCGTTCATGCGCTGGATGTCGTGCGGGTGCAGGCCGGCGGTCGGTTCGTCGAAGACGTAGGTGACGTCGGTGAGCGAGGACCCGAGGTGGCGGATCATCTTGACGCGCTGCGCTTCACCACCGGACAGGGTGCCCGACGGGCGCGACAGCGACAGGTAGCCGAGGCCGATCTCGACGAACGAGTCGAGGGTGCCGCGCAGTGATTCCAGCAGCGGCGCCACGGACGGGTCGTCGATGGTCTTGACCCATTCGGCGAGGTCGGTGATCTGCATGGCGCAGGCGTCGGCGATGCTCTTGCCCTTGATCTTCGACGAGCGGGCCTCGGCCGAGAGGCGGGTGCCGTCGCAGTCGGGACAGGTGCCGAATGTGACGGCACGCTCGACGAACGCGCGGACGTGCGGCTGCAGTGATTCGACGTCCTTGGACAGCATCGACTTGCGGATCTTGGGGATCAGACCCTCGTAGGTGAGGTTGATGCCGTCGACCTTGATCTTGGTCGGTTCCTTGTACAGCAGGTCGGCGAGCTGTTTCTTGGTGTACTTCTTGATCGGCTTGGCGGGGTCGAAGAAGCCGCTGCCCTTGTAGATGCGGCCCATCCAGCCGTCCATGCTGTAGCCGGGGATGGTGAACGGGCCTTCGTCGAGGGATTTGTTCTCGTCGTAGAGCTGGGTGAGGTCGATGTCGTTGACCTTGCCCTTGCCCTCGCAGGTGGGGCACATGCCGCCGGTGATGTTGAAGCTGCGGCGCTCCTTGACGGTGACCCCGTTCTTCTCCACCGCGACCGCGCCGGAACCGCTGATCGAGGCCACGTTGAACGAGAACGCCTGCGAGGAACCGATGTGCGGGTCACCGAGGCGGCTGAACAGGATGCGCAGCATGGCGTTGGCGTCGGTGACGGTGCCGACCGTGGAGCGCGGGTCGGCACCGAGGCGCGACTGGTCGACGAGGATGGCGGTGGTGAGCCCGTCGAGGACGTCGACGTCGGGGCGGGCCTGGGTGGGCATGAAGCCCTGGACGAACGCGCTGTAGGTCTCGTTGATGAGACGCTGGGATTCGGCGGCGATGGTGCCGAAGACCAAAGAGCTCTTCCCGGAGCCGGAGACGCCGGTGAACACGGTGAGTCGGCGCTTGGGGATCTCGACGCTGACATCGCGTAGGTTGTTCACCCGCGCGCCGGTGACCCGGATCAGATCGTGGCTGTCGGCCGGCGCAGGCGCTGCGGTCTTGCTCATGGGTCTCCTCGGTCGTTCGGCGTCCACCGAATCTAGCGGTCGGGTCCGACTATTTCGTCTGCTGGATGCGAATCATGTTGCCCGCCGGGTCGCGGAAGGCGCAGTCACGGATGCCGTAGGGGTGGTCGGTGGGCTCCTGCACCACTTCCACGTCGTCTGCCTGCAGTTTCTCGAACAGGGCGTCGAGGTCGTCGGTGGCGAGGTTGACGGCCGCGTAGGTGCCCTTGGCCATCATTTCGGTGATGACGCGCTTCTCCTCGTCGGTGATGCCGGGGTCGGCGGCCGGTGGGTGCAGCACGATCGAGGTGTCGGGCTGGCCCTTCGGTCCGACGGTGATCCAGCGCATGCCGTTGTAGCCGACGTCGTTGCGGATCTCGAAGCCGAGGGCGTCGCGGTAGAAGGCCAGCGCGGCGTCGGGGTCGTCTTGGGGCAGGTAGCTCTGGTGAATGGTGATGTTCATGGGATCGACGCTAACGGTCGCCGGAACCGGTTGCTTCTCGATTCCTGATCGGTCTGGTCACCGCTTTGGCCACGCACGACGGGATGCCCTCGGTCGGTGCGTACTGCTGGCGGTACACGCTCGGTGGGACGCCGACGAGTTCGGTGAATCGTGTACTGAACGTGCCGAGCGAGGAGGAGCCGACGGCGAAGCACACCTCGGTGACGCTCATCCGGCCCAGTCTCAGCAACGCCATGGCACGTTCGATGCGCCGGGTCATCAGGTACGAGTAGGGCGATTCGCCGTAAGCCAGGCGGAATTGGCGGCTCAGGTGCCCGGCGGACATGTGCACGCCTCGGGCCAGTGCTTCCACGTCGAGGGGTTGGGCGTATTCGCGGTCGATGCGGTCGCGCACGCGGCGCAGCCGGGCGAGGTCGCTCAGTTGCTGGGGGCGTGCACCGGTCATGAAGCGATCGTCGCACGTGCGGGCTATGGCTTGTCCAGCACGGTTGCCAGGTGTGCGCGGAAGTGCGGGCAGGTGCGGAAGTCCTCGGCGTCGCAGTCGAGGACGTGGGTGACCGCGTCGAGGGCGCTGCGGGTGCGGGCGAGTTGTTCGGTGAGCCGCGCGCGTTGTGTTTCCAGGACGCGGCGGCGGGTGTCGCGGTCGGGGTCGTGGGTGAACAGGGTGGCCAGGTCCTCGAGGGTCAGTCCGGCCTCCTTGCCGAGGACGACCATGGCGACCGTGTCGATGTCGGGGTCGCGGTAGATCCGTCTGCCTGCCGAGTCGCGTTCGGGGGTGAGCAGGCCTTGGTCTTCCCAGTGCCGCAGTACGTGGGTCGCGAGTCCGAAGCGGGTCGCGACCTCACCGATGGTCGCCATGGTCGCACTCTAGGCGGTGTGCAGGCGGTATCGAGTGACGAGTGCGACGGGATGCCATGGCAGGCGGATGTTCTCACGTTCGATGTCGCCTGCCGTGCGGCGGATCTCGCGGGTACGGGCGAAGCGGAAGTCGTAGAGATCGGCGGTGGCGGCGGGGCGCAGGACGCGACGGATCTCGCGAAATGCGGCGGGCAGGTCGGGCCATTCGTGCATGCTGAGGCTGGAGACGATCAGGTCGACGCTCGCGTCGGGGTAGGGCAGGTCGGTGACGTCGCCGACGGTGAGATCCGCTCGGTGGCCGGCGAGGTTGCGGCGGGCGATGTCGATCATGTGTGGGGACAGGTCGAGGCCGTGCAGTGTGAGGTCGGGGCGGCGGGTCGCGATGTGCGCCAGGAGTTTTCCGGGGCCGGTGCCGAGATCGAGGACGGTGGCGCCGGGGGCGGCCAGGGTGTCGATGTCGGTGCTGATGCGGCGGTAGAGCCCGGTGAGCAGGCGGGTGGCGCGGCGGTCGTAGCCCAGGCTCTGGCGGTGTCCGAAGGTGGTCATGGCACCACTGTCGGTGTTCAGGTCGACCTGAAGTCAAGGGTGGCTAGCGGGGGCGCAGGACCAGGATTCCAGGGACGGTGCGCACGTACTCGAGCAGCGGGGTGTCGACGACCTGGTTGTGCTCGGCGAGGGAGGAGGCGTTGCGGAACACCGGGCCGTCGGTGGTGTGGACGAGGATGCCGACATGGGTGACGTCCAGGCCCGCGGCCGGGGTGTAGGCGCCGATGAAGTCACCGGTGCGCAGTCCGGCGACCACTCCCCCGTCGACGGCGCCGGACGGGATGTGGGTGACGGCCCGGTCGACGACGGGGACGCCGGGCAGGAAGGTGGTGCCGTCGGCTTTGGCGTTCAGGTGCTTGGTCGTGGTGACCGCGGCTGGGCTCAGGTCGGCGGTGATATCGGTGGCCGAGATCCGTGGTGTGCTGGCCCAGTCGGTGAAGAAGTGTTTGCGCTGGGTGAATTCGACCCGGCTGTCGACGTAGCGGGCGGCGATCAGGTTGTCGAAGAACTGCTCGTCGGTGCTCGAGCGTGACGCGGCATCGACGTAGTCGAGGAAGGTGAAGCAGTCGACGCGTCGCAGGTCGACGACGAGTTGCTCAGGTGTATTCGCCGATCCGACCAGCATGTTCGCCCCGTAGGGGGTGCCGAGCAGGCGCGCGGAGATCCGTTCGATCTGCACGGCCCGGTCGGTGGTGCCCGCGCGGGTGCGGGCGTCGAGCAGTTCGTCGACCTTGCCGGCGGTGACATCGTCGAGAACGACCGGCGGTGTGGCCTGGGCCGGTGGGGCGAGGCAGACGAGCGCGACGAGCAGGCACAGAACCTGGACAATGGTGCGCAAGACGCCTCCGGTGGGCATGGTCGGTCGAGGTGAGCGGTTCCCACGGTAACCGACGGGGGCGACGACCCGGATTGCAAACAATTCGCGACCTGGACAGTTCTTCGCCTCAGCTCACGTGTCCCGTACCGTTATCCCAGGTAGTGCGTGTTTCACCAAGGTTCGCGAATGGATAGCCAGGGCAGTTCGTCGGAAGGGAAACGACATGCGCGCTTTGACCGTAGTGCCGAACCGACCCGGATCGTTGCGGATAGACGATGTCCCGGATCCGGTGCCCGGCCCCAACGAGCTTCTCGTGGAAGGGATTTCGCTCGGCATCTGCGGCACCGACCGCGAGATCGCCTCGGGCATCTACGGGTGGGCGCCGCCGGGACGCGAACACCTCGTCCTCGGGCACGAATCGCTGGGCCGGGTGCGCACCGCGCCCGACGGCAGCGGTTTCGCCCCCGGTGACCTCGTCGTCGGGATCGTGCGCAGGCCCGATCCGGTGCCGTGCGGGGCGTGTGCGCACGGTGAGTTCGACATGTGCCGCAACGGTGAGTACGTCGAGCGCGGGATCAAGCAGATCGACGGGTACGGGTCGACGTCGTGGGTGGTGGACGCCGACTACACGGTCAAGCTGGACCCCGCGCTCACCGAGGTGGGTGTGCTGATGGAACCGACGACGGTGCTGGCCAAGGCGTGGGACCAGATCGAGAAGATCAACACCAGGGCCTGGTTCGAACCGAAGTCGGTGCTGGTCACCGGTGCGGGCCCGATCGGTCTGCTCGCCGCGCTGCTCGGTGTGCAGCGCGGCTTGGACGTGCATGTGCTCGACCGTTCCACCGAGGGCCCCAAACCGAAGTTGGTCGAAGACCTCGGCGCCACGTTCCACACCGGTTCGGCGCTCGATGTCGGTGAGAAGATCAACGCCGACATCGTGATCGAGGCGACGGCGGCCACCGCGATCGCCCAGCAGTTGCTCCAGTTGAACAATCCGGGCGTGATCATCTGCTTGACCGGTGTCTCCTCCCCCGGCAAGGACACCGAGGTCGACGTCGGCGCGGTCAACCGCAACATGGTGCTCGACAACGCGGTGGTGTTCGGGTCGGTCAACGCCAACCGGCACCACTACGAGCTGGCGGCCCAGGCGCTGGCCAAGGCGGACCCGGCGTGGCTGGGCCGATTGATCACCCGGCGGTTGCCGTTGGAGCGGGCCCTGGAGGCATTCGATCCGGGCGATCACTCCGATATCAAGGTCGTCATCGACCTCGGCGCGAGTTAGACCGCGCAGCCGTCCGGCCCGCAGGACTCGCCCTCGGCAACGGTGACCAGCGGTGCCGGGCGGTCGTTGTAGGCGGTGGTGAGCGCCTGGGCGAACACCTCGGTGGGCTGGGCGCCCGACACGGCGTACTTGTTGTCGAACACGAAGAACGGCACGCCGGTGACGCCGAGCTGGGCGGCGGTGCGTTCGTCCTGGCGGACGGCGTCGGCGTAGGCGGTGGGGTCGGCGAGGACGGCACGCACCGCGGTTTCGTCGAGGCCGGCGCGTACGGCGAGGTCGACGAGGCGATCGGTGTCGGCGAAGACCGGTTCGGCTTCGGCGAAGTTGCCCGCGTAGAGGGCGTCGAGCAGTGCCTCCTGGCGGCCCTGTTCGAGGGCGAAGTGCAGGAGCCGGTGCATGTCGAAGCTGCTGCCGTAGTCGCGGCCGCTGCTCTGGTAGGGCAGGCCGAGTTCGGCGGCCTGGGCGGCGATGGCGCGTTCGTTGGCGGCGGCCTGGTCGACGGTGATGCCGTACTTGGCGGCGATGCGTGGGATCACCGGTCCGCTCTCGTCGGCGGGCAGGGTGGGGTCGAGTTCGTAGGAACGGTGCACGACTTCGACGTCGTCACGGTGCTCGAAGCTGTGCAGGGCCTGTTCGAAGCGGGCTTTGCCCAGGTAGCAGAACGGGCAGTTGATGTCGGTCCAGATCTCTACTCTTGTGGTCAAGCGGGCCTCCTGCGCCACATCGTGGATGGGTGCGCCGGCCCGGCGGAACATTCTGGACAGGCGTACAAGTTCGTTCGGTGCAACGCGAGCGACACTGCCGCTATTCCGGTGCAACGGGGAGGAACATGATGGCAGTCGAGCGCGGCGACAGGGGGTGGGTGCAGGTGCCCGACGGTCTGCCACGGCCACGGGCACTCGGCGGACTATGGGCCATCCGCCACGCCCAGAGCGAAGCCAATGTCTGGTACGCCGATCCCGCTACGCAGACCCGGCCGATGCGCGGCACCGACGCCGGGATGGACCTCACCGAATACGGCGGTACCCAGTGTCAGCGGCTGGGTGGGTGGCTGGCCGGGTTGTCGAGCTCGCAGCGCCCCGGCCTCGTGGTGTGTTCCCCCTATCTGCGCACGCGGCTGACGTGGGCGTTGATGGCCGACGCGGCGGTACGCGAACGCCGCTTCCCCCCGATCCGCACCCTTGTCGACGAACGGCTGCGCGACCGGGAGATGGGTGTGTTCGAACTGCACCCCTACCGGGCGATCCGGCGACACGCCCCCGAGGAGGCGTCGCGCCGCGAGCAGGTCGGCAACTGGGTGTACCGCCCACCCGGCGGCGAATCGCTGGCCGACGTGGCGGTGCGGGTGCGCGGTTTCCTCGACGAACTCGACGCCGTCGCCGCCGGGGAACAGGTCCTGCTGGTCACCCACGACGCGGTGGTCGTGTCGTTGCGCTACATCCTCGACGGCCTCGGTGCGCCCGTCCCGGATTCGCTGGAACCGGTACCCAACGCCTCGGTGTCGCAGTGGCGGCGCGAGGGCGACCGGTTGGCGTTGCGGGTGTGGGGTTCCGACGACCACCTGACCGTGGGTGAGCGGGACGGCTGAGTGCCCTGCGTGTCGGCGTGGGAGCCGGTTCCGCCGCCCCTAGATTGGCTCTATGCCGAACCAGGACACCGGCCGCACCGGCACTGCCCACCTCGATGCGGCCCTCGAGTTCCTGACCCGGCTGGGAACCGACGCGCTCGAGTGCGGTTACGCCACGGCCGCCGCCGAGGACATGGTGCGGGCGTGCGCTGCGGCGTGGGGCTTGTCGCGGCTGACGGTGACGGGGATCGGCCGGGTGCTCATCGTGCAGTGCGAGGACGGGCAGGGGCATCTGGTCTCGCGAATGGGTGAGTCCGCCGGCCTGGACAGCTTCGACTGCGACCGGATGCGCCGCGTCAAAGCAGTGGCGCGAGCGACCGTGACCGAACGGCTCGACCCGGAAACCGCATGCCGCCGGTTGACCGACGCCGATTCCGGTCCGCCGGTGTTTCCGTGGTGGTGGGTGCAGGCGGGTGGGATGTTGCTGGCGTTCTGCATCTGTGTGCAGATCGGTGGCGGGATGCTCGCGGCGTCGGCGGCCGCAGTCATCCAGTTGGTGGTGAACGTGACCGGTCGGGGTTTCGGCGCGTGGGGGGTGCCGAAACTGTTCGGTGTCGCGGTCCAGGCGGCGCTGGCGGGCAGCCTGGGCGGGTTGTGTCATCTGGCCGGCTGGTTGACGGTGGCGCAGGCGGCGACGGTGGTCGCCACCACCTGGGTGTTGATCGCCCCACTGCCTCAACTGATTTCGACCGCCATCGACATGGTGAGCGGAGACAGCATGTCGGCGCTGGTGCGTGCGCTCGGTGCGGGATTGATCATCGGTGGGATCGTCCTGGGTGGGCTGCTCGTGCTGTCGTTGTCGTGGCGATTCGATCTCGGCGTTCCCGTGAGCGCGGACCTGCCGGTGCTTCCGGTGTGGCTGGGTGTGGTGTTCGCGGTCCTCGGCGCGATCGGCAACGCGCTGTTCAATGCCGGTGGCAAGGATCTGCTGCTGCCCGCCGCGGTGGCGGGTCTGGTGACCGCGTCGGTGAACCAGACGCTGATCCATCTGGGGAACATGCCCTCGGCGTGGGCGGGACCGATCGCCGCGGTGGTGCTCGGGTTCCTCGCGGCGGCGTGTGCGGACCGGTTGCGGTTGCCGATGTCGGCGCTGGCCCTGGTCGGTATCACCGGTGCGTTGCTGCCGGGTCTGATCGTGTGCCAGGGGTTGATGCTGTCGGTGTATCAGGTGTCGGGGGTGCAGTATTTCGTGCAGGCGGGGGCGGTGTGTGTGGCGTTGGGGGTCGGGGCCAGTCTCGGGGTGTACCTGTGGTCGGTGGTGGCGCGGCGTGGTCGGGCGGTCACCGCGCGGTAGCGGGGGTGGAACAATGCCGGGGTGGATATCGCGATCGGTTTGGTGGTGCTCATCGGGTCCGCGGCGGCTCTTGCCGCGACCGCGCGTCGTTTCGGGGTGTCCGAACCGCTCGTGCTGACGGTGGCGGGTGTGCTCGCCTCCTATGTCCCGATGGTTCCGCAGGTGCATCTGGAACCGGAGATGGTGTTGCTCGGTCTGCTGCCGCCACTGCTGTACACGGCGGCGTTGAAGACCTCGCTGGTCGATTTCCGGAAGAATCTGCGCACCATCGCGTCGCTGTCGGTGGGGTTGGTGTTGTTCTCCACGTTCACTGTCGCGCTGGTGGTGTGGTGGTTGCTGCCGGTGCCGTTCGCGGCGGCGGTCGCGCTCGGTGCGGTGGTGGCGCCCCCGGATGCCGTGGCGGCCACCGCGATCGCGCGCCGTACCGGGATGCCGCGCAGCATCGTGACGGTGCTCGAGGACGAGTCGCTGTTCAACGACGCGACGGCACTGGTGTCGTTGCGTGGGGCGATCGCGGCGATGGCCGGTGCGGTGACGGTGTGGCAGATCGGTGGCGACTTCCTGCTCGCCTCGGTCGGTGGCGCGGTGATCGGTGCGCTGGTCGCCTCGGTGCTGGTGGTGTTGCGCAGGCGGATTCAGGACCCGGTGCTCGACACGACGGTGTCGCTGCTCGCCCCGTTCGTGGCCTACCTGCCCGCCGAGCACGTACACGCCTCCGGGGTGATCGCGGTGGTGACGTGCGGGATGATCCTCGGCCACGGCGCGCACCGCTGGCAGGGTGCGGCCTCGCGGGTCGCCGAGACAACCAATTGGCGCACTGTGCAGTTCATTCTGGAGAGCGCGGTGTTCCTCGTCATCGGGTTGCAGGTGCGCTGGATCGTGGAGGGCGCCTGGCATTCCGGGCTCGACCACACCACGTTGATCGTCGCGGCGGTGGCGGTGCTGGCGGCGGTGATGCTTGCGCGTCCGGTGTGGGTGTTCACCCCGGTGCTGGTTGCCCGGCTGTTCGGGCGCGAGACCGAACCGTTGAGTCATGCGGCGGTGGTGTCGTGGGCGGGGATGCGCGGTGTGGTGACGTTGGCCGCGGTGCTGTTGCTGCCGGATTCGACACCGCAACTGCCGGTGCTCGAATTGCTGGCGTTGGTGGTGGTGGGTGGCACGCTGCTGGTGCAGGGCACCTCGTTGCCGTGGCTGGTGCGGCTGCTGCGGTTGCGTGGCCCCAGCCGCGCCGAGGACGCGCTCACCAAAGCCGATCTGCTGCACCAGGCTTCGGTGGCCGGGCTCGCCGAGCTGGACCGCCGTATCGGCCCGCACACGCCGGAACCGGTGATCGAATCGTTGCGCCAGCGCCTCACCTGGCGCAGCAATGCCGCGTGGGAGCGGCTCGGTCGTCCGGAGGCCGAATGGGTGACACCGACCGCTGAGTACCGGCGGCTACGGCTGGCGATGCTGGCCGCCGAACGCGACGCCGTGCTCGCCGTGCGTGACGTGGGTGCGGTGGATTACGAAGTGCTCCAGCATGTGCTGGCCCGCCTCGATCTCGAGGAGTCGATGATCGACCGCTTCGACGAGGACGACGACGACATGTCCACCGAGCCCCTCGGCAACGCCACCGCCGGCTGCGCGCATCTGGAACAGGCACCCGACACCGCGCCCCCGGTGGGCGAACCGGTGTGCCGTGCGTGCCGAGAGGCCGGGATGCGGTGGGTGCATCTGCGGATGTGCCTGGAGTGCGGGCACATCGGCTGCTGCGAGTCCTCGGTGGGCAACCACGCGACCGAACACTTCCATGCCACCGCGCACCCGGTGATGCGCAGCGTCGAACCGGGCGAGCGGTGGCGCTGGTGCTATCTCGACGAACTGCTCGGTTAGCGGCGGTGCGAGTAGATCAGGCGCGCGTACTGCGACAGGAGGCGGTCGAGTTCGGTCGGTTCGCCGGTGGCGGCGAGCTGCTGGTAGCCGATGAGCATGGCCATGCCGACCTCGGTGACCACGGCCGCGGTGTCGTCGTCGCCGATGACGCTGTCGATCACCCGGTGCACGGTGCGCCTGCGTGATTCGTCGATCCGTTTGACGGTGACGTGAACGGATTCGTCGTTGGCCGCCCAGGCGCGCAGGGCCGCTTCGGCGCCGTGTTCGAGGCCGCCGGTGAGTTCGGACATGGCGCGTACGTCGGCGTCGGGGTCGCCGTGGCCGACGTCGAGGGCGCGTAGCTCGACCATCTGCCGGTTCTCCCAGTGCTCGAGCAACGCGTCGACGAAGCCCTGCCAGGAGCCGAAGTGGTGGTAGAACGAGCCGCTGGTGACCCCGAGACGACGGCACAGCACGCCGATGTTGAGACCTTTGAAGCCGAACTCGGCGAGCACCGCCACAGCGGTGTCGAAGTACTGCTCCTTGGTAACCACTCGGGACATCGCGATGCCGTTCTGTTCGTGCGGGCAGGGCCGAAGAATGCGAACAGTACCCCATCGTATCGAGGGCCCAGAGCACCGTAACGAAATCTATTCTGTGGCCCGAACGCCGCCGCGCCTCCCGAAATGCCAAGGGCTGGAACATAATCGGTGCTCGATGTGGTGAGAGGAGGTCCCGGATGGAATAACGGAGCAATAGCTCTGTAAAGTATTGTTCAGTAGCGACCCCTGTTTCATGGCCCCGCAGACCGTGCTCGACGCCACCGAAACCCCCGTTGCCCGAACGGGTCCCGCCACCTTCGAGGAACCGTCGTCCGCGGTCGAGTGGTAGGCACCGCCTCGGCGAACGCCGGGAAGTGCTGGCGCACATCTGGTTACGCACCGAAAGGAACCGTATGCCCACCCTGCGCCATCACGGCACCGTCGCCGTCCTCGACCTCGGTGACGGCGAGAACCGCTTCTCCCCCGAGTTCCTCACCGAGATGAACACCCACCTCGACACGGTCGTCACCACCGGTGCGCAGGCCCTGGTGACGACCGCGACCGGCCCGATCTACTCCCGGGGTCTCGACTTGGAGTGGTTGGCCGCCAACGGCGATCAGGCCGCCGGCTACGTGGCCGCCGTGCACACCCTGCTCGCCCGGGTGCTCACCCTGCCGATGCCCACCGCCGCCGCGATCGACGGAGACGCGTTCGGGGCGGGCGCGATGCTGGCGCTGGCCCACGACTACCGTGTGATGCGCGCCGATCGCGGGTTCTTCTGTTTCCCCGAGGCCGAGCTGCGGATCCCGTTCACCAACGGCATGGCTGCCCTGATCCAGGCGAAAGTGCCCCCGAAGACGGCGATCGCGGCCATGACCACCGCACGCCGCTTCGACGGCACCGAGGCCGCCGCCTTCGACCTGGTCGACGCCACCGCCGCCGAGGTCCTCGACGCCGCTCTGGCCTCGGTCGCCCCACTGGGCGGCAAAGATCAGCCGACGATGACTGCCATCAAGTCGGTGATGTTCGAGGGTGTGCTCACCGCCTTGCGCGGCAAGAACTGATCACGGCAGCCGCGGGCCCTTGCCCAGGTACACATCGCCGCGGTCGTCGGTGGCCCAGCCGCCACCGGTATACCCGTCGAGTACGAAACAGGCGCCGCAGAACTGTTTCCCGAACACCGACAAATAGATGCTGCGGTACTGACTGATCGCCCGCATCTTCACCGACTTGTAGGCGGCCTGGGCCGCAGGCTGGGCCTCGAGGAAGGCGTAGCGGCGGAAGTCGGCGACCGGTTCGCTCGAGAACCGGACCAGCCCGAGCCGGTTGAGGTTGCCCAGATAGTGTTGGTCGCGTTCGGGCATAGCGCACCCGGCCATATAGGCGATCATGTTGATCCCGTCGGCGAGGCGTTGGGACCCGATCCCGAAGGGCGTCTTGGTGCGGATGTCGATGGCGGGCTGTGGTCCGGCGACGGCGAGGAACCGCAGAATCCTGGCCTCGTCGGGAGTCAGGTCGTGCAGGATCGGCACGAACGAGGGGTGCACGTCGCGGGGTTGCTGCGCCGAGTCCCAGCCCTCGTTGATCATGGCGTCGCCGATGGTCTTGAGGTCTTCGGCGTCGACGTCGGAGTCGATGGCGCGCAGGGCACCGGAAGCGGTGGGCGCCAAGCCGAGCGCGCTCAGCGCCGCCCGGCGCAGCACATCGACCCGTTCGTCGATGATGCGTGACATCGGTTCGCCCGCCCGGATGTCGTCGACCAGTTCGGTGGCCGTATGCACAGCGCCCTTGGTGACGGCACCGACGAATTGCCGCATCGAGAGCCCGGCGATGCGGGCCAGACCCGCCAGATCGGTGGGGATACCGGAATCGCGGTCGTCGTCCATGTTCACGCTCCGAAGACCAGTAGGTGCACGCCACCGACGAGGGCGCCCAGGATGCCGCCGTGCAGATACAGCAGCCAGGCGTCCTGTTCGATGGCGGTGTACAGCATTTCGACGAATTCCTCGGGCGGTAGTTCGCGCAGCTTCTCGGTGGCGAGCTCGTCGACGCTGGCCGCTGTCGACTGGGAGAACTCCACGTCCTCGACCAGCCAGGGCTTCATCTCGGTGGCCAGGCTCGCGCCCGCGGTGGCCTGGATGGCGTCGAAATGGCGTGGGCCGACGGCCAATCGGGTCACCGACCGCAGCGGGCCGAGGATGCGGTCGATCTCGAGCTGCAGGAAGTGGGCGATCACCGCGCGGGTCTTGTCACCGCTCGGCCCGTCGAGCAGTTGTTCGGTGACCACGTCGAGGGTGACGATCTGGTACCCGATCGCGTGCCCGAGGTCGGCCGCCGCCTGATACTGGCGTTTGGCGAATTTCGCGACACCCCACGGGTATTTGTATCTCGGCTGCGGGTTCGCCGGTTCGAACACCACCTTGATGGCGATGATGTTGACCAGCACACCCACCACGGCGCCGCCGAGCACCACGACCAGCCATGCAGGAAACAGATGCACCAGGGTGTGCAACCAGCCGGGCAGTTCGATCATCGCGGGCGTGTCACCGTGCGGGGAGCTGTAGTGCAGCAACGACAACCACAGTGCTACGACCACACCGAACGGGAAACCCAGCACCCCACTGCGCGTCATGAACCGCAGTTCGGGAGCACCGAGCCCGTAGATCACGTCCTTGAGCAGTTCCGGGCGGCGGCGCAGATACCCGACGACCATCAGCTTCACATCGAGCAGCTGGTCGATATTGGCACCGATGAAGTCGAAGGCGCGGTCGGTGATCGCGGGCAGTTCGGCTTCGACCCGCGCGTAGATCGCCTCACGCGCGCGCGGCGGCATATCCGCCCACAGCTGCGGGTGTTCGGTGGTCATGATCGAATCGACCATCGAGCGCACATTCGGTAACGCCACGTGTGCGACCTGGGCGGAGATCTTGCGCGGGTCCATCTGGTCGAAGAAGTCCTTGGCCGTGCCGATCTTGGCGACGGCGTTGTCGACCATCAGGCTTGCCATCTTCTCCGCGCGCGCCGGGATGAACCCCTGGAAGCCGAGAATGCCGCCCGGCGCGAAGGTCGGCAGGATCTGGACCTTGCGCGGCAACAACGGGAACAGCGTTTTGAGGCCCGGCACATAGAAACCGGTGAATCGCACCGGCGCGAACAGCATGATGACGCCGGTCCAGTTGGTGATCAGACCCGCGATGGCGCTGAAGATCGGAATGCTGATCATGTCGACCCAGAACTTGCTGAGTCCGGTCATCTCTTCCCAGTTCAGCAGGCCGAAGAAGCCCGCCGCCTCGATCTCAGCATTCATCCGGCGTCCACTCCGTCGTGTTCCGAACATCGCGCGTTTCGGTCATCTTAGGGGACAGATCGGGAGGTTCCGGGCAAGTTCGGCACTTACCCGCAATATCGGAGCAAACCTGCGATCATGTCCGGGCCCGGCGTGCTTTCGACCTCGCGCAGGTACGTATTCCAGGCTAACGCGGCGGGTCCGGCTCCGGGTCGGGATCGTCGGACCCATGGGTGGTGGCGACCAGCAGCAGGTTGGTGTCGATGTCGTGGGTGACCTTGTTGGCGACCGATCCGAGCAGCCGCGCGGGCCCGCTCATCCCCCGGTTGCCGATGACCATGAGGTCGTATTTCCAGGCGGCGTTGCACAGCGCTTCGGCGGGCGGCACGCCGGTGAGCACGTCGTGGCCGAGCAGTTCGGGATCGTCGAGGCTCAGGGCCGCGTGCACCTGGGCCAGGGTTTCCGCGCCGTCGGCGTCGGTCTTCGTGGCGGTCACCAGGAACGGGCGCGCACCGAGTTCCAGGGCCAGGTCGTAGCCGCGGCGCACGGCGAGCATCGAACTGGGTGAGCCGTCGGTGGCCAGGCCGACGGTGGTCCAGCGCTTGGGCACCTTGTGGGTGAACAGGACGTCGGTGGGGCTGTGGTGGGAGACGTGGTTGGCGGTGGAACTGGTGAGCCGGTCCTTGGAGCGGCCGAGACCACGCGCCCCGATCACCAGTAGCGTGCCCGGGTCCTGCGCACCGACCTCGAGCAGGGCCGCGCTCGGTGTCCCCGGCATATCCAGGGCCGTCACCTCGGACAGGCCCGCCTCGACGAGCGCGGCGACGGCGGCGGCGCTGATCCGCACGGCCGATTCGGGATCGAGGGCGGACTTGCGCGCCTTTTCCTTCCAGACGGTCAGCGCGGTGATCGGGACCCCGAGCCGAAGCGCGACCTCACCGGCGACGGTGACCGCCAGTTGCGCGGCCTCCGACCCGTCGGTTCCCACCACGATGCGCTGGTAGCGGTCCATGGGACCCTCTCCGATCCGACGACGGCGGTTCGCCACAGTATAAACACCGCACGCTCCGGCAATCCTGCCGCAAATGCCTGCGCCGGGTCAGAGGGCGATACCGAGGAGCCCGTCGACGGCGTTGCGCACCAGGGCCGGCGCGTCGGTATCGGTGCCACCGTAGGCGATCGCCTGCTCGGCCCAGTTATCCACCGCGACAAGGGCTTTGGGGGTGTCGAGGTCGTCGGCCAGGTGCTGACGCAGGCGGGCGACGGTGTCGGTCGCCGACGGTCCCGAGCCGAGCGATACCGCTTCACGCCAGCGGGCGAGGCGCGCCTGGGCCTGGCCGAGGACCGCGTCGGTCCACATGCGGTCCTGCCGGTAGTGCCCGGCGAACAGGCCGAGGCGGATCGCGGCGGGGTCGACTCCGGAGCGGCGCAGTTTCGAGACGAGCACCAGGTTGCCCTTGGACTTCGACATCTTCTCGCCGTCGAGCCCGATCAGCCCGGCGTGCACGTAGTGGCGGGCGAAACGGCGGGTGCCGGTGATCGCTTCGGCGTGCGCGGCGGAGTACTCGTGATGGGGGTAGATCAGGTCCGAGCCGCCGCCCTGGACGTCGAATTCGGTGCCGATGCGGTTGAGCGCGATCGCCGCACACTCGATGTGCCAGCCGGGGCGCCCGGCGCCGAACGGTGCGGGCCACGACGGTTCGCCGGGGCGTTCGGCCCGCCACAGCAGGGCGTCGATGGTGTCGCGCTTGCCGGGACGGTCGGGGTCGCCGCCGCGTTCGGCGAAGAACTTCTCCATGGTGGCGCGGTCGTAGCCCGACTCGTAGCCGAACTGTTCGGTGGCGTCGGCGCGGAAGTAGATGTCGGGATGTTCGGCGTCGTCGACGATGTAGGCGGCGCCGGAGGCCAGCAACTTCTGCACCACCTCGACGACCTCTTCGACCGATTCGATGGCGCCGATGTACTGACGCGGCGGCACCACCCGAAGGGCGGACATGTCCTCACGGAACAGATCGATCTCGGAGCTGCCGAGGTCGCGCCAGTCGATGCCGTCGCGGGCGGCGCGTTCGAACAGCGGGTCGTCGACGTCGGTGACGTTCTGCACGTAGTGCACGTCGTGCCCGGCGTCGCGCCACAACCGGTTGACCAGGTCGAAGGTCAAATAGGTCGCGGCGTGGCCGAGGTGGGTGGCGTCGTATGGGGTGATTCCGCAGACATACATCTTCGCGGTCGCGCCGGGGGTGACCGGGCGGACCTGGCGGTCGGCGGTGTCGTACAACCGCAACGGCGGCCCTGCTCCGGGGACGGTCGGAAGGGCGTTATCGGACCAGGACTGCATGATTCGAGGGTAGAGGCCCGGCCGAAGTGCTCGCCTCGCGGCCCGGTCGACCCGGTTGCCCGGCCGGATTCGGCGCGGCCCGCAACCTGCACACAAACGTGTTCGACCGGCACTGTCAAGGGTTGTGCTCACGAGGATTCCCAGGCCGCGGGGGGTTCGCCTGTGCGGTGGGCGGTCGTGCCGCGGTGGCGAGCGCCGAGCCCGCGAACGGTAGCTGCCGTCATCGACCCGCTTCGGGCCTACTCCCTATCATTACCTAATTGCACCTATTCGAACGTTCCTATACGGTTGTTTCATGCCAGAAGGTTTCTATTCGGTGGAACAGGTCGCGGAATTGCTCGGACTGCATGTGCGCACCGTGCGCGGATATGTGCGCGACGGCAAACTGCCCGCCGCCCGCATCGGCAAGCAGTACCGCATCACCCACGACGACCTCGAGACCTTCACCGGCCTCCCGATCAGCGCACCGAAACCAGCAACCGCCGGGCACGCGGAGGCCTCCTGCATCGTCGAGATCGACGACATCGACCGCGCCACCGTCGACCGGGTCGCAACCCTGCTCACCGCCACCGCCGCGACACGGGGTCCCGGCGGACGGGCCCTGCGGGTCGAAACCAGCTACGACCCCGCACGCGGACGCCTCAAAGTGATCCTGCTCGGCGGACTCGCCGACACCGCACGCCTGCTCGACTACCTGGACGGAGTCCTCGCCCCATGAGCACCATCTACACCTCCGAGCACGGCCGCGACCGCATCGCCGAGCGCTACCGCGAACATCTGGCGACCTGGCCGGTGCCGTGGGAGCAGCGGCTCGTCCCGACCGCCGCGGGTGAGACGTTCGTGCTGGACTGCGGACCGGCCGACGCGCCGCCACTGGTGCTGCTGCACGGTTCCGGATCCAATACGAGCGCCTGGCGCGGCGATATCACCGAGTGGGCGGCCCACTTCCGGGTGTACGCGGTCGACCTGCCCGGCGAGCCCGGTTTCAGCGCGCCCACCAGGCTGGCGCTGGACACCGCCGCCTGTGCGAACTGGCTCGACGAGGTCCTCGACGGGCTGGGGCTGGACACGGTGTCGATGACCGGGATGTCTCTGGGTGGCTGGACCGCACTGGACTACGTGACCCGCAAGCCGGGCCGGGTCGAGGCGCTGGCGCTGCTGTGCCCCGGCGGCCTTGGCAGGCATCGCTACGGGTGGCTGGTGAAAGCCGTGGGTCTACGGTTGCTCGGTCGCCACAGTGTGCGCGACATGGCGCGAACCGGGCTGGGCCTCACCGGTCCGGCGGCGGAGGCGATCCTCGACGACGTGGAACTGGTCTTCAGCCACTTCTCGGCCCGCTCGGGCAACTTACCGAGGTTCTCCGAGGCGCGGTTGCGGGCGGTGGACATTCCGGTGCTGGTGATCGTCGGCGAGCGTGACGCCCTGTTCGACTCGGCGGGCACCGCACGTCGTGCCCGGCTGCTCACCGAGGGCGAGGTGCAGGTGCTGCCCGATGTAGGACACGCGGTACTCGGCCAGGCGGAACGGATCAGCCGGTTCCTGCGCTCCCGGTGACCGCCGCTCCCCGACGTGCGGCGGTCCGGGGTTCAGCTCACTGCTCGTAGCACTGCACATTCAGGTTGTCGACGTTCTCACCGAACTGCGGCAGCGCGTAGAACGAGGCACCGACCTGGTCGGGGGCCTGCACGGTGACATCGGGCAGCGGGGCGCCCGCGCGGTCGGTGGCGGTGCACACGAAGGTCTTGTTCTCCCACCAGCCGGCGGGGAAGGCCTGGGCGGGCGCGGCGACGACGGCGCCGAGCAGCAGCGCGGCGGCGGATCCGGTAACGATCGAACGAGTCGACATGGTGTTCCTCTGATGATGCGGGGACAGCGAAAGTGCTTGGAGCACACTAGCACCGGCGCCGTCGTCCACCCAGGAAAATCCGTGCCGGTCAGGAGGGCGTGCGCACCCGCGCTTTCCCGCCCTGCGGACCGAACATGTGCAGGATCTCGACGGTTCGATCGTCGGCGGGCCCGAACCAGTGCGGTCGGTCGGTGTCGAACTCGGCGACCTCGCCCGCACGGAGCACGAGTTCTTCCTCGCCGAGGATCAACCTCAGGTCACCGGCCAGCACATACAGCCATTCGTACCCGGCGTGGGTGACCAGGCGCGGCTTGTTCGGGCCGAGGACCTGTTTGAAGACCTGCATGCGTCCCGGGTACTCGGTCAGCGGCACGACCACACTGCCGTTGCGGCTGCGTCGCGGCGTGAGATGCACGCGCGGGTCGCCGGTGGCCGGTGCGGCGATCAACTGGTCGAGCGAGACCCGATGCGCCCGCGCCAACGGCAGCAGCAGATCCAGGGTAGGGCGTCGCTTGCCGGTTTCCAGCCGCGACAGGGCGCTCACCGAGATCCCCGTCTCGGCCGACAACTCGTGCAGGGTCAGGCCGCGGCCGCGGCGCAATGCCAGCAGGCGCGGTCCGATCTCGTCGATGATCTGGGCGTCGTCCACCCCACCATTTTGCGGTCTTCGCAAAATCTCTACCGGTTCGCTCGGCCTCGCCTCGACGATTCTCGCCATGATCGACACAGCGAAAGACCACGCCCTCGGCGCGAGACGACGATGGGCGGTGCTGGCCGTGTGCAGCACGGGCCTGTTCCTGGTGGGGCTTGACACCACCATCGTCAACGCCGCCCTGCCGTCCATCGGCCGCGACCTGCGCACCGGAGTCCGCGGCATCGCCTGGATCGTCGACGCCTACACCTTGGTGATGGCCAGCCTGCTGATCTCGGCCGGCGCCGTCGCCGACCGGGTCGGGCGGCGACGGGTGTTCCGGGTGGGGCTGGTGCTGTTCGGCACGTCATCGATACTGTGCGCGGCGGCCCCGACGCTCGGCGTGCTGCTCGCCGCGCGGATCGCGCAAGGTGCGGGCGCGGCGATGTTGAGCCCGGTGGCGTTGGCGATCGTCGTCGGGGTGTTCACCGACCCGGCGCAGCGGGCTCGCGCGATCGGCGTGTGGGCGGCGGTCTTCGGAGTGGCGATGGCGGCGGGGCCGGTCGTCGGCGGTGCGCTGGTACAGAGCCTGGGATGGCGTGGGGTGTTCTGGGTGAATCTGCCGGTGATCGCGATGGTGCTCGTGCTGACGGCGCTGGTGGTTCCGGAGTCGGAAGCCGCGCGGGTGCGGCGGCTCGACGGTCGCGGACAGGCGCTGCTGGTGATCGTGGTCGGCGGGTCTGTCGGTGTGCTTCTCGAGGGTCCGCGGCTCGGCTGGGCTTCGCCCGCGACGGTAATCGCATCGGCGGTGGTGTGCGCGGCGATGGTCGCGTTCGTCCGGCTCGAAGGTCGCCGGCCCGAACCGTTGATCGATCCGGGTTTGTTCCGGCGGGCACCGTTCACCGCCGCTGTTCTCAGCGCGGTCGCGGTGTTCGTCGCCCTCGGCGCCACCTTGTTGCTGACGACGCTGTATCTGCAGGACGCGCGCGGGATGTCACCGGCGGCGGCCGGTGCGGTGATGCTGCCACTGGCGGTACCCGCGATCGTGTTCGCCCCACTCTCGGGAGTGCTCGTGAGCCGCCACGGTGCGCGGTTGCCGCTACAGCTCGCGGGCGGATTCACCGCGCTCGGTGGTGTGCTGCTGTTCGTCGCGGTCGGCGAACACCGCCCGATCCCCCTGTTGCTCACCGCATTGCTGCTGGTCGGAATCGGATTCGGCTTCGCCAACCCGCCCATCACCACCACCGCCGTGAGCGGGTTGCCCGCCGACCGCGCCGGTGTCGCAGGCGGAATCACCTCCACCGCACGTCAATTCGGTGCCGCTCTCGGCGTCGCCGTGGCAGGCGGGTTCATCGGCGGCGCCGCGCAGACGGAACTGGCTCAGCACGCGCGGCCCGGTTGGGTTCTGGTCGGGGGCTGCGGGCTGCTCGTCATGGTCGCGGCCGGGTTCGCACCCTCAGAACGCGGGCCAGGGGATCGGGCGGGCCGAATTCGGTAGGGGCATGACCGGGCGTTCCAGCAGGGCTTTGGTGCGTTCGGTCAGTGCGGTGATCTCGGCGTCGGTGATGTGCTCGGCGAGCGAATCCGCTATCGGGCCGGTCAGATTCGTGGCGAACGCGGTGACATCGGCGATCAATGCCTCGTCGATGGGCTGACCGGCCCACCCCCACAGCACCGTGCGCAGTTTCGGTTCGCTGTGCAGGCAGATGCCGTGATCGACGCCGTAGACCTGGCCGTCGACACCTTCCAGCGCGTGCCCACCTTTGCGGTCGGCGTTGTTGAGCAGCAGGTCGAGCACCGCCATGCGTTGCAGGCGTGGATCGTCGGCGTGCACGAGCGAGATCTCGTTGCCGGTGTCGTCCAGGGCGCGCAGCACCTCGCAGAACCCGTCGGGCACCGTGCCCGGTGAACACAGATCGACCAGGTCCAGGCGCTGGCGTGCGTCGGTGCGGTTGTCGACCGAGGTCACCCACCGCTGCACCATGCCAGGCCCGAACGGACCGTCGCGCAACACCGTTTCCGGGATGACACCCCATCCCAGCTGTTCGGAGATCAGGTACGAGGCCACCTCGCGCCCGGCGAGGGTGCCGTCGGGGAAGTCCCACAGCGGTCGTTCGCCGCGCACCGGCTTGTACACCACCCGCAGCGGCGCACCATCGGGTTCGGGTGCGGCGATCTCGCACACCAGCGTCAGGTTGCTGGCGACGCCGACCCGTCCGATGATCTCGAGCTCACCGTCGGTGATGCCGGACACGTCTCACTCCTCGTCGAGTTCGGCCGCACCGAAGATCTCGCCGCGCTTGTAGCCGTTGGTGCGCACACACATGTGCCCGCGCGCCGACAGCGGTTCCCCGCACAGCGGGCACGGTGGGCGTCCGGCCGCGATCACCCGGGTGGAGCGCAACGCGAACTCGCGCGCCTGCATCGGGGTGAGGAACACGCGCACCGCGTCGGGACCCTCGTCGGTGTCGTCGAGCACCACCGATTCGTCGACCTCGGTCTCGGTGATCGCCAGCAGTTCCACCACCACGGCGTTCGCGTCGGCGTCCCAGCCCAGACCCATGGTGCCGACCCGGAATTCGGTGTCGATGGGAGTCGTCAGCGGCGCCACATCGGTGACGTCATCACCTTCGGGCGGTACCTCGGCCCCGAAACGGCGCGCCACCTCGTCGAGCAGCAACCCCATCCGGTCGGCGAGCACCTTCACCTGCTGCTTTTCCAGCAGCACGCTGACCACGCGCGGTTCCTGCACGGCCTGCAGGTAGAACGAACGATCGCCCGGCTCGCCCACGGTCCCGGCGACGAAACGATCGGGGGTGCGGAATACATGGATTGCGCGTGACACATGCACCTCCTGATACGTGACCCTCAACGACACTCACGAACAACCTCCTGGTTCAAGGAGAATCGCGGTGTCTCACATTCCCATTATCCGCACTCGCTGTCCCGGGTACTTCCCCGCCGGGCAGCGGTGGCGGTGGTGTACCCGCGGACAGGGCCGACAGGTCGGCGCCGGTGTCGTTGAACTTCCACACCGACGGACCGTGCGGGCTGTACCGGACCACACTGATCGAGGCCGGTTCCACCGCGATCCGCTGAAAACTGTCCAGGTGCAGACCGAGCGCGTCGGCCAGGATCGACTTGATGACATCGCCGTGCGCGCACGCCACCCACAGCACATCGCGACCGGCCTTGTCGGCGAGCCGGCGTTCGGTGTCGCGGATCGCGGCCACCGCCCGCTGCTGCACCTGGGCCAGACCTTCGCCACCGGGGAACACAGCACCGGAAGCGTGCCCCTGCACCACTTTCCACAACGGTTCGGTGAGCAGTTCGGCGATCGGGCGCCCGGTCCATTCGCCGTAGTCGACCTCGATGAGCCGTTCGTCGTGTTCGGGTTCGAGACCGAGTTTGTCGGCCAGCGGGGCGACGGTGCGCTGACAGCGCAGCAGCGGTGAGCTGGCGATGTGTTCGATCGGCAGGGTGGCGAGCCGGTCGGCGACCGCGGCGGCCTGTTCGGTGCCACGCTCGGTGAGCTCCACACCGGGTGCGCGCCCGGCAAGGGTGCGCGCGGTGTTGGAGGTGGACACTCCGTGCCGGAGCAGGATCACCGTCATGGGACCAGCCTAACCATCAGCGGGCCGCGCGCTCAGGTGGCGGAGACGACACCCGCGGCGAGCAGGCCCATCACCGTCAGGCCGAGGATGATCCGGTAGCCGACGAACCAGTAGAAGGAATGCTTGCCGACGAACTTGAGCAGCCACGCCACCGAGGCATAGCCGACGACGAAGGCGAGGATGGTCGCGACCAGCAGTTGCGGGCCGCTGGCGTTGAGGCCTTCACCGGCCGGTTCGAAGGCGTCGGGCAGGCTGAACAGGCCCGACGCGGTGACGGCGGGAATGGCGAGCAGGAAAGAGAACCGCACCGCCGCTTCCCGTTTCAGGCCCAGGAACAGGCCCGCGGTCGAGGTGGCGCCGGAACGCGACACCCCCGGGATCAGGGCAAGGCACTGGGCCAGGCCCATGATGATGCCGTCGCGGGTGGTGAGCTGTTCGATCGGACGGGCCTTCTTGCCGTAGTACTCACCGGCGGCGATCACCAGCGCGAACGCCACCAGCATGAACGACACCAGCCACAGGTTGCGGGCCCCGGTGCGGATCTCGTCCTTGAACAGGAACCCCAGTACACCGATCGGGATGGTCGCGATGATGACGTACCAGCCGACGCGGTAGTCCAGCTCGCGCTGGGTGTCGCGTTCGTGGGCTTCGCGGGCACTGCGGTCCATCACCGGCAGCTTCGTCGTCACCCGGTCACCGACGGCCACCGCACGCTGGGAGCGTTCACGCCAGCGCATGCCGAGGGTGGTGAACCAGGCGATGAGGATGCGCCAGATGTCCTTGGCGAAATACACCAGGACCGCGGCCTCGGTGCCGAGCTGGGTGACGGCGGTGAACGACGCACCCGCATCGTCACCGAAGAACACACCCGAGACGATGCGCAAGTGTCCGGAGGAGGAGATCGGCAGGAACTCCGTGAGCCCCTGCACCAGTCCGAGTACCAATGCCTGGAACCAGGTCATCGACTCGCCCACCACATCCTCCTACCACTTCTCGCGCCCGAAAGATCGCGTCCTCCTGGGCTTTTGCTTGCTCGCCCGGCCGTGTGGGCCCGCGATCCCGCAGCGACCCTACCCGTCGGGCCGGATCGGTGTCTTCGGCCCACCGGTGAACCCGACTCGCACCGGGTCGGCGCGGCGGTGACGGCAACACCGCGCATTAGGCTGGGCGCCGTGACGAAAGCACGGGCGCGGTGATGGAACAGCGAACGGTGGGACGAAGCGGACTGCGGGTGTCGCGGATCGGGTTGGCTACCCACACCTGGGGCACCCATACCGACGCCGAGGAGGCCTCGGTGCAGCTGGCGGCTTTCGCCGATGCCGGGGGAACACTGATCGACCTCTCCCCCGTCTACGGCGACGGCGCCGCGCATCAGATCCTGGCCGGGTTGCTCGGTGAGGTGGTCTCGCGCGAGGACGTGGTGCTCAGCGGGTGTGCGGGGGTGGTGACCCACAAGCCGGGTGCCGGAGTGGGTGACACGGTGCCCGCACCGGCCGCGGTGGGTCCCGTCGTCGACGCGTCCCGGCGAACCTTGCTGCGCCAGCTCGATCGCACCCTCACCGACCTGGGTACCGACCATCTCGACATCTTCAGCATCGCCGCCTGGGACCCCTACACCCCCCTCGAGGAGGTCGCGGCCACCCTCGAAACGGTGATCGCCACCGGACGGGCCAGGTACGCGGGCGTGCGTGGCCTCAGTGCCTGGCAGCTGGCGAGCCTGGCCGCGATCGGCCCGGTCACGGCCGCGCAGACACCGTATTCGCTGCTGGCGCGCGGCCCCGAGAACGATGTGATTCCGGCCGCACGCCATCACGGGGTGGGGATCATCGCTTCGGCGCCGCTTGCCGGCGGCATCCTCACCGGCAAATACAGCGACGGTGTGCCCGCCGATTCACGCGGTGCCGACGAGTCGACGGCCGCCGAGATCCGCCGCCGCCTCGACGACGACCGCGCGACCCGGGTGGTCGACGCGCTGGTCACCGCCGCCGACGGGCTCGGTACTTCGCCGCTGGCGGTGGCGCTGGCCTGGATCCGGGACCGGCCGGGTATCGCGAGCATGATCGTCGGTGCGCGCGATATCGGTCAGCTCACGGGCGTGCTTGCCGCCGAAACCCTGGAATTGCCGCGGGCGATCGCGGCCGCCCTCGACGATGTGAGCGCCCGTTCGGAATGATGGCTAGCCTTACCTGCATGAAACTGCGTGGTGTGCTGACGGCGATGTTGGCGGCGACGGTCCTCACCGGCGCCGTCGCCTGCACCGGAAGCAATCCTGCATCGACTGCACGATCCGGTGGGCCGGTGACCGCCGAGTTCGCGGACCTCGACCCCGTCCCGATCGGACCCGCACCCACGCCGAAGATGCCCGCGACCGCACGCTCCTTCGACGGCACCGAGGTGACGGTCACCGACGCCTCACGCATCATCGCCGTCGACCGGTACGGCACGCTCGCCCAAATTGTCTGGGCCCTGGGTCTCGGCGACAACCTCGTCGGGCGAAGCACCTCCGCCTCGTTCCCCGCCGTCGCCGACGTGCCGAACGTGGCGGGCGGCAACGGCAGCCTCAGTGTCGAAGCGGTGCTCGCCCTTCGCCCGTCGGTGTTCCTCACCGACACCACCAGCGCCGCGCCCGCCGTGCGCGACCAGCTGCGCGCCGCCGGTGTGAAGGTCGTGTACTTCGACCCCGACCGCAGCATGGACGGCGTCGTCCCGCAGATCGAGGCCGTCGCGACCGCCCTCGGAGTTCCCGACGCGGGCCGCGCGCTGGGACAGCGCACCCGCGACGAGATCGCCGCCGCCACCGCCCGCGTGCCCGCCGCCGACCCGAAACCCAAGATCGCGTTCCTTTACCTGCGCAGCGCCGCGATCACCATGATGGCCGGCCCGGGTTCCGGTGCCGATTCGCTGATCACCGCGGTGGGCGGGGTCGATGCGGGGACCTCGGCCGGGCTGAGCGAACCGTTCACCGCGATCACCAGCGAGGCGATGATCGCCGCGTCGCCCGATGTGCTGCTGGTGATGACGGACGGCCTGAAATCGGTGGGCGGGGTCGACGGTTTGGTGAAGGTGCCCGGCATCGCCCAGACGCCTGCCGGGCGTGACCGGCGCGTGGTCGACATGTCCGACGCGGTGGTGCTGAGCTTCGGTCCCAACACCGGCCGGGTGATCTCGGCACTGTCCGACGCCATCTACGGGAAGACGTCATGACTGCGCGAGCAGCAGGAGTGACCTGCCGGGCGCGTGTCCTCCAGCCGGTTGACCCGGTCGTTCGGCGCAGCCGGCGATGCCCGGAGTTCGAACGTCTGGCGCCGGTTACACGCGAAGCGCCGGGCGGGGGCGATAGCTCTCGCACTCGACAGCCAGGTCGGCGTCGTCGCCCGATGACGACTGAGCCTTCCCGCGACGAGCACCGAGACGTCGCATGAGTGACGCCCCGGGGCTGATCAAGTCCGCCGATCCGGCGCGGATCACCGATGCGACGCCTGACCCGCTGCCGCATCCGCGACACCGAACTGCCCGGGTGACGGTGGTATTCGCGGTCGCACTGGCCGCGCTGGTGATTCTGGCCGTCGTGTCGGCGGTGCTCGGGCAGGTGCCGACGACCGCCGCGGAGGTGGTTGGCAGCGTCGCGCACCGGATCGGACTGGATTTCGGGCCGATGCCCGCGCACCCGGCCGGCGAGGTGACGCTGTGGGAGGTGCGTTTCCCCCGCGTGGTGCTGGCCATCCTGGTCGGGGCGGCCCTCGCGACAGCGGGTGCATTGTTGCAGGGCGTGTTCGCCAATCCCCTGGCCGAACCGGGCGTGATCGGAGTGTCCGCCGGTGCGGCTGTCGGTGCGGGCACGGTGATCGTGATCGGCGGCGCGTTCGTCGCCGCCTGGTCGATCGCGGCGGCCGCGTTCGTCGCCGGGCTCGTCACGACGGCGCTGGTCTATGTGCTGTCGCGCTCGGGTGGGCGCACCGAGGTGGTGACGTTGATCCTCACCGGTGTCGCGATCAACGCGTTCGCCGGTGGTCTCATCGCGCTGCTGCTGTTCGTCGCCACTCCCGCCGCCCGGGATCAGATCGTGTTCTGGCAGCTGGGCAGTCTCAACGGCGCCACCTGGCCGTCGGTCGCCGTCGTCGCCACCCTCGCCGCGAGCGGAATCCTGGCCGCCGTGCTCATCGCGCCGCGCCTGGATCTGCTGGCGCTGGGGGATTCCGCGGCCCGTCACCTCGGTGTCGACGTGGAGCGGCTGCGCAGGCAGGTGATCGTGGTGGTCGCCGTGCTCACCGCCGCGGGTGTGGCGTTCAGCGGCATCATCCTGTTCGTCGGCTTGATCGTGCCGCATGTGGTGCGAATGCTCGTCGGCCCGGGGCACCGGGTGCTCGTGCCCCTCAGCGCCGTCGTCGGGGCGGTGGTGTTGCTGGGTGCCGACGTCGCCGCGCGCACCCTGGTCCGCAATGCCGACCTGCCCCTCGGCATGCTGACCTCACTGATCGGCGGCCCGTTCTTCTTCTGGCTGCTGCGCCGCACCAGGGCCAAGGCTGGAGGTTGGGGATGAGCACACCGGGCCGGTCCGCTTCGCGGCCGGTACTCGACCGAACGGCCGCGAGCAGCACGGCGGCGAGCAGCCCGGTTCAGCGGCGGAAGACGACGTCGTGGCGGTCGCTGTTCGCCCGTACTCCCGATGTCCCCGCCCGCCCGGAACCGGGCACCGTCACGTTGCGGGCGACGGGTCTCACCGTGCGCCGTGGCGAGCGCACGGTTTTGGAGGACGTCGACTTCCGGGTGGCCGCCGGTGAGATCGTCGCGCTGGTCGGACCGAACGGCGCGGGCAAGTCGAGCCTGCTCGCCGCCCTGGCCGGTGAGCTGGAACCCACCTCGGGCACAGTGAAACTCGAAGGCCACGCCCTGTCGCACTGGACCCACGCCGACATGGCCCGCCGCCGCGCGGTCCTGCCTCAATCACACACCGTCGGCTTCCCGTTCACGGCCCGCGAGGTGGTCGCCATGGGGCGCGCACCGTGGCTGCACACCCCCGCCGCCGATCGCGACGACGAACTGATCACCGCCGCCCTGGCCGCCACCGACGTCACCCACCTCGCCGCCCGCACCTTCCCCGCCCTGTCCGGAGGTGAACGCGCCCGCGTCGCCCTGGCCCGGGTCCTCGCCCAGGACACCGCGACCCTGCTCCTGGACGAACCCACCGCCGCCCTCGACATCGGCCACCAGGAAGCCGTCCTGCGGCTCGCCGCCGACCGTGCCGCCGAGGGTGCGGCGGTGGTCGTGGTCGTGCACGATCTAGGGGTGGCCGCGGCCTACGCCGACCGCGTCACCGTTCTCGACGAGGGTCGGGTTGCCGCCGACGGCCCACCCCGCGAAGTCCTCACTCGGGACCTGCTGACCAAGATCTACCGACACCCGGTCGACGTCTTCGACCACCCCGCCACCGGCCTGCAACTGGTCCTACCGGACCGCACCCACCACCGAAAGCCCTGACCCGCCACGTCGACGCCGGTCCCGCTGGTCGTCTCATGAGCTGGGGCCTGCTCGAACCCCCGGCCGGCGGACCGCCTTACTGGGCAGCCGCACGCCCTAGGGGCGGGATTCAGCGAAACCCGCCGCCACAACCGGAGTAACTGCCGCCCGTGTCACCGGAGTAACCGCCGCCCGTCTCACCGCCGTAGGTGGTGGAGGGGCCGCGGTATCCCGACGGCCGACCACGCCCGTTCGGATCGACCGGATGCGGGTCGATCGACTCCCCGGTCAACGCCTCCCAGCCGGCGCTCTCGCTTTGATACTTCTCCTCCAGTGCCCGCTTGGTTTCGGTGCCCCACATCACCCAGGTGTGCGGGTATCGCGCGCGCTCGGCGACCAGCGCCGCATGGACCTCGGTCACCGTCAGCCCACTGTTGTCCCCTCGTGGATCGTCCAAGCTGGACAGGTAGATCCAGAAACTGCGCGAGCCTCGGTAGTCGTTGAGGTAATAGGCCCATTGCGGTCCGGCGGCGGCTTCCAAGGCCGTGGCGCGCCGCGTACGGGCTCGCGCTTCCTCGCGATCAGCCTCCTCCTTCTGTCGTTTCCACTCCTGCTCCGCGCGTTGCCTTTGCTGGGTGCTGTACTCGACCAGGAACCCGGGCAGGTCGCCGGCTCTTTCCTTGTACACCGCCAGTGCGCGATCGAACTGCGCGCACAGTTCGTCGGCCTCCGCTTCGTAGTTGTCCCGCAGCGTGCGGTTTCGCCGCGCGTATCGGATGTGCCACCACTGTCGCGACAACGCGGAGCGACGCAGCGGCGGGCGCAGGTGCGCGCTGATCTGCTCGGCCCTGCCCTGCAGTGCCTGGATCGTGGCCACCAGTTCCTCGGTCGCCGAAAGCCAACGGTGGTGATCGCTGTCGGTGGCCTTCGCGAGGAGGGGCGGTCGAAATCCGAAATCGGGCTCGGCCACGCACTGCAGTTGAGCGTTTGCCCTGATCCTGCTGCCGAGGACGTCGTCGCGCCGGGTGTGGATCATTTCACCGAGTGTGCTCACGTGTACCGCGCGGCCCATACCTCAGTGTGACAGGGAACAGCGTGCACCACAGGCTCTTTCGCGGGCAGGCCACCGCTCACAGATTATTGACCTGGAAGTACAGAACGCTTATTGTCGAATCGTGGCCAGGCCCCGCAACTTCGACACCGAGACGGTCGTGGACCGTGCGCTCGACCAGTTCTGGACCTACGGCTACCTCAACACCTCCCCCGCCCAGCTCGCCGACGCAACCGGCATCGGTAAAGGCAGCCTGTACAACGCTTTCGGCAGTAAACGCGCCCTGTTCGATCGGGCCCTCGAACGGTACGGACGGCTCGGCGTGGCCCTGGCCGAGGAGTGTATGGCCGGGCCGGGCAGTACGCGCGACTGCCTGCGCGAGTACCTGCGTGCGGGGGTCGACCTGGATTTCTCGACACCGACCCGGCGCGGTTGCCTCGCGGTGAACAGCGCCGCCGAATTCGGAGACCGCGACACCGCGGTCACCACGGCTCTGCGCGCCATCGAGGAGCGCATCGTCGCCGTCCTGGCCGCCCGCATCGAACAGGGTCGCCGCGACGGTGATGTCGATCCGTCCGTCGATGCGAAAACCGTTGCGGCCCTGCTGTTCACCACCAACACCGGCCTACGCATCATGTCCAAGACCAACGACGCGTCCGCACTCTATCGCGTCATCGACGCGGCCCTGACCATCCTCTGATCTGCCCGTTCCCTCTCCACCTCTTTTCGCATGCCCTAATTTTTGACCTGTAGTTCAAGAAAGGCTCATCATGGACCTCGACCTCACCGGCAAAACCGCAGTCGTGACCGGCGCCTCGCGCGGCATCGGCCTGGCTGTCGCCGAACTGTTCGCCGCCGAGGGCGTCCGCGTCGTCGGCGCCGCCCGCACCATCACCCCCGAACTCGAGAAAGTCGCCGCCGCAACGGTTTCCGCCGACCTGAGTACGAGCGAAGGTGTGCGCACGGTCATCGATACCGCGCTCGACCATCTCGGCGGCATCGACATCCTGGTCAACAATGTGGGTGGCGGCGACGTCGACAGGCTCGCGCTCGGCGGGTTCCTCGACAGCACCGACGAGCACTGGCAGCGCTACCTCGACCTCAACCTGTTCAGCGCGGTCCGGGCCACCCGTGCGGCCCTGCCAAGCCTCCTCGAGCGACGCGGGGCGATCGTGAATGTCTCCTCGATCAGCGCGCGCCTGCCCGCGAGCGGACCCGCCGGCTACGGTGAGTCCAAGGCCGCCCTCACCTCGTTCGGCAAGCGGCTCAGCGAAGAATTCGGTCCCCGCGGCGTACGCGTCAACACGGTGTCCCCGGGCCCGGTCGGCACCCGGGTGTGGCTCGCCGACGACCACTTCGCCGCGACGATCGCCGCGGCCCAGGGCGTTTCGCATGCCGATCTGCTGGCGTCGTTGCCCGGCCGGTTCGGCATCACCACCGGCCGGATCACCGAACCGCAGGAGGTCGCCGCCCTGATCGCCTTTCTCGCCTCGGCCAAGGCCGCCAACATCGTGGGCGGTGAGATCGTGATCGACGGCGGCGTCGTCAAAACGGCCTGAATCCCGGCCGCCTCACCGCCAGATGATCTTGAGCAGCGCGGGGGTGAGCACCATGCGGATGATCGTGGCGTCGATGATGAGCGCCACGATCATGCCGTAGGCGATGTACTTCATCAGCACGAGATCGGAGAATCCGAACGCACCGGTCACGACGATGAGGATGGCGGCGGCGGAGGTGATGACCCCGCCGGTGTGGGCGACGCCGTAGCGGATCGACTCGGTGGCGTCGGCACCGGAGGCACGTTTCTCCGCGATGCGCGACAGCAGGAACACCTCGTAGTCGGTGGACAACCCGAAGATGACCGTCACGATCAACGCGACCACAGCGAACATCAACGGTCCCGGCGTGAACTGGAAGACCCCCGCCCCGTGCCCTTCTACGAAGATCCAGGTCAGCACACCCAATGTGGACACCAGGCTGAGCGCGCTCATCGCCACGGCCTTCACCGCGAGGATCACCGACCGGAACGCCACGATCATCAAGGCCAGGGCGGCGGCGACGAGGATCGCCAACAGCAGGGGCAGCCCGTCGATCAACCCGTTGATGCTGTCGCGTTCCAGCGCCGGAATGCCCGCGACCATGATCTCGACACCGGGTGGTGCGGGCAGGGCACGCAAGGAGTCGATCACCCGGTCGGCGTCGCGTTTGTCACCGAGCCCGGCCGAGAGCACGTTCACGTCGTTCTTCGTGGGCGCGGCCGGCTCGAACCGACCGGTCAACCCGGGAATCTGATTGGCCTCGAACCGGATGTCACCGAGCTGCTGCGGGGAGGCACCGACCACGACGAGCTTCAACGGTTCGGTGCGGAAACCGGGGAACAGCCGGTCGAAATCCTCCTGCGCCACTCGCGCCGGATTGTCGGCGGCCAGATACTTCTCGCTGATCCCACCGAACTCGATGTGGCGCAACGGAATACTCAGCGCCAGCAGTCCGAGCACGATGGGGATCACCACCGCCCACGGCCTGCGCATCGCCCAGGTCGCCAGCCGGGAGAAGAACCCGGCATCGATCTGGGCCTCGGTCTTGGTCCGGGAGAACCGTTTCCACCCGAGCCAGTCGATGCGCCGCCCCGCGATACTCAAGGCGGCGGGCAGTGCGGTCACCGACAGCACCGCCGCCAGCATCACCGCCGAGATGCCACCGTAGGGCACCGAGCGCAGCACCCCGTTGGGGAAGATGAACAGCGCACCGAGGCTGAGCGCGATGATCCCGGCCGAGAACTGCACCGTGCGGCCCGCGGTCGCCACGGTGCGCGCGGTCGCTTCCTCCACGCTGCGCCCGGCGGCGAGCTCCTCGCGGAACCTTGTCACCGTGAACAGCCCGTAGTCGATCGCCAGACCGAGGCTGACCAGCGTCATCACGGCGCTGGCGAACACATTCACCTCGATGTGGTCGGTGAGCACCCGCAGGATCCCCGAGGTGCCGAGGATGGTGAGCCCACCGATCAGCACCGGAAGCAACGCACCGATCACCCCGCCGAACACGAAGTACAGCAGGATCGCCACGATCGGCAACGCGATGATCTCCGCGCGCCGGATGTCGTGCTGCATCCCGATGTTGATGCCCTCGACCACCGGCTGCAACCCGGCCAGTTGCACCGTCGTCCCGCCGGGTCCGCCGCCGGGCACACCGGCGTTCAGGTGCGGTTTGAGTGCCAGGTAGTTGTTGACCGTGGCCGTGCCGCCGCCACCGGCCAGCCCGATGCTGGCGAAGGCGTGCTGTTTGGTGGGGTCGGAGGCGTTCGCCGAGAACGGGCTGTCCCAGTAGCTGTCGATCTTGTGGATGCGCTCGCCGTGCTCGGCACGTAAACCGTCGAGGGCGGCCAGGACCGGGCCGCGCACCGCCGGATCGTCGACGGTGGCGCCGGCCGGGGCGGTGTAGATGACGATGAGATCGCCGTCGGTGTCGCGCCCGAAGGTGTCGTCGGCCAGTTTCGACGCGGCGACCGATTGACTGTCCTCGTCGAACCAGCCCTCCTGGGTGTAGCGACCGGCCAGGTCACGGCCGTACCACCCGGAGATCGCCACCGCGAGGACGAACAACCCGAGCACGAGAAAACGATGCCGGTGGACGAAACGCCCCCACCGCATCGACCGCGATTCCCGCATCTCAACCGCAGGCGGCGGTGCGGTAGTCGGCCGAGCGCAGGATGCCGCACAGGTCGGTGCGCGAGATCTTCCACTTCCCGTCGATCAGCACGAAATGCACGATGGTGGTGCGGACATTGGTGCCCGAACCGTCCTTGTCCAGGCGCATGGTCGCGGTGAGCGTGCCGTCGCGGTTGTCGAACACCGGGTCCACGACCCCGTACACGGCGTGCGGGTTGTCGCGCAGCGCTTTGTACATGTCGGGGATCGCGTCCTTGAACGCGGCGCCGTCCTCGATGAGAGCGGTGCGTTCGTCGTCGGGCAGGTTGGGGTCGAGCGCGCGTTTGATCTGCGCGTCGAGTTCGGCGGCGGTCGGCAGCGGCACGTTGGCCTTGCTCGACGAGATCGCGACCGAGGAGGACAGGGAGGCGTTGGCCGAGGACCGTGCGGCGTCGACCGAGGCCTCGTCGGTCCCACCGCAGGCGGTGAGGACGGCAAGGGCCGTGAGGCAGGCGGTGGCCGCAGCGGCCCTGGCGAAAAGTGTGGAAGACATCACCATCTACATACCATCAATGACGGCACCGATCCGGCCGAGGATGCCACGAACACTGGTTTCGGGCCGCTGCACGGGTTGTGCGTGCTCGATCAGGTCGCGCACGAACGCGACGACGCTTCGCTCGTCGTCGAGGTCGATATCGGTGACCTGCGCACTGGCCTGGGCCACCACATCGGCGGAACCGGGCACGGTTTCGCCCAGGTCGGGGCGGTATATCTGGACGGTCAGGGTGGCGCGCCGGGTGCGGAAAGCGAAGGGCCGCCCGTCGTCGGTGGTGCCGAAACCGTGGGCGAACGGGCCGAGCGACAGGTCATCGATACCGAAACCCGACGCGGTGGGCTCGGTCATCGTGTGTTCTCCTGCCGCTGTGCGGGGCGATCAGTTGTCGACACGTCAACAGTAACGCGCGTCACCGTCGTCTCGGCGCGGGCCACCCGGTCGGAGCTACTGGTGAGTCATCATGGTCAGATGGTGATCTGCGGTCATCTCGTGCGGAATTGAAGGAGTTCGGTGCATGCGCCTTCGTGGCTCGGTCGCCTCGACGTTGCTGGCGGCACTTGTGGTGGCCACCGGTTGCGCGGGTGAGGACAGCGGTCCCTCTGTGCCGACCCGGGAACCGGCGACCGCCGCGGTCTCGCCCGCCGCGGCAGGTGTCCCGGCCGGGAGTGTCACGTCGCTGTCGGCAACGAAAGCGCTACTGGCCGAACGGGCGACCGGTCGGCTCGCCGCGCTCGACACCGCGGGCACGACGCTCGCCCTGATCGACTCGGCGGGCACCCAGCGGGTGGCCCTGCCCGTCGCGGGCACCGCCCTGGCGCAGGGGACGGCCGGTGAGGTGCTCGTCGCCGCCGACGGCCGGGTGCTGCGGGTGCGTGCCGATTCGGGCGCGATCACCGAACTGCCCGTCGAGGGTGACGTGCGCAGTGTGCAGATCCGTCCCGACGCGAGCCTGGTCGTGGGCACCGCCGACGGCACCGTCCGCGTCCTCGACCCCACCGGTGCGGTCACCCGCACGGTCACCGGCCTCGTCTCGGCCGACGCGCTCGCGGTCACCGGCGACGCCATCACCGTCCTGGACCGCAAACAGACCGCCGTCGTCGGTGTCGGCACCGACGCGCTCGGCCTGATGCTGCGCGCGGGCGACGGCGCGACCAACGCCTTGGCCGACCCGCACGGCCGCATCGTCGTCGCCGATACCGACGGCGGCGAACTGCTCGTCTACTCGGCCGGTCCGCTCGTGCTGCGTCAGCGTTTCCCGGTAGCATCGGCGCCTTACGCCCTGGCCTACGATCCGCGCTCGGACACGGTCTGGGTGTCGTGCACGCAGAGCAACGAGGTCGTCGGGTACGACCTGTCGACCGGCATCGGTGTCGAGGTCGACCGCTTGACCACCGTGCGTCAGCCCGACGCGATCGCCGTCGACGAACGCACCGGCGACCTGTTCGTCGCCTCGGCCGCGGGCGATGGCCTGCAGCGGATCGGGGCCGGACAGCGGAAGAGAGGGCTGTGATGGCGACTCCGCCGAGCTGGGAGACCAGCAACGACGATTACGAATACGTGCCGCTTCGCCTGCCACCGGAGGTCACCCGGGTCTCCGCTTCCATGCGGTTGGCCATTCAGGCCGAATTCGGTGGCTGGGAACTGTCGCGGGTGCGCGCCTACACCGACGGCAGCCGCCGGGTGTTGTTGCGCCGCCGCAAGACCGCCGTCCTCCCTGTGCCCGAACCCGGATTGTGAGCCGACCCATGTACGCCCTGCTATTACGTCTGATGTTCCTGATCCCGCCGGAGCGGGTGCACCACCTGGTGTTCGCGGCCCTGCGGTTCGCGACGTGGTTCCCGCCGACGCGGTGGCTGGCGCGCAAGCTCACCGTCGTCGAGGACCCGATCCTGGCGACGACCGCGTTCGGTGTCGATTTCCCCGCGCCGCTCGGGCTGGCCGCCGGTTTCGACAAGAACGCCGACGGCGCGAACACGTGGGGTTCGCTCGGTTTCGGGTTCGCCGAGATCGGCACCGTCACCGCCCAGGCCCAGCCCGGTAATCCGGCGCCGCGCCTGTTCCGTGTGTCGGCCGATCGCGGCCTCATCAACCGCATGGGTTTCAACAATCACGGTGCGGCCGCCGCGGCCGCCCGCCTGCACGGTGCGCACCCCACGGTGCCGATCGGCGCGAACATCGGTAAGACCAAGGTCGTCGAACCCGATGCGGCCGCGGCCGATTACGCCACCAGTGCGCGCCTGCTCGGTCCGCTGGCCGACTTCGTCGTGGTCAACGTGTCCTCCCCCAACACCCCCGGCCTGCGCGATCTGCAGGCGGTCGAATCGTTGCGCCCGATCCTGGCGGCCGTGCTCGACGTGGTGTCGGTGCCGGTGCTGGTGAAGATCGCCCCCGACCTGTCCGACGACGACATCGACGCGGTCGCCGACCTCGCCGTCGAGCTCGGTCTGGCCGGCATCGTCGCCACCAACACCACCATCCGCCGCGACGGTCTGAAGACTCCCGCCGCCGAGGTCGAGGCGATGGGCGCGGGCGGGCTGTCGGGCGCCCCGGTTGCCGAGCGTTCCCTGCAGGTTCTGCGCCGCCTCTACGCCCGCGTGGGCGACAAGCTGGTACTGATCTCGGTGGGCGGTATCGAAACCCCCGAGCAGGCCTGGGAGCGCATCCTCGCCGGCGCCACCCTGTTGCAGGGCTACACCGGTTTCATCTACGGCGGCCCCTTCTGGACCACCCGCATCCATCGCGGCATCGCCGCCAACCTGCGCGCGAGCGGTTTCACTTCCCTCGCCGAGGCCGTCGGCGCCGAACATCGCACCGCGAAGGCCTGAGCCTCACCCGTAGTACACGTCCCGCGCACGCTCGCCGTGCGGCAGCTTCGGCGGACCCCAGCCGACTCTGCGGTCGGGCGGATCGTGGAACGATTCGCCCGCGGGTTCGCGTCCGGCGCGGGCGTCGAGCCGTTTGGCCAACTTGGTCAGCGCCTGCTGCCACATCATGCCGAGGATGTCGGCGCGGGCGCTGATCTCGGCGTGGGCGATGCGGTCGTAGGCCATGCCGAGATCGCTGACGAGTTCGTCCAGTTCCATGCCCGCGCGAGCCTGTTCCGTGGTGAGCAGATAGCCGGGCAACCAGCTCAGGGTCCAGGAATCGGGGCCGACGCGTTCGGCGTATTCCGGTGTGCGGTCGCTGCGCATGGTGTCGTCGGTGCGGAAAATCATCGCGGACCTGCCTTCCCCGGCGGGCGCTTCACCTGTCCGGGTGTCCGGTGGGGCGGGCGCTCCCCCGTAACCCAGTGTGGCATTTGCCTTTTGTCCGGGTCAATTGCCATTGTAGAGAGGTAATTGCCGCAAACCGGGCGTGGCAAACCCGGCATTGTGGCGATCGCAGTCCGGCGACCGCGCGGTCGCGGGTCGTCAGGTGACGGGAGGCAGACATGTCGATGGTTCCCCAGGACGCCCGTGTCGCCGCGATCCGCAGCATCCTCACGCGCCTCGGCAAGTACTCCGGTCTGAGCGCGGAACGCTTGCGCCACACCGAAATCGACGCCGCGCCACTGCTCGAGCTGCTGTCGGTGCGCAGGCACGCCAGGCGCACCGAAGAGAGTGTCGAAGCCGCGATCCTGCCGGTGGTGCGTGAGGTCGCCCAGTGGCTCGCCCCTACCGATCGGCTGATCGTCGATGCCGCCCTGTGTCTGGGGTTGTGGCGGGACCGGCCGGGCGTCGGTGTCGATGTCGAACGCCTGTATGCGGACAACCTCGGTGAACGTCGAGAGGCCTTGACCGAACAGTGGGTCGCGTTGCACACCCTGCTCGATGTCGACCCGATCCCCGAGACCCCCACCGTCAAACGCCTGCGCACCGTCGTCGAGCATGCCGCGTTCACCGCGCTGGCCGGGCTGCTCGCCGCCGACTCGGGCTATCCGATGGCGCAGCCCGCCGCGCCCGCGCCGACCGCGCCGCCGCCCGCCCAGCGTGGGGTGGTGACGGTATTCGGTGACGCGGTGATCGACCACCTGTACCGGGTCGACGACTTCCCCACCGCCACCAGCTCGGCCAGCGGCAGCTTCACCGGTCATCCCGGCGGCAAAGGCCTCAACCGGGCGGTGGCGGCGGCCCGGCTCGGCATCGACGTGCACCTTGTGTGCGCGGTCGGTGACGACGAGTACGGCCGCCGCATCCGCGAATTCCTCGAAACCGAGCGCGTGCACCTGGATCTGGTGAAGGTGGTCCTGTTCGCGCCGTCGCTGGTGACCGCCGTCGTACTGGCCCCCAACGGCGAATCGCGGATGATCGGCTGCCGCGACACCCGCGTGCAGTTGCAGGACGAAGACCTGCACCGCCCCGAGCTGCGTGCCGCGCTCGAGTCCTCGGATGTGGTGATCCTGAGTTTCGAGCAGCCACCGGCGGTGATCGAACAGGTACTGGCCACGGTGTCGCAGCTGCAACCCAAACCGCCCGTGATCGTGTGTCCCACTCCGTCGATGCAGGTTCCCCAGGGGCTGTATCAGCATTTCGGCGCCGTCGACTACCTCGTCGGCACGGCCGCCGAACTCGCGGCGCTGCTGCCCGACGTGCCCGCCGAGTCCGGCGACGATATCGCCCGGTTACTGCGCGGGCTCGGTGTCGGCACCGTGTGCACGGTGGAGAACTTCCGCTGCGTGGTCGCCTCCGACACGGTGAACACCGTGGTCGACCACTTCCCGCAGGTACTCAAGGCCTCCGTCGGTGCGGCCGCGGCGTTCACCGGGGCGTTGGCGCATCGGTTGGTGAACAGCCGAACCGCGCTCACCGCAGCCGATTTCGCGTGGGCCACCGCCGCGATGATTCCCACCCAGAAGCTGGGTGCGATCGCGGTGACCATGCCCGGTGTCGACGACATCGATCGCATCGTGCGCCTGTACGCGCCGCGCGCCTGATCCGGGGGTAAAGTCGCGGCGTCGCACCGCACCCCGTCCCACCTCGGAGGATCGTTGACCATACTGTCGTTCGGCAGTACCGCGAGCACCCGTGCCGGGTCCGACACCGCCCACCGTTTGGGCCGTGCGGGCGGGCAGCTGCCGGTTCGGGTCATCGAGATCGCCGACCCCGACGACGGCGGGCATCTGCTGGTTTTCGGCAACCCCGGCGACGGTTGCCTGGTACGGCTGCATTCACGCTGCCTCTACGGCGAGAGCCTGGGCTCCGACGACTGCGACTGCGGCGCCGAACTGCGCACCGCGATGGACCGCATCCAAGCCGAGGGCTGTGGTGTGCTGGTCTATCTGGAGCAGGAGGGCCGCGGCGCCGGCCTGATCTGGAAGGCCAGGGGGTACCGGGAGAGCGAACTGTCGGGCGCCGACACGTTTCAGGCTTATGAGCGCCTCGGCCTTCCCGCCGACACCCGCCGTTTCGCACCCGCCGCGAACGCACTCTCCGAGCTGGGCTTGCGCCGGGTACGCCTACTGACCAACAACCCCGACAAGTGCCGGGCACTGACCGATGCGGGCATCGACGTGAACCCGGTGCCCCTGACGATCACCCTGGCCACGACCCGGGGCAGACAGTATTTGCAGGCCAAACGCGTGCACCGCCACCACACCATCCCCGTCGACGACCAGGTCCCCGGCACCCGCCGCCGGACGTGGTGGTGGCCCGGTCGCCGCAGGTAAACGCTCCGGGATTCCCGATATCCGGCTAAGATATGTGAGCCGTGCCACATTTGACGTCTTCGCCTCGAGATGATGTGAGGAAAGTCGTCTCATTGGTTCGGCACTTCAGCTCGGCCTATGGGAACAGGGATATGACAGAGATCGGTTTCGCGCACGCTTCCGGGGTCACGGTGCACACCGTACCCGCCGCCTTCCAGCAGACCGCCGCCTTGCGGCCCGGCCAGATCGCGCTGCGCACCGTCGGCGGCACCCAGGAGATCACCTGGTCCGAATACGCCACCCGGGTGCGCGCGCTGGCCGCCGGCCTGGCGAAACTCGGTGTCGGGCACGGTGATTCGGTCGGGATCATGCTCACCAACCGACCCGAGTTCAACCTGATCGACACCGCCGCCCTTCACCTGGGCGCCACCCCGTTCTCGGTGTACAACACCAGCTCGCCGGAGCAGATCGCGCACGTGTTCGCCAACGCGGGCAACCAGGTGGTCATCACCGAGCAGGCATTCCTCGATGTGATCCGGGAATCCGGCGCCGAGATCACGCACACGGTCCTCGTCGACGGCACCGCCGAGAACACCGTGTCGCTGGCCCAGCTCGAGTCGGACCCACTGCCGGACTTCGATTTCGACGCCGCCTGGCAGGCCGTGGAGCCCGGTGATCTGGCCACCCTCATCTACACCTCGGGCACCACCGGCCCGTCCAAGGGTGTGGAGCTCACCCACAGCAATGTGATCGCCCAGGTCGTCGGCCTGGTCTCCGGCCCGCTGCCGGTCGGTTTCGACGACCGCGCGGTGTCGTACCTGCCCGCCGCCCATGTCGCCGACCGCATTTCCGCGCACGCGATCAGCCTGCTCACCGGTGTGCAGATCACCACCGTCCCGGATCCGCGCGAGATCGCCGCCGCCCTGCCCGACGCCCGCCCGACGGTGTTCTTCGGTGTGCCACGGGTGTGGCAGAAGATCAAGACCGGTATCGAGAACAAGCTCGCCGTGGAACCGAGCCCGGTGAAGAAGGCGCTGGCCAACTGGGCGATCGGTGTCGGCGTCGCCGACGCGCGCGCCAAGCTGGCGGGCGAGGGCTCGTCCCTGCTGCTCGGTGTGCAGCACAAGATCGCCGACGCGCTGGTGCTGTCGAAGTTGCGGGACGCGCTCGGTTTCGCCGAACTCAAGGTCGCCGCGTCCGGTGCCGCCCCGGTGCCGCCGGAAACTCTCGAGTACTTCCTCGGCCTCGGCTTCTCGGTGAGCGAGGTGTGGGGTATGTCGGAGACCTCGGGTGTCGGGACGTTCACCGAGATCGACAAGCCGCGCCCCGGTTCGGTCGGTCGTGTCATGGACGGGGTCGAGTTGCGGTTGGACGCCGACGGCGAGGTCCTCATCCGCGGTCCGATCATCACCCGCGGTTACCGCAATATGCCCGACAAGACCGCCGAAGCCATCGACGACGCGGGCTGGCTGCACACCGGTGACGTCGGCACGCTCGACGCCGACGGCTACCTGCGCATCGTCGACCGCAAGAAGGAACTCATCATCAGCGAGGCGGGCAAGAACATCGCCCCCTCCAATATCGAGAACGCCATGAAGGCGGCCTCGTCGATGATCGGTCAGGCCGTCGCGATCGGCGACGCCCGCCCCTACATCACCGCCCTCGTCATGCTCGATCCCGACGTCGCCGCCCTGCGCGCCAAGGAATTCGGTGCCACCGACGCCACTCTGGCCGAACTGTCACGGCGCCCCGAGATCATCGAAGAGGTCAAGGAGGCGGTGCTCGCGGGCAACCGCAAGCTGTCGCGGGTGGAGCAGGTGAAGCGGTTCCACATCGTGGAGACGCTGTGGGAGCCCGGTGGTGACGAGCTGACCCCGAAGATGTCGCTCAAGCGCACCCCCATCGCGAACAAATACGCCGACCGCATCGCCGAGCTCTACGCGGCCGAACCGCCCGCGGGCGTCGTGAACGTGAAGTAGGTCCGAAAGAACCGGTGGCCCCACATCCGTGCGGGGCCACCGGTGTTCTCAGTGCTGTTCGTAGGTGCCGACGAGGGTGGCACGACCCAGGGTGTGGAAGAACAGGTTGAACCCGAGGTAGGCCGGGGTGGCGTCGGGGCCGACTTCGAGTTCGGGCACGTCGACGGCGTGCACGACCACGAAATACCGGTGCGGCCCATGGCCTTTCGGCGGGCCCGCGCCGACGAACCCGGGGAATCCGCCGTCGTTGCGCAACGACACCGCACCGGCGGGCAGGGTGCCGCCCTCGCTGCCCGCGCCGGTGTCGAGCGAGGTCACCGAGGCGGGGATGTTGGCGACCGCCCAGTGCCAGAATCCCGACGCGGTCGGGGCGTCGGGGTCGTAGACGGTGACCGCGAAACTCTGGGTGTCCTCGGGGAATCCGGACCAGCTCAGCTGCGGGGAGATGTCCTTGCCGCCCGCGCCGAACACCCCGGAGACCTGATCGTTGGCCAGCGGCTGTCCGTCGGTGATGTCGGTGGAGGTGAGGGTGAACGACGGCACCTTCGGCAGCGCGTCGTACGGGTTGTAGGTCATAGCGGCCTCTCTGTGTTGTTGGCGGCTGGGCCCGCGGGTTCAGCTGTTCAGCAGGAAGTGTTCCAGCACCCGGGTGCCGAATTCCAGGGACTGCACCGGCACCCGTTCGTCGACGCCGTGGAACAGGGCGGTGAAGTCGAGGTCCGGCGGCAGCTGCAGTGGCGCGAAACCGAAGCAGCGAATTCCCAAGCGGGCGAATGCTTTCGCGTCGGTGCCGCCGGAGAGCATGTAGGGCACGGTTCGCCCGTTGGGGTCGTTGGCCAGCACCGCGTCGTTCATGGCGTCGACGAGGTGCCCGTCGAAGGTGGTTTCGTAGGAGTCGAGTTTGGTGATCCACTCGCGTTCCACGTCGGGACCGATCAGTTCGTCGACCTCGCGTTCGAACGCGGCCTGACGCCCCGGCACCACCCGGCAGTCGACCACGGCCTCGGCGGTCTGCGGGATCACGTTGGCCTTGTAGCCGGCCGAGAGCATGGTCGGGTTGGCGGTGTCGCGCAGCGTGGCACCGATGATGCGGGAGATGGTGCCGAGCTTGGCGAGTTGACCTTCGATGTCGGGACTGTTCGGGTCGAACTGCAGGCCGGTTTCCTCGGTGACGGCGGCCAGGAATTCGGCCACCGAGTCCGAGAGCACCACGGGGAAGGTGTGTTTCCCGAGCCGGGCCACCGCGTCGGCCAGGATGGTGACCGCGTTGTCCTCGTGCAGGAACGACCCGTGGCCGGCACGGGCCTTGGCCCGCAACCGCATCCAGCCCAGGCCCTTCTCGGCGGTCTCCACCAGGTACAGCCTGCGTTCGGTACCGTCCGGGCGCGGGACGGTCAGCGAGAACCCGCCGACCTCACCCACGGCTTCGGTGACGCCTTCGAACAGGTCGGGCCGGTTGTCGACCAGCCACTGCGAGCCCCATTTGCCGCCGTTCTCCTCGTCGGCGAGGAACGCGAATACCAGGTCTCGCGGCGGCACGGTGCCCTCGGCCTTGAACTGGCGCGCCAGCGCCAGGGTCATCCCGACCATGTCCTTCATGTCGATCGCGCCGCGCCCCCACACGTATCCGTCCTGCACGGCCCCCGAGAACGGGTGCACGCTCCAGTCGGCCGCTTCGGCGGGAACCACGTCGAGATGGCCGTGGATCATCAGCGCACCCCGGCTCGGGTCCGCCCCGCGCAGGCGGGCGAACACATTGCCGCGCCCCGGCGCTCCCGATTCGACGTACTCGGTCTCGTATCCCACCTCCTGCAGTTGCGCAGCGACCCACTCGGCACACTCTCGTTCGCCCTTGGTGGTCGCGAGCTCACCGGTATTGGAGGTGTCGAACCGGATCAGCGTACTGACCAGCCCCACCACCTCGTCTTCCGCGCGAGACCGTCGATCGACTCCAGAACTTTCGCCAGATGCCACCACGCCCCTTTCCTACCACTGTTGGCCGTCTCGACGCGCCCCGCGTAGGCATCACCCCCATGTTTAGATGCTGACTTAATTAGATCTGTGTTTAAATAAGGGGTGCACGCTTTGGACATCCTCGGGGATCCGGTTCGCCGCCGGATTCTGGAACTGCTCGCCGCCGGTGAATGCGGTGCGGGCGCGATCAGTGACGCTGTGCGACAGGAATACCCGATCTCCCACCCCGCCGTGTCACATCACCTGCGGGTACTGCGGGAGAACGGGTTCGCGACCGTTCGCGCGGAAGGTACGCGGCGCCTCTACGCGGTCGACAGCGCCGGTATGCGTCAGGCCGACGAATGGCTCGACCGGTTCCGCCACCTGTGGCAGACCCGGCTCGACGCCCTGGACACCGAGATCGCCCGCGGCAAACGCGAGCGGCGCAGCTGAAGGAGACAGCAATGCTCGACCTCATCGATCAGATAAATCGCACCATGACGGACCTCGGGCCGTCGAAACAGGTGCGGCTCGCACGGACCTACGACACGACCGCCGAGGACCTGTGGAACGCGTGCACCGACCCGCAGCGGCTGTCACGGTGGTTCGAGCCGGTCGGTGGTGAGCTGCGGGAGGGTGGCCGCTACCGGCTCGACGGCAGCGGGACGACCGGCACCGTCGAAGAGTGCGTCGCGCCGACACGGCTGCGCGTCACCTGGGAGTACGGCGACGACACGAGCGTGGTCGAGGTGACGATCACCGGCACCGAGGGTGGGGCGACCCTCGAGCTCACCCACACCGTGCCGGACAACGAACACTGGCGAACCTACGGCCCCGGTGCCACCGGCGTCGGCTGGGAAACCTCGTTCCTGGCAGTGGGTTTGTACCTGTCCGGTGACGGCAGGGCGACCCCGGCGGAGCTGGAAAAGCTGCTGTCCACACCGGAAGGCGCCGAGTACATCCGGCGCGCCGCGAGCGCCTGGGGCGACGCGCACGCCACCGCCGGGACCGATCCGGCGACTGCCCGCACGGTCGCCGACCGCGTGGCCGGCTTCTACACCGGCGCCGAGTAGCGACGAGCGGAGGCAAGGCCGTCAGGAGCCTCGCACAGTCGCGGCCAACGCCTCGTCTGCGAGCGCTTTCGCCGCTTCTCGCGGTGCGTGGTGGGCGAGGGCGGTGACGAGATCGCGGATTCCGTGCCGCATGCCCGGTGTGAGGCGGGCGTGGCGTGCCACGTCGAGCTCGTTGGCGATGGTGAGGACGGCGAAGGCGTGCAGGTCGGCCCCGGTGATCGTGAGCGATCCGCCGGTGAAGCGGTCGGTGACCCGCAGTGACGGTTTCCCGAGGTCACGGTAGGTCGGTGTGCGCGCGCAGGCGCCGTAGAGGTAGACCAATTCCTCGGCAGGACAACCGATCACCTCGGCCAATCGGTGTCGCCGCGTGGTCGGTAGGAGTGCGGTGGCGAATCCGTCCGTGCCGTAGGTGGCGTGGCAGATCGCGGCGAGCCGGGTGCGTCGTGGGGCGTTCCACTCGGCGGTGATGGTGTGCACGCGCCGCAGGTGATCGAGCAGGTTCCCGCCCGGGTGTTCGACGCGTTCGGCGCCGAGTGCTCGCTGGAATTCGAATGCCTCGTGCACGGTGTCCTCGTCGAGACAGGTATCGGCGTGCACCGCGATGAGATCCGCTAGTTCTTCCGGCGCGTCGCGGGCAACCAAGTGCCCTGCCTCGGCGATCACGGCGGTGGTGACGCGCCGGTTCGCCCGGCGCAGACGGTGCACATCGTCGTCGGCGAGGAAGGAGCGGCCGCCGCGCACGAGCAGGATCGGCAGGTCAACTGTGCCGATGGTGGTGAGCAATGCTGGTCCGGATCCGAGGATGTCGTCGGTGAGGTCCTCGAGGCTTGCACTGAAGCCCTGGTCGCGCAACCAGGTTCGTGTCGGCTCCGGGTCGGGATCGGGAACGACGTCCACGAGGATCAGCCCGGCGACCCTGGACCGGACGGCAGGTTCGGCCAGCGCCGCCATGGCTGCGAAGCCGCCGAGGGAGGCTCCGGCGACCACCACGGGTCCGGGCTCACGGCCGATCAGCGCGGCCACGTCGTCGGCGAGCGGCCGAAGCGTGGTGACCTGCCCGGAACTGTCGCCGTGGCCGCGCAGGTCGACCGCAACGGTGCGGTAGCCGCGTGCCCCGAGCCGGGCCGCGATCGGCGACCAGACGCCGCGGCGCTCTCCCCCGGCGTGCAGCAGCAGGACCGTGGGTCCGTGGCCGCTGATCGTGGCGCGCAGTGTGGCGTCGCCGAGGACGATATCGGTGTGGATCATCGCAGGCCCCAAACCTTGACGTGTCCAGGTAACGGTATGCCGTGCCACCTTGGCCGGTCAAGGTAGTGTGACGAGGTGAGCATGCCGAGAGTGCGAAGGCGCCCCGAGGAGGCGCGTCAGGCGATCCTCGACGCCGCAGCGACGCTCCTGACCGAGGGCGGACCCTCGGCCGTGCAGGTCCGTGCGGTCGCCGCCCGCGTCGGTATGACCGACGCCGGCGTCACCCATCACTTCCGCAACCGGCAGACCCTGCTCACCGAGCTCCTGCGGCACGGCGGCCGCCGGCTCCGGGCGGGCCTCGCCAACATCGTCGCGACCTGGCTGGACGACAACGCCGACCTGCCCGCACTCATCACCGCACTCCACGACTTCTACCGCGGCGGCTACGCCGATCTGGCCGTCGCCCTGCACGCCGCGGGTTGGCGTGACCGGGGCAGCGGCATGCTCGACCCCGTCGTCGAGGCCCTGCACCGCGCCCGCCCACCAGGCAGTTCCCTCGACGACACCCGCCTCGCCGTCGCGGCTCTGCATCAGGCCGTGGCGCTGGATGTCCGCTACGGCAACGCTTTCCGGCGCAGCGCCGGGCTCACCGACGCCGCCGCGACCTTCGACGCGCACGCACAGTGGTGGGCACGCCATCTCGAAACCACCCTCGGCCTGTCCGCGCCCGGCCGGGTTCAGGGTTCGAGCACGTAACGACCGCGCGCCCCACCTTCGGCCATGGCTCGGTGGGCGTCGGCGGCCCGGTCCAGCGGCAGGACCGCGTGGGCCCGCGTGGGCAATCGTCCTGCTGCGGCAAGGGCGAGCAGCTGGCTCAGGCGTGATGCGTCCGATCGCACCATCAAGACGTTCACGGTGATCCCCCGTTCCACCGCGGGCACGATATTGGGCCGGACCCCGACGAATATCCCACCGTCACGGACCGGTTTCAGGCCCCACGTCTGCTGCGGGGTGGCGTCGACGACCGCGTCCCACCCGGGTTCGACCGCGGTGACGAAGTCGGCGCCGAGTCCGCGCACGAACTGTTCGTCGGCCGCTCTGGCCAGACCGGTGACCCGCCACCCCCGGTCGGGTGCGAGCGCGGCGACACCGGCCCCGACGGCACCGGCGGCGCCGATCACCAGCAGCCGGTCGCCATCGGCGGGTGCGTCGCCGAGCATGTCGACGATCTGTGCGGCGCTCAGACCACTGAGCGGCACCGTGGCCGCCGGGACCAGGTCCAGCCCGTCCGGCACGACCGCGAGGTCGGTGGCGGGCACGACGAGTTGTTCGGCGTAGGTGCCGAAGTCGCGGTCGAAGCCGAGCACGACACCGGCGACTCGGGTCCCGACGGCCAGGTCGACGCCGGGTCCGGTGGCCAGGACGGTGCCGGCGAAGTCCCAGCCCAGTCCGGTGTGCTCGGGTTGGTCGATCATCCCGAGATCATGGAAGAAGCCGCTGACGACACCGAGGTCGGTGGGGTTGACGGGTGCGGCCGCGACGGCCACCCGCACCTCACCCGGTCCGGGCTCGACGACGGGGACGTCGATGATCTCGATCGAGTCGGGTCCTGTGGGTGTGCGTACGACGGCGGCCCGGAAAGTGTCGGCTGTGTTCATGATTCGCTCCTCCATCAGTGCTGATGGGTTCCAGCCTGCTCACGCGACTTGGAGGGGAGTTGGAGCCGAATTGGACGTCGTCGTGCCCTGCTCGGTCAGCTGCGGATCGCCGCGGCGGCGCGCGCCCTGGCTGCGGTGGACCAGTGCGGGGCGTTCCACAGGTCGGCGATGTCGGCCGCCTGAGCGAAATGCGCGGCCGCCTCCTCGCCACGACCGAGGAACACGGCGAGTTCGCCCAGTACGTGCGCGACCGGGCGCACGGCGAGCGACACACTCTCCGCGCCCGCGGGAGGACCGTCGCGGTGCGGCAGCAGGTCCGTGTAGACCCGCTCGGCACCGTCGCGGTCGTTCACGGCGATCAGGGCCAGCGCCCGTAGGCTCGTCAGGAAGGTGAAGAAGAAATCGGCCCGGATCGGGGCCGGTGGTGTGGATTCCACTTCGTTGCCACGACCCGCCGCGTGCAGGGCCAGTGTCAGCAGGTCGGCGACCATCGGGCCGAGCGCGGCGTGGAAGGCGCGGACCTCGTCCAGGTGGGCGCCGAGGGTACCGTCGTTGATCCAGATCGCCGCGCGTGCGATGCGCAGGAACCCGGCCGCGTGCACCGACCCGGCGCGTTCCATGCGCTGGGTGGCTGTGATGTAGCGGCGTTCGGCGTCGGCGAACCGTCCCTCGATCAGTACCAGTGTCGCGAGGGCGATCTCGGCTGCGCCGACCGCTTCGGGCATCCGGTAGGCGCGGGCCAGGTCGCGCGCCTGTTCGCTGACGCGACGCATGGTCGTCGGATCGTTGGCGGCCGCGGCACCGGCGGCCAGGTTGAGCAGGGCGGTGATGCGGTACACGGGCAGGTCGTGCTCGGTGCCGATCGCCAGGAGTTCCCGCGAGTACTCCTGGCGGCCCGAGGCGCGCGCCAGGATCAGCAGGGCGGCGGCGCGCAGACCCGGGGAGGTCGCCGACTCGAGTGCTTCCAGAGCCGCGGGCATAACTGTCGGATCGTCTTCGCCGACCAGTTCGTGGGTGTAGGCGATGAGCAGATGGGCGCGCACCTCGCGGTCGAGGTCGGTGCGGGTGAGCAACCGGGCGAGCCGTTCGACGATCGGGCGGTCGACCGTGCCGTACATCCGGGACTGCCACGGTGTCGGTTCGGTCCAGGCGGTGAACGCGGCGATCATCAGATCCTCACGTCCCAGCGACTCGGCGAACTCCACGGCCTCCTCGCGGGTGCGTCTGGCCCCCGCGATGGACCCGGCCCTGACCTGTGCTCGCAGCAGTCTGCCGAGCAGATCCACCCGTTCGTCCGGTTCACGGGCAGCGGCGACGGCATCGGTGAGGAGTACGACCGCCACATCGTGGGCGTAGCGCGCCTCGGCCAGTTCCGCGGCTTGCACGCAGTACCCGACGGCTTTCGGTGACCCGGCCCGCGCCCAGTGGTGTGCCAGGGCGGCGATGTCGCCGGAGCCTTCGAGGGCCGCGGCGATCCGCGCATGCATCCTCGTTGTGCGTGCCCGGCTGACACCGGTGATCAGAGTGTCTCTGACCAGGGCGTGCACGAACCGGACACGACCGGGCCCCGGTTCGTCGAGCAGCCCGGCGATGACGCCCGCGTCCACGGCGTCGAGCACGCTGTCCTCGTCGGTGTCGGCGGCGCGCACGAGCACGTCGACCGCGCATTCCCGCCCGGCCACCGCCGCCAATCGCAGCACGGACACACCGCTGTCGGGCAACCGTGCGAGCCGTCGCCGCAGCACGTCGCGGACACCCTCGGGAACCTCGGAGAGCGCGACCAGTGCGCCTTCGCCGTTGAGCAGGCGCGCGGTCTCGCGCACGTAGAAGGGGTTGCCGCCGGTTCTTTCGGCGATTCCGGCCACGGTCGAGTCGTCGGTGTCGCATTCGGTACGCACGAGTTCGGCGACGGCGTCGCGGTCGAGTCCGGGCAGATCGAGGCGCAGCGGGGCGGTGCGGGCCAGGGTGGCGAGTGTTTCGGTGAGGCGCTCGCTTTCGTCCGAACGGTAGGCGGCCACGATCAGAATCGGGGCCTTGGTGTCGATGCCGCCGGTGAGCAGTTCCAGGGTGGCCGCGTCTGCCCAGTGCAGGTCGTCCAAGACGACGGCGACCGGGCGGTCGGTGGCGGCCGCGGCGAGCCGGGCCCACACGGCTCGGCGGAGCCGGAATCGTCCGGCTGCCGCGTCGCCGTGTGCGGGCGCGGAGTCGCCCAGCAGTGGAGCCAGATCGTCGGAGAACGGTTGTGGCGCAGTGCTTTCGGCGATCGATCGCAGCACTTCGACCCAGGCCCAGGCCGGTGGTGCGCTGTCGACGTCAGGGCAGCGCCCGACGGCTACGAGCCAGCCGTCGCGGGTGAGTGTCGTGGCGAGGTGCTCGAGCAGGGTCGACTTGCCCTGTCCCGCTTCGCCGGTGATCAGGGCGGTTCTCGCGCCGTTGGTGATCGCTTGCTCGGCGGCTCTGGTCAGGGCTGCGAGTTCGTGGTCGCGTCCGACAAACGGGGTAGGCGACCGGCCGTTGTCGACTGCCGTTGCCGCTGAGTGTGATCCGACGCTCCCGGAGTAGTTCTTCCCCGGGTCGACCGCACCTGGTCCGGCCGCGCCGGGGCGGACTTCGCCGGAGTCAACCGCGCCGGGGCCGACTTTGCCCACCTCTACCTCACGGCCGCCGCCCGCAGGATCTTCGCGCGCATTCCGGCTCCTGGGCAACGCTGTCCGCTGCGAGGGCGCCACCGGAACCGCCGCTCGCAGGAAGTCCGTGCGCTGAGCCAGGATCGCCTCTTCCAGTTCCACCAGGTCGGGGCCCGGATCGAGGCCGAGTTCGTCGGCGAACAGCGTGCGGGCACGCCGCAGCGCGGTCAGCGCATCGGCCTGACGCCCACTGCTCCACAGCGCGAGCGCGTGCAGCCGCCATCCTTCCTCGCGCAAGGGTTCGTCGCGGGTGAGGGTCTCGGTGTCGGGAACGACCGTCGCGGCCCGGCCCAGGCGCAGACCTGCCCCGATGTGCAGTTCGCGCGCGACCAGGCGCAACTCGTGCAGCCGTGCTGTTTCGGCGGCCACCCACGGCTCGTCGGCGACCTCGGCGAACGCGGGACCGCGCCACAGCGCCAATGCCTCGTCCAGCCGGGCGCGCGTGTCCTCGGGATCGGTGAGTGTGCGGGCTTGTTCGAGTAGCTCCTCGAACCGCCAGGCGTCCACCGCATGACCGGGTAGTCGCAGCGCGTAACCGGGTGCGGCGCTCACCAGCAGACGTGCCGGTGCCCGTGGTGGCCGGTCCGGTTCCAGCAGACGGCGCAGGTTCGACACGTACGCCTGCAACGACGCCAACGCCCGCGACGGTGCTTCCCCACGCCAGAGGTCTTCGACCAGGCGGTCCACCGGCACTACCTGCCCGCGCGCGGCCACCAGCAGCGCGAGCACACCGCGTTGACGCGGCCCACCGAGGGGAAGCGGTTCGCCGCCGACCTCGGCCGCGAACGAGCCCAACACCCGGATCAAGACCATGACCAGCCACATCGTACGCGCGCAGGCCCGCACGGTTTCAAGTCGGCTCCAACTGCCTTCCAAACCTCGGCGAGCAGTCTCGTTCACATCGAAACCCGTTGAAAGGCAGGACAGTATGAGCATCACTACCCAGGGCATGCGGATCGGCACAGTGGGACGAAAGGTGGTCACGAGGTATCGGGTCACCACCGTGATGGCCGTGATCTGCGCGGCGGCGCCGTTGTATTTCGGGCTGAGTTTCCTGCTCGCTCCCGAGAGTTCACCCGCCGGTTTCGGTATCGCGCCGTGGCCCACCGGCAATGCCGACGGCTATTTCGTCGTCAAGGGCGTGCGCGACATCTCCACTGCCGCGGTGGCGTTCCTCGTGCTCGCCCTCGGCCACCGTCGCGTCCTCGGCTGGATCGTGCTGATCAATGCGGTGATCCCGTTCGGCGACGCACTGGCCGTGGTGACACACGGCGGAACGGTGACGACAGCACTGACCGTGCATATTTCGGCCATGATGTTCGTCGTGCTGACGGCTGCACTGCTGCTCACGGAACGCCCCGGGCGCGCCTAGCCGAAACCGGAGCAGGTCGGTGTGGTCGTCTCGATCACACCGACCTGCCGGCTGTCCTGCGCACACCGAACCGCGCAAGCAACGCCCGCGCCGCGAGACCGAAGATGGTCCTGCCCGCATCGGCGGGCGCATCTTTGCTCGGCGCGCACCAGACTTGAAAGGTCTTAGGACTCATCGGAATCGAAATGTGCTCGTGCGTGATCACCCATCGGCCCTCCACCCGCCGAAGGCAGACGGTCTCGCGCACCCAGATCGACAATTCGATGCCACCCTTGTGCTTCCCGGAATCCAGATGGAGCATGTTGGCGAAGGCCACGTCCCCGTCGACGGCGATCGTCAGCTCATGCGTTTCCAGATCGATCGGCCCGTCGTACCCGTCGAACCACCGCAGAAAGTTCGCCCGCACCTCCTCGGTTCCCGTAAACCGCAGCGGCGCGACAGCATCGTAGTAGACGATGTCCTCCGCGTAGAACGACATCGCCGCGTCGATATCCTTCGATTCGTGCGCCCGGGTACGACTTTCCAAGAACTCCCTGATCTCGCTCTCACCTGACATCCCGCGTCTCCTTCCGCAACCTTCGGACCTTTTCGGTAGTCCGACGAGACAGCGACAACGAATGTGAGGTCCCCGCCGAGCGCACCCCGGAGTTCGGAAAGTCTCGTTGCACGTGTTTGGCTGGCGTGGTGAGCGCGCGGATTGTTCGGATCGGGGTCGGGGTGGTTGCCGGGGTGGCGACGCTGGCCGGAATCGCCGGTGTGGCGTTGCATTTTTCGCGGTGGGATGTGGAACCGCTTGTGTTGGCGGCGTCGGCGGCACCGTATCTGATGTGCGGTGCGGTGGTGGGGGCCGCTGGTTTCGTGGGCATCAAGCAGTGGGTGGCTGCCGGGGTGGCGGGGATCGTGGTCGCCGCCGGTCTGGCGACCCAGGCACCGCTGTACTTCGCCGATGGTGGTGGCGAGGGGCCGGCGATCATGGCGATGCAGGCCAACCTGCTGTTCGACGGTGCCGATCCGGTGGTGCTCGTGAACGAGGTGCGAGCACGGGACATCGCCGTGCTCACCGTCAACGAGCTCACCCGCCCTGCGGTCGAAGATCTCGGTCGCGCAGGTCTGGATGCTCTGCTCCCGTACCGCTACCTGGCCCCCGGCCAGACCGCGAGCGGGACCGGGATCTGGAGCCGATACCCGTTGTCCGACACCGTCGAATACGACGGGTACGTCCTCAACCAGATCTCTGCCACCGCCACCGTTCCCGAGGTCGGTCCGGTCTCGGTATATGCCTTCCACCCGGTGCCCCCGATCTACGACACGCACGTCTGGGCCGATGAACTGTCCCGCCTTCGGCAGGTACTGGACGGTGCGCCCGCCGATCGTCCGGTGCTCGTCGGCGGCGATTTCAATGCCACCCACGACCATGCCCGGTTCCGCGCTATGGCCTCGGGTCGCTACGCCGACGCGGGCGCCCAGGCGGGCGCGGGCCATCTGGTCACCTATCCGACGGACAAATCGATACCCCCGTTGGTCGGCATCGACCATTTCCTGCTCGCCGACGCACACGCAACGAAGGTGGAAACCGTCGATCTGCCCGGCGCCGACCATCGGGCCCTGGTGGCGCGCATCGTTTTTCCGTTGCGGTAAGAACTACGACTCGGCCCGAGCCAGCACCGCCTCGACCCGTGCCCGCATCGCATTCCCGGCCGCCAGCAGCGGTTCGGCCGAGCGCAATGTCCGCCCGAGCACGAACGCCCCTTCCAACGCGGACAGAACCGCCAGCACAAGATCGCGCGCCTCGTCCTCGACCAGTCCACGACGCACGAAGTATGTGGCACCCTGGGCGATCCAGTCGGTGATGACCTCGGCCACCACCTGGCGCAGTTCCGGTTCGGAGTCGGCGATCTCGCCCGCCACGGTGCCGACGGGACACATGTTGATCCACCCGGATTCCTCGAGCGTGCGGGCGGCGTCGGCGAACGCGGACGACATCGCGTCCACGAGATCCTCATGCGGGTCCATCAGCAGCGGCAGCAACTGGATGTAGGCGGCACCGGAATCGCGCAGCGCCACAGCGGCGATCTGCGGTTTTCCCTGCGGGAAGTGGTGGTAGAGCGAGCCCATCGGCACGTCGGCGGCGGCGGTGATCTGCTTGACCGTGATCGCGCTGTACCCGTGCGTGCGCATCAGTTCGGCGACGGCGGTGACCAGGCGTTCGCGGGTAGGCGTTGACATCTTCTCCCTCACGACTCCAGACTAGAGCAAACGCACTAGAGTGTTCGCTCTAACTGGAGGTTCTCATGCCGTCCGTCGAACTGCCCGCCGGCCGCGTCCACTACACAGAGCGTGGGGAGGGACCGCCGGTCGTGCTGTTGCACGGCCTCCTGATGAACCACCGGGTCTGGGATTCGGTCATCGATCTGCTGCCCGCCGGGTTCCGCTATGTGCTGCCGGATCTACCGTTGGGTGCGCACCCAGAGCCGTTGCGACCGGGCACCGACCTGAGCATGCGCGGACTCAATCAGCTGATCGCGGACTTCCTCGCCGCTCTGGACCTGCACGACGTCACCCTGGTGCACTCGGACTGGGGTGGTGGACTGTTCTTGACCGCCTACGGTCTCGACGAGCGGGTGGGTCGGCTGATCGTCTTCCCCAGCGAGGCGTTCGACAATTTCCCGCCCGGCTTGCCCGGCAAATCCGCGACCCTCGCCTCCTACCTGCCCGGCGGTATCACCCTTGCCCTGCGTCAGTTGCGCGTGCGCTGGTTGCGCGAGACTCCACCGCTGTTCGGCTGGATGGCGAAATTCCCGCTGTCCGACGAGCTCGTACGCGCCTGGACCGATCCCGGGCTGCGCGATGCCGGTATCCGCCGCGACCTGCTCGCCTACACCCGTTCCGGTTTCGACAAGGCCGAACTGATCGCCGCGACCGAAGCACTGCGGCACTTCCGGGGTGAGGCATTGATCCTGTGGTCGTCGGCGGGCAAGGTGATGCCCCGCGAGCACGGCCGCCGCCTCGCCGACCTGATCCCCCGCGCTCGCCTGGTCGAGATCGACGACGCCTATGTGTTGTCGATGCTCGACCAGCCGAACGCGGTCGCCGCCGCAGTCACCGAGTTCCTCACCAGCACGGCGGTTCGCCCGACGGAAAGGTGAATCAGCCGACCTCGAGGGTGGTGTTCACCGGTGTGGCTCCGGTGGTCGAGTCGAGCACGGGGCAGTGTGCGTCGACGGCTTCCTGTAGTTCGGCGTAGCGCTGCGGTGTCTCGGGGCCGTTGATCCGCACGGCGACCCGCACCGCCTGGAACCCCGCACGTACCGTGTCGTCGATGCCGAAGAACCCGCGCACATCCAGGTCGCCTTCGGCGGTGATCTCGAGGTCGTCGATGCTGATCCCGAGTCGCTCGGCCCAGAATCGGTAGGTCACCACCTGGCAGGAAACGAGTGCCGCCAGATACACCTCCACCGGATTGGCGGCGGTGTCGGCGCCGCCGAGCGCGGGCGGTTCGTCGACGCGCACGGTGTGGGTGCGTGCGGTGACCACGCTGCCCACCGTGCCCTCGGGCGTCGCCGCCGCACGGAACACCACGTGCGCGTTGGCCGTATCGAGGGCCACCGCTTTCGCTGTCGCTTCGGAAATGCTGTTCAGGGCCGCGAGGTGACTGGTCATGCCCGCACGCTATCGACGCGGATATCCGCGGCCAACCGATGAGTTCCGCGTGATTTCAACCCCTGCTCAACGGGCGACGCCCAGCGACAATGCGGCGAAGGCCTTCGGGGCGCCGGGTTGGTAGAAGCGGTCGAGTTCCACTATTTCGAATCCGGCGCCGGCGATCAGCGCGGGGATGTCGCGCGCCAGATGGCATCCACCGGCGATCCGCTGCTGGATCGGGTCGAGCCGGTGCTGCCACACCCGAACCGACTCGTCCGGCGCCAACCCGTGCTCGACGAAATGCAAGGTGCCACCAGGCTCGAGCACCCGCCGGATCTCGGCGAGCGCCGCCGCGACGTCGGGAATCGTGCACAGCGTGAACGTCGACAACGCGGTGTCGAAACTGTCGTCCCCGAACGGCAGCGCCTGCCCGTCCAGGCCCGCCCGTTCGATCGGAACCGGGCTGGCCGCAACCCTTTTCGCCGCGATCTTCCACCCCACATCAGCAGGCTCCACCCCACTGACCCGCGCCACCGTCTCGGGATAGAACCCCACATTGTTCCCCGAACCGAACCCCACCTCCACCACATTCCCCCGCAACCCGGAGCACACCCGCTGTCGCAGCGAGTCGTTCACCCGCGCCCCACATACCTTGTCGGTGAGATGTGGAAGAACCCGATCGGTGTAGAAGCCCATCCCCCGATCATCCTCGCCGACCAGCCGCCGGGAAAGACCCTGGTACTGCGTCAGCGCGAAGCTCAGGCCGAGTCGGTTCAGGCGAGGCGGCGGTCGAAGACCTGGGTGCCCGAGCCGGTGGCCGGGTCGACGGTGACGACGCGGGCGCGCATCGAGTCCGGGTACAGGTCCAAGACCATGAAGCCCAGTTCATGATGGGTTTGGTAGAGGGCGTTGTGGCGGCCGGTCGGTTCGCCGGGCTGGCCGGTGGAGGTTTTGGCCGAGGCGCCGGAGATGATCTGGCGGGTGCCTTTGGTGGCGGGGGTGGGTTCCAGGATCTGCATGGTGTGGTCGTGGCCGGACAGCAGCAGCGAGACCTTGCCCAGGACGTGGTCTTCGAAGAAGCGTTTGGCGTGGACGCCGTTGAGCGGTTCGATCGGCAGGCCCTCGTAATTGCCGGCGTCGCCGTGGGGGCCGTTGCTCAGGTAGGGGTGGTGGGTGCAGGCGATCTTCCACTGCGCGGTCGACTCGGCCAGTGCGCGGTCGAGCCAGGCCCGCTGTTCGTTCATGTAGGGGCCGCCGACCGACCAGTACGGGTCGAACACCGGCGGAATGTAGGCAGCCAGCGGGTTCACGTCGAGAACGAAGAACTCCACGACGGGGTTTTCCTCGGGCACGCGCAGCGAGTAGTAGCGGCTGGGCATCCACCAGCGCGGCGAATTCGCGTGATAGGCCACCTCGTGGTTGCCGCGCGGCAACCAACCGCCGTCGCCGGGAAACACCGAGCTGGTGTCGTGATTGCCGAGCACCATCGCCCAGGGGAAGTCCAGGCCGGTGTTGGGGTCTTCGAATTTCGTGGCGAACTGGATGTCGTCGGGCCCGTTCGGGCCGGAGTCGTAGATATTGTCGCCGAGCCCGACAGCCAGCGAAAACGGTTCGCGCGCATGGAATTCCCGCGCCGCGTCGGCCACCGCCCACTGCGTGCGCGTCCCGGTCCCGGCATCACCGGTGACCAGCACCCGCACACCGTGCCCTGCCGTGGGCGCGAATTTCGCCACCTCGGCGGGCACCGCACCGGCCGGGGTGAGCCCGACCAACGTCAGACCCGCGACGACACCGGCCGCGCCCGCGAGAACCTCGCGCCGACCGACACCGTTCGACCGCACGTTGAGCTGCTCGTCCATGCTCACCTTTCCGAGTTCACCCGCCGACCGCTCGATCGAAGCACAACACCCCGGCCGCTACCGCACCGCACCCAGCGCGTTTCGATGAACAATAGAACAACATGGACGATCGCCCAGTTAGCGTCGTGGAATTTGCCTCTAACAGCGGGTCGCGCCATCTCTCGCTCGACGACACATCAGCATCTGACCGGCCCCGACCTGGAATTCGTAGTCGACGTCGACCACCCGGCAGTCGACACCGTCGTCGGCCAGTTCGGAAATCAACGCACGCAGTCGTGGATACGGGGTGCACGAACCGATCGGGACAAGCGGGAACACCCTGAGCTCGGTACCGATCCGCAGCAGTTCGACGATCGCTCGACGATGGAATTCGGGATCGAGATCGTCGGCGTAGCAGAAGAGAAGGTGCGAACTCAGCACGAGGTCGACACTGTTGTCCGCGAACGGCAGGTGCGGCAACCATCCCGGAACGTAGCGTTGCGGATACGAACTGCTGTGGGCGGCGAACTGCCGGGCCGACTCGGAGCGTGCCCGGCGATGCGCGTCGGGATCGGCGAAGAACTCCCACCGATAGTCCTGCGCGTGTGCGCGAACGAAGTCGTTGCCGCGTTCGGCCTCGGCAACAGCGGTCGCCGCCACCTTCGCCAATCCGTCACCGAAATAGGCGACATCGCATGCGGTCACGTCCCCACCCCGAGCACACACCTCGGCGGTGAAACCCGCAGCACCACCGGGACAATCGAGAATCCGGCGCCGCAAGTCCTCCTCACTGAGCGCGAACATCGCCCGATACTCGTCCAGCGAACGAGAACTGACCAGAATCTCCCCGAACCCACCGGCTCCTGAACCTGAAGTGCTGTCGCTCATCTGTCGACCTCTCTATCCAGGACCGCCGCCCGGACCCGCCCAGATGTCGTCACGACAAGCACCCGACCGCCCGCGAGGCGGCCATGCAACAACAACGCCGTCCGCTACTGGACCGACCACCAATGCTGCTGCACACACATCATCACAGCCCGAGTACACCAGCCGCTCCCCTCCGCGCGCAACCACATTCGGCGCACCGCCCGATCACTCACCGGCAAGCGGGCTGCTCATTCTGCGAGCTGCCCGCCGGCAGGAGGAGGAGTGTGCCGCAGGGCCTCGTCATTGCTGATCCGGGTGGGCTGGCATCGCGCGGCTTCTGTTTCACTCGAGGTCGGCGATCGTCTTTCACATGGTTCGAGGCGGACGGGATCGCATTACCCGATCGGGTTGTGCCCCAGCAGGACTCGTCCCGTGAAGCGGGTTTGTTTGGGCCTGGGCAGGGGGTGGAATTGGCAGCCGAGGACGTCGCGGTAGAGGCGTTCGAGGTCGCAGGTGCGGGAGTAGCCGGCGCCGCCGGTGGTTTCGATGGCCAGGCGCACGGTGGCGATGAGGGCTTCGGCGGTGACTGTTTTGCGGCTGAGGGCTCGGGCGGCGTAGGCGTCGGTGTTGGGGAAGGTGAGGTCGGCGGCGTCGGTGAACATGGCGGTGACGAGGTCGTCGGCGGTGGTGTGGGCGTTGAGCATCTCGCCCGCTGTTTGCAGGGTGTGGTCGTCGGCGCGCCCGCGCAGCAGGTGGGCGGTGAGGGCGACCGCCGCGTCGGCGATGCCGAGGTAGGCGGCCAGGATCAGGGGAAGAGCGGCGCCCAGCACGACATTCAGCACGGTGGGCCACGCACCGGCGGGCCGGATCAGCGACACGGCCGCCTCGGGTACGAATACGTCGTCGAGCACCACGGTGTGCGATCCGCTGGCCCGCAAACCCAGTGTGTCCCAGGTCTTCTCGATCCGAACACCGGCTGCCGACATGGGGATCGCACAGTGCAGCACCTGGTTCCCTTCGAGGCGGACGCTGGTGACGAGCACGTCACCCACCTCGCATCCGCTCGCGGGCGCTTTGCGCGCACTCACCCGGTATCCGCCGTCCACCGGCACGGCCATTCCGTTGGAATCCACCCAGTCCGAGGCGCCGGTGCTGACGAGAATCGCCCCACCGACAACCTTCGCGAACACCCCGGAGGCGTCGATACCGTGCTTGTGCCGCCACACCTGCGCGGCGACCAGATGCGAATGCATCGCGAACGCCACCGCCGTCGACGGATCGTGGGCGCCGAGCTCACGCAGCACCGCCCCCATTTCGTCATGCGTAGCCCCACCGCCCCCGAATTCGGCCGGAACGAGCGCGGCCGAGAGCCCGGAGGAGCGCAGCAGGTCGAAGGCGGCGACGGAGATCTCGCCGGTGCGGTCGCGCTCGGCGACCTCGGTGCGCAGTGTTTCACCGATCGTGCGGGCCAGGGCGACCCGGTCGGTTGTGGAAGTAATCGTGGAAGTCATGTTTCGAAAGGTAGGGACGGGCGCGATAACCGGATAGTCCAGAAAGTGGACTCCCCCGGTCCAGTATCTGGACCCTGTCGGCGAGGTGATGATGACGAGCACAACCCCCAGCTACGCCCAGTACTGCCCCATTTCGCGTGCCCTCGACGTGCTCGGTGAACGTTGGTCGCTGCTCATCGCCCGCGACCTGTTCCTGGGCACCACCCGATTCAACGATCTGGCCCGCGGCTTGCCCGGCCTGTCGCGCAGCCTGCTGGCCAAACGGCTGCGCCAGTTCGAACGCGCGGGTCTGGTCGACAAGCTCGGCACCGAGTACGTGCTCACCGAGGCGGGTCGCGACCTGGAACCGATCCTGTTCGGCCTCGGCGAGTGGGGTGCGCGCTGGACCTTCGGCGAACCACGCCACGACGAGCGCGACGCGGCCCTGCTCGTGTGGTGGATGCACAACCGTCTCGACACCACGCAGCTGCCGGGTCGCCGTCAGGTGCTCGCGGTCCGGTTCACCGACGATCCGCGCCGGTTCTGGATCGTGGTCGAGGGCAGTGCGGCGTCGGTGTGCGAGACGGATCCGGGGTATCCGGTCGATGTCACGATCAGCGCCGACGTGGCGGGTTTGTACGAGGTGTGGCTCGGTCGGTTGCCGCTGGCACACGCCCAGCGCACCGGACGGGTGCGGTTCATCGGCCCGCTCGCGGTAACTCGCCGGATGCCCGATGTACTGCGATTGAGCCCGGTCGCCGGGTACGTGCGCGCGACCGCCCAGCAGGCCCGAGCCTCCTGAAACCGGACTTATTACGCAAAACCGAACAAAACGTGTCTGTTATCACTCCGTGGCCCATCGTGTTGGCAACGGCCGTGACCACAACGTTATTGTTCGAGTCATGGTACGTACCGGAGCAGAGCAGACAGAACCGGACGAACCGAATGTTCCTCTCCCCCAGCAGCATCCGGCACGTCTCGAACTAGTCGGCGATACCGACACCCCCGAACCCGCGGCATCGGCGGACGACGGGTTCCCTCGCCTCGGCGACACCAGCTTCCTCACCGGCGCGGCCAAGCACCGCCTCGCCGCGTTCATCCACACCAAGCTCGCCGAACTCGAGGAACTGCCCTGACCCGGATTAAGCTGGGCGCGCCGTAGATCAGCGGCGACCACGCGGGCGAGGAGGGCTGCGGTGAGCGAGGCGGTCGTGCTACCCGAACGGGTCCGGACCGAACTACGCCGCGGGGTCCGTAGCGTCCTGATCGACACCGCCGCACTGCGGCTCGTCGGTGAACGTTTCGACGACGACCAAGCGGGCGCGCTGCGCCGCTATCTCGAGGCGTCGCAGTCGGCCAACACGCTGCGCGCGTACCGCACCGACTGGATCGCGTGGGCGGGCTGGTGCGCGGGCGAACACCGCCAGGCGCTGCCCGCCGACCCCCTGGACGTGGCGGTGTATCTGGCCGCGGCCGCCGACGCCCGCCGCGACAACGGCACGTGGGCGTTCAGCCCCGCCACCCTCGACCGCAAATCCGCCGCTATCGCGGCCGTGCACGCGGCCAACGGGTTGCCGTCCCCGACCAGGTCCGACGTCGTGCGCCTCACCCTGCGTGGCATCCGGCGCACCCGCCGCACCCCACCGACCCGCAAACGCCCGGTCCTGCTGCACACCCTCGAACAGCTCCTCGCCGAACTCCCGCCCCCCGGCTGGCCGACCGAACCAGCTCGCCGCCGCGACGCCCTCGCCCTGCTGGTCGGTTTCGCCGGTGCGCTGCGACGCAGCGAACTGGCCGCCCTGCGCATCGGCGATGTCCAGGTACGCACCGATCACCACACCGGTGAACCACTGCTGATCGTGCACCTGCCGACCACCAAAACCGACCCGACCGGCGCGAGCGAACAGCGTGTCGCCCTGCCACGCGGCAAACACCCGCACACCTGCCCCGTCTGCGCCTTCGCCGACTGGGTTCAGCTCCTCGAAATCCATTCCGGCACAGCTGATCTCCGCGCCTGGGTCACCGCGAACCCGATCACCGACACCACCATCCACCGTTGTCACGGTTTCACCGGCACCGCCCTGAGCGCCGAACCCCACCGCCCCCTGTTCCCCACCGTCAACCGGCACGGCACCATCGCCCCCACCGCCCTGTCCGGCCGCGCCGTCGCCGAACTGGTCAAACGCTACGCCGCCCGCGCCGGCCTCGACCCCGCCCTGTTCTCCGGCCACTCCCTGCGCGCCGGTTTCGCCACCCAAGCCGCCCTCGGCGGCGCCAGCGACCGCGAAATCATGCGCCAGGGCCGCTGGTCCAACCCCCGCACCGTCCACGGCTACATCCGCACCGCCAACCCCCTCGAAGACAACGCCGTCACCAAACTCGGCCTCTGACACGCTGACCGACGCGCACCGGGTGCCTCGCGGAGCCGCTCACCCGAACGGCCGTACCTTCGTCATCGGGCTGCGGTCGCACCTGAGGAGAGTATGGCCATGAGATCTTCCGGGATGGGCATCGGCGTGAACGGGCCGACATCGGATCGACCGTTGTTGCCCAGTGGCGCCCGACCGGTCGCGGATGCGATGCCGCCGAACGCGAGTCGAAGTACCTGGCCGACGACTTCGCGGCGGTCGCGGGATCGGATCGCGAGCCGGAGCATCTCCCAGTGGGCGCGAGTGTGCGGCCACGCCCACTCCTGCGACAGGATATGGGCCCGCTCGAGGGCGTGCCACATCTCGTCGATATCAGTGGTCAGGCGAGCGCGGTTCAGTTCGGCTTCGAACGCGGATCGGACGCCGGCAGGCATGCGGGACATGGGGACCTCCTGAGTTGGATTGCCTCCCAACAGCGTTGCTGTCCACGTCGGCGCCTGCTTGAACAAACCTGCTACGGGCCGTCGAGTTCGTCCACCAATCGCAGCTGCCCGAAGTGCGACGGGGCTGCGCCGAACATGCTGTGGCAGACGCGGTTCAGATGGGCGCTGTCGGCGAATCCCGCACCGTGAGCAGCCTCGGTGAGGGTCCGACCTGCGGCGAACAGCCGGATTGCGTGCTGCATCCGCAGCCAGCGCACATACGCACGGAACGGAAGCCCCACTTCGGCCGAGAACAGGTGCGCCAGTCGGCTCTCCGACAGCCCCGCCCGCTGGGCGAGTTCACCGAGTCGCACCGGGCCGTCGGCGAGGAGCCCGGGCAAATCGGCCAAGGAACGGCGCACCGCCGGATGCCAGGCGCTACGGTCGGGCTCGCCCGCGCCGGTGACAAGGGCAGCCATTCCGATCGAGCCGCAGCTGAACATCGCCCCGTGACGCACCCAGATATCGACCGCATCCGCGGGATCGGGACACACCACGGTCGCCACCGCAGCTTCGGGCGCCAAGTGGATCAATGTCGCCGAGGCGGTGCCCTCGACCACTCGGTGGCTGGTGTTCGGCGGAATCACCGCGGCGCGGCAGCTCGCGGTCGATCCGTGTGCGTCACCGATACCGAACGCGGACTCGCTCTGCATGATCTGCACTGTGTGGTGCGCGTGCAGCGCCGTGGTTCCGACCTCACCTGTCAGCACCATCAACCCGGGCCGCAACAGCATCGTCCCGGTCCATCCGGTCGCGCCGGTCATGTGTTCTGCCCAGGAGCGGCCCGACACGCTGGGCCACCGACCGCGCGGTGCGAAGACTGCATGGTCGAAGTATGGCAATGCCACCAGCCCCCCACCCGGGAACCTCTAGTGCGATTCAGGGTGGTGCGCTCGCCTTCGACTGGCCGATGTGGGTGAGTCCATCTTCTTCGAAGCGGCACCGAACGGGTAGTCGGCTGCCGCGGGCGGCGCATTCGATCCGATGGCCGAGGGGCGCGCACCCCTACTGCGGATAGCCGAGGTGGCTGACAGGCGCCGCAGCGCGCACGGTCAGACCAGCGCCTCGGCATGGTGTACCTGCCGCAGATCATTGCGGTCGAGCCACTCGGAGATGGCGGCCGCCAGCAGGTCCGGCTGATCCTCGGGAGTGTGGTGACCGGCGACCTCGTCGTACTGCTGAATATGCAGGGCGGAAATGGTTTTCGCGCACCAGTCGATGACGGCGGGTTCGGTCATCGCGCCGTAGGCGGGCGTGAAGTTCACCATCAGCTTCGGTACGTCCGGGCTCGACGCGAGCCATTCGTCGTACGCTTCGGCGCGCGCGACGACATCGGTCGGCGTTCCGTCCAGCGGCATCGACCGGGCGAAGCGCAGCACGGGAATTCTGCTCTCCCGCGTCGGGAACGGGCGCTGGTACACCGCCAGGTCGGCGGGCTCGAGCCGATCCGAGATGGTGGCGAGCCCGTCTCGGACGAACGAATCCTCGAGGAAGATGGACTCGCCCACACCGTCGGTCCGGATCGCACGCCACAGATCCCGACCGGCTGCGGGGAACTCCTCCCAGCTCATGGGTTTGATGATGGTCTCGGTGAACGCGACCCCGCGCACCCGATCGGGATGGCGTGCCGCCCAGTCGAAGGCGAGCGCGCCACCCCAGTCGTGGCCGACGAGCACCACACTGTCCAACCCCATCGCCTCGATCCAGGCATCCAGGTAGCGCGCATGGTCGTCGAAGCTGTAGTCGATCGCCGGCTTCCCCGACTCGCCCATGCCGATCAGATCCGGAGCGAGCAGCCGACCGGCGCCGACTCCGGGTAGAACATTGCGCCACAGGTACGACGAGGTCGGGTTGCCGTGCAGGAAAACGATCGGTGCGCCGGTGCCGGTTTCACGGTGGTAGATGGTCGAGTCGAGTACACGGGTGACAGGCATGGTGGTCCTTTCAGGTGGAGACAGGAGGCGATCCGACCGACAGAGCCGGGCGGCGTCACCTCAAATCAGTTAGTTGCCTAACTAATTCAAGACGTTAGCGAGTGCCTTGCCGTTTTGTCCAGAGTTAGTTGGACAACTCACCCAGAGGGGTGGGGCGGCCCGTCAACGCCCCGTATGCAATGAGAAGTACTCCGACTGCCGAGGTGGCTGGGCGGCGGTGGCCAGGATTCGTGCCACGTCGTCGATGCCGTCCCGCAACGGCGCGACGGTCACACGCACCGCCTGCGGCTGACCTGCCTCTTCACCCACCAGAAAGGGACCACCCGGAGCCACTCGAATACCGTTGGCCGCCAGATGAACCAGCGCCGAGCGTTCATCCGTCACCGGCACCCAGGCATTGAGCCCGTCCCCGTCGGCGACCGCCACACCGTGCCGGCTCAAAGCACCGGTGAGTGCGCGTCGACGATCGGCGTACTCCGTACGCGCTTGTGAGACAGTGCCGTTCGCGGTGTCGTCACGCAGGAGTTCGTACAGCAGACGTTGCAGGATGCGCGGTGTCCAGCCGGGGCCGAGCATGCGGGTGGCGACGATGCGGTCAATCACCTCCTCGGGTCCGGAGAGGGCGGCGATGCGCAGGTCGGGGCCATGGGATTTGGAGAAACTTCGCACGTGCAGCACCTGGTCGGGTAACCAGCGGCCGAGGCTGATATCGGCGGCGGCGACGATCGCACCGGAATGGTCGTCCTCGACGACCATGCACCGATGCTCGCTGCGACCGAGGATTCTGGCGAGCGTCTCGGCGCGCTCGGCGGTCATGGACGCACCGGTCGGATTCTGGGCGCGCGGCTGCAGGACGGCGGCGGCGGGCGCGAGCGTGAGAGCGCGCGCCAATTCGTCCGGCAGCACACCGTTCTCATCCATCGCCACCGGGAGCGCCTGCACACCGATGGTGTCGAGGTAGTCGAGGAAATGCGGGAAGGTCGGGTTCTCGACGATCACCCGATCACCGAAGCGCACCACCGCGGCCAGGCTGCGCGCCACCGCGTCCATCGCCCCGTCGACGACAGTCAACCCACCCGACCCCGTCGGCCAGTCGGCCTGCAGCAGCCGACCGAGCTCGGGAACCACCGGTGGCTGGTGATAGTCGGTGCTCTCCGCACGCGAAGCAACCTGTGCGAGAAGCGACCCGATCTCGGGGAGCAGGGCCGGATCGGGCGTGCCGAGCGAGAGGTCCAGGCGCGCGGACTCGGCCCCACCGGTCATCCCACCCGCACGCGTCGGGGCAGCGCGCGGCACCCCGGTGACGAAGGTTCCGCTGCGCCCCTTGGAAACAACCAGCCCGGCCTGAGCCAGCGCCCGCCACCCGTGGCTCACGGTCGCCGGACTCACTCCTAGCTGCGCGGACAGTTCGCGCACCGTGGGGAGCCGATCACCCGGGCGCAGCTCGCCACTGGTGATGAGCCGGGCGATCGCCCCGGCGATCCCGGCGGGCGTCGGATCATCGATCCGGATCTTCTTGTCCACTTTTCCCTCGCCGTCGGCCCCTCGAGATTTACACTTCCCGGCATTGGGTGAAACATTCAAGAAATGTTTAGTGCTGACGATAACATAACCCAAATCCTAGGCAGGAGATCGACCGGTGACGATCATCAAAGCAGCCATCACACAGGCCACCTGGACCGGCGACAAAGAATCGATGCTCGCCAAACATGAGAAGTTCGTCGAGCAGGCAGCCGCCGAAGGCGTTCAGGTGATCTGCTTCCAGGAACTGTTCTACGGGCCGTATTTCGGCAATGTGCAGGACAAGAAGTACTACGAATACGCCGAATCGGTGCCGGGCCCCACCACCGAAAGGTTCGCCGCCCTGGCACGTGAACACAACATCGTGATCGTGCTGCCGGTGTATGAGGAAGACCAGCCCGGTGTCCTCTACAACACCGCCGCTGTCATCGACGCCGACGGCACCTACCTGGGCAAATACCGCAAGCACCACATCCCCCACCTGCCCAGCTTCTGGGAGAAGTTCTACTTCCGGCCCGGCAACCTCGGCTACCCGGTGTTCGACACCGCCGTCGGCAAGATCGGCGTCTACATCTGCTACGACCGCCACTTCCCCGAAGGCTGGCGCGCCCTGGGCCTGGCAGGCGCCGAACTCGTCTTCAACCCCTCGGCGACCAAACCCGGCCTGTCCAACCGGCTCTGGGAACTCGAACAGCCGGCCGCGGCGGCCGCCAATCAGTACTTCATCGCCGCCAACAACCGGATCGGCACCGAGAGCGACGAATTCGGCGATGACGCGGTGACCTTCTACGGCAGCTCCTACTTCGTCGACCCGCGCGGCAATTTCGTCGGCGAGGTCGCTTCCACCGGCACCGAGGAACTGGTGATCCGCGAGATCGACCTCGACGTGGTGCGCGAGGTGCGTGGCGACTGGCAGTTCTACCGCGACCGCCGCCCCGACTCCTACTCCTCGATCGTGGCGCCCTGAGCCGGAAAGGATCACCGTGGCAACAACATTGATCACCGGCGGCACCGTCGTCTCGGCGACCGGGGGTGGTGCGGCCGATGTGCTCATCGACGGTGAACGCATCGTCGCCCTGCTCGAACCCGGCAGCACCGTCCTCGGCGCGAATCTGACGGAAACGGTCGACCGCGTGATCGACGCGACCGGCAAGTACGTCATCCCCGGCGGCATCGACGCCCACACGCACATGTCGATGCCCTTCGGCGGTACCACCGCCGCCGACACCTTCGAAACCGGCACCCGCGCCGCCGCCTGGGGTGGAACGACCACCATCATCGACTTCGCCGTCCAGAAATTCGGTGAGCGAGTCCAGGACAGCCTGCAGACCTGGCACGACATGGCCGCGGGCGAATGCGCGATCGACTACTCGTTCCACCAGATCATCGGCGACGTCAACGACGAATCCCTGCGCGCCATGCGCGAACTGCCCGGCGAGGGCATCAGCAGCTTCAAACTGTTCATGGCCTACCCCGGCGTGTTCTACAGCGACGACGCCCAGATCCTGCGCGCCATGCAGACCGGCGCCGATACCGGCCTGCTCACCATGATGCACGCCGAGAACGGGCCGGCGATCGACGTGCTCGTCGGCCAGCTGCTCGCTCAGGGCAAGACCGACCCCTATTACCACGGCATCGCCCGCGCCTGGGAACTCGAGGAAGAGGCCACTCACCGGGCGATCATGCTCGCCAAACTCACCGGCGCGCCGCTGTATGTGGTGCACGTGTCGGCCAAGCAGGCCGTCGCTCAGCTCGCCGCCGCCCGCGATCGCGGCCAGAACGTCTTCGGCGAAACCTGCCCGCAGTACCTGTACCTGTCGCTGGAGGACCAGCTGGGTGCGCCGGGTTTCGAGGGCGCCAAATGGGTGTGCTCCACGCCGCTGCGTTCCAAGCACGACCACCACCAGGACGAAGCGTGGCAGGCGTTGCGCACCAACGACCTGCAGATGGTGTCCACCGATCACTGCCCCTTCTGCATGAAGGGCCAGAAGGACATGGGCATCGGCGACTTCTCCAAGATCCCCAACGGCATCGGCTCCGTCGAACACCGCATGGATCTCATGTACCAGGGTGTGGTTGACGGCAAGATCAGCCTCGAACGCTGGGTGGAGATCACCGCGACCACCCCCGCGCGCATGTTCGGTCTCTACGGCCGCAAAGGCGTCCTTGCCCCCGGCGCCGACGCCGACGTGGTGATCTACGACCCCGACGGCCACACCTCCATCGGCGTCGACGCCACCCACCACATGAATATGGACCACTCCGCCTGGGAGGGCTACGAGGTCGACGGCCACGTCGACACCGTGCTCTCGCGAGGCAAGGTCGTCGTCGACGACAACGCCTATCTCGGCCGCAAAGGCGACGGACGTTTCGTCCGCCGCGACCCCTGTCAATACCTCATCTAGGGAGCCACCATGCAATTCGGAGCGGTCCTGCAGTGCGACCCGCCTGCGGCGCGCACGGTGCACCTGGCCAAACTCGCCGAAGCACACGGCTTCAGCCACCTGTGGACCTTCGACTCCCACATCCTGTGGCAGGAACCGTACGTGCTCTACAGCCAGATCCTCAACGAGACCAAACGCATCACCGTCGGCCCCATGGTCACCAACCCCGCCACCCGCGACTGGACGGTCACCGCCTCCACCTACGCCACCCTCAACGAGGCCTACGGCAACCGCACCATCTGCGGCATCGGCCGCGGCGACTCGGCGGTCCGGGTCGGCGGCGGCAAACCGACCACCCTGGCGACCCTGCGCGAATCCATCCGCGTCATCAAGGAACTCGCCAACTCCCGCCCGGTCGAGGTCGACGGACGCGTGCTGCAATTCCCGTGGAGCACGGGCTCGACCCTCGATGTGTGGGTCGCCGCGTACGGGCCCAAAGCTCTCCAGCTCACCGGTGAGGTCGCCGACGGGTTCATCCTCCAGCTCGCCGACCTCGACATCGCCGAATGGATGATCCGCACCGTCAAGGACGCGGCCGCCGCAGCCGGGCGCGACCCCGACGCGGTCAAGATCTGTGTCGCCGCACCCATGTACATCGGCACCGACTGGGCACACATGCGTGACCAATGCCGCTGGTTCGGCGGCATGGTCGGCAACCACGTCGCCGACATCGTCACCCGCTACGGCGAATCCGGTTCCGTCCCACCGGCATTGACCGACTATATCGCCGGTCGCGAAGGCTACGACTACAACCAGCACGGCCGCGCGGGCAACACCCACGCCGCCTTCGTCACCGACGACATCGTCGACCGGTTCTGTGTCCTAGGCACCGCCGAGGACCACCTGAAGAAGCTGCAGCGCCTCGCCGAACTCGGTGTCGACCAGTTCGCGGGCTATCTCCAACACGACAACAAGGAGGAGACCATGCGCGTCTACGGCGAAACCGTCATCCCCGGCATGACCAAACACATCACCGCGATGAAGGCGGCATCATGACCGCCGCCGACACCGCGACCGACCTCGACGCCCTGGCCTACCGGCTCGACCGCGACCACGTCTTCCACTCCTGGTCCGCCCAGGCCGCGCTGCAACCACTCGTCATCGCGGGCGGACGCGGTTGCACGCTCTGGGACCACGCCGGCCGCGAATACCTCGACCTGTCCAGCCAGCTCGTCAATGTCAATATCGGCCACCAGCACCCGGCCGTCACCCGAGCGATCGCCGAGCAGGCAGCCCAACTCGCCACCATCTCCCCCGCCACCGCCAACCTCGCCAGAGGACAAGCCGCACAGCGCATCTCCGCGCTCGCACCGGACGGCTTCGACAAGGTGTTCTTCACCAACGGCGGCGCCGACGCCATCGAGAACGCCATCCGGATGGCACGCCTGCACACCGGCCGCGACAAGGTGCTCTCCACCTACCGCTCCTACCACGGCAACACCGGCGCGGCCGTGGTCGCCACCGGCGACTGGCGGCGCGTACCGAACGAATTCGCCCGCGGCCACGTCCACTTCTTCGGCCCCTACCTGTACCGCAGCGAATTCTGGTCCGAGACAGCCGAACAGGAATGCGAACGCGCACTGCACCACCTGGAACGGGTGATCCAATGCGAGGGTCCCGCCTCCATCGCGGCCATTCTGCTAGAGAGCGTCCCCGGTACCGCCGGTGTGCTCGTCCCACCGCCGGGCTACCTCGCCGGCGTGCGTGAGCTCGCCGACCGCTACGGCATCCTGCTCATCCTCGACGAAGTGATGGCGGGCTTCGGCCGCACCGGCGCCTGGTTCGCGTTCTCCCGCCACGATGTCGTTCCCGATCTCATCACCTTCGCCAAGGGCGTGAACTCCGGTTACGTCCCGGTCGGCGGCGTCATCATCTCCGACCCCGTGGCACACACCTTCGACGACACCGTGTTCCCCGGCGGCCTCACCTACAGCGGCCACCCTCTGGCCGCCGCCTCCATCGTCGCCGCACTCGACGCCATGGAATCCGAAGGCATCGTCGCCAACGCCGAGCGCGTCGGCCGCGAAACCCTCGGCCCCGCACTACGAGCCCTCGCCGACGACTTCCCCGTCATCGGTGAGGTACGCGGTGAAGGCGTGTTCTGGGCACTCGAACTCGTCACCGACCCACACACCCGCACACCCGTCCCCGCCGCGACCATGGGCAAGCTCAAAACCGGTCTCCTCGAACGCGGCGTGCTCCCGTTCATCGCCGACAACCGCCTGCACGTGGTGCCTCCCTGCGTCATCACCGACGCCGAGGCCACCGCGGGCGTCGCCGCGATTCGTGACGTACTCGCCGGACTCTGAAGACAAGGAAACGACCATGACACAGATTCTCGAGCACTGGATCGACGGCAAGGCCTGGCCGGGCGAATCCACCCGCACCGCACCGGTTTTCGACCCCGCCCTCGGCACACCCCAACGTGAGGTGCGCATGGCGACCGCCACCGACGTCGGCACCGCCGTCGCCGCGGCCGCCGCCGCCCTGCCCCAATGGCGCGACAGTTCGATCGCCACCCGCAGCAGGTTCCTGCTCACCTTCCGCGAACTGCTCAACGCCCGCAAAGACGACCTCGCCCAGATCCTCACCGCCGAACACGGCAAAGTCCTCAGCGACGCCGGCGGCGAGATCGCCCGAGGGCTCGAAGTCGTCGAATTCGCCCTCGCCATGCCACAACTGCTCAAAGGCGAGTTCAGCCAGAACGTCTCCACCGACGTCGACGTGTACTCGGTGCGTGAACCGGTCGGGGTGGTCGGGATCATCAGCCCGTTCAACTTCCCCGCCATGGTTCCCCTGTGGTTCTTCCCGATCGCCATCGCCGCGGGCAACACCGTCGTCCTCAAGCCCAGCGAGAAGGACCCCTCGGCCGCCAACTGGCTCGCCGAACTCGCCGCCGAAGCGGGCCTGCCCGCGGGCGTCCTCAACGTGGTCCACGGCGACAAGGAAGCCGTCGACGCCCTGCTCGTTCACCCGGACGTCGCCGCGATCTCCTTCGTCGGCTCCACCCCGATCGCGCGCTACGTCTATCAGACCGCCGCCGCCAACGACAAACGAGTACAGGCACTCGGCGGGGCCAAGAACCACATGCTCGTGCTGCCCGACGCCGACCTCGACCTCGCCGCGGACGCCGCCGTCAACGCGGGCTTCGGCTCGGCGGGCGAACGCTGCATGGCGGTGAGCGCGCTGCTCGCCGTCGACAGCATCGCCGACGAACTCGTCGCCAAGATCGCCGAACGCATGGGCAGACTACGCACCGGCGACGGCCGCCGAGGCTGCGACATGGGACCGCTCATCACCCGCGAACACCGCGACAAGGTGGCCGGCTACCTCGACGTGGCCGCCACCGACGGCGCCACCATCGTCGTCGACGGCCGCGAAACCAGCATCGACGGTGCGGCCGAAGGGTTCTGGCTCGGCCCGACCCTCATCGACAACGTCCCGACCAGCTCCGCCGTGTACCAGGACGAGATCTTCGGCCCGGTCCTCTCCGTCGTCCGGGTGAACGGCTTCGAGGAGGGCATCGAACTCATCAACAGCTCCCCCTACGGCAACGGGGTCGCGATCTTCACCAACGACGGTGGGGCCGCACGGCAATTCCAGCGCCGGGTCACCGTCGGCATGATCGGCATCAACGTCCCCATCCCGGTGCCCGTCGCCTACCACAGCTTCGGCGGCCACAAAGCGTCGATCTTCGGTGACGCGAAAGCCTACGGACCGCAGGGCTTCTCGTTCTTCACCCAGGAGAAGGCGATCACGTCGCGCTGGCTCGACCCGAGCCACGGCGGCATCAACCTCGGGTTCCCCCAGCACAGTTAGCAGTAGAAGTAGAGAGATAATGCGATGACAGAAACACAGGTCCACGCGCCCGAGGGCGCGGGACGACACTCGCAGCTGGTCAACGACGACTTGGCGCCCACTACCAAGGACACGGCGACCTGGCGCACCTGGGACCTGTTCTGTCTCTGGATGACCTCGGCCCACAGCATCGCCAGCTACGGCTTCGCCGTCGGCATGCTCGCCCTCGGCATGACCGGCTGGCAGACCATGCTCGCCCTGTTCGCCGGTGTGCTGATGCTGTGGCTCGGGAGCAACCTCGTCGGTGTCGCGGGTCAGAAGGTCGGGGTCCCGTTCCCGGTCTTCGCCCGCGCCACCTTCGGCGTGTTCGGCGCCAACATCCCCGCCCTGCTCCGCGCGCTCGTCGCGATCTTCTGGTACGGCATCCAGACCTACCTGGCCTCCACCGCGGTGATCGTGCTGATCCTGCGGGTGTCGCCAGGTCTCGAATCGTGGACGAAACCCAGCTTCCTCGGACTGTCCGCGCTCGGCTGGATCGCGTTCCTCGTGCTGTGGACCGTGCAGCTGATGATCATCAGCTACGGCATGGAGATCGTGCGCAAGGCCTCCGACTTCGCCGGGCCGGTCGTGTGGATCGGCATGATCGCCCTCGCCGTGTGGATCATGAGCGAAGCCGACTGGAGCATCGACCTCAATGCTCGTGCGGGTGAAGCACTCTCGAGCGGACAGACGGTGTCGGCGTTCATCGGGGTCGCGTTCCTGATGGTCGCGTTCATGGCCGGACCGCTGGTGAACTACGCCGACTTCGCCCGATTCTCACCCAGTCAGAAGGCCATCCGGCGCGGCAACGCCTGGGGCATACCCTTCAACGAGACCGCGTTCGTCGTCATCTCGATCATCATTTCCCTCGCGACCTTGAAGGTGTACGGGGAAGTACTGTCCGACCCGGTCGAGCTCGTCGCCCACATCGACAACGATGCGATCGTCATCATCTCGGCCGTGCTGTTCGCCATCGCGACCGTCGGCATCAACGTGGTGCTGAACTTCGTCTCCCCCGCCTACGACATCTCCAACGCCGCACCGAAGTACATCTCGTTCCGCACCGGCGGCATCATCACCGCCGTCCTGTCGATCGTCGTACTGCCCTGGAAGTTGTGGGCCAACCAGGACTTCATCGTCTACTTCCTCGGCGGTGTCGGTGCTCTGATGGGGCCGGTGTTCGGCATCCTGGTCGTCGACTACTACCTGGTTCGCAAACAGCGCACCGACGTGCCCGAGCTCTATTCCGGCGCGACCGACGGCACCTACTTCTACACCCGCGGATTCAACCCGCGAGCGCTCGTCGCACTGCTCATCGCGGGTGCGGTCAGCGTCGTCGTAGCTCTTGTCCCCGATTCCGCCTCGGTCACGGCGCTGTCGTGGCCGGTCGGCGCGGCACTCGGCGCCGCCGTCATGTACGGCCTGAGCCGCAAACCCGCGCAGGTCTGAACCTGCGACTGTGCCCCGGCGACAACGACTGTCGCCGGGGCACAGTCGTCAGACGATCCGGTCGAGCCGGAAGATCCGGAACTCGCGCCCGCCGGCGAGCTGATACTCCATCTCGTAACCAGGCCAGAACTCCACGACCTGATCCCACACCCGCTTACGTTCCACCCCGGTGATCTCCGCGACCGACACAGGGAACGCCGTACTGCCGTTGAACCGCACCGATGCCGTGCGCGCGGCACGCAGATTCGCCGACCAGGCCGGATGTTCGGGCTTGCCCCAGTTGGAACCGACGAGGAAGAAGCCGTCACCGTCGGGCACACACAGCAGCGAGGTCGTCCGCGGCACACCGGACTTGCGACCGACCACGGTCACCTCGATCGACGGCAGACCGGCCAGATCGAGGACACCCCAACGCCCACCGGAGAACCGGCGAAGCAACCGTTCGGCGGGCAACACGACACTCGCCCCCCGCATCACCCAGGCTTGTGCTCCGAACACGCGCGCCACACGGGGCAAGGGATTCCACACCATCCCCGAATCCTGGCTCGAGCGCGCTGGATTAACGAACCCACAGGGTGTGCTTGAGAGGCATTTCACTCCCCCGCCCTTGCTGGTGGTTTGTTCGTGGGCACATGTATCGGAGGTGAGTTGTGGGTTGGAAAGACTGGGCTGACATAGTTAGATGCGCATATCTGCGTAACCGAATGTAATAAATGGACGTTCGCCTTACTGCCGCAATTCCCGGACTACCGCTCGTCGATGCCGCACACTGGACTCTCCTCCCCCTCCCATTCCAGCCGCCAGGAGTGCCATGCCCTCCCCCAGCCGCCGCAGGATCCTCGCCACGATCGCCGTTGTCTTCGCCGCGCTCGCGGGAAGCACCTCCCCCACTACCGCCCGACCACCGGCATCCACCCAGTTGGCACCGATGAGCCCCGACTTCCTCTGGGGTGTAGCCGCTTCCGGGTTCCAGGCCGAAGGCGACGCACCGGACAGCAACTGGCGCCGCTACGCGGAGTCCGGCAGCACCGAGCATCCGTACCTGAACTCGGTCGACTTCCGCCAGCGGTTCCGATCGGATATCGCGCTCGCGGCCGACCTCGGCGTGCGCGTGTACCGCATCGGCATCGAGTGGGCACGGGTGCAGCCTCGACCCGGCGTCTGGGACGAGGCGGGTCTCGGGTTCTACGACGAGGTCGTCGGCGCGATCGTCGCGGCGGGCATGCGACCGATGCTCACCCTCGATCACTGGGTCTATCCCGGCTGGGTAGCGGATCGTGGCGGGTGGCGCGATCCGCGCATCGTGACCGACTGGCTGACGAACGCGCGCACCATCGTCGATCGCTTCGCCCACACGGATCCGCTGTGGGTGACGTTCAACGAGCCGATGGTGTACCTGGCCAACGAACTACGCCACGGCGGGCTCGGCCCCACGGACGCACCGGCTATGGTCGACCGAATCGCCCAGGCCCACAACAGCATCCACGAGTACATCCACGCCGTGCAGCCGGATGCCATGGTCACGAGCAATGTCGCCCACATGCCGGCCGTCGACGACGCGGTCAACGGCCCGCTGCTGGATCGCATCTCGGCGCGCCTGGACTACATCGGAATCGACTACTACTACAGCCTCTCCCCCGCCGAACCGCGCATCCCCGACCCCGGCAAACTCTGGACCATGCCCCTGCACCCCGAGGGCATCTACTACGTCCTCGAGCACTACGCCCGCAAGTTCCCCGGCCGCCCGCTCTACATCGTCGAGAACGGGATGCCCACCGAGAACGGGCTGCCACGCCCCGACGGCTACACCCGCGCCGATTCGCTGCGCGACACCGTGTACTGGCTGCAGCGCGCTGTGGCCGACGGCATCCCACTGCTCGGCTACAATTATTGGAGCCTCACCGACAACTACGAATGGGGTTCCTACACACCACGATTCGGTCTCTACACCGTCGACGTACTGACCGACCCCACACTCACCCGCAAACCCACCGACGCTGTCGCGGCCTACCGGGAGATCACCGCCGCGGGCGGTGTCGGCGATGACTACCGCCCGACGCGAGCGCCTGCGCCCTGTTCGGTGGTGAACGGGGTGGCGAGTTGCACCGATCCGGTGACAGTCCCTCGGTAACAGTTCGATACCGGATCGTGTGCTTTACACTCAGGCGGTGTCGAGCGCAACGTCACGACCAGCCCGCGCCGTGAGCGGCAGACAAGCCCGGTGGCAGCCGCACAACGACAGCCGCCGGGAACGGATCGTGCAGGCGGCGATCGAATTGATCGAGCAGGCGCCGCCGGGTGTCGAGGTGCCGATCGTCCAGATCGCCGAACACGCCGGGCTCGCGAAATCCGTTGTGTACCGGCAGTTCGCGGGCCGCGACGAGCTCGACCGGCGCATCCGCAGCGATATCACCGACCGGTTCGTCGGCGATATCGAGGACGCGCTCGACATCGGCGACGGTTCCATCCACCAGATCCTCGTTCGCACGGTCGATGCCGTCGTCACGTGGGTCACCGAGCATCCACGACTGCACGAATTCCTGCGCACCGGGCCGTCGGAGGCCGATCCGGACGTCGACGCCATGAGTTCACTCATCGCGACACTCGCCGCGTCGACCCGCGCGCTGGTCACCGGACTGGCCGGAGTGGTCGGCGTGGCCGACGACGGCTCGGCCGACGCGATGACCTTCGCGATCGTCTCGATGACCGAGGCGACGGTCACCCGCTGGGCCAACGACCCCGCCCCGGTCCTGTCGAGACAGCAGCTGATCGAGGAGGTCGCCTCCTATGCCTGGCACGTGGTGGACGGCGTCGCCCGGCGCCACGGGCTCACCCTCGACGCCGAACAACCCCTCACCACGGTCATCACCCAGCTGATGACCAACGGCGACTGAGGGCGGCTCACGCAGCCCTGCGGGCACTCCGCTCCGGCTCGCTGCGGTAGCGCGACAGCGGCCCGTCGATGCCGAGCGCCTTCCACACCTGCTTGGCGATCGGGTTCATCATGCCCAGATCGTCGGCCAGCTTCCGGACGTCGGCGAAGTAGCCCGCCAGAACGTGCTGCGAGTGCTCGGACTTCCAGAAGGCCTCCCGGATGACCTCACGCGGGATGTCGAACTGCGTGGCGAACGAACGGGGCGGAGCCATGATCTCCCCGGCCAGCCAGCGCATCGCGATCGGGAACGCCACCGAACACACGCCACGGTTGAACTTGCCCATCCGCCCGATGTGCGCGGCGAGGAAGTCGTGGGCGAAGGAGATGTGGCGCGCTTCCTCGGCGATGTGGATCTCCATGGTGCGCACCACCATCGGCGGCAGGTTCGCGCCCGCGCGCAGCATGGCCTTCTGATAGTGGTCGATCGGTTCCTCGCCGCCGAGGATGCCGATGAACAGGATCGTGTGCGCGTAGCCGCCCGCCACGCCGATGAACGGCGAGAGTGCCTTGAACAATGGCCGCATGCCCGGTACATCCACACCGATGCGGTTCACCAGTTCCTGGAACATCTGGATGTGGTTGCACTCTTCGGTCATCTCGTGCAAGCAGTACCGGAACTCGGGAGAGCCGTTCGGCAGCTTCATGATGTACTGCATCATCCCGCGGATCAGGATGCTCTCGAATGCGGCGCCGACCCTGATCGCGTTCGCGGTGCGCCACTTGCCGATCTCGATCTGCCGCTCCAGCGGCTGCTCGCGATACCACTGCGTGGCACCGAGCGGATCGTATTCGGACGACAACACCCAGCGCGGGTCGTTCGGGTCGAGAGCCAGCTCAGGCGAATCCCAGTCGATATCGAGGTAGGGATCGAAATGCCGGTCGACGGACCCTTGAGACAGGGTCGCCAGGGCATCGCGGTATTCCTCGCTGATGAGTCCGCCACGGCTCGATTCGGTCAGCGTCATCGGTGCCTCCTCGGTTCGCGTCGATGCGCACGGCAGTGTCAACCGTCACATCGTCGAACTCAGAGTAACTGAGACTTAAGGTCCCACACAACCCCCGTGTGCGGCGCGTCCGAATCGAGAGCGATGACTATTCGACCAGCAGAACAACCAGTTGACGGGCCAGTTCCGCGTCTGCGGGGCCGCCGCGCCAGATCAGCGGGCGACGGGGATCGAGGCGGTCCAGCGCATCGGGCAGGGAGCTGAACACGCGCTCGGCGCGGACCACGCACACCTGGGGCATGTCCTCCGACACGGCGGGTCCGCCATCCACCTCCAGGGCGAGCGAACCGGTCGAGGCATCGCCGGCGACAGCATCGCGGACCACCGCGTCGCCGCTGCTCGCCGCGCCGGAGCCGTGCACCACGGCATGACCCGGCGCACCGGCCCAATGGTCGAGCCACGCCGGACCTGGCTCGACGGCGGCGAGTACGGTGCGCACGCTCATTCCGTAGAGCACATCGGCCACGGCGGCGGGCAGGCCCGTGGTGTCGACCAGCCGCACCAGCGAACCCTGTTCGCGCAGCCGTTCGACGAAGCGGGCGAGTACGGCGGCGCGTTCGGCCGGGTCGGCGTCGGCCGGGCGACCCGCCGAGCGACGAACCGTCACCCGTCGCGCGTCGTCGGGTAGGTCCAGCAGCCCGTCGCGGACGCGGCGCAAGATCTCCTCGCGAGAATTCACTCGGGCACTCCCCGTTCGGCGGCGGTACCGGTGGGCCCGCCGTTCACACATCTCTCACCCCACATACCGCAGGAATCACCTCCTTCGCTACCGTACCGACCGGTCCCTCTGGAGTAGCGAGGGCGCCACGTGGGGAAAGTCATGCCGATCAGCCGACCGGGGGTGAGCCCGCCGTCTCGCGGCGCGCCTCGGCCGCCTCCTCGGCGGCCCGGTTCACCTCGGCGGCCAGCGTGGTGCCACCGACCTCCCAGGCCATGGCGAGCAGGCGTTCCCGGAAGCGGGCCAGGTCGACGCCGAGGTCCTCGCCGGCGTAGCCGCCCGACGCGTCGCGAACCGCGCCGACCACCTCGTCGGCGAGCGCGGCCATGCGTGAGCGAATCATGGTGCGCAGTTCGCCGCTGAGCGGAATGTCGATACCGACGTCGTAGAGCACGAGGGCGCCCTTGAGCATCGGGCGATCCGGCACGTACCACCGCTCACCGCGGCGCTCCAGATAACCGACGGCGATCAGTTCGGTCAGCACGTCCGAGCCGCGGTCGCCGAGCAGGGCGGCGAGTTCGGCGTCGTCGATCTCCGCGCTGCGTTGCGCGGCCTGGGCCGAACGCGGGTCGAACAGCGTGCGCCAGTCGCCGCTGGCCGGTTCGGCGTCGAAGACCTCACGGATTGCGTCGAGCCGCAGCCCGCGGCCCTGCATGGCGACGATGTCGCGCAATCGGTCCAGATGCTCGTCGGAATACACCACTTCCTTGCCTGCGCGCCCGGGCTTGGGTAGGACGCCGAGCGAGTGGTAATAGCGGATCGTGCGCGCCGCGACGCCGCTGGCGTCGGCGAGTTCCGCGCGGGTGTATCGAGGCACGCGACCAGCATAGGGGCCGAGCCCCGGGCGGACTTTGACAGTGCTGGCTGTCGGCGTTAGCGTTACCGGCGTCACTGTCGACACCATCGAGGAGCTCTTCTATGTCCGAGCGAACCACCGACTTCGACGTCTTGATCGTCGGTTCCGGATTCGGCGGCAGTGTCACCGCGCTGCGACTGGTGGAGAAGGGCTACAAGGTCGGCGTGCTGGAGGCAGGCCGCCGCTTCGCCGACGACGAACTGCCGAAAACCAGCTGGGACCTGCGTAAATTCGTGTGGGCACCCAAGCTCGGCTGCTACGGCATCCAGCGCATCCACCCGCTGCGCGACGTGCTCATCCTCGGCGGCGCCGGTGTCGGCGGTGGTTCGCTGAACTACGCCAACACCCTCTACGTTCCGCCGGAGCCGTTCTTCCAGGACGCGCAGTGGCGCGACATCACCGACTGGCGAGCCGAGCTCACTCCGTACTACGAGCGCGCCAAGAAGATGCTCGGCGTGGTGCAGAACCCGCACATGACGCCCGCCGACGAGATCTTCAAGGCCGTCGCCGAGGACATGGGCGTGGGTGACACCTTCGTCCAGACGCCGGTCGGTGTCTTCTTCGGTGAGCCGGGCAAGACCGTCGCCGATCCGTACTTCGGCGGGGCAGGCCCCGAGCGCACCGGCTGCATCGAATGCGGTGACTGCATGGTCGGCTGCAAGTTCGGCGCCAAGAACACGCTGGTGAAGAACTACCTCTACCTCGCGGAAAAGGCGGGCGCGCAGGTCATCCCGATGACCACCGTGTCGGCACTGCGTCCGCTGCCCGACGGCACGTGGGACGTGGCCACCGAGCGCACCGGCGCCTGGGTGCGCAAGAACCCCAAGACCTACACCGCCAAGCAGGTGGTGCTCGCCGCGGGCACGCTCGGCACCCAGAAGCTGCTGCACGCGATGCGCGACGAGGGCGCGCTGCCCAAGATCTCCGATCGGCTCGGCCTGCTCACCCGCACCAACTCCGAGTCCATCGTCGGCGCGGCCACCAAGACGCTCGCGCCCGGCCAGGACTTCACCAAGGGTGTCGCGATCACGTCCTCGATCCACCCCACTCCCGACACCCATGTCGAACCGGTCCGCTACGGCAAGGGCTCCAACTCGATGGGCATGCTGCAGACCCTGATGGTCGACGGCGGCGGGCGCGTGCCGAGGTGGCTGCGGTTCCTGTGGCTGGTGATCACCCATCCGCTCACCTTCTTCGGGTTCATGAGCGTGCGGAACTGGAGCGAGCGCACCATCATCTCGCTGGTCATGCAGCACCTGGACAACTCCATCACCACCTACACCAAGCGCGGGCTGTTCGGGCGCAAGCTCACGTCCAAACAGGGCCACGGGCAACCGAATCCGACGTGGATCCCCGCGGGCAACGAGGTGACCCGCCGCGTGGCGGACAAGATCGGCGGCGTCGCCGGCGGCACCTGGGGCGATGTGTTCAATGTGCCGATGACGGCGCACTTCCTGGGTGGTGCGGCGATCGGCGCCGACCCGCAGCACGGCGTGATCGACGCCTACCACCGTGTGTTCGGCTACCCGACGCTCAGCGTTGTCGACGGTGCGGCCGTCTCGGCCAATCTCGGGGTGAACCCGTCGCTGACGATCACCGCGCAGGCCGAGCGCGCGGCCGCCTACTGGCCGAACAAGGGTGAGGTCGACACCCGGCCCGAGCAGGACGCGGGATACCGACGGATCGAACCGGTCGCACCGAAGCAGCCGGTGGTCCCCGCGGGCGCGCCCGCCGCGCTGGTCTTGCCGATCGTCGAGATCCGCAACCCGGAGAAGACCGCGGGCTGACGACCGGAACATGGCCCCGGACAAGCGGTTTCGCACCGCAGGTCCGGGGTCTTGTTCGTTCAGAGGGCGTTGATGCGCGCCAACGCCTCGAACGCCAGATCGGCCGCCTGCCACAGCGCGGCGACCTCAGTCCGGATCGTGGGCGCCAGCGCGGGGTCCTGCAGGGCGAGTCCGTTGCTGAAGATCACCACGTTCGCACCGAGGTCGGCGGCGATGAGCATCTGCTCGGTGGCCACGCCCGCGCCGAACAGCTGATCGAGGCCCTCCCCCACGAAATAGAACCGCCACAGCGGCCCGAGGTCGGCACCGTAGACGGCTTTGGTCCGGTCGACGATCACTTCGCCGACCGAGGCGATGCCTGCGACGATCTTGAAATAGTCCGGTGCGTGCTCGGGACGGCTCCCGACGGCGGCCACCGAATACGTCAGGTCGACGGTCAGGTGCGCGTTGTATCCGGCCATCGCCGTGCGTGCCCGCGAGGCGCCGCAGTCCTTGGCCAGGGCGAAATAGTGTGCCCACTGCGGTTCGACGACGCCGCCGGAGAATTCGGCGTGCAGATTGTCGAGGAAACGACGCAGCAATTCGAGACTGATCGAATGCGCGTATTCGCGGTCGAGGAAGGCCGCCGGATCACGTTGCATCGGCATCACGGCGGTGGATTCCACACCGTCGAGGCCGATCGCGAACAGCCCACGCAGGTCCCGGTGCTCGACAAGGATCTCGGTGATTCGGTGGTGCCGGTCGACGGCGTCCTCCAGCCGGGTCAGGGTATCGCCGCCTGCGATCTCGGAAGTGTCCGAGAGCCGGGCGATCTCGCCGATATCGGCCGGCGAGAGGGTTGATCCGCACGCGGTGTCGGTCACAGCGCCGGCCGGTCCCGCGACCAACCCGGGCAGAGCCATGATCCCGACCGCGACAGCCGCGACTATTCCACTCCCGATACGCATCCTGCGATTCCACCACCTCCCGCCCCGATCCGCTGTGCGACGCACCCGGATCGGCAGGCTCGCCGAGGCGGGCAGGTGCCACGGAGATCCGAGCGGAACCGGCTGAACAGCAGGCCGTTCGGTGGCGGGTTAGCTGCGGCAGCCCACGTGTTGGAGGGCCGTCAGATCAGGCGGATGCTCGCGATCATCTTCTTGGCGTCGTCGGCGGACAGTTCGCCGGTGGTGCCCCGGTCGACCAGGATCGCCATGACCATCGGCAGACCCGCCGACTTCTCGAAGGCGAAGGTGTACACCGAGTACGTGGTCGTGGTGCAGCCCGGTCGCGCCGGTGTCCACGAACCCGAGCTCTCGACGAACTGTCCGGCCAAGCCGCTCTTGGTGGTGAGCGAAGTGGGGGCGGTGATTTTGCCGCCTGTCGAATCGGAGTAGCCGCCCTCGGCCGCGATCCTGGCCGCGGTGGTCGCGGCCTCAGGCAGGGTGTTCTCCGTACTGAGGGCGATCCCCGCGAGTCCTCGGTAGGCCGAACCGGGGCAGTAGTTCTCGCCTTCGGAGGCCTTTCCGGTACCCGCGAACATTCCGCTCAGACCGAGGATCACGACCGAGTCCGACTCCGAGGCGATCTGCCAACTCGGCGGGACGTCGTAAGCGATGCGCTCGTCAGCGAGCAGCACACCCTTCCAACCCGGCGTCACCGGTGCGGTGCTGGTACCGGTGGGCGGGACCGTCTGCGTGGTCGTCGTCGGTGCGGCAACCGCCTGCTCGTCGTTGCCGCCGGTTCCGATGACCACGGCGGTCACGAGCACCACCGCGAGCACCACGACAACCGCCCCGATCCCGATCAGCAGACCGGCATTACCCTTTCGCGGCGGCTGCGCGTACCCATACGTCTGCCCGTGCTGCGGAAACGGCAAGGACATGCTGGGCCCGAGCCCCTGCTGCGGAATTCCTTGCTGCGAGTTGGGTATTCCGTACCCACCCGGCTGCCCATAACCCTGCGGCGCCCCAGGGTACCCCTCCGACCCCGGCAGCATTCCCGGCTGCGGGCCCGGCATTGCCCGGTAGAGCACAGGCTGCTGGAATGCCCCGGACCCCTGCTGTCCGGATGCCTGCGGGGAGGCCTCCGATCCCTGCGGCGTACCGGGCTGTGGAAACGCACCCGACCCCTGCGGCACACTCGATTGAGGGAAGACACCCAGGCCATGCGGTTGCTGAAACGGCACAGGCCCCTGTGGAGCGAGGATCGTCGGATCCCCCTGCGGTGGTTGTGGAATCGCAGGCTGAGAAGTAGACCCGGACGACGCCGGATCCTCGCCCGGCGCCCCTGCCGACTCCCACCAGCGATCGACGTTGTCTGCCACGTCCCAGTCCTTCCTCACACCCGCCTCGCCGATCTCCCTCGAGCAGGCGTCCCGCTCAGCGTAACGGCGCAACCCCGTAAACGAGAGCCGCGCGTGCCGCTGCAGGCACCTGCCATCCCATTCATGGACAGCCGATCACCACGCTCCTATGGCTCGAAATCTGCCGACGTCCCGTCCTGAGAGCGCGGGATCTTGGTCGAGGCGCATGCCCGTCCCAATGCGCGGGGAGGGAGGGTGGGGCCGATCGGGCGACTAGCGCGTGGACGACGTGATCTGGTCGGCCGCGGCGGCGGTGGCGGCTCCGAGGGCGGTGACCTGGGCGGCGGTGAGGCGGGAGTCGGGGCAGGTTACTACCGAGGCGATGACGGCGCCGGTGGTGTCGCGGATGGGGGCGGCGACGGTGAGGACGGCGTTGTCGGGGCCGAGTTCGCCGGGCAGGTAGTCGATGGTGATGAGTTCGGTGATGACGGAGCCGAGTTGGGCGCGCAGGGCGGCGGTGATCGGTGTGTCACGCAGGGCCGCAAGGGCTTCCAGCATCGGCGTCGAATCGTCGACCAGTCGCTCGACGGAATAGCCGCGGGCGCGGATCTCGGTGAGGACGTGTGCGAGGCGCTCACGGTGTGTGGGGTCGGCGCCGGTGAGCCAGGCGCGTTGTTCGGATTCCGGTGCCCAGGCGACGAATTCGCGGCAGACAGGTGGGGCGAGCGGCAGCCGTCGGCCGGGCCGGATCCAGGTCGCCGACGGGTCGCCGACGAGTTCGGTGACCACGATGTTCGCCCCGTCGCGTTCGGCGAGGAAAACAGGTGCCGACACCTGGTCCGCCAGCGCGCGCAGGACAGGGGCGGCAGTACGGCGCAGCGGGAACGCGGCTTCGGCGCGACGGGCGACGGTGAGCAGCCGCAGACCGATGCCGTAGCAGCCGTCGCCGTCGCGCACGGTCCACCCGTCGGCGGTGAGCTGGGTGAGCACGGCGTGGGCGGTGGCGCGGGAGATCCCGGCTTCACGCACGATGCGGGCCAGCGTGAGCCGCTCGGTGGCGTGGCGCGAGAGCAGCTCGAGCACCTTAACCACCCGCTGGGTCGGGGCCGAGACGACGCTCGAATCCGGCTCGGCCGACGCCGGATCCGACGTCACCTCTTGACCGGCGCTCTCGGCCCGGCTTATCGTCGGTGTCACAATACCGAACGATAGCGTCGATTATTCGACAGTGCAACCCCGGGCGTGAGCCCGCCGGGAAGGTGGACAGTGCAGACGGGATACGAGTTGACGCACCTGGCGGCCCTGGAGGCCGAGGCGGTGCACATCCTGCGCGAGGTGGCGGCCACCTTCGAACGACCGGTGCTGCTGTTCTCCGGCGGGAAGGATTCGGCGGTGCTGCTGCATCTGGCGCGGCGCGCGTTCTGGCCCGCGCCACTGCCGTTCCCGCTGCTGCACGTGGACACCGGCCACAATTTCGACGAGGTGCTCGCCTACCGCGACCGCACCGCCGACCGCACCGGCGCCCGCCTGCTCGTCGCGAAGGTCCAGGACGACATCGACGCGGGCCGCGCGGTCGAACGCCCCGGCGGCACCCGCAACCCTTTGCAGACCACCACCCTGCTGCGCGCGATCGGTGAGCACCGTTTCGACGCCGTGTTCGGTGGCGCACGCCGCGACGAGGAGAAGGCACGCGCGAAAGAACGGGTGTTCAGCTTCCGCAATCGTTTCGGCGAATGGGAGCCGCGCGCCCAGCGTCCCGAGGTCTGGAACCTCTACAACGGCAGGCATCAGCCGGGCGAGCACATCCGGGTGTTCCCGCTGTCGAACTGGACCGAGCTCGACGTGTGGGAATACATCGACCAGGCGGCCGTCGAGCTGCCCTCGCTGTACTACGCGCACCGCAGGCGGGTGATCGAGCGCGACGGAATGCTGCTGTCCGCGACCCGTTTCGTCACCGAAGCCCCCGGTGAGCGCGCCTTCGAGGCCACTGTGCGTTTCCGCACCGTCGGCGACGCCACCTGTACCGGCTGTGTCGAGAGCACCGCCGCCACCCCGGCACAGGTGATCGCGGAGATCGCGGCCACCCGGCTCACCGAGCGCGGCGCCACCCGCGGCGACGACCGGATCTCCGAGACCGGGATGGAAGACCGCAAGCGAGAGGGCTATTTCTGATGCGCCGCAATCTGTTACGCCTGGCCACCGCCGGCAGCGTGGACGACGGGAAGTCCACCCTGATCGGTCGCCTGCTCTACGACTCGAAATCCCTCTTCGACGACCAACTCGCCAACATCGAGCGCCTCAGCACCGAAAGGGGCAGTGCCACTACCGATCTCGCGCTGCTCACCGACGGTTTGCGGGCCGAACGCGAGCAGGGCATCACCATCGATGTCGCCTACCGCTATGTGACCACCCCGCGCCGCAAATTCGTCATCGCCGACACGCCGGGTCACGTGCAGTACACCCGCAATATGGTGACCGGCGCGTCCACCGCAGATCTCGCCCTGATCCTGGTCGACGCCCGCACCGGCGTCAGCGAGCAAACCCGCCGTCATGCCTTCCTCGCCACTCTGCTCGGCGTCCCGCACCTGGTGGTGTGCGTGAACAAGATGGACCTGGTCGACTGGTCGGAGGAACGTTTCACCGAGATCAGGGAGGAATTCTCCGCGTTCGCCGCGAAATTGACCGTCGGAGACCTCAGTTTCGTGCCCGTCTCGGCCCTGCACGGCGACAACGTGGTCGACAGCTCACCGCAGCTGGGCTGGTATCCGGGTCCGCCGCTGCTGCGCCACCTCGAGGACGTGCACATCGCCTCGGACCGCAACCTCATCGACGCACGGCTCCCGATCCAGTACGTGATCCGCGCCGAACAGGGGTCGGCGCAGCGCAGTTACGCAGGCACCGTGGCGGGCGGCATCTTCAAACCGGGCGACGAGGTGGTGGTTCTGCCCGCCGGTCACGCCTCGCATGTGCGGGAGATCTGGGGTCCGGGCGGCACGAAAGTCGAGGAGGCGTTCACGGGGATGGCGATCTCGCTGACCCTCGACGACGACATCGATATCGGCCGGGGCGACCTGCTGGCCCGCCCGGGCAACTCCCCACACCAGAGCACCGAACTCGACGCCATGCTGTGCTGGTTCTCCGAGACCGCCCGGCTACGCGCCGGCGACAGCCTGCTCGTCCGCACGGCCGCGCAGACCACACAGGCCGAGGTCGTCGCCATCGACTACCGGCTCGACGTGAACACCCTGCATCGGGTCTCGGAGGTGGAGGCGTTGTCGCTCAACGACATCGCCAGGGTCCGGCTGCGCGCCCGTCGCCCGCTGCTGTCGGATCCCTACCGGGAGAACCGGCGCACCGGCAGCTTCATCCTCATCGATCCGCGCACCGACGAGACGGTCGCGGCGGGGATGGTCACCGGTCGCGAAACGGTCGAGGTGTCGAGCACATGCACCGGTCCGGTGACGTGGCATCGCTCGGCGGTGACGCGTGCCGAGCGCACACACCTCGGGGCGACGATCTGGCTGACCGGCCTGTCGGGTTCGGGGAAGTCGACCGTCGCCGTGGAACTCGAGCGCCTGCTCGTCGAGGCCGGGCGCCCCGCCTACCTGCTCGACGGCGACAATCTGCGCCACGGCCTCAACGCAGGACTCGGCTTCTCCCCCGCCGACCGCGACGAGAACGTGCGCCGAGTCGCCGAGGTCGCTGCCCTGTTCGCCGACGCCGGAACCGTCGCCGTCGTGTCGGTCATCAGCCCGTTCGCCGCGCAACGTGACCACGCCCGCACCGTGCACTCCGACCGGGATCTGCCCTTCCACGAGGTGTTCGTCGACACCCCGCTGGCCGAATGCGAACGCCGCGACCCGAAGGGCCTCTACGCCAAGGCCCGTGCGGGCGAGCTGCCCGGTTTCACCGGCATCGGTTCCCCCTACGAGCGGCCCGCACAACCCGACCTGGTCATCACCCCCGACCTCGGCTCCCCCGCCGAGAGCGCCGCCCATATCCTCCGAGAGCTAGGGATCACAATCCGTTGAACCAACCGAGTACCACCACTGCCGACACGGGCGCACCGCCCGATTCGCTCACCGCCCCGTTTCTCGCCGCCGTCGCCCAGGCCGAAACACTCATCGCCGGTGCGGAATTCGTGCGCAGCGACACCGACCGCGCCGAAGGCTACGACTACCTCGCCGCCAGTATCGCCGCCTGCCTGCGGCTCTCGGGTGCCCACGGCACCTCGCACCCCTACTTCGTGTCTTCCACCGGCCCGTACGCCAAGATGGGCCTGGACAATCCGGACACCCTCTACTACCACGCGAATATCGAGCCGACCGCCGAGTATGTGGTGAGCGGGGTGCGTGGAAGCACCGTCGACCTGAGTTTCCAGGTCCTCAAAGGTGACTACACGGCCACCGAGGTGCCCGGCGGGGCCGATGCCTTCGACGACCGACGGATCCCGATCGCCGCGGACGGCAGCTTCTCGATCCGCTTCGGTCCGGCGAAAGCCGATGCGGGCGTGGACTATTTCCCGCTCGGTGAGGGCGCGTCGATGCTCGCGGTGCGCGAGGTCTACAGCGACTGGACCGAACGCAAGGGCTCGATCCGCATCGAACGGGTCGACACCCTCGGCACCGCACCGGACGAACCTGATCTGGCCCGGTTGCGCAAGCGCTACCGGGCCGCCGGGAACATGCTGCTCACCAGGGTGCACACCTGGTTCAACTTCCCCAAGTGGTTCTATCTCGACCTGCCGGTGAACACCCTCACCGCACCACGGCTCACCCCGGGCGGTCTCAGCACCCAGTACTCCTCGGTGGGACATTTCGACCTCGCCGACGATCAGGCCCTGGTGATCACCGTGCCGAAGTCCGACGCGCCCTACCAGGGGTTCCAGCTGGGCAGCCTCTGGTACATCTCACTGGATTACGTGAACCATCAGACGAGCCTCAATCATGCCCAGGCACAGGTGGATCCGGACGGAATGATCCGGATGGTGGTGAGCAACCGCGATCCCGGCATCACGAACTGGATCGAGACCACCGGCCGCACGCGGGGCATCCTGCAGTTCCGGTGGCAACGCACCGACCGGCCCATGACCGAAGCCGACGGCCCGCGTGTGGAACTCGTCGACGTCGCCGATGTCCCCGCGCACCTGCCGTACTACGACCACAACCGGATCGACGCCGCCGCGTGGCGTGACCGGATCGCCGCCCGGCAGCGGGCTTTCGCCGAGAGGATGCTGGGATGAGCCTGCTGGACGGGAAGGTTGTCGTCGTCTCCGGTGTGGGGCCGGGGCTCGGCCGGTCGATCTGCACGGAAGCCGCGGCGGCGGGTGCGAAGGTGGTCCTCGCGGCTCGCACCGAATCGCGGCTGCAGGAGGTGGCCGCCGAGATCGACGGCGAAACGCTCTGTGTGCCTACCGACATCACCGACGACGCCGCGGTGCGCGACCTCGTGTCGCGCACGGTCGAGAAGTTCGGCCGCGTCGACGCGCTGGTGAACAACGCGTTCTCGGTGCCATCGATGAAGCCGCTCGAACGCACCGATTACGACCAGATCCGCGACAGCCTCGATCTCACCGTGCTGGGCGGTCTGCGGATGACGCAGGCGTTCACGCCGGCCCTGTCGGAGTCCAACGGCGCCGTGGTGATGATCAATTCGGCGGTGGTACGTCACAGCGAACCCCGCTACGGCAGCTACAAGCTCACCAAGGCGGCGCTGCTGGCGATGTCGCAGACCCTCGCCACCGAGCTGGGTGGCAAGGGCATCCGGGTGAACAGTGTGCTGCCCGGCTACATCTGGAGCGACCAGTTGAAGTGGTACTTCGGCCAGATCGCCGAGAAGTACGGCATCACCGTCGAGCAGGTCTACGAACAGACGGCTGCCCGATCCGATCTGAAGCGGCTGCCCGAGCCGGCCGAGATCGCCCGTGCCGTGGTGTTCCTCGCCTCGGACTGGGCGAACGCGATCACCGGCCAGACCCTCGACGTCAACTGCGGCGAATACCACAACTGATCAGGAGTTTCCCTCGATGACTGTGCGCACCGATGTCGGCACCGTAGCCGACCTGCACGCCTCGGCAACCAAACTCACCGGCCTCACCGATTTCGGCTCCGACGACTACACCGAAGCCCTCGGCGTGCTGCTCGATTCCTATCGCGACGAGGCCGGGCTCACCGAGCTCGGGTCCAAGATGTCGCGGTTCTTCCTGCGCGGCACCTTGATCGCTCGCGCCCTGAGCGAGGCCGCGTGGGCCGCGAACCCGGGGTTTGCCGAAACACCGGTCACCCGGCCGATTTTCGTCACCGGGCTGCCGCGCACCGGCACCACCGCACTGCACCGCCTGTTGGCGGCCGACCCCGCCAACCAGGGACTGGAGATGTGGCTGACGGACTTCCCGCAGCCCCGGCCGCCGCGGGAGAGCTGGGCGGACAATCCCGCCTATCAGCAGATAGACGCCGGGCTGCGTCAGCATCAGGTGCAGAACCCGGAGTTCATGGGCCTGCACTACATGAGCGCTGCCGATGTCGAGGAGTGCTGGCAATTGCTCCGCCAGTCGGTGATGTCGCACTCCTACGAGTGTCTGGCGTACCTGCCGAGCTATTCGCAATGGCTCACCACCCAGGACTGGACGCCCGCCTACGCCCGGCACCGGCGCAACCTGCAGCTCATCGGGATGAACGACTCCCGCCGCTGGGTGCTCAAGAATCCCAGTCACCTGTTCTGTCTGGACGCCCTGCTCGCCGTCTACCCCGACGCCGTCGTCATCCAGACCCATCGCGACCCCGCGACCGTGATCCCCTCGGTCTGCAGCCTCAACGAGCACGCCACCCGTGGCTGGTCGACCGTCTTCACCCCGGAGGTGATCGGCCGCACCCAACTCGACCTGTGGTCGCGCGGGTTGCGCGAGTTCACCGCCGCGCGCGCCCGCCACCCCGAGGCCCACTTCATCGATATCGACTTCGCCGACCTGCGCTCCGACCCGGTCGGCACCGTCGAGACGATCTACCGGTCCATCGGCACCGACCTCACCCCGCAGGCCCGAGCGGCCGTCCTCGACCTGGACGCCGAAAGCCGCACGGGCGCACGCAAACCCACCCACCACTACTCGCTCGCCGACTACGGGCTCACCGAGGACATGGTCGCCGAGCGCTTTTCCGGCTGATCGTGGGGGCGGCGGGTCTAGCGGGCGCTCCACCCGCCGTCCATCACATACGACGACCCGGTCACCATGCCCGCCGCGTCCGAGGACAGCCACGCCACCAGCTGGGCCACCTCCTCGGGCTCGATCAGGCGTTTGATCGCACTCTCGGTGAGCAGCACCTGTTCGACCACCTGTTGTTCGGGGATGCCGTGGATGAGGGCCTGATCGGCGATCTGCTTGTCCACCAACGGTGTTCGCACATATCCGGGATTCACGCAGTTGCAGGTGACGCCGTGCGGGCCGGCCTCGAGCGCCGTCACCTTCGACAGGCCCTCCAGCCCGTGCTTGGCCGTGACGTAGGCGACCTTGAACCGAGAGGCGCGCAGCCCGTGCACCGAGGAGATGTTGACGATGCGGCCGAACCCGTTGCGGTACATGTGCGGCAGTGCCGCGCGGATCAGCAGGAACGGTGCCTCCACCATCAGCGTCTGCATGGCCCGGAACCGTTCGGGCTCGAACTCCTCGATGGGGCTGACGGTTTGGATACCCGCGTTGTTGACGAGGATGTCGGTGTCCAGGCGCAGTTCGGCGAGTGCGTCGACATCGCGCAGGTCGACACACCAGGCGTGGCCGCCGATCTCGTGGGCGACGGCTTTCGCGCCGTCACCGTCGAGATCGGCGACGGTGACCTCGGCGCCGCGGGCGGCGAGGACCCGCGCGCAGGCGGCGCCGATCCCGCTCGCGGCACCGGTGACCAGCGCGGTGCGGCCGGTGAGGTCACTCATGCCGCAAGCCGTTTCGGCGCGTTGGTGTCCGCCAGATCGACGGTCTCGAGGTCGATCCCGCGCGTCTCCCGCGCACACAGCACCGCGATCACCGTGACCGACGCCGCCACCGCGAGGTAGACCGCGATCGGCACCGACGAACCATAGGAATCGAGCAGGCGCACCGCGATGATTGGCGCCAGCGAACCGGCCACGATCGAGGTCACCTGATATCCCAATGACACACCGGAATACCGCATTCTGGTGGGGAACATCTCGGCCATCATGGCGGGCTGGCCGGCGTACATGAACCCGTGGAAGACGAGACCGACGATGATGGCGGACAGAATCACCACGCTGTGCCCGCTGTCCATCATCGGGAACGCGAAGAACCCCCAGGTTCCGCCTGCGACGGCACCGGCCAGGTACACCGGCCGACGCCCGACCCGGTCACCGAGGTATCCGGCGAGCGGGATCACCGCGATGTGCACGGCGTGGGCGATGAGCAACCACCACAGGATCGTGGTCGTATCGGCGTGTACCTGCACCTTGAGGTAGGTGATCGAGAAAGTGACCACCAGGTAGTACATGATGTTCTCGCCGAAGCGCAGCCCCATGGCGGTGAAAACCCCACGCGGGTAACGGCGCAACACTTCGAACGGGCTGAACGAGGTGGCCTTGGTGTGCTCGAGCGCCTGCTGGGCGGCCAGGAAGATCGGCGCGTCGGTCACCTTCGTCCGCACGTAGTAGCCGACGAGCACCACCACCGCCGACAGCCAGAACGCGACCCGCCAGCCCCAGCTCAGGAACGCCGCGTCCGACAGTGTCGAGGTGAGCACCAGCAGCACGATGGTGGCGAGCAGGTTGCCCGCGGGCACTCCCGCCTGCGGCCAGCTCGACCAGAAGGCGCGGCTGCGGCTGGGGCTGTGCTCGGCGACCAGCAGCACCGCACCACCCCATTCACCACCGACCGCGAAGCCCTGAACGAAGCGCAGTGTCACGAGCAGCGCCGGTGCCCAGTAACCGATCTGGGCGAAGGTGGGCAGACAGCCCATCAGGAACGTCGCCGCGCCGACGAGCACGAGACTCGTCTGCAGCAGCTTCTTGCGCCCGTATCGGTCACCGAAATAGCCGAAGACGATGCCGCCGAGCGGGCGGGCCGCGAAACCGACCGCGTAGGTGACGAACGCGGCGAGGATCGCGTCCAGGTCGCTGGTCCCCTTCGCGAAGAACACCTTGCTGAACACCAGGGTGGCGGCGGTGCCGTAGAGGAAGAATTCATACCACTCGACGACGGTGCCCGCCATCGAGGCGGTCACCACCCGCCGTAGCCCGGACGGTGTCTCCTCCGGTGTGTCACCGGTGGGCCGGGTCGCGCTGCTGACGCTCATCGCACTACTCCTTCACGCGCTGTGAGCTGACTCACATTCCATGCGAGGAGTATTCGTGCAGAAGTCTTTCGGTCGCAATGCCCAGTTTCGCAGCGGCTATCTGCGAATATGCAGATATGAGCCGTTCCGTCGCGTCGTCCGGGCGCAGGCCGAGTGCCGATGATTTGCTCGTACTGCTCGCCGTCGGCCGGTCGGGGCGGTTCGTCACCGCCGCAGCCGAACTCGGGATCAACCACACCACCATTTCCCGGCGCATCGCCGCACTCGAGGCGGCGGTGGGCGGGCGGGTACTCACGAAAGTGGCAGGTGGTTGGGAACTCACCGATCTCGGTCGCGAAGCTCTCGTAGCTGCCGAGACGGTCGAAGCCGCGGTGCGCTCACTCGGTTCCCCGGGCGGGGAACGCACGCTCGAAGGGGTGGTGCGGCTCTCGGCGACCGACGGGTTCAGCGCCTATCTGGCCGCGCCCTCGGCGGCGCGGGTGCAGCGCCGCCACCCCGGCATCGCGGTGGAGATCGTCGCCGCCACCCGCCGCGCATCCACCCAGCGAACCGGCCTCGATCTCGAGGTGGTCGTCGGCAGACCCCAGGTACACCGGGCCGAGGCCATCGAACTCGGCGACTACTGCCTCGGCCTCTACGCCGCCCGGGACTACCTCGACGCCCACGGCGCCCCCGCGACCATCGACGACCTCGCCGGCTATCCGCTGGTCTATTTCATCGAGTCGATCCTGCAGGTCGACGACCTCGACGTGGCCACCAGCTTCGCGCCGACCATGCGCCAATCCGTCTCCTCCACCAACGTTTTCGTCCATGTGGAAGCCACCCGCGCGGCCGCCGGCATCGGCCTGCTCCCCTGCTTCATGGCCGACCGCCACCCCGACCTCGTCCGGGTCCTGGCCGACGAAGTCCGGGTCCAGCTCACCTATTGGCTGGTCACCCGACCCGAGACCCTGCGCCGCTCCGAAGTCGCCGCCGTCGTCGACGCCCTGCGCACCACCGTCCGCGAATGCCGCGCCACCCTCCTCGGCATCCCCGAAACGTGATGGTCCCGCTACCGATCGGCGGCCCAGTTCCTGGATGATGTAGCGCAGGTTCGCGGCCACAACACTTTCCGGAATCCGCCCCACAGTTCCGTCAGACGAAGAAGCAGGCGATCAGGAATGCTGCGACGGCTGTCCAGAGGAGGTAGCCGAGGTGGGTCCGTGAGTTCCGGATGGCATCGTCGATGGTGTGGGCTGCTGTGAGGCGGCCGGTGAAACCCGTTGGTGCCACCTCGAGCGCCTCGTCGAAGCCGTCGGCGGCGACGATCACGCGCAGCGAATGACTCTGTGCGGCAAGCAGTTTGCCGCGATACCCGCCGACCTCGGTCAATTGGTCACCCGCCAGCCCGGCGGTGATCGCGCAGGACGGGTCGATCCGGCGGCGCACCACACGCCCTCGTGACATCAGATAGTCGAGGGCGACGGCGAACGCCGCACCCGAGGACGCACCGCTGATGTCGTTGACCGGGGCGCCACCTTCGAGCGTGAGCGACCACAACACGCTCGCCTCGGTGCCCGCGATCCTGCTGACCTGCCAGGCGTCGACCAGCGCGTCGTGGAACTCCGCGTCGGCCTGCAGGAAGCTCATGCGGGCCGGGTCCGGATGCAAACCGCTCGGACCACCGTCGACCTGCGCCAATTCCAGGACGGCGACGTGTCCCTGACCGTAGGCGTCGACGAACAGGACGCGTATCGCGCTGGTGTGCAGGGTGACCGGCCTGTGTCCTGCCAGTTCGAGGGCGGCGAGCGTCGTGAATCCGTGCGCGGGATGGTCGCGGTGTTCGGTGAGATGACCGAGCACCGACGCGAGCTCGTTCTGCCCGGCGCCGATCGGGACGTCAGCAGTGGTGGAGGAAGGTGTCGAGTACAAGTTCGCGCGTTCGGCATGCGTGAGAAGACGCTGGACGGCGCTACCGGTGTCGGATACACCGGCCAGTGCGCATGCCAGCGCACCCAGTGCCCGCGCGGCCGAGAGTTCGGCGGTGTCGCGCCTGCCGTGGTCGCTGGGTGACTCCGCTTCCTCGGCAAGCAACTCGTCCTCGTCGAGGCTTTTCCAGCGTGCCAGCGATGCACGCGCCAGCACCTCGGTTTCCCGCCGGGGTGCCAGCAGCTCCCGAGCGGTCGTACCACCCGCGAGGACGGCGGCTCGACAGCATCGCAACCAGTGCTGTTGCGCTCCGACCAGCATGTCGAGCACGACATGGTCGGGAAGGTGGCTCAGGTCGTCCGCCGCGCCGGTGGGTCCGTGCGTGACGTGCGACGGGCCTGGGGGACCGACGGCATCTGTCGAAAGTCCGAGCATGGGTGCGCTCCTTACCGAGCCGGGCGGAGAATCCCGCGAGCGGGAGAACTCAGTGTCGCGCCGCAACAGGACCTGTCCACAGTCCGTCGGTGCCAAGGCCCTGACATACAGTGCCAACCCGTTGTCACCCTGTGGGACAGGGGTTTACGAACGCGCGGCCGGGGAGGGCGTTCGACCACTCCTGTGGGGTGATGGGTGCGGTGCCGGTGGCGCAGATGCGGGCGGCTTCGGTGGTGGCGTCGGTGCGCCAACGGCGCAGGGTGCCGTCGGTGGCGGATTCGACCAGGACGGTTCCACCGGCCGCGAACGCGAGCATTGTTTTCTGCCAGTGCCTTTCGTCGTGGTGCAGGGCGGCGTAGACGGTGGGCGCGGCGGGGTCGGTGTAGTCCCAGATTTCGATGCGGTCCCGGGCGAGATCGTCGACGGCGAGGCGGGTACCGGTGTGGTCGAAGGCGACCGAACCGACGGAGCCACGTGCGGCGACGGGGATCGGCAGGGGCCGGGGGCCGCCTGGTTCGCCGACGCGATAGACGAAGGCTCCGGCGCGGGTGCCGACGGCGAGGATGTTGTCTGTTGTGACGGCCAGCGACATGTCCTGACCAGCCGTTGGCAGGCCGGACAGTTCCGCCACGGGTCGGGCGTCGGGCCCGCCGCTCAGGTCGTAGACCGTGACATGCCCGGTGCGGTGACTGCCGACGGCCAGCCTCGATCCGTCGGGACTCACGGTGAGTGCGGTCGGATAGCCGTGCCCGAATCGCAGTGTGGACCGGAGCTCGGGACCGCCGGGCCGGGTCAGGTCCCACTGTTCCACCGATGACGTCAGACCCCGCCCGACGGCCAGGGTGCCGTCCGGGCCGAAGACGACACCTCGCGTGTCGACCAGGCCGTTGTCGATCGGCCGTCCGAACGGCTTCGGGGTGAGCTCGGTGATGTCCCAGACCTGGATGGCGCGTTCGTTCAGGGTGGCGGCTCGTGTCCCATCGGGGCTGAGCACCACGGTGTCGAAAAGGCCCGAGGGGTCGCCGTCCACGGAGTCTCGTCCCGTGGCCGCGGGGGTTCTCGACAGTGCGCGCAAGCGCGGCAGCAACGCGTCGGGCAGCACACCGGGAGCCGGTGCGGATACGTCTTGGGGAAGCCTGAACAGCGTCCGCGGTCCGAGTTCGGCGGCCTGGCCCGCGAGGTCGAAAACGTGGACGGCGCGGTCGAATCCGGAGGTCACCAGTGCGCGCCCGCCGCGGAACACCTCAACCCGCGCCACGGATCCTCCGGGGAACCGGGCGAGCACCGCACCGGTGTCGAGATCGAGGAGGCGAGCACGGGAATCACCGCCGACCACCACTGCCGTGCGGCCGTCCCCGGTCGGCGCCACGTCGAAGTACTCGTTGGCGCCTCGCGACATCGCGCGCAGCGGTTCGGGCCGGGCGATGTCGGCGCTCAGACGCCACCTGGCGATCTCGCCGGGGTTGAGCCCCACCGAGAGCACGTCACCGTCGACATCGACCGACCTGATCTCGGCGCCGTGCGGTCGGTCGGCCGACATCTCGAAAGCGGGACGGGCCGGATCCAGAGCTGTTGCGTCCCAGCCCCGTACGGTCGTGGTCCACGTTGTGTTGACGATCCGGGAACCGGCCGCGACGAGGACCCGGTCGTCGGCCGCGACGAACGCGTGGTTACCGGGAACAGTCAGCGCGGGTTGCGGCACAGGGTGCGCGGGATCGGCACCGAATCGCCAGGACAGCACCGTTCCACCGTGGGTGCCGATCGCCAGCAGATCGTTGCCGGGACCGAAGGCCAGCGACCAGGGCAGATGATCCGCCAACGCGAATTCGGTTGTCCGCCGGGGATTCTCCGCAATGCTCCACAAGACCGCCGAGCGTTCACCAGCCACCGCAAGCCAACGCTGGTCCGCGCTGATGGCCAGTGCCCGCACCGGGCCGGCCACCGCCGCGAACGCCGGCATTCGGGTCACCCCGGCATCATCGACCCGGACGAGCTGCACGGTGCCGTCGCCGTTGCCGATCGCGATCATGTCGCCACCGATGCTGGTCGCCAGCCGTGGCGGGTCGATACCGGCCGAGGCTCCGTCACCGGTTACCCCGGGCAGGATCCGGATCGGCGTGCCGAGAGCCGAGAACTCCAGCAGGGCCGATCGGGCATCCGTCGTGGCGCTCGTACGCACCGCCGCGAGGGCGACGAGTTGCGACAGCGCGGGGTCGAAGTCGGCACCACCCCGGGCCACGCCCGCGAACAGCCGGGAATTCGATTCGGCTCTGGCGGCGGCATTCTCGGCCCGGGCCCGGGCCAGACCGGTCACCGAGAGCACCGCGAGCAGGACGGCGAGCACACCGGCGACAGAGACCAGCCACAGCGCCATATTCGGTCTGCTGCGCGTGCGCGACACAGCTTCGGCGACCGTCGCGGCCGCCGCGATGCGGTCGAGGAAGTTCTCCGGCGCCTGCCGCCGCGCCTCTTCGTACCCGGTGGCGGCGACCACCACCCGAAGCGAAGCGCGCTGCGCGGCAGCGAGTTTGCCCGCATATCCGCCGACCGGGGTCAGTTCCGTTTCCGACAGGCCCGCCGTCACCGCGCAGGCCGGGTCGAGCCGGCGCACCCGCAGCCACCGGACCAGCTGGTGGCGTGGGGCCAGGTCGTCGAGCGCGACAGCCATCGCCGCGGCCATCGACGCACCGTTGATGTCGTTCTCGGGCGCGCGGCCCGCCCCGGTCACCGACCACAGCACGCAGGCGCCGGTCGCGGCCGGTCGGCTCACCTCCCACGCCCGCGTGAGACTGTCGGCGAACTCGCGATCCGCCTGCAGGAACGACATGGCGGCCGGATCCGGGTGCAACCCGCTCGGCCCTTCGCGCACCTGCTCCAATCGCAGCACGCCGACTCGTCCGGCTCCCCCGATGTCGACGAACAGCACACTGACCCGGGTGGTCCGCACCGTCGGTGGGCGCCGACCGGCCAGTTCCAGCGCGGTGACGATGCCGTAGCCGCGTGAGGGCCTGCCACCCTGGCCGAGCAGGTGCAGCACCACCTCGGCCAGCGGGTCGTCGCCACCGGTGATCGGGCCGGCGGGGAGCAATTGAGTACCGGCCGAATGCAATCCGGCCCGTTCGGTGTGCCGCAGGAAGACCGCACACGCCTCGGCGATGTCGCGTGCGCCGGTCAGGGCCTGGGCGAGGGCGGCGACCGCGTGGGCCGCCGACACATCGGCGGTGACCCGATCACCCTCGAGATCGGAGTTCTCCGATTCCTCTTCCAGCGGGTCGTCGCCTGCCTCGAGGTGTTTCCACCGCGCCAGCGAATGCCGTGCCAGCACACCGGTTTCGCGGCGCAGGTCGAGCAGCGCCAAAGCCGCCTCGGGGCCCTCGGCGACCGCTTCCCTGCACAGTGCCAACCACCGCTGCGGCGCTCCGGTGAGCTCGGACAACAGCGCGTCGTCGCGCTGGAACTCCGACTGTCCGGTCATCGTCGGCCCTCGACCGCAGCGGGGCGGGTCGCGTTCACCACGGCCGGATAAGCTCGACAGCGATGCGCATCAACGACCTTCCCGGGGGAACCATCTTGTCGAGAACACTCCTTGTCGGTGCTGCGCTGTCCGGTGCGGCGATCACCGCCCTGCTCGGCACCGGTTGCTCCACCGGGGACAGTTCGGCCATGCCCGTGGCCGGTGCCAACACTCCCACATCGACACCGCCGCCACCACTGCTGTCGGCCGACGACGTCGAGCAGCTGTTCGCGCGCATGCTCGACCCACGGGTCCCGAACTCCGAAAAGCTCGGTCATGTGCAGGGCATCGCCGACGATCCGGGTCTGCCCAACCGCATCGCCGAAGCACCGGGTCGGAACAACGCGACCGTCACCGTCACCATCGCCGGAACCAGACTCGGTGCGCCGGGCATGCTGGCCGAGGGCACCGGGACGATGAATACCGCGAGCAGCCCGTTGACCGTGCCGTTCGTCGCCGAGGACGGGAAGTGGAAGATCGAGAAGGCCTGGTATTGCCAGATCGCCTTCTCGATGATGGTGTCCTCCCCCACCTGCCCGTCCTAGCTCACATTCGTCGTGCGAACCGGTCGGGCGGGCAACGGCATCTGTGTAGGAGCCCGTTTCCCCTCAGCAGGAGGCTCCCGCTGTGACCCGTGTCGTCCGGTCGTTTCCTGGTCCGCCGACCGGCGCGCGGGCGATGCGACACCATGCCGGTTCGGCATCGAGCTGCCCGGTCCAGACCGTCCGCTACGCGAATTCTCATCGGGCACTGCGGCATTCGGCACTGTCGCCGACGAAGTGGGGGCACGGGTTGACTTCTGACTCCTTGGACACCTGGCTCGGCGCCACCTGGAGCGCGGTCCCCGCACCGCTGCGCCTCGCGGTGGTGGAACACATCTTCGGCGCCGATCTGGTCACCATGTCGACCTATGCGGCGGCCAAGGCGCGGTATGTCGTCGAGCGGGTCGACCCCGACATGCGTTCGGACTTCGAGGACGTCGCCCAGGACACCATGGTCGCGTTGACGGCAACCTTGCCCACCGAGCGTATCCGGCACTGGAAGACCCATGTCCTGCAGCAACTCCAGTGGCAGGTGCTGCAGAACAGAAGGCGCCGCACAGCGGAGAAACGTCATCCGGGACGCCGGGTCGACTACGAATCCACCGCGCTCGTCGTCGAAGACCACACACTCGTCGGCGGTGAGGACCGGCTGGCCGACCGCGCCGTCCTGCGGGACGCGCTCGACGCGATCCCGCACTCCGAGACCGCCGCCGTGCTGCGCGCGACCTTCGTACTCGCACCCGACGGCACCTACACCGACGTGCAGACGACCAAAGAGGTAGCCGAGGACCTGAACTTCAGCCAGGAGAAGGTCAAACGGCTGCGCGCGGCGGGAACGAAGATGCTGCGCGAAGCCCTGCGCGCCCAGCTCGACGCCCGCGACCAGGACTCCGAGGAGGCATCGTGACGACGCGCGATCATCGACCCGCACGGCTGGACCTGCCCGTCGACATCGACGTGCTGCTAGCGCTCGCCGACGACTCCGAACCCGATGCCGAGGCAGCCACCGCAGGCGCCCGCATCGCGGACCGTCTCTTGGCGGCAGACAACGCGACACCGGAACCACCTTCCCTGGCCGCCCGACGCGCCGTGATGCGGGTGCCCGGGTGGACGGTGCGGCCGCTGGCCGCCTCCTCCCGGGACGGAGCACCATCGAGCCGGGTCGTCCAGAAACAGATCGACCAGGAGCTCGGCATCGAATTCACCCGTACCCCCGCCGGTACCGAGCAGACACGGATCTCGGTGCAATCGTTCGGTCCCGACACCGCGGCAGGAGATGTGGTTCGCGTGGCGGTGCATGCGGGCGAGGAACGAACCGAAGTCCTCGTCGTCCTGTATACGGATGCCGACGGGTCGCTCACCGGTCAGATCGTCACCCGCGCACTGACTTTGGCCGAGCACCTGGAGATCTCCATCGTGCCGGGCGCGGCGCTGGGCCACACGCATACGGCGGCAATCACCGACGCCGTGCGGTGTTCGTTGACGGCCGGACGCAACGCGTGGCGGCGGGTCGCCAAGGGTCTGCCGGTCGGCGACCCGGTTCGGTCGGCGATCGTCGCCGGATTGAGCTGAGTGCGAGGAACGGCCCCGGCGCGGCGGACAGGTCGTGGGTGAGGAGACCCCCCAGCGATCTCCTCACCCACGACACGAGACGCGTCGCGGGCAGTGCCGACGACTGGTCTCGTCATCAGTGATGCGATACGGCCCCCGATCGGTTCGCTGCCGGGTGGAGTTCGGCAGAACGCCTATTCGCAGTCTTCGCATGGCGTGGTGTCGCGGGCGGTCCATCGTCGGAGTTGCGACGAACCGATCGCGCCGTAGTCCGCATCGATAGCGGTGGCAGGGGGAAGAATCCGGGGGGTACGTGATGACGAACGACGCTGATCGACGGCTGGAAATGGCTGCGGCGGCGGTCTTCACACTGGGTTCCTATGCCCGCGCACGGCTCGATTCGCTCGCCGGATCCGCGACTACGCGGGCATATATCCTGCGGCGAGAGACGGAGGCCACGCACACACGGCGGGTCGCGGTGGCCCATGCGATCGCCGACGCGCGAGTGCGTGACTGTTGTGCCCGCGCGCGGGCGGCGGTGGAGAAGCGGGCAGGTGGGTCCGATGCGGGCTCACCAGTTGCGGACTGTTCGGTTCGGATCGGCGAGTTGTCGTTCGGCCCGGATAGTGTTGTCCCGTTGGTGGTTCCGCTGCTCGGCCAGGGGAGCCTGGTGGTTTCGGGCGGTGCGCCCGGGGTGGTCGGCGAGCTCTTCGCCGCGATCGTGGATCGTATGCGAGCCGTCGTGCGGTCGCTCGCTGTGCACTGCTTCGATCCAGCGGGGCGAGGGCATCTTCAGCGGGAAGCGCAGCGGGCGCCGGAACAATTCGCTGACCTGGTCCACGGGCTGACCCGTACGCGGGCCACATCCGCTCGACTGCTCGTCGTGCTCGACTATCCGCGTGGCATGGATGACGACACCGCCACGGCACTCACCGAGCTGATGGGGACCGGACACGAGCACGGGGTGAGTATCCTCCTCCACCACGATCCGGAACACCGCGATTCGTGCGCGGGACTCGACTTCTCACGACCCCTGCGCGGGTACGGAAACGACTTCGTCTGGCAGGCGTGCCCACCCGGGCGAGTCGATCTCGATCCGTCGAATGTCTCGGTGGCAGTGCCGGATTCACGCCGTAACTACCTCGACTACCTTTCGGAGCTGGCCGAGATCGTGACGATCGCGCGCACTCGCGACGACGAGATCACCGCAGCCGACCACCAGCTCCAAACCGGCACGGCCGCGCTCGCCCGTCACCTGCTCGAACTGGACGACCGTGAACGGCACCACCGTGCGGTCATCGACGCACATGAACGTACGGCATGCCGACTCCTGCTCTCCGTGCGACGCGGCGACCTGATCCACGAACCGGAACCGACACCTCCGACGACTGTCCTGTCGACCGAGGAACTGCTCAGGGCCCTCGAAGTGGCAGTGCACGAACTGCGCCGCCAGGTCGAGGCCCAGCCGGCACCCGACAGGACCGCTCCGGCATAGCGGCTTGCGCCCGAGGAGCACGCCACCGGTCTAGTGGTGCGTCCTCGCGGCAGACTCGGCACCGGCGCTCATCGCGGCCAAGTCCTCGGCCACGGCATCCCACAGCGCGCCGTACTCGGGCACGAGGGTGCGGACGTGCGTCAGGGTCGGATAGTCGTTCGGGTCGAATGCCAGGTGTCCCGGACGACCGCCCGGCATGGCGGTGTCGGGCCAGCGACGGGCCGGTGCGTTCGACGCGGAGTCGTCGACGAACAGGATCTGCGCCTGCCCCTGTGCGCCGATCTTCCAGACAGCGCGGGTCGACGCGGAAATGGTCACGGGCATGAAGTCCTCCGATGGCCATGGATAGCGACAACGGGATCGTAAGACAGTCAAGGCGTTTCACGGAGTGTCGCGCGACCGTCCGGCGCCCCGCCCGGTCGCGGCCGCGTTCACCGGCGGAACAGCGTCCGACCATTTCTAGAACACGTTATAGTTTCCGGATGCGGCAAGGACAACCCGCCGCACGAAAGGTGGTACAGGTGCTGACCTGGGACGATGAAGCCGATGTCGTCGTTGTCGGATACGGCGGCGCGGGGGTTACGACGGCACTCGCCGCTCGCGAACGCGGCGCGGATGTCCTCGCCATCGATCGGTACCTCGGCGGCGGCGCGACCGAGCTGTCCGGCGGAATCATCTACGCCGGGGCGGGCACCTGGGTGCAGCACGCCGCCGGAATCGACGACGACGCCGACAATATGTTCGCCTACCTGCAGGCCGAGGTCGGCGACGCGGTGAGCGCGCAGACGCTGCGCCGCTTCTGCGAGGAGTCTCCCACGCTCGTCGACTGGCTCACCGAACACGGCGTGCCGTTCGAGGCGTCGGTGTGCCCGTACAAGACCTCCTACCCCACCGACGACTACTACCTCTACTACTCCGGCAGCGAAAACGCCGGTGGTTACCGGGAACTCGCGAAACCACGTCAGCGCGGACACCGCGCCCACGGACCCGGCGTCTCGGGCAAGGCGGTGTTCCGCCCACTGGCACGGTCGGCCGCCGCACGCGGCGTCCGGGTCCGAACCGGAACCACAGCGACCCGGCTCGTGGTCGAGGACGGCCGGGTGACCGGCATCGAAGCGGTCACCCTCGACGGCGCACCCGCCGCTGTGCGACGCCGTTTCGCCGCACTGGCACGGATCTCGTCGAAACCCGGCGTGTACCACCCAGGCCTGCGCCGGGCCGTGCAAGCGCTGATCGAACGTATCGAGCGCAAACACGGTGTGCCGGTGCGCATCCGGGCCCGCTCCGGTGTCGTACTCACCACCGGCGGGTTCATCGCCAACGCGGCGATGGTCGCCCGGCATAGTCCCCACTACCCGTGGGCGCAGGGTCTACCGTTGGGGTCGGCCGGGGACGACGGCAGCGGCATCACGATGGCCGAGGAGATCGGCGCGGCCACCGGCAAGATGGACGCGATGTCGGCATGGCGTTTCATCGGGCCGCCCAGCGCCTTCTACGGCGCGATCGCGGTGAACACCGAAGGCAGTCGCATGGTCGACGAATCACGCTACGGCGCGGCACTGGGCGCCGCTATCGCCACCGCCCCCGACAACCGTGCCTGGCTGCTCGTCGACGCCGAGCTCGCCGCCGAAGCACGCACCCAGATCGCCGGCCAGTCGGTGTGGTTCCAGCGCATGCAGACCGAACGGCTCCTCCGATTCGGCCGCACCACCGGCCGCACCATCGAAGAAGCCGCGACACGAGCAGGCGTCGACCCCGCAGGCCTGCGCGCCACCGTCGACGCCCACAACCAGGCCATCGAGCAGGGCGCCCCCGACCCCCTCGGCAAACCCGACGACATCCGCCGCCCGATCCACACCGGCCCCTACGCCCTACTCGACATCTCCTTCGCCGCCCGCCTCACCTACCCGATGCCGATGCTCACCCTCGGCGGCCTCCTCGTCGACGAACAAACCGGCGCCGTCCGCACCGAAACCGGCGACACCATCCCCGGCCTCTACGCCGCCGGCCGCGCAGCAGTCGGCATCTGTTCCAACGGCTACGTCAGCGGGTTGTCCCTGGCGGACTGCGTCTTCGCCGGTCGCCGTGCGGGAACTCACAGCGTCCAGCACGTCGCCCAGAACTGAACTACTCGCGTATCACCGAGCGCTGAGCGTCGTGATCGGTCTCCCTGGATCGCCTCCGAATCAGGGAGACCTGACGCACCCTGAGATTCAGCGCCTGACGGCACCCGTCCAACTCATCCGAACGTCCAGCAAAACCGCAGGTCAGATAGGCGATTTGGTTTACGACAATCAGTCGGATAATCTTTTGGCACACCAGCAAGTCCGGGTGGCGGAATGGCAGACGCGCTAGCTTGAGGTGCTAGTGCCCGTATTAGGGCGTGGGGGTTCAAGTCCCCCTCCGGACACCAGTGCTAAACACAATTATGTGTTTGCATATATCTTCTCGATGCTCCAGGTGCAGACCTCGCACCTGGAGCATCGGCATTTGTAGGCCCGTGCAGCGGCTACCCTGTGAGTAGGTGAACATCTCCGCGTGATTCGACGCGCTGGCGGGTCTCGGTCTCGTCCAATGGTCGGTCCAGGTCAGATTTCGTCTCAACCTATGGGTGGCCGCACCACCGGCAGTCCGGCCGGTGTGTTGGTCGAGCGATCGTCGAACGCCCACCTCGTGGTGCTCGGCGCCGCCACTCGCGCGCACACGATCCGGCACCTCGGAACGACCCTGCTCGCGGTGACCTCTCACGCACGCGGCGCTGTGGCGGTGGTGCGCGGAACCGAACTCGTCGCCGTCCACGCCTGGAGCGATCTGTCCAAAGGCGAGTACGGCGGCACCGACTACCTCGACTGCCGATCGAAGGTTTCGAAGCGGCCGAGCAGGCCCTGCTGGCCGAGCCTCTGGCAGGTTGGTCCGCGAAATATCCCGGCGTCGTGGTCCGTCGCGAAGTTGATGTGTCCGGGCCACGCGAACGGCTGGCCGAGTGGTCGAAGACGGCGCAACTACTCGTGGTCGGCAGTCGAGGGCGCCGCGGTTTCCGCGGCTTGCTCCGGGGCTCCACCAGCAACTGGTTGGTTCAGCACGCCGACTGCTCGGTGATGGTCGTGCATCCGGAATGAATCCAGCACACTGTGAAGTGTTCCTGCGGGAAGACGACTATCGGCCGACGTTCACGACAGAAAGGCTGAGAAATGGAAAACGACAACCCGAAAGTCGAAGAACTCGCTGTCAACGAATGCTGGGCCTTGCTCCGCACCAAGGAAATAGGCCGCCTCGCCGTGTCGGTGGACGACGACCCGGATATATTCCCTCTCAACTACGTGGTCGACCATGGAACCATCGTGTTCAGATCCGCGCCCGGTACGAAGATGTCCGCCGCGTTGTCGAATCCGCGCGTCGCATTGGAGGTCGACGGCTACCTGGCCGAGTCCCACGAAGCCTGGAGCGTAGTAATCAAGGGCCGCGCCGAAGGGATTCGTGAAATCGGTGACCTGATGGACACCGTGGATCTCCCCCTGTTCCCGTGGCAGGGTGGCGCGAAGAACTTCTTCATCCGGCTCGTACCGACCTCAGTGACCGGTCGCAGATTTGCCGTTGCCGAACCCGCAGCTTGGCGGACTCCCCTTTCCGACGCACGACGATCTCCGATGGAGTAGAACGCTCGTTGGCACCACCGGCACCACGCCAACCAACCGTTCCCCGCACCGCTACTAGCGAAACTCCCCTCGGCGGATGACAACTCCGAATCGGGGTCGATCAACAGCAGCACAGCGACCTCCCCGATCGACCGGCCTCGCGGGTTCATCGGGCCGGTCTCGCGCACCGATCTCTACCCCTGTGCCAGTGCCACCCGCCGCATGGATGGACGGTGCTGCAGTCCGACCCGGAAGTTATCGGTAGTCGTCGGTCGCATCCGAGGCCGACCATGACAGCTTCCTAGTGTTCGTCGTCGCACCGAGGCGCGCGGACCGTGGGGTGTGTCGCGGAGTTGTCAGGCGAGCGCGCGGTCGGCGCACGGCAAGGCGGGGCGATAGCGCGCGGTGGCGACGACGAGGTCGGCGACGAGCAGCCCTTCCTGGTCGGGATCCATCGGGATCGCGAGGTCGTGACCGTCGGGGCCGAGAATCCGGGCGACACCGCTACCCCCGTGCAGCACGTCAGCGCGGCCCTCCGCCGCTGCCTGCCATCCGCGCACCGGGACTACCGCAGTCGGGGCCAGCAGGTAGCTGCGAGCCGCCCGCGCGTACAGGCGGCTGGCAGCGGTGCTCAGGTCCGCCGCGTCGATCCGAGTGTCACCGCGGCAGAACGTGAATCCGGGCCAGGACGCCAGATGGATGTGCTCGCCCGCCCGCTGCATCGCCCCGCACGCGCCGGACAGGAAATGGTCGGTGCCACCGAGCGCCCCGATCGTGCCGAGTGCGGTTTCACGCAGCAGCGCGGGCCCGTCCGCCGTGCCGAACACGCTGCGTTCCAGGGCGGTGGGCAGCATCTTCCGGGAGACGGTGATGTCGCCCTGATCGTCGATCAGCGCCTGGGACATGAACACGCGGTTCCCGGCTCGCTCGGAGAAGCCGAGGCCGACGTGGATGCCTCGGCGGCGTGCGGCGTAGCGGATCGCGCGCAGCTCGGGGCCGTCGACGGTCATCGAATTGGCGTGGTACCTGGCGAGGATGTCGCCGTCCCACTCGACCGCGCGCAACCACATCCACCATGGGAAACCGGGTATGAATGTCTCGGGGAAGGCGACCAACCGGGCGCCCTGCTCCGACGCGGCCTCGACCAACGTGATGACCTGGTCGACGCCGGCGGCCACATCCAGCCACCGAGGCTCGGCCTGCACAGCCGCCACTCGCACCCTGCTCGTCATCGTCTCTCCTCGATCCAGCTGTGACACCTTCACAAGAAGGGACACGCGATACCGCCGGTCCTCACGCACCGACAGCTGAGATCACAATCACCCGAGTTGCCGCCTCCGATAGATCGCGCAGCACACGCAAGTGCTGGGATCTGGAACGCCTACGCACGTCGCGGCACCACGACCCTGCTCGCCGCGTTCAACACCGCCGACGGCACCGCGATCGGCGAGCTGCACCGCCGCCACCGCACAACCGAGTTCCGCAAGTCCTGATCGCGGCGCTTTCGAGGACGTCGAGAATGGACGCGGGCGCGCGCCACTCGATCGACGGATCGGCATGTACTCCCGCACGGACCGCAGCTGCGAAAGATTCCATCCGAACCAGAGTGCTACTACCTGGGTGCGTGGCCGACACCCATCGTCGGCGTCCGCGACGATGCCGATGCGCGGATCATCCCCGCTCGCGCGGGGAGGACACTACTTGACCAGGGCGTTTGCAGACCAACCACCCAAATTTCATTCACTTTCGACCGCACCGAGGCCGAAATCACCAACACGGCAGACCAGTATCCGGTTCCACATACACACCACCTCATCACGCGCCCTCAGCAGTCACCGTCACACCGCAAGTCACAGCACCCTAGCCGTCCGTCGAGCAGCCTGCCGGTGCATCGTCACGACACCGGCCGAGCACGGGCGCAGTTGACGACTTCGCGAAAGCCCAGCAAAGCCGCGTCCGCGGTACTCGACCCAACACACATCAATCACACAGAAATGACCGGAAACAGCGGGAAGCGACAGGAAGCAACCAGACTGCAGCGTGCGCCACAGTTCTGTTCTACCAGTAGTTTTGGGTACTTTCGGGTGGCTTCGGGACGACTTGAACCGGCGACAAGTGGTCGCAGGTTCAAATCTCCGCCAACCGCCCTTCCTCGAGCGGGCGGTTGGCGGAGTAGATCAGACCGCTGGATCAGAAGAGCTTCATGACGATCCCGCCATCAGTCCAGCACCAACGACGTCCGCCGAATCAGGCGGTGTGCATAGTGGTCGAATACCCCTCCGGACACAACGCTTTTTATTGATTTACCCCTTTGACCTGCATATATAGATGTAGGTCACAACTGTCTTCGAGCCGTGCGAGTCGCGAAACCGCAGGCAGGAGCCCGTGGGGGTTCATTACGGTTCTATCTGAGAGAGTCCCGAGAAGGCTGACAGCATCAGCGGATCATTGAGCCCGATGCTGCAAAGGCATCAATCGATCGAGATCACAAACTCGCCGAATAGGTCGCCACTTTTGAAGCTGGTCTCCATGCAGAAATCGGACCAGCCTGTGAAGTCTCCGTCGACGCACGCAATGCGACGGACGACCTGCTCGCTCAATGGCCGATGACCTGTCGGGTCAGTCCATGGCGACAGCGCATCGGCCATGGAGGCCGGTCAGCTCTTCCGAATAGGCCCACAGCTGTGCGGCCAACTCGAGATCTACCGCCTGCTTTCGGAACGAACGCCAGGGGACATGTCGTTCGAAGTAGGCACCGTTGATCCAGCCCGCTTCCGCTGTCAAGTACACCAGTGGATCGGCACCGCGCTCTGGGCTGAGGAGCAGTTTCCGTACCGGACGCGACCGGACGATCGCGCCCATCTTGTACGGCCCGTTGTCCCAGGCACCGGTGAGCACGGGGCCCGGATTGACTGCTGCGGTTGTCAGACCGGTGCCCGCGGTGCGGCGCGCCAATTCTCGTGTGAACAGAATATTCGCCATCTTGGTGTCGGCGTAGGCGGTGATCTGGTTGAACGGCCCGGTGACCGCGTTCACGCGATCCAGCCGCAATCGGGCGAAGCGGTGGTCCGAACTCGAGGTGTTCACGACCCGCGCCCGCGACATCACCAACCGTTCACGCAGCAGGTTCGTGAGGAGAAACCCGGCGAGGTGGTTGACCTGGAAGGTCGACTCGTTGCCGTCGACAGTAGCCGTGCGTCCAGGCCAGGATCCACCCGCGTTGTTGAGGAGCGCGTCGATCCTGTCGTAACGATCGAGCAATCGCGTGGCGAGCATGCGGACATCGTCCAAGCAGGTGAAGTCGGCCGTGAACGCCGTGCCTCCGATGCGCGCCGCCACCGCGGCAGTCCGCTCCGGCGAGCGACCGACAACTGCGACATCGGCGCCGCGCGCGGCCAGTTTCGCGGCGGCCGCGGAGCCGATACCCGCGCTCGCCCCTGTCACCACGATGGTTTTCCCTGTCAGATCTGATCCCTGCATGTTCCCCTCCAGATGTGCGCAACAAACCCCGTTGCTACACAATATATTTCATTTCTCATTCGCGCATATTGGGCGCGGCCCAGGGGCCGGGCAGCGAAAGGGCTGGACCGATGTGAGGCGTCCCACAGGTAAGGCTCCACTTACTTCTGACACACTTCTGTTGTGCTCTTCTTCGATGGACCAAGCGGGCTGGTGCACTACCGACGCTGGCGGACAGCGCGACCACGGACGACCGTGGTGCTTCTCCACGGCCTCGGGCAGCAGAGCGCGGACTACCACCGGTTCGCCAGGTTCCTGAACCGGCACCACATCGATGTCTGGGGCATCGACCACATGGGTCATGGATTGAGCGAGGGCGAATTCGACGGGGTCCCCCCGGTCGACGAATTGGCTACTGCGGCAGTGCAGTTGATGGCTCGTGCCCGATCGGCAGACCCTTACGGCTCGCTGGCACTGGTCGGACACTCCCTGGGTGCGGGAACGGCGCTCATCGCCATGCAGTCCGGCTCCGTCGAGGTGCAGGATGTTTCGCGGGTAGTCCTCACCGGAACCCCGGAACAGGCTCATACCCTCGCCATTCCAGCACCGAATGTCCCCACACTCGTCCTGCATGGGCGCGAGGATCGGCGGGCCAAGATCGACCCGATCAGGACATGGTGCGCAGATCGGCCGACGGTCATCCTGCGGGAGGTATCCGATGCGGGGCACGATCTGCTCCACGAGCCGGTGCAGCGAGCCGTCTCCGAAACAATCGTCGACTTCCTCGCCGGGGAGACGGAACCGTTCATGTCGACGCAGCAGATCCCCGGAGGGTCGCGCCAGGTGTCACGACGGCTCGAACATCGGCGACGGAGCACCTGCCGTCCGGGATGCCATGTCGGCGGCCGATAGGTGACGCCCACCTCGAACTTCGCGGTTCGCCTCGACCGGGAAGCCGGTCGAGACGAACCTTCCCCGAGAACCCACACGGCGCCGCCACGTCGAGGGGCAGCCCGACCCTAACCGATTCGGTAGGTCGCCCGTTCGAGCCGCGCCGACCAGGTCATCGCCCGTCGTGTCGGCCGATTTCACCTGATCCTTGCGCCATCTCACTTAGGTCGACATATACTATTAAATATATTTTAGTTCAGACGGGTTGTTCCGCGATCCGTCGACCTGCGTCCATGCCATGCATGGAGGGAAGTGAGAGACCATGTTGCGTTTCGACGGGAAGGTCGCCATCGTCACGGGCGGCGGCCGGGGGCTCGGCCGTTCGCACGCGCTGCTGCTGGCCTCACGGGGAGCATCGGTCGTAGTCAACGACTTCGGATCTTCTGCCGCCGGGCAAGGATCCGATACCTCTCCGGCCGACGACGTGGTCTCCGAGATCATCGCGGCGGGTGGAAATGCGGTGGCGAACCACGACAGTGTGACCACCGGAGCCGAGTCGATCGTGCAGACCGCGATCGAGGCATTCGGGCGTCTCGATATCCTCGTGAACAATGCCGGCATCAACCACATGACGCCTTTCGGACCGGAGGCGATCGAAGGGATCCGGCAGCACATCGAGGTCAACTTCCTCGGGACCGCGGCCGTGACGGCCGCCGCCTGGCCGCATCTCATCGCGTCGGGCGCGGGGCGAGTGGTCAACACCGCTTCGCCGACACTGGTCGGCTTCGAACAGCAGAGCGCCTACGTGGCCTCGAAGGGTGCGGTCTTCTCGTTCACCCGCACTCTCGCCATGGAGGCGCTCGCGGTCGGCATCCGCGTGAACGCGGTCGCCCCCACCGCATACACGCGAATGGCGGCGGAGGCGGAGATTCCCGATGAGCTCAAGAGGAAGCTCGAGACGACGATGACCACCGAAATGGTGTCCCCGACGGTCGCCTACCTCGCGCACGCGAACTGTTCCATCACCGGCGAGACTCTGCTGAGCCAGGGTGGGCTGATGCAGCGCTTCGCGCTCACGATGAACGATGGTTATACGAACCCCGAGGCCACGCCGGAGGACATCCAGGCGAACCTCGACGCCATCCTGGATGATGGCAGCAGCAAGCCGGTCGGAATCATCGGCACCGAGAACGAGGGTTCGCTTCTCGACTTGTTCAACTGATCCTCACCAGGCCGGGGTGGGCATCGACCTCACCCCGGCCGGGTCTGTCGGGCACCGCTGACCCAGCTATCGCCAGGAGCACGCTTGACCGACACGATGCGCGCACTCGTTTCCGGAATCGGCCCCGACTGGGTACTACGAGAAGTTCCGCGCCCGCAGCCCGCAGCAGGTCAGATCCTGGTGCGCAATCGGGCCGCCGCCACCAACAACGCCGACCTGCCGATGCTCGCCGCCGCGGACCCGACTCACGGCGGACACGGCAACCAATTCATCGCCGGTTTCGAATACGCCGGTGAGGTAGCCGCGCTCGGCGACGGCGTGGACGGGTGGCAGGTCGGCGATCCGGTGATGGGTTCGATTCCGTCGTCGTTCGCCGAATACGTCGTCGCCGATCAACGCTTCGTCCTGCCCCGCCCCGGCGATCTCGATCCGCCCGTGGCGTGCGCGCTGCCGACCGGTCTGCTCACCGAACACGGCGCACTCACCGCTGCGGGATTCACTGCCGGACAGAGCGTGCTCATCACCGGCGCTTCCACCGGCATAGGACTCATCGGGGCCCAGTTGGCCAAAGCCCTGGGCGCTGCTCAGGTCATCGGCACCACCCGTAGCGCCGCGAAACGCGAGCTACTGCAGGAGGCGGGGGTCGACACGGTCATCGTGACCGACGAGCAAGACCTCACCGAAGCCACGCTCGATGCCACCGACGGGCAGGGCGTCGACGTAGTTCTCGACCACATCGGAGGCCAGACCTTCGCCCGATGCCTTCCCGCGACCAAGATCGACGGTCACGTCGTCAATATCGGCCGCCTCGCCGGCCCGGCCTCCACCATCGACCTCGACGCCCTGTCCTATCGGCATCTCACGGTTCATGGAGTCTCATTCGGCTTCACCCGCGACCAGGAGATGGCCGACGTCATCGCCGCGCTCCTGCCCGAGGTGATCCCGGCCGTCGCTCGCGGGCAGATCCGACCGGTGATCGACAGCACCCTGGGCCTGACACAGGGCAAGGCAGCCGCCGATCGGCTGCGATCCGGCGAAGCAGTCGGAAAGATCGTGCTGGTCATGGGGAACTGATAAGCACGTTCGCCCCGGTTTCGATTTGCCGTCGTGATCATCGGCTCGTGAGCGCAGGCGCGGCATCGAAGTCGACCTGCCGGCCTGCGCTCACTTCCCGACATCCGTGCCTCCGGCAGCCGGCGACACTGACCAGCTATCGCGAATCCGGTAGCCAGGTCACGACATCGGGCCACAGGATGAAGCCGATGGCGACGATCACCATGGCGACCGCGTAGGGCGCGGCACCCCTGAACACTTCGACGGTGTCGCGGCCGGTCGCCCGCGCGACGACGAAGACGTTCAGTCCAAGTGGAGGGGAGATCAGGCCGATCTCGCCCATGAGCACGACGAACACACCGAACCAGATCACGTCGTAGCCGAGCGTTTCTACCAGCGGCAGCACGATGGGCACGGTGAGGGCGATGATCGCGACCTGGTCCATGAAGAAGCCGAGCACGATGTACATGACGAGCAACGCGAGCATGATCGCGATCGCTGGTATCGGCAGACCTTCGATCCAGGTGACCATCGAGCCGGCGACCTTCGTCTGCGCGAACGCGTAGCCGAACACGTGGGCCGCGATGACGATGGCGAAGATCATCGCACTGGACTTGACCGAATCGATCACCGCGTCGACGAGCCCCGTCACCGTCATCCGTCCGTGCACCGCGACAAGCAGTGCCGCGACCAGGCAGCCGATGGCCGCTGATTCGGTCGGTGTGACGATGCCGAAGTAGATCAGCCCCACGACCGCCAGGAAAACGACGAGCATCGGCAACGCGTCGAGCAGTGCCTTGATCTTGGTGAGCCAGGAAGACCGTTCGCCCCGGGGCATCCTCGACGGGTCGCGCAGGGCGGGCAGCAGCATGGCCGCCAGCAGCGCCGCGGCGATGATCAGCCCCGGAACCAGGCCGGCGACGATCATGTCCCCCACACTGGTTTCCGCGGTGACGGCATAGAACACGAGGATGACACTGGGCGGGATCATGCCGCCGAGCGTGCCGACCGAGGCCACGATGCCCGTGGCGGTGGTCGGGCGGTATCCCTCGTCGATCATGCGTTTGCTGGTCGTCTCGGCGAGCGTCGCCGCGGCGGCAGTCGACGAACCGGAGATGGCCGCGAAACCGACTCCCGCTGCGGTGGAAGCGATTCCGGTGCCGCCGGGGATCCGGCCGAACATCGTGCGCCCGGCATTGAACAGCGAGTCCATCATTCCCGACATCAGCATCAGATGTGCCATCAGGATGAACAGCGGAATCGCCGACAGGGACAGCGACTGCACCGATCCCACCGGTACCGCCTCGAGGACACCGAGTCCGGCCCCGACCGACAACTGCAGCGCCAAGCCCGCCAGACCGGCGCCGAGAATCGCGAACGACACCGGCACCCGGACGGCGATCAGCGCGATCAGCAGCACTGCCATGACAAGCGCGATCATCGCGCACCTCCCGCGATGTCGGTACCGGAACGGCTTGTAGCCGCCGGGGTTTCAGTGGTGTCGCCTGGGTCGTAGTCGGTGGCGAGGATTGTCCACGGCGCGATCAGCTCGCGGATGAGATCGATGAGCACCACGATCATGCCGAGGACCATCGAGACAGGCAGAATCGCGCGCATGACCCAACCGGGTATGAGCAGTTCCGACGACCCGCGGATCGGTCCTTCGTCGATGGCGATCGCGAACACCAGGCCTTCGATACCGGCGGTGAGCAGCGCGCCCATACCGATGAGCAGCACCAGGTAGGCCAGGATCAGCAGGACTTTCCGCAGCCGCACCCCCAGCCGGTAGAAGAGGCTGGTCACGGCGACGTGGGCGCCGCTGCGGTAGGCGGTCACCAGCCCGAAGAAGGCGACGATGGTGAGCAGGTACATCTCGATGAACGCGACCGCCCAACCCAATGTGACGGAGAAGAAGGTACGCAGGACCACGTCGACGAGCGTCAACGCGACGATCGCGACGATCGCGATTCCGGCGATGACGCCGCAGACCGCCGAGATGCCGTTCTGGACGCGATCCAGTCCGGGGTGTTGTTCGGTGCGATAACCGAACATGGTGCGCTGGGCGGTGCCGTGCCGGAAGGGGTGAACGATGCTCATTTCGCCGCTCCCCCGACCCTGGCTTCGATCGCGTCGAGAATCTCGCGGGCGTCCAGGCCCGCTGATTCCAGGTCGCGAACCCATTCGGCGCGCACGCTCGCGAGCGCGGCGTCCCACTGTGGGCGCGTCTGTGGGCTGACCTCGTCGAATTGGATTCCGGCCGCCCGCATCGCGTCGACGGCCTTCGCGTCGGCGGCGGCGATCGACGTGCAGGCTCCGGCGCGCGCCACTTCGGCGGCCGCCTGCACCACCCGTCGTTGCGCGTCGTCGAGCTCGGCCCAGGCATCGGCGTTCATGGTGAACCAGATGCTGCTCGAGCCCAGATTCGCCCGCAGCGTTCCGTACCGCAGCACCTCCTGGAAGCTGTAGGAGAGCACGGCGTAGCGCGGCAACAGCGCACCATCGATCGTTCCACGCGAGAGCGCCTCATACATGTCGCCGACCGGCAACGAGACCGGGGCCACCCCAAGGCCTTTCGCGACCCGGTCACCCACGCCACCGGGCGAGCGCACCAGCAGGCCGGCGAGGTCCTCGGGTCGGGTGGCGCGGCGGTCGGCGGTGAAGACCTCGATCCCGGAGACGGCAGCACCCCACAGTGGCACGACACCGCGCTGCTCGATCTCCTTGTCGTAGATGATCCCGCCGGGTTTGACCAAGGGATCGAGCACCTGAACTGTCGTGCACGGGTCATCGGTCAGCCCCGGAAGATCACCCACGCCGGTCAGTGGCAACTCGTCGGCCAGGTAGGCCGGCAGGACGAATCCCATGTCCACCGCGCGGGTTCGGACGAGGGTGAGCATTTCCTGTGTCTTGCCCAGTTGCCCGGCACCGTAGTAGTCCAGGTGCAGGCCGACCTCGGGACCGTGCTCACGCAGATAAGCGAAAAACGGCGCGGAGCCGCCCTTGCTCACGGGATGGCCGCCGGAGAATCCATCTGCCACTACCAGCGTGATGCCGTCGTCGGAGCCATGTTCCGCCGAACCACAGCCGACGGTGGCGACCAGGATCGCGGCCAGCGCTGCCAGCGCCGCTTTCGGACGATGCGTCATGGCTTGCCACCACCCGAGCAAGCTCCGGGCAGCCGTCGAAGTGAGGTGGCCGGCGCTGCCGGATCGCTCTCGGTTGGGGTGGCTCGATGCTTGAAACCCACGCTGGTCTCCGTCTTCATCAGGGGTGGCCTGCACCACAGTTCCGCATAATATATAAAGCACCGTATCAAGAAGTGTGACGCGTCACTGGTGATTCGGCCGAACCGGCGCCGAAGTTCCTGTTCGGGTGAAAATCTCGAAAACCCGATCCGCAATCTCGCTCAGCGAATATATTATGTTTTCTGCTCCGATCCCGAGTGATCCGTCGCAGATCTCGCGCTGTCCGGCGGCAGATCCTGCCCGCCAGCAAGCATCCCGTTACCCGACATCGGTGGCAGTCGCGTCAGCACTCCCAACTCTTCCCGAGGAGCACTATGAAACCCAACCGTCTGGCAGGCGTCTGTGCCGCCACGCTCAGCGCCCTGGTCCTGACCTCGACCGTCGCTGCCGCCGACCCCCTCAGCGTCGACATCGTCCCCGGCGTGAACTACACCGCGTACAAGGACGGAACCGCGGCCGTCATCGAGATCGAGCACGGCGCGCTCATCGTGGACAACGGTCAGTTCCAGATCCGGTCCGACCGCGGCGAGATCCTGGCCGGCGTGCCGCTCGAGTTCAACGTCGACGACATCGCCTTTCCGATCGACGTGGCCATCACCGGCGACACCGCGCGCCTGACCCCGGTGCTCGATCCCGCCCGCGCCCACTACCGACCCGTCGCGCTCCCCCACCAGGAACAGGCACCGTGGAAATCCCCGTATGACCGTGAGCAGGCCGCCTGGTCGCGGATGACCTCGACCATCTCGATGGGTGCGGCGGTCGGTGCCCTGGTCGGGGCGGTCGGCGCGGGCACGATCGGCTGTCTGCTCGGCGGCGTGACTGCCGGTGTCGCCACCGGGCCCCTGGCGTTGCTGTTCGGTGCGGGCCCGCTGGCCGGTTGCCTCATCGGCGCCGCCGCCCTGGCCCCGATCGGTGTGCTGACCGGCGCGATCCTGGTCGGCGCTCCGGTGGCGATCGCGGCCGTCATCCAGTACCAGGACACGGTCAACGCCCCCTTCCCCACCCAGAAATAGACGGCCGGTGGGCGGTTCATCCGGGCCGCCCACCTGGTGCCGAGCAGCGACCCCGAACCTCCGAAGGACATGCACGTGACACAACTCGCGCAAGAGCAATCCTCGCCCGCCACACCCCCACCGGATCCAGGTCCCGGGATAACCGGGTGGGGTCTGACCGGGATGTTGGTGGTGCTCTACCTCCTCAACGCCTCCGACAAGGCGGTGTTCGGGCTCATCGCCCAGCCGCTGCGCGAGGATCTCGGCCTGAGCGCCTCGCAGATCGGGTTCACGGGCAGCCTGTTCTTCCTCGCCTTCACCGTGGGCGGATTCCTTGCCGGACCGATCAACAAGCTCCTGGCCCTGCGGTGGTCGATCGCGTTGATCGCAGTGCTCTGGGGTCTGGTCATGCTGCCGCTGGTGGTGTGGGCGACCTTCGCCGTGCTGCTGCTGAGCCGGATGCTGCTCGGATTCACGGAAGGGCCGACCTCGGCGCTGCTGCACACCGCGGCGTACTCGTGGCACCCGCCGAACAAGCGGGGCTTACCCAGTGGGCTCATTCTCACCGGCAGCATGCTGGCCAAGATGGCCGTCGTTCCCCTGTTGGCGCTGGTTGTCGCGGAGTACGGCTGGCGCGCGGCGATCATCGTGCTCGCCGCGGCGACCGCCCTGTGGTGCGTCCCGTGGCTGCTGACCTGGCGACCGGGTCCGTATCAGGTGGGTGGCAAGCATGCCGCGACCCAGGACGCCACGACCGAACCCGCGGTGCCGTGGCGGCGGCTGCTGACGTCGAAGACCTTCGTCTCGGCGGTCGTCGTCGCGATCACCGCGTACGCGCTGATGTCGGTCGTGTTGACCTGGCTGCCTTCGTATTTCGAACAGGGCCTCGGATATTCGCGACTGGAGTCGGGCACACTGTTCGCCGCGCCGAGTTTCGTCGGGATCGCCACGCTCGTCGGTGGCTCGTGGCTCAGCGACCGCGGCGTGAGCCGTGGCCTGTCGACCCGGCTGGTGCGAGTGGTCGTGCCGTGTGTCGGTGTCATGATCGCCGGCGTGCTGCTGCTGAGCCTGCCCCTGCTCGGGTCGCCGCTGCTGGCGGTGATCGCGGTGTCGGTGGCCTACGGCCTGGTGGTGGCGATCTTCCCGCTGCTCAATGCCGCGGTCATCGCGACGTGCCCGCCGCGTCAGACCGCCGGGGTGATCGGTGCTTTCTTCGCGCTGCAGGCGATCGGCGGCATCATCGGTCCGTGGTCGATGGGGATAGTGGTCGACGCTTCGGCGAGCAAGGTCGACGGTTATACGGCCGCCTTCCAATGCCTCGGTGTGGTGGGCGCGATCGCCGCGGTGGCGGCGTTGTTCCTCGCCGATCCGCTCCGCGATCGGGAACGGCTGCGCGTGACTCGCTGATCCTCGACGAACAGGAGAACGGCCGGGAGACTTCATCGTCTCCCGGCCGTTCTCGCTGGGCGGCTCAGCCCAGGTTCATGTAGACGGCCTTCGGGTAGAGGTAACTCTCCACGTGTTCGCGGCCGCCCTTCCAGCCGTAGCCGCTCATCTTCGTTCCGCCGAAGCCGACCGATGGGTCGAGGATCCCGTAGCAGTTCACCCAGACGGTGCCCGCGTTGATGCCGCGCGAAACCTTGTGCGCAGTGCTGAGATCCCTGGTCCAGACCCCACCGGCCAGCCCGTACGGGGTGGCGTTGGCCAGGCGCAGCGCCTCCTCGGTGTCGTCGAACGGGATCACCGTCGCCACCGGGCCGAAGATCTCCTCCTGCGCGATGGTCATCTCGTTGGTGGCCAAGGCGAACACCGTGGGTTCGACGAAGAAGCCCGATGCGCGGTCGCCGTCGAGCCGCTTACCGCCGCTAACCAATTCGGCCTCACCGGAACCGATGTCGATGTAGTTCAGCACCCGGTCGAGTTGACGCTGCGAGATCAGCGGGCCCAGTTGGCTGTTCGGGTCGAGGCCGTCACCCACCCGGATCGTCTTGGTGAATTCGGCCATGCGCGAGACGAATTCGTCGTGAATCGAACGCTGCACGAAGATGCGGGTGCCGGCCACACAGACCTGGCCGCTGTTCGTGTACACACCCATCGCCGCGCCCGGCACCGCCAGGTCCAGATCGGCGTCGGCGAAGACGATGTCGGGCGACTTGCCACCGAGCTCGAGTTGCAGCCGCTTCATGTTCCCGGCCGAGGCGCGCACGATGGTCTGGGCGGTACCGACCGAACCGGTGAACGCGATGCGGTCCACACCGGGGTGCTCGGCCAACGCCGCGCCCGCGTCCTTGCCATAACCGGTGACCACGTTGACGACACCGTCGGGAACGCCTGCTTCGGTGAGCAATTCGGCGACCCGCAGCACCGACAGTGACGCGTCCTCGGCGGGCTTGAGCACGGCCGTGCAGCCGGTCGCCAGGGCCGGGCCGAAGATCCACCACAGGCCGATGAGCGGGCCGTTCCACGGGATGATCCCGCCGACGACCCCGACCGGTTCGCGGTAGCGCAGGGTCAGGAAGTCACCGGGCAGCGAGTTCGGCGGAGTGCTTGCCGTGCCCGCGTCGACCTGCGAGGCGAAGAACTGCAGTACCTGCGAGGTCCACTCGCGCAGGCCGCGCGTGCGGGTCAGCGGGGCGCCCATGTCCAGGGTCTCGATGGTGGCGAGTTCTTCGAAGTGCTCGAGGACCAGGTCGTGGACGCGCAGGATCAGCGAGCGGCGCTGGTGCGGGGTCCAGCGGCTCCATTCGCCCTCGAAGGCGGTGCGGGCGGCCGCGACGGCGGAGTCCACATCGGCGGCGCCGCTCGCGGCGATGGTGCCCATGGTGGCGCCGGTGGCGGGGTTGACGACGTCGAGGGTCTCGCCCGAGGCGGCGGGCACCCAGCGTCCGCCGATCAGGTTGTGCTTGGCCGTGCCGACGAACGCGGGCACCGGATGGGTGGTGGTCATAGATCTCTCCGAATCAACGAAAGGGCTTGGGGGTCAGTCGAAAAGGAAGACGCCCTTGCCCGCGTCCTGCTTGTCGAACCATCGGTAGGCCTCTTCTGCCTGCTCGAGGGTCCAGGTGTGCGAATACAGGTCGTCGACCGGAAGGTTGTGCGCGACGACGTAATCGGCGCAGCGTGCCTGTTCGATTGTCGACATGGTCCAGGACGTCATCAGCGTCCACTGGTTCTTGTAGACGGACTGGGTCGTGAACTCGACGTGTCCGGGCAAGCCGATGAACACGGCCCGGCCGAAGGTGCCGAGCACGGAGAGGGCGTCCTCACCGGCCCGGCCCGAGGTCTCCAGCACGACGTCGGCCTTGCGGCCGCCGGTGTGTTCGGCGACGACCTCGGCCACGGACTGCTCGCGAGAGTTGACGACGATGTCGGCACCGAACCGCTCGCTCTCGGCGAGGCGGCGGTCGTCGACGTCGACGGCGATCACCCGCGCCCCCATCGACGCCGCGAACATCGTCGCCGAAAGGCCCACAGGCCCTTGCCCGAAGACCACCGTCGTCGTGTCCGCAACGCCACCGGCACGCTTGATCGCACCCCACGCCGTACCCGTGCCGCACCCGATGGCCGCGCCAGCCTTGAACGACAGTCCTTCCGGCATCGGCAGCAGCGCCGCCGTCGGCACCAGGGCGAAGGAGGTGTGGCCGCCGTTGACGTGCACCGCCATGGTCTTGCCCGGCGCGGTCTCACACATCTGCGGCCAGCCCGCACGACAACGGCGACAGGTGTTGCAACCGAAGTAGTGGTGGATCATCACGCGGTCACCGACTGCGAAACGGGCCGGGTCGACACCGTCGCCGACCGCGTACACCTCACCGCACGGTTCGTGACCCTGGATCACTGCGTGGTCGAAATCGAAAGCACCGTGGTAGAAGTGCAGGTCGGAGCCGCACATTCCCGAGGCGCGGATCTTCACCACGACTTCGCCGTAGCCCGGTTCGGGCTCGGGGAAGTCCTTCAGCACCGTGGTGCCGTCTCCCGGGAACAAGATCCCCTTCATCAGTTTTCTCCTGTCTCGTGCGAGCAAATCAGGCGCAGCGGCGGGCGCGCAGCCGCGCGGTCGCCTCGTGATCGATGCGCAGTCCCTCGGGGTCGAGATGTGGGTCGCCCTCGACGACGACCCCGTAGTCGCGCGCGGCACCCGCGACGCTCACGTACTCGTTGCGGACGTCGGCGAGCACCCGTTCGGGATCACGGTGCAGCGGGTCGCCCCATCCACCACCACCGTTGGTGAGGCAACGCAGGATCGTGTTCGGTCCCGTCGACCACACCTGTTCGGCGGCGAAGTAGTGGTAGCGGCCGTCCACCGGGTCCAGCGCCTTGGTTTCCGGATCGAGGACTCCGGCGACCGGCACGCTCTCGGCGTAGACCTGTGTGTCAGTGCCGAGCAGGCCGGGGGCCGCGCCGTCCGCACCCGGCGGGAACAGCCACATCGCTCCGGTGGGCCCGGCCTGTCCACCGTTGGCGCCGACGCCGGAGGGCTGTTTCGTGCGAAACGGTGACAGGTAGTGCGCGCCGGCGGTGAGCCACAGCGCGTCCTTGAGATTGGCCGCGCCGCCGCGGAAGGTGCCGGCGCCGCCGGTGTCGATGGCGTGTTCTTTGCGCAGCAGCACCACCGGCGACTCGCGTTCGATCGTCTCGGTCGCGGGGTCGAGGTTGTTGAGTGTGAACAGGACGGTGTAGCTGTCGCCGTCGCCGACATGCGTTGCGCCCCACGGTCCGTGTTCGCCGCCGCACTGGGTGGCCGAGGTCCACGGCGTGCCGTCGGCCCGCAGGCCGGAGGCGTTGTGGGTGTTGGTCGAGCCGTAGTCACCACCGACACCGTGCTTGCCGAGGACGGGGTTGAGCGCGTCGAAGATCGCCGACGCCACAGCGCCGGAGGCTTCCCAGAACATCATGATGCCGCCGTCGGGTGGCAGCGAGGAGACGATGGTGCCCGGGGGCACCGCGAGGTCGACGTTGCGCCAGGTGCCGGAGGTGAACGGCACCTTCGGGTCGAGCAGCATCGTGAGGGCGACGCCCACAGCGGTTTTGGCGTCGAGCACACCGCAGTTGATGCAGGTCCTGGCCTGGGGCGAGGTGCCGGACAGGTCGATCTCCATGTCCTCGCCGCGCTTGCGCACGAGCACCCGCACGGTGTAGTCGACGGTGTCGTCGAGGCCGTCGGCGTCGATCAGTGCCGAGCCCGCGTAGTCTCCGTCGGGTACCAGTGCGATCGCGTCGCGCATGCGCTCGGCCGAGGTGTCGCAGGAATAGTCCAACGTGCCGAGATAGGCTGCGAGACCGTACCTTTCGATGTTCTCCAGGATCAGCCGCTCCCCCAGCTTCAGCTGCTGGAAGATGCTCTTGAAGTCGGGCAGCAGCATGCCGCCCCAGCGAGTGTTGTCGAAGATCAGGCTGAAGGTGGAGCGCACCGGTTCGTCTTGTGCCCACAGCAGCATGGGCGGGATCACGAGGCCGTTCTCGTAGACGTTGCTCTTGGTCGCGGAGAAGCCGCCGGGCACCGTGCCACCCATGTCGAGTTGGTGCGCGCACATGGTGACGTAGGAGACGACCTCTCCGTCGACGAACACCGGGCGGGTGAACGCCACATCGTTCACGTGCCTGCCACCTCGGTACGGGTCGTTGCAGATCAACACGTCACCGGGTCGCAGGTTCTCGGGCCCGTACTCCTCCACGGCGTTGCGGACCGCGTCACCCATGGTGCCGAGGAACACGACCAGGCTGTTGCTGACCACAGCCATCGGATAGCCCTTGTTCGCAGGACCGCTGATGGTGCAGGCGAAGTCGTACCAGTCGCGGATGATCGGCGAGAACGCCTCGCGCATGAAACCCGTGGACATGTGCTCGACCGCGTAGCGCAGCCGGTTGGTGATCACGGTGGCGCTGAACCGGTCGGCACCGTAGCGCTCGCGGAACTGGGCGTCGGACAGGTCGCGCAGCCGGGGGGCGGCGGGGATGGTCGGACTGGACATGTCACTTCCTCCGGATCACGATTTCGCCGTACACACCGACGGTGGCCTGCTGGCCCGCACCGATATGAGTGGTTGACAGTTCTTCCTCGACCACGGCGGGTCCGTCGAGCACATCGCCTGCGCGCAGGCTCGTGCGGTCGTAGACGTGGGCCTGCTGGGCGCCGATACCGTCCGAGTCGAGGTCACCCAGGTACCGCAGCGTGACGGTGCGGCGAGGGGTGAGTGGACCGTCGCCCACGGAACGGGACGGGAGCTCGGCGTATTCGACCTTGGGGGTGTCGAGGATCGCGCGCACCCGGAACGTCACGCCTTCGACGGGCATGATCTCGAAGCGGTTGCCCGAGCGGGCCTCGTAGGTGTCGTGGAAAGCCGACACCATGGTGGCGACGGCGGCCTCATCGATTGTGCCGCTCGGTACGGGCACGAACGGGGTCTCCCAGCTCTGTCCGGCCAGGTGCGCGTCCATGCTGCGCAGGATTCGCACCGAGCCCCCGCCCGTGCGAGCCCGCAGCTGTTCCTCCATCTCGGAGAACAGCTTGTCGATCGCGGGGGCGGCGTCACCCGTCAGCATGAGGTAGGCGCTGCGGTCGACCGTGAAAACCTGGTCGGTGGAAAGCAATCCGACCGCGGAGAACAGGCCGGGGTTCGGCGGCACGATCACCTGCTTGCACTGCACGGTGTCGAGTACCGCGGGCAGCAGCATCGGGCCCGCGGCGCCGAAGGCGACCAGGCTGTAGTCGCGGGGGTCGACACCGTTCTTGATGGCGACGTTGAACACGCCCTCGGCCATGTTGTTGACCGCCATCTCGTAGGCGTAGCGAACCCGGTGCGCCAGATCCAGCTCGGTGTCGAGGGACTCGAAGGCCCGCCGCGACGCGTCGGCGTCGAGCTGCACTTCGCCGCCCGCGAAGTCGTCCGCATCGAGGATCCCGATCAGCAGGCAGGTGTCGGTCGTTGTCGGCTGGGTGCCGCCACGGCCGTAACAGGCCGGTCCAGGCTGTGCCCGCGCACTGTCGGGGCCGACCTGGATCTCGCCCGCGGAACCGATCGACACGATGCTGCCGCCGCCCGCACCAATGCTGGAGATGTCGTTGGCCAGCGCATTGACCACGAGGTCGTGCTCGAGTTCGAAGGTGGTGTTGACGAACGGTTCGCCACCGCTGACCACGCTGATGTCACACGAGGTGCCGCCCACGTCGGCACACAGCAGGTCGTTCTCCTCGATGAGCGCGCCGAAGTGCGCGCACGCGACGGTTCCGGCGGCAGGGCCGGAGAAGACGATGCGGAACGGCTGCTCCATCGCCTGCGCCGAGGGCACAAGGGTCGCCGCGCAGTCGGCGAAGTTGAGCTGGCCGGCGAATCCGAGTTCGCTCAGGCCCTTCTCCAGGCCCGCGGTGTAGTCGGAGTAGATGATCTTCATCAGCGTGTCGATCACGGTGGTGGAGGCGCGGGCGTATTCCTTGGCCAGTGGCGACACCTCGCTCGAAATCGAGCACGGCACGTCGCCGAGCACCTCACGCACCAGTTCACGCAGCCGCAGTTCGTGCACGGGATCGACGTAGGCGTTGATCAGGCAGATCGCGACGCCCGCGACCTCGCAGCGGCGCAGCACCTCGAGTTCGGTCCTTGCCTGGTCCTCGTCGAGGGCGAACAGCACACCGCCGTCGGCGGTGATGCGCTCGTGGATGCCGCGCCGTAGGTAGCGCTGCACCAGTGGCCGCGAGGCGTCGCCGAAACTGCGCCGCCAGTGCGGGTCGAGGATGGCTTCGGCCGGGCGCCAGACCCGGCCCATGTCGAGGATGTCGCGGTGGCCCTCGGTGGTCAGGAAGCCGATCTTGGGCAGCTGGCGGGTGATCACGGCGTTGAGGCCGTGCGTGCTGGCGTGGTTGAACACCGCCGCGTCGGCGACGCCGAGCACCTCCGCGCCGCGCAGGACGGGGCCCGCGACCTCGGCGTAGTCGGTGGAAATCTTGGCGGTGTGGATCCGCCCGTCGCGCCAGGCGACGACGTCGGTGAACGTGCCGCCCACATCGACTGCGATCATGGTGTCTCCTGAAGTGATTCGGTGCTCAGACGAGGTCGGCGAGCAGCTGGATGGGGCCGAGGCGGTGCCAGGGTTCCCGCGACACGGAGTGCAGGCAGCGCTGGCACTTGACCACCTGCACCCAGCCCTGCTCGGCGACGACGGGGTACGCGCGCAGTTCGGCGGCGCCACATCGTGGGCAGGCGCCGTCGCGGGGTTCGCGATCCACCTCGAGTGGTGTGGGTGCGTCAGCCATGGCTGGGTCCTCCTACGGCGAAGAATGTGCGGCCGGGATGCCGTGAGGACGACGGTAGGATCGGGAGACCTGGGTCACAATCCGCTCGGCGAAGGTGCACTGTCCATCGAGCGAAGCACCTCTGGAATCGCAGAACGTATATTATATTGATTATGTGATACCCATCACGCCTGAAAGGAGGGTCTGCCGTTGTCGTCAGCACCCGCGGCGTGCGTGAGCGCCTTTCGTACGGAAGATCCGGCCGCCGCACACGATCACGTGGCCGCCGCCTTCGCCCACCACGAACTCGTCCTCGACGAGCGGCACAGGATCGACTTCGCCCTGGAGACGGTCCGCTCGCAGAGCCTGACCGTCGGCCGGATGGCCTATGGCACCGATGCCCGCATCGACGGACCCCCGATGCAGACGTGCTATCACCTGAATCTGTCCGTGGCCGGCCAGAGCACCGTGGCGCAACACGGCACCCGCCGATCGTTCGGCGCGGGTGAGGCCGGCGTGGCCTTCGTGCACGACGCCCCGGTGTCCATTCGCTGGAGCGCCGACGCCGCGCACTATCACATCAATCTGCGCCGCGTGCCGTTCGAACGCCACGCGGCTCGGCTGCTCGGCCGCCGCGACACCGAGCCGGTCCTGTTCGACCTCACCTTCCCCATCGACACCCCCGCCGGCCGCGCCCTGCTGGCCTCGACCCGGTTCGTCTACGACGAATTGGCCCGCGAAGGCGGGGTGGCGACGATGCCGTTGGCCTGCCGTGAACTCGAGTCGACGCTGATGACCCAGATCCTGCTCACCGCGCCGAGCCAGCTGACCCCGATCCTCACCGGTTCCGCGCCGAGCATCGGACACACGCGGGTACGCGAGGCCGTCGCCTACATCCACGCGCATCCCGATGCCGACATCTCGACCGCCGAACTCGCCGCCCGCGCCGGGGTGACCGCCCGGGCACTGCAATTGGCATTCCGCGACGCGGTCGGCATGTCGCCGAGCGCCTACGTCCGCTCGGTGCGGCTGGACCGGGTGCGCGACGAATTGTCCTCCGGCCGAGCCGCTTCGGTGAGCGACGTGGCGATGCGATGGGGCTTCTTCCATCTAGGCCGCTTCGCCCAGCAGTACCGCGAACGGTTCGGTGAACTGCCGTCGGAAACCGCGGGCCGGGCCGGCCTCGATTGAGTGCGGGCGGAGGACAGGAGCCGAACATGGCATCGAATCAGTGCAGTGTCGCCGAACTGAACGCCACCATCGCCGAGATCGCCGAGCACGCCGATGCCGTGCTCGATCGGGATCCGATAGAGCACCAGCTCGACCCCGGTGGAGAGAGCCTCGGCGCACTCTGGGACCTGGTCACCACCCGCGCATTGCGCGACACCGAGGCCGCGGGCTCCTCGCCCACCCGGCTGGCCGAACTGATCGGTCTGCTCGACCGGATCAGGGCGGCGGAATCGATGCAGGCGCGGCTTCGGCTCGCGAACCGGACCCAGCGGCTGAGCAAGGTGCACGCCGCGCTGTCGGAACTGAGCGCGGTGACCAGTGTGGATTCGCTGCTCACCCGGATCCCGGAGGCGACCTGCGGGCTGGGGTTCGACCGTGCGTTGGTCTCCACGGTGGACGGCGCGTGGCGGTTGCACACGATGCATGTCGTCCGCGATCCGCAGTGGGCGGCCGACATCGTCGCGGTCGGACGGGAGAACCCGCCGATTCTCGACCACGGGCTGGTCGAGAACGACACGGTCGTCGATGCACGCGCTGTACTCGTGCACCAGGTGCAAGACAATCCGCGAGTCAACCGGCCGTTGGCGGCGATAACCAAGTCCTCCTCGTACGGGATCGCGCCGCTGCTTGTCGACGGTGAGGTGGTCGGCCTCGTGCACGGGGACTGCTATCACCAGCAGCGTGTGCTCGACGACGTCGACCAACTGTTGCTGTCCACCTTCGCCCAGGGGCTGAGCCAGCAGCTGGCGCGCGTGTCGATGCTGGAGGGGATGTCAGCGATCCGCGCCCAGCTCGAGGGTTTGGGGAGGTGGTCGGCGCCGGGCCGTACTGTCACCCGATCGATCGCGGTGAGCCGTGACGAGGACGAAGTTCTCACCCGCCGGGAGGTGCAGATCGTCCGGTTGCTCGCCGAGGGTGACTCCAATGCGCGTATCGCCCGCAAGCTCACCATCTCCGAGGGCACGGTCAAGACCCACATCACCCGTGTGCTGCGCAAGCTGGGCGCCGCAAATCGGGCGGAAGCGGTGTCGATCTGGTTGCGGAACTCGGCCCCGTCCGGGTCGCTGCGCACCTGATGTATCCCGAACCGGCCGAAGGTCGTACGAAAGTCCTACCCGCGCCAGATGTCGGCGTGCCCGCCGAGCGGAAAAGTGACGTGTGACATAGAGCGGCAGCACAGCCGCCGCACACGGCACGGAGGCGCGGTATGACACAGAGCGAACGGGAAGCCGACTGGATCGTCGGCATCGACGTCGGTGGCACGTTCACCGACATCATCGGGCTCAACCAATCCACCGGTGAGGTCCGCGACGGCAAGGTGCTGTCCACCACCGAACAGGAGGTCGGCGTCCTCGCGGCGCTGGCGGCGATCGAGGTCGCCGTGCCAGCGGTCGCCGAGATCGTGCACGGGCACACGGTGGGAATCAACGCGCTGCTGAGCCGCACCGGCGCGCACACCGGCCTGATCGCCACCGGTGGGCACCGCGATCTGCTCGACATCGGCCGCATGCACCGCGAATTCGGTGACCGTTTCTACGATCCCACCTGGTTGCGACCGCACCAGGAACGCCCGATCGTGCGTCGCGAATCCCGTTTCGGTGTCCCCGGTCGCCTGCGCTACGACGGCACCGAACTGCTCGCGCTCGACGAGGATGCCGTACGCCGCGCCGCGCGCGAGCTCGGTGAGCAGGGCGCCCGCTCGGTGGCAGTGTGCCTGATGAACTCCTACATCAACACCGCCCACGAGCGACGCACCGCCGAGATCGTCGCCGAGGAACTGCCCGACGCCTACATCCAGACCTCGGCGCTGTACCCGGTGACGCGCGAACACGAACGCACCACCACCGTCGCGCTCGACGCCTACGTGGGTCCGGCGGTCGTCGGCTATCTCGAGCGTTTGATGGCCCGGCTGTCCGAGGAGGACTACCGGGGCACCTTGTGGATCATGATGATGAACGGCGGCGTCGCCACCTTCGCCGACGCGGGCCGCGCACCGGTGTTCCAGCTCGTCTCCGGGCCGGTCGGCGGGGTGAGCGGCAGCGTCAAGCTCGCCAACGAGAGCGGTGCGCCGAACCTGCTCACCATCGATGTGGGCGGCACCAGCACCGATGTGGCCGCGATCCGCGGTGGCAAGACCCCGCTCACCGATACCTGGACTCTCGAGACCGGCTTGACCCTGACCATGCCGCTGGTCGATGTCGAGAGCATCGGTTCCGGTGCGGGCAGCCTGATCCGCCCCAGCGCCCTCGGCAACGTCGCCGTCGGCCCGGCCTCGGCGGGATCGAATCCCGGTCCGGTCTGCTACCAGCGTGGCGGCGTGGAACCGACCCTCACCGACGCCTGTGCCGCGCTCGGCATCCTGCAGCCGGACCTGTTCGCGAACGGCGCGATCCAGCTCGATGTCGACGGCGCCGTCGAGGCGCTGCGCACCACCGGCAAGCAGTGGAGCATGTCGGCGCTCGAACTCGCCTCGGCCGCCTACGAAATCGCCTGCCAGGACATCGCCGCGAAGGTGCGCAGCATCTCGGTGTACCGCGGCCTCGATGTCCGCGAGTTCGCGCTCCAACCGTCCGGTTCGGCGGGGCCGATGCTCGCTGACCGGGTCGGTCAGATCCTCGGCCTGGACAAGGTGATCGTGCCGCGCAGCCCCGGCCAGTTCTCCGCACTCGGTCTGCTGCGCAGCGATCTGATGGTCACTCGCGCGCAATCCATCATGACGCCCTTGGCGCCCGACCGCGCCGAGGCGGTGGAGGACGCGTTCACGGCCTTGCAGGACAGCATCCGGGCTGATCTACAGGACCAGGGCATCGACGTCTCGCGTCTGCGTTTCGAGCGCGCCGTGTTCGCGATGTACCGCGGCCAGACCTGGGACAACCGGCTGCCCATCGAGACAGTCGCGATCACCGCAGAGCGGGTCGGTGAGCTGATCCCCCGGTTCCACGAGTTCTACCAGGACTCCTACGGTTTCGCGGCCCCGGAGATCCCCGTGGTCGTCTCGACTGTGGAGGTGACCGCGGTGATTCCACGCGAACTCGGCGCCGCCGACCACACCCCCGAGCAGGGCGAGTCCTTCTTGCGCACCACCCGGCTGACCGTGCCGGGAACCACCGACCCCGTCGAGGTACCGATCCACGTCCGCGAACGTCTCGCGCCGCACCAGCCGGTGCCCGGCCCCGCCCTGATCGCCGAGAAATTCGCGACCACCCTCGTGCTGCCCGGCCGGGCCGCCCACGTGGACGACGACCTCAACCTCATCATCGAGCCGCAGGCCTGAGGAGCAACCATGACCACCATCGAAACCCCCGGCCCCGCCGTCGACGTCGAGCTCGACATCCTGCGCTACGGCCTCGTCGAAGTCGCCCGCGAAATGCTGGATTCGCTGATGCGCAGCGCCTTCTCACCGGTCTGCCGTGACATCCTCGACTGCACCAGCGCCATCCACATGCGCACCGACGACGGCTGGGAGACGGTCGCGCTGTGGGAGGGCTGCATGCAGCACGCCTTCACCGCACCGCACATCGCGAACTTCGTGATGGACGACTGGGACATCGACACGATGCAGCCCGGTGACGTCATCTTCGTCAACGACCCGTGGCGCGGCACCATCCACCAGTCGGATGTGAACCTGTTGCGCCCGGTGTTCGTGAACGGCCGCGTGGAGTTCCTGCTGCACTCCACTTCGCATCTGGTCGACCTCGGCGGCGCGATTCCCGGCGGCTTCTCCAACGGCACCCAGACCCACTTCGAGGAACAGCTCAAACTGCCGCCGACGCTGTTGTACGCCAACGATGTTCCGGTGCGCCCGACCTTCAACTTCATCCTCGAGAACAACCGGGTACCCCAGCTGGTGCTGGGCGATCTGCGCGCGCTGCACGGCTGCCTGGTCGTCGGCGAACGACAGCTACAGGAGCTCGTCGCCCGCAGCGGTCTGGACAAGATCCGGGCCGCGGGGCGCTATGCCATCGAGTCCACCGAGGCGAGCATGCGCCGCGGTATCGCGAGCATCCCCGACGGTGACTACACGGCCGAGGACTTCCTCGACGAGGACGGTGTCAGTGGCGAGCCGATCCCGGTACACGTCACCGTGAAGGTCCGCGGGGATTCGATGGAGATCGACTTCTCCGGCTCCGGGCGCCAACCGCTGGGCAACTGCGGTACCGCCTGGTGTGAGGCCACCCGCTGCATCGAGGCGGTCAAGCTGATGGTCGACCCGTCCACTCCGGTCAACAGCGGCACCTTGCGACCGGTCGAAACCATCCTGCCGCCCGGCAGTGTGGTGCAGGTGCTGCCGCCGTCGAGCTGCTCCAACCACGCCGATATCGGTGCGCGCGGCATCAATGTGGTGACCCAGGCGCTGAGCCAGGCCACCGACGAGGCCTTCGCCTGTGACACCGGCACCGCGGTGGTCGTCAGCCTCGGCGGCATCGACACCCGCGCCGGGCACGAGGGCACACCGTGGGGTGCGTTCGCACTCGCCGGCGGCGGTTGGGGCGGTACCTGGAAAGAAGACGGCGTCTCGTTCTGCGTGATCCCGATCGGCAACTGCCGCACTTCCGTTCAGGAGCACCTCGAGATCGAGAGCCCGCTGGTCGTCGTCCAGCACGAAATGGTCGTCGACACCGCCGGTGCGGGGCGGTATCGCGGCGGCGCCGGATCGGTGTATTCGATCTACGCCGAATCCGACACGATGGTCACCGTCACCGCCGACCGGATCCGGGCCGGCGCCCCCGGGTCCAACGGCGGCGGCGCGGGCGCTCCCGCATTCGGCTGGTACATCGAGAATTTCGATCTGGCCCGGCACGGCGATCCGCTCGATCTGCGCGGGATCGAACCGTTGTTCGGCATGTTCGATGCCGACGGCAAGCCCGACCCCAACCACGGCGAGTTCGGCCGGGGCGCGCGCTATCAGACGGGCAAGTTCTCCGGTCTGATCCTGAAAGCCGGTGACGCCCTGCGTTTCGTCATCGGTGGCGGTGGCGGCTGGGGTGACCCGCTCGAACGCGAAGCGGACAGGGTCGCGTCCGACGTGCGGGCAGGACTCGTGAGCCCCGAATTCGCCACTGCCGGTTACGGAGTCGTGCTCGCCGACGGCGAAGTCGACGAAGCCGCCACCACCGCACAGCGTGCGCGCCTGGCGACCGAGCGTGCCGAGGGGCGCTGGCAGGTGCCGGTCGCCACTCCCCTCACCTGGACCCTCTGAAGACAAGGACCACTGACATGTCAGTCGATCGACTCCTGTTCCCCCGCCCCGAGACCGACCGCGTGTATGTCGAGCGCGTGCCCGTCGACGGCGCGTGCCCGGCCTGCGGTGCGGCCGAGCTGGCCCGCTACCCCGTCGCCAACTTCCTCGGCCCACGCATGGTCGTGAAGTGCCAGCGCTGCTTCCACCACGTGTCGGTGACCCGACCCGAACCCGAGGACCACTGGCCCGCGTGGCGCTCGCCCGCCCACGACTGGCCCGCCTCCCGCGTCGGATAAGCCCTCCCCCACCATCTTTCGCTCCGAAAGGACACACATGACGCTCGACGGGAAAGTCGTTCTCATCACCGGCGCCGCAGGCGGAATCGGTACGGCCACCGCGCTGCTCGCGGCCGAGGAAGGCGCGCGGCTCGCGCTGACCGATGTGTCGAAGGATCGCCTCGAAGCCACCGCCGAGCAGGTGCGCGCCGCGGGCGGCGAGGTCCTGGCCCTGCCCGCCGACCTCACCGACGGCGCCGAGGTGAACGCGCTGATCGACGCGGTCACCGCCGAATACGGCCGCCTCGACGGCGCGTTCAACAACGCCGGGGTCAGCGGCGGACAGATCGGCCAGGGCGGCCGCCGCGTCGGCGAGTGGGACGAAGACGCCTTCGATCGCGCGATCGCGGTGAACCTGAAGGGCGTATGGCTCTGTCTGCGTGCGGAATTGGCGCAGATGGAAGCCCAAGGTGGCGGCGCGATCGTGAACACCGCGTCGCTGGCCGGGCTGTCGGGCTTCAAGACCACCGCCGGGTATTCGGCCGCCAAGCACGGCGTCATCGGGCTCACCAAGACCGCCGCCCTCGAGTACGCGCCGACCATCCGGATCAACGCGGTGTGCCCCGGCTACACCGACACCGACCTGATGAAGGACGCCAAACGCCGCAGCGGCGACACCATCATGGCGCGCATCCCCGCGGCCCGGCTCGCCCAGCCCCGCGAGATCGCGGAGATGGCGTGCTGGCTGCTGTCCGACCGCGCCGCCTACGCCACCGGCGGCGAATTCGTCGTCGACGGCGGCTACATGGCGGGCTGACTGTCCCCTTCTCGAATTGATCTCTACCCGAAAAGGATTCACGCATGACAACCATGATCGGCGCGGCGGCCAGTTACATCGATGGTCGCTGGAGCGGTGGTGACGGCGAGCCCATCGCCACGATCAACCCCGCGACCGGGCTCCAGGTGGCGCTCACCCCCGCCACCGGCCCCACCCAGGTGACCGAGGCCGTCTCGGCTGCTCGACGCGCCTTCGACGGAGGTGAGTGGAGCCGCCTCGGTCCGGCCGAACGCGGCGCCCTGCTGCATCGCCTCGCCGACCTGCTCCAGGAGAACCGGGAATCACTGGTCCAGATCGCCGCCACCGAGATCGGCACCCCGATCAGCAGCGGACCGACCCTGCACGTCGACCTGCCCGCGAAGTTCTTCCGCTGGTTCGCCGACGCCGCCATCCGTGGACCCCGCGACGGCTACGAACAGCCCATGCCACTCGATCACGACCCGATCACCACCAGCAGTCTGCTGCTGCGCCAGCCCGCGGGTGTGGTCGCCGCGATCGTCGCCTACAACGTGCCGATCATGATGAGCGCCTACAAACTCGGCGCCGCCCTCGGCGCCGGTTGTTCCACGGTGCTGGTCACCTCACCGAAGTCTGTGCTGCTCACCGCCGCGTTCGTCAGGTTGGTCGAGGAGGCCGGATTCCCCGCGGGCGCGGTCAATCTGGTGTTCGGATCACCGGCGGTCACCGAGCAGGTGGTCACCGCCGCCGAAGTGGACATGGTCACCTTCACCGGCTCCCCCGCCGTCGGCAGCAGGATCCTCACCCTGGCCGCCCCGACGCTGAAGAAGGTGGTTCTCGAACTCGGCGGCAAGTCACCCAACATCGTGTTGCCGGGCACCGACCTGGATCGCGCGGTCCCCGCCTCGGCGCTGCGGTTCACCCGCAACAGCGGCCAGGCCTGCGGAGCGACCACCCGAACCCTGGTGCCGCAGGCCGACTTCGACGAATACGTCGAGCGGTCCGGCGCTTTCCTGCGCACCCTCACCGTCGGCGACCCGCTCGCACCCGACACCGTCCTCGGCCCGCTCATCACCGGCGAACACCGCGCCGACGTCGAAGGGTTCCTGGCCCGAGCTCGTGACGCCGGCGCCGACATCCCCGTCGGTGGTGGCCGACCGGCAGGCCTCGACGACGGGTTCTTCCTCGAAGCGACCCTGGTCACCGGTGTCCCCAACGAAGCCGAGATCGCCCAGGAGGAACTGTTCGCTCCCGTCGGTGTGGTCATGCCCTATACCGACCTCGACGACGCGGTCCGCACGGCCAACGACGTCAAATACGCCCTCAACGCCAATGTCTGGGGACCGACGCCCACCGCGATCGAGTTCGCCCGGCGTCTGCGTTCGGGCACCGTCACGATCAACGGCGGCGGCGGCATGCGCCCCGACGCCCCGTGGGGCGGCCCCGGTCACAGCGGTATCGGCCGGGAGGGCGGCGAAGAGGGCTTCCGCGAATTCTTCGAAGTCAAGCACCTGCAGTGGCCGCTGTGAACCTGTTGGACGGCAAGGTCGCCGTCATCACCGGCGCGGCGAGCGGGATGGGCCTGGCCACCGCGGAAACCTTCGTCGAACACGGTGCGAAGGTGGTACTCGCCGACATCCAGGAGGAACGCGGAGCGGCGGCCGCCGCCCGCCTGGGTGACTCGGCATTGTTCGTGCGCACCGATGTCACCGTCGCGGCGCAGATCGAGTCCGTCGTCGGCGCCGCGGTCGATACCTTCGGACGACTCGATGTCATGTTCAGCAATGCCGGTGCCGCCGTGGATCTTTCGCCGATCGATGACCTCGCTCCGGAGGGACTCGACCGCACACTGGCGCTGAACCTGCAAGCCCATGTCGCCGCGCACAAGTACGCGGCCAGGCAGTTCCGGGCGCAGGGTGTTCCGGGCTCGATCATCACCACCGGCAGTGTCGCCGCGTTGCAGGCCGGATGGAACGGCGGCGCGTACTCGATGGCGAAGGCCGCGGTGCTGGCCTTGGTTCGGCAAACGGCGATGGAGAACCAGGGCACCGGCATACGCTCGAACGCCATCCTGCCTGGTGCGGTCCTCACCTCGATCATCACCGACATGTTCGGGGTGAGCCGCGAGCGCGAGGAAGAGTTCCTCACCGGGATCGGCGACCGCATCGGCGGCGAGACGCTGATCGGGCGCGCGGGACGCGCCCGCGATATCGCAGGCGCGGCGCTGTTCCTCGCCAGCGATCTGTCAGCCTGGATCACCGGCGTCGCACTGCCGGTCGACGGCGGCGCGACGGCGGTCACCAAGGACGCCACGGTCTCGATCGTCACCGAGTTCGCCACCGAGTTCAACGCAGGTCCGTGAGGCGAGCTCATCCCCGCGTCGGCCGCGGTTGCCAGGTGGCAACCGCGGCTGATCTCGTTGTCGGTCAAGATTGTCGTTCACGGCGCGTCATCAGGTGAGCGACGAGGAGAACCGTGAGCACCGCCGTGCAGCCGACCGCGCCGACGGCCAACGCGATGCCGATCCCGGTGCCGCTCGGGTAGCCGTCGGGGGCGATGTGGGCGGCGAGGACCGCGCCGGACATCGCACTACCGAACGAACCGCCGACGGTGCGCAGCACCTGGTTGAAGCTCACCGCGCTGCCGAGCTCACGGTCGGCCACACTGCGCGCGATCAGCGCCGGCATCGCCGCGTAGGTAGTGCCGATGCCCGCGCCGAAGCCGAACATGCCGAGCAGAATCTCCCACAGCTCGTCGTGGGCCAGCCACAGCAGCAGGCTCGACGCGGTGACCAGCGCCGCACCGGGAATCAGCAAGGCGCGCATCGGGATACGGGCCGAGACCACCCGGACGACGCGATTGGCCGCGAAACTGCCGACCGACAGCGGCAGCATGACGAAGCCGGCCCAGAACAACGGCATCGCGATGCCATAGCCGGTGGAGGCGGGCGCCTGCGCGATCAGACTGGCGATCGACAGGCAGGCGTACATCGCGGCGCCGAGACCGATCGCGGTGCCGTTGGCGACGAGCGCGTCGCCGGCACGCAGGACCCGCAGGTCGACCAGCGCGTGCTCGGTGCGTAGTTCCACCAGAGCCCACACGGTCAGGATCGCCAGTGACACGACGAGCAGGCCGAGCGTCCACGGCGAAGCCCACCCCCATCGCGAGCCCTCACCGGCAACGAGCAGCAACGTCGCGAGACCGGCGCCGAGCAGCAGCGCGCCGCGCAGATCGAACGGTGTGCGCGGGGCCCGCTCGTCCGGACCGTCGGGGACGACTTTCCACACCACGAGCACGGTGGTCAGCAGGAACAGTGCCGCCGCCCAGAACGCGAACCGGTAGCTGAAAGCGTCGGCGAAGATGCCGGTGAGTGGGTAGCCGAGCCCGAGGCCGGTGGTGACTGTCACCGACAGTGTCGAGATGCCGTTGCGCACTTCGTCGGCGGGCAGGTAGCGCCGGGCAAGGGCGATGGTCACCGGCACGATGCCGTAACTGAGGCCCTGCAACGCGCGCCCGAGCAGGAACACCGCGAAATTGGTCGCCACGGCCGCGACGACCGACCCGACCAGGATGATGATCAGCGACCACAGCAGCAACCGCTTCTTGTGCGGGCCGTCGCTGAGCCTGCCCATGACCGGGGTCGTCACCGCACCGACCAGCAGATTGACGGTGAGCATCCACTGCGCCGCGCTCACGTCGACGCTCATCTCACGCGAGATCGCGGGCACGAGCAGCATGCCGAGCGAACTGACGATGGCCGAGGTCAGGGCCGTGTAGACGAGGGCGGGGGTCAATCGGCGCGCGGCGATCATTCGACCGGTCCCGCGGCAGCCAGTTTCCGTAACGCGGGCAGCGCCTCGTCGAGGGCCGCACGTTCCTCGTCGGAGAGTCGTTCGGCGAGAGCGCGCGCCAGCCAGTCCAGCCCCGCCGCCCGCTCCTCGACGAGCCGGGCGTGCCCCACGTCGGTGAGTTCGACCCAGACGCGACGGCGGTCCTCGCTGTCGGGTGTGCGCAGGACCAGCCCCAGGGCTTCGAGTTCGCGCACGGCGGTGGCGATGGCCTGGTGGCTGACGGTCTGGACCGTCGCCAGCGTGGCCGCGGTGGCGCGGCCGTGGGTGGACAGATACGCGAGCACGCCGAGCTTTCCGCCGGAGATCGTCCGACCGGTGAACAGCCGCCGGGCGATCGGGTGCAGGACTTCACCCAGCTCGCGGGCAGTGGAGGGTGCGGAAGTCATTAGCCAACCATACAACTAAATTGCACAACTTAATTGCGTAGCTGTCGTGATGCTGCACATACCGCCGACACGCGAAAGGCCCCTCCGATCGCAACCGGAGGGGCCTTTAGTAGGCGGGTCAGCGTCGTGGAACCAGCGACATCGTGCGCCCGTTGGCGAAATAGGTGCCGGTGTAGACCCCGACCGATTCGTCCAGATCGAGGACGCCGTCGGCACCGATAGTGAACCTCCGCAGGATCTCCTCGCCGCCGCGCGCCGGGTCGGTGCCGAGAGCCCACAGCACCTCACCGCTCGGTGACATCACCGTCGATTCGGCGAAAGTGCCCGGCTTCTCCGGCGCGAACGCGACGTCGGGCAGCGGTGTCAGCACGCCGTTCGGCTCCACCGCGAAGGAACTGATGTGTCCCGAGCCCATGTTCGGGACATACAGGAAACTGCCGTCGGGAGTGAAACTCGGGACGTGCGGCAAGAAGCCGGTCGGCCACGGCGATCCCTCGATCTCGGTGAGCGTGCCGTCGGCGGCGCGCCTGAAGCCGGTGACCGAACCCATGACCTCGTCGATGACGTACACGTGCCTACCGTCGGGGGTGACCCGCGGATAGATCGGGTTCACGCCCGTCGACGCCCGCTGCTTGGCCGGGGAAACCGAACCGTCGGCATCGACGTCGAACACCAGCAGCTGCTGAGGCAGCAGGCTGGCCACGTACAACTGCTTGCCGTCCGGCGAGATGGTGCCCGAAGCGACGCCGTCCAGGGACTCCCCGAACGGAACCGGCGAACCGTTGAGGGTCGGCGTCCCGTCCGCACCGATCCGCACCGGCACGACCTGCGCGTTCTGCAGACCGACGACGACGAAGGCATCGCGGTTGTTCGGCGAGATGATGATGTCGACCGGGACATCGGGCATCGCCAGCGGCGTCCCGGCGGTGAGTTCGCCGTCGGGCCCGATGGCGTGGGGGATCAGCTGGGGGTTCGAACCAGGGGCGACGAACAGGAACCGGCCGTCCGGCGTCGGCGTCTGCGGCCAGTTCAGCGCGCCGGGCATGGGCTTGCCGGCCACCGAGGTCGGCTGGCCGGTGTCGGACGCGTTGAAACCGGCGATGCCGTTGCTCAGGAAACCGTGCGCGTAGATGTGGTAGCCGCTCGAGTCGGCCGCGGCGGGCGTGGCTGTCGCGGTGAAGCCGGGCAGAACGGTCGCCGCGAGAGCGAGCACCCAGCCCGCTCGCGCGCGCCGCGTCCCCGAACCACCTGTCGACGTTGAATCAGAGGTCATAGCTGGGAGGTTATGACGCGAACCACACTCGAAATGTCCAGAAAACTGCACACCTACGACCGGCATAGACAGCGAACGACCCCTCCGGCCGGGACCGAAGGGGTCGTTCACAGAAGGGGGTCGTTCAGCCCTGGGCGGGCATCAGGCCGAGCTGGGTCAGGAAGCTGACGTTGTCCCAGTAGACGCGGTGCTCGCCGACCTTGCCGTCACGCAGAGTGAAGGTGTCGATGAGCGGGAAGGTCACCGTGCGGCCGGACGGCGGCACCTCACCCTCGGCGGTCGCCAGCGGTCCGGTCTGCACACCGGTGAAGACGATCTCGGCGATCGCGGTGTCACCGTCGACCCAGGTGTTGCGGCGCTCGATCTTCATCCCGGGGAACGCGGTGATGAAGGCGCCGATCATGCCGCGCAGTGCCTCGATGCCGGTGAGCGGGCCGGACGGGAACTGCGCCGACACATCCTCGGTGAACGGGCTCGCGGCCAGTTCGAGATCGCCGCCTTCCAGTCCGGCGTAGTGCACGTTGACGAGGTCGAGCAGATCGCTCATTGGTTGGACCTTTCGGTGAGGTTCGCACCCGGGGTTCCGGATACCGGAAAATATATTGTGCTTTGTCGATCAGCACCAGAGTAGTTGTGCGCCTTCACAATTCATATCGAGCGCGGTCGCACTGCGGCAGTGTTCGCCATGATGTACTCGAACAGGCAGACCAGCACCTCCTTGCACGAGGCACGGTCGCGCGCATCGCACAGCATGATCGGCACATGGGTCGGCACGCCGAGGGCGGCGCCGATCTCCTCGGGGGCGTAGCGGTCCGCGCCGTCGAAGCAGTTCACCGCGACCACGAACGGGATCCGCCTGGACTCGAAATAGTCCACCGCGGCGAAACTGTCGGCCAGACGCCGGGTGTCGACCAGCACCACCGCGCCGAGCGCGCCACGCGACAGCTCCGGCCACAGAAACCAGAACCGATCCTGCCCAGGCGTACCGAACAGATACAGGATCACTCGCGGATTGATGGTGATTCGGCCGAAATCCAATGCGACGGTAGTAGTTCGCTTGGCTTCGATCCCGCGCAGGTCGTCCACGGAACTACTCAGTTCGGTGAGTTGCTCCTCGGTACGCAACGGCGTGATCTCGCTGATGGCACCGACCATCGTGGTCTTCCCGACGCCGAATCCTCCGGCTACCAGGATTTTCACCGCCAATTCGGTGGCCATGACCGCCGGACCGCGTCCGTCAGAGGTTACGTATGCCATCCAATACCGCCTGCAGTAGTTCGGGGTCGGGGCCCGCTTCGGCCCTCGGTGGAGATCGGAAGATCACATAGCCGGCCGTGATGAGGTCGCTGACAAGCACCTTCACGGTGGCCAGGAGCAATTTCAGGTGGGCGGCGATCTCGACGATCGACATCGGCTGATGGCGGCACAGCTGAAAGATCTGGGCGTATTCGCGGTCGAGTTTGTTCACATCGGAGTCGTAGCCGACCGAGATCACCAGGGTCAGGATGTCCAGGTCCGGCAGGTCCCGGCCCGCTCGGCCGCGGGTCAGCGCGAACGGACGAACCAGGGGCCCCGGGTCGTCGTCCACGTAGCCCCACACCTCGTCCGGCCCCTCACTCACGGCACTCGCGTCGACATCGAGGTTCTCGGCGCCGCCGACAGATGCTCACGCACTTGGCCGACGATCACGTTCATCTCGTAGGCGATCAAGCCGAGATCCGCGTCGGCATCGGTCAACAGGGCCAGGCACGCGCCGTGCCCGGCTTCGGTGACCAACAGATAGCCGTGCTCCAGTTCGACGACAGTTTGATGCAGTGGCCCCTTGGCGAAGCGCGTGCCGACCCCGCGAGCCAGGCTGTGCAGGGCCGACGACATGGCGGCCAGATGCTCGAGATCCTCGCGCTCGAAACCGTCGGACCCGGCCAGTGCCAGTCCGTCCGCGGACAGCACCACCGCGTGTTCGGCGCCGGATGTCATCGTCACCAGGTTGGTGAGCAACCAGTCGAGCGTGCCTGCGGGAGCCTGACGAACCATCATGTCCTCGTTCATGTTCTGACCCGTTCTACGGATGGGAGTTGGGTGGTCGCACGCGAGCCCGTCGCGTGCCGTTCTGCAGCGAGCTCATCGCCGTACGCACCGTCTCCGGCGCTCGGACGCGCGCTGCCCCTGCCGGCGCCGGGTTGTACGGATCCTCTTCTCCCACATCGGTACTGAGTTGCGGCGACAAGTGCGTGAGCCGTTCACGTCTGGGCAGGGCAGGTCTGCGATCCGCCTCGGCGACCGAGGCTCCGTCGAGCCTGGCCGGCGGTTCGTTGCTCGCCGCGTGGTACCCGTTGCGTCGCACCGGCTCAGCCCGGCGGATCTGCTCCGGCAGGGCAGGTGCCGGAACCGGATCGGGGCGAGGCGCACCGGGCAGCGCGGTGGCGCCGGGAACACGGTGCACGGCGTCGCGGGTGTGTACCGGTTCGACCGCCGCAGTCGGATTGTCGTCCCCGGCCTCGAGCACAGCCCACGGCACCAGCACGGTCGCTCGCACACCACCGTACGGCGATTCCTGCAGGGTCACGGAGATGCCGTGGCGCGCCGAGAGTCTGCTCACCACGAACAGCCCGAGATGGCGATGCCCCGCCAGCGCCATCTCGTGGAACTGTGGCGGCTCGGTCAGCATCGCGTTGAGGCGTTCCCGTTCCTCGAAGGAGATCCCGAGGCCCTGGTCGTCGACCTCGACCACCACTCCCCTGCCGACCGAGTTGCCATGTACCGCCACCGGTGCGTCCGGCGGGGAGAACGCGGCCGCGTTGTCGATCAGCTCGGCCAGCAGGTGGATGAGGTCGGCGACGGCCGCGCCGAGCACGCTCACGGCGGGTAGCCGGATCGCGCTCACCCGCGCGTACCCCTCGGTCTCGGACACCGCGCTGCGCACGATCTCCTCGAGCGCCACCGGGTTGCGCCAGCGTCGTCCCGGCGCGCGACCGCCGAGGATGAGCAGGTTCTCGGAGTTGCGGCGCGCGCGAGTCGCCAGGTGATCGAGCTGGAACAGCAGCTCGAGGTCCTCCGGGTCGTCCTGGCGGGCCTCGGCGACGTCGAGCACGTCGAGCTGCCTGCGTACCAGGGCCTGACTGCGGAACGCGATGTCGAGGAACACCTTGTTGAAGCCGTTGCGGGTACTGGCCTCGCCCACAGCGGTCTCGAGCGCGGTGCGCTGGGCAACAGCGAACGCCTCTGCCACCTGGCCGATTTCGTCACGCCCCCGGTCGACCGGGGCGGTTTCGGCCTGCGCGTCGACCTGTTCACCGTTGTGGATACGGCGGATGAGATCGGGCAGCCGGTCGTTGGCGAGCTCGAGGCTGGCCGAGCGCAGAGTGCGCAGGCGGCGCAACAGCCGATTGGCCAGGACCAGCGAGCCCGACACCGCGAGGATGGTGACGACGAGCATGATGGCCGAGACGAAGAGCAGCTGGTCGATCATGCGGTCGGCCGCCGCGCTCGTCGCGTCGACCGTCACCCGGAACTGATCCCGGATCACCGCGATCAGGCGGGTGTCGACCGCACGTTCGGCGGCCAGCCATTGCTGCACCGGCATCGACAGCTCGCCGCGCTCGGCCATCTCGTCCTCGCCCGTAGTGCCGACACGCCAGTCGGCGCCACCGGTCAAGGCGCGAACGCTGGTGCGCACCGCGGGCGACAAGCGGGTGTCGACGAGCTCGAATTGTTTGCGATAGACGCCGATATGTTGCGCGAGCACTCGCCGCTCGTACGGCGACAGACCATCGGCCGCCGCCGTCCCCGCGGCCACGAGACTCACCACGCGCGAATGGCTTTCGGCCGCGCGCAGCAGCTCGATCGCGGTCATCTCGGCGTCCATCGTCGTGGTGTCGGAGGACTTCAACCGTGCGGAGTCCTGGCCCGCCCCGAGCATGGCGGCGATGAGGTCGCTGAAATACTGGTCGACATCGCCGGTGGTCGCCCGCCTGCTGTCGACCGATTCCCGGATCACCTGCATCCGGCCGATGAGATCCGACAGCGCCTGGATGGACTCGGCACCGGTGTTCTGATCCATATCCTGTGCCGCCGAGGCGATCCGGCCGGTCTCGGCGATCGCACGGTCGGTGTCGTCGCGGCTGGTGCGCAGTTCCGCGTCCGCGCCCGGTGCGTGCTCCTGCGCGGTGACACTGGCGAGTCGTTCGGCCTGGATCGACGTCACGAACCGCAGCAGTGGGTCGATCACTGTGCCCCGGTAGTCGGACCATTCCTTGACCGACTGCGCCCGGAGCCCGACCAACGTGACCGCGACCGCGCCAGTCGCCAGCAGCACCAGGCTGGGGATCAGAGCGATCGCGAGCACGCGGGTCCGCACGCTCGTGCCGAACCGGGCTCGCAGCGGGTGTTGCGAACTGCTCGAACGGGCGTCCTCGACGCTCGACTCTGCATCGGCCGACGGCACAGTGGTTCTCCTCGGGATGGACAGGCTCGGACGGCGCGGTGGGCCGGGCGGCCCACCGCGGTGCGTCATCGCGCGGGGGTCAGGTGGGCCGACGGGCCGTCGTGGAAGACCACGCCGGTGTCGACAGCGGGCAGCCCCGACGGCGCGATGCTGCCGTCGGCGGCGACGTTGTATGTGTGCACCCGCGCCGTACCGTTCACAGTGAGCGAGTCGATGACCCAGAGCTCGTCTTCGTCGGGACTGAGCACAACGCGGCCGGGAACAGTGCCCTCGGGGGTTGGGTAGGGCGCGCCGGGCAGAGGCGAGAGCGCACCGTCGGCGCCGATGCGGAAACCCTCGACCTGTCCGCTGCGTGATGCGGGCACGTACATGTGCTTGCCGTCCGAGGTGATCGCCGAACCGTGCGGGGTGTCACCGGTGGGGTACGGCGAGCCCGGAGCCTCCGACAGGCTGCCGTCAGGGGCGATCACATAGCCGGACAGGGTGGCGCTGCCCTCGTTGCTGACGTAGAGATAGCGGCCGTTCGGGGTGATGGCGGGCAAGGCGGGCAGCTCACCCGTCGCCATGGTCGGGCCGGCCTGGGTGAGCGAGGCGTCGGCGTTGATGGCGTAGCTGGTGACGGTCCCGCCGGTGAAGGTGGTCACGATCAGGTGGCGTCCATCAGGGGTCACCTGCGGCAGGCTCAATCCGCTCATTCCGGGCACCGGGGTGGCCGGAGCGCCGGTCGGCACGAGAACACCGGAGGCGGTGATGTCGAAGGAACGGACCTCGGTGCTGAGTGTGCCGACGGTCGCGAACAACCGTGATCCGTCCGGCGTGATCGTCACGCCGATCACGGGGGCGCCGAAATCGATGCGGCTGCCTGCGATCTGGTGCATCGCCCCGTCGGCGCCGAGGTCGAAGCCGATGATCGAGCCGGAGACCACGTGCCCGGCGTATGCCCGGCGGCCGTCCGGGGTGATCTCGAGGGTGATCGAGCCGGTGTCGCCGGCGAAGGGCGAACCGGGCACCGGAGTGAGCGCGCCGTTGTCGTCGACCCGCATGACGCCGATGCTCGCGGAACCGCTGCCGGTCACCAGCAGATAGCGTGGCGCGTCAGCGGGGGCCGAGTGCGCGAGGGCCGGGGCCGACGACAGTGCGAGCGCGGCAGCCACGACTGCGGCGACACGTCGCGGTGCGAATGCGTTCCTGAGCATCAGGATGCGGTACCTCCGTGTATCGGGCAGGCCACGTCGCCTGCCTCGAATTATGCACAATATAGTGTGCAATCTCACTCGCGTGGTTGATTTGAAATAAGGCAACGAGGCACCCCTCTACTTGTTACGACACACAACGGAGGTTGCCAGATCATATACAAAATGTGATCGTTCCGCGTTGTCGCGCGATTTTGCCTTCTGCCGATCGCGGACTCCGAATCTCATCGAGGAGATCACCGATGACTTCCCTTTCCCTCCCCTCCCGATCCGGCCCCGTGAGTCGTATACTCCGTTGCGCCGCACTGGCTTTCATCGCCATGCTGCTCGCAGTGGTCGGCTGGAGTGCTGCGCCCGGCCCGGCCGCGGCCGCCACTTCCCGCTTCCTGATGGTCGCGGGCACCGCGTCGATGGGCATCAGCGTCCTGCGCGTGGCCGACGACGGAACGTTGGCGAGTGTGCCGAACAGTCCGTTCCCCACCGGTTTCGGCGTCCTGTCGCTGGTACTCGCCCCGGACGGCCGCACTGTCTACGTCCCCCACGCCGGCGACTTCGGCGTCTCCGGATACCGCCTGGACGACAACGGGAGCCTGCATCCGGTTGCGGGCGCTGACATCACCGTCGGCGGGCCACCCACCGCCGCGACACTCAGCCCGGACGGCAAACAGTTGTTCGTCGTGGTCGGCGGGGCGCCGGGCCACGTCGAGTCGTTCGCGGTGACGCCCTCGGGCGCGCTCGTTCCCACCGGAGCGCCGACGGTTCCGGTCGACGGGTTCAGCGCGGTCGGTATGGCGGCAGTCGACCCGAGCGGACGGTTCCTGCGGGTGGTCACCTACCTCGGCAACACCATGTCCAATTACGCGATCTCGCCGGACGGCACGATGACCCCGCTCGGCGCCATCGAGGTGAAACTCGGTCCCGTCGCCCCCGGCCTCAGCCGGGACGGGCGATACCTCTACGTGAGCAACGAATTCGGTTTCGATCTGTCCGGCTTCGCGATCGGTGACGACGGGCAGCTGACACCGACACCCGGCTCGCCCTACCCGACCCACGGCGTTCCGCACGGCGCGGTGGTGACCGCCGACAACACCCGCCTGTACGTCCCCAACGCCATGGGCCAGTCGATCGCCGGCTTCGACCTGCACCCGGACGGACGACTGACCGAACTTCCCGGTTCACCGTACGCGGCGCCCGCGGCCACCCTGCCGGGTCAAGTGGCCCTGCATCCCGACGGCAAGACGCTGTATCTCATCGATGTGCTCACCGCGCAGGTGACGACGCGGGTGCACAGCTACACGATCCGTGACGACGGCAGCCTCGCACCGTCCGGACGGCCTTCGGTCGACACCGGTGTGGTCATGTCCGACGGGCCCGTGGTCGCCATCACCCCCTAGACGAACGAAAGGGCCGGTGTCATGACCATTTCGGTCACGACACCGGCCCTCAGCGCGAAGCTCCCGGCTTCGGGATCAGGGCTGGACGCCCATTTCCGGGCCGATGTACTCACGGACCCGCGCGGCCTTGCCGTCGCGCACCTCGACATTCTGCAGCAAGTGCAGCTTCATCTCCTGACCGCCGATCGATACCTCGGTGGTGCACTCGTGAAAGAACCCGTGCTCGGTGTAGGTGACCCCGAGGGAGACGAAGGTCGGAACGGCACCGCCCGCGGAACGCTCGTACACGGCCGCGACCGCGTCGGCCACGGTGACCCACTTGTCGTCGGAGCTGTGCCACACGAGGCAATCGTCATGGCTGATCTCCTTGAAGAGATCAATGTTCGTGAGGGCCTTGACCCAGTTGTCCGCGAGATCTTTGGTGGCCTGATCGGGGGTGGTGCTCATCGTTGAACGGTGCCTTCCTGTCCGGTTCTCTGCAGTGAGGTCCTGCTCCCCCATGCTGCGTGCGAACCGGCGCACCGAGTGTCCAACTTTCTGGACACTGCGACCTAGGCTGTGGACTTCTCCGGGGTGGACCACATGCCCTGCTTCTCCAGCATGGCGATGAGTTCGTCGGCGCCGGACATGATGTGATCGCGCATCAGGCTGCTCGCCGTCTTCGCGCGGCGCTTGCGCAGCGCCTCGAGAATGGCGGGATGGAAATCGAGAGACTCGTTGGCATGGCCCTCGATATTGCCGTAGAACCGGTTGGGCAACTGCTTGACGATCGAGCGCAACAACAGCGCGAGCCTGCGGGAATCCGCGGCCAAGTTCACGGTGCGATGGAATTCGTGGCCGAGCGCGACGATGCGGTCGAGATCGGCTCCGTCGGCTACCGCCTGTTCGTGCTCGGCGACCACCTCGGCGAGGTGGGCGAGCTGGCGCGGTGAGATGGATTTCGCCGCGCGCGAAGCCAGTTCACCCGCGAGTGTGGCCTGTGCCCAGAACAGGTCGCGTACGTCCTGCCTGCTGAACGCCGACACCATGAACCCGCGCCGCGGGACCAGTTCGACGAACCCCTCGCCACTGAGCAGCAAAAGGCCCTCACGCACGGGCGTGTTGCTCACGCCGACCGCTTCCGCGATCGGTTCCGCGCGCAGGAACTCACCGGAGCGAACCCGGCCCGAGATGATCAGTTCCCGCACGTAGCTCGCGACGTCTTCGGACAACTGCTGACGCTGCGAATTCGCGCGGCGGGGTAGCTCCCGGGGTGAGGAATCGGCGTCCAGAGGGTCTTTGTCGTTCGGCACTTACGCATTATGCGGCCCCGAAGCGCGATCGCGCAGCACCACCCCCATGGAAAACGGCGTCGGTCACCGCAGGGTGGAAACCCATGTGCCGTGCGCGGTGACCGACGCCTTGCCCGAGACCCCCGGGGGATCAGAAGGACCTCGGGAGGTCTTGGTGTTCAGAGCAAGACCTTATCATATATTTAATATTATGACCTATCCGATCCGAAGGGCACATCGATGACCGGAGCATTCTTCCGCGCGCAGCACAGCAGCCATGGGGTCGAGCTCGTCCCCCAGGCCGAGGCCGCGAGCGGGTGGGGCCAGGAGCACATGCGTGGGCTCGCGGTGAGTTCGGCACTGGCTCGCGCCGCCGAGCAGCAGGTCGACACCCTCGGGCGCACCGACCTGGCGCCGGTGCGGTGGACCGTCGACCTCTTCCGTCCCGCACGGTTACGCCCGTGTACCGCCTCGGCAACCGTCGTCCGGGAAGGCAAGAGATTGTGCTTGATCGACACGGTGCTCGAACAGGACGGGCGGCCCGTCGCCCGGGCTTCGGCGCTGTGGCTGGCACCCGGTCAGAGCCCACCGGGTGCGGTCTGGTCCGGCGGTACGCGACCGGAGCCGCCACCACCCGGAACCGCGCTGGTCGAAGCCCAGCACCGGCTCTACTTCACCGAGGAGACCGGATGGGGCGACGCGGACCGATCCACCAACGACGCTCGCAATACGATCTGGCACGAGCAGATTCCCGTGGTCGAGGACGAACCGACCACGCCGTTCCAGCTGGCCGCAGGCGTTGCCGACGTGGTGAATGTGGCGGTCAACCTCGGCGGCAACGGACTGGAGTTCATCAATGCCGACGTCTCGCTGGCCCTGGGCCGCCTGCCGGTGGGGCCGGCCGTCGGTTTCGCCACCACCCAGCGAATCGAAGAGGCGGGAATCTCGGTCGGCACCGCGGTCGCCTTCGACCGGGTGGGCGTCTTCGGCACCGTGACTTTGTGCGCGCTGGCCGACGCGCATCGAGCCGTCGACGTGCGGAGTTTCCGACCGATCGCGTGACGCAGGTCGCAGAATATATTATGCTGAATCAAAGACTCGTGAAGGAGTGCACCGATGATCCGCTGGGCGAACACCGACGACAAGGCCACCTCGTGCTGACCCGGGGCGCGGTGCTTCGGCAGACACCGGGCGCCTACGAGATCGTCGAACTCGACATCGAGGACCCCCGTCCCGGTGAGATCCGGGTCAAGATGGCCGCGGCGGGCTTGTGCCATTCCGACGACCATTTCGCGGTCGGTACGCAGACGCCGGGCATTCTGCCTCTCGCGGGCGGGCACGAGGGCGCCGGTGTCGTCGAGGCCGTCGGACCGGGCACCAAGGGCTTCGCCGAAGGTGACCACGTGGTCTTTTCTTTCCTTCCGGTGTGCGGCCGCTGCCGGTGGTGCGCGCACGGCCACCAGAACCTGTGTGACCTCGGCGCGTTCCTGGCCACGGGCGCGCGTTTCGACGACCCCACGTCGTATCGGCTCTCGCTCGACGGCGCACCCGTCGGTCAGCTCGCCGGACTCGGTACCTTCTGCGAATACACCACCGTTTCCGCTGTCTCGGCGATCAAGATCGATCCGTCGATCCCGCTCGATATCGCCTGCCTCACCGGCTGCGGTGTCGGCACCGGTTGGGGTGCGGCGGTGAACTCGGCCGAGGTGAAGCCGGGGCACGTCGTGATCGTCATGGGCATCGGCGGCATCGGGATCAATGCCGTGCAGGGTGCCGCACACGCAGGCGCCGGCGCGGTCATCGCGGTCGACCCCGTGCCGTTCAAGCGCGATTCCGCACTGAAGCTCGGCGCCACTCACGCCGTGGCCGACATCGAGGAGGCGGCCGAACTCGCCCGCTCGATGACCAACGGCCAGGGCGCCGACTCCTCGATCGTGACGGTCGGAATCACCACCGGTCGCCATGTGGGGCAGGCGCTGAGCGCCGTGCGCAAGGCAGGCACCTGTGTCGCCGTCGGGCTCGGCGACGCCACCGTCGGCGCGGGCGACATCAACCTGCACGAACTCACGCTGTACCAGAAGCGCCTGCAAGGCTCACTGTTCGGCGCGAGCTCGCCCACCGCCGACATCCCGGCACAGCTGGCGATGTATCAGCAGGGCTCGCTGAAACTCGACGAACTCGTCACCACCCGCTACTCCCTCGACGACATCACGCAGGGCTTCGCCGACATGAACGCCGGGCGGAACCTGCGGGGTGTCGTCGTCTACGACTGATCCCGGCAAGTCGAAGGACCGATCATGAACGTGCTGATCGAAATGACCGCATTGTGCCTGACCCGCCCCGCCCCCGGCGCGGATGCGCAAGCGCTGGCCGCCTGGTACGCGGCGAAGGCACGGTTGCACGACCACCTGGCCGGTCTCGGTGGACCCGACAGCGCGCGCGAACGTGAGCTCGCCGCGGCCGCTCACCGGCGCGCGCTGACCGTCACCGTGAGTGAACCGGCATGAGACCCGCGGGCGAGAAGTCTTTGCGCCTTCCCCCGCCGCGCGCGGAAGCCTGGGCCTGGCAGATGTATGCCACCTGCCGCGCCTACGACGTGAACGACTTCTACGACACGGGCCAGGAATCGCGAAAGGTGCTTGCCGCCAAGAAGGTCTGCGCGGACTGCCCAGTCCTGACCCATTGCCGGGACCACGCGGTCACCACCAACGAACCGCACGGCATCTGGGGTGGAATGACGCCGAGAGAACGAGCCAAGTACCGCTGGGTGCACTACTGGTCGAAACGCCTTTGACGCCAGTCGAACACCGGCATCGACAGGGCTATTCTCGGTAGAGGCGAGCGCACCCGCGCACCGCGACCTGAGCAGTACCGAATCGAGCCGAAATGGCCGACATCGAGTCGACGCAGCGCAGTTCCGCTTCGGGAATTCCCGCGGAGCTGGCCGCTGCGGGCTTCGAAGACGCCGAGGAGATCGGGCGCGGCGGTTTCGGAGTCGTGTACCGGTGCGCCCAGCCGGAGCTGGATCGGGTGGTCGCTGTGAAGGTACTCACCGCTGAGCTCGACCCCGACGGATTGCAGCGTTTCGTGCGGGAACAGCAGGCGATGGGCAGGCTCTCGGGTCATCCGAACATCGTCGCCGTTTTCCACGCGGGCACCACCCGTGGCGGGCATCCCTACCTGGTCATGCCCTACCACGCGCGTGGGTCGCTCGAACAGCGCATCCACACCGTCGGTCCGCTCGACTGGGCGGCGACGCTGCGGCTCGGTGTGAAGATGGCCGGAGCGCTGGAATCGGCGCATCGGGCGGGCATCTTGCACCGTGATGTGAAGCCCGCCAACATTCTGATCAGCGACTACAACGAGCCGGAACTCACCGATTTCGGCATCGCTAGAGTCCAAGGCGGATTCCACACGACCACGGGCGTGGTGAGCGCCTCCCCCGCGTTCGCCGCGCCCGAAGTGCTGCGCGGCGCTTCGGCCACCCCTGCCACGGATGTGTACAGTCTCGGCGCCACACTCTTCTGCGCGCTCACCGGACATGTCGCCTACGAGCGTCGCGAAGGTGAGCAGGTTGTGTCCCGATTCCTGCGGGTTTCCCAGCAACCCGGCCCCGATTTCACCAGCCGGGATGTGCCTGCGGCGGTCCGGTCGGTGATCGAGCACGCGATGGCCCCCGACCCAGCCGAGCGACCCGCCGATGCCGCCGATTTCGGCGCGGAACTGTGTGCGGCGCAACGGGCCACGGGTGCACCCGTGGATGTGCTTCGGGTTCCGAGCCCGCCACCACAGGCGGCGGCGACGGTACCGCGATCGAAGGAACGGACCACTGCCCCACCGACTCCGGCCACCAAGTACCGCCCGCCGACCCCGGCGCGTGCGACGCTGGCCCGTATGCGGCTGCTCGAGCGGCTGCGTACGTGTGAACACACCAGGCTCACCACCATTCACGCACCCAGCGGTTTCGGGAAGACCACGCTCGCCGCGCAATGGCACGACGAGCTCGTCGAACACGGCGCCGCCGTTGCCTGGCTCACCGTCGACGAGGACGACGACAACGTCGCCTGGTTTCTGGCCCACCTCGTCGAGGCTGTCCGTTCCGCGGTTCCCGATCTCGCCGACGACCTCGATCGTCTGCTCGAGGCCGACCCCGACGATCCGGCCCGCGCTGTCCTCACGGGGCTCGTCGACGGTCTGCACGCCCGCGACCGGCGGGTCACCCTGTTCCTCGACGACTGGCAGCGCGTCACCGGCGCCGGCTCGGTGGCGGCCATCCGGTTCCTGCTCGAGCACGGCTGCCATCATCTGCCGCTCGTCGTCACCACCACCGCGAGTCCGGACCTGCCGGTCAGCCGACTGCGCATGTACGGTGAGCTCACCGAGATCGACGCCGCCACTTTGCGTTTCGACGCCGACGAAGTCCGCCACTTCCTCGACGACGCCGATGATGTGCACCTGGACGCGGAGGAAGTCCTCGCGCTGACCCGGGCCACCGACGGGTGGATCGCCGCGTTACAACTCGTGGTGCTGTCGTTGCGCGCGGGCGAGGACACCGGGCAGCTACTCGGTAGCCTCGCCACCCACCCTGATATCGGTGCGTTCCTGGCCGAGAACGTGCTCGATGCCCTCGACCCGGAAACGCTCGACTTCCTCATGACGACCTCGATTTGCGAGCGGATCTGCGGCAGCCTGGCCGCAGCGTTGACCGGCCACGCCGATGCCGCCGAAGTGCTCGCCGACCTCGCCGAACGTGGATTGTTTCTCCTGCCGACCGGCCCCGGCAGCGAGTGGTACCGCTACCACCAGCTCTTCGCCGGTTACCTGTGCCGCAGACTGACCCAGGACCGGCCGGGACAAATCGCTGGGCTGCGGCTGCGGGCCGCGCAGTGGTTCGCCCGCCGTCATCTGCTCAACGACGCCGTCGAACACGCTCTCGCCGCCGAAGACCCCGGCCGCGCGGCCGAGCTCGTCGAGGAGGGCGCGGGCTATCTGCTGGAACGGTCCAGAATGGTGATGCTGCAGGGGATTCTGGCCAAACTTCCCGCGAATGTGTGCCGCACGAGACCGCGGATCCAGCTGTTCGGGGTGTGGGTGAACCTGGTTCTGCGCAGGCCTGCGGCCACCGAGGCATACCTGGCCCGTTTCGAGGCGGCCCTGGACTGCGTCGACGAAGCCGACCGTGCCGATCTACGGGCCGAAGCAGACGTCGCGATCAGTGTCCGCGAGATGTTCGCCGACCGGGTATCGGCACTGGACGGGCTGATCGGGCAGGCGCTGACCCGTCCCGACGACTTCTCTCCCCGGATTCCGGGCGTGGCCGCCAATATCGCCACCTTCGCCGCGATCCATCGCTTCGACTTCGACGAGGCGCGGCGACGGCAACTCTGGGCGGCGCCGTACCACGAGGCGACCGGCCCGTTCCTGTCCGTCTACGGTCGCTGTTTCGCCGGTCTCGCGGCCCTCGAACAGCTCGACATCGCCGGCGCCGAGGAGCTTTTCACCGTCGCACTCGACACCGCACTGGCCACGATGGGCCCGGCGGCGCACGCCACCCGCTTGGCCGGGGCACTACTCGGTGAGCTGCGTTATGAGACAGGCGATCTCGACGCAGCCGTGGATCTGCTCACGGCGAGCAGGGAACTGTCGACCGAAGGCGGCGGTGGGGTGGACTTCATGCTGGCCACCTATGGGACAGGTGCGCGGGCGCGGTCCCTGCGCGGCGATCACGTGGGCGCGCGCGAACTCCTGGCAGAAGGCCTGTCCGTCGCCGAGCGCCTCGAGCTGCCTCGGCTGACCGCTCGTCTCCGCAACGAACAGGTCCGCGCGGGCTTCGATCTGGACCCGCGAATCGCCGACGCCCTGCTGGCACCACGCACGGTCCGGCACGAGGACGGAATCGTCGCCGCCATCGACGAATTCGACGAGGACTCAGCCATCCGATTGCTGTCGGAGGCCGGCGAACACGAACGTGCGCTGGCACGAGCCGAACTCCTGCTCGCGAGCATGCACGCGGACCGTCGTCCGCTGGCGAGCTTGCGCGTCGGATTGCTGGTGGGTTCCGCGCTGCGGCGGGCCGGGCGCCGGGACGAGGCCGAACACACTCTGTCACCGTTGCTGTTGCAATGCACCCGGCTCGGCCTGACCCGTCTGCCCGCCGACGCGTTGTGACGACCGAGCTGTGCCGGACGGGAAACCTGAAGCTAGCGGGCCGGTTCGACGACCCCGCCCGGGTCTGTTTCAGGGGCCCGTACCTGCGCAACCTCGTCGTCGACCGTCGAAGCGGGCATCAGGATCACGACGACGGCGGCGATCAGCGCGGGGATCGCGAAGGCGTAGAAATTCCAGTGGCTGCCCAGCGAGGAGCCGACGACCCAGCCACCGATCGACGGACCGAGGATGGAGCCCACGCGGCCGAGCCCCATGCTGGCGCCCACCGCCGAACCCCGGCACGAGGCAGGGTATTTGGCCGCGACGTAGCCGTAGGCGAGCGAACTGCTGCCGATGGACCCCAGCCCCGCGCCTGCTACCGCGACCATCAACACCGCGGTGTCGAGTTTGCGACTCAGCGCGAGCAGCGACACCGCGCCGATGAGGAAGAACAGAACCAGGATCCGCCGTGAGCCGTACCGGTCGGCGAGCATCGAACCGCCGATCATGCCGATGATGGCACCGACCTGCAAGACCAGCAGGAATTGCAGCGAGGAGCCGAGTGGGTAGCCTGCCTCGCGCATCAGCACCGGCAACCACGTGTTCAGACCGTAGGTGATCACCTGGGCGCAGACGCAGACCAGGACGAACAGCAGCAGCGATGGCAGGTACCGGCGGGTGAGGAGCATGCGCAGCCCGCTCGCGCTGTCGGTGCTCGAGGCTGTGTCGACCTGGATTCGCTGTTCGGCGCGAATCGCGTCGATGTCGAGTCCGTAGGCACCGGCCAGCTCGGCAGCCTCGGCGTCCTTCCCGCGAGCGACCAGCGAGTTCACCGATTCCGGCAACCAGAAGTACATGGCGGGGACCACGATCACACACAGCGCGCCCACACCGTAGAGCACGCGCCAGCTGTTGTCGGGGAGCAAGGCGATCGCGACCAGGGCGGCGATGATGCCGCCGAAGGAGTAACCGGTCAGCATCATGCCGTTGTAGATCTGCCTGCGATTGCGCGGCGCGAACTCCATCGTCAGGGCGACAGCCGAAGGGACGACGCCGCCGAGGCCGATGCCGGTGAAGAACCGAGCGGCGCCGAGGAATTCGGGCGACGTGGCGACCGCGCAGATCGCGCATCCGGTGGAGAACCAGACGACACCCGCCATCATTACTTTGCGGCGTCCGATGCGGTCGGCCAGTGGGCCGGCGAGCAGGAAGCCGACCATCAGACCGACCAGGGTCCAGCTGCCGATCAAGCCCGCGGTGCTCGCCGACATCCCCCAACCCGGTTCGTCCAGGAGGCTCGGCACGGTGGCGCCGTAGACGATGAGGTCGTAGCCGTCGGCCACGATCGTCAGAAAACAGAGCATGACCACGACGAGGCCACTTCGTTTGCGCGGGGCCGGACCATCCATTTCGTACTCCTTCGACGTTCTGCCACAGCGACACCGCCGTGCGACGTGGATCACAATATCGCACAATATATGATCCGGAATACTCTTTCAGCGACCAGCTCGTGCGTGAACACAACAAAGGCCTGGGACCGTCGGAGGTTCCCAGGCCTTGTAGCCGGCGCTGTTCAGCCGTCAGCGCTTACCTGGCAGCATGACCGCCACCATGGTCACCGGCTTGTCGGTCCGGTTGCTCCAGGCGTGCTTGATCCCGCGGTTGATCACGGTGTCGCCCGCGCGAAGCAGGGTCTCCCCCGTTTCGTAGATCGCGTAGATCTCGCCGTCGATGATGGTGGCGATGTCGACGGTCTCGGTGGCATGCAGGCCGACGATCGCGTCGTCCTCGGCCTTGGCGTCCTCGCCGTGCAGGTTGCCGATCGATTCCGCGTATACCGCCGGGTCGATCTCGCTGTCGGGCGGGAAGGTCGCAAGGCGCACCACCACGCCCGCGGCGGGCGGATCCAGCTCCACCTCGGAACCGAGCGTGTCGCCGTCGGCCATGTCGGCGGGCAATGCGTCGACCCGCCACACGTCGTTCACTGTGAACGCGGGCAGGGCGATGCGCGTGGCGGTGCCCTCGTCGACGACGATCGTCGACTTGCCGTCGCCGTCGAGGCCCGCGATCACGCGTCGTGCGGTTTTGCCGAGATGCTCACTGGTCATGGATGCCACCCTTTCGGTCCGGACGGACAAGACGCCCGTCACATTCCCTAATAATATATTCCATATCAAATCTTCGATAGGGTGGGCGCTGATCAGAGGTTGGTCGCGAAGAAGGGGGTCAGGGCGGCCATGGCCTGGTCGACGTACTCAGGGCGGTCGTAGAGACCCACGTGACCCGCGCCTTCGACCAGCACGAGGTCGGTGTTCTCCGGCAGGCGCTTGTGCAGGGCATCGGCCTGCCACAGCGAACCGGCGGCCGAGCCGGCGATCAGCAGCACCGGCTGGGTCAGGAACTCGGCACCGGCGAAGGCGTCGTAGTCGAAGATCCGGGTGACGCTGGCGGTGAACAGCATCCGGTTGTCGGAGTTGGGGTGCTGCGCGCGCTGGGTGCGGTAGTACTCGTGCGCTTCGATCATGTCGGGATGGGTTGTGTCGTCAAGGGTTTCGGGCACGTAGGTGACCTCGGCGATCTCCCCGCCCGCGGCTTCGATTGCGCGCTGCCCCGCGACGGCGTCCAGCGTGGCGAGCTGTGTTTCCAGCGGCAACGAGCCGTCCCAGCCGCGCCGGAAGGTGGCGCCGATGTCGACCGGGCTCACCGTGCCGACGGCCTTGATCCGGCGGTCGGACTTGGTGGCGTCGATCGCGTAACCGCCCCCGGCGCACACACCGAACGCGCCGATCCGGGCGGCATCGACGAAGTCGAGGGTCGAGACGTAGTCCACCGCGGCGCGGATGTCCTCGACCCGCGCGAACGGGTCTTCCAGTCGGCGCGGAATCCCGCCGCTCTCCCCCTGGTGGGAGGCGTCGAAGGCAAGGGCGACGAAGCCCTCGGCGGCCAGCTTCCGCGCGTACAGACCGGCGGTCTGCTCCTTCACGCCCCCGCCCGGATGAACGCACACGATCGCCGGGTAGTACCGGTCGACGGAGAAGTTCTCGGGCAGGTACAGGTCGCCCGCCATGGTGACCGTGGCGTTCGGGAAGTCGATGTGCTGCACGATGATGTCCTCGGCTCGTCGGGGTTCTTTCCGGATGACATCAGTCTTCGTCATCCGGAAAGTCCCTGGCAGGACGACTCTGTTCCTGGGAAGGATCCTTCCCCCTCAGTGCACCGCGGCGAACATCAGCTTCGCGTCGTCGGCCTCGGCCGGATCGAACTCGGCCACGATGCTGCCCTGCTTGGCTACCAGGATCCGGTCCGAGAGGGCCCGGATCTCCGGCAGATAGGACGAGATCACGATCACCGCGACACCGTCGTCGGCCAAGGCGCGGATCATCGCGTGGATCTCGGTGATGGTCCCGAGGTCGACACCACGGGTCGGCTCGTCGATGATCGCCACCAGTGGCTGACGGGTCAGCCCTTTGGCCAGCACAACTTTCTGCTGGTTGCCGCCACTGAGCTCCTCCAACTTGGCCCGCTCGGGTCGCAGAGTGCGCACATGGAACCGCTCGACGAAGCGCTGGGCCACGGTCTTGCGTTCGCCCGGTCGGACCAGCAACGGCAGGCGTGGCGCGCTGCACAGGTGCCCGAAGTAGATGTTGTCGGCGATCGAGAAGTGACCGAAGAAGCCGGAGGACTTGCGGTCCTCGGTGATGTAGACCAGGCCCGCGCGACGGGCATGGCGCGGTGTCCGGAAACGCACCTTGTGCCCGTCGAGTCGCACGGTGCCGCCACGTAGACGCCGGCGCTTGGTCACCCCGGCGACGATCATCGCCGTCTCACTTCGCCCGGCACCGACGAGGCCGTAGATCCCGACGATCTCCCCCGCGTGCGCGGAGAACGACATGTTGCGCACAGCCGGAAGCAGGGTGATGTCCTCGACCTCGAGCACCGGTGCCGGATCGGGCTCGCGATTCGGTGGCACCCGTTGGTATTCCACGCTGCGCCCCACCATCATCCGCACCACCTCGGCGCGGTCGAAGGCCGGTTTGTCCAGTGTGCCCTGCACCTCACCGTCGCGCAGGACCGTGATGCGGTCGGCCTCTTCCAGTGCCTCGTCGAGCATATGGGTGATGAACACGACCCCGATGCCCTGCTTCTTCAGCCTGCGCATCGACAGGAACAGCTGCAGTCGTTCCTCCGGTGTCACCGAGGCGGTCGGTTCGTCGAGGATGACGACCTTGGCGTCGCGGTGTACCGCGCGAGCGATCTCCACCATCTGCTTCTGTGCGATGCCGAGCGCACCAGCGGGCACCTCCGGCCGGATGTGGAAGTTGTGTGACTCCAATAGTTCTCGCGCAACCACATTGAGTTGGGAGAGATTGTTGAAAGCCTTCTCGTCACCGAGGAACAGGTTCTGCGCCACGGTCATCGACTCGACGAGGGACCCTTCCTGGTACACCATCGCGACCCCGGCCTCGGCCGATTCCTTCGGGGTGCTGAAGTTGCGCATCCGCCCGGTGACGAGCAGGGTGCCCGCGTCGTGTTCGATCGCACCCGAGATCACCTTCACGAGGGTGGATTTGCCCGCGCCGTTCTCGCCGAGCAGGGCGTGGATCTCGCCCGGCGCGACCTCGAAGTCGACGTCGCGCAGCGCGTAGGTTCCGTTGTAGTGCTTGCTGATCCGGCTGAGCCGGATCACCGGCTCGGCGGCGACGGCGGTGTCGCTCACTGTACTCACCTTTCGTTCTCTGATTGCGGTTCGATCAGGTTGCGGAAACCACGCGCCGCCACCACGATCCGTCCGTCACGTGACACCACGCCGGTGACCCCGTGGCGGTCGCTATCCGCGCGCGAATGCACACTTTCGGCGATGCGTCCCCGCTGATCGATCCGGAAAGCCAGACCGTAGGAGCGCGCGGGCGCCCACGGTTTGATCACGCCGTGTACGCGCAGCTGCCCCAGTTGCAGGGTGTCGGTGTAGGGATCCGCACACCGCAGGCGTGGGACGAACCATTGGTCCTGACGAATCGTCGCGGTCATCTCGCGTAACAATTCGGGTTCGTCGAGCAGCAATTCGGTGAATCGGTTGCGCGCGTACGGCGCGGCGACCCACCAGCCGTTCGTGGTGGCGGCGATCCGGCCCGGATACACCGGCAGATTCGACGCCACCGCGGTGCCGGACTTGCCCGGGGCGGCCACGGTGCGGCGTTCGATGCGGTGGTCGAAGCCCAGCGATACCAGAACCTCACCCTCGCCGGCACTTTCGATGCCGCCGGGCCAGCCGAGACCCTCGGCGACCACTTCGGCGTGCAAGCCGTCGACGCGGACGATGCGCCCACTGCGGTCGTCGGCGACCAGCGCGGCGGACCAATCCGGTATCTCGCGGGAGCCGATGGTCGCCAGCACGACGCCGTCGGGCAGCAACGTCAGATCGGTGACGCACGCGGCCAGCTCGGGATCGGTGCACAGGTCGGTGGCCACTCCGCTCTCGTCGACTGTCACGAGGCCGACGCCCTCGACGGCGGCGACTACCCGATCGTCGGCGACCAACAGACTGCCGACCTGCCCACCGAGCGTCACCAGCCGCGTGACGGTGCCCTCGGTGAGCGTGAAAATGCTGTCACCACTGGAGAAGACGACTGCTCCGTTGTCACGGATGCGCACGTCGTCGGGTTCGAACTCGACGTCGGGCAGCAGAGTCACGCCCTCGTCGAGGCGGCGGTTGGGCCGCAGGCCCGCCTCGAACGGCGGCACCGTGCGGTGCCGGGCCCAGTCGGGGTTCAGCCATTCCTTCATGGCGTTGATCGTCCGGTTCATCGCCGTACCTCCACCATCGATCGGCCGGGCACGATCAACCCGGGAACCGCAGCCGGATCGATCGTTCCGACCTCGCTCGGGTCGAGGGTGAGTCGACCGATGCGGTTGTTGCTGACACCGCACAGATACAGCTGGCCGGCCCGCTCCTTGACCGCGGTCACCATCGGATAGTTCGCCAGCGACGAATCCCACAGCACCTGAAGGACTTCGCCACGATCGTTGAACTTCATGACGCACGACACGTTCAGCTGCGGTACTACCCAGCTGTCGAGCGGGACCTCCTTGGTCATCCGCCTGCGCACCGCCGGGTAGCGGTTGAGCAGGTCCGACATCGGCGTGCGCATCGACACGAACGGCAGCCAGTAGTTGCCGTCGGAGGAGCGGTTGAGGTTGTCGGGGTTGCCGGGCAGGTTCTCCAGCACCGGTTCCAGCTGTCCCTGCTTGGGTCCGGCGATCCAGAGCCGGTCCACCCGGCACAGACCGGTGCTGGCGATGAGGATCGACTGGCCGTCGTGGGAGGTGCAGATGCCGTTGGGAAACACGCTGTTCGACACCACCACCTCGGTGCCACCGTCGGGGTCGATGCGGACCACGCGGCCGTTTGCCCGCGATTCCACCAGTTCCACCAGATATTCGGCGGCATTGGTTCGTGTCGAGAAGTCCGAGACGTAGATCGAACCGTCCGGCGCCACGTCCAGGTCGTCGACCGCGCGCAAGGCCGAATCGTCGAGCAGGGAGAAACGACTGCGTCTGACCTTGGTGGCGATCGGCTCGGATTCGCCGTCCGGGGAGATCCGGTAGATGCCCATACCACCGACGGCGACGAGCAACTGGCCGTCCTGGTCCCACCCGTGCCCGAGGGGGAAACCGCCTGTGCGAGCGAAAATCTCGCCCTCATCAGGGTTGTCGGCGGCGAACCGCCACACCCAGCCTCGACGATCACCGCAGTAGACATTGCCCTCTGGGTCGACCGCGCAGTCCTCGGCGCCTTCGATCTTGCCGAGACCGATCGGGGGTGCGTCGGTGGTCCTGTTGTTGATCGTCCACACCGTGCCCGGCTCGGTGACGTCGATGAGCGGGCCGAGGGTGATCCGGCCCGGATCGATCTTGAGCTTGTCGGCGGTGCGCTGCCGGTATTTGCCCCACTGCAGGTCGAGCACCGCGAAGACGAGCAGTGCGGTGGCGAGAACGACCGTGTAGTAGGACCCTTCGAGCCGCAAGGCCACGGTGGCCTGCTGGATCACCTGCACCACGATGATTCCGACGGTCGCCCGCAGGACCGATCCGCGTCCGCCCTTGAGGCTGACACCACCGAGCACCACGGCGGTCAGGGCGATGATCTCCCAGCCCTGGCCGACGTCCGGGTCGGTGCGCCCGACCCTGGCCGAGGTGAGCAGGGCGGCCAACCCGGCCAGCGCCCCCGACAGGACGTAGACGAAGAAGGTGACCCGGTCGACTGGAATGCCGTTGCGCCGCGCCGAACGCCGATCACTGCCGACCGCCGCGACCCACCAGCCCCACCGCGACCGGGTGAGGCCGACATGCACGGCGATCAGTACGCACCCGAAGAAGCACCAGCCGGTGGGGATCAGCGCGATGCTGCCCTCACCGAGGAAGTCCCAGACGATATCGGGCTTGGGCATGCTCAGTTCGAAACTGAACGCCGACTGCAAGGCGGCGGCCGCACCACCGAACGCGACCAGGGTAACCAGCGTCGTGATGAACGGCCGCATCTTGCGATAGGCGATGAAGTAGCCGTTCACACTGCCCAGCAGCGCACCGAACACCACCGCGCCCGGTGCGACGAGGGCCATCGGCCAGTCCCAGGCACGGGAGGCGACCATCGCGCCGATCGCGGTCAGGCCGACCATCGAACCGATCGACAGGTCGATGCCACCGCAGACCAGCACCACGGTGAGCCCGATGGCGAGCAGCCCCTTCTCCGACACCTCGTCCATGATGATCGGGGTGTCGGCCGGACCCACCGGGGTAAACAGGACGAACAGCAGGCTGAGCAGCAGGGCGAGGGCCAGCGGAACCGCGCCCTCCATCCAGCGCTTCTCGAACAGATCCGACAGGGTTCTGGCAGGCGCGAGCCGATCACGCCACTTCCCGCCGGTCAGGGGGAAGGCATCGACTCCCCGCGAGCGTGATTGCAGTGTCATCGCCGCTCACTGCCCCTTGTAGCAGGCGATGGTGGTGTTGTCGACGTTCGCGCGATCCACGATGGTGTGCGGCACGAACGCGACGGTGTGACTGCTACCCGCCGGGGCGCCGGTCTGGATCAACTGCTGGGTCGTGACCACCGCGGCGGTGCCGACACCTTGGACGTCGTAGGAGGCCGAGGCCGTCACCTTGCCCGCGCGCAGGGCGTCGCACCACACGGTGTCGGCGGCCATCGTGTACGTGCCGAGGGAATCGGCGGGGATCACACCGCGCGAGACCGCGCTCTGCACGGCGTCCCCGACGGCAACGGAGTTGAGGTCGTAGGTCACCAGGAATCCGCAGAAGTTGTTCTTCTGCTGCTGGATGATCGACTCGGCGGCCTGTTGCGCGAGCGAGTTCTGCCACTGGGTGTGCGCGGTGGTCACCACCTCGAAGCCTGCCGGGTCGAGCACGTTGTGCACCCCCTTCGACCACAACAGCGAGGCCGCGTCGTTGCCTGGACCGTCGATGATCGCCAATCGCTTGGGGGCGCCGCGCTTTTCGCAGTCCTGCACGGCGCGCTGGGCGATGTCCTCGGCGGCGGCGAGGTTGTCGACACCGATGTAGGCGTCGCCGAGGCGGCTCGAGATCATGTTGACCACCACCGTGTAGATGCCCGCTCGCTGGGCGTCCTCGATCTGCTTGGACAGCACACCGACGTCGGGATTGTGCAGGATCAGCACGTCGACGGCCTTGCGGGCGATCAGATCGCTGATGATCCTGGTCATCTTGTCGGTGTCGAAATTGGGGTCGTGGATCTGGAAGTCGGCGCCGAGATTGCCGAAGGCACGCTCCATCGATGCGCCCCAGTTCATCGTCAGGTTGTAGCCCTTGTACAGGATCGGGACGAAGGCGACCCGCTTGCCCTGCATCGACTCGTGCACCTTCTGCGTCGCGTCGAACAGCTGCACGTTCTCACCGAACGCCTGGCCCTCACCGCCCGCCGGTCCGGTGGACGAGGTTCGAGCGCCGGTGGAACAGCCCGCGAGTACGACGGCCGAGACCGAGGCGAGGGCGAGGGCGATCATCTTCTTCTTCATCGTTGAAGACTCCTTGTGAGCGAAGGTGTTTCGAGGGTGGCTTTACAGTTCGCCGCTCTTGGCGGTTTCCTCGTCGCGCGGATGCAGCCACGAGTCGAGTGCGATGGCCGCGATGAGCACGCCGCCTCGGATCAGGTCCTGTACTGCGGAGGTGAGGCCGTGCAGCACGAGCAGGTTGTTGAGCACACCGATGAACAGCGAGCCGGCGAGCACCCCGAGAATCGAGCCGCGACCACCGGCCAGCGAGATGCCACCGATCACGGTCGCGGTGAGCGCGGTGAACAGCAGCGGGTCGAACGAGGTGACGGTGGTCTGTACGCTGCCCTGGATCGACACTGTCAGGTATCCGGCGAGCAGGGCGAGCAGCGCGGAGATCACGTAGGTGAGCACCTGCAACGGCCGAACCGGGGCACCGGTGGCACGAGCGGTGGCGAAATTGTCACCCATCGCTCGGATCAACCGGCCCGCCGAGGTGTAGGTGACGAAGAGCCAGGACAGCAGGAAGACCGCCGCCGCGATGATGATCGGCCGCGGCACACCGAGGAACGAACCGTTGCTGAGCTCCGCGATCCACGAACCGCCGGGCAGCGCGTAGTAGTTGCTGTCGAGCAGCAGCATGTCGACCCCACCGATGACGAGCAGACCGGTGGCCAGGGTGACGAACAGCGACGGCACCTCGACATAGGCCACGAGCACCCCGTTGACGAGACCGACGATCAGCGCGACCGCCGCGGCGATCGCGATCGCCTGCCACTCGGGCATGCCACTCGACATCAGCGCGAGCGTGGCCTGCGCGCAGCCGAGCGCGACACCGGCGATCGACAGGTCGATGCCTTTACCCAGGATGACGATGGCGACGCCGACGGCCAGAATCCCGAAGGCCGCCGACAGCCGCAACAGGCTGGCGAAGTTTCCGGTTGTCAGGAATCCCGGTGTCGTCGCGGCACCGACGACACACAGCACGGCGGTGATGCCGAGAACGAAATAGGCCTGTTCCGAGCGGCCGAGCTGGTCGCGCAGGCTGGGACGGGGCGTGGTGGCCGCCGCTGTGGACGTCGTCATGATGCTCCCCGCATGGGTTCTCCTCTGAGACTCAGGTCACTCTCGCAGACTGTGCGAAATATTAAATATGTGGTGTTGTGCCTCACAAGAAGATCGACCCGCGATCAACCGAAGGGTCGACAGCACTGCGACCAGCGGCTGATGCGGGCCCGGAGTTTCGGACACAATTCGGACGTACACCGCGCTATCGCGTTATATATTGCATATTCTGTGTGGTAGTGGTATGAGAACTGGAGTTGACACGTGGTGATCGACATGAGGGCACCCAGCGGCGGCATGGCAGTCGAGGCCGAGCTCATCGCCGTCGCCACTGAAGCGTCGGAGATCCTCGGACGCCGGATCCAGCTGCCCGGCACCCACTCCCCCGACGCGGCCAAGCGGCTGCTCACCCAGTTGTGGGACGAGGCCGTGGCCGCACTATCCGGAATCACCGACCACGCGGACATCCAGCGAACGACCGCGCTACTGGCTCGCATTCGCGCCGCCGAGACCGAACTCGCCGCGGCCGACGCCGCGAGTTCGGCCACCCACCTGCGGATGGCCGCCCAGGCGATCGCACGGTTACACGGCGCACGCGGCGTCGACGACTTGCTGAGCCGGGCCGCGGAAGCGATGGGCGCGATGGGCTTCGACCGCGCACTCGTGTCGACCACCGAAGGGCAGCGCTGGCACCCGCACACCATGTTCGTCGTCGACGACAAGCCGTGGGCCGAGGCGATTCTGGCGGCCGGACGCGAGTCGTCGCCGACGCTGGACGGCCACCTGGTCGAGAGCGACATCGTGCAGCGGGCCCGACCGGGACTCGTCTTCGACGTTCAGCACAATCCCCGTGTCGTCCGGCCGCTGGTGGAGATGACGCACTGCAGTTCCTACGCTGTCGCGCCGCTGACCCTGCACGGTGCCGTCGTGGGACTGGTGCACGGCGACTACTACTTCCAGCGGCGCGAAGCAGACGCCACGGCGCGGGCGATGCTCGCGGTCTTCGCCGCCGGGTTGGGCCACGCGCTGGCCGGTGCGAGTTTGCTCGACGGCGTGACCGCCCTGCGCAGTGGGCTGGATCGGCTGACGGACCACGCGGCCGCCGGCTGCCCACCCCGGGGCCAAGCGCTCTCGTCGCGCGAACTCGAAGTGGTCGAATTGCTGGCAGCGGGTCGAGCGAATCGCCAGATCGCGCGCGACCTGAGAATTTCCGAGGCGACAGTCAAGACTCACATCACCCATATCCTGCGCAAACTCGGTGCGGCGAACCGCGCGGAAGCCGTCGCGTACTGGCTGCGCGGCCACGCCGCACACTGACTACGGGATTGCCGGAAACCCGTTCGCAATGCTTACATAATATATAGTGCTAGCAATGGTGCGGGCAGGCCTGCTGTCCTCGCACCCCCGTGAGAGGACAGTCCATGGCCGACACCATCGTCGAGCAACTGGCCCGGTTCACCACCGGCGCGAACTACGACACCCTTCCTCCCGAGGCAGTCGACGAAGCCAAGCGCTTGCTGCTCGACGCGATGGGCTGCGCCCTCGGCGCCGTCGAGGAACCCAAGGGCAAGATCGGTATCCAGTACGGCAAGCTCACCGGCGGCACCGACGGCGACGCCACCATCATCGGCACCGACGACCGGGTGTCGATCTTCGGCGCTTCCTTCGCCAACGGTGAACTGATCAATGCCCTGGACTTCGACGCGGTGCTGCCCCCGGGCCACGTCTCGCCCTACGTCCTGCCGACCACGATGGCCATGGCCGAGAGCCGTGGCCGATCCGGTCGAGAGGTGCTTGCCGCCGTCGCGCTGTCGCACGAGATGTCCTACCGCTTCTACAAGTCGATGGACTACCTGCGCGACGTCCAGAACGATTCGATGGACCTGTCTCCGGTGATCGGCTACAGCGTCACCGTCTTCGGCGGCACCGCGGCCGCGGGCAAGCTCGCGGGACAGTCCACCGAGACATTGGCCAACGCGCTCGGTATCGCGGCCGCCACGGCCCCGGTGAACTCGATGCGGCCGTGGATCAAGCACGCTCCGAGCTCCACCCTCAAGTACCTGCTCGCGGGTACTTTGACGCAGGCCAGCCTGACCGCGGTCTTCATGGCCGAACTCGGCCACACCGGTGACCTGCAGATCCTCGACGATGCCGAGGTCGGCTTCCGCAAGTACATCGGCACCCGCCGATGGGAACCGCAGAACCTCACCGACGCTCTGGGCACCGAATGGCGTTTCCTTGCCGAACAGTCCTACAAGCCCTACCCGCACTGCCGCATCCTGCACGCGCCGCTGCACGCGCTCACCGAGATCCTCGAGACCAACGACATCCGTCCCGAGGAGATCGACGCCATCCGCTGCTGGGGTGAGGCCGCGGTGATGCACCCGCTGTGGCAGAGCCGGGTCATCGAGAAGACCCACGACGCGCAGTTCGACATCGCCCACGGCCTGTCGGTCGGCGCGCACCGGGTCACGCCGAGTCGGGCCTGGCACGCACCGGAACTCGTGTTCAGCGACTCGGTACTCGGCCTGATGGACAAGGTCACCTTCGCGCCGCACCCGGACTACTTCAAGGCACTGTCCGCGCATCCTTCGGCACGCCCGACCAAGGTCGAGGTCGACGCCCGGGGCACTACCTTCGTCGCAGAGCGGACCTACCCCAAGGGCAGCCCCTCCCCCGATCCGAGCACCAGGATGACCACCGACGAACTGGTCGCCAAATTCCGGATCAACGCACAGGAAGTGTTGTCCGAGAGCAGGATCGATCAGGTAGCGGAAACCGTGCTCGGCGTGGACAAGGTCGACGATTTCGGAACAGTGATGCGTCTGCTCGCGCCGAACAGCCTGCCCGCCTGAGCATTCCACCCCTGTAGACGAAAAGCCCCGCTCGCCCCCTACGCGCGCGGGGCTTTTCGTGTCCCGGCCTGCTGATCGCATGCCGTGATGTCGACTGTAGACACGACAGCGGCCGGGGCATGTCCAACAAACTGGACATGCCCCGGCCGACCGCTCACGCGATGCGCAGTGCCCTGATCCGGTTGTAGAGCGTCGAGCGGCTGACGCCGAGCGCCCGCGCGGCTTGCAGCTTGTTGCCACCCGCAGCCTCGAGAGCCGCCATGATGACTTCCCGTTCGGCTTCACGAATCGGCGAACCGGGCACCTGACCACCGCGGTGCGACGTGGGAAGGTCGGTGGGGATGATGTCGCCTGCCGATCGGGTGCTCGCCACCAGCTCCACGACGCGGCGCAGTTCGGCGAGATTTCCGCGCCACGGCTGCGAGGCCAGTACACGCATCGTCTCGGCGGTGAACCGGGTCCTGGTGTGGCCGGTGACCTCGGTCAGCATCTGCTGGGCGAGCCCCGGCACCTCGTGCCTGCGTCTACGCAACGGGACCAGTTCCCTGCGGTCGTTGCACAGCGCGGGCAGGGCGGCGTGCACCGCGTCGAGGTGCTCGCCCGGCGTCGAGGTGAGCACGACTTCGCGGGACGTTTCCCGTAGCCGCTGGGCGAGCAGCGCGGTGAGTTGCTCGGAAAGCAGCTGGATGTTCTCGATGACCACCGGCGGGCCGTCGGCCGCCAGTGTCTCGCCGAGCTGAGCGGCCCACGCAGTGTCACCGATGAGCACGATGTCGGTCGCGTCGAGCGTGCGAGCCGCGGGGCCGACCAGACCAAGCGCTTCGGTGGTTCGGCCGGTCCCCGCCTCGCCGACCACGAGCAGCGGCCACAGCGGCATCCGGTCCGAGGCCACCCTGGCACGTCGAACACCGGACTCCTGGGTGATGTCGACGAGAACTCCGTCGGCTCCGTCGATCGATCGGCAGACCAATCGCACGGCGCGACCGGAGGTCAGCACGAGTTCCCGGCTGTCCTGTCCACCGACGGGCACGGCTTCGGCGCAGGCACGCAATGCGGCGTGGTCGGCCGGCTCGAGCAGGTCGACCGCGGCAGGTGTGGCCAGGACCAGCCCGTCACCGATGACGACGACGGCCCGGCCGCGGCGTCCCGCGGCGGCCTGGAAGGCGCTCATCAGTCTGCTGTGCGCACGGGGTGAGTCACGTTGGAGCCGCTCTTGGATATCGCGGACCATGCGGCGGGCCAACAGCGCCGACAACCGGTGGTCCGCACTGGTTTTCGCGCCGATCCCCAGCACTCCTTCGAGCCGACGGGTGACCGGATGGAAGATCGGATGCCCGTAACAGGTGAATCCGCGAAACAGCGCCAGGTAGTGCTCATCGGCCCGCACGAGCAGGCTGCGCCTGGTCTCGAGCGGGGTGCCGAGCGCATTGGTGCCGATGCGATCTTCACCGAGCTCGACGCCCGGCACGATGCCGATATCGGCGACCGCCCGCCGGATCGATCGGGCGGCGCCGTGGATGTCGATCACCCGGCCGGCCTGATCGGCGAGCACCAGTGCCACCGGGGTGCCTTCGAGCTCACTCGCGACCCGCCGCAGGACCGGACTCGCCGCACGACCCAGAAAGCTGTCGGTGCTTCTGGTCGCGAGATCGAACGGTGGCATCGCGTCTTCACGGATGCCGTTGAGCCGCGATCGGGCCCACGCCGACTCGATGTCCGGTCGAGTCGAATCCCGGTAAACCTGCAACACAGTCATGGATACTCAACACCACCTTGTCCCCGGCCGCCTGAACATGCGGTCGACGCCCGGTCCTCTGTGACCGAGCGCACTTGTATTTTATACACAATATCTGCTTGGTTCCTCGGGATTTGCCGCGAATCCGACCATTTTCCGGTCGGCGTGGGAAGGATTTGTCCCAGGCACAGCGCCACGGGCGGGCATATCGTAGAGAAATGACCGAGAGAGCGCCCCACCTTCGCGAGCTGGGTGGATTCCTGAAGGCACGGCGTGCCGAGCTCAGCCCGGAGGAGGTGGGCTTGAGCGTGCACAGCGCCGCCGCGCGCCGGGTGGCAGGTCTGCGCCGCGAGGAGGTGGCGGACCTGGCCGCGATCAGTCACGACTACTACACCCGGATCGAGCAGGGCCGTCTCGCACCGTCGGAGCCGGTCCTCGACGCGTTGGTGCGCGTTCTGCGTCTCGACGACGCCCAGCGCGACTACGCCGAGAACCTGGTTCGCCGCTCTGCCCGTCGACCGGCCAAACGAGGCCAGAAAACCGTGCGCCCCCAGCTACAGCGGCTGCTCGACCAGCTCACCGAAACACCGGCCCTGGTGTTCGGGCGCTACCTCGACATCCTCGCCTGGAACCACCTGGCGGCGGCCTTGATCACCGACTTCGGCCACATGACTCCCCGGCAGCGCAACTACGTGCGGATGGTCTTCACCGACCCGGCGATGCGCACCCTCTACGACGACTGGGAGAGCGTCGCGCGCACGTGCGTCGCCATCCTGCGCATGGACGCCGCGGCCAATCCGACCGACCCCCAGCTCACCGCGCTGGTCGGCGAACTGTCCATAGCCGACGAACAGTTCCGGCAGTGGTGGGCGGCACGCAACGTGGCCCGGCAGGAGTTCGGCTCGAAGACACTCAACCACCCCGACGTCGGTGAAATGACCCTGAACTGGGACACTTTCAGCTCGTCGGGCGATTCGGAACAGCAGTTGGTCCTCTGGTCGGCAGAGCCGGGTACGACCTCCCACGAGAAGCTTCGCATACTCACGTCGTGGTCGGCACCGGTTCCCGAACGGGATCCGGCGGACCACCCGAACTGAACCCTTCCGGAACCAACCGGGCATGGCCTCCGGTCACAACATTGACGGTAGTTGATATATTATGCGTAATTATTCCGCGGACTCGTACCGACGTCCAAAGACCCCACCAGAGCAAGAACCACCGACGCCTGTGCGCATCACCGTCCACGAACTCCTCGACTACTTCGGACGATGCGGCGCATGTGGCTATCCAGCCTCGGCTTCGAGAGTCGTCAAGCATTTCGGCGACGGCTCCATCCAGCACGAGGTGATTGCCACGTGCGGTCTCCCCTGTGGCTGGCGCGCCCCCGTCTCGATGCGCCGGATGACCGGCTCTCCCTGAACCGTGTCCGAATTTCTGGACACTTCGCGCGCCCGAACCTTCCTACATTCGAACGACCCGGGAGTAGTACCCGGGGTGCCGCGCAATGCCGCGGCCAGTCGGGAACAGCGCTCGCGCGCCGGAAGGAACGTCGATGACGACATCCACCACAGGGGCCACAGGTTTCGCCGCACGCACCAGAAGGGCGGCAGTCGCAGTCGCGACCGTCCTGCTGAGCGCGGGGGCGATGTCCCCGGCAGCAGCCGGACCTGTCGAGGACCCGCAGTTCCTCCTCGTGGGCGGCACGGTCAGCGGTGACGTGACCGTGCTGCGCGTGGAACCGAGCGGCGGCCTGACGAAAGTGGGCCAGACACCGGTCGGCCTCGGCGTCATGTCCCTGGCGCTCGCACCGAACGGGCGCCACGTCTACGTCAGCCAGGCCGGCGAACAGCGCGTCACCGGATATCAGATCGACTACGCGGGCGCTCTTCGCCCGATCCCCGGGGGTGCGGTCGAAATCGGCGGCGGCGTTCCCATCACCTCGACTCTTTCCGCGGACGGTCGCCTGTTGTTCGTCGCCGTCGGCGGCGTGCCCGGACACATCAGGACCTACGCGGTCGACCCGTCCGGCGCGCTGACGCAGACCGCCTCGATCTCGGTACCGGGTTTCAGCGCCATCCCGATGATCCGGATCGACCCGGACGGCCGATTCCTGCGCTTCGTCAGCCCCTTCGACAGCCTGATCTCCAGTTTTTCGATCGGGCCCGACGGTGAACTCACATCGATCGGTGCACCCGTATCCGGCGGTGCGCTGCCGGTGAATCCCGGCTACACCCCGGACGGTCGCTTCGTCTATGTGAGCAACGAGCTGGGTGGCGACATCTCCGGCTACTCGATCGGCCGGGACGGCCATCTCACTCCCACGCCGGGGTCGCCGTATGCCAGTGCGCTGATGCCACACGGAGCGGAGGTCACCGCCGACGGCGCGCGGGTCTACGTGCCCGTGGTCGCCGGCGGTGGTGTGGCCGGCTATTCGATCGGCACGGATGGCGCTCTGGCAGCCCTGCCGGGTTCGCCGTTCCCGGCGCCTCCAGGCTCCGGCCCCGGCACGGTGTTGCTGAGCGACGGCGAGCGACATGTCTACGCCGCCGACGTGCTGACCACCGGAATCACCACCCGCGTACACACCTACGACGTGCGACCCGACGGGACGTTGACCCTGTCCGCCCTCCCGTCGGTGGATACCGGCACCGTGCTGGGCGACGGACCGATCATGGTTCTCACGCCCTGACCCATCAGATATATTATATTTCAAACAGGCCGCAGCGGATAAGGAGTAGCGATGCAGATGCCAGGTCATTTCGAGGTTCCCCTGGTGGTGCACGCGTGAGCGGGCAGCCGCTGGTGGGCCTGCGCGTCCTCGAGTTCGCCAGTTTCGTGGCGGGACCCTCGGCGGGGATGACTCTCGCTCAGCTCGGCGCGCAGGTCATCCGAGTCGACCCGCTCGGCGGTGGGCCCGACTACCGGCGGTGGCCGGTCGCCCGGAGCAATGGGGAGAGCCTGTACTGGAACTCGCTCAATCGGGGTAAGCAGTCGATCGCCGTCGACGTGCGCAGCGAGCAGGGCCGGGAGTTGGTCCTGGCACTCGCAACCGCGCCGGGCAAGGATGCGGGGATCGTTGTCGACAACGCGGTCGGTCGGCCGTGGTTCTCCTACGAGGCACTCGCCGATCGGCGAGCCGATGTGATCAAAGTGCACATCGGCGGCCAGGCCGGTGGCGGCCCCGCGGTGGACTACACGGTCAACACCGAGGTCGGCGTCACCGATCTCACCGGGCCCGCCGATTCGCGAACCCCCGTGAATCACGTACTGCCCGCGTGGGATCTGGTCGCGGGGATGACCGCGACCACCGCACTGCTCGCTGCCCTGCACCGCCGGGAACGGTCCGGCGAGGGCGCGCACCTGCAGATCGCGCTGGCCGATGTCGCCCTGGCCGGTGTCGCGAATCTGGGGTGGCTCAGCGAGGTTCGGGAACGCGGTGACCGCCCGCGCCACGGCAACTACATGTACGGCTCGTTCGGCGCCGACTTCGTCACCGCCGACGAGGGGCGCGTCATGGTGGTCGCGCTCACACCCCGTCAGTGGCAGGCATTGTGCACGGCGACCGACATGACGAAGGTGATCACCTCGCTCGAACAGACCCTCGGGGTGGATTTCGCCGACGAAGCACATCGATACATCCACCGCGAAACCATCGCGGCAGTGATGCGTCCCTGGTTCGCCAACCTGCCCCTCGACTCGGTGGGCGCGGCGCTCACCGAAGCAGGCGTGCTGTGGAGCCGCTACCGCCAGATGAGCGATGTGGTGGCCGATTTCGAGGCGGGCGTCGGCAGCCGGGTGCTGACCGAAGTCAACCAGCCCGGTATCGGACCGGTCATCTCGGCGCACAGCCCGATCCGTGAGAACAGCGAGTACGGGCCGGTAAGCCCGGCCGCCCCCCTCGGCGCCGATACCGATCAGGTCTTCGCCGAAATCCTCGGTCTCAGCGACAGCGAGCTCGGGAAGCTGCGTTCCGAGGGAGTGCTCGGGGCCACCGAATAGGGTTGCGGCCCTGCGCTACAGCGAAAGGGCCGGTGCTCGAGGACGACATTGTCTTCGAGCACCGGCCCTTTCGCTGTCGCGCCCGGTCACTCATCAGGCACGCCAGCGGTTTACGGTCAGCCGTCCGCCGAGAGCACCCCCGCGGCCAGAAGTTCGTCGACCTTCCCGGCCGGGTACACCTCACCGGCGACAGCGCGGGTATCCGCACCCACTCGCGGAGCGACACCGGGACGCTCGGGTCGTGCACCGGCGAAGCGCCACGGCGGGCGCACCAGCGCGAGCCCGTCGTCCTGCGGCTCGATCATGCGCAGCCACCCGACCTGCTCGTGCTCGACGTACCCGGTCATCGACAGCACCGGCGCGAAGGGCACGTCTTCGGCGGTGAGCCGCTTCTCCCACTCCGCGAACGAGCGCTGCTCGAACTCGGCCTCGACGATCTCGGCGAGCTCGAAATAGTTCGCCTCACGCGGGCGGTATTCGGCGAAGCGCGGGTCGACCGCCAGGTCGGCGCGATCCATCGCCCGGCACAGCGCCTGCCAGAACTTCTGCGACGACGAGAGATGCACAGCGATGTACTCGCCAGTGGCGGTCGGCGCGCAGAAATTCTGCGCCTGGGGATGCCTGCTGCGCCGGCTCGGATCGGAACCGAGTTCGAAGGCCTGGGTGATGCCGTCGGTGACGAGCACGCTGACGGCCTCCATGATCGAGGTCTCCACGTGCTGCGGTTCACCGGTGCGGTACCGGCCGACCAGCGCGGCGAGCACGCCCGCGGCCGTGCTCAGCCCGGTGACCAGGTCGGCACTCAGCCCGCCGGTGAGCTGGGGATGACCCTCGTCGCCGAGCAGCGAATACAGGCCACCGAAGGCTTGCCCGATGGTGTCGTAGGCAGGCCGCGCGGCCAGCGGTCCACCAGCACCGAAGCCGGTCACCGAGCCGTAGACGATATCGGGGCGTAGTTCACGACAGACCTCGGCGCCAAGACCCATCGCAGCCACCTTGCCGGGGCGCATGTTCTCGAGCACCACGTCGAAGCGCGGGATCAGGGCCTTGACAAGGGCGATGCCCTCGGGCTGCTTGAGATCGACGGCCAGGCTGCGCTTGCCGGTGTTGTACTGACGGAAGTACGGGCTGGCGTCGTTCTGGTGACGGCGGAAGTCCTCGCCGACGACGGGCCGCTCCACCTTCACGACTTCGGCACCGAGGGCGCACAACATGGAGGTGGCGAACGGGAGCGAGATGTAGCCCCCGATCTCCAGGATCCGAATTCCGTCGAGCGGCCTGTGCTGCATAGCCTGTCTCCCTCTAGTCACGTGCTCATATTATATATTATCGCTGCATCGCGGTGTCATAGGTCACATCCGGCGAAGGTCGATCGGCGCCCGACGGCAACCGACAGAATAGGCACAGTGGCGGTGAGCACAGCAGCCCTGGCCTGTGCGCTAAGTTATATCATATACTTTACATGAGCCGGGTCACATGGCACCGACGGAGCGCCGCGCGCTAAACCACCGCTGACCAGGGATTTCCCTACCCGGACACAATCGCCGACGAGGACGATAGGTCTACCCCATGAGTGTTCAGACAGAGTTGTGGCAGGGACAGTTCGACAAGCTGTTCATCGGCGGCGGGTGGGTGAATCCGGCAACGCAGCGCACGTTCGAGGTGGTCTCCCCCGCCACCGAGGAACCCCTCGCCCGCATCGCCGAGGGCAGCGAGGCCGACATCGACGCTGCTGTCGCTGCCGCCCGCGCCGCCTTCGATCGCGGCCCGTGGCCTCGGATGGAACTCGCGGAGCGGATCGCGGTGCTCACCAGGGTGAGCGAGATCCTCGCGGACCGGCAGGACGAGATCGCTCGCCTGATCAGCGCCGAAATGGGGTGTCCGATCACGCTGTCGACGCGGATGCAGTCGATGGGCACACGGATGCTGCTCGACGCGTTCCTCGAGCTCGCTCCGCAATACCAGTGGTCCGATATCCGCCGCTCGGTCACCGGCAACGCACTCGTCACGCGCGAACCCGTCGGGGTCGTGGCCGCGGTGGTGCCGTGGAACGCGCCGCTGCAGATCGCCATCATCAAGCTGGCGCCCGCGCTGTTGGCCGGATGCACCGCTGTGCTGAAGCCGTCGCCGGAGACCGCGATGTCGGCGTATCTGCTCGCCGAGATCTTCGAACAGGCCGGTCTGCCCGACGGCGTGGTGAACATCGTCGTGGCGGGCCGTGAGGTCAGTGAGCACCTGGTCCGTCATCGCGGCGTCGACAAGGTCTCGTTCACCGGCTCGACGGCCGCGGGCCGCCGGATCGCCGCCATCTGCGGGCAGGACCTGCGCCGCGTCACCCTCGAGCTCGGTGGGAAGTCGGCCGCGGTGCTGCTCGACGACGCCGATCTCGATGCCGTGGTGCCGGTGATCCGGGCGCTGTCGCTGCGCAACACCGGCCAGGTGTGCAGCAACAAGACTCGCATTGTCGTGGCCCGTTCACTGCGCGACGAGCTCTACGACCGGTTGCGCGACATGGTCGGGTCGATGCCGATCGGTGACCCGTTCGATCCGGCCACCGAGGTCGGCCCGCTGGTGACCAACGCCCAGCGCGAACGCGTGGAGGGCTATATCGCGCAGGCCCGGTCCGAGGGCACCCAGGTGCTCGTCGGCGGTGGCAGGCCCGAAGGTTTGGACCGAGGTTGGTACGTCGAGCCGACGATCTTCGGCGACGTCGACCCCAACGCGCGGATCGCGCAGGAGGAGGTGTTCGGTCCGGTACTGACCGTGCACACATTCGACACCGAAGCCGAGGCGATCGATATCGCCAACAACTCCGACTACGGCCTCAACGGTTCGGTCTTCGCCGCCGATCCCGCCCACGCGCTGGCGGTGGCTCGCCACATCCGCACCGGCACCGTCGAAGTCAACGGCACGCCCGCCGGCTTCTTCGCCCCACTCGGTGGCTTCAAGAACAGCGGCATCGGCCGCGAAGCCGGACTCGAAGGCTTCGACGCCTACATCGAATGCAAGTCCTACGGCCTGCCGCAGCCCCTGCTCGACTCGCTGGCCTGACGCCCTCCCTTCCTGAAAGGTTCTCCATGCCTTCCCTACCCCCGTTGGAAGCCGCCGTCGCCCGGCTGGTCACCGATCTGGAGTACGATTCGATCCCGGCCGACGCGCTGGCCGGCGCCCGTCGACTCATGCAAGACCAGCTGGCGGTGCAGATCGGCTGCGCATCCCTGCCATGGAGCCGGGCGGTGCTCGAGCTGACCAAGGCCTCGCACGCTCCCGGCTCGGCTCACGTCACGGCGTCAGGTGACGAAATGAGCGCCGCCGATGCCGCTTTCGTCAACGCGACGTACGGTCACGGCTTCGAGTACGACGACGCTCACCGATCCAGCTCCAGCCACCCCGGCAGTGCCGTGGTCTCCGCGGCTGTCGCTGTCGGCGAGGAGCTCGGTGCCTCGATGTCGGAGGTCATCACCGGCATCGTCGCCGGATACGAGGTCTACACCCGGATCGGCATGCTGGCCGCGCCGCAGCTGCTCGAGCGAGGGTTCCATCCGCACGGGGTGTTGTCGGCGTTCGGTGCCGCCGCCGTCGTCGCGAAGATGCGTGGATTCGATGCCGAGCGCACCATCCACGCGCTGTCGATCGCGATGAGCCACAGCTCGGGAACCACCGAATACACCTCGACCGGTGGCTCGGTGAAGCGGCTGCATTCGGGGATCGGTACGCGCAACGGCATTCGCGCCGCCGAGATGGCGGCGGCGGGCATCACCGGTCCGACCACGTTCCTCAGTGGCGGCAAGGGCTTCTACCGCACCTTCGTCGGGCGCCCGGTCGCCGAGGGCGCCGCCGAATTGTTCGACCCGACGGCCTCTTTCGAGATCACGCGGGTGTGGATCAAGCCCTACTGCTGCTGCGGCATCAACCACGCCTACATCGACGGTGCCCAGCAGCTCACCGCGCGGGCAGCCGAGGTCGAGTCCGTTCGGCTCGGCATCCAGTCCGGCGGCGACGTGATCATCGGCAACCAGAACGCCAACGCCTACGCCCCGCAGATCATCGAGCACCTGCAATACAGCTTGCCTTTCCAGTTCGCCTTGGCGATCCTGGGCCGTGGCAACGGTTTCCGCGCCCATCACGACTACATGGCCGGGCGCCTGGACCTCAGCGAGGGCAGTGAGGTGGCCGAGATGGCACGCCGGGTGAAGATCGAGGTCGATCCCGAGCTGGACGCCGAATACGCGGGACGCTGGATCGCCGATATCACTGTCACCTACCGCGACGGCTCCACCGAGCACGTCTTCGTCGACAACCCACGCGGCACCGCAGAGAACCCGATGACGCAGACCGACCTGGACGCCAAGTTCCGCGACCTCACCGTCGCCGATCTGGGTGCCGAACGCAGCGAGGCGTTGCTGACTGCGATCAACTCCGGGGATCCGGCCACCCCGGTCGGCGAGTTCGCCGCGCTCTTGCGCGTCTGACCCACCGGAAAGGCCTTGCCCGGCTCGGATTGCCGAGTCGGGCAAGGCCTTTCACATATCAGGGCATCAAGTACAAACGTTCGTTCGGCAGACGGGGCAGGTCAGCGTAGTGCGCGGCTGCGACCGTGATGTCACAGAGATGACGACCGGCCACATCCTGGACGAAAACCAGCGCTGCCGTCAGACACGCCACGAATTCCATTCGGATGGTGGCGAATTGGACCATCAATCGAACATCGGGTTCGTGGGGACATGGTGATCGCTTGTCAGATTTCATCGGGTATCGACCTGCTTGTACTCGTCGTTCCACAATGACTGTGCCCCGGCGGGCCTGTTCGGTTCGCCGGGGCACGGTCGGTGCCTGAACGGTGATCAGGCGGTCTCGAAGGTGGCGGCCATACCTTGGCCGCCACCGATGCACATGGTGGCAAGACCACGGCCACCACCACGTCGGCGCAGTTCGTGCAGCAAGGTGGTGACCATGCGCACGCCCGTGGCGCCGATGGGGTGGCCGAGCGAGATGCCGGACCCGTTGACATTGAGCCGGTCGTGATCGCGCCAGCCCCAGCCCTCCAGGACAGCGAGGACCTGCACCGCGAACGCCTCGTTGACCTCGACGAGATCCATCGAATCGAGCAGCGAGACGGTATCGGTGCCCTGGCGCGCGGCGAGTTTCGCGACGGCGGGCACCGGCCCGATACCCATGCGGGAGGGCTCGCAGCCCGCGGCGGCCCAACCGGTCAGATAGCCGATCGGCTCGAGGCCGAGCGCGTCGAGCTGGTCTTCGGCGACGACGAGAAGCCCGGCGGCGGCATCGTTCTGCTGGCTCGAGTTACCCGGGGTGACGGTGCCGTCGGGCATGATCGTGCGCAGCTTCGACAGGGTCTGCGGCGTGGAGTCCGGGCGGATTCCCTCGTCGGCGGCGAACACTACCGGCTCGCCCTTGCGCTGCGGCACGGTCACCGGAACCACTTCGTCGGCGAATCGCCCCTCCGCCCAGGCGGCGGCCGCCCGCTGGTGGCTTCGCGCGGCGAAGGAGTCGGCCTCCTCGCGCATCAGACCGTAGTCCTTCGCGAGGTTTTCGGCCGTCTCGATCATTCCGGAGATCTTGCCGAACCGGGCCACCGGTTGTGAGCGTTCGCGGCCGCGGTCGAGCCGGTCGAACAGCTGCACGGTGCCCGCACGGGCACCCCAACGTGTACTGGTCGAGTAGTACTCGATGCGGCTCATCGACTCCACACCACCGGCCAACACCACGTCGGCGGCGCCGGTCTGCACCATCATCGCCGAAGTGGCCAGGGCCTGCAGGCCACCGCCGCAGCGCCGGTCGAGTTGCATACCCGGCACGGTGATCGGCAGCCCGGCGTGCAGCGCCAGCCAGCGACCGACGCACGGCACTTCGGAGTTGGCGTAGGACTGGGCGAACACGACATCGTCGATGCGTTCGGGGTCGATCCCGGAACGCTCGATCACCGCTTTCACCACGGTGGCGCCCAGGTCCTCGACTGGTACGTCACGCAGGGAACCTCCGAAAGTACCGACGGGGGTGCGGGTGGGCGCGACGATCGCGGCCCGGCGCAGGGTTGACATCCATCGACTCCGATCAGATCGCGTTGCGCGCGATGAGCTGTGCGGCAATGACATTGCGCTGGATCTCGTTGGTGCCCTCACCGACGATCATCAGCGGCGCGTCGCGGAAGTAGCGCTCCACGTCGTATTCCTTGGAGTAGCCATAGCCGCCGTGCACGCGGATCGCATCGAGCGCGATCTGCATCGCGGTCTCGGACGCGAACAGCTTGGCCATGCCCGCTTCCATATCGGCACGCACGCCGGCGTCCAGTTTCTGGGCGGCGTCGAGGGTCAGCAGGCGGGCGGCGCGTTGCTTGGTCGCCATGTCGGCAAGCAGATTGCCGACGGACTGGTGCTTCCAGATCGGCTTGCCGAAGGACTCACGTTCCTGCGCGTACCGCACCGCGGCATCGAGTGCGGCCTGGCCGACACCGAGCGCGCGTGAGGCGACCTGGATGCGCCCGACCTCGAGGCCGCGCATCATGTGGCTCCAGCCCAGGTTCGGCACGCCGCCGAGGATGGCGTCGTCACCGACCTTGCGACCGTCGAACACCAACTCGCAGGCCTCCACGCCGCGGTAGCCGAGCTTGGGCAGCTTCTTGGAGATGATCATCCCGTCACCGGGTTCCACCAGGATCACGCTCATGCCCTTGTGGGCGGGCTTGGCGTCGCGATCGGTGATACACAGCAGACCGATCAGCCCCGAGTGCGCGGCGTTGGAGATCCAGGTCTTGGAGCCGGTGATGGACCACTGGTCGCCGTCGCGCACGGCGACGGTGCGCATGGCCTGCAGGTCACTGCCGCCCGCGGGCTCGGTGAGGGCCATCGTGGCCCGGATCGCACCCTCGGCCATCTTCGGCAGGTACTTCGACTTCTGCTCCGGTGTGCCGAAGGTCTTGATGAGGTAGGTGATCACCGAGTGGCCACCGATAGCGCCCGCCAGGCTCATCCAGCCGCGTGCCAGTTGCTCGGTGACACCGGCGAAGCAGGCGGTGCTCACATCGACACCACCGAACTCGGCGGGCGCGAGCAGACCGAAGAAGCCGAGCTTCTTCATCTCCTCGATGAACTCCTCGGGGTAGACATCGTCTTCCTCGAACTCGCGCACGCGGTTCTTGACCCGCTGGTCGACGAAATCGGCGACCAGATCGACCATCTGCTGCTCATCGGCTGTGAGGCTCATGCCTACCCTTCCCTAGTTCACGCATAAAATATTATATCATTTCCAGAAGCCGCGCGATTCGAGCATGTGCACCGCCCGGTCACCACCGTGCAGGAAATGCTCCTCGGTGACTGCGCGAGCCGTGTCCGCATCCCGTGCGCGCAGAGCTGCGAGGATCTCGCGGTGATCGCGGTCGGCGGTGTCGGACCAGTCGTCGTGCGTCTCGTAGAAGCCGTGCGGACCGGCGCTGCCGAGCACCTTGAGTTCGGTGAGCAGTCGCCGGGATCCACTCGCGCGGTTGATCATCCGGTGGAATTCGAAGTTCAGCGTTTCGCGGTCCGCGCTCGACGCAGTCGGCATCCGATCCAGGATCACACCGAGCGCGTCGAGTGAGGATATGCCGATCCGCTCGGCCGCGCGGGCGGCAGCCAGCCCGGACACCACGCCGAGCAACCAGTAGTGGTCGCGGACATCATCGCGAGTCATCGGAGCGACGAACGCGCCACGCCGGGGCGGCATATCGACGATGCTCTCCAGTTCCAGGGCGATCAGCGCCTCACGCACCGGCAGCTTGCTGATGCCGAGCGAATCCGCGATCTCGTCCTGGTCGATCTTGTCGCCGGGACGCAGCTCGCCCGCGAAGATCCGCCGCCGGATCTCCTGCACGGCGGTGGTTTTCAGGCTGGTCGGCGGTGCGACGCGCGGCAGGTCCATCAGGCCTCGCTCGGCTGGGCGGCCCGGGGCGCGAACTCGGCCCGGATCGCGTCGGTATGCGCGCCGAGCGCGGGCACCGAACCGTTGGTCACCGGCCAGTCCCGTGCCGTGCCCGGCGGCAGCAAGGCCGGCACTGGGCCGGACGGGGTGCCGACCTCACGCCACCGGCCGCGTTCTCGCAGCTGGGGATGCTCGGCGAGCTCGCGCACGCCGTTGAGCCGCGCGTTTCCGATACCCGCCCTGTCGGCGGCATCCTGAACCTCGGCGAGAGTCCTTGTCGCGCACCACTGTTCGACAACGGCGTCGACTTCGCCGCGACGCGCGACCCGGTCGTCGTTGTGTAGATAGCGCGGATCCTCGGCGAGTTCGGGGCAGCCCATGAGTTCGGTCATCCGCCGCCACTCCCGATCGCTGGTCGTGCCGAGAACCGCGGTCTGCCCGTCCGAGGTCGGATACGCGCCGTACGGGGCGATCATCGGCGAACCCATACCGACCGGCACCGGCTCCGTGCCCGCGTGCAGCACCTGGTTGAGCGCGAAGCCCATCATCTCCGAGACCACATCGAGCATCGCGACCGGCACGACCGCGCCGCGGCCTGTGCGCTCACGGTCATAGAGCGCGGCCAGGACCGCCGAATACGAGTACAGCGCGGTACCGATGTCGGCCACGGGGATGCCGGGCTTGGCCGGCTGTCCGGGAACGCCGGTGATCGCGCACGAACCCGCCTCCGCCTGGATCAGCAGGTCGTAGGCGCGTTTGTGGTCGAGCGGACCGCCGCGGCCGTAGCCGGAGATGTCGACGATGATCAGCCGCGGAAACCGGCGCGCCAGTTCCTCGACACCGAGCCCGAGCCGATCCAGCGCGCCCGGGCCCAGGTTGCTGACCAGCACATCGGCCCCCGCGAGCATCGCTTCGAGGACCGCCAGGTCGTCGGCGGCGCGCAGATCCAGCGCCGCCGATTCCTTGCCGTGGTTGAGCCAGGTGAAATGCGCCGACAGGCCACCGACAACCGTGTCGTAATGCCGGGTCGAGTCACCGTATCCCGGCTGCTCGACCTTGATCACCCGGGCGCCTAGGTCGGCGAGGTGGCGGGTGCACAGCGGGGCGGCGATGGCCTGTTCGAGGCCGATCACCGTCACCCCGGCCAGCGGAGCACGCGTGGGTTCGGTGCTCATGAGAACTTCGGCTCCCGCTTCTCACGGTGTGAGCCGACGCCCTCGACGACATCGGGGCCACCGAAGTGATAGAACTCGAGGCCGAGCGAGGCGTCGAAGATCGGCATGGCCTGCCGGTACCAGCCGTTGAGGGCCATCTTGGTGCCCTGGATGCCCGCCCGCGAACCGGCCGCGAGCTTCTGCGCGATCTCCATGGCACGGTCCTGCACCTGGTCGTCGTCGACGCACAGCGACACCATGCCGATGCGCTCGGCCTCCTCGCCGGTGAGGACCTCGTTGGTCAGCAGGTGGTACTTGGCCTTGGCCATCGAGGTCAGCAGCGGCCAGCAGATCGCGGCGTGATCGCCCGCGGCCACGCCGAGGCGCACATGGCCGTCGACGATCTTGGCACGGCGGCCCGCCACCGAGATGTCGGCGAGCAGCGCCGCCACCAGGCCGGCGCCCGCAGCGGGACCGTTGATGGCGGAGATGATCGGCTGGGGCACCTCGATGATGTTGCGCACCAGGTCCCGTGCCTCCCGCATCACCCGTGTCCGCGACGCGTAGTCCCCGATCATGGCCTCGACCAGATCGAAGCTGCCGCCGGCGGAGAAGGCCCGCTCCCCCGCACCACGGATGACGACGGCGCGCACCGATTCGTCGAGGGCGATCACCGGCCAGATGTCGGCGAGGTGCCGATGTGCCTCGGCGCCGACGGAATTCAGGTTCGGGCCGTCGAGCACGATCCGCAGCACGCCGTCGGCGGGCCGGTCGATCGTCAACGACGAGAACTCCTCGTAACCGGGCACTTGTTGTCCTTTCATTCGCTGATCGACACCGCGTCGGCGCCGGTGGTGACCGCGGCGGTCGTCCACCGGGCCAAGATGTCGTCGAGGTCGCCGAGCCCGGCAGGCGGGCACGACGGTGTGCGGGCCGGGGTCCGGTCGAAGCGTGGCGCGGGCGCCGGGTGCAGTACTCCCGAAACCCGCTGGAACACACCACGTTCGACGTTGTGGGGATCCGCGGCGGCCTCGTCGAAGGTGAGTACCGGGGACACGCAGGCATCGGTGCCCCGATATACCTGCCACCACTCGTCGCGGGTTCGCTTCGACACCGCTTCGGCGATGAGTTCGCGCAGTCTCGGCCACTGTTCGCGGTCGTCCTGGCCCGGCCAGCTGGTGGTGTCGACATCGAGGTGGCTCAGGAACTCACGGTAGAAGTCGGGTTCGAGCGCTCCGACCGCCAGATAGCGCCCGTCCGCACACCGGTAGGTGTCGTAGAACGGGGCGCCCGAGTCGAGGAAGTTGGTTCCCGGCTCGTCGGAGTACAGCCCGGCGGCGCGCAAGCCCTGCAACTTGGCCGTCAACACGGCCACACCGTCGACCATCGCCGCATCGATGACCTGACCACGACCCGTGCGCCCGGCCTCGACCAGCGCGCAGGCGATGCCGAACGCGCCGATCGCCCCGCCACCGGCATAGTCACCGAGCAGATTGATCGGCGGTCGCGGCGCCCCGCCTTCGGAGGCGAGGGCGTGCAGAGCGCCGGACTGGGCGACATAGTTGATGTCGTGTCCGGCGTCCTTGGCACGGGGACCGGTCTGGCCGTACCCGGTGAGCCGGACGTAGACCAGGCGGGGGTTGCGTGCGGTGGCGACCTCGGGACCCAGCCCAAGCCGTTCGGTGACACCGGGGCGATATCCCTCGATGAACACGTCGGCCGAATCCGCGAGGCGCAGAACAGCTTCGCGCCCGGCTGAGTCCTTCAGGTCCACGGCCACCGACCCGACACCGCGGTTGACCACATCGGTCTCCTCGGTCAGGCCGACGGTCTGGCTCAACTCCCGCGCCGAACGGTGCGGTGGCCGCACCACCCGGACGACATCGGCGCCCATGTCGGCCAGCAGCATCGACACATAGGGCACCGGCCCCATGCCTGCCAGCACGACGACACGCACACCCGCCAACGGTCCCGTCATGGGTATTTCTCCTCCTAGTAGGAACGCGGTAGGCCGAGCACCTGCTGGGAGATGTAGTTGCGCACCATCTCCTGGGAGAACGGCGCATTACGCAGCAGACGCACCTCCCGCCACAGCCGCTCGATGTGGTACTCCTTCGCGTAGGCGTATCCGCCGAGCGTGGAGAACGCGCGATCACACGCCTCGAAACCGGCTTCGGCACCGAGGTACTTGGCCGCAGCCGCCTCGGGACCACACGGCAGGCCCGCGTCGAACAGTTCCGCCGCGCGCATGATCATGCCCTCGGCGGCTTCCAGCCGGATCCAGGAATCGGCCAGCGGATGCGCGACGGCCTGGTTCTGGCCGATCGGGCGGTCGAAGACCACGCGGTTCTTGGCGTATTCGGCCCCGATCTCCAGCGCGGCGCGACCCAGGCCCACGCCTTCCATACCGACCACGATGCGCTCGGGGTTCAGTCCGTCGAGCAGGTAGTAGAAGCCCTTGTCGACCTCACCGACGAGCCGGTCGTCGGAAACCTCGAGGTTGTCGATGAACAGCTCGTTGGTATCGATGGCGGCGCGACCGAGCTTGTCGATCTCGCGGACCGTGACCTTCGAGCGGTCCATATCGGCCAAGAACAGCGACATGCCCCACAGCGGCTTGTCCTCCCGCCGCGGCGAGGTGCGGGCCAGCAGCAGGATCTTGTGCGCGTTCTGGGCATTGGTGATGAACACCTTCTGCCCGTTGATCACCCAGCCGCCGTCGACCTTGGTCGCCTTGGTTTTGATCCGCGAAGTGTCCACGCCCGCAGTGGGTTCGGTGACACCGAACGCCATCAGCAGCTCACCCGAGGCCAGCTTGGGCAGGTACTCGCGCTTCATCTCCTCCGAGCCGTACTTCACGATCGGCGCGGGCGGGAAGGCGTAGAAGTGGATCGCCGAGCCACCGCTCATCCCGGCGCCGGAGGCCGAGATCTCACCGAGCATGACGGCGGTCTCCTTCAGACCGAGGCCGATGCCGCCGTACTCCTCGGGGATCATCGCACCGAGCCAACCACCGGCGGCGAAGGCTTTCACGAAGTCCCAGGGGTATTCGTGCTTGTTGTCCTTGTCGAGCCAGTAGTTGTTGTCGAACTTGCGCGCGAGCTCGCGCGTGGCCTGTCGGACGACTTCGACGTTGTCGTCGGTCGCTGTAGCGGCAGTCATTGCTACTCCTGTTCGTCGCCCGTGGACACGGGGATCGCTTCGAGTGGGGTGGCGGGGTCGAGGGAGGACATGTCTCCGGTCGGTGCCCCGAGATACCGGGACCGAATGGCCCGGCGCATGATCTTTCCGTTCTTGGTCTTGGGCAGGCTCTCCACGACGACGACCGAGGGCGCGAACGAGCGTCCCGCGTTCCCGATCGCGGTGTCCTGCAGGTCTTCCGGGGCCTGACCGGTGGAACGCAGCACGGCGAAAGCGACCGCACGCTGACCACGCAGCTCGTCGGGCACGCCGATCACGGCGACCTCGGCGATCCGGTTGTCGCGCAGCAGCGCCGCCTCGATCTCCGCGGGACCGACCCGGCGGCCCGACAGTTTGATGGTGTCGTCGGAGCGGCCGTGGATGCGCCACATGCCCTGGTGGTCGATGCTGGCCAGGTCGCCGTGTACCCACACGCCGTCCCACTGGTTCCAGTAGGTGTCGAGATAGCGCTCGCGGTCCTGCCAGAAGGCATGGGTCATGCCGGGGAAGGTGTTGCGTACCACCAGTTCACCGATCTCACCGACGACCGGATTGCCGTCCTCACCGAACACCGAGGCGTCCACGCCGGGCAGTGCGCCGGTGAACGCGGCCGGGGCGGCGGGCAGGAACGGATACCCGATCAGGATGCCGCCACCGACCTCGGTGCCACCGCTGTAGTTCACGATCGGCCGGGTGCCGCCGCCGACCTCGGAGAACAGCCACCACCAGGTGGGTTCGTCCCAGGCCTCGCCGGTGGACACGAAGGTGCGAAGGCTCGGCATCGCATGGGTCACCTCCTCCCCCGCCGCCTTCAGCGCACGCGCCGCGGTGGGCGCGATACCGGCGACGGTGACACCGTTGCGCTCGATGATCTCCCACATCCGGTGCGCGGTGGGGTGCGTCGGCAGCCCCTCGATCATCACGATCGTCGCGCCGAGCTGCAGCGGACCGGTCATCAGCATGGGGCCGACGAGCCAGCCGAGATCGGTGATCCACGAGACGACATCGCCGTCGTGCACGTCGAAGCCGTAGCCGAAGTCGACCGCCGTCTTCACCGCGAAGCCACCGTGGGAGTGCACGATGCCTTTGGGGCGACCGGTGGTACCCGAGGTGTAGACGATGGTGAGCGGGTCGTTGGACTCGGTGTCCGCGGTCGGCACCGGCACCGGATCGGCATCGAGCTCGTCGTAGTACACGTCGCGGCCCTCGCGCATCGGCACCTCGGTGCCAAGATGCCGGATGACCACGACCTTGGCCACGGTCGGCGCCGACTCCAGCGCCGCGTCGGCGGTCGCTTTCAGCTCGACCCGCTTGCCGCGCCGCGTGGTCCCGTCGGCGGTCACCAACAGCACCGCCTCGGAATCCTGCAGGCGGGTGGCGAGCGCATCAGGCGCGTAACCGCTGAAGGTCGGCACCGACACGGCACCGATCATCGCGATCGCGAGGAAGGCCACCGCGGCTTCGGGCACCACCGGCATGAACAGCACCACCCGGTCACCCCGCCGCACACCCAGCTGGGTGAGGTTGGCGGCGAACCGCCGCACCTGGTCGTCGAGCTCGGCGAAGGTCAGGGTGCGCCGTTCGCCCTCGTCGCCCTCGTAGACCACCGCGAGGCGGTCGGCGGCGGAGCCGCGTGCATGCCGGTGCGCGGCCAGCTGCGCGATGTTGACGCCGCCGCCGGTGAACCACCGCGGGAAGGGTTTCCCGGCCGACTCGTCGACCACGCGGTCGAACGGGACCGAGAAGTCCACGCCCAGGTCGGTTGTCGCAGCCCGCCAGAACCATTCGGGCTCGGCGATGGCTCGCTCGTTGAGCTCGGCGACCGCCGCGGCGTCGTCACCGAATCCCCAGGCGCGCATCGCCGCGAGCAATCGGCTGCGCTCACGGATCTGTTCGTCGGGCACCCAGGCCGGCTGCTCGGCAGGCTGAACGTCCACCATGACGTGTCCTCCTCGTTGCTGGTTCGTCGTGTGTGGCGGATCAGGCCTGCTCGGCCGGACGCTTCATCATCAGGCCGACACGCAGGGCGTCACAGACCACCTCGTCGCGCTGATTGATCCCGAGGTGACGGAAGGTCACGATGCCGGAGTCGTTGCGGCTCTTGGATTCCCGCTTGTTCTCGATCTTGGTCTGCACGTGGATGGTGTCACCGTGGAACACCGGCTTGGGAAACTTGATCTGCTCGAAGCCCAGGTTGCCCAGGGTGGTGCCCTGTGTCGTCTCCGGCACGGTGATACCCGAGACCAGTCCGAGAATGAACAGGCTGTTCACCAGGCGCTGGCCGTAGATGGAGTCCTTGCTGTACTCGGCGTCCAGGTGCAGCGGGGCCAGGTTCAGCGTCATCACGCTGAAGAACGTGTTGTCGGCTTCGGTGACGGTGCGACGGTTCACGTGGTCGATAACCATCCCCGGCTCGAACTCCTCGAAATACAGGCCAGCCATGTCGCGTCCTCTCGGAATATATTATGTACTAGACGGTGTCGAACGGATGCTACCTCACCGTTCGGCTCATCGTATATTATATCATTGTATATTATATCTAGTATCAGCCTCAACCACAGAGGAGCCGAGAGTGTCCGAACTCAGTGCCGAGGACTTCGAGCCGATCCTGGCTCACGTCCGCACGTTCATCCGTACCAAGGTCGTCCCGCGCGAGCAGGAGATCCTGGAGACCAACGCGATCCCCGACGACATCCGGCAGGCCGCTGCCGAGATGGGTCTGTTCGGGTACGCCATCCCGCAGCGGTGGGGCGGCCTCGGCGTCGATCTCACCCAGGACGTCGAGCTGGCCATGGAGTTCGGTTACACCTCGTTGTCGCTGCGTTCGCTCTTCGGCACCAACAACGGCATCGCCGGTCAGGTACTGGTCAACTACGGCACCGACGAACAGAAGAAGCAATGGCTCGAGCGGATCGCCTCGGGCGAGGTACTGGCCTCCTTCGCGCTCACCGAACCCGGCGCCGGCTCCAACCCCGCCGGACTGCGCACCCGCGCCCGCCGCGACGGCGACGACTGGGTGATCGACGGCCAGAAACGCTTCATCACCAACGCTCCCCTCGCCGACCTGTTCGTCACCTTCGCGCGCACCGCCGAGCCCGGCCCCGACGGCCCCGGCATCGCGGTGTTCCTGATTCCGGCCGATACACCGGGCGTCATCGTCGGACCGAAGGACACGAAGATGGGTCAGGAAGGTGCCTGGACCGCCGACGTCACGTTCACCGATGTCCGAGTCCCCGCCGACGCCTTGGTCGGTGGATCGGAGAACGTCGGGTACAAGGCCGCGATGGCGTCACTCTCGCGTGGTCGCGTGCACATCGCCGCACTGTCGGTCGGTACCGCGCAGCGCGCACTCGACGAGTCGGTGGCCTATGCCGCCACCGTCACCCAGGGCGGTACACCCATCGGTGACTTCCAGCTGGTCCAGGCGATGATCGCCGACATGCAGACCGGCGTGATGGCCGGGCGTGCGCTCGTGCGCGACGCTGCCGCCAAGTACGTCTCCGGCGAGGACCGCCGCATCTCTCCCTCGGTGGCCAAGCTGTTCTGCACCGAGATGGTCGGCCGGGTCGCCGACAACGCGGTGCAGATCCACGGTGGCAGCGGGTACATGCGTGAGGTGACGGTCGAGCACATCTATCGCGACGTGCGCCTGCTGCGTCTGTACGAGGGCACCAGCGAGATCCAGCGCCTGATCATCGGCGGCGGTCTCGTCCGCGAAGCGAAGAAGCGCGCGTGAGGACCGGAACCGCGACGGATCTGGCGACCAGGATCCGCGTCGCGTCGACCCTGCTGTTCGTTCCGGCAGACCGTCCCGAACGCTTCGCCAAGGCCGCCGCGGCGAATCCGGGTCTGGTCGTCCTCGATCTCGAAGACGCCGTGGCACCCGATGCCAAGGAGGCCGCCCGTGAACACGCCGTCGCCTGGATCGAAGCGGGCAATGAGTGCGCTGTCCGCATCAACGCTGTCGGAACCGCTTGGCATGCGGACGATCTCGCCGCGCTGGCACCGCTGCGCTGCGCGGTCGTGCTGCCCAAGGCCGACATCGGCAACCTCGACGGTGTCATCGATGCCCTCACCGAGGCTCGGGCCAGCGCGCCCTACCGTCCGAAAATCGCCAGCAGCCGGCCCCTACTGATCGCATTGATCGAAACGGCCGCAGGGGTATTGCATTCCGCGGCCGTCGCGGCCACACCGGGCGTGGACCGGCTCGCGGTGGGCACCTTCGATCTGGCCGCTGAACTCGGTGTCGATCCCACCGACCGTGAAGCACTCGCCGGTACCAGGCACGCACTGGTCCTGGCTTCCGCCGCCGCCGGCCTGCCCGGCCCGATCGACGGCGTCACCGGCGTCGTCGACGATGCCGACCTGGTGCAAGACGATGCCCGCTTCGGCAAACGGCTCGGTTTCACCGGCAAGCTGTGCATCCATCCGCGCCAGCTCCACCCGGTAGCGACCGCGTTTCGCCCGACCGATGCCGAACAGGCCTGGGCACGCAAGATTTCCGCCGCGATCACCGACACCTCGGGGGTCGCCGTGGTCGACGGTGCCATGGTCGACAAGCCCGTACTCGACCGTGCCCGCCGAATCCTGGCGCAGCTCGACGCCACCACCGACAGTGAGGAAAAGCCATGACCGGACCACTTCTGGCCGACAAGACCGCCGTCGTCACCGGCGCCGCCCAGGGCATCGGCTACGCCATCGCCGAACGATTCGTCGCCGAGGGCGCGCGCGTGGTCATCGGTGACATCGATGGGGACGCCGCCCAGGCCGCCGCGGACAAGCTCGGCGGCGCGACCGTCGCCCGCGGTGTTCGCTGCGATGTCACCGTCGCCGACGACGTCCAGGCCCTCATCGACGCGGCCGCCGAATCCTTCTCCCCCGTCGACGTGATGGTCAACAACGCGGGTATCACCCGCGACGCGACCATGCGCAAGATGACCGAGGACCAGTTCGACCAGGTCATCGCCGTCCATCTCAAGGGCACCTGGAACGGCACCCGGCTGGCCGGTGCGGTGATGCGCGAACGCGGCAGCGGCGCCATCGTCAACATGTCGTCGCTGTCGGGCAAGATCGGTCTGCCCGGGCAGACCAACTACTCCGCCGCCAAGGCGGGCATCGTCGGCCTCTCCAAGGCTGCCGCGAAAGAGCTCGCGCACCTGGGGGTCCGGGTCAACGCCATCCAGCCCGGCCTGATCCGCACCGCCATGACCGAGGCCATGCCGCAGAAGGTGTGGGATCAGAAGATGGCGGAGATTCCGCTGGGCCGGGCCGGTGAGATCGCCGAGATCGCCGCGGTTGCATTGTTCCTCGCCTCCGACATGTCCTCGTACATGACGGGCACGGTGCTCGAGGTGACCGGCGGGCGGTTCATGTGAGCACCACCGCCGCCTGGCAACCCCACCTCGAGACCTCCACCGAGCTCCTCGATCCCGCGCCGGTGGCAGCGCTGGCCGCGCTGCTCGACGACGGTCTGCCCGCTCCGGCCCCCGGCGACACCCTGCCACCGCTGTGGCACTGGGTAGCTCTGCCCCGCTGGGCCGCCTCCGGCGTGCTCGGCCCCGACGGGCACCCGCGGCGCGGTTCGTTCCTGCCCCCGGTGGAACTGCCGCGACGCATGTTCGCCGGTGGTGAGATCCGTTTCCACGCACCACTTCTCGTCGGCAGCACGGTTCGCCGTGAGACCGAAGTGGTGTCGGTGACCGAGAAGAACGGGCGCTCCGGGGCCCTGGTCGTTGTCGATGTGCAGATCCGGTTGTTCGACGACACAGGGCAACTCGCGATCGAGGAATCGCAGAACCTGATCTATCGGGAGGCAGCGCCCAAACCGGACCGCGCCGCGGAACTGCCGTCCACCGAGGACACCCTGCCCGGTCCCCCACTGCGCCGAGTCGCGGACGACGCGTGGGAGCTGCGGACCGATCCCTCCCTGCTGGCCCGGTTCTCCGCGGCGACCGCGAACGCGCACCGCATCCACTACGACTGGCCCTACGCCACCGGTGTGGAGGGGTACCCGGGGCTGGTCGTCCACGGACCCTTGCAGGCGATCACGTTGGCCGAGATCCACCGGCTGATGCACGGGGCGCCGGTGCGGGGGTTGCGTCATCGCGGCCGGGCGCCGCTGTTCTGCGGTCAGCCGGCACGCCTGCTCGCCACCGAGGTCCCCGACGGTGTCGCACTCGAATTGTTCGGTCCCGGTGGGGAATCCGCCAGTCCGAATGCCACCGTCGACCTCACCACCGATTAGCCAGGAGACATCGTGACCCGCGTTTTCACCACTCTCGACGATGTCCGATCCGCAGTCGGTGTCCCGATCGGCCCGAGCGAGCCCTTCCTCGTCGACCAGACACGGATCTCCGCGTTCGCGGTTGTCACCGACGACGAACAGTGGGTCCATGTCGACCCGGTGCGCGCCGCGAACGGCCCCTACGGGAGCACCATCGCGCACGGGTATCTCACGTTGTCGCTGATCTCGCACTTCCGGCCGGAACTGATCGACTTCACCTTCGGTTCGGCACGGGTGAACTACGGCGTCAACAAGGTTCGCTTCCCCGCTCCGCTGCGCGCCGGGTCGAACCTACGGGCCTCGGTCACGATCACCGACGTCACCGAGACCGCCGCGGGCGCCGTCGTGACAGCGAAGTACGTACTCGACGGCGGCGAGGCCAAGCCGGCCTGTGTCGCGGAGACAGTCCTGCTGATCGTGAGCTGATCGGCCGCACGAAGAAGCGGGGGGTGGCCACGGCCACCCCCCGCTTTCGTCTGCCAGTTACGCGTTGGCCGCCACAGCGTCGGCCAGGGCGATGACACCCTCGGCCGTCTTCACGTGCGCGAGATCGATGTGCTGGCCTTCGAAGTCGACCGCCGCGCTACCGGCTGCCTCGGCTTCGTGGAAGGCCGCGATCATGCGCCTGCAGTAGTCGACAGTCTCCGGCGACGGCGAGAACACCTCGTTGGCGATCGCCACGTGCGAGGGGTGGATCGCCACCAGCCCGCGGTAGCCGAGCTGCCGGTTGTCCAGGCAGAAGCGCCGCGCGCCGTCGAGATCCTTGATGTCCTGCCACACCCCGGTCACCGGGTGGTGCAGTCCGTTCGCCTTGGCCGCCAGGATGATCCGGCTGCGCAGGTACAGCGTCTCCAGACCGGCGGGAGTGAACTCGAAGCCGAGTTCGCGGCCCACGTCGGCGTTGGGTCCGGTGGCACCGAGCAGCGAGGCCACCCGGGGGCTCGCGCCCGCGATGTCCTCGCAGTGCGCCATCGACACCGCGGTCTCGAAGGACACGATCAACTGCACCGTCCCGACCTCGATGCCTTCACGCTGCTCGATGTGGCTCAGCACGGCATCCAGGCGGACGATCTCGTCGGCGGTGAACACCTTCGCCAGGAACAGTCCGGCCAGCCCCGGCCGCACGATGGCTTCCAGGTCACCGCCGAGCAGCCCGCTCACCTCCGGGTTGGCCCGCACCCACAGGTCGGGACGCACACCCTCGGCGGTGAGACGGTCGATCGTGGCCGCGACCCTGCCGCGCGCCTCGACCTTGTCCGCGGCGGGCACCGAGTCCTCGAGGTCGAGGATCAGCGCGTCGGCCCCGGAGGCGACGCCCTTGTCGGCCCAGGACCCCTTGTGACCGGGGACGAAGAGCATCGAGCGGTACGGTTTCATCGTGTGCCTCCCTTGGCAACTGCTGTGCGAGTCTTTCTCAATATAATATATGTAATATCATCGCTGCACCGCCACTACCGCGTTCGCGCCGTCGGCGAAGATCAGCCCGGTGTCCACCGACTGCTCCCCTGTCGGTGTGAGCCGTCCGTCAGGCGCCATCGTGTACGGATGCACGCGCGCAGTGATGCCGACGGTGAGGGTGTCGATCAGGAAGAGCCGCCGCGTTTCCGAGTCGACCACCACTCGGCCCGGCAGCGTGCCCGCCGGCGCCGGGTACGGCGCCCCGGGCAGCGGGATCAACGACCCGTTCTCGGCGATCTCGTATCCACCGATTTTTCCCGCCATCGCCTCGGCGATGTACATCCGGCGGCTGTCAGCGGTGAATTGCGCGGCGTGCGGCAAGGACATCAGCCCGGTGTTGAAAGGCGACCCCGGCACGGGGCTCAGTTTGCCGTCGTTGCCGATCGCATAGCCCGAGATGGTGCCGCTTGCCTCATCGCTGACGTAGACGAACCTGCCGTCCGGCGTCACACCGGGCAGAGTCGACATCAGACCCGACCCGATGGAGTCGACGAGGGTCAGCGCGCCGTCTGACCCCACGGCGAAGCTGAAGGTCGTCGCCTGCAACCAGCCGACGGCGAATACGCAGCGGCCGTCCGGCGAGATCGCCATCTGACTGAGCCCACTCAGCCCAGGCACCTGAACCGTGCCGGTGAACACCAACCCGCCGGTGGCGGTGATCGAATAGGTGCGGATTTCGTTCGTCACCGAACCGCTCGACACATACAGCCGCTTCCCGTCGGGCGCGACCACGGCGCCGACACCGGGCGCGCCCAGCTCGAGATTCGCCTCCGGAATCGAGGTGAGGACGCCGTCGCCGCCGAGGCGGAATCCGTTCACGGTGCCCGACACCGTGTTCGTCGAGTAGACGTAGCGGCCGTCCGGGGTAACCGTCACAGCAAGCGAACCGGTCCCGGACGCGAAGGGTGAGCCGGGAACTGTCGACAATCTGCCCGCTTCATCGAGGCCGAGCACACTGATACTCGGTGACGCGGTCCCCCCGATCACCAGAAACCGGGTCTCGGGATCGGCCAGTGCGACTGACGAATTCAGCCAGCTTCCCGACACGAGTGCGAGCGACGCCGCGAGGCATGCGGCCGCGCGCCGGGGACGAAAACGCTGGTTGGGGAACATATGTGCAACCTCCGACCGATCGGCGAGCACCGCTGCTCCCCGATCGAATAGACACGCGCGATCTGCGCCAGGAACGAATCGGGCGGCAGTGTCCGTATGCCACCCTTTTCCCGATCGACGCTAGGCAATTTTTAGTGCGCGCAATGTCCAAGAATATGGACAGCACACAATTTCCGGACAGCACGATTTCCGGATCCCGCCGAGCAGCGCAAAGGGCCCCGCCGACCGACGTCGACGAGGTCCTGTGCGGTGGAATTCCGGTGCAGTGGGAAAAACTCAGTTACCCAGACCGGGGATATCCGCCGGCTCGTTTTCGAGCACCAGCGTTTTGGTTTCCAGGAAAGGCAGCAGACCTTCCGAACCACCTTCACGACCCACGCCCGACAGTTTGAAACCACCGAACGCGATCGAGAAATCGGTGCGCGGACCGTTCTGCCCCACCGTACCGGTGCGCAGTCTGCGCGCCACACGATAGGCGCGGTCGGTGTCGTTGGTGAAGACCGCGGCGTTGAGACCGTACGGGTTGTCGTTGGCCAGCGCGACGGCGTCGTCCTCGTCCTTGGCCGCGATAACAGCCAGGACGGGGCCGAAGATCTCCTCGGTCGCGATCACCGACCGGTTGTCGACACCGGCGAAGACCGTCGGCTCGACGAAGAAGCCGCGCTCGAGCCCGGCCGGTCGGCCACCACCGGTCACCAGGCGCGCGCCATCGGCTTTGCCTGCGGCGATGAAGCTTTCGACGCGTTCGCGTTGGCGAGCGGAGGCGAGCGGCCCCATGGTCACGCCTTCCTCGAACGGGTCACCCACGCGAACGGCGCTCATCGCGGCACCGAGCGCGTCGGCCAGTTCGTCGTGACGCTTCTCGGAAACGATGACACGTGTCAGGCTGTGACAGACCTGGCCCGCCAGGTAGCTGATGCCACCGGCAAGCACCTTCGCCGCCGTGCCGATGTCGTAGTCGTCGAGCACCAGGGCGGGCGATTTACCGCCGAGTTCGAGAGTGCAGCGCGCCATGCGGTCGGCACAGATCGCGCCGATCGTGCGGCCGGCCACCGTGGAGCCGGTGAACGTCACCTTGTCGACGCCGGGGTGGCGAACCAGCGTCTCCGAAACCTGCCGGTCTGCCGTCACCACATTGATCACACCCGGCGGCAGCCCGACCTGGTCGCAGATCTCGGCGAACAGATAGGCCGAGGTCGGTGCCTCTTGCGGCGGCTTCAGCACGACCGAACATCCGGCGAGCAGGGCGGGCGCGCACTTGTAAGCCATCAGGCCTGCAGGACCGTTCCAGGGAACGATGGCCGCGACGACACCGACCGGCTCGCGCACCAGCAGACCGGCGCCCCCGGCCGCGGGGGTGTGTGCCTCGCGGAACGGGAACGTTTCGGCCAGATCGGCATAGGCATTGAAAGCACCGGACAGGAACAGTGGAAGCCGGGTCTTTGCCAGCGAATAGACGATGCCCGATTCGATCGACCAGAGCCGGGCGAAATCGTCACCACGCCTGGTCAATTCGGCGGCGATCGCGCGCAGGTATCCGGCACGCTCGGCCGGCGACATCAACGGCCACGGACCGGTGTCGAAGGCCTTGCGCGCGGCCGCCACCGCGGCATCCACGTCCTCGACGGTCGCCGCGCCGACGGCGGTGACGACCTCCTCGGTGCTGCAGTTGACGACCTCGAAGGTCTCCGACGACGACACCGGTACCCAGTTGCCATCGATATAGGACGCCTCGGGGTGCACGGGCAGCACGCCCGCCGCAACCGACTTCGTCATTGAAAGTCCTCTCACGCTGTGACGCATGTAACGTATCTAAATATATACTATATTTAGTATCGATACACCATGCCGTTGAACAGGGGTTGCGTAGCGAGCGAGGCTTTCCTACGCCGACACCGGTCGTGGGTCAGGCTGTGGACTTTCGGGCCGGCTCGGCCCACAGCCCCTGCTTCTCCAGCATGGCGATCAGTTCGTCGGCACTGGACATGATGTGGTCTCGCATCAGCGTGTTGGCCGCCTTGGAACGACGCTTCTGCAGCGCTTCGAGGATCAGCGGATGATCGCGCAACGTGTCCTCGCCGTGTCCCTCGATATTGATGTAGAAGCGATTCGGTAGCTGCTTGACGACGGTCGCCAACAGCATCGCCAACCGGCGCGAGTCCGCCGCCAGATTGATCGAACGATGGAACTCGTGACCATAGGTGACGAGCGCGTCGTCGGAACCGTTCTCGGCGGCGCGCGCATGCGCTTCCACTACGTCCGCCAGGTGGTCGAGTTCGCGCTGGGAGATCGACTTGGCCGCCCGGCTCGCCAATTCGCCGGCCATCGTCGCCTGCGCCCAGAACAGATCGCGCACATCCTGTTTGCTGAACTGCGACACCATGAAACCGCGTCGCGGCACCAGCTCGACGAAGCCTTCGCCGCTGAGCAGCAACAAGCCTTCGCGCACCGGGGTGTTGCTGACGCCGACCGCCTCGGCGATCGGTTCGATCCGCAGGAACTCACCAGGCCGCACCCGGCCCGAAATGATCAGCTCGCGAACGTAGGTCGCGACATCCTCCGACAGCTGATGACGCTGCTTGTTCGCGCTGCGAGGCAAACGCTGCAGGATGGTTTCCATCGGGGTCCTTTCGGTCGCCTGTTCATGCATTATGCCTCATATGTGACATCAAACCCATGCGTGACACCCAAGTTCTGAGCATTTGTCCAGTTGAGGTGTCCAATTTGCTGGACACCGCGTGGCGGAAGCCCGGCTTAGGCTCGCCGAACGTCGCCCCTTCACCCGGGCGAACACCCGGCAAGCTCCAGCGTGCCGGGCCGAAGAACGCAGGATGGGAGTTCACGAGGTGAACCAGACAATCACCCGGATGGTCGACTCCGCAGTGACCACACACAGCGCTTCCGGCGAGGTGCGTGAACAGCTACTCGTCCTGGCCTCCCGATCTTTCGCCTCGGCCAGCAAGCTCAGTGATGACGGTGAGGCGGTGGCAGGTCTGGAACGGGCGGTGACCACGTGCGTCCGGTTGGGCGTCGACCTCGACACGACGTTGTCGATCGTCATCGGAGCCATCGAATTGGTCGTCGACGCCGCGCCCGCGACGTCCGCCCTCACCGCGGGTTCCGGGCAGATACTGCGGACGGTCCGCGTGGCCACCGGGATCGTCGCTCGCGTCTACGGGCAAGCGGGCCACCCGACCCACGACAGCGTCGAAGCAGCACAGGAAGTCGCCGCCGCACTGCTGCGCGGCGATTCGTCGAAAGTGCTCGGGCAGTGCAACCAGATAGCTGTCGCCGACGCCTACGCGATCATCGCCGTCCATTTGCCCGCACGGCGCGGCAGACCTCACGACGCGCCGCGCAGCCTGGCCGAACCCATTGTGGCACGGCTGTATTCGGAGCTGCGTCGCCGCTTCGGCCCGAGCGCGCTCGCCCTGCTTGGTGCCGCAGGCGCGACGGTCCTCGTTCCCGACACAGCGTTCGGCGAGTTCACCGCCCTCACCGGCTTCGTCGAAGCTCTCCGTACCGCGGAGGGCAATATCCCGACCGGGGTGATGATGTGTGCGCCGACCGCCGACGTGCCGACGGTGGCCGAACAGGTGCACGCCGCCCTGGACGTGGTCACCCGACTCGGGATGACCGAGCGGCTCCATCGCTTCAGTGACATCGCGGTGGAGTACCAGCTCACCCGCCCCGGCCCCGGCCGCGACGCCCTGTCCACCCTGCTCGACCCGCTCGAAGACTTCCCCGACCTCATCGAGACGCTGCGGACCTATGTGGAGACCGGTCTCGATCGCCGTCGCACCGCCCGCCGACTGCATCTGCACCCCAACAGCGTCGACTACCGGCTCAAGCGGATCTTCCGACTCACCGGCTTCGATACCACCGACCCGACCGGGCTCTGGAACCTGCGCTCGGCCTTGGTCATTCGCGACCATCACACCGAATACACCGCCATGCGCGCCTGATCGAGCGTCGGCGCCACGTCGAGCGCCGACACTCCGACCACGCTCAGAAGGTCGCGGTCTCGAAGACGACCCGGTCGTTCTCGATGTGGTACGTCTCGGTCCCGGTCTTGCCGTTGCCCAGGTCGAAGGCGAGATACACGTACTCGCCCACTGCCTCCTTCCGCGTGAACGTGGGGGCCGCCGCGGTGTCGAGCTCTTGGGCCCCGGCAGCCATCAGCGTCGCGAGGAACGCTTTCATAGCGGCCTTTCCGATCAGCGGCTCCGGCGCCAGAGTGGTGATGATGACCGTGTCCTCGGAGTAGTCTGCGGCGATCGTGTCGATGTCGCGTGTGCTCATCGCGGCGATGTGACGATCGACGACCGCCATGGACGCCGCGGAGATCTCGTCTACTTCAGAAGTCTTGCTCATGTGCTGCTGACCCATCTCTCATCGGCGGAACGGGGAGCCGTCATCGCCGGTCCATATCGCCCGAATCTGTTGCCCCCAGGGCGATTCCAGGAGACTACGGTCACCCACCGCTGAAATCTGTCCAGAAATTGGACAGTCCGAATACTCGCTGAATCCGATTGTGCAAGAAGGGGGCCCCGCGATTGCTATCGCAGGGCCCCTCGAGGTTGTGAGTAGTCCGTGCTATCCGAAGACCGGGCTGTCCGCGACAAAACTCGCAAATCTCGAGCTTCGGGTCTGCCACCGCTCATCGCGTTTGACGAATTCCAACGCGTATGTCCCCGAAAGCAGTACCCGGGTGCCGTCGGCGGCGAGGCGGAAGTAGAAGACGTCGGTGGCCGCTGTCGCCTTCTCGTCCTGGATATCGATAGCCGGATTGGTGATGTGGTGATGACACTGCGGCACAGAGTCGGGATCGAAGTGTTCTTGCGCCATCAGCGGTCGAGCAAGGTGACGACCGATTTGGTCTCGAGGTATTCCTCGAGTGCGTCGGGACCGTTCTCTCTGCCCCACCCGGACTGCTTGAAGCCGCCGATCGGCATCTGAACACCGCCGGCGCGGTGGATGTTCACGCCGATGCGGCCACCTCGCAACCGGCGAGCGACGCGATGAGCCAGCGAGACATCGCGCGTCCAAACGCTGCCCGCCAGGCCGTATTCCGTGTCGTTGGCCGAGGCGATCGCGGCGTCGACATCGGTGAACGACATCGCCGCGATCACCGGACCGAAGATCTCCTCGCGGACGATCCGCATATCCGGACTCGCATCGGCCATGACGGTCGGCGCGTAGTAGAAACCGCGCCCCGCCAAGCGCTTTCCGCCGCTGACGACGCGTGCGCCCGCTGCTCGGCCGTCCCCGACGTACCCGGCGACCCGGTCGAGTTGGCGCTGGGAGACCAACGGGCCGAGCAGCGCGTCCGGATCGGTGCCGTAGCCGACTTTCATACTCCGGCCCTGCTCCGCGATGCCCTCGACCAGCTCGTCGTAGACGTCGGCGTGTGCGAACAACCCGCGTGCCCGAGGTGCAGATCTGGCCCGAGTTCCAGAACACACCGATCGCGATACCAGCCGCGGCGGCGGCGATGTCGGCGTCGGGCAGCACGATCACCGGCGACTTGCCGCCCAATTCCAGCGACACCTTCTTCAGATTGCCCGTGGCCGCGGCGACGATCCTGCGACCCACCTCTGTGGACCCGGTGAAGCTGATCTTGTCGACGCCCAGATGCTCGGCCAGCGCCGCGCCCGTCGCCCCGAAACCGGTGACGACGTTGACGACACCCGCCGGAACGCCCGCGTCGAGCAGAATCCGGCCGAGGGCAAGCGCTGAGAGGGGTGCTTCCTCCGACGGCTTGAGCACACACGTGCACCCCGCCGCCAGTGCGGGCGCCAGCTTCATCGACATGGCGATCAAGGGCGCGTTCCACGGCACGATCATCGCCACGACGCCGACGGGTTCGCGGTACGTCGCGCCCTGCAGCCGACGTTCGGCGCTTCCGATCTCGACGGTGGTGCCCTGGATCTTGTCCGCCCAGCCCGCGTAGTAGCGGAACTGGTTGACCGCCTCGGCCACCATCAGTTTCGCCTGCATCGATGAGCAAGTGCCCGACGCCGCCGTCGGACCCGAACGCGGACCGCACCACTGCTTCCACTGCCACGATCGAGCTCATGCGTGATCGTGGATGTAGTAGGTGAACTGGTCTTCGATCATGAGGTCATCTCCGTCGGATCTTTCGGATACGAGCCCGACTTCGGGCTCGCGCGGGGCTTTCGAAATTCCTGGCTACTCGGCCGAGGGCGGGGTGCCGAGGACGAGACCGTAGGCACGACGGCCGACGTCACCGGAAAGGTCGATCGTGATTCCCTTGTCCTGGGTGAACTCGTTCAAGGCGTCGGGTCCGAGCTCACGGCCGGTGCCGGACTGTTTGAATCCGCCGAACGGCAGGTACTGAGAAATGTTGTGGTAGTCGTTGATCCACACCGAACCGGCCTCGATCCGACGGGCGACCTCGAGCGCGCGCTGGTTGTCACGGCTCCACACAGCGGCGGCCAAACCGTACTCGGTGTCGTTGGCGATCTTGATCGCCTCGTCCTCCGAGTCGTACTTCAGCACCGAGAGCACGGGGCCGAAGATCTCCTCGCGGGCGATGGTCATGTCGTTGGTGACACCGGTGAACACCGTCGGCTCCACCCAGTAGCCCTTCTCGAAGCCCGCGCCGGTCGGCACGCCGCCACCGATGACGACCGTGGCGCCCTCCGCCTTGCCCTTCTCGATGTAGCCGAGGATCCGCTCGTGCTGGGTCTTGCTCATCACCGCGCCGATGTCGGTGGCCGGATCCAGCGGGCTGCCGATCTTCAAGGTCTTCAGCCGTTCGACCAGACGCGCGACGAACTCGTCGTGGATCGACGCGGGCAGCAGCAGCCTGGTGCCGGACTCACACGCCTGACCCGCGTGCAGCAGGAAGGCATAGATCGAACCATCCACCGCCGCAGTCAGATCGGCGTCGTCGAGCACGATGTTCGGGCCTTTGCCACCGAGCTCGAGCAGCACGCGCTTGACGGTGCCCGAGGCGTCGGCCATCACCTGACGGCCGGTGGCGGTGGAGCCGGTGAACGACACCAGCCGCACGTCGGGGTGCTTCACCAAGTGGGCGCCGACGGTCGGGCCGTCACCGACGACGACGTTGAGCGCACCGTCGGGCAACCCGGCCTCCTTCAGCAGCTGGGCAAGCTCGAGTGCGAAGATCGGGGTCTTCTCGTCGGTCTTGAGAACAACGGTGTTGCCCGCCGCCAGCGCCGGGATGGACTTCCACACCGCGATGACCGCCGGGAAGTTCCACGGAACGATGCCCGCGCAGACGCCGACCGGCTCCTTGCGGATAAAACTCGCCGAAAGCACCTGGCCGGCAACAGGTCCCGAGCGCTCCCACTCATAGGTGCGGGTCAGTTCCGCGTAGTGGCCCAGGTGCATCAGTGGGAAGCCGACACCGATGGCGCCCGCCAGTCGCACCGGTATGCCGGTCTCCCTGGCGCTCAGCACCGCGAGCTCATCCATCTTGCCGCTCAGTGCGGCGATCACGCGGTCGATCACGGCGGCCCGCTCGGCGGGCGAGGTGTTGCGCCAGACACCGGACTCGTGGGTCCGCTCGGCGGCGGCTACCGCCGCGTCGACGTGGCTGGTGTCGGCCTTCGCGACGGTGACCACAACCTCTTCGGTGGCCGGGTCGATCACCGGGATGGCGGTCTCGGTATCGACCCACGCACCATCGATGAACAACCGGTAGTGCGGGACGCCGTCACGGTCGACGGCTGCGCTTTCGGGAAGGGTGGCAGTCATTGATCACCTTTGTTGCGAATTGCCGGCAATTCCGCCGGAGGAAGGCATGAACGGGCCGGTCGGTCGCTACCCGAAGGTGGCCGATCTCCGGTGGCCCAGATTCGAAGGTAGAGAAATCCAGATCACACGAGTGTCCAAATTCTTGGACACTCGCTGCGCGCGAAATGCGGTCCCTTGCACTGGCTTGCTCTGCAGTCGTCGACTGTGATTCGACGACCACGAATTTCCGCTTCGGAACATGTCACTGGGTTCGTACAGCTCAGCGACCTACGATGAGAACAGCCGGTGACCAGGCCTCGGGTTCTCCCGGCACGATTCACGATCGCTGCCGGTGAGCTGCCCCGGCCGCGTTTCCCCATCACGAAAAGAGACGAACATGACCGGACCGCTCGACGGCGTGCGCATCCTCGACCTCACGTCGAACTTCATGGGCCCTTTCGCGACGTTGCTGCTGGCCGACATGGGCGCCGATGTCGTGAAGATCGAGTCGACGGCCGGCGACACCACGCGCGGTGTCGGTCCATGCCGCAATCCCGGCATGGGCGCGATCTTCTTGCACCTCAACCGCAACAAGCGCAGCGTTGTGCTCGATCTCAAGTCCGCCGACGGCAACGCCGCTCTCCAGCGCATGCTGGCCTCGGCGGATGTGCTGCTCTACAGCCTGCGGCCGAAGTCGATGGCACGCCTCGGCTTGGCCTATGAGCAGGTCCGTGAGCGAAACCCACGCCTGATCTACTGTGGCGCTTTCGGTTTCGGCCAGAACGGCCCCTACGCAGACCGGCCCGCCTACGACGACCTCATCCAGGCCGCCGTCGGCATGCCGGTCCTGCAGAGCCGCAAAACCGGTGAGCCGACCTACATCGCCACCGCGATCGCCGACCGCGTCGTCGGCATGGCCGCGGCCAACGCCATCACCACCGCCCTCTACCGCCGCGAACGCACTGGACACGGCCAGGAGGTGCAGGTCCCGATGTTCGAGACATTCGCCCAGTTCGCCATGGGCGATCACCTCTACGGTCACACCTTCATCCCGTCGATCGGCACCTCCGGTTACGCCCGGATGATGAACTCCGACCGCCGCCCGTACCGGACTCGCGACGGCTATCTCGGCGTCAACGTCTACAACGACAAGCACTGGCACCGGTTCTTCGTCCTGGCAGGCAGGCCCGAGATGGCCCAGGATCCCCGTTTCACCGATATCGGCGGCCGCACCGAGAACATCGGGCTGCTCTACCGTTTCCTCGCCGAAGTACTCGAAACCAAGACGACGGCGGAGTGGGTGCAGATCCTGGCCGAAGCCGACATCCCCGCCATCGAGATGAATACTCCTGAAATGCTTCTCGACGATCCGCACATGAAGGACGTCGGGTTCTTCATCGAGGAGGAACACCCGACCGAAGGCCTGCTGCGGTCGCTGGGTATCCCGCAACAGTGGAGCGAAGACGCCCCTGAATTGCGGTACCCCGCACCGAGGCTCGGCGAACACTCGGTACAGGTCCTCAGCGAGTACGGGTTCGGAGAAGACGAGATCGAGCACTTGATGTCGACGGGTGCGGCATACACGCCGGAGACCCTGCAGACCTGACCGAATGAGCTGTCGACCTGATCGACGACAGCGTCGAGCGAGTTCAGGCGCCCGCGAAAGATCGACTGAACGACTGTCCCGCCGACACCCGATTGCGCATGCCCACCAACCGAGCGGATTCGTAGCGGGCCAGGCCTTCTTCGACTTCGATGCCGTCGAGCGCCTCGGCCAGCGCGGCCGCGTCCGCTACCGCCTCTTCGAATCCCGCACCGGTCATGGGTGTTTGGGCGTGCGCGGCGTCGCCGAGCACACCGATGCGGCCGTTGACCACTCGCTGCGGCAAATACTCGGTGATCGGCGTTGCCACCACTTCCCGTGCCTGGAACGCTTCGACAACTCCCGTACGCCACGGTTCGGACCACCGCTTTTCGGCGGTGCGCACCATCTCGTCGTACACCTCGGCGGGGATCGCGTCCACGCGCGGTGTGTGCTTGACCTCCGTGCCCTCGATCGCACCGATCCGCTGGAACAGCGAGGTGTGGTGCGGGTCGAACCAGCCCCACCCGTAGCGGGTGACGCCCCCGTCACGATCGATCAGTGGGTACACGGCGAGCATGTCGTCCTCGCCGGAGAAGAAGTCGGGGCCGCCTGCCCGGTCGAGATAGGACTCGGGCAGTTCCGATTGTCCGAGCCACACGACGTAGCCCGCGTAGTCGGCGACGGGGCGCGCCCGATCCACCCAGCGGCGCACCACGCTGCGGTACCCGTCCGCCCCGAGAAGGACGTCGCCGGTCCACGTGGAGCCGTCAGCTTCCCTGGCCCAGGCGGTGGTGTCGTCCTGTCCGACCTCGACGATGCGCACGTTCTCGACCACCGTGACGAGCGGTTCCGCATCGGCGGCGGCACGTAGCGCCGAGTACACGTCCCACCAGGAATGCGGGTACACGCCCTGGCGCATCGAGGCCGGGCCTAGCGCCGTGCCGACGATCTCGCGCGCTTGCCGACCGAGCGCCCGGCGCAGACCGGCACCCGACACCAGAATCGCCACGCCACGTTGGGTGCGCCCGGATGTCCGCTCGAGCACGGTCACGGCTGTACCGCGAGCCGCCAGCGCGAGCGCCGTTGTCAACCCACCCAGTGAGCCACCGACGATCAGTGCCGCCGCGTGCCGCGACGTCTGCCCGGAACTGTTCGTAGAAATGACGGTCTCCTCGATTCACGCCGCGCGACCCTTCACCGCGATGCGGTAGGTGCGATCGGCCCACAGCACTCGGCCGTGCTGCTGTCCGACTCGATGGTGACACCCGCCGATCACCCGTTGCAGGGGAGAAATTGCTCCTAGGAAGACCGCGAACCTGGTGACCACCCGTGTAGCGCGCCGATGGTGGAGCCCCTGGCTCAGGAGTACTCGAGAATTCCCGTGACCGAGGCGGAATCCTCCGCCGGCAGTCTGTCCCCGTTGTCGACCGGTACCGCCGGATCCGGCAGCGCATGACCCATCCGCTCCCGTTTTGTGAACAGATACGCCGCGCGGTGAGGGTCGGCCTCCACAGTGAGCGGCAACAGCCCAGATATCCGAATCCCGTTGTCCGCCAAGGCCTTCGCCTTATCGGGATTGTTCGTCATCAGCCGCACCGCGGTGACGTCCAAGTCGCGCAGCATCTGGGCCGCGGCACTGTAGTCCCGGGCATCGACTGGCAGACCGAGCGCGATGTTCGCGTCGACGCGTGCGCACCCCGAGCTTCGGATCGATGTTGCGCGGCGGCTCCGGCGAGGTGGCACAGGTGCGATTCCTCGGCGCGGGGTTCGTCATTCTCCAACCCTCGGAGTTCACCTTCGGGACGACCGGCTCGAAGTAGCCGTGCTGCGCTTCGATCAGTCGTCGGGCGAGGCGCGGCGGTTACGTTTGATGACGCCGCGCCGCTTCTTCGCTGAGATTCGACGTTCCTTCGCTCCGCGCGAGGGTTTGGTGGCGCGGCGGACAGGTGGTGGTGCGGCAGCGGCCTCACGCAACAACATGGCCAGGCGTTCGCGGGCAGCCGCGCGGTTCTGCAGCTGTGCGCGTTGCTCCGAGGCGGCGATCGTGAGTACTCCGTCGACCAGACGAGTTGCCAGGCGGTCGAGCATCCGGGTGCGCAGTCGCTCGGGCACCGACGGCGACTCAGCCAGGTCGAACGACAGCTCCACCCGGCTGTCGGTCGTGTTGACGTGCTGGCCTCCCGGCCCGGACGACCGTGAGAACCGCTCGCGTAACTCGGACGCTGGTATCACCAGCGCCCGGGTCACGATCAGGTCCTCTGCCATGGTCCGACGCCGTTCTCTCCGGTTCGCGAGTCGGCTCGGCCACGTCGCGACTGAATGGTGGTCTCGTAGCGAACCTCCACCACCGATTACATCATCCGGGGCGGCAGACGATCTCCGGTCAGCCGATCGCGCCCCGATCGCGCAAGACTGTGAGTTCGGCCCGGGTGAAGCCCCAGTCCCCCAGCACTTCGTCGGTGTGCTCACCGGGTTCGGCCGGCGGCCGCTGGATCGCACCGGGAGTGCGACTGAAACGCGGTGCCGGAGCGGGCTGGACCACTCCTTCGACATCGACGAAGGTGCCGCGTTCCCGCAGGTGCGGGTTGTGCGGTGCCTCGGTGAGCGAGAGCACCGGGGTCAGGCAGGCCTCCCGTCCCGCTGCGAGAGCACACCATTCGTCGCGGGACTTGGTGCGGAACACGGCAGCGAATTTCTCCTGCATCGCGGACCATTGCGATTTGTCGTGCTGGTCGGGCAGCTCGGATTCGTCGAGGCCCATGATCCGCAGCAGATTGCGCCAGAAGCGGGATTCGTTGGCGCCCAGGCTGATCCAGCCGCCGTCGGCGGTTTCGTACACGTTGTACCAGGGCGCGCCCGAGTCGAGCCGATTCACACCGCGCTCGTCGCTCCAGTAGCCTGCGGCGAACAGCCCGTAGAACAGCGTCATCAGCGAAGCCGAGCCGTCTACCATGGCGGCGTCGACCACCTGACCCCGGCCCGACGTACGACTCTCCAGCAGCGCGGAGACCACACCCAGCGCCAAATACAGTGCCCCACCGCCGAAGTCGCCCGCCAGGTTGAGCGGAATGACAGGTGGTTCACCGGCGCGGCCGACCGAATGCAGCACCCCGGTCAGCGAGATGTAGTTGACATCGTGACCGGGGTCTTTTGCGAGCGGCCCGTGTTGGCCCCAGCCGGTCATCCGGCCGTACACCAGCGTCGGATTCACCGCCGTACATTCATCAGGGCCGAGGCCGAGTTTCTCCGCGACCCCCGGCCGGAATCCTTCGAGCACCACGCGGGCCTCACCGACGAGGCGCAGCACCGCCTCGACCGCCTCGGGCTTCTTCAGGTCGAAGACCGCGCTGCGCCTGCCCCGGTTGAGCAGGTTGAACTTCGCGTCGATCGGTGCGCCGCCGTCGTAGCCCGGTGGGCGGTCCAACCGGATGACGTCGGCACCCAGATCCGACAGCAGCATCGCGGCGAAGGGTGTCGGTCCGACCCCGCCGAGTTCGACGATGCGAATGCCCGTCAGCGGGCCACTGCCGTCAGCCATCGCTGGCGCTTCGCTGTCCGAGAACACCGCGGAACCGCTCGTCGGCGCCGCCGATATCCTGCGCGGCAGGCAACGGGGGCGGTCGTTTGCCGTCGAACGACAGCGGCAGTCCGACGACCCCGATCTCGTCTTCGGTGGGCGCACCGATGATGCCGAGCGCCTTGGTCTGCTCGTGGGCCACCATCTCGGCAGTCGTCTGCACCGGCGCCACGGGAACACCGAAGTCCTGCAACCGTTTCTGCCAGTACTCGCGCGGGTGCTCCGCCAGCCGGTCTCCGATCGAGCGGTCGATCTCGGCGCGGTTGGCCAGCCGAGCGGTGTTCGTCGCGAACCGGTCGTCGCTCGCCCATTCGGGTCGGTCCAGCGCCTGGCTCAGGCGAGCGAACAGTCCGTCGTTGCCGCAGCTGATGATCAGATCACCGTCGGCGGCCGAGTAGGCGCGGTGCGGGACGATGAACGCGACCCCCGAGCCGTGGCGTTCACCGGGAGCGCCGTCGGCGTTGTAGCCCGCGACGCCGATCGACATCCATGCGATCGCCGTTTCCAGCAGCGAGGCGTTCACCGCGGCACCGTCCAGCTTGGATCGGCGCCGATGGAGCGCGGCGAGGATGCCGATGGCCGCCCACATTCCGGTGCCGAAGTCGATGATCGACACTCCCGCGCGCACCGGTGGGCCGTCGTGTTCGCCGGTGATGCTCATGATGCCGGAGAACGCCTGCATCAGCGGGTCGTAGCCGGGCAGACTGTTCATCGGCCCGTTGTGTCCGAACGCGCCGACCTCGCAATGCACGAGTTCGGGTTTGGTGACCCGCAGGCTTTCGGCGTCCAGACCGTACTTCGCCGCGGAGCCGGGTCGCAGATTGTGCAGGAACACGTCGGCGCGTTCGGCGATCAATTGGTGCAGCAGCGCGAGCTGTTCGCGGTCCTTGATGTCGATACCGATGGACTGTTTGCCGCGGTTGAGCGCGTGGAATGCCGCGCCGCTGCCTTTCCACATGCTCGGACCCCACCCGCGCGATGAATCACCGGTGGGTCGTTCGACTTTCCACACCTCGGCGCCGAGCTCGGCCAGAATCTTGCCGGTGAACGGCGCCGAGGCGCTGTCGCCGAGTTCGACCACGACGATTCCGGACAGCGGAAGTTCGCTCTGCTGGTTCATGACGTACCTCTATCCGGGGTTCGCGGCGGTGAAGACGGGGATGGTCTGTGCACCGCGTTCGACGAATCGGACGGTGACGTCCTGATCGATCGCGATGGCCTCGGGGTCGCCTTCGATCTGGGCGAAGAGCATGTAGCCCTCGGCCATCTGCACGAACCCGACCGTGTAGGGCGTGATCGACGCCCATACCGGCGTCGGGCCACGCATCACCGTGCTGAAGGAGTAGACCGTGCCGCGCCCGCTCGACTCCTGCCAATTCAGTGCGGACGAAGTACAGTAGGGGCAGTACGAGTGCGCGGGCCAGACGGCTTCGGCACAGTCGGCGCAGCGTTGAAAGGTCAGGCGCTGCTCGTCCAGCGCCGCCCAGTAGGGTGCGGCATCGAGCAACTGGTACGGCTGCGGCCAGTCGTTGGGTGTGGTCTCGCTCATGTTCGTCTCCGATTCCGCTCAGGCCGCCAGCACCAGGACGCTGCCCGCCGCCAACATGCCGCCCGCCCCTTGGACCAGAGCGGTCTCCGGCTTGCGGGTGGGCGCCAGCCCCAGCGCCTGCCCACGCAGCTGGCGCACGGTCTCGATGAGGGTGTCCATGTTGCAGGAGATGCCGGGCTGGCCGAAGGACAGCCAGCCGCCGTTGGTGTCGGTCGGTAGGTCGCCGTCGATGCCGGTGCGGCCCTCGCGATAGACGTCGATGCCCCGGCCCTTCTTCGCGAAGCCCAGATCCTCCATGACGATCGGTCCCATGTGCGCGAAGTTCACCGACATCTGGATCATATCGATATCGGAGGGGCCGAGTCCGGCCATCGCGTAGGCCTGCCTGGCCGCCTCGATGGTTGCGGTATGGGTCAGGTTGGGCAGGGTGCCGAAGCCGGCGAACTTGCAGGTGCGCATGTTCATCCGGTCCGACAGGTACTCGTGCGTGGTGGCCGACCCGTACCCGTGCAGGTAGACCGGCTTCTGGTGGGGGCGCACATTGTCGGGAGCGGTGACGACCAGCGCGCCACTGGTACCACCACCCCAGGTCGAACACATCCACCGGCGCAGCGGCGTCGCCACGTACGGCGAGGCGAGCACGGTGGCGACATCGATCTCGCCGTGCTTGGCCTTGGCCGCGTGCGGATGATGGGCACCCCAGCGCTGATTGGCGACGGCGACCTCGGCCAGATCGGCTTCGGTGATGCCGAATTCGTGGAAGTACCGGCGCGCGGCCTGGGCGTAGAGGGACGGGATCGTCGGTCCGTACATCACTTCGAACTGTGGATCCGCGTCGGCCTCCGCACCCATGGCCACCGCGTCGACGAACAACTCCGTCGCATCGCTCTGCAGGCACAGCACATACTCCGCCTTGCCCGCTGCGATCATCTGTGATGCCTGGGCGAGCGTGGCGGTGAGGCCTGCGCCGTGCAGGGTGAGTTCGCTGGTGAAAGTCAGCGGCATCTGCATGTGCGAGGCGAAGATGTTGTTCCACTGCGAGCGTTTGTCGGCCCACGGCGAGCGTCCGGTGAACAGGGCGTCCACCTGGTTCTTCGTGATCCCCGCGTCCGCGAGCGCCGCGACGGTGGCCTCGACGGCCAGTTGCAGCGGGTCCTTACGATCGGCACGGGTGGCATAGGCGTCACCCATGCCGACGATCGCTGCGACGGGTTGTGCGGTCATCGAATCAGCCCCGCACCTTTTCGGTCGGCAGCGAGGCGCCGACGAGGGCTTCGAGATCCTCGCGCTTGCGGAGCATGAGCAGGCTCCACTCGCTGCGCTGGACCACGTCGCCGTGCTGGTTGAGCGCCTTCATCAGGAAGGTGATGACGCCGAACTTCTCGTCCTTGTCCTTCTTGGCGATCACCTCGGCGGTGACGTAGATCGTGTCGTTGATGAGCACCGGCTTGAGGTAGCGCAGGTTGTCGATGCCGTAGTTCGCCTGGATCGACGGGCCGAACTGGATCAGGCCGGTCATCAGCGAGTAGGTCAGCGACCCCTGGACCAGACGCTCACCGAAACGAGTCTGCGCGGCGTAGTGGACGTTGGAGTGGATTTCGATCCAATTGCCGGTCAGCGCACAGTAATTCACCACGTCGGCTTCGGTGATGGTGCGTCCGCCGGAGCGGAAGACGGTGCCGACCTCGATTTCGTCGAGCGGCATGTCGATGCGGTTGTTGATGGTGGCCATCGGAGTTCTCCTGAGAGTGCTTGTGAGAGTGAGGATTACAGGCGCATCGACTTGGCGATGATGGTGCGCTGGATCTGCGAGGTGCCGCCGCCGATGGTGGACTGCACGCTCTCGCGCAGGTACCGCTCCATGTCGGCCTCGGGCAGGTTGGCGTAGCCGCCGAGGATCTGCATGCCGTCGAGGGCGCACTGCTTGAGCGTCTCGGAGCCGTAGAGCTTGGCCATCGAGGTCTCGCGGGCGGCGGGCAGACCGGCGGCCTTCATCTTGGCGGCGCGGTAGCAGAGCAGGCGCGCGGCGTCGACGCGGGTCTGGTTCTCGGCCAGCATGTGCTTGAGCACCTGGAACTCGTAGATGGGCTTGCCGAACTGGATCCGCTCGTGGGCGTACTTGTTGGCCGCGCGCACCGCTTCCTGGGCGTTGCCCACGTAGGCGGCGGCGACGGCACAGCGCTCGAGCTCAAGGTGGTCGGTGATGATCTTCCAGCCCTGACCGACCTGACCGAGCAACGCATCGGCGGGCACACGAACCTCGTCGAGGAAGATCTCGGTGGTGCCGGTGGCGTGGCGCGACAGCGTCGGCAGCTTACGGATGTCCAGGCCGGGAGTGTCGTTGGGAATCAACAGGACCGACAGGCCGCCGTGCTTGTCGTCGGCGTCGGTGCGCACCAGCATCGCGATCACCGTGTCCTTGGCCGCCGCACCCGAGCACCACAGCTTCTGGCCGGAGACGATCCAGTCACCGTTCTCGTCGCGACGCGCGCGGGTCTTGGTGTTGGAGGCGTCCGAGCCGGCGTCGGGCTCGGAGATCGAGACCGAGAAGCGGATCTGCCCGTCGATGAACGGCTTGACGTAGCGCGCCTTCTGCTCGTCGGTGCCGTACTTCAGGATGTTCATCGCGGTGAAGGTGGGGACCAGCACCGAGCAGGCGAAGTCGAAACCGAACTTGCCGAGACCCTCGGCCATCAGCGAGTAGTCGAAGATGTCGCCACCGGAGCCGCCGTCGGCCTCGTCGATGAGGATGCCGAGCCAACCCTGGGCGGCGATCTTCTCGTACGCCTCGTACGGGTACTCCCGGCCGCTGTCGCACTTGCGCACATATTCGACGGTGATCTCGTTGTCCATGAATTTGTTCACCGTGTCGAGCCAGGCGGCCTGCGACTCGTCCAGGAAGTTCGAATTCATTCTCTGTGCTCCGTATGCGATGAGTTCGGTTGAATTATTCGCCGAGATGAACGTTAATTCCGCCCGTCCGATGCGCCAAGTGATGATCTTCGAATTGCCTGTTCAACATCTACGAATCCTCGCCACGAGGCGCGAACAGGTCAGATAACCAGCAGGTCAACGCCACTTTGCCGCAACTGTTCGAGGCTGAACCACGAACCGGCACCCAGCAAGTGAAAAATATCGAATCGACGATTCGAAGACAGCGAATTGAATAGCCGTAGGGGCCGAACTATGGTCGGGGAGCAATCGCCGCCCAACCACAACGGTAACGTGGCGACATCGCCACGGCTATTCGGGAGTCATCATGAGAAGTGCCCCATTCTCGGCGCGGTACTGGAGTGCTGTCGAGACCCTCTCACCGCAGGAGTCGCGCCGGGTTCAGGACGAGCGGCTTCGCGAGCAGCTCGCGTACCTGGCCGCGCGCAGCGACTTCTACCAGGCGAAGTTCGCCGAGCACCGCATCGACGTGGGCAGGGTCGAGACCGTCGACGACCTCGCCGGACTGCCGTTCACCGAGAAGCAGGAGCTGCGCGACAGCCTCGCCTCCGCCCCACCACTCGGCACGCACGTCGCCGCCGCCGAGGCCGACATCGTGCAGATTCAGGCGTCCTCGGGCACCACGGGTTCACCGTCGTATGTCGGCCTGACAGAGAGCGACATCCGCACCTGGAGCGAACTGGGCGCACGTGCCCTCTACGCCAACGGATTCCGGCCCGGCGACCGCCTGCTGCACGGCTTCGGCATGAGCAAAGGCTTCGTCGGTGGCCTGCCGGTCGTGCAGATCCTGCAGTACATGGGCATCGTGGACATCCCGATCGGCGCGGAAGCGGGTGCCGAACGGCTGCTGCGCGTGCAGGCCGATCAGCGCCCCAACGCCCTCATCGGCACCCCCTACTTCCTCACCCACCTGGCCGAGCAGGCACCGCAGATCGTCGGTCGCGCTGCCGCCGAGCTGGGCGTACGCGCGATCAGTGTGGGTGGGGAACCGGGCGGCGGACTGCCCGCGGTGCGCGAGAAGCTCGAATCGCTCTGGGGCGCCACGGCGCGAGAGATGTTGGGTGGCACCGACATCGCGTGCACCTACTGGGGCGAGTGCGAGGTCGGCGACGGCATGCACTTCCTGTCACCGGATCTGATGATCGCCGAACTCATCGACCCCGAGACCGGCGACCAGGTGGCGCCCGTCGACGGCGCCGGCGGTGAACTCGTCTACACCGCGCTGCGTCGCCAGGCCTCTCCCCTGCTGCGCTTCCGCACCCGTGACCATGTGGTCGTCACCGGCACCGATTGTGCTTGCGGCCGAACGGGTTACAAGGTGCGCTGCGTCGGGCGGACGGATGACATGCTGATCGTGCGTGGCATCAACCTGTTCCCGTCCGCGGTCAAGGAGCTGGTCATGGAACTGGCGCCCGCGACGACCGGTGAGATGCGCATCCGTGCCGACTTCGAGGGCCACTCCACCCAGCGCCCACTTCCCTTGGTGGTGGAGTACGCGCTGCACCTGACCCCAGACCAGCGCGACGACCTGCGCGCCACCATCGAAGGCCGGGTGCGCTCGGCGCTCAACGTGAAGACGACCGTCGAGCTGGTGCCCGACGGCACCCTGAAGCGGCCCGACCATGTCAAGGTCGCGCTCATCGAACGGGTATCGACCGAATGAATGCTGGATATTAAATATTGTCTGCATGCAAACGCACTATGATCGGAGACACCGGTCCGGCCCGACAGCGGAGGTGAGATGGGCACGCTCAACCGGTTGCACCTGATCAGGCAGGTCGACCTGTTCACCTTGCGCCTGTTCCTCTCCGCGATCGAAGAACAGCAGATCGGCCTGGCCGCGATTCGCGAGAACATCGCCGCGTCCACCGCGACCAAACGCATTCAGGTGCTCGAGAACATCGCGGGCGTCAAACTGCTGGAGCGGACACCGAAAGGGGTGATTCCGAGCCAGGCGGGGGCGATCCTGGCCCGCCACGCCCGGATGATCTTCGACAGTCTCGACGACATGCGCACCGAATTCGCCTCGCTCACCGAGGGCGTGCAGGGCGAGTTGCGGATCGTTTCGGCCCGGTCGGTGATCGTGCCGTTCCTGGCTCGTGAGCTGGGCGAGTTCAGCCGCGAGTACCCGCTGGTCGACCTGGTGGTGCACGAGGTGGAGAACGCCGATATCGTGCAGGAGGTGGCGCGCGGTGAAGCCGACCTCGGCGTCTTCGTCTCGGCGTATGGCCTGGATCTGGACGGCGTGGAGGTGACGCCGTACCGGCGCGACCGCATCGTCGCCGTGGTTCCCCTCGAGCACTCGCTCAGCGGGCAATCGAGCGTGACGATCCGGGACCTGTTGCCCGAGAACCTGATCGCGCCGCGCGCGCTGGTCGGTGCGCTGCGCGCCGCGGCGCACCGAATCGGTGAGGAATACGCCCCGAAGCACGTGTTACGCAGCGGCGGTGCCGCCATCAGCCTGGTCCATGCCGGGCTCGGCGTCACCGTGCAGCCCGAATGCCTGGTCGGCCACGAATGGACCGGCCGCGTCGCCGTGCTGGAACTCGCCGAACCCTGGGCGGAACGACGGATCCATCTCGCCACTGCCCGTGGTCGCGAATTCAGCCCGGCCGCAAAAGTTCTCATCGAACAGTTGCTGACCCGTCCGATCGATGAGGACGAGCCGACGCCGGGCCGGTGAGTAGGCCGGAAAAGCTCGCGCGACCCTACTCACCGTGCTGACGGTCCGTCAGAGATGTTTGGTGAAGAAGGGCACGAGGCGGTCCAGCGCCTGCGATACCGCTTCGGGCTGGTCGTAGAGGTCGTAGTGCGTCACTCCCTCCAAAACGACAAGTTCCTTGTCCTTGGACGCGGCGCGCTGGTAGAGCTCGAACGCGTCGCGGTAGGCGCCGAACGCGCCGGGCTTGTCGCCGACGACGAGGCACAACGGCTGGGTGAGCAGGATCTCCGCGCGGGTGTAGGCATCCCAACCGACGAGGCGCGCCTGCCGGGAAAACAGAAAGCTGGTGCGGCCATTGGGTTTACGCCCGCGGTCGGTCTTGTAGTACTCGGTCGCCTCGACCAGGTCGACATCCGTCAGACCTGCCTGCTCGGCCGCTTCCGGGGACGGTGGCAGCAGATCGTTGACCTGCTCGTCCTTGCCGCGAGCCTCGGCGGTGCGCTGCGCGGCCATCGCCTCGAGCGCACCCAGTGGGTCGTATTCGGTGAAGCCCTCGAGCATTCGCCGCCCGACATTCGCACCGGTCACCGTGCCGAGGGCTTTGATGCGTCGTTCGGTCATGGTGGCGTTGACGGCGTAGCCACCGCCGCCGCAGATGGCCAGTACCCCGATCCGGTTCTCATCGACCCAGGGCTGGGTGACCAGATAGTCGATGACGTAGCTGAAGTCCTCCGCACGAAACCCTGGGTCCTCGATCAGGCGCGGTTCGCCCCCGCTGTCACCTTGAAAGCTCGCGTCGAAGGCGATCGCCACGAACCCCCGCTCGGCCAGCGCGGTGGCGTAGATATTGCCCGAGGTCTGTTCCTTACAGCTGCCGGTCGGGTGGGCACTGATGATCGTGGTGTATTTCCGGCCGGCATCGAATCCCGGCGGATAGTAGATATCTGCCGCGAGGTCCCAAGCCAGGGCATTGATACGAACGTGTTCGATGTTGTCGGTTGTCATGAGCTTCCTCTCTCGTCAAGTGAATTTCGTGGATCGTCCGCGACGGGCGTCGGTTGTTACGCAACGGACCGCGCGCGGGCGGCCCATCGTGTTCCCAGCCCACCTACCGCGCCCGCCAAGAGCAGGCGGCGCGCAGTGGGATGGGTCGCCAGCCAGGTGTAGGGGCTGAACGGCAGCGCTTGTTTTCCGAAATCCCCTTTGACGCGTGCGTCCCCGCTCGGCTCGTAGAGATTGCCGTCGGTGTCGGTCGCCGCGTCCTTGGTTTGCTCCATCGGAATACCGAACTTGGCCAGCACGACGTCGGCCAGTCGGGGGGTGAGGTGCTGTGTCACCTTCATCAGCTTGGCCGCGCCACCGGCGTAAAGATCGCGGACCGGGTAAGTGGCGGCGAACAGAACGCACTCGGCGACCACCGCCGGGTCGTAGAACGGCGGGGCGCCCTTCGGCTTCACGCCCATCTTGTTGCGGCCGTTGTCGAAGAACGGCGTATTGATCGCCGCCGGTTTGATACTGGTGACCGAAATCGGTGTACCCGCGGCTTGCAGCTCCCGCCGCAGAGCGTCGAGCATTCCTTCGACCGCGTGCTTGGACGCGGCGTAGGCGCTGTTGAGCGGCATGGAGATCACCGTCTCACCCGAGCCCACCGACACCAGCGCACCGCCGCCCGCCCGGCGAAGATGCGGCAGCGCCACCTGGAAGCCGTGCACCTGTCCCATGAAGTTGACCTCCATCAACCGGCGGAACTCCTCGGGTGTGGTGTGTTCGAAGTCCGCGTAGACCACCACGGCCGCGACAGCGACCCATGTATCGATCCGACCGAACTTCGCCACGGCCGCCTCGGCGACGGACTCGACCTGAGCCCGGTCGCTCACATCGCAGACGACATACACCGCCTCCCCACCGGCGTCCTCGATCTCACGCACAAGCGTCGACAGCCCCGCTTCGTTGCGCGCCGCCACCACCACCTTCGTCCCCGCGGCGGCAAGCCGAGGTGCGGTCTCTCGACCGATACCGCTCGATCCGCCGGCAACGACGGCAACCTGCTGCTCGAGTGGTCGAAGCTTGATCCTTGACATCCGTGATCCCTTCAGTAAGGCCAGGCCTCCAGCGAAAATTACGCATTATGCTTAGATGACGCCACCGTGCGCCTACCCCATTCGGTGGGTCCGAATCAGCGGGCCGAGAATTCCCGAAGCGGCCTCCCGAACCGTGCACAGCGCCCGAGGCCGATCTCCTGTTGGTGGGTGCCGGGTCGGCCCCCGGTGAGCAGCCCGCGACCGCAGCGACGGCCCGCGCGGCTCGGCCTACGTGAAGCGCGACATCCCGCAACTGGTCGAGTTCTACGAGGGGGCGCGTTGGTGCTGGACGAATTGGTCACCGAGACTTTCGGTTTCGACGACATCGCCGAGGCTTTCGACTACTGCGCCGGGGAGAACGGCGCCCGCGAGGGCTCCTCTCCCCTGGGGTCACGTAACGCAGGAGCGGCGTGGGCGGTCGGCTCCGCGATGCAGGCGTTCACCGGTCGTGGCGACAAACGGATCCGGCATGCTCTTCTCGGTATGCTGAGACTTCGCTGGGCACTGCTGGAGATCCGCTACGGAGGAAGCCATGAGCGCACCGCGTCTTCCGCTCGCACGCGCGGTGTCGCCGCTGGAACTGTTCTTCGACCTGGTCTTCGTCCTGGCACTGGGGCAGCTCACCCATCATCTGGTTTCACATCTGAGCTGGCGGGGCGCGGCCGAGACACTGGTCGCGTTGATCGCGGTGGTCGGAATCTGGACGTTCACCACCTTCGAGATCACCATGCTCGACGTCGAACGCAAGACCACCCAGATCATCACCGTGGTGGTGATGGCGTTCGGTCTGTTCGCCAACGCCGGAATCGCGCACGCGTTCGACGACAGTCCGTGGCTGTTCGTGGTGCCGATGCTGGCCGCGCTGATCGGACCCTGCGTCTATGCCGCGGTGACCGCGCCCGGCGAAGCTCTGCGTGAGCACTTCCTGCGGGTGTTGCTGTGGTTCGCGGTCTCCACTCCCCTGTGGCTGATCGGCGCGGCGGTGGAACCCGAGAACCGCCTGTGGCTCTGGGCAGCCGCGGCCGCGATCGACCTGATCGGCACCTGGGCGGCGCACCCGATCCCAGGGCGACGGATCCATTCGCGAGAACTGGCTTTCGACGCCGAACACATCGTCGAACGGATGCGGCTGTTCCTCATCATCATGCTCGGCGAGACCGTGCTGACGCTGGGCCGGGTGATCACCGAACACCACGACGACGCACTGGTGCTGACCATGGCCTTCGGCTGTTTCGTGGCGCTGGTGTGTCTGTGGCAGATGTACTTCGCTCGGGCCGAGCATCAGGTGGTCCGGCACATCACGCGCACCGCCGACCCGATCGCCGCCGTGCATCTCGGGCTCAGCGCGATCTACGGGGTGGTGGCGGGACTGGTGATGTTCGCCGCAGGCGCGGAAATGCTGCTCGGCCACGCGCACACAGTTCCCGCCGGTGTCGCGGGCGTGCTCGTCCTGACCGGGCCTGCTGTCTACCTGCTCTCGCAGGCCGTTTATTTCTATCGTGAGACGCGACGCGATTGGGCGCCCCGCGTAGTCGGAGCGGCCGTGCTGGTCGCCGCGTCGATCGCGGCCTATCACCTGCCGCCTTGGTCGGTGGTGGTACTGCTCGTGCTGAGCCTGGGCGGACTGGCCGTTCGGCTGTCGCGCACGTCTGCGGGAACCACCACCGTTTGATCACACCTTCTGCCCTGGTCGAGGTGCGATTCTCATCTAACAGTCCGTTTAGACTGTACAACCGGACAGTTGGATGGTTAACCTGGTGCGGTGATCGCAGACCTCGAAACGAACCGTGCAGGCAGGCGCGAATGGTGGGCGCTTGCCGCCCTGGTCCTGGTGGTGCTGCTGCTCGCGATCGACGGCACGGTCCTGTACCTGGCCGTCCCGTCGCTGACCACCGATATCGCACCGACCGCGACCCAACTGTTGTGGATCGGCGACATCTATTCATTCGTGCTCGCGGGCTTGCTCATCACGATGGGCAATCTGGCCGACAAGATCGGGCGCAAACGGTTACTGCTCATCGGCGCCGGGGCGTTCGGCTGTGCGTCGGTACTGGCCGCGTTCGCGCCGAACCCGGAAACGCTCATCGCCGCTCGCGCGCTACTCGGTGTCGCGGGCGCGACACTGATGCCCTCGACACTGTCGATCGTTCGTCACCTGTTCGCCGATCCGAGACAACGCACCACCGCGATCGCGATCTGGTCCGCGGGCGCCACAGCAGGTGCCGCGCTCGGACCACTCGTCGGCGGTGCGCTGCTCGAAAGGTTCTGGTGGGGCTCGGTATTCCTGATCAACGTGCCGATCATGCTGGTCGTCCTCGTCGCGGGCGTCGTGCTGCTCCCGGAGTCGCGCGGCGACGCCAACCGGCCGGTGGACCTCATCTCGGCAGCACTGTCGATTGTCGCGATCGTGCCTCTGGTGTACGCGATAAAGCATTGGGTCGGAACGGGTTTCGACTGGACTGTGCTCGCGTTCGCGGCAGCGGGTGTGGTGGCAGGATGGTTGTTCGTGCGCAGGCAGTTGAATCTCGAGTACCCGCTGCTCGATATCGCGCTGTTCCGCCGACCGGCATTCACGGGTGCGGTCACCTCGTCGGCATTGTCGATCTTCGCGTTCATGGGTCTGCTGTTCTTCTTCTCCCAGTACCTTCAGCTCGTGCGCGGTTACGGGCCGCTGCGGGCCGGGATGGCCGAACTTCCAGCCACGATCGCGTCCATCGTGGTGATCGCCTTCGTCGGAGTGCTCGTCACACGATTCGGCCCGGGCCGCTCCATCGGCGCCGGTCTCGCCACTGCCGCGGTCGGCCTTCTCCTGCTCGGGTTGTCCGCCACCCACTCCGGCTACTGGGGTCTGGGTGCCGCCTTGGCGGTACTGGGTCTCGGCGTGGGTGTGGCCATGACGCTGGCGGTCGACGCGGTGGTCACCGCCGTGCCCCGGGAGCGCGCGGGCGCGGCGTCCTCGATCGCCGAGACCGCGTACGAACTCGGCGGGGCGCTGGGGATCGCGGTTCTCGGGTCCATCCAGTTGGCGAACTACCGGTCGCATGTGAACCTGCCCGCCGATACCGACGCGGCCGTCGTGGAGGACTCGCTCGCCGCCACCGTCGCGACGGTCGACGACCCCGGCATCGTCGCGCTGGCCCAGGACTCCTTCGCCCACGCCATGCAGACAACGTCGTTCATCGCGGCGGCGATCCTCGCCGTCGCGGCGATCCTCGCCTGGCGCACCATCCCTTCCCACGGCACTGCGAAAGTAGCTCGACATGACGAAGCCTGACCGCGCGACCACCGGCGACCGCACCGCTACCCGCGACAAGGAACGAACCCGCCGCGCCATCTTGGACGCGGCCGAGGCGGTATTCACCGAACGCGGCGCCAACGTGGCTCTGGCCGATATCGCGGCCGCGGCAGGCGTCACCAAAAGCGGTCTCATGCATCACTTTCCACACCGCGAAGCACTCGTCAACGGAGTCACCGAGCACATCCTCACCCGCTTGCACGAAGAGGTGCGCGCCCAGATCGACCTGTCGGAGAACAGACCCGGAAAATTCACCCGGGCCTACATCCGCGCCTTCACCGGCGACAGCGAATACGTAAAGCGAGTCCTCGCCCCCACCAGCCTCATCACCACCCTCGGCACCTCACCGGAGCGCGAAGCCCTCTACGAACGCGACGCCCGCATCCTGGCCGATGCCTTCGCCGCCGACGGTCTCCCCCACACCCGGGTACTCCTGATCCGATACGCCACAGAAGGGCTCGCGGTCGCCGCCGCCAGCCCCTACCTATCGGACGAAGATCTCGAGATCGCCCGTACCGAACTCCTCGCGATGACCGAGGTGAATACTCCACCTGACCTGTAGCATCCCGAACTCTCGACACCGAAATCGTGCTCAGCGCGGTGCGCATCTGCTCGTCGTCGCGGTAGAAGACAGCGGATCGGTAGGCAGGGCCGACATCTCTACCCTGGCCGTTCTCGATCGTCGGATCAAAAGTGGTCTCGACTGCTTCGGCATGTCCACGACCGTTGTGCGGAGTGGGACAGCCTGTGCCACCGGCATATCCAGCACGTGTCGAGACCCACCGCTCACAAACAGAGCGAGGGCCACCGGTGTTCCGGTGGCCCTCGCTTCGTATCGAGCTGGATCAGCCCAGGTTCTTGTGGAAGAACGGCACCAAGCTCTCCAGAGCTTCGCCGGTGGGGCCGGGCTGGTCGTACAGGTCGTAGTGCGAGGCACCCTCGACCACGACGAGCTGCTTGTCCTTCGACGCGGCACGACCGTAGAGCTCCATGCTCAAGCGCTGCGACGCGAAGGCGCCGGGCTTGTCGCCGATCACGACACACAGCGGCTGGGTCAGGAAGACCTCGACACGGTCGTAGGCATCCCAGTCGGCAAGGGCGGCCTGACGGCCGAAGTTGAAGCTGGTCTTGCCACCGGGGGCCTGGCCGCGATCAGTCTTGTAGTAGTCGGTGGCCTCGAGCACATCGATATCGTTGACGCCCGCCTGCTTGGCCGCCTCGACCGATGGCGGCAGCAGATCGTTGATCACTTGAGCCTGACCGCGCGCCTCCGCGGTGCGCTGCGCGGCGATGGCCTCGAGCATGCCCATCGGGTTGTACTCCGAAAAGCCCTCGCGCATCAGCCGGCCGACGTTGCTGCCGACCACGGTGCCCAGTGCCTTGATCCGGCGGTCGATCTTGGTGGCCGCCACGGCATAACCCGCGCCTCCACAGATCGCGAGGACACCGATGTTGTCGGCGTCGACGTACGGCAGGGTGACCAGATGGTCGATCACGAAGCTGAAGTCGCTGGTGCGGAAGCCCGGATCCTCGACCGAGCGCGGATCGCCACCGCTGTCGCCCTGGAAGCTGGCGTCGAACGCGGCGACGACGAAGCCGGCCTCGGCCAGCGCCTTGCCGTAGATGTTGCCCGAAGTCTGCGCTTTGCAACTGCCGGTGGGGTGGGCAGAGACGATGGTGGGATACACCTTCGACTCGTCGAACCCGGGCGGGAAGTAGATATCGGCCGCGATGTCCCAGGCCCAGCCCTTGACCGCCACTGTCTTGATGTTGTCTGCCATGACCTTTCCTTCTCCCATTCGCTCTAGCTACTCACTGGCTATAACTAGAAGCTACGGCCGTTACAGCAGCGCTAGAAGGGCAGAACAGTGCCTAGGAAAGATCCTTCCCACCCTGGCCGAATATCGTGGACCGGAGCATGGAGGCGCAGCTATCCTCCCGCTTCGCCTTCGATCGAACCGGTGACATGACCGAGCTGACGAGCGCCCCGCGTCGGCAACTCGACCAGCGCGACGTAACACGGTGGCTGCGCTCGTCATATGCGTCAATCCACTACCAACGACGTATGTTGAATCAGGCGGTGTGCGTAGTGGTCGAATCGCCCTCCGGACACAACCAGTACACCCACGGGTGGTGTCGCTTCGGCGATCACCACCCGTGTTTTGTCTATGTAGGTCAGCTTGAGGCCGATCTGACGGTAGACCGCGTTCTTGTCCTCCGGATCAGCTCGCCCCAGGGCCGAAACCATCCCACCGAGGGACTCGACCAGCTCCCGAATTCCTTCGCGGCTCAGCCGCGGTTTCTCGCCGACAGTTCGTTTCAAGCTCGCCAGCTGGCTCGCAGCAACCTGCCGTTCGGCCTGTGTCTGTCTGGTCCAGCCTGCGACCGTGACAGGATCAGCGCCTGCGTCGAGCGCGTCGCGGTACCGAGCTAGCTTTCGATCACAGTTGCTGATCAATCGTCTCGCCTCCTCGAGCTGGGGCGCCTGGTCAGCTTGGGCGCTCTCGAGCGTGACCAACGACTCCTCGACCTGCTCGGACCGGAAGATCTGAGCCAGCCAGTGGTCAAGCTGTCCTGTCAACTTGTCCTCGCGGATGTAGACCGATAGTTGATGGTCGATCTGGTTGGCGATGGCATATTCAGACGGGTACCGGCAACGGTAGTGCGCCTTGTCGTGGTTCCAAGTGCCCTGCATCAGGCGACCACACGACTTATGCGAGATCAGCCCCTTGAATGCGTAGGGGTGCTTACGACGCTGGGTCGCCCGACCCGTTGATCGCGGTCCGCGCGAGGCCAACCGCAGCTGCACCGCATCGAACACGGAGCGATCGATCAGCGGCTCATGCGCGGGCTGATCGGAGAATACCCATTGTGACTTCGGATTCCAGGTCAGCCGTGTTTCGTGGCCAAGGGCGACGTCCTCTACGTCAATGAGAGATTCCTGCTTGCGTTGCCTGTTTCAGACGGCGTATCGAGGGGGCGCACCTTGCCGCTCATTCGGGGCGGCGGCGCCGGTTCTGGGTTGAGACCGATGATGGTCATTCCTGGCACCAGGCCCAGCGGTTCACAGAAGTCGAGAAGTCGGTCAACGGTGTAACGCCCTCGTCCACCCGCGACGAGCAACGGTACGTCGGCCTCATTGACGCCGAGCCGAGCAGCGGTCTCAAGGCGTGATTCACGCAGATCCTCAATTGCGTTCGCGATGACACCCCCGAGGCGATCGCGGTGAGTTGTGTTGGGGACGATGCGTGGCACGCCACACTGTAGCAATCTCTCTGACCTGCACGAACGTTCACCTATGACATCCGGAGGCGGTGTTCGTTCCCCGGTCTCGCAGTAGGCCAACGCCGACTTCCCTCGGTGTATCCGGCTTGCCAACGCAGCCAACGACACGCCTGCAGCCTCGCGGGCAGCTCGGAGCTGCGCACCGACGATAGCGCTGTGACTGTCCATGCTGTCGCATCATGCCACCCTGTGGACACGTTGTGGACGACGAATCTCTCCCAGCTCCCGCAAGATTCGAGCAGTGCCAGAGGAGCTGCCGCAGCCGAACATGGCGATGATCCGGGATGTGTGAACCATGGGCCAAAGGTTCGACGACAGACCGTGTCTGACGTTCTACCGAGTGGCCAAGCCCAAGATCGGCACGGTCCGCGTCCACCTGGACATCGAGGTTGACGACATCGAAGCCGGTCGCTGTCAAGTGAATCGACGCGACCCCGGCGATGGTGAGTACTGACTTGCACACCGTTCTGCCCAGAACCCGCTCGTGGTCGCGATGCTCGGCGACCCTTCCGCGCACCACGGTCGCGCGAGAAGCTCAATCTACCGATGGTTCACCGATCCGGCCTCGCGACGGATCTACCCGGAAAGAGACCGGCCCGCAGTCACGCTCGTTCGTCGCCGACCTGCGCGCGGCCGTCGGACGACGCAGTCCCGGCGACGCCGATGTGACCGAGCTGGTGGAGGAGCTGGCCCGACAGTCAGTCGAACAGGACCCAGCTGACCATCCGCTACCGGGTAGCGCGCAGATCTCCGAAGACTCCCACGCAGGCACCCCCGGTGGTATCGGTCACCTGCAGGCGCAGACGCAACGGCTTGTCGAATTCGAGATGGATCGGCACAGAGGCACCGAGTTTCACGAGGACGTCGGTGAGTAGTGTTCCGTCGGCGTAGATCTGGAACTGCACGGCGATGTCGCTCGGCGTCGAATCGTCCTGTACGCCGAGCACACCGTCGAGCCGGGTGAACTTGCGTCCGAGGTCGTACTCGACGAACGCCATTTCCTTCCGGTAGGGCGAGAGCAGAACAGAGCGGCTGTAGGAAGTTCCCGACACCCGGCTCGGCCCGAACTCGAGATCCGCGGACTCCCCACCCGACAAAGGTTTGAAGTCCATCACGTATTGCACGGCATCGGTGCTCACGTCCGACAGAGCTCCCGAGGTCGACCCGGCAGCCGATGTCGATGTCGATGTGCCGGATCGGGAAGTGGTCGGCGCGGCGGCTATAGCGCTCGGACGCGGGGCGGTCACCGAAACCGGCGCCGCCGTGTCGTTCGCCGGTGCGGACGACCGCTGCGAGGCAAGTACCACCACCGCGCCGACCAGCACGACGCATGTAATCCCCAACGCGACGGTGGCGAGCAGCAATGGATTACGTCGGTTGCTCACCGGCGACGGCAGATCCGCGAAGATGGCGTCCAGGTCGGCCTGGGTGGCGGCAGCGGTGATCTTTTGCGCCCGCAGATCGAATTCCCTGAGGTCGATGCGCCCGGCTGCCTGATGCTCGTTGAGAAGCGCCAGCGCGCGGTCTCTTTCGATTGTTCCGATCCGTGGATTCATTTTTCTCTTCCATTTTCCGCAGCGCGGTGGGACGCACTCTGCTGCTGGTTTGCCAAAGTTTCATCCGGTGCGAACGAATTCCCACCGACTCCGTCTCAGCGCTTACGCCCGGGCGGCTCCGTGCAGTGCACCCTCGGCCGGCCCCACGCATTCTTCGCATCCTGGGGCCTTCTCGTGTCGAACAACGTCAGCCGGAAGGCACCGGAAATGTCGACGGTGACCTCGCGGGCGCCGTCGTCCATCGTCATCTCGCCGGTGAAGACCTCACGGTCATCGGCCTGCACGACGAATCGACCGATTCCGTCGGACGAACCGGAATCAGCGTCCTTGCCGATCCATACCGAGAACCGATCGCATGTGCCGCCGATCGTCCAGATCGCGCGATTCATGGGGTCCGACGACGTGGACGGGTAGTAGCCGACAATGCTGCTCGGGAAGCTCGCCGATCCGATTCGAACTGGATCGACCGGGTCGAAACCGTTGTTCCAGGAGACGGCTCGGTACGAGGTCAACTCGTACCACCCGTCCGCGCGGGCACCTGTCGAAGGCGCGACCCCCGGGGATGGGGCGAGGCTCGACGTGGAAGCGAAGGGAAGCGCCGATGTCGGGGAGACGGTGGGCAGGGCACGCTCGTCCGCCGAGGTGAACCGTTCCAGTAACGACAGTGCGCCCTCGGCGTTCGCGAGGCCGGCCACCAGCAAAGCTGAAACCGTTGTCACGGCCAGCCATCGCGACGGCCTCGCTTTGATGAAACTCAAGACATGCTCCAGTCCAGATTCAAGACGGTGGTGAGCCGGTTCGCGGCAGCGTTGCCGGGCAAGGTTCACCGGGTAGATGAATACGGCACTATTCGTTCAGCCGCAGCCGTTTCGGCGATATTGTGCACCCCAAACCGATACCGCCCGGAAATGAATTCTGGACGGTCGGAATTAGTGCGCCGTACGAACCAGCTTTTGCTGTTCGGTCTTAAGCTGTCCGTAGGTGTCGCGTACGTAGCGCACGTATCCGGCACCCGGGTGTGGCACCAGGGGGCGGACATGCACACCGTCGGACTCGGCGGCCAGTTGCACCTCGACGGACGCGACATGCGAACAGAATCTCAGCAGCGGTTCCGGAACCTCGTAATCCGGTACGAGATCGGCGTGTTCGATGATCAGATCGCGCATCGCCCGGTTCACCGGCATCAACGCGTGGTCTCGCCACCGCCGCCAGGTCTCGGTGGCGAGATCAGGACGACGGTGCGCCGCGGCGGGAACCTGCGCTTCGCGCAGCTTCTCCCAGATGCGTTCGTTGATGTCGACCATGACGTGCAGCGGACCGTACAGCTCACGAATCTGCCTGCTGATCCTGACCAGTCGCGCCTGCCGCCGTTCCTGGGCGAGCTGGCCGCGCTGGTTGAGCAGATAGGCGAGTCCGGCGACCGCGACGGTCGTCACGGCCGTGATGAGAGTGGCCACCATGTTCACGGAATTCACGGTAGCCACGCCGCGCCCGAATCTGGATAGGGTTGCCGTTCAGGCGATTACAGAGTCTTCCAGCCGACTTCCAGCCGAGGCCGGCGCAGTCTCGACCGCCTCGGATCGGGCCACGATCTCCGTGACCCGAACGGTGTCGCCCACCTGGGTGGACAGGTCGATCGCGCTGCGCCGATGGTGTCGCGCCACCGCCTGTTCGCCACGGGCGTCGGCGACCTTCGCGAGCCCGGCGTGACCACGAGCCTGCTCGGCGGCGCTGCAGGCCATCTGCCCGAGGGCGACAGCATGCTCGAAGGCCTCTCGGGCATCGGAGAAATCGCCGAGGGACAGATAGGCGTCACCGAGTACGTTCGCGGTCATGGCCTCGTCGGCGAACAGGTTGAACGTCCGGAACATCTCCGCCGCTTCGAGCAGCCTCGGCAAGGCGTCGAGATGCCTGCCGAGACTCACCTCGATGAGGGCCGTGTCCCGCAACAGGATGGCCCGATTTCGCGGCGCACCATGCAGATCGGCGAACGCGAGGGCGCGCAGACTCAGCTCGAGCGCCTGCTCGAACTCGCGCCTGTGCACATGCACCCACGCCTGATGGGCCAGCGCGGTGTGTTCACCGTGCCGGTCGCCGAGCCGCACGAACAGCGCCCGCGCCTGCTCATAACGCACGGCAGCCGCCGCGGATTCGCCCTCCGTCATCAGGGCGAGACCGAGATTGTTGCAGGTGACAGCCTCCGCATACTGGTTTCCGGCCCGCACGGCGGCCGTGACGGCCAGCTCATGGGTCTCGGTCCACAATTCGATGTCCTTGGCGATGAACGCGAACCCGCGCACCGCGAAGGCGATCTGCCAGCACTGCTCGTCGAGGCCGTGTTCGAACGCGGCGCGGGCCACGGCGGCCAGATTGTCACGCTCGGCGGTCATCGCCAGCATGGCCTCCTGGTACGTCGGTTCTGTCGCCGCGACTCGACGCGGACCAGGCGCCATCTCGCCGCGATGCCGGGACGGGGTCAGCACTCTGTCCATGCCGTCGGCGAAAGCGGTGTAATGCTCGACGAGACGAACCAGCGCCGCCCGCGCGGTGGCCCGATCGCAGTGGACGGCGGCGCGGCGGCGCGCGAACTCGCGGACCAGATCGTGGCAGCGGTATCGTCCGCGCGTGGCGGGTTCGAGCAGACTCACCTCGATCAGCAGGCGCAGATGCCGCCACATGTCTGCGGGCTCGATGCCCATCAGCGCGGCGCCGCTCCCGATGTCGAAACTCGTACCCGGGTGCAGGCCGAGTACCGTGAACGCCCGCACCGATTCCGGTGGCAGACGGACCACGGAGTACTCGAACAGCGACTCGACATCACGGTCACCGTCGTGCAGCATCTCCAGCGCGACCAGTGGCTCGCCGTGCTCGGCCGTCGGCCACATCTCGCTGCGCAGGATCGCCGCGGCGATCCTGATCGCCACCGGCAGGCCGTGGCACTGGCGCGCGATCGCGGCACGCTGGGAAGCGCTCGGTACACGCCCGGGAGGCAGCCCGCGGGTGAGGCGATCGAGTAGCGCGAGCGCATCGTCCTCGCTCAGCCGACCGATCGGCACTCGATCCACCTCGTCGAGTCCGTTGAGCGTGCCGCGGCTGGTGACGATGATCGCGCAGGCACCCGCTCCCGGCAGCAGCGGCGCCACGTGCGCCGAGTCGACGACGTTGTCGAGCAGGACGAGATACTTTCCCGCACCGAGCTTGTCTCGCAGCAGCAACAGCCGCGAGTCCGGTTGAGCGGGAAGCGATTCGGCGGCAACTCCCATCTGCCGCAACAGCGCGCCCGCGGCTACCGCCGGTGCCACGACCGGCCCGGCCGCGTAACCGCGCAGGTCTAGGAAGAGGCAGCCGTCTGGAAACCGTGACAGCAGGTGTCGCGCGGCACGAACCGCCAGCGCGGTCTTGCCGACTCCCCCGAGGCCGGACAGAACGCAGACCGTGCCGCCGTCACCGACCAGCGTGATCACCTCGTCGAGCTCGCGTTCCCGGCCGTGCAGAACCGCGATGTCGCGCGGCAGGTCGTTGTGCCGCAACACCTCTCGTGCGGTCGTCTCGGTCTCGGGGCAGTCCTCGGCGCCGCGCGCGATACCCGCACCTTCACCCCGATGCCACATCTCGAGCGACTCCCGCAGATCGGCCAGCCGTTTTGCATCGGGACCCGAGATATTCAGCGCCGCAAGCAATTCGTCGAGGCGCTTGGTATCGGGCAGGGTCTCTCCCCGCAGGTAGGCGTAGACGCTACTGGCGGAGACACCGACCAGTTTGGCCACCTTGCTGCATGCCACCGGGCCGGAAGTCCGCTCGGCGCGTAGCTTGGCGGCTCTCAACTCGGCGGCGAATCGCGCGAACTTCGGCGTTGTCTTCTTGCCGCCCACAGTCAGCCTCCTGCTCGGGACCGCGCAGCATCCTGCAGGCTTTTCGAGCGCTTTCCAGATCTCCGGGCGCCCCGCACCTCGCCCGTGCTGGCATGACGGTTCAGTCTACCGAAGGAGACGCCCGTGTCCGAGGCGATGAGCAGACCCAGATCCCACGATGACGTCCCCTTCGATGCGGCGGAGTCGAGGCCGAGGTGCGATCCGTTCCGTCCGTACGGCCTGGTGCTGGACTCCGACGGCCGAATTCTGCTGGTGGACAGGGCAGACGAGCCACTCGACCGCCAGTTCTCGCAGGTGACGACAGTGCCGCTGCACGCGCGAACCGCTGCGCGACGACATCGACTACCCGCGGGGGGCGACGACTTCGGCCCCGACGCCCAACGGGGCGCGTGAAGGCAGATGTTCCGCCACATCTCCATCGTCGACTCCGCCCTCACCGCCATCGACCAGCACGTTGCCGCCCACCCACCGGAACGTGGTGGCGGGTTGCTCGGTCCGCTCGGAATGCCACTGATCACGTCATTTCTTCCTGACCCGGACGGTGTTTCGCCGACGGCGACCTTCCGTTTCTCAGCGGCGTTCCAGCGCGCCCTCACGCGCGTCGAGTTGGTCGAACCCGACCTCGAATTGAAGGGAATCGTGCACTCGCACACCGAGGGCGCCGAGCATCCCTCAGCCGCGGACCTCGTGGCGTTCGCCGACTGCCTGCGCCTGACGCCATGGCTGGGCAGGTATGTCACGCCCATTGTGACCCGACAGAATCAGCGCACCGAAGACCACCACGTGCTCCTGCCCAACGGCGTCATGTCCGTCTTCGTCTCGACGCCGACCACGCTGGGTGCGGTCGAGGTCCGTCCCGCCCGAGTGCAGATCCTGCCGATCGGACGCGACTGCGCCAGACTCGCGGCAACACTCGGCGCATCGGTATCCACACCGAGAACCGCCGATGTCGAAGGGGTCGTCCATATCGCGGTCACTCTGCGCACCGAGTCGCTCGTGCTGACGCTGTTGTTCCCGCTGCTGTACCCGACCCAGGCTCCGATCGCGTTGGCCGTACGCACCGTCGACCACCACCACCGCATACTTCCGCTGCCACTCACCTGGGATCTGACCGTCGCGGCGGGATCCCGGTTGGTGCGGGCTCTGGACACCGTGGCGGATCTGTCGTGGTGAATCCAATCCGCGACGAGGTCGACCTCGCCTACCATTCTGGCCCGTCACCGACTTCGCCACGGGGTGGCGAGCGCGCCGCGCGATTCGTATTCCACTCGGGCAGAACATCTTCGGGACGTCGATCAGAAGGGACGACATGAGGAACAAGACAACGATGACGCCGACACGGGCTGCTGAGCAGCCCACCTCGCTCCAGTGAGCACCGAGCTGGACTCGGCCGACCCGCCGGCCTCGGACAGCGCACCACGGGTGTTCGTCTCCTATTCGCACGACTCACCTGAGCACAAGGAGCTGGTACGCGAGTTCAGCACGTTCCTTCGCAGCGAGGCGGGCGTCGACGTCCGGCTCGACGTCTGGGACGATAAGGAGCGCCTCGACTGGTCGCTGTGGGCCATCGAGCAACTGACCGAGGCGGATTTCGTGCTCGTCATCGCCTCTCCCGCCTACAAACGCCGTGCGGACGGCACCGCCGCCGCGGACGAGGGGCGGGGCGCACAGTTCGAGGCGGCGATCATCCGCGACGGCATCACGAGGGATCGTCCGAGGGAAACCCGGCGAATTCTGCCGGTCATCCTCCCTGGCCGCTCGGTCGACGAGGTCCCGGTCTTCCTGACCGCTCATTCCACCACCCGGTATGAGATCAGCGAATTCACGACCGAGGGCGTCAACGATCTGCTCGCGGCGCTCAGCGGAGTCACCGAACATCCCGCGCCGCCTCGTGGCACCTGGGTCGGGCCGCGGTTCGGTACCCGACGCACCGAAACACAGCCTGCCGATGTCGCACCACGCAAGCGCAAGGCACGACTGCTCACCGACGCTTTGGACCCGATCACGCGCGGACCGGATCTGCAGATCACCGGAGCCGATCTGAACGGAATCCACTACGGCAACAGCATTGTTCACCGCTGTGCGAATTTCTGTGGCGACCCGCGTAGCCCGATCGAGTACAACCTGCGCCGGTCGTTCCACGAGTTCGAGACCCTGGTCGGAATCCTGGACGACGCCGTCGACGCGCGCCAGATCGGCTACTTCCAGGTCTTCCTCGACGGCGAGGCGCAGAAACAGGTCGAGGTGGCCTACGGTGAACCGGCGCGGATCCGCTACGACGTGAGCGATGTCCTGCGGCTACGCCTGGTCGCCTATCGTCCCGACACGGTCGCCAATCCGATGCTCGCCGGATTGGGTGCGGCCGTCGGGCGTCCAAGCAAGCTACCGGCTCTGGCCTGGGGGAACCCCACCCTGTTCGCCTGAGGGCTACCTCTCCGTTTCCAGTGGCGTTCAGCGTATTTCAGCGTTTCCACGCCACACGCCCCCACACCACCGCAGCAGCGCATTCTCGATGCGGCAACGCCCACGGCGTCGTCACGAGAAGGCCCGCCGACTCGGGCGCCGGGCGGGGTGCACTCGAATGCGCACCCCGCCCTTCGGAAACGGATAAGAGGTAATCGAATGCGATATGTCAACGCATTGTTCGTAGCGGTATTCGGAATCACGCTCTGTGTAGCCGGATTCAATTTCTACGGTTCGGGCGCGATCGTGGCGATCGTGCTGGGGCTGATATCCGTGGGATACGGAGGCTATATCGCGTTCTCGCGCGGCAGCTACTTCATGACGGACTGGTTCTACGCGCTGCCCATCGTGGGTGGGCTCGTCCTCTTCGCGGGCCTGAGTCGATGACCGGGAGTGGATCGCCGATGACATTCCGACGCGTCACCACGGTGACGGTAGGCATCGTCTTGGTCCTGGCGTCCGTCTCGTGCGGGCAGGACCCGACGAAGGTGACCTGTTCCGAGTTCGCGGCGATGAGCTACGAGGAACAGAACGAAACCCTCGACGACCTGTTGTCCGCCCACGACCTCGAAACGCTGTCGACCGCCAACACCATCGGCGTGCGCACCGAAGTGGACTCCTACTGCGGCACTTTCGGATTCAGCAAGGACACCGGGGGCAAGGCGGGCCGCAACGGCACACAGCAGATCGACAACGCCGTCGACTGGGACTCCAGCACATGGGGCTGAACCGGCGCGCCGCGGACCACCGCGGCGCGCACCGCAATTCGGGAAAGGTGAATACGCGATGACCGTGGAAATTGCCGTGGCCATGTTGGTCGCCTGGGCGATCGGCAAGGCCGGCCGAGTCCGCCAACCTATCAACGGAATCACCGGCCGAGCGCTCGACCTCGCGATCGATGGGGTGCGCGAGGCTGTTGTCGCCAAGCTCGGCGGCGACCCGGCCGTGCAACAACTGTTCTACGAGGCCCGCGCCACCGACGGCGCGGTGTCCGCAGAAACCCAGGTCGCGGTGGAACGGTCGATTTCGGCGGCGGTCGCCGGCGACAGCCGATTCGGCGCCGAACTCGCGCGACTGACCGCAACCCCGGCTCCGTCTCCCGTCCCGTCCGATGCCGGGTCGCGTACCTACTCCGGCAATTTCGGTGTAGCGGGCGATATTCACGCCTCGGGCCCGGTCAATGTCAGGAACAAGGTCGTCAACCAGGCCCGGCGCCACCCGGTCCTCGCGACGTTCGTCGTCATCGGGGTGGTCGCGCTGCTCGGTTTCTCCGCCAACCAGCTGACCAGCCAACAAGAAACGCAGCAGGTCGGCGGTGCCGAGACGATGTCCGGCACCTGGTCTGCCTCCGACGGCACCGGCACCAAAACCTTCGGTTCCGACGGCGGCGCTTGCGATGGGTTCTACTACAGCAACGGTCGACCGCTCGACATCGGCGGCCCGATGACGTGCTCGATGTCCAGCAAACCCGACGCCGAAGGCAGGTACTCGCTACGCGTCGTACAGAGCTCCAATCGTGCCACTTACCTCGTCGTGTTCTCAGATGCCGATCATGCGTCGGTCTTCGACACCTCCGGGGCCGAACTCTATGACCTCGAGCGCTTCTGACCGGTCGATCTCCGGTTTAACGCCACACCGAGCTCCCTGGCGATGATCATTTTCATCACCTCGCCGGTGCCCGCTCAGATTCTGGCTACGCGGGTATCGGTGTAGGGCCGGGCGACGGTGGCGTGTCTCATTGTGAGTTGCCGCGGAGGTAGGCCAAAGCGGCCAGGACTCGGATGTTGACGTGTGGGCGGGCCGGGTCGTCGGCTTGGACGAGGCCGAGTTTGTCCTCGATGGTGGAAACGTGGTGCTCGACGGTGTTGATCTTGGTGTTGAGTTGTTGCGCATACCGAGATTGATGCCATCCTGCACGCCTTCCACGAGGGCGTCGCCCTGTGCCTGAACCTCGTGCACAACCAGGCGCAATTCGACCGCAAAGCCATGCTCGACAGTTTCCGCACCGCGATGACCATTTCGGATCTGCTGTGCACCACCGCTACCCGCGCCTACATGCGGGAACACCGCAACGTCGCCACCGAACATCACACCGCGGTACACACCCTCACCTCCGCACTACTCGCCGGACAGCCCACATCGACCCTGTCCCGCGAAAGCCGGATCCCGATCGCCGAGTCGTATTCCGTTCTGGCGCTGTCTGTTCCGAAACGCCCCAGCGAGCACGACTCGCGCCTCGACGCCACCGTGGTGGCCCGACGGAAGCTGCGCAGACTGCTGGCCGCGCTGGTACCCGCGAAGACCGCCGAAATCCCCGGCGCGGTCGAACGCGCGCACGAACTACTCGACATGGTCGCCCGCCTGGGCAGCGCCGCCGGGCTGTACCACTTCAACGACCTCGCCCTCGAATACCAGCTGACCCGACCAGGACCCGGTCGGGCCAGGTTCGGTGAACTGCTGACACCCCTGGAACGCACTCCCGAACTCCTCGAAACCCTGCGCGTGCACATCGCCAACGACATGAACCGCCAACGCACCGCACACCTGCTGCACATCCACACCAACACCGTCGGCTACCGCCTGCGCCGCATCGCCCAGATCACAGGTTTGGACCCCACCGCAGTGTCAGGACTGTGGCAACTGCGCTCGGCGATGATCGCTCGCAGCTTCGACAACACCCCATCCATCGAACTCCCCGCCACCGACACCAAGCGGCACCATCCGACCCTGGCTAGATCCGCCTGACAGAACTCCGAACGACCTGCTCGCCCCGGCGTGGAGACTCCCCCGCCGTGTCGCTCATGGTCGACAGCGAGTCAGCGCGGGTCCGCCGCGGAATCGGGCCTCGATGAAGTTCCAGGCTTCGGTTATCCCTGTGCCGTTCCCGTGGACCAGGTGATCGCTCCTCCGTCGTTGCGGTAGAGCACCAGATTGCCGGTGTCCTCCAGGACCAACGTCGACGGGCCCTGGGTCCACGTCCTCGATGACCACGCCGCGGCCCCGCTTCCGGTGTACAGGACCAGGTTGCCGTCGTTCTGGTTGACCAGATTCTCTCCGTTCGTCGTCGCGGTCGACCACAGCACTTCCCCGCTGTTCCGATAAAGCACCAGGTTGCCATCACCCTGTAGCCACAGCTCGTAGAGTCCGTTGCGGGACCGAAGCGCGGACGCGCGGGGCAGGGTCGCTCCCGTTGCCAACCGCTCGGGCCAACTCGGGACCGGCGTGACACCGTCGCTACGCAGGGCCGCGCTGACATCGGCGGTGATCGGCTCCTTGCTCGCCATCGTCGTGGTGACCAGGCCGAAGTGGCACTCGGGATCATCGGCGGCGGTGCAGCGATCGCGGTAGGAGTAGACGATCAGCGGACCCGCATATGGCAGCGCACGCCACATGTGGACGCCCTGCACGAGGTACTTGCTGACGGTGCTCGCGCTCGGGATGGCCGCGAGTCCGGCTGTCGGATAGCCGAATTCGGTAGCCCACACCTTCTTCGCGGTGTCGCCGTGGCGAACCATCACCGAGTGCACCAGGGCGAGCTCACCACACGGCGTGGACTCCGAGGGTGGCCCGAACATGTTCCACCAGCGATTGACGCATTCGGGGTCGGCAGGGCCTTTGCCCGAGTTCCACGCCGGATACGGGTGGTGCGCGACGGCATCGAAATAGCCGCGATACCCACGGCTGTACGCCCAGTCCAACCAGACCGACGGCGCGTTCGGATTGGTCCCGCCCTGCACCGTTCCCGCGCCCGACGCCCCGGCCAGAACAACACACCCGGGACAGCGCGCCTTCACCCGCGGGTAGGCGAGTTTGACGAGCTGCCAGTATCGCGCTTTGCGGTCGCCGACGAAGTTGGCGAAGTTCACGAAGTTCGGTTCGTTCCAGATCTCGTATGCCTGGACCTTGGCGCCGAAGTGCGCGACCGTGCGATCCACGATCGAGGTCCAGTCCTGGTCACGGGTCGGGAACCATTTGTCGCCGCTGTGACCGCCGTTCGCCCACGGCGGCGCGTAGGCGAGGACGAGCAGAACCCGCATTCCGCGGGCGGCGGCGGCATCCACGACCGGGTCCAACCGGTCCCACCGCAGCGGCGCCCCACGGGCCGGTTCGACCGACCACCAGTCGAGGTCGAGGCGCAGCAGCGGAACCTTGGGCGCCACCGCGGACTGCATGGCGGGCAGACGCCGCACGATGTCGGCACCGTCACCTGAGCCTTCCGCGAAGCCGACATCGGCGGACGTGAAGGAATCGGCGGGCGCTGCCATCGCCGGGCCGGGCACAGCCGCCATCACCGACAGCATGCTCGCGACCAGCGCGAGCACCGTATTTCCGACGCGAATTCGTCCGAGCAGGTCGAGAATCGATGTCTTCATCCAGAAGGCCCTTCTGTATGAAATCTTCGCGATCGATGCGTGTGCTGTAGTGTGCGCCGACTCCCACGAAGGCCCCGAATGACACGCCGTCAACGAGGTTTCGTCACGCAGTCCGGTCTTAGTCCTCGGTTTCGACCCTGATTGCCGATCAGCCTGCCGTTCCCGGCGCAGCCACCGAACAGCAGGTACAGCCCGGTGTCGGTGAAGCCGACCGCGGTCAGCATCAGGACAAGCGTGCGAGTCGCGAAACCGCAGGCAGAGCGCGTGGGGTTCAACACCGCTCAATCTGAGAGATCCTCGAGAAACCGACGACATAAGCGGAGGCCACCCAGGCCCGAGGCGTCTGCAGCCTCGCCGGGCCCACGCAGTTCCACTCCGCTCGGAATCGCGGTGCCGGTGACCGGCCGGATACCGTAGCCTCGTCCTTATGAGTGTCCAGGCTGGGGTGGCTTCACCGCACGACCACGTCGTGAGCATTTATGACGGACTGGATGAGCTGGCCCGCAACGTCAGCGACTTCCTCGGGCAGGGGTTGGACACCGACGGTGCGGCCGTGGTGATCGCCACACCCGCCCATCGCGAAGCCATCGCGACGCGGTTGAGCGAGCACGGCTTGGACTTGGCTGCCCTCACCGCGGCCGGCCGCTATCGAGCCCTGGATGCCGCGCAGACCTTGGCGAGCTTCACCATCGACGGCGCGCTCGACCGGGCTCGTTTCGCCGAAGTGATCGGCGAGGTCATCGCCGCTGCGAGTGCGGGTGGGCGTTCCGTGCGCGCGTTCGGTGAGATGGTGGCGCTGCTGTGGGCCGACGGCGATCCGGCCGCTGCGATCGAGCTCGAAGCGATGTGGAACGAGTTGGCTCAGAGCCATCGGTTCCTGCTCTACTGTGCCTATCCCCGTGACATGCTCGCCGGCGCCGACGATCTGGTGCGCCTGCAGCAAGTGTGCGCCCATCATTCCGAGATCGTCGCTCCCGACAGCTACACCGCCGCCCAGCCCGAACTCGGGCCGAGCGCCGACCCGGACAGCGATTCTCGAACCTATCTGCCGGTACCCAGCGCCGTCAGCGCCGCGCGCCGATTCGTCACCGGCAGGCTGGGGAAATGGCAGCACGGCCCCGCGGTCATCGACGATGCCGCCCTGGTCGTTTCCGAACTCGCCGCCAACGCGGTTGCCCACGCGCACACCGCGTTCCGGATCCGTCTGTCCCAGACCGAGGGGATGGTGAAGATCGAGGCCGAGGACCTCAGCCCGCGCCGACCGGTTTTGGGCACCGACCGCGGAAGTGCGGTCGGTGGACGTGGTTTGATCCTGATCGCGGCACTGGGCAGCCGATGGGGCATCGAACCCGACCCGGCAGGACACGCCAAGAACGTGTGGTGCGAAATCCCCTCCCCTGACCTGAGGGAAGGACTCTGAGATATGTCGATCGATCTCTCCGCGCCCGCGCGCGGTACCTCGGTGGCCAGGGCGGCTGGTGCACTGATCGATAAGCGAAGCGGCGGCTGCCACGATCATGCCTGCGTGGCGTATACCACCCGCGCTGAACGCGACCGCGCCGCCGTGGAATGGCTGCTCGAGGGTGCCGCGCTCGGGCAGCGGCTGCTCGCGGTCACCGACGACGACGATGCCGGTGACCGCTTGCGAGCCGCTTTCGCCGCGGCCGATGCCGGCTACGAGCTGACCCATACCTCCCTCGGGGAGGTCTACGACTTGTCCGCGCCGATCGACGCCGAAGCCCAGCTTGCTCATTTCCGGGGCGAAGTCGCATCGGCCATCGACGCGGGTTTCGCGGGCATTCGCGTCTTCACCGACATCACCGCCCTGAACCTCGATCCCGCACGCCGTCCCGGTCACCTCCGGTGGGAACACGTCGCGGACGCATTCATGGCCGGCGGTAACCCGGTAGCCGCGATGTGTGCCTACGACCTCACCGCGACCGGCGAGGATCTGGGCGCGGTCATGGCCGTACACCCGTTGCGCCACGGCCCCTCCCGGGTCCCCACGACGTTCGGGATGTATTGGCGAGACGGCCACCGTTTCCTGGAGGGCGAGATCGATCAATTCAGCATTCCCGCCCTGATCGGCGCGCTCGAGGTCTTGCCGAGCGAGGGCGCCGACCTCGACGTCAGCGGTCTGGCGTTCCTGAGTGTGCGCGCCTCGGCGGTACTGGCGGGCATGGATCCGTCCCAGCGTGCACACCGGTCGATACGGCTGGTCAACGCCCATCCCGTCGTCGAGCGGGTATGGAGCGTGATGGATTTCGATCCCCGACGGTTGATCAAGCGCACCGATTCCTGAGCCGGCTTCCGTGCGGATTGCCGTCGTGGCCTATCGGTTCGATCGCGACTTCACCACCGCCGCAACGAATCTGGTGAGGGCCGCCGACATCGCCCCGCTCAGCCAACCGGCAGCTCCGTTCCCGGTGAATATCCCGCCCGATAACCTGCAGTCCCGCGCCGGCTCGGCGTCACAGCAGGTGGGTGGTGAGAAAGTCGATCTGATCGATGAGGATCTCCTCCACTACCGGCGGGTGATAGACGGTGAAGTGGTCGGCGTCGTAGTGGTTGAGGGTGGCGCGGGGCGCAAACGACGTCACGATGCACCCAACCGGGCGCGGTGCGTTTCACACAGTTTCCAGATCGCGTTGCGGATGCGTTCGTCCAGGACAGCGTCGGGCCATGGGGTCGGGATGGCCTTGGTGTTGAAGTAGGCGCCGTTGGTGTTGCGGACCTCGGGGCTGGTCGCGAGATGAATGCTGGACCGCGTGGCCCTGAGCAGCGCCTTGTGGCCATAGACCACCGGCATCGCCAGCCGCAGCAGCGGCACGATCGGACGCGCCAGCGGTGGGTAGGTGCCGATGGTGAGGTCCCTGTTCATCGAGGTGTACGCATGTCCGGGGTAGGCCACGTTCAGCGTCACCGGTGCCCCTTCGACCTCCTGGGCGAAGCGGTAACTCATCGCCATCTGGGCCAGCTTGGTCTGGTTGTAGAAGGACAAGCCGACGTAGGACTTCTCACCCTGGAGGTTGTCCAGATCGATCCGGCCCTTCGGGATGCCGCCGGTGATGTTGATGACCCGGGCCGCACCCGAGGATGTCAGGGCCGGCATCAGCCAGTGCGTGAGGCAGAACGGCGCGACCACGTTGACCGCGAACGCTGTCTCGATACCGTCCTCAGTTATCTCACGATGAGATCTGGTCGCTCCCGCGTTATTGATCAGCACGTCGACGCCACGACTCCGGGTGCTGACCTCCTCGGCGAGGCGCTTCACGTCGCCGAGCCGGGACAGGTCGGCAGTTATCGCCTCGACTCGGTGGTTCCCACTGGAGGCGCGGAGTTCCTCCACGGCGGCATCAGCGCGGTTCTTGTCGCGCCCGACGAGGATCACGCGTGCGCCCATTTCGGCCAACTGTCGCGCTGTCTCTTTACCGATCCCTCCGGTACTTCCGGTCACCAGCACGGTCTTGCCATCCACAACCATCACTCCGCTCGCCGAGATTCTGACACTTGGTGACACTTTAGTCATCAAGTGTACAGCTTAGTCTGAGTGCATGAGTGAGGGACTGAGGGAACGGACCCGGCGAGCCGTGCGGGCCGAGATCGCCGAGGTAGCCATCGACTTGTTCACCCGCCAGGGCTTCGAGAACACGACTGTCGATGAGATCGCACATGCAGCCGGCATGACCAAGCGCAGCTTCTTCCGGTACTTCCCGACCAAGGATGACGTCGTCTTCGATGGCATAGACCTCACCGGCGCGGACGTGGTCGCCGACATCGCCGCTCGACCTGCGGGCGAAAGCCCCTGGGAGTCTCTGCATCACGTACTCCGCGCCCGGCTGGGCGAGATCCATGCCAGTGAGCAGGTCCTGGTTACGTTGCGGCTGATCGAGGCCACCCCCGCACTGATAGGACGACTCCACCAACGACGAGCAGAGTGGCGAGGGCGAGTCGGTGACGCGCTCCAGGCTCGCCCGGGCGTCGAGATCGACGCGTACGCAGCAGATCTACTGATCAACGCCGCGACCGCTGTACTGGATGCCGTGTCCAGTCAATGGGTCCGATCAGGCGGCAAAGCAGACCGCTCCAGTCTTCTCGACCAAGGATTCCTCCACGTCCACGTAGATCCCGACCCGCAATAGTGTTAGTCCTCGGCACGTCGGCGACTCGTCGTTGACGTCCTCTATCAGCCGACGACCAGACAGAACGGGTGACCGGCCGGATCCAGCAGCACCCGCCACCGATCGACGCCCGGCTGGTGGTCCACCCTGACCGCGCCGAGACTCAACGCAATCTTCTCCGCCGCGTCGAGGTCCTCGACCCTGAAGTCCAGGTGTAACTGCTGCGGCACGTCCTGGCCGGGCCACGAGGGGGCCCGGTATCCGGTGACCCTCTGGAAGCCCAGGTCACAACCCGGACCATCGGTCAGAGCGACGAATTCGTCGGCGTCGTAGCCGAGCTGCATGCCCGTCAGCTCTTGGTAAAACCGGGCAAGAGCCCGGGGATCAGCGCAGTCCAGAGTCACGCCCCGCAGTGTGGCTTTCGGCATCATGTACTCCTCGGTCATCGATGTTCGCGGGCCGCGCGGCGGTCGCCGCAGGTAGTCATCCAACGCGCTGTCGTGGGTCGGCTCCACTCCTTTTCGGGCGGCGGACAACTCCAAACCAGGGATCACATACGTCTCGCCCAATCGAATCGCAGCCGAGGCGGGGATCAGTATCGGCACGCTTTCCTGATACTTCACACCCGCCCGTGGTCCGGTTCAGCGACGCGGTGATGCCAGCGAGCCGGGTTCCGCCGGTGTGGGCGGTCCTTCGTGAGCACCGTCGATTGCGTGGGGACGACGCAGCGTCGTACGGAGGCTGCGCGGATCAGCCTCGTGCACTGCGTAATCGACTCTCCCGATCGCAGGCGAACGCCACCACTAGTCGTCTGGCGATTCCGTAGAGCACGTGCGGCCGTTACCACGAAGCTCGCCGAGATCGGTGAGCGTGGCCGTGGTGCGTTCGATGTGTAATCCGTTGCGCCTGAGCTCAACTGAAGCAGCCGTCGATCTCGTGTGGACTGGTTGTCCGCTCGAAGATGAAGCGTCTAGCGTGTTGGCGTGAGCGTGTATCGGGATCCCGTGGACGGCAGCGAGTACCGCTTGGATGAGCCCCGGTGGCGGTCTGCGGCAGGACGCCCACTGTGGATCGACCCGGGAGCCGGACTCGACCGTTCCGATATCGATGTCTCCGCACGGTCGCTGTGGCGGTACCGCGCGGCGCTGCCGGTGGAGTTCTCGGAGCCGATCTCGCTCGGTGAGGGCTCGACGCCGCTGCTGGAACGGGAATGGGAGCGTGGCGGGCGACCGCTGTTCAAACTGGACTTCCTGAATCCGACCGGCAGCTTCAAAGACCGCGGCACGAGCGTGATGCTGTCCTATCTGCGCGATCGCGGAATCCGGTCGATACTCGAAGACAGCTCCGGCAATGGCGGCTCCTCGATCGCGGGGTACGGGGCCGCGGGCGGTCTACGGGTGAAGATCCTCGCGCCCGCGTCGACCTCGTCGGCCAAGATCGCGCAGGTTCGAGCCTTCGGCGCGGAGTTGCAGCTGGTGGAGGGCCTGCGCGAGGAGTCGCAGAACGAGGCGATCCGTCAAGCCGAGGGCGACGCCTTCTACGCCAGCCACAACTGGCAGGCGTTCTTCCTGCAAGGCACCAAGACCCTCGCCTACGAGCTGTGGGAAGACCTCGGGTTTCGCGCGCCCGACAATGTCGTCGTCCCGGTCGGCGCGGGCAGCAGTCTGCTGGGATGCTGGCTCGGGTTCCGTGAACTGTTGCGCACGGGACAGGTCGAGCGGATGCCGCGCCTGTTCGCCGCGCAGCCGCTGAACTGCTCACCGGTCGATGCGAGCTTCAGCGCCGACACCGACCAGCCGGTCGAGCGCGCGGTGGCGCCGACGATCGCGCAAGGCACGTCGATCGCCCGCCCGCTACGGCTGACACAGATGATCGCGGCGCTGCGCGACAGCGGCGGCGCCACAGTCACGATCCCCGAGAACGACATCGTGCACGCGCTGGAGAAACTGTGCTCGAGCGGCCTGTTCATCGAGCCGACCAGCGCATGCGCGGCCGCGGCGTACTCTGCCCTGTTGACGTCGGGACACATCACGCCGGCGGAGGAAACCGTGGTCCTCCTCACCGGCTCAGGGTTGAAGGCCGCGCCCACAGTGGCCGAACTGCTGGATACAGCGCACGAATGAGCGGCATCGCACACAACCCCGCATTTCGCTCGGGACCGCGATTTGTCGAGGGTCTGGACCCCGATCCGGTCGGAAACGGCATCGGGACGACCAAAGCGGCGAGGTTGGGTTCAAGGTTGACCAGCAACCGATCTCTGCAGTCACCCTCAGCGGGGTGGACGGCCTGATCCAGGTCATCTGGAACCGTTAGTGCCGCCGTGGAACTGATTCCGGGTACGAACCGGGTCGCCGCCAGCAGATAGGTGGGTACGGCCCACCTATTTGCATACTCGCGCCTATTTGCATACTCGCGATGACGGTCTACTACAGAAGCCGGTTCAGGACGGAAGCCCGTCGGGGAAGCACACGGGACGCCAGATCGTGCCGCAGAAGAAGTTGTTCAGGTCAGCGGAACCGCTGGCGATAGCGCCGGTACCGATCGGGTGGAGTTCATGACTCTGCGGTACGGCGACGGCATGCGCCGGGGCAACAGACATCAGAACCGCACCGCCCAGCAATGCGCTGGCGATGAGGACGCGATCGACGCGAATCATATGAAACCGATCTGCTCGAGTTGGATCCGGTCACGAATATGACCTCGCTCAGCACATCGATCACCGAACACCGACCGTTACGAGCCCAATGCCGTTGTGGCGTAGCCGAACCGAGGACGGGTTCGGCCAGCCGCCTTCGCGCGCAGGTCGTCACCACCCGACGGTCTCAGCCGAACGCGAACACCGTGGCTTAACGCGGTCATCTCTTCTCCGGGTCTTGCTCGGCAGGTAGAAGCTGGCGCGGGCCCATCCCGGGCGCCCGCGAGAACATGCAACCGCCCGAGGTCTTGCCTCGCGTAGTGACCACATGACAGCATTGGGTCACTACAAAGGAGCGCACATGCCCCGACCTCTACTTCCCGAACGCCGGGGGCGCATCCTTGCCGCAGCACAGCAACTGCTGCTGGACAAGGGGTGGCCCGCAACGACGGTGTCGGCGATCGCCGCTCGTGCGGGTATCGGCAAAGGTGCCATATACCTGGAGTTTCCGGACAAGCCCGCGATCCTCGCCGCTGTCCTGCAAGACCGGATGCGGCAGTTGAGCGTTCAGGTGCATACCCGGGTGGTCGAGGCCCCGGACCTCGTCGATCTGCCGGCGGTCTACCGCTTCGGGGTCGAGGCTCTCCTCGCGGATCCGTTGATGTGCGCGCTGTACACCGGTGATCAGAACGTGCTCGGCGACTACGTTCAGGCCGTCACCGACGACCGCTATCTCCAGCGCCAGGACTGGCTCGGCGACTACATCGCTCGCCTTCAAGACATCGGTGTCATCGACCAGACCATCCCCGCCGACACCATCACCCAGGTACTCAGCGTGTTCACCGTCGGTCTGATCCATGCGCCGGGAACGCTCGGCGCGACCAACGCGGAAATACTCTCGGCCACTGTGGGTTTGTTCGCTGATCTCGTCGGGCGCGGGCTCGCGACCGGCCTTGCCACCGACCCCGAAGCGGCGCGCGCGGCACAGCTCGAATTGCTCGAACGGCTGGAAACCCAACTCGATCCGCAGGAGCCGCCATGACCGACATTTTCGACACCTACACCGACGTGACCGTCGCCGGAGGCCCGGTACGGCTGTATCGCGCAGGCGATGTCGGGCCGCCGTTGCTCCTATTGCACGGCGGCATGCTTGACACCGCACAAGGTGTGTGGCGGCGGATCGTGCCCGACCTCTCCGCCGACCATCGCGTCTACGCCATAGACCTCCCCCGCCACGGCAACAGCCGCCCCTGGCAAGGAGTCCTCGACGACGCCTTCTACCGGCGGTTCCTCCACGAGCTGCTCGACACTCTCGACCTGCCCCGAGTCGCGATCATCGGAATCTCACTCGGCGCAGGCGTCGCGACCGGATACGCCTTGGACCACCCTGAACGAGTCACCGCGCTGATCGCCATCGGCCCCGGCGGAATCGGCGCAAAACGCCCAGCACAATTCCTCACCTGGTTACTCATCCGAACTCCCGGCGTCCTGCGGCTCACCAGCCGATACCTCGCTCGGCATCCCCGATCGATCTGCAAGTCGATGGCCAGCACCCTCACCGCAGGCGCGAACACCCCCGATTTCGACACCATCGTCGAGCTGGCCACCGCCGAAGCCGTAGCGAAAGCCGAACACGGCGAACCAGTTCTCGACGACTGGATGACCCGCGCATACGGCCCATTCGCCATGCGCCTCAACCATTTACCATCCCTCCAGAACCTCACCACACCCACGCTGTGGATCCGCGGTGGCAACGACTCACTGGTCGGTGCGACCGAGATCTCGGCTGCGGCTGCCGCAGCACCGAACAGTCACCTGGTCACCATCCCGGACGCCGGACACATCGTCACCTACGACCAGCCCGGGGAATTCAATCGTCTTGCTCGCGAATTCTTGGAGGCGACACTCGATCGCTGTTGACCGAGCCGCTTCGCGAAAGCGCTCTTCCGAGAACCACCCATTTGATCGGTCGGCTGAATCATCTGACGGTATCAGTGATTCCAGCACAGACGCTGCCACCCGCCACGATGTTCGCGTGGCCCCCGCCTGGCCTCAACGACATCCATTACAGTCGATGATCGTGGATCAGCTTCAGGAAGTACCAACACCGCCAACGATCTTTCGATCTTCGTGGGTCCGTTGGCTGGAGCTGATTCTGTTGGGGCTGATCGGGATCGCGGGCGGCTGGTTGCTCCTCGTATTCACCACCACCACCCAATCCGCGCTGACGTTCCCTGTCCTCGGTGCGATCATCTCGGGAACCCTTTCTCTGCTGCTCGGACTGCATCACCTCGTCCGTCGTTCACCCGATGTAGCAGTCGACGATCACGGGGTGACGTTCGGCCCGTTCGGCCGAATTCCGTGGGCCGGGATATCGCGTATCCATCTGCGCGCATCCCAGACCATGAGGTACCTGGCCATCGAACTGGTCGAGCCTGGGCCGAAGCCCACTGAAAGGCGTTGGCCCAGATGGGTGTACGGCCCGATCGGCAAGATCTATGCCGGATACCCGCTCACCGTCTCGGAGCGCTGGCTACGCCCGATATCGCTGGACGACATCGCTGATGAACTCCTCAGACGAAACCCTGACCTGGTCATCACAAGATCAGAACAGTCAGGACTCCGCTGGTGGTGAGGTCTGTCCCGAGCCGTTTCGACCCTGTGGAAAGACCCCGGCTAGCCTGGCTCCCGGATGGGCGCCAGCGGACAAAGGCGACGATCGCCAACAGCGCCAGCGCGGTCGTCTGCGAAATCAACAACACCGAACCATCGGCACAGCACGGCTTTGACCCCCTAGAAAGTCGGCGGCACCCAGCCCGTAGCCGCGCCGAGTACGAGTGCGGGGCCACGCCTTAGATCATGTCACCCAATCGAATTCGCTCGAGCGGCCACGGATCTCAGCCTGTACTAGTGTGCTCGACGAACACGAAGGCACTGTTAGGGGTACGGATGGAGTCAAAGCGTGTCGGCCGCAAGGTCGTCGACCCCGGTCGCCTCGATCCGGACACACCGCAGCGGTGTTCCTTCCAGCAGTTCCAACAGTGGCTGTCGGCACGTATCCAGACTCCGGTCGGCCATGAACGCGTACTGACGCTGCCCAAAGCGGCAGCGACAGTGACGCTCGCGCTAGCGGCGGCGGTCGCGTCAGCGGGCTGGAGCTACCTCCCTCTGATCTCCGAATTCAGGGATGGGTGTAAAAAGCTGTCGAATAGCGACGTCATCGGTGTGTTAGGTGCAGGAGCGGAAGTCGACGGATTCAATTACAGGCCTCAGCCTTCCGTGGCTCCGGACCCGGGTGCGGACAGAAACGTGCTGGCGGGAGGGGACATCTGCGCTCGGTATGTCAGCGGGTGGAAGGACGGCGACCGCCGGGGCAACAGTATGGTGTACGCGAGGACTCAGACCGGAAGCGATGCGACAGCTGTATTCCGACGTGAGCGGGAAAATGCTCTGAACCGCGACCCCCAGGACACGCAAACGCTGAGAACCTTCTTCTCGAGCGACACCCGGCTCGGCGACGAAGCGTTCTGCACGGTCACCAAGGACGCCGACGACCCCGCCCACGGCGTGCTGGTACGTTTCGGCGACAAGGTGGCATACGCCGATGTTCCGACGCTCGGCAACCTGACAGATGCGGAAAACTGCGATCGGGCCCGACGGCTCGCCAACGAACTCGGCTAGGTATTGTCGGCCACTGTTTCGAGCCATTCCAGCCGAGTGCACCAATGCGCGACGTCGACTTTCACCGACAGCGCCTGCTCACCGAAATCGAAGATGTGTCGTCGGGTATCCAACCATTGGCGAAGATATCGCGTGCTTGCAACTCTACAATCAGGGTGCAGTCGATTCGTATTGGCCTTCAGGGGTTCCCAAGACGAAGCGATCCCACCGTGATCTGGTGCATGGATTACCTGTTCCGACGGCGCACCGGTGAGGGGCTCATCATCTGAACCTCACAGTGCGACATGCCGGCGCGGCCAACCGTCGTCATCGAGTCGTTGTCAGTGGTTGGCTGTGCGTACGGCGGTTGCGGCCAGGGTGGTGTAGTTCATCGTGAAGGATCCGCCCAAGGAGTCGATGGCGTTTCCAACCGCGTCCAGTATCTCCGCCTGCTGATCGGGACGGAGCTGGGTGAGACCGCCTGTGGTGGGAAGCAATTCCAGCCATTGCTCGCGTGTATAGGACCGCTGCCAGTCGAATAACCACTGTTCGGGATCGTCGAACTGTTCGTTCTCACGGATCTGGGCGGCGAATCTCGCGTATCCCTCCTGGTAGAGCGCAAGGGGGCGTCGAGCGGGCTGGCCGCTGAGCGGGGAGTCCGGCGCGATCCGCCGGTAGGCCGCGGCGAACGGTTCCGCCACCTCGGCGGGTGGCTCGTACACGTGACCGAAGATCGCCAGTCGTCCCCCGGGACGCAGCACGTCGGCCGCCTTGGCGGTACCGGTGACGGGGTCCACCCAATGCCACGACTGAGCGGCGACGACCGCATCGAAGGTGCGGCCACGTGGTTGCCACCTCTCGAAGGTCGCCACCTCGACCTGCACGCCGTGGGCTCGCGCGAAGTCGGCCATCCGGGCATCGGGTTCGACGCCGAGCACGTCGCAGCCCGCGGCTTGGAACTGCCGGGCCGCGATGCCGGTACCACAGCCGACGTCGAGCACGTCCGCCTTGGAGTTCCCGGCGAGAATCCGCTCCACCAGTCCTGCGGGGTAGCGGGGGCGCGCGCGGTCGTAGCGCTGCGCGTCGATGCCGAACGACTCGGCCATGCGCCGATCCTCGCGCGGCAGGGGTGGTTCTTCTCGCGATAGAGTGGGCATGCGCCCACTTTAGTGGGCACATGCCCACTAGGCAATAATACCGGTGAATCGACGCACGAGAGGACAGCCAGTGCCGACTGGGATGCATCTTCGCGATGCGCGGCAGCAACTGTTCGATGCTGCCGAACGCGTACTGCTACGTGACGGTCCGAACGGGTTGACCAGCCGGGCAGTCACCGAGGAGGCGCGCTGCGCCAAAGGTGTTCTGCACCGGCACTTCACCGACTTCGACGCTTTTCTCGCCGACCTTGTGATCGATCGGGCCGCGCTGCTCGAGGCCCAGGGGAACGCGCTGCGTGCGTCCGCCGGCACCGGCACGGTGGCCGCCAATCTGACCAGCGCACTGCCCCTTCTTTTCGGGCCGGTTCCGGTGGCGATCATCCCGCTCATCACCTTTCGTGACGAGCTGCGCGCGCGACTGCGGCAAGCCAGGCCCGGCGGCGGTATGGCGATCCTCGCCGAGGCGACAACCGCGATCTCCACCTACCTGACCGAAGAACGTGAACTGGGCCGCATCGCCGCCGACGCAGACATCGACGCAATCACCCTCTCCCTGGTCGGCGGCGGGCACCTGTTGTTCACAGACCGCGACCCCAGCCCACCGACCACAGCAACGATCGAAAAATTCGTGACAGCGGTCATCTCCACCGCCCTGCAGCGACGACCCGACTGAGCATCCACCGGCGCACCGATCCAGACTGGGCCCAGAACGGAAATTCATTAGCTGACAGCAAGAGCCCTATTGCCACTCATCGAACGAACCGCGCCGGATGAGCTCTCAGTCGGCGCGGGCAGTGGCTGCCAGCGCAGCATATTGTTCTTCGAACCTCTGATTGCCACTGCCGCGGAGTCGATCTCCCGGACCGAGTTCGCCGGACACGAGCATTTGGGGCACCGCCGGACTCGTCACCACACTGACCGGAAACTCCGTGGTAGAGCGGTGGCGCGAGCAGTTTCGAAGTACCGAAAAGCTAGATTCCGGCCGCCGGTGCGCAGGCGCCGAACCTCGTATGGGTCGCCGATTCACCTACAGCTCGACCTGAACGGGATGGGCGTATGTGGCGTTCGTCTTCGACGTGTTCTCGAGGCCGAAGTCGTCCGTCGGCACGGGGCGTTAGGACCGTTACTGATGTCGAATTCGCGTTGCACAGGAGAACCCACACCGTCAACGATGCCTCCACGATGTTCTGTACCGACACAGGCACTCTCGCACACCTCACGCGCCTTCCTCGAGTTTGATCGAGCACAGACAGGTGCTGACCGGCTTCCTGCCGACCTTCGAGGACGCCGCCCGCTCCATAAGTCGATCAGCGGTGTACGAGTAATTGGGTTAAACTAACTCGTACTCCACTGTTTGACATACAGGGACGGACCAACATGAGCGCTACCGACCGAGCAGGTGCCGCGACAACTGCAGGTGGCCGAGCCGGGAACCGGCGCGCTGACGCCCAGCGCAACCGGATCTCGATCCTCGCAGCGACGCCCGTCGCCCTGCGTAAGAACCCTGACGCCTCCGTCGCGGACATCGCCGCCGAGGCCGGTGTCGGGCGGATGACGCTCTACGGGCACTTCGCCACCCGTGCCGAGCTGATCGAGGCAGCCTTGGTCGAGAGCTTGGAACGCGGTGACGCCGTCCTGTCCGAAGTCCCGCTCGACGGTCGACCCGCCCAAGCGCTGGCGCGCCTGGTCGAGGCGAGCTGGAACCTCGTCGACCAGTCGCGTGCGCTGCTCGCCGCCGCACAGAAGGAACTCTCGGCGACCCGCATTCGCGAGTTGCACGAGAAGGCCGAAGCACGGATGCGCGATTTGCTCGAACGGGGGCAGCGGGAAGGGGCATTTCGCGGCGACCTGCCGGTGAGTTGGTTGCTGGCCACGGCTCACGTCGTCATGAACGCCGCCGCCGAGGAGATCGCCGCAGCGCGCCTCGACCCCGGGGATGCCGCCCGTTTCATCGACGCCGTACTTCAACCCGCGTTCGCCCCCGCCGCCACGAAGGAACGATCGTGACTCGGCTCATCGCCAGCATGTGGACCACTGTCGACGGCTTTGTCGCCGGGCTCGACGACTCGATGGACTGGTTGCGTGCCGACGCCGATCTCATGGAGTACGAGACCAACCTGGTCGAGAACGCCGGCGGCCTTCTGCTCGGCAGGATCACCCACAGCGATTTCGCCGCGTACTGGCCCGCGGTCGCCGCCGGTGAGATCGACGCCGACGAAGGCACCAGACGCTACGCGCGTCGCCTCGATCAGCTCGACAAGTTCACCGCCTCACGCTCCGGCGAAATCGCCGACTGGCCGGGAACGCAACAGGTCGAGCACGTCACCGCCGCCCGAATCCAGCACATCAAAGACCATGCAGACGGTGACGTGATCACCTACGGCAGTCTCAGCCTGATCGCCGCACTCAATGAGCTGAGCCTGATCGACGAGTTCCATCTGATTGTCAATCCGACCCTGCTCTGCCGCGGCAAGCCCCTCTTCGACGAAGACCAGCGCCGGACCGAGATGGGCCTGCTGGAATGTCGGCCGTTCTCCGCCGGTGCCGTCCTCCTCCGGTATGCAGCGACTTCGACGACGAACTGACCGATCCCCCGAGCGAGAAACAACATGTCCAGACCATGTCCGGTGAGTACAAACCGGGCGCAATTCAAGGGAGAGCAACGATATGAGGCCACTCCGATACTCGATCAACGTCACGCTCGACGGCTGTTGCCATCACGAGGCGGGGCTCCCGCCGGACGAGGAGTCGATGCGCTACTGGACCTCTGAGATGCAGCGGGCCGATGCCCTGCTGTTCGGTCGAGTGACCTACCAGATGATGGAGTCGGCGTGGCGGCGCCCGGCCACGGGCGTGTGGCCTGACTGGATGGATGAGTGGGAGATCCCCTTCGCCGAGGCCATCGACCAGGTTCGAAAGTACGTCGTGTCGAGCACGCTCAGCGCGGTCGACTGGAACGCTGAGCTCATACAGGGCGACCTGGGGCAAGCAGTCCAGCAGCTCAAGCAGGAACCGGGCGAAGGCCTATGGGTGGGCGGAGTGACACTCCCCCTGGCGCTGGCGGATCTGGGACTCATCGACGAGTACGAATTCCTTGTGCACCCGGTCCTCGCCGGGCGCGGACCGACGTTGCTCGCCGGCCTGCGCGAACGCATCGAACTCGAGCTCGTGGATCGGCAGGACTTCCAATCGGGCGCGGTCGCCGTGCGATACCGGCCCACCCATGTAACCGCTTGACGCGATCGTCGTGGAACATCGGCCGCTGTCCTGCGATGAACGACGTTTCCCGCGACGGACACGACGAGTCGTCCTTCCCCCAACTCGAGCGCCGGACACCCACCGAGCGCGAGCCGAACAGAGACTGCCGAATGCACAACAGAACGACGAACCTCGACACCCACGCCCACCCCCACCCGTCCGGCCGCGCTGCGGCTATCGGAGGCCACCTACTCGCACGCTGGCCGTCGGTGCTCGGCCTGCTCGCACTGCTTGCCAACAACACAGACGGAGCCGATCCCCACGTCACGGCGATGATCATCATCATCGCAGCGACGTGCTACCTCGCGGCCGCCGCCGTCGGTTCTCGACGAAGCGGCTGGCTGATGGTGGCACTCGTCAGCATGGCCGTCGTCCTCGCCGAGCTCACGGGACTCGACCCGACCGCCACGGTTCTTGTCCTGGGAGCGGGGTTCGCGATCTTCGGGCTTCTCCGCAGAACCGGGGCAGATCGACGAGAGGTCGGCCGGCAGGCTCTTGCGTTCATCGGCTTCAGCGCCATCGCCCTGACCGCCATGATGTCAAGCCCGACCCTGGCCCTCTACCTGGCAGCCACCGCCTCGCTGGGACACACCGTATGGGACGTAGTCCATTTCATCCGCGACAAGGTCGTCAGCCGCTCACTGACCGAGGCCTGCTTCGTCCTCGACCTCGGCCTCGGGATTGCGCTGCTGCTCACAGCATGGTCCACGCACCCCCTATAACCTCGAGGGGCATCCGGTACCGATTATGGCGGGTATGAGCCCGATGGGCTCGAAGTGCATGCGGTGCGAGGCAAGCCGACGGTGATCCGGCGGTTGCGACTGACCCGCCAGGGCTGGGAAGCGCGCCGGAGTGCGCCGGTGGAAGTGACCGGACTGGCGGGGTGTCTGCCGCTGCCGGCGAATCAGACCGTGCCCCTGACCTTCTCGCTGGAAGTTCCTGGTGCGGAGTTGTTTTCCGTGGCAGCCAGAAGCCGGGACCCCCAGCCGGCGATGAGCTCGATCGCTTCGGGCGGTCCGTGCACGACGAACGGTGCTCCGATGGAGGCGAGGCAGAAGGCCGCCCAGTCCAGTGACTCCGCAGCGATGTGGACATCACAGATTCGGGCATCGAGGGCCTCGACGGTTCCGTAGTGCGCGATTTCAGCTCTGATCTGTTCGGCCGGAGCCTCGACCGTGGCGTACACACGGTATCTGGCGGGCATCGAGCCGAGCTGGTTGCGGACGTATTCCACCGGGTCGTCGCCGGGTAGGCCGCGAGGAGCGAACCGCGCTCCGGTGCGGTCGGTTCGCGCGATGCGATCGACGCGGAACGTGCGCCAGTCGGTACGGTCCAGATCCCACGCCACCAGGTAGAGGCGGTTCTCGACATTGACGATCCGATGCGGCTGAACTGTTCGGTCCGAGACCACGCGTTCGCCGTCGTGGTAGGTGAACGAGACGGTGTCGGCGTCGCGGCAGGCCAGCGCGAGGGTCGTCAGCGCGGTGACATCGTCGATGGCGGCCCGTTGGTATCCCTCGCCCGCCGGGGTGACCACCGTTCGCAGGCTGTCGATTCGGCGGCGAATCCGGGCGGGTAGAACCTGGACGATTTTGGCCATCGCGCTGATGGCGGCTTCCGCGGAGGCGGGGTGGATACCGGTCGCGATCTCCTTGAGACCGAGGACTGTCGCCGCGGCCTCCTCCTCGCTCAACACCAGTGGCGGCAGGGCAGCACCGGAGCTGAGTTGATAGCCGCCGCCGGTTCCGCGGGTCGTGAGGATCGGATAGCCCAGCTCTTGGAGACCGAGCACGTCACGCCGGATAGTCCGCTCGCCGACGCCGAGGCGGCGCGCCAGCTCGGCTCCCGACCAATGACGACGGCTCTGCAGCAGACCGAGCAGGGCAAGGGCGCGAGTACTGGTGGACACACCTCGAGATTAGGGCACTTGTGGACACATACTGTCCGGAACTGGGGCAAAACTGGGGCCACCAAACAAAGGAGACAGCATGTCCGACAATCCCGCAGTCCCCTCGGCGCCGGCCGGCTCAGCGACCGTCGACCCCTTCATCTGGACCGATGATGCGCCGGGTCTGATCAGTTTCCTGGTCGAGGTGTTCGGCGCGGTCGAGGTCCCCGAGGCCCGCACCGCGGACACCGATGGGCTGGTGCTGCATTCCGAGCTGCGGATCGGCGACTCGACGCTCACGATCGCCGATCGCAAGCCCGGCTGGCCGTACACGCCGGCGTTCATCCGGGTGTATGTCGACGACCCGAAGGCCACGCTGCAACGCGCCGCCGATCGGGGCGCCCGGATCGTCACCGAACCGACCGATTTCTGGGGTGATGTGCTCTCCCGTTTCGCGGATCCGTTCGGGCATCTGTGGTGGGTCTACAAGCACAACCCGGTGGCCGCCTCCTGGGAGGATGGCTCGGCGTCCGACAGCGGATCCGAATGGGCGCAAACCGATTCGGGCGCCGACGAGCAGTCCTGGGAATCGTTCGCGACACCGGAGTTGGCAGCTGTTCATTCCTCGCTGATGGAGGCGATGGCCTCTCTGCAGGATCCGCGCACCCGCTGACCCGCTGCGATTGTCGGCAGAAACCTAGGCAGCTTTCTCGACCGGGTGCGGTCTGCGCGAAGTGATCGGCGCACCGATCAGGGGCCGCCCGGTCGCGACCGCCAGCGCGGTACCGACCACCCCGATCAGTCCGCGCAGGCTCGGCGCCGAGATGCTCGACGACAGCACGGTTCGCGTACTCGGTGGCGCCAAGGGATCGGCAGCGATGCGGTCTGACAACCAGCGCAGACTCATCGGGGTCGACAGCGGAAGCAACGTGAAGTGGTCACTCATGCGGTCGCGTACGTAAGTGACGTGGGTGCCCGCAGCCCGGTACCGTTCGACCTGCTCGTCGACACTGCCGCAATGGATCACCTGATCATCGACCGGTTGCATCACCAGCAGCGGACAGGCAGGGGCAGACAAACCCAACCGCAGATCGTCGAGCACCGCGCGGATCTTCGGTTCGGCGAGGATCTCGTCGAGCGGACGTCGTAGGTGGTCGTCGAAACTCTGCCCCGACATCCGCAGCAGCGCGACAATCGGCGGTAGTTTCTCGACGGCTGCCAGCAACGCCTGTCCCTCGGGCAAGATATCGGCGTCGAGGGCAGCGTCGAGGTCCGGATACAGCCGACGCAGTGCCGCCACCACCATCAGCGGAAAACCGGAGAATCGACTGCCGTGCAGGCGAAGAAACACCTCGCCGGGATCGCCGACCGGTGCGCCGAGCACCGCACCCACCAGGTTCAATTCGGGCGCGTAACTCGGAGCCATCTCGGCGGCCCACGCGCTGGCCATGCCACCACCGGAGTACCCCCACAATGCGATCGACGTCCGCGGATGCAGGCCGAGCGGCGTGAACGACAGCGCCGCCCTTGCCCCGTCCAAGCTGCGATAGCCCGGTTCCCGTGGCGCGCCGAAACTTCCCTTCATACCGCCGTGATCAGCGATACTGACCGCCCAACCACGCCGGAGCGCATTCGCGATCAGCGGCCATTCGAGCCGGGTGATCGAACCCGGCGCCCGCGTATGGTGGCGCAACACGTAGGACGGCGCACAACGCTCGGTCACCGAGTCGATTGCGGACTGGAACAACAACAGCGGGCGGTCCTGGTCCGCGACAGCCCCGGCCGGGAGCACGACGGTAGTTATCGCGATCTCCGCCCGCCCGAAAAGGTCATTACTGCGGTAGGCCAACTGCCAGGCTTGGACCTGCTGCCGGACCGATCCGAACAGTGACAGTTCGACCCGTCTGCTCCGAATCAACGAGCCCGGTGCGTAGGCGGCGATATCGGCGGGACAGCGCATGAAGGGGTCTAGAGAGGGGAGCTGCGGGACGTCGCGGTGCGGTTCGGTACTTCTCGGCCCTGGCGAATGATCAGTTTCGGACACGATTTTAGGGTCTTCCTGGGTTCGATAGACGAGCTGTGCGATATCGAAGCCCGGGTCCACAGACCCCATCTCACAAACGGCCGAAGGCGACCTTGCCCACTACGAAGCCTAGGTAGCTCTCACCCGATTCGTGGGCAGCCGGACACCAATTGTGTTACCTCACAGCACGTTCAGCGCACACGTTGTATCCCGACGCAACGACTGTCCCCGCTGAGCAATCGCCGAAAAGCCGTGGGTCGAATGGAGCCTCGAGATCCGGCCGACGCGTGTTCGCCCGGTGTCTGATTCGGCGAACCGACCCCGGCCACCCGAGCTAGTAGGTGGCGGCCGTTGGGCGCCGAACTTTTCTGAACACTCCTCCCGGCCCGAATGCTTTGTCCGCGAACCGTTTTCCTATGAGGGCGTGTGTGTCGGTGTCCGGGTGCAGGCCGTCGGGAAGTGGATGGCGCTGTGCGTCGCGCTCGCCGTAGAGAGTGCGACCGTCGAGGTAGTGCAGGTTCGGATCCTCGGACCTGCTGTCGATGATCTCCGTCAAGGCATCCCGGATGACCCGAAGGGTCAGGCGGCCCAAGGTGGTATCGCACTTCTTTCCGGTCGCGACGAATTGAAGGGAGCCGGTGCCCAGCGTGGTCGGATCGATCGCGCCGGGGCCGGGGGTGTCCTCGTGGATCGCGCAATGGATGGGCGAGATCAGCAGCAGCGGCGTGGTGGGGTGGCCGTCACGGATGGTGTCCAGGAACCCGTGAACGGCGGGAACGAAGCTGCGCAGCCTCATGGAGTCGTGGTTCACCACATTGATTCCCAGCTTGACACTGATCACGTCCGCTGGAGTGTCACGCATGTGGCGGGTGGCTTTGATCGCGAATTCGGCCACCGTCTGGTCGTGAATCTCGACAGCGTCTTGTTCACGACTGGTCGCGAATCTCGACACCACTGCACCAACCTGGTTGCAGTACGGCGGTACCCAACTGATCTCCCGTATCGGGGGTTGTCAGCAGTCATCGTGAGGGATCGTCGCGTTGCCGCCCGGCGGACCTGGACAGCAGCATTGGAACGTGTTCCCGCATTCTTTGGTGTCGCGTCCGGGTTCCCCGGATGAACCGATAGGCGGCATTAGCGGACGTCTGAAAGTCTTGACCGAGAGTCGAGATTTCAACTGCGGTAGTCGAGTAGCTCGGTCAAGTAGTGGGCGCGGTCCTGCTCGCCGAAGTCACGAAGCGCACCGGCGAGCTTGAACCCGAGGTTGTCTGCATCTGGATCGTCGAGGCAGTTGTAGATCCAGTTCAGCGTGAACTGCGTGACTCCGGTATCACTGACTGCGCGGACGTCATCGAGACGCATACCTTCGCCATCGATGACGCACCGGACCCCGGAGCACGTCTTGGCCAGTAGTTCGGCTAGGTACACCGCGTACGCCAACACCTTGACCGCGCGGAGGGAAGGTTCTTCGTCGGGGTCTTCGGCCATCGATCCGACGACTCCCTGAACGAAAAAGACGCTCGGGTCGGTCCCGTCGAGGTTGGCACCTTCTCCTCTGGCCCAGTCGAGGAATCGATGTGCTTCCGCCAAAAGTTGATCACTCACGACGGCATCGTATGTGGCAGGACCGACGCACACGTTTTCACGCTCATCGGCATGAACCGACGTTCGACCGCGCTGGCAACTCGCCTGGAGACGCTTACCGGCCGTGCCCCATTCGTGCCCTGAGCCAGGGTCAGATGGGGTAAATCCGGGTACCTCACGCGCAACCGGTAGCCCAGGTCAGAGCGCTATTCCCGCCTATTCGCCTGCTTCCCAAGTAGTGAGATCTGCCGTCGGCAGATGCGGACGTTCGTGACCGCGCGGTATGCGGCAGAAGAGTGCGTGTGTCCCGGGGTCGACGTGGTCAATCGGTCGAAAAGAACAGGGTGTCCGCGACATACCAACTGGGACCTCGTCCCTGCCCGCTCAGCCAGGTCTCGTGCTCGAATTCCAGCTTCTCCACCAGGGTGGTGAGATCGTCGACGAAGTCTTGATCGATCTTGTCGATGACCGACCGATAGGCATCGGTGACAGCTTTCGCTCGTGACAGTGCCAGGTGGCCGACTTCAGGGTATCCCTCCAGCGAACCCGGTATGCGGAAGGGGATTTCGGCTGGCGGCCCGGCAAACAGGAACCCGAACGAACACAGTTCCTGAGGCACCCCACAGCGTTGAAGTTCCTTGTCCAGCTCGAAGAAGTACGAGATGGGGTTGCGAAAGTACCCGACCTGCACGGGATCGGAACCACTGCTGGCGATGATGATCTGCAGCGCGGCGTGATACGCGCAGCCTGCGTATTCTCCTGGCGAATCGGCACGGCCTCGGACCAGGTGATCGAGCGCGTCAGGTATGGACAGATCCCAGAAGACGTCTTGGTGATCGAGGGCGTCCTGATAGGCGCTGGCTCGATCCTTCATAGTGTCAAGGACGCGCACCTGATTCGCGGTCAATGATGTTGCGCCGATATACGAAAGAACGTTGTCGAGTTTGGCGCTACGCAACTCGATGCAGTGACTACCCATGCGCCCATGGTCGCAAGGCGCACCGACAAGAGCGGGCACTGGGATGCTCGCTCATCGGCAATACAGTGCGTTCGACAGGGCTCATCCAAGACCGGTACCGCATCGCCGATTTGAAACATGTTCATTCGCCGGATCAGGGCAGTCGGTGGTCAGACACCTGGCTGCTGAGTGGTCCGATGACGGGCGGCGATCAACAGACGTCTCGCGGGCGGTTCGGTACCGGTCGGCGGGCTGGGTGCTGTCGAGATTCACGAACACCACATCGAGCGGTGTTGGGATTCGCGACCAAGGTGGTGCCGAGATTCGCGACCAGAACCAGGCGGGCCATGAACGGATCCACGAGCGCGCTGCCGCCGAAGCCCAGGTTGCGCAGCTGCGCGCCGCCGCGCAGCGCCGCGACGACAGGCCAGATGCGAGTGGGGCTCGTGGCGTTGGAGCCCTGGCTAATCGAGCTGCCGTGGTGTAACCACACCGGACCGCTCGGCGGTGCGGGATGCAATTGGGCGTCGGACCGCAGTGCGATCAGATCGATCTGTTCGTTGTGCGGGAGCCAGATCTCGACCGTTTTCTCCCCGGGCGCGAGAGCGGTGATGGTGACGAGTTCAGAAGCCCCCGACTCGAACGTTCGGGTGCCGGTGCGCGGGTCGATCTCGATGGTGTCCCCACCGGTGAGGACGTGAGAATGGTGGAAGACGCCGTCGACCACCACGTCGACGGCACCGCGGGCGCGAGTCGCGCCGCGGTAGCTGATGCGGGTGGCGTGCACTTGCATACTGATGTCGACGCTCGTGGTGCGCACGGCGACTCGTACCCCGGAAGGGTGCGCTTCCATGAGGGTGAGCTGCGGATCGGCGAACCGCTCTCGGATCGGCCGGGGAAGTCTGTGAGAACGTGCGCCGCGCTCGGATGATTCCAGTTCTACTGCACCGCGGATCAATTCGGCGGCGAACTGTGTGGTGATCATGGAATTGCTCTCTCGCGGGCAGTGCCGCGGTTGTGCCAATGGGTGAGGAGGAAGTCGAGGGCGTCGATCAGTTCCGGCCACGACTGCTCGGCCGGTGGCATGCCGTGGGCGAAGCTCCCGCTGCGTTCGAGGTTCGGAAATCCGCTCAACGCGCTACCGATGATGCGGGTGACGTGAACCCGATCGGGGACGGCGATGTCGTAACCGAGCAGGACGGCGTCGGTCACCTGCACGATGCGGCGTGCGGCGCCCGAATCGACGGCGGCCTGCCCCGCCTGTCGCTGCAAGGACGCCCATCGGCCTGGATGTTCGGTCGAGTACGCACGGTGTGCGGTCGCGAAACCCAGCGCGTCCTTCTTCGACCGGCCGGCTATTGCGTCGCCGATGTTCGCCGCGAGTTCGCCGAGCGCCAGGGCGGTAATGCCGTCGCGTAGGTCGGCGAGGTCTTCGACATGCGAGTACAGGCTCGGGGTTCGCACGCCGAACGATCTGGCCACGGCCGCGAGGCGCGAATCAATACGCACCACTACGAGGAAGTCGATAACCCGGGAGTTCGAACTGGTCGGGCAAGCCGCCAGCTCGGCCGACGCGCATACCGCCGGCCGTTCAGTCATCGAGGAAGGCCAGCAGCTCCGCGGTGACGAATCGCGGGTTCTCCTCGACGAGCCAGTGCCCGGCACCGGGCACATCCACCGCGCGCACGATGTTCGTCAGCCGACCGGCCGTGCTCGCCCGCACCGGTTCGACCTGCCCCTGCGCCGTCAGAAGCAGGGTCGGAACGGGTGTCGGCGCCGCTGCGGCAGAATCGCGGACGTCCTGGTCGAGGGCTCGGTACAGCTCGAAACCGCCCGCCAGGTTTTCCGGGCGGGTATAGGTCCTCGCGTACTCGTCGATCTCGGCGTCGGTGAACGGCGACCGTCGCGAGGTTCCGCCGAAAGCTGTTCCGCCATAGGAGACCTGGGGGAAGAACAGGGCGAGGTAGTCGCGGACTTCGTCGCCGACCATCGCTTCGGGCACTCCCGGTTGGGAATGGAAAGCGATGTGCCAGCTCATCGAACGATAGGTGGCCGCGTCGACGGCAGGCCCGGGCAGCGGCAGGTCGAGGTAGCCGAGGCTCGCGGTGTCGGCGGGGAACTGGCTCGCGTAGTGGAAGGCGACCGCCGCGCCGAAGTCGTGTCCGATGACGTGCGCGTCGCGCACCCCGAGCCGATCGGCCACGAGGGTGTGGACGTAGCGCGCCAGGGTGGCCTTGCTGTAATCGCTCGGTGAGCCTGTGCTGTCACCCAATCCGGGCAGGTCGACGGCGTAGACGGTGTGTTTCTCGGCGAGCGCAGGCATGATCTCCCACCAGCCGTACCAGCTCTGCGGCCACCCGTGGATCAGCACCACCGGTGTGCCGCTGCCACCGGCCACGTAGTGCATACGAACACCGTCGACGTCGGCGAATTCGTGTCGGAAGGTCTTGTCGAAAGCTGGATCATCCTTGATCGCAACGGCATACGGGGGCACCTCCTCCCCCGTCGCTTCGGTGGCACATGCCGCGGCGCTGAGTGTGAGCACGGTGGCGACAGCGGTGACCCCCACCGCGCGGGCGTATCGACGCAAGCGTCCTGTCGTAGATCGAGCCGTGATGATCATTGTGGCTTTCCTGTAGTTTCGGGGATTTCGTTCCGCCCCACCACCTTTCCCGCGACCGCCACGACTCGACAACGAACCTTGCCACCCCAGCAAATCCCCCAGAATCATCGCCGGGCGCGCGACACGGCCGAATAGGTCACCGGATCAGGCCGCCACAACTCCGCAGCGGCTCGTCTTCGGGCACGAGATCTGTTGCCGCCGCGCCGGTTTCCGGGTCGTAGGGGTAGGACACGTGCTGGTGCACGAGCAACCAGCGTCCGCCGCGCTTGCGGAATACCCGGGTGCCTCGCGACCAGGAGTGATCGACCCGTCCATCGGCGTCCTCGGCGCTCATGTGGTTGAGGCCCCACACCACGGCGAGATCACCACGGACCTCGACTGCCATCTCGGGGACGTCCCAGGTCACCCGCCCGGGGGCGGATTCGAGTCCCCGTCGGCAGACCTCGCGGACGTTGTCCGCGCCGGTGTAATGCAGCGGTGCGTCGTGTTCGTAGGATTCGACGTCGGTGGCGATCTCCGCCATCAGGCTGTCGAGGTCCTTCTCGGCAGTCGCGGCGAACCACCGCTGATGCAGTGCGCGAATCTCGGCGACGTCGGCGGCCGGGTCGGCGGTGGTGTCGGGGAACGAATGGTGTTCGTGGGCCACCCTCCATCGGCCACCTTCCTTGCGCAGGCCGAGAGTGAGGCGTAGGCGGGTATCGGGTTCGGCCGCAAGCTCTTCCGGTGATCCACATCGAAGCAGAGCGTGTGCGTAGGCGACGTCGGCGCCGGCTGAAATGTTCAGCTCGACGATGTCGAAGGTGGCGCCGCGGCCGAGCCAGGTGAAGAACGGTGGCCAGGTCTGCCGGTAGGCATCGATGCCACGGACGCCGTTCTGCGGTGGCGGTACGTCGTACATGACGATGTCGGCGGTGTGGTCGGCCAGCACACGGTCGAGTTCACCGGCGCGGACGGCGGCAGCCCACTCGTGGATCAGGGTGCGGATCTGGTCTTCGTCGTGCGACATGACGGTCTCCCTTCGGGGTGCCGAGGTCGGGCCCCGGCCGGTGGGAACGTCCCACTACCGGTATGACCCAGCCGGCGGTGCCGAACTGATCGTCAGTCGGTCACGAATTCGGGGAGGGCGAAGCGGGCGAACAGTGTGGGGTCGAGGAACGACACCACGTCGGTGATCGCACCACCGCGCACTGTCAGCACATCGAGGGCCATGGCCGCGAAGACGGAGCGCTCGGGGTCCCACCAGTAGGTGCCGAACGCTGGTTGACCGTTGGCCACGGCCGGGCGGAAACGCCAGCGCCAGTGCAGCGGGCCGGTCACCAGGAATTCCCGGATCGCGGATTGTCCGGCATACCACTCGGGCAGTGGCGGCATGGCGTAGCGGGCGTCGGTGGCGAGCAGCGCGATGATGCCGTCGACATCGGCGTTCTCCCAGGCGGTGGCGTATCGCTCGGCGAGGCGACGCGCCTGCGGATCGTCGGGCGCTACCGACGGTTCGCGCTGCTCGAGGCGGGCTCGCGCCCGTTGTAGGGCGCTGTTGGCCGAGGCCACGGTCACGTCGAGCAATTCGGCGGTCTCGCTCGCGGTGAAGCCGAGGACATCGCGCAACAGCAAGGCACCCCGCTGCACACCCGGCAACTGCTGGATCACCGCGACGAACGCCAATTCGATCGACTCGCGAGCCGTATAGCGTGCCTCCGGCCCCGGCTCCCCCACCCCGATGCCTGGATACGGTTCGAGCCATATCCGTTCGGCCGCAGGCGCATCCGGCTCCGGATCCATCGGGAGTTCGCGGCGGCCGCGCTGCTCGAGCATGGTCAGGCACCGGTTGGTCGCGATCTTGTACAGCCATGGCCGGAACTTGCCCGGGTCGGCGAGGTTCGCGCGCGAGCGCCACGCGCGCAGCAAGGCCTCCTGCAGGGGGTCGTCGGCATCATGGACCGAACCGAGGAAGCGGTAGCAGTGCACGTGTAGTTCCCGCAAGGGGCCGACGAGGCGGTCGAACTCGGCGCGATCGGCGGCGGGACCATCGGCAGTGTCCACCTCGCGATCATGGCACACCTCAGGGCCGGGGTGCCCATGGTCCAGATTGTCGATGGCGGATTCAGACAGGTCTTGTCGGCGCCTCACTCTCAGCCGAAAACGAACATGGCATGAGTCGACATCGACTGGCAGGGTGAGGTGCATGGAGAACTTGCGGGACGCCGAGCGGCGGTTGCAGGCCGCGCAACTCGCCGGGGATGTGCAGGCGCTGGATCGTCTGCTCGATGACCGGTTGATCTTCACCTTCGGCGCAGACGTCTACACCAAAGCCGATGATCTGGAGCTTCACCGCACCCGCACGCAAGTGATGACGGCCTTGGTCGAAGAAGAGTTGAACGTCCTCACCGACGGGCGCGCCGGGGTGACCTGGTTCCTCGGGACCGTCGAGGGCACCGTCAACGGCGAACCTTTCGGAGCCAGGATGCGCTACACGCGTTCATGGTTGCACGACGATGAGCACGGCTGGCGGATCATCGCAGCACACGCCAGCGCAATGGACTGATGATGGGTGCGTGTGCGCTGTCAGCGGCGGGTGGTCCGGGCACGGATGTGGATGCGTTCGCCGTGTCGCCCGAAGAGGCTGAGGAGTTCGACGCTGCCGCGGCCCGCCGCACCGAACCAGTGCGGGATCTGGCAGTCGAACTCGGCTGCCTCACCGGCGTCCATGACGAAATCGTGCTCGCCGAGCCGGACGCGTAGTCGTCCGCGCAGCACGTAGAGCCATTCGTTGCCCTCGTGGGTCCGCAGGTAGGGCTCTTCGTCGTGGGCGGGGATGATCATCTTGTAGGCGCGGAGATCGCCCTGGTGCCGCGACAGTGGGACCAGCACCCGGCCGTCGTTCTTGGTGGGTTCCTGCGGCACACGAGGATCGACGATTCGGGGTGCGGCGACGATCTCTTCGAGCGGTATCCCGAGCGCGACCGTGATCGGTAGGAGCAGTTCGAGGCTGGGTTTGCGCTGCCCGGATTCGAGCCGGGACAGCGTGCTGGTCGACAGACCGGTGGCTCGGGCAAGGTCGGCCAAACTGAGTTTGCGCTGTTCGCGGGCACGTCGCAAACGTGGCGCGATCTGCTCGATCACGGCACCGACGGTCGGTTGATCATCCATCCGGCCAGCCAACCAATCCATCCCGGAATCGGCAAGGTTGTTTGCCGATACCGCACAGGCACACTGATGCTCGTCTCGGAGGTGCTCACATGAACGAGACAGTGGATACAGCGATGCACGGGTTCCCATCCCGCGACGGCATACCGCCGACGGAGTTCGTCGCGACCGACGGAATCGAGGCCGAACGAGAAAGGTTGGCGGCGTACAGGTTGCGCCTGTTCGACGGGTCCGTGCGCGAGGTCGCGTCGGCAGGTGATCGTCGATGACCGTCACCGCACAACTCACGCAACGACGCAGCGACCGCTTGCCCGTCGGCGTATACGTGCTTGGCTTCAGCCTGTTCGCGATGGGCACCGCCGAGTTCCTGCTCGCAGGTGTGCTTCCCGAGGTGGCCACCGACCTCGATGTGCCGCTGTCGTCGGCCGGCATGCTCATCACCGCCTTCGCGCTTGGTGTCGTATTCGGTGGACCGCCGTTCGCCGTACTCAGCCTGAGGTTGCCGCGCCGCACCGCACTGATTGCCACACAGGCCGTCTTCGCCCTGAGCATCGCGATCGGCCTGCTCGGCAGCTATCCGGTACTGCTGGCTTCCAGAGTCGTGGCCGGTATCGCCTATGCCGGGTTCTTCGCGATCGCGTCGGTGACCGCGATCGGCCTGGTCACTCCCGACCGCAACGCCCGCGCGTCCGGCGTGGTAGTGAGCGGGCTCAGCGTCGCGATGGTCGCAGGCGGACCGCTGGGCACACTACTGAGCCATTTCAGTGGGTGGCGGGGCGGATTCTGGGCCGTGGTCGCCCTCACACTCGTCGGGATCGCCGGTTGCGTTCTCGGGATTCCCGCTGCCGCAACGGTTTCCCGATCAGGCACCGGATCGGTCGTGGCACGCGAACTCGCCACGATACGCAAGCCGAGGCTGTGGGTGATCTACGCGATCACCATCGCGACCACCGCGGCATACATGCTCACGTTCAACTACCTGGCCGCCATGCTGGCCGACATCACCGATATCGGCGAGGTCTGGATCCCGGCCGTCCTCGCGCTCTTCGGCATCGGCGCCTTCGCCGGACTGACGATCGGCGGCCGGATCTCCGACCGGCGCCCCCACTCGGCGCTGGGCACCGGAACCGGCGCGATCGTGATTCTGTCCGTGGTGCTCGCGGTGTCGATGCGACAGGTCTGGATCGTTGTTCCAGCCGTATTTCTGCTGGGAGTTGCGGCGTTTGTGCTCAACCCCGCCCTGTACGGCCGGGTGTTCGCCATTGCAGGCGACGCGCCGACCCTCGCGGGAGCCACCACGGTCTCAGCCTTCCAATTGGGTATCAGCTGCACCCCGGTGTTGGCGGCCGTGATCCTCACGCAGGAGATGGCTCTGACGTCGGTTTGCCTGCTCGGAGCCGTTCTCGCAGTGCTGGCCGGGCCCCTGATCCAGCTCGACAAGTCACGACCGGCAGCCTAGCGTAAGCCGCTGTGGCTCTTCCGATCTCACGGTCTCCGTGCGGCGTGCGGTAGGTCATCGTCCACCGCAGCCGTTCGGGGCCGACGGGCACAGCTCGGCCCGACCCCTCGTACCGCAAATGCCCCTGCTCCACCGTGAACGGCGGAGCTTCCGCGGTTCCGCGCTGTCGGTAGGCTGCACGTTGAACACCATCACGCTCCGGATACCAGCCGAGGCACCAGGTCCGCGAACAGTTTCCGGCGCGAGATGTCCGATCATGTGCATGCCCAGTAGCCGGTCATGACCGCGCCTCCTCCGCAGGGACAGCCGCGTCCTTCTGCTCGGCCGCCGTCCGCGGGACGAGCAGACCCGCGATCACCGTTCCGAGGGCGATCAGCGCACCACCGAGCAGGAACGCGGTGGAGTAGCCGTCGCTGAGCCCGGCGGGCGAGCGGTCGTCTCCGGTGACGGTGGCGGCGATCGTGGTGAGCACCGCGAGGCCGAGCGCGCCGCCGAGCTGGCGGGAGCTGTTCAGCAGGCCGGAGGCCATACCGGCTTCCTCGGCGGACACACCGCGCATGGCGATGGTTCCCATGACCACGAAACTGATGCCGATGCCGACGCTGGCCACGATCGAGGGGCCGAGGATGTCGGTGAGGAAGGTGCCGCCTGGTCCGCCTGCGCCGAACCAGGCGATGCCGACGGCGCCGAGCAGGCCGCCCGCCACCAACGCGGCGCGATAGCCGAACCGGCCCACGATCGGCGCGACCAGGCGCATGCCGACCACGGCACCGAGCGCGAACGGGACGAAGCAGATGCCCGCGGCAGCCGGGGAATACTGCAGTACCGACTGCATGTGCAGCGACACGAAGTAGAAGGCGGTCAGCTGGCCGGCGGTGATCATGAAGCCGAAAATATTGGCGCCCGCCACGCTGCCGTGCGTGAGCAGTCCCAGGCGCATGAGCGGTTCGCGGACTCGCAATTCCACCGCCACGAACGCGGCCAGCAGCAGCGCTCCGGCGCCGAGCGTGCCGAGGGTGACCGCAGACGCCCAGCCGTGTTCGTCGGTGCGGACCACACCGAAGATCAGCAGCAGCATGGACGCGGTGACCAATACGGCGCCGACGACGTCGAGCCTGGGCCGCTGCTGCTCGACCGCGCCGCCGATGCCACGTACCGCGGTGGCGAGTGCGGCGAGCACGATCGGGACGTTGATCAGCAGGACCCACCGCCAGTCGGCGAAATCGGTGAGCAGACCGCTGGCGACGACGCCGAGAGCGCCGCCGAGCATGGTCGCCCCGGCCCACAGCCCGACAGCTTTGGTCCGGGCCGGCCCCTCCTCGAAGGTCACGGTGATCAGCGCCAGCGACAGTGGCGACAACGCGGCGGCGCCAAGACCCTGCACCGCCCGCGCGCCGATCAGCACCGATTCATGGGTGGCCAGACCACCGGCGAGGCTGGCCGCACCGAACAAGACGAGCCCGGCGATCATCGTGCGACGGCGGCCGATCACATCGCCGAGCCGCCCGCCGAGCAGCAGGAAACCGCCGAAGACCACCGCGTAGGCGTTGACCACCCACTGCAGCATGGTGGCCGGAAGGCCGAACTCGGCCTGGATAGCGGGCAGCGCGACGTTCACCACCGACAGATCGAGCGAAACCATGAACTGCACGATCACCACGGTCGCCAAGACGGCGGCCGGTTTGTTGACTTGCGACATCCGACTCTCCACAGCGTGATTCGATTTTACGAACGCGTATTTTTATCATGGAAGCACACCCGAACTCACCTGTCGAGAGCGCCATCGGAAGAATGGAGCGCCGTGCCGACCTCCACTCCCCGCCGCCGCGGCCGACCGGTCCGTCTGGAGCGAGACGCGGTCGTCGCCGCCACCGGCGACATGCTCGCCACCGACGGCGCCGACGCGTTCAGCATGCGGCGACTCGCCGGGCGACTCGGCGTCAGCACGGCGGCGATCTACCACCACTTCCCCACCAAGGGCGCACTGTTCTTCGCCGTCCTCGATGCCCGCGCCGACGACCTACGGAAGCCGGATCTCCCCGAAGACCCCAGGGACCGGCTGGTCGCGGTAGTCCTCTACCTCATCGAGACCCTGCACGAATTGCCCTGGGTGGTCGACATTCTCGTCACCGGCGAGACCTACGGCCGGGCGGCGATGTGGATCCTCGACGAGTTCGTCAGCTGCGCAAGAGCTCTCGGCGCCACCGAGGAGCAAGCGGTCTACCTGTATTCGGTGCTCTGGCGCTTCACCCTCGGCGAACTCACCGCCCGCCGGGCGGCCGACGACCGCGCCGATGCGACCCGCCGCGGTCATGCACCTCCGCATTGGACCGAGTCCGCAGCCACCGACCTGCTCGACGACTTCCCCGCCGCGGTCGGCGTACTGCCGCAATGGACGACCGCGATGGCGCGGTACGACGTCCGCAAGGCCGTCGGCGACGTCGTCGACGGCCTCGTCGCCAATCTCGCGCCTGCCGACGGCTGACCCACACCGCCACCTCCAGCCAACCGCCCGCTCGCCGGGTCAACCGACAGGCCGAGGTTCGGCTGCTACTGTCGAAAATGGTTGCCATTAGCAGCGATTGCGAATGATCGCGTGCTCGCCCGTCGGCACGGGCGCGAGATGGGAGCAGCAATGCCTGGAGGGTGGATCACCTCGAAGCCGACCCGAACCGACCGGCGGGCGAACGCGCCGGCTACCCATTGAACCGGCGCGTTCTCGATCTCCGCATTTTCCCGGGAAGATGCCGAGATCTATCAGGCCGTTACCCGCAGCAGTCCGACCCAACCACGCGTCTCCCACCCGAACACTCGATCGGCGGTCTCCTCAACCTAGGCGACCGAGGCCGAGCGGTCGGCTGGCGAGGCGTTCTACTGCGGATCCACCATCTCGACCCTCTTTCGAACCACTCGACATGACCGGCTTCGTGTCGCGCGACCCGCCGGCGGGTCGACTACGGTCGGTGGTTTCTCCGGCGGTGGCCAGGTGGTCCACGCGGTGGCGGCCGCGTGCTCGGCGACAGATTTCCCCCAGTCCCACATAGTTTCGCTCCTCCCCTGAGCTACTCGGCGGGTCTCATCCAGGCTATCCGGCGAATATCACGCGGCGCCAACAGTTTTCGCGTGTGAGCAGCACAGCGGCCCGGGTGCGGTAGACGGCTCTCGTATGCTGACGTGGTGCGCCTGATCGATCTGACCCGGCCGATCCACACCGGCATGCCGGTGTTCCCGGGCGATCCGGAAGTTCTGCTGGAACCGGCGTTGCGTGCCGCCACCGACGGGGTGAACGTGCTGCGCGTGCATCTGGGGTCACAATCCGGGACACACGTCGACGCACCGGCTCATCTGGACGACAGCCTGCCGACATTGGACCAGCTACCTCTCGAGCGCTTCGTCGGCCCCGCCCGGATCGTGGATGCGCGGTCGGCGCCGGCGCGCACCGCGATCGGACCGACACTGTTCGACGTCGACCTGCCGGCTGCCACGATCGTGCTGATCGCCACCGGTTGGGCTTCGCGATGGGGCACCCCGGACTACTTCACGCACCCGTATCTGCACCCGGAAGCAGCGCAACTGCTGGTGGACAAGGGAATCCGGACCATCGGCATCGACGCGCCGAGCATCGACCCGTCCGGGGTCGACGACTCGGACCTGCCCGCGCACCGGATCCTGTGCGGCGCACACGCCGTGATCGCCGAGAACCTGACCGCGCTCGACGAGTTGTCGAACGCGCAGGCCGCAGGCGAATCGATCGAGGTTTCGTTGTTCCCGCTACCGCTGCGTGGAGCCGATGGCGCCCCGATCCGGGCGGTGGCCCGGATCGGTCGAGGTCTCGACTGAGCAATCTCTCCGGCAACACCTCAGACAAGCCGAGCCGAGACATCCATACCGGTGTTCCTGGACCGATACCCCGGACGATCGGCTTCAGCTGTTCTTGAAGGGGTTGAACGTCTTTCCGAGGAAGTAGCCCAGGCGGACGGGCAGGGGCTTCATTGCGGCGGCGGAAATCTTGTTGACGATGCCCGGGACACACACGGGGTTGCCCTTCATCACCGCATCCCACCCCTCGGCGACTACTGCGTCGGGCTGCTGCCAGAGGATGCGGGGCAGGTGGTCGGCTTTGTCGCGTGTGCCCATGACATCGTGGAATTCGGTGCGGGTGAAGCCGGGGCACAGTGCGGTGATGTGGATGCCGTGGGGTTGGAGCTCCATGTCGAGGGCTTGCGAGGTGTCGAGGACGTAGGACTTGATGCCGGTGTAGAGCAGGCCGGCGCCGGGCGGGGCGAAGGCAGCGACCGACGACAGGTTGATGATGCGTCCCCAGTGACGCTTCTTCATACCGGGAATGACAAGGTGGGCGAGTTCGGTCGGGGCGGTGACCATCAGCTGGATTTCCCCGGCCAGGGAGTCCCATGCGGTGTCGGCGAAAGCAGTCTTGCCCGAGAGACCGGCGTTGTTGATCAGGACGTCGACGTCCAAGCCCTGCCCGTCGGCGTAGTCCACGATCGCGGCGGGTGCGGCGCTGTCGGTGAGGTCGGCGGCGAACACCTCGCAGCGCACATCGTGGCGTGCGCTCAGCTGCGCGGCGAGTTCCCGGAGACGATCGGCGCGGCGGGCGACGAGCAGCAGTTGGTAGCCGTTCGCGGCGAGGTGGTGGGCGAACGCCGCGCCGATGCCGGCGGACGCGCCGGTGATCAGCGCGGTGCGAGGAGTTGTGGTCATGATTCCTTCATTCGGGTTGGGCCGGGAACGAGTGGTGTCAGGCGGGCGGACCGGGCAGCTCGCGGGAGCCGGGGGTGAAGTCACGGCGGGCTTTACCGATGTCTCCGCGATAGGAGCCGATGGGACCGGTCAGCAGGAAGGGCCGGGGAACGCGGCGCTGGGCATCGGTGAATCCCCAGGTGCCGATGCCCAGGTAGACGCCGGGCGCGGCACGCCGCACCTCGTCCACCATGTGGATCGAGCCGCAGATCGAGGTGTAGGCGCGATAGACGAGCGTGTAGGACGGTGCGCCGTCATAGCGGGACGGGGCCGAGAGCGTGCGCATCGGGTAGCGCTGCCGGACTCGGCCGCCCACGCCGAAGGTGTTGTAACCACGTCCGCTGTTCTCGTCGACGGGCCGGAACGCCTTGCACCGCCACGGCTCCAGCGGGTTGGCCACGGCCATCTTTCCGGTCACCACGGCGAACAGGTTCGGCTGGGCAAGCAGAGCCGCGGCGTACTCGCCGTCGATTTCGGCAATCGTTGGGGCTTCCAGGGTGGTGAACAGGGCAAGCAGACCTCGGGTGTCGAGTCGGCGCAGCTCGTCGGCCACGTTGTCGGAGTCCATGGGAACCAGCCTCATCTCGCAATTTCTTGAACGTCGCTCAAGAAACGTACCGCCTTCTTGAGCGAGGTTCAAGATAAAGTGGTGAGGTGCCAAGGAATCGACGTCCGCAGAACCGTGAGGAGAAGCGAGAGGAGATCATCGCCGCTGCCCGGCGCCTGCTCATCGACGACGGCTTCGACTCGGCGTCCACGGCGCGGATCGCCAAGAGCGCGGGAGTCACCGTCAATACGATCTACTGGTACTTCCAGGACAAGGACGAGCTGCTCATCGCGGTCCTGGACCGCATCCTGGCCGAGGCGCTGGCCACCTACGCGGAGATCGACGGCCTGCCGCTGAACGAGCAGCTACTGTGGGTGGTCGACCAACTCGAACAGCTGCACGGGCTGGTCAACACCGTGCACGCCCGGGTAGCCGCCTCCAGCTCGGTAGACGCCTGGCACACCGGTTTCCACCAGCTGGCCGATGCGCTGTTCGCCGCGAATCTCCGCGCAGCCGGCGTCGCCGAGACCGACCTCGCCGCCATGTCGGCCATCGGCACCTTCGTCGTCGAAGGCCTCCTCACCCATAAGCACGACGCCGCGGACAAGCGAGCGGTCATCGACCTGCTCGTCCGCAGCCTCACCACCGCATCCGGCCCACCGAAGGCCGCTTCCTGAGGCCGTCGGTCCGGAAATCAGCGAGCCAGCCGCGATTCTCCGATCACGCTGCCGCACAGGCACATCGAGTACCCGCACGCAGGATGGGCAGTGACTCGTGCGGTGGCCGACAGCCCTGATCGACTGCCGGTCGGCCGCAATTATGATGCCGGGTCGGCGATCCGCCACGGTGGGTCGAGCCGGTTTTCTCCGGCGTAGAACAGGCAGAGCCGATGACCGTCCGGATCGTGCAGCCATGCCTCGCGCCACAGCCATGGTGTGTCGACGGGCGAACTGTCGAACACCACACCCGCGGCACGTAGCCGAGCGCACTGGTTGTCGAGGTCGTCGGATTCGAAGTAGATGGACACCGGCCCACCGCCGTGCAGGGAGTCGACGAGCTCGACCGAAAACGTGCTGTCCCCATCAGGGCATCGGAAACGCAGGTAGTGGTCGTTTTCGACGATCAGCTGTAGCCCGAGCAGCGCATAGAACTGCTTGGACCGGGCAAGGTCGATAGCACCGATGGTGATCTGATTCATCCGCATCCGGCCACTGTGCAACCTCAACCGCAGTGCAGGTCAACTTCGTGCCGCCGGTCCGTTCGACCGGACCCCGCCCGCGAAAACGCAACGCTCCGCGTCATCGACTGACTTCCAGCAGATCAGGGCAGTGCGGAGCAGTTGCTCGGGGCAGGCGCACCGGCGAGGCGTTGGGTGAGCCAGTCATGTGCGGCGAAGGTGGTGGGTAGGTATGCCAGCAGGTGTCCGATCGCGGTGCTGGGGAACAGCGGCGGTAGCCAGGCGGTGGTGTCCAGTTGCACGGTCGCGCCGTGTGCGCACCAGTCGACGGCGAGGCGGCGGACCTGAGGGTATGTCAGAACATCGTCGTTGGTGCCTGCGGCGATCAGGACCGGTGCGATGGGCTTGCGCCTGCCGATGCGCTGCTCGTCGATGATGGCCGACAATTCCGGTGAGCTGTCGATGATCTGGGCGGGCATGCGTCCACCGGTGGTGTACCAGGTCGCCGGGCGCAGCATGGTGCGGAAGACGGCTTCGCCGATACAGGTGTCGGCCAGCTCGGCCATCATCTGCTTGCCGGCGGGGTTGGTTGCGGCATCGATGATGGGGGCTGTTTCGGGATGGTTGGCGACGATTCCGTTGAGTACATAGCCCAGCAATCCCGTTCCGAAGCCACCGATCACACCGGGGATGATCCCGTTGACGGCCGGGGCGCTGAGCATGAGATCGCGCAGGTCGGCGGGCGGAGCTCCGGCGTACGTGCCGCGCACGTCGAGTTCGGGAGCGTATTCGCCCTGCAGTTCGGCGGCCGCGGCTGCGGCACCACCACCTTGGGAGTAGCCGAAAATGCCACTGGGACGCGAGATTCCGGTCAATGCTTCGGCGGCGCGAACGGAGTCGAGGACCGCATGGGCTTCGGCGGCCCGGTTGACGTAGTCGTGCACGGCGGGGGTGCCCAGGCCGTGGTAGTCGGTCATGACCACGGCCATGCCCCGTGCGAGCAGCGCGTAGACGGTGATCATCTCGTAGCTGACCCAGATGTCGAGGGGGAAGGTGTAGTGGATGAGCTCGGCCAAGGTTTTCGACGGTGCGCACTGGTCGCCTTGACCCTGGGTGCCCGGCGCGACCGCGATCAGCGGGCGTGGGCCCGGCCCGTGCCACGGCAGAGTGGGTTCGAGATAGGTACCGGTGACTGCGGCCGGTTCACCGTGGGTGTCGGCGCTGAGGTACATGATGCGAGTGGCGTTGGCGGGTAGTTGGCCTTGCTGTCCGGGGATGGCCCAGGCCAGCGCATATGGCTCGCTGCGCAGGATCTGGCCTGGTTCGCCGTCCGGGAGGGGTGTGGGCGGGAGATAGAAGTCACCAGCCTGCCCCGAACCCGAGGACGACCCCGACGCCGAGCCGGAATCCGGCGCAGCCGCGGCCGAGCCGGCTCCGACACTCAGGGCCGCCGTGGCCGTCAGAGCCAGCACGGCGAGCATCACCCACGTCTTACGCTGGCCGACCGGTATGCGCTGTGCTCCGACCGATTCCGTGAACATCAATTCCTCTTTTCTGAATCGAATTCAATATGAATTCGATTCAGATTCCCATGCGAGGGGGAGAGTGTCAACGGTCACATCTCCCACCGAAGTCGCATTGCCGATTTGCGGGGCTCGGCCTGGTGGCGAGCATCGCCAGAGACCGGAAAGGAACCGCGACGGCCTCGGACGACGGCGTATCCCGGTCGGCCGGTGCCCGCCGCGGGGCACATCCTGAGCGGGCATGTGGAACTGACCCCATGCCATGTATCCAGGCCGCCCCTGGGCAACAGCTCTCAGCTGGCGGCGACGGTCAGGGCACGCGAGACGGTTAGGCGGGCGGTGTGCATCGAGGCGGCGAACGCGACGTGGCGCGCGCGCCGGTTCATGAAGTTCGCCGGCAGGTGCGCCAGATCGTTGACGCGTGGGCAGATCGCGATCACCCGGGTGCCGCGAGCACGCACGGTGGCGATCTCCGCAATGAGGATGTCGGTCATCGGTCGTCGCAAGCACCTGTTCTCCAGGAAGCCGCCGAGTCCGGGAATGCGTGCGCGGTCCGGTGAGGCCATCGGGGCGATGAGGTAGATCTCGTCGAAACCGTGGTCTGCCAACAGATCCAGCGACGCAGTCGAGGCCACCCCGCCATCGATGTAGGTCCTGCCTCCCGCGGTGACCGGCGGCATCCACCCCGGCACCGCCCACGAGGCTTGCAACGCGGTCGCCGCCGACACCGCAGGAGCATCGGGGGCACCGAACGCGACCCGCTGACCGGACTCGGTATCGACCGCGACCATCCGGGCAGCGGGATGGTTCAGCCATGCCCCTTCGCGTGTGTAGGCCTCGGCCAGGCGGGCCAGCCAGCTCGCATCGCCACGCCCGGTCGGGGCGATGCCTGACAGGGCGGCCAGTCCGCGCTGCGAACGCAGCAAGCCAGGGTTGAGCAGGCGCGGAATGGGTAGCGGCGGCAAGGAAGGTGGTGCGGCGTCGTGGTGATCACGCAACCGTCTGTCGTGGGCCGTGCCCTGCTGCATGCGGACCAACTCGTCGACCGAGACCCCGCCGGCGAGCAGTGTGATCAGTTCAGCGCCCGCGGAGGTGCCTTGCATGAGGTCGGCGGTGCGGGGATCCCAGTCCAGTTGCTTCGACAGAGCATCAAGGGCTGCGACGATCCAAGCCGCGCCGATCGTGCCGCCGCAGCCGATCACCAGTGCGCGTGAGGTCATCGGGAACCGGCCTTGCGGCCACGCTTCGGCGCCGCTGAGGCGGTGACGGCTGTGGCGTGTTGATCGGCGTGGCGTTCGATGCGCTCGGTGTAGGCGCGACGGCTCTCGGCATCGATGCCGGTCAGCGCGCGGCGGTCGTCGACGAGGCGACGCACGCGGTTTTCGACGAAGCTGGGCACCAGTGCCTGCACCGCCGACCAGCCCGGCGCCAACCAGCCTGGGACAGAGATGGTTTCGGGTGTGCGGTGCACGCTGTCGACGACGGCGCGGGCGACGTCTTCGGGATCCACGGTGGGTATTCCTTTGCCCAGGGTGGCCCCCGACGACAGTTCCGTGCGCACCGCGGAGGGCAGTACCGCGGTGATGGTGACACCGGTGCCCGCGTATTCGCGGCGCGCGGCCAGCGACAAGCCGAGGGCGGCGAATTTGGAGCCGTTGTAGGTCACCATGCCGGGGATCGGGATCATCCCGGCCATCGAGGCGACGTTGACGATGTGGCCGCGACCGGTTTCGACCATGCCGGGGAGAACGGCGCGCATGCCGTTGACGACCCCGCGCACGTTGACGTCGAGGATCAAGTCGGTGGTTGCTTCGGTTTCCTCGGTGAAGCTGCCCAGCGGCATGACCCCGGCATTGTTGACCAGGACGTCGAGGCGCCCTTCGGCGCCGATGACCTCGGTGAGGAATTCGCGCCATGACTCGACGCCGGTGACGTCCAGGCGTGCGCTGTGGCAGTGCGGGATCGAGGCAGCGGTGGCCGCGGCGACGTCGGTGTCGATGTCACCGATCCACACCCGGGCGCCCTTGGCGCTGAACGCTTGTGCGGTGGCGGCACCGATTCCCCGGCCGCCGCCGGTGATCACGACGACAGCGCCGTTGAGGTCGATTCGGGAATTGCGAGACATCGTTGTCCTTGTCCTGGTCGGTTGTCAGACGGTCGTCGACTCGGCTACAGCGCCATGGTGTGCGGGCGAGCCGATGAGGAAGTCGCGGTCGTCGGGTTCGGTGAGCATGGCCGTCATCGTCTTTCGGTCGAAAGGCCACAGATCGATCGTGTTCTGATCGGTGAAGTACCAGGAATTGCAGCCGGTGTACCACACCGTCGGGCCCATCGCTTCAGCGACTGCGTCGTTGAACCGGGCTGTCGCAGCCTCGGTGACCTCGACGGTGTCGAGCTCACCGGTGGCGAACCGATGCAACCAGCGGGTGATGTAGCGGGCGGTCAGTTCGGCCGAGTACTGCAGCGAGATCGAGCCCGTCGGCGAATTCGGGCCGAGCACCGTGAACAGGTTCGGAAACCCGGGTATCGCCGTCATCCGGTAGGCGCGTGGGCCTTTCGCCCAAGCCTCGTCGATGTGCAGGCCGTCGCGGCCGCGCAGGTTCATCGGACGCATGTAGTTGTGCGGGTGGAAACCCGTGGCGAAAACGATGACGTCGACAGGATGTTCGCGTCCGTCGGCGGTGCGGATCCCGTTCGGGGTGATCTCGGTGATCTTGTCGGTCACCAGCTCGGCATTGTCGGCCTGAATGGCCTGGTAATACGTGCCGGAGACGACCTGCCGCTTACACAGCGGCTGGTAGTCCGGTGTCAGCGCGTCTCGCAGGTCCTTGTCCCGCACCTGCGCTCGTAGCGACAACCGGGCGAGCTGTTGCAGCGCTGTTCGCCGCCAGGTGGGGCGCAACGCGACATCGGCGAGGATGCCCGAGGCCCACAGCGACACCGCGTACACCCGATCATGCACCGTGGGTGAGGCGGCGAGAAGCTTTGCCACCAGCTTGGATTGGGCCGACCCCATCGGTGCCCACAACACCCATTGCGGAGTGCGGGTGAACTGGCTCAGCTTCGCCGCCCCCGGCTGCAACGCCGAAACAACCTGCACACCAGTCGATCCCGAGCCGATCACCGCGATCCGTTTGTCCACGGTAACGAGCGAATCGTCCCATCGCGCCGTGTGCACCGTGTCGCCGGTGAAAGTGTCGAGGCCCGGGATCTCAGGGACGAACGGGTGATGCAGTACCCCGGTCGCGGCGATGACGAAGTCCGCCGTCAACTCGGTGCCGTCGGCAAGGGTGACGACCCAACCGCGTCCGTCGAAGACCGCGTCGGTCACTTCGCTGTTCAGACGCAGGTGTTCACGCAGCCCGAACTTGTCGACGACCTCGGCGTGGTAGCGCTGGATCTCCGGACCGGTGGCCCAGACCCGGCTCCAATCGGGTTTGGGCGCGAACCCGAACTGGTAGAGCTGCGACGGCACGTCGCAGGTCAATCCGGGGTAGCGGTTCCAGAACCACACCCCACCGACGTCGGATCCCTTCTCCAGGATCACGAAATCGTCGAAACCGGCCTTCTTGAACGTCACCGCCGAGGCGATCCCGGCGACACCGGCACCGATGATGATGATCTTCGGCACACGAACCGGCCTTATTGCCATCAGCTTTGCCTTTCGAGCAGAGGAGTGGTTCACGACCCGGCCAGTGCGTGCAGTTTCGCCCGCAGGACCTTGCCGCTGGCGTTGCGGGGGATCTCGTCGAGCACGACGAACCGCTTGGGCACCTTGTAGCGCTCGAGACCTTCGCGCACATGCTGTTTGAGCGCGTCCTCCCCCGGCGCGGCAACACCCGGTCCGAGCACGACGAACGCGTTGAGGACCTGTCCGAACTCGGGGTCGGGGACGCCGATCACGACCGCTTCGGTGATGTCGGGGTGGGTGGCGAGGCGGTCCTCGACCTCGCCGGGAAAGACGTTCTCTCCGCCGGAGACGATCATGTCGTCGGCGCGGCCGTCGATGAAAAGCCGTCGCGAAGCATCGAAATGGCCCATGTCGCCGGTGGAGACGTGCCCGTCGATGACCTCTTTGGTCGAGACCTTCGCGGTGGGGTCGGGGGTGTATCCGGTGTACTCAAGACCGCTGCGTACGAAGATCTCACCGATCTCACCTGTCGCCGCCTCGCTGCGGTCCGCGCGCAGGATCCGCACCGACACCCCGAGCGCGGCCCGGCCGATCGTGTCAGGCGCGGCGACGAGATCGACCGGCGTGGCGATGGTGACCAGACCGGCCTCGGTCGAGCCGTACCCGTTGACCAGGACCGGGCCGAAGGCCTCGATCAGCTTCGAGATCGTGGTCGGCGAGATCGGTGCCGCACCGGTCACCATGACCCGCAGCGACGACCGCGCTGACCGGCTATCGGCAAGACCCGGCACAGCGAGTAGTCGTTGCAGCATGACCGGCACGGCCATCACCACGCTGACCTGGTGGCGGGCGATGTCGTCGAGCGCGGTCGCCGCGTCGAAACGACGTCGGCAGATCGCGGTGCCGCCCAACGCCAGCGGCCCGAGTAGCGACAACAGCCCGAAGCCGTGGAACATCGGCGGCGCGACCAACACCCGGTCGGTTGACCGCAGCCGCAGGATCGCCATCGCGGTCAACGTCAGCAACACGATCGCGCGCGGTTCGACCGCGCGCGGCACACCTTTCGCGAGACCTGTGGTGCCCGAGGTCAGCAAGGTCAGCTTCACCGCATGGCGCACCCTCGGCGGTGCGGGATGACTGCGGGCGGCCAGGTCGTCCAGCGTCGGTAACCCCGTGAGGTCGGCGTGCGGTTCACACCAAGCCAGCACCCGCAATCCCGCGAAGTCGGCCTTCTCCACGGTGACGGCGTATTCGTCGTCGTAGATCAGCACATCCGGGTCGTGCCGGGCGAGGATCGCTTGCAATTGCGGGGCGGGCAGTTCGGTGTTGATGAAGATCAGCTCCGCGCCCAGCTGCGCGCCCGCGGCCATCGCCTCGGCGAACCCGCGATGGTTGCGGCAGATGATGCCCACCGATTTCGGCGGTGCCGGGCACGCGGCGAACAGGGCCGCGGCGATCGCTTCGGCCCGCTGCTGCAGCCTGCGATAGGTCAGTTGCCCGGTGTCGTCGATGATCGCGACCTTGTCCGGGTGCCGGATGGCGGTCGCTGCCAACAACATCGCCGGTGTCGGGCCGTACCGGTAGAAGCTGCGCGCCAACGCTGCGGCCTTGCGCGGGCCGACCGGGGTCAGCATTCCCGACGACAGGACCGCCGGGATCGCCGAACTCCACTGACGCAGAATGTGATTCAGGTCAGCGGACATCCGTGCGCACCTGCCCGTTCGTGGAAGGGCCGGTGGCCTGCGCCGTCGGTGCGGTGGCCTCGGCCGGGGTCACCGGAACATGCGGGCGCAGCCGTGACAGCGAGGCCTCGGTGTCACCGAGATTGCGGAAGATCCGCTCGACGAGCAATTCCAGCGGCCACCGGAACACGGTCGCGTTGATCGCCGACGGGAATCCGTACAGCGGAGTCATCGTGCGCGGCTTCTTCACCACCGCCTTGGCCAGCACCTTCGCCGCGTCGTCGGGAGTCTGACCGGGCAGCACCCGCATCCACCGGCTCGGCGCGCTCATCCGCGTGTGCAGCAATCCGCCGTAGAACGTGGTCAAGGTGACCCCGTCGGCGCGCGCTTCCATCCCCACCGCACGCATCCACCAGTCGAAAGCAAGCTTCGACGACAGGTAGAACCCCCACTTGGGAGCGTTCGGGAACATGATCCCCACAGTGGAGACGTTCACGATGTGACCGCTACCGCGCGCCCGCATCCCCGGCAGCAGAGCCAGGGTGAGGCGCATCGGCCCGAGATAGTTCGCGCCGGTGGTGGCGGTGATGTCCTTCGGCCGGTCGTAGGACAGGTGGATCGATCGGCGCAAGGATTTGCCTGCGTTGTGGATCAGCACATCGACCTCGCCGAGGTCGTAACGCACCGACGCCGCGAACTCGGCGACCGACTGCTCATCGGTCAGGTCCAGCCGGTACGGATAGGCCTCTCCCCCAGCAGCGTTGATCTCCTCGGCCACCTCGAGCAACCGTTCCATCGAACGAGCGGCGATCACCACCCGGGCACCAGCCGCCGCGAACCATCGCGCGGTCGCTTCGCCGACGCCGAACGACGCACCGGTGATCACGACCACCTTGCCCTCGACCTCACGACGCAATGCCGCCTGACTGCGCAACCCGCGCGGTCCGATGACCCAGGCGACCGCGCGGGCGAACGGAGTTTCGACGATCCGCGAGGGACCGGTGGGCAGAACTTCAGACATCAGTGATCACTCCGTCGTCTTCGACATGGTGGACAGGGAGCCCAGAAAGGCCAATGCTTGGGGATCCGACAGCGTGGCGTCGATCGCCCGCTGGGTCAGCTCGATATCGGGGTCGGTGCGCAGGGCGGCCAGGATCGTGCCGAACATATTGCCGACGACCAGGTCTTTGACCTGCTCGCGGCTGATCTCGCGGGTGCGCGACCAGTGCAGGACCAGACCTTCGATGAAGGACACGAAGCCATTTATCGCCGCCCGCAACACCGGTGACGAGTCCGAGCCGGTCACCTCGATGAGCAGAGCTTCGGTCAATTGGGTGCGGTGCCGGTCGCGGATCTGACGCACTTCGGCGTCGGCGACATCGGCGAACAGCGCTTCGAACGCGCGCGGCTGCTGCTCGGCTTCATCGAGCAGCCGGTCTATGCCCCGGTTCAGCCGATCCAGCGCCGGGCCGCGCATGGCCAGCAGATCTCCCCAGAACTCTTCGGCGGCCTGCTCCAATACCGCGAGGTAGAAGCCTCGTTTCCCGCCGAAGTGGTAGCTGATCGACCCCGCTGCCACCCCCAGGGAGCGCGCCAGGTCGACGATGGAGACCTCTTCGTAGCGGTCGCTGCTGAACGCCGCCTTGCCTGCCGCGAGCAGCGCCGCACGCGAGGCCTCACCGCGCCGATTGCCGACCATCACACCTCCCGAGTTGTTGAATCAGATTCAGTAACTTGAGCGTAAGCGGCTTCGGCGACGTCGGTCAAGGATTTTCTGAACAGGATTCAAATATCTGGGCGTGGAGGGCGCTGCCGCCGCACAACAAGGCTCCTCGCCAGTGGGAGTAGTCGTCGGCATTGAAGCGAATATGCATCAATCGGTGTGGATTCGAAGCAAGTGGGCACTCGACCGCTAGCTGGACGAATTCAACCCCGAGGAGGCCGAGAATGAGCACTGTCATCGAAGCCGTCGACGTGCACGTGCCGGTGGCGACCGCCTACAACCAGTGGACCCAGTTCGAATCGTTCCCCCAGTTCATGCACGGTGTCGACCGCATCGAACAACTCGACGACACCCACACCCGATGGACCGTCGACATCGCCGGAGCTACCCGGACATTCGATGCCACCATCACCGAGCAGCACCCGGAGGAACGCATCGCCTGGAAATCCGACGATGGACCGCAGCATGCCGGAGTGGTCACCTTTCATCGGCTCGACGACTCGACGACCCGGGTCACCGTGCAGATGGACATCGATCCGGAGGGCTTCGTCGAGAACATCGCGGACAAGACCGGGGTGCTCGATCGTCGTATCAAGGGGGACGTGCGCCGCTTCAAAGACTTCATCGAAAGCCGTGGGTCGGAAACCGGAGCGTGGCGCGGCGATGTCGATCGCCCCAAGCCCTAGTCGCGAATCAGCATGCGGTGTGTGATCTTCGGGGTGACCGGCTACATCGGTGGCCGGTTGGTACCCGAATTGCTTCAGGCCGGTCATGATGTCCGGGTGGTCGCCCGGACACCGGCGAAACTGGCCGAAGTGCCGTGGCTCGATCGGGTCGAGGTGGTCGAGGGCGATGTCACCGACAGCGACCAGGTGCGCGCGGCGGTGGCCGGTCGGGAGGTCGTCTACTACCTGGTGCACTCGTTGACCCGCCGCGACTTCGCCGATATCGACCGTGAAGCCGCCCAGATCGTCGGGGCGGCAGCGTTGTCGGCGAGGGTCGGTCGCATCGTCTATCTCGGCGGGATCGTCCCGCCACACACCGAACTGTCTCGCCACCTGGCCTCCCGTGCCGAGGTCGGCGAGATCCTGCGTGCATCCGGTGTTCCCACTGTGGAGTTGCGTGCGGCGGTGATCATCGGATCGGGGTCGGCAAGTTTCGAGATGCTGCGGTATCTGTCCGAGCGCCTGCCCGCGATGGTCACCCCGCGGTGGGTTCACAACAGGATTCAGCCGATTGCGGTTCGAGACGTTCTGTATTACCTGGTGCACGCCGCGGAGTTGCCCGCCGAGGTCAACCGCGCCTTCGATATCGGCGGACCCGACGTGATGACCTACTTGACCATGATGCGCGAATACGCCGTCGTGGCCGGGCTGAATCGTCGAGTCGTGCTGCCGGTTCCGGTGCTCACGCCGTGGCTGTCGGCGCAGTGGGTCAATCTGGTGACCCCGGTGCCCCGTGCGCTCGCAGTGCCGCTCATCGAGTCGCTCGTTCACGAGGTCGTCTGCGGCGAGCACGACATCGCCGCATACATCTCGGATCCGCCGGAGGGCCTCACCCGGTACGGATGTGCCGTGGAGCTGGCGCTGACCCGCATCCGCAACGCCGAGGTGCCCACCCGTTGGTCCGATGCCAGCACCTACGGCGCACCCTCCGACCCCTTACCCACCGATCCGGACTGGTCCGGCGGCTCCCTCTATGAGGACATTCGCGAACATCACACCTCCGCAGATCCGGACACGGTGTGGGCGGTGATCGAATCCATCGGCGGTGAGAACGGCTGGTATTCGTTCCCGCTGGCCTGGTCGCTGCGCGGCTGGATCGACCGGGTGGCCGGGGGTGTCGGACTTCGCCGCGGCCGCAAACACCCTCGGCGCCTGCACTCCGGCGAGGCGTTGGACTGGTGGCGCGTGGAATATATCGACCGGCCACACCTGCTGCGCCTTCGCGCCGAGATGCGGGTCCCGGGCCTGGCATGGCTCGAGCTCGGTGTCGAACCCACCCCGAACGGTGGTTCCCGATACCGCCAACGCGCGATCTTTCAACCGCACGGACTTGCCGGGCACCTGTATTGGAAGGCGATCAGCCCCTTCCACAGCGTCGTTTTCGGGGGCATGGTCCGCAACATCACGAGTACTGCGGAACGCACCCCCGACAGCACGCCGAAAGGTTGAAGATTCGGACCCTCGGATCGGGGCCCGCGGTATCCGCATCTTGGGTTCGACCCGAACAGATCAGGCTTCGGTCGGGGTCAGTGCCCGTGCCCGACTACCACGCCGCGCCCACAACGCACGAGCCAGCGCCGAACCGGCGACGCGAGTCCGGCGCGCATTGCCCACGGTCGCTCGCGCGGTGAACACCGCGAACTCGCTCTGTTCGATCCGGTCGAGAATCTCCGAATACAAGATGGCCGCGGTGGCGACGCACGGTCGAGATACCGGGTGCAGCAACGCGATTCCGGCATCGGCGTACCGGTACCAGTCCCGGGCGACGGCGTGTTGAGCGGCCAGCGCCGACCGCACCTTGGGGTCGGTGCGCCGATTGGTCCGGCACCACTGCAAGCGGGCGCGGTCCACACCGAAAGCAGCCAGCTCGTCGGCAGGCAGATACACCCGGCCACGGTCGAGGTCTTCGGCAACGTCGCGAAGGAAGTTGGTGAGCTGGAAGGCTTTTCCCAGCGCCGCCGCGTAGGGCGCGGCCTCGGGTCGGGGGCCGATGGTGCCGAGCACCGGCAGTACCTGCAGGCCGATCACCGCTGCCGAACCGTGGATATAGCGATCCAGCGCGGCCCGATCCGGGTAGTCGGTCACCGTCAGATCCATCCGCATCGAGTCGAGGAAATCGTCGAACAGCGCGTGCTCGATCTCGTATCGGGCGGCGGTATCGGCAAGCGCGGCAAGGATCGGGTCGTCGTGGGTACCGCGAAGACTGTCGCGCATGGTCTTCGCCACCGCGTCCAGGCGTGCCGCCGCAGAACCGGTGGCGTCGCCGGTCGGGGGTTCGTCGACGATGTCGTCCGCCCATCGGGCGAAACCGTAGAGCGCGTGGATGGCGGGACGCTGGGCGGGCGCGAGCAGCCGGGTGGCGAGGAAGAATGTGCGCCCGTGCCGGGCGTTGAGCTCCCTGCACCTCTGATAGGACGCGCGCAACCCCGCGTCACGGATACCTGCGGCGTCGAGTTCGGTGCGAGTCATCGTCCTCCGTCCCTGGTCGCGGTGGAAAACGAAGACCGCGAGGTAGTCACGGTGCCGGTCACGCGGTCGGCGGCGAGACGACCCGACAACAGTGCCGTCGGCACGCCGACACCAGGAACGGTGCCACAGCCGGCCAGCACCGCATTGGTCACTCCGCGTGGCATGTTCGCGGGACGGAACGGACCGGTTTGGGCGAAAGTGTGCGCGAGCGAGAACGGAGTACCGGCCAGCATGCCCTGCCGTTGCCAATCGGCGGGGGTGTCCACATGCACGATCGTGGAGTTCTCGACGAAGCCCGGAACCAACCGGTCCTCGACGATCGCCGCGAGTTCCTCGCTGTAAGCGGTGGCTCGGCGATCCCAGTCCAGATCCTTGCCGCGATACAGGTTGGGCACCGGAGCGAGAACGGTGAACAGGTCCTGCCCGTGCGGGGCGAGGGCAGGGTCGGTCGCGGTGGGCCGGGTGACCAGCAGCGACGGGTCCGTCATCAACTCTCCCCCATCGATCAGTTCGTCGAAGGTCTGTTTCCAGGCGGCACCGAAGACGAGGTTGTGATGTGCGGTCGGCACGCCGGCGGGAAAGCCGACATGCATGACGACCGCGGACGGTGCCGGTCGCCAGCTGATCGGACGCCGCGGAGAGCGATCGAGCAATTCGTAGGCTGTGGCTAGTTCAGTCGCCAAAACGACTGCGTCGCAAGGGATTCTGCGTCCATTTTCGGTGAACACAGCGGTGATGCGTGAACCGTTCCGTTCCAGGTCGTGGACGGTCTCGTCGTAGCAGAACCGCACACCGGCATCCACGGCTGCGGCGGCCAGGGCGTCCGGTAGCGCACGCATTCCGCCGCGCGGAAAGTACACACCGCCCACGGTGTCCATGTAGGAGATCACCGCGTACAGCGCCAGGGCTCGCTGTGGCGAAACACCCGCGTAGAGGGACTGGAAGGTGAACACCCGCCGCAGCCGTTCGTCGGTCAGGAAAGATCCGACCGCCCGGTCGAGGCGACGAAAGCCGCCCAACGCGATCAACCGCGCGAGCGCCGGTGTGAGCAGAGAGAACGGAGAATCGACGTTCGTGGCGACAAACCGATCGAATTCGACGCGATACAGTTCGCTCAACCACGCCCGCAATCGGCGGTAACCCGCGACTTCCTCGGGCCCGGCGAATGCCGCGACCGATTCCTCCATCGCCGCGGCGTCACTGTGAATATCCAGCCCGCTGCCGTCGGCGAAGTGCGCGCGGTAGGCCGGGATGACCGGCAGCAAGTCCAGCCGGGAGTCGAGACTCTCCCCCACCGCGGCGAGGGTGTCGGCGACGATGTCGGGCATGGTGAGTACCGACGGCCCGGTGTCGAGCATAAGACCGTCGATATCGCGCCGCCCGGCTCGACCGCCTGCGACCGAGTCGCGCTCCACCACTGTGACACCGCGGCCGCGCCCCGCCAAGTGCAGCGCGGCGGCCAGACCAGCCAGACCGGCCCCGACGACGACAACCTCATCGGTTCTTCCCGGTATCGTTCGCATCTCTACCTTCCAGTCGGACTTCTCGGTGGCACGCTGGCCGGTCAGGACGTACGGTCGGTGCACAACAGCGCCATTCGGTGCAGCGCGTCGGCCACCGACGGTTCGAGGTCGGCGCGGTCGAGAAGCCGACGCGCGTGTTCGACTCGGTCGCGGATCATCCGCTCGGCGCACTGCCGCGCGCCGCTGTCGACGATCACCGCCTGTGCGAAGGCGACGCCCTGCTCGTCGATCAGCTCTTCCCGCCAGAGATCTCGCAGCCGGGCGCGGTCCGGCGGCCCGGCGAGCTGATCCGCCAGTGCGATCAACGTGGTCGCCTTGCGTTCTCGGATATCGTCACCGGAAGGCTTTCCGGTGGTCGACGGGTCGCCGAAGACGCCGAGCAGGTCGTCGCGAAGCTGGAATGCTTCTCCGACCAGTACGCCGTAGGCACCGAGAACATCCATCACGGTGTCGTCGCAGTCGGCCATCGCCGCACCGAGTTCCAGGGGTCGGCGCACGGTGTAGTTGCCCGATTTACGACGTGCGATGTCCATTACCGCGGTCAAGGACGGAAAGCGGTTCGCGTCGTTGGACAGGTCCGCGAGCTGGCCTACTGCCAGTTCGCTGCGCATCGCGTCGTAGCGTGGCCATGCCCGGCCCAACGCGGCGGTGCTGACGCCACTTTCGCGCAACATGCGCTCGGCCCACACGAGGTACAGGTCGGCGAGGAGGATCGCCGCGGATTCGCCGAATCGGGCCGCCGATCCCGACAACCCCTGCTCGGCATGCCACGCGGCCAGACGCAGGTGGGTCGACTGGCGCCCCCGTCTGACACGGGACTCGTCCATCACGTCGTCTTGCACGAGCGCGAACGCGTGTAGCAGTTCCACACTTGCGGCGGCGCGCAGCGCTGGTTCGAACTCGCCGCCGCCACCACACAGCCAACCGAGATAGACGAACACCGACCGCACGCACTTGCCACCCGACGCGAAGTCGACCATCAGCCGACCTGGCAGTGAGAACCCCGCCGGGTCCAATTCCGCCGCGCAACGCGCCCGGACGAACTCATCGACGTGATCGCGTACCGACCTCTGTGTATGCGCGAGCCACTGCGCGAACTGCGTCGAGCCGTCGTCGGTGGAGAGTCCACAAGGTCCGGCCGCGGTCGCAGCTCGCTCTGCATTCACGCCACGATTGTGACACCGTTTTCCCAAAAATGCATCGTTTGTGCGTCGATTACTGCCGCGTCGGCTCTCCCTCGCCGGCACAAGTTGTTCCGCACCGCGGCCGGGTCTCGGAGGGATCCGGTTGGATGAGCGCGTGACTGTCTATGACGTAGCCCGCCGGCTTCCTGCCATCGCCGACCTGCGGGACCTGTGCCGCGCGCTTGCGATGCTCGACGCGATCCTGAGCCCGGACTGGGAAAGCCGGTACTACTCCTTCAACGGCGCCTGGGCCGAAGGCCAGGAGATGGCTTCGATGCGCAACGGGTCCGGAGACGAATACTCCATCGTTTTCTCGGTGGCCGGGGTATATGCCCGGGGCTTCAGCCACGAGTCGCCGATGAGCCCGTATGGCCATGACCGCCTGCCCTGGCCGGGAGTGATCGACGAAGTTCCCGATGTCTTCATGCCCTTGGTCGAGGAGCCGGCATTCACCGACGAAGACGGCGTGCTTGCTGTGACGGCCTGCTTGTGGCGGGAGACGACGGATGATCAGTGGCACCACGGCACGATCGACTTCCCCCCGGACCATGCCGACCCTGACGGGGCGACATATCTGTTCCAACTACTGGTCGACCGCTCACCTGAAGCGTTCCAGCGCTTCGCCGAGGACTATTACGAGATCTCTGTGGACCTGGAAGCGGTGCGTGACGTGTATGCCTTGCGGCCGCTGGACCAGGAACTCGTGTCGTCGTTGAACCCAGAGGCCACCCTGGCGGACCTGGCCCAAGACATCTCCGAAATCGGATATCCGCATGCCTCGTGATCGAGTGAACGGAATTCGATCGTTCAGTCGGGAAAACCCGCGGGATCGACGAGCAGGCGCTTGAGCACTTTGCCGGTTTCCCCGCGCGGCAGCGAGTTGAGAAAAGTGACATCGCGCGGGACCGAGAAGCGACTGAGCCGGTTGCGGACGTAGGTGCGCACCATGCCCGAATCCAGGCTGGAGCCTTCATGTTTGACGAGGAATGCGGCCAATCGCTGACCGAATTCACGGTCGGGTACCCCCACCACCGCGACATCGCTGACCTGCGGCAGATACGACAAAGCCTCTTCGACCGGACGTGGGAAGACGTTCTCGCCACCGGAGATGATCATTTCGTCGTCGCGTCCCGCCACGAACAGTCTGCCCTCCGCGTCGAGGTAGCCCAGGTCACCGGTGTTCAGCATGCCGTCGGCCTCCTCGGGCGGAGTGTCGTTGACGTAGCCGTCGAAGAGCATGTGGTTGCCGACGAAAATCCGTCCGGTCACCCCGATCGGCACCGGCTGGTTGCCGGCGCCGAGGATCGCGATCCGGGTCCCCAGCGGCGGGCGGCCCGCCGTGGTGGGAGCGGCACGAAGGTCCTCGGGCGCGGCCACGCTGGCCCAGGAGACCTCGGTGGAACCGTAGAGGTTGTAGAGCACATCACCGTAGTCCTCGAGGAAGCGATCGACGGTCGCCGCGACGAGTGGAGCACCACAACTGACGACGTGACGCAGACTGCTCAGGTCGTGGCGAGCGCGCACCGCGGCGGGCAGGTCGACCATGCGCTGGATCATGGTCGGCACCGCGATGAGGGTGTTCACCCGGTGTTCGGCGACCTGACGAAGGCATTCCTCGGCATCGAATCCTTGCGCGAGCACCACGGTGGCCCGTACGGCGGTGCTCAATTGCAGTGCCGAGAGACCCCAGGTGTGGAACAGCGGCGCCGGGATCATCATCGTGCTGCCCACGTGGATCGGGATTCGCGACAGGAGCGCGACCAGGGTGTCGAATCCCTTCGGATGCGGACGCCTGGCGCCCTTCGGCGTGCCGCTGGTTCCCGACGTGAGCACGATCTGCCGACCGGGCACCGTGGGGACCGGAAAAGTCGTGTGGCCCATGGCGATCAGATCCTCGATGGTGATCCGCCCCGGGTCCGCGGGCAGGTCGTCGGTGACGAAGCGCGGCACGCCGTTGTGCAGATACTGCACGAGGTGGTTGAGGTCGGTGTCGACGAACAACGCCGAGAGCCGGTGCCGCTGCACGATCTCCTCGATCCGCCTGCCCGACAGGCCGGCGTTCAGCAGTGCGACGTCCACGCCCAGCTTGCCCGCCGCGACCATCGTTTCGACCATGCCGCAGTGGTTGGCGGCGAGCAACCCGATCGCGTCGCCCGCACGCAATCCGACCTCGTACATCGCACCGGCCAGCGCGGTGGTGCGCTTGTCGGTTTCGGCGAATGTGGCCGTGCTGACGGTGTCGATCAGGGCGAGTTGGTCGGGACTGTGCGCGGCGCCCGCCGCGTAACCGCCCGCCAGGTTGAAACCCCACCGGTACAACGACCGAAGTTGCCGCGCCGAGGTCACCGGCGGCGCGACCAGCCCGGAATTCACCACCCAGCGCACGAGCTCGGACTTGCGACGGATCGGCGCCCGGTCGCCGTTTCCCACCACCGATGTCTGCGCCCCACGCACCACATCGACCGCACGCCGCAGCCCGGCCCTGATCCACCGGACGGTCTCGGCGTCGCGTGCCTCCGCCAGCGCCGGATGCAACCGCGGCGCGGCGAAGGCGGTGACGCTCACGCTGGTTCGCTGCTGGTCACCGGCGAGCCGGATCAGCGCGAAACTGCCCGTCTCCGGGTTGTGCAGTTCGAAGCTCTCGTACCAGCGACCGATCCGCAAGGCCAGATCGACGGTGCGCACGCCGACATCCGCGTCGCCGATGCGGACCTGCCACCTCGTGTCTCCCTCGGTACCGGTCAACCGCTGGCATCCCCCGATGCCGGACCACAGCCGCGGATAGCTCTGCGGTTCCAGCAGCACCTCCCACAACGCCTGCCTCGCAACGGCGAAGTCCACGGTCACGTCCACGACATCACTCGACATCTCTGCGCCTCTCTCGGCCCGGCCACGCTGCCGGGAAGTGCCCACGCATCCCGGCCACTGTGCCGCGACGGCGCCTTTCGTCAGGCACTGCACCAGAAGTCATAGTCGCGCACCGGGTCGTGGCCGAACGAGGATTCTCCGGATGCTTGACGGTCTACCGAAGAACAGGCGCACCAACTGTGAACACTGCCAATCGTCGGCCGACCCGAAGTCGGGTAGCGGCCCGCGTATTTCAGTCCACCCGCTGAGCAGGATCGCCGGCCGCCGCCGGGGGTGGGTCGGCCAACAATCCGCCGTGCAGGAGCTGGGCGACAGCATCGTCCCAGCGGCGCAATTGTGCTGGTGAGGTGAGCGGCTCGGGTAGGTGCCGGTCGATCTGTTTCCGCAACACAGCCGTACCGATGACCAAGATCAATGGATGCAGCGCTGCCCAGGTGCGGTCGACATCGGGTCGTAGCAGCCCCTGTTCATCGAATTGGTGCCACTGCGTGGTGCTGATGGAGACCAGTCCATCGAAGATGGTCGTGCCGATGGTGTCGCCCTCGACGAACGCGTGCGCGATGTAGTCGACGACCTCGGGATGGTCGGTCATGATCGAAGCGACTCGATGCCCCAGCTCGCCGAGCGAATCCTCCGGTGGTGGCGGTAGGGGCCGAGACGCAACCGCTGTCGCGACGACTCGCAGGACGTACTCGTCGACAGCGACAACGAGTCCGGCCTTGGTACCGAAGTGATGTTGCACCAGCCCGATCGACACCCCCGCCTTCTCCGCCACCGCACGAAGCGAGGTTGCCGAAACCCCGTCGGCGGCGAAGCACTTCAACGCGGCAGCGCGGATCCGGTCCGCGGCCGAGGGGCCGGGGCCTGCCGGTAGGGGAAATGGCGACGTGGGCTGCACGAATCAACCATAGACAATACGAGCATACTGTGCCACGATACGTTCATATTGCAAAACAGTATGGACATATTGCACCGGGTATCGAGGTAGGTAATGGCCATCCAAGACAATCGACGTCGGACACGAAACCTGCGACTGACCGCTGTGACGTTCGCGATCGGGTTCGGCGTCCACGGCTTGGATCATCTGCGGCGCGGCATGGACGCTTCGCCGATGTCGATCATGATCGGCGGCAACGTGCAGGCAGTGCTTGTCGCCGTCGCCGTTCTGATGACGATGACTCACCGGTACCGGGCGCCGGAAGCGGCGATCGGCATCGGTTTCGGCAGCGCGGCCGTGTTCACCTACGCCCACCTGCTACCGACATTCTGGGCCGACTATCAAGACAGCTATATCTCGTTGCCGCACACCAACGTCACCTGGTTCTCCTGGCTGAGCGCGATCACCGAGATCGGCACCGGTCTCGTCTACGGGTTCGTCGGCGTCGGCGTACTACGAGCGAGGAAATCAACCGACCCATCCGCGCGTCTCGACGCCTCCTCGCCCGGAACAAACCGATGAGGGTCCTGGTGCTCGGCGGCTACGGTGCCGTAGGCGGCCATCTCGTCACCGAGCTCCGCCGCCGAGGAGACGCGGTGGTCGTCGCCGGCCGCGATCCGGCACGCTCGGACACGGTCATCGATCTCCAAGACCCTCGGCTGTCGGCCTATCGTGCGGCGCTGCCCGGCACCGATGTGACAGTCAACGCCTCGGGAGCCGAAAATCCACGATTGGCTGCCCTCGCCGGTGACCACGGGTCCGCGTTCATAGAAATCTCGGCCACCTCCGAATATCTCGACGACCTCGCACGGACAAACGTGGGATCCCCGGTCGTCGTCGAGGTCGGCCTCGCCCCTGGGCTCACCAACCTGCTCGCAGCAGCAGTCCACCGAACCTCGCCGGGCCCGATCGACCTCGCCGTGTTCCTCGGCGCCGGCGAACATCACGGCGCTGCCGCCGTCGAATGGTCATATCGACTGCTGGGCAAGCACTTCCGCGACGGCGACGGCTACATCCGCAACTACACACAGCCCGAGACCTTCGTGCTACCCGGGCACCGGAGACCACGGCGGCTCTACCGACTCGATTTCGCCGACCAGCACACCCTCCAGCGCGACTTCGACGTTGCTGTCCGCACGTTCTTCGGTCTCGATTCCCGACTTGCCACCACCGCACTCGCCGCACTCACCTGGCTGCCCGGCGCCTCGAAAGCGCCACGCGGACTCCACTTCCCAGGGACCGACCGATGGATCGTGCTGGCCCGCGGCCACGACGGGACCACGCGCTGGGCACGCGGAACAAACCAATCCCGCGCGACCGCGATCGTGGCCGCCGCAGCCGCGACTCACGCGCCGCACCTCCCCCACGGAATCCACTCCCTCCATCGCGTTCTCACACTGGCCGACCTGCCCCTGGGTGACATCGAACTCGACATCCCGGAGCCGGGCCGCTGACCGACTTCCGCAACAGCGGCGAGGTGTCGGATGAATTCGCGGGCCGACGGTCTCGGCGCAGTGTCCCGTGTCGCGACGGTGTCAGCTCGCGCGCGAGCCGGGATCTTCGGGGACTTCGGTGGTTTTCGTGCTGCGGTGCGCCCGGATCAGCAGGGCCGCGCGCAGATAGCACAGCCCGGTGATGTCGTTGAGGTCGAATCCGGTCATCTGGGTGATCCGCTTCAGCCGGTAATCGACGGTATTGGTGTGGATGAACATCTTTCGCGCGGTGCGCGCACGTTGCATATTCGTCGCCAAATACACCTCGAGGGTCTGCATCAATTCAGGATGCGGCTCGAGGGAATCGACAACCGAACTCAGATAGTCGCGGGCGGGCCCCGGTCGGGTGAGCTGATATTCGAAAGCCAATTCGTGCGGGCGGTAGACTTTGCTCGGCCCGCCGAGGCGGTGCACTATTTCGACGAGTTCGTGAACCTCTTCGGCGGCGCGCGGGATCTCTGTCGGCGCGGCCGTCGTCACGACCGCGCGCAGCGGTACCTGGGCGGCCGCGGACAGGTGTGCCACCAGCTCGTCGAGGTCTGCTCCGGCGAACTCGGAGGCAGGCAGCAGCAACGTGCCACCATCCACGCTGAGCAGCGAGAGCGCCTTGCCGTCGCACCGGTCGGCCAGTTCTGCCTGGACTCGCCGCAGCTTGCGTCGGGCGACTACTTTCGCGTTCAACCCCGGTTCCGATTCCTTTGCATGGGGCGGAAGTTCGAGCGCCATGACGTGATACTCGGCGTCGATCTCGATGCCGCATTCCCGCGCCATCGTCGCGGTGTTCTGGCCGCCGAGCAGCGCCGAGGTAAGGGTGTGCACGGCGGTATGGTGCTCGCTGACGACAGCACGCAGTTCCCGCACATACGCCGCCGACACCGCGGCGGTGATCATGTCCTGGGCGTCCATCAGCCGCCGTACCACGCCGACCATGGTGTCGTAATCATGGTTGGCGACATTGGTGATGATGAGGTCGAAGCCGAGTTTGAAGCCTTCGTACACGGCGTGGTGGATGGTGTCGATCGGAATGCCCTCGCGCGCCCAGTCGGCGGCGGCAGCCTGTACGCGCTCCACCCGGCCGGGCAGATCACGGCCGTCGAGCATGCTTCGGGTGAGTTCCAGGCAGATCCTGGTGACGGTGGTGATATCGCCGTCGAGCGCTTCACCGGGCAGTGTGCCGCAGGGGACGACGTTTTCGATGAAATGGACAACCATCTGCCGCGAGATCGCGCGCACATCGCTCAGGGGCGTCGACACCGGGCGGCCCGCGGCGGTCAAGAACGGTTCGATGGAGGTCGTAACAGCCATAGTGAATCCTTCCCACCCGAGTTCGTAGTTACCGGGCGCGGGCAGGTGCGGGCGCCCCGACGCTCGCCCACACCCGCCGCACGGTCCGGCGGATCAGAGGCAGAAGCTCACTTCCAGCGGCCCCAGCGGCAGCGGCAGGCAGACCTCGACCGAACCCGAAACAGGTGCAGGCGCGGCGGCGGTGGCGGTGCCGACGCTCAGCGCGGCGGCCGACATGACGAGCGCGGCAACGGCGAGCGGGCGGCTGATTTTGGCGTTCATATGTACTTCCTCGATTGTGCTCGTGAACATCCCAACCTCGGGACATCTCGATCAGATCACGGCGACGCTCGAAGCTCATTATTCCGGGCGAGGTTTTGACGTTCCCATTTCGCTCGCCGCACAATCCTCGGAGGAATCCACAACAAATGGTGACGGCCGTTTCCACCCCTCATCGGGTATGTACGCGGTCGTCGGCACCACGACGGTTCAGGCCCTCGGCAGACCCAACTGCACACAGGCCAGCAGCGCCACCTCGATGTCGAGCCGGTGCTCGGTGAGCGGATGCCCGAGCACCTCCTCGGCTTTGCGCACCCGATAGTGCACGGTGTTCTTGTGAACGTGCAGACGAGCGGCGGCATCGGTGTAACTGCCTCGCGCGTCGAGGAATACGCGCACCGTCTCCCGGAGCCTGGCCGCCGTCTCGTCGGTGCCCATCAGTCCGCCGAGCACGCGCGCCGCCCAGGCCTGGACCCGCGTCACGTCATCGGCGAGCAGCCCGGTCAGCGCCACGTCCGCGTAGGCGAGCACACCGCGGGATCGGGCGGCCACCGCCACCGAGCGAGCCCGCTGTGCGTCGTGGAAACTCTGCCGGAATCCCGCGAGCCCGGTCGCGGGATCCCCCACGGCCATCGAGAGAATCGGTGTCGCGCGCAGCTCCCGCACCAGCCGCGCGGTGTCGAGGACAGGCCTGCCGGTCGAAGCCAGCCACACCCAGCGGGTGTGCTCGTCGATTTCGACGGTCATGGGCGAACGGGCCGACACCGCAGCCAGCACCTGGATGCCGGCTCGCAACACAGGCCCCGGGTCGGCGGTTCCCGGCGGTGTCCACAGCAGCACGAACTGGTGCCAGCCGCGCAGCGACGCCGACAGCATCTGCTCCGCGGAGGCCAGATCCAGCTCCTCGGCGTCGAGCACCGCGCGGACCTGGGCGGCACGAGCGGCATCGGTGCGCGCGTCCCAGCGGCGTCGCTCCGTGCCGTAGATATCGATCAGGCCCTCGATCACCTGATCGATGTAGCTGTTGACGAGCTCGGCGACGCGTGCGGCGGCCGCCAGCGCCATGGCGGTCGGCGGCGCCAGCTCGGTCAGCAGCGTGATCGTCCACTGCACGAACATGTGCTCGCCGAGCCGGTAGGCCCGCAGCAGCGCCTCCAGCGACAGATCGTGCTGGGCGAAGCGGCGGGCGTACTCGGCGGCGGCGGGCGGCACGGTGATGTCGTCGAGCCCGATGCCGAGGGTGAGGATGTCGATGATGGCGGTGAGGTTCGACTCGGTGCTCGCAACCATGAGTCGGCGGACCTCGTCATCGTGGCGGAACTCCGGGATGGTGTCGGCGAACATCGTGGTCATCGCGGGAGTGAGCCGGTCCAGATCCGCCTTGATCCGGCCCGCCACCTCGCGGACAAGGGCGTCGTAGTCGGGGGCCATGGGCGCCGACACTACCCCGCGCCTACCCGCCGACCAGGCTGTTTGTACCCGTGGCACAACGGGGGCTCGCAACGCTGGTCTCCCGGCCCGTAGCCGCCACCGAGGCCGGTCCCTACCGTGGGTGATGTAACCCAGATCACAATCAGCCTCGTGAGGAATCATGCGACAGATCGTCGAATTGCCCACCACCCGAGCGGTTTCCGCGCCGGACGCGCCGTGCCTGGCCGACGACACCACCGCGCTGACGAACGCGCAGTTCCGGGACCGGGTGCACGGCGCCGCCTCGGTGCTGCGCCAGGCGGGTGTGCGTGCGGGTGACGTGGTCGCGGTGGTGCTGCCCAACCGCGTCGACCTCGTGGTCGTGCTGTTCGCCGCCTGGCAACTCGGTGCGGCGGTGACACCGGTGAACCCGGGACTGACCGACGACGACATCAGCTTTCAGATCGCCGATTCGCGAGCACTGGTGGTCGTCGGTGACCCCAACCGAGCGGGGACAACCCTCGACGTGGCCGAACTGGCGCATTCCGCCGGCCCGGTCGCGGCAGTGGCCCCTCGCGACGGTCTGGCGCTGATCATCTACACCAGCGGTACCACCGGCCGCCCCAAGGGCGTGCTACTCGGCCACGACAACCTCGCCGCCATGTGCGCGATGGTCATCGGCGCGCTCAGCCTGGACCACACCGACCACAGTCTGCTGATCCTGCCTCTGTTCCACGTCAACGGGATCGTGGTCAGCGTGCTGTCGCCGCTGCTGGCCGGTGGCCGCACCACGATTGCCGGGAAGTTCTCCGCGACCGGCTTCTTCGACCTGGTCGAGCGGGTCCGCCCGACCTACTTCTCCGGCGTGCCCGCCATCTACGCCATGCTGGTGGCCCAGCGCGCCGAGCTGTGTCCCGACACCTCCTCGCTGCGGCTGGCGATCTGCGGTGCGGCACCCATGCCCGCAGAGCTCATCGCCCGATACGAGGACCGTTTCGGTGTCCCGGTCGTGGAAGGCTACGGGTTGTCCGAGGGCACGTGCGCCTCGACACTGAATCCGGCGTCGGGACAACGCAAGCCGGGCACGGTCGGCCTGCCACTGCCCGGTCAGACCGTGCAGGTCGTCGACCTCGACGGCGTCGCGCAGCCCGCCGGGGAACGCGGCGAAGTGGTGATCAGCGGACCGAATGTCATGCGCGGGTACCTCGGCAAGCCCGAGGAGACGGCGAAGACGGTGATCGACGGCCGGCTGCACACCGGCGATATCGGCTATTTCGACCCCGACGGCTACCTGGTCCTGGTGGACCGGATCAAGGACATGATCATCCGTGGCGGGGAGAACCTCTACCCGAAGGAGATCGAGAACGCGCTCTACACCCATCCGTCCGTGCACGAGGCGGCGGTGGTCGGAGCGCCCGATCCGGTGCTCGGGGAGGTGCCGGTCGCGCACGTGGTCACCACCGGCGCCGTGACCGCCGCCGAACTCACCGAGCACTGCCGCGAGCGGCTGGCCGCGTTCAAGGTGCCCGCGGCGATCGTGCTCACCACCGAACTGCCGCGCAACCCCGTCGGCAAGATCGACAAGAACCGGCTCCGCGCGCTCGCGACGACCGCCTGAACACCCTCCACCGGAAGGTAATTCGGAATTCGAGGCAATTCCGGTCGCGGTCGCGCGCGCCCGGAACACGACAAGAAAGGCATGAGAACAATGGGGTTCAAAACAGGTGATTTCCCCCCGGTGGATACGGAGACATTTCTCGATCTGCCACTGCGCGACCGTGTGCGCACCCTGGCCCTGCACTGGGTCGAATACGGCTTCGGCTCACCGAAGATGATCCACACCGTCTATGTGCTGAAACTGCTGGTGCTCTACATCTTCGGCGGCGTCCTGGTGTCCACGCTGACCTCGGGAACCGGCCCGTTCTGGGACATCGGCGCCTGGTGGGATCAGCCGATCGTCTACCAGAAGCTGGTGGTGTGGACCGTCCTGCTCGAGGCGATCGGCGTGGCCGGATCCTGGGGTCCGCTGGCGGGCAAATTCAAGCCGATGACCGGTGGCGTGCTGTTCTTCGCCCGGCCGGGAACCATCCGGCTACGACCGTGGCGGCGGGTGCCGTTCACCGCGGGCAACACCCGCACACCCTTGGATGTCGTGCTGTACCTCGGGTTCCTCGCGACCCTCGGGCTCGCGCTGCTGGCACCCGGACGCCCGTCGCAGTCGCTGCTGGAACGCCTGCCCGACAACACTTCCGGGCTGATCAGCCCCGCGCTGCTCATCGCCGCGATCGCGCTGTACATCCTGTGCGGGCTGCGGGACAAGACGATCTTCCTGGCCGCGCGTGGTGAGCAATATCTGCCCGCGCTGGTGTTCTTCGCCCTGCTGCCGTTCACCGACATGATCATCGCCGCCAAGCTGCTGATCGTGATCGTATGGGTCGGCGCCGGGGTGTCGAAGTTCGGCAAGCACTTCACCAATGTCGTGCCGCCGATGGTGTCCAACAGCCCCTCCATGCCGTTCCGATCGGTCAAGCGCGCCCACTACCGCGACTTCCCGCACGACATCCGCCCGTCCAGGCTCGCCGCGTTCATGGCGCACGTCGGCGGCACCACCGTCGAGGTGGTCACCCCGATCGTGCTGCTGTTCTCCACCAACCACTGGCTCACCCTGGCCGGCGTGGCGATGATGGTCGTGTTCCACCTGTTCATCACCTCAACCTTTCCGCTGGCGGTGCCACTGGAATGGAACATCCTGTTCGCCTACCTGACGGTGTTCCTGTTCCTCGGCTACCCGAACGGGGAGGGGTACGCGGTGTTCGACATGTCCTCGCCGTGGCTGACCCTGGCGATCGTCGTGGCGCTGGCGTTCTTCCCGATCGTCGGGAACCTGCGCCCGGACCTGGTGTCGTTCCTGCCGTCGATGCGTCAGTACGCGGGCAACTGGGCCTCGGCGCTGTGGGCCTTCGCCCCCGGAGCGGAGCAGAAGCTGAACACCATCGAGCACCGGCCCACGCTCAACCAGCTCGAGCAGCTCCAGGCCATGGGTTACGAGCCGACCGTCGCCGAGATCACCATGCAGCAGACCATCGGCTGGCGCTCCATGCACAGTCAGGGCCGCGGCCTGTTCTCCCTGCTGTACAAGCACATTCCCGATATCGACCGCTGGACCGTGCGCGAAGCCGAGTTCGCCTGCAACTCGCTGATCGGCTTCAACTTCGGCGACGGGCACCTGCACAACCTCGACCTGATCGAGGCGGTCCAGCAGCGGGTCGGGTTCGCGCCCGGAGAATGGATCGTGGTCTGGGTCGAATCGCAGCCCATCCACAAACCCACCCAGGAGTACATGGTGATCGACGCCGCCGTCGGCGTGATCGAGCGCGGCACCTGGCGGGTCGCCGACGCGGTCGAGGCACTGCCCTGGCTGCCCGGTGGTCCCATCCCCCACCAGGTGACCTGGCGGCGCGAAGACGTCGACGCCCCGATCGTGTCCCGCCGCGCGGACACCACGGTCCTGCCCGCCGAATAGCCCGGAAACCGCAGACAGACAGGACGAGTCCATGAAGACGGCGACAGTGGTCGGCAGCGGCCCCAACGGGCTGGCAGCGGCGATCACCCTGGCCCGGGCGGGCCTGGAAGTGGCAGTGCTGGAAGCGGCCGACACCATCGGCGGCGGCACCCGCTCCCACGAGGCGATCGTGCCCGGCCTGCTGCACGACCACTGCTCGGCCATCCATCCGATGGCCGTCGGCTCGTCCTTCCTGCGCGGCATCGACGTGGAACGGTACGGATTGCGTTGGGCGCATGCGGAATTGGATTGCGTGCACCCCCTCGACGACGGCAGCGCGGGGGTGCTGCACCGCTCGGTCCGCGACACCGCCGCCGGACTCGGCGCCGACGAGCGGCTGTGGCGCAGGCTGTTCGAGGGCCCGGTGGCCGGCTACGACCTCACCAGCGCTGACATCATGCGGCCGCTGCTGCGCTTGCCCCGGCATCCGATCCGGCTGGCGCGCTTCGGGATTCCCGCGACACTGCCCGCCACTTTCCTGGCGCGGGCCTTCCGCACCGAGCAGGCTCGGGCGCTGTTCGGCGGCGTCGCCGCGCACGCCTTCCATCCGCTGCACCGACCGCTCAGCGCCAGTATCGGTCTCGGCATCCTCACCGCCGGCCACCGATACGGGTGGGCGGTGGCGGTCGGCGGCTCTCAGCGCATCGCCGACACTATGGCCGCGGTCCTCGGTGACCACGGCGGCAAGATCGAAACCGGTGTCCGGGTGCGCTCGACGTCGGACCTGCCGCCCTCGGATATCACGATCTGGGATCTCGCGCCGACCGCGGTCGCCGAGATCCTGGGCGACCGGCTACCCGCACGTGTCGCCCACGCTTACCGCCGATTCCGTTACGGGCCGGGCGCTTTCAAAGTGGACTTCGCTGTCGAGGGCGGTGTCCCGTGGACCGCCCCCGCCGCGCGACGGGCGGGCACCGTGCACCTGGGTGGCGACTTCGCCGAGATCGCCGCGGCCGAACGCGACATCCACGCGGGCCGGCTGCCACAGCGCCCCTTCGTCCTGGTCGGACAGCAGTATCTGGCCGACCCCGGCCGCTCGGTCGGCGACATCCACCCCGTGTGGACCTACGCCCACGTGCCCAACGGCTACACCGGTGACGCCACCGAGGCGATCATCGCTCAACTCGAGCGCTTCGCCCCCGGCTTCCGCGAGCGGGTGATCGGCATGTCGGTCCACAGCACGGCCGAATTCGCCGCGGGCAACCCGAATTTCTTCGGCGGCAACATCATGACCGGCGCCAAGGACATCCCGCAGCTGGTCTTCGGCCCGCGAAAGACCCTCCAGCCCTACGACATCGGCGTCCCGGGCCACTATCTGTGCTCGGCGGCGACGCCACCGGGCCCGGGCGCGCACGGCATGTGTGGCGCGAACGCCGCCGAGCGGGCACTGCGGAAGACGCATTCCTGAGGCCTCGTCGACCAGCGGGTTACGTCGACCCGAACCACCGGATAGGCGTAACTCAATCCACCGCGCGTCGGGACGAGTCGAGTCGGTGCACGGTGAGAGCGGCCGCGAGCATGCGGGATTCCCGGGGGACGGTGGGGTCGAGGCCGGTGAGTTCGGCGATGCGGTGCAGTCGATAGGTGAAGGTGTTGGGGTGGACGTGGAGGCGACGGGACGCTGTTTTGCGGTCGGCGCCGTAGTGCAGATGGGCTTCCAGCGCGTCGAGCAGATGGGGGCTGGCCAACAACGGAATCACGCGTTGGGCCAGTCTCGCTCGCGCGGGGCCCGGACGCGTGAGCTGGTACTCCAGCAGCAGATCGTCGAGCCGGTAGCAGCCACCCGGTCTGCCGCGCAGGCGCGCCAATTCGGTCAGTTCGATCGCGTCTTCGGCGGCGGCCGGAATATCCGCACGACCGACGCCGGGGAGTTCGGCCAGATACACGGTCACGCCGAATTGCTCCGAGAGTCGCGCGGCGAGTCGGTCGAACTGCTGGGCTTCGACGGTTCCGGTCTCGGAGCTGTCGCTCACCAAGGCGATTCCGGTCTTCCCGTCGAAAGTGGCGGGCGTGGTGGTGCCGGTGAGGTCGTCGAGTGCGTGTTGCAGCACCCGGATCCGGCGCCGGGCCACCAGATTCGCGGCGCTGCCAGTCAGCAGCGGTTCGTTCAGGTGTATCGCCAAGACGGTGTAGTGATCGGCGAGAATCGTGTCCGCGCGGGCCGCGAGTTCCTCGGCGGGCAGGCCCCGCACCAGTGCCGAGCACAATTCGCGACGCGCCTCCCGCTCGGCGTGATAGATCGAGCGCTCGACCTCGGTGTATGCCTCCACGACCGTCAGATTGATATCGCGCAGCAGATCGAGAAGTCTGCCGAATGCCATCAGGAATTGGTCCATCTCGTCCGGTTCGACCAAGGCCGATGCCTCGGCAAGCAACGACTTCGCCGATGCGTGGATCGCGGCGATGAGCATTCGCAGCGGCAGCCGGTCCTCGGCGTGCCGTTCGGCGACGGGTCCGACGAAGACCGCCACCTCGGCCTGACTGAAGTCACGACCGGCGGCGATGGCCTCCAAGACCGCACGGCCGCAGGTCAGGATCGTCGGCAGCACCTCCGCGGTGAAGTGGTCGGCGGGTAGGTCGGCGGGTGTGGTGGCACCGAGACCTTCCGCGAGCATGCGTTCGGAGATCTGCGGCCATCGAGCGAGCATGCGGGCAGTCAGAGCGGGTCGCACGGAAACAGGCTTTTCGACGAGCATGCCCCGATTGTGTTCCGAAGACAGGCCTGCAGTGGTAGGTCCGGTCGAATACGGCCAAACCCTGGCGTCCGCACCAATTTCGTCACCGTCATCTCAGCGCACGGTGCAACGAACGTCTCCGACTACAACGTGTTGCTACTCGTCATCGTCGCTCAGTGGAGTGACGATGCGGTCCTGTGCACGCCAAACTGTCGTGACCCTACTTTCGGAGATGCGGCCGACACCAACGATGATCATGTTCGACACCAGTGCCTTACCCTCCGCGCCGTCCGCGCAGATCTCGCGGGCGACGCAGCGGATCGTCGACGGAGTTCTGCACGCGATTCGCCCGCACAATGCGCCCAGCAATGTCCTGCACGACGAAATACATGCCGTTGTCAGAGAATGTCTGGAATTGGTGAGCGGCGCGCGCGATCACGATGTACGCGCGGTGCTCCGCCCCGCTGCCGCACGATGGGCGACCACCGGTGTTCCCATCGAAACCGTCCACCGGCTCGTGCAGACAGGGTTCCGTGTTCATCTGAACGACCACACCTCGAATCCGAGGTACCAAAAGAATCTCGGCAATGTCGCCAAGATCATGGAGGCGATGCAAACGGTCAACACGACGATCTACCGGGTCTATCTCGAGGTCGATCGGTTCGTCGCCGATCACCATGGTCGGCAGGCAGTCGCCCGTGCCCTGCTCAGCGGGCGAAACGCGTCCGCGGTCGCCCGTGAACACGGAACACCGCTCACCGAGCGGTACCTCGTCTTGTCGGTGGCCGCCCACTCGCCCGGGCCCGGGACTGTTTCACCCGGAAACTTCGTCGAGATGCTCGAAGACTGTCTCCCACAACCCGTTTCCGCGTTGCACAGCACGCTCGGTGGCACCGTGTTGATTCACGGCACGCCGGATACCGAGACAATTCGGCACATGCTCGTGCGGACATCGCTGATCGTGATCGCGATCGAGGCAGCGGGTGACGATATTCCGGCGGCCACCGAAGTCGGCCACGAATTGCTCGACGTCGCGCGCAGACTCCGCAAACGACCAGGCCTGTACGACTTCGACGATCTCGCAGTCGAATATCAGCTGACTCGTCCCGGTCCCGGCCGCGACTGCCTCGAAACCGCGCTCGACGCGGTAGCGGTAGATCCCGAGCTGGTGACCACGCTGCGGGTCCATCTCAACAACGGACTACATCGCCGGCTCACCGCACGTGAGATGCACATCCACGAAAACACCGTCGACTACCGGCTCCGCCGGATCTACCGACTCGCCGGACTCGACCCCCGCAACCCGGAGCTCATCACGAGACTGAGAGCAGCGCTGACCGTGCGCGAGTACATGCTGGCCTCACGGGTCCCGCCTCGCGCATAGCTCGCCGAACCGACGTCAAGGCCGTGGGCTGCGTATTGCCGCGAACCAGTCGACGAGGTGCGCGTCCTCGACAGCGGTCGCGGCTACGACGTCGCGGGGATCGGCGCCCTGGAGGATCTTTTTGAGCGGGACCTCGAGCTTCTTGCCGGTTTTCGTATGGGGGATTCCCGGGGCGACGATGATGTCGTCGGGGACATGGCGAGGTGAGGTTTTCTCGCGGATGGTTCGGTTGATGCGTCGACGCAGCGGCTCGGTGAGTTCGGTACCGTCGACGAGCACGACGAACATCGGCATCCAGTATCCACCGTCGGGTTGTTCGAGGCCGAGGACAAGCGTGTCTTCGATCTCCGGAAGTGATCCGACCGCGTGATAGATGTCGGCGCTGCCCATCCGGATGCCGTGGCGGTTGAGGGTGGAGTCGGATCGACCGTGCACGATCACGCTGCCGCGGCCGGTGCGGGTGATCCAGTCTCCGTGCCGCCAAATGCCGGGGTAGGTGCCGAAGTAGGCGTCGCGGTAGCGGTGACGGTCAGGGTCGTTCCAGAACATCACCGGCATGGACGGCATGGGTCGGGTGACAACGAGTTCGCCGACTCCGCCGCGGACGGGCCGTCCTTGTTCGTCCCAGGAGTCCAGCGCGACACCGAGATACGGTGCCGACAACTCACCCGGCCATACCGGCACGGTGCGCACGCCTCCGGCGAAGGCCGTGACTACGTCGGTGCCGCCGCTGATCGAGGACACCGCCACGTCTCGACCGACGTTGTCGCGGATCCACAGTGATGTGGAAGCCGGGAGTGCGGCGCCGGTGACGCCTACCGTGCGCAGCGACGTCAGGTCGCGCCCGCGGCGGGGTTCGACGCCGGCCTTCGCGCACGTCAGCAGATATGCGGGACTGGTACCCAGCACCGTCGCGCGGGTCCGGGCGGCCAAGTCCCACAGTGCGTCCGGCGCCGGACAGGTGGGGCTGCCGTCGTAGCAGACGATGGTCGCTCCGACGAGCAGACCGGCCACCTGGTAGTTCCACATCATCCACGAGGGGCTGGTGAACCAGAAGAATGTGTCATCGGCGCCGATGTCGGATTGCAGGGCAAGCGCTTTGAGGTGTTCGAGCAGTACACCGCCGTGGCCGTGCACGATGCCCTTCGGCGGGCCGGTGGTCCCCGAGGAGTAGAGCACCCACAGTGGGTGTTCGAAAGCGACTGGAACCGTGTCGATTCCGGGCGCTCCGGAATCGTGGCGGGCGACGTCGTCCCAGTCCTGCGAGTCCGGAACCGTGGTCCCCGCGCGGGTCACGGCGATCGTCTCGCGCAGCGTGGGGATCCCCTCGCGCAGCGTGGCGATGTCGTCACGTTTGTCGTGGGCTTTGCCGTTGTAGCGGTATCCGTCGCAGGTGATCAGCACCAGGGGCTCGAGTTGGCCGAGTCGGTCGAGCGCGGCGTGGGCCGAGTAGTCCTGCCCGCACGCGCTCCAGATCGCACCGAGGCTCACGGTGGCCAGGAACGCGATGACCGCTTCGGGGATGTTCGGCAGGTACCCGACCACGCGGTCGCCCGGTCCGACACCGAGCGACCGCAATGACCGCGCCAGTGTCGCAGTGCGAGTGAGCAGTTCGTCCCAACTGATCTCCCGGAGCGCGTTGTCTTCGGTGGCGGCCAGGATGGCGGGCCGATCCGTGCGGGCGTTGCGCACCACCTGATCGACGTAATTGAGGCGGGCGCCGGGGAACCAGTGTGCCTGCGGCATGGGTTGGTTCGTCAGTACTGTCCCCGGCGCGTCCCCGAGGTCGAACCAGTCCCACACGGTGCGCCAGAATCCGGCCACGTCGCCGATCGACCACTGCCACAACGCCGCGTAGTCGGGGAAGGTGATGCCGGTGCGTGTCGTGACGAAGTCGGTGAAGGCGGTGAGTCGGGCCTGGGCGAGATCTTCCGGCGCGGGCACCCACTGCGGCAGCGGGTGGTCGTCGGTCATCGTGGGCTCCCACCGGACTCGACCGAGCGCGGTCCGTCGAATCCTCGTTCGGCACTGCGGAGCAGGTAGTCGAAGCCGGCCTGGATTTGCGTGGGGTGCCAGACCTGGCCGCGCTTGTGTTCGGTCTCGAGCTCGCTGGACCACGTCTTCGGGCCACCCGCCGACAGCGACATGAGTTGGGTGCGGCAAGCCCGTTCGAGCAGTACGGAATACATGACGGCGGTTGCCACGTCGGGTCCCACGGTGACCGCGCCATGGTTCGGGATGAGGACCGCGGCACACTCACCGAGTGTGGTGGCCAGCGCGGCACCGAGGTCGGGGGTGTCGATCAGGGCACCGGTTTCGGTGAAGCGCGGCAGTCGCTCGTATGCGAACAGCACCCCGTCGTGGGAGATCGGGCGGATTTCGCAGTTCAGTGATGCGAAGGCCGACAGGGTCAGTGCATGGGTGTGTACGACGCTGCCGACATCGGGTCGCGCCGCCATGATCGCGGTGTGGATGGGATATTCGAGGTGGCGCCGCCCGGTTCCGTCGACGACGGTGCCCTCGGGTGAGACGAGGACGACCTTGGCGTCGTCGATCTCCTCGAATCCCCATCCGGAGGCTTTCATCCAGACGCCGCGGCCATCGGGGTCACGAACGGAGGCGTGTCCCCACACCATGTCGCCCAGACCTGCGACGGCCAGGGCGCGGCTCGCCTGCACGACGTGGTTTCGAGGGTCGGTCACTGTGTCTCCTGCGGTTCAAAGGGAGCGTGTGGCGGCCGGGTCGAGGACAACCACTTCGGTGGTCTCGGGCGCGAGGTTCTTCAGCAGCTGGCAATGCATGTTCTGGTGCGCGGGCGCCAGACCCGCCTGGTGGATCGGCACGACGACGCGCGGCGCGATCGACCGCAGATAGTCGATACCCTCGCCGATCTTCATCCACGGCCCGCCGATCGGCAGCAACAAGACATCGACCGCCGCAGAGATCTCGTCGAACGCGTCACCCGGGTGGAAGACGGCGTTGTCGATCAGATAGCCGACGTTGTCCGAGGTCGGCAACGCCGCATGGACACAAGCGTGTTCACCACCGGTGATCACGATGTCGTGGCCGAGCACCGAGAGCCTCTGGCCCGGCTGCGCGATGTGTGCGGGTCGACGCATGTTTTCGGGATAGTCGGGGTTGTCCAGTGCCGCGAGTGTGCCCTCGCCGACGATCAGCTGGGCGGCGGGGTTGGCCGTCAGCAACGCCGCCAGCCGTGGACCGTCGAGGTGGTCGGGGTGGGCGTGGGTGATCAGGATCAGGTCCAGGTCGGCCAAGTTCTCGAAACCCTGCGAATAGGTACCCGGATCGAACAGGATTCGCGTCGAGGCGGCCGCGCCCGGGATCTCCACGAGAACGCAGGCGTGCCCGAAGTGGGTGATGTTCATAGCTTTTCGCCTTCCGGTGAGGTGTTCATGGGTTGACGACGGTCATCCACATCGGTTCCTTGCGGTTCACCATCGCTTCGACCGCTGTGTCGGCATCGGCGAGAGGGAACCGCTGGGTGATCAGTTCGTCCACGGTCAGAGCGCCGGATCCGAGCAGCGCGAGGACGTGTTCGGCGTCGGACCTGGTGCAGGCGCGGGTGCCGACGAAGCGCCAGCAGTTCACCATCAAGGCCAAGGGCGGCAGCGACAACGGTGTGGTGTTGCCGCCCATATGCGCGAGGGTGCCGCCGGTGCGCAGGGCGGCCATCGCCTGGCTGGTGGCCGCGCCGGACGGGATGTAGTCGGCGACGGCGTGCGCACCCTCCGGGGCCAGCTCGCGAAGGCGGCGGGTGAGACCGCCGGTGCGCTCCCAGTCGGTCGGCAACTCGTCAAGGGCGATGGTGTCGACCTCGACATCGCCGGCCAGCGACGTGACCGCGGCGAGCCGTTCGGCGGAGCGGCCGACCAGCAACAACCGGGCGATGCCGAAGTGCGCGGCCAGTTTGATCGTCGCGGTGCCCATCGTCCCGGTGGCGGCGGTGGTGACGACCGTCGAGCCGAGCGGCAGCTGTGCGCATTTCAGGATCCGCACCACATTCGCCAGATCGTGTACCTTGGCCGCGACGTCGAAGCTGACGTTGCCCGGGAGCTGATCGATCAGCCAGTGCGGTACCCGGATGTATTCGGCGAGGCCGCCGTCGTGGTAGCGCTCGTAGAGCGGCATCGGCATCGTGCCGAAGCCCGCGTGCCCGATCATCGCCTGCTGCGGGCACATCATGTCACGGTCGGTGCGGCAGTAGTCGCAGGTGCGGCAGTTGAGGTTGGGGTGCACCCGTACCCGATCACCCACCGCCAGGTCGGTGACCTGCTCGCCCACCGCGGCTACTGTCCCTGCGGCTTCGTGCCCGAGTGTCGTCGGAAGATGTTTGAAGGCGCCCATTTTCAGCAGGGCGATCATGCCGGGTGCCAGCCCGGCGGAAACGACCTTGACCACCACGTCGAGTGGTCCTGGCTGCGGAATCGGGATCTGTTCGAGGGTCAGGGTGTGTGCGCCTTCGGTGGCGCGGGCGGCGAGCATGGTCATCGCGAGCTTCTTTCCCCGGCGAGGGCATCGAGGTATTCGGGTGTGCAGGGCTGCGCGGTGCGTGAGGTCTCGGCGACCTGGGGCAGTTCGCGATGGGACAGCACGCTGAGGTAGGCGCCGTCCTCATGGCCGACGCTGGTGTGGGCGATGCCGAGCGGGATCCGGACGAAGTCGCCCGGACCTAGTTCGACGATCCCGCGCTGGGTCACCAGCGTGCGCGAGCCGCTGATCTGGTACTGGATCTCGTCGGCGTCGAGGGTCCGTGTGTAGCGCCGCACGTCTGGTTGCTCAGACGTGAATGTCACTGTGCCCAAACTGAATTGGTCTGTCGCGTAGAGCCGATCCGAATCCGGGCCGACAGCGAATACCGCGATCCGGTCGGGTTCTTCGGTGACACGATCGAGCAGTTCGTGCTCGTCGATGCCGAACACGGTGATGTCGTGGCCCAGCGATCCCATGCACTGGGTGACCGCCTCGTTGAGTTGTCCTGGCTGCCATCCGGGAAACGGCGGCAGCACGGCTGCGGATGTACGCACCGCACTACCCGTTTCGGTGACCGGCGCCGGAATGTAGAACAGCAGATGGCTTTCGGCGCGCCCGTAGTTGTCGTGCGCGACACCGCGCGGAATGCGGGAGAACTCGCCGGGCCGGTGTTCGATGGTGCCGAGTTCGGTCATCAGGGTGCGTTCGCCGTCGATCTGGTAAGAAATCTCGTCGACGTCACAATTGCGGTGATAGAAGGGCTGGCGATTGTCCATCGTCTGCCATTCGATGCGGATCTGGTCGTTCTCGTAGACCCCGCGCGGTGGGGCGAACGGCTGCGCCTGGTACTGCCGGGGGAAGTGAACCACCGTCAGTGGCGGATGATCGCGCCACAGCTTCATCGGCATCTTGCCGTCGTGTGGCGGGGAGAGCAGGTGCCGTTCGTCGCGGCGGATGCTGCGCAGGGGCACCCCGGACTTCATGGTCACGATGTCTTCGATGACAACACTCATTGCGGAGACCTCTTTGTCTCGTCAGGAAACGAATTCGGCGGCAGGCAGTGCCTGGTAGTAGGCCGCCGCGCCGGGGTGCAGCGGAATCGGGGTGATACCCATCGTCGGCGGGTCGAGCGGGTAGGTGACCGGGCTGCGCTCTGGCGGCAGGTGCTGGTATTGCGCTTCGAGGAGGTGGCGGGTCTCGCCGAGAATCCAGGCGACGGCATAGGCCAGGTCCTCGGCCATGTCCGCGCGGGCCACGACCAGGAAATCGGAGAAGTCCAGCGTCTGGAACGCGCTGCGGCCGGGAAAGAATTCGTCGGCGACCGTGGCGGCGGGCCAACCGAAGTCCCGGTCGAAGGAGGCGAGCACGTCGGGTTCGACTTCGAGGAAGCGGTAGTCGGCGCCGAACTGCTGCCAGTGCGGCAGCATGACGGCCTCGTGCACGATGGCGTTGGCGCGGCCGGCCAAGACGTGGTCGAGTGACTCGAAGGGCCGTTCGTCGCCGAGGAACTGTCCACCCCAGCCCTCGACATCGACGCCGGATCGGGCGAGCAATTCGTGGGCGGCCAGGCCGACGGCGTTGACCCCGTCGTCGACCGAAGTCGCCACCCGCAGCATCGGTTTCAGCTCGCGTAGCTCGGCGAACGACGTGACGCCGAGATCGCCGTGCACGGCGAAGACGAGCCGATCACGTTGCGGCACAACGCCGAGCGCTCGCAGATCAGGATAGTGCTCGTCGCGGTAGGTGCCGCGGCCGTCGAGCGCGACAGTCGTGAACGCGGCGGGTGTGGTCAGCGCGATATCGACTTCACCGCGCCCGACCGCGCGCACGTTGTCGGAGAACCCGCGACCGTTCCAGATACCGACCCGAGTATGTGGACCCGCACGGTCTGTGAGTTCCTGCGAGATCCAGCCACACACCCGGTGCAGATTGGCTGTCCCCCAATCACCTTGCAGTTGCACTCGCAGCGATCGGTCGATGCGGGGTTCCGTCGGCCTCGCACTCATGCGGGAATCACCTCGCTGCGCACCAGGTTCCGGACCGCTCCGACGCCATCGATCTCGACACTGACCTGGTCGCCGTCGCGCAGGAACAGCTGCGGATCGCGTCGATAGCCGACCCCACCTGGGGTGCCGGTCAAGATGACGTCACCGGGGGCGAGGGTGGTGAAGGTGGAGATCTCGGCGATCAGCCGGGGGATGGAGAAGATCAGCATCGACAGATCCGATTCCTGGACCTTCTCGCCGTTGAGCACGGTGCGGATACCCGCACTCGACAGGTCGACCTCGGCCGGCGTCACCAGCGACGGACCGAGCGGCGTGCTCGCCTGCCACGCCTTTCCCTGCATCCACTGATGGGTCTTGTACTGGAAGTCGCGCATGGTGATGTCGTTGGCCGTGCTGTAGCCGAGAACATGTGCGGCGGCATCGGCTTCGGCGATGCGACGCCCGGACCTGCCGATGACGACGGCCAATTCACCTTCGTAGTCCACCTGGGTCGACTCCGGCGGCAACACGATGTCGTCGTAGGCACCGATGAGACTGTCGGCGAACTTGGGGAACAGCACCGGATAGGTCGGCAGCTCGCGTTTGGTCTCGGTGACGTGCTCGCGGTAGTTCAGCCCGACACAGAAAACCTTCGACGGGTTGGGCACCACCGGCAGCAGCCGGACCGCATCGATCTCGACTCGGCCGCCGGGATCACGTACGGCATCGGCCAGCGTTTCCGAGGTGGTCCCGGCACCGATCTCGGTGAGACCGTCCAGCGGGACCAGGGTCGAGCCCTGTACTTCGCCGACGCGGCGCACGCCGCGGTGTTCGTAGGTCATGTACGCCATGTCAGTGTCCTTCGCTGGTCTTGCGCCACGAGGCGAGCTGGCCGCCCCACAAATTCACGGAATTAGGGATCGGCTTCCACCGGCGCGGCACATAGGTCACGCGGTCGTCGTGGAATTTCTCCATCTCGGCGGACAGTTCGATGTGGTTGCCCGCCGGGTCGTCGAAGAAGACGAAAAGGTTGTTGCCCGGGCCGTGGCGACCGGGACCCCAGGTGACATCGACGTTCTCGTCGGTCAGCCGGTCACACCAGGCCTTGAAGTCCTCCCATTCGGCCAGGTCGAAGGAGTAGTGGTCGATGTCGCCACCCACACCGACATTCACCACGGCCAGGGTGTGGTGGTCGCGGTCGCTTCGTAGCCACGCGAATCGGCCGTCCTCGAGCTGATCGGAGATGCGGAATCCGACGGTGTCGACGAAGAACTCCACCATCGGCACCACGTCGTCGGTCGCCAGGGTGATGTGCTGGTATTTGATCGGTCGGCGACCGGTGTCGGCGGCATTCTCGCCCTCGCGCGCCACGGCGGTGTGGAAGTGGACCGGTGTGCCGTGGGGGTCGGTGGTCACGATGCCGGTGGCGGTGCCGAGTCCGGCGTCGAGATAGGTCGGGTCCAGTGGCGAGACGGTGTGCCCGGCGGCCGTCAGCCGTTTCGCGATGCCCTCGACGCCGTCGAGGTCGCGGACCTCGAAACCGTAGTGGTGCAGTCCCTTTTCGCCTTCGAGGAGATCGATGACGTGATGTCCGGTGCCCCAGCCCAGGCGAAGTCCGCCCTCGGGCAGCTGCTCGTGCACCTGCAATCCGAGCACCCGGCCGTAGAACGCGGCCGACGCCGCGACGTCGGGTACGCGGAATCCGATGTGGGACACGGTGGTACGGGTCAGGGTGCCTGCCGCCGCGCTTTCCTGCAAGACGATCCGCTGTGGTCTATCCATGGCTCGAGGCCCTTTCTGTCCAGGTCGATATGTCGGTCACCGTGTCGGTGGTCCGGTCGGGGTGCCAGGCGGCCGCAACCACCCGGTCCGGGCGGAGAAGTACGAATTGCCCGGCATAAGGTTCGAATTCGCGGGCGGCTGCACCGTCGACGTCGATCAGGACCCGACGTCGAGTCCGTGGGAGGTACTCCCCCAGCGCGAGCAGCGCCGTGGTCGTTCCGAGTTGCCGGACGACCGGCTCGGCTGCGTCCCAAGCCTGCTCGTCGACATCGACGCCGATCAGCGCCCAACCCATGCCGAGCACGTCGTCGAGCCGGGCGACGCTGTGGTGAGCGGTGTCGAAGACCAGCGGCTGTCCCAGCGCGATTCCGACTCCGTCGTGTCGATCGGTATCGAGCACCAATCCTTCGGTGAAGCGCTGGACCGGTCGGTACCGCATCTGCTCGAGGTAGGCGCGGCCGTCCTCGGTGCTCAGCGCCCGCTCGATCACTGCGTCGCGGCGCTCGGCCAGTCGCGCCGAGGTGGTCATCACCACGCGCCCCAGCCGTTCCGACATCCGCACCGTGGCCTGCACATGGGCGGCGCGTTCGCGCTGATAGCTGGTCAGCACCGACGGGGCGAGCCGACCGGCGAGGACATCGGCGATCTTCCAGGTCAGGTTCGCCGCGTCCCGAATACCGGAGTTGAGTCCCTGGCCGGCGAAGGGCGGCATCATGTGTGCCGCGTCGCCGAGCAGGAAGGAACGTCCGATCATCCACTCGTCGGCGACGACCGCGTTGAACCGGTAGTTCACCGCACGTTCGATCTGCGCCGGTGTCAGCTCACGATAGGGCGCGACCAATGCGCGGATCAGCTCGAACGACGGCGCCTGGCCGGGCGTGCCCTCCCCGTCGAAGAGCCGGAATTCGTAGCGGCAGCGGCCGTCGAGCCCGGGCACGATGACATGCGGGCGGGCCGGATCGCCGTGATGCATGGCGAAGCGTTCGGTGTGCGGATCGTCGAGGGTGTCGACGACCAACCACACATCGGGGTAACTACGCCCGGTCATTTCGACGCCCTGGCCGAGCCGGGTCACCGATCGACCGCCGTCACAGCCGAGGACGTAGGCAGCGTCGAGGGTCACCGGACCGCTGTCGGTGCGCGCGTGGACTCGCACGGAGTCGGCCGATTGCCCGAACCCGGTCACTTCGACGCCGAACCGCAGCGACACATTCGGCATCTGCCCCAGTGCTTTCACCAGCACCCGTTCGAGATCTGGCTGCGCGAAGGGGTTCTTGAACGGGTACCCCAGGCGGAACGGCTGCGGGCCACGTGCCTGGAACAGCGGCGCCCCGTGACGGTCGTAGTAGCGAGTGCCCGTGCCCGGCACCACGATCGGCAGCACTTGGTCGACGATGCCCGCGCGTTGATACACCCGCAGGGATTCGTCGTCGATGCTGATGGCCTTGGGCTCGTCGCTGGTCGACTGGTTCTGTTCGACCACGACCACGTCGACGCCTCGTGCGGCGAGCAGGGCCGCGGCTGTGAGCCCGACCGGCCCGGCACCGCAGATCACCACCTCGGTTTCGTCTGGCGACTTCACCGGCGCCATCACCTCACCTTCTCCCGCTGTCGGTACGAACTCGATAGCCCAACCCTGACACGGTGTCCTGCATTACAAAAGTGACGTCCTGTATTACAGGACACTTACTCCGGCCCTCACAAGCACATGAGCGCGGTCACACCACCAAGACTACTCTAGCGCTATACCTATATTGATAGAGTTAAATGATGTCCCGAACTCCCCTCGGCCACGAGCCGCCTCCGATGCCGGTGCTCAGCTACTTCCGGCATCCCAAGAACTGGCTGATTCCCAGCGTCGTCCTGACCGCCGCCCTGTTCGTGATCACCGTGATCTTCACCGGTAGCGTCGCCGACCCGGCGGCCGATCTGCACCACGCCCCGATCGGCGTGGTGACGTCGGACAAGGGAGAAGTCGGAGACCGCGTGGTGGCCGGCATCGTGGACCGGCCACAGCAGCCGAGCGAGGCGGTGAGCTGGCGGCGATTCGACACCGTCGACGCAGCCACCACGGCGATCGCGAACAACGAGCTGTTCGCGGCGATCGTCCTTCCCGAGAACTACTCGGCCGGGCTCGGCTCGCTGCCCGGCCCGAACCCGCAACGACCCGAGATCACAGTGCTGACCAACCCCGGCGCCGGCACGATGGCCGCCCAGATAGGCACCCAGATCGCCGAATCGGCGGCACGAGGCGGGTCGACCGCGGCCGCCGGGCAGATTCTGGCGCACGTACCGGGTGCGATCAGCCCCGCCAACGCGGTGTTGCTCTCCGACCCGGTCACCATCACCCACCAGCAGGCGATGCCCTTCGGCGATCGCACCGGCAACGGTATGACCGCCTTCTTCTATGCCCTGCTCTTGATGATGGTCGGCTTCCTCGGCGCCAATGTGGTCAACGGGCTCGTCGATGCCGAACTGGGCTTCGGCCCGACCGAGATGGGACCCAAGCGGCGCATGCTGCCGCCGCGCCACATCACCCGAGTCGGCACATACGTGGCGAAGTGCCTGACCCTGGCGATCGCTTCAGTACCCGCGGCCACCGCGATTCTGGCCGCGAGCGTGTTCGTGCTCGACCTGGACCTGCCGCACTGTGGTCTGCTGTGGCTGTTCAGTCTGCTCGCGATCAACGCGATCGGGGCGGGCACCCTTGCGGTGGTCACCTTGCTCGGCCCGATCGGCATCGTGGTGAGCATGGTCTTCTTCATCGGCTGGTCGATCCCGGTGTCGGGCGGCGCGATTCCGCAGCAGGCCATGCCGCCGTTCTGGCGCTTCCTCGGTTCGTTCGAGCCGATGCGAGCCGTCGCCGACGGTGTCCGCGCCATCATCTACTTCGATGCACGCGCCGACGCGGGCCTGGGCCGCGCCCTGGTACTCCTGGTGATCGGGCTGTTCGCCGGACTCGCGCTCGGCCTGCTGGGCAATCTGTACTACGACCGGCGCGGTCTGCACCGAATTCATCCGCGGGCCATCGCGCACATTCAGGAGTTCCTGCACCGCGTGCCCCAGCACAAGGATCCGACCGCACCCGAGACGTCGGGCAGCCATCCGGCCACAGCCTCATGACCCACGTCGCCGAGCCCCCCTGTCGAAGGGCTCGGCGACGTGTATCAGCGGGCAAATGTCACCCTCGGGTGGAGTGCGAGCCGGTCATCAGCGCGGCCAAGTCGTCGGGTTCCAGAAAAGACGGCGGGGGCGGTGGCCCCCAGGCGTACAGACCCTGCAGACCTTCCAGTACCGCAGGGCTCCAGAGCTCGTCTTCGGGCACCGTATCCATATCGGAGTAGTACTCGGAGAAGTTGCCCGCTGGATCCTTGAGATACCAGAAGAAGTTGGCGCCGGCGAAATGGCGGCCAAGACCCCAGATGTGACGTTCGGGATGACCTTCGAGCATGGCGTGTGCGCCCCGGCCGACCTCATCGATGTCGTCGACCTGCCAACTGGTGTGATGCATGAAATTGACCGGCGCGGCCAGCACCAGCACATTGTGGTGCTCGACCGAGCATCGCAGGAACGCGGCCTTGTCCCCCATGTAGTCGCTGACCTTGAAACCCAAGCCCTCGACGAAGAATCGCATGGTGGCGGCGAGGTCGGTACTGCCGAGCACCGCGTGGCCGAGCTTGCGTGGCCGGACCGGTTCGGTACGCGACAGGAACGGGGCCCGGCCCCACCGGTCGATGCGGCCGGGGCCGTTGTACGGCGTCGGCGCTACGGCCGGCTCGGTGATGATGCGCGGTCGCACCAACACCCGCACCACGGTGCCGGTGACCGGTTCGACGGCACGCACCGACAGCGGATTGCTGTCGCTCGGCACCCCGATCGCCGCGAGCCGGGCGGCCACCGAGGCGATATCGTCGCTGTCGTCGGCGGCGACGGTGAGGTCGAGGAGCTTACGCAGCGGTGCGTGCACCACCTGAAGTTGTTCACCGCCGTCGCGGGTGGCGAATCGCCCCTCGCCGAGGTGATCGAGCCCGAAATCGGTGTAGTAGCTGATCGTTTCGGCCGGGTTGGGAACCCCGATGGTGACCTTGCCCAGTCCGTGCAGTGCCATGTCGAGGTCCTACCGCGTCGCGACGAAGGTCTGCTGCAGCGTGCCGATGCCTTCGATCCAGGAATCGAGACGTTCGCCGGGGCGCAGAAACCGCTTCGGCTCGCGGCCGACACCGACTCCGGCCGGTGTGCCGGTGAAGATCACGTCGCCGGGGAACAGCGTGACCGTCTGCGACAGTGCGGCGATCAGGGACGGGACCGGGAAGATGAGGTCCCTGGTGCGGCCCTTCTGCACTTCTTCACCGTCGATGGAGCACCCGAGCTCGAGGTCGTCGGGATCGGCGAACTCGTCCGGTGTCACCAGCCACGGGCCCTGCGGCGAGAACCCGGGAAAGGACTTGGCGAGCCCGAACTGCGGTGCGGGACCACGTAATTGGGAAACGCGTTCCGAGATGTCCTGGCCGACGGTCAAGCCCGCCACCCCGGCCCATACCTGTGCGGCCTCGACGCACCGCAATGTCTGCCCGATCACGATCACGAGTTCGACCTCCCAGTCCACATTTCCCCCTTCAGGGATGGTCACGGTGGTGTCGGGGCCGCTGAAACTGGAGACGTATTTGGTGAAGACCGGCGGAAGATGTTCGGGCGCATCGAATCCCGACTCCGCCGCATGGGCCCGGTAGTTCAGTCCGACCGCGAAGACCTGCTGCGGAACGGGCGAGGGTGCGCCCAGCTCGGAGCGGTCGAGGGCGACGGAGTGCCGCTCGATCTCCTCGGATGTCAGCTCGGCCGCCCATTCCCGCACTGTGCCCCACTCGGCGTACAGCTCGGCGAAGTCCCCGCCGAATCGGCCCGCCGAAGCCGTGGCGATGTCGGCGGCACGCTCTTGTCCTGGCTCGCCGTGCACGATGGCCGCGCGGCCCCGCATGTTCGCAATACGCATGACAGTTGTTCTCCTCTGTGATGTGGGTGCGTCAGGAGACGCTGGTCGTCAGGCAGGCGAGGTAGTCGGCCGCCAGGGTCGCGGCGCCGTCGAAGGTCTCGGCCGTGCCGAACACGTAGTGGTCGGGCCTTATCAGCACGGCGGCAAGGGAATTGGCAGTGAGCCATGCCGTCCAGCCGCCGTTGAGGTCACGCAGGTCGGGGTTGCCGGTGTCGCCCAGCGACAGCGCCGTCACCTCGGCCTCGGCAAGCGACGCGAGCAGTGTCTCGTCGAGCAGGTCGGCGGCCGGGCGGCCGGCTGCAAGGATCAGCAGCGCCCCGTAACCGGTGACATCATCCAGCAGGACCGCAGCGCCGTCGGCTTCGACGGGGAACTGGGGACTCATCGTCCCCGGCAATTCCCCGCTCGCCCGCACGGCTCCTGACCCGAGCACGGGCCGGGCGGTGACGGGCAATACCACTGCGGGATCGGCGTTTCCGGCGATCATGCGGGCGTCGCGTCGTGCCGCTTCTTGCGGATCGAGCACGCAGATCACCTTTCCCAGTTCCACCGACATCGCGATCGCGTGCTGCAAGTGCACGCTGCGTTCGCTGGTATAGGTGTCGAGCAGATCCGGCGTCGACACCCTGCGCAGAACTCGGTCCAGCTTCCACGCCAGGTTGGCCGCGTCGCGCAGCCCCGAGCACATCCCTTGGCCGGCGAACGGTGGCATCTGATGGGCCGCGTCGCCGGCGATCATCATTCGCCCGGTGCGCCAGTGGTCGGCCCAGCGAGCTGCGAAGGTATAGATGGCGTGCCGTTCCAGTCGGGTGTTGGCCGGGGTTCTCCCCCACGCCGACAACAACTCCCAGGCCCGCTCGACGGTGCCGAGTTCGGCGGGGTCCTCACCGGGTAACCGCATGAATTCCCAGCGGCGCCGACCCGGTCCACCGGAAACGATCGTGGTCGGGCGGGCGGGGTCGCACAGTTGCCAGTTCTGCGGCGACCAGACGATGTCGTCGGTCGGGATCGTGTCGACGATCAGCCAGTCGAAGAAGAAGCCTTGATCGTGCATCGTCGCGCCCATCCGCCGGCGCACGAGACTGTTGGCGCCGTCGCAGCCGATGACATAGCGGGCGGTCAGGGTCCGGTCGACGGTCGAGGCGGGGACAACATGCCCGGGAGTTTCGCCCACGCCGACCACCACGTGGCCGGGCTGCTCGTCGACGGTGCGGACCTCGGTCCCGCGGACCAGGGTGACGTTGGGCATCGTCTCGACAGCATCGGCCAACACCTGTTCGAGCTGGGGCTGCGAGAAGAAGTTGGCCGTGGGCCACCCGTTGGGGCCGACACCCGACCAGTCGATGCGCAGCAAGGCCTGACCGGCCGCGTTGCGCCATTCGTAATGGTCGGGTACCGAGTCGGAAATGGCCCGGATCTGCCGGGACAGCTCCATCGATCCGAATATCCGGCCGATCTCGTCGTCGAAGTGCACGGCACGTGGCAGCGGATACGGTTGCGGCCAGCGCTCCACGACGACCACATCATGGCCGCGGAGCCCGAGCATGCGCGCGGTGGCCAACCCGACCGGTCCCGCGCCGACGATCACCACGTCGTGATCTGGATTGCGCATTGTTCCTCGCTTGAATGGTGCTCAGTTGCCCTGGTGGACAAGGTGTTTGATCTCCTGGAACTCCTCGATGGCACGGTGGCCGTTGAGCCTGCCCACACCGCTGTGCTTGAAGCCGCCTTCCTCCATCTGGTCGTGGACGACGCCCCAGGTATTGGTCCACACGGTGCCCGCGTCGATCCGGCGGCCGACCCGCAACGGTCGATCCACATCCCGCGTCCAGATCGAGGCGGCCAGCCCGTATTGGGTGGCGTTCGCGCGCTCGATCGCGTCGAGCTCGGTATCGAAGATCTCGAAAGTCGCTACGGGCCCGAAGATCTCGTCCTGCACTACCGGCGATGTCACGTCGGCTACCTCGATCAGGGCGGGGCGCAGGAAAGCGCTCGTTCCGGTCGGCTCGAGCAGTCCCCCACGGACGAGCACCTTCGCGTATCCGGCCGCATCGTCGACGAGCCGGTCCACGCGCTCGGCCGCGGCCCGGTCGATCAGCGGACCCATGTCGGTCTCGGGATCGGAGCCGGGACCGACCTTCACCCGGTTCAACGCCTCGGTCATCAACTCACGCAGTTCGTCGGCGATGCCGCGCTGGGCCAGAATTCGGCTACCGGCCATACAGAACTGGCCGCTGAAGGTGGTGATGGCGGCGGTCAGCGTCGGCACGACCGCGTCGAGGTCGGCGTCGTCGAACACGATCATCGGTGACTTGCCACCGAGTTCGAGCGAGACCGGTTTGAGGCCGGTCGCCGCGGCCGCCATGATCGCGCGCCCCACCGCGGTGGAGCCGGTGTAGCTGATCACGTCGGAGTTCGGGTCCGAAACCAGTACCGGCGCACCGGTATTGCCCGATTCGGTGAACGCGTTGACGACACCGGGCGGCAGCGCCTCGGCGATGAGTTCGTAGAGCAGCCCGTTGGTCAGGGCCGTCTGCGCGGGCATCTTCATGGCCACGGTGCACCCCGCGGCCAGCGCGGGCGCGAACGAGCGCACCGCGAGGATGATCGGCGAATTCCACGGCACGATCACCGCGGCGACACCGATGGCCTGGGGCAACGCCATCGAATACATCCCCGGCGCCAGCTGCGCGGCCCGGCCGCTGTCGGTCAGGGCGAGGGCGGCGTTGTATCGCAGTTTGGGGATGGTGGCGTCGACCTCCATGGCGGCGTCGGCGAGCTTCTTCCCGTTTTCCCGGGACAGCAGCTCGACGAGTTCGTCACGACGACGCGTCATCGCGTCGGCGAGCGCGAACAGCGCCGTCGCCCGAGCGTGCCGATCCTGCGACCACGTCGTGGTGTCGAATACCCGCCGGGCGGCGTCGATGGCCGCTCGGGCGGTGACCGCACCCGCGTCGGCGAAGGTGCCCAACGCCAGGCCGGTGGCCGGGTCGAGGCTGGTGCCGACGGCGTGGCCGTCGCGCCATTCGCCGTCGATGAGGTTGCGGGTGTGCGGGAGTGTCATGGGGCCTCGAATCGGATGACGGGTTTGACGGTGATACCGGCGCGCGTGTCGTCGACAGCGCGTTGCAGTTCGGCCGGTGGGTAGAAGCGCACGAGCCGATCCAGCGGCAGCCGTCCGCCGCGATACAGCGCGATCAGTGCCGGGATGAAGGTGATCCGATCGCTGCCGCCCTCGGTGACACCGAGCAGGGTCCGGCCGTCGATCATGGAATTGACGTCGACAGCGATGCGGGTTCCCGCCGCGGGTGCGCCGATGATCGCGACGGTGCCGCCTGCCCGGATCTGTTCGAGCGCACCTTCGAGCAAGCTCGGCACCCCGGTCGTCTCGAGCACGAAGTCGAAGTCGCGGAGTTCGCCCGCGTCCGTCGTCGTCGCGGTAGCGCCGAGCTCGCGCGCCAGGCCGAGCCGGGCGGGAATCCGGTCCACTGCCACGATCTCGCTCGCACCGCACAGCCGCGCGGCCATCACCGCCGACAGACCGACCGCTCCCGCTCCGACTACCGCGACACGCGACCCCGGCTGCGGGCGAAGGAGATTGAGCACTGCGCCCGCACCGGTTTGGATTCCGCACCCGATCGGGGCGAGCATCGCCAGTTCGTCGTCGTCCTCGACGACCACCGGCACGACACTGTGCTGTGCGGCCACCGCGTACTGCGCCAGCGACGACTGACCGAAGAACAACCCGCCGATCGGCTGCCCCGAGCGATCCCGCAGCGGTGTTGTCCCATCAGGCCTGCGGGCTCCGAAATTGAGCGGAAAGTAGGTGGGGCACTGGGTGGGACGCCCGGTCCGGCAGCGAGCGCACGCACCGCAGGACGCGAACGACAACACCACACGGTCACCGACCGCCGCGGTGGTGACGCCGGCCCCCACCGCTTCGACCACACCGGCGCCTTCATGTCCGAGCACCGCGGGTAGTGGTGTCGGCAACCGGCCCGCGAGGACCGAGAGATCGGTGTGGCAGACCCCGGCGGCGACCAGGCGGACGAGCACCTCGCCCGGGCCGGGGTCGTCGAGGATGACGTTCTCCCAGGAGAAATTGTCCGCAGCCGCACGGGCCACAGCGGCGAGGGAATCGATCGGCATGAACGCCACGCTACGATTGTGTCCTGCATTACAAAAGCACCATCCTGTAATACAGGACACACAGCATCCGAAGAAGATCTACCTCTAGAGCTAAACTGGGGTGTGCCTCCCACCGACCACGACGACCTGCCGGCCGAGATCACCCGAACCAGCTGGACACTGCATCGAGCACTCCGACAGAGCCAGGGAACGCCCCGTGGTGAGAACCCACGACCACTGGCCCAGGTGGAAGTCCTCAAACTTGTCGACAGCCGCCCCGGCATCACCGTCCGCGAAATCGCCGAGGCACTGCGCATGCAGCCCAACAATGTCAGCACGTTGGTCTCGAACCTGACCAAGGACGGATTTCTCGACCGGCGCGCCGACCCGACCGACGGCCGGGTGATCCAGCTCCATCCCACCGCCAAGATGCGCGCCGCGAGCGCAGAACTCGCCGACCGTCTCGACGCCGGGGTTTCCGATGCGCTGGCGACGCTGAGCGAGCAGTCCAGGGCCCGCATCGCGGCGGCCCTGCCGGATCTGCGCGCCCTTGCCGATGCGCTCGGCGCACAAAATCCTGTATAGCAGCACATGCATCCTGCTTTACAGGATCACGAGTGGTGATTAGCGTGTGCGTATGACCGAACGGAACGCCGCGCCGAGCACCTACCGGGAACGCAACTCCACGGCCGATCGCGCCCTCGACATCCTGCTGCTGTTCTCGGCGGAGAAACCGGTGTGGACCGGCACCGAAGTCGCCGCCGGGCTCGGCGTCGCCCGCTCCACCGGTTACCGGTACCTGCAGAGCCTGTCCGGCAACGGGTTCATCGAAGAAACTCCGGGCGGATTCCGACTGGGGCCCCGGATATTTCAACTCGCGCGCCTCGCCCGCGCCGGCCTCGGGCTTTCCGAGGCCGCCCTGCCGGTGATGCGAACGCTTGCCGCGCACGTCGACGAAACGGTGCTGCTGACCCGCCGCTCCGGCCGCTCGGTGGTCTGTCTCGATCTCGTCGAAGCCAAGCACGCGGTTCGGCTCTCTTACGAGCGGGGCCAGGTGCTGCCGATCAACGCGGGCGCGGCGGCCGAAGTCCTGCTGGCCTGGGCAGACCCCGACGAAGTCACCTCGGTACTCGAACAGGCGCCGCTCGAACGATTCACCCCCAAAACTCTCACCGATCCCGCGGCGCTGCGCACGCGGTTGTCTCGTATCCGCAAAGCCGGCATCGCGGTGTCGCAGGGCGAACTCGACCCCCACATCCTCGGCGTTGCCGCACCGGTCCGAAATGCCACAGGCTCGGTCTGCGCCGCGGTGAGCGTCGCCGCCCTCGCCGCCCGGGTCCCGCGCAGCCGGCTGCGCGATGTGGAGGCCGCGGTGAAAGAGGCGGCTGCGGAGATCTCACGCCAGCTCGAACTTCGCGACTCCTGAATATCAGGATGCCCGTATCGATTTCCAGGAAATAATTCCTACGATGGGCGCCATCAGTCAGCCCATCGAAGAGGAGACCTGGATGATCGTCCGGCACGAATTCGACCACGGGGACCGGTTGCCCTGTCCCGACGCGGCGGGAGTTCTCGTCGCATGAAAGCCGAACCGAACCTCGAACAGATCCAGGACTCGATCGCCGAGCTGCTGCGCACGGAGGAGCTCACCACCCTGGCCACGATCGATACCGACGGATTCCCGTCGGCCGCGGCCATGCACATCGCCGGTGACGGACTCATCGCCTACATCCACACCTTTCAGTACAACCGCAAGCACGCCTCATTGCAGGCGAATCCCAATGTCAGCTACGTCGTGAACGACTTGCCCGACGACGGATACGCCGGGCGCCGCCTGACCCGCTCGCTGCAAATGCAGGGCCGCGCGACATTGGTCACCGATGCCGACGAGATCCAGCATGCCGTGCGATTGAGCTTCGCCCAGTTCCCCTGGCTCGCCGACACATCGATGTACAACAACATCAAGCTGCCCGACCAAGGCCAACAGGTCTTCTACCGCATCACCCCGACCAGGGCGCTGTGGGCCGATCATCAGGTCCGCATGCTGTGGCGCGTACTCCTCGAATTCAGCGAGGACGGACGCGAGATCACCGACTCGCAGGACTACAACGCGGTAATGCGCCGCACGCGTTGACATCTCGCGCATCCGAAGGGCGGCAACTGGGCACCCGGCATCTGTCCGACGTGCCCGGTTCGCCGCCAATCGGCAGGTGTCAGGACACGCAGATTCCGGCGACCGCGACAGGTGCCATCGCCTGGCGTGTGCACCTGCACCCCGCCGGATAACCACTCGTCACCTCGGCGAACCCCGGATCCTGCACCGCTTCCAGCAGGGCGGCAGCCGATTCCCACACCGCCAGATTGATCAACACGGTGCTGCCCCGGGTTCCGCGATAGAGGTCCGCGCGCAGGAGCCCTGTGCGCTGTCGCATGAACTGAGTGGTCTCGCGCCACGCGGCAACAGCGGTGTCCACGCCGCCTTCGGGAACGACGACGATATCGAGCAGCGTGAACGGTCCGTCGGTTGCCTCGAGCTGCGATTCGAATGTCGATTCCGGGCAGAGTTCGAAGAAGTCGATCGTGGAATCACCGGTCGATGCGACGTCGGTCGATGCGTCGGACGAATACCCCCACGGCGCGCCCGCGCATACCCCGGACATGGAAACCGGCCGAACGAGATGCGGATACGACGCGGACCCATCCGGATACCGCGGAAGAAGCTGCTGGAATTCCGGACTGCCGAAAGCGTTACGGAGGCATTCCGCGGATTCCCATACCGCGATATTCGTCAGCACCCGGCTGCCACCGGTGCCGCGGTAGAGTTGCGCGGAGACGAATTCCTGTAATCCGCGATCCCCGCGGGAACAGCTCAGTCGAGGTAACCGAGCAGCGGATACGAACGTGCCGGATGACAGAGTTTCGACATCGTCTTCGCCTCGATCTGCCGAATCCGTTCACCCGTCACACCGAACACGTGCCCGACCTCGTCCAGAGTTCGCACATTGCCGTCGTCCAGGCCGAACCGCATTCTGACGACGGCCGCCTCTCGCTCCGTCAGCGCGTCGAGTATCGACATCACCTGCCGCTGCAGGAGAGCGAACGACGCGGCCTCGACCGCGACGACACCTTCGGAGTCCTCCACCAGATCGCCGAGACTCGTGTCGGCGGAGTCACCGACGGCCTGATCCAACGAGACCGGCTCGACCGCCAATCTTCGGAGCTCGTCGACCTTGGCGGACTCGATGCCCATCACCGCAGCGACTTCCGCTGCCGTCGGCGCGCGACCCAGTTCCAGTACCAGAGCGCGCTGCACGCTGCCGACGCGGTTGATCGCCTCTACGCCGTGCACCGGGATGCGGATGATGCGAGCCTGGTCGGCAATCGCACGGCTGATGGCCTGGCGTATCCACCACGTCGCGTACGTCGAGAGCTTGAATCCCTTCTTGTAGTCGAACTTCTCGATCGCACGGACGAGACCGAAGTTCCCTTCCTGCACCAGGTCGAGGAAGTCGAGGCCACGCCCGTGGTACTTCTTGGCGATCGAGACAACCAGCCGTAGGTTCGCCTCGAGTAGGTGCGCTTTGGCCTTGCGGCCTTCTCCGACGATCGACATCAGGTCCCGTCGCAGTCCGGCGCCGAGGTGCTCCACGCCCTCGGAACACTCCTGCAACTTCGCCGCAGCGACCAATCCGGCCTCCACCCGGATTGCCAATTCCACCTCTTGCTCGGCTGTCAGCAGTGCCACCCGGCCGATCTGCCGCAGATACCAGCGCGTCGAGTCGACCTCGGCGTTGCTGTCGTCTCGCACACCACGTGGTGTCATCGCTTTCGAATGTGTCGGCATCGTCAACCTCTCGGGTCGGGAGCGGCGTCGCGACGCGTGATCGCGGAGAGGCCGTGGAATGGCTGCGGACCGTCAGGTCACGATCCGCAGCGGGTTTTCGATCAGAGTCGCGAGGGTCGCCATGAACTGCGCGGCGACCGCGCCGTCGATAGCTCGATGGTCGGCCGACAGGGTCACCCGAAGGATCTTGCGGGCAACGACTTCGTCGTTCTCGAGGCGTAATTCGTCGGCCGCTGCGCCGACAGCGAGGATGGCGGACTCCGGTGCGTTGATGACCGCGGTGAATTGCTCGATGCCGAACATTCCGAGGTTGGAGATCGTGAAGGTGCCGCCCGTCATCTCCTCCGCGCGAAGCTTGCGGTCGCGGGCGCGGATCGCTTTGTCCCGGCTTTCGGCGGCGATCTCGGATACGCGCTTGCGGTCCGCGTCGCGGATGACCGGAACGAGCAGACCCACCGGCGTCGCGACTGCGATACCGATGTGGATCCCCCTGTGCCGCAGCAGTTTGTCGCCCGCGTAACTGACATTGACCGAGCTGTCGGTGCGCAGCGCGACAGCCGCGGCCTTGACGAGCAGGTCGTTCACACTGACCTTGCTGTCACCCGCCGCGTCCTGCAGCGCGTTGATCCGGGCGCGGAAGGCGAACAGTTCGGTCACGTCGATCGCGCTGGTCAGGTAGAAGTGCGGTGCCCGCTGCTTGCTCTCGGTGAGCCTGGCCGCGGAGACGCGCTGCACTGCGCTCAGCGCGACTTCGTCGAACTCTCCTGATGCCGGAAGCTCCTGCACAGCGGCCGCTTTCACGTCGGGACCAGCCGCGACGGCACCGGGCGCGGCAGCGTTGTGGGCCGCCTCGACATCGCGTTTGGTCACCCGCCCGCCCGGACCGGTTCCCACAACAGAGTCCATGTCGACCCTCAGCTCGCGCGCGATCTTGCGAGCGAGCGGCGAAGATTTCACGACATCGGTGCGCGGCGAAAGTGGAGCACTGCCTGGAACACGCTGTGGCGCAGCGGCTGTGACCGCTTCGACCACGTCGGACAGGGCATCGTCCGAGGTAGCCGCCAGGGCGGTGTGTCCAGCGGAATGCCCGCTCGTGCCGGTGCCATCCCCCACGATCGCGATCGGCTCGCCGATCGGAACCCGGACGCCGGGCTCGGCGAGGATCCTTTCCAGGACACCGTCGTCATAGGCCTCGAGTTCCATCAGGGCTTTGTCGGTCTCGATCTCGGCGACGATCTCGCCACGGGTGATCCGGTCGCCCACGTTCTTGAGCCAAGCCGCGACAACGCCGTCCTCCATGGTGTCCGACAGGCGGGGCATGATGATCTCAGGCATGGCGGGTGTCCTTACCGACGGCGGCCAGGGTTTCCGTCACCGCGGTGTAGAGCGATTCCGCGGACGGCAGGGCGAGCTTTTCGAGTGGTTTGGCGTAGGGCAGCGGGACTTCGGCCATGGCGACGCGGCGAACGGGGGCGTCGAGGTAGTCGAACGCGCCGTCGGAGATCGATGCCGCGATTTCCGCGCCGATCCCGTAGGTGAGCCAGTCGTCCTCACCGATGACCGCGCACCCGGTCTTGCGCACCGAGGCCACGATGGTGTCCCGATCCAGCGGACGCAGACTGCGCAGATCGATCACTTCGACCGAAACACCTTCGGCGGCGAGGCGTTGCGCGACCTCGGTGGCAACGGTTGCCATGCGGGAGTAGCCGATCAGGGTGATGTCGGTACCTTCCCGGGTGACCGCCGCTTTTCCGATCTGCGCAGCCGGAAGATCGTCGGGCACTTCGCCTTTGGTGTTGTAGAGCGACAGATTCTCCAGGAACAGCACCGGATCGTCGTCTTCGATCGCAGCCTTCAGCAATGCCCGCGCGTCGGCGGGCGTGCTCGGCGCCACGACCTTCAGGCCCGGCACGAAGGCGTAGTACAACTCGATGTTCTGCGAATGCGTCGCCCCGAGTTGCTGGCCGCCGCCACCGGGAGTACGGATGACGAGAGGCACGCTGGTCTGGCCGCCGAACATGCCGTAGATCTTCGCGGCGTGGTTGACGATCTGATCCAGCGCCAGCAGCGAGAAGTTGATGGTCATGATCTCCACGACCGGGCGCAATCCGAGCATCGCCGCGCCGATCGCCGCACCGACGAATCCTTCTTCGGCGATGGGTGTGTCGCGCACTCGCTTCTCGCCGAATTCCTCGAGCAGACCCGCGGTGATCTTGTAGGAGCCTTCGAAGACGCCGATCTCCTCACCGATCAGAAGAACGTCGTCGTCGCGTCGCATCTCCGTACGCAGGGTTTCGCGCAGCGCTTCGCGATAGGTCATGACAGGCACAGTGGGAGTCCTCAGTGGGTGAAGAGCGGATCGGCGGGCAGGCGGCGGGAATCGCCCGGTACCGGGGTGGCGTAGGTGTAGTCGAACAGGCTCGACGGCTCCGGATGCGGGCTGGAATCAGCGAATTCGACGGCGGCGGAGACACCGGCGGTCACCTCGCGGTCGAGATCGGCCAGCGACGTTTCGGTGAGCACACCGGCGGCGAGCAAACGCTGCTGCCACACCACGATCGGATCGTGTTCCCGTGCCGTCGCAACGGTCTCGGAGCTGCGATATCTGGCCGGGTCGACCACCGAGTGGCCCTTGAGCCGGTAGCTCACCGCTTCGAGAAGTGCGGGTCCGCCGTTGCGGCGAGCACCTTCGATGAGCTCGCTCGCCAGGTCACGCACGGCGAGCACATCGGTTCCGTCCACCCGCTCACCACGCATGCGATAGGCGGCGGCGCGTTTCCACAGATCCGGTTCGGCCGAGGACTTCTCGACCGTCGTGCCCATACCGGTCTGGTTGTTGATCACCAAGAACACCACCGGAAGCCGCCACAGCGCCGCGATGTTGAGGGACTCGTGGAATGCGCCGATATTGGTGGTGCCCTCCCCCATCTGGCACACCACCACATCGTCGCCGCCGTTGTAGTCGATGGCCAGCGCCGCGCCGACGGCAAGGGGAACCTGGCCGCCGACGATGGCGTAGCCACCGAGCAGCCGAGTCGCGGTGTCGTACATGTGCATCGAACCGCCCCAGCCCTTGGACGTACCGGTGGAGCGGCCGTACAGCTCAGCCATCACCCGCCCCGGCTCGATACCCTTGGCCAGCGCGTAGCCGTGTTCGCGATAGTTGGTGAACAGGTAGTCGGTGGGTCGCATCGCGGCACCCAGGCCGACCACCGTGGCTTCCTCGCCGAGGTTGAGGTGGCAGTAGCCGCCGATCTTGGCCTGCTGGTAGCTCTGCGCGGTGCGCTCCTCGAAGCGGCGCACGAACAGCATGTCGCGGTAGAGACCACGCAGCGTGTCCGGATCTTCCGTCGCGGGCACGGGGTCGGGGGCCGTCAGCTCGCGGGCGGGCTTGTTTCGCGCGGTGGTTGTAGTCATGTCAAGCTCCTCGACGCTTGCGCGGCGCGATGTGTACCGGCAGTCCGAGTCCGGCCATGGCCGCCTCCATGCCGATCTCGCCGAGAGTGGGGTGGGCGTGAATGGTGTCGGCCAGTTCGTCGAGCGTGGCTTCCAACGACATCGCGAGCGCGCCCTCGGCGATCAGATCGCTGGCGGAGGGGCCGATGATGTGCACCCCGAGCACTTCCTGATGCGCCTGTCCGGCAACAATTTTGATGAATCCCTCGGTCTCGCCGAAGGTCTTGGCCCGTCCGAGCGCGGCGAACGGGAACTTGGCCGTGATCACCTCGTGGCCGGCCGCACGGGCCGCTTCCTCGCTGAGACCGACGCTGGCGATCTCCGGGTGGGTGAATGTCGCGGCCGGGATGACCGAGTAGTCGATATACGTGTCGTGCCCGGCGATCACCTCGGCCGCGGTGATCCCCTGGTGCGAGGCGACGTGAGCGAGCATGGCCCGACCGGTCACGTCGCCGATCGCGTAGACATGCTCGACGCTGGTCCGCAGCCGATCATCGACCTCGATGAAACCGCGGGCGTCCGTGGCGATTCCACACACGTCCAGGCCGAGTTCAGCAGTGTTGGGACGCCGCCCGACGCCGACGAGCACGGCGTCGGCGTCGAGTTCGTGCGCCACCGGACCACCGACCGAGACCCGCAGTGCGTCGCCCTCGGCGATCTCGGCGACGGTGGCGCCGGTGAGCACGGTGATGCCCCGCCGCCGCAACGAGCGGCCGAGCGCTTCGCCGATCTCCTCGTCCTCCAGCGGAACCAGGCGGTCCTGCATCTCCACGATCGTGACCTGGCTGCCGAAAGTGGCGAACAGGCTCGCCCATTCGGCACCGACGGCGCTGCCGCCGACGACCACCAATCGTCGCGGCACCTCGGTCAGCCCGAACGCACCGTCGGAGGTGACGACACCGGGAAGTTCCGCGCCCGGGACCGGTAGCCTCGCGGGCACCGAACCCGTCGCGACGATCACGTCGCGCGCGCTCACCCGGCGGATCGCCGTTCCAGCTGCCGCGGCGTAGCGGGGCCCGCCGTCGAAGATCGGCGAGGCGCCGACCTCGTGGACTTCCACGACGGTCGGCTCGACGAACCGGGCATGGCCCTCGATCAGGGTGACCCCGCCGGCCTTCAGCAGACCCGCGACACCATCGGTCAGCTCTTCGACGATGGCGTCCTTGCGTTGCCGTACCGCGGCGAAGTCGTAGCGCACGTTGTCGGCGAGGACACCGAATTCGGCTGCCGCGGTGAGGGTCTGGAAGACTTCCGCGGAGCGCAGCATCGCTTTGGTTGGAATGCAACCCCAGTTCAGGCATACGCCACCGGGGCGTTCCTTTTCCACCACGCAGACCCGTAGGCCGCGTTGCGCGGCACGGATGGCAGCGACGTATCCACCCGGTCCACCACCGATGACCAAGAGATCGAATTCCAGCACTCGTGGTGCTCCTCAGCTCGAAGGTTCAACCCGTCCGCGGTCGCAGCGCGGGTTGTTCATCGAGTCTCACGGTCCGCGATTGCCCAATCAACGGACATGCAGCCCAGACTTCACCAGCTGGAATTGGGCGCAGAGCCCAACTCGGGAAAATGGTGCACCGTTCACTCGGCGGTGGTTGGCCTCATCTCCAGGGCCGCCAATGCCAGCGAGAGCTCGAGGTAGGACCGTTGTCCTTCCAGCCGCCGCCCGAGCAGTGTGGAGATCCGCTGCAACCGGTTGATCACCGTATTTCGATGGCAGTGCAGCCGCGGCGCGGCGTGCGCCGCCGAGCAGTTCTCCGCCAGCCAGACCGTCAGTGTGCTCAGCAGGATTTCGCGTTCCCTGGCGGACAGTTCGAGCACCGGACCGAGCGTGCGAGCGATCATCAGCTCGGTCAGATCAGGCGACCGCAGCAACAGCGCCTCCGGGTAGCGATCTTCCAGCGACACCAGACCCCGCGCTGTTGCGGACAGCGTCTCCAGCGCGAGGGTCGCCAAAGCGTGCGCGGTACCGATCTGCGACAGCCCCGCGACAACCGGGGAGGCCGCTGCCCGCCCCCGAATCCGCTTGCCGACCTGATCGAGCACCACGGCGCTCTCGCGCTGCTCCATCGAAACGAGCCCGACCATGGTGTCGACCCGGTCGTGCCACACCGAACGAATACCCATGGCAGCCAACGCCATCTCGGTACCCAGCTCGACGCTCGGCCGTTCGCCACGCACCGCGACCACCAGAAGGCCACCGTGGGTGGGCAGATTCAGTTCGCGCCCTGCCCGCGCGGCGAAGTTGACGTCGTGCGCACTGCCCGCGAGCAGATCCTCGATCAACCCGTGGCGATGTCGCTCGTCGCGGCGCACCTGCTCCAATTCGGTACTCCGGTAGGAGGTGACCAGCGCCGACGACATACCGTCGATCGCCGTCCAGGTCGCGGCTCCGATCTTCCGGACCTCGACAGACGACATTTCCCCCGCCCGGTCGAGGAGAGCATCCCAGACGATCTGGCCGCCGAGCCGGAAAGTCCGCAGCATGACTTCCAACGGCACACCTTGGGCCGCGCGATCGCGACCGATCGCTGTGGCAACGTCGTCACCACTCGCCGCGACCACGTCGCCGGCCAGTAGATCGAGCACCCTGGCCAGATAGCTGTGACACCCAGCGCGCAAATCGTCCCGGCTCACCGGCGAATAGTCGGTCCACTCAGGAATATCGGTGAAGATCGCCGACATCAAGCGCTCGGTGAGTGCGGGCACCTCGGCTCGGCATTCGACTGCCAGCCGCCGGCCCCCCACCGAGTGCCCGATGTACTTCGGTGTCCCTACCACCGTGTTCACGCTACGCCGCCGTGGACATCGTCTTTTCGACGCCGCCACACCGTGGCGCGGTTACTCGTCGATGTCGCGATCGCGAACGGAGCGCCATTGCGGCGGATCCGATCGTCGGCGAGTCAGCGGATGCGTAGCGGCAAGGTGTGGTGGCGGCGAACGAAAATGCTTGGTACCCATTGAGGTTGGTCGCCCTCTATGAGGGTGAAGTTGTCGCTGCGTTCGAGCAGCGTGGTGATCGCGACCCTGGCCTCCGTTCGAGCCAGTGCCGATCCGAGGCAGAAGTGGGCGCCTTTGCCGAATGCGAGATGACCGGTCACGCTTTTCCGATCGATGTCCACTTCGTCCGGGGCCGGGAACCGCGCGGGGTCGCGATTGGCGGCGCCCCAGAGCAACAGCAGATGGCTGCCCTCGGGCAACTCGACATCGCCGAGGGTCGTCGAGGTGGTGACGTGCCGGTGGTGGCCGCGGAACGGGGACTCGAGCCGCAGAACTTCCTCGAGGAACGGGGCGACGAGGTCGGGCTGCGCTCGTAAGTGCTCTTGGAGAGCCGGGCGGGTGGCCAAGATTCTGGCCGCACTGGCGATCAGACCTGCGGTGGACTCTCCCCCGGCTCCGACCAGTTGCACCAAGACCAGGACGGCGACTTCCTCGACGATCTCGCCGGTGGTGCAGGCGTGGGCCAAGACCCCGAGTAGGTCGTCGCCGGGATCTTGTCGGGCACGTTGCAGTTGGTGGTGCAGGTACTGAGCGACTTCTGCCGCCGAAGCGAACAGCCTGCCCAGCTGCCCTTCGCCGACCACACCGCCCAGCATCTCGGTGCTGTCGTAAGCCCAGACGAGCAGCTGCGGCACGTCCTGTTCGGGCAGTCCGATCAGGTGCGCGACCATTGCCAGCGGCAAACGATCAGCCATCTCGCCGGCCCAGTCGATCCGGCCGTCACGCACTCCGTCGGACCACAAACGGTCGACCAGCTCGCCGACGGCGGGGCCGAGGGTCCGGATCCGCTTACCGAGGACCGGCAACACCAGCTTGCGGTGAGCCAGATGAGTCGGGTCGTCGGCGGTCGCCAGGACGTGCACCGCTTGTCCACCGCCGTCCAGGTCGAAAGTCGTCGGCGGACCCGCGGAGTGCTGGACAAGAACCGCCGTCAGATTCGACGAGAAGTCCTCGGTGCGCCGTACGGCTTCGGTCACCAGCTCCCACGTCGACACGAGGTAGAAGTCGGTGCCGGGAACCCGATGAACCGGTGCGGTCTCACGCAACGATCGGTAGAGGCGGTAAGGATTCTCGAGGTGAGCCGAATCGAAGATGTCGATCTCGTCCAGCGGTATGACGCTCATCAGCTACTCCCAGACCATTGGTAGAACGTGTTTCAGTAGCACCACCGTCCATGTCCGAAACAGGGGTGTCAAGATCACGTGGAGAATTGCGATTCAACGCCTTTACCTGCGGTTTCATCTGTCTCAACGCCGACGAGGCTCAGGCCATTGAAGCTGGTCGGCGGCCCTTTCGCGCACGGCGATGATAGACACAAACGCAATTCTGTCTCACTATGAGATCTCACGCAGGCCCGTTCCAACTGCTGGAGGCACCCCATCACAGATCATGATCGAGCCGATTGGCTCGCCGGTGGGCGTCGTCGCGACATCGCCGCCGAACGAATCCACGCCGCGGCAACCGCACTCATTCTCGAACGAGGCATCGAGGCGGTGAACGTCGACGAGGTCGCCGCGCGCGCGGGCTGCTCGAGAGCGACGCTGTACCGGCATGTCGGCGGGAAATCGGCCATCGTCGACGGTGTGATCGCACGTGCCGCGTCCGTGGTCGCGGAGGAAGTCGCCCTCGCCGTCGAACCCTTCGACGGGTCGCGGCGCGTCGTAGAGGCGATCCTGGCATCGGTCGACGCGGTCCGCACGAATCCGGTACTGGCCCAGTGGTATGCGCGGTCCCGCGCCACCCGCGCGGACAGCTATCTCGCGGCCTCACCGCAACTCGGCAGATTCGCGACCGCACTCACCGGTGTCGCCCCCGACGACGCGGCGGCGCAATGGATCGTTCGAGTCGTGATGTCGCTGCTCACCTGGCCACTGGACGATCCGGCCGAAGAGCGGCTGCTCGTCGAGCGCTACGTCGAACCAGGCCTTCGCTGAGACCGCGCGGACGTGCCCCCCACCGCATTGCGAGAATTTCCGCCTCACCGTCATACACTGCCGGAATACCGCATTTCCGCAAGCGTGTCCCCCACTAGTTATGGAGGGTTTTCATGCGTGCTGTTTCCGTTCTCGCGACAATGCTGGGATCCGCCGCCTTATCGCTGGCCCTGGCGGTCGCACCAGCCGAAGCAGAATCCAGCCCCGTAGGCACCGACGCACTGGTGTCCTTCGAATTCGGACCGGGAAATACCCGCACCGAATGTCACGGCGGCCGGTTCCCTTGTGAACCGACAGAATTCACATGCGACAACGATCGGTGCGTTCAGAAACAATGGCTGTGCGATGGCGACGACGACTGCGGCGACGGGACCGACGAACGCAACTGCCAGTAGCGCCCGAGTTCGCGAACCGGTCCGGGAACCACTAGCTTCGACCCATGTCGGTTGGTACGCGCGAGCTCGCGGAGTTCGAGAACTCACGGCCGCGTTTGGAGGCGATCGCGTATCGCCTGTTGGGCTCGGCGAGCGATGCCGAGGACGCGGTGCAGGACACCTTCGTGCGCTGGCACGCCGCCGACCACGCATTCGTCGAGACGCCCGCCGCCTGGCTCACGAAGGTGCTCACCAATATCTGCCTCAACCAGCTCACGTCGGCGCGGGTTCGACGGGAGGCGTATGTGGGCCAGTGGTTACCCGAGCCGGTCTTCGCCACCGACCCGATCACGGGCCCGGCCGACACCGTCGAGCAGCGCGAATCGGTGTCGATGGCCGTACTCACCCTGATGGAACGGCTCTCGCCGAGGGAACGCGCCGTGTACGTGTTGCGCGAGGCATTCGGCTACGCGCACAACGAGATCGCCGAGATCCTCGATATCACCGAGGCCAACTGCTACCAGATCTACCGGCGCGCCAAACAGCATGTGACCGACGACCGGACGCGCGTGCACGTCGACGAGGCGGCCGCGCGCAAGGTGGTCGAGGAATTCCTGGCCGCCACACTGAGCGGCAACACCGACTCGCTCATCCGGTTGCTGACCGACGACGCGATCAGCGCGGGCGACGGTGGTGGCGTGGTCCCGTCGCTGGACCGGCCGATCACCGGCTCGCTGCAGGTGGCGCGGTTCCTGCGCCGTCTGTTCGTGCCGAACGAACACAAGTGGGCGATGATCGGCGGCCGCGCCGACCTGTTCGCCGCCGTCGCCAACGGCGTTCCCGCGCTGGTGATCGTGGCCGCCGACCGCGTCGTCGCCCTCATCACCTTCGACGTGACGACCGAGGGGATCGTGGCCGTGCACACCCAGGCCAACCCGGCCAAGCTCGAGCGGGCAACCCGGCACTGGGCGACGAAGCAGCACGCCGACCCACTCCTCACGGGCTGGTGACCTAGCCCACACTCCAGTGCTGTCAGGTTTCGCATCGCTGTCCGGTTCAGGAAGCGAACACCACCCAGACAGGAGTGAGACCATGAAGCATCGCATCGTCGTTCTCGGCGCCGGTTACGCCGGAGCCAATGCCGCCGGACGTCTGGCCAAGCGGCTGCACCCGGCCGACGTCGACATCACCGTCGTCAATGCCGACCCGGAGTTCGTCGAACGGGTCCGTATGCACCAGCTCGCGGCCGGACAGGACCTGAAGAGTCGCCCGCTGACCGAGGTCTTCGCGGGTACCGGGGTGAGCGTGCGGCTGGGGCGGGTCACCGCCATCGATGTCGACCACAAGACGGTCTCCGTCGATGACAGCAACGAGATCGCTTACGACACACTGGTTTACGCCCTGGGCAGCACTGCCGCTTCCGGTGCGCCGGGGGTGGCCGAGCACGCGTACGACATCGCGGGCAAGCAGTCCGCGCTCCGCACGCGTGCGCGGCTGGCGAGCCTGGGCGCCGGTGCGACCGTGCTGGTCGTCGGCGGTGGTCTCACCGGCATCGAAGCGGCCACCGAGATCGCCGAAGCCCGACCGGATCTCGGCGTCGTGCTCGTGGCGCGCGGTGGCCTGGGCGACTGGCTGAGCGACAAAGCGCGCCGACACCTGCGCGCCGCGTTCGACCGGCTCGGCATCACGGTACGCGAGCACACCGATATCGCCCGCGTGCTGGAGACCGGTGCAGTCACCGGTGACGGTGCGGTCATCCAGGCCGAGATGACGGTGTGGACAGCAGGTTTCGCGGTCCATCCGATCCCCACGGCCACCACCTTGACCGTGTCGGACACCGGTCGGATCGTCGTCGACGAGACGATGCGCTCGATCTCGCATCCCGACGTCTACGCCATCGGTGATGCCGCGCTCGCCCCGGGCGCGGGCGGTGACCCGCTGCGTATGTCCTGCGCTTCCGGTGTCCCCACGGCGTACCAGGCGGCCGATGCCATCGCCGCCCGCCTGACCGGACGCGCGGTGCCGCGCAACGAAATCGGCTACACCGGCCAGTGCGTGAGCCTCGGCCGCCGCGACGCCCTCGTGCAGTGGGTCACCCCCGACGACCGCCCCAAGTCCTCCGCGCTCACCGGACGACCGGCCGCGCGTCTCAAGGAGTTCATCTGCAAGAGCGCGGCCTGGAGCGTTTCGCACCCGACCACGATGATGCCGTCGCGCAGACGACGTATCACCGCGACCTCCTCGGACTCCGCGCACACGGCCTGATTCGCCGCGCCTCGTCCCATCGGCCGCGCATTCGTGGTCCTACTTCGCCGGTGCGATGTTCTGATTGAGATGGAACAGGTTGGCCGGGTCGTAGGCCTTCTTGATCGCCGCCAAGCGGTCGTAGTTGGGCCCGTAGTTGGCGCGGATGCGGCCCTGGTCGTCGGAGGCCATGAAATTGATGTAGCCACCGTCGGCGGTATGCGGTTCGAGCGCGGCGTGGTAGTCGCGTACCCACTCGATATTGGCTTCGTTGTCGGCCGCGTCCGGCCACATGCCCGCGATGACCGGGGCGAAGTTCGCGGTCCGGTAGGCGAACGCGGTGTCCTCCGCCGCGACGTCGTGGACGGCGCCGTCGATCGGATACAGGTGCATGGTGGACTGCATGGCGGGCACCCGTGGACCGAACTCCAGGTGCGCGGCGAGGGCGCCGTCGGTGAGTTCGGGTTGGAAGGCCGCCTTCCAGTAGTGCTGCAACCCGGCGGGGAGCAGCGCGTCGAACGCGCCGTTGAGGGTCGGGTAGGGCATCCGGCCCACGTGCTCGGCGACCGGTGCCGCGACCGCGCGCAGGTCCGCGAGCAGTGCTTCAGCCTCCTCGTCGCTGCCGTTGAAGCACGACACCAGGAGCACGAAGGGCTCACCGACCCGGTCTTCGGGGATGAACGGTAGCGGCGGGGCGATCTGGAAGGCGGGGAAGGCGCCCATCGCGCGCGGTGCCGCGGCGATCCAGTCGCGGTAGGTCCGCAACAGTTGTTCGGCGGCTTCGAGCTCGAAGAACATGGGTCCGCCGTAGATGGTGTCCACCGGGTGCAGGTCGAACTCCATCTCGGTCACCACACCGAAGTTGCCGCCGCCACCGCGCAACGCCCAGAACAGATCGGGATGCTCGGTCGCGTTCGCGGTGACGAAAGTGCCGTCGGCCAGGACGACGTCGGCGGATCGCAGGTTGTCGATCGAGAGCCCGTAGGCACGGGCGAGGTAGCCGATGCCGCCGCCGAGCGTCAGGCCGGCCACCCCGGTGGTCGAGATGATGCCGCCGGTGGTGGCGAGGCCGAATGTGTGTGCGGCGTGGTCGAAGTCGCCCCAGGTGCAGCCTGCCTGGACCCGGGCGATCCGCTTGTCGGGATCGATGCGAATGCCCTTCATCGCGCTGAGGTCCAAGACGATGCCGTCGTCGACGGTGCCGAAACCGGGCACGCTGTGCCCGCCCGCGCGCACGGCGAGGTCGAGTCCGCTCGCCCGGGCGGTGTCGATGGTGACGCGCACGTCGGCGACGTCGACCGCGCCGACGATCGCGAGAGGTTTGCGGTCGATCATCCCGTTGTAGACCGAACGGGCCTGGTCGTAGCCGGGTGACTGCGCGGTGATCACCTCGCCGCGGACCGCTTCGAGCATGGTCAGTGCTGGTGTGCCGTTCATTTCTGCTCCCTGAGGGTCGGCCGGTGCGGCGATCAGCCGAACAGGCGCAGGACGTGGTCGTGGAACTGACGCATCTGCGCCACCGGGCCGACTTCGAGGAAGACGGCTCCCCCGGCGGAAGTGGCGGTGTGCCCGGCAGGCCAGTGGTAGACCTCCCCCGCGGCGGCGGTCTCCACCGTGCCGTCGGCGTGCTCGAGCCGCAACGATCCTTCCAGCACGATTCCCCAGTGTGGGCTGGGGCAACGGTCGTCGGGGAGGCCCTGCAGGACCGGTCCGAAGTCGGTTTCGGGCGGCACGCTGGCGTATCGGACCGCCATGCCGCCCCACTCGATGTACCGGGTGGTCAACTCGCCCTGGGCGACCTCGATGGGCAGGTCTTCGATCCTCGTCGCCATGATGTGCTCCTCGGTCGGCGTTACCTGTGACGCTACGGAGAACCGGTGCCGCGCACCTGACCTGATCTGACCGAATCGGCGCGGGCGCGAGGGGGTCGGATCGGACTATCTCGATGGGCGTCGAATCCGGCTAAGGTCGAGGAGTGACCGAATCGGCGTCGCCGAGCAGCGGTACGGCCTTTGTCGGTCGCGGCGCGGAGGTCGCGCGGCTCGAGGCCGTGTGGGCGGCGGTCGAGAGTGATCGGCGGCAGGTCGTCTTCGTCGGCGGCGAGCCGGGCGTCGGCAAGACCCGGTTGGTGAGTGAGGCGGCCACCGCGTTGCGCGCGCAGGGCGCCACCGTGCTGTGGGGCGCGTGCCGCGAAGACCTCGACATCCCGTACCGGCCCTTCGTCGCGATTCTCGAGCAGGCGATCGAGCAGGCCCCGCCGGAAGCCCTTCGCGCTATCGCGCCCACCGCGGCTGCCCCGCTGCTGCGGCTCACCACGAGCGTGTCGCGGTATTGGCCGTCGGCGCAACCGAATCCGGGTGACCGGGACTCGCGACCTGCCCTCTTCGACGCCCTCATGCGGGTCTTGCTGGCGGCCGCCGAGCGCTGCCCGCTGGTGCTCGTCCTCGAGGATCTGCACTGGGCATCGGAGCCGACGTTGGCGATGCTGTCTCATCTGGTCGAGTCCACTGCCGGTGAGCGGTTGCTCGTGCTGGCGACCTTGCGGACAACCGCACCGGACCGTACGGACGCGGTGAGCTTCGCCCTCGCCGATCTGCATCGTCTCGACGGTGTCGCGCGGATCGACCTCGCCGGGCTCAGCACCGAGGAGGTGGCCGAGTACCTCGTCCGGGCGGCCGGGGTGTCGCGGGGCTCGGCGCTCTCGGCCGCGCCGGTACTGCGCGACCACACCGGCGGGAATCCGTTCTTCCTCCAGGAGTACTGGCACGACCTTGCGACCCGCGGCGGCTTGACCGCGGTACGTTCCGCTGTCGCCGCACCGCGATCGGTCCAGGATGCGCTGGCCCGCCGGCTGGCGGCCTTCGATGTGGACCACGCGCGGGTGATCGAACTGGCGGCGGTCGCCGGTGATGTCGTCGACCCCGAGATCCTGACCGACGGACTCGACTCGAACCAGGTCCTCGCGGGAATCGACTTCGGTGTGCGTGCCGGACTTCTCGTCGCGGGGACCGCCGACGGCGAGTATCGCTTCGCGCACGCCCTCGCTCGCCAGGCCGTGCTCGACCGGATGTCGGCGGGCGATCTGGCGGCCGCGCATGCCCGGGTCGCGCTCGCCCTCGAGCAGCGCGACCCCACCCGGGTCGCCGCACTGGCTCATCACTATTTCCGGGCCCGTGCCCTCGGATACGCGGACAAGGCGGTGCACTACCTGGTGCTCGCGGCCCGCCAGGCCGAGCGCGGCATCGCCCATCGCGAGGCGGCGTCGCTGTACGAGCGCGCCGCGCAGGCGCATGCCGCACACGGCCCGACCAGGGTCGAGCTTCTCTCGGCGGCGGCGCGCTGTCACCTGCACGGTGGCGACTTCGACACCGCCCGTCGGCTCTACGAGGAGCTGGCCACGGACGGGGATCCGCGCGTCCGGCTGGCCGCCGCGATCGGGCACGAGAACGCGTCGTGGCGGCCCTCCGAGAGTGGTCAGCGCTCGCTGGCGCTGTTGAGCGAAGCTCTGGGCGCCGCCGCCCTGAACCCTGACGACCCGCTGTCGGTGCGCGCTCGCGCGAGCATGGGGCGTGCCGCGTCGTTCACCGGCGACTCCCGGCAGGCTCGCCGGATCGGTGAGGATGCGTTGGCGCGGGCCAGGGTCATCGGTGATCCGGAGTTGCTCGCGCACGCCCTGTGCACGACGCTGTGGCAGGGTATGCGCCCGGACCTGGCACCCGAACTGCTGGCACGGGCGATCGAGCTCAACGACATCGGGGCGCGCCTCGGTGACGACGACTACCGGGGACCCGCCGCTTTCCACCGCGCGGTGTTCGCCTACCTGCTCGGCGACGCGGTGGCGTGGAGCAGCGCCCAGCGTGACCTGACCGAGTTGGCGTTGGCTCGGGGTCAGCCGTTCTTCCGGTATGTCGCCGGATGTTCGCGGTGCGCGCACCGGTTCGCCGTCGGCGACTTCGCGGGCACCGAGCGGATCATCGATTGGCTCGACGACCAGTTCGCTCAGGAGTTCGGCGGCGCCACCGAGGGCTCATGGGGTGTGCAGCAGTTCATGCTCCGGCGGGTCACCGGTGGGCTGGAGCAGGTTCGTCCGCTCGTGTCCGGCGATGAGAGCTTCGACGACCACTGGTTGCCGGGACTCTTGGCGTTGTACACCGAACTGGAGATGTGGCAGCCGGCCGCGCGCCTGCTGACTCACCTCTGCGAACGACTCGCCGATCACCGTTTCGGCGCCCAATGGGCGGGCGTGCTGGCTTTCGCCACCGAGGCGGCGGTCCGGCTCGACGACACCGAGGTGGCGGCGACCCTGCGCCCGTTGATGGCCGAGTACGCCGGCGCCAATCTGATGGCCGGTGCGAGCGTGGCGGTATTCGGCAGTGCGGATCGCTATCTCGCCGAACTGGACTCGGTGCTCGGTGCAGGCGGTGCGGACATGCACTTCGAGCGCGCTCTCGCGATGGACCGCCGGATGGGAGCGGTGACTCACCAGGCCGAGACATTGGCGGCTTGGTACCGGCACCGGCTGCGTCGTCCCGCCGCCGTGCCCGGACCTACCGCCGCCGACCTCGCCACCGAGGCACGCGCGCTGGCACGGCGGATCGGACACCGCCGCATTCTGCGGGATCTGGACGCGGATCCGGCGCCGCGCCGCGAGCACGTGACGCTGCCGAACGGGCTGACCGATCGCGAGGTGGATGTGCTCCGCCTGGTCGCCGACGGACTGTCCAATCGCGAGATCGGCGAGCGGTTGTTCATCAGCGCCAACACCGCCGCCAACCATGTACGCAGCATCCTGATCAAGACGGCCGCGCCCAATCGGACCAGGGCCGCCATCTTCGCCACCGAGCACGGACTGCTCTAGCCGGAGGCGGTCCCGTCTGCGGTGGACAGCGGAGCGAAGGCTCCGTCCGGGGTGATGGTTCCGGACAGTTCCATGATGGCGTCGGCGGGGATTCCGGCCCGCACCGCGGCGGCGCGGATCGCGTCGACGTTGTCGGCCTCGTAGAGGCAGAACGTCTTGCGTTTGTCCAGCGACAGAAACGAACTGAGCCAGCGCACCCCGAACTCGTCGTTGATCCGGTTGATCTCCGCGGCGGTCTCCGGGGCCACCTCGAGCTGTTCGGCGAATTGCCGCTCCACCATGAATATCGGCATCGGATGCCCCTTGGTTGTGCTCGAGCGCGGCCCACACGGTGCACCGGTCCGAACGGCGGTCCCCGGTTTTCACGGTACTCGCCGGTCGACCTTCCGCACAGCCTGCGGAGACCTACCGTCGCAGCGGACTACGCTTGGCAGATGACCACGGTGGCGCAGTTGAAAGCCCTGCAAGCTGCGGTGAAACAGCGCTACCGGGACGACCGGGCCGCTGCAGTCACGCCCCTGCGTGCGGCGGGTTCGTTCGCCGACCCCGGCATCACCTGCACCGTGCGGACATTCGCGGGGCCCGTGCGCGCCGGGCTGCATCCGGCGACCGGTGGTGACGGTTCGGACGCCTGCTCCGGCGACATGCTGCTCGAGGCGTTGGCCGCCTGCGCCGGGGTGACCTGCCGCAGCGTCGCCACCGCCATGGCGCTGCCCATCACCGGCGCCGAAGTGGAGGCGACCGGGTCGTTCGACGCCACCGGCACCCTCGGTATCGACCGGACCGCCGAAGTCGGGGTATCGCCGATCACGGTGACGATCACCGTCACGACCTCGGCCGACGTCGACGCTGCCGCATTGGCGAAACTCGCCGACCTCACCGAGCGATACTGCGTGGTCGGCCGGAGCCTCGTGCACCCGCCGGTGATCCGGGTGGTGGCAAGCCGATGAGCTCGTCACCGGGGTCATGGGCCGATGGGACCCGGCTCTACGAGTTCGTCGAGAAGTACGCGAGCATGGGCGAGCATCGCGTCGGCACCGACGTCGACCACGACACCAACGCATTGTTCGCCGACGAGCTGACCAGCCTGGGCGCGAGCATCGAATACCAGCGATTCACGTTCGACCGTTACGTCGCGAATACCCAGGTGACCATCGACGGAGAGCCGGTCGAGTCGGACGCGCTGTACTACCAGAGCGTCGGCGTGCTCGAGACCGACTCCCCGTATACGGCCGCCGTGCACGCCACCGAGGGCGACCGCACTTCCGCCGACCTCGACGCCGCGATCACGGCTGCGGAGAATGCGGGTGCGGCTGCCGCGGTGATCGCGACTCTCAACCCGCTGGGTCAGCTCGTGATGCCCAACCGCTATCCCACCGTCGTCGGCCGGATGCCGGTGGTCCTGGTCCCCGGCCGGGTAGCCGACGACCTCGCCGCGAAATCGGTCCACCTCCGCTTCTCGGCCCAGACAGTCGCGGGCTCGAGCACGAACGTGATCGCCACCTTCGCCGCGGACAACGCCGACGCCGCGCCCCTCCTACTCGCGACACCGCTCAGCGGCTGGTTCGGATGCGCGGCCGAACGCGCGACCGGCATCGCCGTCGCGTTCGCTCTCGCGGAGCGCTTCGCCGGACGGCACCCGGTGGTCGTCGTCGGAGCGCCGGGACACGAGATCCTGCACCACATCGGTTTGCAGCACTACCTGCGCACCTTCGACATGGATCCCGCGCTGATCGTGCATCTGGGCGCCAATGTCGCACTGGGAGTGCGGAAAGCACCCGAGGCACCCCTCGAACTCGCACCATCGGTGACCGACCCGCACCACCTCCCGACCGTCGGGCGTTCGCTGTTCGTCAGGATGGACGAAAGCCGTTACGGCCCGGTGGAAAAGGCCCTCGCCACGGCCGGGCTGGCACCGATCCTCAACCCGCCGAAATGGTTCGGCGAAGGCGAACTGTGGGCTGATGTGAGCCCCGCGCCGCTGATGTCGTTCGTCGGGATCACTCCTGCCTTCCACACCCCGGCCGATACACCGGACAACACCACCTCACCCGAAGCGCTTACCACCGTCGCCCGCGCCGTCGGCACGGCCGTCGAAAACTACCTCGACCAGAGCTGATCTCGACCTGATTCCGAATCAGCCGTGCAGGCCGTCGTCGTGGGTCCGTACATCCGGCAAGCCTGGTATTCCCGACGCCGGCTCGTGACGGGTGTTCTCCGACGCCGAGTCAGCCGGTGGTCGGCGGATGGGGGCCGACTCGGCCGACGGCGTGCAGGAGCTGGGCATTCGCCACGTCGATCGGGGTGTCCGCGGTGATCACCAGCAGGGTGAGGTGCACGCCGTTCGCGCCGGCGAGGTGCATGGTGTCGGGGAGCTGGCCGATGTCGGGGGCCCGCAGTTCGACACCGTCGGGGCGGTCGATGCGGCGCTGGTTGCGGCTGGTCACGTTCCAGTCGAAGCTGATTCGCGCCGTCCGGCCCAGGCGGGGCGTGAGGGCGCTGATCAGATCGTGGAGTTCGGCGGTGAGGTTCTCCGTTCTCGGCCACCACGCGCCGTCGAACAGCTCGGCATGACTTTCTGTGCCGCGCAACAGGAGTCGCGGCGTCCGGGTCGGTTCTCCGAACGGTTGCCGATCGTTGTCCGCAGTGTCTGTCGCCTGGGGATCGAGGGCGGGGGGCGGGCTGTCCTCGGGGTCGGCTTCGGCCGCGGCCATCAGGGATTCGTGGGCGATTCGGGCGTCGGTGCCGGAAGGGATCACCTGCAGCACCATCATGGCCGCGTCGCGCCCGAACACGTACATCGTGTTCCACAGCTCGAAGTGATAGGCATCGAGCCGGACGGTCTTCCCCGCGACTGTGATCCGAGAAGGTGCGGACGCCCAGCACGAGGGGTCGTACACGACGCGCCAGACCGGGCCCAGCCGTACCCCGAGCACGGCGAGCAAGTCGGGCAGTTCGGCCGACAGGTCGTCCGAGCGCGGCCACCAGGCGCCGTCGATGTAATGGTCGGCCGCAGAACGCGCCCGTATCCGCAGTCGCGGCGTATAGAGCGGGGGAACCTCGTGGCGGGCGGGTGCCGCGTCGGGATGACGACTTTCGCGAAGGCGCATGACGGTCCTTTCGGCCGGGATCCGAGGAATCGGTATCAGCTCCGGGGACCTGTACATCCTCCAGTAGACGCCTCGGGCAGCTTGCTTGTCAACGCTGTAGGTCTACACTGGCAACGAAACTGGATCAGACGGAGGTGGCCTCGTGGCCGAGGATTCGACAGATGGCGCCCGCCGTCCCGCCAACGCGGTGACCAGGGCGTCCGTGCTCACCGCGGCGCTGATGATCGTCGATCGCGACGGCGTCGACGCACTGTCGATGCGGCGGCTGGCCGAAGCGGTCGGCCGGGACCCGATGGTGATCTACCGTCACCTGCCCAACAAGGCCGCCGTGCTCGACGGCGTGGCCGAGATGGTGTTCGAACAGCTGGTGGTCGATGCCGACGATCCGGACTGGGCGGCACAGCTGCGCGCGGTGGCGCGCTCCTTCCGCGCGTTGTCGCTGGCCCACCCGAATGTCGTCCCGCTGCTGGTGACCCGGCCGCTGTCGACCCCGCTCGGCATGCGCCCGATCGCGGTGGTCCGGCCGCTCGAGAACATCCTGCGACTGCTCACCAACGCCGGGTTCTCCGGCGCCGACGCGCTGCACGTCTACCGCGCCCTGTTCGGATTCCTCTACGGTCACGTACTCAACGAGCTCCAAGAGGTGATCGAGCGGCCGGAGGAATCCGACGAGGTCCTGCGGCTCGGCTTGCATCGGCTGCCGATCACCGAGTTCCCCCTGGTGCGTGAGCTCGCACCGATACTGGCCGCCTACGACGGCGCGGCCGAACTCGAGCGAGGCCTGGATATCCTCCTCACCGGCCTCACCGCGACCCTGAGTCACCTCTCGGGCTGATCACTGTCCGGTTCGGCCCCACCCTCGGACTCCCAGCGTTGCTCGGCGGACTCGCCGTCGATGTCGGCCGGGACCACCCGCAGGTGTAACCAGTGGCCGTCGACGCCGAGCACATCGACCGTGTGCGGTCGCATGTAGTGGTAACCGTCCAAGCGCACCCGATGACCTCGATGATCGAAAGTCCGTGCGGCAGCGGGCCATTCGTCGATATTGTAGCTCAGCCGATGCACCGGGCCGCGCCGGGGCTCGAGCCGCGCCAGCAGATCGGGCAGCTCGGCGGTCAGATCCGCACCGTGCGGCCACCAGGTCGTCGAGGCATCCGAATGCGGTCCGGGAACACGTCCGGCCGATGTTCGCGTCATGATCCGGCGCTCCTGTCCCGGCTCCCGCCGACTCCGTCACACAGCGGTCACCGTGTGCGTCTATACCGTTAGTCTACGCTGTAGACGTCTGCTGTAGATGAACGTAGAATCAGCGGTACGACCAGTGAGGAATCATGGCCATCACCGAAGTCGCGGTCTACGCGCACCTGAGCAGAGCCGATGTCGAAGCCCTCGGCGAGGAACTCGACACGATCCGGCGCGACATCGAGGAGCGGCGCGGCACCCCCGACGCCGACTACATCCGGCGCACGATCGCCTTCCAGCGAATCCTCGACGCGAGTGCGCGACTGCTCCTGGCGGGCACCGGCTCACGACTGGGTTGGCTCGTCGGCACCTCGGCGCTGGCCGCGGCCAAGAGCATCGAGAACATGGAGATCGGCCACAATGTGTCGCACGGCCAATGGGATTGGATGAACGATCCCGAGATCCATTCCCGCACCTGGGAATGGGACATGGCCGGGGTGTCGTCACAGTGGCGCTACTCGCACAACTACCGCCATCACATGTTCACCAATGTGGTCGGGATGGACGACGACGTCGGATTCGGCGTCATCCGGGTGACCAGAGACCAGCAGTGGCGACCACGCCTGCTCCTGCAACCGCTGCAGAATTTGCTCCTGGCAGCCACTTTCGAATGGGGCATCGCCCTGCACGGGCTGTATTCCGAACGCGACCGCGCCGCGACCGCCACCGAGAAGACCGCGCACACCCGGGCGCTGGTCCGCAAGATCGGCAGGCAGACGGCCAAGGACTACGTGTTCTTCCCGATTTTGAGCGGACGACGCTGGCGCCGCACCCTGACCGCGAGCATCGCCGCCAACGCGCTGCGCAATCTCTGGGCCTACGTCGTGATCTTCTGCGGCCACTTCCCCGACGGCGCCGAAAAGTTCACCCCGGAAGCGATCGAGCACGAGACGCACGGCGAGTGGTACCTGCGCCAGATGCTCGGCTCCGCCAACTTCGACGCCGGCCCGATCCTGGCCTTCCTCAGCGGCCATCTCTCCCACCAGATCGAGCACCACCTTTTCCCCGACCTGCCGAGCAACCGCTACGCCGAGATAGCAACTCGGGTCCGCGCACTCTGCGACAAATACGACCTGCCCTACACCACCGGCCCGCTGCCCCGGCAGTACCTGCTCACTCTGCGCACGATCAACAAACTGGCCCTCCCCGACACCTTCCTGCTGGCAACCACCGACGACGCACCCGAAACCGCATCCGAACGCAAGTTCGCCACCGCGGTCCCCGCCGAGTCGGGAACCATCCGGCGCGGGCTACGCACCGCACTACGCGCGGGAGCCCGGTCCGGTGATCACCGAGGCAATTTCAGCACTCGGCGGGCGATGATATCGAGCTGGATCTCGATGGTGCCGCCACCGAAGAGGATGGCGGGCAGGCCGAGGAAGTCGAAGGTGTAGGGCTGTTCGGGGTGGCCGACGGCGGCGCGCGGCCCGAGAACCGAGACCAGGGCACGCGTGGCATCGCGCTGAGCGATGGCGTGCCAGACCTTGCGAACGCTGTTGCCCGCGGTATCGCCGTCAGCGATACCGTTCGTCCCCGCTACGGCATTGCGCAGGGTGAGTGCGGCGACCGAGAGCTCGCGTGCGGCATTGCGGCCGAGGACACGCACCACGTCGTCGCGAGTGCCCGCGTGGTCACCGGAATCCAGAAGCCGGCGCACCAGAGCGCTCGAGCCGTGACCGAAGGTGGCCGAGCCCATGGCGAATCGTTCGTTGGACAGGGTGGTGACCGCGATCCGCCAACCGTCACCGGGATTCGCGACCACCTGACTGTCGGGCACGAAGACCTCGTCGAGGAAGACCTCGTTGAACTCCCAGATGCCCGTGGCCTGACGCAGCGGGCGGACGACGACACCATCGGCATCCATCGGAATCAGAAAGTACGTCAGGCCCGCGTGTTTGGCCGCCGTCGCATCGGTGCGAGCCAGGCAGACCGCCCAATCCGCTTCCTGTGCTTGGGAATTCCACACTTTCTGCCCGGTGATCACCCACCCGCCCGCGACCTTCCGCGCGGCGGTGGACAGTCCCGCCAGGTCCGAACCCGCTCCCGGCTCGGAGAACAGCTGACACCAGATGATCCGGCCGAGGAGGGTGTCGGTGACGAACCGCGCGCGCTGTTCGTCGTCACCGTGTTCGATCAGGGTGGGCAGGACCCATCCGCCGATTCCGAGCTCGGGTTGGGCGAGACCGCGGCGCGCGAATTCGTCGGCGATCACAGCCTGTTCGGCCGGACCGGCGCCGAGTCCGTACGGGGGTGGGTAGTGCGGGGCGACCAGGCCGTCGGCGGCCAGCCGCGTACGACGGGATCCGCCGCGCGCGGGAGCCCAACCCGCCGAGGGGATCTCGTCGTCGGGCAAGGCGACGACCTCGTCGAGCACGGCACCCACGGTCGAACGCAGGGCCGGCGAGGTCGTGGCGGTGACGAACGTGAAATCGCGCTCGGCGCGCAGGCACCGCTGTCCCAGCTCGCGCGCCGCCGCGTCCTCGCCGCCGATCACGGCAGCCAACGCGATCGCCCGCCGCCAGTACAGGTGGGCGTCGTGTTCCCAGGTGAAGCCGATGCCACCGAGCAGGCTCACACAGTCCACCGCTTGATCGATCGCGGCGGGTAGGGCGGTCAGCGCGGCGCTCGCGGCGGCGAGAAGGCGCTGCTCGGTAGATTGGGACTCGGCGCGACCGGCGTCCCAGGTCGCCGCGGTCGTCACCTCGGCGCGGACCAGCATCAGTGCCGTCTTGTGCTGTACCGCTTGGAAACTGCCGATCGGGCGCCCGAATTGGTGCCGGACGCGAATGTAGTCGACGGTGGTGTCCAGCAGCCGGCGACAGATTCCGGTCGCCTCCGCCGCGGCAAGGGTGGTCGTCCACAGCTGGGCGAGAGCTGGGTCGATGCCGTCGAGCACCTTCGCCGGCTCCACCCGATAGGCGTCGAACGCGAGGCCGCCCAGGGAGCGGGTCAGGTCGACGGCCTCGGCGGTGGTCACGTGGGCCGACGAGCCGGACGCGACCGCGTCGGCGGGGTCGAACCAGAACCACAGGCTCGCCGCACCGTCGATATCGGCCCGCACCACCACCCGTTGGGCGCCGGGCAGACCGAGTGCCGGATCGGAGGTCCCAGAGACCACCCAGCCGTCTCCGTCGGGTTCGGCGCGAAGTCCTGCGCCGGTGACGACCGATCCGGTCATGCCCGCGCTGAACGCCGTCAACAGTGCCGGGGCGTCCGTCGCCGCCGTAGCGAGCGCGCTCGCGGTCACAGTCGGCAGGTACGGGCCGGGGAACAGGGCCGCGCCCAGTTGCTCGACCGCCACTACGAGGGTGGCCAGCCCGCACTCGTCGCCACCGTAGACAGCAGGCAGGTGCAGTGCGTGTAATCCCTGATCGCACAGGGCTGTCCAGGTGTCGGACGGTCCGGCGCCGGTCGAGTAGTCGGCGAGGTGTTCACGCGTCCGCGACAGCGGTGCGAGCTTGCGGGCGAAGGCGGCGACCGATTCCGCGAGTGCCTGCTGGTCGAGGTTTACGGCTAGGGACATCTGCGGCTCCTGAAGGCTGGAAAGGTCACGACGGCGTTCGGTCCTGGCACTCGCTCGACAACGCGGACCAGACCGGGGCGCGGTGGTCGAGCCGGGCGCGCATCCCTTCCACGGCATCGTGGCTGCCCATCACGCGCAGGTGCAGTTCGGTTTCGAGCTCGGCGACCCTGGCGGGGCCATAGCCGTGGATCGCGGCGTCCCACAGCAGTCGCTTGCTCGCTGCCATCGATGTCGGCGAGGCGTAGGTGGCCATGTCGGTGGCCATCGTGAGGGCGGCGGGCAGTACTTCGGCCGCGGGCAGGCACCGGCTGGCGAGGCCGAGCCGGACCGCTTCGACGCCGTCGAAAGTGCGTCCCGACAACAGGATGTCGGCGGCGACGGACATCCCGGCGACCTTGGCCACCGTCCAGTGCGCCATCGCGTCGGGCACGACACCGAGGCGCACCTGGGGAATGGCGTAGCGGGCGTCGTCGGCGACCAGACGGATGTCGGCCTGCATGGCAAGGGTCAGCCCGATGCCGATGGCGTGTCCGTTCACCGCGGCGATCACCGGCTTTCGCAGGGTGAAGGCGGGCGGGTCGACCGGTGAGGCGGAGAAGGTCGCGCGATCGGGATCGTCGAAGGTGGCCGTTCCGCCGCCCAGGTCAGCTCCGGCGCAGAAGGCCGGGGCGGCACCGGTCAGCACGATCACCCGGACCGCGGCGTCGGCATCCAGGTCGCGGTAGGCCCGGCCGAGCGCGTGACCCATCGCGGCGGTGAAGGCATTGCGGCGCTGCGGTCGATCGAGAGTCACCACGGCGACGCCGTCGCAGATCCCGATCCGGACGCCGCTCATACGACCTGCAATGCGGTGACCAGGTCCCTGATCTGCGCGTCCGGAGCGGTGTAACCGGGGAAATAGCAGCAGATCCGGTCGGCGACCCGGCCGAAACGTGCCACGATCTGGTCGGCGCATTCCTCGGGCGTGCCGTAGACGGCGAGCGTCCGCAGCATGTGGTGGTCGATCAGCTCCGTCATCGGGCCGACCTGGCCGCGCTTGGACAGCGCGTTCAGTTCGGGCTGGAGTTCACCCCATCCTTCCACCTCGAGGACCGGGCGGTAAGCGGGGGTCGATCCGTAGAAGGCGAGCAACCGCCGTACCCCGACGGCGGCGGACTCGAGCTCGCGCGGCGTCCGGCCCATCGCGACGATCACCTGCGGGTAGATCGCCAGGTCGGCGGCCGCACGCCCGGCTCGCTCGAGCCCTTCCTCGATGGCGGGCACGGTGCGTTCGGCGAAATGGCGTGCGCTGTTGAACGGCATGACCAGCAGCGCGTCGGCCACCTCGGCCGCGGTTCTGGTCATGATCGGGCCGAGCGCGCCGAGGCAGATCTGCGGCACCCCATACGGATTAGGGCCGGGATCGAAGGTGGGCGGCATCAGGGTGTGCCGGGTGAATTCCCCTTCGAAGCGCAGCGCGGTCCCGTTCTGCCACGCGTCGAGGACCGCCTTGACCGCTCGGACGATCTCGCGCATCCGTGCCGCGGGCCGCGACCACTGGCCGCCGTACCGCTTGTCGATGTGCGCGCGAGTCTGCGAACCGAGTCCGAGCCGGAACCGGCCACGGCTGAGCAGGTGCAGATCGTAGGCCGCGTGCGCCAGGTGCAGCGGGCTACGTGGCAGTGCGATGGCGACATTGGTCATGAGGTCGACAGGTTCGGCACCGCCGGCCGCCAGGATCAGCGGCAGAAACGCATCATGGGGACCTTCGAAGGTGAACAGGCCGTCGGCGCCACACGCGGTCAATTCGGCAGTGCGGGAGACGACTTCGTCGGGGCGGGCGTCGAGCTGGAGATCGACCTTCATCGGTCCGCCGTGAACTGCGGAAGCACTGCGATCATAATTACATAGTAGCATGTAACGTTATGGCGCGACCAGGGGAGAATTCGCCGCGAGCGACGGTTCAGCGCGGGTTCACGAGCACGTACAGCGCGTCCGCCATGCGCGTCACGAACCGCTCGGCGTCTTCACCGCCTCGCGACAGCGCGTGGAATGTCGTTGTCCCCGCGAGGATCTCGAAGACCAGCTCCGGATCGACGCCGGGCGCGAGCCGACCGTCGTCGACCGCCCCCACGAGCAACTCGGCGAAGGCCTTGCGTACCGGCGCACCGATCGCCAGCAGCCGTCGCCGCGCCTCTTCGGTCTGCGAGTCGGCCAGCAGACCCGGCACTCCGGCGCGCGCCGCCGGGCTGTCCGCGCGGGCGAGAAAAATGCGCACCCAGGTCGCCAGGTCGGCACGCAGATCGCCGGTCGGCTCCGGCGGCGCGTACGCGCCGGGACCGTGAATGGCCTCCTCCAGCAAGGCCTGCCGAGTCGGCCAGCGCCGGTAGATCGCCGGTGTGTTGACGCCGGCGCGCTTGGCGATCGCCACCACCGTGGTCTGCGGATACCCCACCTCGGCGAGCAGCTGCCGGGCGGCGATGAGCACGGCGAGGTCTTTGTCGGCGTCACGCGGCCGACCGGGTCGCGGCGAGGATTCCGAAGTCACCATTACATACTAGACTGTAACGTTATTCGGCGCTGCCGCGACCCGTGACCACAATCAGTCCTCGGCCAGCAACTGCTCGATCCGCTGGACACAGAACGCCGTCACATCGACCTCCGGCGGCAGCTGCAACCGGTGCGCCATCCGCAGCAGCGGGATACTGAGCAGGGCCGCCGCCAGAATCTCGTTGTAGCGCAGGTTGCGCACCTTCATCCCACTGCGTTCCTCGTAGCGGGCGATGGTCTGCTGCCTGGTCGGTGTGCCCGGAAGCCGTTCGGTGCCTTGGAATTCCGAACACGCCCAGTCGAGGAACAGCATCCAGGCGAGGTCGGCTTCGTGGTCGCCGATGTAGGAGATCTCCCAGTCGAGCACGCCGACAACCCGGAATTCGGTGTCGTAGAGGATGTTCGACATGCGTGCGTCACCCCAGCACAGCGTGACGTGGTCGGGTTCGTACGAATTCGCGCGTAGCCAGTCCACCGCACGGCGCAGCGCTGGTGGCGCGGTGGTCGACGCCCAGTCGAGGGCGGCGCCGACGTAGCCGACTATCTGATCGAGTGGTTTCGTGCCGAATTGCGGGAACGCCAGGAAGTCCAGATTCAGGGTGCGCCAGTCGAGCTGGTGGATCTCGGCGATGGTGTCGACGCAACCCCACCACATCTTTTCCCGCTCGGCGGGCTCGGCATCGAAGTACAGTCCGGCCGAATGATAGGACGGCAGGTCACCGGGCGCGCAGCCCTCGATCCGGTCCATCACGAAGTACGGGCTGCCGAGCGCCTCGGTGCCGCGATCCAGCCAGCGGACAGCGGGTACCGGCAGGCCGGTGCCCGCGAGCCTGCGCATGACCAGCACCTGCCGGAGCAGGTCATAGTCGGGAAACAGCGCGACCTCGGGCGGGCGGCGCAGCACCAGCGACACCTGCTCGGCGTCGTCGCGTTCCAGGTCGAACAGGAACGTCTCGGTCGCCAGCCCGCGCGGGCTGGCCGTCCAGTTCGATACCCGGGCGGAGCGCGCGTCGGGGAACTCCTCGCGCAGGACGGGCACGACGGCGGTCGGCAGGTCTGCTGCTGTGGGTCGAGCGGTCATCAGTAGCCCTCGTACCCGTAGCGGGCGTTGCGGCCCATGAACACCATCTCCACCAAGCCGTAGCCGACCTTCCCGTCACTGCTCTCGACCTTGCAGAAGGTCTCGGTGAGCATGCTGACCTGCCGCAGCTCCCCGGTATCGGCCAGGTCGACGGTGAAGCCGTCGCTGTAGGACTCGCCCTTCCAGATACCGGAGGCGTAACCGCGGTACATGTCGTAGCCGGCCAGGCCCGGCCAGAAATCGTGTAGCGCCGTCACGGAGAAGGTGCGCACGTTGCCGTCGGCGGCGGTCGTGGTGAACGCGCCCTCGGTGACGATGCGGAAGTCGTCGCGGAACTTCAGGTCATGGGTGACGCCGATGATCGGCACGGTCGGCGCCTGCGCTTCGATGGGCTGCTGGATGGAGCCTTCGAAGTGCCAGCGTTGCCCGTCGGCGGTCTCGCGCTGGGCGAAATGGACCAGCTCGTCGTCGAACTGGAAGATGCCCATGAAGTACAGGACACCGTCCGGGATCTCCGAGGGCTGCAGACCGCTGCCCTCGCCGAGGCTGCCGCCGCCACCGCCGTGCCTGGTGCCCCACGAGTGATCGCGACCGAACCACCAGGTGCTCGGGTCGATGTCGATCCGCTGACCGTCGACCTCGAGCCAGCCGGAGATCTCACCGTTCTGGTAGTAGCGTCGCGCGTCCTCGCGGACGCGCCCGCGGGTGCGGAAGAACGCGGGTTCCTGCTCGTAGGCGGGGAACTGACCGCTGAAGTTCAGCTCGAGGCGCAGCCCGTGCTCGTTGTCGCCGAGGCTCGCGTGAACCCCGCGCAGCGGCTCGGTGATCTCGTAGCGGTAGGGGCCCACCTGCCAGGCGCCCAGGTCGTCGTACTTGCCGCCGATCTCACGCGACAGGCGCGCCACATGCGCCTTGCCGTCGATGGTGACCATCGCGTAGGCGTCCATGACATTGCGGTTGGGGTAGCGCGCCATGCCGGTCATGACGCTGACCCGGCCGGTGGTGTCGAAGCCGTAGAGCACGACGCGCTCGGTCCAGCGCAGGTCGCTCTGGACGACGTGGTCGAAGGTCGTCGGCAATTGGTGGCACAGCAGTTCGTCCTGGGGAGTCAGCATGGGGATCCTTCACGAGTGGGGGGGTGGAACAGGTTTCAAGTTAGCGAATTCAAATACACCATGTAGCGTTTTTAAAAAGATCCGATCTCGGCTACGCTCTGCCGACGTCGAAGGAGGAGTGATCGGTGACCGAACAGATCGAGAACCGCCAGGGCCGCGGTCGTCCACGGGACCCACAACTGGACGAGCAAGTGCTGCGCGCCACGCAGGAATTGCTGGTAGAGCAGGGTTTTCAGGCCACGACGATTCAGGGCGTCGCGCGCCGCGCGGGCGTGGTCGCCACCTCGATCTACCGTCGGTGGCCGAACAAGATCCACCTCGTCGAGGACGCGATCTTCGCGCTCGACACCGGGGTGGTCCCGCAGCCCACCGGTGACATCCGCGCGGACCTGCTCGCCTGGACCCGGCTGTTCTTCACCGCCGCCACCCATCCCGCGGCCCGCTCCGGCATCCCCGGCCTGCTCTCGGCCTACCACGACGACGAACAGAGCTACCGGCGACTGCGCGACCGCGGCGAGGGCATGGCGCGAGTCGCGTTGCGCGCCACCATCGATGCGGCCGTCGAAACCGGCCAGGTCTCCCCTGCCTGCGATCCGGACCTGCTCTTCGAATTCCTGCGTGGCGCGACCCTGCTGCGCGCACTAACCCGAGGCGACGAGGACGGCGAACACTTCTGCCGCCAGACGGCCGCGGCCCTGGTCACCCTCGCCCTCCATCACGAAAGTACGGAATGAGAACCCTTTATCGACGTCTGCTCGTCGCCGCGGCCGCCGCGTTGCTGGTCCCCGCCGCGATCGGCATCGCACAACCGGACTCCTCGGGGAGGGTGCTGGAGAGTCGCGACATCGCCGACACCGCTGTCGCCCGGGCTGCCTGCACCGGCGACGCGCTTCCCGAACCCGGCTTGCAGGGCGACGTGCCGGCCGCCGACCGTGACAGCGGCCGCAGCACCCAGGGCTACCGGTGCAACATCACCCGCATCGGCGGCTACGCGGGTCGCGGCGCGGGGATCACCTCGACGCAGTTCGACCACTGCGTCTATCTGGGTAGCTTCTTCCCCGGCAACCTGCTCGGCCCGGCGCAAGGCGTGCAGGTGATCGACGTCGCGGATCCGGCGAATCCGGTGCTCACCACCACGCTCACCGAACCCGCGATGCTGGCCGGAACCTGGGAGAGTCTCAAGGTCAACTCCGAGCGAAAGCTGCTGGTCGGCACCGGGGTTCCCGCGTTCACCGGCGCGGGGCTGATCTCGGTCTACGACATCTCCGACTGCGCGCACCCGCGTCTGCTCAACCCCGGCCCGGGCACCGATCCGACCCTGCCGGTGCAGATCACGGCGCACGAGGGCGGTTTCTCCCCCGACGGCCGCACCTATTGGGCGTCCGGGGTCGTTCCCGGCATCGTCAGCGCTGTCGACCTGACCGACCCGGCTCTGCCCCGCGTGATCTGGCAGGGCATGCCCGGCAAGTCCATGCACGGTATGGGCCTGCGCGCCGACGGCAACCGGATGTATCTGGCCGACAACATGGGTGGGCTCACGATCCTCGACACCTCCGCCGTGCAGCGGCGCGATCCCGACCCCCAGGTGCCGATCATCGCCCAGCTCACCTGGACCGACGGCTGGGCGACCCAGCAGAACGTGCCGGTCACCTACAACGGCGTGCCGTACCTGTTCAGCGCCGACGAGGCGGGCTCCGGCGGCGTGAAACTCATCGACATCTCCGACGACACCCAGCCGCGCGTGGTGAACACGATCAAGCTGGAGATCAATCTTTCGCAGCACCGCGACAGCGCGATGGCCTCCAGCATGGGTGGGTCGCTGTTCGCCTACGACGCCCACTACTGCTCCGCCGACCGGCCGGTGAATCCCACCGCGCTCGCCTGCGGCTGGATCTCCTCCGGCATCCGGGTGTTCGATGTGCGCGATCCGTTCCAGGTGCGCGAGATCGCCTACTTCAACCCACCGGCACGCACCGGCCAGAACAGCGAGTTGTGGAACTCCCCGCACGCTCTCGCCTCGATCATCGGTGTCCCGCTGCTCAGCGCGCCGTCGGTGATGCAGGCCGTCGAGTCGGGCGCCTTCGATCCTGAGCAGGCGACCAGCTCGCGTACCGGCGACGTGGCCTTCGGTGACCTGTCCACGGACTGGTGCTTCTCGGCCCCCGAATGGCGTGGCAACCAGCTGTGGGCCGCCTGCGCCGACAACGGCCTGCTCACCCTGGAATTGGCACCCGAGGTGTACACCCCGCCCGCCGACCAGCGCTCGACCGTCGGCTCATGAGCGAGCGAATGCCGACACGCGATGTGTCCGCCGCGGTCGGTTACCGACGAAGTACGCCGCGGGTGGTGCTCGGTGCCGCCACGTCGATCCTGCTCCTGCTGGTGATCGGCGCGGCCCTGCGACCGCTCGTGGTACCCGAGATCCCCACGGCCGCACCGGTATTGACATCGACCGAGATCGGTTTCGTGCAGGACATGACCGGTCACCATCAACAGGCGCTGACCATGGTCGAGCGCCTCGCGCCCGACGTCGACCCCGCGGTGCGGCGACTGGCCGACCAGATCGCCGACGCCCAGCGCCTCGAGATCGGCATGATGCTCGGCTGGCTCCGGCTGGCCGGTACGACCCCGACCAGCGCGCACCCGATGTCGTGGATGCCCACCGGTCACCGGCATGCCGGCGCCACGACGATGCCCGGCATGGCCACTCGCGCCGACCTCGACGCCCTCGCCGTGGCCCGGGGAGCCGAGGCGGAAATGATGTTCCTGCGCCTGATGTACCGCCATCACCAGGGCGGCGTCGCCATGGCCCAGGCCTTCGACGAGCTGTCCACCGGCGGTCCGGTCGAGCAGGCCGCGCGCGACATGATCAGCACGCAGAGCCAGGAGTCCGGAATCATCGGTCTGCTGATCGCCCGGTACGGTGCGGCCGCGACGGGCTGAGTCGGCTGGATGCGCGGTCTGCCGGTCGTCACCGGCTTCGCTGACGGTTGCCGCGTAGACCCGGCACTGACGCCGGACACCGCGCTCACGAATGCGTGACCATGTCGCGGATCGCAGCGCGGACCTCGACGACAGCGGGGATGGCCGCGAATTCGACCGACTCGTGCAGGAAGTCCGAAAGCCGGGCGGCTGTGCGGCCGGTCGGACCCCGGTTCAGCGACAATGCCGGACCGATCTCCTCGACCGCGCGTTCGGGCTCGCCGAGCATCAACCGCAGGCGAGCCGAGGAGATCGCGGCCATCTCCGGTGTCAGGACTTCCCGCGACAGCGGCGGGTGGACATCACCGAAGGCGATGCGGGCCAGGTCGGGGCGAGTCGCGATGAGTTGACGGTAGCTGTGGCCGAGCAGCCGCGACTGCTGCCCCGGCCCCGGCCAGTCGCGACGCGGTCCGAGGAGCATGCCGATGGCGGCCGCGGTGAGGCTGCGGTCGGCGGCATTGTCAGCGGGGGCGGCCTCGGCGGCTTCACCACGGCATTCCGCCGCGACGACGATCGCGCGCTGGAACGCGGCCTGCTCGCCGAGAATGCCGTTCGCGTAGGCCTCGAGCTCGGCGAGGGCGACCCGCAACAGGGGTGTCGCGGTGCGGCGCGACAGATACTGTGCGAGCTGAGCCACCTCCAGTCCTTCCGCGGGCCTGCCGCTGTCGAGGAGCTGCCAGGTCGACTCGGTGAGGATCGCGGCGGTCAGCACCGGGTCGCCTGCGGCGTGGGCCAGCCGCGCGGCATCGACCGAGTACCTGCGCGCGGCGGCGACGTCCTCCACATCCCAGCTCATGGCGGCGGCGATGTCGGCCAGTTCCGCACCGATCCGGAGTGCGCGCCCATACCGGTTCGAATCCGAAAATTGCTGCAACCGAGGCAGATTCGCGCCCAACCACGCCGTGACGGCACGGCGCGGCGCCTGCCCGTCGCCCCACTGCCTGCCTCGCGCCCATATCGCCAGCTGCTCGGCGGCGGCCAACTCGGCGGCGGAGAAGGTCGGGTGATCGGCGCGCGCGTACGTGGCGGGTGGTAGCAGCAGCGACCGCAGCTGGGTGGGCAGGTCGTCGAGCTCGCCGACCGATTCGACGGTCAACCGGTCACGCAGGTGATCCAGCGACGTGTGCAACGCCGACGCGTAGGCGTCCACGTGCTCGGCGCGCACCGCGCGCGCACCGGTCTCGAGCTGACCCAGATACGGCTTGGAGTAGTTCGTGCGAGCGGCCATGCCCTGCAGACTGATCCCGGCGGCTGTCCGCGCGACGCGCAGCGCCGAGCCCACTTCGCTCATGCGCGTGCCGCACCGGCGCTCGGCCGCGCCATGCGGATGCGCGCCCGCACATCATTCGCTTGTGCGAGGTTCGCGACTGGGATCGGCTTTCTCATCACCTCGACGATACGTCCCCGGTCTCGCCGCGCGCGGGGTGTCTGCAAACCGTCTGCAAGACGGCGCGGCCCGGCCTCGCGCAGCGGTTGGTCTCCCTATCGTCCGAGATCGTGAGCAACAAAACTGTCCTGTCCGGTCGGCGCCCGCGCAATGGTGCGCGGGGCGCGCTGACCTCTCTCGCGCTGATCGTCGCCGCGGCGACCGGGGTGGTGCCGGCAGCGGCGGCGCCGTACCGACCCGCCGCACCGCTCGAAGCCACCTATCACGCGCCCGGCCCGTGGGTGGTGGCCCAACGAACCGGTGTCGACTGCTGCACGTCCACCGGCGACAGCTACGACATCTGGTATCCGGCCGACCTCGGCGCGGGCGGTGTGGTGCATCCGGTGATCACCTGGGGCAACGGCACCATGGCCCACCCGCGCGAATACGCGTACCTGCTCTCGCATCTCGCGTCGTGGGGATTCGTGGTCATCGCCGCCGATCGCACCGACACCGGCACCGGTGCGCAGATGCTCGACGCGGTGCGCTACCTGAGCGACCAGAACGGCGACCCGAACAGCGTCTTCCACAACAAGATCGACACCGACGCGGCCGGAGCCACGGGCCATTCGCAGGGTGGGCTCGGCGCGATCAACGCGCTCACCCGCGGCGGCGGCCTCGTCGACACCGCGGTGACCCTCGAGATGCCGATGGCGGCGGCCTGCGCGTCGCTGCCGACCGTCGACGGCCAGAGCGCCTGCATCGATCCCACCGCGGTGACCTCCGGCTCGGTCCTGCTGGTGAACGGTACGGCCGACGGCATCTCGCCGGCCACGCAGGCGCTCCCACCCGAGGTGATCGGTTTGCAGTCGATGCAGGCGTACTACGACGCGATGCCCGCAGGCGTACCCAAGGCCCGCGCCGCGGTGGTGGGCGCCCACCACAACGACGTCCAGGGCCAGCCCGACTGCACCAACTTCGGCTGCACCGAGGGCGTGCACCGCTATCTCGGCTACCTGACCGCCTGGTTCATGGACCGGCTGCGCGGCGATCAGGTCGCCCGAGGCGCGTTCCTGGCAGGCACCGGCGAACTCCTGCACAACCCACACTGGTCCGATCAAGCCAGCACCATCACCCGCTGACCGACGAAAGGCTGCATCTTCCATGGAAGACCACATCGAGAAACTGCTCACCGAGCTGGATCTGGACGGCAAGCTCCGGCTGATCTCCGGTGCGAGCCTGTTCCGGATGGCAGGCGACCCCGCTATCGGACTCGCCGAGATGCCGGTGTCCGACGGGCCGTCCGGGGTGCGTGGCGAGAACTGGGACGAACGCGACCCGTCGGTGAGCCTGCCCTCCGGTACCGCGATCGCCGCCACCTGGGATCCGGCGCTGCTCACCGAGATCGGCGCCCTGATCGCCGCCGAGGCCCGCCGCAAGGACGTCTACGCGGTGCTCGGCCCGACGATGAATCTGCACCGTTCCCCGCTCGGCGGCAGGCATTTCGAGTGCTTCTCCGAGGATCCGCTGCTCACCGCCGAGATGGCCGACGCGTACGTGCGCGCCGTGCAGGCGCACGGCGTCAGCGCGTGCCCGAAACACTACGTGGCCAACGACTCCGAGACCGACCGCTTCACCGTCGACGTCCGCGTCGACGACCGGGCACTGCACGAGCTCTACCTCTACCCGTTCGAACGCACCGTCGAAGCGGGCGCCTGGATGATCATGGACGCCTACAACGCCGTCAACGGCACCACCATGACCGAGAACCCCCTGCTCGACGAACCGCTCAAGGGCACATGGGGATTCGACGGCGTGGTGGTGTCGGACTGGATGGCGGTGCGCAGCACCGAGAGCGCGGCGAACGGAACCGACCTGTGCATGCCGGGCCCGCCGCACCTGTGGGGTGAACCGCTGGCCGCCGCCGTGCGCGCCGGCGAGATCGCCGAGTCGGCCGTCGACGACAAGGTGCGCCGCATCCTGCGCTTCGCCCAGCGCGTGGGTGCGCTGAACGGAACTCCGCAGCCCACCCCGGTTTTCAGCGACGAACAGGCACAGGATCTGGTCCGCCGGGTCGCCGCGGAGGCGATGGTGCTGGTCCGCAACGACGGTGTCCTGCCGCTGGCACCGGACACGACCATCGCCCTCCTTGGCCCGTCCGCGGGCGAACCACGTTTCCTCGGCGGTGGCAGCGCCACCGTCATCCCCGGGCATACCAGCACCCCGGTGGAGGGCCTGACCGGGCGCCTGCCGATAACCCACACCGCGGGTGTCCATTTGTCCGAGGACCTGATTCCCGCCCCGGTGACGATCATGACCGACCCCGAGACCGGCGAACCGGGCCTGTCCGCCCGGTACCTGAAGGACGGCACCGTACTCGGCGTCCAGCACCGCACCACCAGCCGTCTCGTGCTGCTCGGTGAACCGCTGGCCGCGCAGTCGAACGCGATCGAGTTGCGCACACGTCTGCGCGCGGATATGGCCGGCGACTGGCAGATCGGATTCGGCGGCGTCGGCCACGTCCGGCTCGACATCGACGGCGAGACCGTGCTGGACGAGAACGTGACCCTGGAATCCGGCGACCCGGCGGCAGCGCTGCTCGACCCGCCCCAACGTCACGTGACCCGCACCCTCGCCGCAGGCGACGAGGTCGAGGTGCGGCTCGTGACCAGCATTCAGGACGCGATGCCGGGCCTCGGCATCATTCTCGGCGCCACCCTCGGCATCCGGCGTCCGCAGCGTGACGACAACGAGGAGTTCGCGGCCGCGATCGAACTGGCGCGCGCCGCCGAGGTGGCCGTGGTGGTGGTCGGCACGACCGAGCAGATCGAGAGCGAGGGCATCGACCGCACGTCTTTGCGGCTGCCCGGCCGCCAGGACGAACTCGTCGCCGCCGTCGCCGCGGTCAACCCGCGCACCGTCGTGGTGGTGAATTCCGGTGCGCCGGTGGAGATGCCGTGGCGAAACGAGGTCGCCGCCGTGCTGCTGTCGTGGTTCCCCGGCCAGGAGTTCGGCGCGGCACTGGCCGACGTGCTCACCGGCACCGCCGAACCCGGTGGCCGGCTGCCGACCACCTGGCCCGCGACCATCGCCGACGTTCCGGTCCTGAACACCACACCCGTCGACGGCGTCCTCGACTACGCCGAGGGCATCCACATCGGCTACCGCGCGTGGTTGCGCGCGGGCACCGAACCCGCCTACCCCTTCGGCCACGGCCTCGGCTACACCACGTGGTCGACCGACGACCTCGTCGTCGACGGGCACACCGTCTCGATCACGGTGACCAACACCGGAGACCGCGACGGCAAACATGTCGTCCAGGCCTACCTCGCACGCCCCGACAGCACGGTGGATCGGCCGGTGCGCTGGCTGGCAGGCTTCGCCGCCGTCACCCTGGCCGCGGGCGAGTCGCGCACCGTGTCGCTCGACCTGCCCGACCGCGCCTTCCAGCACTGGGGGTCCGACGGCTGGGAAACAGAACCCGGCGAATTCACCGTGCACGTAGGCACTTCCGTCACCGACCTCCCCCACACCGCTTCCCTCATCTGACCCCAGCTCGACCTGCTCGACCGAACAACGGAGCGTGGCCATGTCCACCAGTACCCCTCGACTCGACAAAGACGACCACAACGACACCGGACGGCTCGACGGAGCCTCGCGCACCAGGATTTTCACCGTGCTGGCGGTGATCGTCCTGTTCTCCGAGATCGCCCCGATGCAGTACACGATCGTGGCGGCGGCGTTACAGAAGATCGCGCCGAGCTTCCCCGGTGTCGGGGCCGACATCAACTGGGCCATCATCGTCTTCGGGTTGATCGGCGCGGCCGCGTCTCCGTTGATCGGCAAGATGAGCGACGTCTGGGGCAAGAAGCGGATGTTCCTCATCTGCGGTGCCCTGTTCGTCATCGGTTGCGTACTCGACGCGACCACCTCGAACTGGGCGGTCTTCCTGTTCGGTCGCTGCCTGCAGGCCACCGCCATCGCCACCGCGGTCATCGCCTACGGCCTCATCCGAGACCTGCTGCCGCGCACCATGATTCCGTTGGCGCTCGGGCTCACCGCGACCGGCTTCGGCGTCGCCTCCATCGCGGGTCCGGTCCTCGGCGGCTACCTGGTCGACAACCACAGCTGGCGCGCCATCTTCTGGGTGCTGGCGGCGTTCACCCTGGCGATGCTGCCGCTGGTCTGGTTCATCGTGCCCGAGTCCGAGCTGCGGGTCCCCGAGCGGATCGATATCGTCGGCGCCGCACTGCTGTCCGGAGGTGCCGCACTCACCTTGATCTACGTCGACAAGGGCCACGACTGGGGCTGGGCGAAGCCCACCACGCTGCTCTGGCTGGTCGCGGGCATCACCCTGCTCGTCCTGTTCGTCGTCATCGAAAAGCGTGTCGCGACACCGATCATGAACATGGAGTTGCTGTTCCACCCGCGCGTCGCGCTGGTCCTGGCCGGGGCGCTCCTGGCCTCGCTTCAGATCGGCATCGTCTCCTACGCCATCGCCTACATGGCCCAGACTCCACCGGATTCCGTCGTCACGGCTGGGATCGGGCAGTCGACGGTGGCCGAGATCCAGCGCCTGACCGGTCAAGCGGTACCGCTCGACGCTGTGCGCGTCGCCCTCGATCCCGGCTACACCTACGGCAGCGGGTACTCCCTGCTCGAGTTCGCGGTCCGGATCGCCCTGCTCGGTTCGGTGATCACGATGATCTTCGGGGCGGTCGCGGGTCTGCTGGCCAAGCGAATCGGTGCCCGGCTCCCCCTGATCGTCGCCCTGATCATCTTCGCCGGTGCGGGCATCGCGTTCGCGCTGCTACCACTGACCACCACCAACTTCCTGGTCGTGAACTCGATCTTCAGCGTCGGCTTCGGCATGTACTACGCCTGCATGCCGATCCTGCTGGTCGAGGCGGTGCCGCAGGAACAGCAGGGCGTAAGTCTCGGCATGCTCGGGGTCATGCAGTCGATGGGCGTGGCGATCGGCCTGGCCGTCGTCACCGCGTTCCTGCACAACAACGGCATGAGCGCCCTGGTGAGCGTGGGCGGCCTACCCCAACCGGCGACCCCGCTGCCCGACCTGTTCGGTGACCACGGCTACCGGCTCGGTTTCTGGGTCTGCGCGGCGGCATCCGTGCTCGCACTCTCGCTCGCGCTGGTGATGAAACACGGCCGCGCCCCGGCCACCGGAGGCGCCGCGCACTGACCCGGACACGCCCTCGGCGATCAGTAGTCGAGGGCGTGTTCCGGCTGGCAGACGAACAGGGGTGACGGTAGGTAGCGGACGACGGCGTCCAGGAGGGCGGCGATGTCGTCGCTCGCGCTGGGTGCGTCGCAGAGGATGGGGACCACGTCGCCGTTGCGAGTGCGACGGCGGATGCGGTTGTGCAGGTCCCGCGCCGAAAGGGAGTCCGCGGAGTCCGATTCGGTCAGCGTCTCGACGAGCGCGCGGTACCAGCACCCGGCGGACTCTCCACGGCTACCGGCAGCCTCGAGCGCCGCGGCCGACACCAGATCGAGGACACCGTCGAAGCCGTCCCCGGTGCCGACCGGGACCTGCAGTGCCAGCGGTGCTGCCCCGCGGGTGTCGGCGATCGTACGAACGCAGCGGTCGAAATCGGCGGTGGGTCGGTCGAGGCCGGTGACCAGGCACAGGCGGGCGACCTGATGGTCGTCGGCGACTCGCAACATGGTTTCCAGCCGTGGGGTGCTGTGCGCGGCGGCGTTCACGACCACGACGACTCCGTCGGCTACCCGAATGCAGCGTTCCAGGTCGGCGATGAGCGCCTCGTTCGACGGCGCGGCGACGCGAATCGTGTGCTCGGCACCGTCCGTCGACCAGCGGACGGTGTCGTCCGTGTCGCCGAAGCACCGGCGCAGACGGTGGGTCAGCCGGGTCGCCCCGGCGGGATCGCCGACGATCGTGACATTGCGGATCGACTGCGGGTCAATAGCTTTGGTGCCCATCGCGCTGCGGTACTCCAGATCGACGTCATCGCATCCTCGACGCGCTCACCGTACCTCCGCCCGAGCGGCGCCGGATCGGAATTCCGCCCCAAAGTAGAACGTGTTCCTATACCGTCGGCCACGTGCAGAAAGAACAACGCCCCGCCGTGGCTGACTGGTTCACTGCGGACGACGGCCAGGTACGCCTCAAAGGAACCCGCTGCAACGACTGCGGCACGCCGTACTTCCCGAAGAACACGCTCGCCTGCCGCAATCCGCAGTGCACAGGCACCCACGACGGCTCCGAGCTCGTCGAATACCTGTTCTCCACGCGCGGGCGGATCTGGTCGTACGCGGACGCTCGGTACAAGCCGCCCGCGCCCTACGTCTCGGCCGATCCGTTCGTGCCCTATGTCGTCGCGGCGGTGGAGCTCGAGGTGGAGCAGATGGTGATTCTCGGGCAGGTCGTGCGCGGTCTCACCGTGGACGACCTGGCCGTCGGTATGCCGGTCGAACTGACCGTCGGCACGCTGTACGAGGACGACGACGCCGAGCACACGGTGTGGATGTGGAGGCCGGTCAATGACTGACACGAACGATCGCGACATCGCCGTCCTCGGCGCGGGCATGCACCCGTGGGGCAAGTGGGGCCGCAATTTCGTCGAGTACGGTCTGGTGGCGGCGCGTGCGGCGCTGGCCGATGCCGGGTTGGACCACCGCGACGTCGGCTACATCGCCGGCGCCGACACCATCCGCAACGGTTACCCCGGCTTCGTCTCGGGTGCGACGTTCGCGCAGGCGCTCGGTTGGTCGGGTGCGCAGATCTCGAGCAGCTATGCCGCGTGCGCCTCGGGTGCGCAGGCCATCGCCAACGCGCGGGCCCAGATCCTGGCCGGACTGTGCGAGGTCGCGCTGGTCGTCGGCGCGGATACCACCCCGAAGGGGTTCTTCCAGCCGGTCGGTGGCGAGCGCCGCGACGACCCGGACTGGTTGCGCTTCCATCTACTCGGCGCCACCAACCCCATCTATTTCGCGCTGTACGCCCGCCGCCGGATGGCCTTGCACGGCGCCACCCTCGACGACTTCGCCGCCGTCAAGGTGAAGAACTCCAGGCACGGCCTGAACAATCCGAACGCCCGCTACCGCAAGGAGGTCTCGGTCGAGGAGATCTCCGCCTCGGCGGTCGTCTCGGACCCGCTGCGGTTGCTCGACATCTGTGCGACCAGCGACGGTGGCGCCGCCCTGGTGCTCACGTCGGTGGACTACGCCCGCCGCCACGGCATCACCGATCCGGTGCGCATCTCCGCGCTGTCGACGGTCACGCCGACGTTCCCCAAGACCGTGCTCGATCTGCCGGATTTCTCGACGGATTCGGCGGTGGCCGTCGAGCCGCCCTCACGCACCTTCCGGTCGGCCATCGCCCACGCCGCCTACGAGGAGGCCGGTATCGGTCCCGAAGACCTGTCCCTGGCCGAGGTCTACGACCTGTCGACGGCACTGGAACTGGACTGGTACGAGGACATCGGGCTCTGCGAGACAGGCGAAGCGGAGGCTCTGCTGCGCAGTGGCGCGACCACCTTGGGCGGACGGGTGCCGGTGAATCCCAGCGGCGGCCTGGCCTGCTTCGGCGAGGCCATCCCAGCCCAGGCCATCGCCCAGATCTGCGAACTCACCTGGCAACTACGCGGTCAGGCCGAGGGCCGCCAGGTCGACGATGCCCGCGCGGGCATCGCGGTGAACCAGGGCCTGTTCGGCCATGGATCAGCGATCATCGCCACACGCTGACCCACGGCGTCGTTCCCCGCGGCGCGCAGGATCGGATCCGCGACCTGCGCGCGTGGGGTATCGGCACCGCGCGGAATTCGGGATACTGTTCGTTACCCCATCGACCGGGCGCTTCGACCCATCGGAGGACTGCCGTGTCCACAGCGATATCCGCTCCGTCGACGATGCCGGTCGCGCAGGGCACCGAAGGCGGTGGCGCCGCCCTCGATCAGGTCGCGCTCATGACCGGTGCGGCCGCGGTGATCGGTGCGGTGCTGCTGTGGGTGGCCTACCTGCACCGGACCCGACGCATCACCTGGCTGCAGCGGCTGGCCGACTTCAGCGGGCGCATCATGAACCGGCCGGGCTGGGTGGCGCTCCCGATCGCGATGTTCCTCGCGACCATCTTGACGGCGTTTCTCGGCTTCATCTGGGATGTGAGCCTGCACGTCGGCAAGGGCCGCGACGCCGGACCGCTGGCCAACCCGGCGCACTACTTCATCCTTGTCGGCCTGTTCTTCCTCTTCATGGCGGGCATGCTTGCCGTCATCCTGCCGCTCGACGAGAAGCCGGGCCGGGCCGCGGTGAAGATCACCCGCGACTGGTACGCCCCCGTGGGCGGCATCCTGATCGCCGGTGCCGGTTTGTACGCGCTGATCGGTTTTCCGCTCGACGACATCTGGCATCGGCTGTTCGGCCAGGATGTCACGCTCTGGGGGCCCACTCACCTGATGCTCATCGGAGGTGCGGGCCTGTCGCTGGTCGGCGTGTTGCTGCTCGAACTCGAAGGCCGGTACAACCGGCCCGACCCCGCGCGCATCGACGGCCGGGTGTTGTGGGCGGTTCAGGCCTTCGCTTTCGGCGGCCTGGTGATCGGGCTGTCGGTGTTCGGCGTCGAATTCGACTTCGGTGTGCAGCAGTTCCGGCTGGTGCTGCAACCGATGCTGATCGTCTTCGCCGCGACGATCGCCCTGATCTCGGCGCGGCTCACGCTCGGCCCGCTCAGCACGTTGCTGCTCGTGGCCTTCGCCTTCGGTGTGCGATGGGTCGTCGCGGTCCTGGTCGGCACCGGATTCGAGGCGCCGCGCAATGTGTTTCCGCTCTACCTCGGTGCCGCGGTCGTGGTCGAACTGCTGGCTCTTCTGCCGTTGATCCGGCGACCACTCTGGTGGGGCGCGCTGGCCGGGCTCGGGGTGGCGACGGTAGGCATCTGGCTCGAATCGCTGTGGATCGAGCGGATGTTCGTCAATCCGTGGGTCGCCGGGATGTGGCCCGAACTGCTGGCGATGGCGGTGCCGGTCGGTGTGGCGGGCGGTGTGATCGGCGCGATGCTCGGCACTGTGCTGCGCGGCGAGCCATTGCCCAGTCCTGCGGTGCGGCGCGGACTGGTTGTCGCCGCGGTGGTGATCGCCGCCGCGGCCACCACGAACGGGCTGATCATCCGGGTACCGGAGAACGCGTCGGCGGCGGTCGTGCTCACCGACGCCGAGCCCGTGCGGGGCGGACGGATGGTCACCGCCGACATCCGGCTCTCCCCCACCGATCTGGTCGGTGCCGATCCGGAATGGGTGGAGATCCTGGCCTGGCAGGGCGGTACCGGTGACGACAGTCCAGGCCACGGCCTGGTCGTGGACAAACTGCGTCGCGTCGCCGACGACCACTTCGTTTCCACCCGCCCGGTGCCCGTGCACGGCACCTGGAAAACGGTGCTGCGCCTGCAGGACGGGCGCATGCAATCCGCGCTGCCCCTCTTCATGCCGCTCGATCCCGGCATCGGCGCCGCGGAGGTGGCCGCGCCCGCGAGCTTCACGCGGCCGTTCGTCGAGGAGATCTCGGTGTTGCAGCGCGAGCGGTCCTTCGACCATCCGTCCTGGCTGATCGGCCTCGCCGGCCTGGTGGTGCTGGCATGCAGCCTGGCCTTGATCGCGGCGATGGCGTGGGGCTCCGCGCGCGTCAACGATCGCTATCTGGCGGCGGGCAGCACACCGGATCAGAAGGCAACGGTCGACACGTGATCCGCCAGGAGAACGTCGACATTCTCGCCGACCACTCCCTGCTGCTGGCGATTCCGGCCTTCCTGCCCGCGGTCGCGCTGGTCGGGTTGGTGTTGTTCATCGCGATGCGCGATCGGCGCGCGGAGAGGCGCGAAAACGAAGGCGCCGGAACTGAATCCACGCAGACCGACGGCAGTGAGGAGAATCCGTGAGCACTCGTCGACTCGGGTTCGGTCTTGTGACGGTCTCCGTGGGTGCGCTGCTGATGGGCTGCTCATCGGGCGAGCCGACCGTCGAGCCGGTGGCGACCGCACGCACCATCGACATCCGGATAGCCGACGGCGAAGTGTCGCCGGTCAATACGCGCACCGAAGCAGAGGTCGGGCAACGCATCGTGTTGCGGGTCGACAGTGACGCCACCGACGAACTGCATGTCCACTCCGCTCCCGCGCACACCTTTCCCGTCGCCGCGGCCGCCGGCCAGGAGTTCGAATTCACGGTGGCGGTTCCGGGCCAGGTGGACATCGAACTCCACCACCTCGGGCGGACGGTGACGACGCTGCTGGTCCGGCGTTGAGCCCCCTCGCCCACGGTCTCAACGGTGCCGCGGACCTGCCGATTCCGCTCACGTACGCCCTGGTCGGTGCGGCGTGGGCGCTGACCTTCTCGTTCGCGCTGCTGTTCGTGGCCTGGCGTCAGCCGCGACTCGACCCGGAGTCGCCGGGATGGCCGCTACCCACGCCGGTGCGGCTGATGATCGACGCTCCCGTGACTCGCGGCATAATTTCCGCGATCAGCGTGTTGTCGACCGTGTGCGTGCTCGTCATCGCGGTGTTCGGTTCCGCCGATCCGGCCCTTAATCCGGTTCCCGGAGTGCTGTATATCGGCGTCTGGGTCGGGGTGATGGTGGCGTCGCTGCTGATCGGACCGGTCTGGAAGGTCATCTCCCCGATCAGGGCGATCCATCGATTCGGCTGTCTATTGCTGCGGCGCACGCCGGAACACGGAATTATCCGCTATCGCGAGGAGTGGGGAAACCTTCCCGCCGCTGTCGGCCTGTTCTCCTTCGCGTGGCTGGAGTTGGCTTGGCGCACACCGGGTTCGGTGGCCTCGGTGCTGACCTGGCTGATCGGCTACCTGGTCGTCACCTCGATCGGACTCGTACTGTTCGGCACCGTGTGGGCAAAACGCGCCGACCCGCTCGAGGTGTACAGCACGCTACTGGCGCACCTGAGTCCGTTCGGCCGCGACCGCGCGGGACAGCCGGTGCTGCGGATGCCGCTGAACAATCTCGCGGGAACCCCCGGGCTCGCCGGATCGGTAGCGGTCGCCGCGACATTGCTCGGATCCACCGCCTTCGACAGCTTCTCCACATTCCCGTGGTGGCGCGAACGGGTCGACAACCTGGCCCCGGTGGTCGACCCGACACTGGTGCGCACGGCCGGGCTGCTGGTCTTCATCGGGATCGTGGGCGGACTGTTCTCCGTCGCCGCACGCGCCACCGGCGGTGTCTCCTCCGCCGAACGCGCGCTGCTCCCACGGCGGCTGGCGCTCAGCCTCACCCCGATCATCGCCGGTTACCTTGTCGCCCACTACCTCACGTTTCTCGTCGAGAAGGGACAGGCGACGGTGCTGCTGTTCGCGGACCCGCTCGACCGTGGCTGGAATCTCGCGGACCTGGCCGATCGAGACGTTGCCTACGTGCTGTCGAGCCATCCGAGTGTGCTCGCCACCTGCAAGGTGCTCGCTGTCCTGATCGGCCATATCCTCGGCGTCGCCGCCGCACACGACCGATGCCTGCTCCTACTCTCCCCTCGTCACCGGCTGACCGGCCAGTTGGCCTTGATGCTGACCATGGTCGCCTTCACCTTCACCGGGCTGTATCTGCTGTTCGGGGGTTGAGGTCCGATCCGCTCCCGGCCTCTCCCCGGGTGAGTCGCGGCGGTGGAGCACCGTGCGGCAGGGGCGGTCCCACCGCGAGCAGAGCACCCGGTGTTCGGCCATTGCCCCAGCCCAGCTTCTCGCGGTACCGGCCGATGTGTTCGGTCGGCACGGACGCCGACGCGAGCGGCGTGGCATCGGGTGCCACATAGAGCGCGTCGGCCGGGCAGTAGGCCTCGCACATGAAGCACGTCTGGCAGTCGGATTGCCTGGCGATGACCGGAATGCCCGACACGGTCCGGTCGAACACGTCGGTGGGGCAGGCGAGTACGCATTTGTCGCAGCCGATGCAGTCCTCGGCGCGCAGCAATTCGATCACAACGCCACCGCCTGACCGGTGTTGCGAGCGGCAGCGGTGCCGGTCCACGGGGTGTCGAGTCCCCCGGAGATCACGTGATGGTGCTGGGCGGGGTCGGTGCGGGGGTGATCGGCACGTTTGCTCATGCCCCGGGTTTCGGTTCGCGACAGGGCCGATCGGTACATGAGCCTGCCCACCGCGGTGATCGCCACGGCCTGGCGTGCCCGCACCCGATCGCTGCCGGTGACGCTCAATTCCGCCGCGGCCACGTCCCACAACTCGTCGAGACGGCCCAGGGCGGCGCGCAGCCGGTCGCCGTGACGCAGATAGTTCTTCTCGAACGGCATCAGCTCGCGCTGCGCCGCGCTCACCAGTTCGGCCGCGGTCAACGAGCCGGACCCGGCCGTGCGCAACCCGACCCGACCCGCACCGACGACCTCGCCCTGTCCGGATGCCGATCGCGCGTACCGTGCGGCGCCCGCGCCCGCCCAACTACCCGACGACATCGCCCACGCCGCATTGTGGCTACCGCCGCCGGTGAACCCACCGCAGATACGCTCCCTGGTGGCGGCGTCGCCCGCGGCGTACAGGCCCGCGACGCTGGTGGCGCAGTCGTCGCCGACCACGTCGATTCCGCCGGTGCCGCGCACCGTTCCCTCGGCGAGCAGATCGATCTCGAAGCGCTGGGTGAACGGGTCGATCCCGCGTCGATCGAACTGCAGGAAGAAGTTCGGCTGACCCACCCGCATCTGCGCCTGCACGGTCGCATCCGCCCGATCGAGCTGGGCGAACACCTTCTGGTGCAGCAGGTTTCGTGCGATCACCGATCGTCCGCGGGTGGAGCCCGCGTCCTCGATCACCCGGCCGTCCTCGCCGAAGAAGGTGGCGTAGCCGTAGTAGGCGGTTTTGGTGATCGTCGAGCCTTTGGGCACGATCGCGTAGGCGTTGGAGAATTCCATGCCGGAGAACCTGGCGCCCACTTCGGCCGCCATCAACGCGCCGTCACCGGTGTCGACATTGGTGCCGAGCGCACCGGACAGGAACGCGCAGCCGCCGGAGGCCAGCACCACCGCGCCCGCCGTGATGCGGTAGTCACGATCCAGCTGGCGTTGCCGACCCGCCGCACCGCGCACCGCACCCGACTCGTCGACGAGCAGTTCAAGAGCAGGCGAGTGATCGTGGATCTCCACTCCGATGCGCTTGAGCCAGGCGCGCATCCGGCGCATGTACTCGGGGCCCTGCACACCGGTGCGCAACTGCTGCCCGGTCACCGGGTCCACCGGGAACGGATAACGCCCTTCGACGGCGAGCCGGTTCATATTGGCATAGGTCTGGTCGAGGACCCGATCCATCCAGTAGTGGTCGGCGAGATGACCGCCCAAGGCCTCGCGGGCCGCCTTCGCCGACGCCCGCGCCTGCGCTTCCGGCGCCACGTACCAGACTCCCGTGCCCGACGGTGCCGTCGCGCCGCTGGTTCCGCAGTAACCCTTGTCGACCAGAATTACCCGCGCGCCCGCCTCTCTGGCGTGGATCGCCGCCCAGGCGGCGGCCGGACCGCCGCCGATCACCAGAACATCCGTACTCGCGGACCAGGTTTCGCTCATCGCAGTCGATCTCCTGTCGAAAGCCGGTGCCCGGCCCGCAGACCGGGCACCGGAGGGGTTTGTCAGACGCCGGTGAACTTCGTGCCGGCCACCCAGGTCGACGCGGCACCGTCGACGCCGACCGGGACCTCACCCTCGAGGGTGGTGCGGTAGAGCACACGGGTGACGTCGAGATGGTTGAGGTCGCTCGGTGCCAGATGCGCGGTGGCACGGTTGTCCCAGAACGCGATACTGCCTGCCGCCCAGCGGAATCGGACGGTGTAGGCAGGCTGGGCGATCTCGTCGAACAGCAGGTCGAGCAGGGCGTCGCTCTGGCGAGGGGTGAGGCCGATGATCCGGGTGGTGAAGCCGGGGTTGACGAACAACACCCGCTCCCCGGTCGCCGGATGCACCCGCACGACCGGGTGTTCGGTCACCAGCGGCGACGCGGCGGTCTTGCGGGCGTAGTCGCTGTCGGCTTCCCACGGTGGGATCCGGCCGCCGAATCGGTGCTCGGCGCGCAGCCCGTCGAGGAAGGTGCGCAAGGATTGCGGCAGACCGGCGTAGGCGGCGGCCAGGTTGGTCCACTGGGTGTCGCCACCGTGCTCGGGGGCGATCTCGGCCCGCAGAATCGAGGCAGCGGGCGGGTTGATCAGCGGGGAGACATCGGTGTGCCACTGGTTGGTGTAGCTGAACTTCTTGCGGCCGAACCGCTTCTCGTACAAACGGCTGTCGACGGCGAGGATCTCGGGGTACTCGGTCGGTGCGTCGTCGTCGTAGGGGTGCGACGGTGTCACCGCGCCGAACCGCCGGGAGAAGGCGATCTGCTCGGCGTGCCCGATGTGCTGATCGCGGAAGAACAGCACCTTGTACCGGTGCAGTGCCGCGGTGAGGTCCGCGACGGTGGCGTCGGTCAGGTCGGCGCGCAGGTCGATGCCGGTGACCTCGGCGCCGATGTGCCCGGCGACCGGGGCGATCTCCAGTGCTGTCGCGCTGCGAGGGCTTTCGATGGTGGTCATATCCATGGTCCTTCAGGAGAAGCTGGGGGTGGCAGGTGCTCGTGGTCGCCGACAGGAACTGCTCACCACACGCATGAGCTCCAGATCGAGACGACGGGTCCGCATCAGGCGCTGACCTGCGCATCCCGGTGGGTGAACCGGCTCTCCACCGGCGCGAGCCCGTAATGCCCACGCAGAGTGGTGGATTCGTAGTCGGTGCGGAACAGGCCACGTTCCTGCAGGATCGGCACCACCCGGTCGACGAAGTCCGCCAAGCCACCGGGCAGGTACGGCGGCATGATGTTGAAGCCGTCGGCCGCACCCGCGTCGAACCAGCTCTGCAGTTCGTCGGCGACGTGCTCGGGCGTGCCCGCGAAGGTGCGGTGCCCGCGTCCGCCGCCGAGCTTGCCGATGAGCTGGCGAACCGTCAGATCCTCGGCTTCGGCGAGCTCCTTGACCAGGGTGAATCGGCTCTTCCCGCCCTCGATGTCGCGTTCGGCGGGCAGCGGTGGCAGCGGCGCGTCCAGCGCGTGCGTGGTGAGGTCGACGCCGAGCATGGTCGAGAGCTGGCGCAGCGCGTAGTCGGGCGAGATCAGGTCGGTGAATTCCTGCTCGAGCGCCTTCGCCTCCTCGACGGTGTCGGCGATGAACGGGACCAGGCCGGGCAGCACCTTCAATTCGTGTTCGGCGCGACCGTATTTCGCCAGTCGGCCCTTCAGTTCCCGGTAGAACCGCACGCCGTCGGCGAGGGTGCGCTGGGCGGTGAACACCGCTTCGGCGTGGCGCGCGGCGAACTCCTGACCCGATTCCGACGAGCCGGCCTGCACGAGCAGGGGCCGTCCCTGCGGGCCGCGCGGCGAATTCAGCGGGCCACGCACCCGGAACCGCTCCCCCACGTAGTCGAGGGTGTGCACCCGGGTGGGATCGGCGAAGACACCGTTCTCGGTGTCGAGGACGATCGCCTCGGACTCCCAGCTGTCCCACAGCGCCAGCGCCACCTCGACGAACTCCTCGGCCCGCTCGTAGCGGCGGGCATGCTCGGGGATGGCGTCGAGACCGAAGTTGTGGGCTTCGTCGGCGGTGCCGGAGGTGACGATGTTCCACCCGGCCCGGCCCCCGCTGATGTGGTCGAGGGAGGCGAATTTGCGGGCGAGATCGAACGGCTCGTTGTAGCTGGTCGAGGCGGTGGCGATCAGACCGATCCGCTCGGTGGCGGTGGCGATCGCCGACAGCAGCGTGACCGGTTCGAACACCGCGAGGGTGTTGCGTTCGATGCTGGGGCCGACGGCGAGGGTGTCGGCGAAGAACACCGAGTCGAGTTTGCCCCGTTCGGCGATGCGGGCCAGGTTCTGGAAGTGCTCGACGTCGAGCACCCGGTGCGCGTCGGTGCGCGGGTGGCGCCAGGCCGCCTCGTGGTGCCCGACACCCATCAGGAAGGCGTTGAGATGAAAGCTCTTGCGGGACATGGGTGAGTCTCCTGATCAAGCGTCGGTCGGGGCGGTGCGCCAGCGGGACAGGCGCCGTTCCAGTGCGACGAGAGCGAAATTGAAACCGAGGCCGATCAGCGAGATCGCCACGATCCCCGCGTACATCTGCGGGATCTGGAAGTTCTGCTGTGCGGCGGTGATGAGGTAGCCCAGACCGGCACGCGCACCGACCATCTCGGCTGCGATGAGCACGAGGATCGAGCCGGCCGCCGCCATTCTGATGCCGGTGAAGATGGACGGGACGGCAGCGGGCAGGATCACTTTCTGGAACAACCGCAGTGGTGAGAAGCCCAGCGACACCGCCGATTTCACCAGCAGCGGGTCGACAGTACGCACACCGGTGATGGTGTTGAGCAGGATCGGGAAGAACGTGGCGTAGCCGATCAGCGCGATCTTCGACGTCTCACCGATCCCCAGGATCAGCACGAACACCGGCAGCAGTGCCAGGGCGGCGGTATTGCGGAACAGCTCGAGGACCGGGTTGAGAAAATCCGACACCGGTTTGTACCAGGCGATGGCGATTCCCACCGGCACCGCGATAACCAGGGCGATGGAGAATCCGGTGACCGACCGGGTGAGGCTGGCCGAAACATGCTCACTCAGTTGGCCGTTGGCGGTGAGCTCGGCGAAGGCCTGCACCACGACGGAGAACGGGGGCAGGAACACCTCGTCGACCAGGCCGAGTCGCGGTGCGAATTCCCACGCGCCGAGGAGCAGCGCGAAGGCGAGCAACGGCTTGGTGATGCGGGCCAGGGTGGTCACGGCCGTGCGGGCGGCGCGAACCACGCCCTCGGGAACGGACCCGATCCCCACGGTGGTGCCCCTCGGACGGACGAGCAGCGGGAGGGCGCTAGACATGGGCGGGACTCCTGTCGATGGACGCGGCGGGATCGGTGGCGAGCTCGAGCTGCTGTGCCCGGCTCACCTCACTGCGCAGTTCGGTCCAGATGCGATGGCGGTACTCACGGAACTGTTCGCTGGAGCGGACATCGATATCGCCGGTGCGATCGATGTCGATGTCGATCACAGCCTTGACCCGGCCCGGTCGCGAGGTGAGCACCGCGACGCGCTGACCGAGGTAGACGGCCTCATCGATGCCATGAGTGATGAACAGAATGGTCTTGCCGGTCGTGCGCCAGATGCGCAGCAGTTCGTCCTGCAGCGATTCCCTGGTCTGGGCGTCGAGAGCGGCGAACGGCTCGTCCATCAACAGCACCTCCGGGTCGAAGGCCAGGCTGCGCGCGATCGCCACCCGCTGCTTCATGCCCCCGGACAATTCGTGCGGGTAGCGGTCGCCGAAGCCGGCGAGGCCCACGAGTTCCAGGTAGTGATCGGCGATCTGTTTGCGTTCCTTGCGTGCGATCCCCTTGGCTTCCAGGCCGAAACCGATGTTGGCGCGGGCGGTGCGCCACGGCAGCAGCGCGTACTGCTGGAACACCACCCCTCGGTCGAGGCCGGGACCGGTGACGGGCGAACCGTCGAGCAGAATCTGCCCCGAACTCGGCGAGCTCAGGCCGCCGAGCAGGTCGAGCAGCGTGGATTTGCCCGAACCGCTCGGCCCGACCAGGACCAGGAACTCGCCGGCGCCGACCTCGATCGTGATGTCGTCGATCGCGGTGAACTTCTCCGTCGCGCCCCGCACGGCGAACTGTTTGCCGACGCCGTGCAGCGCGAGTTTCGCAGTGGTGCTGCTCATTTCGCGGCCACCACCTCTCCGGTGGGACCACTGGCGGGCTGGTAGGTGCCGTTGGCGTAGGGGTTGTACTCGTTGGTGTAGAGATCTTTCGCGGCGATCTTGCCCGCGGGCAGTTCACCGTTGCGCACGAGCCAGTCGATCCAGATCTGGATCTCCTTCTCCGCGATCACCGCACCCGGCACGGGAATACCCGCGCTGCGCCAGTAGTCGAGCAGCTTCAGGTTCTCGTTGCGGCCGCGTGCGGTGATGATCTCGGTGAATTTCGCGATCGCCTCCTCGCGCGGTGTCACCTGCAACCACCGGGTCGCCCGAGCTGTGCCCTGTACGAAGTCCGCGACGGCCTCACCGTTCTGGGCGATGAAGTCGGTGCGGAAAACGTAGGTGCCGTAGTCGAATTCACCGAAGATGGCGGTGTCGGTGAACAGCGGGCGCACCCCTCCACGCCCGACGGCGGTCTCGCGCCACACACTGTTGAGCGCGCCGACGTCGATCTGTCCGCTGCGCAACGCCTCCTCGGTATTGACCGGCGGCACGACGATCAACTGCACCTGCTTGATCTCGGCCTCGGTCAATCCCTGCTGGTGCAGCCACTCCCTGGTGACGAATTCGTGGTGCGCGCCGAGCGTGTTCACACCGACCTTCTTGCCGATGAGGTCGCGGGCGCTGGTGATTCCGGAATCTTCGCGGACGAAGTATCCGGTGAACGACTTGTCGTCGGAGCCGTAGGAACTCAGCACCGATCGCACCGGTGCGCCACCGGCGGCGAGTTTGACCACCGCACCGTTGAACGCGCTACCGAATTCGATCTGTTTCGTAGCGGCGGCCTGGATATTGGCCGGGCCGCTCGTGGTATCACCCTCCCACCGCAAACTGATCTTGCTGAAATAGCCGAGTTCGTCGGCGAGTTCGTAGGGGGTGACCAGACCGGTCTGGCCCTGATAGCGCAGCACGGTCTTGCCGTCGGCGGTGGTCGGGGCCTCGGCGGTGCCGCACGCGGTGACCACCGTGAACGCGGCGGGAGCGACGAGCGCGGCGGCGAACGCGCGCAGCGAACGTCGTCGGAAGACAGTGGACAGCATGATTCGAATTCTTTCGACGGTGGACAATCGGAGATGAACAGAGCGGATCGGCGGCAACGCGGGCCGCCGCGCGGTCAGCTGCGACAGAATCCGGGTGCGAGGCGCATCAAATCCACCGTGCGACGGCGGACGAGCGCGGGAAATACGATCATGTCGGGACTTTCATCGAAGGTGTGGCGAAGAATTCGCCACAACGCATTTCATGATGCCCTGGAATATACGGCCGGCCAATACCTATTTCGCATAGTGGAAATCAGCGTGCGCCGAATTCCGTGCCTGCGGCCGCGGTGTGGAAGTACGGACCGATACGCACCGCGATCCGGTGCATGGCGGGCACGACGGCCCGCACGAGGTCGCGATCGAGGCGCACCGCGCGCGCCTGCACCCCGAGCGCGCCCCACACCTGTTTGCCGGGCCCGAGCACCGGGACCGCGACCGCGCGGATCGGATCGTCGCTGTCGATCTCCTCGACCGCGAAACCTCGCTTGCGCACGGAGTCCATCAGCTCACCGCGGCCGCTGCCGGCCGGGGTGTGGGCGAGCAGTGCGTGGCCGACGGCACTGTCGTAGAGCGGCCTGCGTTCCTGCGGGATCTGGTTGGGGCAGAACGACACCGGTGGCCGCGCCTGGAAGACGGTCAGTGCCTCACCGGCATCGGGCACGCTGAGGGACACCGTGATCTTGATGCCGGCGGCGAGCGCGTACAGGTGCGGCGCGGCGGCGTCGAGCCCGAGCCGCGCCAGGGCAGGCCGGGCCAGGCAGGCGAGCCCGTGCCCGATCCGATATCGGTCGCTCGCCGGGTCCTGTTCGAGCAGTTTGCCGCGCACCAGTGCCTGCGCCAGCCGGAATGTCGTACTGACCGGCAAGCCGCAGCGCTGCGCCAGTTCACTCACCGACAATTCCGGATCACCGCCCCGGAAGCACTCGAGCACACGCACCGCGCGATCGACGGTCTGTGCGCCGGAACGGGATGGCTCGGTGGCGGGCATGGTGGTCTCCTACTCGATGAGCTGTCGTGAACTATCGCCAGTCCCGTGAGCAGGTGCAATGCTTCCGCGCACCGTCAGCGTAATTCGAGCGGCCCCGTGAAACACTGTTCGGTGACCGCGAACCGAACGGTCGACCGCCCGCGATGCCGAGAGGAGACGGCCATGACCGACGAGCCCGGGAATTCCCGACCGCAGGCGCCGGTGTCCAAACGCAAAGCGTCGGCCCGGGGAGCGGCCCGCAGGCTCGGTGTCGAGGACTGGACGAACGCGGCACTGCGGGTGTTGCTGCGCGACGGCGTCGGCGCCGTCACCATCGCCAAGGTCTGCGAGGAGCTCGGGGTCACCAAAGGCAGCTTCTACTGGCACTTCGACGGAATCGACCAGCTGCTCGAGACCACAGCGCAGTTCTGGTGCGCCGATCACAACGACGCCGCCCGCGGCTTCCACGACCTCGACGAACTGCCCGTCGAGCAACGCCTGGAACGCATGGGCGCGTTGCTCACCGAGGAGCGGGTCTGGCAGGTCGAGCTCGCGGTCCGCGACTGGGCGCGCACCAACGCGAAGGTGGCCGAGGCAGTGAAGGCGCTGGATCAGCGGATCTTCCACACCCTGTCCAAAGCCCTGATCGAGCTGGGGTTCTCGCCCGAGCAGGCGGAGATGCGGGCCGGGCTGATGTGCTTCGCGGGCATCGGTTTCGTGCACGGCAATCAAAACCTGCCGGTTCCCACGGCGGATCAGCGGCGCGAGTTCTTTCGGTTCATCACCAGCGCCGGACCACGGTGCTGAGCCCGGTTTCCTCGTCGGCGCTCAGGTCAGCGCGACCAGTTCGTGCAGCGTCGTTCCGGCACGATGGGCGGTGCCGTCGCCGGTGTGCACGCTCAGTTCGAAGGTGGACTCGAACCGGAAGTAGCCCGGATGCCCGACGAGCCGATGTACGAGCGGCTTGACCAGGCGTGAGCGCACGACCGGCAGATCGTCGAGCAGATCGTGGGCGTGGATGACCCGGGTGACGTCCAGGCGCAGTTCGAGTCGCCCCGGCACCCGCAGTTCGACCCATTCGGGGTAGGTGCGGCCCGCGGTGGCGTCGAAGCGGGCGGGGCCCTCGGTGAGGACTGTCTCGCCGGTGGACAGCACGATGTCGGCGTGGTTGGCCAGCATCAACGGGTTGATCTCGTGGCCGCCCTTGCGCTGCTGGGTGAGCACCGAGGCGAACAGCAGCGAGTAGTCCTCCACGTACAACCGGCCCCAAACCCAGCGCTCGATGATCTTCTTCATGTCGCCGACGCCCCAGTTGTGGTCGTGGTAGCCACGTCCGGTGACCTCGTGCCGTACGCCGTCGAGCTCGATCGCCCCGGTCACTCGCGCGCGGGGAGCGGCGACCATCCAGCCGAAGGAATCCTTACCGCCGAAACGGGTTTCGCCCTTGCCGGGCATCCAGCCGGGGACCTCGTTGTGGAACCGCAGGTCGAAGACCAAGCCGTCCTCGGCCATTCGCAGATGGTGGGTGGGCAGACCGTCGGCGTGCGATTCGGTGCGGGCGGTGTTGGCACCGATACGCACATCGCAGGCGTCCGGCGAGAACGAGGCCGCCGAGTGCGGATACCGCCGTGACACCTGGCGGCGCGTGCCGTCGGGCGCGTAGATGATCATCTCCACCCAGGGTCGTGACAGCGGCAGGTCCTCGGGACGACGTTTGATCAGGAAGCCGATCACCACGTGGCCGGTGTCGAGGTGCGCGTCGAAATACCAGTGTTCGAAGGCGAGCTTGCTCGACGCGGGATGAAAAGCGTTGTGGCGCAGCTCGATCGGCGTCAGCTCGCCGTCGCCGCGGCCGGGCCCGTTCCATACTTCGACGATGTCGGTGGCAGTCGTGGTCGCTTTCCGTCCGTTCATCGGCGCAGGGCTCCGCCTGCGTCGAAGGCCGCTTCGCGCCCCCGCATCTGGGCCCGGTACCAGTTCTCGCGATGGGCGAGCATGAGTTTCTCGTGTGCCCGCGCGAACGGCGGGCAGAACCGGCGCACGAGTTCCGTCACGGTGATCAGCGGAAAGCGCAGCATCGGGACGAGGATCCACGGGAACGCCGGTGGCAGGGTGTAGTGCCGGCGCGTACCGGGGGCCATGTACATCGCGGCGTAGACCGAGTTGATCCGGAAGTTGTACATCTCGCGCAGCCGGGTCAGGCCGCGGTGACCGTCGCGGGGCGCGAACGCCGCCGGATACGACTCGATCAGTTCGGTCCCGTGCTGTCCGGCGTCGTAGGACCGTGACGCGATGGTCATCGCCAGCACGCGCAACGCGTCGAGAACCGTGTCGGGGTACCAGCGCAGCCGGACACCGAGCAGGTGGCCCATGTACTTCTGGAAGTGCAGCAGCGCACGGATTTCCGACGGTGTCGTCTGGTAGCCCAGCGCCCACAGCCCGAGGCCGGGCGTCACGCTGCCCGCCAGCAGGGTGAGCATCTGGTAGGTCTGGCTGATCGGCAGCCCCCACCGTTCGATGTCCCATTCGGGATGGCCGGCGACCTTCGCGCGCACCGACACGTGCATGACCCGTACCTTCAGCGCGGTGGCCCGGCCCGCCGAACCGGCGGTGAGCAGCGCGCCGCGCTCGGAGACGTCCATCCAGAATCGGCAGGTCTCGAGGAACCGGCGCAGCGCGCTGTCACCCGCGTACCCACCGGCCAGCGACAGTGGCGTGGCGACCGCCGCCTCGGTGTACATCTCGAGCGTCTCGGCCCCCGCGAAACTGAACAGCATGGTGCCCCAGCGCCGCCAGATCGCGGCACCCTGCTCGACGAGTTCGGGCACCACCCAATCGGGTACCGTCTCGAATTCGGCGAACAGTTCGCGCATCGATTCCGGTGCCTCCGGGACCGCCTGGATGCCCTCGCGCAGGGCCTGCTCCAGCATCCGGCGCCCGGCTTTCGGTCCGATCTCGCCGTGCATCACCTCCGCGACGAACCGCTCGGCCACCGGGTCACCGGTGAACAGGTCTTCGCACAGGGCGATCGCCTGCTCGTCTGTCGGGAACAGCCGTTGCCTGGTCACGGCCGTGAAGACGCGTTCGATGCGCCGCACGAGCGGGGTGCCACGCGCCTCCCAGTAGCGAAACGCGCTGGGGCACTTCACCGTTGCCCCGGCGTGAAGGTAGTCGACCTGACCTTCGACGGATTCGGCCACCGCGGGCCTCCTGACGTGAGCATCCATCCGCTGACTGTGATCAGGTCGACCATACTACGACGCATAGTTTTCCGTACCTGAAAGTACGGAAGCTAGGCGATCGCTCGCTCAGGCAACAGGAAGGAAGCGGTTGTCGATGACGGTCGCGTAATCCGGCAGCGGGGTGCCCGCCGGGATCTTGCCTTGACTCTCGGCCCACTGCCCCAGCTCCGTGAGCTTGCCCGGCAGGGCCGGCGGCAGTTGCAGAGTGAAGTCGAATTGCGGGAGCACACCGCGCAGCAGGTCGGGTCGCAGCTGGGTGGCGGCGGAGACCGCCTCGACGGCGGGCTCGGCGAGCGCTTTCAGTTGCTCGCCCGCCTCCGACAGCGCCGCGAAGAACGCGGTCAGAGCCTCGGCCTTGCGGGCGACGGCGTCCTGAGTCGCCAGATAGAGGCTGTGCTGGTGATAGCTACCACCGGTCAGCTCGACCGCGTCGGCGCCGAGAGCGGCCACCACCTGGGCCTGATACGGCTGGAAGATCGACACCGCGTCCACATCGTGCCCGCTGGCTGCGGTGACCGTCGCCGACGGCGCGACCTGCACGAGGTTGGCGGTGATGTTGTTGTGCGACAACGTATTCGCGGCGAAGTACGCGGCACTGGTGCCCAACGGTGTTCCGATGGACTTGCCCGCCAGATCCGCCACGTCGTCGATGCCCGCGCTGCGGCGGGCGATGATGCGTGAGCCTTCCCAGCGTGAACCGTCGCCGACGATCCGCAGCGACGGCGAGCGGGTGAGCACGGCGGAAGTCGGCACGTCGGCGGCCGTGGCGATGTCGACCTGCCCGGCCGCGACCGCCTGCAGCGCTTCCACTCCGGACGGGAAGTTGACTACTTCGACTGTCACATTGTGCTTGTCGAACAGCCCGACCCGATCGGCGACGGGTATCTGCGCCCAGGACGGGTCGACGACGAATCCGACGGTCAGCTTAGTCGGATCGTCGCTGTCCGCGTCCGCGCAGGCGGTGACGGTCGCGATGGCGAGCACGGTGAGCGCCGCAGCGACGACGCGGCGAGGGGAGATCTTCACGGTGGTGTGTCCTAGCTCGAAAGGAGGGTCAGGCGATGGCGTGGTCGATGCCGAGCTCGTGATGCAAGAGCTTGCGGAGCCGGCTGTAACCGGGTTGCTCGGCCAGCGCGTCGGAAGGACGCGGCCGGGTCAGTGGGTTGGCGATCCGGTCGACGATGAGACCGTCGCGCAGCACACCGACGGTGTCGGACAGCCGGATCGCTTCGTCGATGTCGTGGGTGACGAAGACGACGGTGCGGTGGTATCTGGTCCACAGGTCGATGAGCAGGTCCTGCATTCGCAGCCGGGTCAGCGCGTCGAGTGCCGCGAACGGTTCGTCCATCAGCATCACCGTGGGCTCACCGGCGAGCATCCGGGCGATGCTCACCCGCTGGCGCATACCGCCGGACAGTTCGCTCGGCCGGCGCGCACCGGTGCCCTCGGGTAGCTCGACCACCTCGAGGAGTTCGGCGACCCGCCGGGTTCGTTCGCGCGCTCGGACACCGCGGGCGCGCAGGGTGAATTCGACGTTGTCGGCCACCGACATCCACGGAAACAGCACGTCGCGCTGAAAGGCCATGCCACGGCGCGGATCCGGGGCGAGCACGGGAACGTCGTTGTCGCTCACCTGCCCCGAGGTGGGGATGATGAGACCGGCCAGGCAGTGCAGCAATGTCGACTTGCCGCTGCCGGAGGCGCCGACCAGCACGGTGAACGAGCCGTCGGGGATCGACATGGTGATCCCGCCGAGTGTCGGTGCCGGTCGCCCGGGATAGTGCACGACCAGGTCCTGGATGTGAATCGCCATGTCAGTGCTCCTTTTCCGACCACTTGGTCAGCGGCGCCGTGGCCGAGGCGATCGCCAGATCGCAGGCGGCGCCGATGATGCCGAGCACGATCAGGCAGGCGATCACCCGGTCGGCTTGGGAGAACATCTGCGACTGATAGATCCGGTAGCCGATTCCGGCGGTGGTGCCGGTCATTTCGGCGACGACGATGAGTACGAACGACATCGCCGCACCGACACGCAGCCCGGAGACGATGTCGGGAGCCGCCTCGGGCAGCACGATCCCGAGCAGGGTCTGGCGTCGGCTCGCGCCGAGGCAGCGGGCGGCCTGCAGGTAGTCGTGTGGCGTACTCGACAGGCCGGTGTGGCTGTTGATCCAGACCGGCACGAAGACACCGAGCGCGATGACCAGCGCTTTGCTGTCCTCACCGAGCCCGAACCACAGGATGGCCAGCGGAACGAGGCCGATGGTCGGGACGGGAGCGAGCAGCCGCAGCACCGGCTGGAGCAGTCGGCGCCCGGTCGCGGTGTTCGCCGTCAGCACGGCGGCGGCGATGCCCGTGAGCGCACCCAGGACGAATCCTGTTGCGGCACGGCGGGAACTGGCGACGATGTCCTCGGCCAGCACGCCGTCGAGCCACAGGCCGTACCCGGCTCGCCAGATCTCGGGCAGCGCGGGGAACAGCTCCGCGGGGAACCGCCCGCTCGCCGCGACCAGGGTCCAGGCCACTGCTGCCAGTCCCAGTCCCGCGACTGTCCAAACCAGGGCCTTCGAACGCGCAATCCACACCGACGTGGCTGGTTCGGGGCCGCGTCGTGGCCGGGATCCGGAGGGCGCGGGCGGACCCGATGCTGTCGTGGTTCCCACGCTGATCGTCATCTCGTCGTCCTTCCTTCAGCTGTGGGTCGACGCATGTTCGGGCACCCAGTCGAAGGGAACCGACTGCGCCCGGTAGACCAGCGGGGTCAGGGTGAGCCGGTCGACCCCGGGGACGCGGGGTTCGCGGACCTCGGGCTCACCGGCGACGCCGTAGCCCTCGTAGGGACTGTGGTACTCCCAGACCACCGCACCGTCCGAGGTGACCTGGAAGATCCGGCCGCGCATGCCCTCGGTGACGAGGGTGTTGCCGTTGGGTAGTCGCTGGGCATTGCTCACGAAGGAGCTGAAGAACGTCCACGACGGGCGCTGGGAGTCCTCGGCGGTGTACTGCCAGACGATCTGCTCGGTCACCGGATCGATCTCGAGTACCCGGGATCCGGCGTAGATGCCGAGCGGAGCGGGCGGATAACCCGCACCACCCTGGTTGTCGAAGACCAGGATGTTGCCCGCGCCGGGCAGGCCCGGCGCGATCATGTGCGGGTTGTGCTGGCCCGAGATCTGATCGAGCGGGCGCGGCACCTTGTGGACGTTGATGCGCTGATGCTGGTCGCCCGGCACAGCGTCGAAGTACGGGCCGAGCTGCCAGGCGATCGCGCCGGAGGCCTTGTCGATCAGCGCGACGATATTGGCCTTACGGAAGCTGACGAGAATGTTGTCGGGCTGGAACACCGTGTCGGGGTCCTCGGCGTGCCAGGCGTTGGGGCCGAGCGATTTCGCACTGTTCATCTCGAGATAGCCCCACGGGTCTTCGGGATCACGGGCCGCGGTGGCGCGCAAGGCTTCCCAGCCGGCTTCGCTGAAACCGAACTCGTGCAGGTGGTCACCGGCGAGCCACTGCCAGACGATGGCGCCCTCGGGGTCGACTTCGACAAGCCCCTGGTCGCCTACCGTCATCGCACCGAGGTCGGGGACCACCCGTGGCACGGTCACCAGGAGCAGGCGGTTGCCGTTGGGTAGTAGTTCCCAATCGTGGTTCTGGCGTGCCGCGCCGCCGGGCGCCTGCCTGCCCCATTCCCACACGGTCTCACCGGTCCACGTGAGTTGCCCGACCGTGCCGTTGGCGTAGATGCCGCCACGGGCGTCACCGCTCTCGCTGAGCTGGACGCCGATGTCACCGATCCGGCCCGCGTTGAGCGCTGGGTCGATGATCCGGGGCGGAACACCGGCGAACGGCCACTCCCGCACGACGGTGCCCGCGAGATCGATGAGGCGGGTGGTCGAGTCGGCTCCGGTGAACAGGATGTAGCTGTCGTGGGCGTTGCCGGGTTCGTGATGGGTGACTCCGCTGAGTCGTACGTAGGACATATCGTCTACTTCACCTGTCGTTTGTTGCGGCGGAGGGTCGCGCCGGTAACGTGTCTAATCGATTAGCGTAGGAAGAAATACGGCGCTGGACAGGGTAGAAATCGGGATGAGTGAAACCCGGACGAATTCGGGCGCAGCCCGCGATACTGGAGCGAATGTGACGACCAAACGGCCCACCCTCGCCGACGTCGCGACACTCGCGGGCGTCTCGACCGCCGCGGTGAGCTACGTCCTCAACGACGGGCCACGCCCGGTGTCGGATGCGTTGCGCGCCAAGGTTCTCGCGGCGGCCGACGAACTGCGCTACCGTCCCGACCGCAACGCCAGGGCGCTACGACGGCCACGCAAGTGGCGCCAACTCGGCCTGCTCGTCCCCGACCTCACCTTGCCGCTGTATGCCGCGCTTGCCGGGCGGCTCGAGATCGAGGCGCGCGCTCGCGATCACCTGACGATGATCGGCAACACCGGCTACGACCCCGACCGGGAACTGGAGTTCACGGCGGCGTTCACCGATGTCGGCATCGACGGCCTGATCGTGGTCGGCGCGGTCAACACTCCCGAGATCGGCAAAGTCTGCCGCCGCGCTCGCGTGCCCGTCGCGTGGGTGCACAACCGCAGGGGAACCGTCGACACCCCGACGCCCCTGGTCCGCGCCGATCATGTCGCCGCGGGCAGGCTCGCGACCACACATCTCACCGAGGTCCACGGTTGTCGCGACATCGCCTTCGTCGGCGGATTCACCGCCACCGACGTGGAATACGGCGACCGGGAAACCGTCGCCGAGCGGTACGAGGGCTTCGCCTCGATCATCGAGGGGGGCACCGTGATCCGCACCGATCTCACCCCCGAGGGGGCCTATCTGGCAGTCGGTGCACACCTGCGGGCGGGGCACCGACCGCAGGCTCTGGTCGTCGGCACGAACGGCCAGGCAGCGGCCGCGACGCGTGCTGTCACCGATGCAGGCCTACGTGTTCCCGCCGACCTTCGCATTGTCGGCTTCGACGGTGGCGTGGCCCACCAGTTCGGGCAGATCACCCTCACCTCGGTGATGCAGCCGATCGATGTCATCGCCGCCCGCGCGATCGGCGATGTTCTCGATCCGGCCGAGCCGGACCCGGCGATGTGGGTGCCGATGCCGGTCACCCTCCACCGCGGTGAGTCCTGCGGCTGCCCGCCCGGCGCCGATCCACCCCGGCACCCATCCTCTAGGTGACGGGAGTTGCGCGCTCGCCCGCTCCCCCATGGCCCTCGGTGGGGCGGCGCAACCAAGCCTGCAATGCCTCGGTGACTTCGGTAGGGCGCTGTTCCATGATGAAATGCCCGCCGTCGAGCCGGACGAGACTCGCGTTCGGGATGTGTGCGGCGAGGTCTTCGGCGTAGCGGAACGGGATCGCCGGGTCCTTGTCGCCCCAGATCACCGAGGTGGGGCAGTCGATGGCGCCGAGTCCGGCCGCGAGTTCCGGGCGCAGCCGGACGCTGTAGCCCGCCCAGAAATGGGCGTACCACCGGCGTCCTTCGCGGGTGTTCAGGAAATCGAGGTAGTCGGCCAGGCGCTGGGTGTCGAACGAGCCGTTGCGGACGAACTGTGCCAATCCGAGGCGGTGGACGAGCCCGATCGTTCGCGCGGTGAGAAGCGGACGCAACAGCGGGCGTCGCGCCGCGGCGGAGAACAGCCCGAACAGTTGGTAGTACGGCGTGGTGAAGGTGCGATGAGCCCGGGAATTGAGGATCGCGAAGCGCTGGACCCGGTCGGGGTATCGCTGCACGAACCCGAGTCCGAGGAAACCGCCGTAGTCGTGACAGGCCAGATCGACACGGTCCAGGCCCAGTGCGTCGAACAGCCGTGCGATCCGGTCGACCTCGGTGTCGTAGTCGCAGCTCAGCCGCAGGTCACGAGCCGAAGCGCCCCAGCCTTGCCAGTCCGGGGCGATCACCCGGCGCGACTGGGACAGGGGCCCGATCTGATGGCGCCATGCGGCGTGACTCTCCGGCCAGCCGTGCAGCAGGACCAGCGGATCACCTTCTCCCACATCGACATAGGCCAGGCGCGCGCCGTCGACGCCGACCTCGTTCAGTTCGTAGGTTGTCGTCATCTCTGCTCCACATCTCGCACGGTGGTCACGATCGGTGGATGTATGGTCGCGTGCATGGCGTTGCCCGCACTTCCAGAAACGTGCGCTACCGATCCAGCGACCGCCACCGCTCCGGCACGGCTGTGGCTACGTCTCGGACACGCGGTCTATATCGGACCCGGTATGGCGCTGGGGCCGCATTCCACCGCCGTGGCGAGTCTCGGGGTCGGTTTGGACGGGCCGTTCCGGGTCCGCGCGGCGGGTGTTCCCGATGTCACCGCCCGCAGCTTCCTGTTCCGCGCCCGGGTCACCCACCACATTCTCGACACGGACGGACGAAGACTGTTCTGCTTCTTCGACCCGACCTCGTCCCGGATGACCCGCTGTCTCGGCGGGATGTCGCGCGACGTCGGCGGTTTCAGCGCCGATCAGCGCAACGAGGCCGCCCTGATCGACCTGGGCAACTCCCCCGACCCCGATATCGACCGAGTACTCGATCTGGCCAGCGTGCCGGTCCCGACGATCGGCGATCCACGCATCGCCGCCGTGGCCGCGCAGATCCGCGCCGACCCGACCCAGCAGCAACGTGCGGCCGAAAAGGCCCTGGCCGCAGGACTTTCCACCTCGTACTTCCTGCGCACCTTCGCCGAGCAGACCGGCACCAGCTTCCGCCGCTATGTCCAATGGGCGCGAATGCTGCGAGTGGCGAAAGCCCTCACCGAGGGTCACGACCTGACCCGAGCCGCCACCGATGCGGGCTTCGCCTCCCCCTCGCATTTCAGCGACACGTTCCGGGCCATGTTCGGCATGACTCCCACCGCCTTCACCGCCCTCGGCGCCGAACTGCACATCGACGACTGAAACGCGGCCCGGACGCTCAGCCCTCCTTGACCAGCTCCGGCTCTTCCTCGGCCATCACGGCCTCACCGCGCGCGACCATGCCCGCCTCGTCGGACAGCGTCAGGTGCGGGATGAACAACGCGAGCGCGAACGCGAGGATCGCACCGGGAATCAGGTACCAGAAGCCGGGAACCAGCGCGTCGACGTAGGCGCCGACGATGGCGTCGTGCAGCTTGTCCGGCAGATTCTTGACCACCGACGGGATCAGCGCGCTCGGGTCGATGTTCGCCGCCGCCGCTTCCTGCCAGTTCGCCTGGAACGCGCCGGTCAGATTCTCGGTCAGCCTGCCGGTGAAGATGGAACCGAAGATCGCGATACCGAGCGCGCCACCCATCTCACGGAAGTAGTTGTTGGCACTGGTCGCCGTGCCGATCTGGTCGGGGGCCACCGCGTTCTGCACCACGAGCACGATGATCTGCATGATCAGGCCGAGGCCCGCGCCCATCACGAACAGCATGGCCGAGACCACCCACATCGAGGTGTTCGCGTCGAGCCGGGTCAGCCACAGCATGTCGACGGCGATGAGTGCGGCGCCGATCGGCGGATACACCCGGTAGCGACCGGTCTTGGTGATCACGTTCATCGAGGTGATGAGCGTGAGCATCATGCCGATCATCATCGGGATCAGCAGCAGACCCGACACCGAGGCGGAAGTACCGCTGGCCATCTGCAGGTAGGTCGGGATGAAACCGATCGCCGCGAACATCACCAGGCCGACCAGGAATCCGATCACCGAGGTGAGCACGAAGGTGCGATTGCGGAACAGCCACAGCGGCAGCATCGGCTCCTCGGCGCGCGACTCGACGAAGACGAACGCCGCGACCACGACGACGAACGCCGCGATCATCGACAGCATCACCGTCGAACCCCACTCGTACTGCTTGCCGCCCCAGTCGGTGATCAGGATCAGCAGGGTGGTCGCGGCCGACATGAGCACGATGCCCAGGTAGTCGGGCCGGAACTTGGGGCGGTGGCTGGGGATGCTCAGGTAGCGGAAGGCGATGAACAGCGCCGCGATCCCGATCGGCACATTGATCCAGAAGCACCAGCGCCAGTCGAGATGGTCGGCGAACAGACCGCCGAGCAGCGGCCCGGCGACCGAGGTGATTCCGAAGACAGCGCCCATCGGCGCCATGTACTTGCCGCGGTCCTTGGCAGGCACCACATCGGCGATGATGGCCTGCGCCAGGATCATCAGGCCACCGCCGCCGACGCCCTGCAGGCCGCGGAAGGCGATGAACTCCCAGAATCCCGTCGACGCGGCGGCGCCGACGGAGGCCGCGGTGAAGACAGTGATCGCGAACAGGAACAACCAGCGCCTGCCGAACATGTCGCCGAGTTTTCCGTAGATCGGCATCACGATGGTGGTGGCGAGCAGATACGAGGTGGCGGTCCAGGCCATGTGGGAGACCCCACCGAGTTCGCCGACGATGGTCGGCATGGCGGTGCCGACGATCATCTGGTCGAGGCTGGCCAGGAACATACCCGCGATCAGCGCGGAGAAGATCAGCCAGATCCGCTTCTGCGTCAGGACGATCGGCGGCGGCGAGTCGGCCGTCGTGGTCATCGGTGCGTCTCCCTTGTCGTATCGTCCGGCCGGTCGAACAGCCGGGCGGCCATGGCGCAGTGCGCGTGCAGCGCTGCGGCGAGCGACCCGTTCGGGTCCGCGGCCAGCGACATCGCCGCCCGCGTGGTGATGGTCGTCATGATTCCCGCGGTGAGCGAGGCGAATTCGGGGTCGACCTCGGCACCGAGCCGCGCCGAGAGGAGTTCGGCGGTGGCGGCTTCCAAACGGGCGCCCGAGGCGATGAAGGCGGCGAGCACTCTCGGCTCGGCGGTGATCAGCTCGGTGACCAACGAGATACCTTCGCGCACTTCGTTTTCGGGCTGGAACCCGGCGGCGTGTAACCAGGTGAGGTCCTCGATCAGCACCCCCGTCGGACCGCCCGCGACGAACTCCTGCCGCGCTTCGGGCGTGCCGATGTCGCCGACCGGGCCGACCACCGCGTCGAGCTTGGTGTCGTAGTAGTTGAAGAAGGTGCGCGGCGAGACGCCGACCGCCTTGGCGATGTCGTCGACATTGGTCGCGTCCAGCCCGTGCTCGACCGCCAATCGCCGTGCGGCAAGGCACAGTTCGATCAGGGTCCGCTGCTTCTTCTGTTCACGCAGACCGATCGAGGGCTGCTTGGCCGACTCGGAAGACATGCCGCCAAGTTAGCACAAACTGCAATTTTTCAGAAACTGCAACTACATGGGCTCAGGCCTCGGCGGTACGACCCGACAGCGGCATCGCGGGCAGGCCGAGCTTGCGGTGGTCCCAGGACCTGACCCTGGTCTGGTCGACCCGGATCACGATGCGCTTGTTCATCATCTGCTCGACGAACGGATGAACCTCGGGGCTGTACGGGCCGACGTAGCGTTCGTAGATGTCGATGGCGGCGCGCCAGTACTCCTCGTCCTGCGTGTCCTCGATCAGGTGGGCGGTGCCCTCGATCGACACGCCACGCAGCTGGTCGTAGGTATCGCCCGCTTCGGCCATGCAGGCGATGGTCGGATCGCGGCGCAGGTTCACCGCCTTCTGCGATTTCGACTTGGTCTCGAAGTAGACGACACCGTCGATGTGACCGAACCACATGGCGGTGAGGTGTGGTTTTCCGGACTGGTCGAGGGTGGCCAGTGTGAGCACCCTCGTGCTGTCGAGAAACTCCGCGATTTCCAGCGCATTCATCCGCACTACGGCTCGCTGATCGATCCCCACTACTGGCCACCTTCCGGTCCTGGTCACTTTGCGCCGACCCTACTCAGCCGAGCAGCGCACCGCGTTCGCTCTGCCTAGGTGCGGGTTTTCGGGGTCGCGGGTGGAGTCCGTGCCTCGTTGCGGTGCTGGTCCCACCAGGAGGCGCTTTCCTGCTGGGCGGTCTCCTGGTCCTTGGACGGCGCCGGTGTACTCGGTATGCCGAGGACTCTGAGCCGCCAGTCGTCCTGCGGGATGGCGGCCACGATGCGCACGGGGACGACCGCCGTGAGCAGCAGGCAGTTGCCGACGCAGACCATCAGACAGATCGGGGGAACCGAGACCACGATCGCGGTCGCGAGGGTTCCCATCCGGATCGGATCGCGCGAGATGGACAGGATATTGCCGCAGATGCTGGCCAGCACGGTGACGAGGAGCAGCAACTCGTAGAACCGGACAAGGGAGGTGGCCTTCTCGTCACGGATGCCGACCAGCGTGATGAAAGTGCAGGCGACCAGCGCGACCGTCAGACCGACGACAAGCGGCCACAACCACGTCAGATGCTCCGGAACCCCCGCCACCCCGGCGAGGGTCGAGGTGAAGGTGAAGGAGGCGATCGCCGCGGCGACAACCAGTACCGCCCCTAAACCGACCAGTAGCTTCGGGACCGTCACTGGAACAGGACGAGGGAAACGGTCCGAGTGGTCCATCGGGCTCCATTCTACGGGCTTTGGCCGCCAAACACGCAGGCACTCAACAGAGTACGGGCACGCGGCGGGCCGCGCCGTGAGCGGATCGAGCGGACACCGTAAAATCCCGTCACACACGATTCGCAAAGTGGAGCTCGGCCGGCGCGAGGCATCGGATCCGGCGATCAGCGCGCAGCCAGGGTCAAGCCGTGGGTTTTCGGGGTACCGGCCCTGCGAGAATTGTGGAACTCTTCCGCTTCACGCGGTCCCCATCGAACACCGGGACCGACTACACCGATGCGAAGGACCACCTTACCCATGCGAATCGCAGGACTGACCGCCCTCGCGGCGGGCGCACTGATCCTCCCGGCCACCCTGGCTCCCGCGGCCTCGGCGGAGGTGGAGGACATCACCATCTACGCCTGGGGCAACAGCGAAGTGCCCGTCGCCTGCGATTTTGTGGGTGCCAACTGCACGGTCATGGCCCGGATGTTCGGCGCCGACTACGCACTGCCCGCCACCGTCACGATCAACGGCAGCGAGCTCACTTCGCCCGAGCGCCTGGACTACCCGGACCGGCAGCGCAGCGCGGTCCGCGGCACCTGGCGCCCGCCTGCCAAGGGCACGTACACGATCGTGGCCACCCAGGGCTCCTCCACCAAGACCCTCGTCGTCGAGGTCACCGGTGACCCCCAGCTGGGCAGCGGCTCGGCGGGGCTGCCGAGCGGTTCCAGCTGACCCACGGCCGACTCGCCGACCGCCCGGTGCGGGCGGTCGGCGAGCGCACCGATCACTGCGCGAGCAAACCCTTGGCGACGTGGGTCACCTGGATCTCGTTGCTGCCCGCGTAGATCATCAGCGACTTCGCGTCGCGGGCCAGCTGCTCGACCCGGTACTCGGCCATATATCCGTTGCCGCCGAACAGCTGCACCGCTTCCATCGCGACATCGGTGGCGGCCCTGGTGGAATACAGCTTCATCGCCGAGGCCTGTGCCAGCGTCGGCATCTTGCCCGCCGCCGAGCTCTCCAACGCCCGGAACACCATGTTCTCGACGTTCAGACGCGCGATCTCCATTTCGGCCAGCTTCAACTGGACCAGCTGGAAACGGCCGATCTCCTGCCCCCACAGCTTGCGCGATTTGGCGTATTCGATGCACAGCCGGTGGCATTCGTTGATGATGCCCATCGACAAGATGGCGCAGCCGACCCGTTCGACGATGAAACTGGCCCGCGCGCTCTCCCGGCCGTCACCGCCCTGGTGATCCTCGGTCTCACCCAGCAATCGGTCCTTGCTCAGCCGCACATTGTCGAAGAACAACTCACCGGTCGGCGAGGAATGCATGCCCATCTTCTTGAACGGTTTGCCCTGAGTGAATCCCTCCATGCCCTTGTCGAGCACGAAGGTGAGCACCTTGCGGTCGCGTTTGTCGCCGCCGTCGCCTTCGTCGAGCTTGGCGTAGACGACCACGGTGTCGGCGAACGGGCCATTGGTGATGAAGGTCTTCTGCCCGTTGAGGATGTAGTCCTCACCATCGCGACGAACGTAGGTCTTCATGCCGCCGAACGCGTCGGAACCGGAGTCGGGCTCGGTGATCGCCCACGCCGCCACCTTGTTCAGGGTGACGATGTCTTTTAGCCACCGCTGTTTCTGCGCGAGCGTGCCGCGTGCGGCGATGGTCGCCGCACCGAGACCCAGGCTGACACCAACCGCCGCGACGCTACCCAGGGTCACTCCGGTCAGTTCGCTGACGAGAACCGCAGCCATACTGCCTTGCGCCGCAAGCGGATTCGATGCGGACTTCTTGTCCGGCTTCGCCGGCGCGGGCTCACCCGCCGCGATCCGGTCGGCCCTGGCCTGTTCCTTGGCCAGCATCTTGTCGACAGCCTCACCGGCCATCACATCGAGCCCGAACTGGCTGAACAGGGTGCGCATGATGTCGTAGGGCGGCAGCTCGCCGTGTTCGAGTTCGTCGATGTGGGGACGAACTTCCTTGTCGATGAACGCGCGCACGGATTCGCGGATCATCTCGTCGGTCTCGGACCATTCGAACATCGTTGTTCACTCCAGGATTGGTGGTTCAGGGCAATCGGGCGGCGATGTCGTCGATCGACCACGCCTCGTCGGTCTCGATGGTCTTGATGTCGTGCCAGCCGGCGAGTTCGCTGATCGCACCGCCCTGTACCGCGAACACCTTGCCGGTGATCGGGCATTTCTCGCCTGCGAGGTAGGCGACCAGCGGTGAGATGTTGGCCGGGCTGAAAGCGTCGAAGCTTCCCTCGGCTTCGGCGTCGGCCGCCTCGGCCGCCATCAGCGCGCCCATTCCCGGGGTGGCCAGGGTCAGGCGGGTGCGGGCGATCGGGGCGATCGCATTGGCCCGCACGCCGTAGCGTTCGAGCTCGTCGGCCGCGACCTGGGTCAGCGCGGCGATACCGGCCTTGGCGGCACCGTAATTCGCTTGGCCCGCGTTGGGCACAGTCACCCCGGACGCCGAGGCGGTGTTGATGATGGCGGCGTTGGGTCGACGGCCCGCCTTCGACTCTGCCTTCCAGTACGCCGAGGCGTGGTGGACGACCGCGAAATGGCCTTTGAGATGCACCGCGACCACGGCGTCCCAGTCCGACTCCGAGAGGCTGGGGATGAAGCCGTCGCGCAGGATGCCGGCGTTGTTGACGACCACGTCGAGGCCACCGAATTCCGAGATCGCTTGCGCGACGAGGGCTTCAGCGCCCGCCCAGGTGGCGATGTCGTCGGTGTTGGCTACTGCCCGGCCACCGGCGGCGACGATCTCGTTCGCCACTTCCTGTGCCGGGCCGACGTCGACGCCGTCACCGCTGTTGCTGCCGCCCAGGTCGTTGACAACGACTGCGGCACCTTCGCGGGCGAACAGCAGCGCGTGCTCACGTCCGATACCGCGACCGGCGCCGGTGATGACGGCGATGCGTCCCTCCAAGGCACCCATGTCCTACTCCTTCGTTCCCGCGATTTCGGCGATGCCGTTGCTCAGCACCACATCGGTCCCTCGCACCGTCTCGAACGCGTACGTGGTGACACCGTTGTCGGTGCCCGCATTCCAGATCCGCGTCTCGAGGTCGTCACCAGGGAAGACGAACTTGGAGAAACGTACGGCCAAGCGCTGCACCCGCGAAACGTCGGAATCGGCGACTTCGGCGAGGACACCCCACCCGGCCATCGCCATCGTGCACAAACCATGCGCGATGATGCCGGGCAGACCGGCGTCCTTGGCGACTTCCTCGTCCAGGTGCAGCGGCACCGGGTCACCCGAGGCGGGCGCGTACCGGAACGTCTGGTCGTGGTCCACGTGGTGGGCGATCTTCGCCTGCGGCGGGGACTGTTTGAGCTCGGTACACGGCTCGATCACCGGGATCGCCTCGCCGACTCTGTCGCCGGCGTCCACGCCGCGGAAGAAGCCGGACAGGTACTGCTCGTTGACGAGCTCACCGGTCACCTCGTCGGCACAGGTGAGATGGATGTAGACCAGCGAACCGGTGGACTTGGTCTCCCAGCCGATCACGCGGCCCCGCGAGACCAGCTTGTCACCGGGCTTGATCGGGCGGTGGAAGTGGAAGTCCTGCTCGCCGTGGGTGATCCGGCCGAAGATGTCCATCGGCACCACGTCGACGGCCGGCGCCATCAGCGCGTCGAAGGCCGGGACGATGGCGAACACCGGCGAGCCCACGTCGCCGCAGCGATGCGCGGGGATCGGGTCGTTGGTCGCGGCCGCGTACTCGGCCAGCCGTTCCCTGGTCACCTCGAACCGTTCTTCGTCCGACCACAGGTTCAGTCCGGCACGGTCGAACTCGAAGACGTCACCCATGATCAGGCCCCGGCGGCGAGGGCGGCGAGCTTGTCCAGCGAGGTCTGCAGCTGGTTGGTGCCGTCCTTCTCGACCGCCTTGCCGAGCGCGCCCTTGATCAGCGAGCCCTCGAATTCCCCTGCGACCTGGACCTCGGTCTGGTCGCCGTCGGGGGTCAGGTCGAAGGAGAAGGTGGCCTTCACCCCGGCCATCCCGGTGCCCGTCATGACCAGCTTGGTCGGGGCGACCTCGCCGACGACCCATTCCATCTTGTTGGCCATGCCGAGCATGAAGATCTTGGCGGTCAGCGCCGCGCCTTCGGTCAGGGTGGCCGGCGGCTCGACCATCCAGCGCTCGTGGATGGTGAACCAGTCGCCCCAGGTGGACGGGTCGGTGATCACGCCCATCAGCTTCTCGGCGGGGGCGTTGAGGGTGGCGGTCTGCTCGATGTGACCCATGAGTGTTCTCCTGCGAATGGTGGTGTGGTGGAAGGCCGGTCAGCGGTCGGCGCGCTGGTACGCGGTGACGACGGCGGCGCCGCCCAAGCCGATGTTGTGCTGCAGGGCAGCGGTCACGTTGTCGACCTGACGGGCGTCGGCGGTGCCGCGCAGCTGCCAGGTGAGCTCGGCGCACTGCGCCAATCCGGTGGCGCCGAGCGGGTGCCCCTTCGAGATCAGGCCGCCGGAGGGGTTGACGACCCACTTGCCGCCGTAGGTGGTCTGGTTGTCGTCGAGCAACCGACCGGCCTCGCCGGGGGCGCACAGGCCGAGGGCTTCATAGAGCAGCAGTTCGTTGGCCGAGAAGCAGTCGTGCAACTCGATGACCTGGAAGTCCTCACCGCCGAGTCCGGCCTGCTTGTACACCTCGGCCGCGGCGGCGACATTCATGTCGTAGCCGATGATGTTCTTGGCCGTGCCGTCGAAGGTCGACGCGAAGTCGGTGGTCATGGCCTGACCCACGATTTCGACCGCCTGGCCGGCGAGGTCGTGTTTGTTCACGAAATCTTCGCTCGCCAGGATCGCCGCGCCGGAACCGTCGGAGGTCGGCGAGCATTGGAGCTTGGTGAGCGGGTCGTAGATCATTCGCGAATCGAGGATCTGATCCATGGTGTATTCGTCACGGAATTGCGAATACGGGTTGTTCACCGAATGCTTGTGGTTCTTGTAACCGATTTTCGCGAAATGCTCGGCGGTGGTGCCGTATTCCTTCATGTGCTCCCGCCCTGCGGCGCCGAACATCCAGGGCGCGGGCGGAAAGAGCACCTCGGAGATTTCGGCCAGGGCCTGCATGTGTTTGCCCATCGGCTGCTCGCGGTCGTCGAAGGTGGTGCCGAGCGAGCCGGGCTGCATCTTCTCGAAACCGAGCGCGAGCGTGCAGTCGGCCAGGCCGCCGCGAATCGCCTGCGCCGCCAGATACAAGGCGGTCGATCCGGTCGAGCAGTTGTTGTTCACGTTGACGACCGGAATTCCGGTCATTCCGAGTTCGTAGACAGCGCGCTGCCCGGAGGCGGACTCGCCGTACACATAGCCGACGTAGGCCTGCTGCACCTCGGCATAGGAAATACCCGCATCATTGAGGGCGTTGGTGCCCGATTCCCGTGCCATATCCGGGTAGTCCCAGATGCTGCCGTCTTCGTTGAATCGCCGACCCGGCTTCTCGAATTTCGTCATACCGACACCGACGACGAATACCCGTTGCGTCACAGGACAGTCCTCTCGATAGATCAGCCATGCGGCTGTCACGTATGACGCTATGAGTTCTGCTGCTGCTCGACGAGGACCGCAGCGGGCCGTTCGGGGGACCGAAACGATCATCGCCGCTGCGGTACCGTACGAATCGCCTCGCCCGACGTCGAAGGAGCCAAGTGGCGCATACGATTCCGATGCGGTTCTTCCGGGCGACAGTCGAGTCGATGGTGAAACGCGGCCTCGACGTGGAGCGCGCGCTGCGCGGAGCGGGACTCGACTGGCGGCTCTACGCCGAGGACCGCGCCCGGATGACACCGGAGCAGACGACCGGGGTGATCCGCGCCCTGTGGGAGCAAACCGACGACGAACTCCTGGGCCTCGGGCCCCGGCCGGTAGCGCGCGGCGCCTTGCGACTGGCCGGACTCACCGTCATCCACACCCGGGATCTGCGCGGTGCGCTCGGCCGCATGTTCGAACTCTCCGCCGTGACCACCGGCATCCGCTGGGCGTTGCGGGCCGACGACGCGGGCCGAGCCACGATCAACATCGCCGATCCCGACGTGCGCCTCGATCCGTTCGTCGCATTCGCGATGATCGGTGGAGTGCACCGGTTCGCCGGTTGGCTGATCGGAGCGCCGGTCGCGTTGCTTTCCGTGGATTTCCCGTTCGATGCCGAGCATCTGGCCGAGGAGTACACGACGATTTTCGGGATCCGGCCCACCTTCCGCGCGTCGCGGTTGGCGATGTCGTTCGACGCGGCGTTGCTGGCCATGCCGGTGGTGCGCGACGAAGCCGACCTCAAGCGGTTCCTCCGCGACTCCCCCGGTGTGCTGTTCTACGCGCAGGAGCAGGCCGCGACCACTACGGCGCGGGTGCGCGCGATCATGGAGCGCAACCAGAACGGTTCCTGGCTCGGCGCCGACGAGCTCGCCCGTCGCCTATCGATCAGCGCGCCGCACCTGCGGCGGCTGCTGCGTGCCGAAGGCACCAGCCAGCGGCGAATCCAGGAGGAGATCCTTCGCGACCGCGCCGTCGAAGCGCTGGTCCACGGAGACGAGTCGATCGCCGACCTCGCCGCCCGCCTGGGCTATTCGGAGGCCAGTGCCTTTCGCCGGGCGTTTCACCGGTGGACCGGTAGCGCGCCGAGCGACTACCGCTCCACCCGAATCAGGAAGCCGTGACCGTATGACGCACACCGAGACGGAAGCCCGCTTGGACGACACGGGCAACGTCTTGATCGCACCGACGGGATTGCGCGACACCGCGATCACGGACTTCTTCGGGTCCACGATCACCCCGGCGGATCTTGCCGCCGGATCGGCGGATCTCACGCAGAAGACCGTCTACCTGTGTGGCGATATCGCAGCGATCGATGAGGATCGGTTACGTTCGGCCGCACGGGTTTTCGTTGTCCGAAAGCTGTCATACGGATACCACGATCACGAACTGCCGACTCTCATCGACCTCGGTCGTGTCCCGGTTCGTGTGCATCGCGTCGGCGTGTACTACCGCCGCTTCTTCGCCCTCGAAGACGACCACTTCGGACGGATCAGCGCCGAGCACACTTTCCAGTCCCTGACCGAGTCCACCAAACCGGGTTCGGCCCACCGCAGCGGTATCTACCTGACACCTGTCACGCGGAGAGGTGACGAACTGCATTTCCGCCTGCTGCGCTGCTCGACGAATCTCTCGGGGCCGACCGAGGGCTTCGGCGCGACCGACACGAGCATCGTCGACGCCCTGAACAACGAGGCCGCCACCGTGTTCCGTGGCCACGCGCCGCTCAATCACGTTCTGGCCCAGATCTATCACAACACCCCGGCCACGGCCGGGCGCAAACAGGCCAAGGCCAAGATCTCGGCTCATGCCGACAAGACCAAGGACATGCCAGTCGGCGGCATCATGGCCTTCTGCACCTTCTACAACGGGCTCGACATGCTGGGGCCCATGGCCGCCGACCCCTTCGACTACGGCGTGCGGAATACCAGCGGCCTGACCGAACTCCGCTTCCGCCTGAAGGATTCGGCCGACGCACGCGACGGGGTACCCGTGCGATTCGATCTGACCCTGTATCCGGGTTCCGTGTTCTTCATGCCGCTGTCGACCAACCGCCTCTACACCCACGAGATCCGGCCCCCGGCGCCGGACGTCGGATCGCTGCCGACCCGACTGGGCTACGTGGTGCGCTGCTCGAACGCCGAAGCCGTACACAGCGACGGCCAGACCTTCCTGAAGCGAGCCGGTGGCTTGGTAAAGCTGGAGCCGCCTACTCCAGAAGGCGTCGACGAATTGCGCGGGCTCTACGCCGAAGAGAACAGAACCACGTCCTTCATCGACTACGGCGACCGGTTCCCCTTCAGCATGAACGCAGGAGACTACGATGCTCCTTGAATCTGACATCTATGACGAAATAGCCTCGTACGCTCTGTCTTTCGAGCGCAATCTTTTCACGGAGCTTTCCGGTTCGGCTCTCCTGGAGGAAACGGGAAACGGCCGGCGCGGCGCGACTCTCACCGACCCCGATGCGGCGGGTCGCGTGCCGCTCGTCCGAACCACCACCCGCTATGCCCGCCCGACGCAGCGCTTCCAGCCGCTACATCACCACCTGGCACAGCAGATACAAACCCGAGCGGGAATCGCGGTCGGTTTCGACAACGCGCTCATCGAGAGCTACACGAACACCTACACCACCATGGGCGGCCATTCCGACCAAGCTCTCGACCTCGCCGATCAGTCCTTCGTCGCCGTCTTCTCCTGCTATCGCCACCCCGAGGCACCACCGAGGACGCTGATCTTCGAAAGGAAGGGGACCGCTGAGAAGTTCGCGATCCCCCTGGCCCACCACAGCGTCGTCGTGTTCTCCGTCGCCGCGAATCGGCGGTTCAAGCACAAGATCGTGCTCGAGCCGTCCGCACGGTCGGTCGAAAACGACTGGCTCGGCGTGACTTTCCGCAAGTCGAAGACCTTCGTCCAGTTCCGTGAGGGTCGGCCGTACCTGCCGCAGGGCGCACGTCTCACCTCGGCCGACGACGATCAGCGACGAGAGTTCTACCGCCTGCGACGACGTGAGAACAACGAAACAGACTTCGTCTACCCGCCGCTGACCTACACCGTCAGCGAAAGCGACCTGATCCCACCGGCCTGAGGATCAGCCACCCGACTGCTCGCCGGGTGTGCCAGGTCAGCTCAGGTGGTGCACCTCCTGCTTTCCGTAGACCGGGGTCGGCACCCCTTCGAACCGGGCCTTCAGCTGCAAGGCCAGGTACAGCGAATAGTGGCGGGATTGGTGCAGGTTGCCGCCGTGGAACCACAGGCCGGGCTGCTGGGTCGGCTTCCACATATTGCGCAGCTCGCCTTCCCAGGGGCCCGGGTCTTTGGTGGTGCCCGAGCCGTAACCCCAGCATTTGCCCACCGCGTCGGCCACGTCCTGGCCGATGAGGTCGGCCGCCCAGCCGTTCATCGACCCGTAGCCGGTCGCGTAGACGACGAGATCGGCGGGTAGTTCGGTGCCGTCGGACAGGATCACACTGTCCTCGGTGAGTTCGCGGACCTGCCCGTGCGCCAAGCGGATGTCGCCGTTGGCGACGAGTTCGGCGGCGCCCACATCGATGTAGTAGCCCGAACCTCGGCGCAGGTATTTCATGAACAATCCGGAGCCGTCGTCGCCCCAGTCGAGCTCGAACCCGGCGCGTTCCAGGCGTGCGTAGAAGTCGGCGTCGCGCTCGCGGATCGCGTCGTAGACCGGGATCTGGAATTCGGGCATGATCCGGTACGGCAGCGACGCGAAGGTGAGATCGGCTTTCTGCGTGGTCATTCCGGCAGCAAGGGCGCGCTCGGAGTACAGGTCACCGAGGCCGAGTTCCATCAGCGAATCCGACTTCACGATGTGGGTGGACGACCGCTGCACCATGGTGACCTCGGCACCCGCCTCCCACAGGGCACCGCAGATGTCGTGGGCGGAGTTGTTGGCCCCGATCACCACGGCACGTTTGCCCGCGTAGCGGTCCGGCCCGGGGTGCCGGCTGGAGTGGTGCTGGTCGCCCCGAAAGCGGTCCATCCCTGGGAAATTCGGGATGTTCGGTTTGCCCGACATCCCGGTCGCGAGCACCAGGTGGTGCGGGCGCAGCACGAGCGGGTCGCCATCGCGTTCCACCTCGACCACCCAGGTTTCGCTCGCGTTGTCGTAGCGTGCCGAGGTGCAGGTGGTCTTGGACCAGTACGGCACCTCCATCACCTTGGTGTACATCTCGAGCCAGTCGCCGATTTTGTCCTTCGGCGCGAACACCGGCCAGTTGTCGGGAAACGGCAGATACGGCAGGTGGTCGTACCAGACCGGATCGTGCAGACACAGCGACTTGTACCGCTTGCGCCACTGGTCACCGGGGCGGTCGTGCTTGTCGACGACGAGGGCGGGCACGCCGAGCTGGCGCAGCCGCGCACCGAGGGCGATACCACCCTGTCCCCCACCGACGACGAGCACGAACGGCTGTCGCGTGTAGCCGAGTTCGTGCTGTTCGCGTTCGCGTTGCTCGGACCAGGTCACCCGGGCGCGGTCGGCACCGTGACGCACGCCCCTCGGCCGCCGTGGGCCTTTGCTCTCCTCGAAGCCCTTCAACTCCTGCAGGGTGGTGAGCAGGGTCCACGCGCCCTCGTCGGTGAGCCGCAGGTGCCCGACACCGCGTCCGGCCCCGGTCTCGAAACCGATCCACGCGCTGATCACCCCGTCGGCCTCGGTCGGCGTCTCGGTGGTGTGGAAACCGGACGGGTCCGTGTCGGCGAGCTGGGCTGCCAGCATGTCGGCGACGCCCGCCCGGCCCTCGACGGTCTTGATGTTCCAGGTGAACGCGATCAGGTCGCGCCAGAAGCTGTCGGTGGCGAACATGCCCGCCGCGGTGTCGACATCGCGCGCGGCCAAGGCCGCCTCGAACGCCGTCAGCCAGGCGTCCACCCGCTGCTGGGGTCCGGCTACGTCCGATCCGTCGACGACGGGATCGAGTGTCTGGGTCATCGAATCCTCCTCCACAATCTGTGACATGAAGCACACGTCATGCGGGAGGGGTGGCACAATCGTTGCAGCGCGTTGCAGCGCTGACAGACGGCACCGATGAAGGGCGCAGGCGTGGGCGATTTCGGCGCGTTCGTACCCGGCACCGACCTCTCCGGGTACGCGCGTGAGCTGATCCGCATGCACGACGCCGTGATCGCCGGTGGGCGTTCGCCGCTGCGGCCTCGCCCTCTCGTCGCCCGGTCGTGGTCGCGGGTGCTGGCGGCGGGGCTGGTGCCCGACCAGCCGAGGGCTCGCTCGGTGCTGGCCGTCGACGATGTCGAACGCAGGCGCCGCGAATCCTCGCTCACCGCGGTGATCGACGACCTCACGCAGGCACTGTCCGATCTCACCGACACCGCTTCCCAGCTGATGCTGGTGGTCGCCGACGCCGAGGGCGTGATCCTGTGGCGACACGGTTCGGCGAAGGTGCGCCACCGGGCCGACACCCTGGGATTCCGCGAGGGCGCGCGCTGGACCGAGGACGCGGTCGGCACCAACGCGATCGGCACCGCGCTGGCCGAGGCCAATCCGGTCCAGTTGTTCTCCGGTGAGCACTTCGAGCAGTTCCAGCACCCCTGGTTCTGCACGGCGGCCCCGATCCACGACCCGCGCACCGGTACCCTGCTCGGAATCGTCGACATCAGTGGTCCCGCGCTGGCCCTGCATCCGGCGGTCACCGCGCTGGTGAGTACCGGCGTGCGGCTCGCCGAAGCGCAACTGTGGCGTCATCACGAGACCCGGCTCGACCGGCTGCGTTCGGCGGCGGGCCCCGCCCTGGCCGGGTTGTCCGGACCCGCCCTGGTCGTCGACGACAACGGCTGGGTGGCCCAGGCCGTCGGTGTCGGCGCCACGCACCGGGTGGCCGTGCCGAGACCCGACCGCCCGATCACCGTCCCCGGGCTCGGTCTGTGCACCGCCGAGCAACTCGCCGACGGATGGCTGATCCGTCCGGACTCCGGCTCCCGGCTCACCCGCTTGGAGCTCGACCTGTCCGGTCAGCCGACCCTGCGCGCGCACGGCGGCGAATCCGCCTGGTGCTGTGCGCTCTCGGCACGCCATGCCGAGATCCTGCTGCTGTTGCACCTGCACGGCCGACAGGGCATGACGGTCGGGCAGCTCAGCGAAGCGCTGTTCGGCGATGCGGACCACGCCGTCGCGGTCCGGGCCGAGATCTCCCGGCTGCGGCGGACGCTCGGTTCGGTGGTGACGAGCCGACCCTATCGGATCGCCGAATCTGCCAGCCTCACAGTTACTTTCGGCTCGGCCGAGCGCCTCGCCGACTGCGATTTCATCCGACACAGCGCGGGACCGGGCTTACGCGCACTCTGCCGGTGACTTCGCGGTCGATGCCGTACTCGGACGATCGGCGCCGGGATGGAATTCACGACATCCCGGCGCCGAGAGCACAGCTGAGCCGATAGTCAGGGCAGCCTGGTGCCAGGTCAACTGACCGTTGCGGTGATCTTGATCGCCGGTGTGACCTTGTACTCGGTGGCGAAGGTGATCGTCTCACCCTGCGTCAGGAGTCCCTGACACGTCGGCGTCCCCTCGGCCGTGGCCAACTTCACCACGGCCGTGGTCGCTTTGAGGGTGGAGGTGGCGTTCGTGTACGTCATCGCGGTGTGATGAGTCCAGAACCCGCACGAGTTTCCGACGACCGTAGTGAAGACCAGGTTGATCGAGTTGAACAGGTCGCCATTGACCAGCGAGGTCGTCCCTGTGGCCGCATTGTAAGACTTGCCCGTGAAGTTCGAGGCGCCTGCCGCTGCGGTGAACTGCCCTCGCCACGCCGTGCCGTCGGGAGCGGTGCAGTTGATCAGGTCCGTGTACTTGATGGCACCGAGCCCGGAGGTCGTCCGGGTACCTGCGGGCAGGGAGCCCGACGAGGACAGGCTCGGACAGGTGAATATCGTTGTGCCGCTTTTGTTCTTCACGACCAGCGGTCCCGACACCGCCGAGAAGGCTCCGTTGCTGTTGGGGTTGACGACTGTCCAGGTGGTGGTTGCCGCGTGCGCGGGCGCCGAGAGCGCGGCGGTCGCGAGCAAGGGCGCGGCCACGGTGATCGATGCCAGAAGGTGGCTGGTGCGCATTCCGAACATAGTGGTCTCGATTCATCAAGCCAGAGAACGCGTCGGGCGACCGATCAGACCGTCGTGCCGCGAGACGCACTAGGCGTAACGGCCCAGCCAGGTGACCGTATCAACGAAACTCGTTGCTTAGCACACGGTTTGAACTAATTAGTTTTCAAACCAATCAGTCAGGAATTATTGCTCCGCAGCGGCACGCCCGCAGCACGGCGTTCGACTCAGGCCGGGAACACACCGGCCAGCACAGCACCGATCTGCGCCACCGCGCGGTCGACACTGCCGGTGGGCTGGAACAGGTGACTCAGGGTGAGCCGCACCATGATCTCGACGATCGAGGCGATCTCCTCGTCGGACAGCTGAGGCAACTGGTAGCGGTCGCGGACCGTGATCGTGAGCGCGTCGACCGCCCGGACGAGCACCGGCTGCGCGTCGCTCACCAAAGCGGGCAGCAGGGCGGTGTCGGCATCCTGACGAGCGGAGAGGACCGCCTTGATCAACGTGTTGTCACCGGCGGTGCGCAGGGTGTATTCGGCGGCGGCGGTGATCCCGGCGAGGGGGTCGGCCGGATGCTCACCCAACGTGTCGGCCACCCCGCTCAGGTAGATGCCGGTCTCGCGCTCGATGAGGGCATCCGCCAAAGCCTGCTTGGTGCCGATCTCCTTGTAGAGGACCGGTCTGCTGATGCCGACCTCCTTCGCGATACGCGACATGTTGACCGCGCCCCAGCCTTCGGAAACGACCATGGTGCGGGCAGCGTCGAGCATGCGATCGCGCAACAGCTGACGCATCTCGGACTGGAAGTTCGGCGATTCGGCCACCCAGCCATCGTACATGTCGTCCGAAGTGACAGCTGCGTTGACAACTCATGACTCTATGTATTTACTGAGAACATATCGGCCTCAATTGTAAACGAGCTCGACAATGCCCGGGAAATGTCTCGGTGATCAGGAGAACGAGATGACGACATCGCGAAACCACGAAGAACCGGCCACGGCCCTGCAATGGCGTGATTCCAAGCGCTATCTGTGGTTGTTCGGCCTCGTCGCCCCCAGTGCGGCAATGCTGGCCACGGCACTCGTCTGGGTGTTCAACCAGCTGGGCTGGCAGGTGGTGGCGCCGGTGTGGTGGTGGCTCGGCCCGATCCTGGTGTACGTCCTGCTGCCGACCCTCGACCGCTTCTTCGGGCCCGACGGTGCGAACCCACCGGAGGAGGTGATGGCACAGCTGGAGAACGACAGGTACTACCGCTACTGCACCTACGCCTACATTCCGCTACAGCTGATCAGCCTGGTTTTCGCTTGTTACCTCTGGACCGCGGACAACCTCTCCTGGCTCGGAATCGACGGCGGTCTGGGCCTGGCCTCGAAGATCGGTTTGGCCTTCACCATCGGGGCGATGGGCGGTGTCGGTATCAACACCGCCCACGAACTCGGCCACAAGAAGGACGAACTCGAGCGCTGGCTGTCGAAGATCACGCTGGCCCAGACCTTCTACGGGCACTTCTACATCGAGCACAACCGCGGCCACCACGTGCGTGTCGCGACGCCGGAGGACCCGGCCAGCGCCCGCTTGGGCGAATCGTTCTGGAGTTTCCTGCCGCGCAGTGTGTGGGGCAGCCTGAAGTCCGCGTGGGAACTGGAAGCCACCCGCCTGCGCCGGCTGGACAAGAGCCCGTTCTCGCCGCACAACGACGTGCTCAACGCGTGGTCGATGTCGGTGGTGCTGTGGGCGGCGCTGGTCGCGGTGTTCGGCCCCGCGATCCTGCCGTTCCTGGTGATCCAGGCCGTCTACGGATTCTCCCTGCTCGAGACGGTGAACTACCTCGAGCACTACGGTCTGCTGCGGAGCAAGACCGCCTCGGGTCGCTACGAGCGCTGCACCCCCGAGCACAGCTGGAACTCCGACCACATCGTCACCAATATCTTCCTCTACCACCTGCAACGCCACAGCGACCACCACGCCAATCCCACCCGGCGCTACCAGATCCTGCGCCACATGGACGGCGCGCCCGAACTGCCGAGCGGGTACGCGAGCCTGATCGGCCTGGCCTACCTGACCCCTTTGTGGCGCAAGGTGATGGACCATCGTGTGCTCGCGCACTACAACGGCGACATCACCCGGGTCAATATCCAGCCGAGCAAGCGCGCGAAGATCCTCGCGCAGTACGGAGCGAACTGATGGCCGCCTACCTCTGCCCCGTGTGCGACTACGTCTACGACGAGCGCTTCGGCGCTCCCCGTGAAGGTTTCGCCGCGGGCACCGCCTGGTCGTTGATTCCCGAACAGTGGTGCTGTCCGGACTGCGGTGTCCGCGAGAAGGTCGACTTCGACATGCGTGAGGTGAGTCGCGGATGAGCGGGCGGATCGTGATCGTCGGCGCCGGTGTCGCCGGCGCCACCGCGGCACACACCTTGCGCCGCGAGGGGTATACCGGCGAGATCGTGCTCGCCGGGGCGGAACCGACGATGCCCTATCGTCGGCCCGCGGTCTCGAAGGAACTACTCGCGGGCACCGCCTCGCTGGAACGCACCCTGCTGAAGCCGGTGAAGTTCTGGGCCGACAATGTCATCGATCTGCGGGCGGCGACCAGGGTCGACGCGATCGACATCGACCGTGCGTCGGTGCGATTGAGCACGGGTGAAGACCTCGGCTACGACAGCTTGCTGCTCGCGACCGGCGCGCGGGCACGCCACATCGACACCGCGTCCACCCGCGTGCACACCTTGCGGACGCTGTCCGACATCACGGCGCTGCGAGCGGCGATCGATGCCGGCGGGTCACTGCTGATCGTCGGCGGCGGGCTGATCGGCTGCGAGGTGGCCGCCACCGCCCGCGGCCTCGGCGCCGATGTGATGCTGTTGCACGCGGGCCCCGCGCTGCTGGACCGGGTGGTGCCGCAGGCGGTGTCGGACCTGCTGCGCGACCTCCATCAGGAGCACGGCGTCGTCGTCGAGACAGAGTTCAGCACAACGCATCTCGGCGACACCGCCGACGCCGTGACAGCCACGGCGGCCGACGGGCGCAGCCGGTCGGCCGGGGCCGCTCTGGTCGCCATCGGAGCGGCGCCCGACACCGCCTTGGCCGAAGCCGCCGGCCTGGCCGTCAACGAGGGCATCGTCATCGATCAGCACTACCGCACATCGGCACCGGGAGTTTTCGCCGCGGGCGACGCGACCACCGCCTTCAACTCCCACCGCGGCGAGTTCGAGAGCGGCCGGCAGTGGAACTCGGCGATGTCCGCGGGCGCCGCCGCGGCGAGGGCCATCCTGGGCCGCCCGGCCGCCCCCGTCGAAATCCCTTGGGGCTGGACCGATCAGCACGGACTCTCCCTGCAATTCGCCGGCTGGGTCCACCCGCACGACGACCTCGTCGTCGAAGGCACCGTGGCATCCCGGGACTTCCTCGCCGTGGCCGTCCGCGACGGCCTGCCCGTCGGCGCCGTCGCGATGGCCAGGCCTCGGGAACTCCGCGCGGCGCGGGCGGCCATCGCCGCCGGTGCCCCCTGGACCACCAGTTCATTCCGCAGTTCCGAAAGAAGTGGAAACCTTTCCACAATTAACTATCCGGAGAAAATAACTAATAGCGGATAACGATATTCAGGGCGTATCGATTCGCGATTTCAGCCACGAAAAGAAGATGGCGAGCTATATTTTTAAAACACCCACTTTGTAGTTGGGCATACCGTCACTCCTCTGCTCGACATTTTCTGGAGATCGCCATGATATCGACCACTTCCCTGTTTCGCGCAGGCTTTATCGCTCCGGTGGCTGTCGCCACCGTCTTTTGTCTGGCCGCACCCGTCAACGCGGCGCCGGTCAGCGTGAACTGGGCATGCCGGGGCACCGTCCTCGGGATCAGCCAGACCTCGAACATGAACACGACGGTCACCGGTACGGCGCCGGGCTCGGCGGCATCGGGATCCGCGGTGGCCATCACCATCACACCCGGTGCGTCGTCGGTGCCGAGTTCGGCTTCCGGCTTCACGGTGAACAACATCAGCAACCTGAAGATGACCATTCCCACCCCGGCGAACTCGACCCTGGTCTCGGCCAGCGCCTCCGGAGGTAGCGTGGCGGGCACGGTCGCGACGTCCGGTGGGAACGTCGTGCTGACCATTCCCGGGCCGATCGCCGGTGGTACCAGCTTCACTCCGCCCGCGGTGACCATCAATGTCACCGCGGGTGCCGCTGGAACGTCGATCACCAGCAAGTACGCGGGAACCAGCTACACAAGTCCCGGTATGACCATGACGACCAACGTCTCGTTCGTCGGCAACGTAGCGACTTCGTGCTACCCGAACCCCTCCCCGACCCTGACCACAACCACCGTCACCTAGGCCCATGGACAGGCGCTACGGCACGATGACCCACACCCGCGCCGACAATCCGTGGTGAAGATGTCCGGACCGGGTCGCGCGAGCGGCCCGGTCCGGTCCCGGCGAGACCATATACATCACTATCGACAATGGTTGCCCCCCTTGCGGTTTGGTGCAGAGTAACCATATTCGACCGAAAAGTCCGATGGGCGTATCGCACCCGCCATCGTGTCGTACGCTGCATGTCCGACACAGCCACGGTTCACTTCGGTGGCCGCGGTGGTGCCGATCTCGTGAGGTTCGATCGACAGGAGCCACCATGCCCCCTTCGAACGCCCGGCGGCGATCCTTCCGCCCGTAGGGAAGTTCTGATCGGTGACTGCTGATGGGAAAGCTCGTGTGCCCCACTACTAGCGAACCCGCCCGGATCTCGGTCGAGCTCAAAAGGGCGCTGGAGTTCTATCACGGATCCGTCGAGGATCTGATTCGCGAATTGATCAGAGTGCTCGGCGTGAACGAGACCGATCGACGCGCCCTCGAAATCGTGCTGCTCGAAGACGAGAAGTCCACCACTCCGGGCAGGCTGGCCGAACGGCTCGGCCTCACCGCGGCGGGCGTCACGATCATGCTCAACCGGCTCGAGAAACAGGGCTATATCGTCCGCTCGCTGCACCCGACCGATCGTCGCCGGGTGATAGTGATGGCCACCGAACTCGCGGCCCATCGGGTACGGGAAATCGTCGTTCCCATGATCGTCGAGAGTTACAAGATGTTGCTGAGCTATTACAACACCGCCGAACTCGAAATAATCGCCGACTTTCTGACCCGCGCGGGCGAACTGCAACAAATACACCGGCAACGGCTACGTGAGGTACATCCCTACTCGAAATCCTGAAATGGGCCGCGACGTCCGCATTGTTGCCACCGGTTCGCACGGTAGGCGTACCTCGAGGGAGAAGCCAGGATGGAATCCGTCGACCACAGCGAAATCGATCCCAGGAGTCGGCCTCGGGTTCAGCATCGATACGGGCGGCACGCCTCGACGGCACCCGCCGAATGGTTCCGGCGGCGGATGTCGCGTGCGGGCGTCGCGGCCGCGGTCGTCGGCACGGGAATCGGGATATCGCTGATAGTGCGGGCGGATTCGAGCCTGCCGACGAGCAATGCGGCGATATTCTCGGGCGGATCGTCCGTACAGACTTCCGGCTACTGCGCCGTCGACGACAGTCCCGCTGTGGTCGATTCCGGCGGGGTAGCCGACGCACCGAGCGAGGTCGCCGTTGCTGATGTCGCCTCGGGTACCGAACCGGCGACCGATGCCGGATTCGACCAACCGGACACCGAACCGCCGAGTACCGCCCCCGCACCGGAAACGACGACCATCGTGACCACCGATCCCTTGCCTGCGGATTCGCCGGATACCTCGGTCAGCGTGAGTTTGTCTGTCACGGCAAGCCTTTCGGTGCAGGCCACACCGCCGCCACAAGATCCGGGTGTCGCGTCGGTCCCGGAATCCACAGTGCCCGTCACGGCGATTCCCTCGGATACCTCGACCGTCAGTCCGAGCACAGTGACGGTAACGGCTGATACCCCGACCGTCACCGTCACATCTACCACCACGACCACCGCTGCGCCGACCGCCACGACGACAACACCCCGCACCACAGTCCCACCGAGCTCGACCGCCGCCGCGCCACCGACGACCACAACGACGCGGCCCCCTCCCGTGACTACGACGCCGACTGCGACGAAGCGCGCACGCCCGACTCCATCCCTCGCGCGCCCACCGTCCACGTCGTCACCAGCAACGACAACGAGGTAGACGCCTCGCAGACCACCACGCGAATCCTGAGCTCGGCGAGCACCGGCAACCACATCGGTTTCGGGACGGGCCCACACGTCGGTACCTACGAGGTCGGAAGGCCCACTGAACTGCGTCTCGTCGAGCTACGCGACGTGCACGATGGAGATGGTGGCCTGCGTCAGTTCACCGCGTAGGGGTAGGCGTCGGAGCGGTCCTGGAACGACAGGATCCGGGGGTTCTGCACGCGACCGCCTCGGATCTCGATGGCGCGGCGAATCGTGTCGCTGGCGTCCCACGCGCCGGGGCCGGCGAGCACGACCGGCAGGTATTCGAGCAGGGCCTCGGAGTTCTCCCAGGTCGCCGAGTCCCACAGGAAGGACGGGCTGTGGTCGACGCCGTAGTAGTGCAGCTCGGTACCCACGGCGAACATGGGGTCGGCGAACGAGGTGGGGCGCGCCCATTCGAAACCCATCCCCTCGTCGCAGGAGACGTCGATGAACAGCGTGCCGCGTGAGAAGAGGTCGAGGTCGTCGTTGGTCACGAATGTCAGTGGTGCCTCGGTGTCCTGGAACATGCAGTTCACGACCACGTCGTAGCCGGCCAGCATCTCCGCGAGCGGGCCCGGTTCCGGTGCCTTCAGTGCCAACGTACGACTCGGGGTGGCCGGATCGCGCTCGAAGTGCTGCATCCGCACCGAGGCGAAGGGCGAGGCCACCGCGGACACGCTGCGCTGGGTCAGCACCGTCACATCGCTGATGCCGAGCGCCGACAGCGCCCGCACGGCACCGCGCGCGGTAGCACCGAAGCTGATCACCGCGGCTCGCATCCGGCGACCGTAATCGCCGGTGACACCACGCAATTGGAGTGCGTGCAGCACCGAACAGTAGCCGGCGAGCTCGTTGTTCTTGTGGAAGACGTGGACGCTGAACACGCCTGCCTTCGTCCAGTGGTTCATCGCCTCCCACGCGATCAGGGTCAGCTCCCGATCGATGGCCAGCTGGGTGATTCGCGCGTCCTGCACACAGTGCGGCCAACCCCACACGATCGTGCCGGGCCGCATCTGCTCGAGGTCTTCGGCCAGCGGTTTGGCCAGCAGCAGCACATCGCATTCGGCGAACAGCTCTTCGCGGGTGCGGAAACCGGCGACCAGCGGAGCGAGTGCCTCGTCGGAGTAACCGAAACGGTCACCATAGCCACGTTCGAGAAAGATCTGCCCGCGCAGTCCCGGGTCGATGCGGTCGAGGTGGGCCGGATGGATGGCCAGCCGATGCTCGTTTTCCTTGCGGGAGGTCGCGACGACGCCGACGGTCAGGTCTTTCACAGTTGCTTCACCTGGTGAGTCTACCCGCTACCTTCGGCCCGGCCCGATCGGGTCAGTTCATCGTGCCTTCCATGGGGATGTAGATCTCCGATGCCTCGACGAACGCGCCACCGATCCGTGCGGCCAGGGCCAGTGCCTCGTCCGTCTTGCGGATCGCGGTGCGAATCACGTCGCCTTCGTCGTCCTCGTCGCCCGCCGCCACCAGCTCGTCGGCCTTGCGCGCCAGCCAGTGCCGGGTCACCGGTACGGCGGCGGGGGCCGCGTATCCGCCGACCTCGTAGTTGCTCGGAATGGTGTAGTTGACCGCCCATTCCAGTGCGGGGAACTCCGAGCGCATCAGGCCGAGCAAGGCCGAGTTGTCGACCAGGCCCGAATAGCCGTCCGATCCGGCTGTGCGCTCGAGCAGCGTCGGCCATACCCGGCCGCGCTGGATCCAGCCCGGCAGAATGTGCGCGAGGAACTCCACCAGAACGAACTGCAGGTTCCCGGCGAGTATCTCGCCCGGATCCGCGGTTTCGCCGTCGGGTGTGGTGAACGACTGCCGTGTCCGCAAAGCCCGCACCGCTTGGCGCAGCAGGACGACCTTGCCCGAGATCGCTTCGGCGACATACCGATCCGGCGGGAGTGTGCCCTCCATGTTCGGCCGCACACGACCAACCAGTGTGCGGTCGAGCAGCGACAGTTGCTGAACCGCGAGGTGATCCACTTGTTCCGGGGTGCACCGGTTGTATTGCAGCACCGTCTCCGCGACGTCGTCGGGCGTCTGCGCGGTGACGAAGTAGGGCCTGCCCCACACATACAGCTGCGGGTCGAAGTCGGCGTTGCCGCCCAGTTCTTCCAGCGCGCCCAGACCCCACGCATTGGCCCGGAACCGGACCTTCGTCTGTTCCACGCCGAAGCGGATCAGATCATGCAGATCCTCGTCGGTGCCGTACCCGGCGATATACGGAAGTACCCGATTCTCGACCATCCGCATGTCGATCGCATGAAAACTGACGTCATACCCCATAAGGGCCAGACAGTACCCGCACCGGCGGACAAGTTACTTATCCTGCTGTCCCACAGCCTATTTCACCTCGTCACAGTGTCCCGCCGGTACAGGCGAGGCGGCATCAGATGATCGGACGAGGAAGGCGCTCGGGTGAGGGTCGGCTCGGACGAATATCGACTTGCGGGTTTCGTGGCGGGCGTCGTATCGTGGCCGCAATCCGATCGGTGCTCTCCGGGAATACAGTCGCAGTGTGGGAGCCCCGCCTCATCTGAGCAGGCGTGGAGTGGGCGGCGTAATGACGCACACCCATCTCCAACGGAGGATTTCATGCATATCGGACTCGGCCTTCCCATCGCCGACCCCAGCACGCTGCCCGAATGGGCCGTCCGTGCCGAAGCCGCCGGTTTCGCCACCCTCGGACTGCTCGACCGGTTGGTCTACGACAACCCCGAACCGCTCGTCACCCTGGCGGTGCTGGCTGGTCGCACCACTCGTATCCGGTTGCAGACCGAGGTGCTCATCGCACCGCTGCGCGAGCCCGCGCTGCTCGCCAAACAGGTCGCGACGCTGGATCGGATGTCCGGTGGTCGCTTCGTGCTCGGCCTCGGTGTCGGCGGCCGCGACGACGATCACGAGGCGAGCGCCATCGATATCCGCAGCCGCGGCCGCCGTATGGACGAACAACTCGGCCTCATGCGCCGGCTGTGGGCCGGTGACCGATTCAGTGACAGCTGCGGGCCCATCGGCCCCTCGCCGACCACACCGGCAGGCCCTGAACTGCTGTTCGGTGGCTTCCAGCCCGCCGCGATCGACCGCGTCGGCCGCTGGGGCGGCGGGTTTCTCGCTGCTGCCGCACCGTCCTGGGCGGGCGGCCTCTTCGACCTGGCCCGCGAGTCCTGGAGCAACCACGGTCGTTACGGCTCACCACGCATCGTCGCCCAGCTCAACGTAGTCCTCGGTCCGCAGCCGGTGGTCGACCAGGCCCGCGCCGCTGTCCTCGACTACTACGAGTTCAGCGGCCGTGCGGACTACATGGCCGGCGGCATACTCACCACCGCGGCGCAGATCGGTTCCACCATCAGGCAATTCGAGGACCTCGGCGCCGACGAAGTCATGCTGTATTGCTACGGCACCGATCCCGATCAGATCGACCGTCTCGCCGACGCCGTGCTCTGATAGCAGGGCCCGAGCGCCCTGCTGGACGGATACCATCGACGGCATGTGTACCTATGCGTTCGTGCACTACAAGCTGCACTGGGTATGCGTCGCGTGCCGGTTGTCGTTCAAGCGTCATCCATCGGAAGACGGTGTGCGGCATCGTTGCCCACGGTGTACCCGGCCGATGTCGTGCGCGGGGCGTGACTTTGCCGCTCCTGCGCGCCGTGATGTCGACGGGTGGTCCGTCGTCGGCGTCGTGGTCGGTGCAGGACTGCGATACGAAGGGTTCGAGCCGTGCGGGTGCGGGCGTGAAGCGAAGTTCCGGCCACGCACTCGTGCCCAGGTGCGGGCACGGAAGGTCTTCGCCGCTCGATACGGGCTTGCACTGGGTGAAGCACTCGGCCGCCCGCAACTATGACAGCACCGCTGGTCCCGCTCAGGTACGGCGGACGCGAGCCGGGAAAGACTCTAGCGTTGCGGGTCGTCGTCGGACTGGTGGTGCGCGGGGGCGAGGAAGGTCGGGAACTGGTGACCGGTGGTGATCGGCGTTGCCGCCGTGGGTTCGTTGTGGTGGGGGGTGCTGAACAACGGGACAGCGTTCGAAGACACGGTGAGCTCGACCTCGTCGGTTCGGGCGGGTTCCGGAGGACGGCCGGACGTGCGCGGGTGTAGGTCGGTCATGGATTCCCCCTGGGAGTGGCTTCGAGCCGTGGTGACACCGAGCATAGCGACGACCTCCGACAACCCCTGTATGGTCGCATGCCCGCCCGGTCCCCCGCGGCCCAGGACGGTCGGACCGTCCGAACCGCGAGCGTGCCCGGGAAGGTCGGGCCTGCTCGAGTGGTTGCCTTTCGTGTGACCGTCCACGCCACCGCCCTGCACCCTTTCGTCCTAGAGCGCTACAGCCCCACGGGTTTCCGTCGTGACCACACCCTGTCGTCGGCCGAAGTCCACTCCCTTTTCGAGGCTGCTCGACGCGCGCCTTCGGCAGGCAATTCGCAACCGTGGCGGTTCATCGCCGGTGTGCGCGGTGACGCTGTCCATCGGCGGCTCACCGGTTTCCTCGCGCGAAGTTCCGCGGCGTGGGCACCGGATGCGAGCCTCCTCGTCGCCAACCTCGTGCAGCGGCGGGTTGAGGACACCGACTTCGAGTACTCCGAGTTCGCCGACTACGACCTCGGACAGGCCGTGGCGCACCTGACTTTTCAGGCCAACGCACTCGGACTCCAGGTGCATCAGTTCCGGGCATTCGACCGGGACGGACTGCACCAGGAGTTCGAGCTGCCTGATCATTGGGAGATCGCGACCATGGCGGCCGTCGGGCGGCCGGGCGCCGACGCCACTGGTACGGATCGTCGGCGTAAACCGTTGGACGACGTCATGTGGACGGTCGCGAACATCGGTTCACAGCATGCACGATCCGGAGCTGCCGAAGAGTGATCGGGCGATGCCCTCGAGGAGGAGTCGATCTCCTCGAGGGCGCGCACCGGGCGATCAGATCCGCTCGGTGCTGGTTCCGCGAATCGAGGCCACTATCCCGTTCGGCACGGTTCGTCGTGTGGGCGTGGTTGCGGGCCGCCCGAGAGTCGTCGAGGGGAGTCCGGCACCGTGAACGAGAGGGCCGGGTTGTTTCCGGCAAGCGCCTTTCCGAAAGCTGCCACCGTTCCCGGCCAGGCGTTGGTGACGGTGCCGTCGGCCGTTTTCCACCAGGTCGTTGCCTTGCCGTCGCGCCAGACGGTCCGGTCGAGCGCGTCGTCGAGGTGGTCCAGGTAGGTCGCCATCGCCTGGTCGGTGACCTCGATCGGTTCGCGCAGCCGGGCACTGAGTGCCAGGCAGCGCATGATGTAGCGGACCTGGTGCTGTTTGACGGCGGGATTGCTGTTGGTAGGGGTGAACGAGTGCGGTCCCGCGATGAGATAGAGGTTGGGAAAGCCGGGCACCGCAAGTCCGTAGAAGGCGGTCGGGCGACCCTCTGTTCGCCACCGGTCGTGCAGCTCTACACCACCACGCCCACTGACCCGGACGCCGTCGAGGAACTCCCGGGCGCGGAATCCGGTGGCCAGGACGATGAGGTCGGCGCGGCGTTCGATGCCGTCGACGGTGCGGATACCGTCCGGGACGATCCGGTCGATCGGATCGGTGACGAGTTCTACGTGGGGCTCGGTGAGCGCCCGGTAGTACCCGCTGTCGATGAGGATGCGCTTCTCCCCGATCCGGTGGTCCGGGGTGAGCTTTCGGCGCAGCTCCGGATCGGGTACCTGGCGTCGAAGATGTTCCCGGGCAACGAATTCCAGCGATCTGGCCGACCATCCGGCATGAGTGGTCGGGGCCAGGACAAGGTCGGCGGCGCGGTACAGTCCGGCGCGGTACAAGCCGTGCAGGCCGGGTACATGGGTCAGCGCCCACCGCGACACCGTTCCGAACGACGCGGCGGGCTTGGGCAGTACCCACGACGGGCTCCGCTGATAGACGGTGACCGAGGAAGCGGTGCGCGCCAGCTCCGGAATCATCTGTGCCGCCGAGGATCCGGTGCCCACCACCGCGATGTGTCCGGTGCGGTCGGCCGTGTGATCCCAACGCGCGGAGTGGAACATCGGACCACCGAAGGTGTCGGCTCCGCGCAGCTGTGCGACAGCGGGCCGGTGCAGCTGACCGACCGCCCACACCACCGCTCTGGTGCGGATCAGCTCGCCCGCCGACGTGGTCAGCGACCAGATGCGGTCGTCGTCGCGGTAATCGGCGCTCACCACCGCGGTGTCACAGCGCAGATGGGGACGCAACCCGTGCCGGTCGGTGACCGCACCCAGATAGGACAGGATCGCTTGCGCGTCGGGGTAACGCACCCGAGGGTCACGGTAGGGGTCGAAGGCGAGCGAATACAGGTGCGCGGGCACGTCGCAGGAACAGCCCGGGTAGGTGTTCTCCCGCCACACACCGCCGACCTCGGACCCCTCCTCGAGGATCAGGAAGTTCTGCACGCCTGCCTCTTTGAGTTCCCACGCCATGGTGAGCCCGCCGAACCCGGCCCCTACAACGACGACCTCGTATTCGACACTGTGTCCGGTCATGGCCGCACCTGCCCGGCGATCGAGCGCAGCACCTCGCCGAACGGGGCTGTCTTCCCGCCTGCCCAGGTCTCCCACCACCGCAGATAGTCCGGGGATGCCATCGGCGCGTCGAAGGGATCGAGTTCGATGTCGAAGCCGTCGACCAGAACACTCAGGTACGCACCGAGATGGTCGATGCCACAACGCAATTCCTCGTGGACACGGTGGGCGTGCCGGGGCGGCAGCTGCCCGTGGGCGGCGAACCAGCTGCCGTGCGCGCGGATTCGCTCCAGCGAGTACACAACGCAGGCGGACTCGAGCAGGTGGCGGGCCGATGCGTCGTCGGCCGTGACACAGGCCTGGAACAACGCGGTGGCGGCAAGCCTTTCGCTGGTAGCGGCGGCGAGCTCGACGGCGGCGGTGTCGCAGTCGACCGCGGTGCTCGCGACGGCGATGTCACCACGGCGCAGTGCGGCGGCGAGCGCCGACTCCCGCTCGGCGAGCATGCGGATGTACCAGGGCAGAAGGTCCGGCGTGGCCGGTAGCGCCAGGGCCGATTCCGCGCGGGCGATGAGGTGCCCGGCCTGCTTCCAGAGCAGCTGGGACTCGCCCTCGGCGGTGATGATGCCTTCGGTGTTGCCGATCCAGTCGACGATCCAGTTGGTGCGCAGCGACCCCTGCGCCGCACTGCGCTGACGGCAGGTCAGCAGCACGTCGTGGGCGGTGTAGGCCAGCAACGGTTTGGCCAGCATCGACCACAGCGCGGAGAACGGTTCGGCGGCGGCCACGCGCAGGTCCTGGATGCGGCGGCCGAGGATGCTGGTGGCGTAGGTGGAGGCCAGTGCGGAGACAAGATCACGGCGAACCGTTCCCCGGTCGGCCATCGAGGTCCGGCCACCCGGCCGGCGCTGACCGGCGTAGTTCACCGTCACCGCCAACGCCGCACGCGCACCGGCGGCAGCCGCACCGGCCAAGTCGAGCCTGCCCTCCCCCAAGGCCGTGATCGCGCGGTGAAAGCGTTGCCGCACCGGCACTTTCGATTCGAATCCACCAGCGCCCAGCACCGCCCACCGACCGCCGAGCAGTGCGTCGACCGGGACGAACACCGCGTCGAACCGGATCAGCGCGTGATCCATCGGCGCCCAGCCCTTGTCGGGCAGCGGCGCGACGTTCAGCCCGGGCACGAGTCCCTGCCCGGTACGCAACCTCAGCAGGAAAGGCAGCACGCCTTCGTCGTGACCGTCGGCGATCAGGCGGGCGGTGACCACACCCGTCTTGCGGGTGGTCGGATCGGCCATGTTCGGCATGAACTTCCAGCTGTCGGTATCGGGCGAGTCGAGCCAGAACCCACCACGGGCGCCGTCCCAGGTGGCGGTGGTCTGCTGGTCGGCGCCGTTGGTGCCACCGAGCTCGGTCAGCAGCAGCAGGCCGATCGCCTCCCCGGTGTCGAGCTCGGCGAGGAGTTCCCGCTGGTACGCCGAACCGTTGCCGAGTGCGGTGATCGCCCCGATCGCCAGGTCGAGATGGCCGGTGAGCACGGGCAACAGGTGCGGGGCGTAGACCGCCGCCCACTCGCACAGCGCACCGCGCAACTCGGGGTCGGCGGCGATGGCGGTCGCCGATCCACCGAGGGCCGCGATCGTCGCGCGCAGCAGATCCGGTGCCAGCGCGGCCTCGGCCGACGAGGTGAGCCCCGATCGCGGCCGGTCGTTCAGGGCGATGGTCGTGGCACGCACCCGGCGGTGCGTCGCACGCGAATCGCCGAGAATCGCCGTTCGCAACGACTCGACCGTCGGGTCGGCCGGTGCCGTGAGCGGCCGATGGGCCGAATCCGGGCACACGGGAACAACAGGAACATCTAGTGTGGTCACAGCAGCGCTCTCCCAGTGTCTGCGTTGCTCCGCGCGGCGGTGGCGACCGCCACGCAGAGCTCTTTCGGGTGTCTCCCCGTGCTCGCGGGGAGACACCCGATCCGATGTCCGGGGAGAATCCGCACCAGCACAACGGCGCGGCCCCGGTCCCGTACACGAACGACCGACCGCACCGGCGGCCCACGGCCACACGGAATGCCCTTCGGGGCAGTAGAATTGAGCACACCCATACCGTCGGACTCCTCCATGACTCCGGACACAGCCGAACACTGATCGCCTGCCTCCGGGTCCGGAGTTTGCTCTCCGTCCGGCGCGCGCAACCGCAATCATCCAGCAATCGCTACCCTGGATCAGGTGTGTAGCGGTCGAGTCGGGGTGTCGTCCCGATCAGCGGCGGCGTGGGGGTTGACCAGCGGGAATGATGACACGTCAGCGAAGATATGGGGGCGCGATCGACCTTCGGTCGTGCACCGGTTCGTCGGATGGGCGCCCGAGTACCGCTGACCGACGACCCATGAATTGACTTGCGTTCCCGGACCGCTCGGCACCTGCGGGAAATACGATCGTGCTCGGTCGCGTCCACCGGGGTGCGATGCCGGGAGCTGTTGGGAGACAAGCGTGGTCGAACGGTTTCGGAGCGTGGTGGATGTGCATCTGGTCTTGGTGCGCGACGGGAAGTTGTTGTGGTCGCGGCGGTCGAACACCGGATTCGCCGACGGGGAGCTGGGATTGGTGGCCGGACACCTCGAGGAGGGCGAGGACGTGGTCGAGACGGCCATTCGGGAGGCCGAGGAGGAAGTGGGGATCCGGCTGCGCCCCGAGGATCTGACGTGTGTGCACGTCATGCAGCACCGCTACGGGGATCAGCCGCACAGGGTGGGATTCTTCTTCCGCGCCGAGCGGTGGGACGACGACGTGGTCAACCGCGAACCGCACAAGTGCTCCGAGCTGACATGGCGGGAGATGAGCGAGATTCCGAGTGACGCGATCGCCTATCAGGTGGCGGCGATGCGCCGGATCGCCGACGGTGAGAGTTTCAGCGTGTACGCGACGGACGGGCGATGAGCTGGAACGTGCGGGCGAAGTGTGTGTCCGTTCGCCAAAGATCAGCCCTTGCCTCGGTGACGAGCATCACGGCGAAGTAGTTCGGTTTCCGTACTATATCTCTCCCCTGCTAGTTGATATGCTTCTCATATCATACGTACTCGGTACTTGTTGGTACCGAAAGGGAAGGGAAGTAGATCATGTTCGTCGTCATCGGAGCCACCGGGATCGTCGGCCGGGAAGTCATCTCCCACTTGGTAGCCGCAGGCGCACCCGTCACGGCGGTCACCCGCGATCGCGATGCCGATCTGCCCAGCGGAGTTGTTGTCGCGCAAGGCGATCCGGCGGGTGCGCGCATTCCGGACGACGTGTGGAAGGGCGCGGAGGCAGTGCTGTTGAGCTCGCGTGGCGCCCTCGACTCCGCGGCCGAGATCCTCGCCGCCGCAGCGGATCACGGGGTCGAGCGGGTCGTGGTCACCTCAGCGGCGACCGTTGAGTACCCCGCCGGGGAACCGCGCTTCATGGCGGGGTTCCAAGCCCTCGAAGCCGCCGCCGAGAGTTCGGGCATGGCGTGGACCGCCTTGCGCTGCAGCGATTTCGCCGCCAACACCCTGGCCTGGGCGCCGCAGCTACGCGCCGGTGACGTGGTGCGCGGTGCGTATCGGGATGCGGCAACCTCACCGATCCACGAACGCGATATCGCCGCTGTCGCCGTGCGCGCACTGACCGAGGACGGACACGGAAACCGCTCCTATGTCCTCACCGGTCCCCTGTCGCTGACCCAACCCGACAAAGTCCGCATTCTCGGCGAGGTGACCGGTCGCGACCTCTCGTTCCTCGAACTCACCCCCGACCAGGTGCGGGCCGCGATGACGGCACAGGGACTCCCCGAAGACATCCCGGCCCGGCTGCTCGGCTCGCTCGCGGACTACGCCCGCGTCCCCGGCCCGACGACCACCACGGTCGCCGACATCCTGGGCCGTCCCGCACAGGATTTCGCCACCTGGGTCACCGACCATGCCGCCGTCTTCACCCGCTGACCGGAGGACTTGCCGATGACCTCGAACCCAGCGGCAACCGTTCAGCGGGCGAGTTCCTCGGCGGATTGCTGCCCGGCACCACCGGTGCGCCGGAGGAAGTCGGCGATCACCGTGAGCTCGTCGTCGGTGTAGTCGGCACACAGCGCGTCCATCCGGTTGTTCATGCCGGAAAACACCTCGTAGAGCGCCGAATTGCGTTCGCGCACAGCACGGACGGTGACCGCCCTGCGGTCGGCCGAGTCCGGGTCGCGTTCGCGCACGACCCATCCACCGTTCTGCAAGCGGTCGAGGATCCCGGTCAGCGTAGCCGGGTGCAGGCCGGCCCGGCGCGACAGTTCCTTCGGCGACATCGGCCCGTGCCGGTTGATCAGATCGAGGCAGGTGAAGTCCACTTCCCGCAGCTCCACCTGCCCACCGAATCGCCGATTGAGCAGCGACATTTCGATATTCAAGTCACGCAGGGCGTCTTTGACCTCCACCGTGAGCTTGCGTCGCCGAGCCGCTCCGTCCGCCGCCATCCGCGCCCTCTTCTCCTACTCACCGAACAACCATACGAGTTTCATATTATACGCGCGGCGATCGTGCTGTGCTGATCGCGGCGACGACGATGGCTGTCGCCGCGATCAGGGCGGTGGCCGGCCACCCGAACCACTCGACCGCAGCGGCGCCGAAGGCGGTCCCGAGGCTGCCGCCGATGAAGTAGACCAGCATGTACGCGCTGTTGAAGCGTGCCGGTGCGTCGGGTTCGATCGCCAGGACCGTGCTCTGGTTGGCCACCTGGGCAGCGAAGAGCCCGGCGTCGAAGGCCGCCAGGCAGACCAGCGTCACGAGTGTGTTCGCGAGGCTGAAACCCATGACGACGGTGGCGGTCCCGGCGAGGACGAGGCCGGCGAGGATCACCCGGCGAGCACCGTCGCGGTCGGTCCGTGTGCCGGCGATCCGGGTGGCCAGGACGCCCGAGAGACCCGCCAGCGCGTAGAGGCCGATCCGTTCGGCCGAGTAGGAGTACGGGGGCTCCGAGAGTGCCACGGCGATGCCCGCCCAGACCGCGCAGAAGGCGAAGAACCACAGGAAGCCACGCACAGCGGCGACACGAAGCGTCGCGTGGTGGACGAACAATCCGGGCAGGGACCGCAATGTCGAGAAGTAGCCGCGCTCAGCGGTGCCGGTCACGGCGGGCAGCGCGGCGAGGCAGCAGACGGCGAGCAGAGCGCAGCCGGCCGCGAAGACGAGCAGCATCGCGCGCCAGCCGATCTCGTCCGCGAGCCACCCACCCACGATCCGGCCGGCGAGGATGCCGACGGAGATGCCGGCGGTCACCATCCCAAGGACCGTCGCGCGCCGGTGCGGGTCCGCCAACCGACCGGCGACGGAGCTCAGCCCGGCCCCGACCGCCGAGCAGGCGCCGACCAGACCGATCATCGGAGCCAGCACGGCGGCGCTGCCCGCGGCGGCGCTGGCCGCGAGCGCACACGCGAGTACCCCGAACTGAGCGGCGAGGACACGGCCGGGAGCGAAGCGGTCGACCAGCGGCACCAGCAGACCGAGTCCTAGCATGTAGCCGATCGGCCCGCAAGCCAGGGCGAATCCGACAGCGGTGATCTGGGTGCCCAGCGAATCCGCCACGTCCGCGATGGCGGGCTGCATCGGATAGATCGTCGATGTACCGACGGCAGCCGCGAGTGCCATGAACAGGATCAGGGGATGGTGGAGCCGGTCGGCCACAGGGGTCACTGCCCAGGTATCAGGGTTCACTCGACCGACCGTAGGGAGCCGCGAATCGGGTTACCGGCGGGAAAACGACCTGACCGTTCCCGTCCGGCACCGCCTTGTCGGACCCGAGATCCGCAGTGCGAGGAGCGGTTTCGATCGACCCGAACAGGTGAACCACGAATCTGCTCGAGCACGGCATCAATCTTGTACTGTCGCAACCAGATCAGATGCTGTGCCGCGCCGGCGGTGTGGACCGGCGGGCCGGCCAATTCGCAGTCGATTCGCAGAGGAACGAGACCCATGGCCGACGTAGACACCCCACAGATCAGGACCGACATCCCGCATTCGGCGCGGATCTGGAACTACTGGATGGGGGGCAAAGACCACTATGACATCGACAAGATCGCCGGTGACGCGGGCTTGGCCGTCGACCCGGACATCTCGACCATGGCGGTGCAGTCGCGGCAGTTCCTGATCCGGGCGGTCCGGTTCCTGGCCCGTGAGCGCGGTATCCGGCAGTTCCTCGACATCGGCACCGGTCTGCCGACCATGCAGAACACCCACGAGGTCGCCCAGGGCGTCACCCCCGACGCCCGCGTGGTGTACGTCGACAACGATCCGCTGGTGCTCACCCACGCGCGGGCCCTGCTCACCAGCACCACCCCCGAGGGTGTCACCACCTACATCGACGCCGACTTCCACGAGCCCGAGAAGATCGTCGCCGACGCCCGCAACGTGCTGAACTTCAACGAGCCCATCGCGGTGATGTTCATGGGCGTTCTCGGCCACGCCAAGACCTACGAGGACCTGCTCCGCATCGTCGGCACCGTGCTGGCGGCGGTCCCGTCGGGCAGCTACCTCATCATGTGGGACGGCACCGACGACAGCCAGGCCTATGTGACGCTGTGCGAGAACTACACCGGCACCGGCGGCACCCCCTACATTCCGCGCACGCAGGCCCAGATCCAGGCGGTGTTCGACGGCCTGGAGTTCGTGGAGCCCGGCTTCACCTCGATCACCCAGTGGCGTCCCGAGGATGCCCAGGTTGGCGAGGTCCAGCCGATCTCCGCGTATGGCGGGGTCGCCCGCAAACCCTGAACCGACCACGACAGCGGGCCCGCACCGGCACACGGTGCGGGCCCGCTGTCGTGTCAGTAGGCGAACAGCAGGATCTCCTCGCGGGTGTAGTCGTGGTCGGGATGGTTCGCCGCCAGGTGCGCGTTCGCGTGCTCGACCAGGTCGTCCTCGTCGGCGCCGACGATGAGGTCTCCACAGGGGCATCGCAGTCTGGTCTTCATGGCATTTCCTCTCGCGGGCAACGGTTCCGGCCGATGCGCCCTTGCTCACCGGCGGTACGGTGAAATACAGTCTAGACACCTGTCCAGACAGTGAGGGAGACACGGTGCCGAGCAATCTGCGTCCTGAGGACGGCTGCACGCTGCTGATCGACGGAAAACTGAGCCGGGGATCGGGCGGGGTGTTCGCGACCGGCAACCCCGCTACCGGCGATCGCCTCGGCTGGGCGGCCGACGCCACGACCGAGGACATGCGCGCGGCCGTCACCGCGGCCCGCACCGCCTTCGACACCACCGGGTGGTCGACCGATCCCGCGTTCCGGGCGCGCTGCCTGCGCCAGTTGCGCGAGGCGATGCGCGAGCACATCGAGGAACTGCGTGAGATCACCATCGAGGAGGCGGGCGCGCCCCGGATGCTCACGGCGGGACCACATCTGGAAGGGCCGGTGAACGATCTCGGCTACTTCGCCGATCTCGCCGAATCCTATTCCTGGCGCACCGAGATGCCGATCGCCGAACCGATGGGGATGCGTACCCGCAGGGAGTTGCGGCGCGAGGCGGTGGGCGTCGTCGGGGCGATCACGCCGTGGAATTTCCCGCATCAGATCAACCTGGCCAAGATCGGGCCCGCCTTGGCCGCGGGCAATACCGTGGTGCTCAAACCGGCCCCCGATACCCCGTGGTGTGGTGCGGCGCTGGGGATTCTGGCCGCCGAGCACACCGATATCCCCGCGGGTGTGTTCAATGTGGTGACCGGCTCCGACCACCGGATCGGCGCCCAGCTCGCCGAGGATCCCGACGTGGATCTGGTGTCGTTCACCGGTTCCACCCGCACCGGGAAGTCGGTGATGGCCGCGGCGGCGGCCACGGTGAAGAAGGTGTTCCTCGAGCTCGGCGGCAAGTCCGCGTTCGTCGTCCTCGACGACGCCGATATCGCGGCGGCCTGCGCGATGGCCGCCTTCTCGGTGTGTGTGCACGCCGGTCAGGGCTGTGCGCTGTCCACCCGGTTGCTGGTACCGCGCAGCGCTTACGAGGCGGCTCTCGAAGCGACAGCCAGGACCATGTCCGGCATCCGCGCAGGTGACCCGGACGATCGACGCACCGTGTGCGGTCCGCTCATCTCCGAGCGACAGCGCGAACGCGTGGAGGGCTACATCTCGCTGGCTCGCAGCGAAGGCGGTGAGGTGGTCGTCGGCGGCGGTCGTCCGACCGGACGCGACGCGGGCTACTTCGTCGAGCCGACCCTGATCGCCGGGCTGACGAACCAGTCCCGGGTGGCCAGGGAGGAGATCTTCGGGCCCGTGCTGGTGATCCTGCCGCACGACGGCGACGACGACGCGATCCGCATCGCCAACGACTCCCCCTACGGCCTCTCTGGCTCGGTGTGGGGCACCGATCCCGCGCGCGTCGACAAGGTCGTCTCCGCCGTCCGCACCGGAACGCTCGGCGTGAACGGCGGCACCTGGTACTCGGTCGACGCGCCCTTCGGCGGCTACAAGCAATCCGGCATCGGACGCGAGATGGGCGTCGCCGGTTTCGAGGAATACCTCGAAACCAAACTCGTGGCCTACCCGGCCTGAAGGAGAACAGACATGACACGTTTCACCGACCGGACCGCGATCGTCACCGGCGCGGCACAGGGAATCGGCGCGGCGTACGCCAAGGCGCTCGCCGCCGAGGGCGCCCGCGTGGTGGTGGCCGACATCAATGCCGAGGCGGGTGAATCGGTCGCCGAGGAGATCACCTCGGCAGGCGGTGTCGCTGCGTTCCGCGAGGTCGACGTCGCCGACCCGGATTCCGCGGCCGCGCTCGCCGCGTTCACCGTCGAGAAGTTCGGCGGCATCGACCATCTGGTGAACAACGCGGCCATCTACGGGACCATGAAGCTGAACCTGCTGCTCACGGTGCCGTGGGACTACTACAAGCACTTCATGAGCGTGAACTTCGACGGCGCGCTGAACGTGACCCGCGCGGTCTGGCCGACGATGCGCGCCAGTGGTGGGTCCATCGTGAACCAGTCCTCCACCGCCGCATGGACCTATTCGAGCTTCTACGGGCTGGCCAAGGTCGGCGTGAACGGCCTCACCCAGCAGCTGGCCCACGAGCTCGGCAGTTCCGGCATCCGGATCAACGCCATCGCCCCCGGCCCCATCGACACCGAGGCGACCAAGACGATCACGCCGTCGGTCATCGTCGACGACATGGTGAAGCGGTTGCCGCTCAAGCGGATGGGCACACCGCAGGATCTCGTCGGCGCCTGCCTGTATCTGCTCTCCGACGACGCCGCCTGGGTGACCGGGCAGATCTTCAATGTCGACGGCGGTCAGGTGATCCGCTCATGACCACCGAGAACGCGCCACGCCTCGGCTACATCGGGCTGGGCAACATGGGTGCGCCCATGGCGCGCAGGCTCGTCGACTGGCCGGGCGGGCTGGTGGTGTGCGACGCGCGGGCCGATGCCACCGAGAAGTTCGCCGCCGCGGGCGTAGCGGTGGCCGCGACACCGGCCGCGGTCGCGGCCCGCGCGGCAGTGATCTCGGTGACCGTCCTCGACGACGCCCAGGTCCGCGACGTACTGACGGGTCCGCAGGGAATTCTGTCGACTGCCGCCGCGGGCACGGTGGTCGCCGTGCATTCGACCATCGCCGACAGCACGGCAACAGAATTGGCCGAGGAATGCGCGCGCCACGAGGTGGAGCTGGTCGACGCACCCGTCAGCGGCGGTGCGCCCGGCGCGAAACAGGGGCGCCTCGCGGTGATGGTCGGCGGCAGTGCGACCGCGTTCGAGGCGGTGCGAGCCCCGTTCACCCGCTTCGCTGATCTCGTGGTCCACGCGGGCCCGGTGGGTGCGGGTACCCGGATGAAACTCGCCCGCAATCTGGTGCATTTCGTCGCTTTCGCCGCCGCCGCCGAGGCCTCGCGCCTGGCCGAGTCGGCCGGGCTCGACATCCGCCGCCTCGGTGAGGTGGTGCGCCATTCCGACGCCGTCACCGGCGGACCCGGTGCCATCCTGTGGCGCGAGAGCACCGCTCGCCTCGTCGACGGTGATCCGTGGCTGCCGATCATGTCGCACGTGCGCGACCTCGGCGAGAAGGATCTGGCGCTGGCCCTCGACCTCGGCGCCCGGCTCGGCGTCGAATTACCGCTCGCCCGAATGGGTTTCGAGCATCTCGCCGAAGGCCTCGGCCTTCGGGCCCCCACATCCGACAGGAGCAGCACATGACCGACGACGCCCGCGCCCGCGGCCTGGCCCGCATGAAAGAGGTCTACGGCTGGCAACCGCCGGAGATCGACGGCGCGTTCTTCGCCACCACCGTCGATCACCTCTTCGCCGAGATCTGGTCGCGCCCCGGCCTCACCGACCGCGACCGCCGCCTGCTGCTGCTCGGCGCGCTCACCGCCCAGGGCCGCGTGGAAACCGCCGAAATCCAGATCCACGCCGCCCTGCACAACAAGGAGCTCACCGAGGAACAGCTCCGCGAAATCGCCCTGTTCCTGTGCCACTATGTCGGCTGGCCCAACGGGACCCGGCTCGATACCGCGATCAGCACCGTTTCCGAACGGGCGCGCGGGGGCGGCGAACCGCGCATGCGCAGGCCCAAATAGGTATCCCATGTACCTGCGACTAATATGGAATTGTGTCCGAAAACCATTCTGATCCCGCGATTCTCGAGGCCACGCGCAGGCGCCTGACCGAGAAGCAGGCCGATACGGTCGACCGGCTCACCCGCGCCGCCGTCGACGTCATCACCGAGCAGGGTTATTCCGGACTCACCGTGCGTCAGGTGGCCGCCGCCGCGGGTGTCGGAACCGCGACCGCCTACACCTATTTCTCGTCGAAGGAACACCTCGTCGCCGAGGTGTTCTGGCGTCGCCTGCTGCAGACGCCGCAGCTCGACCACGACGACGACAAGTCGGCGGCCGAGCGGGTCGTCGAGACGCTGCGGCAGGTGTCGCTGATGGTCGGCGGGGAGAACGAGCTGGCGGGTGCGGTGACCAGCGCCCTGCTCGGCCAGGATCCCGACGTGTCGCATCTGCGGGTGCGGATCGGCCTGGAGATCCGGCAGCGGATCGCGCGGGCGCTCGGCCCCGACCACGATCCGGATGTGCTCGAGGCGTTCGAATTGCTCTACGCGGGCGCGCTGGTGCGTGCCGGGATGGGATACGGGACCTACGACGAAATGGCGGACCGGATCGAGAAATCGGTCTATCTGATCCTGGAATAGTCTGCGCGACAACAGAAGCCGTCATCCGGATAGCCGGGTGGCGGCTTTTTCGCGCATTGCGCCACGCCCGAGAACTGTAGTACCGTCTGGACACGTGTCTATATGACCCAGAGATTGAGAGGTCTTCGATGACGCTTCTGAAACCGCGACGGGTCTCCGGCGGCGAACACGAGCACGGTCACCTCGAGGAAATGCGTTCCGATCCGATCGCCCTCATGCGCCGGGTGCGCGAGGAATGCGGCGACGTGGGCGTTTTCGAGCTGGCCGGGCGCGACGTGGTGTTGCTCTCGGGCGCCGAGGCCAATGAATTCTTCTTCCGCGCCGGCGACGAGGACCTCGACCAGGAGGCCGCCTACCCCTTCATGAAGCCGATCTTCGGTGAGGGCGTCGTCTTCGACGCCAGCCCGGAGCGACGCAAGGAGATGCTGCACAATCAGGCGCTGCGCGCCGATTACATGCGTGGCCACGCGGCGACGATTTCGCACGAGGTGGACCGGATGATCGCGGACTGGGGCGATTCCGGCGAAATAGATCTGCTCGACTTCTTCGCCGAGCTCACCATCTACACATCCTCGGCCTGTCTGATCGGCACCAAATTCCGCAACGAACTCGACAGCCGTTTCGCCGAGCTCTATCACGATCTCGAGCGCGGCACCGACGCGCTGGCCTATGTCGACCCGTATATGCCGATCGAGAGTTTCCGTAAACGCGACGAATCGCGGCGCGAACTCGTCGAATTGGTCGGCGAGATCATGGACCGTCGCATCGCCGCACCTCCCCAGGGTAAAGAGGAACGCGATCTGCTCGACGTGCTGGTTTCGGTGCGCGACGAACAGGGGGCACCGCGCTTCTCGGCGTCGGTGGTCACCGGCATCTTCATCTCGATGATGTTCGCCGGTCACCACACCACCTCGGGGACCTCGGCATGGACGATGATCGAACTGCTGCGCCACCCCGACACTCTCGCCGATGTGGTCGGCGAACTCGACAGCCTCTTCGCCGGCGACACCGAGGTGAGTTTCCGTGCGCTGCGCCAGATTCCGCGACTGGAGGCGGCGCTGAAGGAGGCGCTGCGACTGCATCCGCCGCTCATCATCCTGATGCGGGTGGCCAGGGACGAGTTCGAGGTGTGTGGGCACCGCATCGCGCCGGGCGACCTGGTGGCGGCCACCCCGGCGGTGTCCAACCGGCTGCCCGAATGTTTCCCCGACCCCGATACCTTCGATCCCGGCCGCTATATCGACCCCGAACAGGCCGATATCGTCAACCGCTGGACCTGGATCCCGTTCGGCGCGGGCAGGCACCGCTGCGTCGGCGCCGCGTTCGCGCTCATGCAGATGAAGGCGATCTTCTCGATCCTGTTGCGCGACTGGGAGTTCGAGATGGCGCAGCCGTCGGAGAGCTATCGCAACGATCACTCCAAGATGGTCGTGCAGCTGCAGCAGCCGTGTCGGGTGCGTTACCGCAGGCGACGCTGAGGACACACACACGAACGCCGCCCCGAAGTTCGGGGCGGCGTTCGGCGTCGTGGGTCAGCGCAACGGGGCTTCCGGCTGGACCTCGCTGACGATCACGTGGGCACCCCGCGGTGTGCTCACCACGGCGGTGACGGCGTCGGCCAGGTCCGAGGCACGCAGCATGTAGGGGTGGCGCGCGAAACCCCAGCGCGACCAGTCCTTCAGCAGCGGCTCGATGTCCTCGACCGTCGCATCGGTGCCCATCTCGGTGGCGGTGGGACCGGGCCGGACCAGCGACACACGAACCCCGGTGCCCTCGAGCTCCATGCGCATCTGGGTGGCCAGCGTTTCGATGCCCGCTTTGGCGGCGCTGTAGGCCCCGGTGCGCGGCCGTGGGGTCACCGAGCAGTCCGAGCCGATGAGCACCACGTCACCGCGCCGCCGTTCGATCATGCCGGGCACGAGCAGGCGGAGCAGGCGCTGTGGGCCCGCGAGATGCACGTCGAGCTGGCGGACGAAGTCGGCCGATGACAGCTCGTGCACGCACCCGAATTTCACCACCCCGGCGGCCGAAACCAGGATCTCGATATCACCGAGTTCGCGCTGCGCGGCGGCCACGAACTCCTCGACCGAGTCGTCGTCGGTGACATCGAGCCGGTGGGCGAACGCGGTGCCGCCCTTCTCCCGGATGTCCGCCGCGACGGCCTCGCACTCGGCCTCGCGCCGCGCGCCGAGCGCGACCGGATGACCCAGTTCGGCAAGGGCTTTCGCGGTGGCGGCGCCGATGCCGGACGAGCCGCCGGTGACCACGGCGGGTCGCACCGGTGGGTGGGGTTCGAATCGTGGCATGGCCACACCTTCCTTCCGTCCAGACCGTACCTGGACACCTGTCTGGACATTACTACGAATCAGTCGTGCCGACCGGCGATCCGCCTCACTCGTAGGCGACTTGCCAGTGCTTGATCCCGTTGACGAAGCTCGACCGCAATCTGGTCGGCTCGGCGACCTGCCGTAGGCGGGGCATGGCGTCGGCGATGGCCCCGAAGATCAGTTCCAGTTGCAGTCGCGCCAGATTCGCGCCGACGCAGTAGTGCGGGCCGGTCCCACCGAAACCCAAGTGTGGGTTGGGGTCTCGCAGGATGTCGAAGGTGAACGGGTTGCCGAAGGCCGATTCGTCGAAATTGGCCGAGCTGTAGAACATCGCCACCCGCTGCCCGGCGCCGATCGGCTGACCGCTCAGTTCGGTGTCCTCGGTGGCGGTGCGCTGGAACGCGATCACCGGAGTCGCCCAGCGAACGATCTCGTCGGCGGCGGTGCGTGGGCGCTGTGCGCGGAACAGTTCCCACTGCTCGGGATGGTCCACGAAGGCCTTCATGCCGTGGGTGGTGGCATTGCGGGTGGTCTCGTTACCCGCGACGGTCAGCAGGATCATGAAGAACCCGAATTCGTCGGGTGTCAGTGAGCCGCCGTCGATATCGGCGGTGACCAGTTTCGACACCAGGTCGTCGGCGGGGTCGAGGCGTCGCGATTCGGCCAGCTGCCAGGCGTAGCCGAGCAGATCCGCGGTGGCGCCGATGGGGTCGCCGTATTCGGGGTCGTCGAAGTTGAGCATCTGGTTGGACCAGTCGAACAGGCGCAGCCGATCCGGTTGCGGGATGCCGAACAGTTCGGCGATGGCCTGCAGCGGCAGCTCGCGCGCGACCTGGTGGACGAAGTCGCCGCCGCCGGTCACGCGGGCGGCGTGCACGATGGCCTCGGCGCGCTCGGCCAGCGCGGCGCGCAGCGCCTCGACCGCGCGTGGGGTGAACCCGCGCGAGATGATGCGGCGCACGGCCGAGTGCTTGGGTGGATCCATGTTGAGGAGCATGGATTTCGTCGCCTCGAAGGTGTCGGCGGTGACGGTGCCGGGGAAGCGGATCACCGAACCCTTGGTGCTCGCGGAGAACAGGGTGGGGTTGCGCGAGATCGTTCGCACGTCCTCGTGACGGCTCACGACCCAGAATCCGCCGTCGTCGTGGGGCACGCACATGTCGTCGGACTGCGCGTTCCACCACACCGGGGCGGCCTTGCGCAACATCGCGAATTCCTCGACGGGCGTGCGCTGTGCCCAGAGTCCCGGGTCGGAGAAGTCAAGGCCGGCGGGCAGGGTGAGTGGGGGCATCGGGATCTCCTCACATCCGCGTCGCGACGCCGCGCGCCCACCGGTAGTCGGCCTTGCCGGTGGGTGAGCGCAGGATTTCGCGACAGCGCAGGATGGCTTTGGGCAGTTTGTAGCGGGCGATGTGCTTGGCGCATTCGTCGAGCAGTTCGGCATCGGTGACGGTCTCGTCGTCCACCTGGACGAGGGCGACGACCTCGCTCCCCCACCGCTGCGACGGTCTGCCGACCACGACCACGTCGAGGACGCTCGCGTGGGCGGCCACGGCGCGCTCGACCTCTTCGACGAAGATCTTCTCGCCGCCGGAATTGATCGTCAGGTTGTCGCGGCCGAGCAGTTCGATCCGGCCCTCGCCCAGCACCTTCGCGCGATCACCCGCGATCGACCAGCGCACACCGTCGACGACCGGGAAGGTGCGCCGGGTCTTCTCCTCGTCACCCAGATAGCCCAGCGGGATGCGGCCCTTACGTGCCAGCCAGCCCGAGGCGCCCGGTTCGTCGAGCAGCCGGGTGAGGTCCTCGTCGATCACGGCGGTGTCGGTATCGGCGGGGACGAAGCTGCCCGCCGTGGTTCGGGCGTCGGCGTCGTAGACCTGGGTCATCTGGATGCCGGACTCCGAGGAGCCCACCGAGTCGACGACGAGTACGGGTTTGCCGAAGGCCGCGATCAATCGCTGTCGCACGGCCGGGGTGAGCGGGGCGCCTGCGTTGTGCACGGCCGCCAGCGACGGCAGATCGTAGTGGCGCCGCTCGAGCTCGGCGACGATCGGTCGCGCCATGGCGTCACCGACCAGTGGCAGGGCGATCACGCTCTCACGGGCCACGGCCTCGAGTACCGAGGTAGCGTCGAAGCGGTCGACCACGGTGGGCAGCACGAGGGTTCCGCCGTTGGTGACGCATTGGAACAGCAACCACTGGGCGGCGCCGTGCATGAACGGCGCGGCGACGACCAAGCGGTAGGCGCCGCCGGTGACCGTGGCCGAATCGGCCAGTTCCGCATAGGAACTCAGTTGCACGCCGGTGCCGAAGCGGGTGCCGCCCATGGCGGCGAGGTAGATGTCGTCCTGACGCCACAGCACACCCTTGGGCATCCCGGTGGTGCCGCCGGTGTAGAGCAGGTACAGATCGTCGCCGTCGGGTTCCGGCAGCTCGCCCTCGGCGGTGGCGACGGCGGTCTCGTAGTCGATCGAGCCCGGCAACAAATCGTTGCCGCTGCCGTCGGCGACCTGGATCAGGAGTGGCGGGTCGGTCAGCGTGGGCAGTACCGCGGCCACGCGTGGGGCGAATTCGGCGTGGTACACCAGCACCCGCGCCCGGGCGTCGTGGAGCAGGTACAGCAATTCCTCTTCGACGTAGCGGTAGTTGATATTGAACGGCACCGCGCGCGCTCGGTAGGCACCGATCAAGATCTCCGGGTACTCGGTGCCGTTGCGCAAATAGACGCCCAAATGGTCCTGCCCGGACAAATGCCGGGCGGTCCGCTCGACCTCGGCGCCGATCCCCCGCGCGGCCAGGAATCGAGCGAATCCCGTTACCCGGCGGTCGGTTTCGGCATAGGAGATCCGGCGGTCACCGTGCACGAGGAATTCGCGCTCCGGAATGGCCGCGACCACGGTCGCGAATACGTTCGACAAACTGAAACCAACCATGCAGTGCCTCGCAACTCGATGCCGGTTCGCTATTTCTGAATTTCTGTCCGGACAGGTGTCCATGATACGGAGAATCCCGCTCGTTCGGGGTGATTCGCGATTACGACCTTCCGCCGAAGGTGGGTGTAGTACCGTCCAGACTGGTGTCCAGGCAATTGAACGGGCATTCGAACACCAAGGGGGTGTGCATTGTTCGGGCGGACCACATCGCGAGCCGGGCACGGCCATTCCACCGACGCCGAGCCACCCGCGCAGCCACGCACAGCGGGCGCGGTGCTGCGCCGCAACTTCGCCGACACGGTGCTGTCGGCGCTGACCACCTTCGGCCGCGCCCTGCGCATGGGCACCTCGGCCGTTCGGATCGGTGCGAACGATGCCGTGCGCCTGCGGTTTCCGGTGCACGAGGCCTTGGAACAGGCCTGGTTCCTGGTGAAGGTGACCGCGATTCCGGCCGTGCTGATGGCCGTGCCGTTCGGGGTGATCCTGTCCACCCAGGTCGGCAATATCGTCTCCCAACTCGGCGCCGACTCGATGATCGGCGCCGCGGGCGGGTTGGGGGTGATCAAACAGGGCGCGCCGATGGCCGCGGGCATTCTGCTCGGTGGGGCGGGCGCCGCCGCGATCGCCGCCGACCTCGGTGCGCGCACCGTGCGCGAGGAGGTCGACGCCATGCGCGTGATGGGCGTGGATCCGGTACAGCGCCTGGTCGTTCCGCGCATCGCCGCCATGATGCTGATCGCGCCGCTGCTCGACGTGCTCATCATCGTCGTCGGGATCGCCGCCGGATACGGCGTAGCGGTCACGGCCCTCGACGTGACGCCGGGCAGTTACTGGGACTCCTTCGGCGCGTTCACCACCTCGCTCGATGTGTGGGTGTCGCTGGTGAAGTCGCTGATGTTCGGGTTCCTCGTGGTGGTGATCGCCTGTCAGCGCGGGCTGGAGGCACGGGGTGGACCACGCGGGGTGGCCGACGGTGTCAACGCCGCGGTGGTGATGTCGGTCGCGGCGATCACTGTGCTCAATACCGTTGTCACCCAGGTGGTCACGGTCTTCGTTCCACTGCGGGCGGCCTGATGACCGCGAGCCCGTATCTGCCGTTCGGAGTGCGCTGGATCGGCCGGCTGCGGCGCCGCATCGGGCCGGTGCGCCCCGTGGAGTCGCTCGGGTTCGTGATCGGGTTCTGCTGGCAGGTGCTGTCGTCGGTGCCGTACACCCTCGCGCACTACCGGCGCCAGACACTCACCGCGATCACCGATATGACCTGGGGGCGTGGTTCGGTGATCGTCGGCGGCGGGGTGGTGCCGCTGATGTTGCTGATGGGTGCGGCGATGGGTGCCTCCATCGGCATCGAGGCCCATCACGCCCTCGACGCGCTGGCACTCGGTCAGCTCAGCGGGCTCATCTCCGCGTTCGGGGTGACGCGGGAGCTGGCACCGATCGCGGCCGGGGTGGGTTTCGCCGCGCAGGCGGGCTGCCGGATGACGGCGGAGATCGGGTCGATGCGGATCTCGGAGGAGATCGACGCGCTCGAATCGATGGGAATCCGGTCGGTGCCGTTCGTGGTGACCACCCGGGTGGTGGCCGGGATCGTCGCGGTGGCACCGGCTTTCGTGGTGGCGTTGATCCTGAGCTATCTGTCGTGTCAGCTGATCGTGACATCGATCCACGATGTGCCGACCGGCACCTACGACCACTACTTCGACCAGTTCGTCCTCGGCTGGGATGTGTTCGCCGCGACCGTGAAGGTGGTGGTGTTCGCCGTCGCGGTGGTCCTGATACATTGCTACCAGGGTTATTTCGCGGTCGGCGGGCCCGAAGGTGTCGGTATCGGTTCGGGGCGGGCCATCCGCGCCAGCCTGGTGGCGATCATCGCGCTCGACATGGTGGCCACCGTCGTCCTGTGGGGCTGGCGCTCCCCGATCACGTTCACGGGGTGACGCGCATGCCTCCGTACGCACTTCCCGGGACCGAGGTGGGGCCGTTGCGTGCCCGCGTCCTCGGTGTCTGCGCGATCCTGGTCGCGCTGGCGAGCGTGTCGGCCTGGCAGGTGTGGCCGGAATCTCTTGCGCCCGAGCAGATCCGGGTGACGTTGCAGACCGAGCGGGTCGGTGCGGGCATCGCCCCCGGCACCGATGTCCGTCTCGACGGGGTGCGGGTCGGCACGGTCGAGGCCATCACGCCGGCCGGGCGGGGGCGCGAACACCTCACCCTGGTGCTCGACCGGCCGCAGTTGTTCGGGCTCACCGACACCGTCGATGTCGAGTTCGCGCCCGGCAATCTGTTCGGCATCAGCGCACTGAATCTCGTCGCGCGGCCCGGTGGCACCGAGCTCGGGAACGGTGCCTCGGTCGACCTCGACGACGGACGCGTCCGCGACGCCACACTGGCGGCGCTGCTGCGCTCGACCGGCGGACTCGTCGAGCAGGTACTCACCCCGAAACTGGCCGAGCTGCTGCACACCATCGCGGGCGACCTGCGTGCGTTCACCCCGCTGCTGGAGGCACTCGGCGCCACTCTGCGCGCCTACGCCGACACCCGCGAACTACCGCCGTCGGAGCTGGCGAGCTCCTTCGGTTCGGTGCTGGCAGGTATGCCGCCGATGCTGACCGGCGCCGTCGACGTGCTCGAAGCCGCCTACACCAACGAGTACCTGCGCTCACCGGCGAACATCGCGCGGTTCGGGCAGTTCTGGGGCGATATGCAATACCAGCTCCTGCCTGCCGTCACCGCGCTGATGACCACCGCGCGAACACATTTCGGCGACATGATGCCGATGGCCACGCTGCTGCTCGACGAGGTGACCGCGACCATGGGTCCACCGGGACGATCGGCGGATCAGCTCGCCACGCTGCTCGAACGCCTCGGCGCCGCGTTCCGGGATACCCCCGACGGCCCTGTGCTTCGGGTTTCGATCGAACTCGACACCGTGCCCGGGCTGGCCGGGCCGCTGGCCGCCCTGCTGCCGAACGGAGGCCGCTGATGAGAACTCGCGGGCTCGCCGTGCGGGTGGCGATCGCACTGACGCTCACCGCCGTCGCGCTGGCCGGGATCTTCCGGTTGATCGAGCGACCGGTGCGCGGCGACACCGAGTCCTTCACCGCGCTGTTCACCGATGCCAACGGATTGCGCACGGGCGACGATGTGCGGTTGCACGGTGTGACGGTCGGCAAGGTGTCGGGGATCGAGCTCGACGGCGCCCTGGCTCGCGTCCGGTTCACCGTGCTGCGTGCGCACCCGGTCGACACCGCCGCCACGATCGCCGTCCGGTACCAGAACCTCACCGGCTTCCGCTATCTCGAGCTCGTCGCGCCGCAGCGGCCGAGCACACCGCGCGCGCCCGAGCAGGTGTTCGGGACCGCCGAAACCGTTCCCTCGTTCGACATCACCACGCTGTTCAAGGGTTTGCAGCCGGTGCTCGCGCAGCTGTCCACCGAGGAGATCAACCGGTTCACCACCAGTCTGCTCGCTGTGATCCAGGGTGACGGCGCCGGTCTGGGTCCCGCGCTCGATGCGGTCGACACCCTCAGCCGCTACGCCTCCGACCGGCAGGTCGTGCTGTCGACGCTGGTGCGCAATCTGGCCGTGATCGCGGAGCGCCTGGGCGGTAAGTCGGCGCAGGCGGTGCGGATGCTGACCAACCTCACGGGCTTGTTCACCGCCATCGCAGAGAAGCTGCCGGGTCTGGTCGATTTCTCCGTCGCCATTCCCCCGGTGCTGCAACCGATCCGGTCGATGCTGACCGCGGCGGGCATCACCGGTGACGAGGGCAGCGATCTGGACCTGGTGTTGCGCAATGCTTTTCCCGACCCACAGGTGGCGGCGGAGGTCTTCGCCGGGCTGCCCGGACTGATCCAGACCATTGCGGCCACCGTGCCCGCGAACGGGCGGGTAGGCACGTGCACTCATGGGGTCGCGGAGGCGCCGGAGCCGTTGCGCGTGCTGTTCGACGGGCAGGGGGTGACGCTGTGCCGCACCCGATGACACGACTGCGGGCCTTGTTCGGCCGGCCCACCGACGGGAGGGCCGGTGACCTGCGCTGGGGGCTGGCCGGGGTGTGCGGTGCCGTGCTGCTCATGATCGCGCTGGGTGTGGTCGCGGTGGTCGGGACGGATGCCGAGCGGGTGTACCACGCCGAACTGGCCGACGCGGGGGCCCTGCGTGCGGGCGACGATGTGCGGATCGCGGGGATCGGTGTCGGCCGGGTACGGACCCTGGACCTGCTGGCGGATCGGGTGCGGATGACGTTCACCGTGCGCGAGGACGTCGCCGTCGGCGATCAGACGATCCTGGAGATCCGCATGCTGACGGTGGTCGGCGGCTACTACGTCGCCCTGCGACCGGCGGGCACCACTGCGCTCGGTTCGGCCGTGATCCCCCGGGAGCGAGTGATCCTGCCCTACAACCTCACCGAGGTCTTCCAGGACGCGGTGCGACCCGTGCGCGAGATCGACGGCGCGGTGCTGCGACAGAACCTGGCCGCCCTGTCCACCTCGTTCGACGACAGTCCCGACGCTTTCCGCGCGGCGCTGCGGGCAGCCGGTGACCTCGTGGCAGTGCTGAACACCCAGAACGCCGACATCTCCCGCGCGCTCGCCTTCGCCGACGAGTACCTCACCGCGCTGAACGGGAGTTCGCAGGTGCTCGCCCAATTGGTGCGCAACCTGCACACCCTGGAAACGCTGGTGCAGACCAACAAGGCCATCGTGAGCCAGGCTCTGGGCGACCTGTCCGATGTGCTGCGCAAGGCGTCCCCGCTCGGCCGGGCCTGGGACCGCGACCTGCGGGCCCGTGCGCAACCGCTCGCCGACGCCGTCGCGGGTCTGGAAAACCTCGGCACGCACCTGGGTTCGCTCTTCGAAGCACTGGTGGCGCTGGAACAGCGATTGACGCCGCTGCTCGCCGGTGGCGACGGGGTGAGCGTCGACCATTCGGCGGTGACGATCGTGCCGGAGCGTATCTGTGTGCCGGTGCCGGGAGGTGGGTGCTGATGGTGACCCGCCTGCTCGGTTCGCGCGGGTTCATGTCCACGGCGGTGGTGCTTGTCGTCGTCCTCGCGGGCGCGGCGGCACTACAGCTGTCACGACCCGCGCCGCCGGTGCGCACCTATTGCGCGGACATGCCCGACAGCATCGGGCTCTACCGGGGCAGCTCCGTCACCGTGCTCGGCATCCCGGTCGGTGAGGTCACCGGCATCGAGCCACACGGCGCCTCGGCGCGGGTGCGGTTCACGGTGCGCGCCGATCGCCGGCTGCCCCTGGATGTGGGCGCGGTGACCGTGAGCGACACCCTGGTGGCCGATCGCCATCTCGCTCTCGTCGGCGACGAACCGGCTACCGGCGGCTGGGAGCCGGGCACGTGCATCACCAGAACACTGACACCGCTGAGTCTTTCGGAAACTTTCGACGCGCTCGCCGGGCTGGCCGACGAACTGAACGCCGCCGACGATCCCGCGCAGCGCACCGCTCTCGGCTCGGGGTTGTCGGCGCTCGATCGTGCGACCGCGGGCACCGGTGACGACATCAACGCGGTCCTGCACCAGCTCGGCCGGGCACTGGCCGCCCCCGATGCCGCGATCGGGCATCTCGGCAGTCTCATCGATGCCCTCACCGAGCTGGTACGACACGCACGCAACGGGTGGGACACGGTGCGGGCGATGACGATCGAACTGCCGCGGACGTTCAACGACATCGTCACCATCGCCTTTCCGCCGATCATCGACATCGTCACGTACCTGATCCAGGTGCTGCCCCAGCTCAACGACGTGATGATGATGATCGGCACGCCGGCGGTCCGTGCGCTCGACAAGATCGCCGACCTACCCGCACTGCTGACGGCGGGATTCGGCTCGGTTGCCGAGGTCATCCGGCTCACCCCCGCTCTCGCCTCGGGCTTCGCCGCGAGTATCGATCCGGACAGCGGACGCCCCACCATCGGATACGCGCCCCCGAAGCTGGCTGTGCCCCAAGCGGACTCACCACACGTCTGTGCGGCGATCCAGGCGGTGACCGGGCAACCGTGTGCTCTCGCGCCGGATGGCACGGTCACCCTGCCGACGCTTCCGGCCCTGCTCGCGGCGGTGAGTGCGCGATGATGTCGACGACGTGCCGGGTGCGGAACCAGCTTCCACTCAGGAGGCGTGGTCGGCTCCGACATCTGCTCCTGATCGTCGTAACCTGCACCCTGCTCGGATGCGGAACGGCTCTGCCGGGCACCGGCGAACCCACCTATCGGCTGCGCATCGAATTCGCCAGTGTCCTCAATCTGCCGCAGGGCGCGAAGGTGATCGCCGACGGTGTGCGCGTGGGCAAGCTCTCTTCGGTCACCCTCAGCGAGAAGGGCTATGCCACAGCGGAAGTCGACATCGACGACGCGGTTCGGCTGCCGGTGGGCACCACGGCCGAGCTACGCCAGAACACCCCGCTTGGCGACGTGCACATCGCGCTCTCCGAACCGCGCGAACCCACCACCGGCACACTGGGCCCGGGCGCGACGATCCCGCTGGCCGACACCGCCCGCGCCCCGGCCATCGAGGACATTCTCGCCACCCTGTCGGTGTTCATCGGCACCGGCGCGGTCACCGATCTGCAGGACATCGTCACCACGATGAACGGGGTGCTGCCCGCCGATCCGCGCGACACCGCCCGCCTCTCCGAAACCCTCGGGACAGACCTGTCGGACCTGGCCGACCACCTCGACTCGGTCGACGCGGTCCTCGACGGTCTCGGTGCCACCCTCGACGACGGCGTCCTCGACAACGCCCCGGTGCTGGCCGAGCTGCTCACGCCCTACGGCGTCACCCAGACCACCGATGCGATCAACGCCCAGATCGGCGTCATCTTCGTCCTCACCGCGCTCGGCCCGGTCGCGCCGAGCGCCGCCTGGCTCGGGCCGCTGCTCGGTTCGCTCGACGCCACGACCGCCGCGGTGGTGCCGATGCTGTTCGGCAGCAGGCCACTCGACACTTCGTCACCGTCGAACCTGAAGACGCTGGTCGACCTGATCCACACCAAGGTGCTGCCCTTCGCCCAACGCGGGCCGAAGGTCGACGTGGTCGAGATCGGGGTCACGGGGGCGATGGGTACCGACGAGCAGACCGCGCGGATCGTCGATCTGCTGCGGATGATCGGAGCCGTTCGATGAATACCCGTGCCGCACTGTCGCTGTCGGCCATCACGGCCGTGCTGGTCCTCGGCGTCGCGTACATGACGTTCGGGGTACTGAACATCGACCCGCGCCGCGACTACCTCGCCGTCGAGCTGGAACTGAGCACCTCGGGTGGGCTCGGTCCCGGCGCGCCGGTGCTGCTGAACGGGATCGCGGTGGGCCGGACCGAGTCGGTGCGCAAGCAGGCGAGCGGGGTGCTCGTCGCCTTGCGGATCGACGAGCGGTACCCGATTCCCGTGTCGAGCCGCGTCCGCGTGGAACAGCTCTCGGCACTCGGCGAGCCCTACATCGGTTTCGACCCCATCGACGACGCCGGGCCGTATCTCACCGACGGACAACACATTCCGGCGCACCGGGTGCCCGCGCCGATGACCATCACCACCCTGTCCACCCGGCTGATCGACCTGCTCGATCAGATCCGCCCCGAGGTGATGGCAGGCCTGGTCGACACCTTCGACCGCGCCCTCGCCGACACCGAGGCGACCATGCAGACCCTGCGCCGCTCCACCACGTTGCTGGCGGCGACGCTGCTCAGCCGCACCGATCGGCTGCGTCAGCTGTTCGCCGACCTGCAATTCCTCGGCGCCGACATCGACTGGATGGGGCCGTCACTCGGCACAGCGGGCCCGCTGTTCGGCGAGTTCGGCATCACCCTCAGTGCCATCGTGCAGTCCGGGTCGGCGCTGGTCGACAGCCGCCCGGTCGCCGACTACTTCTCCGGCAGCGGGGTGCTGGTGTTCGTACGCGAACTCGAGGCCCTGCTCACGAAGATCGGGCCGAGCGCCGCGGCCTTGGGCCCGATGCTGCAACCGGTGGTGCGCGAGGCGGTGGCCACCGCACCCGATCTCGACCTCGGCGCCCTGCTCGACCAGGCCCTGCACGGCCTCGGCGACGACACGGTGCATCTGCGCATCGGCATCAAATAGGCACGAAAGGACCGGCACCCCATGACCGTTGACCTCGAGAACCGCCAGAACACCCCGGCCACCGGCGAACCCCGGCCACGTACCGTGTCGATCCGGCTGTCGAGCGTGCTCACCGGGTGCGCCGTCGCAGTGCTCGTGGTCGCGACCGCCACCTTCGGGATGCTGTATCTGTCCGCGCGCACCACCATCGCCGACCACGACCGGCGCACCGCCGAGGATCGCCGGGTCGAACAGGTCGCCCTCGACTACGCACTCGGGGCATCGACCATCGACTACCGCGACGCCAAGGCGTGGCTGGCCCGGCTCAAAACCGGGACCACACCGCAGCTTTCGGGCAAGTTCGACGCGACAGCACCGCAACTCGAGCAGATCCTGCTGCCGCTGCAGTGGACCTCGACGGCGACACCCTTGTCGGCGGGCGTCGTGTCCGAATCCGGCGGGGTGTACAAGGTGAACGCCTATCTCACCGTCAACTCCACCAGCGTGCAGAATCCCACCGGCACCCTCACCACCGTGGCCTATTCGCTCACGGTCGACCGCAACGCGGACTGGCGGATCGCCGATGTCGGTGGGCTGCAGAACGCCCTGCCGCTGAAGTGACCTACCTCGCCCGCACCGACATCGGCAGCGTGGCGAAGCCGCGCACACTCACCGAGTGCACCCGTTCGGCGGCGACGGTGTCGATCTCGTAGCCGCGGATGGAGGCGGCGATCTGCCCGAGGCCGATATTGGCTTCCATCCGCGCCAGGTGCGCACCGAGGCAGAAGTGCACGCCGAGACCGAAGCTCAGCAGGGTCTGGGAGCTGTCGCGGCCGATACGGTACTCGGCGGCGTCGTCGAAGACGTCCTCGTCGCGGTTGGCGGAGCCGAGCAGCAACAGCACCCGCTCCCCCGCCGCGATGGTGTGTTCACCGAATTCGACATCCGCGAGGACACGGCGCACCAGGATCTGGGTCGAATTGTCGTAGCGCAGCGTCTCTTCGGTCCAGTCCGGCACGAGCGACGGGTCGGCCAGTGGTTTGGCGACCTCGTCGGGGAAGCGTGAACCCCAGTACATGGCGTTGCCGAGCAGTTTGGTCGTCGTCTCGTTGCCCGCGACGACCATCAGGATCAGGAAGCCGATGATCTCGGCGTCGGACAGGCGGGTGGTGCCCGCGTCGCCGTCGGTGATCTCGGCGTCCATCAGAACCGACACCAGATCTTCACCGGGGTTCTTACGGCGCCCTTCGAGCAGGTCGCGGTAGTAACCGGTGAGTTCGAGATAGGCCATGATCGCGCCCTGCGGCACGTCGAGCACGCCTTCCTCACGATGCAGCAGCAGATCCGACTGGATGCGCAGATGGGCGCGGTCCGATTCGGGGACGCCGAGCATCTCCGAGACCACGTCCATCGGCAGCAGCCCGGCGAAGTCGCGGATGTAGTCGAACTCGCCCAGTTGCAGGCACCGATCCCAGTGGCTGCGGGTGAGTTCGGCGATCCGTTCGCTCAGGTCGGCGAGCCTGCGCGGGGTGAAACCCTTGGAAACCAGTTTGCGGATGCGCGCGTGCTTGGGGTCGTCCATCGCCAGGAACGACATGGACCGGTGCGCTTCGGGACCGTAGGCGGTGGGGTCGAGCGAGACACCCCAGCTGTTGGACAGGCGGGCGCTGTCGCGCAGCGCCGCCCGCACATCGCGGTGCCGCGACAGCGCCCAGAAGTCCATCGACGCGTTGCGGTACACCGGTGCCTCCGCCCGCAGCCGGGCGTAGGTGGGGTACGGGTCCTCGTGGAAGGCGTAGTCGTACGGGTCGAACGGGATCGAGGTCTCCATGTCAACGGTCACTGCGCACTCCAGTTGAATCTACGACGGTCAACGGCAACGGGATTCCACGATCGGCGAAGGTGAAGGCGGCACCGGTGCTGATCCTGGTCAGCGCGACCTCCACCGCCTCGGGGGCCGGGTCCTCGGCACGCACGACATCGACGACGAGTTCGGTGTCGGTCACCTTCGAGGTGTGGCAGGTGTAGCGCGGGTCCACCCCGCGCACCAGCGCGTCGAGCGGTGCGAGATGGTCCGGGTCGAGCAGAGCGGGCCACACACCGTCGGTGATCGCACCGCACCCACGCTCGAGCACGAGAGTGACTCCCGCGCCGGCAGTTTCGACCCTCGCGCCCACGTACTGCCGTGGATTGAGCGCCGGATGCAGATCGAGCACCCGCGCCAGCGACTCCGGGTCACCGCCAAGACCCATGGCCGATCTGATCCGTTCCGCGGCCACACCGGCCACACCGGCGAACTGCTTGCGGCCGATCTCGGCGGCACGCTCGGCGTCGACCCGTTCGCGGATCGCGATGAGGAAACCGGCGACCAGCAGGTGCTGTTGCAGCGCGACCTCCTCGGCGATGCGAATCAGCGCCGACCGCGAGAAGTCGGCGAACCGCAGATCGCTCAGCAACGGGCCACGGTAGTCGGCGGTGCCGTCGTCGGCCGGGTCGATCGGTGACAACGCCACCGTCGCCGCGACCGACCCGGCCACCAGCCCCGCATTGCGCGGGATCGGTGGCGGTTCGTTGGCCGGGTCGATACTCACCCGCCAGGCGCACACCGGCTTGCGGTCCGCGGGCGCACGCGGTGGGCGGTGGATCGGGCGGACCTGGGCGTGCGGGTTGGTGGCCAGGGCGGTCGCGTCGAAGGTCGGGTCCTCGATGTCGTGACACATCGCCCGCACGAACTGGTCGCCGAGCGGTTCCACATCGGCCAGCGCGCCACAGTGGTCGAGCCAGAACTCGCCGTGATCGTGATCGTCGACGCGGAAGCGGAAGTCGAGAAACTGTGGCGGCGCACCGATATCGAGCTGCAGGCCTTTGAAGATCGTCTCGACGCTGTCACCGGCGAAGCCGAGCGCGGCCTGCATTCGCCGGGTGTACACGGGACTGGCGACCTGCCACTCGTCGATGGCGACCTCGGTCATGCCCTCGCGACCGAACGCGCCGATCGTGTGCGGCATACCCGACCGGTCGATCAGGTGACCGCACAGCAGCAGTTCCGGGACGAGCGTGGCCAGTTGCGCGCGCGACAGCCCGGCGTAGGACCGTCGCGAATCCGGTGTCACCACAGCGGAACCGGCGCTTTCCCGATCGGGTACCACCCCGGCAGCGGCTGCTCGGTCGTCGCCTTCTTGATGCGGGTGAGCATGCCGGGGGTCATCGCCTTGTTCGTCATCATCTCCATGAACAGGGCGCCGACGTTGCCGTAGTCGAAGAAGTCGCGCTGCCAGGACCATTGGAAGTCGCCGCCGTAACGGAACCAGCTGCCACCGATGCCCTGCACCTGATAGTTGCTGCCGTCCGGGCGGGTCGCGCTCGAGGTCTGCTTCCAGAAGCCGACCACGTCACCGGTCTTCTCGTCGATCACCACGTGCTGGTAGGGATAGGTCCAGCCGTCCAGGCCGTCCATCTCCTGGCCGACCGCGATCTCGCGGATCTCCTCGCGACCCACCGCCATGAACTCGTGGTTCGGTCCGTAGTTCCAGCCGTAGGTGGCGTCCTCGGTGTACATGTCGGCCAGCGGCCGCCAGTCGCCTTCGGCCTCACAGCGCTTGTTCGCGTCCAGCCAGCGCTGGACCATCTCTTCCAGTTCGCCGCGCGAAAAACCGGTCATGTCATTCTCCTTCGTCGTCGGCCGCGCTGTCGTCGACGATCGACAGCGCCCGCGTGGGGCAGTAGGTCACCGCGTCGGCGACGGCCGCGTGCTGCGCGCTCGACGGCCGTTCGACGAGGATTTCGACCTTCCCGCGTTTGGGCACCGTGAACACCTCCGGCGCTTCCTCCTGGCACGCGGCGTGCCCCTGACACAGATCCAGATCAACGACGATGCGTCTGCTCATCTCGTCGCCCGCCTTCCCCTGTCGCCCAGGTGTTCTCAGCTTCGAGACACCGAGCTGGACACCTGTCTGGACAGTATCATCGACGCGCGCGGACAGCAATGGTCCATCGGTGTGTGTGAAGGGGTGCGGAAGGTGGAGTTACGACTCGTCGGCCGCGGTGCCGGGCGAGTAGGGCGAACCGAAACCGGAGTTCCAGGCGAAATCACCGCTGTCGGCGGTGGTCACCCGGAGCGCGGCGGCGGCCAGCGGCGTGTTGTCTCCGGTGAGCCGGGTGATGGCGCGCTCGAGGGCGGGCACGATGTCGGTGATGTCGAGATCGCCGTGCGCGAAGCGGGCGAGCAAGGCGAAGACCATGTTCGACAGGACGAGCGCGAGATCGGCGGCGTAGTCCTTGTCGAGGGTGGCGAACATCGGGGCGACCACGGGCAGGATGGCGGCGAAGCCCTGGTTGTCGAGGCGCTGGCCGCCGGGACCCGACCTGGCGTGATGGTAGGCGGCCAGCATCCGTGGATGACGCTCCCACGGTTCGAATACGTAGCGGATCACCCGGATGAGCACTTCGGCGAGCGACTCCCCCGGGCGCGGCGGCTCGAGTTCGGTGTAGGTGTTGGTGGCCATCCATTGCGCGACGGCGGCGAGGACGAGCTCGTCGCGAGTGGCGTAGAGCTTGTAGACGGTGCTCAGCGACGCGTGGGCGAGCCGGGCGACGGTGCGCAACTGCACCGCCTCGTACCCTTCGGTCTCGAGCAGCGTGAGGGTCACCTCGGTGATCCTGCGCGCCGGATCGCCTTCGCCCCTTCGTGCCACCCGGACAGGGTAGTGCACGGAGCTCAGATGCGAGTCCCGATGTCTTCGACGACCACGGTGTCCATGGCCCGTTCGGCCACGGCGGCGATGGTCATGGACGGATTACACGCGGCGGCGCTGCCCGGCAGCAGTGCGCCGTCGAGAACATAGAGCCCCGGCTGGCCGTGTACGCGGCCGTTCAGGTCGCACACCGCACCCATATTGGCCCCGCCGAGCGGATGCCAGGTGGAGGGGAACAGGGTGTTGGTGTCGAGCAGTGTGGCGCCCGTGCCCGCGATGCGCGCGACCGTCGGTCCGATGTGGTTGTCCTGAATGGTCCGGTCGCCGTCGGCGGGCCAGCGCAGTACGGCCTCGTCGCGTGCGGCATCGTAGGTGAAGGCGCCACGGCTGTCGCTCACGCCGTAGCCGACGAGCATCGTGCTGCCCGCATCGAAGGACACGGGCGGGATGGACGCCTGGATCACCGTGTGCGCGGTGTGCGGGTCGTCCCAGTTCTTGCTGCCGTAGACCACCGGACCACCCTGTGCCGCACCGAAATTCGCGGCCGGATCGCGCCAGACGTAGATGCGGTCGGCGTTGGTTCCCCAGCCTCGGCCGAGGTCGTCGGGCAGGCCCGGGATCAGTCCCTTGGCGCCGGCACGGACCAGCAGACGGGTGGTGTTGAGGCTGCCCGCGGCCATGATGAGCGCGCCGGTGGAAAGGATCTTGTGCTCGACGACGGCGCCCGTGGTGTCGAGCCGTCGCACGTGCACGATCCAGCGGCCGTCGGCCGCGCGCTCGACGTCGGTGACCTCGTGCAGCGTTTCCACCCGGCAGTTGCCGGTGGCCTCGGCGGCGGCGATATAGGTGACGTCGACGGAATGCTTACCGCCGTTGTTGACTCCCATCGCGCCGTCGCCGTTGGTGTAGGAGGCCTTCATCTCCCCCCGCAGTTCGGCGAGGGCGAAGCTCCAGTCGATGGGCATCGGGATCTTCGACAGCGGCAGCCCGGCCTGGCGCACCCGTTCGGCGAAAATCCGCGCGACACGGTAGTTCTCGGTGTTCACCAACTCGTCGGGTGCCTCGGCGAGGCCGAGCATCGCCGCCACCCTCGGGTAGTGGACCCGGTTCATCCGCGCCCAATCCAGCTCCGGCGGGAAGTGCGCCTCGAACACGTCCTGGGCGGGCTGCAGCGACATGCCCTGATAGACCAGCGAACCGCCGCCGACACCGGCGGCACACAGGGCGGTCATGTTCTCACCGGGCACTGCCTCGACCAACCCGGCATAGGGCTCGACGAGCAGGGGGCGCCCGAACAGGTTCGGGCTCGATCGGCACCACAGCATCCGCTTGTCCGGCGCGGACGCGCGCGGGAAGGTTTCGGCGTTCGGGCCGGTCGGCCAGCGTAGCCCGCGTTCGAGCACGGTGACCGGCACGCCCGCCTGCGCCAGCCGCAGAGCGCTGACACCGCCACCGAATCCGGAGCCGATGACGACGACCCGATGGTCCTCACGGGTCAGGGGAATGGTGCCGGTGCGCACCGGGATCGGCGCGGCGAGGCCCGGGCGGGCGCCGAGCAGCATGCCGCCCAGCGCCGCCCCGGCCGCGAGCATGCTGCGGCGGGAGAACGTATTCACTGGGATTTCCTCGCAAGAAGTCAGTCGAAGGTGCAGCCGGTGACCGGCTTGTCCGCGAGGCGATCGAGCAGATAGGTGATCGCGTTGTCGGGACCGAAACCGTCGATCATCTCGGGGCCGAAATGGTTCGGGATGGTGGTCCCGGGCAGGATCGGCGGCAGCTCGTTGGTGCGGAAGGTGACCGTTGCGCCCTTGGCGCACCAGGTCTCGGCGAGCGCGCGGGCCTGGCCGTAGGGGACGGTGTCGTCGTTGAGCCCGCTGGTGATGAGCACCGGCGTGGCCGGGGTCATCGAGCCGACCCGCAGTTCTTCCAGAGCCGCTGCGGCTTCGGGCATTTCGGCCAGGTGCTCGGTCAGCGTGCGACCGTCCTTGGTCAGCGTTGTGGTCTTCAGGAACGGGTGTCGGGTGATGAGGTCGGCGATGCACGAGTCGCTCAGGGTGGCGAGCATGTCGCGGCCCGACGGGCTGATGACCCGGTCGATGGCCGCGTTCAGCTCCGGGTAGCGGGCGACCATGCCGTTCACCGCGAAGCCGATGGCACCACTGATCAGGGCGCCGTCGATCTTGGCGAGGATCGCGGACAGGTCGGCGACGGGGCCACCCGCCCAGGTGCCCTTCACCGTGAGTTCCGGTGCGTAGTCCGGCGCCATCTCCGCGGCCGCCGCGGTCGAACCGCCGCCCTGCGAGTAGCCCCACAGCACCACCGGCGTCTCCGGGCCGACACCCGCCAGGCGATGTGCCGCGCGGGCGCCGTCGAGCACCGCGTGGGCGCTCTCGATGCGATTGGCGTAGGTGTGGATGCCCGGTGTGCCGAGGCCGATGTAGTCGGTGACGAGCACGCGCGCGCCGAGCTGGCTCCACACCGCCGAGGACGGCAGTTCCTGGTTCGCCGACAGGCCGAGCGCCGGGTCGGTGTGCACGCTCAGGCCCGTGGAGAACGCCTGCGACATGGCGCACCGGTCGGCCTGGCCCGAGGTGCCGGGCGCGATGACGACGGTCGGGCGGGGGCCCGCACCCAGCCAGGGGCCGGTCGGTTCGATGTAGGTACCAGACACCGCGACGGGGGACCCGTCCTGCAGGCGCGAGGTGTACATGACGTGCTGGGCCGCGCCCGGCCAGCCCTTCTCGGTGGGCGGGGTGGCGAGCAGGGTCATCGGAGCGGTCTTGACGATGGCGCCGGGTTCCTGCGGGATCTGCGCGGGCGGGGTGTAGAACGAGCCGACCGGCTCGGCCGACGAGGCCTCGGTCTGGGCGACCACGACGGTGGCCGCCATCGCACAGGCAACTGCTACTCCCAGGACGACGCGGCCTGTCTTCGGCCGTCGTCGCCCGATACCCTGCTGATCCATCGAGAACCTTTCCTTCCACCGCCCGGCGACGTCGCCGGAGTGATTCACGCCGCAGGTGAAACGAACCATGAGGCCCGTCACACTTGCGCCGCCGGGAAGAGTAACACTGTTACTACCGGAGCGGAAGGTAGGGTTACCGACGAGTTCAGAAGCGGGCGATCACCAGCGCGACGCAGCCGATGAGCGGCGGGACCAACTGGATCAGGGCCGGGCGCGCCTTGCTCGGCGAGGACGCGAGCAACACGACACCCGCCGCGACCATCGAACCGGCTCCCGCGAGCACGAGCGCGAGCCCGATGCCCTTGTCACCGAAGGCGGTGAACCCCATTCCGGTGGCCGCGACGACAGCCAGAAAAAGGTTGTAGAAGCCCTGGTTGAAGGCCATCTCCTTGGTGGACTCGGCCTCAGCGGCCGACATCCCGAAGGTCCGCCGGGTGCTCGCCGCCGTCCACTGCAGCGACTCCATCACGAAGATGTAGGCGTGCAGCAGCACCGCCACCCCGGTGAAGATCAAACCGATCGCGGTCATCGTCGCACCTCTCGCCGCCGTCCGGACCTACCGGGCTTCCGTGGTGATTATTCACCGGCAGCAGCCGCGGATCCCGCGCCGACTCGCGGCGGGGCACGAGAAACAGACCATACAATCAGGCAGCGCTATGTATGGTTGGTGCGTGACCACACCGCCGCGACCGCGTCAGCTCGATCATCCGGTACTGCCCAAGATCTTCCGGATCGTCGGCCGCGCACAGGTGGCGATCTACCGGCGCACCGGCGGACGCATCGGCGGCACTTGGCGCATCGGCGCGGGTTTCCGCAAGCCGGTGCCCACCCTGCTGCTCGAGCATCGCGGCCGTAAGTCGGGCAAGCAGTTCACTGTTCCGCTGCTCTACCTCGTCGACGGCGCCGACATCGTGGTCGTCGCCTCCCAGGGCGGGTTGGCGAATCATCCGCAGTGGTACCGGAACCTATGCGCACACCCGGACACGCACGTGCAGATCGGACGTGAGCGCCGGGCCGTGCGGGCGGTGGTCGCCGATGACGAGCAGCGGGCTCGGCTGTGGCCGGCGCTGGTCGACCTGTACGCCGATTTCGACACCTATCAGGCGTGGACCGAACGCCGGATACCGGTGGTGATCCTGACGCCTCGGCCTGCCTGAGAACTACCTTCCCAGTACGACCGACATCGCCTGGGCCCCTGCGGTTATCGCCTCGACATAGACCATTCGCTCGGCGCGGCCGACGGCCGGGCGCAGCGGGCCGAGCTGCAGTTCGTAGGGTGCGGCGCCACCGGCGAACACCGGGGCCGACAGGTAGCTCACGGGCAGCGGATCGTCGCCGGTGAATTCGATGTCGCGATACGGGCGGGCGGTGAGACGGGCGAGCTGGCGCAGGACGCGGGCGCGCAGGTCGGGTTGCAGGAGTTCCGCGCCGACGGCGCCGAGCAGGTCGGCGAGCACGTCGACCACGCCCGCGTCGTCGGAGTCGGGACGAAAGACCGCGCACCCGTTGGCCCGCACGAACCTCAGTAGTGCCGCGGCCTCGCCAGGAGCGGTCTTCGACCACGCGGCACGCTCGGCCTCTGCGCGCCACGGCATCACGGCCGCGCCCGCCGGGTAGGCCAGCGGAATCGATTGACCCACAGCGAGTCCCGGAACCACACGGGCGTCCGGTGCGTACTCCTTGGCGACGACGGTCAGGGTGGTGCGTTCGATTCTGCTCAGGGTCACCCCGCAGCCCGCTGCGGCCGCGAGCGCCCGCAGTTCGGCCCGCACGGCCGCCTCGGGCAGTTCGGATTCCGCCGGGGACAGCGCCGCCAAGGCCGGGCCGGGGCGGAAGCGGCGTTCCCCGTCCCGGCGCACCCAGCCGACCGCGGCGAGTTCGGTGAGTACGGCGGTGACCGTGGCGCGCGCCAGCGACAGCGCAGTCGCGATCTCCGAGGCCGTGAGCGGCTTGCCCACACTCGCGAGCAACTCCATCACCTCGATGACCCGCCGAGTCGGCGGCGATGCCGACTGCGCCATGACAACCCCTTGTCCGCAGGGTCACCCCGCCCTACACTGCTTCGACTATTCGCCACACATTAGTCGAATATTCGACGCCTGAGGGGCTTTCATGATTCTCGATCACTTCCGGCTCGACGACCGGGTCGCCGTCGTCACCGGAGCAGGACGCGGACTCGGGGCCGCGATCGCCGTCGGATTCGCGGAGGCGGGCGCCGATGTGGTGATCGCGGCGCGGACCGAGTCGGATCTGCGTGCGGTCGCCGAACAGGTGGCGGCCACCGGCCGGCGGGCAGAGATCGTCGTCGCCGACCTCGCCGACCCGGCGGCCGCCGCCGCGCTCGCCGAGGTGGCGGTCGAGCGGTTCGGGCGCCTCGATATCGCCGTCAACAATGTGGGCGGGGCCCTGCCGAAACCGTTGCTCGATACCACTCCCGAGGACCTGGCCGAGGCCTTCGCCTTCAATGTCGGCACCGCGCACGCCCTGGTGCGGGCCGCGGTGCCGAGGATGCTCGCCACGGCCGAGGGCGGCTCGATCATCAACATCACCTCGACCATGGGCCGGTTGCCGGGACGCGCGTTCGCCGCGTACGCGACGGCCAAGGCCGCGCTGGCGCACTACACACGCACCGCCGCGGCCGATCTGAGCCCGCGGGTGCGGGTCAACGCCATCGCACCCGGGTCCATCCTCACCTCGGCGCTGGCGATCGTCGCGGGCAACGAGCAGATGCGCGGCCAGATGGAACAGGCGACGCCGCTGCGGCGCCTCGGAGAGCCCACCGATATCGCGGCGGCAGCGGTGTATCTCGCCTCCCCTGCCGGGTCGTTTCTCACCGGCAAGGTGCTCGAGGTCGACGGCGGGCTCATCGCACCCAATCTGACGATTCCGCTTCCCGATCTGTGAGGACCACATCATGACTGTTCGCGTAATCCACTGGGGTACAGGCAATGTCGGTCGGCACGCGTTGACGGGCGTGCTCGCCGACCCGCGGTTCGAGCTGATCGGGGTCCATGTTTCCGGACCTGACAAGGTCGGCCTCGACGCGGCCGAACTGGCAGGACTCGCCACCCCGTCCGGCGTGCGGGCCACCACCGGCATCGAGGAGGTACTGGCTCGCCGTCCCGACTGTGTCGTATACACCGCGATGACCGACAACCGGCTACCCGAGGCGCTCGAAGACCTGCGCAGGCTGCTCGCCGCGGGCATCAATGTGGTGGCGAGCGCGCCGGTGTTCCTGCAGTACCCGTGGGGTGTGCTCCCGGCAGAACTGCTCGATCCCATCGAACAGGCCGCGGCACAAGGTGCTTCGTCGCTGTTCGTGAACGGGATCGATCCCGGGTTCGCCAATGATCTGCTCCCCCTCGCTCTGCTCGGCACCTGCCGGTACGTCGAGCAGGTGCGCTGCCTCGAGATCGTCGACTACTCGACCTACGACAACCCGGCGGTCATGTTCGACATCATGGGGTTCGGCAAGCCGATGACCGAGACGCCGCTGCTGTTGCAGCCGGGGGTGCTGTCCTTGGCGTGGGGCAGCGTCGTGCGGCAGCTCGCGGCCGGGCTCGGCATCGAACTCGACGCCGTCACCCAGGAGTACCAGCGGTTGCCCGCCCCGGAGACCTTCGACATCGACTCCGGCACCATCGAGGCGGGTACGGCGGCGGCGCTGCGGTTCGAAGTGCGCGGCATGGTGGGTGATCGCGCTGTCACGGTGCTCGAGCACGTCACCCGGTTGCGCGCCGATCTCGCGCCCGACTGGCCGCAGCCCGCCCGGACCGGTGGTTCCTATCGGGTGGAGGTCACCGGCGAGCCGAACTACACCCTCGATCTGGCCATGTTCAGCGACCACGGCGACCACAACCACGCCAGCCTCGTCGGCACCGCGATGCGCCTGGTCAACGCCATCCCCGCCGTCGTCGCCGCACCGCCGGGCATCCGCACCACGCTCGACCTACCGCTGGTGACGGGCACCGGGCTGGCGGATGCGCGAAGGATCCCGCCCGGCGCCGGGGAGTAACGCCCGCGTCAGCTGTCGCGGTTCTCCCCCAGTTCCTCGACGATCGGGTTCGGCGGTACCTCGCGATCGCGCTCCGCCACACCGGGGTGGGCGTGATCGCGGCTCTGTGCCATTCGCTGCGCCTCGGATCGTCCGTCGTCGAGGGTCACCGACTGCAGGACCTCGGTCATGTTCGCGTAGGCCACCGGCGGGATGGCGCGCAGGGCGCGCACCGTGTCCTGGTCGGCTTTCGCGTCGGTCGCGCACCGCACCAGGTCGTCCTTGTTCGCCGGGAAATCCACCTCCGACAACGCTCGCTCGACCCGCTGCACATCGGTAGTCACCATCACGGAACCTTTCCGGGCGCCGAAGCGACCTTCGTCAGTTTCCTCGAACGGCTGCCGAAATACCCGGGCGGACCGGCCTCAAACAGGGCGGTCCTCAGGCGGCGGGGATGACTTCCGGGCGGGCCGGCTCCACGGCGACGGACTTGCGATCCGCGCGCCTGCCGGTGACGAGGAACAGCACCACCAGCGCCACCGCCAACCACACATAGGTATCGCCGATGAGGTGCTGATCCCAGGTCCACGACGTTTCCCGGTGTTCGCCGTCGGGCAGGAAACTGTGCGGCGCGATGACGAAGACGGCGGCGACCACGACGGCCGTGGCATACCAGCCGCGCGCGCTCGCGGCGGGCAGGGTGCGGGCGTGGCAGACGATGGCGAGCAGCGCGGGGGCGATCCACACCCAGTGGTGCGACCACGAGATCGGCGACAGCAGCAGGGTGAAGACGGCGTTGAGGGCGAGGGCGATCGCGGGAGCGTCCGCGGCCTTGCGCATGGCGACCACGACGAGGGCGAGCAGCAGTGCACCGAAGAACAACCACAGGGCGTCGAACGGCAGGCCCGTGACGTGCAGGCGGGCCAGTACCGCCTGAATCGACTGGTTCGTGTGGAAGGCCGAACCGCTCAGCCCCGAGACGTTGCCGAGGCCGCCGAACCAGTAGCGCACGGACTCCGTCGGCAGGATCGCGAACGAGGCGAGGGTGGCGATCGCACCGGTCGCTGCCGCGGTGGCGGCGGCCTTGTAGTCCTTGCGGACGAGGAAGAACAGCACGAACGCGGCGGGCGTGAGCTTGACGGCGGCGGCCAGGCCGATGAGCATGCCGCGCGGGTAGCGGGTCTTGGGCAGCAGGCAGTCGGTGGCGACCAGGACCATCAGCAGCAGGTTCACCTGGCCGAAGTCGATGGTGGCGCGCACCGGTTCGAGCAGCATCGCGACCGGCAGCGCGCAGGCGGTGATCAGCAGGGCGACCTGCTTGCGATCGGGGTTGTAGCGGCGGGCGACCAGATACAGGGTCCAGGCCAGCGCGGCGACCGACACCGCGACGTAGAGGGTTTTGGCCGCACCCCACGGCAGCAACGCGAACGGCGCGAGCGCGATCGCGGCGAACGGCGGATAGATGAACGGCAGTCCGATACCGACACTGGTCTTGGGGAGCTGTCCGTACATGTCGGCGCCGTCGCGCATGGCCTCGATCCCGAGGCGATACACCTGCAGGTCGATGAAGGCGCCGGAGTACGGTTCGAACGGCCACAGCGGGGTCCGCATGCACACCACCGCGACGACACCGAGCAACACCGGCACCAGCCACCAGGCTCGATTGATCGGGCGTGGGGTCGGTTGCGCGGGGTGGGTGGTGTCACTACTCATCCGCGGCGACTATACCGACCGAGGGCCCGAGTCGGGGCACCGACCTTCGGCGACAGTGACGCGCACTACACCCCGCTCAGCCTTGGTTGTAGCGGACGAGCAGGCGGGCCAGGGTGCGCACATCCTCGTCGGGCCAGTCCGCGAACCGGGCGGTGAAGGCGGCTCGGCGGGTGCGTTCGGCCTTGCGTGCGACGGCGCGACCCTCGGGGGTGGCGCGCAGGATGTGGTTGCGCCGGTTGGCGGGGTCGATTTCGCGTTCGAGGTAACCGAGCTGCTCGAGCGCCCCGACCTGCCTGCTGACGGTCGACTTGTCGAGCAGGAACTGTGCGGCCACGTCGGCGGCCTGGCAGCCGTCACGTTCGAGGACGAGGTCGAGGATGCTGTAGGCGACCAGGCTCAATTCCGGGTGCAGTTCGGCGGCGCGGCCACGGGCGCGGCGGGAGAAGGCGGTCAGCTCCCGCTGGATGACATCGACGGCGTCGTCCCTTGCCTCTGACTCAGTCATGGTTGTACGATACAACAATTATAGTTGCATTTACCAACCTTCTTGGAGACTTCCCTCGATGACCGTCACCCAGCTGCGGCACCTCGCCGGCCACCTGCTCACTCCCCTGCTGATGTGCCTCGGCATGGCCCTGGCCTATCTCGGAGCCTTCCATCAGCCCACGCCTAACCATCTGGCGCTGGCCGTCGTCGGTGATTCCCCGCAGGCGATGGTGCTCGCCCAGACGATGCAGGACCGGGGCGGTGAGGGCGTCGACGTCATCACCGTGCCCACCCGAGAGGCCGCGACGGACCTGCTGCACGAGCGCGACCTCGTCGGCGCCTATGTGCCCGATGCCGCGCGCCCCGAACTGCTCGTGGCCACCGCCGGTTCGGACACCAGCGCGATGGCCGCCGAGGTGGCGTTCCGTTCGGTTGCCGACCATCAGGGCGTGCCGCTGGTCGTCACCGACGTGACGAGCAAGGCCGAGGGCGATCCGACCGGGCAGGGCCTGTTCTTCCTGCTGGTGGCGTTGAGTGTCGGCTCCTACGGCAGTGTCGCGGTGATCGGCGCCGCGGGCGCGATGCTGCGGATGCGGGTGCGCGCGGCGATCGGCGTGGTGACGGCGATGGTGGTGAGCCTGATCGGTGTCGTCGTAGCGGGCCCGGTGTTCGGGGTGATCGACAGCGACTTCGCCAGCGTGTTCGGCATCGCCTGGCTCTATTCCGCGGGCATCATCCTGATCGGTGTCGGCCTGCACACCTTCCTGAAGCGCTGGACCACGCTCGCCCTGATCACCCTTTTCGTGATGCTCAACTTCACCACCTCCGGCGGTGTCTACCGGCCGGAACTGCAGAACGGATTCTTCGGCGCGCTGCATTCGTTCTGGAACGGTGCCGATTTCGTCGAAGGTCTGCGCAGCCTGCTGTACTTCGACGGTGGCGCCGGTTTCAGCGCACGCCTCGGGGGGTTGTTCGTGTGGCTGGCGGTCGGCGTGCTGCTCGTCGCCGTCGCGGGCAAGTACGAGGCGCGGCATGCGCCTGAACCCGTCACCGAGCGTGCGGTCGAGGAGGAGATCGGCGAATCGGCCGCCGTCTGAACCGTGGTGACTGCGCCACAACCGAGCGAGCGCGGGCCGAGATCGGTTCGGTGAACTGGGGAGCGGAGCGCCGGATCGGCGGGCCGCGGGCGGATTACGACGAGGTGAGATGACCGATTCCGTGTCATGAATCCGGCCGCGTTCGGGGTGGGACGCGGGTACGGTGTAGCGCGCGACCGATGCAGGGGGTACTACGTCGGAAAGGGTGGGCTGCACCGATGAATCGTCCTGGCGCACAACGCCCCGGTGACGTGCCGCTCGAGCACCGCTACACCGGGGCCGATCCCATCGACTGGTGCGGCGCCGACGTGTACCCGATGTACACCGAGGCACTACCCACAGGGACGACCGCACTACGGCTGCGCGCACTGTCGGTGATGCCGCCCGCCGACGTATCCGGCCTCGGCCTTGGGCTAACCGTCACCGACGGCCATGTGCATCTGGGCGGACGAACCCTCGGAGGGGTGGACATCTGGTCCGACGCGCTCGCGGCGGGCATCGACATCACGGTCACCGCCGAGGCGCCCGACGCCCTGTTCACCCTCACGCCCGTCTGGGTGGCCGGTGCGGGCCCGCAGCAGTCGTGGACCGGCAACTACGGCATGGTCGTCGATCTGCTGCCCGACGGCGCGTCGACGCTGTGGTGCAGCACCGGCCCGGGTACCCCCGACTTCAACGAACTCGTCGTCGAACTCACCCGGGCCGACACGGATCCCGCACCGACCGATCAGTTGCCACGAATGGGCGCCCAGCCCCTCGTCCAGGCCGAGCCGCCCCTGTACGCCCGGCCGACCGCGCGCGTGCAGCCGGCCGTCTCCGCCGAACCGACCCGGCAGCCATACGCGGAGCAGAATGTCGGACGCGCGCTGCACGACCTGGGCTCGGCCATGTTCGCACGGGGAGAACACGACTCGGCTCGTGTGCTCTGGGCACAAGCCGCCGAGGCCGGAAACAGCGCCGCCGCCTACGACCTGGGCCTGCTCGCCCTGCACGTCGGTGATATCGGCGCCGCCCGCACCTGGTGGCAGGCCGCGGCCCACGAGGATCCCCGGGCCGCGGCCTGCCTGGCCGAGCTGCCTCAGCGCACCTGATCCACCAGGTGCCGCTCGGCGGATAACGACCGCACGGGCGTGAAATCACGTGCGGCGATGTGCTCCGGCCTGCGCTGCGGCGCCGCGAACGGCTCGACCAGGGCGTTCTCGACACTGTTGAACACCAGGAAGATGTTCGACCTGGCATACGGCGTGATGTTGTTCGACGACCCGTGCATCAGGTTGGAATCGAACAGCAGCGCCGAGCCGGCCTTGCCGGTGAACTGGGTGATGCCGTAGCGCGCGGCGAGGAAGGTGATGTCGTCGTTGGTCGGGATCCCGATGCGCTGCTCGCGCAGCGACTCCCGGTAATGACCCTCCGGCGTCTCACCCAGACACGGCACGAACGTGCGATGCGAACCCGGCATCACCATCAGCGACCCGTTGAACGGGTAGTTGTCGGTCAACGCGATCGACAGACTCACCGCGCGCGGGGTCGGCATCCCGTCCTCGGCGTGCCAGGTCTCGAAATCGGAGTGCCAGCCGAACCCGCTGCCACCGAAACCCGGCATGTAGTTCACCCGGCTCTGATGCAGATACACCGGGGAACCGAGGATCTGCTCGGCGAGCCCGACGATGCGCGACTCGGCGAGCAGTTCCGCGATCGGCTTGCTGAGCCGGTGCACCTGGAACACCGACCGGACCTGTCCGGCAACGGGTTCCACGATCACTCGCTCGTCGCCGTAGAGCACCGGGTCGGCCGCCAGATGCCCTATCTCGGCCCCGAAAGCCGCCACCTCGTCCGCGCTGAGCAGATCCGGGATCGTCGCGAAACCGTTCGCGTCGAACTCGGCCAGCTCGGGTGTACGCACCTGCCCCCACACCGTCGGATCGGTGCGCTCGATGTGGGGGGCGGGCTCGGACAACCGCGTGGGGTAGCGGTCGGACCGATCAGACACTGGCATCCTCCTCGATAATCAGCGGATACACCCCGTTCTCGTCGTGTACCTCGCGGCCGGTGACCGGCGGATTGAACACACACAACATCCGCAGCGTGGTGCGGGCGGTGACCTGATGACGTTCGTGGCCGTCGAGCAGGTACATCGAACCGGGACCGAGCGGGTACACGGTCTGGTCCTCGAGGTCGAGCAGTTCACCCTCGCCCTCGACCAGCCACACCGCCTCCACATGGTTCTGGTAGTGGAACTTGTGCACGGTCCCGGCCTCGATCGTGGTCTCGTGGAACGAGAACCCGACCTTGTCGCCCGCGAGCACGATACGTTTGCTTCGCCACCCGGGACCGGCCACATCGCGGTCGGTTCCGGTGATCTCGGCGGTGGTGCGCACGATCATGCGGCACCACCACAAACGGTGTCGATGCTGTCCGACAGCACCGAAAGACCACGGTCGAGCTCGTCGCTGCGCAGCGTCAACGGCGGCAGCAGTTTCACGACCTCGTCCATCGAACCCGAGGTCTCCACCAGCAGACCCTGCTCGAACGCGGTGCGGCAGACCTTGCCCGCCTGCGACGGGTCGTCGAAGACGATGCCGTGCACCATGCCGCGACCGCGCGTGGTGATGCCCTCGTGCCGCTCGGCCACGGCCGAGAGCGTGCGGCCGATGTACTCGCCGTTGGCGGCGGTGAGCCGGGCCAGCTTGTCGTCGGACCAGTACTCGCGCAGCGCGGCGGTCGCGGTGACGAAGGCGGGGTTGTTGCCGCGGAAGGTGCCGTTGTGCTCACCGGGAGCCCACTGGTCGTGCTCGGGCTTGAGCAGCACCAGCGCCATCGGCAGGCCGTAGCCACCGATCGACTTGGACAGGGTGACGATGTCGGGGGTGATGCCCGCGATCTCGAAGGAGAAGAACGGGCCGGTGCGGCCGCAACCCATCTGCACGTCGTCGACGATGAGCAGGATGTCGCGCGCGGCGCACAGGCCGGCCAGGTGGCGCAGCCACTCGGCGCGGGCCAGGTTCACACCGCCCTCACCCTGCACGGTCTCCACGATCACCGCGGCGGGGCGGTCGAAACCCGAGGAGCTGTCGTCGAGCACCCGCTGCATCCAGCCGAAGTCCTCGATGGTGTTGTCGAAGTAGCCGTCGTAGGGCATCGGGGTGGCGTGCTCGAGCGGCACACCGGCACCCGCCCGCTTGGCCGCGTTGCCGGTGACCGACAGCGCGCCCAGCGTCATGCCGTGGAAGGCGTTGGTGAAGCTCAGGATCGTCTTGCGGCCGGTGACCTTGCGGGCCAGCTTGAGCGCCGCCTCGACCGCGTTGGCGCCCGTGGGCCCGGGGAACTGCACCTTGTAATCGAGCCCGCGCGGGGTGAGCAGGGTTTCGCGGATGGTCTCGAGCAGTTCACGCTTGGCCACGGTCGACATATCGAGACCGTGGGTGATGCCGTTGCTCCCGATGTATTCCAGCAGCGCCTTCTTGAGCACCGGGTTGTTGTGGCCGTAGTTCAGCGCGCCTGCGCCTGCGAAGAAGTCGAGGTAGTCGCGGCCCTGCTCATCGCGGATCCAGGCACCTTCGGCGGTGGTGAACACGGCGGGCCAGTCGCGGCAGTAGCCACGCACGTTCGATTCCATCGCTTCGAAAATGCTGGTGTCGGTGGTCGTGATCATGATCATGCCTCCTGGCGCTGAGCGGGCGAAATAATGTAGAGGTGCTCGGCTTCGTGGGAATCCGGAAAATGATGTGCTTCGAATAGTTCCTCGGTACGCAATTGCGCGCCGCGTTCGCGGGCCACCGCGGAGAACAACGCCTGGGAAGCGGAATTATCGGGAGAGATCGTCGTTTCCAGGGTGTTGATCCCGGCGGGTGCCACGGAATCGAGCAGGGCGTGCAGGAGTTTCGCGGCCAGACCCCGGCCGCGGAATTCGGCGTCGACGGCGATCTGCCAGACGAAAAGCGTGTCCGGCGCATCGGGACGAACATACCCGATCACGAATCCCACTGCCTGCCCGCTACATTCGACGACCATGGAGGTCGCCTCGAAATCACGACACCACAGCAGATAGGCGTAGCTCGTATTCACGTCGAGTACGCGGGAATCGCGCGCGATGCGCCACAATTGGGCACCGTCACCCAATCTCGGGTGTCTGAGAATAATTTCCGAACCTCGAGCCGCCGCGGTATCGGTCGGCTCCATGGACATAGTCGGACTCGGCATACATTCCACCTTGACTAAGAGACTTTACGGTCTTTGTGTCGAGCTCTTTGCGGTTGTATGACGAATCGTTTACTGCGGCTGGATATCCAGCCGGTAGCCCAGCCCGCGCACGGTCACCACGATGCGCGGATCCGAGGCGTCGCGCTCGATCTTGGTGCGCAACCGGCGCACGTGGACGTCGACGATGCGTTCGTCACCGAAAAAGCCTTGATCCCACACTCTTTCGAGCAGCACCGCGCGGCTGAGCACGCGGCCGGGGGTCTCGGCGAGTTCGCACAGCAACCGGAACTCGGTGACCGTGAGGTGCAGTTCCTCGCTGCCACGGCGCACCGCGCCCGCGTCGGCCGCGAGGACGAGGGGACGCACCGGGTCGTCGTCGAGGACGACTTCGGGGGTGGCGTCGCGTTCGGCGGCGATCCTGGCGCGGCGGCGCAGGGCGCGCATCCGGGCGGTGATCTCCTTGATCTCGAACGGTTTGCTGACGAAGTCGTCGGCACCGGCTTCCAGGGCGGCGACCACGTCGTGGGTGTCGTACCTGGTGCTGATCACGATGATCGGCACGTCGTGGTCGCGGCGGATCTCGCGGATGCAGTCGAAGCCGTCGGTGGCCCCGCGCATCAGGTCGACGATCATCAGGTCGGGCGGGCCGTCGTTGCGGAGCCGGTCGAGGGCGTCCTCGGGGACGCCTGCCTCGGCCACGGCGTAGCCCTCGTCTTCCATCGCGCGGCGCAGATCGCCCCGCATCTGCACATCGTCGTCGACGATCATCAAGTTGGCGGTCATCCTCGCACCTCGCTGCCGCCCGGCGCGACCGTGACCGCCGATGCGGCTGTGTTCTGCCAATGCTCGCTCATGTGCACTTCCTTTGCTGACACGCTCGTGCGTGCGGCCGGTACACCTGGGGAATTCGCGTCCCCAGACCGACACGACATCCCGCTTTCGAGCTTGTTACCAATCCGTTACTTACCCAGAGCACTCGTCGCGTAAACCCGCCGTAACAATTCGTGCCCGATTTGTACGGTTCCGAAGGTCGGTCGGGATGCTGCGCGCGGTGGCATAGTCGACGGGGTGATGCCCACTTTCGACGACATCGAGGCCGCCGCCGCGCGGATCGAGGGCCGGGTTCGCCCGGTGACGGTTGCACCCGCTGGACCTGGGGATTCCCCGCTCTGGTTCGCGCTGGAGTTCTTGCAGTTCACCGGGACTTTCAAGGCGCGTGGCGCGCAGAACTTCCTGCGCGCCGCCGGAGAGTTGCCCGCCGCCGGTGTGACGATCGCCTCAGGCGGCAATGCGGGACTCGCGTGCGCGTGGTCGGCGCGGGAAGCGGGCGTGCCCGCGACCGTGTTTCTGCCCGAATCGGCGCCGCCGGTCAAAATCCGTCGACTTCGTGACTTGGGCGCCGATGTACGACTGATCGGTCCCGAGTACAAGCAGGCGCTGGCCGCGTGCCAGGAGTTCGCGGCCGACAGCGGAGCGCTGTTCTCGCACGCCTACGATCACCCGCTCATCGCGGCGGGCGCGGGCACGCTGATGCGCGAGATCCAGCAGCGCGTGCCCGATCTCGACACGGTGGTCGTCGCGGTGGGCGGCGGCGGACTGTTCACCGGAACCGCTGTCGCCGCACAGCATTTCGGCATCCGCACCGTCGCGGTGGAACCGGTGGGCTGCCGCTCGCTCAACGCCGCACTCGAGGCGGGCCGTCCGGTGCAGGTGAGCGTCGACTCGATCGCCGCCGATTCGCTGGGCGCGCCGAACGTGTCGGAGATGGCGCTGGCCGCCGCCCAGCACCCGGACGTGGTGTCGGTGCTGGTCGAGGACGACACGATTCGCGCTGCGCGCCGACAGCTATGGGACGAGCACCGGATCGCCGTGGAGAACGGTGCCGCGACCGCGCTGGCGGCGCTGCGCGACACCGGTTCCGGTGCGGCCTACCGACCCGCCGAGGGCGAGCGGGTCTGCGTCATCCTGTGCGGGGCCAACACCGACCCGTCGGACCTGGTGTGAGGGGTGCTCAGCGCACCAGTTCGTTCTTGGTGGCGTAGTTGGTCATGGCGGCATTGAGGCCGCGCATGGCCAGCGTGTAGCCATACGGGACGTAGCGCTGGCCCCAATGGGCGAGGTGGATGTCGCGGGAGGTGTAGACCCAGTAGCGGTTGCGTTCCACACCGCGGATCACCGCGTCGGCGGCCTGTTCCGGCGTGACGGCATGGCGCAGGAACAGGCCGATGGCCTTGCGCAGCGCGGCGTTGTCGCGGTCGACGCCCGCGATGTCGACGCTGTCGACCATCGGGGTGGCCATCGCCCCGGGAAGCACGAGGCTGACGCCGATCTTGTGCCTGCGTAGGTCGAACCGCAGCACCTCCGACACACCGCGCAGCCCGAACTTCGTCGCGCTGTAGGGCGCGTGCCACGGCAACCCGAACAGTCCGGCCGCCGAGGATACGTTCACCAGGTGACCGCCACGCCGCGCGGCGATCATCGGTGGCAGGAACTCCTCGATGACGTGGATGGGGCCCATGAGGTTGATGTCGATGGTGCGCCGCCACTGCTGATGGGTGAGTTTGTCGACGGTGCCCCAGGTGGCGATGCCCGCCACGTTCATCACGATGTCGACGTGCCCGACGGCCTCGAAGGTGTGTGCGGCCAGCCCGACGACGGCCGAATGGTCGCTCACATCGGCGGGATGGGCCAGGTGCACGGTGGCACCGGCGGCGCGCAGTTCCTCGGCGGTGGCGGCCAGTGTGTCGGCGGTGATGTCGGTGAGCACCAGCGACGCGCCCTTGGCGGCGGCCGCGAAGGCGGTGGCCCGGCCGAGACCGCTGGCGGCGCCGGTGATCAAACAGGTCTTCCCGTCGAACTTCGTCATGGCCCCGACCCTACGGTTCGCTCGATGTTCCCGTCTACGACAGGGTATCGATGGTTATGGTCGTCCAGCCGCCGACGTGCAGGCGGCTACCCGCCCGCAACGGCACCGGAACCTGTGGCGACAGCGGTGTCTCGGTGCCGTCGAGGCTAGTCCCGTTGGTCGAGCCGAGGTCGGTGACGGTGAGCGCGCCGTCGGTCCCGACGCGCAACAGGGCGTGCGCACGCGACACACCCGGGTCGGCCGGGGCGATGCCGAGGTCGATCTCGGGCACGATGCCTTGCGACGCCGAACGTTTGCCGATCAGGAACTCGCTGCCGCGCAACTCGATCCGGCGTTCGGGGTAGAAACCAGGGAACGCCACCCGGTCGGCGTCGGGACCTTTGCGGGCCTGCACCCGGTCGTAGAACTCGCGGTCGGCGAAAACCCTGGCCACCCACACGGTTGCGCGTTCACCGGCGACGTCGGGTGCACCGACGGGCGGCGCGTCGGTGTGCGATGGCGGTGGCGCGGGCAGGGCCGAGTCGTATCCGCAGTTCTCGCAGAAGCGTCCGCTGGTCGGCACCGAACACGCGGGGCACAGGCGCAGATCGGCCGGATCGGCTGCCGGGACACCGGTGAGTGCCGACCCGCACACATCGCAGTAGTCGGTGGCCTGCGTCTGGTGACCGTCCGCGCACACCGCCATGTCAGGAACCCTCCGACCGCAATCGGGTGGTCTTGGTCGAGCGGATGTCGAGCGCGAGTTCGTCGGCGGCCGCGACCTGACCGCGCAGCTTCACCGTCCCGTCCTTCTCGTCGACCTCGACGACGGTGCGAAGCAGTTTGGCGGTGGACTCGTGTCCCGAGGCGGCGGCCAGTTCCACCGCGCGGCGCAATTTCGCGGTGGCCGTGGACAAGTCGCCCTCGCGGCGCGCGGCAAGGCCTTCCTGGACGGCCTGGGCGAGTTCGACCTGGCCGGTGTAGTGGGCGACGCGGGTGCTGATCCTGGTCGACAGGGTGGAGTCGGTGGTCCACACCGCCCGAACCAGTCCCTGACCGAGCACGTCCTCACCCGCAAGCACGCTGAGACGGGCCGCCAGCTTCTCCCGCCCGGGCGCGGCCGGTTCCAGTTCGATCTGCAGGTGGTATTCGCGTTCCTCGGCCGCCCACGACGACAGCGGGTAGTCCCCCACCTGCGCACCGGAATCGGTACGCCGCCCGGTGAGGTCCTCCAGCACCGGTGCGACCTGCTTGACCATGCGCACCCGCGCACCCGCCGGAGTCCACACGCGCAGGGTGAGTTCCGGGATCACCCGGGCCGCCGACGAGCGCATCATGGCGGCGAAATCGGCCGCCAGGTCCTTGGGATCGGCGACGATATCGGCGCCGCCGGACAGCTTCGAGGAGATCTTGTGCAGATCGGCCGCCGCCCAGTCGGCACCGACACCACGGCAGTCGCAGACGAAAAGCCCTTCGGCGCGGTCGAGTTCGGTGGCCAACTGCTCGGGGGTCTCGTGTTCGTTCTTACCGTCGGTGAGCAGGATGGCGTGCGCCTGAGCACCCGGATGCCCGGCGGCGACCTGGCGGGCAAGGGCGAGCCAGGACCCCATGGCGGTGCCACCGTCGGGCCGCAATCGATCGAGGGCCCGCTTGGCGGCGGTGCGGTGGGTGTGGTCGGCGGGCGCCGACAGCGCGCCGGTGGGGTAGATCATCCGCGCGGACTCGGTGCCCTCGATGATGGCGAAGGCGGTGCCGTCGGGGATCTCGTCGAGCGCGGCGCGCGTCGCGGTGCGCGCGTTCTCGAACTTGCGCTTGTGCCCCATCGACCCGGAGCAGTCGATGATGAGGATCTCGAGCCGGGGCGGCGGGGTGGCGACGGCGGCCAGTTCGGGGCCGGTGGTGACGGTGAGCACCGCGTCGACCACGCTCGCGCCCTCGGCGAGGAATTCGTTCTGGTCGACGGCGACCGAAATGCCTGCGCTGTCAGGGGAACTCATGACACTCCTGGATCGGGTACAGCGGCACGCGCGGGCACGGGGGCGAGCGCGACCGTGATGTTGTCGCTGCCGCCGCTGTCGAGCGCGAAGTCGGCCAGGGCGCGGGCCGCGGCCTGGGGGGTGGTCTCGACGGTGAACCCGGCGAGCGCGACCGGATCGGGCAGGTAGTTCCACAGCCCGTCGGTGCACAACAGCAGGGTGCCGGGTTCGGTGACGAGCATGCTCTGCAGGCAGTTCGCCGACCACGGTGCCTCGCCGCCGTCGGCGCCGAGCCAGCGCAGCAGGGTGTGCGCGCGTGGGTCGCGCATGGCGGCTTCCTCGTCCATGGCGCCCGCGTCGACGAGGGCCTGGGCCCACGAGTCGTCGACGCTGAGCCTGCGCGAGGCCGTCGGATCGCCCGCGGCGAGCCAGAACGCCCGGCTGTCACCGACATTGGCGACGGTGATCTCGGTGCCCTCAGGGGTGTCGCGCAGGATCGCCGAGACGTAGGTGCACGAGGGCGCGTACTCGGGGGTGCGTGACATGCCCCGCACCGCGGCGACGGCGGTGGCCAGTCCGGCCATCACGGCATCGGGGGCGGGGCGGCCGTCGGCGAGCGCGGCCAGCACCGCGTCGACGCCCGTGCGGGCGGCAGTGCCGGAGGCGGCCTGGGGGTCCTGGGAGGTCGAGACGCCGTCGCTGACGACGATCACCCGCACGCCGTCACCGTCGCGCACGGCGGCAGCGACCGCGTCCTCGTTGCGGGAGTGGCTGATTCCGCGATCGGTGAGGATGTACACCGGGCCGAGGTCTTCCTCGAAACGGTCCGGAACCGGTTTCGGGGTGCGGCACACCACGCACAGCCCGGCCTCGTAGCGTCGTTCCCCACAGGTGGGGCACTGCGGCACCGTGACCGGATCGTGCACCGGCAGGGCCGCCTTGCGCACCCCGAGTTCGCGACCGCAGCTCTCGCAATACCGGTATCCCGCCCGCGCCGCACCCGCGCAGTCCGGGCAACCCGCGGCGGTCACAGCGTGGTCCTGGGGCGCACGTTGTTGGCCTGATCCACCAGCACGAAGCGGGTCCACATGTCGTCGGCTTCGCGCGCCAATGTCCGCAAGCATCGTTCCAACCCCGTCCGCACTCCCACTTCGGTGAATTCCACATCCAACAGCTTGCCTGGTGCACTCGGCCGCTGTCCCGACCGGATCCAGTTCAGTGCCGCCTCGAGCACGTGCATGCGCACCCGCGCGGTGCGCGCACGCGAGTCGAGGCGCAGGTGCTCGACCCGCTCCCCCGCCTCGCGCAACGCGGCTTCGTCCAGTTCGGCCGGACCACGATCGGCCAGCAGCGTCTCCACGGCGCGCACGCGGGCCTCGGTGTACATCGACGAGGTGCGTTCGACCTGGTCGAGCACCCGCACCGCACCGGCGCGGTCACCGTCGGCGCGGCGCAACCGGGCGGCGCCGAAGGCCGCCGACAGATAGGTGTGGTCCGTGCACCAGACCAAGTCGTAGAGTGCGAGCGCTTCGCGTGGCCGGTCGCCGTGCTCGAGCGCGACGGCCAGGGCGAGTTTGGGCGCGGGCTCGCCGGGCAGCGCGGCGTAGACGGCCTCGAAATCCGCTGCGGCGCTGCTGTAGTCGCCCTTCAGCAGGGCGGCCTGCGCGCGATACCACACCGTGCGCCAGTCGAAATCCAGATCCAGACCGGCGAGCCGCGCGAGGGCGGCGTCGGCCTCGCCTGCCTCGAGTTCAGCGCGCACGAGGCGCAGGGGGATCTCCACCGATTCCCCGGCGCCGGTCACCACCGCGCGCAGACCCGCGGTGAGTGCCTGTTCGAGTTCGGCGGGGGTCGCGGCGTCGGTGGTGGCCAGCAGCGCGGCGCCACTGTCGCCCGGGTCGACGAGCGGCGCGGGCAGCGCGGCGACGACCGCGGCGGGTTCGGGTGTGGCGCTTTCGATTCCGAAGACAGCGCGGGCGGGACCGAAGACTGCCGACATGCCCGGGCGCGGTACACCGTCCTCGGCGGCGAGGACCTCGCGCAGCACACCGGTGAGCTGGTCGGCCATCTCACTCGTCGAGGCGAACCGGGCCAGCGGATCGGGGTCGGTGGCACGCAGCAGGAACCGGTACAGCGAATCGTGGCGGGCCAGCAGCGGTTCGGTGTCGGGCGTTGGCAGTGGTCCGAGGCGGCCGTCCACCGAGGGCACCCGCATCATCAGCACCGCGAGAGTGCGGCCGGCTGTGTAGATCTCGGTGGCCACGGTCGGGCCCGTTTCGGCGATCTCGGGTGCCTGGTAGCCGAGGGTGCCGTAGATCGGGGACGTGGTGTCGTCCATGGCGATCACGGCGCCGAGGTCGATGAGTTCGAGGCGTTCCTCGGTCTGCATCACGTTGTCGGGTTTGAAATCGCAGTAGGCCCAGCCGCGCGCGTGCAGATAGCCCAGGGCGGGCAGCATTTCCAGCACATAGGCGATGGCCCTGGCCGGTGGCAGGTAGGCGTTGTGCGCGGCGCGGTAGTCGCGCAGGATCTGCTTGAGGGAGGTGCCGCCCACGTAGGCCATCACGATGTAGCCCACCGGTTCGCCGTCGGCGTCGGCGTGTTCGGTGAAGTTGTGGATCTTGACGATATTGGGGTGGTCCACCTCGGCGAGGAAGCGCCGTTCGGCCAGGGCGGCGGCCTGCGCGTCGCTGTCGCCGGTGTCGATGAGGCCCTTGAGGACCACCCAGCGGTCGTTGACGCGGATGTCGGTGGCCAGGTAGATCCAGCCGAGCCCGCCGTGCGCCAGGGCGCCTTCGACCTTGTACTGTCCGCCCACCAGGTCGCCGGGTTGCAGGCGCGGCACGAACGAGTAGCGGGTACCGCAGTGCGGGCAGAAACCGCTGGTACGGCCCGGGATTCCGTCGTTGGTCCGGCCGACCGGTTTGTCGCACCGGCCGCAGTAGCGGTCGGATTCGGGGACCTTGGGGTCGGTGAGCACCGCCGACGCGGGATCCACGCGCGGTACCGGCGGCACCTCCACCAGTCCGGCGCCGAGCCGGCCGCGCGCCGCCGATCGCGCCGAGCCCGAGCGGGTGCGCACCGAACGGCTCGAGGTGCGGTTGGCGCTGATGGTCGCCGCCGACGGGCTGTGCACGGGGGCGCTGATCGGGGCGGGCGCGGTGCCGCAGGTGTCACAGTAACCGTCGACGATCGTTCCGCCGCAGCCGGTTTCGGCACAGAGTCCGGGCGCGGTGACCTTCGGAGCGGCACCGGTCGAGGTGCCGACCGTCGGGGCAGGTGTTCGCCGGACGGCCGTGGTGTGGCCCGAACGCCGGGGCGGGGCCGGTGCGGCGCCGTGGACGGCGGCCGCCACGGGCGCGGTGCCGCAGACGGCGCAGTAGCCGTCCTCGATCACACCGCCGCAACCCGGTTCACTACAGATCATGCTGTCCGCCCCGCTTTCTCCCCGATGATCGAACGATAGTCGGCGACGGCCCGGGTGACGGCGGCCAGATCGCACGGTGTGCGTGTGAGCAGGCCGGCGGCGATGCGGTCGGCGGCGAGCACATCGCGCTCTTCGGCCACACCCAGGCGCGAGGCCTTGGCACGATAGGCGGCGAGCCTGCCCTGCAGCTCGGCCCGCCGATCGAGCAGACCCTGCGCCAATTCCGCTCGGCGCGCGGTCTTGTCGGCCGCGTCGTCGGCACGTAGGCGCAGGGCGAGCAGGTGTTCGACGGTCGAGCGGGTCGGTTCCTCGCCGAGGGTCGACAGCTCGGCGAGCAAGGTCGCGACCGGCGCGCCGCCGGGCGGCAGCGGTCCGGTGTTGACCTTGCGTTCGGCGCGGGCGGCGGTGTCGTCCGCGCGACGCTGTGCATCGGCCAGGTCGATGAGCCGGGCCCGAAGTGCCGCAATGGCGGCAGGGAGATCGGTTGCCACCGAGAGGAATTCGGCATTGCGGACGGTTTCGGCCTCGATCAGCTCGATGAGCGAGGCCAGTGCCGAGGTGATCTCACCGGGTGCGAAGCCGAGCGGGTCGGTGCCCGCGCGGCGCAGCAGGGCGGCCAGGGGTTCGGTGGCCGCGGCCAAGGCGCCGTTGGCCCGCTCCACCCGCTGCTGCAAGGGCGCGAGGGCGCCGAGTACCTGCCGGTCGACGGCCTCGACCTCCTCGGCGAACGGTGCGACAAACGCGAAGGCCGCGCGCATGCGGTCGAGACAGTCGGCGATCCCGACCGTCACCACGGTTTCGCTCGGCCCGGTGAGCCCGCGCTGTGCCAACGGCACCGGCACACGGGCGATTTCGTGCGGACGCCCCCGCAGCAGGTCGGTGAGCCGGGCGCGGGCGCGGTCATCGATCCGGCCGCGGCCACGCACCGTCTCGGCCTCGGTGAGGATGGCGCGCACGCGGGCGAGGTTGTCGAAGAGTTCGCCGAGCGCCTTCTCCACCGGCGCCCATCGGCGCGCGGTCTCCCCCTCCGGTGGGTAGCGGCGCACCAGGGCGATGCCGGGATGCCGGTCCAATTCGAGCAGGGTGCTGCTCACCGTCGCCAATTCCGCGATGCGCCCGGCCAGTTCACGATCGATCTCGGCGGTGCCGAGTATCGGCGAACTCATCCGGCGTACCTCGGCGCGGGTGCGCCGGGCGACGGACCGAGCGCCGACAGATGCTGGGCGTAGATCCGTTCCCAGGTGCCGTCGCCGCTGATCCGTTCGAGCACGCCGTTGACGAAACGCACCAACTCGTCGCTGCCCTTGGGCACACCGACCGCGTAGGCCCCCGAACCGATGGGCGCACCGACGAGTTCGAGGTTGCGGTCCTGGGCGACCAGACCGGACAGGATCGGTTCGTCGCCGCTGATCGCGTCGACGGTGCCCTGCTGCAGCGCGACGAGGCAATCGGTCCAGTTGGTCACGCCGAGCACGGTCGGCGGGGTCGGCAGGGTGAACAGCGGCGCGGCCGCGGTGGTGCCCTTGGTGACACACACCCGTTTGCCCGCCAGGTCGGCGCCGGAGGCGATACCGGCGCCGCGCGGTGCCGCGAAGCGTTGGGCCGCACGGTAGTACACACTCGAGAAGTCGACGTCGCGGCGCCGTTCACAGGTGGCGGAGAAGGTGCGAACGATCATGTCGACCTTGCGCTCCTGCAGCAGCTGGATGCGGTCGGCGGCGGTCACCGAACGCAACTCGATGCGATCGGGGTCGCCGAACAGATCGCGGGCGATCTCGCGGGCCAGGTCGATGTCGAAGCCCTCTAGCCGCCCGGTGGACGGATTGCGGAACCCGAACATGTAGGTGTTCTGGTCGACACCCACCCGCAACCTGCCGTTGGCGACGATCGCGGCCATCGCCGATCCGGCGGGCATCGCCCCCGGTCGCGGCTGTGCGCGCGGCGCCAAGGTGGCCTCGGTATCGCAGGATCCGGTGCCCTCGGCGGTCGGTGCCGAGGTGATCGCCTCGGCGCCCGGCAGCGGTGGCGCGACGGCGGTGGCCTCGATCGATGACGGCGCGGGTGCGTCACCGCAGCCCGCGAGCAGGACGGCCGTCGCGGCGAGAACCAGCGCGAACCGGTAACGACGAATGCTCACAGGAACTCCTTCAACCGTGGCCACAGGCCCGTGACCACCGCACCGGCCGCGGCGAGCAACAGCAGCAGGGTGCCGAAGGGGCTCAGCGTCAGGGCCGTTCGCGCGTCGTCGACGCCGTCGCGCAGATCGGTGCGTGCCTGGGCGAGGGCGTCGCGCAGTTCGCTGTCGAGGCGGGTGAAGCTCGTGGCCGAGCTCTCGGGGCCGGTTCCGATGGCCTGGGTGACCGCGCCCGTGAAGTCGGCCTTCTCGTAGGCGGTGCGCTGGGCGTTGTGTCCGGCGTTCCAATTCGTCAGCGCGCGTGCGGCATCGGAGTCGGCGGCACCGGCGGCGGCCAGGCGCTGTTCCAGGTCGGCGGTGTGGGTGCGGAAGGATGCCTCGGGTGCGGTGATGTCGCCTCGGGTGATGAGCGCGAGGGTCTCGTCGGTGCGGGCCTGCTGGGCGAGGATGCGCGCCCCCGCCAGGTTCTCCACCCGCGCGCCCGCACCGGAGTCACCGGTGTCGAGCAGCTGGGCGGCGGTGAGCGTCGAACCGACGGTCCACAACAGGGCGAGCGCGGCCGCCGCGGCAGCCAGAGCCACACCGGGGTTCACCAGGCGGTTGGTGCGGCGCAGCAGGATCACCGAGGCCACCGCGCAGGCGAGCAACACCAGCAGCAGCAACAGGATCGACGTCAGCGGCAGGGCACCGATGCGCTGCTGATCGTCGCGGACGGCGGCGAAGCGTGCCTCGTTGAGCTGCTCGGCGTGCGGCAGCAGGGAGGTCTGCATGAGATCGGAGGCCTGGCGCAAATAGGCCGAGCCGACCGGGAAACCCTGGCGGTTGTTGGCGCGCGCGGTCTCCACCAGACCGGTGTAGGTGGGCAGATCGGCGGCGATGCGGGCCACGATCGCCCTGGTCTTGGCGTCGGTGGCACCTGCCGTCGCCTCGGCGAGGGCGGCGGCGGCCTCGGCGAGCGCCTGCTCGTAGGTGTCGCGCACCTGCGGTGATTCGATGCCACCGGACAGGAACGCGGTGGCGGCACCCGCGTCGGCGGCCGAGAGCGACACGTAGAGGCTCTGCGCGGCGAAGGCCAGTGGTTCGGTGCGATCGAGCACCTGCTCGGAGCGGACGATCTTGGCGTCGAGCTGTTGTCCCGCAGTCGATCCCGCGATCAGACAGGCCAGGGTGGTGAGGACGAGGACAACCCCGATCACCCCCGGTGTCGTCGCGGCGAACCGCCGCAACCACGTCCCCGCGTCACGGATGGTCGCCGGTAGGCGAGATCCCACACCGTCCTCCTCACTTCTCCCCGGGCGGTGTCTTCGATCGCGATCCTACGGGAGCGGCCGATAATTCGCCCGCGCGCGGGAAAGGCGCTCGCGCAACCCGATTCACCAGGCAAAAGCAACGGGCCCGCCGCACCTTCCGGTGCGACGGGCCCGTGCGGTCGGCCGGTCAGGCGCTGGCGACCTGCTCGTCGGGTCGCGCGGCCGAGCGAGTCTTGCTGAACCGCAGCACACCGTCCTCGATGGGCGCCTTGTGCATGAGCGTGCGGTCGCGGTAGTAGTTGTTCACCAGCTTCCAGGCACCACGCTTGCCCTGGCGCGGCATCTCACCGTTGCCGCGCTGGATGTAGCCCGAGGTGAGGGCGCCACCCATCAGCGACTCGTCGGCGTAGTCCTCCGGATCGGCGTGCACCTCGAAGGTGCTGTAGCCCCGGTCGCGCATGATGTTGAGCACCCGGCACAGGTAGGCGGCGGCCAGGTCGGCCTTCAGCGTCCAGGAGGCGTTGGTGTAGCCGATGATCATCAGGAAGTTCGGGATGTCGGAGTACAGCACGCTCTTGTAGGCGACCGTCTCGTTCATCTTCACCGGGTTGCCGTCGATCGACATCGTCGCGCCGCCCATGATCTGGACGTTGAGGCCGGTGGCGGTGACGATGATGTCGGCCTCGAGCTCCTGGCCCGATTCGGTGCGGATGCCCTTCTCGGTGAAGGTGGCGATGCGGTCGGTGACGATGTCGGCCTTACCGCTCTTGAGCACCTTGAACAGGTCGCCGTTGGGAACCACGCACAGCCGCTGATCCCACGGGTTGTAGGACGGGGTGAAGTGCCGCAGGTCGACCTTGTTGCCGAGCTGCAGGCGCACCTGGGCCAGCATCAGCTTCTTGGCCAGCTCGGGGTTGGTCCGCGAGAGCTGGAAGCTGGCGCGCTGCAGGGCGATATTGCGGGCGCGGCCGATCTTGTAGGCGATCATGTCGGGCACGCGGGTCTTCTTGAACCCGATGGCGACCGGGTCGTCCGACGGCAGCGCCTGGATCCAGGTGGGCGAACGCTGCAGCATGGTGACGTGGGCGGCCTTGTCGGCCATCGACGGGATCAGCGTGATGGCGGTGGCGCCGGATCCGATGACCACGACCTTCTTGCCGGTGTAGTCGAGGTCCTCGGGCCAGTGCTGCGGGTGCACGATCCGGCCCTTGAAGTCGTCCTGACCGGGGAACTCGGGCTGGTAGCCCTTGTCGTAGTTGTAGTAGCCGCTGGCGCCGACGACGAAGTTCGCGGTCCAGGTCTCGGTCTCACCGGTGGCCTCGATCAGGGCGGTGACGGTCCACTGCGCGGCGTCGCGGTCGAAGTCCAGGTGCACGACCTTGCGGCCGAAGGTGATGTGATCGGTGACGCCGTATTCCTTGGCGGTGTCCTCGACGTACTGACGGATGCTCGCGCCGTCGGCCAGCACCTTGGTGCCGATCCAGGGGCGGAAACCGAAGCCGAAGGTGAGCATGTCGGAGTCGGAGCGGATGCCGGGGTACTTGAACAGGTCCCAGGTGCCACCGATGTTCTCGCGGCGCTCGAGGATCGCATAGCTGCGTCCGGTCTGCTCGCGAATGAGGTGACAGGCCGTGCCGATTCCGGACAGGCCAGCGCCGATGATCAGTACGTCGACATGCCGCGTCATTGAGGAAACTCGTTTCGTAGGGTCGTCGCCGCCCGGGCACCGTCGCCCGAGCCTGCCACGAGGTTACGTGTTTCGCATGGTTACGTCTAGTTCCGTGCGGCGGGTGGGAGTTGTGCGCACGGTGAGCACAATGCGTGACCTCATCGGATGCGCCGGTCAGCATCGTTGCCATGAGTAAGCAACCACTGTCGTTCCATTGGTTCCTGCCCACCTACGGCGATTCGCGGGGGTTGGTCGCGGGCGGGCACGGCAGTTTCATGTCCGGTGACCGGCCGGCCACCCTGCGCTATCTCAATCAGCTCACCGCCGCCGCCGAGGACAACGGCTTCACCGGCGTACTGACCCCCACCGGGGCTTGGTGCGAGGACGCCTGGCTCACCACCGCGATGCTGGTGCAGACCAGCGAGACGCTCAAATTTCTGGTCGCCCTGCGGCCCGGCCTGGTCAGCCCGACCCTGGCCGCGCAGATGGCCGCGACCTTCCAGCGCCACTCCGGCGGCCGGTTGCTGCTCAACGTGGTCACCGGCGGGGAACCGAAGGAGCAGCAGGCGTACGGCGATTTCCTCGACAAGGAACAGCGGTACGCGCGGACCGGGGAATTCCTGCACATCGTGCGTGAACTGTGGCGTTCGACCGAGCCGGTCACGTTCACCGGCGAGCATCTACGGGTGACCGAGGCGCTGCTCAGCGCGCGACCCGATCCGGTCCCGCCGGTGTTCTTCGGTGGGTCGTCCGGCCCGGCGGGTCCGGTCGCGGCACGCTATGCCGATACCTATCTGACCTGGGGTGAACCACTGGACGCGGTGGCGAAGAAGCTGGACTGGATTCGTGGTCTCGCCGCGCTCGAAGGCCGGTCGGTCGACTTCGGGTTGCGCGTGCACGTCATCACCCGCGACACCGCCGCCGAGGCGTGGGCCGAGGCCGACCGGCTGCTCTCGGGCATCGCGCCCGGCGAGATCGAACGGGTGCAGGCGAGCCTGGCCCGCAGCGAGTCCGAGGGGCAGCGGCGCATGGCGCGCTTGCACAACGGGCGCACCGACAACCTCGAGATCGCCCCGAACCTGTGGGCCGGCGTCGGCCTGGTGCGCGGCGGGGCGGGCACGGCGCTGGTCGGCTCCCACGCGGAGGTGGCCGAGCGGCTGCTCGAGTACGCCGCGCTCGGCATCGACCACTTCATCCTCTCCGGATATCCGCATCTAGAGGAGGCGTACTGGTTCGGCGAGGGGGTGCTGCCGATTCTGGAACGAAAAGGGTTGTGGCAGCACCCTTCCCGGGTTGCCGCGCCACCAGCCGTCACCCCGTTCACCGCGGCGGCCCACTGACGTTTCAGCCGATCGTCGCCGTGGCCTCGCCGAACCAGCGGGTGAGGCTCGCCGTGAGGTCGTGCCCGCCGTCGTCGACCCAGGCGACGTGTCCGTCCGGGCGGAGCAGCACGGCGGGCAGGTCGACGGACTCGTCGATCAGGTGATCGACGCGGTCGGCCCAGCCCGTCACCGACCGCCCGCCGGACGAGTCGAGCAGGAGGCCACGGCCCGCGTGCAGGTGGTCGTAGAGGCGGCCGTCGGCCAGTTCCCTGTCGGGTAGCCGCCTGCCGAGCAGGTCGTGGCCGTCGCCCAGGTCGTAACGGATACCGGTGGCGATGATCTTCTCGATCAGGTGCCGGGTGACCCCTTCGAAGTCCATCAGTTCGGACAGCACCCGGCGAACCGCCTGGGCACCAGGATCGAGCGAGATCAGCGCCATCTGGGCGCGGGTGTTGTCCAGGACGTCGGCGGCCACCGGGCGGCGCTCGGCGGCGTAGCTGTCGAGCAGTCCTGGTGGTGCCCAGCCGGCGACCTCGGCGGCGAGTTTCCACCCGAGATTCATCGCGTCCTGGATGCCCAGGTTCAGGCCCTGGCCGCCGAGCGGCGGATGGATGTGCGCGGCATCGCCTGCGAGTAGCACACGGCCGCGGCGGTACTCGTCGGCCAGGCGGGTGGAGTCGCCGAACCGCGAGATCCAGCGCGGGGCGTGCGCACCGAGATCGGTGCCCGCGGTCGCGATGAGCTGCTGCCGCAGTTCGTCGAAGGTGGGTACGACGGTACGGTCCCGCGCGACACCGGCGGCGGGCACGACCACGCGATAGAAGCCGTCGCCGATCGGTCCGGCGCCGAACCGCAGCTGGGTCCGGCGCACCTCAGTGTTCACGGCGGTTACCGTTTCCGGCGGCGCGGTCAATCGCATCTCGCCGAGCAGGGTGTCGGCCCGGCTCGGTTCGCCCGGAAAGCCGATGCCGACCAGCGAGCGCACCGTGCTGCGGCCACCGTCGCAGCCGACAAGGTAGCGCGCGACGAGACTGGAGCCGTCGGCCAGTTCGGCGGTCACCGCGTGCTCGTCCTGGGTGAGGCCGACCAATTCGGTACCCCGCCGGATCTCGGCGCCCAGCGCCACGGCGTGCTCGGTGAGCAGGCGTTCGGTGACGGGCTGTGGTAGCCCGAGCACGAACGGGTAGGTGGTGTCCAGGCCGGCGGGCTGGGGTTTGGCGATGCCGGCGAAGTAGCCGCCGAGCGGGTGGCGCGAGCCGAGCGCGAGGAACCGGTCGACCAGCCCACGCTGGGCGAGGACTTCCAGGCTGCGGGCGTGCAGGCCGAGGGCGCGCACGACCGGGGTCGGCGCCGGATCCCGGTCGAGGACGACCACCCCGGCACCCTGCAACCGCAGCTCACCGGCCAGCATCATTCCCGTCGGCCCCGCACCGACGACAATCACGTCGATCATCAATCCACCTCTGTTTCCGCTGGTCATACGCTCAGGCAGGCGATTGTGCAGGACGACCGGGGGCTTGTGGCAAGACCCGGGGTGCGCTATATGTTGAGAGTGGCAGGGAGTGGTTCGACCTCCTTGCCATTGTCTTGTCCGAACTCTTTCCGTGGCCGCCGAGGCTTTTCGGTCCGCCCGCCGGAATCACTCCTCCACTTGCCCCGCGATGTGCGCTGAACCGAGACCGGTCGAGCACCCCGATCACGCGGTGTAGGCACGACCACGGCCGGAATATTGCACTCGATGCATGGCTGCACCCGATGCGAGTAACCGAGGATTCCACGTGCGCAGCGCGGGCGAATTCGCCCCGACCTGCACGAACACGACGCCCGCCGTACTCGAAATTATCCGGCTGTCACTGCTCGCCCGCACGCCGTGCACCGCGCACACCAACTCCCCCAAGCGATTTCGGCATCGAGTGCAGCGGCGGTTCCACGTGAATCAGGGCTCTACCGGCGGTTTCGCACCGATGCCTGATCGGTCGTCCCGCCCGGCGGCGATACGCTCGGCGACGTGACCATCACCGTCGGCTTCGACCTGGACATGACGCTCATCGACTCGCGGCCGGGCGTGGCCGTGGCGATCGACACGCTCGCGCAGGAGTTCGACCTGCCGATGATCGGCGCGCGTTTCGCCGAGCACCTCGGCCCGCCGCTGGCCACCCTGCTCGGTGACGCGGGCGCACCCGACGACCTCGTCCCGCATCTGGTCACCCGGTACCGCGAGCTGTATCCGGATGTCATCGCGAGCATCCCGGCTCTGCCCGGCGCGGGCGACGCGCTCGAAGCGGTACGGGCGGGCGGCGGGCGCGCCCTCGTCGTCACCGGCAAATACGAACCGCACGCCCGTCTGCATGTGGAACATCTGGGGTGGGACGTGGACCGGGTGGCCGGTGATCTGTGGTCCACCGGGAAAGCGGCGGTGCTCCGCGAGGAATCGGCGTCGATCTTCGTCGGGGATCACGCCGGTGACATGCGCGGAGCGAAAGCGGCCGGTGCGTTCGCGGTCGGTGTGGCCACCGGCCCCTACGATGCCGACGGACTGCGCGCGGCCGGCGCCGATGTGGTGCTCGACGGTCTCACCGGTTTCGCCGACTGGCTGGCCGGCCATACCGCCGCCTGATCCGCGAAAACGCCTGTGCGATGAACCTTTCGGAACCCTGCGGGTCGCGCGGGCGTTGACCGATCATGTCGACGGACCCCTACTGGAACCACAACACGCACTACCACCCCTGGCTGCTCGAACAGGTGCCCGTGCACGCCCGCACCGCCCTCGATATCGGTTGCGGCGACGGCCTGCTCGCCCGCAAACTCGCCACCCGCTGTGATGCGGTGCTCGGCATCGACATCGACCCCGAGGTCATCGCGAACGCACCGTCGACGCCCCACGTGCATCTGGACAAGGCCGACTTCCGCGACCTCGACGACACCTTCGACATGGTGACCGCCGTCGCCACCCTGCACCACGTCCCCGTCCGCGAAGGCATGGCGGCGCTGCGCGACCTCGTCGCTCCCGGCGGCACGCTCGCGGTGGTCGGGCTCTGGAAGATGCACCCGCTCACCGACATCGGCTACCTCCCACTGCTACCGGTCGTCTGGGCCACCGACCGTCGCCACCGCCGCGAAGCAGGCGGACCGAACGCGACGATCCGCGATCCGGAGGAAACGCTCGGCGAGATCCGGCGAGCCGCCGAGGAATTCCTGCCGGGCGCGCGGATTCGCCGCCGCCTGCTGTGGCGGTACACGCTGCTGTGGCAACGACCCCGCTGACCCGCCGATCCCGATCACCGCACCTGGCCCGGTAGCCCGCTGTGATCTGAATCGCAGTTGCTCAACTCACCGCGGGCGTCGGCGCGAACCCGGTGATACAGTCCGGCCAGTTTTTCGACGGGGAGGGATTCTCATCAGCACAACGCCGACAGTTCTGTGGCGCACCGGTTTCGGGGTGCCACGGTGACGCGGACAAGATGGATCGTGGTCGGCATCCTGGCCTCCGTGGTCGCGGTGATCGTCGCGGTGGTCACGGTCGTCGCGGTGACCGGGCCGAAGGATCCGCGCGAGTTCGTCGCCGAGAAGTACCAGCGTGCCCGCCAGCTCGACCAGGCCAACGACGGCCTCGCCTTCACCACAGCCGCCGCGCCAGCAGCGGTCGCGGCCGCCATTGCCAAGGCCACCGAGCCGCGCGACCGGCGCAACACCGGCGACAACCACTATCTGCGGTTCGACAAGGACCTCGTCGCGGTGTCGCCGCACGCGGGCGGCTCGCTCGTGCTGGTCGACAGCTGGGCCAACGGCACCCGCCGCCACCACTCGCACACCAGCAGTTACGGCTGGACCAGCGGTTCCGCGGCGGGTGACTACCGCGGTGGCGGCAGCGACAGCGGCGGCAAGTAGTTCATTCGGGGCATCTCGCCTCACAAGCACAGGAGGACACTCATGCTCGCCGAACTGGGGGCGGACGCGGGCGCCGCGCTCGCCTATTCCGCGGTGGGAATCGTGTTGATGGCCGTCGGATTCGGGCTCGTCGACCTACTCACCCCCGGTGATCTGCGCGCTCAGATCTGGATCGAACGCAACCGCAACGCCGCGACCCTGCTCGCCTCGAACCTGTTCGGCACCGGAATCATCGTCGCCACCGCCATCTGGACCTCCGACGGGGAGATCGTGAAGGCACTGCTGGCGAGCGCGGTGTACGGCGTGATCGGGCTGGCCGCGATGGCGTTGGCGTTCGTGCTGCTCGACGCGCTCACCCCCGGTGATTTCCGGACCGTTGTCGCCGATCCCGAACCGCACCCGGCGGTCTGGGTGACGGCATCGGCCCATGTCGCCGTCGCGCTGGTGGTGGCCGCGGGCCTCACCTGATGCCCACCCACCGCCTGGCGCGGGCGGCGCTGCTGGCGACGGTATTCGTCTGCGCCGCCTGCGGTCTGGTGTACGAGCTGTCGCTGGTGACCCTCGGCAGCTATCTGATCGGCGACACCGCCGCGCAGGCCTCGATCACCCTGAGCGTGATGGTGTGCGCGATGGGTGTCGGTGCGCTGGTCGCGAAACCGTTGCGCCCGTACGCCGCCGCCGCGTTCGTCGCGGTGGAGCTGGCACTCGCGGTGATCGGCGGGTTGTCGGTGGCGGCGCTCTACGCCAGCTACGCCTGGCTCAACGTGTACACCGCCGCGTTGGTCGTGGCGGCGGCGGTGATCGGGATGCTCGTGGGCGCCGAGATCCCGCTGCTGATGGAGCTGTTGCAGCAAGTGCGCAAACAGGAGGCCAGCAGCGCGGTGGCCGATCTGTTCGCCGCGGACTATGTCGGCGCGCTGCTGGGTGGTCTGGCGTTCCCGTTCCTGCTGCTGCCGGTGTTCGGACAGATCCGCGGCAGCCTCGTGGTGGGTGTGGTGAACGCGATCGCCGGTCTGGCGTTGGCGTTCTTCTTCTTTCGCGACCGGATGACCCGCGCCACCCGGCACACACTGATCGCCATGACCGCCGTCGTCGCCTGCGGCCTGTCGAGCGCCTACCTGTACGCCGACCGTTTCGAGGCCACCGCGCAGCAGGCGCTGTTCGCGCATCCGATCGTGTGGCAGACCCGCACGCCCTATCAGCAGATCGTGCTCACCGAGTCGTTCTCGCCGTTCGCCACCACCGACACCCGGCTGTTCCTCAACGGCGGCCTGCAGTTCTCCTCCGTCGACGAGTACCGCTACCACGAGGCGCTGGTGCATCCGGTGCTCGCCGGGTCACGTCGCTCGGTGCTGGTGCTCGGCGGTGGCGACGGGCTCGCGCTGCGTGAGATCCTGCGCTACCCCGATGTGGAGCGGGTGACGCTGGTCGAGCTCGATCCGGCGATGGTGGAGCTGGCCCGCACCGACGACCGGCTCACCGAACTGAACCGGCACGCCTTCGACGATCCACGCGTGCGGGTGGTGAACGCCGACGCCTTCAACTGGTTGCGCGGTGCACCAGGGCTTTTCGACGCGGTGATCGTCGATCTGCCCGACCCCGACCAGACCTCGGTCGCCAAGCTGTACTCGCAGGAGTTCTACGCGATGACCGCGAACGTCCTGGCCCCCGGCGCCCGCCTGGTGGTGCAGTCCGGTTCCCCGTTCTTCGCGCCCCGCTCCTTCTGGACCATCGATGCCACCCTGCACGCCGCCGGCCTGCACACCACCCCGTTCCACGTGGACGTCCCGAGCTTCGGCGACTGGGGGTTCGTCCTCGCGGCGAGGAACGAGCCCCCGATCCCCACCCTGCGCTCCCCCACTCCCCTCCGCTCCCTGGACGAGACAACCCTCACCGCCGCCACCGTCTTCCCCCCGGACCGCCGCCCGAAGGACCCCGGGGTCTCCACCCTCATGCACCCGGTGATCCTCGACCTCCAACGCCAGGAATGGCGCTGAAGCCGACCCCGCCGCACGCCGGGTTCCTGACATCCACACCGAGGTCCTGATCCTGACAACCCGGTGAGCCGGATCGCCGGGACGGCACTGAATCCGGTTCAGCCGCACGCCGAGTCCCCAGGACCGACCTAGGTCCTACTCCTGATACGCCCCGTGACCCAGGACGCGCAGCGCGGGGCATAGCGTCGGGTCCGGCTCACCCACAGGCCAATTGGGCTCCCATGATGGTCAAGGCCAGCACCGCCACCGCAGTCGACAGCGCCCGTCCCTGCCGCCGCATACGCCGGCCGAGACTGTTGAGCCGGGCACCCGCGCCCGTCGCCACGACGCGCACCGCCGCACCGGCACTCAGCGCGGCCGAGGCCAGCCCGCGTCGCGCCCGGCGGTACACCGCGACCAGCGCTACGGACCGCAGCCGGTCCCCGAATACGGACGCGGTGTCCACAGATCCCACGCCTTCTTCGCCACCCGCGCGGCGGCGCCGAGTCCGTCGGAACGCACCGACGAGGGTCAGGACCAGAGCGGTGATGAGCATCGTCTTCCCTTTCCGCTCAGCGTGTTCCGGCCGGAACGGCTGGTGCTGATCGACGCTTGCCCGGTGCGGTGACGACGCCGAAGGCGATCAGGCTGTCGGCGGTGTCGCGGACCGTCTGTTCCACCGGGCGCATGGTCCAGTCGAGTTCGCGGCGAGCCTTCTCGGCGCTCACCCGTTCGGCGCGGCCGAGGACCGGCACGGTGAGGCGGACGGTCTTGTCGAAGAGCGCGACCAGGCGGACCAGGGCGTTGGGCAGTACCCGCGTCGGCACGCGGAAGCCCTGGGGGCCGAAGTCGCGGGCGAGCATGCCTGCCAGCTCCCCCATCCACAGCGGCTCACCGCCACAGATGTACCGGTTGCCTGCTGCCGCGGGCACTTCCATGGCGAGCCGGTGCGCGATGGCGAGGTCGCGCACGTCGACCGGGGACCAGCCGGTGCGCACCGAACCCGGGACGTCGCGGGCGAGCAGGCGCTGGATCGGTGCGTGCGAGGTGCTGGTTCGTGGTTCGAGCAGCGGCCCGAGGATCATGCCCGGGTTCAGCACCACCAGTTCGAGATCGCTGGTGTCACCGAGGGATTCGACGTACTCCCAGGCGGCGCGTTCGGCGAGGGTCTTGCTCTTCTGGTAGGCCGGAATCCGGTCGACGACCGACCAGTCGTTCTCGGTCCGCACGTCGCCGTTGTCGTGTCCGTAGGCGACCGCCGCCACCGACGACGTGAGCACTACCCGACGCACCCCCGCCGCGGCGGCCGCGCGCAGCACCCGAAGTGTGCCCTGCACGGCGGGCTCGATGAGGTCGCGCTCGTTTTCCGGTGGACTGTCGGGGAACGGGGAGGCGACGTGCAGCACCGTGTCGCAGCCCGCCACCGCCTCGGCCCACCCGGCATCGTCGTCGAGCGTCGCGGCGGCGAATTCCAGGTCGCCGCCGGTGCGGCGGGCCAACTCGGTGAGGTGGGCGCGCTTGGCGGTGGCGCCCAGATCGCGCACGGTGCCGCGCACGGCGTATCCGTGCTCGAGCAGTTCGGCGATGCAGTGTCCGGCGACGAAGCCGGTGGCGCCGGTGACGAGAACCCTTGCGGTCATGGTGTTCTTCCGTTCCCTCGGAGGAGCCCACCCATCTGAGCGGTGCTCAGATAATCTAAGCACCGCATAGATATGCTGTCCAGTGCCTATTTTCCCGGGCGCGTCGCCTAGGCTCGGAGGAGTGAAGCGCACCAGTTACCACCACGGCGACCTGCGAGCCACCCTGATGGCGGCGTGCCTGCGCCTGATCGAGAGCGAGGGGCTCGCGGCGGTGAGCCTGCGCCGGGTCGCGCGCGAGGCCGGGGTGAGCAGCGGTGCGCCGTACCACCACTTCGCCGATCGCGCCGCGCTGCTGTCGGCGCTGTCGGTCGACGGTTTCCAGCGCCTGGCCGAGGAATTGATCGCCACGCGGGCGCAGGCGAGCAGCCCACTGGCCGCACTCACCGAACTCGCCGCCACCTATGTGCGGTTCTCCCGCGAGAATCCGGCCCTGTTCCGGCTGATGTTCCGGCCCGAATTGTCGCAACCGGACAAGCATCCCGACGCCGCACACGCCGGTGACACGGCCTTCGGCGTGCTCGCCGACACCGTCACCGAATGTGTCGCCGCCGGACAACTTCCCGCGAACCAGGCCGACACGCTGGCCGTGGCATGGTGGAGTCTCGGCCACGGACTGGCCTCGCTGTGGCTCGACGGCCACCTCGAAAAGCGCAGTGAGCAGCTGGGAACCAACGCGCCCGACCTCGTCGACGAGATCATGCGCGCCTTCACCGCGCTCGTGGCCACGCGTACCTGAAAATTTTGCGATGCGGGGTGTGCGAGCGGCCCTAGAGTGGGTAAGGCTGTTCTACCCCAGTGCGCCCGAACACGAGCAGGAGGCCCGATGGCTGAGACTGTGAAACTCGATCCCGCGGTCGAGGCGTTCGTCGACGCGCTCAACGCCCAGGACACCGACCGCTTCTACGGCGTGCTCGCCGAAGACGCCACCATGTCCGACGACGGCGTGGAACGCAACCTCGCGCAGTGGACCGAGGCCGAGATCTTCAGCGCCAACGGGCATCTGGAGGTCGACACGGTGGAAGCCGACGGACTCGAGTTCACCGCCGACTACACCAACAGCCGGTGGGGTTCCATGCGCACCACCTGGCGATTCGATGTGCGCAACGGCCTCATCAGCCGCTTCGAGACCGGACAGGCGTGAACGAACTTCTCCTCCCGCGTTACGGCCACGCGTCGCTGGCCGACCTGCTCCCCTCGATCCTGGCCTGCCTCGGCGTGCCCGGCGAGCACGACCGCCTCGGTCTCGAGCTGGATGTCGACCATGTGTGCGTGCTGCTCGTCGACGGTCTCGGTGCCACCGCGCTGGACGCCGAAAGCGCTGCGGCGCCGTTTCTTTCGGGATTGCCCGCGGCCACCCTCGATGCCGGTTTCCCGAGTACGACGGCGACCAGCCTGACCACCCTCGGCACCGGTCTGCCGCCGGGTGAGCACGGCACCGTCGGCTACACCTTCCACCTGCCGGGGCAGGACCGCCTGTTCAACGGCCTGCGCTGGCAGCTCACCGGCGAGGGTCCGAAGGTCGACGCGATCGCCGAGTTCCCCCCGGAGCGAATCCAGCCGCACCGCACCACCTTCGAACGCGCGACCGCCGCGGGCATCGCGGCCGTCCAGGTGGCACCGAGCTACCAGGACGGCTCGGGTCTCACCCGCGCCGGCTGGCGCGGTGGCGGTTTCCGGACGGCGTTCTCGGTGGGCGACCTGGTCGACGGGGTGCTCACCGCGCTCGGCTCGGCACCGAAAAGCCTTGTCTACACCTATCATTCGGATCTCGACACCACCGGGCACGCGCGCGGCCCGCAGACCAGGGCATGGCGGTTCGAACTGGCCAACGTCGACCGGATCGCGGCCGAGCTGGCAGGCAACCTACCGCCGCGCTCGGCGCTGATCGTCACCGCCGATCACGGCATGGTGCCGCTGGTGCACCGCATCGACTTCGACACCCACCCGCACCTGTCCGAGGGCGTGCGCGCGCTCGGCGGCGAACCGCGGGCCCGCCACGTCTACACCGAAGCGGGGGCCACCGAGTCGGTCGCCGACACCTGGACGGGCACGCTCGGTGACGAGTTCGTGGTGCGTACCAAGGCCCAGGTCATCGAGGCCGGGTGGTTCGGCCCGCGCGTGCACCCCGAGGTGGCGGCGCGGATCGGCGATCTCGTGGTGGTCGCCACCGGGACGAGCGGGGTGATCCGCAGCGGCGCCGAGCCCCTGCAATCGCAGATGCCCGGCCATCACGGGTCGCTGACCGCCGACGAACTGCTCGTGCCGTTGCGAATCCACCGCAGCTGACCGCTGTGTTCGATGGTGCCGACCCGCGAGAGCCCTGCGTGGACACGCTCCGCTACCGCCTCCGGGCCCGCCGCGATCGGCATCTAGTCTGAAGCGGATCCCGGCGAGTCGTCCCGGGCGCGACCTTTCAGGAGGAACCATGCACGCCACCCGCAGCGGCGCCGTCGCGGTCGGACTCGCGGTGCTGGCGGCACTGGTGACCGGCTGCTCCGATGTCGAGCGCCTGCTCAACCAGGGCGGCGACACCCCCTGCCGCGATTACATCAATCAGGAACCGGACACCAAGCGGATCACCATCACCAAGGCGATCAAAGAGCAGACGGGCAACGACAACGAACCGGCGGGCACCGTGGTCGACGCGATGATCGTGCAGGTCGATCTGCTGTGCGCGGGCCAACGTAATATCGATACCCCCATCAAGAACGCCGATATCGCGGGCCTGTTCCTGAACAAATAACCGACCACGCGTCAAGCCGACGCGACAGGGCACACCCCGGTGACCCGGTAGTCCGCAAGCGATCCCGGCCCACGCCGGTGGCACACCTGATAGACAGGAACAGCCACCGACGAGCAGGAGTGAACGTGGGCGCATCCGACGATCCGATTCCCGGATCGCCCAGGCCCGACGGGCTCGCGGACTATCGCGGCGCGATCGAGAAGCAATGGAACCGCCTCGCCGCCCCGTCGCGTCCACTGCAACTGCCCCGCGACACCGGACCCGTGCGCCGGGAGGTGGCCAAATCCTGGCAGCGTTCCCTGCACACCGTCGACCCAGCCCAGACCGTCGCCCCCGGGCTCGACGACATCAGCGGCCGCTGGCGTGAGTCACCGCTGCGCAGGCCGGTGACCGAACTCGCGGGCCAATTGCGTGGTATCGCCGAGGATTCCGGCTACCTCGCCGTCGTCAGTGACGAATCGGGCACCATCCTGTGGACAGCGGGCGACCGCACTCTGCGCCGCCAGGGTGAGCAGGTGAACTTCGCCCCCGGCGGGGTGTGGGACGAAAGCCATATGGGCACCAACGGCCTGTCGCTCGCCCTGCACGACGACCGGGCCTGCACCGTCTTCTCCGCCGAACACCTGGTGGCCGCCCTGCACGGGTGGGTGTGCTATTCGGCGCCCATCCACGGACCAGACGGCCGCACCGTCGGTGTCCTCGATCTGTCCTCCACCTGGGAACGCTCGCACCCGATGGTGATGACCTCGGTGCGCGCCCTCGTGACGGCCGTGGAGACCATGCTGCGCGCCGAGGCACCCACCCCCGTTCCCGGCGTGCGTCTCGAATGTCTCGGCGCCGCAAGGCTGCTGCGCGACGGCCGACCCGTCCCGCTGCCGCCGCGCCAGCTCGAGATCCTCGCCCTGCTCGCCCTCGAACCCGACGGGTACACCCCGGAACAGCTGCACGCCGCCGTCTACGGCGACCGCGCGGTATCGCTGAACACGCTCAAAGCCGATGTCTCCCACCTGCGCCGGGCGACCAGGGGCGAGATCACCAACCGCCGGTACATGCTCACCGGTGCGGTGTCGTGCGACGCGGTGGAACTGCTCGCGGCCATCGAGGGCGGCGACCTCACCTCGGCGCTGTGGCTGTATCGCGGACCGCTGCTACCCGGCTCGGACCTGCCCGGCGTGCACCAGTGGCGCGACCACCTCGATGTCGGCCTGCGCGACGCGGTGCTGGCCAGCGATCGCCCCGAGCACGCGGTGGCCTTCGGGCAGCGCTGCCCCGGCGATGTCGCCGTGCACGAACACGCGTTGCGGCTGCTGCCGCGCGACGACGTCCGCCGAGCCGTCGTCACCGCCCGTCTGTACACCGCGCGCCAGGGCTGACCTGCGCGAACGGTACGACCAACCTCGCACCAACCTTCGCCGACCATAGTGTGTCCCACCACGCACGAGGTCGCGAGGAGCGAGACGCATGATCTACGGCAAGCCCGGATCGGATACCGGCATAGTCAGCTATGCCGCCCGATACGACAACTTCATCGGAGGCGAATGGGTCGCCCCCGTCGAAGGCCGCTATTTCGACAACACCTCCCCGGTCGACGGCGAGGCGTTCTGCGCCGTGGCCCGCTCCGGCGCCGCCGACATCGACCTGGCAGTCACCGCCGCCCGCCGCGCCGCTCCCGGCTGGGCCGCCACCTCCCCGTCCGCCCGCGCGGGCATCCTGCTGGCCATCGCCGACCGCATCGAGAACAGCATCGAACCGCTGGCGGTAGCCGAGACCTGGGACAACGGCAAACCCGTCCGGGAGACCCTGCACACCGATCTGCCCCTCGCCGTCGACCACTTCCGGTATTTCGCCGGGGTGCTGCGCGGACAGGAGGGAACGATCTCCACGGTCGACAGCGAGACCGTGGCCTACCACCTGTCCGGCCCGCTCGGCGTCGTCGGACACATCCTGCCGTGGACCTACCCGATCCTCACCGCCGCATGGGAACTCGCGCCCGCCCTCGCGGCAGGCAACTGCGTCGTACTCGAACCGGCCGAGCAGACCCCGGCCTCGCTGCTGCTCGTCGTGGAGCTGATCGCCGACCTGCTGCCCGACGGTGTACTCAACGTGGTCAACGGATTCCGGGCGGAGGCGGGCGTTCCGCTGGCGCGCAGCCCGCACCTGGACAAGCTCACCTTCACCGGTGACACCGCCACGGCACGGCTGATCCTGCGGCACGCCGCCGAGAACATCGTCCCGGTGTCGCTGCGGCTGGGTGGCAAGTGCGCCAATGTGTTCACCGCCGACGTGCTCGCCGCCGACGACACGTTCCTGGACAGCGCCGTCGAGGGATTCGTGATGTTCGTCCTGAACCAGGGTGAGGTCGGCACGTGCCCGTCGCGTGCGCTGATCCACTCGTCGATCTACGACGAGTTCCTCGCCCGCTGCATCGCCCGCACCGAGGCCGTCGTGTCCGGTCATCCGCTCGACACCGAGACGATGATCGGCGCGCAGGCCGGCAACGACCAGTACGAAAGGATCCTGTCCTACTTCGATATCGGCAGAGCCGAAGGCGCCCGCGTGCTGACTGGAGGGGAAGCACGCAAGGTCGACGGCCTGCCGGGTGGGTACTACATCGAACCCACCGTCTTCGAAGGCGACAACTCGATGCGGATCTTCCAGGAGGAGATCTTCGGCCCGGTGCTCGGGGTGACCCGCTTCGACACGCTCGACGAAGCGGTGCGGGTCACCGACGACACCGCCCACCGCCTCGGTGCGGGCGTGTGGACCCGCGATCTGGGCACCGCGCACCGGTTCGCGGGCGCGGTCGGCACCCGCCGGGTGTGGGCCAACTGCTACCACCCCTATCCCGCGCAGGCCGCGGGCGAGAACACCGCCATGATGCTCGGGCGCTACCAGCGGTCCAAGAACCTGCTTGTGCGCCATTCGACGACGACACCAGGGATGTTCTGATGCAGAACACGATCCACCGCGTGGATATCACCGAACGCGCCCAGGACCTGCTGCGCCGCGTCATCGAGGACAACGGCCCGGTGCTGTTCCGGCAGGCGGGCGACTGCTGCGGGGACAACTCCGCGCCGATGTGCTTACCCACCAGGCAGTTCCCGATCGAGCAGAGCGACATCCTGCTCGGCCGGTTGAGCTGGCACACCGAATTCTGGGTCAGCCCGGAACAATTCGAGTGCTGGAAAGACACCCACCTCACCATCGATGTGACCCGTGGGCCCGCCTCCGAGCAGTCCCTGGAAGCCTCGCACGGCCTGCGATTCGTCCTGCGCGCGCGGCAGTTGACCGCGGCGGAGAACGCGGCGCTCGCGGCCGCGCCGCCACCGCGCACCGGTGCCGACCGCACGCTGTAGGCGCGGGAGAAGACCTGACCTGGCCCACCCCTCCGGGTACGCCAGGGCACGGCGAGCCCCCGCCGACTGGGCCATCGCGGCTCAGCCGGCGGGGCGAGCTCGAAATCGTCCCGAATGCCAAATCGCGTCTCGCTCAGCGAGACCCGTGCGGCAACACTGCAACAATTCCGTTACGTTATGGCGATGTTCTTAGCGAGACTCGGTGTTCGCACCCGGATTCTGGCGATCGCTCTCATCCCCAGTCTGACCCTGGTGGTGGTCGGCGTCGGCACGGCGGGCTACCTGGTCGAGGAGAGCAACAAGGCCAAGACCTGGGCGACCGAGATGCAGGCGGCCGTCCCCTATACCCGCGCGCTGATCGAAGCGGTGCAGTCGGAACGCCAGCTCACCCTGGCCTATCTGGCCGGTGACGACACCGCCGCCGACGCCCTCGGCCCGGCCAGGACACGCCTCGACGCGGCAGTGCAAGGCCTGATCGATATCTCCACCGACATCCGCGCGGTCGACGATTCCGAAATCGGTGACGACAAGGGCGGATTCAACACTCTCAAGACGCATCTGACCGGTGTGCGCCAGGGCGCCGACGCGCGGATGCTGCCCGCCAACGATGCCTACACCTTCTACAGCCGCCTGCTCGACGTGCTCACCCAGGGCACCAAGGTGGCCGAGCGCGCCGCCCCCGACGCGGGGGTGGCCTCCGGTGTGGCCGAGGGTGTGCGTCTGCTGCACGCGGCCGAGGCGATGTCGCGCAGCAACGCGATCTCGCTGTCGCTGGTCACCGCCGACGGCCCGACGGGCATCCCGATCGAGGAGCTCATCAACCAGATCGGCTACTACCACACCGAATTGGCCGGCATCGTCACCGAGCTCGACGAGGACGAGCGCGCGCCGATCGCCGCGATGATGTCCTCGCCGCACTTCGCCCAGCTCGCCGCGATGGAGTCGGCGATCGTGAGCCGTTTCGCCGCGCCGCAGCAGCCGACCGGCTCGTCGACCCGGACGCAGGCCGTCACCGCCCTGCCCATGTCGATCCCCGAATGGCACACCGCCGCAGGCGAAGTCAACCGGGCCATGATCGAGGCCTACGGTGCGCACAACAGCCATATCCAGAAGCTGGCCGAGAAGACCGCGCAGCGCGCCGAGGTGAACGCGGCGATGGCCGGTGGCGGCGTCGTGGTGGTCAGTCTGCTGGCGTTCCTGGTCGCGGTGATCCTGGCCAACCGGATCATCCGCCGCCTGCGCAGGCTGCGCACCGAAACCCTCGCTCTGGCCGACGAACAGCTGCCGGCCACCATGCGCGCCCTGCGCGAGGGCGGTGAGGTCGATCCCGCCGACATCGCCCCGAAGCTCGACTTCGGTCGCGACGAGATCGGTCAGGTCGCCGACGCCTTCGAGCACGCCGCCGCGGCGGCGCTGCGCGCGGCCGTCGACGAGGCACGCACCCGCGAGGGTGTGCGCGCGGTGTTCCTCAATATCGCCCACCGCAGCCAGATCGTGGTGCACCGTCAGCTCGAGATCCTCGACGAAGCCGAACGCAGCCAGGAGGATCCGGCGCTGCTCGAGACCCTGTTCCGGCTCGACCACCTGGCCACCCGCGAACGCCGCAACGCCGAGAACCTCATCATCCTCGGCGGTGGCCGCCCGGGTCGCCAGTGGCGCAACCCGATTCCGCTGATGGACATCGTGCGCAGCGCCATCGGCGAAACCCTCGACTACGCGCGCGTGCGGGTCACCAAGCTGCCCGAGGTCGACGTCGTCGGCACCGTGGTCGCCGACCTCGTGCACCTGCTCGCCGAGCTGGTCGACAACGCCACCGCCTTCTCGCCCCCGCAGTCGCGGGTCGAGGCGGGCGGCAACATCGTCGGCAAGGGTGTGGTCGTGGAGATCACCGACCAGGGCATGGGTATGAGCCCCGAGGACCTGGCCCGCTACAACGACATGCTCGCCGATCCGCCGGACTTCGGCGTGGGCACGCTGTCCTCGGATTCGCGTCTGGGCCTGTTCGTGGTCGCGAGACTGTCCACCGCGCACGGTGTTTCGGTGCGGCTCAGCGAATCCGACTACGGCGGCATCCGCGCCATCGTGCTCATCCCGCAGAACCTGCTCGCCGGAACCGCGGCGATGCCGAGCTCGCCCGCCACCACCGGGCCGCTGCGCCGTGGGCTGCCCCGCCCGCACGAGCAGGCGCCCGCCGCCGCGCTCGAGCAGGCACCGGTGGCCACCCTCGTCGCCGAACCGCCCGCACCGCGCGCCGCCGAGCCGATCGTGGACACCCGCGTCGTGGAGGTCGAAGCCCCGCCGCAGCCGGAGACCGGCCCCGACGGCAGGCCCCTGCTGCCCCGCCGTCAGCGGCAGACGAATCTGCGGCCCGAACTCGCCGAGGAACCGACCACCGCCGAAACGACCGCGCCCGCGCCGCGTCCCCGCTCCGCCGAGCAGGCCCGCGACCTGATGTCCGCGATCGAGATCGGCACTCGACAGGGCCGCAAGCCCCTGTCGAACTCTCACCAGGACGAACAGGAAGGCTGAGGTGAACTCTCCCCAACCAGGTGATCTCAACTGGCTGCTCGACGATCTCGTCGACCGGCTGGCAGGGGTCCGCTACGCGGTCGTGCTGTCCACCGACGGGCTGCTGCTCGGGCGCTCCACCCAGATGAAGCGGGAGGACGCCGAGCATTTCGCGGCGATGTCGTCCACGCTCTACGGGCTGGCGCGCAGCGCGGGCAACCGGTTCGACGGCGGCGGCGTACGCCAGGCCGTGATCGAACTCGATCGGGCCGTCCTGTTCGTGACCTCCGCCGGTGACAACGCCTGTCTGGCGTTGCAGGCCACCGAGTCGGCCAATCTCGGGATGGTCGCCTACGAGATGAACCTCACCGTGCAGCGGGTCGGCAGTTTCCTGTCGGCGGAACCGCGTCACGGGCTGGCCGAAATATAGGACGCGGCACCATGACTCGACTCGGCGATCCGTGGTTCGACGACGCGGCCGGACCCCTGGTCCGGCCGTACGCGGTGACCCGCGGCCGCACCATGGGTGCGGCGCACGACCTGGACATGCTGACAGTGGTTGTCGCGGTGCATCCCGCGCCGACCCTGCGCAGGCCCGAACCCGAGTACGGCACGATCGCACAGCTGTGCAAACGTCCGCAGTCGGTGGCCGAGGTGTCGGCCGTGCTGAAACTTCCTCTTGCGGTGACCAAGATCCTCGTCGGTGATCTCATCGGCGACGGCCACCTCATCTTCCGGGCTCCGGTAGCGGCCGAGGCAGGCGCCGGCGACCTCAACGTATTGCGAGCGGTTCTGGATGGCATCCGAAAACTTTGACCCGACCATGAGCAGGCACCTCGCCGCCTCGGTCAAGATCCTCATCGCCGGCGGCTTCGGCGTCGGCAAGACCACGATGGTCTCCTCGATCAGCGAGATCGCCCCGCTGCGCACCGAGGAGCTGATCACCGAGGTGAGCACCGGTGTCGACGATCTGTCGGGGGTGGAGCAGAAGTCGACGACCACGGTCGCGCTCGACTTCGGCCGCATCACCATCGACCGCGACCTGGTGCTGTACCTGTTCGGCACGCCCGGCCAGGACCGCTTCTGGTTTCTGTGGGACGAACTGTGCCGCGGCGCCCTCGGCGCGATCGTGCTCGCCGATACCCGCAGGCTGAGCAACTCCTTCGCCGCCGTCGACTTCTTCGAACGTCGTGGGCTGCCGTTCCTGATCGCGGTGAACTGCTTCGACGGTGCGCCTCGCTACACCGTGGACGAGGTCCGCGACGCGCTGGATCTGGACCCGAACACCCCGGTGATCCTGTGCGATGCCCGCGACCGTCCGTCGGCCAAGGCGGTGCTCACCCACCTGGTGGAGTACCTCATCGACCGCGCCACCCGCACACCGGTCACCACCTAGCTCCCACGGCGACGCCCACCAGCACCCCTGGTGGGCGTCGCTCGTTTCAGTGTCCCGGCCTGGACGATGTGACCCGAGCGCTGCGCCCGCAGGTGCGGCAGCACGGCCTCGATCTCACGCTGCGCGGATCGTGCACGCGTTCAGGTCGCGGATTTCCGACCGTAGTCGGATCTGCGGAGCGGCCGAACCGGTTAGCGTGGGACCAGGCGTTCTGCGGAAGGCGGGAAGAGCTGTGGACAGCAAGACGATCGCGCGCCAATGCACCCTGTGCGAGGCACACTGCGGAATTCTGGTGACGGTGCGGGAGGACCGCGTCACCCGGATCGAAGGCAATCCCGACGACGTCCTCTCCCGGGGCTACATCTGCCCGAAGGCCACCGCCATGGGCGGCCTGCATCACGACCCCGACCGATTGCGCACCCCGATGCGACGCACCGCCACCGGATTCGTTCCGGTGAGCTGGGACGAGGCGTTCCGCGAGATCGGTACCAGACTGCGAGCCGTGCGCGCTGCGCACGGCCCGAGCGCGATCGCCATGTACATGGGTAACCCGGCAGCGCACAGTTCGTCGGTGCTCTACGGCGGGTTGTTGCGAGCGGCGCTGTTCACCCGCAACTTCTTCACCGCGTCCTCGATCGACCAGTTCCCGCAGGAATTCACCGCCTGGCGGATGTTCGGATCGAATGTGCTGATGCCGGTGGCCGATATCGATCGCACGCACCGGCTGGTGGTCCTCGGGGCCAATCCGGCGGTGTCGAACGGCTCGATCACCACCATGCCCGGCGCCAAACAGCGCATCAAGGACGTCCGCAAACGGGGTGGCACGGTGGTCGTGATCGACCCGCGCCGTACCGAAACCGCCCGGCTGGCCGACGAACACATCGCCGTGCGGCCCGGCGGTGACGTCTATCTGCTGCTCGGCATGCTGCACGTGCTCCTCGGCGAGGGGCTGTGCGACGAACACCGGGTGCGCGCGCAATGCGTCGGCTGGGATGAGCTCAGCGCCTTGGTCGCCGACACCACGCCGGAGCGGATGGCCGGGCCCGCCGGGGTCGACGCCGACACCATCCGCACACTCGCCCGCGACCACGCGGCCGCGCCCTCGGCGGTGCTGTACGCGCGCATCGGTGTGTGCCAGCAGGTCACCGGCACCCTGACCCACTGGCTGGTGAACACGATCAATGCCGTCACCGGCAACCTCGACCGGCCCGGCGGTCAGATGTTCGCCACGCCCGTCGTCGACGGCGCGCGGTACGCCAAGCACCTGCGGGTGGGCTACGGCGCGTGGACCGACCGCACCGGCGCATACCGGTCCTTCCGCAGCGAATTGCCCGTTGCCGCGCTCGCGCACGACATCCTCGAGCCGGGCAACGACCGGATCCGGGCGATGATCACCTACGCGGGCAACCCGGTGCTCTCGACACCACAGGCGGGCAAGCTCGACGAAGCCCTCGCCGCCCTCGACTTCTTCGTCGCCGTCGACATGTACATCACCGAGACCACCCGGCACGCCGACTTCATCCTGCCGCCCGTCTCCGCGCTGGAACGCGAGGAGCTGAACCTGCTGTTCCCCATCTTCAGCGTGCGCAACAACGCCCGCTACGACGCGAAGGTGTTCGACCCGCCCGCCGACGGCAAGGACGACTGGCAGATCCTGGCCCGCCTCGTCACCGAGGTGACCCCACTGCCCGCCCGCCGGCTCACCGGCCGGGTCCTCAACGCGGTCTTCGAACAGCTCAGCCCCCTGCGCTTGACCGCGGCCGCGGTGGCGGCAGGCCCGTACGGGGTCTTGCGGCGCGGCCGAAAAGGTTTGACGCTCGGCAAGATTCGCGACACACCGGGCGGCACCGACCTCGGTCCGTTGCGCCCGCGCCTACCCGAACTGATCGGCACCCCCGACCGGGCGGTCCACCTGGCGCCCGCCGATTTCCTCGCGGCGGTCCGCACGGTCCTCGACGAAACAGACTCCCCCACAACTGATTACGACCTGCAGCTGATCGGCCGACGGCACCTGCGCAGCAACAACTCCTGGCTGCACAACATCGAGTCGATGGTCAAGGGCCGCGACCGCTGCACGGTCCTGATGCATCCCGACGACGCCGCCGCCCGCGGCCTCGCCGACGGCGACCAGGCCACCGTCGAGTCCCCGGTCGGCGCCATCGAGGTTCCGGTGGAGATCAGCACCGATATCCGCGCCGGTGTGGTGGCCGTGCCACACGGATACGGCCACCGCGAACCCGGCGTCGGCTGGCAGGTGGCCGCCGCGCTGCCGGGCGCCAACGTCAACCTGCTGCACGACCCGGCCCGCACCGACCCGCTCTCGGGCACGTCGGCAGTGAACAACACCTGGGTGCGGGTCGGCCGGGTCGAGAAGGCAGGCAGCGCAACCGGATCCGAGGTGGCCGTGGCGCCGCGGTGAAGTCACCGCGGCGGACGGTCAGCGGAAACGCAGGTCGGCGGTGGCCAGACCGAAGATCTTGCGACCCGCCGACTTGGCGACGACCGCGATCACCGCGGTGCGGGTGACCGGGTCGAGGGACTTCACTCGACCGGTGAACTCGACCTGCCCGCCCTCGCGGCCGACGATCGTGTAGTTCGACAGGCGGACACCGTAGCGGGTCACCGCGCCCGGATCGCCCGACCAGGCGGACAGGAAGCCCGCGCCGAGGCCCATGGTCACCATGCCGTGGGCGATGATGTCGGGCAGCCCGGCCAGCTGGGCGATGCGCTCGTCCCAGTGGATCGGGTTGCTGTCGCCGGACACACCGGCGTAGTTCACCAGATCGCCACGCGACAGGCGCGCGTCGCGCAGCGGCAGTTCGTCGCCGACGCTGAGGTCTTCGAAGGCGAGCGTGGTGCTCGGCACCCGGGCGGCCCCGGCGGCGGACAGGTGGATGTCGCCCTCGGGGCGGCGCGGGGTCTCGACGTCGGACGCGGCGGCGTCCTTGTCCTGGCTGAAGACCTTCACCCCGTGCACCATCACGTTCTCCACCGCACGAGTGATCTCGGGATCGACCCCGTCGTCACCGGTGATGCCGACGACCGTGGTGTGCATGATGTGCACGGTCTCGCCGGATTCGTCGGCGAAGGTGTTGGTGACGGTGATGAGGTCCTTGCCCGCGATACGGCGCACCGAGGACAGCTCCACGTCCACGGTCAGGCGGTCACCGGCGACGATCGGCTTGTGCTGCTCGAAGACCTGCTCGGTCTGCACGAACATGTCGTAGCCGACGACCACCGATTCGAACAGGTGCCGGTTGGCCGCCATCGCGGGAATGGAGACGAACGTCAACGGGGCGACCAGACCCTGGTACCCGAGCGCGGCGGCCGCCTCGTCCTCCCAGTGCGCGGGATGGAAATCCTGCACCGCGCGGGCGTATTCGCGCACCTTCTCACGGCCGACCTCGTAGATGTCGTCCACCCGGTAGTAGTGCCCTACCTTCGACGCGATATCGGGGGCTTCGGCCACGGAAGTCACTATGGATCACCTTCGTTCGGGGGACGGACTCCCGGCAGGGTAGCCGACGAGCCCGTCCACCGGGCGCACCATGGCACAGTTCACAATCACGCGAGCTGTGCGATGGGCTCGATCAGAACGAGGGGACGTCGCTCGTCGAGGCGTTGCCGCCGATCGAGGGCTGCAGGGTGATCTCCCATTCGGTGTCGGCGTCGAACACGTCGTCGAACTTCGAGAACTCCTGATCCCGGGTGAAGCCGAGTGCGGCCTGGTCCCAGTCGGTTCCGTACTTCATGTAGACGAAGTAGGAGCCGGCGATGCCGCTGAGCGTGGCGTTGGAGTTGCCCTGCACGTAGATCGTGGCCTGCGGCGACTTCGGGTCGCTGCTGGTGACGACGATCGCGCAGTCGGAGGAATTGCCGTTGACGATCTTCAGCTCGCCCGACCCGTTGAGGCCGTTCTGCTGGACGACGGCGCCGTTGTCGGCCCGGCGGTTCTGCAGCGGGGCGGCGACGGTGCTCGAGGTCGAGGTGGACCCCTTACCGGTCGGTGCGGATTTCGTGTCGTCCAGGCAGGCGCTCGTGGCGAGCGCGGTAGCAATGGCGATCACGGCGAACAGGCGGCGGTGAAGCATTCTTCCCCCGTACTCAGGACCGGAATTCGATACCGGTGTCGGCGCACAGTATTGCGCGAAATGCCGGAATTGTCAGATCGCTTGTCGGCGTGACCGGTTCGCTCCTGGGCATATGCGAGCAGGTCCTTACGTCCTCTAACGTTGCGGGGTGCTAGGACATTCACACGCGACCAGTGGGGCGCTGGCCTGGGCGGGGACCGCCGCGGCGCTGCCGCTCACCGTCGCCGCCTTCCCCCTGTTCGACAGCGAGACAACACGATTCGGCGTCGCCGAGCTGATCATGGGCACCTTCCTCACGGCGGGCGCGGCCCTGCTGCCGGACGCGGATCACCCGAGCGGGACCATCTCGCACGTGCTCGGGCCCGTGTCACATCACCTGTGCCGCTTCATCTCCTGGGTGTCGGGCGGGCATCGGCACGGCACGCATTCGCTGTTGTTCGTCGCGGGCGCGGTGGGCGCCACCTGGGCCGGTGAGCACTGGCTCGGCAGGCCGTTCACGCTGAGCCTGGTGTTCTTCCTGCTCGCGCTTGCGGTTCGGTCGTTGCACCTGTGTCCGCCGGGCAAGAGTGTGCGCACGTACGGCACGGTGATCGTGCTGGCCAGCGCGGGCACCTTCGCGGTGGACCATTGGATCGTCGACCGGCCCGCCTGGTTGCCGATCTGCGTCGGCCTCGGTTGCCTCGCGCACCTGCTCGGCGACTGCCTCACCGAGCGCGGCTGCCGGCTGCTGTGGCCGTTCCCGCTGCGCACGCGGGTGCCGCTGATCGACCGCACCGGTAACCGGGTGGAGACCTGGGTCATCTCACCCCTGTTCGTGCTCGGCACGATGGGCGCGCTCTGGTACGCGATCACCCAGCAGGCCTGATCGTGCGAGGACGGCGGAACCCCTCACCCCGCCGTCCTTGCCCGTTCTTTTTCTCGGTGTTCCAGTGAGGCGTATATAGTCAGATGCGCATATCGCGCTGATCTAATGCCTTGTGCTGGAGCACGGAACCCGGCCGGAGAGTCCGGTCAGATCTCCCGAAGCCTGCCCGAATCCGCCGCGTTTCAGTGCACAGTTGTACTCTCAAAAGCGTGACCGAGCAACTCTCCCAGTCCCAGGCCGAAGTCCAGGCGCTCGCCCGCCTGGCCGGCGACGAGTTCGTCGGTGCGGTCGACGGGATCGCGGCCATCCACCGCGCCATCAGCGATCGGGTGTTCACCGCCGTACGCGCGGGAGTCGGGACGGCCGCGGATCCGGTGAAGGTCGTGCACGACGCCATCACCGAGAGCGTGTACGCGGTCGTCGGCGGTACCGGGCACGTCGTCGGCGAGATGGCGAGCGCGGTGCAGGTATCCGGCCTACCCGCGCCGTCACGCACCGTCTGGGGCGCGGGCTTTCTCGCGGCCGTCCAGGGGCTGATCGGTGACGCGCTCGAGGACGACGCACCGATCCTGGCCTCCCCCATGACCATTCGTGTCGACGGCGCGCCGGTCCCGGCCGAACAGCTGGCCGCGCATGTTCCCGTGCCGACCACCAAGCTCGTCGTCCTGCTGCACGGGCTGGTCGAGACCGAACACGCCTGGCGCCTCGGCGGCAGGCCCACCTACGGCGAACGCCTCGAAGACGACCTCGGTTACACCCCCGTCTTCGTGCGCTACAACACCGGCCTGCACATCTCCGAGAACGCCGCGCAACTCGACGCCCTGCTCACCCGGCTCGTCGAGCAGTGGCCGCTCCCGGTCCACGAGATCTGCCTGATCGGGCACTCCATGGGCGGGCTCGTCGCGCGCAGCGCCTGCCACCGGGCCGAGCAGAGCGACGCCGGCTGGGCGCGTTCGGTGCGACAGGTGGTGTGCCTCGGCTCGCCGCATCTGGGCGCCCCGCTCGAACAGTTCGTGCACTACGCGGCCGCGGTGCTCGACCGGCTGCCCGAGACCCGCCCGCTGAGCACCCTGCTGCGCAGGCGTAGTGCGGGCATCCGCGATCTGCGCCAGGGCTCCCTCGTCGACGAGGACTGGCGCGACCGGGACGTCGACGCGCTGCGGGCCGAGGCGGTGCGCGAGGTACCGCTGCTGGCCGGTGCCGACCACTACTTCGTCACCGCGACCGTCACCCACAGTCCGAAGCATCCGCTCGGGATGGTGGTCGGCGACGGGATGGTGTTGCGCGGCAGCGGTTCCGGGGTCGGGCGCAGCAGGCGCATCGGTTTCGACAGCGGCAACGGGTTGCACGTGCCGGGCGCCAACCATTTCAGCCTGCTCAATCACGACGCCGTCTACACCGCGCTGCACGGATGGTTGTCGGGGACGCCCCACCATCCGGTCCAGCTCGATACGCTGGGGTCATGACTCTCGACCACGGCGATCCCGGCGACGCACCGGCCATTCCGCTGCCCACCGCTCCCCTGGCCAACGACGCGCGACCGTCCGCTGCCGAGGAGGCCAGAACGATTGCGGCCGCGTCCAATACGGGCACCCTGGCCAGCCTGACCGCCGACGGCGCGCCGTGGGCGTCGTTCATCACCTACGGGCTGCTCGACGGCGCGCCCGTGCTGAGCGTGTCGCGCCTGGCCGAGCACGGGCGCAATCTGGCCGCCGATCCGCGCGCCAGCATCGCGATCGTGACGCCGGACATGCCCGCCGATCCCCTCGCGGGCACGCGCATCACCCTGGCCGGTGTGGTGGAGCGGCCGAGTGGCGCCGAGGCCGAGGCGGCCCGCGCCGCACACCTGGCCGCGGTACCCGCCGCGAAGTACTACATCGATTACAGCGATTTCACGCTGTGGGTGCTGCGGGTCGAACGGGTGCGCTGGGTCGGCGGCTACGGCCGGATGGATTCCGCGACCGCCGCGCAGTACCTGGCCGCACGACCGGACCCGATCATGCCGCAGGCGGCGCCCGGCATCGCCCACCTCAACGCCGACCACGCCGACGCCCTGCTCGCCATGGCCACCCAGCTCGGCGGCTTCCCCGATGCCACGGCCGCGAGCTGCGAACGGGCCGACCGCTACGGTCTCGAACTGCGGGTCGAGACACCGCGCGGGGTGGCACGCACCCGCGTCGGCTATGCCGAACCGCTCACCGAGATCGGTCAGTTGCGAGCCGCGACAGTGGAGTTGACGCGGCGGGCGCGGGCGATGGCCGGTCAGGTCTCGTAACCGGTCAGTTCCAGAGCACGGCGACCAGCACGTTCACGATGGCGAGTCCGCCCGCGGCATCGGTCATCCAGCCGACCTGCTTGCCGCGCTTGGCATCGGCCCGGCCGACTTCGGCGAACCCGGCCACCGCGATCGAGATGACGAGCTTCACGGCCAGTTTCGTCGTGTCGGGTTCCTTGTCCAGCGATTCGACGCCGGAGGCGAGGCCCGCGAGGATCACGCCGGTGACGAGCTGAGCGCGGGCGCCCCACACCATCAGTTCCGAGACCACCGGGCGCGACGCGACATACCCACCGACCACCGCGGCCATGCCGAGCAGATGGGTGACGACCACCAGGTCGTAAACGAATTCCATGACTGCCGAGCGTAGTTCACACGACAATGGCCGGCACCCGATGGCGCCGGCCATTGTGGACGAATGCGGCTAGCGGGTGGCCTGGTCGAGCAGGTGTGCGTCCTTGCGCATCCCGAACGCCGTGATGACCTCCATGATGCCGATGACGATCAGGAAGATACCCACGACGAGAACCAGCGTGGCGATGGAGCCGATCGGCCAGACGATCAGGATCACACCGGCGATCGCGCTCAGCACACCGTAGAAGATCTGCCAGCCGCGGCCCGGAATGCTCGGTTCCGAGATCGCCGCGAAAAGCACGGTGATGCCGCGGAACAACCAGCCGATGCCGATCCACAAGCCGAGCAACACGATCGAGGTGAGGTCGTCGCGGAAGCAGAACACACCGATGATCAGCGACAGCACACCGCTGATGAACGAGAGCACCCGCAGGCTCGTACTCGGCAGATGAGTGAATGCGGCGACCAACTGGAAGATGCCGCTGGCAACCATATAGATACCGAAAAGAACGCCCGCGACAAGCAATGACGGACCGGGCCATACGAGCACGATGATGCCGAGGACCACCGCGAGAAGACCGGTGACCAGAATTGTTTGCCAGGTTTTCTTGGCAAGCGCGGTAAATGGGCTCTCCAACACGGTATTTGTCGTCATGACGAGATGTTATGCCCGCCAGCTCTCATTCCCTGGAAAGTTGCTGAAGCTGTGATCGTGTCGCGGCGCACAACCCGCCGCCGAACGGGCGGGACGCGGCGCGCGGTGACGAGCGACACCTCATTGCCACTGCGAACGTTTGGCGCGTTCCGGTCCCGGGTAGGTGATGGGAGTGTCGGTTGTACTCGTGCTGCAAGCTCGTGGACTCGGTGATCTGCTCGCCGCGGTCCCGGCTCTGCGTGCCCTGCGCCGGGCCGAACCAGGCAGCCGGATCGTGCTGGCCGCGCCCCATCGCCTCGAACAGATCGTCGACCTGATCTCCTCGGTCGACGAACTCGTCGCCACCGCCGATCCGGCGGCCCTGATCTGGGACGGTCCCGCGCCCGAGCTGGCGGTGAATCTGCACGGCCCGGACGGTGCGAGCGCGCGAGCGCTGGCCGATACCGGCGCCAAACGGATCATCGGGCACCGGACGCCGGGCCTGCCCCGGCTCACCGGGCCGCGCTGGGACCCCGAGGCCCACGTGGCGGATCGGTGGTGTCAGTTGCTCGAGAGCGAGGGCATCGCCGCCGATCGGCGCAATCTCGGACTGGTCCCGCCGGTTGCCTCCATCAGCCGTCGCGACTGCGTCGTGGTGCATGTCGGCGCCGGTGCGCCCGCGCGCCGCTGGCCGCCGGAACGGTTCGCCGCCGTGGTGCGGCACCTGATGGTCCTCGGCCGCGACGTGGTGCTCACCGGTGATCCGTTCGAACGCGACATCGCCGTGCAGGTGGCCGCGCAGGCGGGCCTGCCCGACGACCGGGTACTCGCGGGCAGGCAGAACCTCACCGATCTCGCGGCCACCGTGGCCGGTGCCGCCCTCGTGATCTCCGGCGATACCGGCGTCGCCCATCTCGCCACCGCCTTCGGCACCAGGACCGTGCTGCTGTTCGGGCCCACCCCGCCGCGTCGTGGCGGTCCGCCCGCGCATCTGCTCGGCAGGCACGCGGTGCTGTGGGCGGGGCAGGTCGGCGATCCCGATGCCCGCACCCCCGACCCCGGCCTGTTGCGCATCGGAGTGCCCGAGGTGATCGCCGCGGTCGACGCGCAGCTCGACAAGCAGGATTGGGCCGAGTCGAGTCGCTCGCGTTATCGCCGGGTGGGCTGACCGGCGGGCGGTGCGGCAGCGGTCGGCTAACCGGCGGCTCGCAGCGCGGCGGCATGGGCGGCCAGTGCGCTCGGCCAGAACTGTTCGAGGTAGTCGCGTGCGTCGTTGAGGCCACGCGGATCCAGGGAGTACAGGTGACGGTTGCCGTCGCGGCGCATGCTCACCAGGTGCGCCTCGCGCAGGATGCGCAGGTGCTGGGAGGCGGCCGAGCTGGTGATACCGGTGGCCTCGGCGAGCTCGGCGACCGAGCGTGGACCCTGCGGCAGCGACTCGAAGATCGCGCGCCTGGTCGCGTCGGATAACGCGGTGATTGCCCGAACTCCGTTAGCGTCCACTGAACAAGTGTGCGCGGATAACGCCTGGTCGGCAATGATCTTGCGGTCACGGTATTTCACCCGGTCGCTCCCGGGAATTTCTGTTTTCGAGATGCGATTGTTATAGATCAACTGGGGTTATAGCCGCTCGTGATGGCAGCCACAGGATTCGCCGCGTCGGTTACGAATTAGCTACCTTCGAGACATGTTCGTGACCAACCCGTTATCCGCCCGAATCTCCGACGCCTTCGCAGGTCGTCTGGGTGGCGTTGTCGCGGGTGCGGTGGCCCTGTCCGCACTCGTGGGAACGTCCGCCGCCGCCTTCAGCGGCCCCGAGACCCCTACCACCACCGCCGTCGCGGCGTCTTCGGCAGACGCCCTCGGCGTTTCGCAGGCCCGCTTCACCTCCGCCACCGCGCCCGAGGTGCAGGCCGAGACCCCCGCCGCCGCACCGGTGGCCTGGGAAGAGCACCGCGAGGCCATCCAGGCCGCGCTGCCACCGCTGCCCGCGCCGCTGCCCTTCATCGCGCCGCCCCCGCCGCCGCGCCCGCAGACCGTCCGACCGGTCAACGGTCGCCTGACCTCCTACTACGGCCCCCGCTGGGGTGCCGCGCACAACGGCATCGACTTCGGTGACCCGATCGGTGCGCCGGTCTTCGCCGTCACCGACGGTACCGTCATCGAGACCGGCCCGGCCTCCGGGTTCGGCCTGTGGGTCCGCGTCCAGCAGGACGACGGCACCATCGGCGTGTTCGGTCACGTCAACGAGATCCTGGTCCAGCCGGGCCAGCACGTGAACGCCGGCGACGTCATCGCCACCGTCGGAAACCGTGGCCAGTCCACCGGCCCCCACCTGCACTACGAGGTGCACGTGCCGGACGGCTCGCTCTACGGCGCCCCGATCGACCCGCACCCGTGGCTCGCCGCGCGCGGTATCGACGTCGGCGTCCCGCAGGACTGATCCTCACCACCCACTGATCGCCGCCCGACCGGCGATCAGGAAATCCCGCAGCCGCGCGACCGCGAGCGTCGACCCATGGTCTCCCGAGACCAGGCCGATCTCGCGGTCGCGTTCGCCATCGATGCGCACCACGGCCAGGTCGGGGTGCGGTGTCTCGGCGGGTGGGAGCAGCGCCACGCCGAGCCCCAGCGCGACGAGCGCGCGCAGTGTCTCGAACTCGGTGATCTCGAACAGCACGCGTGGCGTGAAACCCGCTGCGGCGCACCAGGAATCGAGTAGCGCACGCAACTGATAGCTCGGCGGGTTGGCGATGAACGCCGCATCGGCGAGCTCGGTCAGCGCCACCCGCGAGCGCCCCGCCAGCGGGTGGGTTCGGGCCACGTGCAGATCGATACGCTGGCGCCCGAGGACGACCGTCGGCAGGTCGTCGGGCGGCGGGATCATCACCGCGAGATCGAGCCTGCCGTCGCGGACCTGCTCGGCCAGCGCCTCACCGTGGGCCTGCACCAGGTGCAGGCGGATGCCGGGTGCGCGGGTGTGGAACTGGGCGAGCAACGCCGGGACACTGATCGGCCCGAGGGTGAGCGGGAATCCGAACCGAACGAGACCGGTCTCCGGGTCGGCGTCGGCCCGCACGCGGCGCACGGCGTCGTCGAGCGCGCGCAGCACATCGCGCGTTCGTTCGTGCAGGTCACGACCCTGTGGCGTGAGCGTCACGCCGCGCCCCGACGGCTGGAACAGCGACACCCCGAGATGCTGTTCGAGGGTCTTGATCCGGCGGCTCAGTGACGACTGTGGCACCCCGAGACGCTGCGCCGCCCGGGTGAAGTTGCCCTCCTCGGCGGCCGCGTCGAAGGCCGCGAGCAGGGGCGCGACGGCCTGCGCGCCGTATTCATCCATATCCGGATCATATGCCCGGCGATTCCGTATTGGACGGATCGGTGGTGGCGGCCCGACGATGGCGGTACACGGCTATCGGGAGGTTCGACATGGATGCCAGGACACACGAATCCGCTTGCGGAGACGACATTCTCGACGCGGTACTGATCGGCGGCGGCATCATGTCGGCCACCCTCGGCGCGCTGCTGAGCACTCTCGCCCCCGACTGGTCGATCGCACTGTTCGAGCGCCTCGGGGAACCGGCGGGTGAGAGTTCGGGTGCGTGGAACAACGCGGGCACCGGGCACTCCGGGCTGTGCGAGCTCAACTACATGCCCGACCCGGACGACGCGAGCACCGCCGCGCGGATCGCCGAGCAGTTCGCCCTGTCCCGGCGGTTCTGGTCGGCGCTAGCAGCACGCGGCGCGTTCCCCAACCAGGACGCTGCCCACCCGTCGGCCGAGCGCAGTCCCCTCGGGGCCTTCCTGACATCGACACCGCACGTGACCGTGGTCTTCGGCGACCGCGATATCGCTTACCTGCGGCGTCGCTGGGCCACCCTGCGCGAGTTGCCCGCCTTCGCCGAGATGGAGTACACCGAGGATCGCGCGGTGATCGGTGCGTGGGCACCGCTGCTGGTGCGCGGACGAGCCGCTGACGAACAGATGGCGGCGACTCGGCACATCGGCGGTACCGATATCGACTTCGGCGCCCTCACCAGGGCGTTGCTGGCGACAATGACCGAGGCGGGCAATCCGGTGCGGTTGCATCGCGAGATCACCGGCTTGCGGCGCGGCGCCGACGGGCTGTGGACCGTGCGTGGGCGCGATCTGGATTCCGGGCGGACGTTCCGGGTTCGCACCCGGTTCGTGTTCGTCGGCGCGGGCGGTTACGCGCTGCGGCTGCTGCAGCGGGCCCGGCTGCCCGAGGTGCGCGGGTACGCGGTGCTGCCGATGGGCGCGCAGTTCCTGCGGACCGGTGATCCCGATGTGGTCGCCGAGCACGAGGCGAAGGTGTACAGCCAGGCCTCGCTCGGCGCGCCGCCGATGTCGGTGCCGCATCTGGATCGGCGGGAGGTCGACGGGTCGGCCGCGTTGATGTTCGGCCCGTACGCCACTTTCAGCACCCGGTTGCTGCGCCACGGGTCCCTCACCGACCTGTTCACCACCGTGCGCCCGCACAATGTGGTGCCACTGTTGTCCGCGTGCTTGCGGAATCTGCACCTCGGGCGCTATCTGCTCGGTCAGCTGCTGGCTTCGCGTCGGGACAAGTTCGCCGAGCTGCGGCGGTTCTATCCCACCGCCGACGCCGCCGACTGGGAACTGATCCAGGCCGGTCAGCGCGCGCAGCTGGTGAAACCCGACGGGCGGTTCGGCGGCGAACTCCAGTTCGGCACCGAACTCGTCACCGGGGCCGACGGTACGATCGCCGGTCTGCTCGGCGCCTCCCCCGGCGCTTCCATCGCCCCCGACATCATGCGGGATCTGCTCGATCGCTGCTTTCCCGCGCGACGCCACGAGTGGGCGCCGTTGCTCACCGAGCTCCTGCCGGACGCCCCGGAAACGAATTCGGCGGGGATTCCGTTGGCTACTGTGCTCTCCCTTGTCGCCCAACAGATTTCGCCGGACGATGCCTCCAGCGACAGCTGACACTCCGGCAACCGCGCGCCCTGGAATGGTCACCGCGCCGCAGGCTCGCTCAGGGGTGAGGCACGCACCGAGTTCTAGGGGTCGTCCCACGGATGAGCCAGGGGTGAGGTCGGCATAGTACGGCGGTAGGGGTACCCGGACCGTTCCGCAGCGGGAGGTGCTGGGGCGCACGGCATTTCTACCGTCGGGACATGGCGACGATCGACCTCACCCACACCCTGTCCCGCTTCCGGCTCCAGACCAGGCCGAGGAGCGAGCAGGCACCCTGGCACGGCCCGCTCTTGGTCAATTCGGCCCTGATGTCCGCGCTGGTCGTGGTGTCGATGATCGGCATGGTCGTCGACCACCGGTTGCTGCTCGGTGAATCGGTGTGGCTCAAACCGGCGAAGTTCGGTTTCGCGTTCGCCGTCTACGGCATGACGCTGGCCTGGATCCTGCGGTTGCCGCATCGGGGCCGGCGACCCACCTGGTGGCTCGGCACCGTCTTCGCGGTCACCGGGGTGCTCGACGTCGGCTTCATCGCGCTACAGGCGGCGCGCGGGACCTTCAGCCATTTCAATACCGCCGCCGATCCGGTCAATCAGATCGGCCAGCAAGTCTTCGCCTCCGGTGTCCCCGGCCTGTTCCTGGCGAATCTCGTTCTGGTGATGATCATCTCGTGGCAGAAGCTCACCGATCGTCCGACCGCGATCGCCTTGAAGGCCGGATTGTGGCTGGCGGTGGCAGGCATGATGCTCGGGTATCTGATGGGCTTCACCGGCGCACAGCTGGTGCGTCAGGCCGACGGCACCGTGATCGGGTTGATGGCGGGGCACACGGTCGTGCCGGGCTCCCCCGCCGACGCCGCCCGAGACGGACTCGGCGCGATGCCGATCACCCACTGGAGTACCACCGGTGGCGATCTGCGGATCCCGCATTTCGTCGGACTGCACGGCATTCAGGTGTTGCTGCTCCTGGCCGCCGCGCTGGCCGCGCTCGCCGCCCGCTACCGCTGGCTGCGGACCGAGCGGACCCGCGCCGCACTGGTCGGCGTCGCCGCCATCGGGTACGCCGGACTGCTCACTCTCGTGTTCTGGCAGGCACTGCGCGGTCAGCCGCTCACCGGTCCCGACCTCGCCACGGTCGGCGCGACGCTCGGGCTGATCGGGTTCGTCGCCGCCGGTGTCACCGCGATCTACCTACGTTCCCGCGAGACACCGGCCGATCCGGCCTAGCCCCAGTCAGCGCAGGCGTTCGGCTTCCTTGGTCAACTGCACGAGCGTCGCACTCAGCTGCGCCAGCTCGGCCTGATCCGCGCCCTCGGCCACAGCCGTCGCCACGTCCTCGGCCGCGCAGCGCGCCGCGAACCACCGGTCGGCCAGGTCGGCGGCCTCCTGGGCGGTGAGCACCACCGCGTCCTCGGGAATCCCCGTCCCCTTGAGACTCGTGCGGTGTTCGTAGGCACGTTGCCGACACGACTGACGGCAATAGCGGCGACGCCGACCCGATTCGGAATCGACGATCTCCCGCCCGCACCACGAGCAGGACAGCAGGCGACTGCGCGACATGCTGCGAAACCCTAGCGGCCCCACGACCGATCCGGCGGTTCAGGTCTCGCTGAGCGGGCACTCACCCAGTGGGTCCGACGGCCACCCCGGCCGTAGCGACTACAATGGAACAGTTCAGTCTTCCCGCGCGTTGAACGGTAGTACCACGTACCGGTTGTCGGCCGCCTCGATCTGGACTGACCAGAGGGTGCGGGGAACAGGCCGACAACCACGCGGCGCCAGCCGCCAAAGACACAGGAGCACACATGGCAGATCGCGTACTCCGGGGCAGTCGGCTCGGAGCGGTGAGCTACGAGACCGATCGCGACCATGACCTGGCCCCGCGCCGGATCGCCCGCTACCGCACCGACAACGGTGAGGAATTCGACGTCCCGTTCGCCGACGACGCGGAGATCCCGCCCACCTGGTTGTGCCGTAACGGCCAGGAGGGGCAGCTCATGGAGGGCACCTCGGTCGAAACCAAGAAGGTGAAGCCGCCGCGCACCCACTGGGACATGCTGCTGGAGCGTCGCAGCAAGGAGGAGCTCGAGGAGCTGCTCAAGGAGCGCCTCGACCTGCTCAAGTCCCGCCGCCGCGGCTAGCCACCGGCGACAACGGCGAAGGCCGCCTCCCCTCGGGAAGGCGGCCTTCGCCGTTTCATCTCGTCAGTGACTGGCTACTTTTCGGTACTGCAGCAACGCAGCGGGCATGGCGACGGCCAGGATGACCAGCGAGCAGATCACCGCGTAGAGGATGCAGTTGTCGGCTGCCCAGCCGGTGGCCGGGGCGAACGACGGCGGTGCGGAGTTGTCGAACAGTTTGCGCCCGGCGGCCGAGACGGCGGTGATCGGATTCCATTCGGCGATGGTGCGCAGCGGACCGGGCAGGGTCTCGGCGGAGATGAACGCCGAGGAGATGAACGACAGCGGGAACATCCAGATCAGGCCCGCGCTCTGTGCCACCTCGACGGTCGGCGAGATGAGCCCGGTCAGCGCGCCGACCCAGGACATGGCGAAGGCGAACAGCAGGATGATGGCGAAGGCCAGTGCGGCGTCGGCGATGCTGCCGTTGATCCGCCAGCCCACGATGTACCCGCAGATCACCATCACCCCCAGGCTCGCCACATTGACCACCAGATCGGACAGTGTGCGGCCCATCAGCACCGCGAGCCGCGACATCGGCAGCGTTCGCATCCGGTCGATGATCCCCTTCTGCAGGTCGCCGGCCAGCCCGACCGTGGTGAACGCGGCGTTGAACGCCACGGTCTGGGTGAAGATGCCCGCGAGCAGGAACTCACGGTACTGGTCACCGCCCAGGGACGCGCCGAAGATGTAGGCGAAGAGGAACACGAACATCAACGGCTGGATGGTCGCGGTCACCAACAGCGTCGGCACCCGCAGGATGGTGAGCAGGTTGCGGTAGGCCACGATCGCGCTGTCGCGCAGGAACCGGGCCCGCGGCGGGGTCTGGTCGGCGGCAGCGGGCCGCGAGGAGCCCGGGGTGATGGGCATTTCGCGGGTGTCGTTGTCCGCCTCGACGTCGGGGGCCACGCTCACGACAGGATCTCCTCTGGCACGTCGTCGGTTTCGGGTTCGGTGGCCGGTTCGGCCGGGGTTCCGGTGAGCGAGAGGAACACGTCGTCGAGGGTCGGGCGGACCACGACGGCGTCGAGCACGCACACCCCCGCGTCGTCGAGCCGGCGCAGGGCCTCGACCATCGTGCGGGAGCCGTTACCGACCACCACCGATACTTCGTCGCTGCCCGGCTCGTGGATCGGCGTGCCGACACCCACCTGATCGAGGACCGAGACCGCGAGATCGGGACTCTGCCCGGCGGCCAGGGTGACCGTGAGCCGGTCGCCGCCGATGGAGGTCTTGAGTTCGTCGGCGGACCCCCGGGCGATGACGGTGCCCTTGTCGATCACGGTGATCCGGTCGGCGAGCAGGTCGGCTTCCTCCAGGTACTGGGTGGTGAGCAGCACCGTGGTGCCGTCGTCGACGAGGTCGCCGATCACCTTCCACATATCCAGGCGCCCCCGGGGATCGAGGCCGGTGGTCGGTTCGTCGAGCACGACCACCGGCGGCCGTGCGACGAGAGAACCGGCCAGGTCGAGGCGCCGGGCCATACCGCCCGAGTAGGTGCCCGCGCGGCGGCTCGCCGCGTGGTCGAGACCGAGCGCGGTGAGCAATTCCTCGGCTCGTTCGGTGGCCTGCTTCTTCGACATGCCGTAGAGGCGCGCCACCATGCGCAGGTTCTCGTATCCGGTCAGGTTCGCGTCGACCGCCGCGTACTGGCCGGACAACCCGAGGCGGGTGCGGGCCGCGGCCGGATCGGCCAGCACATCGACCCCCGCCACGCGCACCGTGCCCGCGTCGGGGCGAAGCAGGGTGGTGACGATCCGCACGGTGGTCGTCTTGCCCGCGCCGTTGGGCCCGAGCAGGCCGAGCACCGTGCCCGCCGGTATCTCGAGGTCGATCTCCTTCAGTACGCGCACCTTGCCGAAACTCTTGGCGAGGCCGCGCACTTCTACCGCCAGACTCACGGACGCATCTCCTTCTCGGCGCCGCCGCACACGGTGATCCCGGGCACCCCGTCGAGGTGGCGGTGCAGCACGGGGCCGATCGCCGCCAGCGCCTCCGGTGTGGTCATCGCCGCGTGCCTGCAGGGCAGGTCGTGGTTGTGGATGGTGCCGGTGACGAACTGTTGCCAGGAACCGGCCCGCCTGGCGGGATCGGCGGCATTGATCTCGTCCGCCGCCGCGGTGAAGAACAGCAGATCGCCGTCGAAGGTACGCGGCCGGAACACGTTGGCCATCACCGTCCCGTCGGCGTACCCGGTGTAGAGGCGTTGCAGATTGTCCACCGACAGTGCCGCGAACGGCCCCGGCTGTGCCCGCAGCAGATCGGCCGCTTCGTGCAGGTCGAGGTCGGCGGGCAGTGGTGCGCCGTCGACGAGGTCGGCACCGAACTCGCCGAGGATGTCGGCGACGCTCGGCATCGCGGTGTCGAGCCAGCGGTCGCCGAGCTGGTAGCTGTCCATCATCGCCAGCAGCGCCACGTCCTCGCCCAGTTCCTGCAACTGCACCGCGATCTCCTGCGCGATGAGCCCGCCGAGCGACCAGCCGAGCAGGTGATACGGCCCGTGCGGCTGGATCGCCCGGATATTGGCCACGTAGTGACCCGCGGCCTCCGGGATGGAGGTGAAGCTGTCCTGACCGGACACGTGCGGGGCCTGCAGGCCGTACACGGGTCGATCGGGAGCCAGGTGTGCGAGCAGCCCCGAGTAGCACCAGGCCAGGCCGATGGCCGGGTGCACACAGAACAGCGGGGTGTCGTGCGGCCCGGTCGACGGGCGGATCGGCAGCACCGGTTCCAGGGCGGCGGCCATCACCTCCGCCGGGTCCGCGCCGTCGAGCCGGGCGGCGATGGCGGCCGGTGTGGCATCGCCGAACATCATCTGCACCGGCATCTCGTAGCCCTGCTCCCGCAGTGCCGCGACGACTTTGGTGGCCAGCAGCGAGTTGCCACCCAGTTCGAAGAACCCGTCGTCGGCGCCGACCCGCTCGACACCGAGCACCTCGGCGAAGGCGGCACACAGCGCCACCTCGGCAGGCGTCACCGGCGCGCGGTACCCGCCCGAGGCGGTGAACACCGGTTCGGGCAGCCGGGCACGGTCGAGCTTGCCGACCGGGCTGAGCGGCACCTCGTCGAGCAGCATGATCGCCTGCGGCACCATGTAATTGGGCACGTGCGCACCGATGTGCTCGAGCAGTTCGGGCACCGTCGGCGACGCGCCGGCGCGGGCCTTCACATACGACACCAGCGCGGTGACCCCGGCCTGAGTGGTGTGCCCGACGGTGAGCGCCAGCTCCACGTCGGGGTGCCGGGCGAAGGCCACGTCGATCTCGCCGAGTTCGATCCGGAACCCGCGCACCTTCACCTGGTGGTCGGTGCGGCCGACGTATTCCACGTCGAGCGCCGACTTCCTGCCGTCACGCCAGCGCACCAGGTCACCGGTGCGGTACATGCGTTCACCGGGCGCACCGTAGGGATTGGCGACGAAACGCTGCGCGGTGAGCCCCGGCCGATTGTGGTAGCCGCGGGCCAGCGCCGCACCGGCCAGCTGCAGTTCGCCCGTGACGCCGATCGGGGTGGGGTGCAACCGCCGGTCGAGCACCGTGGCCGAGACACCGCGGATGGGACCGCCGATGGTGATCGGACCCTGCGGGCTCATCGGTTGCGGCATCAGGGTGACGATGGTCGTCTCGGTCGGCCCGTAGACGTTGTAGAAGTTGCGCCCCGGCGCCCAGCGGGCGAGCAGGTCTGGCGGCAGCGCCTCACCACCGGTCAGGATGTGCGCGAGCGAATGCACACCCGTCGGATCGACGGTGCCGAGCGCCGCGGTGGTGATGAAGGCGTGCGTGATCCGTTCCCGGATGAACAGCTGACGCAATTCTTCGCCACCGACGATGCCCGCGGGCGTGATGACGAGGGTGCCCGCCCCACCGAGCGCGAACAGGATGTCGAGCATCGACCCGTCGAAGCTCGGGGTGGCGAAGTGCAGCACCCGGCTGCCCGGTCGCACGTCGTAGCGGTCGGCGCATTCGGCGGCGAAGTTCGAGATGCCGCCGTGGGTGACCACCACACCCTTCGGGGTGCCGGTCGACCCGGAGGTGTACACCACGTAGGCCGGGTTGGCCAGGCGCAGCGGCCGGACCCGGTCCGCGTCGGTGATCGGCGCGTCGTCGGTGCCGAGCACGGTGGCGCGGGTGTGCGGGTCGTCGAGCACCAGCCAGCGGCAGTCACCGGGCAGCTGGTCGCGGTGCGCGAGCAGGGTCAGCCCGATCGCGGCGCCGGAGTCGGTGAGCATGTGGCTGATCCGCTGCGCCGGGTAGTTGGGGTCGACCGGTACGAACGCGGCCCCGGCCTTGGCGACGGCCAGCATGGTCGCCACCGACTCCACCGAGCGCGGAATACCGAGTGCGACAAGGCTTTCCGGGCCGATACCCTGTCCGATGAGCAGCCGGGCGAGCCGGTTGGTCCAGCGGTCGAGGGCGTCGTAGGTGACCACGGTGTCGCCCGCGCTGAGCGCCACACCGTCGCGGGCCCGCGCCGTCGCGGCGTCGAACACCTCGGCCAGGGTGACCGGGGTGTCGGGCCGGGCACCGTGGACGGGTGCCAGCGCGGTCCACTCGACCGCGTCGAGCAGGGCCAGGTCGCCGACGGCGGTGTTCGGGTCGGCGGCGACAGCGGTGAGCAGCCGCACCAGGCGGTCGCCGAGGCGGCGCGCGGTGACCTCCTCGAACAGGTCGGCGGCGTAGTTCACCGACAGGGTGATGCCGTCACCGACGCGATCACCGGTCTGGGTCTCGGTGAAGGTGAACTGCAGATCGAACTTGGCGATGCCGGCGTCGGCGTCGACCGCCTCGATCCGCAGGCCGGGCAGTTCCAGCATCCGCACCGGGTTGTTGCGCACCGAGAGCATCACCTGGAACAGCGGGTGATGCGCCTGCGAGCGTGCGGGATTGAGCACCTCGACCAGCCGCTCGAACGGCAGGTCGGCATGGGCGAAGGCGTCGAGGTCGTGGTCGCGCACGGTGCGCAGCAGGTCGACGAAGGCGCGGTCGTCGGACACCTCGGTGCGCAGCACAAGGGTGTTGACGAACATGCCGATCAGCGCGTCGAGCGCCGGATGACCACGTCCCGCGCTGGCGGTGCCGACGACGATGTCGTCGGTGCCCGTCACCCGGTGCAGCAGCACCGCGAGCGCGGCGTGCAGCACCATGAACATGCTGACGTTGTTGGCGGCGGCGATCCCGCGCAGCGCCCGGTGGGTGGCGGCGTCGACCGCGCAGTCGACGGTGCCGCCCCGGTAGGAGGGCACCGGCGGGCGCGACCGATCGGCGGGCACGGTGAGCAGTTCGGGCAGCCCGTCGAGGGTGTCGCGCCAGTGATCGAGCTGCTTGCGGATCAGCGAGTTCTCGTCGTCCTCGGTGCCGAGCAGCTGCTGCTGCCACAGCGTGTAGTCGGCGTACTGGATCTCGGGGATCTGTTCGCCGAACGGTTCACCGGCGCGGATGCCACGGTATGCGGCGGCCACCTCGGCGGCGAGCGGTTCCAGCGACCACCCGTCCATGGCGATGTGGTGCACCACCAGCACGAGCACGTGCTCCTGAGACCCGGCGACGGCCAGTTTGGCCTGGGCGGGCACCGGCAGCCCGGTGCGGTCGACGGTGATGAGCGCGGCCCGCAACGGCACCGAGACCGACAGGTCGAAGCCAGGTGCGGCGAAACGCGCGACGGCGGCGTCGACCTCGTGCGGTGTCGCACTCGCATGGAAGAGAGTGACCGCCGCGATCTGCGGGTCGAGCACCAGTTGCTGCGGCTCGCCCGCCGTTTCCGGGAACACCGTGCGCAGCGTCTCGTGCCTGCGTTGCACCGTGTGCAGGGCGGCGATGAGTGCGTCGAGGTCGATCGGACCGTGCAACCGCAGCACCACCGGGATGTTGTACGCACCGGCGGACTGGTCCTGCGCACCGGCGTTGAACCGGTTGAGGAACCACAGCCTGCGCTGGGCCGCCGAGAGCGGGATCCGTTCCGGGCGATCCTGTTTCACCAGGTCCGGGCGGCCTTCGTCACCGGACGGCCCGGTCTCCACCAGCGCCGCGAGCTCGGCGACGGTCGGTGCGGCGAACACGGTACGCACCTCGAGGCGCACATTGCTCGCGGCCGCCAGCCGGGCGACCAGCTGGGTGGCCAGCAGCGAGTTGCCGCCGATGTCGAAGAAGCTGTCGGTGGCCGACACGTCCTCGACGCCGAGCAGATCGGCGAACACCCTGGCCACCAGGCGTTCGGACTCGGTGCGCGGTGCACGGCCCGCCGCGACGGTGAACTCCGGTTCGGGCAGTGCCGTCCGGTCGAGCTTGCCGACGGGTGTGAGCGGCACGGCGTCGATCAGGTTCAGCGAGGCCGGAACCATATGCCCGGCCAGGTGTTTGACGGCGTGATTGCGCACGTCGGCCAGATCGGCCGGGACCGCGTCTTCACCCAGCTGCACCCAGGCGACGATCCGGTCGTCACCCGCGATGGTGCGCACCTCGGTGTGGGCGAAACGGACATCGGGATGGCTGCCGAGCACGGCACTGATCTCACCGAGCTCGATGCGGAAACCACGCACCTTCACCTGGTGGTCGCTGCGGCCCAGGTAGTCCAGTTCGCCGGTGGCGGTCCAGCGCACCACGTCGCCGGTGCGGTACATCCGGCTGCCCGCGGGCCCGCACGGGTCGGCGACGAAGCGCGACGCGGTGAGCCCGAACCGCTGGTGGTAGCCCTGGGCGATACCCGCGCCACCGATGTAGAGCTCGCCGGGAACCCCGACGACGACCGGTTTCAACCGCTCGTCGAGCACCAGGGCCCGCGATCCGCGCACCGGTGTACCGATGGTCACCGGCACACCCACCCGGAGCTCCGACATGGCCGCGATGACGGTGAACTCCGTCGGCCCGTAGGCATTGACGAATCGGCGCCCGGGCGCCCAGTTCTCCACCAGATCCGGCGGCACGGCCTCGCCACCGGCCATCAGCCCGCGCAGTCGCGGCAGCGGCCAGCGGCTCGCATCGATCGAGGCGAGTACGGCGGGGGTGAGGAAGGTGTGGGTGATCTCCTCACGCTCCAGCAGGGCGCCGAGTTCGTCGCCGCCGTAGACGTCGATCGGGCCGATCACCATCTCCGCGCCGGAGTACACCGCGAGCAGCATGTCGAGCACGGAGACGTCGAAGCTCGGGGTGGAGAAGAAGAACGTCCTGGCGAACCGGTCGAGGCCCATCCGCTCGCGCAGATCGAGCGCGAGGCTGACCAGACCACCGTGGGTGACGGTGACGCCCTTGGGCAGACCGGTGGAACCGGAGGTGTAGATCTGGTACGCCAGGTCGGCGGCGTGGATGGGGCGGATGCGTTCGGCATCACGGATCGCGGCGTCGTCGTATCCGGCCAGCTCGGTGTGCAGGTCGGGATCGTCGACCAGCAGCCATCGAGTGTCGAGCGGTCCGGCGGCCTCGCGCAGGGCGGGGGCGTCGGCGCTCGTGGTGAGCACGGCGCGCGCACCGGAGTCGGTGAGCATGTGCCGCACCCGGTCGGCCGGGTAGCGCGGGTCGACGGGCACGAACGCGGCACCGCTCGCGGCGACACCGAAGATGGCGAGCGCGCAGTCCAGCGACCGGGTGAGGCCGACGGCGACCCGATCGCCGGTGCCGATCCCCCGTGCGATGAGGGCGCGACCGAGCCGGTGGGCACGTCGGGCCACCTCGTCGTAGTCGAGTTCACCGACCTCGCCCGCCACGCTGCCGCCGGCGAACCACCGCAGCGCGGGCCTGTGCGGGTACCAGTCGGCGGCCCGGTCGATGATGTCGGACAGCACCACCGGGGTGACCAGCGCCGGCCCCTGCGCCGGGACGAGCGCGCGATGTTCGGCGACGGTGAGCTGGTCGATATCGGACACCAGCCTGCGCGGGTCGGCGGTCACCTGGGTGAGGATCGCCGCGAACCGGGTGGCCAGCGTCTCGATCGTCGCCCGGTCGAAAAGCTCGGTGGAGTAGACGAATTCGAAACGCTGCCCGTCGCCGTCGGGGGCCACCCGCAGTTCCAGGTCGAACTTGGCGCGGGCGATGTCGAGTTCCTCGGCGCGCAATCGCAGGCCCGGCAGCTCCAGTTCCGGTGCGCTGTCGTCCTGCATGCTCAGCGCCACCTGGAACAGCGGGTGCCGGTTGTTGGCCCGGCTGTCGCGGCCGAGCGCGTCGACGACCCGTTCGAACGGCAGGTCGGCGTGCGCGAGCGCGGCCAGCTCCGAATCGCGGTCGGCGTGCAGCAGTTCGGTGAAGCTGGCGCCGGGGTCGACGTCGGAGCGCAACACGAGGGTGTTGACGAACATGCCGACCAGCTCGTCGAGCTGGATGTCGGTGCGTCCGGCGACCGGGGTGCCGATCGGGATGTCGCGACCGCCGGTGACCCCGCGCAGCAGCACCGCGAGCGCCGAACGGACGACCATGAACAGGCTGACACCGGTCTCGGCCGCCAGCTCCTCCATCGCCTCACGCAACGGCGCCGACACCGGGCACACCACGGTGGCCGCCGTGCCGACCGGTTCGGCCGGACGCGGTCGGTCGAACGGCAACGGCAGTTCGTCGGGCAGTTCGGCCAGTGTCTCGCGCCAGAACGCGAGCTGGGTGGCGGCGATGCTGTCGGGGTCGTCCTCGGCGCCGAGCACGGCCCGCTGCCACAGGCTGAAGTCGGCGTACTGCACCGGCAGCGGTTCCCGCACCGGAACGCTGCCACCGGCACGCGCCACATACGACACCGCGAGATCCTTGGTCAACGGGCCGAGCGACCACCCGTCCGCGGCGATGTGGTGCACGACCACGCCGAGCAGGTATTCCTGAGTCCCGGTGCGCAGCAGCGAGACTCGCAACGGCGTCTCGTGGGTCAGGTCGAAGCCCTGCCTGGCGAACTCGGCGAGTATCTCCTCGGCCCGTGCGGGTTCGGTGTCGACGGGCTCGATCGCCGGCACCGACCCGGCCGTCGGCAAGACCACCTGCTGGGCGCCGGAGAGGTCCTCGGGGAAGACCGTGCGCAGCACCTCGTGCCGCTGCACCAGGTCGGTGACCGCGCCGCGCAATGCGTCGATATCCAGATCGCCGCCGATTCGCAAGACGAAAGCGATGTTGTAGGCGCTGGATTCGGGCGACAATCGGTTGAGGAACCACAGTCGTTGCTGCGGCAGCGACAGTGGTATGCGTCCCGGGCGCGGGGTGTGTACCGCCAGCGCCACCCGCTGCGTCCGGGGCGCTTCCGCGATCAAACCGGCGATGCCGGCCACCGTCGGCGCCTCGAAGATCTGGCGCACCGGCAGATCGACCTCGAAGTCGGCGTGCAGCGCCGCGGCCAGCCGGGTGGCGAGCAGCGAATTGCCGCCGATGTCGAAGAAGCTGTCCTCCGCGCCGGGCACCGGCCTGCCGAGGATCTCGGTGAACACCGCGGCCACCCGCATCTCGAGGTGGGTACGCGGAGCGCGCGATCCGCCTGCTGCCGCGAATTCCGGTGCGGGCAGGGCCTTTCGGTCCAATTTGCCCGCCGGCGTCACCGGCATCCGGTCGAGCACCGCCAGCGCGGCGGGCACCATGTAACCGGGCAGTCTGCCGCGCGCGGTGTCGAGCACGGCCGCCGGTTCGATCGGCCCGTCGGCGGTGACGTAGGACGCGAGCCGCTGCTGACCGTGATCGTCGACGTGCACCACGGTCGTCGCCGAGCGCACTCCCGGGTGTTCGCGCAGCACATGGTCGATCTCGCGCAGCTCGATACGGAAGCCACGGATCTTGATCTGGTCGTCGGCGCGCCCGAGGAAACGCAGGCGACCGGTGGCGTCGGCGACCACGAGATCGCCGGTCCGGTACATCCTTTCGCCCACACGGCCGTGCGGATTCGCGACGAAGCGCTGCGCGGTGAGGCCGAGTTTGCCCAGGTACCCACGCGCCACACCGGGACCGGACACATACAGTTCGCCCGGAGTCCCCGGCGGCACCGGGTGCAGCCGGGAATCGAGGACGAACAAGCGCATCCCGCGCACGGGCGCACCGAGCGGCACCGGCTCGCCGGGCACCATGGCGGCGCTCGCGGTGACCGCGACGGTCGCCTCCGACGGGCCGTACATGTTGTGCATCCGGTATCGACCGGCCCAGGTGTCGACCAGTTCGTCGGAGCAGGCCTCGCCGCCGACGATGACGGTGTTGAGTTCGGGGAACTCACCGGCGGGCACGGTCGCCAGGGCGGCCGGGGTGATGAACGCGTGCGTGATCCGTTCCGAGCGGAGGAATCCCGCCAGTTCGGCGCCGCCGTACAGGTCGGCTGGGGCGACGACGACGGTCGCGCCCGCGGCGAAACCGAGCAGCAACTCCAGCACCGACGCGTCGAAACTCGGTGAGGAGAAATGCAGGGTACGGGCGGCATCGGTCACCCGGAACAGCTGGGTCTGCTCGCTGGCCAGCGAAGAGATGCCCGCATGGGTGACGACAACCGCCTTGGGCAGGCCGGTGGAGCCCGAGGTGTAGATCAGGTACGCGGGCTGGGTCGGCCGCATCGGGTGCGTGCGCTCGATATCGCGCACAGGCGCGGCCGAGCGGTGTGCGCAGTCGGCTTCGAAGGCTGCGGTCCCGAACACCAGCCATTCCGGTGCCCGGCGGTGCTTGCCGACGGTGGTCGGCAGCGCGGCGAGGTGTTCGGGCAGGGTGAGCCCCAGCACCGCACCGGAGTCGCCGATCATGTGCGCGATGCGCTCGGTGGGGTACGCCGGGTCGACCGGCACGTACGCGGCACCGGTCTTGGCGACCGCCCAGATGGCGATGATCGATTCCAGCCCACGCGGCAACGCCACCGCCACCACCGACTCGGGGCCCGCGCCGTGCGCGATCAGGCTGCGCGCCAACCTGTTCGAGCGCTCGTCGAGCTCCCGGTAGGTCGTGTCGAGCCCGAGATAGCGCACCGCGACCGAATCGGGCAGGCGCTGGGCGGTATCGGCGAGCAGGCGGGCGAGGGTGTCGGCCGGTTCGGCCGGTGCGCCCGCCACGGGCACGAGCCGCGCGATCTCGCGACGGTCGAGCAGCGGCAGATCACCGATCGGTTCCTGCGGCGCGGCCAGCGCGAACCGCAGCATGGTGGTGAACCGGCGGGCGATGGCCTCGACGGTCGAGCGATCGAAAACATCGGTGGCATACCCGAATTCGGCGTGCAGCGGCCCGTCACCGTGGTTGTCGCGCACCTCGAGCTGCAGATCGAACTTGGCGACACCAGTCTGCACCGGCACGAGTTCGGCGGCCACACCGGGCAGTTCGACGCGCAGCTCGGGGGTGCGGTCGTAGGACAGCATCACCTGGAACAGCGGATGCCGGTTGGTCGACCGGTCCGGGTTCACCAGTTCGACGAGCCGTTCGAAGGGCACATCGGGGTTGGCGAAGGCGTCGAGGTCGGTTTCGCGGACCTGGTCGAGCACCCGGTCGAAACCGGCACCGAGGTCGACATCGGTGCGCAGCACGAGGGTGTTGACGAACATGCCGACGAGTTCGTCGAGCGCCGGATCGGAGCGTCCCGCGATCGGGGTGCCGATGGTGATGTCGGTGCTGCCGCACACGCGCGCGAGCACGGTGGCCAGTGCGGCGTGCAGCACCATGAACATGCTCACCCCGCGGCCGCTGGCGAGCTGGCTTGCCGCGCGGCGTGTTTCGGCATCGATGGTGAGGGCGACCGTGTCGCCGCCGGTAGTCCGTCGCAACGGGCGCGGGCGGTCGAGCGGCAGGTCGAGCTGATCGGGCAGTCCGGCAAGGGCCCGGCGCCAGTGCCCGAGCTGACGCCCCAGCGGTGCCTCCGGGTCGGTCTCGTCACCGAGCAGTTCCCGTTGCCACAGTGCGAAATCGGCGTACTGCACGGGCAGTGGCGTCCACCGTGGCGCGTTGCCCTCGGCGCGGGCGGCGACGGCGGTCATCAGATCCCTGGCCAGCGGTGCGACCGACCAGCCGTCTCCGCAGATGTGGTGCAGCACCACGACCAGCAGATGCTCGTCCGGGGCCAGGCGGTACAGCACCACCCGCAGCGGCGTCTCGCCGCGCAGGTCGAAGCCGCGCCCGGCGACCTCGGCGACGAGGTCGTCGATGCGGCCGTCCCCGTCGTGCGCGACGAGATCGGGTGCCACGGCGGCGGCGGGATGGATCAGCTGGTACGGCCCCTCCGGGCCGTCGGGGAAGCTGGTGCGCAGGCTTTCGTGGCGGTCGAGCACGTCACGGAGGCCGGCCCGCAGGGCGGCGAGGTCGAGCCGACCGGTCAGCCGCAGCGCCAGCGGCATGTTGTAGGCGGCGGCGTGTTCGGCGAACCGGTTGAGGATCCAGAGCCGCTGCTGGGCCAGCGACAGCGGCACCCGTTCCGGCCGGGTCGCGGGAACCAGCTCGGGCGTGGAGGTCTCGGGCCGGTGGGTGCTGATGTACTCGGCCAGCGACGCGATGGTCGAGGCCTCGAACAGGTGCCGGATGCTGATGCTCGCGTCGAGGGTGGTGTTGATCCTGGCGACGGCGCGCGCGGCGACGAGCGAGTTGCCGCCGAGGTCGAAGAAGCTGTCCTGCACGCCGATTCCGGTGCCGTCGAGGGCGAGCACCTCGGCGAAGATCTCGGCGAGCGCGCATTCCAGCTCGGTCTGCGGTGCGTCCGCACCGGTGGTCACCCGCACACCCACCTCGGGGGCGGGCAGTGCCTTGCGATCCACCTTGCCGTTGGCGCTCAGCGGCAGTTCGTCGAGCACGACCAGCGCCGAGGGCACCATGTAGGAGGGCAGCGCCCGGCGCAGCGCCGCCATCAAGGCCGCCACCTCCGGTGCGGCGGCGCCCGGTGCGGCGACCACATAGGCGACGAGTTCGTCGTCGCCGGTGCGGCTGGTCCGCGCCACGCAGACGGCACGGGCGACACCGTGCTGGGCGAGCAACGCGGACTCGACCTCGCCGAGCTCGATGCGCAGACCACGGATCTTGACCTGGAAGTCGGTGCGCCCCAGGTATTCCAGGACGCCGCCGTCGAGCTGCCAGCGGGCCAGGTCGCCCGTGCGGTACATGCGTTGCCCGGGGGTGAACGGGTTGGCGACGAACCGATCGGCCGTCAGATCGGGCCTGCCGAGGTAGCCGCGCGCCAGCTGGGTGCCCGCGAGGTACAGCTCGCCGACCACGCCGGGCGGGACCGGGCGCAGCTGCGGATCGAGCACATAGGTCTTGGTGTTCCACACCGGCGAGCCGATCGGCACGGTGGTCGCCCCGACCGGGCACGGCCAGTAGGTGACGTCGACCGCGGCCTCGGTCGGCCCGTACAGGTTGTGCAGCTCCGGCCCGCGCAGCGCGGCATGGAAGTCGGCGACGGTGGCACCGGGCAGCGCCTCACCGCTGCAGAACACCCGCCGCAGGTTCGCCCCGCCGCGCACGCGCGGATCGGTGACGAACAACGACAACATCGACGGCACGAAATGCGCTGTGGTGACCGACTTCTCGGTGATGATTCGCGCCAGGTACGCCGGATCGCGGTGCCCGCCGGGTGCGGCCACGACCAGCCGAGCCCCGACCTGCAACGGCCAGAAGAACTCCCAGACCGACACGTCGAAGGTGGCCGGGGTCTTCTGCAGCACGGCGTCGCTGTGGTCGAGCGGGTATTCGGCCTGCATCCACCGCAGCCGGTTGACGATGGCGGCGTGCGTGACCGCCACACCCTTCGGCTTGCCGGTGGATCCCGAGGTGAAGATGACGTAGGCGGGGTGTTCGGGCCGCAGCGGCGCACGGCGGTCGGCGTCGGTGATGGGGGCGATGTCGTGCCCGGTGACGTCGAGCGTGTCCAGATCCACGCGCACAGCACCTGCGGGCAGCCGCACACTATCGCGAGCGGCGGTCAGCACACACACCGGTTTCGCCTGTGCCACAACGGCATCGATGCGATCGACCGGATGCTCCGGATCGATCGGCAGGTAGGCGGCGCCGGTGGCGAGCACGGCGTACATACCGATCACCATCTCGATGCTGCGGTGCAGGCACAAGCCGACGGTGGTCTCCGGGCCCGCACCGCGCGCGATGAGTTCGCGGGCCAGCTGGTTCACCCGTTCGGACAGTTCGGTGTAGCCGATGGCGCGGTCACCGTACTCGAGCGCGACGGCGTGCGGGCTGCGTCGCACCTGGTCGGTGAACAGCGAGACGAGCGTGCCGGTGGGCACCGGGATCTCGGTGGCATTCCATTCCCGCAGCACGCGTTCGCGTTCGGTCGCGGTGATGGCGTTGAGCGCGTGGGCCGGGCTGTCGGGGACGGCGGCCAGGAACCGGGCGAGGAAGTCCAGGTAGCGGGCGTGATGCGCCGAATTCTCGGTCTCGCCGTAGAGGCGGGGGTTGGCCTCGAAGTCGAGCTGGATGCGGCCGCCGTCGCCGTTGTAGATATTGATGGAGAGGTCTTCGACGGGGCCGGTCGCCAGCACGTGCAGCTGACCGGTGATATCACCGAATTTCAGCTCGTCGTGGAACAGCATGATGTTGACCATCGGCCCGAAGAACCCACGTGCGTCGCGCGAGTAGCCGCAGTCGCGGCGGATGTCGTCGGAGCGGTAGCGCTGGTGCCGCAGGGCGCCGGTGATCTGCAGTTCGGTCTGGCGCACCACATCGGCGACGGTGGTGTTCTCGTCGAAACGCACGCGCAGCGGAACGACGTTGGACACCACACCCGCCGAGCGGCGCAACGCCACGGTGGTGCGCGCCGAGACGGGCAGGCTCAGCACCACGTCGGCATTGCCGGTGACCGAGCGGACGTAGGCGGCGAGGGCGGCGACGATGAGCGCGGAATTGGCCGAATTGTGCGCGGTGATCGCCTGCGTGAGCAGGGTGTCGAGGTCGGTGTCGAGCACGGCGGTCGCGCGGTGACGGCCGGGGTCGTGGGTGTCGCCGGTCGCCGTCACCGACGACAGTGTCATCGGCTCGCCGACACCGGCGAGTTGTTGCATCCAGTACTCGCGGTCGGCGTGGAAACGGCTGGACTCGCGGTAGCGCGACTCGTCGGCGTAGAGGTCGACCAGTGCGGCGGCGCGCGACACGGAGGGCTCGCGCTGCTCGCCGACCGCGGTGTAGATCTCGGCGGTGCGCGCGAGCGCGTTCATCGCCCCGTATCCGTCGATCACGATGTGGTGACCGCGCTCGTACCAGAACCAGTCGCGCTCCCCGATGCGCAGCACCACATTGATGGTGAGCGGCTCGTTCTCCATGTCGATGGGCGTGCTGGCGTGCTCGTTCATCCACCGTAGTGCGGCCGCGCGCGGATCGGGCTCGCCGCGCAGATCGATACGGGCCCAGCCGGGCCGCCAACTCGGATCGACGCGCTGATGGGGTACGCCGTCGATCTCGAGTAGGCGCACGTGTCCCACCTGGGATTCGGCGCCGAATCGCTCGATGGCGTAGAGCAGCCTGCCCGGGTCGAGATCGCCGTGCAGTTCCACGTAGTGCGCGATCGTGAGCGGAATGTCGGGCCTGATCCGTTGCGCGTACCACAGCGCCGTCTGACCGGGCGACAAAGCGAACGGCTGGCTCGAGTCCTCGTCGGTGACGCATGAGCTGACGCGGTCGGTGGCCAATGAACTCATCAAGCACTCCGTTCTGGTGTGTCACGACTCCCCGAGCAGCGCCCGGGCACACGACGGCCCAGGGCGTGGCTATCCACGCCCATGATTCGGAGTACTCCGGCGGCCGGATGGCTACCGATCTGGATTTATTTCGCGCTCAACGAATTACACCCCTGTAGCAGCAACTCGATGCCGCTTCCCCCGGGTTAAAACAAACCGCTTATTCAGAATTTCCTGAGCCGCGCATAACCTGCGTCTGGTTAGCTCGGCGGCGGCGGGCCAAGAGCAGTCCCGCGCCGATCGCGGTCAGGATAACGGACGCCAGTTCGGGCGCCGCACCGGTCCTGGTCGCGATCGTCGCCGTGTCGCGCAATGGTAGCTGGGCGACCAGCGCCGCGGGGACGACTTGGTCGGAGTGCTGCGTGAGAGTGCCGTCGGCGGTGATGATTCCACTGACCCCGGTGGTTGCCGCGACCACGAGCGCCCGCCCGTGTTCGACCGCGCGCACCCGCGACATCGCCAATTGCTGATACGTCATTTCACTCTCGCCGAAGGTGGCGTTGTTGGTCGGGACAGTCAGCAATTGCGCGCCCGCGGCAAGGGATTCCCGGAATGCCCGGTCGAAGGCGACCTCATAACAGGTGGCGACGCCGATTCGGACATTCGCGGCAGTGACGGTGCCGTCGCCGTGGCCGGGTACGAAATAGCCCGCGCGATCGGCATAGGAAGAGAACAAACGGAAGAAACTTCGCATCGGCAGGTATTCGCCGAACGGCTGGATGATTTTCTTGTCGTGGCGCTCCCCCGGTCCGGCGGCACCGTTCCAGACGATCACCGAGTTGGTGGTGGTCCGGTCTCCGTTCACCAGGACCGCGCCGACGAGGATCGGGGCGCCGATGCGCTCGGAGGCGCGGGTGATAGCCGCGGCCGCGTCGGCATTGCGCAGCGGGTCGATATCGGAGGAGTTCTCGGGCCAGATCACGATGTCGGGTTTGCGCTCCAGGCCGCGTGCGACGCTGTCGGCAAGCTCCTCGGTGCGGCGGACATGGTTGTCGAGGACGGCGCGGCGCTGAGCGTTGAAGTCGAGGCCGAGCCGGGGCACGCTGCCCTGGATGGCGGCGACCGTGATCGTGCGCAGACCGTCGTCGGGGGCGGGCAGGGTGGGGCGCAGCGCGAGCCCGGCCAGCGGCGCGACGATCACGGCGAGACCGGTCAGCGCGATGCCCTTGTCGACAGTGCGCTGTCCGGCGCGCACCCGCAGCACGAGGGCGGCGAGCGCGGTGCCGGTGAGGGCCACCGCGAAGCCGATCAGCGGGGCGCCACCGTAGGCCGCAAGGGGCAGGTACCACCCGTCGGCCTGCCCGAAAGCTATTCTCCCCCACGGGAATCCACCGAAGGGAACATTCGAGCGCGCCCATTCGGTCGCCGTCCACGCCAGCGCCAGCCACACGGGCCATCCGCGGAGTCCGCCGAGCCACCGCGCGAGCACGCCCCAGAGCCCGAAGAACACCGCGCACGCCGTCGACAACGCCAGCCACGGCACGGGGCCCACGTAGATCCCGGTCCACGGCAGCAACGGCAGGAAGAACGCCAGCCCGCCGAGCATCCCGTACCCGAACGCGGCCCGCACCCTGCTCGTTCCGTGGACGGCGAGCGTCAGCAGCGCGACGGCGAACGGCGCGAGAAACCACAGCGGCCGCGGCGGAAAACTGGCGAACAGCAGCACCCCACCGAGCACCGCCAGGGCCATCCGCCCGAACACGGCCCCAGCCGTCGCCGTCCCCACCGCTCGATCGGAACCGGCATCGCCTTCCCGCCCCGCGCTCCGCTCCGACGGCGACGTGCCGTCGGGTCCGTGAGTATCGCTCGTTTCGGATGCGGGCCGGTGCGTCGACCTTCCCGGCTCAGTGGAGCGGACGTCGACAGTGCCCGCTTCCGGCACGGAAGGACTTTCGTGCTCCTTGTCGCCGGGATACGCAGGTCCCTCGGCCGGTCCCGATGGCTCGGTGGGTAGGGGCCGGTCGCCGGTGGCGGGGTCGATCATGGTGTCGCGCTCCGTGATTCGTGGCTGGTCGGCTCAGGCCGCGTAGATGGTCGTGCCGTTGTGCACGGTGCGCAGACAGGTCGGGAGGGGCGCGTCCGGGTCGAGGGCGGGCAGGCCGGGGACGCGCGAGCGCGGATCGGTCGACCAGCGCTGGACGGTGTCGGCGGCCGCGGCGACGACGAGGTCGCCCGCCTCCCAGACCGCGTAGGAGGCCGGTGCGCCGGGGACGAGGGTGCCCGCCATCCCGTCGCGGACACCGCCCGCGCGCCAGGCGCCACGGGTGGCGGCGGCGAAGGCGGCGCGCGGCGAGAGTCCGTGCCCGGAGGTGCGGTGGTGCACTGCGGCACGGATCTGCACCCAGGGATTCAGGGTCGTCACGGGGGCGTCGGAGCCGATGGCCAGTGAGATCCCGGCGGCCGCCATCGCGGCGAACGGATTGAGCCCGGCGGCCCGCTCGGCGCCGAGGCGGGTGGCGTACATGCCGTCGGTTCCACCCCAGGCGGCGTCGAAGCCCGGTTGCACCGACAGGATCACCCCGAGCCGGGCCAGCTGTTCGATCGCGGCGGCGTCGGTCATCTCGGCGTGCTCGACCCGGTGCCCGCGCGCGGCGACGGCGGGACCGCCGAGTTCGCTCGAGACCCGGGCGAATCCGTCGACCACCAGGTCCATGGCCGCGTCGCCGATGGCGTGGAACCCGGCCTGGATCCCGGCTTCGGTGCAGGCGCGCAGGTGGTCGGTGACGGCATCGGCGTCGAGGAAGTTCTTCCCGCAGCCGGCGGCGTCGGCGTACGGTTCGCGCAGCAGCGCGGTGTGTGAGCCGAGCGACCCGTCGACGAACAGGTCGCCGCCGAGTCCGTGCACGCCGAGTTCGCCGAGCAGCGCGCGCGCCTCGTCCGCGCCGCGCACGGCCTGGCCCCAGTAGGCGCGCACCTGCACGCCGTGGTCGAAGGCGAGCAGTTCACGCACGTCGTCGCGGCTCGAGATGTCGGGTCCGGCGCATTCGTGCACGGCCACGATGCCGTGCGCGGCGGCGCTGTCGAGGGCGGCGGTGCGGGCCGAATCCCGTTGGGCGCGAGACAGTCCGGCCAGGGCGACGGCACGTACCCGGTGGTGGGCGACGGCGCGCAGCGGTTCGCCACGGTCGCCGGACTCACCGGCGGCATCGAGCAGCGCCGACGACGCGACGGCCGAGTGCGCGTCGATGCGCGCGAGGTAGACCGGCCTGCCCGGCCCGGCGGCCTCGTCGAGTTCGGCGACCGTCGGCGGCCGCTGCTCTGGCCAGGTGGTGTCGTCCCAGCCGTCCCCGATGATCACCCCGTCCGGCTGGCGTACCGCGTGGGCACGGACCGCGTCGAGGAGGTCGGCCAGCGAGCGAGCGCCGCGCAGATCCAGCCCGGTGAGCCGCAGTCCCAGGGCGGTGACGTGGACGTGCGGGTCGACGAACGCGGGCGCGACGAACGCGCCGTCGAGGTCGATGATCTCCGCGTCGGGGTGCATGGCACGCCCGGGCGCCTCGGCGCCGAGCCACACCACGGTGCCGTCGGTGACCGCCATCGCGGTCGCGTCCGGGGAACTGGAACTGTAGAAACGACCGCCGATCAGCAACTGGGTACTCACGGTGCCCCAGTCTGCCGTATCGGCGGATCGTCAGGTCGGCAGGGACAGCACGGCGCACACGTCGGCGTCGCCGAGTCCCGCCGGTGTGTGTCCGCCCGCTCGGGCGGCGATCAGTTCCAACCGCCACGCGGCGGTGGTGAAGTCCGACATCGACTGTCCGGCAGCGGTACTCGCTCGGCGTACCGCGTCGGCCAGTTCCTCGCTCACCGTGACGGTGATCTGCTCGGTGGCCATGCGGGTCACTGTAGACCGTCGGCGCGGGTCGGTCAGGCGGAACCCAGCGCGCGGGGGCCGCGGGTGTGACCGTCGTCGTACCACTGGCCGACGACGTCGCCGTCGACCACGTCACCCCCGGCGTCGACGACCACGCCACGGTAGGGCGAAGGCGCGAAGGAGGGCAGCGGGCCGAAGCGCCGGGTGCCGAGCTTCTCGAGGACCGGGCGCAGCAGCGCGCGGGTGGGCGGGAACAGGGCCAGCAGGCCGAGCACCCCGGTGATCAGACCCGGCACGAACAGCAGGACCGATCCGGTCGCGACGAGCAGCCCGTCGGCGACCGCGCTCTCCGCGCTCACCTCACCGCGCGAGGCCCGGCGGAACCGGTCGAACACCCGCCGCCCCTGCTTGGCGAGCAGGGCCAGTCCCACACCGGAGACCGCGACGAGCACCAGCAGTGCCCACCCGACCCCGATCACCTGGGCGAGGCCGACGAGGGCGGCGATCTCGACGACGAGGTAGAGCACGAACAGCAGGGCGGTCATGGTGATCCTTTCGGACGATCTACCCGTTCAACGCACGAGCACGCGCTTTTTCTCCCGGCCCGTGGCCGATCACTCACCCTCCGGGCCGCACCAGCCCGGTCTCGTACGCCAGCACCACCGCCTGCACCCGGTCGCGCAGCCCCAGTTTGGTGAGCACCCGGCCCACGTGTGTCTTCACGGTGGCTTCGGACAGGAACAGTGCGGCGGCGATCTCGGCGTTGCTCTGTCCGGCGGCGATCTGCTCGAGCACCTCGCGTTCGCGGACGGTGAGCACGTCGAGCACCGACGGGTCGCGCAGCCCGGCCGGGTCGTCGGCGACGAGGCGGTCGAGCAGTCGTTTGGTCACTTTGGGTGACACCACAGCGTCACCGGCGGCGACACTGCGGATCGCCGAGACGAGGTCTTCCGGCGGGGTGTCTTTGAGCAGGAAGCCGCTCGCCCCCGCGCGCAGCGCGCCGAGGGCGTGTTCGTCGAGGTCGAAGGTGGTCATCACGAGCACGCGCACGCCGTCACCGGCGGCGACGATGCGGCCGGTGGCGGTGACACCGTCGACCACCGGCATGCGCACATCCATCAGCACGACGTCGGGGCGCAAGTCCCCGGCACGGCGGACGGCTTCCTCGCCGTTGGCCGCTTCGCCGACGACCTCGATGTCGGGGTGGGCGCCGAGGACCATTTTCAGGCCCATCCGCATGAGTTCCTGATCGTCCACCACGAGCACACTGATCGGCATTCCCTCACCCTAACGGCCCGTTCAATCGGTTTCGGCGCGTAGCGGGAGGCGGGCGCTCACCTGCCAGCGCCCGTCGGGCAGCTTGCCCGCGTGCAGGGTGCCGCCGAGCACCGCGACGCGTTCGCGCATGCCGACCAGGCCCATACCGCCACCGTGAATCGAGCTCTCCTGCACGGGAACTCCGCCGCTGTCGGTGATCTCGACCAGGATCTCCTCGGCGCCGCGCTGCACCCGCACCACGGCCTTGGCGCTCGCACCGGCGTGCCGGAGGGTGTTGGTGAGCGACTCCTGCACGATGCGGTGCACGCCGAGGCTCACCTCGGGAGCGATGTCGTCGAGTTCACCGGTGAGCTCGAGGTCGACGGCCAGGCCGGCCTCACGCATCATCTGCGCCAGTTGCGCGATGCCCGCGCTGCCGTGCTGGGGCAGCAGTTCGGGTGCGTGCTCGGTGCGCAACAGGGCGACGGTGCGGCGCAGTTCGCGCAGGGCGTCGCGGCCGGTACCCGCGATCGTCGACAGCGCGCGTTCGGCCGCGTCCGGGTCGGTGCGCAGGGCGTATTTCGCGCCGTCGGCCTGCACGATGATGACGCTCACCGCGTGCGCGACCACGTCGTGGAGTTCGCGGGCGATGCGGGTGCGTTCGGCGGCGACGGCCTCGTGGGCGCGGCGTTCCTTGTCGTAGTCGGCGACGGCGAGCCGCGCGGTGACCTCGGCGTCGTAGGCGTGCCGGGCGCCGTTGAACTCCGCCAGCGTCCAGCACAGCGCGTAGATGGCGCCGACGAGGATCAGGTCGCCGCCCTTGGGCTCCCGCAACAGCAGCACCGACAGACTCAGATCGAGGGCGAGGAAGCCCACGTAGATCAGCCCGTCACGGCGTCCGACGTAGGCCACCAGCGTGTAGAGCATCACCCCGAGCCCGATCAGCGCCACATGCGGTGCGGTGCTCTCGTTCAGCAGGTAGGCGGTGAACGTGCACAGCAGCGACAGCACGAGCAACACCGCGGCCATCGCTCGCGGGTACAGACGGCGCAGCACCACCGGCAACGGCAACAGCACGGACAGCGCGAGGTAGACGACCTTGTTCCTGGCCTCGCCCACGCCGAGGACGTCGAAGCACAGCAGCATCGCCGCGAGGAGGGAGTCGGCGACGATGGGTCGGCCGCGGAGCCACAGACTGAACCGGCGCACCGGCCAAGCCTAGGCGCCCGCTGGCTTTCCGGCCGTGATCTTGATTGCCTTGACGCGTGCAACTCGGAGACTGGACGGTGCTACTGGTGGCCGCGGCGGCGGCGGGCTGGGTCGACGCGGTGGTCGGCGGCGGCGGGCTGATCATCCTGCCCACCCTGTTGCTGGTCGCCCCCGGCATCGCACCGCAGACGGCGCTCGGCACGAACAAGATGGCCGCGCTGGCGGGAACAGCCACGGCGGTACTGACCTTCGCGCGCAAGGTGCCGATGCAGTGGAAGGTGCTGGTGCCCGGTGGGGTGATCGCCGCGATCACCGCCGCGTGCGGTGCGGCGGCCGTGTCGCTCATCGACCGCGAACTGTTCATCCCGATGGTGATGGTCGTGCTCGTCGGCGTGGCGATCTTCGTGACATTGCGCCCGAAGGTCGGGTTGACGATGGCGACGCACCCGCCGACGCGACGCAAGGTGATCCTGGTCGTCGCGCTCGCCTCGGGCCTGATCGGCCTCTACGACGGTTTGCTCGGCCCCGGCACCGGAACCTTCCTCATCATCACCTTCGCCACCCTGCTCGGCACCGAGTTCGTGCGCGCCGCGGCGATGGCGAAGGTCATCAATTGTGGGTCGAACGTTGGCGCGCTGCTGTATCTCGGCGCCACCGGGCACGTGCTGTGGGGGCTCGGCGCGGGCATGGCGGTGGCGAATATCGCCGGTGCCGTTGTGGGTTCGCGGATGGCGCTGGCCAAGGGCGCGGGCTTCGTCCGGGTGGTGCTGCTGGTTGTCGTCGTGGTGATGGTGGTGCGGCTGGGCTGGCAGCAGTTCGCCTAGCGCACCGCGTCGGGCTGGGCGGCCAGCCACGGTTGCAGCACCCGCGAAGTGGTTTCGTGGATCTTGCGGTGCAGGCGTTCACCGTCGTCGATGCTGTGCTGCGGTTGCTGGAACAGCACCGTCAACGCGCCCGAGACCGCGCCGACCACGGCGCCGACCAGGGCGGCGGCGCCGACCTCGTCGAGTTCGTGGGGAAACGCCAGGTGCAGTTGCCTGGCGATCTCGCGCTGGGCGACGAGCTGGGCATGCGCGGCGCGACCGCTCACCGACGGAACGGTGCGCGAGACGCGGGCGCGCAGGGCGGCGATGCGGGCGCCCAGGTCGTCGACGAGGTGTTCGCCGGGGTTGTCGCCCGCGGCGCGCAGGGCACGCAGCAACACCTCGACGGGTCGCTCCCCCGGCCTGCGGGTGGCGATGGCCGCGACCGCCGCGCGCACGCGGTCGTCGGGTTCGGGGAAGAGCAGTTCTTCCTTGCTGGCGAAGTAGTTGAAGAAGGTCCGGGTGCCGACCTCGGCCGCGGCCGCGATTTCGGCGACGGTGGTCTCCTCATAGCCTGCTGCCTCGAACAATTCGACGGCGGCCAGCAGAATCGCACGACGGGTTCGTTCCCTTTTTCGATCGCGGAGGGCAGATGGCGGCACGGCGGGCACCCTACGGCATCCGCGGGTTCTCCGGCGGGAGGATCGGGGCCCGCGCGTCACGGTTGTCGCTGCCACGGCCCGGTTTTCACGCAGGCCTGGGCACGTGTCGGTGGGAGCCGCTAGCGTAGTCGCGGTGAGTACCACGACTTCACACGAGGTGGACGAAGAGTTCCGCGCGCTCGGGCTCGCCGCGCTGGCCGAGGCCGCGTTGTCGGCGGCCCGCGCGGCGGGAGCCGAACATGCCGATCTACGGGTGCAGCGGTTGGTGACCCAGTCGATCCGGTTGCGCGACGGCCGGGTCGAGGCGGTCACCGATGCCACCGAACTCGGGTTGGCGGTGCGTGTGATCGTCGATGGCACCTGGGGTTTCGCGTCCCACGCCGCCCTCACCCCCGACACCGCCACCGAGGTGGCGCGTCGCGCGGTGACCGTCGCGCGAGCTCTGCGTTCGCTGAACCGGGAGCGGGTGGAGCTGGCCGACGAACCGGTCTACGACGACGTGTCCTGGGTGTCGGCCTACGATCTCGATCCGTTCGCGGTGCCGACGGCCGACAAAGTGGCGCTGCTGCAGGACTATTCGGGGCGGTTGTCCTCGGCCGACGGTGTCGACCATGTCACCGCCTCGGTGTTGCAGGTCAAGGAACAGACTTTCTATGCCGACACCGCGGGATCGTCGATCACCCAGCAGCGGGTGCGGTTGCATCCGGAACTGGAAGCGGTGACCGTCGACGCCGCGGCCGGGGTGTTCGAGACCATGCGTACCCTCGCCGCGCCGGCGGGTCGCGGGTGGGAGTACGTCACCGGCGCCGACGGAACCTGGGACTGGGCAGACGAACTCGCGCGGATCCCCGGCTGGCTGGCCGAGAAGGTGAAGGCGCCGTCGGTCGTGCCCGGTCCGACCGATCTGGTGATCGACCCGACCAACCTGTGGCTCACCATTCACGAATCCATCGGGCACGCCACCGAGTACGACCGGGCGATCGGCTACGAATCCGCTTATGCGGGTACCTCGTTCGCCACTCCCGACAAGCTGGGCACCTTGCGGTACGGCACACCGATCATGCATGTCACCGGTGACCGCACGCAGGTGAACGGGCTGGCCACCGTCGGTTACGACGACGAGGGTGTGGCGGGCCAGCGGTGGGATCTGGTGCGCGACGGTGTCCTCGTCGGCTATCAACTCGACCGTGTCTTCGCCCCGCGCCTCGGCCTGGACCGCTCCAACGGCTGCTCCTACGCCGATTCGCCGCACCATGTACCGATCCAGCGGATGGCGAATGTGTCGCTGCAACCGGATCCCGACAGCGACACGAGCACTGCCGAGCTGATCTCGCGGGTCGAGGACGGTCTCTACGTCGTAGGCGACAAATCCTGGTCGATCGATATGCAGCGCTACAACTTCCAGTTCACCGGACAGCGGTTCTTCCGGATCCGCAACGGGGAGCTGGCCGGACAGGTGCGTGATGTCGCCTACCAGGCCACGACAACCGATTTCTGGGGGTCGATGGAGGCGGTCGGCGGGCCGAGCACGTGGCAGCTGGGTGGGGCGTTCAATTGCGGTAAGGCTCAACCGGGTCAGGTGGCGGCGGTGAGTCACGGTTGCCCGTCGGTGCTGGTGCGCGGGGTCAATATTCTCAACACCCGGACGGAGGGCGGCCAGTGAGCGCGAGTGTGTTTCCGGCGGGGGCTGTGGTCGAGCAAGCACTTGCCGCGTCGACGGCCGACGAGGCGATCGTGCTCGTCACCGACGCGCACGAGGCGTCCCTGCGGTGGGCCGGCAATTCGATGACCACCAACGGTTCGTCGGTGTCGCGATCGTGGGCGGTGATCTCGATCTTCCGCGACGGACCGAATTCGGCTCGGGTGGGCTCGATCTCGTCGACCAGTGTCGATCCGGCCGACATCACGGCCGTCGTGCGGGCCGGTGAGGAGGCCGCGCGCACGGCCGAACCGGCCCAGGACGCCATGCCGCTGCTCGAGCCGACCGAGGACGATTCGGCCACCTGGGAGCAGGCGCCCGGTAGCACCGGGATCGAGGTGTTCGCCGGGCTGGCGCGCGATCTGTCGGCCGGGTTCGACGGCACCGACCGGCTCTACGGTTTCGCCCACCACCAGGTGCACACCACCTGGCTCGGCACCTCCACGGGCATCCGCCGCCGGTTCACCCAGCCCACGGGGTCGGTCGAGATCAATGGAAAGCGCGGGAAGGGCAGCGATCTCGCCAGCGCCTGGGTCGGCGTCGGCACACCCGATTTCGTTGATGTGGACACACCCGGGCTGCTGTCGGAGCTCTCGCGGCGCCTCGACTGGGCCGCCCGCCGGGTCGACCTGCCCGCGGGCCGCTACGAAACCTTGTTGCCGCCCTCGGCGGTCGCGGATCTGATGATCTACATGGCGTGGAGCATGGAGGGACGCGGCGCCCAGGAAGGGCACAACGCCTTCGCCCGTGCGGGCGGCACGCGTGTCGGTGAGCGACTCACCGACCTCCCGCTCACCCTGTATTCCGACCCGAAGGCGAGCGGCCTGGAGTACCGGCCGTTCGTGGCGACACCCTCCTCGTCGGAGTCGCTGTCGGTGTTCGACAACGGTCTGTCCGCGCGGCGTGTCGACTGGATCTCCGGCGGCGCCATCGAATCGCTGATCTACCCGCGCGCCACCGCCGCCGAATTCGGCACCACCGCAACGGTTCCCGGTGAGAACCTGCTGCTCACCGGCGGCGGCGACGCCACCCTGGACGACATGATCGCCCGCACCGAACGCGGCCTGCTGCTCACCTGCCTGTGGTACATCCGCGAGGTCGATCCGGCAACCCTGCTGCTCACCGGCCTCACCCGCGACGGTGTGTACCTCGTCGAAGACGGAAAAGTCACCGGCGCGGTGAACAACTTCCGCTTCAACGAGAGCCCCCTCGACCTGTTGCGGCGGGTCTCGGAAGCAGGCGCGACCGAGATCACTCTTCCTCGCGAATGGAAGGACTGGTTCAGTCGAACGGCTATGCCCCCGTTGCGGATTCCGGACTTCCACATGTCGTCGGTCAGCCAGGCGACCTGAGCCGAAGGGCCGGCGGTGCATGCCCGCACCGCCGGCCCAGGGTTCGCCTACGCGACCGCGCGACCCGGCAGTGGGCTCTAGCCCCAGTCGGCGAGACTGGTGGCGCTTCCCTCCGCCAGGTGCAGGATCACGTCCGCACCCTCGATGGTGTCGGGATCCAAGGGGAAGTAGCCCTGTTCGGGTTTCGTATCCGTCCGGATGTCGGCAGTGCCGAGGGTATCGGCGGCCACCAACCCCCAAGTGGGTGTTGCCTTCTGCAGAATGCCCTCGTACGTGCCCGGGTCGGGTTCGCCGAGTTCCAGGCCGGCGCTGCGCCCGAGGCTGCCGAGGATCGCCTGGTAGCGCTGCCCCATCAGTGCCGCGACGATCGCGCCCGCGCCCGACCAGGTGAGATTCATCGGGCCCATTCGCATGATGCTCGAGGTGCGGCGCAGGTGCAGGTTGTGGGCGCACACCAGGGTCGGGCCGCGTGAACTCTCGACGGTGCGGATGTCGAGGAGGTTCTCGGCCATCAGGGCGTCGCGGGTGGCGGACAGCGCCGACCAACGTTCGTCGTCGGGAAGAGGGTCGGCGGCTCGTGCGTGGTAGCGCAGCAGCCCGAGTCCGGTGATGAGATGGACTACGGCCCTGTGCCATTCGTCGAGCGAGGTGGCGGCGATTCGTTCCGGTGCCTTGGCATGGAGGCGGACGAGCAGGTCGTCGGCGATGACGCGCAGGCGCGCGGCATCGGTGCCCACGCCCACCGAGACGGCCGGGTCCATGATCGCCTCGGTGCAATTCCACCGGTCGTCCGCACCGGCCACCTCGCGGATGCCGAGATCGAGTTGCAGGTAGTCGCAGGCATATTCGAGGTAGGGGCGCGGACTCGGTGCGTACATGGTTTCCATCGCGCCGTCGAAACCGTGGATGCTCACGCGGTCCTCGGGCGGCAGTTCGGCGTTGTGGGCGTGTAGCCGGACCACCATTTCCCGGTTGGCGTCGAAGGCGCCGAAACCATGCGTGAACCCGGTCCTCATCACCTCGTCGAGGGTGCCGACGCCGTGGCGCACATAGTCGTCCACGGTGAGGGCGGCAGCCCGGTCCGTTTCCAGGGCGATGGACCGGAAACCTCCGTCTACCAGTTCTCCGAACAATTCGTTGCGTACGGCCGCGAAGCCCGGTTCCTTGTGCGTGGGTTCGCCGAATGCGAGGAGCTCGCAGGTGGACGGGATGATGTTCCAGATTCTCCGACTCATGTGAGTACATCGTATCGCTGAAGAAACGATGTAAACCTGGCCTGGCTTTCTTCGATATCCAGCCGAGTAAAGTCTCAAACTGTGAGGAATCTGCGTCCGTCGGATCTAGCCCAGGAGCACGGCATCTCCACCCAGGCGGTGCGCAACTACGAACAGGAGGGGTGTCTCCCACCCGCCGACCGCACCCCTGCCGGTTACCGCGTCTACACAGAGCTCCACGCGGCCGCTCTGCGCACCTACCTCACCTTGGTCTCCGCCTTCGGCCATGCCACCGCGAGTCGCATCATGCGTGCGCTGCACGACGACCGCCTCGACACGGCTCTCACCGAGATCGACCGTGCTCACGCTCGTCTACTCGAGGACCGCGAAACTCTCGCCTCTGTCCGCCGCGCGGTCGACCACCTCACGAGCGAATCATCCTTCTCCACAGTGGATTCCGAGGCTGCGTACACCATCGGTGAACTCGCCGGGCATCTGCGGCTCACCCCTGCCACGCTCCGAGCTTGGGAAGCGGCAGGCATCCTCTTGCCTGTCCGCGATTCCGCCACCGGCTACCGGATGTACACGTCCACCGACCGTCGTGACGCTCATCTGGCGGCGATTCTCCGTCGCGGTGGTTACCGGCTCGAGCACATCGCGGTCGTCATTGCGCAGATCCGTGGGGCAGGGAGTACCGAGGGTCTGATTGCTGCTTTGAGCGGATGGGAGGGCAAGCTGTCCGAGCAGGGGCTTGCGATGCTTGATGCGGGGGGTGTGTTTCGTGGGTATGTGGGTGTGCTCGGCGTGTAAGTGATTGTCTTGGAACGATGTTCGTGACTGATGGACTGGTGGTCTTGGGTACCGGTCGGGGCTTTCACGTACTGCAGGTTCGGCCCGACTGGACGGCTCGAGTGGTGCCACCTAGCGGATTCCTGGTGGTGTGGAACGCCCTCGGTGTTTGTGCACCACGGAGGTATTGGGCTGTATTTTTGGAGCGCTGGCGCGCTCGAGCGCGGCCCCTGAGGGGCCACGCGAACAGCGCTCGAGACTCGCGCTTCGCGCATGCGCTTCGAGCGCTGTTCGCGCGGCCGGGCCGCTGCGCCGCTTCGCGGCGGACCCTCCTCGAGGTCGGGTCGTGCGGGGTTGGGAGTGTGTCATGGCGGACTCGAGTGGTCCCCGCCTCACACCCTCTCGAGCACCGCCGAGGCCCCGATCCCACCTGCCGCGCAAATGCCCAACAGCGCGGTCTCTTTCCCGCTCCGAGCCAGCTCATTGGCCATAGTCGTCACCATTCGGGCACCGGTGGCGCCGAACGGATGCCCGAGCGAGATGGAGCCGCCGTGCACGTTCAAGGTGTCGATATCGACGGACCCCACCGCTTCATCGCGGTCGAGCCGGTTCTTGGCCCACTCCGTACTCTCCAACATACGAAGCACCGAAAGGGTCTGCGCTGCGAAGGCTTCATGGATATCGACGAGGTCGATATCGCCCAGGGACATACCCGCCTTGTCGAGCGCACGCGGCATCGAGATCGCCGGTCCGATGAGCACCTGGTCCGCTGGGTCGACGCTCACATAACTCCACGACCGGAATGCGGCCAGTGGCGTGAGGCCCAGCGCCCGAGCCTTCTCCTCGCTCATCAACAACACCGCCGACGCACCATCGGTGAGCGGGCTCGCGTTACCTGCGGTGACGGTGCCGTTCTCGGCGAACACCGGCTTCAGCGCGGCAAGCTTCTCCACGCTCGTATTCGCACGAACCAGACCGTCGGTCTCGATCCGTTTGCCGGACGGCGTCTCGATCGGCACGACCTCGTCATCGAATCGGCCCGAGGCGATAGCGGCGGCGGCGCGCTGGTGGGAGCGGGCGGCGAAAGCGTCCTGGTCGGCGCGGGAGATGCCGTTGATCCTTGCCATCTTCTCGGCGGACTCACCCATCACCTCACCGGTGGTCCGCTCGGAGATCTTCGGCTGACGCGGCAGGATGTCGGTGAACGGCGCGAGCTGACGCACCACGTCGAGGTAGTCCTTGGCCGACGGTTTCCCAAGGGCGACCGGCGCGACCGCGTGCACCACCTTCTGCGGCAGCTTGATCTCGGCGTTGCTGGTCGAGTCGCTGCCGCCCGCGATCATGATGTCGTATTCGCCGCGTTCGATCGCCGCGGCCGCCGAGGTGACAGCCTGCAGACCCGACGCGCACGCCCGCGTCACGGTGTATCCCTCGCACCCGAAATCCAGGTTCAGATCCAGGGCCACCTCGCGCGCGATATTCGGCGCGTGGCTCGGCAGGATCACCCCGCCCCACACGATGGACTGGATCTCGGCGGGCGCGATGCCGGTGCGCGCGAGCAGACCGCGCACCGCCGCACCGGCCAGGGCGATACTGTCGAGCCGGGTCAGGTCGGTGAACGCGCGGACGAACGGGGTGCGGGCACCCGCGATCACGACGGCGCGGCGGCGGTTCTCGGCCATGGGGGTCCTTTCGTCTGAACCCCCACGGTATCCGATACCAGCGGTACTGGGTACCGTTTCGGTCAGGCGGGCGTGATCTCGAGGCCGATGGTGCCGTCCTTGCCCCGCCGCAGGTTGCTGAAGAAGATCACCAGCGGGCCGGTGAGCCGGTACTTGCGGCGCAGCAGCGAACGCACCTGCTCGGTCTCGGCGCCGTCGAGCACGCGCGCGGTGCCCGACACCACCGCGCCGTGCGTCTTACCGCGCGCATCGCACGGCTGCACGGTCACCTCGGCATTGCGGCGGATGCGCTTGACCTTCCAGCTGTCGGTCACCGTCCAGACATACAGCTTGTCCTCGCGCGACACGGCCCACACCGGGGTACCGACGGGTGTGCCGTCCTTACGAAACGTGGTGAGCAGAACATAGTTCGCGGTCGCGGCCTCGCCCAGGCGGTTCGTCATCCCCTGAGCCTAGCGGTGCGAAAACTGGTACGGGCGGGGCGCCGGAAAGGTTCGTAGGCTCGGATTCATGAGCGATGCCGCAGTGCCGATGTTGTGGAGTGGTGATCTCGGGGCCACGTTGGCGTTCTATCGAACGCTGGGGTGGACGGTGACCCATGAGCAGACCCGGCCGTATGCGTACGGGGTGGTCGAGGGTCATGGGACCGCGTTGCACTTCTCCCCGGCCCCCGCTGGGGTGGAGCTTCCCCTCGAACACGTTGCGGCGCTGCTACTGGTCGACGACGTCGCCGACCGGCACGCGAAGTTCACCGCCGCACTGCGCACCGCGTACGGCAAGATCCCGGTGAAGGGTTGCCCGCGGATCACCCGTTTCCGGCCGGGGCAGTCGCGATTCACGCTGGTCGATCCGGTCGGCAATACGCTGCTGGTGATCCAGCGCGACGAACCGGAGTCCCTCGAATACGGCGGTTCCCGCGATCTCGAGGGTCTACCGAGGGTTCTCGACAATGCCCGCATCTTCCGCGATTTCAAGAACGACGACCGCGCCGCCACCCGAGCCCTGGAAACCGGTCTACGCCGTTTCGGCGCCACCGCTTCCGCGACAGACCTGGCCCGCGCCTACGCCGCCCTGGCCGAACTGGCCGTCGCCGCAGGCGATTCCGACCGCCTCACCCACTGGAAATCCGAACTGAACACCCTGACCCTCACGCCCGAGGAACGTGCCTCGCTGGCGACCGACGCCGCCGTACCGGACCAGCTGGCCGCCTGGCTCGCAGCGACCGAGTAACCGCCACAGGCCGCGGTGGCCGCGACCTGTGGAATCGTGACGCTACGAATCGCAGGGTCGCCCCGCCCTGGCGCCGCGCCGAATACCACTGCAAGACCTTTCCCTCGCGGTGAACAGAAGACTGTCCGACATAGATTCCGACTGGTTTCGTGTCACCGAACAGATGAAAAGACTGACCGGACTATCCGTTTCGATGCGGAGATCGGAGCGGAACGATGAGCCCGAGGTGGGCCCGGCAGGATGGGTTCGGGATTCGACTCGACTGGGGGCCTACGGGGGCGGCAGTGATCGGTGCGGGTGCGGCCTGCGTGGTGGTGGTCGATGTGTTGTCCTTCAGTACGACGGTGTCTGTTGCCGTCTCGGCGGGGACTGCGGTCTACCCCTATCGCTGGCGTGACGATTCCGCGCAGGTGTTCGCGGCGCGGCACGGTGCCGAACTCGCCGTCGGACGACGTGCTGTCGACGCCACCCATCCGTGGTCGCTGTCTCCGGCGGCGATCCGCCGCGCACCGTTCGCCGAGCGCCTGGTCCTGCCTTCCCCCAACGGTTCGACCATCGCCTCGGCTGTGGTGGGTCCGCCCGTCGTCGCGGCCTGTCTGCGCAATGCCGATGCGGTCGCCACGTGGATCACCGAGCGGCGGTGGGGCACGCCCCAGCAGCCGATCGCGATCGTTCCCGCCGGTGAACGGTGGCCGGACGACGCCACACTTCGGCCCGCTGTCGAGGACCTGCTCGGCGCCGGAGCCCTCGCGGCCGCGCTGATCGACCGAGGTTGTGGTCGACCCTCGCCCGAAGCCCGCTCCGCCGCACATGCTTTCCTGTCGGTGACGAACATCGGCACGGAACTCGACGAGTGTGCGTCGGGCCGGGAACTTCGATCGGGCGGGTTCGCAGACGATGTCGACATCGCGGCGCAGATCAATGCGGACACCGTCGTTCCGGTCCTCGCCGACGGCGCGTTCACCGATCACAGCCGTGAGCCGCCCTCCCCGGCGACCGGTCGGCGGGGAGCCGCTGCCGCCGACCCACCGCCCCGAATCTAGTGATTCGAGCCGATCACCACACGATGAGGCAACCCCTGGATGGCACTGACGTCGCCTCCGACCGGTCCGAGGCCAGAGCCGCGGTGTAAGTGACGGCGCCGTCGAGCGACGGACCCGTCACGGGAGCGCCGTGGGCGGCGGCGGTGATACCTCTCGAGAGAGAGAGAGAGATCAAATTCGCGAGGTCAGCACGCTCGGTCCGTCGGCGGTGACGGCAATCGTGTGCTCACTGTGTGCGCAACGCGACCCGTCGGCCGAGCGGATGGTCCACCCGTCGGCGTCGGTGTAGACCTTGTCGGTGCCCGCCGCGAACCAGGGTTCGATGGCGATGGTGAGCCCCGGCCGCAGCAGGAATCCGCGCCCGGCCCGTCCGTTGTTGGCCACGTGCGGATCTTCGTGCATGGTCCGCCCGATGCCATGCCCGCCGTATTCGGTATTGATCGGATACCCGTATCCGCGTGCGACATTCGCGATCGCGGCCGAGATATCGCCCAGCCGGTTACCGGGTTGCGCGGCGGCGATCCCGGCGGCCAGCGCCTCCTCGGTGGCCCGCACCAGCCGCTGATCGTCGGCCGAGCCGGTGCCGACGGTGAACGAGATCGCCGAGTCCGCGCTCCAGCCGTCGATGGTGACGGCCAGGTCGGCGGTGAGCAGATCACCGTCGCGCAGTACGTAATCATGCGGAAGTCCGTGCAGGACAGCATCGTTGACAGCCAGACACACCGTATTGCGGAACGGTCCACGCCCGAACGACGGCGAGTAGTCCCAGTAGCACGACACCGCGCCGCGCTCGCGAATCCGTTCGCGCACATAGGCTTCCAGCTCGAGCAGGTTCACCCCTACCAGCGCTCGTTCGCGCACGCCGGCCAGTACGTCCGCGACGAACCGGCCGGTCACCCGCATTCGTTCGATCTCCTCGGGAGTCTTCAACTCCACCATCACGCCTCCACTCGGTATTTTTATACCGACACTAGCCGTGCCGGTATAAAAATACCAAGCTCAGCGGTTGAGGTTGCCCATGTCGACCGGGATCTGCGCGCCCGTCACCTGACCCGCCTCGTCCGAACACAGCCACGCCACCGCCGCCGCGATCTCCTCCGGCTGACAGATGTAGCTCGGCAGCGCGTTCATGAAGATGGGCCCGAGGGTGCTCGCGTGCTCCTCGAGCAGCGGACCCATCTCGCCCATCTGCATCCCGGTCGCCACCCCCGCCGGGTGCACGGTGTTCACCCGGATGCCGTACCCGCCGAGCTCGTTGGCCATGGTCTTGGCCAGGCCGGTGATGGCGTGTTTGCTGGCGACATAGTGGCCGACGAACGGCATGCCCTTGAGTCCGGCCACCGAACTGGTGAACACCATCGCACCACCGCTGCCCTGCGCGATCAGGTGTGGCACAGCGGCTTTCGCGGTATGCCACACACCGGTCAGGTTCACATCGATGGTCTCGCGCCACTGTTCGGGCGTGATCTCCCACGACAGCGCCGCCGAGCAGATGCCCGCGTTGGCGACCACCACGTCGAGCCTGCCGAGCTGCTCGATACCGGCGGCCAGCGCAGTCGAGAGCGCGTCGAAATCGCGCACATCGACCTTGTTCGCGACGATCCGGCCACCGGCGGCCTCGACGAGCTTCACCGTCTCGGCCAGGTCGTCTTCCGTCGCCCCCGCGTATCCGGTGCTGCCGAATTCCGCGCAGGCGTCGACGGCGATCACGTCGGCGCCTTCCTCGGCGAAGCGCACCGCCTCGGCCCTGCCCTGTCCGCGCGCCGCGCCCGTCACGAAGACCACCTTGTCCTCGAACCGTCGTGCCACGTTCCTACCTCCGAACCTCGTCGTCCTTCATGAACACTTCACCACCACGGAACGGGCCGTGCGGTACGAAACCGGATTTCCGGCGGCGTCGGGTCCTACACGGCGGCAGGATCGTGGGCGAAGCTCGCCCACGCCCGGACGACGATCTCCCCCGCGGCATCGACACCGGTAAGGGTGACATCGACGCGCGGCTCACCGTCCTGGATGTAGTGCTGGGTGATGTGACCCGAGCAGGTCACGGTGTCGCCCGGCGGCAGGGCGCGCAGCACGCGAGTGCGGAAGCGGCGGATGTTCTCGGCGCCGAGCCAGTCGGTGGCGTAGGTGGCGAGCAGTTCGGCCGAGTGCGGTGTGCTCTCCTCGGCGACAACGGATTCGGTGACCGACGCCCACGACTCGGCGACGAGCCCGCCGGTGCGGTCGAAGTACTGGACGAGCGATTCGGAGCCGTCCGGATCGTGCCGGTCGATCGCACGGACGGCGGTCAGCCGATCACCGGCGCGCGGTGGCGGCCCGAAGAACCGGTGGTCGGTCTCGGTCCGGCCACCGGTGACGCGCCCACCCGCGGGCAGGAACGTCGGCGGGACCACGGGCCGTTCGGCGAGCCGGTAGGCCGGATCGCGCGAGAGCGCCCGGGCCGCGAACAACCGGATGTCCTCGGTGTCCAGATCGACGGCCACCGCCCTACCTGCGTGCACGCTCACGATCACTCCTCTCGTCCTGCTCGGCCGCCACGCTAGGTGGCCACCGGTGTTGTGACCGGTTCCTCTCCCGCTGATCGGGACATCGCGACGCGGGCGGGAAAACATGTCCACTGACCGGGACGACCCCATCACCGCCGACCCCCGACGGGCACACCATCGGCGCAGCTCATCCCCACTCCGCCCGAACATGGAGGTTTCGATGCCGGAGAACCCGCCGAACGGCCGAACCCAGTCCGCCACACCCGAATTCCGGGAGATCGAGGCCGCTGCCGCACCCACCCGCTTCGCCCGCGGCTGGCACTGCCTCGGCCTGCTCTCGTCGTTCCGCGACGGTGTGCCCCACGAGGTCAAGGCTTTCGGCACCACCCTGGTGGTGTTCCAGTCCGAGACCGACGGCGCCCTGCACGTGCTCGACGGTTTCTGCAGGCACATGGGCGGCAACCTCGCCCACGGCACCATCAAGGGCGACTCGATCGCCTGCCCGTTCCACGACTGGCGCTGGGGCGGCAACGGCAAGTGCACGGCGATCCCGTACGCGCGCCGGGTTCCCCCGCTGGCCAAGACCCGATCCTGGCCGACGCTGGAACGCAACGGCCAGCTCTACATCTGGCACGACCCGCAGGGCAGCAAACCCACCGACGCGGTGACCATTCCCGAGATCGAGGGCTACGGCAGCCCGGAATGGACCGACTGGACGTGGAACTCGATGCTCATCGAAGGCTCACACTGTCGTGAGATCGTCGACAACGTCGTCGACATGGCGCACTTCTTCTACGTGCACTACGCGTTCCCGCGCTATTTCAAGAACGTCTTCGAGGGCCACGTCGCCACCCAGTACATGCGCTCGACGCCGCGCCACGACATCGAGGTCGGCACCAGTTACGACGATCCGAACTCGACGTTGCGTTCGGACGCTTCGTATTTCGGCCCCTCCTACATGATCGATTGGCTGTGGAGCGAGGCCAACGGCATGACGATCGAGACGGTCCTCATCAACTGCCACTACCCCGTCAGCGAGAACTCCTTCGTGCTGCAGTACGGCGCGATGGTGAAGAAGCCGCAGGGCATGTCCGATGCCGACGCCGAGGCGATGGCCGCGCAGTTCGCGCGCGGTGTGGAGGTCGGCTTCGAGCAGGACGTCGAGATCTGGAAGAACAAGGCCCCCATCGACAACCCGCTCCTCTCGGAGGAGGACGGGCCGGTCTACCAGCTGCGCCGTTGGTACAAGCAGTTCTACGTCGATGTCGACGAGGTCACCGAGGACATGACCAAGCGCTTCGAATTCGAGATCGACACCGAGCGGGCCGTCACCAGCTGGGAGGCCGAGGTGGCCGACAACATCGCCCGCGGCCGGGTCGTCGACACCACCGCCTGATCCGCATCCACCTTCAGAGAAAGCACCACCCATGACCAACGTGCTCGACAACATCATGGCGATCGCCGACCGCCTGCGTGAGCAGAGCCCCGAGGCCGAACGCCTCGGTCAGCTGCCCGACGCGACCGCGAAGATGCTGAAGGCGGCCGGCCCGATCCGGTTGCTGCAGCCCAAGAAGTACGGCGGGTTCGAGGCCCATCCGCGCGAGTTCGCCGAGACGGTGATGGCCGCAGCCTCGCTCGACCCGGCCACCGGCTGGATCTGCGGCATCGTCGGCGTGCACCCGTGGCAGCTGGCCTTCGCCGATCCGAAGGTGCAGGAGGAGGTGTGGGGCTCCGACAGTGACACCTGGATGGCCTCGCCGTACGCGCCGACCGGCATCGCGCGCCCGGTGGAGGGCGGCTACATCTTCAACGGCCGCTGGCAGTTCAGCTCCGGCACCGATCACTGCGACTGGATCTTCCTGGGCGCCATGCTCGGTGACGCCGAGGGCAAGATGGCGATGCCGCCGACGATGCTGCACATGATCCTGCCGCGCGCCGACTACACCATCGTCGAGGACTCCTGGAATGTCGTGGGGCTCAAGGGCACTGGGTCCAAGGACATCATCGTCAAGGACGCCTTCGTGCCGTCCTACCGGGTGATGAACGGCGATCACGTGATCGACGGGACCGCGCAGCGCGAGTACGGCGTCACCGACACGCTCTACAAGATGCCGTGGTCGACGATGTTCCCGCTCGGCATCAGCGCCGCGGTGGTCGGCATCGCCGAGGGCGCGCTCGCCGCGCACCTGGACTACCAGCGCGAACGGGTCGGCGCCCAGGGCACCGCCGTCAAGGACGACCCGTATGTGTTGTTCGCGATCGGCGAGGCGGCGGCCGATATCAATGCCGCGCGCCAGGAGCTGCTGGCCAACGTGGATCGCGTGTGGGACCTGGTCGATGCCGGGAAGGAGGTCGGCTTCGCCGATCGCGCGGCGGGCAGACGCACCCAGGTGCGTGCGGCGTGGCGGGCGGTGATGGCCGTGGACCAGATCTTCGCCCGATCCGGCGGCAACGCGCTGCGCATGGACAAGCCCCTGCAGCGCTTCTGGCGCGACGCGCACGCCGGCCTCAACCACGCCATCCACGTGCCGAGCACGGTCTACCACGCCTCGGCGCTGAGTTCGCTCGGCATCGACCCCGCCCCGAACCTGCGCTCGATGATCTGAGCGAATACCGAAGAAGGACAACGTCAATGACAGACATCAAGAGCCTCGGCTATGTGAAGATCCAGACCGCCGACATGGACCGCTGGCGCAAGTTCGCCTTCGAGGTCCTCGGTTTCGCCCAGGGCAGCGGCCCCGACGAGGACGCGCTGTATCTGCGGATGGACGAGCGCGCCGCCCGGATGGTGGTGGTGCCCGGTGAGTCGGACGCGGTGGTGACCATCGGCTGGGAGGTGCGCGACCACGCCGCACTGGTCCGGGTGCAGGAGGCGGTCACGGCGGCCGGCATCGCGGTGAAGCCGCTGTCGGTCGAGGAGGCCGACGCACGGCGGGTCGAGGAGGCCATCACTTTCGAGGACCCCACCGGCGCCACACTCGAGGTGTTCCACGGCGCGCTGCTCGACCACAGCCCCGTGGTCACGCCCTTCGGCGCGAAATTCGTCACGGGCGCACAGGGTTTGGGCCACGTGGTGCTGCCGACGATGGGCCTGGGCGGCGCGTTCGAGTTCTACACCGAGGTGCTCGGCTTCCTGCCGCGCGGCGCCTTCCGCATCCCCGCGCCGCCGGAGTACGGGCCGGTGCGGATCCGGTTCCTCGGCGTCAACGAACGCCATCACAGCCTGGCACTGTGCCCCGCGCCGCACGGCGGGGCGCCGGGCCTGATCCACATCATGGTCGAGGTAGACAGCCTCGACGCGGTCGGCCAGGCCCTGGACCGGGTGAGCAAGGACGGCTTCTCGGTGTCCTCGACGCTCGGCAGGCACACCAACGACAAGATGGTGTCGTTCTACGTCCGCGCGCCCGGCGGCTGGGACATCGAGTTCGGTACCGAAGGCATGCGGGTGGACGAGCGGTACTACACCGCCGAGGAGATCACCGCCGACAGCTACTGGGGCCACGACTGGTCCGGCAGCGAGCCGCTCGCGGCGATGTAACCCGGCACACACCGACCGGCCCCCGGTCCGAGCCTCGCTCGGGCCGGGGGTTTTCGTGTTTTCGCTATGCGATGCCCTGTATTCCTGTGACAGCTACCACAGGAAGTGGTATAAATAGGCATATGCCTAATCGAAATATGCGCTAGGCATCAGCTCGTTGATCCGAATGGAGAGCTCATGGTCATCCAGGCCGAGGCCACCACCCCGAGCGCGATTCTCGATCGCGCGTCCCTGCTGCTCGACGCCTTCGACGGGCCGGGCAGGCTCACCCTCGCCCAGATCGTGCGCCGTACCGGTCTACCCCGGTCCTCGGCGCACCGCATGCTGGAGCGGTTGGTGCAGTTGCGTTGGCTACGCCGCGAAGGCCGTGACTACGAGCTCGGCATCCGGCTGATGGAGCTGGGTTCGCTCGCGGTGCACCAGGATCGGCTGCATCGCGCCGCCATGCCCTTCCTGCACGAACTGCACCGCGCCACCGGATTCGTCGTGCACTTGGCGGTCCTCGACGGCGCCGACGTGGTGTATCTGGACAAGATCGGCGGCGACTTGGCCGCGGCCGTGCCCACCCGCGTCGGCGGTCGGCGGCCCGCGCACTGTACGGCGGTCGGCAAGGCGATCCTCGCCTCGGCCGACGAGCGCCGCCTCGCGGAAATCCTCACCGCCCAGGGCTCGCGGACCCGCTACTCGATCAACTCCAGGGCCCAACTCGACGCGGAACTGGCTAAAGTGCGGGCGCACGGCGTCGCCGTGGAACGCGAGGAATCACTGCCCGGTTTCGGCTGTATCGCCGCACCGATCGGCGACCTCGGCCAGGCCGCCGTGGCGGCGGTCTCGGTGTGCGGTCCCGTGGATCGGATGCTGTTCGACCACCGGCTGAGCGCTCCGGTACGCACCACAGCGCTCAACATCTGGCGCCATGTCGACGACGGTCGGGTACGAGTGCGCCCGACCCTGCAACAGCACCCCCGCCCGTTGAATATCGGCCCACGCCCCCTTGCGCCGGCCGGCCAGCGAGCACGCGACTACGCCTGATCGAGGTACTGCGGCCGTCGCTCCCCCACGATGCGTCCGGTTCGCGAGCGCGCATATGCCGTCACTCCGCTTCCGGTGCGGGTGGCGGTCGCGTCGGCTGGGGTAGGTAGCGATCAGCACCCGCCCCGGCCGACGTCGACGGTGTGTTACCCGCGCACCGGCTCGTTGACGCAGAAGCTGTGGCAGATACGGTCGCGCACAATGACTTCCGGATGTTCGGGATCGAACCAGCGGTCCACGTGGGCCCAGTGGACGGGGTGCATGAGATACGCGCCGTCCAGCCCGTCGAGGTCGGTGAACTGCTGTTCCCAGACATGAGTCCACGACGCGGATCCGATCGCGCGCGTGGTCCGGCTCAGCCGCCAGGACCGGATGGTCGAGATGTAGTGCGGCATGCGGAGCAGATCGGCTTCGAACCGGTCGACGGTCGCGGGCGGGGTTTCCGGCGAGACACGAAGCAGGAGCACGCGATACACCGACCCTGCAGGTGGTTCGGCGGCGCCGGCGGTGCCTGCCACGTACTCGGCGCCGTCCATGTGGACGACACCGTCGACCATCGGGTCCCACTGTGGTGCAACGGTTTCCCATGCCGAGGCGTCGTCGAAGCGCAGGTGCACCAGGATGTCCCCGCCGTTGCGCACACCGTGCAGAGTCGGCTGGACGAGGACTCGGCGGGCCGGTGATGCGAGCGCGCCGGCCCGCAGGTCCGCGAGCACTCGATCGGCGTCGGCCGTAGGGGCCAGATGAATTAGCCGGATGACGTCAAACATTGCCGAGCCTCTCGATGTCGGCGGGTGCGGCGCCGGTTGTCCTGGTGCGTTCGAGGACGAGATGATCGACGTCGTCCCACCAGTGCCGCACGGATTCGTCGAGGCGGCCCTGCCAGGTCATCGCCCACCAGCCGGCCGCACCGTCGAGGACCCAGGTGGCGGTCACCGTGTTGGGCTCGTCCGGGAACCAGACGGGCGGGCTCACGACCAGCCGTTCCAGTGTCATGCCGCGGGCCCGGGCACCCGGCGCATACCCGCTCAGATAGGTGTCGACGAACTCCTTCGCCCGGCCGGGTCTCGTGACGACGGTGTCGATGACATAGACGTTCGTGGTGTCCATCCGCCGACGATAGGCAGCCGTCGCGGCAGGTCGGCGGGTTGTTTCCGCCCAGCGGGAGAACCCGGTCCGGTGCACGGGGATCCCGCCCTACGGTGAGGCGCACGACGCGCTGACCGACCGTGTCGGCACATTCACAGGAGGTTCAGTGACAATCCGTGACTACCCGACCACGGGGCCGGGTGCCGTGCCGGATCCCGAGGTGGCAGCGATGCTGGCGGCCCTGGACGCGGGATTTCCCGATGTGGCCGCGATGTCGGCCGCCGACGCGCGGGCCGCCATCTTCGCGAGACGTGGTGCGCCACAGCGGCTTCCCGATCTGCCCTCGGTCCGCGACGTGGTCGTCGACGGACCGGGCGGTGCGTTGACGGTGCGGGTGTACCGGCCCTACGACGACGGGCCGCCCCGGCCGGTGATCGTGTTCGCACACGGCGGCGGTTTTGTCTTCTGCGATCTCGACAGTCACGACGAGTTCTGCCGCTCCATGGCAGTGGGTGTCGGAGCGGTGGTCGTCGCGGTCGACTACCGCCTCGCCCCGGAACATCCCGGGCCCGCCGCCCACGACGACATGCTCGCCACAGTCCGGTGGGCAGCCGAACACATCGCTACATACGGCGGCGACCCCGCCCGCATCGCGCTGGCGGGTGACAGCGCGGGCGGCAACCTCGCCGCCACGGTCGCGCTCGCGGTGCGTGACGGGAACGGCCCGCCGGTGGCCGCGCAGATCCTGCTCTACCCCGTGATCGACGACGACTTCGACACCGAGTCCTACCGCCGCTTCGGCACCGGCCACTACAACACCACCCGGGCGATGCGCTGGTACTGGCAGCAGTACGCCCCCCACGGCACCGACGACGTGCGCCTGGTCCCCACCCGCGCCGAAACCCTCGCGGGCGTGGCCCCCGCCGTCGTGGTGACCGCCGAACTCGACCCACCGTGCTCGGCAGGCGACGCCTACGCCGCACGCCTGGAAGCCGACGGCGTGCCGGTCCGCCACCGCCGCTACGACGGCCTGTTCCACGGCTTCCTGACCATCCCGTCCCTGGCCGCGACCCAGTCGGCGCGCACCGAGATCTGGGCGATGATCCGCGAAACCCTCGGTCTCGGCTGAACCCCGGGCTCCTCGGCGACGCCTACTCGGGCGCGTCCGGGTGCCCGCCCGCCGCCTGCACGCGCTGCTCGATCTCACGCCAGCGTCCGGGCGTGGGGTGCGGGTACTCGGCGCGGTCGTCGTGTTCGGCGCCTGCCAGGATCGTCGCGGCCTGGTCGATCTCGTCGATCAGCTGCTGGGCGAGTTCGCGTTCGGCGGCGTAGTGGCGCTGGGCCCACTGCAGCACGATCTGCGAATAGGCCCAGCCCGGTTCGGATTTGGCGGCTTCGGCGTCGACGGCGGCGCGCTGCTCGAGCTGGTCGACGTCGGCGATGTGGTCGCGCAGAATCTGCTTGAGCCGCTCGGGTGAGCCGAGGTGGCCGAACATCACGCGCAGCAGCACATGGTGTTTGAGGACCGAGGGATCGACGGGCGCCTCATTCCACCAGGTGGTGACGGCGGCACGGCCCGCGTCGGTGATCTGGTACAGCCTGCGCCCGCGCATGGCGTTGTCGCTGTCGAGCCGGGAGGAGGCGAAACCGTGCTGTTCGAGCTTCTTCAGTTCCGCGTAGATCTGGCTGTAGGACGGGGTCCAGTAGAAGTAGCGCAGGCTCCAGTCGGCCCACTTCTTCAGGTCGTAGCCGGAGATCTCCTCTTCGAAGGAGAGCATCGCCAGGACCGCCCAACTGGTCGGCGGCAGGTTGGGCACGCCGGGGTCGGGGTCGGTGTTCGGCACCGGTGCATGGTAGCAACCGGCCCGGTCACCTCGGCTGTGTCGGCAACCGCTCACCGGGAGGACATCTTGAGAGCCGCACCGCCCGCCACCGATTCTGGGGGTATGAATGCAGACAATGTCGTCGTCGACGCAGGTGTTCCCAGCCCGGCCGAGCTGCGCGCGGTGCTCGGGCATTTCGCGACCGGGGTGGCGGTGATCGCCGCGCACGACGGCACCCGGCCGATCGGTTTCACCTGCCAGTCGGTGGTGTCGGTGTCGCTGGATCCGCCGTATGTGTCGTTCTGTCCGGCCAAGAGTTCGACGAGCTGGCCACTGCTGCGCCGCACGGGAACGCTGTGCATCAACATCCTGGCCGAGGATCAGCGCGCGGTGTGCGGCCGGTTCGCGGTGAGCGGCGGCGACAAGTTCGCCGGTGTGGAGTGGAGTCCGGCGGGCAACGGCGCGCCCGCCCTGCACGGGGCGCTCGCCCATATCGAGGCGTCGGTGGAGCTCGAGCACGACGCGGGCGACCACACCGTTGTGCTGGCCCGGATCAGCGGTCTGCGGGCCACCGAGGGCGCGCGACCGCTGCTGTACTACCGGGGTGGGTTCGGCGGGTTCGCCGGCTGACACAGCGACGGGGTGGTCGTCCGAAGACGACCACCCCGTTGCCCGTGGATCACGCCTCGAGAACGTCGAAGCCCTTGTAGCCCGCGGCCGCCACCTCGGCGATGATCTGCCCGTAGACGCCGAACCCACCGACGAACGGCATGAACACCCTCGGCTTGCCCTCGATATTGGCGCCCAGGTACCACGAATTCGCCTCGAGCATCAGCGTTCCCGCTGCCCGGTCGGCGCATTCCCGCACCCACGCCTCGACCGCGTCGGGCCGGGCTTCCAGCGCCACCGCGCCCTGGTCGTCGAGGAACCGGATCGCCTCGGCCACCCAGTCGACGTGCAGTTCCGAGTGCAGCACCATGTTCGCCAGCACCGAGGGACTGCCCGGACCGGTGAGATTGAACAGATTCGGGAACCCTGAGATACCCAGGCCCAGATAGGTTTTCGGGCCTTCTGCCCAGGTCTCGTTGAGGGTGACACCGCCGCGGCCGACGATGTTCATCCGCGAGACCGACCCGGTCATCGCGTCGAACCCGGTGGCCAGTACGAGGGTGTCGAGACGGTAGTGCGTCTCGGTCGTGTGCACACCGTCGGCATCGATGCCGGTGATCGGGGTGGCGCGCAGGTCGACGAGGTCGACATTGTCGCGGTTGAAGGTCTGGTAGTAGTTCGTGTCGGTGCAGATCCGCTTGGTGCCGATCGGGTGATCGCGCGGGATCAGGATGTCGGCCACGCGCGGGTCGTCGATCACCGCGCGCACTTTCTCCTCCCAGAACAGCCGCGCGGTGTCGTTGGCCTCGCGGGTGAGGAGCTGATCGGGGAAGGTCTTGGAGAACAGCACCCCACCCAGCTCCCACCGGCGCTGATAGGCCTCGCGGCGTTCCTCGTCGGTCGCCTCGACCGCGAGCTTCGGGTGCGGCTGGTGCGGTGAGCCGCCGCCACTGGCCATCGACAGCCGCCTGCGCTCGGCGTAGTTCGCCTTCTGCGCCCGCCGCTGTTCCTCGGTGATCGGCGTATTGCCCGCCGGGACACTGTAATTGGGCGTGCGCTGGAAGACGTGCAGGCGCGCGACCTCCTCGGCCAGGCACGGAATCGTCTGGATCCCGGACGAACCCGTGCCGATCACACCCACCCGCTGCCCGGCGATATCGACACCGTCGTGCGGCCAGTGCGAGGTGTGCAGTACCCGACCCGCGAAGGTGTCCAGGCCCGGGATGGCCGGGGTGTTGGCGTTCGACAGCGGGCCGGTGGCCAGCACCACGAACCGGGCCGACACCGCGCGCCCGGTGTCGGTGCCGACCTGCCAGCGCAGGGCAGGCTCGTCGAGCACGATATCGGTGACGCGCGTGCCGAATTCGATGTCGCGGCGCAGGTCGAAGCGGTCGGCGACGTGTTCGAGGTAGGCCAGGATCTCGGGCTGGGTGGCATACTTCTCGCTCCAGTTCCACTCCTGCTGCAGGTCCTCGTCGAAGGAGTACGAGTAGTCCACGCTCTCGACATCGCAGCGGGCACCTGGATAGCGGTTCCAATACCAGACGCCGCCCACGCCGTCGGCGGCCTCGAACACCCGCACGGTGAGTCCTTGTTCGCGGAACTTGTGCAGGGCGTAGAGCCCGGCGATGCCCGCGCCGACGACGACCACGTCGACCTCGGCCGGACCCTTCCCTGGTGACGATGGGGTCTTCACTGTGCCTGCCTTTCGATGGAGACCGGTTTTCCGCCGCGACGCTAGGGATCCGATCGGCATCCGAGCAGGTGGCCTTCCCGCTGACCGGCACGTTCGCCGGATCGTTGTCGCCTCCCGGTGATCGGGATGACCCGCATCACACCGGCGGGTCCGCGCATACGGTCGGGGCAAGTCGAGGCGGTATCAGGAGGAACAGTGGTGGACTGGAACGACGAGGTGGACGTGCTGGTCGCGGGCTCCGGCGGTGGCCTCGCGGGTGCGTACACCGCGGCCCGCGAGGGGCTCACCGTCGCAGTGGTCGAGGCGACCGACAAGTTCGGCGGCACGACAGCGTATTCCGGTGGCGGCGGCGTCTGGTACCCCTGCAACCCCGTCCTCGAGCGGGCGGGCACCGACGACACCCTCGACGACGCGCTCACCTACTACCGTGCCGTCGTCGGCGACCGCACGCCCGAGGACCTACAGCAGACCTATGTGCGGCGCGGTCGCGACCTCATCGAATACCTGGAATCCGACGAGCATTTCGCGTTCCAGATGCTGCCCTGGCCCGACTATTTCGGCAAGGCGCCCAAGGCGCGGCTCGACGGTCAGCGCCACATCATGCCGACACCGTTGCCCGCCGCCGAGCTGGGCGATCTGCGGGAATCCCTGCGCGGTCCGCTCGACACCGACCGGCTCGGGGCACCGCTGCCCGACCTGCTGATCGGCGGGCAGGCGCTGATCGGGCGGTTCCTGCGGGCGCTGTCGGGTTATCCCAACGTCACGTTGCACCTGTCCGCGCCGTTGGTCGAGCTGGTGGTCGAGGACGGGGTGGTGACCGGTGCGATCATCGAACGCGACGGGCAGCGCCACGCCATCCGCGCTCGCCGGGGCGTGGTGCTCGCGGCAGGCGGTTTCGAACAGAACCAGCAGTTGCGCGAGCAGTACGGTGTGCCCGGCCAGGCCCGGGACACCATGGGGCCCTGGGGAAATCAGGGACTGGCCCACCAGGCGGGGATCGCCGCAGGCGCCGACACCGACCTGATGGACCAGGCCTGGTGGTCACCCGGCCTGACCCATCCCGACGGGCGTTCGGCGTTCGCGCTGTGGTTCACCGGCGGCATCTTCGTCGACCGGAACGGCGAACGGTTCGTCAACGAGTCCGCCCCCTACGACCGGCTCGGCCGCGAGGTGATCCGACGGCTCGAGGCAGGCGAGATGACGTTGCCGTTCTGGATGATCTACGACGACTCCGAAGGCGAGGTGCCGCCGATCAAGGCCACCAATGTGTCCATGGTCGAGACCGAGAAATACGTCGCCGCCGGCCTGTGGCACACCGCCGAAACGCTGGCCGAACTGGCCGCGAAGATCGGAGTGCCTGCCGACAAGCTCGAGGCCACCGTCGAACGGTTCAACAGCATGGTCGCCACCGGCGTCGACCCGGACTTCGGGCGCGGCGACGAGGCGTACGACCGCGCCTTCTCCAACGGCGAACCACCGCTGGTTCGCATCGACAAGGGCCCGTTCCACGCGGCCGCCTTCGGCATCTCCGATCTCGGCACCAAGGGCGGCCTGCGCACCGACAGCGCCGCGCGCGTCCTCGACCGCGACGGGCAACCGATCCCCGGCCTGTACGCCGCGGGCAACACCATGGCCGCGGTGAGCGGCGAGGTGTACCCCGGCGGCGGCAACCCGATCGGTGCGTCGATGCTGTTCAGCCACCTCGCCGTCCTGGACATGCTGGGCAGTTAGGCCCCGGTCTCCTCGAAGGTGGCGCCACTGTGCGCTATCCGTTCGAGGGCGTAGGCGGGGTCGATCAGCGCCTCGGGCATGTGGATGCCCGGTGGCACGGCAGCACCGCGGAGCCCGAGCAACCGTTCGACCCCGAGCGCGATCCCGAGCGCGGTCAGCGGACGCTGTCCGCCCGGATGCACGAGTGTGCGACGCACTCGCCGAGCCGCGCCCGAGAAGTCGCTTCCCTCGACGTCGACGACGACCTCGAGGGAAGCGCCCGCGCCGCGCCGCCGGCCCGCGGACTCGCCGACCGCCAGGTCGAACCGGACGTTCGGCGCGCCCGTGGCCAGCGCGAGACTCGGCACGTCCAGGATCGGAACGCTCTGCCCGGCGAGCACCACCCCGTCACCGACCCGTACGTCGGCTCGGGCGTCGTCGCCGCTCACCCAGGTGAACACGCCGTCGCGGCGGATCAGTCCCGCGGTGGTGACTGCCGACCAGCGCTCCATGTCCGCGATGCCCGCCGGTCCCCCGGTATCGGAATCGTCCAGCGCCGCGGCGATTCCGATCCGTTCGACCCGCTCGAACTCCGCCGCGACCGCCAGGGTGGCGAGCACGACGATCCCGCCGAGATAGTGACTCGCCAGCAGGACCGGCGCCGCGGCCCGCCCACCACCCGCGACGACCTCGGGAGCGATGTCGAGCAGACCGCTGGACAGGCTCAGATAGGGCACGCCGTGGCGCGCGGCGAAGCCGAGCCCGTGCAGATGGGCGTCCCACAGTGCCGCCACCACCGCGGAATACGCGGCGTCGGCGGGCAGACCGAGGTCGGCGCGAGTGATGTCGATGGTGACCGCGTTCGCGCCACCGAGGCTCTCGGCGACTCGTCGCGCGCGTTCGATGTCCCGGCCCGCGATCGTGAGCTCGAGTTCCGGATACCACCGGCGCAGCAGCGCCGCCGTCCCCGCGCCCGCCTGCCCCGAGCCGCCCATGATCAGTACCGATGTCGCCTGTCGCGTCACGTCTTCTCCTTCGTCCAGTCAAGCTACATTTTGTAACTTACACTTTGTAGCTAAACTGGGGCGACTACGCAAGGGAGGAAGATTGCCGACCACGCCGACGCGCCTGTCCAGACCCGCAAGGCACGAACAGTTGATCGAGACCGCGCTGGCGATCGTGCGCGCCGAGGGCGCCGACGCACTGACTCTGCTCAGCCTCGCCGAGGCCGCCGGGGTGAGCAGACCGATCGTGTACGACCACTTCGGCACCCGTCCCGGACTGCTGCTCGAGCTGTATCGACGGCTCGACGAACGCCATCGGACCGCGACCGCCACGGCACTGGCGAGCGCCGCCCCCACCCCGGTCGAGATCGCGCGCGTGCTGAGCGGCGCGTATTTCACGTGCGCCACCGATATGCCCGAATTCAGCGCGGTCTCCGCCGCGCTCAAAGGGAATCGGGACATGGAGGCGATCCAGCGGGACCTGCTCGATGCCTACCTCACGTTGATGACGGACGCATTGATCCCGCACAGCGACCTCGCGGCCGACGCTCTTCGACTGCGGTGCGTCGGCATTCTCGGCGCGGCCGAAACGATCGCCGAGGAGCTGAACGCGCGGCGCTGCTCCCTCGACGCCGCGATCGGAGCCCTCGCCGATCTGATCGTCGGCAGCATCACGACGAGCGTCGCGACCTAGATCTCCCGCTGGCCGGGAAGCAGCCGCCCACCCACCCACCGGCCGTGATTGCGTTCATCGACCACTCCATCACCCATCTCCAGGAGCGACACGATGACATCAGCGGACCACATTCGAGACACGGTGCGGCGGTATGTGGAGACCGTCGGCGCCGGGACGGCCGCCGACGTCGTCGCGCTCTACCGCGAGGACGCCACCGTGGAGGACCCGGTCGGCAGCGAGGTGCGAGTCGGTCACGCCGCGATCACCGAGTTCTACGCCGCCATCGAGTCCCTTGACACGTCGACGGAACTGCTGAGCATCCGGGTCGCGGGCAACAGCGCCGCGTTCAACTTCCGGGTGGTCACCCGCTTCGGCGAGCAGACGTTCACGCTCGAGCCGATCGATGTGATGACCTTCGACGAGGACGGGCGCATCACCAGCATGCGGGCGTTCTGGTCGCAGGACGACATGGTAGTGTGCTGAGGAGCCCGAGAATGACTGCGAACCAGCAACAGTGGGACCACGAGGTCGGCTTCCTCGTCGTCGGCAGCGGTGCGGGTGGGCTCACGGGCGCACTCGCCGCGGCCGACCGCGGCCTCGACACGCTCGTCATCGAGAAGGCCGCCCACTACGGCGGCAGCACGGCTCTTTCGGGTGGCGGCATCTGGGTACCGAACAATCCGACCCTGCTGCGGGAGGGTCTGCGTGACGATCGCGCCGACGTGCGCGCCTATCTCGACGCGGTGGTCGGCGACCGGGTGCCGACCGCCAATCTCGACCGTTTCATCGACGAGGGCCCGCGCATGCTGGAGTTCCTCGAGACCAGCCCGCACCTGCGATTCCAATGGTGCACAGGCTATTCCGACTACCACCCCGAGGCGCCGGGTGGCCGCCCGGCCGGCCGGTCGATCGAACCGCTGCCCGTCGATCTCAAACAGCTCGGCCCCGACGAGGATCTGCTGCGCCCGGCCGCCCTCGCCACCCCACCTGGTCTGTTCATCACCTCCAAGGACTTCGTCCAGCTCAATATGGTGACCCGCACCTGGAAGGCGCGCTGGACCGCGCTGCTCACCGGGTTGCGCGCGATCAAGGCGATCGTGTTGCGCAGGCACATGGACACACTCGGCCGCGCGCTCATCGCCAGGCTGCGTCTTGCCCTGCGGGACGCGGGGGTGCCGTTGTGGCTGAACACCCCGCTGCGGTCGCTGATCACCGACGACACCGGCGCGGTGATCGGCGTGATCGCCGAGCGCGGCGGCCGCGAGATCCGCATCCGCGCCCGCGACGGTGTCCTGCTGGCCACCGGCGGGTTCGAGCACAACCAGGCCATGCGCAAGCAGTACCTGCCCGACGGCGGCCGCGACAATTTCAGCGCGGCCTCGGCGGACAACACCGGCGACGGCATCGTGGCCGGTGAAAAGGTCGGCGCCGCAGTGGATCTGATGGACGACGCGTGGTGGATGCCGTCGTTCCAGCGCCCGGAGGGTGTGAACCAGGTGCTGGTGTCGGAGCGGTCGATCCCGTGCTCGATCATCGTCGACAGCTCGGGCGCCCGCTTCACCAACGAGGCCGCGCCCTATGTCACCTTCGTGCATGCCCAGCTGGCCGGATCGCACGACCCGGCTTGGCTGATCTTCGATGCGAAAGCCAAGAGCCGCTACCCGATCGGCGGCGTCGTGCCGGGCCAGAAGTTCCCGGCGTCCTGGCTCGAGAGCGGTCTTCTGCGCACCGGCGCGACGGTGGACGAGCTGGCGGCGGCCATCGGTGTGCCCGCACTCGGCTTGCGCGAGTCCGTCGAGCGGTTCAACGGGTTCGCCCGCAACGGCCACGACGACGACTTCGGGCGCGGTGACAGCGCGTACGACAACTACTACGGCGACCCGACCCTGCCCCAGCCGACCCTCGACCCGCTCGACCGTGGCCCGTACTACGCGCTGCGGATTCGCATCGGTGATCTCGGCACCAAAGGCGGGCTGGTCTACAACGAGAACGCCCAGGTGCTGCGCGCCGACGGTTCCGTCATCGACGGGCTCTACGCGGCGGGCAACACCTCCGCCGCGGTGATGGGCAACGACTACGCGGGCGCGGGCGCGACCATCGGCCCGGCCATGGTGTTCGGGTACGTCGCCGCCGACCACGCCGCGGCAGCGCGCTGACCCGAGGAAAGATCATGCAACCCATCCAGTGCGCCACCTGCGGAAACCGGGTACTCGCCGAGAAGTTCAGCCCGAGTCACACCAGCGTGCAGTGGCTCGACGACGCCGAGTCCGCCTGCCCGGAGTTCGCCCGCCGGGCGGCCCTCGGCGAGCCGAGCAGCTGGATCCCGACCTGCCCGGCGCTGCGCGATTCCATCGAACGAGCTGTCGCCGCAGGCGAATTGGCGACCGATCAGCTCCGCAACGAACCGGTCCCCGGCCGCCTCGGCTGAGGCGACACAACCAGGAGAACATCATGCACAGACTCGACGGTCATCGGACGCTGGTCACCGGCGCCGGATCCGGTATCGGCCGCGCGACGGCGCTGCGCCTGCTCGACGAGGGCGCCACCGTGGTCGGCGCCGACGTATCGGCCGACGGCCTCGCGGCCGCCGCCACGCAGGCGAAGGAACGCGGCACGGGTGAGCGTTTCAGCGTCCTCACCCTCGATATCGGCAGCGAGCAATCGGTGGTCGAGGGTGTCCGATCGGCCACTGCCACCCTGGGCGGTCTGGATTCGGTGGTGAACGCGGCGGGCATCCTGCGTGCCTCGCACACCGAGCAGACCTCCCTCGAGTTGTGGAACCAGATCATCGGGGTGAATCTCACGGGCACGTTCCTCGTGGTCCGTGAGGCCTTGCCCGCGCTGCTGGCCAATCCGCGCTCGACCATCGTGAACTTCAGCTCCACCTCGGCGGCCTTCGCGCACCCCTATATGGCGGCGTACGCGGCGAGCAAGGGCGGCATCCAGTCCTTCACCCACGCCATCGCCCTCGAGTACGGCGGCAAGGGTGTGCGTGCGGTGTCGGTGGCGCCGGGCAGCATCAAGTCCGGGATCACCGATGCCACCGGTGGTTACGTGCCCGCCGATGCCGACTGGTCGCTGTTCGCCAAGCTGTCTCCCGTGTTGCCGACCGAGTTGGAGTCCGGTGGCGCGGGTATGGGCGACCCGGACGCGGTGGCGGGCGTGATCGCCATGCTGGTGTCCGAGGACGGCGCGTTCATCACCGGCACCGAGATCCGGATCGACGGGGGAACCCACGCCTGATGAGCATCACCTATGACGGCACGCTGCGCGAATTGCCCACCGACGCAGGCATTCTGCGCTACCACGAGGCCGGTGACGGCCCGCCCCTGCTGTTGCTGCACGGCTCCGGCCCCGGGGTGACCGGGTGGCGCAACTTCCGTGGCAATCTGGCCACCTTCGCCGAGCGGTTCCGCTGCCTGGTTCTAGAGTTCCCCGGTTTCGGGGTGAGCGACGACTTCGGCGGACACCCGATGGTGACCGCCCTGGACGCGGTGGCACGCTTCGTCGACGGACTCGGCCTGGAGCGGGTCGATATCATCGGCAACTCGATGGGCGGCGGCGTGGCGCTGAATTACGCCATCGCGCGACCGGATCGGGTGGGCAAGCTGGTGACCATCGGCGGAATCGGGCGCAACCTGTTCAGCCCTGGCCCCGGCGAGGGCATCAAGCTGCTGCAGGAGTTCACCGAGGAACCGACGCGGGAACGTCTGGTGCAGTGGTTGCATTCGATGGTGTTCGATCCGGCGATGGTGACCGAGGAACTCATCGAGGAGCGCTGGACTCAGGCCACCGATCCCGCGACCCTGGACAGCGCCCGGCGCATGTACAGCAAGGCGGCGTTCACGGCGATGGTGCGGGCGATGGAAGCGTCCGACGCTCCCCCGCCCTGGGCCATGCTGCACAAAGTGCAGGCGCCGACGCTGGTCACCTGGGGCCGCGACGACCGGGTGAGCCCGCTCGACATGGCCCTGATCCCGATGCGCACGATCCCGCGCGCCGAACTGCACGTGTTCCCGAACTGCGGGCACTGGGCGATGATCGAGCGGAAGGAAGAATTCGAATCGACGGTGCTGGCGTTCCTCACGCGCTGACAGCGTCTCTTTCCACCTTCACTGTATACCGTAAAGGGGGCCTTGCCACAAGGCCCCCTTTGTGGCGCATAATCGTCGGCCGCAGCATTTCACCTGCGGAAACACCGAAAGTGAGGGCTTGTGCCGGAACACGGTCACGACGAGGAATTGCAGTCGGAGCGCGAGTACGTGGCGCACCTGTACGCGCGGCTCGACGCCGAGCGCGCACAGGTGAAGGGCCGCTACAGCGCCGCACTGCGCGGCACCGGTAACTCCCCGATGGAACGCGACAACGAGGTGCGCGCGCTCGGGAAGGAGATCCAGCGCCTGAACGTCGCCGACAACGGTCTGTGTTTCGGCAGGCTGGATGCGGTGTCGGGGGAACCGTCCTACATCGGCCGCATCGGCCTGTTCGATGCCGGCGACGATTTCGAACCACTGCTGCTCGACTGGCGCGCGCCCGCCGCCCGCGCGTTCTATGTGGCCACCGCCGCCAACCCGGAGGGCATGCGCAGGCGGCGGCAGTTCCACACCCGCGATCGCCGGGTGCTCGGCTTCACCGACGAGATCCTCGGCAGGCCCGACGCGGGCGAAGGCGGCGACGCGGCGCTGCTGGCGGCGGTGAACGCACCGCGCGGGGACGGGATGCGCGACATCGTGGCGACGATCCAGGCCGAGCAGGACGAGATCATCCGCCTCGAACACCCGGGCGTCACCGTGATCGAAGGCGGCCCCGGCACCGGCAAGACCGTCGTCGCGCTGCACCGGGTGGCCTATCTGCTCTACACCCAGCGCAAGCGGATGGAACGCCAAGGTGTACTGGTGGTCGGCCCGAACCCGGCCTTCCTGAACCACATCGCGCACGTGCTGCCCGCGCTCGGTGAGACGAATGTCGTCTTCGCCACCACCGCCGATCTGATGCCCGGGCTGCACGCCACCGCCGAGGACACACCGGAAGCGGCGCGCGTCAAAGGCTCGCTGCGCATTCTCGACGTGCTCGGTGCCGCGATCGCGGACCGGCAACGACTGCCCGCGGTGCCGCGGGACATCGAGCTGGCCGACACGACGGTGCGCGTCGACGCGGCCGTCGCGGAGTGGGCGCGCGAGGAGGCGCGGGCGAGCGGACGACCGCACAACGAGGCGCGGGCGGTGTTCGCCGAGATCGTCACCTATGTGCTCACCGAACGCGCGATCGCACGCATCGGGAAGGGCTGGTTGACGCGCGAGGACAGCGAGGCGTGGGAGCAGCTGCGCGCGGACCTGACCGCCGAACTCGCCGAGAACACCGATTTCGTCGCTGTGCTCGACGAATGCTGGCCTGTTCTCACCCCGGAAGGGCTTCTCGCCGAACTGTATTCGTCCCCGGACCGTCTTCGCGCCGCGTCCGCGGACGAGTCGCTGTGGCGGGCCGACGGTGCCGCGTGGACGGTGTCGGACGTGCCGTTGCTCGACGAACTGGTCGATCTGCTCGGAAGCGGCGCCCCCGCCGACGACAGCGCCGAACGCGCCCGCAAGGCCGAAACCGCCTATGCCGAGGGCGTACTCGACACCCTGATCAGCCGCGAAGACCTGATGGACGACGAGGACCACCTGCTCGCCCAGGACATGCTCTACGGCGAGGACCTCGCCGACCGGTTCCTCGAGCGCGACACCCGCGAGCTCGCCGAACGCGCTGCGGCCGACCGTGATTGGACCTACGGGCATGTGGTCGTCGACGAGGCGCAGGAGCTCTCCGAGATGGACTGGCGGGTGTTGATGCGCCGCTGTCCGAGCCGCTCGTTCACCATCGTCGGCGACCTGGCCCAGCGCCGGTCACCGGCAGGTGCCACCGCGTGGGCGACGGTGCTCGACCCGTATGTTCCGGGCCGCTGGGTGTACCGCTCACTCACGGTGAACTACCGCACGCCCGCCGAGATCATGGCGGTCGCCGCCGCCGTGCTCGCCGAGTTCGCGCCGGAGGTTCGGCCACCGGATTCGGTGCGCGCGTGTGGTGTGCAGCCGTGGTCGCAGCAGGTCGATGCATCCGAATTTCCTTCGGCCATCGAGGCATTCGTGCGGACCGAGGCGGACCGGGAGGGCACGAGTGTGGTGATCGGTCCGGTCGGCATGCCGGGCACTGTGCCCGCGTCGGAAACCAAGGGCCTGGAGTTCGACGCCGTGCTCGTCGTCGAGCCGGGAAGGATTCTCGCGGAGGGACCGCGTGGCGCGGCGGAGCTGTATGTCGCACTCACCCGCGCCACCCAGCGCCTCGGCGTCGTCCACCACGACCCCCTCCCGGACGCACTCACCGGCCTCGCCGAGGCGCCGGAACCCCTCCCGGTCCGGTGATGTTCCGCAGGCCACCGACCTAGCGTTGGGTGCTGCCCGCGTCCACCGGCAGGGTGACGGCGGTGATGTAGCGAGCTTCGTCGGAGGCCAGGAACAGGGTGGCGTTGGCGATGTCGACGGGGTCGACCCACGGAATGGGCAGCATGTTCATCGACGTGGCGGCCTCGGCGAATTCCTCGCGGGTCGGATTCTCCCGGTCCGGCCGGAAGACCTTGCGCACCATGTCGTTCTGGATCATCGGGGTGTCCACATTGGTCGGGTGCACGGTGTTCACCCGGACATGGTGGGGCGCGAGTTCCTTCGCCAGCGAACGCATCAAGCCGACGACACCGTGTTTGGCCGCGACGTAGTGGGCGACGCCGACCAGCCCGCGTAATCCGGCGATGGAGCTGGTCAGGATCATCGCTCCCCCGTCACGAGCGATGAGGTGGGGTGTGGCCGCCTTGCAGGTCTGCCACACACCGGTGAGGTTGATGTCGATCATGGTCTGCCACTGCCGCTCGGTCAGCTCGAGGGCGAACGCGCTCGAGCTGATTCCGGCTGTGGCACAGACGATGTCGAGCCCGCCCAGCTCACCGACCCCGGCGTCGACGGCGGCCCGCAGCGCCGACCCGTCGCGCACGTCGACGACCGTGGCGACGATCCGCGCACCCGTCGCCTCGACGGCCCGGACGGTCTCGTCGAGATCGTCACGGCTCGCCGGTGGCGTCACCACGGTGTCGACCGGTCCGCAGAGGTCGAGCGCGATGATGTCGGCGCCCTCCTCGGCCAGCCGGATCGCCTGCGCGCGGCCGATACCACGCGCGGCGCCGGTCACCACCGCTACTTTGCCCGAAACCCGTCCCATGTCACACCTTCTGAGTCAGTCCGGCATCCACCACGAGCTGGGTTCCCGTCACATAACGGGACTCGTCGGATGCGAGGAAGAGCACGGCATTGCTGACGTCGACCGGTTCCACCCACGGGACCGGCAGCAGGGTGCGCCGGGCGAGTGCCTCGGCCGCGTCCTGCCGCGTCGGATTCGGCAGGTCCGGGCGCAGTTTCGCGTAGACCTCGTCGTTGAGGATCATCGGCGTCGCCACCGACCCCGGGTGCACGGTGTTCACCCGGATACCGCGCGGCCCGAGCTCGTTGGCCAGCGTGCGCGCCAACCCGACCACGGCGTGCTTGCTCGCCGAATAGTGCGCCGCCATGGCGCCGCCGACGATTCCGTTGACGGAGCTGACGATCACGATCGACCCACCGTCTACCAGCGCAGGCGCACCGGCACGCACCGTGTGCCAGGCACCGGTCAGATTGATATCGATGGTCCGCTGCCAGGCCTGGTCGGTGAGCTCCCACGACGGTGCGAGGTCGGTGTAGATGCCCGCGTTGGCCACGATCACGTCGAGCCTGCCGAGCTCACGCACCCCACCGGAAACGGCCGCATCGAGCACGTCCGCCTCACGCACATCGGCAGCAGCGGTGACGCACCGCCGTCCCAGCGCCTCGACGGCCTGCTTGGTCGTCGCCAATTCCGTTGCGGCGGTACCTATATCGAGGGCAATGATATCGGCGCCCTCCTCGGCAAGCCGCACGCAGTGCGCACGACCCATACCCCTGGCCGCACCGGTGACCAGCGCGACCCTGTCCTGCATGCGATTCATCGGGCGCCCCTACCAGATCGAGTGTCCACCCGGCCGACGCTAGGTTCGCCGCACCCCCGAATCGCCGGGCTCTCCCGGTGAGCGGACGATGCGCCGAGACTTCCCACCTACTGGGAGCGGCCGCGTCGATCTGCCCGATCCAACGGGCGTCGGCCTGTGATCCGGCTCGCCGGGCTTTACCTGAAGCGCAGTTCAGGTAATAGCTTGGGGGCAACGTGTAAAACCGACTGGGAGAAGTGATGACGATCGATGCGGCAGTGCGAGTACTGGAGCGGTACGAGGGAGCGTTCAACTCCAACGATGCGGAGGGGATGAACGCATTGTTCTGGGACGACAGCACTTTCGTAAACTTCAGCGGCAGTGTGGCCACCGGCCGCGACGAACTGCTGGCCAAACAACGTTTCGTGTTCGGCGTGGGCGGTCCACTCCACAACGTCGATGTCCAGTACCACCTCGAAAAGACGATCGAACTGGCACCGACATTCGTGCAGGTCGTCGCGCGTCAACGCACACGAGGCAGTGCCGATCCGGCGCAGGACCCGATGCACGGAGTGGTCATCTTCACCCTCGAACAGCGCGAAAGTGAATGGCGCATTCGCACCGGTCAGAACACCCCGGTGCGATAGCAACGCGACCGGCCGTTCCCGACCTGATGCGACGGGACTGGGAGGGGCGCACTTCCGCCCGAGTGCGGCTCGCTCCTCTCAGCCTTGCCGTTGTCGATCCTCGCGAAGCCGCTGGATTGCCCTCCTGATCGACACCGCCCGATCAGCGCCGGGATCTTACGCTGTTCGAAGTCGATGAGCCGACCGGCGGCGAAGTGATTGCCCATCACCATGGCGAGAAGGACCTTCATGTCGTCGGCCGAGGTGGTGTTCGCGGGACGGCTGGTTTCCGACGCGGCGGGCTGGTCGGTCTTGGTCGCTCGAGCGCCGTCGACGTCTCCCTGGCCGAGCGCAGATGTTGCATGAGCCTCGGCGAACGAAGGTCTGTGATCCTGCGGCTGTTCAGCAGGCTCAGGTCCTATGCCGGTACCGGACCGGGCATAACGGTAGTGCGTCCGGCAGTCGATCATCGCGGCCACCGTCACTGCCAACGGTGGCGAATCCCACGGCAGGATGCCGCGCAGGCCCGGAGATATAGTTCACCGGGTGACTTCGAGAATCGCGGCATACGGCGTCTGCCGCGAACATGATCGGGTGCTGCTTGTTCACCACATCGCCGAAAGCGGCGAAACCACCTGGACGCTTCCAGGAGGTGGGGTCGAGCAGGGAGAGGACCCCTTCGATACCGTGACCCGCGAGCTTGCGGAGGAGACCGGCCTCGACGGCGTCGTCGAACGACTACTCGGAGTGGATTCGAGGGTGATTCCGGCACATGAGGCCCACTCGGGGGTAGAGCACCAGAACATCGGCATCTTCTATCTCGTCCGCGTCACCGGCGGCCACCTCAGAGCCGAATCGAGCGGGGCCACTGTCGAACCGACCTGGACCCCGATCTCCGAAGTCGCCCACCTCCGCCGATCATCCCTTGTCGACTCCGGCCTGGCTCTGGCACAAACCCTCCCGGCGACCGGCCACGTCACCTCCACCCCGGTCGGCGGTCTGATCCAGCATTGAGCCAGTGAGTTGCCGCCGGGCGGTACAACCACGGAAAGAACTGATTTCGCCTATCTCGTGGTTCAGCGACCACCACGCGGACGACTCAGCAACGCGCGACCGCGTTCCGGGGTCAGGCTGTACGCCAGCGCAGGGTCGGCGAGCAGGGCGAGGGGCGATGTGATCCGGAGTGCGGGGCTGCCAGTGCGTCATCGCGGTCCCGAGCGCATCCCACAGTGCCGCTGGGTCGGAGTCGTGTTGTGCGAGCGCCTTTCGTACTGCGGAGTCGAAGGCTTGATTGCCGTAGGTAAGCCGGTAGCCGGGCTGCTGCACCCGTGCCCTGTACTCGTCGATAGCAGGTCCGATCTCGAGCCCGGGGTCGTTTTGCGCGTTTTCCAGGAGCTGGGCGATATCAAGGGCGGAGGCATGTGAGTGTTCGTCAGCGGCGTGTTTCTGGGCGAGTTCGAGGGCGTGGCGGTGTCCGGTGATTGCGCGTTCTGCCAGATATTCGGCAATGTCGAGGGCGGAGCCGTACCAGGGTTCTTTATGCGCGTGCTGGAGGAACATGCACGGCAGAAACTCGTCGGTGAACAGCGGACTGCGGAAGAATCCGTCCGGGACCGGCGTCGAAGGCAGCAGATGCGAAAGGATCCGGGAGTAGTCGTATGGAGAGGAAGTGGTGAGGAACATCTGGAGCTGGGTTCTCAGGACTGTGGCGCGCGGCTGGCCGAAATTCTGGGCCTTTTCCAGGGACACCATGGCTTTGTCGAGGTCCCCGGAAAGGGCTTGATCTCGACCCTCTTCGGCCACCGAAGCCCAGTTGTCACGAGTTCTGCACGCAGGCTGACGCAGTCGATGGAAGCCTTGGTACAGCGATTTCATGAGTGCGGTGAACGATGGATACCGCTGCGGAAATTCACTCCAGGCAAAGACGCTATATGCGGCCCACTCCCCGTCTTCGTCGCGGTCGGCCGGGTCGAGGAACAGAATCCCGACGTCGGCGTGCAACGAGATCAACAACCCACGACTGAATGGGTTACCCGGCGCATCACTTGGGGCTTCGGTGATCAGGTCGGCCCAGGACTCCCAGTTGGGTTCGAGATCACGCAGCCACCCCAGGTTTGTCGTGTCACGCATCTTCCACACGAACTCCCCGGCATGGCGCCATCCATCGGTGGTCAGCAGGAAACTGCGATAAGAGGGTGGCAACCTCAGGCCGAGACGCTGCTCGACGGCTGCGACGTCGGCCTGGGTGGCCGCGGGATAGCCGAGCCAGCGCTGCTGCACCACCTCGGGATCCAGGTCACCGGGATCGCAACTTGCAATCCATTCCTCACTCCAAAGCTCCAGCCACGGCCTCCAATTCATTCCATGCACGCTACGGACAGGCTCCGACACACTTCGTGCTGACGGCGTGGATTTCGACGAGCCGCCGGCGGCTGAGTAGGGCGCGCCCGTTCATAGTCGACCGACCTGGGGCATGCGGGCCACGAGGACAACGCGAACGCACTGTCATCTTCCCGACTCACTGTGGGAACTGGCTGATCCGGGTGTTCTGGAAGGTGGTGAACAGCCAAGTTCCAGTGTGGCGCACCGCGACTCGGGTCTGGACGGACCGGGCATCGGGCGGCGCGGTCGCGCCCGGCGGCTTGGGCCGATCGCCCACGGTGACCAACACCGCGATATTCGGTGCAGGGAAGCGCAGCGTGGTGGTTTCGGGTTCGGCCATGCGGGTGCCTCTCATGAACCCGTCGAAGCCCTCCTGCATGACGGTGGCGAGTTCGGTTCGGCCCTGGATGCGTTCCCCGATTACCGAGACGAAATCGGCGTCGGGGGTGAATGTGGCGGCGAAGGCGGCGCCGTCACCTGCGGCCCAGGCGTCCATCTGCGCGCGCAGCAGGGCGAGGACGGCGGTTTCGTCGGTCATGGCGTCACCGGTCCCCGTCGATGCAGGCCCGCGAACTCGAGGGCGGCGAAACTCGCGACGAACGCTGCGCCCGCGAGCAGGAAGACCCGGCCCCAAGTCGTCAGCGGAATCAGATCGATCACAGCGAGCTCGACCATGAGTACCGCCGACAGGGCGTTGACCGCGACAACGATGGCAGCCAGGCGAGACGGTAGCCGAGGGTGGCGCGCGATGAGCAGCAGTGCCGCGGCGCCGCCCAGCATGCCGACGCCAAAGGGGACCGACCAGGAAGTCGGCAGGCCTAGCGGTTCGCGCAACAACGGGGCGGTGGCCAGCAGAAAGGTGCCGAATAGCCCGGTGCTCCAGCCGTCTACCCGCAAGGCGATGCGTAGGCCGGGGCCGGCTTCAAAGGTGGTCATTGTGGTCATGGCGTCGACGTTGCCAGCGGCCGGTCATCGGCTCAATGACCTCCGAGGTCATGGCACCCGGTCGCGCCGGACCGATAGCGTGGCCGAGTGACGCGTTCGATGCAGGAATCCCCCGTCGGCACACTGCTGCGGGATTGGCGGCAGCGACGGCGGCTGAGTCAGCTGGAGCTCGCGCTGGCCGCCGACAGTTCGGCACGGCATCTGTCCTGCGTCGAGACCGGGAAGGCCAAGCCGAGTCGGGCCATGGTGCTCAAACTCTGTGATGTCCTGGAAGTTCCGCTGCGCGAACGCAATACAGTGTTGCTCGCGGGCGGATTCGCTCCGGAGTATCGAGAGAGCAGCCTGGACGACGCCCATCTCGCCGCTGCCCGGGCCGCGCTGGACACCATGCTGACCGCGCACGAACCCTATCCGGCGGTAGCGGTTGACCGGTACTGGAATGTCGTTGCCACCAACCGCGCGATGGGCCTCTTCTCGAACGAGGTCGACGACCAGCTGATGGAGCGACCCAACGTCTACCGCCTGGCCCTGCACCCCGGCCCGCCCGATGCCGCCACACACATGATCAACCACGGTCAGGTCAGGGAACTCCTGCTCGAACGACTGCTCCGCCAGGTTCGGGCGACAGGCGACCCGATCCTGCGCGCACTGTACGACGAGGTCTCCCAGTACCCGTTCCCGTCGCACACCGAACCCGATCCCAGTGCGCCCACCCCGTTCGCGGTGCCGCTACGCATCGCCACCCCGCTGGGCGAGCTACGCATGTTCAGCACCATGGTCACCTTCGGCGCACCCTCGGATGTGACGCTCGCGGAATTGGCCATCGAATTGTTCTATCCGATGGACGAATTCACTGCGGACACGCTGCGCACGCTCTTCACCGCAGATCCCGCAGCCCACCCCTGAACGCTCGCACCGTGGTCGAGTCCGCCACGCGCGGGAGGCTGGAACCAGAGCCCGCGCTGGACGCCTCGGCGATGCAGGGGCACGGATCCCGAACGTGATCACCACATTCCGGTTCAGCGATAGGTGACCTGTCGGCGCCCCGGGGCACGATGTCGGCATGTCAGGAAATCTCCCAAGCCTGAAAGACACCCTCGTCGCCGGTCTCACGCTCCCGATTACCGACGTCGAGCGAGAAGCTGCGCGCACCCCTCCCTACCCGATACCGGCTGCCGTGGTCCCCGTCCGCGACCGTGTCCTCGAGGAACTCGTCAGCCGCCTCCCGCGTGCAGGAGACGGGCCGCCGACGGTGACTCGCGTGCTGAGCTGGCCTCGGGACTACCGAACCGAGGTACAGATGCTCGCTTGCAGCCACGGTCTCTTCGAATTCGCGGACGCGACTTGCGCATTGATCGCAGTCGACGCACTCACCTCGGATGAGGTCGACAGCATGGCCCCGCTCCTGCCCGAGTCATGCGGGTTTCGTCGGCAGCAAGTGTTGAACCGGATCGCCGCCGGCGATCTGGCCGGCGCTCGTGCGCTCGCCACACGCATAGACGACGGATACGCCTGGCGCGCGTACCGCGACATCGGCTTCGCTCTTGCCGACCGAGGCGATGTCAAAGGCTTCTTCGCCGACTGGAAGCGATACGCGGCCGGGCAGGACCGTGCGGGCATGGCCCTGCTCAAAGAACATCTGATCGCGGGTGTCGCTCGACACCAGGACTGGAACGCGGCGGTGGCCGTCGCAGCGAACAAGCGGATCGGACCTAGTTTTGTCTGCCACGCGTTTACCGGTTTTGTCGACGCCGCCGACGTCGACGGACTATGGGAGGTGCTGACCGGTGCTGCCCAAGGCCTCCTGCCAGAGCTCGACGAGTTGGCCCTGCTTGCCGCCACGATCCGTCAAGCCACTCCGCACAATCCCGAACGCAACCACCCCCTGCTGGACACCGTCGTGGACCGCCTCATCGCGATCGACCCCACTGCCGACAAGGCCGTTATGCGTGGCCGTGACAGCGAGCTTTTCGCCTTGTGGCCGGCCATCGGCGAACAAAGCACGCTCGACCGGGTCCGAAAAGCAGTCCGAACACCTGGATACAAACGGGAACTCACCACCCTGCCGCGAGAGATGTCGCCCAGCAGGTGACGACTGCATCGAACCTGTCCGAGCTGATCGATCATCGACAGTCACGACCTCGCGAGGATGAAGCATTCGGTTCGTCCGGGTCAGGCGTGCACCGAGGCCCAGAAGTCGATGCGGTGCTCATCGTCGAAGTCGATGTTCTCAGCCCCCTCGGAGGAGAGTCTGCGGACTTCGGTGCCGGCCTTAGACGGCTCCCATCCGCCGTCCGCGTCGGGGTCGCCGGTGCGGGCGAAGGTCGACCAACTCCCGATCATGAGGTCGGCCAGCCGTTCATGGTCTTCGCGCACCGATTCGAAGAACGGGGTGTCGAACAGGAAGGCGCAGTCGACCATATGGTAGGCGTCGAGACCGAAGCCCGGGTGTTCGACGTGGGTGAAGTACGGGGCGTCGGTCACCGACAGCTCGTAGGTGAAGGCCGGTACCCGGTCGCCCAGTGCCGTGCGGGTCCGTACGAGCCCGCTCGCCCACTCGGCGTCGGTCAGTACCCGGCCCAGCGCTTTGACGGGCCGCTCGAATTCGCTGGCCGGGTACTCGGCGGCGATCGCAGCAGCCCGGTCGCCGAAGTTCTCCTCGAGCGCGGCGAAGTAGTCGGCTTCGGTCTCGATACCCAGGGTGGCCGCGTACGGTTGGAGCTCGTCGCTATTGATGCCGTGCAGAATCGGGACGCGGTTGAAATCGCCAGACGCCAGCGCTTGGCCAGTCGGGACGGGCATGACGGAGCCGCCGACAACGGGTTGGACCTCCATCAGCTGGTCGGCCTGGGAGACCAGGTCAGCGACATGGGCTTTTCGCAGGCAGGCCGCCATGTCCGTTTCGGAGATATCAGGGCACAGGGTGTCGGCGACAGCGGTCGCGGTCGTCCGGCCGTCTTCGCGGCTCGTCGCCCAGTCGGTGGCGCAGTTCGCGCTCTGCATGATGACCTTGTCGAACAGTCCTGCCGAGTCGGCGGAGGTGAGGTGGGCGCAGGAGTCGTAGCCGCCGCCGCTTTCGCCGAAAAGGGTCACGTTGCCTGCGTCGCCGCCGAACGCCGCCGCATTGGAGCGGACCCACCGCAGGGCGGCCCGCTGGTCCTGGAGACCGTAGTCCCCCGAACGGATCTCGCCGTCCGCTCCGTCGAGGGCGGGGTGGGCGAGACTGCCGAACAGGCCCTGGCGATAGCCGACGGTCACGACCATCACCTCACCCCCGGCGACGAGGCGAGAGGGGTCGTACTGCGCGGCGGCGCCATAAGTGTTGCCGCCGCCGTGGAGCCACACCATGACCGGCAGGTCCACGGCACCCGAGTCGGGAACGTACACATTGAGGTACAGGCAGTCCTCGCTGGTGGAGGGGGCACCCGGCATGCCCATCACGGATTCGCCCTGGGCACAGGCGGCCCCGAATTCGACGGCCTCCCTGACACCATCCCACGGCCGGGCATCTTCCGGTGCCGCCCAGCGCAAGTCACCTACTGGTGGGGTGGCGTAGGGGACACCGCGCCAAGAGCGGACACCGACTGAGACCATGCCTTGGAGCTGTCCGTGGTCGGTGGCGACGAGGGTCGAGGCGGCGGCGGGTACCGGGCTGGTCATGCAGGCAGACAGGAGCACCGCGGCGGTGAAGGTCGGGAGAGCGAAGGCTCGTATTCGCATGATCCGACGGTAGAAACCCACGGCCAGCAAACACATTCGACCGTAGTACTGCAATACCGCAGTCCATCAGGCCGGAGTACGAAGCTCGGATCAGTCGCAAGTACTGACGCCTCGCGATGTTGCTGGGCGGGATTTACCTGGCTGCGACAGGTTTTCGCCTTCGCTGGCATCGACTGATCTCGGTGGCCCTGCAACTCCCACCCGATCTCCCCCTCTGACAAAGCAAGTGGGCAGCGGCGCGCCATTCAGATCTTCGATCCTTCCCTTGCATGTCGCCGCTCGCCGTGAACTCGTCATGCCAGCGCATTGTCCGCAGCTCCTGCCACATGGAGTGTGGAGACCGTGCGACTCACTGGAGTGAGATGTTGGTTACACACTCCTGGTGCGGCGAGGCCAGATGCTAGAGCGGGCGAACGCCGCCTGATCGTGCAGTAGTCCCCATGTTGGTTACACACTCGTTGATACTCGCGTGCGAGGGACTGACGATATCGCCTCCCGCGCACCAGCCTGGCACCTCATCGTGCAGCAGCCCCTTCGGCTGCCAGGAATCGGCCACCAGTCAGCCGCCTCCGCACAGGCGTCACCAATGTCATGGCCTCATACGGTTAGTTGCAAGATGGCCCCAACTGATGTTGGGCCACTGCGCACGAACAAGACGATACGAGGGGTCGGTATGGGCTTTAGAACTGTGGTGATCTCTGAGGATCTGCCGTATGCGATGCCGACGTGGTTCATCGAGGCCCATCCCGAACTGCACTTCGGTAACCACGGGGACGGATCGGCTCGACTACCGATCGCAAGTCGCTTTGAGCGGAAGTTCTACGACTCCAAGGACGATCAGCTCTTTCTCGACCTACAGCGGGTATTGAACGAAAATCCGTCATGGAGCCACAATGTCGAGCTGATCCTGTTCCACGAGTGCGGTGGGATTACCAAGGTGCTGGTCACGCGCGACCAGATACGTATGGCAGAACCCACGGGCTGGTCCGAAGTCGAAGAGATCGACCATTGGTTCTGCGGCTGCTCATTCGGCACTCAAATCGAGCCCGAGCGCTCCGAACCCGAAGAGCGGAGCCTCCCCGAGATCGGAACGGCCGTTGGCCCACAGTCCGGCCCGGATGGAGAGTGACTATCCGAATACTGTGCTTGTCGGCAAGCCCGACCTCCAGCACGGACACCGCACCATAATGCCGCTTACCGCGCGACCGGCCAGCCTCCTCGGCATTGGCGATGTCGGCTGCGCCACCCTTGACCGGCTGACTAGGTTTTTGGCGGGAGTGCGCGAGGAATTCTGCGGTGCTCTTTGCGCTGTTCAAGCGGCATGAAGTGCGTAGGGTGCACTCCTGGCCGGGGTGAGATGTCGGTTACACAGTCTGTCTGTCCGACTCGCCGATCGCGACACACATGAGGGATCGCAGCCGCCGGCGGCACGGTGATGAGGGTCGATGATCCGTGCCGTTTGGTTGCTGAACGGGTTTCGGAACAGCCGGGTGCTGCGGTTTCGCCGCCGAGATCACCGCGCCGCGTGTGTTCTAAGAACGATTTCCGAACACCCCGGCTCCACCACCGACTCCGCAACACACCCTGGTTGTGCGGTGACTCCTGACACCGGATGGCGAGAACCGTACCAACGTAGGACGTTTGCCTGGCCTTGGCCGTTTGGTTGTCGGGGGTGCCTGGCAGACTGGTGCGTATGGCAGATGCTGACCTGCTTCGGGATCTTCGTGCGCGAGTACTCGATGAGAGTGAGCCTCTCGCCGGGTTGCTGCGCATGTGCCTAGCACTGGGGGCGATCACGCGGTCGGAAGACCTTCGTCGCTGGGCGAGGCGAGAGCTCAAGGGCTACGGACCCGACAACGAGGTTCCCGAGTACCGAACGCTGTCGCTTCCGTTGTTCGCCGATTCGGTCAGCGGCTACAACTTCGCGACTGGGCAGTCGATTTCGAGGTTCGCCGCGCCGCCGGAGGCGCGGCAGTACCTGCCCGAGACCATCTCGTTCCGGCAGCCGGTCGAAGACCTTGTCGCGATGACCGGCGGCTCGCGTATCGCGTTCGAGGGGCTAGCTTTCGCGCTGAATGCCTGGAACAAGACACTGCCGTTCGGGCAGGAGATCGTCCAGCTCTATTACATGACCTCGGACTCGACGATGACCGGCATGGTCGGCACAGTCCGCACGACTCTTCTGGAGATGGTGCTCGATATGACTCAAGATGTCCCGTTTGACCAGCTGCCTTCGCGGAACCAGGTCGACAACGCCGTTCAGGTGCACGTCCACGGCGGGCGTGATCAGTACAACCTGAGCGTCGGCACCAACCATGGTGTGGTTGGTCAGGGGGCGGGCTTGACCCAGAACCAGCACAACAGCAGCACCAACGTGGCCCTGCAGGAGAGCATCGCGGCGATCCGGGCGGCATTGGAGGAGATCGATAACCCCGAGGACCGCAACGCGGTTGCCCAGTCCGTCGATGACTTCGAAGAAGCGGTCGGTGAAGGCGATCCAGAGGCAATCCGCAGTCGAGGTGGGATACTGCGGCGATTGGCCGCTGGTGTCGGAAACCTCGTGCTCGCCGCCGCTGTCGACCAAGGGATCCAAGCGGCGATCGGCGCCATTGCTTAACGGGTCGAAGACCAACGCGAGATGACTATCGATGCCGATGATGCCATGGCGGAGAACCCCGCCTCGGCAGGCAGAGCCGACGAACTCGATACGGAAGGCCGAGCCACTATGGTGGGCGATGCGGGACTGCTGCGCGATCTTCGGGACCGAGTGCTCGATGAGGACGAATCTCTGAGCGGACTCCTGCGCACTTGCTTGGCGCTCGGAATCGCAACCGGCTCCTCGGCGCTACAGTCCTGGGCAGCCAGCGAGCTCAAGGGATACAAGACCGCTGCTGAGGTCCCGGACTACCGGAAAGTACCGCTGCAGCTCTTCGTGGACTCCCTGTCTCTCTCGAATGTGATCGTGCGAGAGCAGCCGGTCTCCCGCGACACGGCCCCAGCCAACGCCCGAGAGCTGATCCCCTACTCGGTCTCTCTTCTTTCCCCACTCGAGCAGCTCATCGTCATGGCCGAAGGTGAGAGCCACTATCACGTCCGCCTGCCGATCCTGAAGCGCGCCGCTGCGGAGTGGAACGTCGCGCAGAACAGTGACCCGATGATCTTCGACATGTACTACAAGATGGACAGCAACACCGCGAGCGGTGTGGTCAGTGTCGTTCGGACGACGCTGCTGGAGATGGTGCTGGACATGGCGAAGCATGTACCGCTTGACCAGCTACCGACGCGGCGCCAGGCCGATACAGCCGTCCAGGTACATGCTGGAGGCTCGTACGCCCAGTACCGCGTGGACGCCCGCAACAACAGCGGGGTCATCGGCCAAGGTCCCGCTGCAACGCAGACCCAGCACTCTGGACCACATCCGGCCGAACAACAGCGTCGGCGCTGGTTCCGACGCCCATCCCGTCAGTGAGGCCTGTTGGACTTGGCACTGGTGGGCCGTGTTCACTACATCGGCAAGACCCAGCCCGAGTAACGGGAGTGCAGTGTCCGGGTCCCGTGCCTTGGTGACCGCTGCACTGTCGATGAGATGCTCGAGACCGCAGGGCAATTCATAGCCACCACCGACCCGGCGGCGCATGCGAGCAGGGCACAGCGCATCGCCTTTCGGCTCGGGGTCAGCTTGTTGCTGTACCTGTGCAGCGGTCGATCCCGAGGGCTTCGTCGAGATCGGTGACCGCGACGACGACGTCAGTCGACCCGTGGAGCCACACGGCGGCTACCGCGCTGTCCCAGGCCGCGAACCCGCCCGAACGGGTGTGCTCGATCAGGGCTTGAAACGCTGCTGCGTCGGTATCGGTCAGGGCGACTACACGAATCGCTTCGTAGGTGGCTTGGAACTGTTCGATGACGCGCTGATAGCTAGCGGTCTTCTGATCGCGGCGCCAGCGAGTCGATTCGGATCGTATATCCCACAGCCGCCCGACCATGACGCCGACCAAGCCGGCCAACGCAGCGAAGAATGCTGCCGTCATTGATCCCCCAACTGACCCCGCTGCGCGAGGGATCAGGGCTAGTCTACGGCCATCGTGCAGCATTGCCAGGCGGCATTCGCCAGGACGCGTTCTGCACCACCGGTTCTCACTCTTCGACGAGCGCAGCCTCGATCTAAGCATGGCGATCGTTCAGGAGCCACAACCAGGGCAGGCATACCCTTCCCGCCGAGCTGCCCCGAGGAAGCGGGCGCAGCTAACGCATTTCCGCAGCTCAGGCGATAGGTGGTGTAGAGGTCGTACCACTCTCCGGGGTGAGATGTTGGTTACACACTCTGTAGTCGACAGTGCGATATCTACCCCCGTCATGGCAGCGGCGTGTCACGCGAGTGAATCCATGTGTGCGAAGCATCTGTTTCAACATCCCGGCGCGATCTGGTCTGGCAGCGCATAGATCGTGCGGTCCTCCACGGCCGTCTAACGCAAACGCAACCGGCCCGCCCGTCACGGTTCGTGATCGAGGCTGGCGGTTCCACTGGTCCGTCCGGTCTTGAGGCGCTACTGTCGCTTCAAGCCCACGCGACACGGAAGGGCAGTGGTGATGACCGGACTCCTCGATGTGATGAGCCTCGGCGCTGCCAGGGTCAAAGAGTTGGATGACCCAATTCTGCTAAAGCAGTGGGTAGAAGCCTTGTTGTCGATATACCGTATGCAATTCACTGGATACTCCATCTGCGCCGCGACACCACAGAGTGAGCGGCTGCTGGGTGCTGCCATGATGCTCGACTCGACACTCCGCGTGGACGCCGCTGATAACGCCATGATAGTGGGCGTCAATATAGCCAGCGGTACTCAGATATCGAGAGCTGCCGTCCGATTGAGAGAAGCCGGTACCCGCGGCAAATTGGTGGCCGTTGCTCTAAACGCAATTTTGCCGGAGTGGCGCTCGGGTGCACCAGGCTGGTCGGTACCAGAAGTCGACGAATTGATCATTCTAGAGGCCGAGCGGACTTCACCGTCAAGCTTTGGTTAGTTGACTTAACGCTGCAAGCGCGGCATCACATTTGCCTCTTAGCAATGCTGTTGCCTTGTCCTCCAGTTCTTTGACTGGTATCGCCAAGCATTTCGCCAGCGATTTAGGGTCGCCAATTACGATCGATGCTCCGAGATGCTCACGCAGAACAAACATCGCGGCGCCTTCGGCGTGCGCTCTTGAGAACGCCGCCTTGCGTCGATTTCCTACAGGGGAGGGGCCTGCAACACGTACTGCCGCTGAGGTGAAGTCCAGCGCAGGTAGCTTAGCCAGCAGAAGCCTAGCCAATTCGATCGCCTGCTCAGATGCCTCGCTCGTGTTGGTTCGCACGGTGAAGTGTGTGATGAGCGTAGGACACTCGAATGTCCCAGCCACCACAACCCCATCCAATTTCGGCGCGCCCGCGCCCGGTACAACGCAAATCCCCAATGCTGCCACGAACGCGTATCATACTGGAATGTCCGCGAAGCCGCTTCCAAACTACCCTGCTGGGACTGTGATTAACGATCGCTACGAGTTCCTGTACAAGCTAGGAAGCGACGGGCACGTGTACGCCGCGCGCGACCGCCACTTGGACAAGACGGTGGCGTTGAAGCTGCTGGACCCAATCGTGGGTGAGTCTGCGCGATCCTGGGATGAGGCGCGCAGATTGGAAGCGCTGAAAAGCCGATGTTTACTGGAGGTACTGAATGCTGACGTAGACGGTCCCAGCGACATCAGGTTCATAGTGACTCCGCTCGCCAAGGGCGGGGACGTCGGAGCGCTCGCGAAGGATGTGGGTCTCGGACTGCAGCAATCCGTCCGGATCATCCGCCACATTGCAGCCGGGATTGACCGTATTCATGCGGCAGGTATGGTCCACCGTGACATAAAGCCAGGCAACGCATTGGTCAGCGGTGACGACGTGGTGGTGTCAGATCTCGGCTACTGCGCGATTCTCGATTCCGACGGCAAGGCTGCCAGAAATGGATCGTGGTGCACAGTGGCCCCGGAGGTCGCGGCTGGTGGTGACTGTACAGTGTTATCAGACGTGTATTCGCTAGGCGCGACAGCATTTTACGTCCTCGCAGGCGAGTACCCGGTCTCGCTGAGATATTCCGAGGAAGGTCAAAGGGATCGGATCATGGCTGGCGAAATCAGGAATTTGCGCGACCTTGCTCCGCATGTGCCGCAATCGGCAGCAACAGTTATCCGTAAAGCGCTGAAGCTGAATCCTGTTGACCGCCACTCAACGGCTGAGGAGTTTGCGAACGCATTGGTTGGCGCAGTCGACGGGCGTCGTGATTGGTCGCGCGTTCTTCATCCGGGGCACTCATTCTGCCTCCGTGGCGAACCCTTCAAGACCCGCGCGGGCGTAGTTATCTGCAGCGAGCCTGAAGGGGCAAATGTTCGGCTGATAGCACGGAATGAACCTTCGATGCGTAGATTGAAAGGGAACACAGATCTGGTTATCGCGCACGACTATTTGTCGGCAAAGCTGCGCACCCTAGTCGCATCCTTGAGTAGCTAGTTCGTCCAGGTAGCCGATGGCCCGCTGACTGCTTACTTCAATGCGAGTGATCAGCTCTCGGTTCGGCTCACGTATCTGAAGTGTGGAGGCAGCACAATCCTTGGGGGTGGAGTATCCAGCTGCATACTACATAACGGGCACAGTCTTCAGGGTTGGCCAGCAGGCGCGGACGAGCAAGCCTAGGCCTGAAAGTATTCCATAGCGAGTTCGCGACAGATGTACCTATAATACCGCCCATGATTGCAGACTCAGTGCCCTGGAAGGAAGAGCTATCCAGAATTTCAGAAAGGCTTGAGAAACGCGCTGAGCAACGCCGGTGGTCTGAGCGCACCCGGTTCCTTGTCGAGCGTGACGTGATGGTCGGATTCTATGCTGTCAGAAAGCTATTCGATACGCCGGGCAAGATATCACAAGAGTGTCATGACTATAGGATAGGAGTAATTGAATACCCCGCCCGGGATAAAGGGCCAGATTTCTGGGACGCCTACAACTTCTCCAAATTCTACGACTTCGAGGCCGGATCCGATAGCTCCTTGACTTTGCGCGAGACGTGTAATCAAGTTATCCATAGTCGAGTATTCGCTATAGTTCATAAGGAAGATAGCGAAGGGTTTTCCGGAATTCTGGTAGCCTCGGACCAAAAGAGCAAAAAGAAGCTATTCCTCATAAGCCTGGAAGGGATCGTGGGCGCATTGCGGGAAGTTTTCGAAGATGAGGTACTTGCTTTCGGGTGGTACCGAGATAAGGAAGGCGTTCGTAGTTACTACAGCTCCCGTATATCGACTTTCATACCCCCTGAACGGCCGGGGGCGTCTTAACTCCAGAACGATAACTTGGAGCCAGTCCACCACATAACCATGCTTCGAATAGAGTCGACCAAGGAGGACCCAAAGTCGACTTCGGAGAAGACTGGTTCAGAGCACTCGCTCGCTGATCTTGCCGAGATGTTTCGCGTTGTCAACCGGGATGGCTGATGAAGCCACCACGACCGCGTTGGACAAGCTCGCGGGCCGTCACCCCGGCGCGCTACGTGGGATTTCAATCATGCCTGGCGCACACTGATCGCGCAGAGGAACAACTCGGCACCGGAATCAGTACCAGCATGGGAAGGGATCTGGCGGCTCCTTCCGTACGGAGTGCGGGAGGTGGTACGACTCATCGGGGTCGGTGTCACCCACTACGTTCGGCTTGAGCAGGCCAGTCGCAATCATTCCGCCGATGTGGTGGATGCGGTCGTCCCCGTCGGACTGTCCTACCGACGAGCGTGAGTATCTCGCCGATCGCGCTTTCACGTTCGTGGCCATCCGGCTGGCCCACCAAGTAGCCGGTCATCTCCTCACGGTCGGCTCCACCGGCGAACGCCCAATCTCCCGGTGAGCGGACACCGCGACACGATCTCCCGACCACCGGGAGCCGGGGCTGTCAGGGCGGCGCGGGACTGGGACGGTCGTGGCGACGTGTTCGCGAGCGTAGGAGGTCATCGGTGACGAGGGCGAGTGTCGGCGTGGCGCTTGGTGCGCGGGTGGTGACGCTGCGGGTTGCGGCGGTGGTCGAGGAGACTGCTGAGGCGCGTTCGTTCGTGTTCGAGGTTCCCGAAGATGTGAAGGAGCGGTTCGGGTATCGGCCCGGTCAGTTCCTCACGCTGCGGATACCCGGGGAGCGGCCGGTGGCGCGGTGTTATTCGCTGGCGAGTTCGCCGTTCACGGGGGAACCGCTCAAGGTGACGGTCAAGCGTACCGAGGGTGGGTATGGATCGAACTGGTTGTGCGACAACGTATCCGCGGGCGACAGCATCGAGGTGTTGCCGCCGACCGGCACTTTCACGCCTGCGTCTCTCGACGAGGATCTGCTGCTGTGGGCCGGGGGCAGTGGGATCACGCCGGTGTTGTCGATCCTGGTCTCGGCGCTGGTCGGCGGGCGGGGCAAGGTGGTGTTGTTCTACGCCAACCGTGATCGGGAGTCGGTGATCTTCGATCGGGCGCTTGCCGAACTCGTGCGGCGATACCCGGAGCGGCTCACGGTGACCCATTGGCTGCAGTCCGAACGCGGTCTGCCGGATGCCGGTTCGCTGGCCGACTTCGCCGCGCCGTATGCCGACTACCACTCGTACCTGTGTGGCCCCGCTCCGTTCATGGCCGCGGTGACCGAGGCGCTGGCCGATCGTCCACGAGAGCGGGTGACCAGCGAGGTGTTCGTCTCCCTGTCGGGTGATCCGTTTGCCGAGCCGGTAGCCGTCGCCTCCGACGACACAGCCGCTGACGTGGACGTGGAGCTCGACGGCACCGTCCACGCGCTGCGCTGGCCCCGCGACCGGACGCTCGTCGACGTGATGCTCGCTCGCGGACTCGATGTGCCGTACTCGTGCCGGGAAGGTGAATGCGGTTCGTGTGCCTGCACGGTGCTCGACGGCGAGGTCGAGATGGGCAGGACCGGTGTGCTGGACGACGACGACATCGCCGCCGGCTACATCCTCGCTTGTCAGGCGCGCCCGCGCACCGGCACTGTCCGCATCCGCTTCTGATCCGGGAGGTGCGCTGTGGCTGTTGATACCGCGCGGGAATCGGTCGGGTTCGGGTCCGAGCGTGGGCCGGTGCTCGTCTCGCTGATGCTCGCGACCGGGCTCGTCGCCCTTGATTCGACGATCCTGGCCACGGCGGTGCTCGCCATCACCGACAGTCTCGGCGATTTCGCGCTGTTCCCCTGGTTGTTCTCCAGTTATCTACTCGCCCAGGCTGTCACGGTTCCGGTCTACGGCGCGCTGGCCGATACGTTCGGCCGGAAACCGGTGATGCTGTTCGGGATCGCGGTCTTCGCGCTCGGTTCGCTGCTGTGCGGGTTGGCGAGCAGCATGCTCGCGCTGATCGTGTTCCGCGCGGTGCAGGGGCTCGGTGCGGGCGCGATCCAGCCGACAACCATGGTGATCGCGAGCGATCTCTACACCCTGGCCGAACGCGCCACGATCCAGGGTTATCTCGCCGGGGTGTGGGCGGTGGCGTCGGTGACCGGTCCGCTGCTCGGCGGCATCTTCGCCGACTACCTCGGCTGGCGCTGGATCTTCCTGATCAACCTGCCGCTAGCTGTGCTCGCCGGGTGGATGCTGATGCGCGGCTTCCACGAAACGGTGCCTCGACGACATTCCCGCATCGACTACGCCGGGGCGGTCCTACTCACTGCCGGTGCGAGTGCGCTGGTTCTCGGCCTGCTCGAAGGTGGTCGCGCCTGGGCGTGGGATTCGCCGACGGGCATCGGCGTGTTCGCCGGGGCCGCGCTGCTGCTGACGGTCTTCGCCGTGGTCGAAACCCTTGCCGCACAGCCGATTCTGCCGCTGTGGATCTTCACCCGGCCGGTGGTGCTGGCGAGCACGGTGGCGGCGATGCTCGGTGGTGCGCTGCTGTTCGGGTTCACCACCTATGTGCCGATGTTCAACCAGGGGGTGCTGGGGACCGGCGCGCTGGTCGCCGGGCTCGTCACAGGTGCGCTCACGCTGGGGTGGCCGCTGTCGGCCGCGCAGGCGGGAAAGGTGTACCTGCGCTTCGGTTTCCGGGCCTGCGCGGTGTCGGGGGCTTGTGTCGCGACGATCGGGGCCGCCTCGACCTTGCTCATCGACGAACACTCGACGCTGTGGCAGGTGGCGGCATCCTGTTTCGTCGTCGGTGCGGGGATGGGGCTGGTCGCCACTCCCACGCTCATCGCGGCACAGACCGGCGCAGCCTGGTCGGAGCGGGGTGTGGTCACCTCGGCCGCGCTGTTCGCCCGCTCGCTCGGGAGCGCTGTGGGTGTGGCCGTGTTCGGTGCGATCGTCAACGCTCGGATCGCAGGGTCCCCGGCTCCGGAAAAGCTCGCCGGGGCAATACATCTCGTGTTCGTGGCCATCGCCGCGATGACGGTGGTGATGGTCGTGGCCTGCGTGTTCATGCCTCGCCGAGCCGACACCGCGCAGTTGTAGACGTGACTTTCCCAGGATCCGGGAAGACCAGCGAATTTCTTTCCGGCCAGCGGGAAGCGGACCGTTCGGGTGCTCCCCCACCGAGGAGCATGGGGCGCATGATCACGACGACAAGGACGGAGGCAGCATGCTGAGCCCCACCGTGCGCAGCGAGGTCGCGGACGAATTGGCGCGCGCCGAACAGAATCGGGTGGCCGTGCCGCCGCTGGTCGACCGGTACCCCGGCATCGACGTGGTCGACGCCTACGAGATCCAGTTGCTCAACATCCAACGCCGACTCCGCGACGGCGCCCAGGTCGTCGGGCACAAAGTCGGGCTCTCGTCCAAGGCGATGCAGCAGATGATGGGCGTCGACGAACCCGACTACGGACACCTACTGGCCGAGATGGAAGTCTTCGAAGACGTCCCCGTCGACACCACCCAATACCTGCTGCCCCGCGTCGAGGTCGAGGTCGGCTTCGTACTCGGCAAAGACCTGCCCGGCGAGGACTGCACCGAAGCCGACGTGCTCGCCGCGACCGTCGCCTACGCACCCGCGATCGAACTGATCGACTCACGCATCACCGACTGGAAGATCGGGTTGGCCGACACCATCTCCGACAACGCCTCCTCGGCCGGATTCGTCCTCGGCAAACAACGCGTCGCCCCCGCCGATATCGACATCACCGCCATCGACGCGACCCTCACCCGCAACGGTGAAGTCGTCGCCGAAGGCCGCAGCGACGCGGTCCTCGGTGATCCGGTGATCGCGGTCGCCTGGCTGGCACGCAAAGTCGCCACCTTCGGAGTGCGACTCAAAGCCGGCGACATCGTGCTACCCGGCTCCTGCACCCGCGCCATCGACGCCCGCCCCGGCGACGACTTCCACGCCGAATTCACCGGACTCGGTTCGGTCCGTTTGCGTTTCGCCTAGTCCGGCACCGCGCTACCTGGCTGCTGCTGAGTCGACGCGGTAATCCAGCACTTCGCCGGTTCGCCGGCCCCAACTTCGAGGAGGCTTACCGTGGCCAACGGGAATGTCACTGCCGCGATCGTCGGATCCGGCAATATCAGCACCGATCTGCTCTACAAACTGTTGAGGTCGGAGTCCATCGAACCCCGATGGATGATCGGGATCGACCCGGCCAGTGAAGGGCTGAAGCGGGCTCGTGGGCTCGGCTTGGAGACCTCGGCCGAGGGTGTCGACTGGTTGCTCGCTCAACCGGAGAAGCCCGACCTCGTTTTCGAAGCGACCTCTGCCTATGTTCATCGTGCCGCCGCACCGCGGTATGCCGAATTGGGAATTCGGGCAGTCGATTTGACTCCGGCTGCGGTCGGCCCGGCGGTTGTTCCACCGGTCAATCTCGCATCGTTGGTCGATGCGCCGAACGTCAATATGATCACCTGTGGTGGGCAGGCGACGATTCCGATCGTGGCGGCTGTCTCGCGAGTCGTTCCGGTCGCCTACGCCGAAATCGTGGCCTCGGTCTCGTCGGTATCGGCCGGACCCGGAACCCGCGCCAATATCGACGAATTCACCAAGACCACCAGCCGTGGTGTCGAAACCATCGGTGGCGCCCAGCGCGGCAAGGCGATCATCATCCTCAACCCTGCCGAACCACCGATGATCATGCGCGACACCATCTTCTGCGCGATCCCCGAAGACGCCGACCACACCGCGATCACCGACTCGATCCACCGCATGGTCGCCGACATCCAGCAGTACGTACCCGGCTACCGGCTTCTGAACGAACCCCAATTCGACGAACCCTCGGTGATTTCCGGAGGCCTGGCGAAAGTATCGGTGTTCGTGGAAGTCGAAGGCGCGGGCGATTTCCTGCCGCCGTACGCCGGCAATCTCGACATCATGACCGCCGCCGCCACCAAGGTCGGCGAAGTCATGGCCGATCAGGTACTCGCCGCCCGCGTGTGAGCGCGCATCCCTCCGCCCCGGCCTCGTTAGGAATTCCCATGCCGTACTCCGCTGATCTCGACATCCGTATCACCGACACCTGCCTGCGCGACGGGTCACACCACAAACGTCACCAATTCACCACCACCGAGGTCCGCGATATCGTCGCCGCCCTCGATGGTGCCGGTGTTCCCGTCATCGAAGTCACCCACGGCGACGGACTCGGCGGTTCCTCGTTCAACTACGGATTCTCCAAGACCCCCGAACAAGAACTCATCAAAGCCGCCGCCGAAATCGCCGAGCAGGCCAAGATCGCCTTCCTCATGCTGCCCGGCGTCGGCGTCAAGGAAGACATCAAGATCTCCCAAGACAACGGTGCCTCCATCTGCCGCATCGCCACGCACTGCACCGAAGCCGACGTCTCGATCCAGCATTTCGGCTACGCCCGCGACCTCGGCCTGGAAACCGTCGGATTTCTCATGATGTCGCACACCCAACCCCCTGAGGCGCTGGCGAAACAAGCCCGCATCATGGCCGATGCCGGCTGCGAATGCGTCTACATCGTCGACTCCGCGGGCGCCCTGGTCCTCGAGCAGGTCTCCGACCGTGTGGCCGCCCTGGTCGCCGAACTCGGCACCGACGCCCGGGTCGGCTTCCACGGCCACGAAAACCTCGACCTCGCCGTCGCCAACAGCATCTACGCCATTCGCGCGGGCGCCACCCAGATCGATGGCAGCGCACGCCGCTTCGGTGCGGGGGCGGGCAATACCCCCGTCGAAGCCCTTGTCGGCGTCTGCGACAAACTCGGGATCAAAACCGGCATCGACTTCTTCGCCGTCGCCGACGCCGCCGAAGATGTCGTGCGTCCGGCCATGCCGCAGGAATGCCTCCTGGACCGCCAATCTCTCATGATGGGCTACGCGGGCGTCTACTCCAGCTTCCTCAAACACGCAGAACGTCAAGCCGAACGCTACAACGTCTCCGCCGCCGAAATGCTCGTCCGTGCGGGCGAACGCAAACTCGTCGGCGGGCAGGAAGACCAGCTCATCGACATCGCCCTCGAACTCCAACGTCAAGCTACGGCCTAGCCGCACACGATCAGAGCCCGACGGCACTCGAGGGGAGATAGTCCGCGCCGCCGACATACACCGTTCTCCCGTCGGCATCGTCGGACTCGGCCGCAGTCACGATCGCTCGCGCGAAATCCTCGACAGTCGGCAACGGGCCCGCCGCACGGCGTGACGCGACACTGCTCGCGTCACGCCGTTCCAGCAGTCGGACGATGATCGTCCCGTCGATCATGTCGCCGGACACCACAGTGAAACCAACTCCCCGCGAGCGGAATTCGGGAATCAACGCGCGCAGGGCATCCTCACCCGCTCGCTTGCTCTGCGCGATCGGTGCGTAACCCGCAGGCACATCGGACTTCTCGTGAATGAAGTGCGCCTGGTGGCTGGTGACGAACACGATGCGTCCACCCGACGGCATCAAAGGCAGCATCGCCTTCGCGAGATTCACCTGCGCGTCCCGATTGAGGCGCAGCGCGTAGCCGGGGTCCGCGTCACGCTCGAGACCGCCGGAAGCGTTGAGCACCAACACATCCAGCCGACCCTGTGTCCGGTGGATATCGGCCGCCATGGCAGCGACATCATCAGGCTCCGACACATCCGCGCCGATCGCTGAGGCGCTCCCACCCGCCATCACGATCTGGGCGACGACAGTCTCGGCCCGCTTGCGTTTCTCCCGGAAGTTCACGAGCACGTGCGCACCCTTCGCGCCGAACTGCCTCGCCGTCTCCGCACCGATCCCACGCGAAGCCCCGGTCACCAGCACCACCCGCCGCGCCGTCGATTCCACCATCGTGCTCCTCCCGCCCGCATGCTTCTGATTCAGAAGCAACTATCGTGCTTCTGAATCAGAAGTGCAAACCGGCGGACGATCCCGACGCCCGCTAAAAACCATGCTGCCCCAGGCGATTCGACCTATACGGCGACGGTGATCACGATTTTCGCCCTGGCATGTTCGGACTCCATGTAATCGATGGCTGCGGGAGTCTCGGCCAGGGGATAGATCCGGTCGATGGCCGGGTGAACATGGCCCGACTCGATCAGCTCACGGAGTTCAGTCAGCGACTCCGGGCTCTGTTGAGCCAGCGGGCCGCGGATCGACGGCTTCACGAACGGCCGAGCCAGTTGGCCGAGTGCGAGCAAGCCGACCGGACCGAACACGCTGCCCCCGTCGAAATTGCCGCCACCGGACAGAACGAGGGTGCCGGTGGGTTCGACCAGGCGAAGGAGGTCGCGTAGGCCCCGTGTGCCCGCCAGGTCGAGAACGGTGTCGTAGCGGCCGGTTACGGTCTCGCGGGTGTAGTCGAAGACGTGTGCGGCGCCGAGTGACCGTGCCGCCTCGACATTGCGGGTACTGCACACCCCGGTGACCTCGGCACCCCTGGCCCGGGCGATCTGGACCGCGAACGTGCCGACCCCTCCGGAGGCACCGATGATCAACACTCGGTTCCCGGCGGCGATGTGACGCAGGCAGGTCAGGGCGGTGTTGGCGGCCAGCGGTACGGCCGCGGCCTCCTCGAAGCTCAGATTCTTCGGCTTTCGGTCGAGGAGAGCGCGCGGGACCGCGAGGTACTCCGCGAACGCGCCGCTGACCGCCTCCCCGAACACGTCGTCGCCCACCGCCACATCGGTGACCCCGTCGCCCACCGCCTCGACCGTCCCCGCGAAGTCCCCGCCCGGCACCGGATTCGCCGGGCCCTTGCGGCGGAACACCGACCGATCCATCCACCGCGCGATCTTCGGATCTCCCCGCATCACATGCCAATCCCGCGCGTTCACCGACGCCGCACGAACCCGAACCAGCACCTCCCCCGCCCCCGCTTCCGGGCGGCCGACGTCGGCCACCGCCAACATCGCCGACGACCCGTAAATCCGCTGCACGATTGCTTTCACCTCGACAACGCTAGGCGTCACGACCACCCACACACATCGGGGAACGCCCCGAGGTATTCCGGATTCAGAACCCCGTCCCAGCGCCTGCGTGCTTCTGATACAGAAGCGGCTAGCGTGCTTCCGAATGAGAAGCGCACACGGCGGTGACGAGAACGCCGAACCCTCCGCGAAGATCGTGGCCGCGATCGACCTGCTCGGCCAGCGGTGGATGCTGCGCGTGATCTGGGAACTCGAACCCGGCCCCCTCGGCTTCCTCGACCTGCGTCGCCGGATGGGCAATTGCTCGTCGAGCATGCTCTCCGATCGCCTCCAGCAACTGCAGTCCGCAGGTCTGACCCGCAAGAACGGCCCGCGTGGCGCCTACGAACTCACCACCGAGGGTGCCCTCCTGGCCGAGTCCCTCCAACAGGTCTGGGACTGGGCAGAGGAATGGACACCCACGGGCGACGGCAATGGCCGAATCCCCTGGCGCCCCACCCGCTAGGACATGGTCGATCACACGTCCAGGATCGTGGCCATGGCGAGATTCCAGATGGGCGACAACGTCACATCCCCGCACGCCCGGGGACGGATCAGCGCGGTCAGGGGCACTTTCTTGGCGGCTCGGTGAGCGAGCACTTACCATCAAGGGCATGGTTCGTCTCCCGCTCAGTCCAGCCCAGGTCGAAGCCGGGCGTCGGCTGGGTCGGCGGCTGCGGACAGCTCGGGGCGATCGGGAACTCAACGAGGTAGCCGGGCGGGCAGGCATCTCTCCTGAAACGCTGCGCAAGATCGAGTCCGGGCGCATGCCCTCCCCCGCATTCGGCACCATCGTCGGCCTCGCCGAAGCACTCTCCATCCCGCTCGCCGAGCTGGCCGAGGTCTACCGCGCCGAGCAGATCGCCGAATCCGCCTGAGCTGTTCCGGTTCGCGCTCGCTGATGGCGAGGCGCTGGAACCCTCGAAATACCGACTACCGGCGATGCATCGATTCTTCGTTGTCGTATCCCAGGGTGACGTCGTGGGTGATCTCGCCGCGGGTGACTGCCACCTGACTCGCCACCGGTGGGTACCCGCGCGCGACGACCGTGTACTCCCCCTCGGGCAGGTCGGGCACGAGGTAGCGGCCTTTGTCGTCGGTGCGGGTGGTGGCAGCCGGGTCGCCGCTGGAATCCAGGACGGTGATCTCGACATCCGCGACCGGGCGGTCGCCGTCGACCCAGGCCGAACCTGTCAGGATCGCCATCGGTTCCAGATCGATATCGCGGTGCAGTGAGCCGGTTTCGGGCACGGTCAGGGCGACGGCCGTGGGGCGCATGTGGTCGGCCACCGCGACCAGGGTGTAGGTGCCGCTGACGACATCACGGCAGACGTAGGTACCGTCCTCGCCGGTGATCGCCGCCCCGACCACCTCCCCCTCGGGATCGGTCAGGGTCACCGTCGCACCCCACAGTGGTTCTCCGCGCCGCGCCGAACGCACCACGCCGGTGAGCTCACCCGCCCCGGTGAGCATCAGGTCGACGTGCTGGGCCCGCTCCCCGATCGACACGCTCACCGCCTCGGGTTGATGCCCAGCGGCGGCCGCGATGAGGACATAGTTGCCCGGTCGTGGTGCCTCGATCATGTAGGCGCCGTCGGCGTCGCCGTTGCCGCGTGCCACCTGGTGACCATGCTGATCGATCAGCGTGAGCGTCGCCGAGGGAACCGGGCGGGCATCGTCACGGCGCAGCAGACCCGCGATCACCCGGCCCGTCGCGCCCGGCCGCAGTTTGCCCGCCATCTCGTGCGCGTCATAGAGGCTCACGTCCCGTAGCTGGGCACCCTCGTCGGCCTCGTCGGGAACCGGATCCTCTTGCAGCGGAATCTCTTTCATGAACACCAGGACCAGGCAGGCGACGATCGCCAGATCGGCGGCCAGCAGGAACACGGTGTGCATCGAGTCGGTGAAACCCTCGAGGATCGGGATCCGCAGGTGGTCGGGCAGGGCGGCGATGCCGCTGGTGTCGCTCTGCAATGCCTCGAGCCGGGCGGCGTCGAAACCGGGCGGGAGGGTTCCGCCGAACGCGCCCAGGATGGAACCGGGCAGGCGATCGAACAGCACGGTGAGGAAGACCGCGACGCCGAGGGTGCCGCCGAGTTGCCGGAAGAACGTGGCCGCCGCCGTCGACACACCCATCTCGGTGCGCCCGACCGCGTTCTGCGCGGCGATCACCAGTGTCTGCATGCAGCCACCGAGCCCGAAACCCATGATCGCGCTGTAGGCAAGCGGCTGCCACAGCGGACCGTCGTAGGTGATGCGGGCGAACAATCCGCAGCCGATGGCCAGGATCAGTGCGCCGAGCACGGGCAGCACCTTGTAGCGCCCGCTGGCCTTGGTGATCAGGCCCGACAGCTGGGCGCCGACCATGATGCCCAGCACCAGTGGCAGCATCAGCAGCCCCGCCTCGGTGGGCGAGAAACCGCGCACCACCTGCAGGTATTGCGGAACCATTGTGATGGCCCCGAACATGGCGACACCGATGAGGAATCCGCCGAGAATGGCGACGCTGAAGGTGGAGCTGCGGAACAACCGCAGCGGGATCAGCGCGGCGTCCTTCATCAGGAACTCGACGATCACGAACACCAGCAGCCCGCCCGCGCAGATGCCGTAGCAGAGCAGCGATTTCGGGGACGTCCAGCCCCACAGCCTGCCCTGCTCGGCGACGATCAGCAGCGGCACCACCCCGACGACCAGCGCCAACGCGCCGAACCAGTCGATCCGGCTGTGCTGCCGGGTATGGCCGACGTTGAGCACCCGCCACACCACCAGGAAAGCGAGCAGACCCACCGGCACGTTCACCAGGAACACCCAGCGCCAGCCCTCGATACCACCGAGGCTCTCGTAATCGGACAGGAACCCGCCGACCACCGGGCCGAGTACCGTCGCGATGCCGAAGACCATGAGGAAATAACCCTGGTAGCGGACCCGTTCGCGGGCGGGCACGATGTCACCGACGATGGTGAATGCCAACGACATCAGCCCGCCGGCACCGAGCCCCTGGAACGCGCGGCACCCGGCCAGTTGGTACATGGTCTGGGCGAAGCAGCAGGCCGCCGAACCGACGACGAACAGCGCGATCGCCACCAGATAGAACGGTTTACGCCCGTAGATGTCGGCGAGTTTGCCGTAGAGGGGCGTGGTGACGGTCGCGGTGATGAGGTATGCCGTTGTCGCCCAGGCCTGTTCGTCGAAGCCGTCGAGACTGTTCGCGATCCGCACGATCGCGACGCTGACGATGTTCTGATCGAGTGCGGCCAGGAAGACCCCGAGTAGCAGGCCGGACAGAATGGTGAGTGTCTGGCGATGCGTGAGGCGTGGTTCGGCGACGACGGTATCGGTCATGGAAAAGCCCTGGTTCTGATCGGCTGGCTGGTGGGTGTCGATCATTCGGCCCACACAAGGGCCGACAACCCCGCTGCGAGGAAAACTTTGCGCCGCGGGTGGAACTCTTCATGCGCTGGTGGCCAGAGCTTACCCACGTCGGATTCGCGGCCGTCACCGAGGGATCAAGTTACCGTTCATTTCGCGCCGAAACGGTAGGCGCCGGCAATCAGCTCCGCCAGTCGTGGATCGTGAACTTCGTCGAGAGAATGCACCACTACCAGGTGATTCCAGCGCGCACGGCCCACCTGTGTCACCCGGTAGACCGGTGCGTGCGCCATTTCCCGGTCGAGCGCGAGCATGATCTGCACGGTGCCTTCGGGATTCTTTCCGGTGACGTTGTAGAGCCACACCCACGCGAACTTCCGCGCGACGGCGAAAACGATCTGCGAGGCCACCGACACCTCGACCGGACCATTGCTCGCGATCAATTCGCGCAGTACTCCGAAGATCTCACGCGAATGCGGTTTGCCCGAAAAGTACGCCTCGACCGATTCGCTCATCGCGGTACGGCCGGGGTCGCGGTGGTGAGCCGGTCGGCGAGGGTGGACAGGATCTCCGAACAGCCCGCCGGAATGCGCACAGCGGCCAGGTCGTCGGCGCGGGTTGCGCCGCGGTTCACGATCACCACCGGCACACCGTTTTTCGCGGCGCGGCGGACGAATCGCAGACCGGACATCACGGTCAGTGACGATCCCGCCACCAGCAGCGCCTCGGCGTCGTCGACCAGCGCGAAGGCCGCCGCCACCCGCTCGGCGGGGACGGTTTCGCCGAAGTAGACGATGTCGGGCTTGAGCATGCCGCCGCACCGGGCGCAGTCGAGCATCCGGAAGCGGTCGGTGTCGGTGACGACCGCGTCCGCGTCGGGCGCGACCTCGATACCGCCGCCGTGCGAAACCTCGTCGGCGAAACCGGGATTGGCCGCCTCCAATTGCTCGGCCAGCGTCATGCGGGAGATCACCGCCGCGCAGCGCAGGCAGCACACGCGGGCGTACGTGCCGTGCAGGTCGATGACCCGGCGAGCGCCTGCTTTCGTGTGCAGCAGGTCGACGTTCTGGGTGATCACAGCCGATACCACGCCCGCGTGTTCCAGCCGGGCCAGCGCGCGGTGGCCCGGATTCGGGCGGGCGGCGTCCATCCGCCGCCAGCCGATGTGGTTGCGGGCCCAGTACCGCTGCCGGAAGGCGGCGTCGCCGACGAACTGCTGATAGGTCATCGGATTGCGGGGTGGTGAGTCGGGGCCGCGGTAGTCGGGGATGCCGCTGTCGGTGCTCAAACCGGCCCCGGACACCACTACGACGCGGCGTCCGGCCAGCAGCTCGGCCGCACGCTCCACCAGGTCCCGGGTGGGCTCGCCCATGAAGTCATGGTACGAGTGGGCGGGCGCGGGGCGGCACGCCGGTGGAGTTGCGTGGCGAGCGGGTGCGGCGACATGATGACTCATCTGCCCGGCGATGTCAGAGGAAACTGGTGTCCGACAACGACGAACACGGCCGAAGCGCGCTCAACGGCGCGGTCGACGGGACCATTGTCGCCGTCCGCCGCATGTTCTATGTCCTCGGCGACGAGGTCGACCGCTCCGAGGGCCCGATCGAGTTCACCTTCCACAACGGTGCCACCCTGTTGCTCGATTCCGGGGTGGACGGCTCGGAACTGCGGATCCGGTCGGCGCCGTGGCGTGACCCGTTCGAACCGCTAGTCGACCCGGTCAATATCGAATACGTCGCCGAATCGGGCAAATACACCGCATTCGATGTCACCGACGAGGAACCTTACAGCGCCTTCACCGGCCGCCGCGTCGACGCCGTCTCGGTCGTACCCCTGCCCGACGGCCGCCCTCGCGCCGCGACCCTGTACCTCGGTGAGGCCGTGGTGAAAGCGGAAACGGTGGCCGACGAGGTGATCGTCACCCTGGTGCCCGCATGACGGGCTTCGCCCACCGCATGCGCCGATTGTTCGGCACCGGCACGGATTCCGCGCCGACCGTGTTCGAGACGACGCCGTTGCGGCCGGAGTTCGCCGGCGAGCACCTGCCGGGGAACCGGGTATGGGACGGCACACACGTCGCCTATCTCGACGAGCGAGCGCGCCTGCGGTTCCGGCTCCACGCCCGCGACGGGCTGCTCCACACCGCCGACGGCGCCCTGTTCGACACCACCGCGGCCAGTACCCTGTGGTCGCCGGAGGGCGGCCGGGCGATCTTCGTCATGGACGTCGCGGGCACGCTGTACTCCTCGCCCCAGCATCTGCTCGGCCGGTTCCACCATTCCAGCTTCCTGGCCGGTGGCCCGGTGGCGGCCGCCGGGGAGATCGTGGCGCGGGCGGGCCGGGTGCTGTTGGTGTCGGATCACAGCACCCACTACCGACCCCCGCGGCGCTTCACCCGGCAGGTTCCGCTCGCCTTGCGTGCCCAGGGCATCGAAGCCGGCGACCTGCCCCTCGAAATGCGTTCGCAGGAACCGTGATCGGCGGGCTCAGTGCCCCGACGCCAGTTCCGCCATCACCGTGTCGGTGAGCTTGTCGATGACGGCACCGCGGATCTGGTGGCTCTCGTTGGCCAGTGCCGTGGTGGTGCACATCCCGAACGCTCCGTCGGCGTCGTAGAGCACGGCCGCGCCCGCTGCGATCCCGTCGTCGCTGAGGTGACCTTCCGCCTCGATGCCCATCTCGACGCCGACCGGCATGCGCGAGAACGTGATCGACACATCGGTATTGATGAAACCGATGCCGTCGGTGCCCCAGTTGGTGACCAGACTGGTCTGCTCGCCCGTCATCGCGGCGTAGCAGAACGGGGAGGACTCCTCACCGGCGACGACCGGGATGTTGCGCACCCACTTGCGTTTACGGGTGTCGTTCTGGTGCTCGGTCATCCGGATCGACCAGCCGTCGGCATGGCCGTCGCTGCCGAACAGGTGCAGGCCCTCCTCGATCGCCGCGCGCGCGTCCGGCGGCGGCAGCGGCCGCTCCCGCTCGGGCCGCCACACCGCACCGGGCGGCTGCGCCGAGCGTTTCAGCAGCAACGCGCTGCCCCTGGCCACCACCGCGTCGTCCGAGCGCAGGCTGACGGCGATCGCGCGCACGCGTTTGCCGTCACGCACCAGCTCGCTCTCGACGGTCACGGGCACCGCGGGCACCGCGCGGTGCAGGTCGACGGTGAACCGGGCGGGCACGAACTCCTCGGTGCAGTACCGCGCCTCCACCTCCCGCGCCATCAACCCGCACACCGGCGGCCCCGACAGCGTCCTGGGACCCCACAGGCTCAGCGAGAACCTGGTCGGCTCGAACACCGCGCCCGTGCGGGTGAAGTACGCCGGTGAGGTGGTCATGGCGACCCTTTCCGGCCAGGGTGTTTCCCGGGCTCACCCGCCAAGATTAGAACGCGTTGCAGTTTTACGGCAACCCACTCGCGTTCGCCGTCGATCACGAGACCTGGGTGAGTTCCCCGACCCGAGTTCAGGGTCGGCACCGGATGTCTCCGATACGACGCCGGCCTAACGTCGACAGCACACCCACGAGGAGAACACCATGCGAAAACTCACTGTCGCACTCACGGCCGCGACCGTCTACGCCGTGCTGGCGACCCTGGTGGTGTGCACCACGATCGCCGAAACGATCTTCCTGTACCCGAACTACTTCCACGACATTCCGGCATCGCTGGAGGTGAGCGAGGCATTCACCGCCGTGGTCTCGGTCGGCGATGTGATGCGCCCGCTGGGGATGTTCCTGACCCTGAGCGCTGTGCTCGCCGTGGCTGCCGGTGTGTGGTCGGGGCGCGCCCGCGGCTGGCTGCTCGCGTCGCTGGTGCCGTTCGTCTCGGGGATGTTCCTGCTGTCGATGCTGTACCTGTGGCCGCGCTGGCCGATCCTGTTCGAGGATCGCGCCATGTACACGGTCGACGAATTGCACCGCACGGTCGCCGAGATCGAGATCGCGCATGCTGTGCGCATCGCCTGCGGCCTGCTCACCGCGGTCTTGGCCGTCATCGCGGCACTGCGGATCTACCGCGACCGGGTTCTGCTGCAGGCCGCGCAGGCGGACTACTCCAGTTCGCCCTCGGTCTCGAGGTAGATCTGGCGCAGCTTGTCCAGGGTTTCCGGTTCGGGGTGCTCCCAGAGCTTGCGCTCGGCCGCCTCCAGTAGTCGTTCGGCGATGCCGTGCAGCGCCCACGGGTTGGACTGCTCCATGAACTTGCGGTTCACATCGTCGAAAACGTAGCTCTCGGAGAGCTTTTCGTACATCCAGTCGGCGACGACATTGGTTGTGGCGTCGTAACCGAACAGGTAGTCGACCGTCGCGGCCATCTCGAAGGCACCCTTGTACCCGTGGCGGCGCATCGCCTCGAGCCAGCGCGGATTCACCACGCGCGCACGGAACACGCGGGTGGTTTCCTCCGAGAGCGTGCGGGTGCGCACCGCGTCGGGGCGGGTGGAGTCGCCGATGTAGGCCTCGGGGTTCTTCCCCGTGAGCGCGCGGACCGTGGCGACCATGCCGCCGTGGTACTGGAAGTAGTCGTCGGAGTCGGCGATGTCGTGCTCGCGGGTGTCGGTGTTCTTGGCCGCCACCGCGATTCGCTTGTAGGCGGTGCGCATGTCGTCGGCGGCGGGGGCACCGTCGAGGTCGCGGCCGTAGGCGTAGCCGCCCCAGGTGGTGTACACCTGCGCGAGGTCGTCGTCGGTGCGCCAGCTCTTGGAATCGATGAGCTGCAGCAGGCCCGCGCCGTAGGTGCCCGGCTTGGAACCGAAGATGCGGGTGGTGGCGCGGCGGGCGTCGCCGTGCTCGGCCAGGTCCGCGTCGGCGTGGGCGCGAACGTAGTTCGCCTCGGCCGGTTCGTCGAGGGCGGCGACGAGGCGGACGGCGTCGTCGAGCAGGGCGAGCACATGTGGGAAGGCGTCGCGGAAGAAGCCGGAGATGCGCACCGTGACGTCGATGCGCGGGCGACCGAGTTCGTCCAGGGAGATCACCTCGAGGGAGGTGACGCGGCGGCTCGCCTCGTCCCACACCGGCCGCACGCCGAGCAGCGCGAAGACCTCGGCGATGTCGTCGCCGGAGGTGCGCATGGCCGAGGTGCCCCACACCGACAGCCCGACCGACTTCGGGTACTCGCCGTGATCGGCCAGGTAGCGGGCGAGCAGAGACTCGGCCATGGCCTGACCCGTCTCCCACGCCAGTCGCGACGGGACGGCCTTCGGATCGACGGAGTAGAAATTGCGGCCGGTCGGCAACACGTTGATGAGACCGCGCAGGGGTGAACCACTCGGTCCCGCGGGGATGAAACCACCGTTGAGGGCGTGCAGGACCCGGGCGATCTCGATGCCGGTCTCGCGCAGGCGCGGCACGACCTCGGTCGCGGCGAACCGCAACACGGTCTTCACCGCCGCAAGACGCCCGCTCACCGCGACACCGCCCGCCGACTCGGGCGCGGACGAATCCTCCACTCCCCCAGCGAGAATCGCGGTGGCGTAGTCGTCGACCAGCGCGTCCACGGCATCCACGGACCAGTCCGTCGCTTGCAAGGCTGCGAGCAGCTCACGGGCGCGGGCTTCCACTACATCCACGCGGGTGCGGGCTTCGTCACCGGCTTCGCTGAGCCCCAGCGCTTCTCGCAGACCGGGCACGTTCTGCTCGCCGCCCCACAGCTGGCGGGCGCGCAGCATGGCCAGCACCAGGTCGAGTTCCATCTCGCCCTCGGGCGCCTGGCCGAGGATGTGCAGGCCGTCGCGGATCTGCACGTCCTTGATCTCGCAGAGCCAGCCGTCGACGTGCAGGAGCATGTCGTCGAAGACGTCCTCGTCGGGGCGTTCGGCCAGGCCGAGGTCGTGGTCCATCTTGGCCGCGCGCATCAGGGTCCAGATCTGCTGGCGGATGGCGGGCAGTTTGGCCGGGTCGAGGGCGGAGATGTTGGCGTGTTCGTCGAGCAGTTGTTCCAGGCGCGAGATGTCGCCGTAGGTTTCGGCGCGGGCCATGGGCGGGATGAGGTGGTCGACGAGGGTGGCGTGGGCGCGGCGCTTGGCCTGGGTGCCCTCACCGGGGTCGTTCACCAGGAACGGGTAGATCAGTGGCAGATCACCCAGGGCGGCGTCGGTGCCACAGGACGCGGACATGCCGAGGGTCTTGCCCGGCAACCATTCCAGGTTGCCGTGCTTGCCGAGGTGCACCATCGCGTCGGCACCGAAACCGTCGGCCGACGACAGCCACCGGTAGGCCGCCAGGTAGTGGTGGCTCGGGGGCAGATCGGGGTCGTGATAGATGGCCACGGGGTTCTCGCCGAAGCCACGAGGCGGCTGCACCATCAGTACTACATTGCCGAAACGCAGTGCGGCGATGACGATCTCGCCCTTCGGGTCGGCCGACCGGTCCACATACAGTTCGCCGGGCGGCGGGCCCCATGCCTCGACCACGGCTTCGCGCAGGTCGGCGGGCAGCGACTCGAACCAGCGGGTGTAGACGGTGGCGCCGATCCGGATCGGATTGCCCTCGAGCTGTTCGGCGCTGAGCCAGTCCGGATCCTGGCCGCCCGCCGCGATCAAGGCGTGGATCAGGGCGTCGCCGTCGCCCTCGGCTAGGCCGGGAATCTCGTCGATGTCACCGAGGTCGTAACCGGCCGAACGCATTTCGGTGAGCAACCGGATAGCGCTCGCCGGGGTGTCGAGGCCGACGGCGTTGCCGATGCGGGCGTGCTTGGTCGGGTAGGCCGACAGCATGAGCGCGATCCGCTTGTCGCCGTTGGGAATATGACGCAGGCGCGCGTGACGCACCGCGATCCCGGCGACGCGGGCGGCGCGTTCGGGATCGGGGACATAGGTGGACAGACCGTCCTCGTCGAACTCCTTGAACGAGAACGGCACCGTGATGATGCGCCCGTCGAACTCCGGGACTGCCACCTGGGTGGCGACATCGAGTGGGGACAGGCCGTCGTCGTTGGCCTCCCACTGGGCGCGCGGGCTGGTCAGGCACAGTCCCTGCAGGATCGGCACGTCGAGGGCGGCCAGCGCGGCCACGTCCCAGGCCTCGTCGTCACCACCGGCCGACGCGGTGGCGGGCTTGCTGCCGCCCGCGGCGAGCACGGTGACCACCAGTGCGTCGGCCCGGCCGAGGAGGGTGAGCAGTTCCGGTTCGGCGGTCCGCAGCGACGCCGCGTAGACGGGCAGGGCGCGGGCGCCCTTGGCTTCGATGGCGGTGCACAGGGCATCCACGTAGCCGGTGTTGCCCGCCAGGTGCTGGGCGCGGTAGTAGACGACGGCGACCGTGGGGGCGTGCGGTTCGAGGATGCGCGCCGAGCGTTCGAGCTCACCCCACGTGGGCAGCTGGACCGGCGGCTCGAACCCGTGACCGGTGAGCAACACCGTGTCGGACAGGAAGTTGTAGAGCTGACGCAGGTTGTCGGCACCACCCGCGGCGAGATAGTTGTGGGCGTCGGCGGCGACACCGACCGGCACGGTGGAGCATTCCATCAGTTCCGCGTCGGGTGCGATCTCGCCGCCGAGGGCGACCATCGGAATACCGCTGGCCCGCACCGCGTCCAGGCCCTCTTCCCAGGCACGTTTGCCGCCGAGGATGCGCACGATCACCAGGTCGACGCCGTCGAGCAGCTGCCCGAGATCCTCGACCAGCAGCCGGGCGGGGTTGCCCCACCGGTACTCGGCGCCGCTCGCGCGGGCGCTCAGCAGGTCGGTGTCGGAGGTGGACAGCAGCAGGATCACAGGGTGAGACCTTCCTCGGGTTGACGCGCCCATCGGGTTGCGGTGCTCGCCGGAGAGGGTCTGGCTGTTCACAGTGGCGCGACCGCACCGGATTTCCACCGGTTTCCTCGACGCCCGCCGAGCAAGTCGATGGTACTGGCCCGGACGCGCCCGCAACTTTCCAGCCCGCGTCCGGGGGTCGCTCAGGCGGCTTCGGCGCGGTCGGCGAGTTTGAGCCAGACCACGCCCGCGATCACCACGGCGAGCCAGAACGCTTTGAGCGGGGTGAGCGTTTCCTCGAAGAACACCGGTCCGAGCAGAGCGGCGCCGACCGCCCCGATACCCGCCCAGACGGCGTAGCCGATCCCCACGTCGATCGTTTTCAGCGCGACGCTGAGGGCGAAGAGGGTGAGGAGGAAGAAGACGATCGCCACCAGCGACCAGGTGAGCACGGTGAAACCGTGGCTGCCGCCGACGGCGAGGGCATATCCGACTTCGAAGGCGCCTGCGAGCAGCAGGACGAGCCAGGCGGTGGCGGGAGTGCGGTTGATCATTGTTCGGCCTTTCGGTGAGAAATGGATGCGGACGAGGTTGCTCAGGCGCCACTGCTGAGCTGCAGGCCGACGACACCGCCGATGACGATCACGATGCCGATCGCCTTTCGCCAGTCGACTCGTTGGCCGAAGAGCACCGCTCCGAGGACAACGATCCCGACGCCGGCCAGGGAGGTCCAGATCGCGTATCCGGCGCCGATGTCGAAGGTGAGCAGCGCCAGGCTCAGGAAGTAGGTCGCGATTGCGCCGCTGGCCAGCGTGGCGACGGTCCATCGAATGTCGGTGAAACCCTTCGCTTTTCCGGCCGCCAGGGCGACGGCGATCTCGAAGACGACGGCGATGGCGAGGTAGAGCCAGTTCACGATATTGCCCTTCTATGGTTGTACATACATATATATGCCGAGCGGAAGACCCTCCCGGCATGCCGGGTCAGGTCAGGAGCGTTCGCGTCCCGCTCGACGCGCGAGCAGCGCATCGAACATCGGCGACAGCTCTTCGGCGTCGTCGAGCAGGCGTTCCAGCTGGAGCTGGAAGGGTTCGCGCGCGTCCCTGACGAGCGCCTCCCCCTCCTCGGTGATCACGGCGTACACACCGCGTCCGTCCTCCGAACACAAGTCCCGCCGCGTGAACCCTCTTGCCTCGAGCCGCCCCAGCAATCGGGTCACCGAACTCTGATTCAATCCGATCCGATGGGCCAGCTCGCTGACCCGGATCTCCTTGTCCGGTGCGGCGGCGAGCTGCCGGAGCGCGTGGTACTCGGTGAGCCCGATGCCGTGGTGCAGCGTGAGCCATTTACCGAGGCCCGAGTCGACGGTCGCGACGAGAGCGGAAGCACGAAACCAGTCGTCGACCGGGTCGGCTCCCCGTTCCGTAAGTCCATGCTTGTGCATGCACTTAACTTAGCAGTGAACCTGCCGGGCCACAACCCGGCAGGTCGAGCGGTCAAGGGGCCGGTTCGCAGGGCATGGCGAGGGTGCGGAGGTCGCCGTCGTCGGCGGAGCGGATGTGGGCGGGGAGGTCGGGGGCCGACAGGTCGAGCATGATGTCGGGACCGATCGCGCCCGCGATCGCCGGGTAGAGGGTGGTTACGGCGAAGTGGATGGTCATCGCGGGGCCGGAGACACTTGCACGCAGCTCGGTATGTGGGGTCGGCTGCGGCGTGCTGTGCTGGGTCGACGCGTCCCGGCTCGGTACCGAGATCGTGACCGTGTCCGGGGAACCGAATCGCAGAGTCACGATCGGAGAGTCCGCGCGTTCCAGTGTTTCCAGGAGGTGCGCGCGGTCGAGGACAGCTCTGGTCGGGGTCGAGGGCAGGGCTGCCAGCATGCGGCGGTAGTCGGGGAATTCCTCGGGCGAGCGGCGGCAGCGCTGGCTCGCCCCTGAATCCTCGGTGGCAGTGCGGAATTCGATGGAATCGGGCGTGGGACGCAAGACCACGCTGTGTCGACGGCGCAGCCAGGAGGCGGTGGCACGCAGTTCGGCGGCATCGATGGTCGCGGACCACTCCGCCGTCACCGAGGACATCGGGCGCAGGGTTCGCGAGGCCAACCGGTAGCGGTCGGTGGCGGTGAGGATCAGTTCGTCGGGCCGGGCTTCGAACAGGATGGTGTCGAGCACGGGCAGGGCCGGATCGGTGAGGGTCGCCGTGGAGACCTGGTCGATGGCTGCCGCGAGCGCCGGTCCGCCGATGCGCACGGCCTGATCGGGTTCGGTTCCGGGCGCCGCACCGTGGCCGCTTCGGTCCGGCAACGATCGGGGGTCCGCGCCGAGCGCGCGGTGAGCGGCAGCGGCTGCCGCGTCGAACTCCCTGCGGCGGCAGTGCATTTCGGCGAGGTGCGCGTCGAGGAGGTCGGCGGCCCTGGCGGGGTCGGATTCGGCGAGCACCGCCGCGACCGTCGGCAACGGCATGTCGACGGCGCGCAGGTGACGGATCAGGCAGGCGGGGCCGGCCTGGTCGGGGGTGTAGTAGCGGTAGCCGGTGTCCTCGTCCACCAGGGCGGGAACGAGGACTCCGGCGTCGGCGTAGAAGCGCAGGGCGCTGGCGTTCAGACCGCAGGTGCGGGCGAACGCTCCGATGGTGATCAGTTCGGTGTCAGGCACCGGCTCATGATCGGGGTTGCAGCGACTCGAAGGTCAAGACGAACCGTTGCGCGTGCCCGCGGCGACCATCTCGGGCGAACCCGTGCCCAGGTGGCGGTAGACGTTGGCGATGACCAACTGGCCGAGGGCGTTGTTGCCGTAGCCGCCGATCACCGCGCCGATCCCTGCGGGGATGAGGGTGCCGAACAGCAGCAGCCCGCGTTTGACCAGGTAGTTGACGATGAACCGTTTGGCAGGCCCGTCGGGCATGCTCGACAGACCCGGGATGTGGTCGGTGACGACACCGAGCCACTGCCCCTTCGTATGACCTGCCGTCTGTTCGAGGACCTTCGTGCCCGACTCGCCGAGCACTACCTTCGACACCAAACGCTGCTGGCGCGGATCCTCGGGCGCGATGCCGTACGCCGCGGCGGCGCCCACCGAGAACACCGAGGACGCCTCCACGAAGACCGCGGTGTCCACACCGGTGGCAGCCAGGCCGATCAAGGTGCCGATGCCGGGTACGGCGGCGGTGAGCCCCACCGTCACGCCGCTGGCGGTGACGACAACGAGGTACTGGCGCGACAGCCGCTGCACGAGTTCCACCGGTGAATCGTCGGGGTGCCTGCTGCCCAGCCAGTCGACATAACGCTGCACCACGGGTGCTTGCGCATGGGCGACCTTGTCGAGCGCGGGAACTACACGCTTGTCCACGAATTCACGCAGCATGCGGTTGACCTCTCCTGTCGGCACTGCTCCGGCGGCGATCCGCCACTCACACTAGGCGGATACCGTTTCCTTCCGGTGCGCAAACACGAGCACGTCGCGAGGGAGCACCGATGAGTTCGGCGGCGATGTCCCGTCTCTTCCTCTGAAACAGCAGCTCACCGGAGAAGGATGTCGCCCATGTCGAACAACTCGCAGAGCACCGGCCGCAGAGTCGTGGCGGAGGTCACCGTGTCGCTGGACGGATACAGCGGCACCGGTCCCGACGACGACATGAGCTGGTGCATGGACTACATCACCAGCCCGCAGACCGAGATCTACTACGAGGGGATCTGGCGCGGCGCCGACACCGTCGTCCTCGGGCGAACCAATTGGGAAGGCTTCACGGCGGTGTGGCCGGGCATCACCGCGGACCCTGGCAGTTCCGCCCGCACCCGTGACCTCGGTGCCTGGCTCGCGACCGTCGAGAAGGTCGTCTTCACCAAGACCCTCGAACAGTCCGACCTGGACAAGGCCGAGTGGAGCAACGCCCGAATCGGTCGCGATCCGGAAGCGGACGTGCGTGCGCTCAAAGTCGCGCCGGGCCGCGACATCCTGATCACCAACAGCGCAAGCATCATTCAGTGCCTGCTGCGCGCCGACCTCGTCGACGACCTCTACCTCACCATCGTTCCGACGACGCTCGGCGGCGGCCTGCGCCTGCTGCCCGACGACTACGCGTCGACCTGGCGCCTCGCCACCGCGTCCACCTTTCCCGACTCCGGTGCCGTGTCCGTGCACTACGTCCGGCCCTGACGCCGGATCGGTCGCGGAGGGCACCGGCGCTGGTCGTAGGCTGGGGAATCATGACCAGGAGCGCTCCCGATTCTTGCCCAGGGGTTCTGCGGCTGCACGAGGCCGCGGACGGACCGTTGGCGCGGATCCGTGTTCCCGGCGGACGCCTGGAATCCGGACAGGTACAGGTGCTCGCGGAGGCAGCGCACGACCTCGGGAACGGCGATCTGGAGCTGACCTCGCGGGGCAATGTGCAGTTGCGTCAGGTGCGTGACGCGGGCGAACTGGCGGCCCGGCTGGCGACGGCGGGGCTGCTGCCGAGCCGGACGCACGAGCGGGTGCGCAATATCGTGGCCTCACCGATGTCGGGGCGGGTGGGTGGATTCGCCGACGTGCACGGGCTGGCCACCGATCTCGATTTCGGTTTGCAGGCCGATGCGCGGTTGGCCGACCTGCCGGGCCGGGTCCTGTTCACCCTCGACGACGGACGCGGTGACGTGAGCACGCTGCGCGGCGATATCGGGATCCAGGCCGTCGGCGACGAATTCGCGCTGCTGCTCGCCGGCGCCGACACCGGCATCCGCGTCACACCCGACGAGGCCGTCACCGTGATGCTCGACGCCGCCCGCGGATTCCTCGACCTGCGTGCGGAATCCGGGCAGTGGCGGTTGCACGAGATCCCCGGCGGTGTCGAGAAGGTCACCGAGACCCTGGACCGCTCCCCCGCCGGTGCGCGTCTGGAACTCGGTGCGACACATGACATTCCGATCGGCTGGCTCGAACAGGTCAACGGCCTGATCGCCCTCGGCGCGGGTGTTCCGCTCGGCACACTGCCCGCGCGGGTCGCCGAATTCCTGGCCGCCGTCGAACGCCCCGTGTTCCTCACGCCGTGGCGCAGTGTGGTGCTACCCGACCTGGAGGAGGGCCCCGCGGAAACGGTGGTGCGGGTGCTGGCGCCGATGGGCTTGATCTTCGACGCCGGCTCCCCTTGGTTACAGGTGAGCGCCTGCGCGGGCCGCCCCGGCTGCGCCAAGTCCCACACCGACGTCCGCGCCGACCTCACCGAAGCCATCGAAACCGGGCGCGTGCTCGGCGACGAACCATCCGACCCGACCGAGGGGCGTCCCGCGACAGTCGAGCCTGGCCGCGATGCCGAGCGCACCCTTCCCGCCGACGCGGCGGACCGTGCCGAGTCCGGCCTCGATGCCGCCGACGTGGTGGCGACCGGCCGTCAACACTGGTCCGGCTGCGAACGCCGCTGTGGCCGCCCGACCGGACCTGTCACCGATGTCGTCGCAACCGAAGGCGGGTACCGGATCAACAGACCGGACTAGGTCAGGTCGGCGTTGCCCTCGATCACCTTCAGGAGGTAGTGGAACTTGCTGATCCGCCAGCCTGCGGCGGTGCGGCGGGCGGCCAGGGCGTAGCTGCCGATGAAGGTGCGGGTCTTGCCGTTGGTTGCGGAGTTGTTCACGTGGACGGCGATGGAGTCGGCGTGTGCGGTGGCCTCGTCGCCGTGGATGTCGATGAGGTGGTTGCCCGACTGGTGGTGGACGGCGTCGAGGGAGTCCAGGCCCGCCTTCCAGTCGGCGGCGATGTCTTCGGCCGACCGGATCGAGACACCGCCGCCGAAGCCGCCGTCGAAGTCGACCTCGTCGGTGAAGACCTCGGTGACCAGACCGTCCCAGCGCTTCTGGTCGCAGTACACGAACATCCGGGTGATCGTCTCGGTGATCGCCAGAGTGTCTGCGAGAGTGTTCGATTCGGTCATGCAGGCGAGCTTAGAACGCCGTCCGCGCAGGTGCATCCCGCGCGAAAACCGCTCGACTCCGTGATCGGGACGGCCCTACGCTGACCTCCTCGAAACGAGGGGGTTCCCATGTCCACACTGCGAGTGACGGCCGAGCGGCTCGTCGTCGTCCCACACCCGAACGCCGACCGGCTGGAGCTGGCCCAGGTCGGGCTGTACCGGGCCGTCGTCGCCAAGGGACAGTTCGTCACCGGCGACCACGCCGTCTACATCCCGGAACAGGCGATCGTTCCGGACCCGCTGATCGTCGAGCTGGGTCTCACCGGCAAATTGGCCGGGGCGCAACGCAATCGGGTGAAGGCGGTGCGGTTGCGCGGTGAAGTGTCCCAGGGCATCGTCTGCACGCCGAGCGCGCTGTCGGGCACGGATCTCGCGGCGGCGGCCGAGGCGCGCACCGACTTCGCCGCCGAGCTCGGCGTGACCAAATGGGCGCCGCCGGTACCGGTTTCGATGTCGGGACAAGTGGAACCCGCACCGGACCTGCTGCGCTGGATCGATGTGGAGAACATCAAGCGGTTTCCCGATATCTTCACCGAGGGCGAGCCGGTGGTGGCGACGGAGAAGATCCACGGCACCGCTTTTCTGCTCACCCATCTGCGTGCCGAGGATCGGGTCCTTGTGTCGTCCAAGGGCATTGGTGGACGGTCGCAGGCACTGATCCGCACCGAGGGCAACCTGTACTGGCGGGCGGTGCACAGCCATCGGCTCGACGAGGCCGCCCGCAGGCTCGCCCATGCCCTCGACGCCGACCGGGTCGGACTCTTCGGTGAGGTGTTCGGGTCCGGGGTGCAGGACCTGCACTACGGTGCGTCGGCCGCGCAGGACGACACACTCGGTTTCGCCCTGTTCGACCTCGCGGTCGAGCAGACGGGGGCGCCGGTGCGCTGGCTCGACCACCACGAGATCGGCTCGCTGCTCGGCGAACTCGGCCTCGAGATACCGCGCGTACCGGTCCTGTACGAAGGCCCCTACGACGCGGAGATGTTGCTGAAGCTGGCCGAGGGCACCGAGACCGTCAGCGGGACGGGCGGCAATATCCGCGAGGGGCTGGTGGTTCGTGCCGCGAGCGAGCGGTACTCGCCCGTGCTCGGCGGCCGCGCCATCGGCAAGATCGTCTCCGACGCGTACCTGCTGCGCGACGGCGGCACCGAGTTCGAATGACCGGGTCGGCCGGGGAACCCAGCCTCCCCGGCCGGCTCAGGGTCGGGGTTCGCGGGGTGTGTGCAGTTCGAGGACGCAGCACTTCACGCCGCCACCACCTTTGCGCAGCTCGGACATGTCGACCGGGACCGGTTCGAAACCCCGCTCGCGCAGGGCGGCGATCAGACCGGTCGCTCCCGGGTCGAGGAAGACGTGGCGGCCGTCGCTCACCCCGTTGAGGCCGAAGGACAGGGCATCGGCCTCGGTGGCCAGGATCGCATCCGGGTAATGGACGGCCAGGGCCTCGCGGGCCTGCGGGCTGAAGGCCCCTGGGTAATAGGCGATGGTGGTCTCGTCGAGGCACATCAGCGCGGTGTCGAGGTGATAGAAGCGCGGATCGATCAGCTCGAGCGACAGCACGGGCAGGCCGAAGAACCGTTCGGCCTCGGCGTGGGCGGGCGCCGTGCAGCGGAATCCCGTGCCTGCCAGGATCCGGTCGCCCGCGAACGCGAAATCGCCCTCCCCCTCGTTGGTTTCGGCCGCCACCGCCAGCTCGCGTAGCTCCCGCGCCGCGAACCACCGGTGAAACGCCGGGCCCTCCGGTTGCCGCTCGGGATGGGCGAAGCGGGCCGACAACGCGCGACCGCCGATCACGATCGCGCTGTTGGCGGCGAACACCATGTCGGGCAGGCCCGGCTCACCCGGCACGGTCTCCACCGAATGCCCGTGCTGTTCGAGCAGTGCGCGCAGGATCTCCCACTGCGACAGCGCCCGCGCGCGGTCCACCGGCGCTGCCGGATCCATCCACGGATTGATCGCGTAGGTGACCTCGAAGTGGTCGGGTCGGCACATCACGAAGCGGCGCGGGGTGGCCACCCGCGCCGGAGTCGAGGAGGGAAGGGGAAGAACGGCGGTCATCAGGACTCCCGGTGGCTGCGCGGCGCGAATCGACGTCTCGACGGTAAATGTCGTCACGTTGCGCGGGGAACACCGATCCATTGCGCGTATCGATGGGAAAATGGTGATCCATTGCGTGAGAGGATCCTCATGGACGACATCGACCGCCGCATTCTCGCCGCCCTGCTGAAGAACGCACGTGCCACCTTCGGCGAGATCGGCTCGATCGTCGGATTGTCGGCGCCCGCGGTGAAGCGGCGGGTGGACAAGATGGTGGCGGGTGGGCAGATCACCGGATTCACCGCCCTGGTCAATCCGGTCGCCCTCGGCTGGACCACCGAGGCCTACGTGGAGGTGTACTACCGCGACAACATCTCCCCCGCCGAACTGCGCCGGACACTGGAACCGATCCCGCAGGTCGTCGGAGTGTGCACCATCGCGGGCGAAGCCGACGCGCTGGTGCACGTGATGGCCACCGACATGGCCGAGATCGAGGTGACCGTGGAGCGGATCAGGGAGAACGCGCGCGTCGGGCGCACCAGGAGTTCGCTGGTGATGTCGCGCATCCTCGAGCGCCCGCGCACCTGAGCCGACCGCGCCGAACACCACGTCGCGGCCAGGTTCTAGGGTTGTGCGCATGTCCGACGTGCGCACCAGCTACCTCACCGACGGGGCCGAGATCTATCGGCGCTCGTTCGCGACCATCCGCGCCGAAGCCGACCTCGCCGGTTTCCCCGCCGATGTCGAGCGCGTGGTGGTGCGGATGATCCACGGGTGCGGACAGGTCGACCTGGCGGGCGACATCGCCTACACCCCCGGTGTGGTCACGGCCGCGCGCGCCGCGTTGCGGGCGGGCAAACCGATCATCTGCGACGCCAATATGGTCGCCTCGGGCGTCACCCGTAAGCGGCTGCCCGCCGACAACCCGGTGCTGTGCAACCTCACCGACCCCCGGGTGCCCGAGCTGGCCGCGAGCATGGGCAACACCCGTTCGGTCGCCGCGCTCGAGCTGCTGCGCGCCGAACTCGACGGCGCGGTGGTCGCCATCGGCAACGCCCCGACCGCGCTGTTCCACCTGCTCGACATGCTCGACGCAGGCGCGCCGCGACCCGCCGCGATCATCGGCATCCCCGTCGGTTTCATCGGGGCGGCCGAATCCAAGCAGGCGCTGATCGACTTCGGCGGCGTCGAATATCTCACCGTGCGTGGCAGGCGGGGCGGCAGCGCCATCACCGCGTCGGCGCTGAACGCGATTGCGAGCGAACAGGAATGAGCGGCACACTCTGGGGCATCGGCCTCGGCCCCGGCGACCCCGAACTGGTGACGGTGAAAGCGGCCCGGCTCATCGGCGCGGCCGACGTGGTGGCCTTCCACAGCGCCAGGCACGGGCGAAGCATCTCCCGAGGTATCGCCGAGCCGTACATGCGGCCGGGCCAGATCGAAGAGCACCTCGTCTACCCCGTGACCACCGAGACCACCGACCACCCCGGCGGGTACCAGGGCGCGATCGACGAGTTCTACGAGCAGGCCGCCGCCCGGCTGGCCGCCCACCTCGCCGCCGGACGCGATGTCGCCCTGCTCGCGGCCGGTGACCCGCTGTTCTACTCCTCGTACATGCACATGCACCGCCGCCTGGCCGACCGGTTCCACGCCGAGATCGTCCCCGGCATCACCTCGGTGAGCGCGGCCTCGGCGGCGCTCGGCACACCCCTGGTAGAAGGCGAGCAGGTGCTCACGGTGCTGCCCGGCACCATGCCCGTCGACGAACTCACCGAGCGGCTGCGCGAGACCGACGCCGCCGCGATCATGAAGCTGGGACGCACCTTCCCCGGTGTGCGCCGGGCGCTCGCCGACGCCGGTCGGCTCGACGACGCCTACTACGTCGAACGCGCGAGCAGCACCCGCCAGCGGGTACTCGCGGCCGCCGATGTCGACGAGGCCGATGTGCCCTACTTCTCGATCACGCTGGTTCCCGGACCCACCCCGACCACCGGGGTCGCGGCCCTCGTCGGCGGACAGCACCGCGGGGCACCGACGAACACGTCGGAGCCGACGACCAGCAATGCTGCGGACGGTGAATCGGCAGGTGCCGCAGGCGAAGTCGTGGTCGTCGGCCTCGGTCCCGGCGCTGCGGACTGGACCACCCCGGAGGTCACTGCCGCCTTGGACGAGGCGACCGATCTCGTCGGCTACACCACCTACATCAACCGTGTCCCCGAGCGGGTCGGCCAGCGCAGGCACGCCAGCGACAACAAGGTCGAGTCGGAGCGCGCCGCGATGGCACTCGATCTGGCCAAGCGTGGTGCGCGGGTCGCCGTGGTGTCCTCCGGTGATCCGGGGGTGTTCGCGATGGCCTCGGCGGTGCTCGAGGTATCGGCCGAACCGCAGTTCAAGGATGTGCGGGTGCGGGTGTTGCCGGGGCTGACGGCGGCCAACGCGGTGGCGAGCCGGGTGGGCGCGCCGCTGGGCCACGACTACGCGATGATCTCGCTCTCCGATCGGCTCAAGCCGTGGGAGGTTGTGGCGCAACGCCTTTCGGCCGTCGCGGCGGCCGATATGGCGATCGCGATCTACAACCCTGCCTCCACGCAGCGACGTTGGCAGGTGGGCGCGATGCGCGACATCCTGCTGACCCATCGTGACCCGGAGACGCCGGTGGTGCTCGGTCGCGATGTCGGTGGCCCGACGGAATCGGTGCGGGTGGTGACCCTCGCCGACCTGAACCCCGACGAGGTCGACATGCGCACGCTGCTCATCATCGGCGCCTCCACCACGACGGCCTTCGACACGCCCGAGGGGACCCGCGTTTTCACGGCGCGCCGCTACGAGAACGCCTAGACCCACGACACGCCGCGACACGGGCAACCTTGGCGCGACCCCCACACTGGCCTAACATTCCACATAGGAATGTAGTTCGAAGGGAGTTGACCGTTGACCGACACCGCGACCCGCCGCCGCCCACTGAACTCCACCGCGGCTTCGCTGCTGGGGTTCCTGCACGAGGGTCCGATGTCGGGCTGGGACCTGGCGACTCTCGCCCAGCAACGCATCGGCGACTTCTGGACCATCACCCAGAGCCAGGTCTACCGCGAACTCGCCACGATGGACACCGCGGGCCTGGTGACCAAGGGTGAACGGGGTGCGCGAGAGCGCATTCCCTACCGGATCACCGACACCGGGCGGGAGGCGTTCGCCGAATGGATCGCCCGCGATCCCGGTGCCGAGACGATCCGGGTGCCGTTGCTGCTCACCCTGTCGTTCGGCGAGCATCTCGATCCCACGCACCGCGACCGGATCATCACCGCCAACCGCAACATCCACCAGGACCGGCTCGACCGCTATCTCGACGAGGACGCGACCGCGCTGGCGCCGCATCAGCGCGCCACTCTCGAATTCGGGATCGCCTACGAGCGCGCGGTGCTGCAGTGGTTCGACCAGCTGCCCGCCGTCTTTGCCGGGCAACCGCCGCGCTGAGCTCAGGAAACGCTGTGCGCGGTCGCGAGCCGCAACCAGTCGAGGGCGGCGCCGACCCCGTCGACGACGTTCGCGCCCGCGGGCAGGGGTGGGCGTTCGATCATGACGACCGGCACGCCGGCCGTGCGCGCCGCGGCGATCTTCGCCTCGGTCTGCGCACCGCCACTGTTCTTGGTGACCAGGACGTCGATGCGATGACGCGACATCAGCACCAGTTCCTCGTCGAAGGTGAACGGCCCACGCGCGAGCAGCAATTCGTAGCGCGGTGGCAGCGGGGCGGTCGGCGCGTCGATCGATCGGATGACGAAACGCTGCCTGCGACAGCCCTCGAAGGCGCCGACACCTTGGCGGCCGATGGTGAGCAGCACATTCTCGCCCCGGTCGGCCAGGGCGGAGGCTGCCCCGGCGAGATCGGGTACCCGCGTCCACAGATCGCCCCGGCGCGGCACCCATTCGGGGCGGCGCAGGTGCAGCGCGGGCAGGCCGAGGTCGGCGGCCGCGGTCGCCGCATGGGTACTGACCTGGGCCGCGAAGGGGTGGGTGGCATCCACGACGGCATCGATACGGTTCTCGCGTAGCCAGGTTCGGAGGCCCTCGACACCACCGAATCCGCCGATGCGCACCGGACCGACCGGCAATCGCGGGTTGGCGACACGTCCCGCCAGCGAGGAGACGATGTCGACTCCACGCTCACCGGACGCCAGGTTCGCCAGCTCACGAGCCTCGCCCGTACCGCCGAGGATCAGAACTCTCAGGACTGCCCGCTGACGTCGTCCCGGTCAGGGGTGGTCGACCTGGTGCACCGCATACAACTCCGTCCATCGAAATCGAGGCTCCGAGTTTTGCCCGGGCCGCGCCCGACCATACCCCCGTTGGGGAAGTGTTACACCTTCGGCGCATAACTTTCTGGATGAGCTTGCAGATGCACTCACCGTTCGGCCGTGATCTGACCGTGATCTGACCGTGATCGGCACAGTGTCGACATGGACGGTTGACCAGCACGTTCGCCGCCCACGCCCGGGTCGGTGGTGCGGGCGCACCGGCGAGCCCGACATCGGTTTCGAGTCCGGTAGCCACACTGGGCGATTGCCCAGCATCTCGATGCCATCGAAGACATACGCCGCGTGCGAGCGATGTTCGGCCGGTGGCGCGCGAGACCACGTGTGGACTGAACAGTCGCATCGGCCTGCTACCCGAAAAGGAGCAAATTCGGGGCGCACACCCCGGCACATCGTTATGCGAGACGACGGGTGACTCGTCAGGAATTTGCGCGCGGTTTGACGACGATCCACTGCGCGACGGGAAGCTGCGGCCGCCACGCCGTGAACCCGCCGAGCGGTTCACCTCGGTAGATCTGGAATTTGCGCAGGGTGCCACCGTGGCGCGCGCACCAGGCCAGCAGCAGCGTTTCCGACTCCGCGGTCACCGCATTGGCCACCAGGCGGCCGCCGGGCCGCAGGCGTTGCCAGCAGGCGTCGAAAACGCCGTCCTGGGTGAGTCCGCCGCCCAGGAAGATCGCGTCGGGCGCCGGGGAGTCGGTGCGGGTGTCGGGGAACGTGCCGCGCACCGCGATGCCGGGCACACCGAGCGCGTGCGCGTTGGTGGCGATCTGATCGCGACGGGCGGGCAGGCGTTCATAGGTGACCGCGCGGCACGCCGGGTGGGTACGGCACCATTCGATCGCGATGGTGCCCGAACCGCCGCCGACATCCCACAGCAGTTCGCCGGGTGCCGGGGCGAGGGCGCTGACGGTGAGTGCGCGGACCTCGGCTTTGGTGAGCTGGCCGTCGCCGGTGAACGAATCGTCGCGCAGGCCAGGCATTCTCGTGCGGCGCGGGTGATGCGGGTCGGCCACGCAGTCGACGGCACAGAGGTTGAGCGGGTCACCCGGGGGCTGCTGCCAGCCGTCGGCCGTGCCGGTACGCAGGCATTCGTTCTCGCCGCCGAGCTGTTCGAGCACGGTGAGCGTGGAGGCACCGAAACCGTTGTCGCGCAGCATTTTCGCCAGCGCGGCCGGGGTCGATTCGTTCTCGCTCAGGACGAGAATTCGACGGCGGTCGGCCAGTTCCGGCAGCACCGTGGTGAGCGGTCGGGCGACCACACTCACCACCGGGGTCTCGGCCAGCGGCCAGCCGAGCCGGGCGCACGCCAGCGACACCGACGACGGTTGCGGGTACACGTCGAGCGCGCCGGGTCCGACGATGCGGGCCAGGGTGGCACCGATGCCGTAGAACATGGGATCGCCGCTGGCGAGCACGGTGAGCCGCCGACCGCTGTGGTGCGTAAGCAGTTCCGGGAGAGCGGGCAGCAGGGGTGTCGGCCACGGGATTCGCTCGAACTTCCCGTCCGGTACCAGCGCCAGCTGTCGCGGCGACCCGAACACCACTTCGCTGTCCTCGACTGCCGCTTTGGCCCGCTCCCCCAGGCCACCCCACCCGTCCGCGCCGATACCCACCACGCGGATCGGGACACCCGACCACGCCGCACTAGTCATCGGGGTACCCCACCCGTCTGCGAGCGGACTGTTGTTGTCGCACGCAGAGCAGTGTCGATGCGCTCACGCCGGGCCGTCGGGACGGCAGCCACCGCGACATACGGCGCCGAACCGGGGCGGGCACGCCGCGCCATCGAAGCCGAGGTCATCGCAGCATCCGGCGCCGAAGCGACACGCGCGCAGCGGACCATCGGGGCGGCAATCACCGTGGCATCCGGCGCCAGATGGACTGCGGCAGAAGGCGCATGACGAAGAAGGCCAGCGCTAGGCGGCCGGGGACGGCGACCCGGGTGGCGCCCTTGTTCAAGGCGCGGACGACGGCGTCGGCGACCTGGTCGGGGGTGCTGGCCATGGGCGCGGGGTCCATGCCCTCGGTCATGCGGCCGATGACGAAACCCGATCGGACCAGCAGCAACTGGACACCAGTTCCGTGCAGGGCGTCACCGAGGCCGCTGGCGAAACCGTCCAGGCCCGCCTTGGCCGAACCGTAGACGTAGTTCGCGCGCCGTACCCGCACACCGGCAATGGAGCTGAACACCACGATCTGGCCACTGCCCTGGGCGCGCAGCAGATTCGCGAGGGTGGTGAGGACACTGACCTGGGCGACGTAGTCGGTGTGGACGACGGCGACGGCGTGGTCGGGGTCGTGTTCGGCGCGGGCTTGGTCGCCGAGAACGCCGAATGCCAGGACGGCCGTGCCGATTCCACCGTGTTCGGCGGCGATCTTCTCGAGCAGCGTGGCGTGCGTCGCGGTGTCGTCGGCGTCGAATTCGACCGTGTGCACCGCGGTCGCCCCGGCCGCGCGTACCTGCTCGACCTCGGCGGCCAGCGCATCGGAGCGGCGGGCGGCGAGGACCACCACCCGGCCCGGCGCCAGCCTGCGCGCGACTTCCAACCCGATCTCACTGCGCCCACCCAGAACCAGGACCGGGCCCCGGTTCGCCTGCTGCTCTCCCATGCGCACAGTGTGTCATCCCGGGTTCCCGCCGCCACCGAGCCTCCCCGCCATTACGAACCGCGACCGGCGAAGCGACGCCGGATCCTGTTCGAACACGCGGCCGCGGCACCGACAGCCGGCCGAACGGCCGGGTGTCGCACAGCGGTCCGTTCGAGCGGCAGGCCCGCGAACACCCCTCCGACCGCCCGGCGCTGACTGAAAGGGTGCCGTTGTGGGCGCGCGCCCGCCGACCGAGCGCACGGGGTGACCGGCTAGCGTCGAACACATGCCCACCGCGACCACACAGCTCTCCCCCGCCGCCCTCGCGTTCGTCGCCGAGCGGCACCTGGCCACCCTCACCACCCTGCGGGCGGACGGCACACCGCACGTCGTCGCCGTCGGGTTCACCTGGGACGCGGACAGCGGCATCGCGCGGGTGATCACCGATGGCGCGTCGGTGAAGGCCCGTAATGCCGCGCGGGGTGGTTACGCGGCCGTCAGCCAGGTCGACGGGGCGCGGTGGCTCACCCTCGAAGGGCCGACCACCGTGCTGACCGAGGCCGACGATGTCGCCGAGGCCGTTCGCCGCTACACCGAGCGCTACCGCGTGCCGCGCGAGAACCCCACGCGCGTGGTCGTCGCGATCCAGGTGCGCCGGGTTTTGTCGTCGAGCACGCTCAAATAGCTTGTGGCCGTTTACAACACGGTCAGGCCGTGCGGGCGCTGGTTCATGGACTCCACGCCGTCCTCGGTGACGACCACGATGTCCTCGATGCGCGCACCCCACTGCCCCGGGAAGTAGATGCCGGGTTCGATGCTGAACGCCATGCCCGGCTCTAGCACCAGATCATTGCCCGCCACGATGTAGGGCTCCTCGTGCACCGACAGGCCGATGCCGTGTCCGGTGCGGTGCACGAACGCATCGCCCAGACCCGCGTCGGCCAGCACGGTGCGGGCTGCGGCGTCGACGGATTCGGCGGTGACGCCGGGTCGCACGGCGGCCACCGCCGCCGCCTGCGCCGCCTCGAGCAACGCCATCCGCTCGGCGACCTGCTTGCTCGGCTCACCGAGCACATAGGTGCGGGTGGAATCGGAGTAGTAGCCGGGCGTCACCGGTCCGCCGATATCGATCACCACCACGTCGCCCTCTTCGATGACGCGGTCGGAGAAGAGGTGGTGCGGGATGGCGCCGTTCGGGCCGCTGCCGACGATGACGAACTCCGCCTCGGTGTGCCCCTCCTCGCGAATCGCCGCCTCGATATCGGCATACACCTCGGCCTCGGTGCGGCCCGCCCGCAGGAACTCGCCCATCCGGGCGTGCACGCGGTCGATCGCGGCGCCCGCACGGCGTAAGGCGTCGATCTCGGCCTCGTCCTTGATCATCCGCGACTGGCGCAGCACGGGAGTGGCCGAGGACGGCAGCCCCGTGGTCTGCTCGGCCAGCGGAATCAGGTGCAGGGCGGGCATGGCGTCGGCGACGGCGATGCGGGAACCGGCGTGCAGGGTGGAACGGACCAGCTGGTACGGGTCGACGCCGTCGACCCAGTCGAGGATCCGCAGACCCAGTTCCCCGGCCACCGAGCCGTCCAGCGCGGCGAGCTCGAGCTTCGGCACGACGACCGACGGAGTCGCGCCGTCGGCGGTGATCACCAGACAGGTGAGCCGTTCGAACGATTCGGCATCGGACCCGATGAGATACCGCAGGTCGGGACCTGGCGTAATGAGCAGGGCGTCCAGATGCGCCGCGCGCATCAACTCCACCGCCCGCTCGAGCCGCTGACCGTAGACATCCGCCGCGAACCTGGCATTCGTGTGCGCGCTCATAGCTTCCGACGTTACCCGCCGCGCCGCGACCCGCGCAGAGTCGCCCGCACGACGTGCGATCGCGAGCGCCGCGCGCCCACGGCCTGGGCGCCATCGGACGACGCGGCGCCGATCCCGCTCACCTGTCGGAGCCACAGGGCACAATCACCGGGTGACCGTTGCCGAGAGCACCCGTGGACCCCTGTTGATCCTGGACGGCGCCAGCCTGTGGTTCCGCGCCTACTACGCGATCCCCGACAAACTGCGCGGCGCCGACGGCCGCTCGGTGAACGCGGTGCGCGGCTTCACCGACATGGTCGCCTCGCTGATCACCAAACACCGGCCGAGCAGGCTCGTCGTCGGGCTGGACCTGGACTGGCGCCCGCCGTTCCGGGTGGCGCTCGTGCCGTCGTACAAGGCGCACCGCCTCGACACCAGCAGCACGGCCGCGCCCGGCGCCGAAGAAGTTCCCGACACCCTCACCCCGCAGGTGCCGATGATCCTGGACGTGCTCGCCGCGGCCGGGATCGCCACCGGCGGCGCCGAGGGGCTCGAAGCCGACGACGTCCTCGGCACCCTGGCCTATCGCGAGCGCACCGATTCCGTGGTTGTCGTCAGCGGCGACCGCGACCTGCTGCAACTGGTCCGCGACGACCCGGCACCGCCGGTGCGGGTGCTCTACGCGGGCCGTGGCCTGGCCAAGGCCGAGCTGTACGGGCCCGCCGAGGTGTCCGCGAAATACGGTGTGCCCGTGGTGAACGCGGGGCCCGCGTACGCCGATATGGCCACTTTGCGTGGCGACGCCTCCGACGGGTTGCCCGGTGTGGCGGGCATCGGCGACAAATCCGCCGCCCAGCTCATCTCCCGGTTCGGCTCCCTCGACGCCCTGATGGCCGCCGTGGACGATCCCGCATCCGATCTCGCCAAGGGTGTGCGGGCCAAACTCGTTGCCGCACAGGACTATCTGAAGGCCGCCGCACCGGTGGTCCGGGTGGTCTGCGATGCCGATGTGGAGCTGTCGGGCCCCGATACCCTGCCCGCGGCACCCGCCGACCCGGAGCGGCTGCGCGAACTCGCGGCCGCCTACAACGCCGAGAGCCCGATCACCCGGCTGATCACGGCGCTGGCCGCCGCGCACACCGCGTGAACGACGCCGGGCCGCCCGCAAACAGAGCGGGCGGCCCGGAAACCACCTGGCGGTAGGCTGAAAACCGCAGTACGACAGCCTAGTTGGGGCGGCCGACCTCGTAGGTACCGTCTTCCTTCGTGATCTTCACGGTGACCTTCTTGTCCTCACCGCTGACCTTCAGGTCGCAGGTGAAGGTCGCGTCGACCTCGACCTTCTGACCCGACGGGCACGACACATCGGAGACATCCGCGATGCCGTAGGAGCCGGTGAGCACCGAGGAGACACCGTCCTGCACCGCCGACTGGTCGAGCTCGTCGGACGAGAACACGACGAGCAGCAGGCCGATCACGGCGGCGATCACCAGCACGCCGGCCACGACGAGGCCGATGATCAGGCCCTTGCTCTTACCCTTGCCCCCGGGACCTTGCTGGGACTGCTGCGGCTGCTGACCCCACTGCTGCTGCGGCTGCTGACCCCACTGCTGGGCGCCTGCGGGCTGCTGCGCGTTCCAGTCCTGCGGCGGCGGCTGGGTCTGACCCCACTGCTGCTGCGGACCGGTCGGCTGCTGCGGCTGCGGCTGGCCCCACTGCTGCGGCTGCTGGGGCTGCTGCGGCTGGCCCCACTGCTGCTGGGGCTGCTGTTGAGGTTGCTGCGGCTGCTGGGGCTGACCCCACGGCTGCTGCGGTTGCTGTCCGGCGTTGGGGTCACCCCACTGCTGGGTCGGCTGGGCGCCCTGGGGCGGCTGCTGCGGCGGCTGTGCCGCGCCACCCCAGTGCTGGGTGGGACCGGCGCCACCGGCCCCCTGCTGACCCCCCCAGTGCTGGGTGGGATCGTTGCTCCCCTCCCCTGGGCCGTTCGGTCCGTACGGGCCGCTCATCCACTCGCCTCCACTCGCATAGTTGTACACACGGTAGCCCCCCGCGCCAGGCCGGCTACGCCAGGAAATCAAATCACAGACGAAACATCTACGCGGCGTCCACCGCGACGACACCCCGTCGGACGGCACGCACGGCCTTGGCCGCGGTACTCGCGATCTCGATATCGTCCGCGGTGTTGTGGATCTGGTCGAGCAGGTCGATCACCTGCCTGCACCAGCGCACGAAGTCGCCCGCCGACATCACGCTGCTCTGATCGCCGCTGGCCAGCAACGCCTCGGCCAACGCGTCACCGCGCGCCCACTTGTACACCCCGTTGACGAATCCCAGATCGGGTTCGCGGGTGGGCGGCAGCTTGTGCCTCGCCTCGTCGGCACGCACTTGTCCCCACACTTCGATGGTCGCGGCGACCGCGCGCCGGATGGGATCGGTGGGGCCGTGCGCGGTGAGCAAGCCGGACTCCTGCCGCGATTCGTACACCAGCGCGGACACCACTCCGGCGAGCTCGGCGGGACCGAGCCCGCGCCACAGCCCCTGCCGCAGGCATTCCGCGACGACCAGGTCGCTTTCGGCGTAAATACGGGCCAGCCGCCTGCCGTCGGGCGTCACTTCACCGTGCTCGACGAAACCGCGTTCCTCGAGCAGGCCGACGATGCGGTCGAAGGTGCGCGCGAGGGAATTCGTCGTCGCGGCAACCTTCTGGCGCATCGACTCGGTCTCGCGGGCCAGCCGCGCGTAGCGCTCGCCGATGCGGCTGAGCTGTTCGCGGTCGGGCCTGCTGTGTGCCGGATGGGCGCGCAGGCTGCGGCGCAGGGTGGCCAGCTGACGGTCCTCGCCCGCGCGGGTGTGGTCGTTGCGCCTGCGCCTGCCACGGCCGGGTGCCGAGATGCCGGTTCCGCGCAGCGCCGAGGCGAGGTCGCGGCGGATGCGGGCGGTGCGGTGGTCGACCCGGCGCGGCAACCGCATGTGTCCGAGGGGCTCGGCGGGGACGGGGAAGTCCGCGGCGGAAATCCTTCCGGCCCAATGGTCTTCGGTCAACACGAGGGGACGCGGGTCGCCGGGGGTCTGATCGGGTTCCAGGATCACCGCGAGCCCCGCACGCTTGCCCGACGGGATCGCGACCACATCGCCGCGCCGCAATTCGATCAGCGCACGCACGGCAGCGCCGCGCCGGTCGGCCCGGCCCTGCTGCTGGATGTCGCGCTCGCGCTGCTTGATCCGGTCACGCAGCGACAGGTACTCCATGAAGTCACCGTCGACGCCGCCGAGCTGGCTCTCCAGCTTGCGCAACGCGCCCTGGTTCTTCTCGATACCGCGCACCAGTCCGACCACCGAGCGGTCGGCCTGGAACTGGGCGAAGGACCGTTCCAGCAGGTTGCGGGCGTCTTGGGCGCCCATCCGGTCGATCAGGTTGATCGACATGTTGTAGCCGGGCCGGAAGGAACTGCGCAGCGGGTAGGTGCGGGTGGAGGCCAGACCGGCGACCGCGCTGGTGTCGACCTCTGGTTGCCACAGCACCACGGCGTGGCCTTCGATATCGATCCCACGCCTGCCCGCGCGACCGGTGAGCTGGGTGTATTCGCCGGGGGTGAGTTCGGCGTGCGTCTCGCCGTTGAACTTCACCAGGCGCTCGAGCACCACCGTGCGGGCGGGCATATTGATACCGAGGGCGAGGGTCTCGGTGGCGAACACGGCCCGCACGAGGCCCTTGACGAACAGTTCCTCCACCGTGTGCCGGAAGGCGGGCAGCATGCCCGCGTGGTGGGCGGCGAGCCCGCGCTGCAGCGCTTCGCGCCATTCCCAGTATCCGAGCACCTCCAGATCGGCCTTCGGCAGGTCGCCGGTGTGCTTCTCGATGATCTCGTCGACGACCTCGGCGTCGCCCGGCCTGCTCAGGTCCAGACGCGCGCGCAGGCACTGGGCCAGCGCGCCGTCGCAGCCCGCGCGGCTGAAGATGAAGGTGATGGCGGGCAGCAAGCCTTCCTCGTCGAGGCGGGCCAGCACCTCCGGGCGCGGCAACGGCCGGAAATTGCCCCGGGCGCCGCGGCCGCGCGGACCGCCGTACCCGTGCATGCGGTCACTGGCCTCGCGCTGCCGGATGAACCGGACCAGGTCTTCGTCGACGACGACCTTCTGATCGCTGGATTTCGTGTCGAACAGGTCGAACATCCGCTTGCCGACCATCACGTGCTGCCACAGCGGCACCGGCCGCGTCTCGTCGACCACCACCGCGGTGTCGCCGCGCACGGTCTCCATCCACGCGCCGAACTCCTCGGCGTTCGACACCGTCGCCGACAGGCTCACCAGGCGCACATCCGGCGACAGATGCAGGATCACCTCCTCCCACACCGCGCCGCGGAAGCGGTCGGCCAGGTAGTGCACCTCGTCCATGACGACGTACGACAGCCCGCGCAACGCGTCGGAGGAGGCGTAGAGCATGTTGCGCAGCACCTCGGTGGTCATCACGACCACTGGCGCGTCGGGGTTGATGGACTGGTCGCCGGTGAGCAGGCCGACGCTGTCGCGACCGTAGCGGGCGGTGAGGTCGGCGAACTTCTGGTTCGACAGCGCCTTGATCGGCGTGGTGTAGAAGCACTTGCCGCCCGAGGCGAGCGCCAGATGCACGGCGAACTCGCCGACGATGGTCTTACCCGCACCGGTGGGCGCGCAGACCAGCACGCTGTGCCCCTCTTCCAAGGCCTCGCACGCGGTGCGCTGGAAGGGGTCGAGGTCGAACGAGATTTCGCTGGCGAACTGCGCCAACTCGCTGGTCCGCGCGGGAGAATCGGTCACATCTCAGAGCGTATCGGAGTAGTCCGACACCGGTCGCTCTGTTTTCCGTGCGTCCTCGACGGGTCCGCTCGGCGCGACCGGATCGGGGGTGCCCAGCGGCGAGGCCTCGTCGTCGGACAGCCCGGCCAGGCCGTCGGCGGCCGCACGCCTGGCCCGGCGCGCGTCGTTGAACCGGGCGAACTGCACCGCCAGCTCGAACAGCACGGTCAGTGCCAGCGCGAGCGCGAGCATCGAGAACGGGTCCTGCGGGGTGACGATCGCGGCGAAGACGAACAGGCCGAACACGATGCCCCGTCGCCACGCCTTGAGCTTCACGTACGGCAGCACGCCGACGAGGTTGAGCCCGATGACGATCAGCGGCGTCTCGAAGCTGACACCGAAGATGATGAGCAGCTGGATGATGAACCCGAAGTACTGCGTACCGCTGAGCGCGGTGATCTGCACGTTGTCACCGATGGTGAGCAGGAACGACAGGGCATGCGACACGACGACGTAGGCGAGCACGGCGCCGGTGACGAAAAGGACCGAACCGGCCCCGACGAACCCGAAGGCGTACCGGCGTTCCTTGGCGTAGAGGCCGGGGGTGATGAAGGCCCACAGCTGATACAGCCAGAACGGCGCGGCCAGCACCACACCGGCGGTGAAACCGACCTTCAGGCGGAGCATGAACTGTTCGAACGGGCCGGTCGCGAGCAGTCGGCAGGCGCCGTCGGGCGTCAGGGTGGCGCGGGCGGAGGCGGGCAGCTCACAGTAGGGGCCGCGCAGGATCTCGCCGAGGCTGTCGAGCCCGAACAGCGGGGTGGCATACCAGAAGAAGCCGAGCAGGGTGGTGACCGCGATGGCGGCGAGGGCGAGCAGCAACCGGGTGCGCAGCTCCTGCAGGTGCTCGACCAACGACATGGTGCCGTCGGGATTCGTCCTGCGCTTGCTGCGCCGTGGATCGAACGGGATGCGCATGGTTGGTGTGGCCTCTAACCCTCGGTTCGGCGGATGCTCGGCAAACAGCACGGCGCCCCGGAGCGGCCGCTACCGCCCCGGGGTGAATGCGTGGGTCAGAGCGTCTTGTGCTGCGGCTGCGGCTGCGCGACCGGGGTGGCCTGGACCTGCGGAGCCGAGGCGGGCAGCTGCTGCTGTGGCGCCGCATCGGTGGGCGCGGTGGTGGTGGCCGAGGACTCGGCCTGCATCTGCCCGACCTCGCTCTTGAAGATCCGCAGCGACCGGCCGAGACCGCGCGCCGCGTCCGGCAGCCGCTTCGCACCGAAGAGCAGGACGAACAGCAGCGCGATGATCAGCAGGTGCGACCAGCTGAACGTTCCCATGATGAGTTACCTCCAAAGACTGTGGTGATTACCGATGCTACCTGTGCGCGCAGTTTCGTGGACCCGCGCCCGTGGAGGTGTTCGCCACCCGTTCAACGGGCGACGGCGCGTGCGGCGGCGGTCAGTTCGGCGAACAGGCGGCTGCCGCTGAAGCGTCGTTCGTCGCCGGATTCGGCGGCCCGGATCAGTTCGACGAGTCTGCGGTTGACCGGTGTCGGCCGCCCGACCATTTCCCCGAGGCGCACGATTTCCCCACACAGCCAAGCGATTTCGGTGCGTTTGCCACGGGCCAGGTCGTCGGCCATCGATGACCGCGCCACCGGGTCGATGGCGAGGACCCGGCCGAACACCCGCCGGAACAGCGAGTCGGGGACGCGCAGCAGATGCACCATCAGTTCCGGTGGCACCGGGGTGAGCTGAGCGGGCCGAATTCGCGCAGTGTTCATCACCGCGAGGGCTTCGGACTGGGTGAGGGCGAGGCAGCGCCGGTAGTCGCGGTCGGCCAGTTCCTCGCGCAGCGGTCTGCCCGACAGCGCGTTGATCGGGTTGTTGAGGTTGAGCAGGAGTTTGGCCCACTGGACGGGCCGCAGGTCGCGGTGGCGGCGCAGCGGCAGGCCCGCCTCGCGGAAACGGTCGGCGAACCGGTCGACGACCGGGTCGTCCTGGATGGCGAGGACACCGTCGCTTGCCCGGTGGAACCGGCCCTCGCCCCGGTGCACCACGTTGAACATCACCATGCCCGCCAGGACCACACTGGTCGGCAGGATCTCGCGGATGACGGTGTCGTTGCCGATGCCGTTCTGCAGACTCACCACCGGGGTGCCCGGGCGTAATCGCCCCGCGACAGCGCGCGCGGCGGTGGCGGTGTCGGCGGATTTCACGGTGACCAGGACGAGGTCGGCGCGTTCGGGTTCGTCGGGGGCGAGCGCGAGCCCGAACCGGTCGGGGCCGACTTCGGTGGCACCGCCGTCGAGGTCGGTCAGGCGCAGACCGTGTTCGGCGATGTCGTCGAGGACCCGCTGACGTCCGACGAAGATGACTTCCATACCCGCCGCGGCCAGCTGACCACCGACGAAAACCCCGACGCTACCCGCGCCGAGGACGAGGACTCGCTGACTCACGCGGGTTCGGTCTCCCCCAGCAGTCCGGCCGCCGCGTAGGCGGCCAGGGCGGCATCGGCGCGCTCACGCACCGCCGAGACCAGTTCGGGCGGCCCGAGCGCACTCACGCCGGTGCCGAACCCGAGCAGCAACCGTGCCATCCAGTCGGCCGAGGCGAATCGCATGCCCGCTTCGATGCTGCCGTCGGGGCGCGACCGGATGCGATGCATCGGGTACTGGTCGAGCACCCAGGCGTAGTCCGCGCGGATACGTAAGCGGGCCAGCGGAACGTCGGGGTCGTCCTGGAACAGGTCGAGCGCGGCGGCGTCGGCGGCGGCGTGACTCGGTGGACGGGCCGGTTCGTCGAGTTCGGTGGCGTCCTCGATGCGGTCGAACCGGAACAGCCGGACGCCTTCGGCCTGGCGGCACCAGGCCTGCAGGTAGCTGTTGTTGTCGACCAGCACGACCCTGATCGGGTCGACGACGCGTTCGGAGACCTCGTCGCGGCTGGCCGAGTAGTAGACCAGGCGCAGTGCGTGCGTGTCGGCGAGGGCGGCGCGCACGGTGGCCACCACCGGGCGTTCGACGGGCACCTGCGCGGGCGGGCGACTGACATCGCCGCCCGCGATGGCGGATTCGATCTTGGCGATCGCGGCGTGCGCGGCGGTCGGGTCGACCATGCCCGGCATCTCGACGATCGAGCGCAGCGCCACCAGCAGCGCGGTGGCCTCGGTGGAGGTCAGGCGCAGCGGGCGTTCGATGCCGGCCGAGAAGGTGACCTCGATGCTCTCCTCGGAGAACGACAGGTCGATGAGGTCGCCGGGGCCGTAACCCGGCAGCCCGCACATCCACAGCTGATTGAGGTCGCTCATCAGCTGCTTGGTGGTGACGCCCAGTTCGGCGGCGGCCTCGGCGGCGCTGATGCCGGGGTGCGCGAGCAGGTAGGGCACCATGTTCAGCAGGCGTGAAAGTCGTAGGGACAGGCGCGAACTCACGATGTCACCTCCGTGTGGTCCAGTACCGACCGTAGCCGGTTCATCACGTCGGCGCGCAATTCCGGTGGATCGAGCACCAGCACATCGGGGCCGAGGCCGGTGATGAGCCGGGCCACCCAGTCGCGTGAGCGCACCGGGACCTCGAGCACCGAGCCCGGGCGACCGCCGAGGTCACGGGTGTCGACTTCGGTGCCGATGCGGCGCAGTTCGCGGCCGCGGCCCTTGGCGACCCAGACGGTGGCCGTCCCGGTGACGGGCGCGTCGCCGGTGACCCGGTCGACGATGGCGCGCAGGTCGGCGTCGGCCGGTTTGTGGACCGCGTTGACCGGCCCGTACGCCTTCACCTCGCCCCCGATCCGCGAGAGCCGGAAGGTGCGCACCGCGTCGCGTTCCCGGTCGTGGCCGACCAGGTACCAGCGACCGTGGCGGGTGACGACACCCCACGGTTCGACATCTCGGGTGACGAACGGGTCGGTGACGGCGCTGTGGTGCCCGAACCGCACCGCCTGCCCCGCGTCGATGGCGGCGAGCAGTTCGCGCAGCACCGGTTCGGAACCACGGGTGCGGGCGGGCACCGCGGGCACCGAAACGCCCACGTTGTCGGTTTCCACGGTGACGCCGGCCGCCCGCAGCTTCAGCAAAGCGCCTTCGGCGGCACCGGCCAGTTCCGGCGACGCCCACATCTGCACGGCGACCGCGACGGCGGCGGCCTCCTCGCTGGACAGGTCGATATCGGGCAGTTCGTAGGCGTCGCGATTGATCCGGTAGCCCTCCAGCGTCGAGAAGCGACCGACCGGACCCACTTCCAGCGGGATGCCGAGGTCGCGGAGTTCGTTCTTGTCGCGCTCGAACATCCGGCTGAACGCCTCGTCGGTCGCGGACTCCTCGTAACCTGCCACGCTGTCACGGATACGTTCCGCGCTCAGGAACTGCCGGGTCGACAACAGCGCGATGACCAGATTCATCAGCCGCTCGACCTTGGATATCGCCACTCGATAGAGGGTAATGGTCGAGGGCGTCGGCTCGCGCGTCGGCGCACGATTGCCGTCGACCCGCCTCAGGCGCCGTCGATCACCAAGCAGAACGGGTGCCCCGCCGGATCGATGAGGACACGCCACCGATCCGGTTCCGGTTGCACCTCGGCTTTGGTGGCGCCGAGCGTCAGCAGCCGGGCTTCACCTTCGTCTAGGTTCGGGACCGCGAAATCGAGGTGGCACTGCTGCGGTGTCTGCTGTCCCGGCCACTGTGGTGGGCGGTAGTCGGCGACGCGCTCGAAGCCGAGTGACACTCCGTTCGGGCCGGTCAGCTCGATGTACTCGGGATCGGAGTCGGGGCTGCGCTCGAAGCCGGTGGCCCGCGCGTAGAACTCGGCGAGCGCATCCGGGTCGGGACAGTCGATCGTGACGGCGGCCAGCTTCATCCATACCTCCTGCATCGATGGCGAGAAGTACCTGTCCTCCGAGCGTGGCACGACGAGCGGCTTCTCGCCACGACATCGGTCATTCCCCGGAGCCGAAACGCTGTCGCAGTTCCCGCTTGAGCACTTTGTGCGTGGGCCCGAGCGGGAGTTCGGTGACGAACTCGACGCGACGCGGGTATTTGTACTTGGCGACCTGGGATCTGGCGAATTCGATCACCTCCTGCTCGCTCACCTCGCCGTCGGGCACGACCACGGCGACGATCTCCTCGCCGTAGTGCTCGTCGGGCACCCCGATGACCGCCACCTGGGCGATGCGTGGATGCCGCATCAGCGCCGCCTCGACCTCTGTCGGGTACACGTTGAAGCCACCGCGCAGGATCATCTCCTTGATCCGGTCGACGATGCGGATCCGGCCGGTCTCGTCGCGGGTGCCGAGGTCGCCGGTGCGGAACCAGCCGTCGATCACGGCGGCGGCGGTCGCCTCCGGCCTGCCGGTGTAGCCGCTGAACACGTTGTGGCCACGCACGACCACTTCCCCGACCTCGCCGACCGGCAGCAGCTCGATGCGGTCGGCGATGTCGGGGTCGGCGATCTCCACGTCGACACCCCATACCGGGTGCCCGACGGTGCCTGCCTCGGTTCCGTACACCGGCTGATTCACCGCAGCCGTGGGCGAGGTCTCCGACAGGCCGTACCCTTCGAGCACGGGCGCCCGGAAGAGCCGTTCGAACTCCTCGAGCACGGACACCGGCAGTGCGGCACCGCCGCTGACACAGAGCTTCAGCGCCGGAAGCCCGGTCGCGGTCGCGGCGGCCTCGATCAGCGACAGGTACATGGTCGGCACCCCGTGGAAGAGGTCGACCCGTTCGGCCGTCATCAACGCGATCGCCTGCGCGGCGTCGAATCTCGGCATCAGCACCAGGGTGCCGCCGACGCGCCAGTGCGAGTTCATCGACACGGTCTGCCCGAACACATGGAACAGCGGCAAGGCGCCGAGGGCGATGTCGTCGCGGTGGATCTCGTTGGCGTCGAAGGTGTTCACCGTCGCGCACATCACCATGTTGAGATGGCTCAGCTCGGCGCCCTTGGGGGTGCCGGTGGTGCCGCTGGTGTAGAACACCACGGCCGTGTCGAGTGGGCTGCGGGAGACGAAGGTCGGGATCGGCTCGCCGGCAAGGTCTTCCGGCGCCACCATCTCGATGCCGGCGGCTCGGGCGGCCTCGCCACCGGTCTGTGCCACCATCGGGTGACAGATCAGCAGGCGGGCGCCGCTGTCGCGCAGGACGTATTCCATCTCCGGCGCGGTGAGCAGCAGATGCACCGGCACCACCGTCGCTCCTGCGGCCAACACAGCGAAGTAGGCACGCGGGAAGTCGACGGTGTTCGGGCACAGCAGCGCCACCCGGTCACCCGGTTTCACGCCGCGTGCGATCAGCGCGGCGGCCTGCGCGCGGGCTTGCCGCCACAGATCGGCGAACGTGATGCGGTGTTCGCCCTCGATCAGGGCGAGGTGCTCGGGGCGGCGGCGGGCGGGTTCGGCGAGGATGCTCGCCAGGGAGAGGGTGGCGTTCACGGGTGCTCCTGGGTTCGACGGCGTCGGCGAGGTGTTGTCCGAGTCCGCTGGTGCGAGCGGACATCGTTGCGGTGATGGGCGAGAGATCGACTCCGACCGGGTCGGGATCGTCACGGATTGCGGGTGGGGACGGGTGGTGCCGTCGGGTGACACGACGGTGGCCGATATCGAGGCCGCGCAGGCTGCCGGTGCCGCGCGGGTCGGGCTGCTGCGCGTGGCGGCCGGGATGCGAACCTTTCGTCCGGGTGCGGGTGTGCTGCGGGCGCGCTCGGATGGCGACACGATCGGCGGTTGTGCGGGCCGGTCACCGGTGCAGGTGGACGGCCAGACCTTGGCCCACGCCGACGCACAGGGTGGCGATCGCGTGCTGCGCGTCGCGTTCGGTCAGTTCGAGCGCCGCGGTGAGGGCCAGCCGGGCGCCGCTGGCCCCGAGCGGATGGCCGAGGGCGATGGCGCCGCCGTTCGGGTTGATGTGCTCGGCGTCGTCGGGCAGACCGAGCGCCCGCGTCACCGCGAGCGCCTGGGCGGCGAAGGCCTCGTTGAGCTCGAACACGTCGACGTCGCCGATGCCGAGACCCGTTCTCGCGAGTAGCTTGCCGACCGCCGGAACCGGGCCGATGCCCATCGTGCGTGGCGGCACCCCCGCCGCCGTCACCGCGCCGACCCTGGCCAGCGGGGTGAGGCCGAAGCGATCCACGGCTGTCTCGGAGGCGAGCAGGACCGCCGCGGCACCGTCGTTGATGCCCGAGGAGTTGCCCGCGGTGATGGAGCCGCCCGCCACCACCGGCGGCAGGGCGGTGAGCTTCTCGGCGCTGGTCTCGCGCGGATGCTCGTCGCGCTCGACGACGACCGGTTCGCCACGCCGCCGCGCGACCGGAACCGGTGTGATCTCGCGTGCGAGGCGCCCGCGCGCGATCGCGGCCGCCGCCCGCTGCTGCGAGCGCAGCGCGAAGGCGTCCTGGTCGGCGCGGGAAACGCCGTGCTCGTCGGCGACGTGCTGGGCCGTCTCGGGCATGGTGTCGGTGCCGTATCGCGCGTGCAGGCGCGGATTCACCAGTCGCCAGCCGAGGGTGGTGTCGGCCAGCTGGGCCGAACGATCCCAGGGCGCGGCACTTTTGGGCAGCACGTAGGGCGCCCGCGTCATCGACTCGATGCCGCCGGCGATCACGAGATCGGCATCGCCCGCCCGGATCGCCCGCGCCGCGTGCCCCACCGCGTCCAGCCCCGAGGCGCACAAACGGTTCACGGTGACGCCCGGCACGCCGACCGGCAGACCGGCCAGCAACGCCGCCATTCGCGCGACGTTGCGGTTGTCCTCACCCGCCTGATTGGCGCACCCGAACACCACATCGTCGACGGCCGCCCAGTCCACCGCCGGAAACCGTTGCATCAGAGCGGAAATCACGTGGGCGGCAAGGTCGTCGGGCCGCACCTCGGCCAGTGCGCCACCGTAACGGCCGAAGGGAGTTCGCACACCGTCGACCAGGTACGCGGTGCCCATCACAAACCCATGTTCTTGGCGATGATCATCTTCATCACCTCGCTGGTGCCGCCGTAGATCCTGTTCACCCGGTTGTCGGCGTACAAGCGCGCCACCGGGTATTCGGTGATGTAGCCGTAGCCTCCGTGCAGTTGCAGACAGCGGTCGATCACTCGCGAGGCCACCTCGGTGCAGAACAGCTTGGCCGACGCGGCGTCGGCGGGGGTGAGTTCGCCGCTGTCGAGTGCGTCGAGGGCTCGGTCGACCACCGCTTCGGCCGCGTCGACCTCGGCCTGGCAGGCGGCCAGCTCGAACTTGGTGTTCTGGAACTGCGCCACCGGCTGACCGAAAACCTTGCGGTCCCTGGTGTATTCGAGGGCGAACCGGATCGCCGCCTTCGCCTGCGCGTAGGCGCCGAGCGCGATCGACAGCCGTTCCTGGGGCAGGTTCTGTCCCAGGTAGCCGAATCCCCTGTGCGGCTCACCCAGCAGATCCGACACCGGCACCCGCACATCGGTGAAGGACAGTTCCGCCGTGTCGGACACCTTCAGTCCGAGCTTGTCCAGTTTGCGCCCGACCGCGTATCCCGGCGAGGTCGTGTCGACCGCGAACAGTGAGATTCCATGTCTGCGATCGGTGTCCGAGGGCGGGGCGGTACGCGCGCAGACGATCACGCGGTCGGCGTGCACTCCGCCGGTGATGAACGTCTTCGCGCCGTTGAGCACGTAATGCGTGCCGTCCTCGGACAATTGGGCGGTCGTGCGCATACCGGCGAGGTCGGAGCCGGTGCCCGGTTCGGTCATGGCGATGGCGAACATGATCTCGCCCGACACGAATCCCGGCAGCCAGCGGTGCTTCTGTTCCTCGGTGGCGAGGTTCTTCAGATAGGGCAGGCACAGCCCCACGTGCACACCGGACCCGCCGAAGGACACACCCGCCCGGGCGGTCTCCTCGAGCAGGACGGCCTGGAACTTGAACGATTCGATACCGGCGCCACCGTATTCCTCGGGCACTTCGATCCCGAACACACCCAGCTCGGCCAGCTCGCGGTAGAACTCGCGCGGCACGATGCCCGCCTCGTACCACTGGTCGTACACGGGCACGACCCGCGACTCGACGAACGCGCGCACCGTTTTACGGAACGCTTCGTGCTCGTCGGTGAAAACTGTTCGCTGCATGATGATCTCCGCGATTCAGAGACGGCGTCCGCCGTCGACGTACAGGGTTTGCCCGGTGACGAATCCGGCGTCGTCGGAGGCAAGGAACGCGACCACGTTCGCGATGTCGGCGGGGGTGCCGACGCGCCGCAACGGGGTGATTTCGGCGGTCTTCGCCTGCAAGTCCTCGGCGCTCACACCCATCCGATCGGCGGTGGCCGCGGTCATCTCGGTGGCGATGAAGCCCGGCGCCACCGCGTTGACGCGGATGCCGAACGGGCCGAGTTCCATCGCCAGCGTCCGGGTGAGTCCCTGGATGCCCGCCTTGGCGGCGGCGTAGTTGGCCTGGCCGCGATTGCCGAGCGCCGACACACTCGAGGTGTTGACGATGGCCCCACTTCTGTTGTCCACCATGTGTTTCTGCGCGGCTCGGCTGCACAGGAACGCGCCGCGCAGGTGCACGGCCAGGACGGTGTCCCAGTCGTCGACCGACATCTTGAACAGCAGGTTGTCGCGCAGCACTCCCGCGTTGTTCACCAGCACATCGAGGGATCCGAGGTCGGCGACGGTGCGGGCCACCGCGGCGGCGACCTGGGTTTCGTCGGACACATCGCAGCCGATGCCGATCGCGGTGCCACCCGCGGCGTTGATCTTTTCGGCGGCCAGCACCGCGGCGTCGGGGTCCAGGTCGACGACCGCCACCGCGCAGCCGTCCTCGGCGAGACGCGCCGCGGTCGCCGCGCCGATACCGCGCGCGGCACCGGTCACGAAGGCAGTTCTGGAGGGCATGAATCGTACTCCTGTGTCAGACAATGGCGTTCACGCCGGTGAGGGCGCGGCCGATGAGCAGTTTCTGGATCTGGGTCGTGCCCTCGTAGAGGGTGAGCACGCGGGCGTCGCGCAGATACTTGGCGACGGGGTATTCGTCGATGTAGCCGTACCCGCCGAACACCTGGATGGCGTTGTTCGCGGCTTTCACCGCGGCTTCGGAGGCGAACAGCTTCGCCATCGACGCGGCGGTACCGAACGGCTCACCCCGGTCGACGAGGTCGGCCGCGCGCCAGGCGAGCAGCCGCGCGGCCTCGGTTTCCACCGCGATATCGGCCAGCAGTTCCTGCACGAGTTGATATCCCGCGATCGGTTTGCCGAACTGCTCGCGTTCACCGGCGTAACGCACCGACGCCTCCAGGCAGGCCCGCGCCACACCCACGCACCCGGCGGCGACGCCGATGCGGCCCTTGTCCAGCGCGCCCATCGCGATACGGAAACCCTGGCCGAGCTCGCCCAGCCGATTCGCGTCGGCGACGCGCACGCCGTCGAGCACGAGTTCGGCGGTGGCCTGGCCACGCAGCCCGAGTTTGCCCTTGATCTCGGTCCGGCCGAAACCCGGTGCGTCGGTGGGCACGAGGAACGCGGTGATGCCCTTCGGACCGGGACCGCCGGTGCGGGCGAACACCAGGGCGATGTCGGCCCAGGTGCCGTTGGTGATGAAGATCTTCGACCCGGAGAGGAGCCAGTCGTCGCCCTCGCGGGTCGCGCGGGTGATCAGGCCCGCGGCGTCGGAGCCTGTGCCCGGCTCGGTCAGCGCGAAACAGCCGAGTCGCTCACCTTCGCACAGCGACGGCAGAAACCGGCGCTTCTGCTCCTCGGTGCCGTAGGCCGCGATCGACTTGGCGACCAGGCCGAGCGAGACCGACACGATGCCGCGCACCGCGCTGTCACCGCGACCCAGTTCCTCGAGCAGCACGCAGTAGGCGAGCATGTCGCCGCCGGAACCACCGAATTCCTCGTCGATCCCGATGCCGAGGAACCCCATCGCCCCGAGCTTGCCCACGATCGCCGGGTCGACCGATTCCTCACGGTCCCACCGCGTCGCATGCGGTACGACCTCCTTCTCCACCCAGCTACGGGCGAGATCGCGCAGATCGCTGTGCGCCGACGAGAGTTGGAAATCCACAGGACACTCCTGAACCAAACGGCGTTAGGTTTACTCAGGCACCGTATCCTAACGGCGTTCGGTTAATCAAGAGGTGTTCTCCGCCCCCGGTGATACGGTTCGTGTCCCGAGAGTTCCCGCAGGAGAGGAAGGCGCATTGGCCAGGCCACGCGTACCGCTGTTGAGCCGCGATCGCATCCGCGAGGCCGCGCTGGCCCTGATCGACCGCGACGGCTTGGCCGAGGTCTCCATGCGCAAGCTGGCCGCCGAACTCGGTGTGCAGGCCGCCTCGCTCTACGGCCACTACCCCAACAAGGACGAGCTACTCGACGACATCGCCGCCCGCGTCATGAGCCGGGTCGACACCTCAGCCTTCGACACCGCGACCTGGGACGAGGCGCTGGCATCCTGGGCCCGCAGCTACCGAGCCGCCCTGGCCACCCACCCCAACTTCGTGCCCTACCTCGCCGCGGGCCCCGGTCGCCGCACCGAGAACCTGCGTGCCGCCGACGCCGTCCACGGCGGCCTCGTCGGGGCAGGCTGGCCGCCCCGCTACGCCACCATGATCGGTGCCGCAACCCGCTACCTGGTGATGGGCTCGACGGTCGGTTCGTTCGCCGGCGGTTTCGCCGACGACGTCCAGGTCTACCGCGACCGCTACCCCCACCTGAACCAGGCCCACCTGCTCCGCGCGATCGCCGACGAAATCGACGACGACAGCTTCGAATTGGCTCTGACAGCGTTCATCGCGGGGCTACAGACCACCTATGCGGCGGTTGTCGCCGACTGATCTACGGCACTGCCCGACAGCGGCGGAGCGGCGCAGGCGACCTCGGCTTCTCCGAACAGCACAAAACCGGTGGCGCCTACGCATTCGCTCCCATGCGCCACCGGTTTTGTCGGTCCCCCCGTCTGTGGGGGTTCGCCTACATCGAGGCGATCAGCCGATCGACTCGCTCGTCGACCGACCGGAACGGGTCCTTGCACAAAACTGTCCGCTGCGCCTGATCGTTGAGCTTGAGATGCACCCAGTCGACCGTGAAATCACGGCCGGCCTCCTGAGCCGCGGTGATGAAGTCACCCCGCAACTTGGCCCGGGTGGTCTGCGGTGGCGTCTCGACCGCGGCATCCACCGCCTCGTCCTCGGTGATCCGCTTCGCCAGCCCCTTACGCTGCAGCAGGTCGAACACCCCACGTCCACGCTTGATGTCGTGGTAGGCGAGGTCCAACTGGGCGATCTTCGGATCGGACAGCTCCATGCTGTACCGGTCCTGGTAACGCTGGAACAGCTTGCGCTTGATCACCCAGTCGATCTCGGTGTCGACCTTGGCGAAGTCCTGCGCCTCGACCGCGTCGAGCGTGCGGCCCCACAGGTCGACGACCGCGTCGATCTGCGGATCACGGTCCCGATTGCGCAGGTGGTCGACAGCACGCGCGTAGTACTCACGCTGGATCTCGAGCGCACTGGCCTGACGTCCACCGGCCAGCCGGACCGGCCGACGACCGGTGAGGTCGTGGCTCACCTCGCGGATGGCGCGGATCGGGTTGTCGAGGGCGAAGTCGCGGAACGACACCCCGGCCTCGATCATCTCCAGCACCAGCGAGGCGGTGCCCACCTTGAGCATCGTCGTCGGTTCGGCCATGTTCGAGTCGCCGACGATCACGTGCAGGCGCCGGTACTTCTCGGCGTCGGCGTGCGGTTCGTCGCGGGTGTTGATGATCGGGCGCGACCGGGTGGTCGCCGAGGACACACCCTCCCAGATGTGCTCGGCGCGCTGCGACAGGCAGAAGGTGGCCGCCTTCGGCGTCTGCAGCACCTTGCCTGCGCCGCAGATGAGCTGACGCGTCACCAGGAACGGCAACAGCACATCCGAGATCCGGGAGAACTCGCCGGCACGTACCACGAGGAAGTTCTCGTGGCAGCCGTAGGAGTTGCCCGCGGAGTCGGTGTTGTTCTTGAACAGGTAGATGTCGCCGCCGATGCCTTCTTCGGCCAACCGCTGCTCGGCGTCGATGAGCAGCTCTTCGAGCACCCGCTCACCGGCCCGGTCGTGGGTGACCAGCTGCACCAAGCTGTCGCATTCGGCCGTGGCGTACTCGGGATGCGATCCGACGTCGAGGTACAACCTGGCACCGTTGCGAAGGAAGACATTAGAGCTACGGCCCCAGGACACCACCCGGCGGAACAGGTACCGGGCCACCTCGTCGGGGGACAGCCGACGGTGACCGTGGAAGGTGCATGTCACACCGAACTCGGTCTCGATCCCCATGATTCGTCGCTGCACACTATCGACACTACAGCCATGACCAGTACCCGCGCGGCGCTCTGAGATCCCATTCGCATACGTGTTCACAACGATTCGGACAGTGAACGACCGTGTGCCCACGACGAGGTCGGGCCCGTGAACCGAGGTGGTTCACGGGCCCGATCACGATCTTCACGTCGGCGTCAGCCGTCCGAACCGTCCTCGGGTTCGGGCAGCTTCGCCTCGGTCACCTTCTTGCCGGTCGTCCCGGCCAATGCCTGCTCGAGCGGGGCGCCCTGCAGGCGCCGGAACGCCCGGCGCGGACGTGCCTGCTCGAGCGTGGCCACCTCGAGGGAGGACACACTGAGCACACGCTTGTCCTTGTCGGCCTCGGGTTGACCGGCCTGCAGCGCGCCGATCGCCACCTTCAGGGCCTCGTCGAGGGTGAGACCCGGCTTGTAGGCCGCCTTGAGCGCGGTCACGATCGGCTCGGTGGTGCCACCCATGACGACGAACTCGCGTTCGTCGACGATGGAACCATCGAAGGTGATCCGGTAGAGCACCGACGTCGGCACCTGCTCCGGGTAGCCGACCTCGGCCACGCACAGCTCCACCTCGTACGGCTTGAGCTGATCGGTGAAGATCGACCCCAGGCTCTGGGCGTACAGGTTGGCCAGCGAACGCCCGCTCACGTCGCGCCGGTCGTACTGGTAACCCTTGAGGTCGGCCTGCAGAATGCCGCCCCGGCGCAACGCCTCGAACTCGTTGTACTTGCCGACCGCGGCGAAACCGATGCGGTCGTAGAGCTCGCTGATCTTGTGCAGGGTCGCCGAGGGGTTCTCGGCGACGAACAGCACACCCTTGTCGTACACCAGCACGACCACGCTGCGACCACGACCGATGCCCTTGCGGGCCAGCTCGGTCTTGTCCCGCATGATCTGCTCGGCGGACGCGTAGTAAGGCAGCGTCATGCGCTGGCACCCCCGTTCACTGCGGCCTCCCGGTCGGCGGCGATCGCCGCGGCGACCTCACCGAGCCGTTCCTCGGTGACATCGGCCGCGCCCTCGGCGTCGATGGTCACCACCGTCGGGTAGATCCCGCGCAACGCGTCGGGCCCGCCGGTGGCACTGTCGTCGTCGGCGGCATCGACCAGCGACTCCACCGCGATCCGCAATGCCTGGTCCGCGTCCAGTCCGCGCCGGTAGAGCTTCTTGAGCGAGGACTTGGCGAAGTTCGAGCCCGAACCGACGGCGGTGTAGCCGAACCGTTCCTCACTGCGCGAACCGACCACGTCGTAGGACACGATCCGCCCGGCCTTGTCGGGGTCGGTCACCTGGTCGTCGTAGCCGACCAGCAGCGGGATCACCGCCAGGCCCTGCATGGCCGCGGGCAGGTTCTCGCGCACCATCTTCGACAACTTGTTGGCTTTACCGTCGAAGGTGAGCGAGACCCCTTCGATTTTCTCGTAGTGCTCGAGTTCTACCGCGAACAACCGCACCATCTCCACGGCCAACCCGGCCGTGCCCGCGATGCCCGCGGCGGAGAAGGTGTCGGTGATGTACACCTTCTCCATGTCGCGCGAGGCCACCAGGTTGCCCTGGGTGGCCCGGCGGTCACCCGCGATCAGCACACCGCCGCGGTAACTGACCGCGACGATGGTCGTCCCGTGCGGCGCGAAATCCGCGCCGACGAGCTCGCTGCCGCCGAACCTGTTGGCGGGCAACAGGTCCGGCGCGTGCATGCGGAGATGTTCGGTGAACGAGGACAGCGTCCGACCTGCGTGCAGACGCAACGGGTCACCTTGGGTCACTGGCCGCCCTTCTGCACATATGCCCGCACGAAGTCCTCGGCGTTCTCCTCGAGCACATCATCGATCTCGTCGAGCAGGTCGTCGGTTTCCTCCGCGAGCTTCTCGCGCCGCTCCTGTCCTGCCGCACCGTCGCCCTCGGGGCCCTCGTCCTCGTCGCCACCCCCGGCGCGCTTGGTCTGCTCTTGTGCCATGGCAGCCGACCTCCTCTTCCACTCAATGATCGTGCTCGTTCTTCAACCCTACCGAGCAGATCCGACAACATGGTCGATTAGCGATCGTATTGTCGCCCGGTCGTGCTGCGGATCGCCTCAGTGGGTGAGCTGTTCGACGAGATCGGCCGCCGATTCCGCCGCCTCGAGCAGCTTGCCGACGTGGGCTTTCGTACCGCGCCGCGGCTCCAGCGTCGGGATGCGGACCAGCGAATCGCCGCCGAGATCGAAGATCACCGAATCCCAACTGGCGGCGGCGATATCGGCACCGAACCGGCGCAGGCACTCGCCGCGGAAGTAGGCGCGGGTGTTGGTCGGCGGGTTGGTCATCGCGTCGAGCACATCCTGCTCGTTGACCAGGCGCTTCATCGACCCGCGCGCCACCAGGCGGTTGTAGAGGCCCTTGTCCAGGCGCACATCGGAGTACTGCAGGTCCATCAGGTGCAGTTTCGGGGCGGCCCAGCCCAGGCCTTCACGGCTGCGCATGCCTTCGAGCAGACGCAGTTTGGCAGGCCAGTCGAGCAGATTGGCGCATTCCATCGGGTCGCGCTCGAGCAGATCGAGCACCATGGCCCAGTTCTCGACGATGTCGCGCACGCGCGGGTCGTCGTTGCCTTCGCGGTCGATGAACTTGGCGACCCGCTCGTGGTAGAGACGTTGCAGCGCAAGGCCGGTCAGTTCGCGGCCGTCGGCGAGGGCCACGGTGGCGCGCAGGGTGGGATCGTGGCTGATCTGGTGCACGGCGGTGACGGGACGGGCCAGCTGGAACTCCGAGAGGTCCTCGCCCGCCTCGATCAGGTCGAGCACCAGCGCGGTGGTGCCGACCTTGAGGTAGGTCGACATCTCGGCCAGGTTGGCGTCACCGATGATCACGTGCAGCCGCCGGTACTTGTCCGCGTCGGCGTGCGGTTCGTCGCGGGTGTTGATGATGCCCCGCTTGAGGGTGGTCTCGAGACCGACCTCGACCTCGATGTAGTCGGCGCGCTGGGACAGCTGGAAGCCCGCGTGGTCACCGGACTGGCCGATGCCGACCCGGCCGGACCCGCAGATCACCTGGCGGGAGACGAAGAACGGGGTGAGACCGGCGATGATGTGGCTGAACGGCGTATCGCGGTTCATCAGGTAGTTCTCGTGGGTGCCGTAGGAGGCGCCCTTGCCGTCGACGTTGTTCTTGTACAGCTGCAGGCGCGGTGCACCCGGCACGCTCGAGGCGTGGCGCGCGGCGGCCTCCATCACCCTTTCGCCCGCTTTGTCCCAGATGACGGCGTCGAGCGGGTCGACGACCTCGGGCGCGGAGTACTCCGGATGGGCGTGGTCGACGTAGAGCCGGGCCCCGTTGGTGAGGATCATGTTGGCCGCGCCGACCTCGTCGGCGTCGATGACCGGGGCGGGCCCGCTCATCCGGCTGAGGTCGAAACCGCGTGCGTCACGCAGCGGGGATTCCACCTCGTAGTCCCAGCGGGTGCGCTTGGCGCGCGGCACCCCTTCGGCGGCCGCGTAGGCGAGAACGGCCTGGGTGGAGGTGAGGATCGGGTTGGCCGTCGGCTCCGTGGGGGTCGAGATGCCGTACTCGACCTCGATTCCGATGATGCGCTGCATGCTGACGAGCCTAGGCGACGCGCCACGCCCACACCGTCATCTCGGCTCCACGGGGTCGCCTCGGGTACCGGCGCGGCACGCCGATCGGGGCCGGGTCCCCCGGACGGGGGACCTTCGATGGTCCTCGTGGGCGATCCGGTCGGCACCGGTGCTCGCGATACTCGGATCATGAGCGAGATCGTGACGCAGACCGGCACCGAGACCGTGGCGACGGCCGGGCCACGACGGTTGCCCGCACTGGACGTCTTGCGCGGCATAGCCATTCTCGGCACGCTCGGCACCAATGTCTGGATCTTCACCGATCCCGCCGGGCTGGTCGGATATCTGGACGGGCTCGGCGCGGCCGCCGAGGGCGGGTGGATGTGGACCGAGCGGGTGCTGCAGCAGCTCGCGCAGGGCAAATTCCTCGGCCTGCTCACGGTGATGTTCGGGATCGGGTTGGCGATCCAGCAGGATTCCGCCCGGCGGGCGGGCCGGAGCTGGCCGGGGAAGTATCCGATCCGGGCGGCGTTGCTGTTCCTGGACGGTTTGCTGAATTTCCTGCTCGTCGCGGAGTTCGACGTGCTGATGGGGTACGCGGTCACCGGTCTCGTCGTGGCCTACCTGCTGGCGACAAGCGAACGCGCGCAACGCCGTTGGGTGATCGTGGCGAGCACCGTGCACGTGAGCATGCTGACGCTGCTCGCGGCGGCGCTGGCCTTCGAACCGGACGGCACCCGCGCCACGCCTTCGAGGCTCGACCCGAATCCCTATGCCGACGGGTCGTTCTGGGAGCTGGTCGCATTCCGGCTGGACCACGTTCTCACGTTCCGCATCGAGACGATCTTCGTCTTCCCGATGTCGATCGCGCTGTTCCTGCTCGGCGCCCACCTGTACCGGGCGGGCGTGTTCCGGGCCGAGGGTGCGCGAATTCGCCGGTGGCTCATGGTGATCGGTTTCGGCGCCGCCGCGCCCGTGGACTTCGCGGTCGGCGTGTTCGGCGGTGGTGACCTGGTCCTGTTCACCCGGTACGGCACCGCACCGTTCGTGGCGCTCGGCATCCTCGCCGCCGTCGCCGCCTACTACCTGCGCGATCCGCGCATGGGTTTCACCGGGGCACGCCTGAGCGAAGTCGGCCGGACCGCGCTGAGCTGCTACATCCTGCAGAACCTGATCGCCGGAATCCTGTGTTACGGATGGGGTTTCGGGCTTGCGGCCCGGGTGTCCGACGGTGCGCGTGTGCCGTTCACGATCGGGATCTACCTGCTGGTGGTCGCCCTCATCGCCTGCTTCGCCCACCTGTGGTTGCGGCGGTTCGAGCGCGGGCCGGTGGAGTGGCTGTGGCAGCGCACCTACACCGCGCTGGCCCGCGGTTGACGCTCAGCGCAGCCGGTCCTCGGGCGGCGGGGCCGCCTCGGGGGCGACGAGCAGGTCGGCGACGAGCGAATCCCGTTGCAGCGGAACACCGAGGCTGCGCGCGTTGCCCTCCAGCAGCGACAGCACCGATTCGGTGAGGATGCCCTGGATCTGTTCGGCGCCGAGCACCGGTTCCGGTTCGGCCCGCCAGCCGGCGATCACCGCGTCGACCAGACCGACCACGGCCAGCGCCATCGGCCGGGCGCGCGCCGGATCGATGCCGAAGCGGGCCAGGGTCGCGGAGAACATGTCGGCCAGCTGACCGCCCATCTCCCGGCCCGCGGGCGACAGCGTGGGGGCGCCCTCCACCTGCGGTGCGGCGTCGCTGAGGAAACGATGCAGGTTCGGATGGCGTTCGATCCAGCCGAGGTAGGTGCGGATCACCGCGCGCACCACCTCTTTGAGGGTGCCGTCGGGACGCAGGGTCGGCAGCAGTTCGGCGAGCAGCAGATCGAGGATGCGCCTGCGGGCCAGGGCGTCGAGTTCGGAGCGTCCACCGACGTGGCGGTAGACCACCGGTCTCGGCAGTCCGAGATGTTCGGCGATCAGCTGCACCGAGATCTCGTTGCCGTGTTCCTCGATGACCTCGATGGCGGCATCGATCATCTCCGTGCGGCGCCGGGCCTTGTGGCCCTGCCAGCGGGTGGCGCGCCCGTCGCTTGCGGTCTGCTCGGCCTGCGCGGATGATGCGATCACAGTGCCAACGATACGCGGCACAAAACTGACCGTGACATCGCGTTCCAGCAACCGGTGACCACGGTCCGGTTCCTGCCAGCGTAGCGCGATCGGTTCCCGCTCGGATCCCGGCCCTCGATCCCTCGGCACGGTGCGGGGGCGCCGGTATGCTCGGCGGCGTGCAGGCACGGGCGATGATTCTGGCGTACGCGGTTCTCGCGTGTGTGCTGCCCGCCTTCGTGCTCATGACGACTCCCGGCGGCGAGACCGCGCGCATGCTCGCCTTCGGTGCGGTCGCGGCCGCCATGGTGTGCGCGCTGGTCGCCGTCACCAGCGGCAGGCACGTGCCCGTCCGAGTCGCGTGTGCCGGTCCGCCCCGTTCGGCGCAGCGCAGGCTGCGTGGCGCGTTCCTGCCGCAGAGCAATCCGGACGGCGCCGGTCGCCCACGTCCGCGAGCACCGGGAATCGATCACCGCTGACGGGCCGCGCGCCTGTCGGATTCCGTGATCCCACTCCCCTGCCGTGCCGTCGCGCACGCCCTTCGGACAGGTCGTTCCGCCATGCTCGATTTCGTGTACTTCCCCGTGTCCGCACTTCTGTGGTGCTGGCACCAACTCCTCGCCCTCGCCTTCGGCCAGGCCACCGGCTTCACCTGGCTGATCGCCGTCGTTGCACTCGTTGTCACCGTGCGCGCGCTGCTTGTCAGGACAGCGCTGCGCCAAGCCAGGTCACAAGCGGTTCTGCGCACGCTGCAACCTCGCATCGACCGCATCCGCCGCACCCACAAGGACGATCCGCTCGCCCAGACGACCGAGATCCGCCGGCTGCACCGCGAGCACGGCGTGCGCCTGTTCGCGGGTTTCGGGCCGATGATCGCGCAGGCCTTCGTCTTCCTCGGCCTGTTCCATGTGTTGCGCTCGTTCGACCGGACCGGGGCGTTCGCCGTCGGCCCGTTCACCGCGACGCGCACACCGTTGTCTCCGGAGGTCAACGCGGCCACCGCGAACTACTTCTTCGGTGCCGACGAGGTCCGGGCGTTTCTCGATGCCCGCCTGTTCGGCGCACCGTTGTCGGCGACGCTGTTCGGGGCCGGCGCGTCGGCGGCTGTGTTCGTGGTGGCGCTGGTGCTGATCGCCGCGCTCGCCACGCACTGCACCGCTCGTCTCACGCCCCTGGCGGCCGACAACCCGACGGCCGCGGTGATGCGGACGTTGTCGCTGTGGGTGTTCCCGGCGGGCGCGCTGGTGAGCGGGGCGATCCTGCCGATCGTGGTCCTGGTGTACTTCGCGACGAACGCCCTGTGGACCCTCTGCCAGCAATATCTCCTCCGCCGCGCCTTCCTGCCCGAGGCCGCGGCGCCTGTCGCGGCACCGCGACGCAGAACGGCCGGTTAGTCTCGGGCCGTGTCGCCGCATCCGGAGTCCGAACTACTCGCCGTGTACGACGCCGAGGGCCGCGTGACGGGTACGGCCGAGCGGGGCGTCGTCTATCGCGACGGGCTCTGGCATGCCAGTGCGGGCGTCCTCGTCCGATCCCTGGACGGGACGCGCGTCTATGTGCATCGGCGCACAGACAGCAAACTCGTCTTCGCGGGGATGCACGACTGTCTGGCGGGCGGCGTGGTCGACGCGGGCGAGGACCCGACCGACACGGCGGTCCGCGAATTGCGCGAGGAACTCGGCATCACCGTCACGCCGGCCACGCGCCTACCGCTGCGCGCCACGGCGTCCTGGGACGGTGTGTGGGCGGGCAGGCACCTGCGTTGTCATCTGTTCGGTTTCGAGTACCGCCACGACGGTCCGATCCGCCACCAGCCGTCCGAGATCGCGGACGGCTGGTGGTGGACCGAGGCCGAACTGCGGGCCGCGCTGAGCGACCCGACGTGGCCCTTCGTCCCCGATACGCGGGCCGTTCTCGACGACCTGCTCACCGGGGACGAAGGCCCCCGAGACTGAGTGTCAGTAGACGACCACCGACCAGGTCTGCATGCTGAACGGCAGATCACAGGCGGTTTCGGAATGCCAGCCACCGAACGCGGGCTGCCCGTAACGCTCGTAGCTGCTGAACCAGTTCCACCAGGCCCAGCAGGTGACGCGTACCTGATGCCACACCGGATCACCGCACTGGGAGAAGGCGCCGGTGCCCGCAATCGGGTTCACCGAACAGTGGCCCGGCGGCTGGGCCTGCGCCGGCGCGGCGAGCATGGTCGACGCACCGATGAGCCCGGCAGCGGTGGTCGCGACAGCGATCTTGCGAAGCGATTTCATGTCAACCTCCACGCGCGTGGTCGGGCTGCTCGGTGATCCGCAGGCTTGGCCACGCTCGGTCCGAATAGATGTGCAGCGGACACGGTGTCGCGCTGATGTGAGCTACATCATCGGATCCGGCCGACACGTTACGGCCGTGCTCGAATAGTTATCGCCGGGCAATCGCGAATGGTCAGTCGAGCGCGCGCAGGGATTCCTCGTCGCGGGCCACGACGGCGCCGCCGTCGGCGGTGAGCACGATCGGGCGCTGGATGAGCTTCGGGTGCTCGGCCAGCGCGCTCAGCCACCGGTCCCGATCGGCGGCGGTGCGGCCCCAGTTCGCCATGTCGAGGTCCTTGGCGATCTGCTCGCCGGTGCGGGTGATGTCCCACGGCTCCTTGCCGAGGCGGGCGAGCACCGCGCGCAGCTCCTCGACGGTCGGCGGATCGTCGAGGTAGCGCCGCACGGTGTACTCCACGCCGTTCGCGTCGAGGTGGGCGGTGGCGTTCCGGCTCTTGGTGCACCGCGGGTTGTGCCAGATCTCGGTCTGTCCAGATGTCATGACCGCAGCCTAATCACGGCCGGTGGACGGCCCGCCCGGCCTGTACGGCAGAATAGAGCGTTCCTCCCCTCGAAAGGCAGCAGTGGTGACGCTCGGCATGGCCCTCGGCGACGCCGACCCGCGCATTTCGACGCGGTAGCGACCGCGGTTGTCCCCTGTCGTCTCCCGTCGAAGTGCTCGTCGCGTCTCACAGCACATCGACCACCGGGAGATCCCCGTGTCCACCATCACCTGGACCGAAGACAACGACCGATTCCACGCCGACTGGCATTCGGAGAACGGCACGCCCGCCCCGAACACCGTCACCGTCGCCGACGACACCCTCTCGGCCGATCACGCCTTCCGCCGCATCCGCGCGGGTGAGTCGCTGCTGTGGCGCGGCGACTACCACAACGGACGCCAGCTGCTGCAGGCACTCGGTCGCCGCGCCGACCGCCGCCCCGCGAAGCACGCGCCGACCGATCTCGGTGCCCTCTATCACCGCGAGCGGGCTCGCAAACGCACGCGCGCAAGCATTCTCGGCAACGTGCTGATCTGCCTCGAGGCGGGCAACGAACTGGAGCTGCGCCGCGCGCCCGACGTTCGGGCCGCGTGCACCGCGGCCTACGGTCGCGGCGACGGCGCCCGGGTCGTCACCTTCGCCGAACTGCTCGGCGTTCTCGGCGCCCAGCGCTGGCACGAGCAGGGCATCGAGGTGCCCGCACTTGGTGCCCGCATCCACCCGGGGTACGGGGTTTTCGCGCCGACCCGCAGCGAATACGTCGACCTGGTCGCCGACGCTCCCCTCGACCCCGAAGTCCGCACCGCCTTCGATCTCGGCACCGGCACCGGGGTGCTCGCGGTCCTGCTGGCCCAGCGCGGCGTCTCCGAGATCGTCGCGACCGACATCAATCCCCGCGCGCTGCGGTGCGCGGCCGACAATGCCAAGCGCCTCGGCTGGTCGGATCGGATCGCCGTCACCGGCCCCGCCCTGTACCCGCCCGGGCGCGCCGACCTGGTGGTATGCAATCCGCCCTGGCTGCCCGGCGACCCCACCTCCGACCTGGAACGTGGTGTCTACGACCAGGATCAGTCGATGCTGCGGGAATTCGCGCACGGACTGCGCGCCCACCTCACCCCGCACGGCGAGGGCTGGCTGGTGCTGTCGGACCTGGCCGAACTGCTGGGGCTGCGCCCGCCCGAGGAGATCGCCCGCCTGCTCGACGACGCGGGCCTGCACGTGATGGGCAAGCTCACCACCCGCCCACGCCACCCACGTGCGAGCGATCGAGACGACCCGCTGGCCGCCGCCCGCACCGCCGAGACGACCACGCTGTGGCGCTTGCGGGCGCGCTGACCGGCACATGCCGCGATACTGGGAGCCATGAGCGCCTCCGAAAACCCTTACGGAACAACGACAACCACCGGGCCCGAGCCACTGCGTCCGTATCAGAACCGGGTCAATACCTTCGTGCGCGGGCTGCTGAAGGTGCCGGTGCTGTCGCGCATCGTCGGTAAGCGGCTGGCGACACTGCACGTCACCGGACGCAAGTCCGGCAAGGTCTACGACATTCCCGTGGCCTACACGGTGCACGAGGGCACCCTGCTCATCGGTACCGCGCTTCGCCCCTGGGTGAAGAACCTGCGCGGCGGTGCCGAGGTGCGGCTCACCCGCGGCGGGGCACCCGAGACCTTCACCGCCACCGTGCATTCCGACGAAGCCGCCGTGCTCGACCTGTATACCGTGATCGCCAGGGACAACAAGCAGAACGCCAAGTTCAACGGGATCGGCTACACCGCCGACGGCGAGCCGTCCAAAGCCGACATCTATCAGACGTGGCAGCAGGGTGGTGTGGTCGTCCAGCTGGCTCCGCACTGATTCCTGTCCCAAAGCCTGGCCCCCGGCGGGCGCGGCTGGCAGGATGCGCGGTACATCGTCCGGCAGCACCCCATTTCGAGGAGACACCGCCCAGGTGAGCAGTCATTCGCAGGTTCGATTCATCGGCACCCTCCGGCGCGCGATGCTCGGCGTCGGCGTTGCCGCGGCCGCGCTCGTCGTCGTCGCGCCCGCCGCACAGACCGCGCCGCAGCAACAGGTACTGCCCGGTTGCAGCCCGGCCGCACCGGGCCAACCCAACGGCAAGCAGTGGCCTGCCGAGCCCGCGCTCACCATCGACCCGGCCGCCGCCTACACGGCAACTCTCGAAACCACCTGCGGTACCGTCGAACTGGAACTCGATGCCGCCGCGGCGCCGCGCACGGTGAATTCGTTCGCCTTCCTCGCCGGCGAGGGCTACTTCGACCACACCCGGTGTCACCGGCTCACCACCGAAGGCATCTTCGTCCTGCAGTGCGGCGATCCGACGGCCACCGGCCTCGGCGGCCCGGGTTACAAGTTCGGCGACGAGAACCTCGCGGGCGCGGTGTACCCGGCAGGCACCGTCGCCATGGCCAACGCGGGACCGGGCACCAACGGCAGCCAGTTCTTCCTGGTCTACCGCGACAGCACGCTGCCACCCAACTACACCCCCTTCGGACGGGTGGTCTCCGGCATGGACGCGCTGACCACGATCGCGAACGGCGGCGTGGCGGGCGGCGGCTCGGACGGCACCCCGTTGGCCGAGGTCGTCCTCGACCAGGTGACCACCACCGCGAACTGAGCCACAACGCACGAGGGCCGCGTCTCCGGGAACGGAGACGCGGCCCTTCGGCGCAACCGGGCTGAATCAGCCCGCGCTGATCGAGCTGAACAGGTTGGCGATCGTCTGCAGGATCACTTCGGTCAGGAAATCGGCGGCCGAACCGGTCATGGCAACACTCCCTCGTAACTGGTCTCCCTCACTGGGAGAGACAAGTGAAGCGTGCCTTATTCACTTATCCGCGCGCAGCGTTTCGGTGAAAAAAATCCGAACAGAACACCGAGGAGGCCGCGTTCCCGAAGCGGGAACACGGCCTCCGCCGGCGAGGGTTACAGGTACTGACCGGTGTTGGACTCGGTGTCGATCGCCCGGCTGGCCGAGGCGTTCTTGCCGGTGACGAGCGTGCGGATGTAGACGATCCGCTCGCCCTTCTTGCCCGAGATCCGCGCCCAGTCGTCGGGGTTGGTGGTGTTGGGCAGGTCCTCGTTCTCGGCGAACTCGTCGACGATCGAGTCGAACAGGTGCTGGATACGCAGACCGGGGTTGCCGGTGTCGAGCACCGACTTGATCGCGTACTTCTTGGCCCGGTCGACGATGTTCTGGATCATCGCGCCGGAGTTGAAGTCCTTGAAGTACAGGACCTCCTTGTCACCGTTGGCGTAGGTGACCTCCAGGAACCGGTTGTCGTCGCTCTCGGCGTACATCCGGTCGACGACCTTCTCGATCATCGCCTCGACGCAGGCCTGCTTGTCGCCGTCGAACTCGCGCAGATCGTCCTCGTGCAGCGGCAGCGTCTCGGTGAGGTACTTGGAGAAGATGTCCTGCGCCGATTCCGCGTCGGGCCGCTCGATCTTGATCTTCACGTCCAGGCGGCCGGGCCGCAGGATCGCGGGGTCGATCATGTCCTCGCGGTTGGACGCACCGATCACGATGACGTTCTCGAGGCCCTCCACACCGTCGATCTCCGAAAGCAGCTGCGGCACAACGGTGGTCTCCACATCGGAGGAAACACCCGAACCACGGGTCCGGAAGATCGAGTCCATCTCGTCGAAGAACACGATCACCGGGGTGCCCTCGGAGGCCTTCTCGCGCGCCCGCTGGAAGATGATGCGGATGTGGCGCTCGGTCTCGCCGACGAACTTGTTGAGCAGCTCGGGGCCCTTGATGTTGAGGAAGAAGGACTTGGCCTCCTTGGCGTCCTCACCTCGGGCTTCGGCGATCTTCTTGGCCAGCGAGTTGGCGACGGCCTTGGCGATCAGCGTCTTACCGCAGCCGGGGGGACCGTAGAGCAGCACGCCCTTGGGCGGGCGCAGCGCGTACTCGCGGAACAGATCCTTGTGCAGGAACGGCAGTTCCACCGCGTCGCGGATCTGCTCGATCTGACGGCCGAGACCACCGATGTCGGTGTAGTCGACATCGGGAACCTCTTCCAGGACAAGGTCTTCCACCTCGGCCTTGGGCACCCGCTCGAAGGCGAAGCCCGCCTTGGTGTCCACGAGCAGCGAATCACCCGGGCGCAGTTTGCGAATGGGCGAATCGGGGTCGTCCATGTCGTCGTACTCGGCGATCTTGGACAGCGGGCCCGACAGCCAGACCACGCGCTCCTCATCGGCGTGCCCGACCACGAGGGCGCGGCGGCCGTCGTCGAGAATCTCACGCAGGGTGCCGATTTCGCCGATCGCGTCGAACTTGCCCGCCTCGACGACGGTGAGTGCCTCGTTCAGGCGCACCGTCTGGCCGTACTCGAGGGTCTCGGCGTCGATGTTGGGTGAGCAGGTGAGGCGCATCTTGCGACCCGAGGTGAACACGTCGACGGTCTGATCGTCGTAGGTGTGGATGACGATGCCGTATCCGCTGGGCGGCTGGCCCAGGCGGTCGACTTCCTCACGCAGGGCGATCAACTGCTGGCGCGCTTCCTTGAGCGTGTCCATCAGTTTGCCGTTGCGGATGGTCAGCGAATCGATTCGTGCTTCCAATTCGCGTGCGCGATCCGGCGAGTCGGCGAGTTGCCTGCGGAGAGCAGCCGCCTCGGCGCGTACCGCCTCGAGCTCTCGCCAGGCCGCCGAATCCGAATTCTCGTTGGGGCTCATGATGCTGCTCCTCCCAGTCCCGGTCTATCAACGCTACCGGGCGCGGTCCGTTCTCGCTTTCCGACATGGTTTCGTCGTGATCACATCTTGTACGGTCGGTACGACATCAAACCACCGAATCCATCCTGTTAGGCTCCCCTAAGCCCGTACGGGGCACAGGGCGGACTACTCGCCCATCGAGCCGAAAGGTTGTTGCCGAACATGCTCCTTCCTACCCGCACGATCCGTGTCACCGTCGCTGCCGCCGCCGCAGCCCTCGCCGTCGGCCTCACCGCTTGCGGTTCCGACGATTCCTCGACGAACGCCACCAGCAGCAGTACCAGCATCTCGGCCGCTCCGTCCAGCGTTTCGGCAACTCCGGCGCCCACGGGAGACAACGCGGGGGCACCGTCCGCCGATTCCCTGAAGGCCACTCTCGTCCAGTTCGCCGACCCGGGATTGTCCAGCGACGAGAAGGCGAAGCTGATCGTCAACGGTGAGGCGCGCAAGCCCAATATCGACCAGATGAACGGCATGCTGGCCGGCTACACCCTGACCTTCGCCGTCGACAACGTCGCGACCAGCGGCGACAAGGCCACCGCCGACGTCACCATCACCTCGCCGCACGGCACCGCGCCCGCCTTCCCGGTGACCTGGGAGCGCGTCGACGGCACCTGGAAGCTGTCCGACGCCAGCGGCTGCCTGCTCCTCGGCTTCGCGCAAGCGCCCTGCACGCCCGCCTGACGTCCCGCTCCGGCCCGGGGACCCCGATGTATCACCCCGGGCCGATCGGCACCGTAGCGGCCCGCTCAGTCCCGTAAGCGGCGCACGTAGAGCGTCTGCCCGGCGCGCGCGACGAGTGTCCCGTCCCGATCGAAGATCTGCGCGGTGTGCTGGGTGAGCGACTTCGCACCGTCGGCGGTGGTCTCCCTGATCGCCGCCACCTCCTCGGTCGACAGGGTGATGTCGGTGGCGACCGTGCCGCGGCCCGGTGTGAGGAACTCGATCGACCCGGTGGTGTTCCAGATGCGGTACCCGCGCCCGAGCTGGCCGTAGGCGAGGATCGCGAAGAACGGGTCGGTCATCGAGTACAGCGTGCCGCCGAAGGCCGCCCGGTTGGGACTGTTGCGGTTCCACCACCGGACCGTGTACGTGACGTGCACGGAAGTCCAGTCGGGGGCAATGCTTTTCACGCGCACGCCGCCGAACAGGTACGGCGGGAAGACGTTGAACGCGGCGCGGTAGAACCGGGCCGATGTGCCCGGGTACAAGGTTCCCGCCGACGGGTCCCGCATCGGCTTTTCGGACTGATCGGTCATACGTTCTCCCCCTCGTGTGCCGCCGGGCGGCGATCCGCCTCCGGCGCGCGGAAATCGGTTCGGCGGATCGTATCCGAGTAATTCCACGCACGGGGTGGGTAGTTCCGCGCTGTGGTCGCGGCCCGGTTTCTGCGATGGTTGCGGCATGAGTGTTGTGCCGAGTGTGGCTGTGGTGGCGGCGAATACGCCCGCCGATCGCGATCGGTTCCTCGATCTGCTGCGGATCTCCTCGCTGGTGGTCGTGGTGGTCGGTCACTGCCTGATGCTGACCGTGTCGGTGTCGGGCGACGACGTCCGTTTCGGCAATGTGCTCGCCGATCTGCCTGCCCTCCAGCCGCTGACCTGGCTGCTGCAGGTGCTCCCGCTGTTCTTCTTCGCGGGCGTCGCGGCGGGCGCGCGCGGCATTTCCCCCGGAACATCCTGGGGCGCTTGGCTTTTCCGGCGCACGCAGCGGCTGATCCGGCCGGTCGGCTACTTTCTGGCTGCCTCGGCGGCGCTGGTGTTCGCCGCCGGGTCGGCGCTCGGACCGGGCTGGCAGCGGCCGCTCGCGATCACCAGTGTGCAGCTGCTGTGGTTTCTCGGCATGTATCTGGCGGTGCTGGCCTGTACGCCGCTGCTGGCCACCTGGGTGACCGGCACCGGCAGGATGTTCGCGACGATCGCGGCGATCGTGCTGGCCACCGCGATCGTCGACGCGGTGCGGCTCGGCGGTGGACCTGCCGAAGCCGGCTTCCTGAATCTCGTCGTGTGGCTGATCCCGGCGGTGCTGGGGATCGGCTATCTGCGCGGCCTGCTGTCCCGTCGGGTCGCCGCGTTGCTGGCCGGTGTGGTCCTGCTCGTCGACGTGGCGCTGGTCGTCGCCGGGCCGTACGACACCAGCATGGTGACGGTTCCCGGGCAGCGGTTGTCGAACCTGGCGCCACCGTCGCTCCTGCTCGCGGGGCACGCGGTGGCGCTGTGCTGCGCGGCGGTCGCGGTGGCCCCGTGGGTACGGCGGCTGGCGGCGCGGCCACGCGTGTGGTGGCTCACGGTCATCGGCAACACCGGCGCGATGACGCTTTACCTGTGGCACATGCCCGCATTGCTCACGGTGCTCGTCCTGAGTCACCTGGCCAGTGGCGATCGGGCCGGCCCGACCCACCGAGGCTTCTGGCTGCTCACCGCCGTGCAGCTGGGCGCGACGCTGGTCCTCACCGTGCTCGCGTTCCTGGCTTTGCGCGGGCTGGAGAACTCGCCGATGCGCTGGTGGGACGGCTCGGTCGCGGCGGTGCGCGGCGCCCGTTCCGCGGCCGTGCTGTTTGCTGTGGCGGCGGCCGGGCTCGCGATACTGCAGGCCACTCGCGGAGGCCTCACCACGGAGGGTCTGCCCTGGTTCGCGGTCGCCGCCACGGCACTCTTCGGTGCGCGGCTGCTCACCAGGGCATGAACGACCCACGGCTCCGCGGCGGTGTGCCCCCGCTAGGCGCGCCGACCCGCGATGGGTTCATCGGGTCGCCGCAGCACCCGGCGGAGCACCCGATGCGGGGGCAGACCGTGATCGAACTCAGCCCTTCGACGGACGACGCTGCGGCTTCGGCGTCACCGTGCCCTCGGCGAGGCGGCGCGCGCTCACCAGGAACGCGGTGTGCCCCTGCATCCGGTGTTCGGGACGCACCGCGAGCCCGACCACATGCCACCCGCGAACCATCGACTCCCAGGAGCGCGGCTCGGTCCAGCACTCCTGCTCACGCATCGCCTCGACGACCTTGGACAGCTGGGTGACCGTGGCGACGTACACGATGAGCACGCCACCGGGCACCAGCGCCTTCGACACCGCGGGCAGCGCGTCCCAGGGCGCGAGCATGTCGAGCACCACCCGGTCGACCTGCTCGCCGTCGTAGTTCGCCACGTCGGCGACGGTCAGCGACCAGTTCGGCGGGCGCTCACCGAAGAAGGTCTCCACATTCCGCACGGCGTGCTCGGCGTGGTCGTCGCGGATCTCATAGGAGATCACCTGCCCCTCGGAGCCGACCGCGCGCAGCAGCGAGCAGGTCAGCGCACCGGAACCGGCGCCTGCCTCGAGCACCCGCGCACCGGGGAACACGTCGCCCTCGTGCACGATCTGGGCGGCGTCCTTGGGATAGATGACGGTGGCGCCGCGCGGCATCGACAGCACGTAGTCGGTGAGCAGCGGGCGCAGGGCCAGGTACGGGGTGCCGTTGATCGACTTCACCACGGAGCCCTCGTCGGCGCCGATGAGGTCGTCGTGCTTGATGCCGCCGCGGTGGGTGTGGAACTCCTTGCCCTCCTCGAGCACCACCGTGTAGAGGCGCCCCTTGGCATCGGTCAGCTGCACCCGGTCCCCGATCGCGAATGGACCGGTCCGTCTGGCCGTCATGTATCTCCCGTTCTTCGAATGGAAGTCTCAAGCCTGCCAGGCGGGGCGATTCGCGCGATCGACGGGTCAGCTATTTCGCGGCAGTGAGCACGCGGTGCTGTTCGGCGAGGAGGGAGTGCGCTTCGGCTTCGGTGTCGGCGGGGACCTGCGCGACGTAGCGACCGACCGACACCAGGCATGCCCAACTGCTCTCGTCGGTCTCGGCCCAGCAGACCGATCCGGGGACGGCCGTCGGGGCAGCCATCGACTTCCATTCCCGATCGGAACCGAACTCGGCGGTGTCGGCCGCGAGCAAGGCCGCCGCGCCTGTGGCGTCGGCGGCACGGTAGACGATGCTGCCTTCGACGCCGAACGCGCTCACCCCGACCTTGTCGAACAGCGCGCGGGCCGCCTGCTGGTCGTCGGCGTAATGCGCCGCGGCGTGCCTGCCGAAGGCTCCCCGGCTCGCACCGCCCTTGCCGACGGCGAGTGCGTGGATCCCGGTGGGGTCGTAGGGGACTTTCGCCAGCTCGGCGACCGGGGTGGCCGCGAAGGAATCAAGTTCGGGGCGTTGACGTTCGAGCGCGGCGCGGATGATCTTCCCGATCTCGGGGAGCGCACCGTTGCTCATCCGGGTGAACACCACGTACTCCCGGTGCGGGGTGAAGGCCATGCCGTCCAGCCTGCCGCGGTTCGTCATGGTGACGACCCGGCTGTCCGGCGCTTCCGGCAGGTCGGTGACCACCCAGTCACCGGATTCGAGCAGACCGCTCTGTGTGGTCGCGGCGGTGGCCAGGGCGTCGGCCGCCCTGGTCGCGGACGCGCTGTCGGGGAAACGCAGGATGCCGTGGGTGAGCCACTGGGTATCGGCGCTCGTCTCGCCGCCGTTGGAGCGCTGGACGGCGAAGCCGGTGATCAGACCCTCGGCCGCGGCGGCGGCGCTCACCGCGTTGTTGTGGCCCGCCATGATCGTGAGCATCGGCTCGGTGAGGACACCGAGCGGTCCTCGGCGCACGAAGGTCGGGTCGATATCGGAGCCGAGGGTCAGCGCGTCGGCCATCCGGAAGCCCTCGGCGAGTTTGCCGGTCCGCAAATCCTGCTCGGGGCTGGTCGCGGTGGTCGTCGGTGCACTGGCCGATGTACTCGTGGCCACAGGCGGCAGTTGTTCCTCACAAGCACTGAGCATGATCATCGCGGCCACGGCCGCCCCCACCCGGATCGTTCGCATTCGGCGATCTTGACAGACACCGCCCCGATGGACGAATCGTGAACCTGTCGGTAGGTGCCGTTACCGTGGCGAACATGTCAGTGCCCCTGTCCGCGTCGATCGCCGACGAGACCTCTGCCGAACCGGTCACCCGGTCACGTCCGGCGTTGTCTCCTTCGCGCGCAGCCGATTTCAAGCAGTGCCCGTTGAAGTACCGGTTGCGGGCGATCGATCGGGTACCGGAACCACCCACGCGCGCGGCCGTTCGCGGCACGGTGGTGCACGCGGTGCTCGAGGACCTGTTCGGGTTACCCGCGGCCGAGCGTGGGCCCGACCGGGCGGCCGAGCTGGTTCCCGGCGCGTGGGAGCGGGTGCGGGCGGGCCGGGAGGGGCTCGACGAGCTGGTGGCGGCGGGCGGTCCGGAGGCGCTGTTCGAGGAGGTGCGCCGCCTGGTCGCCGGGTACTACGAGCTCGAGGACCCCACCCGTTTCGATCCGGACGGCCTGGAGGAGCGGGTGGAGGTCGACCTGGACGGTGAGATCCCGCTGCGCGGCTTCGTCGACCGCATAGACGTGGCGCCCAACGGTCTGCTGCGCGTGGTCGACTACAAGACCGGCCGCGCGCCCGGCCCCCAGCACGAGGCCCGCGCCCTGTTCCAGCTCAAGTTCTACGCCCTGGTCATCCTGCGCACCCGCGGCATCCTCCCCGCACAGCTACGCCTGATCTACCTCGCCGACAAGGTACTGCTCACCTACACCCCCGACCGCGAAGAACTCGACCGCTTCGCCCGCATCCTCACCGCCCTGTGGCAAGCCATCCTCGACGCGGGCCGCACGGGCGACTTCCCACCCCAACGCAATTCGATGTGCCGCTACTGCGACTTCCACGCCCTGTGCCCGGAATTCGGCGGCACCCCACCCCCATACCCCGGCTGGCCGACCCGAGACGCCGCCACCACCGACGTCGACCTCGGCCTTCCGCTGGTCCGCACCCCCGAAGACGTCTGATCCTGCTCGACGATCGCGCCACCGAAGATCCTCGAGCCCGCTTTCCTCTCAGGCCCGAGGGCACAGTTGGTTGGCTCAGGTCACGGTTCGGCTGAATTCAACGCAGGCGGCGTTCCTCTTCTTCTTCCAGCCTGCGGCGTTCTTCCTCGCGCTCGACCTGTTCCTTTTCGATCTTCTCTTCGTGTTCGTCCTTGTTCGACATGTGTTCGCCCCGATCCGTTGTTGTCCGGACAAAACCAAGGTTCAGCCTACGCGCCAGGATGTCGCAGGTCAGGAAGCCGCTCGGTTCCAGCGGACGCGCAGGGCAGTGGGGCCGCGGAGCGCGGTGCCCACCTGGCTGGTCACGGTGGCGTCCTCGGCCGCCGCTGCATCGGCGAGCCGCAGATCGGGCAGGCGGGTGAGCAGAGCGATCAGGGCGGTGCGGAGTTCGGCCAGCGCCAGCCAGCTGCCGAGACAACTGTGTGGGCCCTGTCCGAACGAGAGCATGGTGGTGGCGCGGCGGGAGATGTCGAACTCGTGTGGCGCGGGGTATTTCGCCGGGTCACGGTGAGCGGCGTTGACGGCGAACAACATCGGGGTGAGGGCGGGAATGTCGAGACCCTGCCAGTGGGTGTCCCTCGGGCAGGCGCGAGGCAGCAGTCCGACCGGTGGTTCCCAGCGCAATCCCTCCCAGATCGCCCACTCTGCCTGGTCCGCCGGATCGGCCGTGACCAGGGCGAGCTGGTCCGGATGAGTCAACAAGGCGGACAACGTATTTCCCAGAGCCAGCATGGTGGTGTCGGCGCCCGCCGGGAACAGCAGCCGTAGGAAGGCGAGTATCTGATCGTCGGACAAGGTGGTTCCCTCGACGCTCTCGGTGACCAGCTTCGAGATCAGGTCCGCACCGGGCTCCTCGCGACGGGCCGCGATGATCGGCAGCACATGGTCGGCGAACTCTCGCGAAGCCCGGTGTGCGGCAGCGGGATCGAGCGGGAAATAGAACAGGTCGTGCGCCCAGCGCAACACCGTCGCCTCGTCGCCGACGGGCAGACCGAGCAATCTGCTGATCACGAGAACCGGGTAGCGCGTGGTGAATTCGGCCACCAGGTCGGCAGCGCCGAGATGAGCGAAGCGGTCGATCACCTCGTGGGCGACCGGCGCGAGGAGCGGTTCGATCCAGCCGCTCACCAGGCTGCGCCGGAACGGTGGGGCGACGATGGCCCGGTTCACCCGGTGTTCGTCGCCGGTCATGCACTGCAAGGTGCGGCCGAGCACCGGTTCGGTGGTGAGCGAGTACACCGCCTGCGCCGGGAAGGTCTCCTCGTCCTTGAAGGCCGCCGACACCAGGTCATGGGTGAGCAGCAGCACCGCACGCGTCCCCGCGAAGGGGACGATCGCGTACGGCCGGCGGGCCCGCAGGTCGGCCAGCACACGGTGCAGGTCGGGCGTGTCCTGGAAGGCGAAGTCGATGTCGGTGATGTCGAGGTGGTCCAGGAGCGACGAGGCGGGCATAACATTCCTCCGGACACGAATATTCGTGTCGTCGAATCGGATTTTCGGCACGCGGACGGTAGACGACCGCGTCGGGAAGAACAAGAGGGAATGCGTGACCGCGTCACCACCGACCGATCGGGTCGTCTCCGTCGTCGAGCTACTCGCCGCCGAGGCACCACTCACCGCCGCGAGCGTCGCCGACCGGCTCGCACTGAGCCGGTCGACGGTCGCCGCCGTCCTCACCACATTGGAGTCGCGTGGCTGGGCGCTGCGTTCTCGCGACCTGACCTACCGGCTCGGGCCCGCGTTCCCCACCGCACACCGGGCAGCCGCACCCGCAGGCGCGGACGCCGCGTTGCGCGAGCTGGCCCGCCGGGTCGGGTGTGGCGCCGCGCTGGCGGTGGTCTCGTCGACCTCGATGACTTTCGTCGGCCTGGCCGCCCATCACGGCCGGGTGCCCGCCGGGATCGAGGTCGGCGCCCGCGTGCCGCTGCGCGCTCCCGCAGGCGCGAGTGTCATCGCGTTCTGCGCCCCGGAACGGCAGCGCGCGTGGCTGGCCACCGCCGACCCCGGCCGACGCGATGAACTGACCACCGCGCTCGCCGAGATCCGCTCCGCCGGACTCGCGGTCTGGGGCATCGACCCCGCCGACCTCGCCACCCTCGATGTCCTCGCCGAAGTAGCAGGCCACCTGGCACATTCACCGGCTTCCGGACCACTACGCCGTCGCGTCCTCGGCCTGCTCGGCGACCTCAGCGGCTACCCCCACACCGCCCCCGACCTCGCCGCGGCGGCACCGTTACCCATCGCCTACCTCGCGGCACCGGTGTTCGATCGTGACGAGGTGCCGCGCTGGGAACTGCAGATCGGGCCCCTGCATCCGGCGGTCTCCCGTGGCGACCGCGAGTTGTACCGCACAGAACTGCTCGCCTGCGCCCAGAAGCTCGGCGCCGCGACCTGACCGCGCAGAGCACCCTGGCGCCCCACTCAGCCGCCGACGGGCTCGGCGCTGCCGGTGGGTGCGGCCCCATCCGGTGCCCGCCGCGCGAGCAGGCGTTCGTCCACGTCAGACCGCGAAGTCACGGAACAGCAGCACCGAAAGGCCGAGTCCGGCGGCAAGGTTCACCAGCACCGCCGAACCGAAGACGGCGATCGGCCGCCACCCGGCCTCGCGCAATCCGCGCAGCGAGAATTCCAGGCCGATGGACACGAAGGCCAGGATCAGGAACCAGGTCCGCAGGTCGTTGACGATCGCGATATGCGCGGCACCGGTCTTCTTGTCGACCGATTGCAGGTACAGGGTGCCGATGATCGACGCGGCGACGAACCCGAGCACGAATTTCGGGAACCTCGCCCAGAATTCACCGAGGCTCGGGCGCGCGGCACCCGGCGTGCGGTCCACCCGGAACGCGAACCAGGCGGTGAGCGCGATCGCGACGAGTCCGATCAGCGCGTTCTGTGTCGTCTTGACGATCGTCGCGATCTGCAACGATTCCTCACCCGCGAGCGCACCGGCGGCGGCCACCGCCGCCGTGGTGTCGATATTGCCGCCGATCCACGCACCCGCGACCGCATCGGAAAGCCCGAGAAGGTCAGCGAGCCAGGGCAGCAGGAAGATCGACGGCAGCGCGAAGATGATGACCAGCGAGGCCGCGTACGCGATCTGTTCACGCCGCGCCTGCACCGCCCCGGCCGCCGCGATAGCCGCGCTCACCCCGCAGATCGACACCGCGGACGACAGCAGGGCGCGCAGTTTGTCGTCGAGCCCGAGTACCCCACCGAACCACCAGGTGAATCCGAAAACGATGGTGATCAAGGCCAGCGCCTGCACGATCGCGGGCGCCGCCGCCGTCACCAGAATCTTCAGATTGACGGAGGCACCGAGCAGCACCACGCCGGTCTTGATGAAGAACTCCGTGCGGAATCCGGCCGAAAGCCGGTCGCGCAGACCGAGTTTGCCGAGCACCACGTTCCCGATCAGGCCGATCGCGATGGCGTACACCGGGTACTCGATGGTCTTTGCCACTCGCTTCAACGGCGTGTCGGCTGCCCACTGCGGCACCTGCGTGTCGAAGAATCGCGTCAGCGCGCCGAGCACGAGCACAAGGAGCACCCCGGCGGCGATATCGGTAGAAGTTGCGCGCGTATTCCCCTGCACCGCCGCGGTTTCGGATGTGGTCTTCACCTCCGCCATCACGGCACCAGCCAATCGGGAATCGCCCCCACCAGCACGAGACCGATCAGCAGGAGACCGACAACGGTCGCCGCCCAATCCTCGTTCCACCTGAAAGCACTACCCGGCCGCGGCTCGGTCTCTGCTTGCGACACTGTGACTCCTTGCGTTCCTCATCGAGAACCGCAAACTAACCGCGCCACCCGCTCGCACACACCGATTACACTCACCCTGAACCGATCTCGACCGATCGACCGCCGAGCTCACGACCTCGGCATTCACCCCCGTCTCCGACGGAATCGCGCGAATTGTGCGACAGACCCCTGGATTCCGGGACTCCCTACGACGGCCGTCATTCGCGTACACTGCCGTTCGAGAGTGAAGAACGGGGTGCGGGGGAGGTTGCGTCGGATGACCGATGGCGACGGCAGGGAACGCCTCCACGCCGAAATAGCAGCCTTCTACGCGGGCTTCGGGCAGCCGGATGCGTTGCTCGCCGCGTTTCGGCAGGCCGCCCTGTTGGTTCCGCTCACCGCCGAGAACCGGGTCTTCTTCCTGCCGCTCGGTGGTGTCGACTGGTTGTGCGCGTTCACCAGCGTCGAGGAATACGCCCGGTTCGTCGCCGCGCGCGATCGCCTCGACAATGCCGCCGACCAGGACAAGGACTACCGCTACCACTGGATTTTCGGGCGGCGCCTGCGCGACTACCTGGATACGCGCGACGAACCCGCCGGAATAGCAATCGACATCGTCGGTTCCGCGCCGATGGCGTTTCCACCTGATCTCACCGAACACGCGACAGACGGGGGCATGCGATGACCACATTGAAAGTCGACCCCGCGGTGCTGCAACAGGCCGCGACGGGCATCGACGACACCATCGGTCAGCTGTCGGAGATGGGGATCGGCGAGACCGGCAATATGGGCCGGGGATTCGCGCTGCTCACGATGTCCACGCTCGAGGCGGGCAAACAGACGGTACAGAAGACCTTCGAGGAATTCACCGAGCGGTGGTCGTGGGGTGTGCGCGCATTGGTGCAGGCGGGCAACTCGATCGCCCGCACACTGGGATTGGCGGCGGGCCGCTACGACGAGATGGAAACCAAGTCCGAGGACACGCTGAAGACGATGTGGACGCATATGGCGGGCAATCCACATCTGTCGGGTGAGGAGATCACCAAGCGTTCCTGGGGTGAGACGTTCGCCGACAATTCGTTCAACCACATTCGCAACGCCGATTACAGCGTGAAGTCCTTTCAGGACGCCGGCCAGCACATTCAGACCAATATGAAGGTCATCGAGGCGGTCGGACCGCAGGCGTACGCGAATATCAGTCCGGTGACCGGCAGCCTACTCACCGGTGAAACTCCCGGCTGGAATACCGGTGCGGCCGAGCGAGCCGCGGAGATCATGAAGAAGGAGCAGGGGGGCCAGTAGTCCGTGGGGATCGGCGATTTCATCGACAAAGTCGGCAGCGCGATCGAAGACGGTGTCGAGAATGTCGTCGAGGGTGCGGGCCAGATCATCGACGACGGCCTGGATGTGGTCGGTGACGCAGCCAAACACGTCGGGCTGGAGAAATTCGGTAATGCGCTCGACGATCTCGGCGACAACATCGCCTCCGCGACCGGCGGCGATGTCGAAGAGGAAGAGCTGGGCCGGACCGAGGACCCCAAAGAGCTGATCCTGGGCGAGCCGTCCGAAATCGGTTCCGCCGCCGAGACATTGACGAAGATGGCCGAGGCGATCGAATCGACCGGTCAGGCACTGCAGAAGATCGATGCCACCGAATGGACCGGTAAGGGCGCCGACGCGTTCAATGCCGTCTACGACAAACAGCCGAAACTCTGGTTCGACGGCGCCGACGCGATGGCGGCCGCGGCCGAGGCACTGAAGGCCTGGCAGAACGAGGTGAAGGCCGCCCAGGACAAGGCCCAGACCGCCATCGACCGCTGGAAAGCGGCCGACGCCGAAGAACGTCGGCAGAAAACCTGGTGGAACGGTCTGACCGGCGAGCAGCAACAGGCGAATCCGCTCATCGATACCTGGACGACCATTCGCAACGAGGCGCGCGAAATCCTGCGCGGCGCACGGGTGCAGCGTGACAACGGCGCGTCGATCGCGGTCGGCGCGATCGAGACAGCTACCGAGCGGGCGCCGAAGGAACCGCCGTTCAGTGAGCGGTGGATCGCGAATATTTCCGACCTCAAAGGGGTGCTCGACCACGCTGCCCTGAATTTCACCGCCGGATTCCTCACCGCTATCACCGGAATGGTGCAATTGGTGCGCCAGGTGAATCCGACCGATATCTACAACATCACCCATCCCGCCGACTACGCCAAAGGGTTGTCCGATCTGGGAACCGGACTCGTTGTCGCCGTAGCCGATCCGGGTGCGGCGGTCGACGCCATCCTCAAAGAGGCAAGGGCCAACCCGTTCGAATTCGCCGGGTCGCTGGCCCCCGACCTCATCCTCACGGCCGCGACCGGTGGTGGTGGCAGTGTGAAGACGGCGATCTCCGCGCTCAAACGCGGCGCCGACGCGGGCAGGCGCGTGTCGGGCAATAGCGTCGACCCGAACCCGACTCCGACTCGGGCCCCGGAAACCCCGAGCCCGACCCGAGACGCCGACCCGCCAGGGCAGACCACGCCGCCTGAGGGTGCGGGTCTGCCGCAGAACGACCGGGGGTCCTCACCCGCTGAGGCGCGGCCCGTCGAGGCGGGCCCACAGCGCGAGGCCCCCACTCAGCGCACCGAGGACACCGGCGGTGGGCACTCGAGCGCGCCCGAGAACACCGAGCCGCGCCAGGCCGAGCCGGCACCACGAACGCAGCAGGACGAGCCGGCCCCGGCCGCCGAAAACCCGGGCGCCACCCGCGATCCCGAGCCCACCCCCGAAGTGGCGCCCACCCACACCCCGGAACACACCCCCGACCCCGAGCCGCCGACAAGCCGCACGGAACCGCGCCCCGAAGCTGCCGGAACCACGAACCCCGACACGTCCGCCCCGACCCAGCGGGCAGAGCCCTCCCCGACCCACACCGACCAGTCACCGACACAACGCACAGAACCGGCCTCGACCCACCAGGCCGATACGACGCCGACGCAACAGACCGACAACACACCGACCTCGCGTACCGACCAGCAGGACGACAGTTCGGCTCAGCGCACGGTTCCCGCGTCCGCCGACTCGCCGACCCAGCGCGCAGAACCTACCCCGCAGACGGATACACCCACCTCACGCTCCGACCAGCAGGACGGCGATCCGGCGCGGCGCACCGATCCCACCGCAGACACGGCGACACAACGCTCGGAACCTGAATCCACTCAACACAATCCGAGTTCGCCCAGCGCTACTCCCGACACCCCCCACACGCGAACCGACGGACACCCGGCTTCCGGCACCACGTCGCGCACGGAACCAGACGGCCGATCGATCGACCGCAACGACGCCGACCACCCTTCGAGTACCAGTTCCTCCCCGGACACTGCGGCTACCCGCCCTCCGCATACTGCCGACACCTCACCGGCCTCGGCCAACCCGAACACGACGACCGCCCCGGCCGCACAGACATCGAATTCCGCCACCTCCTCCCCCCTCTGGCAACCAGGCCCTGCCACCCACGCGGACGCGGGCCCGAGCCCCCGCACCCCCGACACGACACCCGCACGCCCCCAATCCACCCCGCCGAGCCCAACCCACACCCCACAGTCACCGACCCGGCCCGATACGACATCCGCACACCGACAACCTGATTCACCAACCCCGTCACGACCGACCCTGGACCCCCCACGTGCGGGCGTCTCCCCCGACCCGTCGGCCCGCCCGAACGGGAACTCACCGGTCACCGCCAGTCGCCCCGACACATCGCGCGCTCACACCGCCCAGCCGGCTCGCCCGCACTCTCCCACCGGCATTCCCGACCGAGGACCGAGTCGTCCCGTCGATCAGGGCACGAACCCAACGCACCATCCCGACGCAACACCGAGGGACCGCGCGCCCGAAAACACTCCCGTCACCTCCTCCCGCCTACAGCCAGACCGCGATTCGGACGCCCCCACCCGCCCACCCGCCTCGGACCGCGACCTACCCACCGACCGCAGCCCAGGTCGCGATGCACCCACCGACCGGACTCCGGGCGGCGATCCGAACATCCCGACCGATCGCACTCCGGACCCACACCGCGCCTCGCCAACAGATCGCACACCGGACCGCGACGTGCAAACCGACCGTGGTTCAGACCGCGACACCCCGATCGACCGATCGCCTGAACGGGACTCGGATACCACCACCGACCGCACCCCTGATCGCGATCCGAACACCACCGAGCGAACCCCGGACCGCGATCCGAACGCCCCGGCCGATCGCACTCCCGACCCACACCGCGCCTCGACCACGGATCACACACCGGACCGCGACGATCGCCGTTCGGACCACGACGCCCCCACCGACCGATCACCCGACCGTGACTCGGATACCACCACCGATCGAACTCCCGATCGCGACCAGGAGACCAGCAAGGACCGCGACCCGGACGCCGACGCTCCGACCGCGAAAGACCGGGCGGACGCCGACCACGATGCTCACGACCAAGCGCGTAAGTCCGGGGCCGAGCACGATCGCACCCCCGATCAGAAGACCTGTTCCACCGACCCCGTCGATATCAGCACCGGCGAATTCCTGCTGCCGGAAACGGATCTGGAGTTGCCGGGGGTGCTGCCGCTGGTGCTGCGCCGTTCGCATCATTCGAACTACCGTTTCGGGCGGTGGTTCGGGCCGTCGTGGTCGTCGACCCTCGATGCTCGCGTCGTCGTGTCGGAGGACGGTGTCACGTTCCTCGGCGACGAGGGCATCATGCTCGCCTACCCGCACGCGGAGGTGGGTGAACCGGTGCGGCCGCTCACCGACGGCCAGTCCTGGACGCTGACCCGCACCGACGCGGGCGGTTACCGCGTGTGGGATCAACGCCGCGAGCTGATCTGGCATTTCGCCCCGGAAGCCCACCTCGACAATCTCGATGTCGAGCTCGGAAACTTCGCGGTTTCGGCGATCACGGACCGTCACCACAACCGCATCCGGTTCCATTACGACGCCGACGGGGTGCCGGTCGAGGTGTCGCACTCCGGCGGTTACCGGGTACGCGTCCAGTCCGCGCGCGGCCGTGTCACCGGTCTGGTGTTGCTCACCGACGGCGAGCACGGGCTACCTGTGCGCGAATTCGGTTATACGGCAGGGTTGTTGACCTCGGTCACCAATGCCGACTCGGCGACGACCCGGTACACCTACGACGCCGAGCACCGGATGACCTCGTGGACCGATTCGAACGGCAACCAGATGGTCAACACCTACGACGATGCCGGTCGTGTGGTCCATCAGCGCGGCACCGCGGACATCCTGAACTGCGACTTCGCCTATGTGGATTTCCCCGGGGGTGCGGGCAGACTCACCGCCGTCACCGACTCCCTCGGCGCCGTCACCACCCACGGGTTCGACCGCGAGTTGCAATTGCGCGATCGGGTCACCCCCGACGGCGCCAATTTCCACACCGACTACAACGCCGAACGCAAACCACTGACCGTCACCGGTCCCGACCCGGCCACGACAACCACCTACCGCTACAACGGCGCGGGCGACCCGGTGGAAATCGTTCGCCCGGATGGTGTTTCGCTCGAGTACGACTACGTCTGGCGCCACCGCCCGAGCACCATCACCACCGCCGACGGTTCGGTGCACTGTCGGGAATGGTCCGACAACGGCGATCTGACCGCCGCTGTCGATCCCGCCGGTTCCCGCACCGAGTTCACCTACCATCCCTCGGGCGCGCTGGCGAGCGTGCTGGTCGACGGCGCACGCACCACCATCCACACCGACGCCGCCGGTCTGCCGATCGTCCTGATCGATCCGTTCGGCGCGACGACCCGCATCGACCGTGACGCCGCGGGGCGCCCGATCCGAACCGTCGACCCCACCGGCGCGGTGACCACCTACGAGTGGTCGCCCGCCGGAAACCTGCTGCGCAGAACCGATCCCGACAACCGGGCCGAGTCGTGGGCCTACGACGGCGAAGGCAATATCGTCGCCCACACCGATCCAGCCGGGGGCGTCACCACCTACTCCTACGGCGCGTTCGACCTCCTGCGGTCACGTCGCGATCCCGACGGATCGCTCACCCGCTACGAGTGGGATTCCGAACGTCGCCTCACCGCGGTGCACAATCCGCTCGGCCAGACCTGGACCTACGAATACGACCACGCGGGCCGCCTCGTCGCCGAAACCGATTACAGCGCAACACGAACCACGTACACGTGGGATTCCGCGGGTCGAGTCACCACCGTCACTCCGGCGACCGGGATCAGCCGCCACCACCGCTACGACGTTCTCGGCAGGTGCACCGAGATCACCACCGACGACGGCGACTGGGTCCGCTACACCCACGACCCCGCGGGCCGGGTGCTCACTGCGAGCACCGGCAACGGTGACAAGCACCATCACGTCATCGAATACACCTACGGTGCAACGGGTTTGATCGAATCCGAGCAGATCGACAACCGGCCGCCGATGCGATTCGGCTACGACCAGCATGCGCGCCGGATCGCCCGCACCAGCCCGACCGGGGTCGAAACCACCTGGCATCACGACCTGACCGGACGCGTCGATCGGCTCGGCGTCGGCGACCACGACGTCAGTTTCGAGTACAACCTCGCCGGGCACCTCACCCGCTGGCGCACCGGCGAGATCGCGGTCGACCGCGCTGTCAGCGCGCGCGGACAGCTCGTCGGCCAGGAGGTCATCGGCTTCCCCACCCGGCTCGTGTCCCTCGATCTCGACCGGCCCGCACGACCCGCGCCGCGCCACCTCCGCCGCGACGAATTCCTTTATCGCGCAGACGGATACCTCACCGCCCACGCTGTCAGCCGCCCGAACATCCCGGTCACGCACCACGACTACACCCTCGATGTCCGCGGCCGTGTCACCACCGTCGCCCGCAACGATCACCTCACCGAGCGCTACGGCTACGACCCGCTCGGCAACATCACCGGCACCGCCCGCGAATACCGCGACAACCTGCTGGTCCGCGACAGCGACACCGAATACCACCACGACCCCGCCGGTCGCCTCATCCGCAAAACCACCGGCGCACGCACCTGGCACTACCGCTACAACAGCTTCGACCAGCTCACCGACGTCTACACCCCCGATCGGCAGTGGTGGCGCTACACCTACGACGCCCTCGGCCGCCGCACCACCAAACAACACCGCGCCACCGACGGCACCGTCCTCGACCGCACCGACTACACCTGGGACGACACCCACCTGATCGAGGCCACCACCGCCACCAGCACAACCCGCTGGGAGTACCACCCCGGCACCCACACCCCACTCACCCAATCCGTCGAAGACCCGGCCACCTCCGAGTTCCGTGCGATCATCACCGACCTCGCCGGCACCCCCACCGAGCTCATCGACCCCGCCACCGCCGAAACCACCGCCACCGCCGAAACCACCCTCTGGGGCAAAACAACCTGGCATGGCACCTCAACCACCCCCCTCCGATTCCCCGGCCAATTCCACGACCCCGAATCCGACCTCCACTACAACCTCCATCGCGTCTACGACCCCGACACCGCCCGCTACCTCACCCGAGACCCCCTCGGCCTCACCCCCGCCCCCAACCCCCACACCTACCCCCACAACCCCCTCACCTGGCGCGACCCCCTCGGCCTCATCCCGGACTCGTGCGACAGCGATTCGTCCGACGACGACACGCCCGATCCCAACACCGTCAACCCGCCGGACCCCACACCCACGCGACCGACCGCCGACACAGGGCAACCCCGTACCACACCGGATACAGTTCCCGATCCGAACGCCGACGCGGGCACTACGCGTCCGGGATCGAGCGACACAGGCCCGACGACTACCAACACCCCACGAGGCCATCAAGACCCGTTCGGCGACCGCCGCGATGCGGTTCGCGACCGGATCACCCCGCCACGACGGGTCGTCGACGGACCCGAACTGGACCCCACCAATCCCGACCACGCGAATACGCGTGGCACGCTTCGCCCCGATGACTATCCGCTCCCCGTGCCGGACGGCCCCCCGACGCGAATTGTCAACGGAACAACCGATTCCGGCACCCGGTACACCGACACGATCTACGGAGACCCACCGAACCACACAGTTGTTCGCGATTACCATCCACGCTCAGTCGAATACCCCTCGCGTGGCGGTGGCACCTTCAGAGCCCTACGCCACGAACAACACGTCATATTTCCCCGGGATGCGAACGGTGACGTCCGATCGGTCTCGCGATCCCAAGTCGGCGACAACGTGGTGCGCACCGAGTCTCATAACGGCCGCCACGTCTCCACCGAAGGTGTGATCCGCCACGACTTCTCGCGAGGAGACAGGGTCGACCGCGACAAGGACAGCGCTGAAAGTACGGCTGCTACCAACACCGGTCGTGAGGGCATCGACCCGACGGGCACAGGACTGAACTACGATGGCGGGCATGGGTCCAGCTACCGAACCACCCTGGACAGGGGGCTGGTCAATCTGTTCGCGCAAGAGCGGGTATTCAATCAACGACAATTCCGTGTGCTGGAGAACGCTATTGCTGATTGGCCGACGTCACGTCCCGGTCGAGAAGCACGCATATACTTCGAGACCGATCCACCCGGTGCCGAAACACCCGAAACTGTTGACGGAACCGTGCGATTGATCGATGCCAAGGGCAACATATTCCGGGATCTCGATATCGATTTCGACAATCGCGGCGGGAATACGTTCGAACGAAAAGATCACAAGATTCAACTCAAAGACTATCGAGCGTATCACGAATAGCAGACAGGAGTGAATATTGACCGATTTCGATGAAGTAGAAGTCACCACTACCCTTGTGCAAGCGACTGGAGAAGCGGCCGCCGTTGCTTATCCGGATTGGACCTACGGTGTTTCGACGAGGGTCCTCCCTTCACGAGGTGTTGGAACCACGATCGTGGTCGCCTATCAAGGCAGCGAAGGAAAGGTGGCGGACCTGTGGGATCATCGCGACCTCAAACGGCTGATCCGCAAATCCTCGACCGCGCTGCTTGATGCACAAGGGGTCGAGTGCATGGGACTGAAATGTACCGTTGCACGGTCGGGCCAGTTCCGGATCGAGTATTCCTACGACATCGACGAAGCGATCAAGTGGGCGAACGAGGTCTTCAGCGGGCTTCCGCCTGCGGAACTCGTGGAAGTCCTGCGGCCACGTGACCTATGAGTGGTCGCACGAGGCCGTGCGCAGTACGCGTGGTGACCGGCCGTTCCGATTCGGGGACAGTGGATGAGTGAAGTAGCGGTAGTGGCCCAGCGCATCCGGGATACGTTGGTGGACAGGGGATTCGAGCCGATATTGCGGCGCGGGTCCGGGGAAGTCGGCCGGTACCAGGAGTGGACCGGCGTGCCTGCTCCGGCCGAGGTTGCCGAGTTGTGGTCGGTTCTGGCTGGTCGGGACATTCTCGGGATGTGCCTGGAAGGCCCGGATTCCGCGGGGCAGTACGTGGCCGCGCGGGCGAACGAGGCCGAGTCCAGTGATCCGGGAGAACCTTTCGAGGAACTGGACGGCTCGGCCGATGATGCGGTGCGAAAGGTGTGGTGGGACCGCGGCTGGTGTGCCCTGTACGCGACGGCCGATCTCGCGATCGCAGTCGATTCGCATCCTGGCGCGAAAGGGCAGGTCGGGCAGGTCGTGTACTGCGAGATGGACATGTACGGCGACCGTGAAGCGGTATGGGAGTCGGTCGAGGATTTTCTCCGTGACCTGCTGGCGGTGGTTTCCTCGGACGGGTTGATCGTGGAGGACGGGTTCGGGTTGCTGGCGGGGACGGATGGTGACCGGTACCTGGTGTCGACGGCTGTCCTCGAGATGGGGCAGGCACGTCGCGATGGCCGCCCCGTTCCGCTGGTTGCGTTCGCCGACGACCGACATTGAACAGGCGACCGCCGGAACGCACGAAGGCCCCCTCCGGCACGAACCGGTGGGGGCCTTCGAACAAATCGACTCAGAATGCTCGGCAGGAGCGGATGTCGGTGGCGAGGATGGCCTTGGCACCCAGCTCGGCAAGACGGTCCATCAGCTCGTTGCCCTGCTTACGGGGGACCAACGCGCGGACGGCGACCCAGTCGGGGTCGCGCATGGGCGAGACGGTCGGTGATTCCAGGCCGGGGGTGATGGCGGCGGCTTGGTCGAGCAGCGACTTGGGGCAGTCGTAGTCGAGCATCAGGTACTGCTGGGCGAACACCACGCCCTGGATGCGGTTGATGAGCTGGTTGCGGGCGCGGTCGTCGCGATCGGCGCCCGTGCGTTCGATGAGCACGCCCTCCGAGTCGCACAGCGACTCGCCGAAGGCGACGAGGTTGTGCTGACGCAGGGTGCGGCCGGAACCGACCACGTCGGCGATAGCGTCGGCGACGCCGAGCTGGATCGAGATCTCGACCGCGCCGTCGAGGCGGATCACCTCGGCCTCGATGCCGAAGCGGGCCAGGTCGGCGCGCACCAGGTTCGGGTAGGAGGTGGCAATGCGCTTGCCCGCGAGGTCTTCGACCTTCCAGTCCTCCCCGGCGGGGGCGGCGTAGCGGAAGGTCGAGCGGCCGAAGCCCAGGGAGAGGCGTTCGGTGACGGGGGAACCGGAGTCCAGGGCCAGGTCGCGGCCGGTGATGCCGAGGTCGAGCTCGCCGGAGCCGACGTAGATGGCGATGTCCTTGGGCCGGAGGAAGAAGAATTCGACCTGGTTGGCGAGGTCGAGGACCGTGAGGTCACGGGAGTCGGTGCGTTTGCGGTAGCCGGCCTCGCTGAGGATGGAGACGGCGGATTCCGATAGCGAGCCCTTGTTGGGAACTGCGACGCGCAACATGGAAGGTGGTCCTTTCGGGGATGACGGGAGCAGTGTCGAACCGGACGGATCAGCCGTCACAGATGTCGGTACACGTCCTCGAGCGTCAGCCCGCGACCCACCATCATCACCTGGACCCAGTACAGCAACTGGGAGATCTCCTCGGCGAGGGCCTCGTCGCTCTCGTGCTCGGCGGCCAGCCAGATCTCACCGGCCTCCTCGAGCACCTTCTTCCCCTGGAAATGCACGCCCGCGTCCAGCGCGGCCACGGTGCCCGACCCCTCGGGACGGGTCTTGGCACGCTCGGTCAGCTCGGCGAACAGGGACTCGAAGTTCTTCACGGTGACCGATTGTTTCACACCGTGCACAGCGGTTTTCCCGCGCACCACGGCCGGGGTGGGCCGGGGTGCGCGGGACACCGATCATGCCGCGAGCAACTCGCGCAGTTCACCAACCGCCGTACGCAGGTGGTCGGCGAAGGCGTACATCTGGTCGGCCACCGACTTCGGCGTGGCCAGGTAGATGTTCCAGCGGTCCGGCAGCAGCACGTAGGCGATACCGATACAGCGCGGACTGGTGGATCCGAAACCGAAGTAGCGGATGTACTGCGAGGGCGCCGAGCTGGTCGACAGGTAGTCGTCACGCATGACGGTCCAGCCGGGGCTGTCGAACAACGCGATCCGCTCACCGTCCACGCCGAGCTCGGCACCGCGGCGGCGCTGGATCCACTCGAGCTCCCACAGGTGCTGCTCGGGTGCCTGGCCCGCCTGGCATTCCTTGGCGCGGTTCACGTGCGCGGCGGCGGCGGTCCGCGCCGCGGCGAGCTTCGTCTCCTGGTCGACGTCGGGGTCGACCATGGCGTCGACGAAGGCCACCATCTCCGGCGTCACCACCCGCATGGCCTCGGTGCGGCCGTTGCGGAACTGACGGGTCGCGATGGACTCGTAGGTCGCCCCGGTGATGCCCTTGCTGCGCCGGTGCGCGAGCTGATAGCTCAACTGCGCGAACGCGTCCGGTGAGATCCCCAGCTTCTTGGCGTCAGCGGTGCCGAAGTCGTCGAACGACACCAGCGAGGTGGCCGTGTCGGCGGCGAACTTCGCGAAATCCGCTCCGGCGGCGGCGATATCGGCCCGCGCCGCCGAGTCGAGTTCGAACTCGACCGGCTCCACGGCGGGCAGCCCCTGCGCCTTGGCGCCGCTGGTGGCGGCGTGATCGTCCGCGCCGCGCTCGAGCAGCGCGTCGACGAACGACAGCACCGTTGTGCCGTCGAGCCCGCAGTGCTCGATATTGATGCCCGCCTGACCGTCGGCGAAAACGATGAACGACACCGACTTGTCGAAGTAGCGGTTGCCGCTGTCACCGTGCAGGAGCTGATCGCAGGCGTGCAGTTCGTCGCGGGGCGCGAAGTCCTCGAGGCACACCGAGAACAGTGCGGTCTCGATGGCGTCGAACGCCTCCACGTTGGCGGGCACGGTGCGCAGGGCGGCCCGGCTGCGGGCCCATTCGGCGCGTGCCTTGGTGGTGAGATGGCCGACCGAGGTATCGGTGGCGGCGGGCTTGGTGCCCGCCTTGATCACCGCACGCAGCCCGTCGACGATGTCGGAGAACGCGTACGGCGCGCCGTCGGCCCCGACCACGTCCATCCGGAAGATGTTGCCGCGGTAGAAGACCGCGATGTGGCGGGCGTCGGAGGGCCCGGGCCATTCGTCGCTGTAGGGCTTGCGAACGGAGTCCTGCACCTCGCCCGGAATCCGGGTCTCGGAGAACAGGTACTTGTTCTGCCACATCGACAACTGCTGTCCACGCTGGGTGACCGGCGGGATCTTCTCCGCGTCCAGGGCCAGCTTGTAGTCGACAGCGGCGCCGATGAGCGCGGCGGCCCGCTCGGCCTGCCCCGCCACCGTCGACGACGCCAGCGGCGTGTCGTCGCGGAACAGGAACACGAAGTTGGCGTTGAGCGCGATCCGGTCGCGGCGGCCGAGGTAACGCGAGGGCCAGAACTCGTCGAGCCAGCTGCCGACACCGGGTGTGGCGTCGTATTCGGCCAGCGCGGCGTGCAGGGTGCGCCCGGCCCCACCGGGGCGCAGCAGCTCGGCTACCGCGCCCTCGGTGGTGGCGTATTCCTCGGCGCCGAGCAGCGGAGCACACCACTGCAGGAACCGCGCGCAACTGTCTTCCAGTGTCGGCAGCGGAACCCGGGGCAGGGTGTCTTCGGCGGCGAACGTGGGTTGGTTCAATCCAGATCCTCAGGTCTCGATGGGATGCGGGCGGGACAGGAACAGGTTGGCGTAGAGCCAGCCTTCGGCTTCGTGATCGGTGGTGTCGATTCCCTTGGCCGCCAACGCATCGAGTACCTGCTGACGTTCCTGCGCCGAGGCGAAGCGACGCTGCTGGAACATACCGGGCCGCTGCTCACTGCGATAGCCGAGCGCGGCGAGTTCGGCGGCGATGGGATCGAAGTCGAACATCCGCAACACGAAGTGCGCCATCCACGGTCGCTTGTGTGGATCGGCTTGCGCGACCCTGGACAGGGTTTTCTCGGTGATGTAGCCGACGCATCCGGTGGAGATCACCAGATCGGCGGAGGCGAGCACACGTCGCTGTGCCTCGGTGGGCTCGGTGGCCTCGAGGTCGGCGTGCACGTAGTCGTGCAGGAGTCCGGCGGCGTGGGCGTAGGTCAGCGCCGGGCGTGCGGCGTCCATCCCGATGAAGCGTACGTCGGGCATCAGGTCGATGCGTAACCGCTCCCGGTCCGCCGCGAGGAGGCCCACGCGATCGGTGTCGGCGTGGTCGCGGTAGTGCGTGGCCAGCTCGTCGACGGTGGTGTCGGTCCGCAGCAGCGCCGCGTTCACTCCGTAGGAGCAGCCCAGGTCGAGCACCGTCGGGATGCGGTCCGGGCGCGCGGCGCGCAGCTGGCGCAACTGCTCGGCGAAATGCGGCTTCGCCAGTTCCGGGATCCGGTAGTCCAGCTCGTTCATCCGCGCGAAATACGCACGCGGATCCGGACTCTCGTAGATGTCGTCGAAGGATGCTTTACCGGTGGTGTGCAACGGAACGGACATGGGTTCCTCTCAGTCGAGCAGTCGGTCACCTCGGACGGCGGCGGCCGCGGCGGCCACGTGATCGGGTAGCACACGGCCGAACAGCTGCCTGGTGCGTTCGACAGTGCCGATCACCCCTGGCCGGTCCGTGTAGGCGAAGATCGCCGAATGTCGTTGTCCGGCACCGGTCACCTCGGTGACGCGGTGCAGAGAGAAGCGGCCCTTGAACAGTTGCAGGTCGCCGGGGCGCAGCTCGAGCGCCCGGATGAAGCGCCCGCCCTCGCCGGTGAGCACGGCCCGCACGTCGTCGAGATTCTCGGCGTGCGGATCGCGGATGTTCGGGCAGTACTCGAAGACACCGCCCGAGTCGGGGCGGCGGGTGAGCATGCTGACGGTGAATTCGTTGGTGTCGAAATGCCAGGGGTGCGACATGCCCGGCTCGACCACGTTCAGGCACAGCCCGGCCAGCGGGTCGGCGAATTCGTGCAGTTCGTCGAGTTCGAAGCAGTCGGCGACGAAGCGCTGGAACACCGGGTCGGTGTAGAGGCGCTGGATCAGCGCGTCGGTGGGGATGTGGTCGCGGGCGACGAAGGCGTTGCCACGGTCGAGCACGATGCGCGCCGGGTGATCGGCGGGCAGGTCGGCGTCGAGCGGGATGTTGTAGGCGTTGACCCGCTCCACCTTGTAGTGGGCGTGCGGGGCGATGGCCTCACCCTCGGCGCGCAGGGTGTCGAGCAGCTGCGGGCGGATGAATTCCCGCAGCACGGTACAGCCGTCCTCGGCGAGTTCGGCACGGGCCGCGTCGATCGCGGCCTGTCTACCCGGATCACCTGGATCGGTGAGTGGATACCGTGCGATGTCGACGATTTCGTCAAGCCCCCGCGTGCCTGTCATGGAAACAGTTTGCGCGAAAATTCCGTGACACGCCCGGGATTCGGTCGAATCGGCCAATCCCGAACAGATCACAGGGAGGTGAATTCATCTGCGCCACAACAGTTTTCGCACATTCCATCCCGATGACGGAATTATCACGGTAGGCTATTACGCCCTATCACGCGGTGGCAGTGGCTCGTTCGTCCCGTGCGGCGAAGGCGGCACGCAGGTCGGCCACCGACAATCCGATCAGTGACTCCCTGAATACCCGCCCGGCGACCTCGGGAACCTCGATTTCGCAGGGAATCACGATCACCGCGCAGCCGGCCCCCTGCGCGGCCAGCGCACCGGTCGGCGAGTCCTCCAGCGCGACACAGTCGGCGGGATCGACACCGAGCAGCTCGGCGGCCCGCAGGTAGACATCGGGTGCCGGCTTGCCGTGGGCCACCTCGTCACCGCAGACCGACAGGTCGAAGAAGTGCCTGCCGAGGGTGTCGAGACCGTATTCGGTGAGCGAGCGTTTGGTATTGGTCACCAGCGCGCAGCGCAGGCCCGCAGCGCGCACCATGTTCAGCGCGTCGAGCGCGCCCGGGCGCCACGGGATGGGGCCGAGCATCAGTTCACCGACGCGTCGTTCGAGGAACTCCCCCGCCGCCGCGATCACCTGCGGGGTGGCGGTGACGCCGATGCCGTCGAAGAGCATGCGCAGGGCATTGGGTCCGGAAGCGCCGATGAGGGAGTGGCGCAGCTCGTCGCTCATCTCATGCCCGTGTTCGCGGGCCAGCTCGCGCACCGCGATGTCCCACAACTTCTCCGAATCGAGCAGCGTGCCGTCCATGTCCCACAGCACCGCGGCCGGTCGCACGCTCACGTCTTCACTCGCCTCGTTCTCGTCGTCTCGCGGCCACCAGCACTCGCGGAGCCCGGTCAAGCCTAACGGGTTCGACCTATACGCCTGATCCGGCGATTTGGAGGTTGCCCGCGTCGCCGGTGACCTGGATCCATCGGTTCTCCGAGCTCACCGACCCGTTGGTGAGGTGATAGGTGAGCGAGACGACGGCGCGGTCGGGGCCGCTGGGGGTGATCGATCCGACAGTCACCGAGCGCACTGTCGACCAGAACGACGAGTACTGGCCGAAGCCGCCGGTCTGGGCCTGGTAGCCGGGGGCCAGGCGCGACCAGGCACCGCCGGTGTTGCCGGGCAGCATCCCGTAGTAGCTCGCGATGAACTGGTTGATGCGTTCGGGCGTCGGTGGGCCGACCGGTGTCGTGGTGACGGTGGTCGTGGTGGGGCGCGGGGTGGAGGTCGCGCTGCTCGTGGCCGGGGTGGAGGTGGGTGCGGTGGTGCCCCCGGACGGCGGCGGCGCCGAGACGGTGATGGTCTCCTGCTCGGGCACGATCACGACGGTGCTCACCTTGCCGTCGACCATGGTGGTCACCGTGACGGGCGAGGGCGGCTCCTGCGCCTGCTGCCCGGCGTCGCCGCCGCGGTCGCGGGTGACCACCAGCACTACCAGCATCACCGTGAATGCGGCGACGGCGACGGCGAGCAACAGCACGGCGCGGTTGTTCGACGAATCGGTCCGCGGCGGCGCGACAGGGAAGGCGGGCGGCCTGCCCGACGAATGCCCGCCGGTATCACCTACCCCACCGATGAATTCGGTCGCGGCGGCGGAGTCGATGTCGTTTGCCGAGGCTGCGGCGTCCTGGACCCGCGGTTCGGCCGGGGGCGGTGGTCCGACCAGGCCCCCGGTGGGGCCCGACGAGCCGCCGGTGATCGCGGAGCGGGCTGCCTTCGCGAGAGCCAAACCGCTGCCGAGCAAGCCGGCGCCCTTCACTCCCCCGCTCTCGGGTGCGGGCGATTCGGCGGGCGTCGCACCGAGCGCGAGCACCTTGGTCGCGGTGGCGGGGAGAGCCGGAACACGTCCTGCCGCAACGTCTTCCAGTGCGCGCCTGGCCTGTGCCATGGTCGGGCGTTCGGTGTCGTCGGCGGTGAGCAACCACATCAGCACCGGTCCGAGCGGGCCCGCATTCTTCGGCTCGGGCACCACCCCGCGCGCCACGGCGTGCAGGACGGCGAGGGGATTGTCGCCCTCACCGAACGGCGGCGCGCCTTCGACGGCGGCGTAGAGGGTGGAGCCGAGGGCGAACACGTCGGCGGCCGGTTTCGGGTTGTCACCGCGGGCGATCTCGGGCGCCAGATAGGCGGGCGTGCCTGCCAGGAACCCCGTCGCGGTGACGGTGACGTCGCCGGTGGCATGCGAGATGCCGAAGTCGGTGAGCTTGACGGTGCCGTCGTCACCGACGAGCAGGTTGGCCGGTTTCACATCGCGGTGCATGATCCCGGCGTCGTGCGCGGCGGACAACGCCGCCGCGGCCTGCGCACCGATCCCGGCCACCTCGATCGGTGACAGCGTCGCTCCACCGGAGATCTTCACCGCGAGGCTCGGCGCGTTCATGTATTCCATGACCAGCCAGGGCTGGCCGTCCTCTTCGGCGACATCGAAGACGGTGATGGCGTTGGGGTGGTGCAGGCGCGCGGCGATGCGACCCTCGCGCATGGCCCGCAATTTCGCTTCCAGCGCTTGGGTTCCGGTGAGGCCCGGCGCGAGCAGTACCTGCTTGACCGCGACGGTGCGCCGCAACCGGACATCGGTGGCGCGCCACACCACCCCCATCGCACCCGTGCCGATCGGGTCGGTGAGTCGATAGCGTCCCGCGATCAACCGATCCGATGTCATAACGTGTGCCCCTCCTGCTTACCGCCGAGTCGTCCAGCCCTCCGCGCCACAGCGGGATGAAACTTTCGAAAATCCTACGTGCCTCAGTGCTGCGATTCCGTTGCCAACCGTCGACCACCATGGTCTACCCATCGCGTTCGTGATCAGATTCACAACGGGCACAGGGCGAATCGGGCCGGTCCGCGGTGGACCGGCCCGATCACCGAACACCGAAGTCAGGCGTTGAAGTACTTCGCCTCGGGATGCAGCAGGACGAAGGCGTCGGTGGACTGCTCGGGATGCAGCTGCAGCTCTTCCGACAGCGTCACCCCGACCCGGCCCGCGTCGAGCAGGTCGACCAGTTTCGCCCGGTCCTCGAGGTCCGGGCAGGCACCGTAGCCGAAGGAATACCGCGCACCCCGGTAGCCGAGCTTGAAGTAGTCCTGCACATCGGCCGGATCGCTGTCGGCGACCGACTGCCCGTCGATGCTCAGTTCCTCACGCACCCGGCGGTGCCAGTACTCGGCCAGCGCCTCGGTGAGCTGCACGCCGATACCGTGCACCTCGAGGTAGTCGCGGTAGCTGTCGCCCGCGAACAGGGCGTTGGCGAAGTCGGCGATGGGCTGACCCATGGTGACCAGCTGGAAGGGCAGCACGTCGACCTGACCGGTCTCGCGAGCCTTGTCCCGCGAGCGGATGAAGTCGGCGATGCACAGGAACCGGTCGCGCTGCTGACGCGGGAAGGTGAACCGATACCGTTCGGGCGCATCGGGTTCCGGCTCGGTCAGCACGATGACCTCGTCGCCCTCCGACACCGCCGGGAAGTACCCGTACACCACGGCGGCGTGCTGCAACACGCCCTCGGTGGCCAGCCGGTCGAGCCAGTACCGCAGCCGCGGACGGCCCTCGGTCTCGACCAGTTCCTCGTAGCTCGGCCCGTCACCAGCACGCTGCCCGCGCAGACCCCATTGCCCGAGGAACAGCGCCCGCTCGTCGAGCAGACCCGAATACTCCGCCAGCGGAAGGCCTTTCACCACACGCGTGCCCCAGAACGGCGGAGTCGGCACCGGCTGATCGGCCGCCACGTCGGAACGCTCGGGCACCACGATGGGCGCCTCGGCGGCCTTGCGCTCGGCGGCGATCCGCTTGGACCGTTCGTGGCGGGCCTTGCGCTCGGCGGCTTTCTTCTTCGCCTCGATCGCCTCGGGACTGTCGGGGTCGAGGCCACCGCCGCGCTTGACGGTCATGATCTCGTCCATCAACCGCAGACCTTCGAAAGCGTCACGCGCGTAGTGCACTTCACCGTCGTAGACCTCGGTGAGGTCGTTCTCGACGTAGGAGCGGGTGAGCGCGGCACCACCGAGGAGCACCGGGAACTGCTCGGCCACACCCTTGGCATTGAGCTCGGCCAGGTTCTCCTTCATCACCACGGTGGACTTCACCAGCAGGCCGGACATGCCGATCACGTCGGCCTTCTTGTCCTGGGCGGCGTCGAGGATGGTGGCGATGGGCTGCTTGATGCCCAGGTTCACCACCTCGTAGCCGTTGTTGGACAGGATGATGTCGACCAGGTTCTTGCCGATGTCGTGCACATCGCCCTTCACCGTGGCCAGCACGATGCGGCCCTTGCCGGAGTCGTCGGTGGCCTCCATGTGCGGTTCCAGGTGCGCCACAGCGGTTTTCATCACCTCGGCCGACTGCAGCACGAACGGCAGCTGCATCTGGCCCGAACCGAACAGCTCACCGACGGTCTTCATGCCCGACAGCAGTGTCTCGTTGATGATCTGCAACGGCGGCACCGACTTCATCGCCTCGTCCAGATCATCGCCGAGACCGTTGCGTTCACCGTCGACGATGCGGCGTTCCAGGCGTTCGAACAGCGGCAGCGCGGCCAGTTCCTCGGCGCGCGAAGCCTTCGAGGACGCGGTCGACACGCCTTCGAACATCGCCATCAGCGTCTGCAGCGGGTCGTAGTCCTCGCCGCGGCGGTCGTAGATCAGGTCGAGGGCGGTCTCGCGTTGCTCGTCGGGAATCCGGCTCATCGGCAGGATCTTCGAGGCGTGCACGATGGCCGAGTCGAGACCGGCCTCCACGCACTCGTGCATGAACACCGAGTTCAGCACCTGCCGGGCGGCCGGATTTAGGCCGAAGGAGATGTTGGACAGACCGAGGGTGGTCTGCACCTGCGGGTGGCGGCGCTTGAGTTCACGGATCGCGTTGATGGTCTCGAGACCGTCCTTGCGCGATTCCTCCTGGCCGGTGCCGAGGGTGAAGGTCAGCGTGTCGATGATGATGTCGGACTCGGCCAGCCCCCAGTTGCCGGTGATGTCGGCGATCAGCCGCTCCGCGATGGCGACCTTGTGCTCGGCGGTGCGGGCCTGGCCCTCCTCGTCGATGGTCAGCGCGACCACGGCCGCACCGTGCTCGGCGACCAGCGCCATGATCTGCTGGAATCGCGACTCGGGACCGGCGCCGTCCTCGTAGTTCACAGAGTTCACCGCGCACCGGCCGCCCAGGTGCTCGAGCCCGGCCTGCAGGACCGCGACCTCGGTGGAGTCGAGCATGATCGGCAGGGTGGACGAGGTGGCCAGGCGCGAAGCCAGCTCGTTCATGTCGGCGGCGCCGTCGCGGCCCACGTAGTCGACGCACAGGTCGAGCATGTGGGCGCCGTCGCGGGTCTGGTCCTTGGCGATCTCGAGGCAGCGCTGCCAGTCGGCGGCCAGCATCGCGTCGCGGAAAGCCTTGGAGCCGTTGGCATTCGTGCGCTCACCGATCATCAGGATCGACGCGTCCTGCTCGAACGGCACAGCGGTGTACATGCTCGATACCGCGGGCTCGTGCTCGGGGTGACGGCGATCGTCGATCGGCGGCAGCGTCTTCTCGACCTCGCGCACCGCCTCGGCGACCTGACGGATGTGCTCGGGCGTGGTGCCACAGCAACCACCCACCATCGACAGCCCGAACTCGGAGACGAAACCGCTCATCGCGACGGCCAGCTCCTCGGCGGTGAGCGGGTACTCCGCCCCCTTGGCACCGAGCACCGGCAGACCCGCGTTCGGCATCACCGACACCGGAATGGTGGCGTGCCGCGACAGATGGCGCAGGTGCTCGCTCATCTCGTCGGGCCCGGTGGCGCAGTTCAGGCCGATCATGTCGATACCGAGCGGTTCCAGCGCGGTGAGCGCCGCACCGATCTCGCTGCCGACGAGCATGGTGCCGGTGGTTTCCACCGTCACGTGGGTGATGATCGGGATCCGGCGACCGGCGGCGAGCATGGCCCTGCGGCTGCCGGTGATCGCGGCCTTGACCTGCAGCAGGTCCTGGCAGGTTTCGATGAGGATGGCGTCGGCGCCGCCGTCGAGCATGCCGAGCGCGGCCTCGGTGTAGGCGTCACGCAGTGCGGCGAACGGGGCGTGGCCCAGCGTCGGCAGCTTGGTGCCCGGGCCCATCGACCCGAGGACGTAGCGCGGGGTGCCGTCGGCCGAGGGGCCCATCTCGTCGGCCACCTCGCGGGCGATGCGGGTGCCGCGCTCGGACAGATCGCGGATCCGGTCGGCGATGTCGTAGTCGGCGAGGTTGGGCAGGTTGCACCCGAAGGTGTTGGTCTCCACCGCGTCCGCGCCCGCCGCGAAGTACGCGCGGTGGATCTCGGCGAGCACATCGGGGCGGGTGTCGTTGAGGATCTCGTTGCAACCCTCGAGGCCGCGGAAGTCGTCGAGCGTGAGGTCCGCGGCCTGCAACATCGTGCCCATCGCACCGTCGCCGATGACGACACGGCGTCGCAGCGTGTCGAGGAGCGTGGTATCGAAAGTGGTGGGCAAGGACGCAGGCATGGTTCAAGACTAGTGGGCGCCTCCGACACACGAGACCACTGTCGGTGATCCAGTGGCCCGGGCCACACAACACGCAACCCTGCCGGTCGCCACAAAACAATTGGCACAAGACACTAGGCTGACCTGGTGGATGCCAGTGAGACCCCCGAGACGGAACTGCCGACGTTGCGCAATCCCGTGCTGGTCGCGGCCTTCGAGGGCTGGAACGACGCCGGAGATGCCGCCAGTGGCGCGGTCGAACATCTGGAGTTGCTCTGGGACTCCGAGCCGCTGGCCGAACTCGACTCCGAGGACTATTACGACTACCAGGTGAACCGGCCGACCGTGCGTCAGGTCGACGGGGTGACCAGGGAGATCCAGTGGCCCTCGACCATGCTGTCGGTGTGCTCCCCACCCGGCAGCGACCGCGACGTGGTACTGCTGCGCGGGATCGAACCCAATATGCGCTGGCGCAGCTTCTGCAACGACCTGCTCGAGTTCATCGAACAGCTGGGCGTGGAGACGGTGGTGATCCTCGGCGCGTTGCTGGCCGACACGCCGCATACCCGGCCGGTGCCGGTCACCGGTTCGGCCTACAGCCCGGAGGCCGCCGAGCGATTCAATCTGGAACAGACGCGCTACGAGGGTCCGACCGGAATCACCGGTGTCCTGCAGGACCAGTGCGTGAAGGCAGGCGTGCCCGCCGTGTCGTTCTGGGCCGCGGTGCCGCACTACGTGTCGCAACCGCCGAATCCGAAGGCGACGATCGCGCTGCTGCACCGGGTGGAGGAGGTCCTCGACATCGAGGTGCCGCTCGGCGAGCTGCCGGCTCAAGCCGAGGAGTGGGAGGCCGCGGTGAACGAGATGACCGTCGGCGACGAGGAGATCAGCGAATACGTGCGCTCGCTCGAGGAACGGGGCGACGCGGCACTCGATCTCAACGAGACGATGTCGAAGATCGACGGTGACGCGATCGCCGCGGAGTTCGAGAAGTACCTGCGCAGGCGCGGGCCGGGAAGCTTCGGGCTGTAGACCCGACGCACCGGCCCGCTCGGGCCGCTGCCGTCAGGATGGTGGTTCGGTATCGGAGGCCGCCATCTCAGCGCTCCAGCGTGAGGACTTGGGCGGCGGCCTCGTGCGCCAGCTTGGCGATCAGCATGTCGCGCGGAATCGTCTGCCCGGCAAGGTGATCGAGCGACGGGACCACCACGTGGTGCGCGTCGGCCCGCTTCAATTCCTGGGTGAGCTCGGCGAAGGCCGCACCGTCACCCGCGGTCGATTCATGGAACGTCGCGGCGAAACACATCCCCGCCGTAGCCGCGAGGCTGCGTAGCGCATCCTCCAATTGATCGCCCTGGCCCTCGGCCAGATCGTCACGCAAGTATCCATAGATCAACGCTTCCACCCGAACCTCCGTTGGATTGGGATCGCTGTTCTGTTGTCGGATCCCCCCGCGCGGCGCCAGCCGCCGCGCGGGGGTACTGCGTTGCCTCGCAAGCTCTCCTGCGGGGCGGGTGATCGGTCCGGCCGAGCACCTACTTACAGCATGCGCATTCGTGCTCCGTTGTAGCAGATGTCAAACCGATGACATCTACGTGCCCTATCCGGGACGCCGAACGTTAACTGGTGGAATACTACGGCCGTGACCGCAACTGATGATCGACCCGTCTGGGCTGTCCGGATGCGCTCGGAACGTGACGCGAGGGGATGGTCGCAAGCCGACGCCGTCCGCGCGATGCGTGCCAAGTCCTCACACAACCTGCCGACGGACAGTACTCTGCTGCGCAATTGGCGCCGCTGGGAGTCCGGTGAATCACGACCCGACGAGTTCTACGCGCCGATCATCGCGGCCGCGTTCGACACCGTCCCCGCCGCGTTCTTCCCCAAGTCCCGTCCCAACCGCGATGACGAGCTGTTATCCGCAACCGGTATGGACACACTCGAATTCATCGGCAGGCTACGCATGTCCGATGTCAACAGCGCCACCCTCGACGCGGTGCGGATCACCGCCGAACGGTTGTGCTGCGAGTACGCCTATGCCGACCCGCACGAGCTGCACGCCGAGGGAACCGCGTGGTTGCGCCGGATCACCTCGCTGCTCGACGGCCGACTCACCCTGAGCCAGCATCGGGAAATCCTCGTACTGGCCGGCTGGGTGGCGTTGCTGGTGGGTTGCGTCGACTACGACCTCGGCCACCGCGCGGGCGCGGAAGCCACTCGGCGGGCGGCGGATTCGCTCGGCCGCGAGGCGGGCAACCCCGAGATCGTCGGCTGGGCGGCGGAGATGTCGGCGTGGTTCGCGTTGACCCAGGGCAATTTTCGCGGCGCCATCGACGTCTCCGAGAAGGCGATGGCGGGGACCACGTCGATGGGTGTCGGGGTGCAGCTGGCCGCGCAACGCGCCAAGGGCTGGGCGCGCCTCGGCGATCGCCGGGCGGTACAGACCGCGCTCGACGAGGGCCGGGCGATCCTGGCGCGGATGGGCCATCCGGCCGATCTGGACAACCACTTCGTCGTCGACGCAACGAAATTCGACTTCTACGCCATGGACTGCTGCCGGGTGGCCGGGCAGGACCGGTTGGCCGAACGCTATGCCCAGCAGGTGATCAAGGATTCGACCCGGCCCGACGGCAGCGTGCGCAACCCCATGCGCGTGTCCGAAGCCCGGCTGACGCTCGCCGTGGTCGCGGTGCGTGATCGCGATCTGGAGCGGGCGGTGGAGGAAGGGATCGCGGCGTTCACGGCGGGCCGCAAGTCGCTGCCGTCGCTGGCGTGGATCGCGGGCGAGGCGGCGCGCGAGATCATCGAACGCTTCCCCGGCGATCCGCGCACCCAGTCGTTCCTCGAGCAGTTGCGCTCGCTCAACGTCGGGTGAGCGCGGCGGCGATGCCACGCCGATCCGGGACGGGTCGGACGGAGCAGGGGTCGGTCACCACTAATCTGTCTACGGTGACCGACCACCGCGCCGACGGCCTGCCCAGCGCCGTCCCTGCCCTGTGGGACGAGCGGCTGCGGTTGTTCTCGTTCGCCACCGCCGAGAAACGCGCCGACTACCTGCGGGTTCTGCGTGCCTTCGACAGTGCGCGCGCGGCATACGTGGTGTTGCTGCACGCCGATGATGTCGCCGAGTGGATCGCCAAGGCCGAGGCGGGCACGCAGGGGCCCGCTCCGGCGGGGGTGCCGCTGTCGGCGGCCGAGATCGGTCCGCTGCTCGAGCAACTGCACCGCTGGGGTGTGCTCGAGCGCAGTTACGACGGCACCCGGGCTGCCACGCTGGCCGAGTACCGCAACCGGCACTACGTGTACCAGTTCGCGCAGGCCGGTTTCCAGGCATATCAGGCAGTGGCCGGGGTGCTCACGGCCCGGATGGAGGACGCGTCGCTGTCGCGGCTGGTGCTCCCCGAACTCCTCGCGGATCTGCGCACCCTGGCGACCGCCAACCGCGAGGGCGACGCCGAGCGGGTCTACACCACGCTGCGCCGGCTCGACGCCGCGCTCACCGACATGGCGGCCCGCGCCGCGCACTTCTATCTGTCGCTGGGCGACCTGGTGCGGACCACCGAGATCACCCCCGAGTCGTTTCTCGCGCACAAGGACGCGCTGCTCGCGCACATGCGCGAGTTCAGCATGGATCTGGCCCGGTTCGCGCCACGTCTGGCCGCCGCGATCGGCGAGGTGGAGGACACGGGAGTCGACGCGCTGATCGGGCGGGCGGCCGGGTGCGACGAGCGGGTGCTGCTGAGTTCGGTGGAGCGGGAGGCGGATTGGCGAGCCCGCTGGGACGGGTTGCGCACCTGGTTCGTCGCGGGCACCGAGCCGGGCGAGTCGTGTGAGGCCGACCGGCTGCGGGAGGCGACGATGAGCGCCATCGCGGCCGTGTTGTCGCTGTTGCGCCGGGTGACCGAGACCCGTCGGGGCGGGATCAGCCGGGAATCGGCGTTGCGTCACCTGGCGGCGTGGTTCGTCGCCACCCCCACCTCGGGCAGTGCGCACGCCCTGTACGACGCGGTGTTCGGCCTCGGCAAACCACGGCACCTGTCGCTGGAACATCCCGACGCCGACCTGGTCCCCGCCGACCGGTCCTGGTGGGACGCACCACCTTTGGAGATCTCGCGCACACTCGCCGAGACCGGTCGCGCCCCCGCTGCGGGCGCACCCGCCCGGATCTCACGCAACGACGCCGGCGTGCGCCGCCTGCGCGAAGCGCAACTGGCCGCCCAGCGCGAACGCGCGGCAGCGGCCGCCTCGCTGGCCACCGGCAACGTGCACGAACGAGTACTCGACCAGCGCGAGACCGAGGTGCTGTTGCGTCTGCTCGACGCGGCCTCCACGGCCTGGGTGCCGGTGAGCGGACGAGTCGAGGGCACAACGGGTTCCGACAACGGCGTCACCCTGACGGTTCGCCCGTGCGACGGATCGACCGTCATCCGCACGGCGGCGGGATTGCTCCACTTGAACAACCGCCGCCTCGAAGTACAGGGTTCGACACGGCGGGGTGGGAAGCGATGACCGCGAGCATCGGCGCCCGGCCTGGTTCACACGGTGGGGCGGACCGCGGGATGCCCTGGAAGCCTCGGCGGCTACCGGCGCCGTGCTGCGGCGTTGTTCCGGTGTTGCGGCACACCGCGCTGAGCGACGGCGGCACGACGACGGCGCGCATCGGTGTGCTGAGCCTCGGCCGATACTCGATCCCGCATCCGGAGATCGACGGCTCTTGCTGTGGTGCGGTGCAGCAGGGGGTGGCTGCGTGAAGCGGCAGCGAATCGATGCGCTCGCGCTCGACAGTTACCAGCGGGCAGTGCGGGTGATGCTGGCGAATCACCTTGTCACGCGGGTGTATCCAGATCGGATCGCGTTGCCGCTGATCCGGCGGTGGGCGACCGAACTGCGCGAGGACATGGCCGAATTGTTCGGGTATCGGGTGGAGATCACCGAGACGACGGCGCGGCTGTATCCGGTGCACGATCGGCTCGAGGATGCCCGGCCCGCGCGCAGTGTGAACGATCGGGTGTTCGATCGGCGGCGCTACGCCTATCTGTCGCTGGCACTGGCCGCTTTGGGGCGGGCCGGGGATCAGATCACCCTGTCGGAACTGGCGGAGCATGTCGCCGATTACGCGAGCCGCATCGATGGGCTCGAATTGTCCACCGAGCGGGCCGCCGATCGTGACGCCTTCGTCGACGCCGTCAGCTGGCTCGGCGCGCGCGGCGCGTTGACCCTGGCCGACGGTGACGCGGGCGGGTGGGCCAGCGACCCCGACGCGGGTGAAGCGCTCTACGACATCGACCGCCCGGTGGTTTTCGCGCTGTTCCGGCCACCGCGGGCATTGCAGCACCTGCACAGCGTGCGCGGTCTGCTGGCCGAGGACACCGAGGTGGCGGCCGACGTGGCGCGTCGGGTCCGGCGGGCGCTGGTAGAACGGCCGGTCGTGTATTTCGCGGATCTGACGCCCGCCGAACGGGCGCTGCTAGGCCAGGAGCGCCTGATCGGTGAGGTGGAGTACTGCACCGGGCTGCGGGCCGAACGGCGGGCCGAGGGTGTCGCCCTCATCGACACGTCGGGTCGCCTGTCGGACACGCGGTTCCCGGGCACCGGCACTCTCGCGCAGGTGGGGCTGCTGCTGATCGGTGAGATCGCGGATGCGGTGCTGGATCTGGACAACCCGCTGCCACACCGCCCACTGCCCGACCTGGATCCTGCCGAGGAACTGCTCGACCAGCTCGACACCGCGATCCCCGAGGCGGGGGTGTTCGTCCCGCTGGCCGACGAAACACCCGACCCGGCAACGGATTCCGACGACGAGGTCACCGAGGAACCCGACACCTACCCGTTCCTCGACGATGCGTGGGTGCGGACGACCGTCACCGCCCTCACCGATCGCTACGGTGCCACCTTCGCCGCGCAATGGCAGGCCGACATCGGCGGCCTCACCGCCGAGGTGCTGGCCTTGCTGACCAAGTTGCGGCTGATCCGGCCCGTCGAAGACGGTCTGCTCGTGTTGCCCGCGCTCGCCAGATACCGGGGTGCGGTCGTCACGGTACGGGTGCGCAAGACCGAGGAATTGTTCGTCACCGCCGCGGATGTCGGCACCGGAGTGGGAGGGAGCTGAGCAGATGACGCTCATTCACGGCGGAGTGCGATTCGTCCCGACCCGCGCGGGCATCGTCAACCTGTGGGACTACCGCGACCAGGAGTTCTGTTTCGCCGACGGGCGCCTGGTGCTGCGCGGACCCAACGGTTCGGGCAAGACCAAGGCCCTCGAGGTGCTGTTCCCGTTCGTGCTGGACGGGCGGATCGAGCCGCGCAGGCTCAACCCGTTCGCCGGTGAGGAACGGACCATGAAGTCGAACCTGCTCTACCGCAAGCAGGAATCGGCGTACTCGTATGTGTGGATGGAATTCGCGCGCGGCAGCTGGGAGGACCCCGAGGTCGTCACGGTCGGTATCGGGATGCGTGCCACCCGGTCCTCGGACAAGGTGACGCGCTGGTATTTCGTCGCCGACGGCCGCGCGGGTGTCGATTTCTCGCTGATCGGTCCCGACGATCGCCCGCTCACCCGCAAACAGCTCGCCGAGCAGATCGGCAGCGACGCCATCGTCGACCGCCCGGTCGAATACCGGGCCGCGATCGATGCGCGCATGTTCGGGCTCGGTATGCAGCGCTACGACCAGCTCATCAACTTGATCCTCACGCTGCGCCGCCCGCAGCTTGCCAAGAACCTCGATCCGCGCGGGTTGTCCCAGGCGCTCACCGACGGTCTGCGTCCCCTCGATGAACAGCTCATCCTCGACGCGGCACGGTCGTTCAGCGACATGGAGGAGGTCGGCCGCACCCTCGACGGACTGGTCCAGGCCGATACCGCCACCCGGCGCTTCGTCGATGTGTACCGCAAATACCTTGCGGTACAGGCGAAGTCGGATGTCGATCAGGTTCGCACGCGACTCGAAGCCGTCACCAACGCCTCGACCGCACTGTTCGCCGCGACGGCCTTGCGCACCCGGCGCGACGCCGACCGCGCCGCCGCCGAGGCCCGGGCCGAGGAGGCCGACCGCGCCTACGAACAGGCCATCGCCGACCGCGAGAACTTGCAGCGATCCAGCGCCTACGAGGGCAAACAGCAACTCGACGACCTCGCCGACGCGGTCCGCAGGCTCGAAACCTCCGCCGCCGCCCACCGCGACAAGGCCGCCGAAGCGGCGCAAACGTTGCAGCGGCGGGCCGAGGAAGCCGAGAAGGCAGCTGAAGCGGTACGCACGGCCGCCGCCGCGCTGGTGCGCGGCGAAGAAGCCCTCCGCTCGGCCGCCGAGGAAGCGGGCATCGAGTGGACCACGCCCGGCACCGACGGCCGGGGCGACCAGTTCACCGCAGCCGTCCGCGGCCACGCCGAGGAACGCGACGCCGACGTGCGCGCGGTCCGCAAGGCGGTGAGCAAATGGGAATCCGCCGCCGCCGACCGAACCCGCGCCGAACGCCTCACCGAACGCGCGACAGAACTGCGCGACGCGGCAGCCGCCGAAGTCGCACATGCGGAAGCCGCGGTTGCGTTGGCGCGCAAAGATTCTGCGGCGAACCTGCGCGCCTGGTGGAAGACCAACTCAGCCCTCCTCGCGGGCATCGCGGAATCCTCGGTGAACGCCCAAGCCGCCGAAGCAGTCATCGACGGGGGCGACCCTGCCCAAGGCATCATCGGGGCGCGAGCCGATCGGACCGGGGCTGATGACGGCGGACTGTTCGAGGCGCTGGAGACAGCCTTCGCCGGTGCCGGAGTGGAGGATATCCCCTCTGCCGCAGAGGTTTTGGCGGAGCGGATCGAGCCGCTACGCGAGCAGATCCGCACCCGTCGGCAGGAGTCGCGGGCGCGGGCTGATGCTGCGGCCGCGCGCCGCGACGCACTGACGGCCGAACGCAAGCAGATCGCTGCCGAACACGATGACGCCCCGCCGTCGTCGTCGGCCAGAACCGGTATGCGCGAGGGACTTCCGGGCGCTCCGCTGTGGAAGCTGGTGCGGTTCGGGGATGGGGTGTCCGCGCAGGAGGCGGCGGGGATCGAGGCCGCGCTTCAGGCCGGAGGTCTGCTCGACAGCTGGATCTGCGGGCCGACCCTGCCCACCGAGGTCCAGTCGGACCACTTCCTGCTCCCACTGCCCGTCGACCAGCGCCCGACCGGTCGCACCCTCGCCGATGTTCTTGTGATGGAGGAGAATACGCCGGAAGTCGAAGTCCCGAGGGACACGGTCGCTGCCGTGCTCGCCTCCATCGCCCTCGACGAACTCCGCCCTGACTCGGACAGCTCCGCCCCTACGACAGCCGACGACCACTCAGGGTACGAAGCCGCCGAGACACACCCGGCGCCGACCACGCCGGCGCGAGCAGACTCCGCACCAGGCGCGGGAGGCGGAGCGAAATCGACGACAGTCGCGGCGACGGGTGCGGATCGCGCCGGTGTTGCGGACGGCGAAGGCATGGGACGGACCATCCCAGGCGCCACGCTGAGTGCGCTGACCGCCGAGGCCGCCCCCGTGGTGATCGGAACAGCGGGCCACTATCGACTGGGTGTTTTGGTCGGCAGGCATCACAAGACCGAGGCCGAGTTCATCGGTGCGACCGCGCGGGCGCGCAGGCGAGCGTTGCGGCTCGCCGAGATCGAGGCGGCGATCGAGGCGGCCGGCGCGGAATACGAGGCGGCTCGGGCCGAAGAGTCTTCGGCGGCAGCGCAATCGGCTGAGCTCACCGCTGCGGCGAAGTCGTTGCCACGACCTTCGGCGGTGACCGCCGCACTTCGGGCGGTCGCGGAGACCGCCGGACTGATGCGGTCGCGGGTGGAGGCGGCGGCGCAGGCCGAGCGGGAGCTCGATCAGGCCGTGGCCGAGGTGGCTGCTCAGGACAAGAAGGTGCGAGCAGCCGCGCAGGCGCACCGCACGCCGCGGGAGGCGCGTGAACTCGATGCGCTGGCCGCCGCGATCCGGCATTTCGAGAACACCGGCACCGGACTGCTGCGGTTGCGCGCCGAGCACGAACGGGAACGGGAACGCGAGCGGGAGGGCGCCGATCGGCACGACGAGGCCCGCGCCCTGGCCGAGGCGTTCGCCGAGGAGGCCGAGGCGGCCCGCGCCGGATACACCGAGCAGCAGCGCAAGCTCGAAACGCTGCGAGAAGCGTTGGGCGCCAGTGCTGCCGACATCGACCGCGAGCTGGATGCGGCGCGCGCTGCCATCGAAGCCGCCAAAGCCGAGCAGCGGGCCGCGCGCAAGGCGGCCAATGCGGCGATCGAGGCGGTGGGTGACGCGGAAGCGGCATATCGCACGGCACACGAGGCACTCGCCACGGCGCTCACCGAGGTGCTCGCCGAAGTGCGGTCGCTGGCTCCGTACGCGCGGCCCGACCTGCTGAGCCTGCTCGGCGCTTCGGTCGAACACCGGTGGCCGAGCAGCGAGGCCGCCTGGTCGACTCCCGAGCAGCTGCAGTACCGCATCGTCGCCGCCGGCCCGGAAACCGATCCAGTGGTCTTGCCGGACGAGGTCGCGGCCCTGTTCGCCGACCTGGATGCCGCCACTGCCCAGGTTCGCGCCACCGAGGCCGGGCGCAAGTCCACCCGTTCAGCGGTGACGAGCGCGCTTCAGGAGTTCGACGCCGCGCTCACCGCGTCGGGCCGCGATTACCGCCTGCACTGGGACGCCGCCGACGGGCTCACCGTGGTGGCCGTACACGACGAGAACGGTCAGACCGCACTCGCCGATTTCGCGGCGCGCATCGATGCCGCGCGCCGCGATCAGGAACTGTTGCTCACCGACGCCGAACGCCGCATCCTCGAGGACGCGCTACTCACCGGCTTGGCCCAGCAGATCCACGAACGGACAACGGACGCACGCGAACTGATCTCCCGGATGGGCGCGGAGATGAAGCAGCGGCGGATGTCGTCGGGCAACACCATCGGTGTGCACTGGGTGCTGGCCGACGGTCTGTCGGAGGCGGCGCGCGCCATGTGCAAGCTGCTCGACCGCGACACCTCGGCACTGAGCCCGGACGATCTGGGTGCGGTCCGCGCGCATTTCGCGGCCGAGATCCGGGCCGCCCGCGCCGCCCACCCGGAACGCTCGTATCCCGAGATCCTCGCCGCCACCCTCGATTACCGGTCGTGGCGGGTGTTCTCGTTCACGCTGATCTCCGGGGACGGGTCCGAGGACAAGCTCACCGTCGCCCGCCACAGCGCGCTCTCCGGTGGTGAGCAGTCGGTGTCGCTGCACCTGCCGTTGTTCGCCGCCGCCCACGTGATGCTCGATTCCGCCGACCCGCAGGCACCGCGCCTGCTGGCGCTGGACGAGGCGTTCGCCGGTGTCGACGACAACGGCCGCAGCGAATTGCTCGGCCTCAGTGTGCAATTCGACCTCGACCTGTTCATGACCGGCTACGACCTGTGGATCACCTACCCGCACGTCCCCGGCTGCGCCCACTACGACCTGGCCCACTCCACGGCCGAGAACACCGTGAGCGCGACGCTTCTGGTGTGGGACAGCGGCGAACTCCTCGCCGAACACGACGGCGGCGACCTCACCACCGCCCTCGGCTCCCCCAACCGCCGCCGCCTCCCCAACACCATCGAGGGCGGCCTCACACTGGAAGGGATGCCAGGGGAACCAGCACCGGTCGGCTGAGATCACCGCCGGGGCGCCGACCGGCTGAGGCCTCGAGCTCCGCGAGGCACCACTGGTCGCGCGGGAGCGGAGGGCAGCCGGTGCGATCGTCGGCATGGGATGCACCCATGCTTACGGTGGGAGTTGGCTCGCAACAGCTGGCCCCGCCCGTCGCGGGGCCGACACGGTGGGCGCGCTGTGCCGCCGACCTGCCCTGGCGTGCTCGTCAGGAAGACCCTGCCCCGTGGCTGATGATCCCGTGTCGGCCGCCCGGTACCGCACGGGCGAGTACGCGAGGATTCCGCCGGGGCATGTTGCCGGTGAGTGTCCGAGCGCCTCAGGACGACCGGTAGTGGGCGGCGAGCGTGGTCGCGCGGTCGCGCAGGGTGGTGCGCAGCCATTGCGGCGCAAGGATTTCCGCGTGGGTGCCGAGTTGCCAGAGTGCCCATTCGGCATGACGCGGGTCTTGGAAGGTCAGCTCCAGGCGGAGGCGGCCGTCGGGCTCGACCGTGTCGGAGCGGACTGTCACCGCCGTGCCGATGAGTTCCGCGCGGCGTGTGGGGTTCACGAGGACCACGACGGCGACCTGGTCGCTACCGGCGCGGAACCGGGCGCTTCGTTCCTTCCAGGCCCGATCCAGGTCGACGTGCTCCGGCCGTTGCGCGGGTTCGGGGAGTTCCTCCGCGTCGAGAATGCGCGACAGGCGGTAGGTGCGGTCCTCCCCTGCCCTCGTGGCCAGCAGGTATCCCTGGTCGGCGACGGTGACCAGGCCGATCGGGTCCACGCTGCGCCACTGCGCGGGTTGGTCGACGGCCGCGTAGTTGATGCGTAGGCGGTGACCCATCAGCACCGCGCGGCGGACGACGGCCACCACGGCGTCGGGCAGGTCCTCGGGCGCGATGCGGCGCGCGAGGAGGTCGGTCTCGGGGTCGACGAGCAGGCGCTGGGCGGCGCCGGTCGCGGTGTCGCGGTAACTGTCCGGCAGGGCGTCGACGACCTTGCGCATGGCCGAGGACAGGGCGCCGCCGAGGCCGAAAGCCTGTGCACCACGCCTTGATCCAGCCACCAGCAAGGCCAGCGCCTCGTCGTGGTTCAACCCGGTGAGCTCAGTCTGGAAACCGGGGAGCAGGGCGAAACCGCCGTGCCTGCCGCGTTCGGCATACACCGGCACACCTGCCGAGGAGAGCGCCTCGATATCGCGCAGCACAGTGCGAGTGGAAACCTCCAGCTCGCGGGCCAGCACGTCCGCGGTCAGCCGGCCGTGTCTGCGCAGCAGCAGCACGAGGGAGACAAGCCGGTCGGCGCGCACTCGCGAAAGATTACCCGCAATACACGACAGAGGATGTCGTGTATTGCTGACAGGCTCATCTGCGTCACGACAATCCATCACAGGAAAGGTGCCTGAACATGGCGCACACCATCGTCAACCCCGACGGCCTCCACAACCCGGTTCCGTTCGGCTACAGCCATACCGCCGCCGTCCCGGCGGGCACCGATCTGGTCTTCGTCTCCGGCCAGTACGGTTCCGACACCGACGGCGCGGTCGTCTCCGGCGACTTCGCCGACCAGGTGAAGCGGACATTCGACAACATCGCCACCGCCCTGGCAGCCCACGACCTGGATCTCAGCCACGTCGTCGCGCTGCGCACCTACGTGGTGAACCACGATGTCACGAAACTCGGCCCGATCGCCGGTGCCGTGGCCGAGCACTGGGGCCCCACCCCGCCCACCCAGACGCTCATCGGTGTCGCGGCGCTGGCCACCCCCGATGTGCTGTTCGAGGTGGAAGCGGTCGCGGCCCGACCCTGACGCGCCTCTCACCCCACTGCGTGCCCGATGCGCTCCGCCATCGCACGCAGTCGCGCGGACAGTTCGGGCGAGTCGTGTACCCGGAACGCGGCTCCGAGCGAAACCAATTGCCGGGCAAGCCAATCGGGGTCGTCATCCCGGACACCGGTGAGGCGGCAGGTGGTGGCACCGGTGGAGTGCAGGGTGGCGGGGTCCTCGCCGAGTCGGCCGGTGACCCGGGTACGCGGGGCGTCGATGGTGACATCGGCCCGGTACGGGGCGGTGGGCCAGTCGGTTCGACGTCCCGCCACATAGTCGGCGGCGTCGGCCGCGGGTAGCTCACGTGCGATGATCCGGGCACCGGTCGGGTGCGGGTGGGCGATCCGGTCGGTGCGGTAGGTGCGCCAGGCATCTCGGTCGAGGTCGTAGGCGACGAGGTACCAGCGCCGGCCGGACGCGACGACGCCGACCGGTTCGACATGGCGACGTGACTCGGCGCCGTCGGTGTCGAAATAGCGGAAGCGCAGTCGTTCCCGGTTGGTGACGGCCGCGGCGAGGGTGGTGAGCACCTCCGGCTCCACGGTGGGCCCCTCACCCACCCGGACCGCGACCGCCGCACCCACCACCCGCACGCGCCTCCGGAGCTTCGCGGGTAGAACCTGCTCGAGTTTGGTCAACGCCCGCACCGACGCCTCCTCGATTCCACCGACCGCCTGCCCGGTGGCGACCCGCAGGCCGACGGCCACCGCCACCGCTTCGTCCTCGTCGAGCACCAGCGGCGGCAGCGCCGACCCGGCGGTGAGGCGGTAGCCGCCGCTCGCACCCAGCGCGGCGAGCACCGGGTAGCCGAGCTCGCGCAACCGGTCGATATCGCGGCGCACGGTGCGATCGGTGACGCCGAGCCGGTCGGCGAGTTCGCTACCCGGCCATTCGCGTGGCATCTGCAGCAGTGCAAGCAATCGGAGCAGCCGCGCTGCGGTGTCGGTCATGATTTCGATTCTCGCGCACATCTAGGACCGATCCTGTCCTAAATGCCTCGTAGCGTCGGGTTCACACCGATCACGAGGAGTTCCGAATGACTGTCCGCCCCTTCCACATCGACATCCCGCAGGCCGATCTCGACGACCTGCACGACCGGCTGGCCCGAGCCCGATGGACGCCCGAACTGCCGGGCGACGGCTGGGAGCGTGGCGTGCCTGCCGCGTATCTGCGCGAGCTCGCCACCTACTGGGCCGACGAATTCGATTGGCGGGCACAGGAAACCGCACTCAATGCCTTCCCCCAGTTCCAGACGACCATCGACGGCCTCGACGTGCACTTCGTCCACGTCCGCTCTCCCGAACCCGATGCGGTGCCCCTGCTGCTCACGCACGGGTGGCCCAACACCTTCGCCGAATTCACCCGTGTGATCGGTCCGCTGACCGATCCACGCGCTCACGGTCTCGATCCCGCCCTCGCCTTCGACGTGGTTGTCCCGTCGGTCCCCGGCTTCGCCTTCTCCCAGGCTCCGCGCGAGGTCGGAATGACCACCGCACGGGTGGCCCGGATGTGGACCGAGCTCATGAACCGGCTCGGCTACCAGCGCTACGGGACCCAGGGCGGCGACCTGGGCGCCTACATCGCACCGGAAATGGCGCTCGCGGCGCCGGAGCACGTGATCGGGGTGCATCTCGACGGCGGTATCGGCATGCCGACCGAGGCCGACGTGCCCGCGATGTCGGAGGAGGACCGCGCCGAGTGGGACCAGATGCAACTGTGGATGACCGGTGGCGTCGACCACCACACCCTGCTGCGCGCCGCACCGCAGACCTTCGCGCTGGGCTGGAACGATTCACCGGTCGCGCTACTGGCGTGGATGATGCAGAAGTTCCAGGAGTTCACGCCGATGGCCGACCTCGCCGAGGACGTGATCGACCGCGACCACCTGCTCACCACGGTGTCGCTGTACTGGTTCACCCAGACCACCGGCACCTCCTCATGGCCCATGTACAACGGGCTGCGCGACGGCGGTTTCGGCTGGCCGACCGGCCAGAACCTGGTGCCGACGGGCGTCTACGGTGGCGGCTCACCGCTCATGCGCAAGCTCGCCGAACGCGACAACAAGATCACCCACTGGCCGTCGGGCAACCCCGGCAACCACTTCGTGGCGATGGAGGAACCGGCGGCACATGTCGCCGACATCCGGAGGTTCTTCGCAGCCCTGCACTGAGAGACAAGACCGCGCCGGTCGACCTAGCGCATGCTCGCGTCGGGCACGGTCGGCGGGCACGGCGTCCCCGGCACCGTCACCAACTCGAAGTGCCACCATTCGTTGTCGAAAGTCCGGCACAGCCCCCAGCGGTTGCCGTTGGCCTCGAGCCACTGGGCGCCGATCTGCGGGCCGACGTCGACCGCGTGGCCGGAGACGTGGGTCGATTCGGCGGGTGGGAGGACCCAGCGGCGGGCCTCCTCCGGGGTGCCGTGGGTGGCCAGGCCGTCCTGCCACAGCGCTTCCTGCTGTTCGGGGGTGCGGTAGCCGGAGGTGACCGACAGCGGCACGCCCTCGGCGTGGGCCTGCTGTTCGGCCAGGGTGTAGGCCAGGGCGAGCGGTGGGTCGAGGCCCTCGGTGCCCGCGGCGGACTGGACCTGTTCGCGCTGATCGGGGTCGGCCGTGGCGGTACCGGTGGCCGTCATCGCGGCGACCGCGCTCACGCCGACCAGGATGCGGAGAACAGAGTGCATGCCGGAATCCTATCGACCCCGGCTCGGCGCGGTTCGGCTCACCCGGATCGGCGCCACCGGTCGATCTCGCGGCCGACCTCGGTGACGGGTGGCTCGCGGTAGAGCCATTCGCGGGCCAGCAGGTGCCAGTTCGCGGTGGCCCGCAACTGGCCGAGGGTGGCGAAGGTGAACAGGTCGGCCCGGCGGGAGAACACGTGCTCCGGCGGCAGCAGCTGCCGGTGCATGCCGTGGAATTGCGACGAACGCGGGTCGACCGCGAGCAGCAGTGCGCCGGTGGCCAATTCGGGGGTGATGGTGACGTCCTCGTCCAGCAGGTGCCACCCCGTGGCGGCCCACACGTAGGCCAGGCTCTCCTCGACCGACACCCCGGCGCTGGGGTCGATGATTCCCCGGTCGACCCACGCGGCGTACAGGTCCTCACCGCGCCCCTCGGCGGCCGCACGCAGCACGTCGCGCTCGAAATCGACATGCGCCGGGTCCATCTGCTTGTACAGGCCGAAGTCGACGAAGGCGAGCTTCCCGTCGGCGGCCAGCAGCATATTGCCCGGATGGGGGTCGCCGCAGAACTCGTTGTCGACGAACAGGCTGGAGATGTAGAACCGGTAGATCAGTTCGCCCAGGTGGTCGCGGTCGGCGTCGGGCAGCGTTCGCATGTGCGAAAAGGGTTGCGACTCGACGTATTCGGTGACGAGCACATTGTGCGAGCAGTGTTCGACGATCGCGTCGGGCACGGTGATGAACGGGTGACCGCAATACCGCCGCGCCACCCGATGCTGGGTGCGGGCCTCGCGTTCGTAGTCCAGTTCGCTGCGCAGGTTGTCGGCGATCTCCTCGAGCACGCCGGTGTCGGCCATGCTCGGCAGCACGGATCTGCCCATCTTGCTGAGGAATTCGAGATTGCCGATATCGGCGTGGACGGCACGCTCCACCCCGGGGTACTTCACCTTCACCGCGACCACGCGCCCGTCGCGCAGGGTGGCCCGGTGCACCTGACCGATCGACGCGGCCGCGATGGCGGTCTCGTCGAAGTCGGCGAAGACGCCGCCGAGCGGCCCGAGATCGTCCTCGATCACCGCACGCATGGTCGGGAACGCGACCGCGGGCGCCTTGTCCTGCAGTGCGGCCAACTGGGCCCGGAAATGCTCGCGATGCGATTCGGGCACGAAGTCGAGGTCGAGCACCGAGGCCATCTGCCCCAGCTTCATCGCCGACCCCTTCATGCTGCCGAGGACCGTGACGATCTGCTGCGCGGTCGTCATCGCCGAGCGCTCGGCCAGGACTTGCCTGGCCTCCTCGGTGCGACCGATCATCGACAGTCGTCTGCCGACCCCGCGCACCGCTTGGCCCGCGGCGAACTGTCCGAGCTTGGCGCCGCGCGCCACCCGGCCCCCAGGAATTCCAGCGGGCATAGCCACCCCGTTCACCGTATGTCGCCGGTCACGTTACACCGCGACGGCTGGACGCACGACCAGAAGACCCGGGGAGCGGGTCTCTACACCCGTTCCTTGGAGCGGGTGCGCACGCGCAGGGCGATCGGCTTGGAGGTCTCGGCGAAGAAGTCGTTGCCCTTGTCGTCGACGACGATGAAGGCCGGGAAGTCCTCGACATCGATCTTCCAGACCGCCTCCATGCCCAGCTCGGGGTACTCGAGCACCTCGACGTTCTTGATGCAGTCCAGAGCCAGACGCGCGGCCGGGCCGCCGATGGAACCGAGGTAGAAACCGCCGTGTTCCTTGCACGCCTTGGTGACCTGAGCGGAGCGGTTACCCTTGGCCAGCATGATCATCGAGCCGCCCGCAGCCTGGAACTGGTCGACGTAGGAGTCCATGCGACCGGCGGTGGTCGGACCGAACGAGCCGGAGGCGTAGCCCTCGGGGGTCTTGGCCGGGCCCGCGTAGTACACGGCCATGTCGCGCAGGTACTGCGGCATCGGCTCGCCCGCGTCGAGGCGTTCCTTGATCTTGGCGTGCGCGATGTCGCGGGCCACGACCAGCGGGCCGGTGAGCGAAAGCCGGGTCTTCACGGGGTATTTCGACAGCTCGGCGCGGATCTCGTCCATCGGGCGGTTCAGGTCGATCTGCACCACGTCGCCGCCGAGGATGTCCTCGGTCTGCTCCGGAAGGTACTGCGCCGGTTCGGTTTCCAGCTGCTCGAGGAAGATGCCGTCCTTGGTGATCTTGGCAAGGGCCTGGCGGTCGGCCGAGCACGACACGGCGATGGCGACCGGGCAGGAGGCGCCGTGGCGGGGCAGGCGCACCACGCGCACGTCGTGGCAGAAGTACTTGCCACCGAACTGGGCGCCGATGCCGAACTCACGGGTGAGCTGGAAGACTTCTTCCTCGAGCTCGAGATCGCGGAAGGCGTGACCGGTGATGGAGCCCTCGGTCGGCAAGTTGTCCAGGTAGTGCGCCGAGGCGTATTTCGCCGTCTTCAAAGCGAATTCGGCGCTGGTGCCACCGATGACCACGGCCAGGTGGTAGGGCGGGCAGGCCGCGGTGCCGAGCGAGCGGATCTTCTCGTCGAGGAACTCGAGCATGCGCTCGGGGTTCAGGACGGCCTTGGTCTCCTGGTACAGGAACGACTTGTTGGCCGAACCGCCGCCCTTGGCCATGAACAGGAACTTGTAGACCGGGTTGTCGGCGTCGCCCTCGGTGGAGTACAGCTCGATCTGGGCGGGCAGGTTGGAACCGGTGTTCTTCTCCTCCCACATGGTGATCGGCGCGAGCTGGGAGTAGCGCAGGTTCAGCCGGGAGTAGGCGTCGAACACGCCGCGGCTGATCCACTCGGCGTCGTCGGCGCCGGTGAGCACGCCCTCGCTCTTCTTGCCCATCACGATCGCGGTGCCGGTGTCCTGGCACATCGGCAGCACGCCGCCCGCGGAGATGTTGAGGTTCTTGAGCAGGTCGAGCGCCACGAAACGGTCGTTGCCCGAGGACTCCGGGTCGTCGATGATCTTGCGCAGCTGCCGCAGGTGGGCCGGGCGCAGGTAGTGGCTGATGTCGTGGATCGCCGTCTCGGTGAGCAGGCGCAGGGCTTCGGGCTCGACCTGCAGGAAGGTGCGGCCGTTGTGCTCGAAGGTGCTGACCCCCTCGGTGGTCAGCAGGCGGTACGGCGTGTCGTCCGCGCCGATCGGCAGCAGATCGGAATAGCGGAACTCCGGCGCGGTCACGGATCGCACTCCTTCAGGCAGGTGGGCAGAGCATCGCAGAGCCTATCCACCACCGGGCGCCGACCCGGAGATTAGGCAATCCTTACTCAAGATGAAGTAATGTCGAGGTTGCACGTTCAACACAAACGGTGCTACCCATTCTCCCGGGCGGTGGTGGGCGTGCGCCGTTCAATCCGAAGCTTGCACCGGCGAATCTGGAGCTCGATCGTGACCGATCCACAGTGGCTCGATGATGTCGAAATGCGCGCCTGGCTGGGCTATGTCCGTACCCGCGACCTGATCGCCGCGGCGATCGGGCGTGACGCCGGCCGGGCGGCGAATCTCAGTTATGTCGAATATTCCGTGCTGGTGTACCTAGCCGACGCACCGGGCCAGCGTTTGACCTTCGCTGACCTGGCGGGTGCGCTGGAATGGTCGCAGAGCCGACTCTCACACCAGATCACCCGCATGCAGAAGCGTGGACTCGTGGTGCGCGAAACCATGCCGCACGACCAGCGCCGCACCGTCGCCCGGCTGACGAGCGCGGGCGGCCAGTTGCTCACCACGGCGGCCCCGGCCCACGTGCGCAGCGTGCGGCGGCACATGATCGACGTCCTCGACCGCGCGCAACTGGCCGCGCTCGCCGAGATCTACGACGTCCTGATCGACCACCACCGCAGTGCGGCACGGGAACTCGGCCCTCGCATGCCGACCAAGGAACCGACTCCCGCCGCGGACCTGGCGTGAGTCAGGACCCCGAACTGCCGCCGCCACCACTCGAGTCGGGCCGCTGGCCCAGCCCACCGCGCAGGACCGTTCCGCCCGCGACCGGTGCGCCACGGTCGTAGACGTCGCCGGTGCTCGGCCGCAGAAAACTGCCCGCCGCCAGCACGATCGCGGCACCGACCGCCGGGTACACCAGCGTGTCGGTGTGCTTGTACCAGAACCGTTTATAGCTCGCGTCGGACGTGTCGCAGCGGTCGTCGGCCACCCGCTTGTTCGTCGCCGTCTCCACGCAGACACCCACCGAGGCCGGGCGGGCGGCGGTGCTGGTGGTGGTGCGCGGGGTGGTGGTCACCGACGCGCGGGTGGTGGTCACCGACGCGCGGGTGGTGGTCGTCGGGCGCTGAGCGGTGCTCGGGGCACTGCAGCCGGCCGACACCAGCGCCACCGCGACCAGGGCGGGCAGGGTGAAAGTCACACTGCGCGAGCGCATTACCCGAACATCCACGACTTCCCCCTCCGACGACCACAGGTCAACGCTCGACCATAGCGACCGGTCCCCGCCCGGACAACCCGTGCGGCCTAGGTGAAATACCGCTTACCGCAATACCTTCTCGGCGGTGTGGGCGGTGTCGGGGATGCCGAGGGCGCGTTCGAAACCTTCCGGGACCACGATGTCGTCGCGGGTCAGATCGGTGACCGAGGTCTTGCGCAGCCCGAGCAGGGCGGAGTCGATGCCGCCGCGCAGAATGTCGAGGACATTCTCGACGCCCGCCTGGCCGTTGGCCGCCAGACCCCACAGGTAGGCGCGGCCGATGAGGACCGCGCGGGCACCGAGCGCGACAGCCTTGACGACATCGCTGCCGCGCCGGATACCGCCGTCGAGCAGGACCTCGATCTGGTCGCCCACGGCGTCGGCCAGTACCGGCAGCGCACGGATGGCGGCGGGGGTGCCGTCGAGGTTGTTGCCGCCGTGATTCGACACCGAGATGCCCGCGACGCCCGCGTCGACCGCGCGCAGCGCGTCGTCGACCCGCATCACGCCCTTCAGCAACACCGGACCGTCCCACTGCGCGCAGATCCAGGCCACGTCGTCCCAGTCGGGGGCGGGCGTCTGCATCCACTCGCCGTAGGCGCCGAAGAAGCCGGGCGCGGCGCCGCCGCCGACGGACATGTTGGGTGCGGTGAGGTCGGGGATGGAACCCGAGCGCAGGTAGGTGGCCAGCCAGCGCGGGCGGGCGAGGGTCTGCGGGGCGAATTTCATCATGGTGCGCAGGTTCAGCGATTCGGGGATCTGCGGGCTGCCCCAGTCGCGACCGTGCGAGAAGGACCAGTCGAGGGTGAGGATCAGCCCGACCGCACCGGCGGTCTTCGCCCGTTCCATCCGTTCCAGGATCTGGTCCTTGCTGCCGCACCAGTACAGCTGGAAGAAGGTGGCGGGGTTGGCCGCGATCACCTCTTCGACCGGCTTGCTCGCGAACGAGCTCAGGCCCATGGCGATGCCGCGGGCGGCCGCGGCCCGTGCCACGGCGACCTCACCGTCGGGGTGCACCGCCTGCACGCCGGTCGGCGAGATCAGCACCGGCATCGAAACCTGTTGCCCCAGCACGGTTGTCGATTGGTCACGGTCCCCGATGGGGCCCGCGCAGTGCGGTGCGAAACCGAGTTCGGTGAACGCGGTCTGGTTGTCCTCGATGGTCTGGCCCCGTTCGGAACCGGCGATCAGCGCGCCGTACACCGACTTCGGCAGCCGCTTACGGGCGCGACGCTGCGCCTCGGCGACGGTCTCGAACCAGGGGTTCATCGACGTGGTCCTTCCTCGTTGTCACCCGGCCACCAACGGCCGAGGTCGTGCAGGAGCGCGGCGGTCGCCGCACTCAGCAGTTCGGCGCCCGCGGCGGCATTCGCCCCGGTCGGGTCGCCGAGAATTCCGTTGTGGCTCACCGCGGCCACCCCGCCCGTGCGCAGCAGCGGCAGCACCTCGGCGAGCGGGCGGGTGTCCCCCGGTTCGGCCAGCTCGGTGCGCACCCGGTCGGGCGCGAGGGCGAGCTGGAGGGAGGTTTCGGCGTGGCCCGCGTGCGCGTCGCCGCCGTAGCCCGGGCAGAACAGGCGCACGTCGCGTGATTCCGAGCGCAGCAGGGCGACCGCCCGGCGCAGCGCCTCGACATTGCCGCCGTGGGCGTTGACCAGCGCGATCCGCTCGAAAGTCGCGGTGGCCGAACGACACAGCTCGACCACGAGCAGCTCCAGCGCGGCCTGCCCGATCGACAGCGTGCCCGCGAATCCGGCGTGTTCACCGCTGGCGCCGTAGGGCACGGCGGGTGCGACGAGCACGTCGTCGCGCGCGGCGGCGGCCCGCGCGCACAGCGCCGAGGAGATGTCGAGATCGGTCGACAGCGGCAGGTGCGGTCCGTGCTGCTCGATAGCACCCAACGGCACCAGCAGGATCGACGCGCGACAGGCGTCGACCTCCGGCGATGTGAGCTGGGCCACGAACATGTCCGAACATTAACGTCAGTCACTGACATAATCAAGACCTGGCGCCACCGGACGGGCCACTCCCTACGCTGTATCCATGTCAGCCCCGACCCAGCGCGGCCGCCCACCGCGCACCACGCGCCGCGCCCTGGAACTCATCGCGATGCGCCTGTTCACCGAGCACGGCTTCGAGGAGGTGACCGTCGGGCAGATCGCGGCCGAGGCGGGCGTCAGCGAACGCACCTTCTTCCGCTACTTCCCGAGCAAGGGCGAGGTGCTGTGGCACCAGTTCGACGACGAGGTGGCCGACCTGCGCGCGGCCTTCGCCGCCGTCGCCGACGACGAGCCGATGATGACGGCGGTGCGGCGCATCGTGGTGGCGGCCAACAGGTATCGCGCCGAGGACATCCCCGAACTGCGCACCAGGATGCGACTGATCTCAGGGATCCCCGCCCTGTCGGCGGGCGCGGGCGCGCATTACGACGCCTGGGAACGCGCGGTCGGCGAATTCGCCGCGCGCAGGCTCGGCACCAGGGTCGACGACCTGATCCCGCTGGCGGTGGGCCGTACCACCCTGGCCGCCGCCCGTGCGGCCTTCGACGCCTGGCTCGAACGCGGTGACGCCGATCTCACGGTGTACCTGGATCGGGCCCTGGCGGCGCTGTCACGTGGCTTCACCCCCGAATAGCCGGTTACCGGCAGGTTTGGACAGCACCGTGAATGGGGTATGAGTAGGCTTCGGTCAACGTGTGCAGTGCGCGCCAGGTGAAAACGTCGAAAGGGGCAGGAGCTTCCATGTCCGAGGTGTCAACGAGTCTTTCCGCGGATGCGCCACCGGCGCGCCCGGTGGACAACAACCTGCTCCCCCAGTTGGTCGAGCACCTCCGGCAGAACCGCACCGGCCTGCGTGAGGAATGGGCGCGGCGCATCACCGAGGCCGAACTGCTCACCGCGATGACCCCGGAGGAGATCTTCTCCGAGGCCACCTCCATGTACGACAACTACGTCGAGGTGCTGGTCACCGGTAGCGTCGAGGCCCTGCAGGCCTACGCCCGCGACCTGTCCGAGCGCATCATTCCCCGAGGCGTCGAGACCGACGAGGTCCTCGGAATCGTGCTCCTGCTGCGCGACGTGCTCGCCCGCTCGCTGTTCTCGAAGTACCAGTCGAACTTCGAGATGCTCAACCAGGTGCTCGACGCCTACGAGCCCGCCGCCAACCGCATCGCCAACACCGTCGGTGTGTCGTTCGTGCAGGAGCGCGAGCGCGTCATCAGCCGCCAGCAGGAAGCCATTCGCGAGCTGTCCACCCCGGTGCTGCAGGTGCGCGAGCAGCTGCTCATCCTGCCCATCATCGGTGTGCTCGACTCCCAGCGCGCCCGTCAGCTCACCGAGCAGCTGCTGCGCGCCATCCGGGCCAATCGCGCCAAGGTGGTCGTCATCGACATCACCGGTGTGCCCGCCATCGACTCCGTGGTCGCCAACCACCTCGTGCAGACCGTCGACGCCTCGGGCCTGATGGGCGCCAGCGTCATCATCACCGGTCTGTCCTCCGAGATCGCGCTCACCCTGGTGACCATCGGCCTCGACCTGTCCAAGATGAACGCGGTCGGCGACCTGCAGGGTGGTATCGAAGAGGCCGAGCGGCTGCTCGGGTACGAGGTCACCCGGGTCACCGAGCGGCTGAGCGAGCGGGACGGGCGCTAGCAGTCCGCCATGCCGGTACCCATCCTGAAACAGGGCACATTCCTGATCGCCTCGGTCCAGTCGGCGCTGACCGACGCCGACACCGAGCGGCTGCAGGACGATCTCATGACGCAGGTCAGCCGCTATCGCGCGACCGGCATCATCGTCGACGTCACGGCCATCGACGTGATGGACTCCTTCGCCGCCCGTTCGCTGCGCACCATCGCCCACATGACCCAGCTGCGCGGCGCGGAAACGGTGATCGTCGGTCTACAGCCCGAGGTCGCGTTCGCGATGGTTCAGCTCGGGCTCACCTTCGAGGACATGCAGACGGCCCTCGACCTCGAAGAAGGTCTCGCCTGGCTGAACCGTCACCCGCGCAGCCGACGAGATGGTCGTGACAGTGGCCGCTGAGCAGGTCGCGATCGCAGTCAAGGTGTCCGAGGACATCGTGACCGCACGCCAGGCCGGGCACGAGCTGGCGGCTCACCTCGGCTTCACCCTCACCGACCGCACCATGATCTCCACCGCCATCTCCGAGATCGCCCGCAACATCACCAGTTACGCGGGCAGTGGCGAGATCCGCCTGCTCGTCGACATCCGCGACGGCCGCCAGAGCCTCGTGGTCCAAGCCGAGGACCAGGGTCCCGGCATCCGGGACATCCCGCGCGCGCTCGAGGACGGATACTCCACCGGTCGCGGCCTCGGTCTCGGCCTGCCGGGCGCACGCAGGCTGATGGACGGCATCACCATCGATTCCGCCCCCGGCCGAGGGACGTTGATCGAAATGTGGAAGTGGGTACCCGACGGTGCATGAAGACGGGATCACCGGCCGCACGGAATGGTCGACGGCCGGCCGGGCACTACCCGGCCAGGATGTCTCCGGTGACCGTGGCGTCGTCCTCGACACCGGCGACGGCGGCGTGCTCTTCGGCGTGCTCGACGGTCTCGGCCACGGCGCCGCGGCCGCGGACGCGGCCGATCGCGCCACCCTCGTACTGTCGGAGAACCGCGGCGAACCACTGGATGTGCTGATGGTGCTGTGCCATCGGGCGATGGCCGAAACCCGCGGCGCCGCAATGTCGTTGGCTCTTATCGGGCCGGGCGACACCCTGCAATGGATCGGCGTGGGCAATGTGGAGTCGCGGCTGCTCACGCTCGGTCCGGCGGGCCCGGAGCTGCGGGCGACCATGCTGCTCACCGGTGGCATCGTCGGCTACCGGCTGCCCGCGCATCTACAGCCGCAGACCCTGCCGATCAAACAGGGTGACCTGCTGTTGATGGCCACCGACGGTCTCGTCACCGCCGACGCCGACAAGATCGACCTGGCCAGGCCCGCGGCCGCCATCGCGGGCGACCTGCTCGCCCGCGACGCCAAGGACACCGACGACGCGCTGGTCCTGGCGGCCCGCTTCCGGGGAGCAGGATCATGAGAGGGTGCCGATGAGTGCTGTCCTGGCCGCGTTCCTCGACGACTATTCGGCTGCCCTGCGCCGCCACGTCGCCGCGCCGGGCCAGACAGGCCTGAGCGAAGGCTACGACCTCGGCAGGCGCGCCCTCGTCGAGGGCATCAGTTTGCTCGATCTCACCGAGCACCACTTCCGCACCGTCGCCGAACTCGCGGGCAGCGAGGCGTATTCGCGCGGGGCGGAGGTGGCGCTGGAATTCCTGCTGCAGACGATGGCCGCGCTCGACATCGCCACCCGCGGCTACCTCGACGGCACCAAGCGCTACGAGCAACAGCGTTCACGCGCCGAGGACCTCGCGGGTCGCGACGCGTTCCGCACCGCGCTGGTCGAGTCGCTGCAGGACGGGTTCTTCGTCGCCGACGAGCACGGGACCATCGTCGAGGTGAACTCGGCGTTCGGGGTGCTCACCGGGTACGGGCCCGAGGAGGTGCCGTTCGCGCTGCCGCATCCGTGGGCCCTCACCGATCGCAAGGGCTATCCCCAGATCGGTACGGAGGCTTCACGTTTCGTGATGCCGGTGTGTCACCGCGACGGCCGCGAACGCTGGCTGGCAGTGAGCGCGAGTTCGCTGGTGAAGCAGGAGAACAACGAGCGGATCTTCGTCGGCACGGTGCGCGACGTCACCGCCGAGCACGACGCGCAGGCCCGCGATCAGGCGGCCTCGCGACTGGCGACCGCGGTCGGCGCGGCCACCAGCATGGTGGAGGTCCTCGCCGTGGGGCTCGACGAATTGCGGCGGACGATGGGCGCGCGCACGGCACTCGTGGCGGTGTGGCCGAGCCGCACCGGCCGCCCCGACCTCTACTCCTGTGGCGAGTCCCCCACCGCCGCCCAGGCGCCACCGGAACCCGAATTCGTCTCCGCCAACAGCAGATTCGTCGCGACGCCGGTGCAGCAGCCGAGTTCGCGCGGTGAGGCTCCGGTGGTGCTCGACGAGCAGACCAACGAACTGCTCGACCGGGCGCGCAGACAGTCCGCGCGCGGCCTGTCGGCCATCACCGGCGACGAGGGTGGTGTGGACGCCGTCGTCGCACCGCTCGGCGAGACCGGTGACGCGGCGCTGTGGGTACGCTTCGGCGCACCCCGCGCGGTGAGTGCCGCCGACTGGGCGCTGTATTCGCTGCTGGTCGGCCATCTCAGTGTCGCGTTGCAGCGTGCCCGCAACTTCGACCAGGCGCGCGCCACCTCGCTCACCCTGCAGCGTGCCATGCTCGGCCCGATCGAACTGCCGCCGCGATTCTCGGTGCACTACGAACCCGCCCTGCCGCCGCTCGAGATCGGTGGTGACTGGTACGACGTGGTCCCGCTGCGCGACGGCACCATCGGTGTGGTCGTCGGCGACTGCGTCGGCCGAGGACTGTCCGCGGCGGTGGTGATGGGCCAATTGCGCACCGCCGCACGGGCTCTGCTGCTACGCGGTGCCGGACCCGCCCAGCTGCTCGCCGAGCTCGACGCGGTCGCCGCACGGATTCCCGGCGCCATGTGCACCACGGTGTGCGCCGCCGTGCTCGACCCCGAGCGCGGCGTGGTTCGCTACTCCAACGCCGGCCACATGCCGCCGATCCTGGCCGCACCCGGTGGGCCCGGCCGGATCCTCGAGGGCGGCCGGGCGGTCCCGCTGGCCACCTTCGACACCCCGCGCCGCCCCGAGGCGACCACCGCGCTGCCCGCGGGCTCCTCGCTGGTGCTGTTCACCGACGGACTGGTGGAACAGCGCGGCTACGACATCGAGGAGGGCTTCGTGAAGATCGCGGACGTCCTCAGCGAAACCGGCGGCGCGCTCCCCCGCGATGTGGCCGACGCGGTGCTGTCACGACTGTGCCCGCCCGCGGGCTACGACGACGACGTGGCGATGGTCGTCTACCGTCAGCCACCGGAACCGCTGCACGTCGACATTCCCGCCGCCGCAGTCGAATTGACCGGCCTGCGGCGCACGCTCTACCGCTGGTTCGCCACCGCCGCCGTGCCGCACGACCTGGCCGCCGACCTCGTCGCCGCCGCCAACGAGGCGTGTAGCAACAGCGTCGAACATGCCTACCGCGACACCGAACCCGGCCGTGTCGTCCTCACCGCCACCTGCGAGGGCGACCGGGTGGTCATCGAGGTCACCGACACCGGCCGCTGGGTGCCCACCCCCACCGACCCCGGCTATCGAGGCCGTGGTGTGGAGATGATGCGGGTACTCACCGAGGACCTCGAATTCACCCACGACGAAAAGGGCACCCGGGTGCGTATGTGGGTGACGCTGCCCTCGATCACCTTCCCGACCGCGAATCCACTGCGCGCCTCGACGCGCCCGCCGGGAATGTCGTCGCTGAGCTCGTCCTGACAACTGTCAGCAAATGCGGCAGGGGACAGGAAAATCCGTGTTGACACGTCTACCCGTTGCTTGTCGGAGTCAAACTCCGTTGCTACGGTGATACCGCACTCCCACACCGAGCCAGGTGTGCATCCGGATATCCAGCGATCATCTCGCTGATTCGATGAGCTGCACAACCCTGATGACACCGACGCTGTCGGTGTCATCGCCGTGCAATTTTGCGAGACGATCCCTATCTCGAAGGAGAAACTGATGTCTGCAGCAGTTGGCGATCTGATCGACAGTATTTTGAAGATCCTCGGGTCGATCATCTGAACAACGATCCGTGAGTAAACCGTCGATTCCGGAGCCGACGACAGCTCCGGAATCGACGGGTTCAGTTCGTGGTCGTCTGATACGCCTCGATGTCGAAAACGCGCATCTGCCTGCGGTAACGGAAACTGAAATCCGGCCACAGCACCGCGTTGTTGCCCGTGCTGTCGAGAAACCAGCTGCGGCACCCACCGGTGGCCCACACCGTTTTCGCCATCTTGCGCTGGATTCCGCGGTTGTATTCTTCCTCGGCGTCCTTACGGACTTCGACGGTGCGCAGGCCTCGCTGCTCCATGGTTTCCAGTGCCGAGATCAGGTACCGGAACTGAGATTCCATGATGTAGATCAGCGAGGTGTAATTCAGCCCGGAATTGGCACCGAGCATGAAGAACAGATTGGGAAAGTTCGCGACCGTCGTGCCCTTGTAGTTGCGATACCCTTCCGCCTCACCGATTTCCGACAGGGTACGCCCGTCGCGGCCGACATACAGGTTGTAGGTCGGGGAATCCGATACCTGGAAACCCGTGCACAGCACAATCGCATCGACTTCGCGTTCGGTGCCGTCCTCGGTGACGATCGAATTCGCCCGCACCTCCGCGATCGAATCCGTCACCAGGTCCACATTGTCGCGGTCGAGCGCCGGATAGAAACGGTTGGACACCAACATCCGTTTACAGCCGAGACGATGCGTCGGCACCACCTTTCGGCGCACCTGCGGATCCCGGATCTCGAGGAACATCTTGACCCGGCCCACCAACTCCAGCAGCACCGCCGCACGCGGATACTTGGCCTGGAAGACGACGAAGATCTCGCGCAGCAGGTAGATCATCGCCCGGACCAGCCGCTGGAAGCCGGGAATCCGCCGGAACGCGAATCGCTCGACCGCCGTATAGCGACGACCCAGATGCGGCATCACCCAGGTGGCCGTGCGCTGATACACATCCAGGCTCGCCACCTCCGGGGCGATCGACGGAATGATCTGCACCGCAGACGATCCCGTACCGATCACCGCCACCCGCTTGCCCGCGAGGGTCGACTCGTGATCCCACCGCGCCGAATGGAAGATCTCCCCCTCGAAACTCGACATCCCCTTGATATCGGGAAGATTCGGCTCCGCGAGCACACCGGCCGCCGACACGATCACATCGGCGGTGAATTGCCCACGGCTGGTGTGGATCTCCCATCGGCCATCTGTGTCGTTCCAGCGCGCCGCCGTCATCTCGCAATCGAAGATGTGCTTGTCCCGCACCCCGAAACGCTCCGACACGTCCCGGATGTAGCGTTCGATCTCGGCCTGCGGAGAGAACGACCTCGTCCAATTCGGGTTCAGCGCGAACGAATACGAATACAACTGCGAGGGCACATCACACCCGGCACCCGGGTAGGTGTTCACCCGCCACGTGCCACCGACATCGGGCCCACGTTCGAGCACGAGGAAATCGGTGTGCCCCTGCTGACTCAACCGGACCGCCGCGCCCACGCCCGACAGCCCGCTTCCGACAATGATGATCCTGGCGTGCCGTATGTCCGGATCGGCCACGGTCACCGAGCTTCGTAGATGCGTTTGTGACCCGACATCGCGGCCAACCGGAACGGGCGCCGGGTTTCCTCGGCCATGGCGTGGTAGGCGCCGTCGGTGGGCAGCACCGCTTCGTGCAGGGCACGGTAGTGGTCGTAGTCGAGCATCTCGCGCGAGCTGATCGCGGCCTGGTTGGCCTCGGTGCGCAGGTGCGCGCGGTAGCCGGGTTGCACTGTGCCGCTGAAGAACTCGGCCACACTGCCGGAGCCGTAGCTGATCATCGCCAGGGCCTTGCCGGTGAGGTCGTCCGCGTGGTCGAGCAGCGAGGCCAGGCCGAGGTACAGCGAGGCGGTGTAGCTGTTGCCGACGGTGCGGTTGTAGGTGGTGGTAGCGCCGATGACGGCCTCGAGATCGGCGGCCTCGGCGGTGTGGCCCTGGCTCTCGAGCAGGTGCCGGTGCGCCTTGTAGGCCATCTTGGTGAAGGGCTGGTGGTAGCAGAACGCGGCGAACTCGCCGAGCTCGCGCCCGCCCTGGCGGCGGTAGTCACTCCACGCCTCCTGGGCGGCCTTCTGGTAGGCGTTCACCGAGGTCTTACCGTCGACGATGGCCTCGGAACGGTAGTTCGGGCGCCAGAAATCCATGATGTCGGCGCTGTAGAGCCCCGAGATCGGGTCGAGCGCGAGGATGGCCGGGTTCGCGGTGACCAGCATCGCGACCGCCGCCGCGCCCTGGGTCGGCTCACCCGGGGTGTCGAGTTCGTACTTGGCGATGTCGGCGGCGATCACCAGCACCCGCTGCGACGGGTCACGCGCGATCAGGCCCGCGGCGAAGGCCAGCCCGGCGGTGCCGCCGTAGCAGGCCTGCTTGAGCTCGACCACCCGCGCCGCGTTGGGCAGCCCGATCAGCGAATGCAGGTACAGGGCAGCGGCTTTGGACTGGTCGACACCGGTCTCGGTGGCCAGCAGCACGGTGCGGATGTTGTCGGTGCCGTGCCGTTCCAGGATCGGCTGGGCGGCCGCGGCGGCGATGGTGACGATGTCCTCGTCGGCGGCGGCCACGCTCATGCGTTCCTGGCCGATGCCGAGGTAGAACTTGTCGCGATCCACCCCGAGTCGCTCGGCGAGGACGGCGTGATCGAGGGCGTAGTGGGTGGTGGCGAACGAAAGGTCGTGGATACCGACCGGCGTTGTGGTCATCGTTGTGTCCCGTTGCTCGTGGTTGACCGCTCGAATTGGGTATGGGCACGCATCAATTCACCGCGATTGGTCTGCGCGGCCATCAGCGACAGCTCACCGCACAGCACGGTGGCCGCACCGATCACGGCGAGGCGGCGCGCGTTCTCACCGGGCTCGCGTTCGGCCCGGCAGCCGAGGCGCACCAGGTTGTCCTCGACGAAACTGGCGTGCTTGCCGTTACCGACCGTACCGACGATCAGGTTGGGCAGGGTGCACGAGAAGTACAGATCACCGTCGCGGTCCTCGGCGTGGGTGACGCCCTGGGAGCCCTCGACGATATTGGCGGCGTCCTGACCGGTGGCCAGGTAGTAGGCCAGCAGCATGTTCGCGTAATGCGCGTTGGCGGAACGGATTCCGCCCGCGAGCAGGGTGCCGATCAGATTCTTGCGGATATTGAGCTCGACCACCTTGGCGGCGGTGGTGTGCAGCCGCGCCTCGACGACCTCGCGCGGGATCAGCAGCTCGGTGACGACGTTCTTGCCGCGACCGAGGATGCCGTTGACGGCGGTGGCCTTCTTGTCGGTGCAGTAGTTGCCCGAGATGGAGCCGTAGCGCACACCGGGCATGGTCGACAGGATGTGGTCCATCAGGTGGTCGCTGGCCAGCGTGGCCATGTTGTGGCCGGAGGCGTCGCCGGTGGTGAACTCGAAACGCAGGAACAGCAGGTTGCCCGCGATCTGATGGTTCAGGTCGATGAGCCGGGCGAAGCGGCTGCTGCCCGAGACGACCTCCTGCAGCTCGGGCATGCGGGCCGCGAGCTGCTGGACGGTGGTGTAGGCGGTGTAGGCGTCGTCGGCTTCCAGCAGGATCGACCGGGTCATCCGCTCGTCGATGAGGGTGGCGACGATGCCTTTCTCGGTGAGGGTGCTGATCCGCGCACCGCGCCCGACCGAGGGCCACAGCGGGGTCTCGTAGGTGGCCAGCGGCACATCGACGGAGTCGTCGACGACATTGCCGGTGATCCGCAGCGGACCGACCCACTGCATCGGGACAGCCGCGTACGACATGTCATTCATGGATGACTCCTTCTCGGAGGTTCGATTCGCGCCACCAGGGACTCCGGTGGGCGAGACAGGCCACATCGATGCCGCGCAGCGCACAGAAGCCGGCCAAGTCGCCGGTGACGAGCACATCGCGACCGGTGAGCTCGGCCGGAGTGGTCGCGCCGAGGACGGTCATGATGTTGCGCAGCTGATCGAGCCAGGTGGTGATCTTGGCGACGAGGGCCTCGGTGCCGTGATCGACGAGCGTTTCCAGAAACGCTCCCGCCACGCCGGTCGCCTTGGCGCCGAGTGCCAGGGCGCGGGCCATGTCCAGGGGTGAGCGGATGCCGCCGGAGGCGGAGATGTCGATGCCGGTGATACCGGTGCAGTCGAGCAGGCACGCGGCCGTCGACTGACCCCACTGTTCGATGAAGGCGAAGTCGGCGCCCGCGCGCCGGTCGTTCTCGATGCGCGCGAAATTGGTTCCGCCGCGTCCGCCCACGTCGGCCACGGCCACCCCGGCCTCGCGCAGCCAGGTGACGGTCTGCCTGCTGAGGCCGAACCCGACCTCTTTGACGATCACCGGCACCGGCACGCCCGCGACGATCTCCTCGATCCGGCGCGGCCACCCGGCGAAGGCGCGGTCGCCCTCGGGCATCACGACTTCCTGCACCGAGTTCACGTGGATCTGCAGTGCGTCGGCCTCGAGCAGGTCGATCGCGCTGTGCACCTGGTCGAGGGTGGCATTGGCGTTCACATTGGCCAGGACGAATCCATGGGGGTTCTCCTCGCGCAGCACCCGGAAGGTGCCGGCGACGGCGGGGTCGCGGAAGTAGGCGCTCATCGACCCCGACGCGATGGGAACTCCGGTCTCGCGGGCCGCGACCGCCAGCTGCCGGTTGATCTCGCCGGTGTTGGTGCTGCCACCGGTCATCGCGTTCACGTAGAGCGGTGAGTTCCAGTGCTTTCCGGCGAAATCGACGCCGAGCCGCACATCGGTCGAGTCGATACCCGCCAGGGCGTGGTGCACGAAGGCGACGGAGTCGAAATCGTTGCCGCCGCTGTGGTTGCGGCGATGGTTCACCGCGTGGCGAACGTGGTCGTCCTTGCGGTCGGCGATCATGCGCGAACTCCTTCGGACGGGTGGATCCGCAAGGGCAGCTTGCGGATTCCGGCGGCTTCCCAGCGATCGGTCAGTGCGGCGGCCTCGGCGGCGCGGCCGGTCTCGAGCAGCGCGATGCCGCAGTCGCCGCCGCCCGCACCCGAGGGTTTCGCGGCGGCACCGGTTTCGGCCGCCGCCCGGCACAGCGCGGCGAGACGCTCGGTCATGATGCCGAGTCCCTCTGCCGCGTCGAGGCCGAGTAGAAGTTCACGCGCACAGTTGATTTCGGTGCGGATGGCGGTGGGGTCGTCGGTGTCGACGGCGGCGGCGAGGCGTTCGACGCAGGCATTGCTGTGTACCAGGAACTCGGCGCGGTCCAAGGGTGCGCCGAGCCCGGCGACCAGCGCGGGGGTGGAGGCGGGGGTGCCGGTCCAGCCGACGTGCAGGTCGAGGGTGGTCGGAGTGGGCAAGGGGCGCACCGAAAGACCCGGCCACGGCAGGCGAAGGGCCGCGTCGACGCCCTCGGTCTCGGCGGACCGGGCGATCCGCGCGCGATCCGGTGAGCTGTAGGCGATCCAACCGCCCCAGGTGCTCGCGGCGACGTCACCGCCGGAGGCGCGGGGGTTGACCTCGACGGTGGCGAGCATGGCGAGCCGGTAGCGATCCATCAGGCTCAGGCCGAGGTCGTAGAACTCGCCGAGCGCGGCCACCGCCGCGACGGTCACCGCGGCACTGGAACCGAGCCCGAACTTGCGGCCGTCGGCGTCGCCCAGATCGGCGGTGACGGCCAAACGGTAAGGGCGCGGGGTGATTCCCCGTTCGACGATCAGCCTGTCGACCACCGATGCCGCGGCGAAAAGGTAGGAGAACGTGGCCGGAACCGAACCGGTCGCGGCGACCAGCCGACCCGGGCCCTCTGTAGGCACCACCCCGGTGGCGAGCGCGAGATCCGTGGCAACGGGATTCGCGGCGACCGGGTCCGGCGGGAGGCTCGCACCGGGGTCGGCGGTCGGGTCGACGACCGCGGCATCGGCTGCCCGGCGGCAGACGAGCGTAGTGCCACCGTCGAGGTCGGACCCGAGGACGGTGTCGCCGTCAGCGGGGCTCACGGTGGCGGTGGCGTAGCGGTCGACGGCGACCAGCACGGCCCGGTGACCCGGTTCGACGACGGCGTACTCCCCCGCGACGAACAGTTTGCCCGGGGCGCGACAGGCGATCATGAGACCCCGACCTGCGCGGTGTCCCGGAGCAGCGTGGCGCCGGGACCGATGTGCGCGGTGCGGGTGCTGACGAAATCGCCGAGGCTCTCCACGGTCGCGGCCACCCGGGCGGCGTCGGCGCGGGTGCACAGCACCTTCACATTGGGGCCCGCGTCGATGGTCGCGTAGGCGAGCACACCGTCGGCGCGCAGGGCCTGCACGGCGTCGAGCACCGCGAGCGAGTGCGGCGAGAGGTAGCGGATGCCGGGGCGGGCCGTGAGCATGGTGGCGTGCATGCCGAGTGCGTTGCGTTCGGCGATCTCGCCGATGGCGGCGAGGTCACCGCGGGCGACGGCGCGGCGCATCTCCTCGAAGTCGAGCATCGACGACTCGGCCCACGGCCGGTAAAAGGGGGAGGTCTGGGTGGTCGCCCGCATGGCGTCGCGGCTCGACACCGTTTTGGCGGTCTGGTTCACGACCGCGACGACCAGGGCGGGGTCGAGTTCGTCGCCGCCGATCGGCTCGGCATAGGAACTCAGATCGCCCGCCTCGCCGTCGCCCTCGCCCGCGTGCCACACCACGAAACCGCCGAAGATCGAGCGCGACGCCGACCCGGACCCACGCCGGGCCAGCCGCGACAGCGCGCGCCCGTCCAGGTCCAGACCGTAGGCGGTGGCCGCGGCCGTGGCCAGCGCGGCGAAACCACTCGCCGAGGAGGCCAGCCCCGCCCCGGTCGGGCCGTCGTTGACCGTGACCACGGTGGCGCGCTCGGTACGGCCCGCCTCGGCCCGCACGAGGTCGAGGAAACGTTCGATACGGGTGTGCGCGGACCCGGTGGCAGCGGCGCCGTTGAACTCGATCTCGTCGACCGGCCCGTCGGTGACGCGCACGGTGGTGGTGGTCGCGAAGATGTCGAGCGTCATCGACAGGCTGCTCGTGACGGGCAGGAACATCGTTTCGTCGCGCTTGCCCCAGTACTTCACGAGGGCGATGTTCGGATAGGCGAGCGCGGTGGCCTCGCCGGTGGCGGAGGTCGAAGTCATTGGTGGGTACCGGGTTCCGAAGTCGTGGCGGACAGGGGCGTGGCGCCGGCCCGCATGGCGCGAGTCGGCACCGTCCAGGTTCGCACGGCACCCGCGCGGCGCAGCGCGGCACTCACCCCGGGCGCCGAGGCGGGCTCGGTGAGAGCGAGCACACAGCCGCCGAGACCGGCGCCGGTGAGCTTGGCGCCGTGGGCACCCGCACCGAGCGCGGCGGTGACGAGAGTGTCGATGTGCGGTGTGCTCACGCCCAGCTCGGCGAGCAGTTCCTGGAAATCGAGCATGGTCTTGCCGAGAGCTTCCGCCGCACCGGCCGACAGCTCGTCGCCCGCGGCCTCGATCAGGCCCGAGGCGCGCTCGAGCAGCGACCCTGCCCGCACCGGATCCTCGGCGAGCCTGCGCCGCACGCCGGTGACCGCGTGCTGGGTGGAGCCGGGCACGCCGGTGTCGGCGATGACGAGCGCGGCATCGAGCCCGATCGGCATCGGCTCGGCCCGGCCCTGATGGAACCGGATCGGACCGTTCGCCAGGACGGCACTGGCATCGATGCCACTGGCCCGCCCGTGCGCGACCTGTTCGCCACATTGCACGAGGTCGTACAGTTCGCCGGGTTCGACGACGAGCCCGTGCAGATCCGCGACCGCGCGCACCGCGGCACCCGCGCACGCGGCGCTGGAACCGAGCCCACGAGCCAGCGGAATCCCGCACTCCACAACGACTTCGACGGTAGTATCGGTGATTCCCCACCGCCGCAACGCTTCCTCGGCCGCGACCCGTGGACCCGACAGGGCGGTGTCGGTTCCGCCGACGACGAAACGGAAGTGCCCGTCGGCCGGAACCTGCGACCCGGTGCCGGGTTCGGCCGGGCGCGCCAGGGCGCGCACCGGCAGGGCGGGCAGGGGGAACGCGATCGCGGGCGTGCCGTGCACGACCGTGTGTTCGCCCAGCAGGATCGCTTTGGCGTGGGCGCGCCCGATCCCTACGACCATGCCCGTTTTCGTGGTCACATCGATTCCTCTCCCAACTCGGGCAGGTTCACCGCCCGACATCCTTCCTACCGGAACGACGCCGGGCGGTCGGCCTCGCGCTTACCGAGTCGATCGGCCGAGAATACTGCGCACGGACGGGAAGAACGCGGGCACCTGTGCGGCATAGGCGCGATAGGACGCACCGAAGCGGGCGATCAGGTCACGCTCCTCCAGGTAGGTACCGAGCAGGATGTACCCGGTCAGACCCAGCGCCCACACCAGGTGGCCGACCGTGAACTCCCTGGCGAACCAGAACGACACGAGCAGCCCGGTCATCAGCGGATGCCGCACCAGCCGGTACACACCGTTGACCTGCAACCGGTCGACGGTGGCATCCGGCACCTGGATCACGTACTGCCGGTAGGCCTGGCTGATACCGAGCAGATGGAAATGGTTCAGCAGCAGAGTCGCCGCGTAGACCAGCACGAACCCGATCCAGAACCCGATATCGAGCGCGATACCCACCGCACCTTCAGCAGACCAGAGTACGTGTGGTATGGGCTGCCAGGCCAGCATGATGACCCACATCACCAGGCAGACGCCGATGATGTAGACCGTCCGCTCGAGCGCTTCGGGCACCCAGCGGGTGATGAAGGCCTTGAAGGCGGGCCGGGCCATGCCCGAGTGCTGCAGGGCGAACAGGGCCAGCAGCACCAGGTCGATCGCGACGGCGGGCACCGCGGACAGGTGCGGTCCCTTGTCGACGGTCTTGGGCAGGAACCAGCCACCGGCGAACAACAGCATCAGCGGCACCGTGACGCCCGCGAAGGCGTACACGGCGAAGGAGAACAGGAACGGGACGAGCCGACCGGGCGTGCTCAGCACGCCCCGCGCCTGCTGGGGTGTCATCAGATCCATGCGAACCACGGCAGGTAGCGGTTGCGGACGGTGCCCGATTCCAGACGCTGCTCGAGGCGCGCCTTCCACTTGTTGCCGTAGCGCTCGTTGAGGAAGCCACCGGGCACGACCAGGCGCCAGCCCGACTGCGCGACCATCCAGTACGGCACGATGACGCCGGGGTTGACATCACGCATGTAGTCGAGCTTGTCGGGGATCTGGCTCCAGTGGATACCGGGGTAGCGGTGGTGCACGCTGTGGTAGCCCTGGTTGAAGATGAGGAAGTTGAGGATGTTGCCCGCGTTGTTGAGCGAGGTGCTCGGTTCGTCCTCGAACTGGCGCGCCGGCGCGTGGCTCAGCCAGGCGAAGTAGCCGGCGTTGACCTGGGTGATGAGGAACGGCACCCAGTAGAACAGCACGAACCGTTCGGTGCCCGCCGCGTACCAGACCGCGCCCATGACCAGGAAGTAGACCGCCAGGTCGAAGATGAACTGGTGGCGGGTGCGGCGGCGCCGCGGCGCCGGGTTGGCGGCGAACACCGTGCGCACGGTGTGGATCTTGACGATGGTTCCGTAGCGGATCCAGTACCAGACGGCGCCGAGACCCTTTTCCATTCCGGTGGTTGCGGTGACGTCACCCGGGCCGTCGTTGAACCGGTGATGGTTGAGGACGTGCACCTCGCGCATCTCGGCGGCGGTCAGGTTGCCCGGCAGGCAGCACAGGATGTCGACCACCCGGTTGGGCAGCTTCGACACGAACAGCGGGCGATGGGTGTGCATGTGCATCACGCCGATGGTGAGCGAGAGGTTGAGCAGCGACAGCACGATGATGAGCGGGATCGCGATGTACCAGTTGCCCGCGGCGGGGACGAACAGGGCGGCCGCGGTCATCCCCATCCACAGTGCGATGTGCACGAGCGGACCGACATTGGAGGCGTGTTCGAGTTTGAGGACCCGCCGGCTGAACGGCGGTTTCTCGGTAGGCGCGACGGGCGTTGGGGTGCTCATGGGCGAGCTCCTTCGCTAGTAGTGACGATGCTCATGAACGAATTGCGTCGGTGGCGAGCGCTGCCTGTTGCAGGCGCTCGGCGAGGTCGCGCAGGGCGTCGGGCCGGTTGCCCGGCACCCGCTCCATGGCCCCGAAGGCCAGGTGGTCGGCGATCATCATGGTGCGCACCGTCGAGCCGGCCGGTTCGCCGGTCATCGGTTCCTCGGGCAGGGCCCGCACGAGGGCGAAGGTGGTGTCGACGATCAGCGGGACCAGCGAGGTCGCGGCCGAGTTCTCACCACCGGCGCGCAGCACGTCGGTCTTGGGGACGTGGCGCTCGGCCGCGAAGTCCGGGGCGGCGTCGAGCATGGTGTGGATGGCACCGTCGGCACCAGCGCGCACCCGCTCGAGCATCCGGGTCCAGTACTTCGACGAACCCGCAGCCAGCACGGACGCCGAGAGCGGACGCCGGTACGGCTTGGGCGCGCCGACCGCCCCGCACAGGAACGCCGAAGTGGTGATGGTCATATAGGCCATGGCCGCGCGGGCACCGAATCCCGGCGTGCCGGGGCCGAGCCGGGCTAGCAGCGCGAAGCCGCCGAGGGTCGGGGCGAGCTGACGCAGCATCACCATGCGGGTGAGTTCCTCGCGGTCGGCGGCGCCGTAGAGCTCGAGTTCACCGTCGCGCAGGTCGTTGGCCGACTGGGCGATCACCGCGATACAGCCGGTGAGCTCGCGCAGGTCGTCCTCGGGCAGTACGCCGTCGGCGACCAGGGTGCACGCGTAGTGGGTGACGCGGCCGAGCACGCCCTCGCTGTAGGTGACGCGCGGCAGCGGCTTGTCGAGGTTGCGGGCCATCACCGCGGCCATGTCGGTGAGCACGCTCGCCACTCGTTCGCGCGCCTGTGGCGACAATCCGGTGACCAGCGCGCGGATGTCGGCGATGCGCTCGGCGAGCAACAGGTCCAGCGCCTCGCTGTCGCGCACGACGCCGGTGGTCGGCGGCAGCGCGGGCGGTGCGGAATCGCTTGTGCCGTTCAGGTATTCGGCCGCAGCCAGTACGGCCGAACCCGCGTGGTCGCGGTCGGCGAGGTCTTCGTAGGCGTCGAGCACCCGGCACGCGAGCAGGGCCGCGGCGGCTTCGGCCCGCTGGTGGGCCGGCAGGAAACTCACCGCGATACCGAGGTTGCGCCCGGCCGGAACAAGGGCCAGGCGGGCCAGTTCCTCGGGCGTGCGCGCGGCGCGCATGGCGGCCAGGTCGGGGGCGCGGCGCAGGACACGCAGGCCGCGGACCAGCTGGAGGAGTCGGACATCGCTCATCGGGAGATCACCTGCCGCAGAAGTTCGCGCAGGTCGTCCCGCGCCGGAGAGGGGCCGAACACGTCGAGCGCGTCGGTGGCGGTTTCGGTGGCGGTCACCGCGACCACGCGGGCGGCCTTGGTCGCGCCGCTGTCGACCAGGTCGGTGCGCAGGGTCTCGCTCGGTGTGGCTGGGTCGAGCCACAGGTCGCGGGCTCCCTCGCGCAGGTCGAGCCACTCGATGACCGGCCAGGTCGGGACGCGACGTTCGAGATCACCGCCGGCGTCCTTGCCGAGGCCGGGGCCACCCTCGATATCGCGGACGTCGTCCATGATCTGGAAGGCCAGGGCGAGCTGGTCGGCGTACACCATCAGCGCGTGCAGCCGGTCCAGGTCGACGCCACCCGCGGTGCCGCCGTAGGCGCACGACAGCCGGAACAAGGTGCCGGTCTTGGCGATGGCGACCAGTTCGTAGTGCCTGCGCAGCGCGGGCACGTCGATGGCAGGTGGCATGGTTTCGATGAGCTGGCCGAACGACAGCTCCGAGAGCCGGTCGGCGAAGGTGATGCCGGGCGCGTCGGTGATGCGCTCGGCCATCGCCGGGTTGTCGGCGAGCACACGGGCCACGACCTTCATCGCGGCGCCCGCCATGTGGAAACCGGCGCGGGCGGCTGGGCGGACACCGAAGGCGGCGGGGACCGACGGCGCGTCGCGGCGCAGCAGGGAGCCGTCGCAGATGTCGTCGTGGATCAGCGAGGATTCGTGCAGCATCTCCATGGCGCAGGCCAGGTCGACCGCGTCGGCCGGCGACACCGCGTCACCCGGCGCATCCGGGAGCAGAGTGGCGCAGGCCAGGACGAGCCTGGCCCGCACCCGCTTGCCGGGCGCTGCGAGCACATGGCGGTAGATGTCGTCGAAATCCTCACCGGTGAGCAGGATTTCGGGCAGGCGCGTGGCGACGAGCGGGAGTTGCTCGACCGGGCCTGCCGGTCGCGGCAGGACCCTCACCTGGTCACCGGGGTGCTCCACGTGCACCGCCTGGGGAACCTCGGGGCGATGGGCTGAGGCTAGCGCGGAGTTGTCCATAGCGCTGAACTCCTTTGGTGTGGTCACGATGGCGGCAGGGCTCATTGCACCTGGTGGACAGGGGTTTTCGAGGAATCGCCTCGGAGGAGTCGGAGGGGCGTCGCCACCGGCGGGCGTCGGGGCCGTGTTGTCCCGATCACTGGCTACCGACGGGTAGTTTTGTAGACGTCTGTCCCAATTGTCAAGCATTAGTGCAGGTTTCGCTCTGACGTGCACGAATACCGTTGACACACAACGTTTTTGAGCAGAAGTAACGACGAGCAGGGTTACGGCGAATGTCTGGATGTAAGCACCGGAGTGACGTGAAACACGCTGTGGCACAAGCGCTTATCGGCGGCGCGACCTGCCGTGTAGTGAGCGGTCAGCGCGCGACCAACGATCGCTGGTGCGGGTTTCACGAAGGGTTGCCACGACACTGTGGGCTTGCGCAGCTGCGCTGGGAGGTCGGCGGAAGACGTCCGGAGGCCGGCGACTTCGACGGCCGAGAAGTGTTACGTCGCGACTCTACAATCGGCGACGCGGTCGCGCGAATCGAAAACCACAGCCGCACAGCCCCGAAATGGGCTGTGCGGCAGCGAAACACCGGTTCAGGGGACTTCCGTTGCGATGACACGCCACAGGCGCGGACCCCGTGGCGCGGCGCGCCGGTTGGTTACCGGGGGCGCGAACCGAAGGGACGGTGACCGCGCTGCCAAGCCAGCCGGAACGACCACACGGCGGCGAGGATCGATCCGACGACCACCACCGCGATCGCCGAAAGGACGAGTCCCCCGGACCAGCCGACGCCCGCGTGGCGCGCGATCATCGCCGAGGCGGCGATCGGGCCCGCGGTGAGCAGTACCGGGATCAAGAGGATCAAACCGAGAGTTACCAGAGTCGAGGGCGCCATCGTCGCCCCGGAGCGTCGCGTGATCGTAGCCATTTCCGCCCTCTCCATGGATGGAACTCAGCGAACGTCGAACTCAGCGATCCATAAACAAAGCTACAGCCCGGTGAACGCCATTCGACCGATTGTCACGAAATGGTGATAACTCGGTTTGCGAAATATTTGCTCATGGGTCATGTTAATTCAGCGACGCCGATGAACGCCGTCACCGAGACGCGCGAGTCGCGCTCAGCCCGGCTCGGTACCGAAAGTGCCTTCGAGACGATTGCGTGACCCGGGATGAATCAGCCGGGCCGCACTCACCAAACCGCCGGAGGACCAGGTGCGCCGCCGGATCAGCAGACACGGTTCGTCACCGGCGATGCCGAGCAGTGCGCACTCGTCCTTGCTCGCCCGCACGGCTTCGACGATGTGTTCGCCTCGCAGCAGCGGGGCGACCTCGCTCAGATAGGTGTTGGGGGTGACGGTGGTGAAGTCCTGGGTGAGATAGTCGGGCGCCTGGGCCGGATTGACGTAACGATCCTCGAGCTGGATCGGCACGTCGTCCTCGCGGTGCACCAGCAGCGAGTGGAACACCGTGCCGCTCAGGTCGTTTCCGAGGATCGGATGACCCTCGTCGATCCGCTCGGCGCGCACGAAGACGACCTCGGTGCGGTGCCGGTGCCCGCGCTGCGCGATCTCGTCGGCGATGTTCCTGACCTCGAACAGCGGTGAGGTGGCCTTGCCCGCGGCGACGAACGTGCCGACGCCCATCACCCGGGTGAGGGCGCCGTCGGCGGTGAGGTCGCGCAGAGCGCGGTTGATCGTCATCCTCGACAGCCCGAGCGCGGCGACCAGCTGGTTCTCCGAGGGGATCTGCTCCCCCGGGCTCCATCGGCCGCCCTTGATCTGCGCCATGATGAGCTGCTTGACCCGCTCGTATGCCGCGAACTCGGTACCGAGCTCGCCGTAGAGCGCGGCCAGCTCCGCATCGACCACTTCGATCGCCACCACCGGTATTTCCCTCCGTCAGGCCAAGAGAATACGTCGCGGCCGATTCCGACAGCTACTTGTATAGACAGGACTATACCACTAATCTGGTTGTCAGTGACCCCGGACACACCCGTCTTTCGAGGAGTGAACACATGACCGACGACACCGCGCCCGCCGCAGGTCCGCGCCCCGTCCGTGCCCCGCGCGGTCCCCAGCTGCGCACCAAGGGGTGGCAGCAGGAGGGCGCCCTGCGGATGCTGATGAACAATCTCGACCCCGAGGTCGCCGAACGCCCCGACGATCTGGTCGTCTACGGCGGTACCGGGCGCGCGGCCCGCAGCTGGGCGGCCTACGACGCCATCGTGCGGACCCTGGAAACCCTCGAGTCCGACGAAACACTGCTCGTGCAATCGGGGAAACCGGTCGGCGTATTCCGCACCAATGAATGGTCGCCGCGGGTGTTGCTGGCCAATTCGAATCTGGTCGGCGACTGGGCCAACTGGGAGAAGTTCCGCGAACTCGAACAGGCGGGCCTGATGATGTACGGGCAGATGACCGCCGGTTCGTGGATCTATATCGGCAGCCAGGGCATTCTGCAGGGCACATATGAAACTTTCGGTGCCGTGGCGCGTAAACGTTTCGGCGGGTCGCTGGCCGGCACGATCACGCTCACCGCGGGCGTCGGCGGAATGGGCGGGGCCCAGCCACTCGCGGTGACGATGAACGACGGCGTGGCCCTGTGTGTCGATGTCGACCCGGCCCGCATCGATCGCCGCATCGCGCACGGCTACCTCGACACCAAGGCCGACTCGCTCCAGCAGGCACTGGATCTGGCCGTCGCCGCGCGCGACGAGCGCAGGCCGCTGTCGATCGGTCTGGTCGGCAATGCCGCCGAGGTGTTCCCGGCGCTGCTCGCCATGGACGCGCCGATCGATGTGGTGACCGACCAGACCTCCGCGCACGACCCGCTGTCCTACCTGCCGATCGGGGTCGCGCTCGAGGACTGGCACACCATGGCCGAGAAGGATCCCGGGTGGTTCACCACCGAGGCGCAGGCATCGATGGCCAAGCATGTCGAGGCCATGGTCGGGTTCATGGACAAGGGTGCCGAGGTGTTCGACTACGGCAACTCGATCCGTGACGAGGCCCGCAAGGGCGGCTACGACCGGGCCTTCGCGTTCCCCGGTTTCGTGCCCGCCTATATCCGGCCGCTGTTCGAGGAGGGCCTCGGCCCGTTCCGCTGGGCGGCCCTCTCGGGTGACCCGGCCGATATCGCCGCCACCGACCGCGCGATTCTCGAGCTGTTCCCCGAGAACGAGCATCTGAAGCGCTGGATCACCATGGCGGGTGAGAAGGTGAAGTTCGAGGGCCTGCCCGCCCGCATCTGCTGGCTCGGGTACGGCGAACGGCACCGCGCCGGACTGCGTTTCAACGAGATGGTGGCCTCGGGCGAGCTGTCGGCGCCGCTGGCGATCGGACGCGACCACCTCGATTCCGGGTCGGTCGCCTCGCCCTACCGCGAGACCGAATCCATGGCCGACGGCTCGGACGCCGTAGCCGACTGGCCCCTGCTCAACGCCTTGCTCAATACGGCATCGGGCGCCTCGTGGGTGTCGATCCACCACGGCGGCGGTGTCGGCATGGGCCGGTCCATCCACGCGGGCCAGGTGTGTATCGCCGACGGCACGCCCCTGGCCGCGCAGAAGCTGGAGCGGGTACTCACCAATGATCCCGGCATGGGCGTGATCCGTCACGTGGACGCGGGCTACGAGCACGCGGCCGAGGTCGCCCGGGAACGCGGTGTGCGAATCCCGATGCAGGAGAGCTGATATCGCTTCCTTCGGCGCCGGGTGTGAAAGCACCCGGCGCCGAATCGTGTCCCGGGTATTTTCGCGACGGATGCCCGCGGGATCACCTGGGTGAGTCGCGGCCCCTACACCTCCCGCAAGTGCGACGGCCACGGTCGGCGGCTTTCACCACGCGGAGTCAGGGGAGCCACGACGAAACGGCCCCAGGTGGCGGGAACCACCTGGGGCCGAGTCGGTTACAGCGGCGCGGTCAGTGCAGCCGGGTCAATCCAGCGGGCCGACAATGGATTCCGCGGCCGCCAGCAGCGCGCCGGACGCGGCCAGATTCACCGCCGCCTCGATTTCGGGCGCGAGGTGACGGTCGGGGCCGGGACCGGGGACGCGGGTCCGCAGGGCATCGCGCACAGCTGCGGTGGCGGGCGACGGTGTGAGCGGCGCACGCAGGTCGAGGGCGCGGGCCGCGGTGAGCGCCTCGATGGCCAGCACGCGGGTGAGGCCGTCGATGGCACGGCGCAGTTTGCGGGCGGCCGACCAGCCCATGGACACGTGGTCCTCCTGCATGGCCGAGGACGGGATCGAGTCGACCGATGCGGGCGCGGCGAGGCGCTTGAGCTCGGAGACGAGCGCGGCCTGGGTGTACTGGGCGATCATGTGGCCGCTGTCGACACCGGGGTCGTCGGCGAGGAACGGCGGCAGCCCGTGGTTGCGCGCCTTGTCGAGGAAACGGTCGGTGCGCCGCTCGCTGATACTGGCCACGTCGGCGACGACGATGGCGAGGAAGTCGAGCACGTACGCCACCGGGGCTCCGTGGAAGTTGCCGTTGGACTCGACGCGGCCGTCCAGGGTGACCACCGGATTGTCGACGGCGCTGGCCAGTTCGTACCCCGCGACCCGCTCGGCGTGGGCGAGGGTGTCGCGGGCGCCACCGGCCACCTGCGGTGCGCAGCGCAGCGAGTAGGCGTCCTGCACCACGGTGCAGTCGGGGGTGGCATGACTGGCGACGATCGCCGAATCGGTTAGCAGCCGGGTCATATTCGCGGCGGCGACCGCCTGGCCCGGCTGCGGGCGCAGCGCCTGCAGGTCGGCGGCGAACACCTTGTCGGTACCGAGCAGGCCTTCGACACTCATGGCGGCGGTGACATCGGCCAGCCGCAGCAGCGCGCGCAGATCGTGACAGGCGAGCAGCAGCATCCCGAGCATGCCGTCGGTGCCGTTGATGAGGGCGAGCCCCTCCTTCTCCGCCAGCTCCACCGGTGCGATCCCGGCGGCGGCGAGCGCCTGGGCGGCGGGCATCGCGGTGCCGCTCGCGTCGCGGACCGTGCCCTCCCCGATGACGGCGAGGGCCACATGGGCCAGCGGTGCGAGATCACCGGAGCAGCCGAGGCTGCCGTATTCGTGGACCACCGGTGTGATTCCCGCCGACAGCAGCGCGGCGTAGGTCTCGGCGACCACCGGTCGCACCCCGGTGCGGCCGGTGGCCAGCGTCGAGAGACGGAGCAGCATGAGGGCGCGCACGACCTCCCGCTCCACTTCGGCCCCCGATCCGGCGGCATGCGAGCGGATAAGGCTGCGCTGCAATTGCTTACGCGACTCCTGCGGGATGTGGCGCACGGCGAGCGCGCCGAACCCGGTCGACACCCCGTACACCGGTCGCGGGTCGGCGGCCAGCGCCTCGATGCGCTCGCGGCTTTCCCCCATGGCGGCCAGCGCGTCCTCGGCCAGCCGCACCGCGGCGCCCTCCCGTGCCACCCGCACCACGTCGGCGGGTGAGACCGGACCGGTGCCGACGACGACCGGTTCCAGCGTGACCGACCGGTTCGAGTCGATACCCACGATATTTCTCCATTCCGAATAAGCGTGCAGGACAAGCAACTTCAGGCGACGTCGGCCGGTACGGCCACCGGTTCGGGTTCGGCGGTCGCCGGCCGCACCCACAGGCGGTAGGCGATACCGAGCAGCGCGAGCCACACCACGCCGACCACGAGGGCCACCCGGCTGTCGGCGTCGAAGGCGATCACCCCGATCACGAACACCAGGAACGCGATGGTGATCAGCTGGCCGTAGGGCCACAGCGGCACCGGGAACTTCAGTGCGGCGACCTGTTCGGGGCTCATCCCGCGCCGCGAGCGCAGGTGCGCGAGCAGGATCATCAGCCAGACGAAGATGGTGGCGAAGGTGGCGATCGAGGCGATCACCAGGAACACCTTGTCGGGGATCAGGTAGTTCAGCAGCACGCCCACCAGCAGGGTGACGGTCATGATGACCACCGTCATCCACGGCACCCCGTTGCGCGAGACCCGCTTCATCGCCGCGGGCGCCTGGCCGCGCTGGGCCATGCCGTACATCATCCGCCCCGCACCGAAGATGTCGCTGTTGACCGCCGACAGCGCGGCCGTGATGACGACGACGTTGAGCACCGCCGCGGCAGGTCCGAGGCCGAGGCTCTGGAAGATCTGTACGAACGGGCTGCCCTCGTCGCCGATCGTGCGCCAGGAGTCGATCGCCATGATGACCGCGAGGGTGAGCACGTAGAACACGATGATGCGCACGGGCACGGTGTTGATCGCGCGCGGGATGGTGCGCTGCGGGTTCTCGGCCTCGCCCGCGGTGATGCCGATGATCTCGGTACCGCCGAAGGCGAACATCACGATGGCGAAACAGGCGATGAAGCCGCCGATTCCGGTGGCGAAGAAGCCGCCGTCGGTCCACAGGTTCTGCACGCCCGCGCTGGTGTCGTGGAGGCCGAAGCCGAAGATCAGCACGGCGATACCGCCGGCGATCATCGCCACGATGGCAACGATCTTGACCAGGCTGAACCAGAACTCCACCTCACCGAAGACCTTCACGCTGAGCAGGTTGATCGCGCCGATGAAGAAGATGACCGAGAGCACCCAGATCCAGCGTGGCACGTCCGGGTACCAGAACCCCATGTACACACCGAACGCGGTGACGTCGGCCAGGCACACGATGAGCATTTCGAAGGTGTAGGTCCAGCCGGTGAAAAAGCCTGCGAGCGGTCCGAGGTGCTGGCTGGCGTATTCACCGAACGAGCCCGCGACCGGGTTGCTCACCGCCATCTCGCCCAGCGCGCGCAGCACGAGGAACACGGCGGCGCCGCCGATCAGATACGCCAGCAGCACCGAGGGACCGGCCCGGTGGATCGCCTCGGCGGACCCGTAGAACAGGCCGGTGCCGATGGCCGAGCCGAGCGCGATGAAACGGATGTGGCGGGCGGTGAGGCCGCGGGTGAGCGCGGCGGCGGGCTTGTTCAAACCATTCTCCCGGGATCGGAAAGGGCGCAGGGTCGCCGGTGATGCCCGGTCTCTTCGCCTGTGGGGCCGGTCACAACGACCCCTACATGTATATGCCTGTCTATACAGCCATGTCAATGGCCAGTTATCGCCTGGCACCGTAGCGCTTGACTATCCTGTATATACAGGCATATACATAGCAGACGTGATCCACCGCACAGCCCGCCGCCAGGAGGACAACCCGTGCCAACCACCGTGCTGCGCGATATCGGCACCCTCGTCACCAACGACCCGGCCCTCGGGGACGGCCCGCTCGGATTGCGCCGCGACGCGGCCGTCGTCTTCGACGACGCGCAGGTGGTGTGGGTGGGTGACAGCGCCGACGCCCCCGCCGCCGATCAGGCGGTCGACCTCGACGGTCGTGCGGTGCTGCCCGGTTTCGTCGAATCGCATTCGCACCTGGTCTTCGCCGGTGACCGCGCCGAGGAGTTCGCCGCACGCATGTCCGGCCGCCCCTACGGCGCGGGCGGCATCCGCACGACGATCGCGGCGACGCGCGCGGCGACCGACGAGCAACTCGATGCGACTGTGCGGCGTCTGCTCGCCGAGTCGCTGCGGGCGGGCAGCACGACGGTCGAGATCAAGAGCGGCTACGGGCAGACTGTGGACGACGAATGGCGCAGCGTGCGTATCGCGGGTCGCCACACCGACGAGGTGACCCTGCTGGCCGCGCATGTTCCGCCACCCGAATACGCCGGGCGCCCGGACGATTACGTGGCCATGGTGTGCGCGGAGATGATCCCGCGCTGCGCGCCCGAGGCCCGGTGGATCGATGTGTTCTGCGAGCAGGGCGCCTTCGACCGGGACCAGTCGCATGCCGTGCTCAGCGCGGGCATCGCGCACGGGTTGGTGCCGCGGGTGCACGGCAATCAGCTGCACCAGGGGCCGGGTGTGCAGCTCGCCGTCGAACTCGGGGCCGCGTCGGTCGATCACGTCGCTCATGTCAGTGGTGCCGATATCGACGCGCTCGCGAACAGCGACACCGTGGCGACGCTGCTGCCCAGCGCCGACTTCTGCACGCGCAACAGCTATCCCGATGCGCGGGCGCTGCTCGACGCCGGGGTGACCGTGGCCCTCGGCGCCGACTGCAACCCGGGTACGAGCTACACCACCAGCCTGCCGTTCTGTATCGCCTTGGCCGTGCGTGAGCTGCACATGACGCCGGACGAGGCGGTCTGGGCGGCGACCGCGGGTGGGGCGAAAGCGTTGCGGCGCGACGATATCGGCGCACTCTCCCCCGGCAGGCGGGCCGACGCCGTCGCGTTGGACGCGTCGTCACATCTGCATCTGGCCTACCGTCCCGGCGTTCCGCTCGTGCGCCAGGTGTGGCGCGGCGGCGTGCTCGCATCGAACTGAGGTGTCCCCCATGACTTCCTGGACCGGCCGCGTCGACGGCACGTCACCCGAGCATCTGCGCTGGCATCAGGCCGTCGCACCCTATGAACCCGGCGCCGACCCCGGCGCGTGCGTGTTCGTCGGCTTCGCCAGCGACGAAGGCGTGCGCCGCAACAAGGGACGGCCGGGCGCCGCCGACGGACCCGACGCCCTGCGCCGCGCGCTGTCGCCGATGGCACTGCCCGGCCCACTGCGCGCGTTCGACGCGGGCACGATCGCGGTCACCGATCAGCGGCTAGAGGACGGCCAGCGCCGGCTCGGCGACACCGTCACCGCGCTGCTGGACGCGGGTGCCTTCCCGATCGTCCTCGGGGGCGGGCACGAGGTCGCCTTCGGCACCTACCTCGGCCTCGCAGGCGCCGAGCGCGCCAGGGACGTCACCATCGGAATCCTGAACCTCGACGCACATTTCGATCTGCGCCCCGATCCGGTACCGAGCTCGGGAACCCCGTTCCGGCAGATCCTCGAATCCGGCGACGACGTGCGGTACGCGGTGCTCGGGATCAGCCAGCCGGCCAACACGACGATCCTGTTCGACACGGCCGAACGGTTCGGCGTGCGTTATCTGCTCGACGACGACTGCACCGCCGAGCGTGCGCGAGCCTTCGTCGCGGACTTCCTCGCCGGCATCGACCTGCTGTACCTCACCATCGACCTCGACGTCCTGCCTGCCGCGGTAGCGCCCGGTGTCAGCGCGCCCGCCGCGTTCGGTGTCGCGCTGCCCATCGTGCAGGCCGTCTGCGATCAGGCCGCCGCGAGCGGCAAACTCGTGGTCGCCGATGTCGCCGAACTCAACCCGGCTCTCGATATCGACAACCGCACCGCCCGCACCGCCGCCCGGCTCCTGCACCGCCTCGTCACCCGGCGCGTCCCTCAGAAGTAGCGCACACCGACATAGACCCAGGCGACGACGCAGCTGAACACAGTCACGACCGCACCGTATTTCGTGAACTGCCAGAAGCTGATTCGCTGGCCTGCCCGGGCGGCGATACCGAGCGCGACGACATTCGCGCTCGCCGCGACCGCCGTGCCGTTGCCGCCGAAGTCGGCGCCGAGCGCGAACGCCCACCACAGCGACCGCGCGGTTTCGGGGTCGGGGGCGTCCGCCACGATGCCCTCCACGACCGGTGCCATGGTCGCCGTGTAGGGGATGTTGTCCACGAACGCGCCGAGCAGCGCGGAGCCGAAGACGAGCGCGGTGGCGGCGAGGAAATAGTCGTCACCCACCCAGGTGCTCGCCGCAGCGCCGACCGCGGCGATCACCCCGGTGTGCACCAGGCCTGCGACCATCACGAACAGGCCCATGAAGAACACCAGCGTCGGCCATTCCACTTCGTGCAGGACATCCCCGATGTCGAGCCCGGACACCAGCACCATCACCCCCGCACCCACCAGTGCGATCACCGACGGGGCCACGTGCACCACACTGTGCAGGCAGAACCCGGCCACCACCGCGGCCAGCACGATCAGCGACCGCACGAGCAGTTTCGGGTCGCGGATCGCGCGCCGCTCCCGCAGGGCGAGCACGGCCTCGACCGAGTCCGGGTCGGTACGCAGCGCCGAACGGAACAACACCCGCGTGAACAGCACGAACAGCGCGAAGACCAGCACCACGATCGGGGCCATGTGCACCAGGAAGTCGTTGAAGCTCAGGCCCGCCCGGCTGGCGATGATGATGTTGGGTGGGTCGCCGATCAGCGTCGCCGCGCCACCGATGTTCGCGGCGAGCACCTCCGCGATCAGGAAGGGCTGCGCGCCGAGGCCGAGCCTGCGGCACACCACCAGCGTCACCGGGGCGATCAGCATGATGATGGTGACGTTGTCGAGGAAAGGTGAGGCCACGGCGGTGATCAGCATCAGCATCACCATCAACCGGTAGGGATTGCCGCGAGAACGTTTCGCCGACCAGATCGCCAGGTAATCGAACAGACCCGTCTGCTTGACGACGCCGACGATGATCATCATGCCGAGCAGCAGGAAGATGACATTCCAGTCGATGCCCGCGTGCGGTGAGAAGAACACCTGCTCGCCGGGGATCAGCCCGAGGACCGCCATCAGGCCTGCGGCGATCAGCACGGTCTTCACCTTGTCGACACGCTCCGTGGCGATGAAGAAGAACGCCACCACGAAGATGGTCACGGCGAGGACGGCGGCCATCGTCGGCGCCGATCAGTCGCCGGGGCCGGCGAGGGCGAGGCTGGTCAGCAGCCGTTCGAGGGTGATCGCCCCGCACAGGGTGCGGGCCCGGTCGACGACCGCGATGAGCGGACTGTGCTTGCGCGCCATCAGGATCGCGATCTCGAGCAAGGTGGCATCGGGGGTCACGGTGGCCGGTCGCGGTGCGCCGTCGGCCAGGCAGTCGCCGACGGTGAGGCTGCCGGGTTCCTGCCAGAACAGGTCGGCGTGCACCTCGTCGATGGTGCGGACCAGGGTGGTGTCGTCCTGATACGACGCCGGGATGGCCAGGCGCAGCACCTGGGTGCCGGGCAATACGGCCACCGGCCGGTCCTCGGCGTCGACCACGACCAGACCGGGCAAACGGTTGACGACCATCACCCGCACCGCGCGGGCCACCGGGTCGGTGGTGCGGACGGTCGGCAGGTTCATCGCGATATCGCGTGCGCGCATGGCTCGGCTCCGGGGTGATTCGACGGTGCTCACGACTCGGCCCGCTGTCCGGCGAGCCGCTCGACCCGCTGCTCGAGCCGGCGCAGCCGATCGGCGAGGGGGCTGGTGTGCATCAGCTCGGCCACGTGGTCGGCTTCCTCGGGTTCGAGCGCGAGGTCGACGCTCGGCTCGTCACTGCCGGGGGCGTACACGAGCAGCCTGCGCCCGCCTGCCGACTCGGTGAGCAGTGCGAAGTCGATGCCGCGACCGGTGCGGAAATGGTGCAGCACCCCGGTTCCGGGGATCGTCGTCCTGTCGGTATCCATCCGGGCGGTCCTTCCCCTGACACGGTCGAATGCGTGCGGATTCGAGTCTGGTGCGCGCGCGGGGCGGCGACCATCGGCGCCGGCACCCATTTCCGGCATCCGTCCGGCGGTCGTGCGCACGCGCGGATGGGTGTCGCACCCGATGGACAGCGGCCGGGTGCGTCAGCATGCTGGGAGCTATGAAGCGTCTCGCGAGGGTGCGAGCAGGACGGGAGCAGCGCACGCCGGTGACGGCGCTGTTCTGGCGGATCTGCCTGCTCAACGGTGTGGTATTCACGCTCGGCACGCTGATCCTCGCGCTCTCTCCCGCCACCGTGTCGGCCCGGCTGCGCTTGACCGAGGTGCCGGTGCTGGTGATCGGTCTCGCGGTGATCCTCACCGCCAACGCGCTGGCGTTGCGTACCAGCCTGGCGCCCCTCGACGAACTGGTCACGGCCATGCGCCGCGTCGACCCGCCACGACGCGCGGTGCGTTTCGACCGGCGCGCCAGTGGGGACTTCCACCGGCTGATCGAGACCTTCAACGCGATGCTCGACCGGCTCGAGGCCGAGCGATCGGCGGCCGGAGCCACGGCGCTCGCGGCACAGGAAGGTGAGCGTCAGCGGATCGCTCGCGAACTGCACGACGAGATCGGCCAGAGCCTGACCGTGGCGTTGTTACGGCTGAAACGGGTCGTGGACCGCGCGCCTGCGGGATTGCGGGACGAGGTGACCGATGCGCAGGAAACGGTGCGCGGATGTCTCGACGAGGTGCGCGGTATCGCGTCACGATTGCGGCCCGACGTGCTCGACGACCTCGGGCTGCACAGTGCCGTCACCGCGCTGTGCCACGAATTCACCCGCAGCGCGGGCATTTCCGTGCACCGCGAGGTCGACCCGTCGATCAGCAGGCTCGACCCGGCGGTCGAACTCGTCTGCTACCGCATCGCCCAGGAGAGCCTGACCAACGTACTGCGCCACTCGGGTGCCGACCAGGTGAGCCTGCGGCTGGCCGGCCACGCCGACTCCGTGGTGCTTCGCGTGCGCGACAACGGGTGCGGCGGGGTGATCACCGAGGGCGCCGGCATCCGGGGGATGCGCGAACGCGCCATGCTCGTCGACGCGACGCTCACCATCACCACATCCGAAGACACCGGCACCGCCGTGGAGCTTGTTGTCCCGGTTCACCGCGCCGCACACGTCGGAGAACCGGTATGAGCACCCCCACCCGGATCCTGCTGGCCGACGACCACGCCTTGGTGCGCAGCGGGCTACGGCTGATCCTCGACAACGAACCCGACCTCACCGTGGTCGCCGAGGCGGCCAACGGCTACGACGCGGTGACCGCCCTGTCCGGCGAAACCGTAGACCTGGTGATCCTCGATATCGCGATGCCGAGGATGACCGGCATCCAGGCGGCGCGCGAGATCACCCGCGCGCATCCGGGCGTCCGCATGTTGATGCTGTCGATGTACGACAACGAGCAGTACTTCTTCGAGTCGCTCAAGGCGGGCGCCTCCGGGTACGTGCTCAAATCGGTCGCCGACCGCGACCTCATCGAGGCCTGCCGGGCGACGATGCGTGGCGAGTCGTTCCTGTACCCGGGTGCGGTCACCGCCCTGGTCCGCGACTATCTGCACCTGGCCCGCCAGGGTGGACGGCTGCCCGAGACCATTCTGACCGCCCGCGAAGAGGAGGTGCTCAAGCTGATCGCCGAAGGATATTCGGCGCGGGAGGTGGCGGCCGAGCTGGTCATCAGTGTGAAGACCGTCGACCGCCATCGCGCCAATATCCTGCAGAAACTCGGCCTGCGTGACCGGCTCGACCTGACCCGCTACGCGATCCGCTCAGGTCTGATCGAGCCGTGAGCCCCGATCATTCCGCGTTCGGGTCGATGCGCACCTTCGACTTGCGCCCGACCGTCGCCCGGACCACCGGTTCGACCACGCGTGCCGCGATCGGCCCCATCACGGCCATCAGCAGCACGTATGTGGTGGCCAGGGCGGCGAAGCTGTCGGGTACCGCGCCCGCGGCGACGGCGAGGCCGGCGATGACGATCGAGAACTCGCCGCGCGCGACCAGGGCAGCACCCGCGCGAGCCCGGCCCAGTTGGGAGGCGCCGGCCCGCTTGGCCGCCCACCAGCCGGTGTACAGCTTCGTCACCGTGGTGACCACGACCAGCAGGACCGCCCAACCGAGGACCGGCGGAATGGTCGCCGGATCGGTGCTCAAGCCGAACAGCACGAAGAACATGGCGGCGAACAGGTCGCGCAGGGGTTCGAGAATCTTGGTCGCCTCGTGCGCGGTCGCCCCCGAGATCGCGATACCGAGCAGGAACGCGCCGACCGCCGCCGACACCTGCACCGCCGAGGCGACACCGGCCACCAGCAGCGCCGAACCGAGCAGTTTGAGCAGGAAGATCTCGCGGTCCTCGCTGGCCACGATCGCCGACACGTACCGGCCGTACTTCAGCGCCACGATGAGCACCAGCGTCACCGCGACCAGCGCGATTCCGACGGTGGTGAGCCCGGCCATGAACCCGACACCCGCCAGCACGGCGGTGAGCACCGGCAGGTAGATCGCCATCGCCAGGTCCTCGAACACCAGGATCGACAGCACCACCGGTGTCTCGCGGTTACCGAGCCTGCCCAGGTCGTTGAGCACCTTGGCGACGATCCCCGAGGAGGAGATGTAGGTGACGCCCGCCATCGCGATGGCACCGGTCGGTCCGAGTCCCAGCCACAGCGCGACGATCACGCCCGGCGTGGCATTGAGGACCAGGTCGAGCAGACCGGCGATCCACGACTTGCGCATGCCGGTGACCAATTCACCTGCGGTGTACTCCAAACCGAGCAGCAACAGCAGCAGCACCACACCGATCTCGCTGGCGATGTGGATGAACTCCTCCACCTCGTGCAGCTCGATCAGCCCACCGGTGCCGAAGAGCAGACCCCCGAGCAGATAGAGCGGAATGGGTGAGAGGCCGATGCGGCCCGCGATGCGCCCGAGCACACCCAATCCGAAGAACACAGCCCCCAGCTGGATCAGCGCCAGCGTTGTTCCACTGATCTGCACGGGCTCAGCCGTCGGAGAGGATCGAAGCGGCAGCGTCGAGCCCGGCGGTCGTACCGACGATGACGACCATGTCGCCCCCGAGGAAACCGAACTCCGGTCCGGGCGAGGGGTGGACCTGACCGGCGCGCAGCACCGCGACGATGGAGGCCAGTGTCCGGGTCCGCATCTCCGTCTCGCCGAGGCGGCGGCCCGCGTAGGGCGAATCGGGCAGCACCGGCAGCGACCGGGTGCTCACACCGTCGAGATCGCGGTGTTCCTCCTGCAGTTGCGCGACGAGCCGCGGGGCACCGAGCAGGCTGGCGAGCGTGCGCGCTTCGCCGTTGGAGAGCGGGACCTGCACGGTGGTGTCGGGGTCGTCGATCTTGGTGAAGATCAGATCGGTGCCACCGTCGCGGTGGTCGACGACGCCGATGCGCCGAGCCACCTTGGTCAGCGAGAACTCTTTCCTGACACCGATTCCGGGCAGGGATGTGACTTCAACATTCATGGGATCACCTAACCTCAGCTAGGCGATACCTTACCTTCTCTTTACTATCGACACGGCCCGTCAGCCCGCGTCGAGCAATTTTCCGGCAGCCTCGAGGCCCTTGCCGGTGCCCACGACCACCACCAGGTCACCGGCGACGAAGATGAAATCGGTTCCCGGCGAAGGGGTCACCTCCCCCGCGCGGACCACCGCGACCACCGAGGCCTTGGTGCGGGTGCGCATGGCGGTGTCGCGCAGCGGACGCCCGTCGAACGGGCTGCCGCGATCGATGGCGAACTGCCTGGTCGACAGATCGTCGACACCGAGAGAGTCGGCCTTCTTCTGCACCACCTGCGGCGCACCGAGCAACCCCGCCAGGACACTGATCTCGGTGCTGGACAACGGAATCGAGGTCTTGGTCTCGGCGTCACCGGCACGGGACACGACCAGATCGACAGTGCCGTCACGGTGTTCGATCACGCCGATCCGGCGGCGGGCCTCCGCCAGCGGAAAGTCCTTGCACACGCCGATTCCCGGTAACGGCGTCACATCGATGTTCACGCCCACACAGTACGACGACCGCGCCCGTCGGTGCGGCCACCCCCGCACGGGGGCCGCGACGATGCCCGTCCGCCGTCGATCGTGACGCACCGCACGCCGCCGTTTCCGCCGGATCGATGGCGGTCACGACCGGGGCGCGGGCACCCGGCGGCGCACCGGTGCGGCGACCACGATCGGGGCAACGGCTTGCGTATTCGGGCGAAGTTGTGTGTTGTTGATCGGTGACCAACACACCCGGAGACGCTTATCCACTCACGGACACGATGACCACCACGACGGCGGTACACGACGGCGTCACGGTCCTGACGGTGACCGGTGAGGTCGACCTGGCGACCGCACCCGCCCTCGACGCCGCCATCGAGGCCATCCTCGCCGACAAGCCCGCGACCCTGGTGATCGACCTGACCGCGGTCGGGTTCCTCGCCTCGGCGGGCATGGCCACGCTGGTAGCGGCGCATCAACGCGCGGGCGAGGACACCGCCATCGCCGTGGTCGCCGACGGGCCGGCTACCAGCCGTCAGCTGAAGATGACCAGCCTCGACCAGGTGTTCGCCATGCACACCACCCTCGCCGACGCCCTGGCATCGCTGCGGTCGTGACCGCGTAGTCCACCGACGCCGACGCGCCGCATCCCGGAGTTGTCCGTGCTGCGGCGCGTCGCGTTGTGGTGGGTCAGCAGAGGCCGCGCAGCTGCTCGATCAGCTTGATCCGGCCCGCCGCGTTCTCGGCGATCGGGGTGACGTTGAGCGTGGTGACACCGGCCTCGGCGAACGCGGCGATGCGGTCCTTGACGAAGCCCTCTGGCCCGATCAGCGACACATCGCGCACCAGGTCGTCGGGCACCGCGGCCGCGGCGGCCTGCTTGTCGCCGGCCAGGTACAGCTCCTGGATGCGATCGGCGGCCTCGCCGTAGCCGTACTTGGTGGCCAGGGTGTGGTAGAAGTTCTTGCCCTTGGCGCCCATGCCGCCGATGTAGAGCGCCAGGTGCGGCTTGACGAACTCCAGCAGCGGCGTGACGTTCTCGCCGATCGCCAGCGCGGGGCCCGCGTACACCTCGAGGTCGCCCAGCGACGGATCGCGCTTGGCCTTGCCCGCGGCCAGCGCGTCACCCCAGACATCGTTCGCCTTCTCCGGCAGGAAGAAGATCGGCTGCCAACCCTCGGCGAGTTCGGCGGCCAGCTCCACGTTCTTGGGGCCGAGCGCGGCCAACAGCACCGGAATGTTCTCGCGCACCGGATGATTGATGAGCTTGAGCTCTTTGCCCAGGCCGGTGCCCCGGTCGGCGGGCAGCGGGATCTGGTAGTACTTGCCCTGGTAGTTGAGCTTCTCGCGGCGCCACACCTTGCGGCAGATCTCGATCAGTTCGCGGGTGCGCCCGATCGGGGCGTCGTAGGGCACGCCGTGGAAGCCCTCGATCACCTGCGGACCGGACGCGCCGATGCCGAGGATGAACCGGCCGTCGGAGACGAAGTCCAGGCCCGCCGCCGTCATCGCGGTGAGGCTGGGGGTCCGGGTGTAGAGCTGCAGGATGCCCGAGGCCAGCTGCACCCGCTCGGTGCGCGCGGCCAGGAAGCCGAGCGCGCTCACCGCGTCGAACGAGTACGCCTCCGGCACGAAGACGACGTCGAGACCGGCCCGCTCCAGGTCGGCGACCTCGGCCGCCACCTCCTTGAAACCGCCCGAGTAGTTGATGCTCAATCCGATCCGCATGCACCCAACATAGACCCGGACCCACGGACGCACCCCGACCGGTCGGTCCGCGCCCACACCCGCTGGTCGGGCGGGGTGCGCGGGTGGGCACGCGGTAGCGTTGAGGGTGAAGCAATCCTCGTCGAAAGGCCACTCCGTCGTGTCGCAGCCCACCGTGTCACCCCAGCAGACCGCACCCTCCTTCGGTGACGTGACCCTGGAGCACTATCTGTCGGAGCTGGCCGCCAAGGTGCCCGCCCCCGGCGGTGGCGCGGTGGCCGCCCTGCACGTGGCCCAGGCCGCGGCGCTGGTCGCGATGGTCGCGCGCTACACCACCCGGGCCAAGGACGCCGAGAACCGGCCGGTGATCGACCGGATCATCGAGGCCGCCGACGCCGCCCGCGCCCGCTCGCTGGCGCTGGCCGATGCCGACGCGGCCGCGTTCACCGCCGTCGGCGCCGCCTACAAGCTGCCCAAGGACACCGACGATCAGGTCGCCGAGCGCACCGCCGCGATCAATGCCGCCCTCGTCGAGGCCGCCCGGGTGCCCGCCGCCGTGGTCGACGAGGCCGACGAGATCCTTTCCCTCGCAGGGGAACTGCTGCCGATCGGCAACCCGAACGTGGTCACCGACATCGGGGCCGCCGCCGACGCCGCCCGCGCCGCCGCGCAGAGTTCGCAGCTCAATATCGAGATCAATGTGGCCTCGCTGCCCGCCGCGCTGGGTGACGATTTCGCAGCGGCACTGGTGCGGGTGGAGACCATCGCCGCACGCGCCGACGCCCTGCATGCCCAGGTCCTGCACGTCGTGCGCGGCTGAGCACAAGTCGACACTCCGATCGACCCGTAGGCCGTTACCACTTCGAGAGGTCCAGTTGATCATGGACGCCTAGACTCGGGAGACGCCTACGAGTGACCGAAGGGGTGGCGTTTATGAGAAACGCACTTCGTTTTCTGTTCGTCGCGATCATGGCGGCACTACTGGCCGCGTCCTGGTCGGGAGCCGCGTCCGCGGACCTGATCGGGGACCAGCGCACCCAGTACGGTGGCGGAACCTATGCCGAAGCGGACCTGTCCAACCACACCTTCACGGTGACCGCGAACGGCGAGACACGCGTGATGCCCGCGTCCATGGGCAAACCCGGTTTCGAGACGCCCACCGGCACCTTCAGTGTGCTGGAGAAGGATCGGGCGGTGGTGTTCGATTCGCGCACCATCGGTATCCCGCTCGACGACCCGGAGGGCTACATCATCGACGGTGAGTACGCCGTGCGCCTGACCTGGGGTGGCGTGATGGTGCACTCGGCACCGTGGTCGGTGGACTCGCAGGGTAACGCCAACGTGAGCCACGGCTGCATCAATCTCTCGCCCGAGAACGCCGCCTGGTACTACGAGAACGTCGGCATCGGCGACCAGGTCTATATCCACTGGTGACGCGCTCGTCGCCCGCGCATTCGGCGAACACGGCGTCAGGGCAGTATCGTGCCCGTAATGAAATCGTTGCGGGACATTCCCTGACGGCGGATGCCTGATGAAGGTGGGGCGATGGATCGACCGGAAGCGCGCAGACCGATCGGGGCTCGACAGCAGGACCCGGGATCGGCTGGTGTTCCGCTCCGAGGTGCCCTGCCACGGCGCCGCAGCCGCGAGGCAGGCACCTCGGGAACCGGTGCCCGGCACCGGATAGAGGGTGGGCCGACCACGCCCGCGGGTATCCCGGTCGTCTCGCTGTCGGCTCCGGTGCCCGTGCGCGACGCCTTTGCCACCGATAGGCTCCCGATCGTGGGTGGGCCGATGGATCCCGGTGCGGGACAGGTAGATACGCCGTTCATCTTGCCGAACAACGGGCCCGATACCGACAAGCTGCCCATCGTCGGCGCCGGCTCCCCCGCGCCGGAACCGGCTGACGCGCAGGGCGAATGGGAGTCGTCCACTTCGGCCCGATCGGCATCGACGTGGCCCGCGTCGTCGTGGTTCGACTCGGCTCGACCGGAAACCGCTCGGCCGGAAGCAACCCGGCCGGAATCGGAGCGACCCGAATCGGCCCTCGAACCCGGGCGACATCGATCGGCTCGACCGGGATCGACTCCACAGGAATCGACATGGTCCGGATCGGCTCGGCCCGCGCCGGAATCGGCCTGGACCGAACCGGCGGCGCCCACGCCGGTCCGGCAGGAAGCGGCGACAGCACCGACCGAAGCGCCCGCTGCCCCGGCGCGCACGGGAGACGGCTGGGCGGATCGGTACACGGCGGAGTGGGAGCCGCGTCCGGCACCGGACTACAACGGTGACGACGAGGTCTTCGCGCGGATGATCGACCGGTCCAAGCGCAGGCGCACACCCCGGTGGGTGGCTCCGCTCGCCGCCTCGGTGGCCGGGGCGGTTCTCATCGGCGTCGGGTACTTCCAATTCGGTGGTCCCGCACCGGCTTCCACGTCGGCGAGCACCACGCTGTCCACCGTCGCCGCGCCCGCACCCGCCGTCGGGCACTGCCCGTCCGAACAGGTCGGCAGCCTCGTGCGCGGCAACGGTCCCGGCGGAACCGACAGCGGGGTATCGGCCATCATGGCCTTCCAGCACGCCTACTATGTCGCGCGGTCCGGCGATCAGGCGCGCACGCTGGTGGCCGGTGACGCCGCACTGCCCACGGGCGCGCAGATCCAGTCGGGCATCGACACCATTCCGGTCGGCACCACGCACTGCCTCGACATCACGCCGGGCGCGTTCGCCGGACAGTACTTCGTGACGATCACCGAGTACCGGCCCGACGAGGTGCCGATCGTCTACAACCCGCAGCTGGTCGGCACGACCAAGGTGGGCGCCAAAACGCTGATCACCTCGATCGGGCCGGTCCGCTAGCTCCGGAAAGTGCTCAGGCCCTTGCCTTCTCGGCCGCGACCACCACGTGCCGCATGAGCAGCGCGGTGGTCACCGGGCCGACGCCACCGGGCACGGGGCTCAGGGCGGCGGCCTTGCCGTCGACCGAGGCGGCGTCGACGTCGCCGACGATGCCACCGTCGGCGGCCTCGTTGGTGCCCACGTCGATCACCACGGCGCCCTCACGGATGTGCTTGCCGGTGACCAGGCCGATCCGGCCCGCGGCCGCGACCACGATGTCGGCGGCGGTGGTGACGGCGGCCAGGTCGGTGGTGCGCGAGTGCGCGACCGTGACGGTGGCGTTCTCGGCGAGCAGCAGCTGTGCGAGCGGCTTGCCGACGATATTGGAGCGGCCGACCACGGTGACGAGCTTGCCCTGCAACGCGATCGAGTGATGCTTCAGCAGCTCCACGACCGCCTCGGAGGTGGCGGGGACGAATCCGTCGAGGCCGGAGGCGAGCAGGCCGAGTGACAGCGGGCTCACACCGTCGACGTCCTTGCTCGCGGCGATCGCGGAGCTCACGTCGTCGAGGCTGACGCCGGCGGGCAGCGGAGTCTGCAGCATGATCGCGTCGGTGGCCGGGTCGGCGCTGCGGGCATCGAGTTCCGCACGGATCTGCTCGGCGGTCGCGTCGGCGCCCAGATCGATCTTCTCGCAGGCGATGCCGAGCCGTTCGGCGGCCTTGCGCAGGGAGTTCACGTACCAGGCACTGGCCGGGTCGTCGTTGGCGACGACCAGCGCCAACGTGGGCGCGGTGCCTGCGTCGGTGAGCGCGGCGGCGCGCTGTTTCGAGTCGGCGTTGATGGCGGCGGCGAGTTCCTTGCCGGTCAGCGAAGCGGTATCCACGGTTGGTCAGCCTATCGGCCACCGGGTGCACCCCGAAGCGCCGGGCCGCGACGCGCCTGCCGACGGCGGGTTACCCGGACCGGACCGTCACGGGTCGTAGGGTGTCCGGCAGCTCTGCCATCAGCTCTGCCCGCATGTACGCCACCCGGAAGGTCGCGACTGTCGTGAAGATCTCGAGGCAATGGAAACAGCTCGCCGCAGCGGTCGCCGCGGTCGCGGCGGTCACGAGTGCCACGGTCGGCCCCGCCGCAGCCGAAGCGGACGTGACAGCCCTCTACAACTCGGCTCAGCGGCATTTCACCGACGGTGACCTCGATGCCGGGCGCGCCGACCTGCGCGCCCTCATCAGCGCCGACCCCGGTGATGCCGAAGCTCTTGCCCTGCACGCCATCTGGTCGCATCACGCCGGCGACGCGGCGGCGGTGAACGAGGCGATGCAGCGATTGGGCAGTCTCGATCCCGCGATGGCGGCGGGCACGCAGCGGGTACTGCACGCGGTGACCGCCGCGGTGTCGACGCTGCCCAATCCGCTCCCCTCTCTCATCGGCCCCCAGACCGGCATCGTCGTGCTCGGGTACGGTCTGCTGCCCGACGGTGCGCTGCGCCCGGAACTGGAGAACCGGCTCACGGCCGCCTGGTTGCAGGCCGTCGCGGCGCCGTTCTCGCCGGTCGTCGTCACCGGCGGCAACCCGCAGAACGGGATCTCCGAGGCCGAGGCGATGCGGCGGTGGTTGATCGGGCGTGGGTTGCCCGCCGATCGGATCCATGTCGAGGACCGGGCCGGATCGACGGTGCAGAACGCACTGTTCAGCACGAAGCTGCTGCGCGATCTCGGCGCGAACAGTGCGGTGGTGGTGACCTCGCCCAACCATATCCGGCGTGCCGTTGCGGACTTCATTGTCGCGGGGACGAATGTGGTGGGGGCTATGACGTCGTTGGAGCAGTTGGTCTCGCAGCTGCCGCCGCCTGACCGTGGTGCTCAGCGCGGGATCTATCTCGACGCGACGCGGACGTTCGAGCTCGACAGTTCGCGCTGACAGGCTGATTGAGGCGTACGAAACCACCTTGGTGTTTTGTGCACCACAAAGGTATTGGGCTGTATTTTTGGAGCGCTGGCGCGCTCGAGCGCGGCCCCTGGAGGGCCGCGAGTTAGCCACCGGTGCTCGCGCTTCGCGCATGCGCACCGGCGGCTAACTCGCGGCCGGGCCGCTACGCCGCTTCGCGGCGGACCCTCCTCGAGGTCGGGTCGTGCGGGGCTGGGAATGCGGTCATGGCGGACTCGAGTAGTGCCGTGTAGCTGGGTGTGCGGTAGGTGGCGGACTCGAGTGGCGCCGTGTCCTGGGAGTGCGGTAGGTGGCGGACTCGAGCAGTGCCGTGTGACCGGGAATGCTGACATGGCGGATTGGGGGATTCGCAGCTGGTTGTTGGGGCGGGCACAATCGGCGGATGGGTATTACCGGGTCTGTTGATGTGGTTGCTGCTTTGCGGCGGGCGGGGTGTGTGTTCGCCGAAGAGGAGGGCGCGTTGCTGATCGAGGCGGCGGGTGCTGATTCAGCGCGGCTCGACGGGCTTGTGGCGCAGCGGGTTTCGGGGGTGCCGCTCGAATATCTGTTGGGGTGGGTGGAGTTTCGTGGGATGCGGGTCGGGGTGCGGGCGGGGGTGTTCGTGCCGCGTCAGCGGACTGCGTTCCTGGTCGAGCAGGCGTTGCGGGATGTGGCGGCGGAGTCGGTTCGTGTCGTCGATCTGTGTTGCGGTTGTGGGGCACTCGGGCTCACGGCTGCCACGGAACTGACCGGGCGTGGATGTTCGGTCGAGTTGATCGCCGCGGATATCGATCCGGTGGCGGTGGCGTGTGCGCGGGAGAATCTGGCCCCGCTGGACGCACCCGTGTACGAGGGTGACCTCTTCGACGCGCTCCCCACCGAGCTGCGCGGGCGCGTCGACGTACTCCTCGCGAATACACCGTACGTGCCGAGCGCCCGCATCGCCGATCTGCCACCGGAAGCGCGTGAGCACGAGCCACTCGTCGCACTGGACGGTGGCGACGACGGTCTCGCGATCTTCCGCAGGGTCGCCGCGGGGGCGGCGCACTGGCTGGCACCCGGCGGCTCGGTATACGTGGAAACCGGGACGGGACAGGTGGATTCGGCGCTGGCCGTGCTTCGCGAGCACGGATTGGTGCCCCGGGTCGAGCATTCCGAGGAGTACTACGCCACGGTGGTGATCGGCACCCGCCGGGACTGAGCAGACACAACGATGCCCCCGCCGACCATCGGGTCGGCGGGGGCATCGCGCTGGCTACTTACGTCCGGTGAAGTGATCCATCGAGTGGTACACGCCGACCGCGTTGAGGTACAGATCGCGGATCTTGATCGGCAGCAGACCGGTGAGCGCGCGGTTCATCCGCGAGGTCCACGGCAGCACCACCAAGGCGCCACCGTTCTTCATCTCCCGCCACGAGGTGTCGACGACGTCGTTCTGCTCGAGCATGGGGGTGAACAGGATGCCCTTGGCGCCGTCGAACATGCCGGTGTTGATGTAGGTGGGACAGACCGTTGTCACCTTCACGTGGTCGTGTCCGGCCTGCTCGAGCTCGAGCCGCACCGAATCCGACCAGCCGAGCGCCGCCCACTTCGACGCCGCGTACACCGCCATGCGCGGGTTGGCGACCAGACCGGCCGAGGACGCGATGTTGAGGATGCGCGCCTGACCGGCACCGGCCACCATGCCGGGCAGGAACTCGAGGGTGACGTACATCGGGGCCAGCGAGTTGATCGCCATGGTCTTGTCGATGTCGGCGCGGTTCTCGGTTTCCCAGAAGTAGGTGTTGCCGCGCACGATCCCGGCGTTGTTGACCAGGATGTCGATGCCGCCGATCTCCTTGCGGACGGCCTCGCCGTTCTCGCGGATGGAGTCCTGCGACGACACGTCGACCACGTACTGATGCACCTTGCCGCCCTGCGCGGACAGCTGTGCGGCCGTCTCACGCAAGGCGATCTCGTTGATGTCCCACAGCACCACCGCGTCGGCACCCTCACGCACCGCGTGCTCGGCGAACAGCTTGCCAAGACCCATGGCGGCGCCGGTGACCAGCACCCGCTTGCCCGCGACCGATTCCATCTTCATGTGCTACCTACCCCTGCTCGTTCGTGCGCGCTACTTCTGGCGCAGCGTCTTCATGGCACCGAGAACCAGCGTCATCGTCTTGGCCCACAGCTGCTCGGACATACCGGGCAGCGGCCCGATCGGCAGCACACGCTGCACCGCGACGGTCTGGGTGTCGACGTACTTCAGCAGGCCCTCGGGGCCGTGGCGACGGCCCTGACCCGAGATCCCGAGACCACCCGAGGGTGCGTCGATGCTGCCCCAGGCGGCGGCGAAACCGTCGTTGACGTTCACCGATCCGGCGTTGATCCGTGCCGCGACCTCGCGGGCCCGGTCCACGTCGCGGCTCCACACGCTGGCGTTGAGACCGTAGGCGGTGTCGTTGGCCGCCTCGATGGCGTCTTCGTCGGAGTTCACCTTGTAGACCGAGACGACCGGGCCGAAGGTCTCCTCGCGGTAGACCGTCATGCCGGGGGCCACGTCCACGAGCACGGTCGGCTCGTAGAAGTAGGGGCCGAGGTCGGGACGGGGGCGGCCACCGGCGAGGACCTTGGCGCCCTTGGCGACCGCGTCGTCCACGTGGGCGGTGACGGTGTCGAGCTGACGCTGGAAGGTCAGCGAACCCATGTCGCGGCTGTAGTCGAGTTCGCCGCCGAGCGACATGTTCTTGACGTTGCCGACGAATTCGGCGACGAACTGGTCGTAGACCGAGGCGTCGACGTAGATGCGTTCCATCGACTCGCACAGCTGACCGGCCGAGGAGAAGCACGCCCGCACAGCCACTTTCGCGGCCTTGGACACGTCGGCGTCGGCGAGGACGAGCAGCGGGTTCTTGCCGCCGAGCTCGAGCGAGTAGCCGATCAGGCGTTCACCCGCCTGCTGGGCGATGGTGCGGCCGGTGGCGCTGGAACCGGTGTAGTCGACGTAGTCGGCACGCGCGATCACGTCGCCACCGATCTCGCGGCCGCGCCCGAGCACCGCCTGCCACAGCCCGCGCGGCAGACCCGCGCGCTCGGCGGCGTCGATGGCCCACAGGGCCGACAGCGCGGTCTGGTTGTCGGGGCGCGCGATCACCGCGTTGCCCGCGACCAGGGCGGGCAGGGCGTCGGAGGCCGACAACGCGAGGGGGTAGTTCCACGGCGAGATGACCGCGACGACGCCCTTGGGGCGGTTGTGCACGTCGACGGCGGTGAGCACCGGGAGCACACCGCGCGGCTTGCGGTCGGCCAGCAGTTTGGGGGCGACGGCGGCGTAGTAGCGCGAGTTCAGCGCGACGTCGGCGACCTCGTCGAAGGCGTGCGGTCGCGACTTGCCCGTCTCGGTCTGCACGATGTCGAGCACCGTCTCCTGCTCGGCGAGCACGATGTCGTGGAAGCGGCGGACGATCTCGACGCGCTGCTTGACCGGCACCTTGGCCCAGTCGCGCTGCGCGTGCCGGGCGACGGCGAACGCGCGGTCGATATCGGCGATCGAGGACTGGGGCAGGTCACCGATCTTGTGGCCGGTAGCGGGAGCGAAGACCTCGACCGACGGTGCGCCACCGGCGACGGCCCGGTCGAACAGAGGCTTGACCAGCGTTTTCGGCAGCGCGGTCGGTTCGGCGGTCAATTCGGGGGCGGTCGTCATTGTCGGCCCTTCTCCTCACCAGGTGGTCGCGCGGTGCAGGCGCGGATATTCGGCTATTTGCTGAACACTGGTGTTAGATTAATGCGTGGGCCCGGGTTCGTGTCAAGCTTTCGGCAGCGAGTTCGCCGACGGAGTGGAGGTGCGATGACCGAGGAGGCGACGTCGGTGCGTCGCGGTAGGCCACCGCAGACCCAGGAGCAGGCCGAGGAAGTGCGCGCCCGGATCGTCGAGGCGACCGCGGCGGTGTTCGCGCGCAATGGTTCGCGCGGGTTGAGTGTCGCCCAGATCATCGAGCAGGCCGGTCTGGCGCGCCCGACCTTCTACCGGTACTTCAGCAATGCCGCCGAACCGTTGCGCGCGGTGCTCGACGCGAGCAACGACGGGCTGGTCGGTGGGATCAGCGCGGCGCTGGCCGGGACCGACGAGCCGGTGCAGTTGGGCATCCGGCTCATCGACGCCTATGTGGACTGGGCGCGTGGGCACGGTGCGATGTTGCGGCCGTTGTTCGCCGAGTTGCACGATCCGGGTTCGCCGGTGTCGGCCTATCGGGAACGCGCGCTCGACGACATCCGCGATCTGGTGCGCAAGACGTTCGGCGAGCTCGGCCGTACGGTGCCCGCGCCGCTCGATCTGGACGCGGCGCTGCACGTGTGCGAATACGTCGTCTACCGGCTCACGGCCGATGCCGAGCCGGGCAGCGATCCTGACCCGATCCTGGTGTCGGAGGCGAGGGTGACCATGATCCGCATCCTGCTGGTCACCCTCGGCACACGCGACGACCTCGCCTACGCGATGGAACTGCCCGGCCTGTTCCCGGATTCCTGAGTACGCTGCGGGCGGCTCGCCGCGACGAGCGCGACCGACAGCAATGCCGCACCGAGCCAGCCCATCGGCGACAGGCGTTCGGCGAGCACCAGCACCGCCAGCAGAGTGCCGGTGAGTGGCTCGAGCAGGGCGAGCAGGGCGCCTGTTCCCGCGCCGACACCGGTGAGACCGCGGAAGTACAGCGTGTATGCGATCGCGGTGGGGAACAGTCCGAGCGCGAGAATCGTCACCACCGAGCCGGGGGCGAGATCGACGGCTCCTGTGGTGAGAACGGCCGGGACGGCGAGCACAATCGCGCCGATGGTGAATCCGACTCCAGTGGCGGTCACCGGGTCCAGGCCCGGCACCTCGGCCGCCGAGACCAGTGTGAGCAGCGCGAACGCCGACGCCGCGGCGACTGCGAGCGCCGCACCGAACAGCACACCGGAACCGCCCGCACCCGGAGTTCCGACGAGCAGGACCAGGCCGAGGAGTGCGAGGGCGATGCCTGCCGCGCGGCCTGTATCGAGGCGTTGTCGGCCGGTGACGTATTCGAGCCCGGCGACGATCACCGGGGCCATGCCGATGGTGAGCAGCGTCGCCAGGCTCACCGACGACAGCGCCACGGCACCGAAATAGCAGCCCTGGAAAATCGGCGCGAGCAGGGCGATCGCGGCGATGCGACGCCAGGCTGGTCCACCGCGCGGTATCGCGCGCCGGGTGAGCACGCACAGCCCGAGCAGCAGCAGGCCGCCGACCGCCAGCCGCACAGTGGCGACCGCAACCGGTGACAGTCCCGTCCCGCGCTGGACCACAGTGCCGAGCAGTCCGCCGGTCCCCCACAGGACGCCCGCGAGAACGAGTTCGGTGATGCCTGCCCGGCGGAGTGCGGTGGGCCGGGACACTCGCCCGGCAAGAAGAGAAGACATGAAAGCTCCTGCGACAGAAGGAATGAGTGGTCGCGAGAAGCGAGGTGCGGACATGCGGAACCGCTGTGCCGTCGACCCGACGGCGGGGGCCTGCCGACCCGCGCGGCGCGCGGGGGCACCTCGCTCAGGAGGTGGGCGGCGGGGTGCAGCGGAAACGCGGGTTCACCCGGCCGAGGGTACTCCACACACAATCTCCACATTTGGCGACGCAACCCTCCACACCCGGTCGCTAGGGTCGCAGCATGGAACTCAGTGGGGGTACGGCGCGGCGGGTCCTCGTCGTCGACGACGAGGTGACGATCGCCGAGTCGGTGGCGGCGCGTTTGCGCGCCGAGGGATTCACCGTCGACCTGGCGCACGACGGTCCGGCGGCAGTGGCCGCCGCGGCGGCGGGGGAACCGGATCTGGTGGTGCTCGATGTGATGCTGCCCGGCTTCGACGGTCTCGAGGTGTGCCGGCGGATTCAGGCCGAGCGTTCGGTTCCGGTGCTGATGCTCACCGCGCGCACCGACGAGACCGACCAGCTGATCGGGCTCGGTGTCGGTGCCGACGACTATCTGACCAAACCGTTCTCCATGCGGGTGCTGGCCGCCCGGGTGCACGCGCTGCTGCGGCGGGTGGACCGGGCCACCGAACGCGGCGACAGCAGCATCGTCGTCGGTGATCTGCGGATCGATCTCGCCGAGCGCCGGGTGTGGCGGGGCGAGGCCGAAGCACGGCTCACCCCACTGGAATTCGATCTGCTCACCCGGTTGGCGCAGCGGCCGCGTGCGGTGCTGGCCAGGGAGCGGTTGCTGGAGGACATCTGGGACTGGTCGGACGCGGCGGGCACCCGGGCGGTGGATTCGCATGTGAAAGCGTTGCGGCGCAAGCTCGGTGCCGACCTCATCCGCACCGTGCACGGTGTCGGCTACGCCTTGGACGCGCGATGAGCGTGCCGACCGCACTGGACCGGATCGCCGACCGGTTGCCTCGCCCGCTCGACCCACTGCGCTCGATCAAGCTGAAACTCGCTGTGCTGATGGTCTGTTCGGGTGCGGTGGCGTTCGCCTACTTCTGGTTCCGGATCGGCTGGTTGCCGACGTTCACCACCCTGACCGCCATGTTCATCGCGTTGGTCACCTCGCAGATCCTCGCGCACGGCATCACCCGGCCGCTGCGCGAGATGACGGCGGCGGCCCGGCGAATGGCCCAGGGCGACTACAGTTTCCGGGTGCGGGCGTCGTCGCGGGACGAAGTGGGCCAGCTGGCGACCGCGTTCAACCAGATGGCCGCCGATCTGGCCGCCGCCGACCGGCAGCGCCGCGATCTCATCGCGAATGTGTCGCACGAATTGCGCACACCGGTCACCGCGCTGCACGCCGTACTCGAGAACATCGTCGACGGGGTGAGCGACCCCGACCCGGCCACCCTGCGCACCGCGCTGGCGCAGACCGAACGGCTCGGGTTGCTCGTCGCCGAACTACTCGACCTGTCGAGCATCGAAGCGGGGGCCAGTCCCCTGGATCGCGAAACCCTTCCGCTGACAACACTTCTGACAGAGGCCATTGCCGAGGCCGAGGTGATGACGGCCGCGCTGGGTCGCGGGGTGCGGTTCACCACGACGGTCGAACCGGCCGACGCGGTGGTCCTCGGTGACCGCTCCCGGCTGCACCAGGTGCTGTTCAACCTCCTCGACAACGCCGCCCGGCACGGACCCGCAGGCGGTGAGGTGCGCGTGACCGCCCGCGCCGATGCCGACACGGTGGTCCTCGAGATCCAGGACGACGGCCCAGGCATCCCGGAAGCCGACCGCGCCACCGTCTTCGACCGTTTCACCCGCGGCGGGCGCACCGACGGCGGCGGTACCGGGCTCGGCCTCGCCATCGCCCGCTGGGTCGTCGACCTGCACGGCGGCACGATCGCGGTGGCCGACCCCGGCTCGCGCATCCGGGTAGTCCTGCCCACCTCCTGACTCACCCACATCACCACCCCCGACCACTGGTCCCGGGGGCGGACGAGCACACCTATTTTCGAGGGGAAACATGACGAAATCGACCACAGAGCGGTCCGGCGAGGACAACGAACTTCCCGATGCCACACCGGATCCGGCGGACTCTGCCGGATCAGGTGCGGAACGCCGAGACTCTCCCACGCCCACCACACCCGAGGCCCGAGTTGAGCCGAGCCCAGAGGCAGGCCCCGTCGCCCTCGCCGTGCCGGACACCGCCCGACCCGAGGCGAAACCCGATGCCGCCCCACCCGGCGCGAAGGAGCAGAGCGAGCTCGGAGCGCCACACCACGGCGCCGATTCCGGCGATTCGACCGCGAATTCTGTTGCGCAGAAGGGCAATCAGCCGTCCGATACCGCGCAGTCCGGTGATTCGGACACTGCAACTGCCGATTCCGGCGCTGACACCACTGCCCCGGCGCGCGAACCTTTCCAGTCCGATTCGACCCCCGCACCGGATAGAGCCGCGCCCAACGGATCACCAGGCTCCGTGGTCGAGCCGACGACATCCCCCGCCAGCCGGTCGGCATCGGGCACTTCTACTCCCCCGTCCTGGACGTCCGGCTGGCAGGCAGCCGCCGTGGAACCGATGTCGCCCATCCGGCACACCGCAGCACCACCACGTCCCCCGACCCCACCGCGCTGGCGCCGCGTCGCCCGCCCGTCCGGCGTCCTTCCGGCCGCAGCGCTCGTCGGCGTCGTCGGCGCCACCGTGATCCCCACCGACCGCCCCGGCATCGGCTGGCTCCTCACCGGCACCGCCATCACCGCCGCCCTCTGCGCCGTCGACCAGCGAGCGCGCAGAAGTACCACGCGAACGTCGGAGCGAATTCCTGGCGCCGCCGGTGATTCAGCGAATCCCGGAGAGAAGCCGGTAGCCGCGGACTCGACGACGGCGCCGAATGCGACCGGCACCCGAGTCGTGGACGGCTCGCGGACCGAGCAGACGAAGACCATCCCGCCCTCGATGCCCGCCACCGCGACGCCCAGCGCACGCTCGGATACGTCTACGAGCGCAGCCGCGGAATCAGAGGCCGACACCAACACGGCCGCGCGCGCGAGCACCGAGATTCCTGCGGGACCCGGTGCGAATGCGGGCACGCGCCCGGGTGACAGCGCAGACGCCGGCCCAATTGCGAGTGCGGAATCCGGTGCGAGTCCGCACGGAAGGGTCAGTCCGAGCGTCAATGCCACACCGAACCCGGCAGCCGCCGCGAGTCCGGCGACCAGTGCGAGTCCAACAGCCCCTCCGGGTCCAGCACACACTGCGAGTCCAGCAACCAGTGCGAGTCCAACAACCGCTACGAGTCCGGCAACCAGTGCCGGTCCGGCAACTGGTGCGGGTGGGGTGACGGCTCCTGAGGTTGTGGCTGCTGGTGGGGACAGCGGGATTGCCGGGGCCGGTGCGGGTTTCGTTGGTGCGGGACGGGGCGGAGGGGCCGGGGGATCGGTCGTGCGGGTGGTGCAGCGGGTGGCGTTGCGGTGGGGGCGTAGTTGGTGGGTCGGGTTGGCGCTGGTTCTGTTGGGGGTCGGGGCTGTTCGGGCGGCGGGGTGGTTGTTCGCGTGGTGTGTGATCGGGGCCTGTGTGGCGGGGTCGTTCGCGGTGTTGGGGCGGCGGAGTACGCGGGGTGTGTGGTTCGACATGATCGCGGTGCCGATCGAGTCGTTCGTCGCTGTGCCGTGGGCGTTCTCGGGGGTGCGGCAGGCCGGGACGACCGAGTTGTCGCGGGTGCGGCGGTACGGGGTTTCGGTGGCCGCGACGGCAGTGCTGCTCGTGGTTTTCGTGCCACTGCTCGGTGGGGCCGACGCGACGTTCGCGACGCTGTTGAGCGGGCTGGTGCCCGAGGTGGACTCCGCTGCCGCCTGGGAGCGGCTGGTGCTGTTCGCCGTGCTGGGCATGGGCGCGTTGGGTGCGCTGTACCTGCTGGCCGGACCGCTGCCCGCCGCCGGCGAGACCGTCCGGCCGAGGCGGTTGTGGACGCGCAGTGAGTGGGCGTTGCCGGTGGCGGTGCTCGCGGTGTTGTTCGGGGTGTTCCTCGGTGGCCAGTTCGTCGCCCTGTTCGGCGGCGACGACTACGTGCAGCGCACCGCCGGGCTCACCTACGCCGAGTACGCGCGGAGCGGGTTCTGGCAGCTGTCGGCGGTGAGCATCCTCGCCCTGGCGGTGATCGCCACCGTCCTGCACTTCTCGGCCAAGGACACCGCCGCCGACCGGCTGTGGGTGCGGGTGCTGCTCGGTGTGGTCAGCCTGCTGACGCTGATCATCGTCGTTTCCGCGCTCGGCCGCATGTGGACCTACCAGCAGGCCTACGGGTTCACGGTGCTGCGTCTGCTGGTGTCGATGTGCGAGCTGTGGGTCGGGTTGCTGTACGTGCTGATGCTGGTCGCGATCGGACGGCTGCGGTGGAGCTGGGTGCCGCGCGCCGCCGTCGGCACCGCCTTGGCCACGCTCGTCGCCCTCGCGGTGATCAACCCGGAATACCTTGTCGCCGAACGGAATATCGACCGGTGGGAACAGAACGGGCGGCTCGACACCGCCTACCTCACGACCCTGTCCCCCGATATCCTCCCGGCTCTGCGCGGGCTCCCCGACCCGCTCCGGGCCGAGATCGAGCCGAACATCCGCAGAGGCCTCGACGACGACCCCTGGTGGGCCTGGAACCTCTCCCGCAGCTCCGCCCGCTGACCTGGGCGCTCGATCACCACGCTCTGGTGGCGGGATTTCAGCCCGAAATCCCGCCACCGGAGCGTGGTGATCTCGATCCGACGTCAGGTGGCGAGGGTGGTACGGGTGAGACCGCTGGCGCGCAGGACGCGGCGGGCGATGGCGGCGCGGATGGCGTCCTCGGTACCGATGATGCGCACGTGGGTGCGGGCGCGGGTGATCGCGGTGTAGAGGAGTTCCCTGGTGAGGAGCGTGGATTCGGGTTCGGGCAGGACCACCGAGACGGTGTCGTACTGGCTGCCCTGGCTGCGGTGGATGGTCATCGCGAAAACCGTGACGACCGAAGGGAATTGGGTGGGATGCACGAGGTAGGGCTCACTGCCGCGTTGCAGGGCGGCCCGCAGGGAACCGTCGGGTCGGCGGATGATGACACCGGTGTCGCCGTTGTAGATGCGCGCCTCGTGGTCGTTGGCGGTGACGAGCAGCGGTTGACCCGGGTACCACACCGCTTGTGGCCCTTCGGGTCCCGCGCCACCGGCAGCCGCCCATTCGGCCGCCATCCGATCCCACCGCTCGACACCGAACGGGCCCTGCCGATGCGCGCAGAGCAGACGATGTGATTCCAGCGCGCCGAGCGCACCGACCGCGTCACCGGCTTCCGCAGCCTCCGTGACAGCGAGCGCCGCGGTGGTCACGTCGGCGCGCACCGCACGGATATCGTCAGGACCACACAGTGATACGTCGTCTCCCCCGGCGCGCAGAATCGCCAATGCAGCATCGGCATCCCCGGCACGCACGGCGACAGCCAGATCCGCGATCCGCCCACCGAAGCGCCGCCCACGGGTCAGTCGCACGATGCCACCCTGCAGACGCCGCATCTCCAGCGCACTGAGCGAATCGACTTCCTGCGCAGGCGAATTCGCGGGCATTCCTTCGCCGTCAGCGGCAGAGGTTCCGGCTGCCGCATCGGTCACAACGGCGGCGTCATCGCCGGAGGCGGTCTCTTCCCCCGCACGAGCCGCAGCGGATGCTGACCCGGTGCCGGATATCAGGAGTTCGCGCAGGGCCGGGTTCGGGACGCCGACGACCGGTCCGGCGACGAGGTCGGCCAGGACGGCGCCCGCGTCGACGGAGGCGAGCTGGTCGGGGTCGCCGACGAGGACGAGGCGGGTGTCGGGGCGCAGGGCCGAGAACAGGTGGCTCATCATCGTGAGCGAGACCATGGAGGTTTCGTCGACGACCACCACGTCGTAGGGCAGACGGTTGTGGGCGTGGTGACGGAAACGGGTGGTGCGGCCCCGTTGCCAGCCGAGCAGGCGGTGCAGGGTGGACGCGGTGAGCTCGGGGAGGCCGAGTTCGGCGGCCTGGTCGCGCACGGCTTCCTGCAGGCGGGCCGCTGCTTTGCCGGTGGGGGCGGCCAGGGCGATGCGCAGGGCGGGCAGTTTGGGGTTCGCCCTGCGGTGGGCCGTCAGCAGGGCCAGGATTCGGGCAATCGTGTGGGTTTTGCCGGTGCCGGGACCACCCGCGACGACGGTGGTCCAATGAGTGGCGGCCAGGGCTGCGGCGAGGCGTTGCCGGTCGGGGCCCTCGCCGAGGGGGTCGGCGAACAGGCGGTCGAGTTCGGCACGCACGAGGGCGGTGTCGACGACGGGGTGGTCGGCGCTGCGTTCGACAAGTGCCCGGCGCAGCGTCTGTTCCTGCTGGTAGTAGCGGTCGAGGTAGAGCAGCGCCCCACCGTCGGCATCGGCCTCGACCACCCGTAGCGGACGCAACGGTCCGGCCTGACCACCCTGCACGAGTGGACTGGCCCGCAGCGCCGTGAGCACCCGGTCCGTCTCGGGCCACGGCAGTGTCGCGGGATCGATACCGGTTGCGGCATCACGACTTTCGTCGGCATCGACACCGATCTCACGCATCCGCGCCAGCTCGAGACACACCGATCCCGACCGCACCGCACGCACGGCGAGCGCCGCCGCGAACAACACGTCCTCACTGTCCTCACGCCCGAGCCGCCCCAACCGCACGGCCACATGCACGTCGGCAGCCGACAGCACACCTGCCTCGTTGAAGACCCGCAGCAGACCGGTCCCCCGCTGCGCCACCTGAATCGATGTCACCTTCTCGCTCTCCCACCGATCCGCCGCCCATAGGCGGGACGCTGGTCTTCGTCGCGGGCGCGGTCATCCGCCGACATCGCTGTCCTGGAATGTCCCCGCATGCCGAGGGCCGGCCGCACGACCGTGTCGGGTCGAAGGTGCGGATGCACTCCCCGATGCGCGTCCGGATCCGTCGGTGCGGATCCTTGGGCGTCGGTCGACCGGACGCACCCGGCGGAAACAGCTGCGCCCGTCATCGAGGACCCTCCCCGGCGAGCAGATCCGACAGTGTCACAACGAGTTCGGCGGGTGGGTACCAGTCGAAGACGCCGTGGCCGGGTGGGGTGTCGGCGCCGATCATGCCTCGGACGAACAGGTAGCGGGCGCCGCCGAGGTGGCGGGTCGGATCGTAGTTCGGGAGGCGCCAGCGCAGATAGCGGTGCAGCGCGACGGCATACAGCAGTGCCTGCAACGGGTAGTGGGAGCGGATCATTTCCGCGAGCATGTGTTCGCGACGGTAGTGCTCGACAGTGAGGTCGCCGGTGCCGAGCCGGTTGGTTTTGTAGTCGACGATCACGTACTGGAAGTCACCGTCGCCGGGGACCCGCAGCACGGCGTCGATGCTGCCGGTGAGGTAACCGCGCAGCACCGTCTCGGGTAGGGCTGCGAGGTGATCGGCATAGCCTGACAGGTCGTCGTCCGGTGGAAGGTGGGTGCGCAGCAGGGCGGCGATATCGCGCAGGGTGGCGGCCCGGCCGCGCGGGTCGTCACCGCCGCCGAGGGGTAGTTCGAACTCGAGCTCGTTGAGCCGGTCCCTGGTCGGGATGCGGGCCAGCGAGCCGAAATCGGCCGGCGTGCACAGGACTTGGAACAGTGCCTCCGACAGCAGGTCGACATCGAGTTCGGCCATGGTGTGCTCGACCGCTTCGGCACACCGCGCGCGTACCTCGGCCGCGAGGTCGGTGACGGAGGTGTCGACCGTTTCGAGCACGCTGTGCACGAGGGTGCCGAATTCGGCACCGTAGGGCAGGGCGTTCATCAGCGACGGTGCCGCCGCGACCACCGTCGGCACGTCGAGCGGCGGGGTGTCCGGTTCGTCGTCGGGACCCGGCCCGTCCTCGGGTTCGCTGTCGTTGACCGAGGCCAGGTCGTGCGCGCCCGCGGTGAGGGCCGAGTAGGAGGTGCGCCGCCACAGCTGGTCGAGGGGCCGGTCGAATTCGGCGGCTGCCAGCTCACCGGTGGGTAGTTCGGTGCGTACCCGGCGCGGCGCCACGTTCTCGGGGCGGTCGACCGCCGTCACCGAGATCACGTCGGCGGCCGGGGCAGCCCATTCCGAAAGGCGTTGCAGGGCAGCCGCGTCGGCGGGAATCTCGGCACGCCTGGGTACCTGCGACGCACCGGGACGACGGCCGAGGATCATCCGGTGCAGCGGCGCGGCACCCGTGGTGACGGCGGGCGCCCACCAGGTGACCACCTGACACATCGCCCGGGTCGCCGCCACATACAGCAGCCGCAGTTCTTCGCCGGATTCCTCGGCCTCGCAGCGCAATTGGCGTTCGCTGTAACCGGGGGCGTCCTTGCCGCCGATGTCGAGCACCCGGGTGCCGTTGTCGTCGTGGAACAGCAAGGTCGCCGGGTAAGGGTTCTTGGCACTGTCCCACGCGAAAGGCAGGTACACGATGGGGAATTCGAGTCCCTTGCTGGCGTGCACCGTGGCGATCTGGACGGCGGCGGCGTCGCGGTCGAGACGGCGGCTGCGCCCGCTCACCGAACCCGCCTCCGGGTCGCGGACCCGGTCGGCCAGCCAGCGGGTGAGGGCGGTCAGACCGAGCCCTTCGGTGTGGGCGACTTCGTCGAGGAGACCGGCCAGGTGACGCAGGTCGGTGAGTTCGCGCTCGCCGTTGTCGACGGCGAGCAGTCGGGGCGCGAGTTCGGTTTCGGTCGCGAGCTTGTCGAACACGGCGGCGAATCCGGCGCGGGCGAACAGGCGGGCCGCCTCACGCAGCTGTGTGGAGATCCGCCCGACGAGATCGGCACCACCGGCATCGATCTCGGCGAGCGTGACGCCGAGGATCGGTGTGCAGGCCGCCAACCGCACGCGGTCACCGCGATGAGGTTGCTCGAGTGCGCGCAGAACCCACAGCCAGTCGGTGGCGGCCGGCGTCGCGAAAACACTTGTGCCACCGGCGAGTACGGAGGCCACACCGACCCGGTCCAGGGCGGCGCGCACCACGTCGATCTGAGTGCGGGTGCGCACCAGCACCGCGATGTCGCCGGGACCGATCGGTCTGCGCACCCGGCCGTCGCCGACCTCGGTGAGCGAATAATCCGCGCCGCGTTCGGGTTTGGCCTCGATGCTGGTACCGGATTCGAGCAGCGTGACGATGTCGGCGGCGAGATCCTCGGCCACCTTCGCGCGCTGCCTGCCGACCGACGGGAACCCCGACTTGTTCCGCGGCCCGGCACCGGTACGCGGCAGTACCCGCAGCCGCAACGGGGTGACGACCTCCGGGTCGCCGTGCAACCGGGTGTCGGCGCGGGTCGCGGCGACCGGGTACACGCTGATCTCCGGATGACCCAGTTCCGCGCCGCCACAGAGGTGATCGATCGCGCGCAACAGTCCGGCATCGCTGCGCCAGTTGCGGGTGAGTTCGCTGCGCTGTCGCGCGTGCGCCACCGCGTCGAGATAGCTGAGCACCTCCGCGCCACGGAAGGCGTAGATGGCCTGTTTCGGGTCGCCGACCAGCACCATGGTGGCGTGTTCGTGGAAGGCGCGGCGCAGGATGTCCCACTGCAGCGGGTCGGTGTCCTGGAATTCGTCGACGAGCGCCACCCGGTAGCGCTCGCGGATACGGGCACAGGCCGCGCGACCGTGCACCGGGTCGGCGAGCACGTCGTGCAGCAGCACGAGCAGGTCGTCGAAGTCACGCAGTCCCGCACGGCGTTTGCGGCGGTCGGTTTCGGCGCGCACGGCGGTCGCGAACGCCACCCGTTCGCCTGCGGCGCCCTCGGTGCGTGGCGCGAGTTCGGCGTGCCGGTCGTGGACAGCGGCCAGCGCGAGGATATGCGCGTCACGCAGGGTGAAGGGGGCGCGGTCGCGGGCGTAGCGGGCCAGATACAGGTCGTCGGTGACGGTTGCGACGAGGTCGTCGACCGATTCGACCAGCCGGGCGCCGGGGTCGTGTTCGCCCGCCAAGCCGAGTTCGTCGAGCATGCGCTGGCAGAACGAGTGGGTGGTGGCGATGGTGCCCGCGTCGAAATCGGCGAGAGCGGCGAGCAGCCGGCGGCGGCGCAGCTGTACCGTCGCCGGGTCGGCGGCGGCGAGGGCCCGCACCAGTTCGTCCGGATGTGCCTGTGCCGCAGCGGGTTCGGCGAGTGCGGTGGCAACGGTGACAAAGCGGTCCCTGGTGCGTTCGCGCAGTTCCTGGGTGGCGGCACGACTGAACGTCACCAGCAGCAGTTCGGTGATCGAGATCCCCTGCTCGGCCACATACCGCACGGCCAGCCCGACGATCGCATGGGTTTTGCCGGTCCCCGCGCTCGCCTCGAGCACGGTGGTGCCCTGCGGCAGCGGTCCCGCCGCATCGAATGCCTCGGTCGGCGGCGCCGACATCATCCCGGTCACCGCTTCGGCCCCTCGTACCAACCGGCTCGCGCCCAGCCCGCCTCGGTCGCCCACAGCGCCCCCACGGGCAGCGATGTCTTCATGGTTGCCCCTGATTTTCGGCGGCGAGCAACGGGCCCCACCAGCGGCGAGCTATGGCACCGAAGCGGGTGGTTTCCGGTTCACCGGGGCGGGCGGGTTCGGCGGTCAGCTGCTCGAAGCGTGGGGCGCGGCCCCAGATGTAGCGCAGGTAGCGGTCGGTGTGGTCGCCGAATTTGTCGGGACCGTTGGGGCCGCCGTCGAAGGCGTGTTCGGCGGCGAGCAGGGCGTCGGCCACGCTGTCGCCGCGGAAGCGGCGTTCGGCGTAGGCGGCGGTGGCGGTGGGGGCGACGGGCAGCGGTTCGCACAGGCCCTCGTCGCGCAGGCGGACCAGGTCGCGCAGGATCGCAAGGGCCGCAGGGGGTTCCGGGGCGGTGATGATCGACCGGGCGACCGGGCGACTGCGGAACTGACCGCGCCCGGTGCTGATCGCCCGCCACGAGCGGTCCTCGGTGGCGGCCAATGCGAGCAGCGAAACCCACGCCGCGAGACGGTGTTTGGGGGCCAGACGGGAGTACGTGGTGCGGACGAGGGTTTCGCCACGAACTTCGGGGACGGTACCCGCGAGGGTCCGGCCGTTGCCGAGGTCGACGGCGATGTCGACGGCGCGCGGGTTCGCCTCGTAGTCAGGCAGGGCGGTGCGCACGATGGTGTCGACGGTGCCCTCCACCTCGTCGAGCACCCGGGTGCCGAAACCGAAGGGCGGCAACGTCCCTCGCCGCCATTCGGCCGCACGCAATCCCGCCGGGTCGGCGCCGGTGAGGCGGGCGGTGAGCATCCGCTCCCCCAGATCCCACTTGGCCAGGCCGTCGAGTTCGATGGGCAACTGGTCGGCGATGTCCTCGGATTCCTCGGGGACCCGCAGGCCGAGGCGCTGCCACAGGAACGCGCGCACCGGGTGTTCGGCGAACGCGATCAGTTCGGCCAGTGCCACGTCCGCGGGCGGGGCGGGCGGGAGTGGTTCGGCGAGCAGCGGTGGGCGCGGGCGGGACGGACGCGCGGCAGCCCGGGCACCCGCGAGCGCGACGGTGTCGAAGCTGCGTGGGCGCTCCGGTGCGAAATTGCGCCGGTCGAAGGCCTGGAGCGGATGCCGGATGTGCACGTCGGACATCGCGGCCGAGCCCACGTGGGTGGCGAGCACGTCGAGTAGTTCGGCCACCGGGACGGCGGGCGGGCGGGCGGCTCCGGTGACCGGGTCGGCGCCGGTGTGCAGCACAAGCAGCTGTTCGGTGGCGGCCATGATCGCGTCGAGCAGCAGCTGCCGGTCCTCGCTGCGGGCGTCGCGTTCACCGATCAGAGGGTCGCGGGCCAGCAGGTCGTCGCCGTCGACGCTGCCGGTACGCGGGAAGATGTCGTCGTCGAGGCCGAGCAGCACCACCACCCGGTGCGGCACCGATCGCATGGGGACCAGCGAGCACACCGTGAGTTCACCGGTGCGGAAGTTGGCGCGCCCGGGTGCGCCCGCGAGCCGGGAGGTCAGCAGCACCGCGACATCGGCCAGCCGCAGCGGCGCGTCACCCGCGTGCTCGGTGGCGGCGACGATCTCGCGGCGCGCTTCGGCCCGGATCCAGGAGTAGGAGTCCGGCACATCGGTGAGCAGCTCGAGCGCGCGCAGCAGCACCGCCGTCCACTGCGCGGCGGGCCGGGGGCCGCGCAGGTCGCGCAGGCAGACCGCGACCCGGTCGACGAACTCGGCGAACCGGCCCGCCAGGTCGACATCGTTGGAGTCGACATCGTCGAGGGGCAGGGCAAGGTCGAGCCAGTCGTCACCGGACTCGTCGGCGGTGACGCCGAGCAGAATGCGGTCCACCGCGGCATTGAGAGTGTTCTGGGCGAAGTCGGCCAGGCCGAACGCCTCCCGCTGGCGCTGCCCGATACCCCAGCGCGCACCGGACTCGGCCGCCCAGCCACGCAGCCGTTCGATGTCGTCGTCGTCGAAACCACAACGGCGGCGCACGCTTTCGGCGGCGGCCAGGTCGAGGACCTGCGTCACGGTGACGCGCCCGTCGGCCAGTTCGAGCAGATCGATCACCACCGCGAGCATCGGGTTGGTCACCGCCCGGCCTCGGTCGGCCAACCGCACCCGCAACTGATGGGCCGGATGTTCCCCGGCTACGGGCTGGTCCCCCGTGCCCGACCCACGCTGCCCGAAGGCTGCCCGCACCAGCGGGGCGTAGGCCTCCACGTCGGGGCACATGATGAGCACGTCGCGTGGTTCCAGCGTCGGATCGGCGGTGAACGTGCGCAGCAACAGATCCCGCAGCACCTCGACCTGCCGGGCCGCACCGTGACAGGCGTGCACCTCGATGCTGCCGTCCGGCACCGCCCCCACCTCCGGGGCACGGTCGTCGCGGATCGCGCACTGCACCCGGCCGAGCAGGGTCGTCGAATCGAGTCGCGCCGGGAGATGACTATCGCTGTCCAGCAACGGGTTCAGCCGCTGCTCCAGCTCCCGGACATCGCGGCCGAGGCCGGTGAGCAAGGGGTGCGAAACGCGATCCGCGGTCCGATCGGCAGAGCGAGGCGACGCCGAGAACCGCTGAACCCCAGCCGGATTCGCCTGCGCCGACTCATCCCGATCAGCGACCGGATCCGAGCCGCCCCCGACCGGTGGACCACCGCTCGCCGAGTCACCCACACCATCGACACCACGCACAGCCGCAGCCGTGCTCGGCGAAGCCGCACCGGACTGCGGAAACGAGGCGTTGCCGGTCGCATCGCGTCCGGCAGCATCGGTGAGTGCCGTCCACAGCACCGGACTCGGATGTGCCAGCCACAGGTGCACCTCGCGATGGGTGGCGAGGGCGGTGAAGACGGCGAGCTGGTCGGCGGGCAGACGGGTGAGGCCGAACAGCGACAGCCGCTCGGGCAGGTCGACGGAAGCAGGGTCGGTGCGCAGCCGGGCGCAGGCGTCGGCGAGGCGTTCGGCGGGGCTCGGGGAGCCGATGGCGGTGCGCAAGGCACGCCACAGCCGCGGCTGCCAGGCCAGGTCGTCGGGCACCGGGCCGCCCGCGCCGTCGGTGTCGAGGCCCGCGACCCAGTCGAGCAGCACAGGCGGGCGCTGAGCGGCGTAGGAGTCGAACAGGGCGGCCAGGTGGGCGGCGGTCGAATAGCGCCTGCCGAGCCGGTGATCGCCGCCGGGCAGCCCGAGGTGGCGGGCCAGGACCGCCGCCCACGGTTCGGCGGCCACCTCGTCGATGACCCGCAGCACCGACCACACCACCCGCTGCCCGGACCACGGGTCGTCCTCGGCGGTGATCCCGTTCGCGGCGGCCAGCACGTCGGCGACCAGCGCGGCAGGTGAGGGGAAGGAGATGTTGGCGGCTACCCCGTCGCCCGCGCCGCCCACGCCGAGCACACCGGACAGCCGTTGCGCCAGCCAGCGCTCGACACCTTTCGCGGGAACGGCGACCACCTCGGTGGCGAAAGGATCACCGGGCGCAACCGCGAGCACCTGCCCGAGACCGTCGGCCAGCGCGTCGGCGCGTTCGGCGCGATGGAGGTGCAACGGCATCCGTCGTTTATACGCCCAGCGACCGACCCGCAATCATGCGACCCCGCCCGCACCCCCGGCAAGAGCTAGTGAAATAGACCACACTGCAACGCGTTACCGGCCACGCCTGCGCCGGGACGAAACCGGGGCGTGGGACTCTGCTGGCTCGGGTGGGACGGTTCGGCCGCGGTACGAAAGGCGGGTTCGGTTCATGATCGCGCAGGTGATTGCCCTGGTTCCCGACGGCGGATTCGTCGTCCGCCGCGCGGGCGCCCGCTGGGAACTCATCAATTCCCGGCGCTACGGCCCCGATCAGGTGCTGCACTCGTGGCCCCTCGATCGTCACGGCGAGGCGTTCGAGCACTGCCACCGGCTCAACGGCTGCCCCATCGCCACCCCGCACGCCGCGCATCACTGATCGCAATCCCGCTGTGCCACAAGGCCGATTTGTGACGATTCGGCAGCGAAGGGTGCGTATGAGCCGCCGATGTGCCAGTGTGGTGCCTCGTGCGTGACCGTTCCCCCGCCACCCGCGTCGTTTCCCGGGTCGCAGCAACAGCTTGTCTCCTCGCCGCCGCGGCCGCCCTCACCCCGGGCGTCCCGGTACTCACCGCTACCGCGCAGGCCGCGCCGGTCCTGACCCAGGCGTGCCTGTCCGGATTCGACTGCGACATGAGTGCGCGGATCGCGAAGGTCAACAGCTACCTGGCCGGCCGTCCCGGCGTCGTCGGCTACGTGCTGCGCGACCGCGTCACCGGCGGCATCTACGCCAACGAACACGCCGAGAACCAGGTGTGGACCGCCTCGACGATCAAGCTGGCCATCGCCGCCGACCTGCTCAACCGGGCCCGCGTCGGCGCCATCGCGCTGTCGCCGGAGGACCGCGGCAATATCGAGGCGATGCTCGCCACGTCCAACGACCAGGCGACGGATGTGCTGTGGCACAAGTACATCGGCTTCGACCGGATGGCCTACAACAACGCCTTCCGCGCCTACGGCATGGTCAGCCTGATCCCGCAGCCGACCAACACCGCGCTGTTCCCGGACTGGTCGTTCCAGAAGTGTACCGCCGCCGACCTGGACCGCCTGATGAACACGATCCTCGACACCATGCACCCCGACGATCTGGCCTACCTGCTCGACCGGATGCGCTCGGTCGACTCCAACCAGCACTGGGGTGTGTGGGGCGCCGGTGCGGCGATGCGTCCCGGCCTGAAGAACGGCTGGTCGGCCGAGGCCGACGGCTGGGTGGTGAACTCGGTCGGCGTCGCGGGCGAGGGCGAGCGCTATACCCTGGCGATCATGAACGCACTCGGCGCCGACGGCGGCTACACCGAGGGCGCCGAGACCGACACCAAGGTGGCCCAGCTCCTGCTTGCGGGTCGCTGAGGCGTCACGTCCCGTAAGGTCGGTTCTGTAATCACCCCAGTCAGCCGAGGAGTCAGGACGATGAGCACTCAGTCTGTCGGGAACCAGCGGCACCGCGTGGTGGTGATCGGTTCCGGGTTCGGCGGGTTGTTCGGCACCCGGCACCTGCGCAGGGCCGATGTCGATGTCACGCTGATCTCCAAGACGTCGACCCACCTGTTCCAGCCGCTGCTGTATCAGGTGGCCACGGGCATCCTGTCGACCGGCGAGATCGCCCCGGCCACCCGGCTCGTGCTGCGCAAGCAGAAGAACGCGCAGGTGCTGATGGGCGACGTCGTCGACGTCGACCTGGACAACCAGACGGTCACCTCGCGCTTGCTCAACCGCGACACGGTGACCCCCTACGACAGTCTCATCGTCGCCACCGGCGCGCAGCAGTCCTACTTCGGTAACGACCACTTCGCCACCTACGCGCCCGGCATGAAGACCATCGACGACGCCCTGGAATTGCGTGCCCGCATCCTCGGCGCCTTCGAGCAGGCCGAGCTGGCCGAAACCCAGGAGGAACGCGACCGGCTGCTCACCTTCATCGTCGTCGGCGCAGGCCCGACGGGTGTGGAGCTGGCCGGGCAGATCGCCGAACTCGCCGACCGCACCCTCGACGGCACCTTCCGCACCATCGACCCGCGCGACGCACGCGTCATCCTGCTCGAGGGCGCGGGCGCGGTACTCGGCCCGATGGGTCCGAAGCTGGGCGCCAAGGCCGCCAAGCGGCTCGAGAAGATGGGCGTGGAGATCCAGCTCAACGCCATGGTGACCGACGTCGACGCGCACGGTGTAGTCGTCAAGGACAAGGACGGCAGCACCCGCCGCATCGAGGCGATGTGCAAGGTGTGGTCGGCGGGCGTGCAGGCCAGCCCGCTGGGCAAGATGATCGCCGAACGTTCCGACGGCACCGAGGTGGACCGCGCCGGTCGCGTCATCGTCGAGCCCGATCTCACGGTCAAGGGTCACCCGAACGTCTTCGTGGTCGGCGACCTGATGTCGGTGCCCGGTGTGCCCGGTCAGGCCCAGGGTGCGATCCAGGGTTCCACCTACGCGGCCAAGGCCATCAAGGCCGGGCTGAAGGGGCAGACCCCGGCCGAACGCAAGCCGTTCAAGTACTTCAACAAGGGCTCGATGGCGACGATCTCGCGTTTCGACGCGGTCTGCCAGATCGGCAAGCTCGAGTTCAGCGGGTTCCTCGCCTGGCTCGCGTGGCTGGCCCTGCACCTGTACTACCTGGTCGGCTACCGCAGCCGGATCGTCACCGTGATCGGCTGGTTCGTCTCCTTCCTCGGCCGCAACCGCGGTCAGATGGCGGCGACCGAGCAGTGGGTGTTCGCCCGGTTGGCGATCGAGGAAGTCAACTCCGACGTCTCCGAAGCCGACGAACTCGCCGCCCACCTGGGCGCCCCGCCGTCGGGGCGCAAACAGGTCGACGAGCGCAAGTCCGGGTAGCACGTCTGCGCGAAAGCCGGGTGGTTCCGTCGAACCACCCGGCTTTGTCGTCTCCGGTTACCTTCCGGCACACCGATATTGCGGGTTGCCGACGTTTCGGACCCATCCGCCCACGGCACCGGTCCGAATGTCGGAGGTCATATGTGTGACCAAATCCCCCGGATGAAAGGTGATCTATGGCGACGGGGAAACACAGGGCGCCGAGCCCGCAGCGGCAGAAGGTCGGTTCGGTCGTCGCGGCGGGAGCAGTACCCCTGGTCATGGCCCTGATCGGCACGGGCACCGCGAATGCCGATCCCGCGCAGGCGGCGGTGACGCAGCCCGAACAGCCGATCGCACCGGAGTACGACGCGGTCGCGCCCAATGCCGCCCCATACGTGACCGCGCCGAAACCCGCGAACACGCGCAGCTCGCTGCCGTGGGCACGCACGGGCCCGGAGAACGATTACCTGTCTCCGGTCGGCCCGCTGCATCTGCCGACCGCGGTGGCGCCGGTTCCGCCGATCCTGCCGCCGCCGGGCCAGTTCCGCTTCGGTGACCAGCAGGTTCCGGTGCCCGACTTCGTTCCGGTCGAGACGTCGATCCAGATCAACGACGCCTCGGCGGTCACCGAGGCGAATCTGGCGACTTTCCTCGACTCGGTCGGGCTCGAGCGCAGCCGCTCGGACCGGATCGCCGAGTCGACCATCGGTACGGCGGCACGGGGCGCGGCGGTCGGTTCCACCGTGGCGATCCCGGCCGCGATGATGGCGAGCACGGTGGGTGCCGTGGCCGGGTTGGTCGCGGGCGTGGTGTTCCTGCCGGTCGGTCTCGTCGCGGGACCGATCCTGGGCGGGATGGCCGGCTACATGGCGGTGTCGGTGCCCGCGACGGTCGTCGGCGCCGGGGTCGGCGCGGCGGTCGGGGCCGCGAACGGCTTCCTCGCGCCGCCGCGCGGGGTCACCCCCGACGCAGTCGACGCCGAGGAATCCGAGCTCGTCCAAGCCTGACCCGCAGACGTGGTGGGAGTCGGATACGTCCGGCTCCCACCACTTTCGGTTATCCCACAGCTACCGGCGTGCGCAGGCGGGCACTGGTGCGCGTCGCCAGCGAACCGCCCGCGGCCAGCGGCAGGCGGACCGTGTCCAGGCCGCCGGTCCACGCGGGCCGAGCGTCGGGGTAAACCAGTTCACTGTCGATCGCGCGCGGCGCGTCGAGGCGATCGTCGGCCGACGCACCCGCCCCCAATTCGAGACGATGCCGCAGCAGCGGCACCTCACCCACGTCGGCCACGAGATCACCGCGCCACCCGCCGCCGTCCTCGCCGCTTCGACCGAGCTGGACGCGTTCGCGCAATCGCAGTTGCGCGTCGGCGGCCAGAACGACGGTGGTCACCATGTGGTGGTGGGCGCCGCCCGCGACGATGGTCGGTTCCGGGTCGAAATCCAGGACGCCGCCCGCCCCGACCTCGAAGTACCACCGCGCCGACGACATCGGGGTCGCGGCACTCGGCAACGCGATCGTCGCCGCCACCGAGCGCACGACCAGCCGCGCACCCGGCCGCACCACGATGCGGATGTCGAGTTCGTCCCCGCCGAGCGGGGTGGCGGCGGTGCCGATCAGGTGCACGGTATCGGCGCCGGTGTGGCGGCCGGCCAGGCCGCCGACCGCGTCGATGCGCGGCAGCAGGCCCGGCGCGGCGACGATGCTCAGTTCAGTGCGCAACGCCCGCGGCCGCGTCCTGCTCGGCGACCACGCGCAACTGTTCGCGCACCCAGGCGAGCACGGGGGTGGCGGCCGGGTCCTCGGTGAGCGAGATCAGGGCGGTCGGCCTGCCCTCACGCACCTTGGCGGCGTCGCGCTCCATCACGCCGAGGTCGGCGCCGACCAGCGGGGCGAGGTCGGTCTTGTTCACCACCAGCAGGTCGGAGAAGGTGACACCGGGGCCACCCTTGCGCGGCACCTTGTCGCCGCCCGCCACGTCGACGACGAAGATCTGCACGTCGATGAGACCGGAGGAGAAGGTGGCGGTGAGGTTGTCGCCACCGGATTCGACGAGGATCAGGTCCAGCGGCGGATTGGCCGCGACCAGGTCGTCGATGGCGTCGAGGTTGGCGGTGATGTCGTCGCGGATGGCGGTGTGCGGGCAGCCGCCGGTCTGTACGGCCGTGATCCGCTCGTCGGGCAGCACCGCGTGGCGGCGCAGGAAGTCGGCGTCCTCGGTGGTGTAGATATCGTTGGTCAGCACCGCGAGCGAGAGCTCGTCGCGCAACTGCCTGCACAGCGCCGCGACCAGCGCGGTCTTGCCCGAGCCGACCGGGCCGCCGATCCCGACGCGCAGCGCCTCACCGGGAACCCGATCGCGCTTGGGCCGGTCGTGGCTGTGATCGTGCGGTTCACCATCGATCAGGTGCGGCGGCATGGGAACTCCTTCATCTCGGGGTCAGGACGCGAACAGTGGCATATCGCGGTGGAGGTGACGTTCGGCGAGCGCGTCCTGCAACGGATCCGACAGCGCGGCCAACCCCGTGGCGGCCTCGGCGGCGACCCGGTCGCACAGGGGTGCCAGGCGCAGCGTGCTCGCCGCGATGGCGGCGGGATCGAGGGCGAGGAGGCGCTGGGCGGCGGTCGCGGCACCGGTCAGCGTGGTGTAGACGACGACGCCCGCGAGTTCCTCGGCATTCGCACCGCAGGCCTGTCCGACCATGCCGAACACCGTCGACAGGTGCGGGCGTGTGCCGACCGTCGACCAGTTCGGGTGGTCGGTGTCGCCCGCGTGGACCGAGGTGGGCCAGAGTTGTTTGGCGAGCCGCAGCAGACCGCGACCCTGGGCACGGGAAGCGGCGCGCGCGGCGGGAGATGGTGTGCGCGCGTCGGTTTCGAGGTCGGCACGCCCGGGAGGGAGCGTGCCCTCGCAGACCGCGGCGGCCAGCGAGGCCGTCACCAGACCGGTGGTCGCGATGCGGCGGCGCAGGTACAGCTCGACGCTCGCGTTGTCGCGCAACAGCCCCGAGGCCACGGCCTCCTCGACGCCGCCGGAGTGCACGTGCCCGCCGATGGGCAGGCGCGAATCGGCCAGGGCGAGCAATGTCGCCAGGCCCGTCGCACCCTCGTTTCGCATCCGACGATCCTATGCAACGACGTCGCCGGAACGCTCGGCGAGCCACGTCCGGCCGCAGGCCCGGTGGCACTCCTCACATCGCACGAGTGCTGCGCGGGACCGGAAACCGGTAGCGGCGGTCACGCCGCCACCGGCAGGTTCAGCGAGTCGACCGGGCCGAACGCCACGCCAGCGCGGCCATCGCCAGCAACAGCAACGCGCCGCACGTGGTGGCGACGTGCATGCCGCTGACGAACGATTCGCGAGCGGCGTGCGCCAGACCCGCATTGCCACCGGAGTGCGCGAGGGTCTCCCCCAGCGTTTCGTTGAAGTCGCCGCCGGAGCGGAACACCAGCGCCGCCAGCGAACCGAGCAGTGCGAGCCCGAGTGCGTTGCCGAGTTCGAAGCTGGTCTCCGAGATTCCGACCGCCGAACCCGCGCGCTCGGCAGGCACCGCGGACACCGCCACATCCGACACCAGCGTGAAGGAGATGCCGTAACCGATACCGGCGATCACCGAACCGGCCACGTACCAGGCCAACCCGCCGTCGACACCGACGCCGAGCAGCATCAGGTTTCCCACCGCCGACGCGACGAGCGCCAGGGTGAACGCGGCCCGCACTCCGATCCGCAGCCCGAGATTCGCCCCGCTCATCGAGCAGACGAACACGGCCACCGCCATCGGAATGCCGAGCAGCGCGGCCTGCAACGGGTCACGCCCGGTGACCGACTGCAGATACACGCTGGTCAGGTAGCTCATCGCGGCCAGCGACATCATGCCCGCCATGCTGGCGCCGATGGCGACCCGGAACAGCGGCCGGGTGAACAGCGACAGGTCGAGCAGCGGTTCGCTGAGATGACGCTGCCTGCGCACGAACAGCACGAGCATCACCACACCGATACCCGCGATCACCAGCGAGACGAGGTCGAACCCGTCGGCGGCGATGTGCTTGATGCCGTAGACCACCGGCAGGATGCCGCCGATCGACAGCGCCACGCTCGGCAGATCGATCGGGCCGAGGGTCGTGGAGCGGTGTTCAGGCAGCAGGAACGGTCCGAACAGCAGCAGGATCGCGAGCACCGGGATATTGATGAGGAACACCGAACCCCACCAGAAGTGGTGCAGCAGTAGGCCGCCGATGATCGGGCCGACGGCCGAACCGCCCGCGAAGAACGCCGTCCAGATGCCGATCGCGGTGGCGCGCCCGCGGGCGTCGGGGAAGAGCGTGGAGATCAGCGCCAGGCTCGACGGCAGCAGGGTCGCACCGCCGATACCCATCAGCACGCGCGCGGCGATGAGGATCGGGGCGCTCGGCGCGAACGCGGCGAGCACCGATGCCACACCGAATACGGCCGCGCCGGCGAGCAGGATGTTGCGCCTGCCGATCCGGTCGCCGAGATTGCCCATCGTGATGAGCAGGCCGGCCAGCATGAACCCGTAGATGTCGAGGATCCAGAGCTGCTGGGAGGCGGTGGGGTCGAGGTCGCTCGTCAGGGTCGGCATGGCGAGGAACAGCACCGAGATGTCCATCGACACCAGCAGCACCGGCAGCAGCAGCACGCCCAATCCGAGCCATGCGCGGCGTCCACCGGCGACTGCGGTGGGCACCGCCGGTTCCAGCTTCGTCATTCCGAGTTCCTTCCAGGGGTATGCGTACGGCGTACGCGAGACACCGGTACAGTGTACGCATTAAGACCGGATGACGAAAGTGAGTCATGGGATGACTGAGGCCAAGCTCACCAGGGCGGCGATCGTCGACGCCGCGATCGCCCTCGCCGATGCCGACGGCCTCGACGCGGTATCGATGCGACGCATCGCCGACCGGCTCGCGGTGGGAACCATGTCGCTGTATCGGCACGTGGACAGCAAGGACGAACTGATCGCGGCGATGACCGACGAGATCGCCGCCCGGCACCCCTATCCCGACCCCACCGGGCAGAACTGGACCTGGCGCGACCGGGTGCGCATCGCCGCCGAGATCGATTGGCAGCTCTACCAGCAGCATCCGTGGGTACTGCTGACCTTCGCGGTCCCCCGCTACAGCTTCGGCCCCCAGGGGCTGGCGAGCCTGGCCTGGCTGGTGGCGGGCCTGCGCGAGCTGGAGGTGTCGGCGCGCGAGGCAACGACGATGGCATTCACGGTGTGGAACTACATCTCGGGCGCGAGCCTGCCGGTGGTCGGTGGCGCCCTGCTCGCCGACAAGCGCACCGCGACCGACGACCCCAACGGTCTGCGCGATCTACTGGAAGGCACACCACAGTTCCCGGTGCCGCCCGCCTTGGCGGACCTGGAGGGTGCGGGCGTGAGCGAGCTGACCTCGCAGGATCTGCTCTACCTGGGCCTCGACGCGCTCTGCGACGGTTTCGCCGCGCGCGCCGACCGGTCCGGCTAGGTCATCGAACAGACTGCGCCGCAGCCGCTTTCGGTTTCCGCCAGGCGGGCAGTGTGAGATAGGTGGCGGCGCGCAACACCCATTCCACCGGACCGTAGGGATGGTGACGTAACCACCAGGCACTGAGCGCGAGCTGGGCGGCGAAGGTGACCAGCGCGACGAGCACGACCACCGGCGGCGCGACGGTATCGGCGAGGGCGAACCCGTATCCGGTGTAGACCACCATCAGCACCACCGACTGACCGATGTAGTTGGTGGCCGCCATCCGCCCGGCGGGCGCGAGCGCGGCGAGATACCGGCCGGTGCGCGGTGAGCCCGCCAGCCGGAGGACCAGCGCGACATAGGCGAAGGTCATGGCGGGTGCGATGAGGTACTGGAGTCCGTGGACGAGGACCGGCGGATGCCACCAGTCCATCAGCTGGGCGAAGGTCATGGCCGAGATCGGGAGCCCGAGCCCGAACCCGATCCACAGCACCCGGGGCGACCAGCGCGCGATGGTCGCGGCGTCCTCGAACAGATTGCGTTTACCCGCCACCATGCCGAGCAGGAACATCGCCAGGCTCGGGACGCCCTGGGCTATCCAGATGAGGATCGCGAACACCGGGGCGACGGAGGTCTGGGCGGCGAAGGTGTCGGCGAAGCTGCCGGTGTAGTCCGCCGACATCTTCGGCAGGTCGAAGAACAGGCCGAGACCGAGTGTGCCCGTGTCGCTTCCGGGCAGGAAGGCGAAGACCGACCACAGCGAATACAGCACGATCGCGGTGATGACAGCGGTGCGGGCCGAGAGTTTGCGCAGGGCGATCAGCAGCAGGCACAGTGCCGCGTACAGGGTGAGGATGTCGCCGACCCACAGGAAGTACACGTGCAGCAGGCCGATCCCCATCAGTGCCGCGCACCGCCGCAGCAGCCGCCGCACCGGTGGCGCCCCCGCCCGCTGAGCCGCCGCGATCTGCAAAGTGAACGAGTATCCGAACAGGAACGCGAACAGCAGGTAGAAGCGCCCGGTGAACAGCGCGTCGACGCCCGCGCGGACCAGTTGGTCGGCGGTGCCGTCGAACAGGGAACGCGGGTCCTCGCGAGTGCCGACGGCAGACCACAGGGTGGTCGCGATGATCACATTGGTGATCAGGATGCCGAAGAGAGCGAAGCCGCGCAGGATGTCGACCTCGCCGATGCGGCGGCCGGAAGATGCCGCGGGTGAAGGGGTTCCGGCTGTCATGGACCGAGAGTAGGCCGGAGTGCCTCGCCGGTCGTCCCCCGTGAGACCGATTCGGTGGAGCTGTCGCAGGGGGTATCGGTCACCCTTGCGGCGTATTGACACGCCGGGCTGCCATCGGCCCCTGTGCTGAGTGGGCGAGACGCGCGACCGGAACGTGCGGAGTCGGGCGAAGTCAGGCGCGGTGGAAGAATGGGCGCATCGTGCACGACTCGCAACCAGCTTCGGAGGCGGACATGCAGGCAGTGGTGATCGAACGATTCGGGGAGCCGAAGGACGTACTCGCGGCACAGACCGTGCCCGCGCCCGAACCGGGACCAGGCGAGGTGCGGCTGTCGATGACGCTCTCGCCCATCCACAACCACGACCTCGCGATCGTGCGCGGGGTATACGGCTACAAACCACCGCTGCCCGCGATTCCGGGCACCGAGGCCGTCGGCGTCGTCGACGCGGTGGGCCCGGGCGCCGATCGGGTGCAGGTCGGGCAGCGGGTCGCGGTGGCCGGGGCAAGGGCCGCGTGGGCCGAATTCTTCGTCGCACGCGCCGACCAGGTGGTCCCGATGCCGCCGACGGTGCCCGACGAGACCGCCTGCCAGTTGCTTGCCATGCCGTTGAGCGCGCTGATGCTGCTCGACGACCTCGCCGTGCAGCCCGGTCAGTGGATCGTGGTCAACGCTGCCAACGGCGCCGTGGGCCGACTGGTTAACCTGTTCGCGAAGCAGCGCGGGGTGCGGGTGCTGAGCCTGGTGCGCGGACCGAGTTCGGTGCGGGCACTCGAGGACCTCGGCTACGGCCCGGTCCTCGACACCGAGAGCGACGGGTGGACCGACCGGGTGGCCGAGGTGACCGGTGGCGAACCGATCGTGCGGGCCGTCGATCAGGTCAGCGGTCCGGCCGCGGCCACGCTGATGTCGCTGCTCGCCCCGCGCGGTGAACTCATCTCCTTCGGAGCGCTGTCGGGCAAGCCGATGGTCGTCGACACCGGTGCGGTGATCTTCAAACAGGCTGTGGTGAAGGGCTTCTGGGGCCAGCAGCGCAGCGCCGAGATCGACCGCGCCGATTACGTGCGGCTCATCACCGAACTGGTCGGACTCGCCGCCGACGGCACGCTGCGCCTGGAACTCGACGGTGAGTTCCCCCTCGACAAGGCCGCAGACGCGGCCGTCGCCTCGGAAACACCGGGACGCAACGGCAAGATCGCGGTACACGGCTCAGCTCGCTGACACGGTTCGGCGAAAACCGCGTTCGCCGGGCGCGGTTTTCGCCCATCCGAACATCACCTGCCACAAGGGAATTCGGTAATTCCGGTGGTCACTTTCGGCGCGTCGCCTCGGCCACCCCGGTACCGTGACGAAATGGCCGACACCACCACCGCCGCCGCCCCTGTCGAGACCATCGGCGCCGACTTCTTCGACGACCCGCACGCCCACTACCGCCGCTGGCGCACCACCGGACCAGTGCACCGGGTGCTGTTCCCCGACAATGTGATCCGCTGGATCGTCATCGGTTACCCCGAGGCGCGCGCCGCCCTGGCCGATCCCCGGCTACGCAAGGACACAGTGCGAGCCGACGAGATCCTGCGCGCCAAACGCGACGGCACCCCCACCGACGCCAACACCATGGTGCTGCTGCAACACATGCTCAGCACCGACCCGCCCGAGCACACCCGTTTGCGCAAACTGGTGAACAAGGCGTTCACCACCCGGCAGGTGGCGGCCCTGCGCCCCCGCGTCGAGGAGATCACCGAGAATCTCCTGGATGCGATGGACGGCCACGACGAGGTCGACCTCATGCAGGCCTTCGCCAATCCCCTTCCGGTGACGGTGATCTGCGAACTACTCGGTGTTCCCTTCGACGACCGCGACGACTTCCAGGCCTGGACCCGGTCGCTGGTCGGCGTGGTCGGCGAGGAGGAGGGGCGGCCCGCCGCCGCGGCCGCGATGGCGGCGTACCTGTCGAGTTTGGTGCGCGCCAAGCAGTCCCGGCCCGCCGAGGATCTGCTGTCGCAACTGGTGCTCGCCGACGAGGACGGCGACCGGCTCACCGACCGTGAACTGGTGTCGATGGCGTTCCTGCTGCTGGTCGCCGGCCACGAGACCACCGTGAACCTGATCGGCAACGGTGTGCACGCCCTGCTGCGCGAGCCGACCCAGTGGGCGGCGCTGTGTGCCGACCCGGCGGGCGTGCCCGAGGCCATCGAGGAGTTCCTGCGTTTCGACGGGCCGGTCGACATGGCGACGCTGCGGTTCACCGCCGAGCCCGTCACCCTCGGTGGTGTCGAGATTCCGGCGGGTGAGATCGTCAACGTCGCCCTGGCGGCCGCCAACCGCGACCCCGCCCGTTTCGCCGACCCCGACGCGCTCACCGTCGACGGGCCGACCTCGGGTCACCTCGCCTTCGGACACGGCATCCACTTCTGTGTCGGCGCGCCCCTGGCCCGCCTCGAAGCCGAGGTCGCCTTCACCGCCCTGCTCCGGCGCTTCCCCGACCTGCGCTTGGCCGATCCCGCCGCCACCATGCACTGGCAGACGAGCACGCTCATCCGCGGGCTGCTCGACCTTCCGGTCCGGCTGCGCTGAGTCGTTTTCGCTGCGCGAGTCCCTCGTCGCTGCGCTGAGCCCTCGTAGCTGCGTCGAAGCCTCAGTCACGTCCCCGGCGTAGCATCGGGCCCAGACGTCATCCGGGAGACAGGGGCCGATCATGCCGAAGAAGTTCGCCGCCGCGGCGCTGATCCTCTGCGCTGCGGCGGCGCCGCTGTTCGCGGCGCCCGCCGCCTCCGCCGAGATCACCGGGCCGAACCGCCTGACGGTTCACACGGGGTCCGGCCAGCTGGCCGACGAGACGGCCGGACTCATCCTCTGCCTCATCCAGCTCCCGCCCTCGGCGTCCGGCGACTCCGGACAGGGCTGCCCCACCTGACCTACTGCCGGTAGGTGGCCAGGAAGCGGCCGATGCGTTCGATGATGGCCTCGAGTTCGTCGGCGTGCGGCAGGGTGACGATGCGGAAGTGGTCGGGACGCGGCCAGTTGAAGCCGGTGCCCTGCACGATGTGCAGCTTCTCCTGCAACAGCAGGTCGAGAACGAACTTCTCGTCGTCGTGGATGGGGTACATGTCCAGGTCGATGCGCGGGAAGGCGTAGAGCGCGCCCTTGGGTTTCACGCACGAGACACCGGGGATGGAGTTGAGCGCTTCCCACGCCCGGTCGCGCTGTTCGCGCAGCCGACCACCGGGCAGGACCAGGTCGTTGATGCTCTGATACCCGCCGAGGGCGGCCTGGATGGCTTGCTGCGCCGGGACATTCGCGCACAGGCGCAGACCGGCAAGCATCGTGAGACCCTCGAGGTAGCTCGCCGCGTGCTGAACGGGGCCCGACACCACGAGCCAGCCGGAACGCAGACCGGCGGCGCGGTAGTTCTTCGACAGGCCGGAGAAGGTCAGGCACAGCAGGTCGGGGGCGAGCGAGGCGACCGCGGTGTGCTCGAGGTCGTCGTAGTAGATCTTGTCGTAGATCTCGTCGGCGAACACGACGAGGTTGTGCCTGCGGGCGATCTCGAGGATCTCGCGCAGCACCTCGGGCGGGTACACCGCACCGGTCGGATTGTTGGGGTTGATGAGGACGATGGCGCGGGTGCGGTCGGTGATCTTGGCGGTGATGTCGGCGAGGTCGGGATACCAGTCGGCGCCCTCGTCGCACAAATAGTGCACCGGGGTGCCGCCGTTGAGCGCGGTCGCGGCCGTCCACAGCGGGAAGTCGGGGGCGGGTACGAGGACCTCGTCGCCGTTCTCGAGCAGTGCGGTCATCGCCATCATGATGAGCTCGGAGACACCGTTGCCGAGGAACACCTGCTCCACGTCGACATCGGGCACCCCGAGCGTCTGGTAGTACTGCACCACCGCGCGCCGGGCCGAGAGCAGGCCTTTCGACGAGGTGTAGCCGGTGGAGGCGGGCAGGGTTCGGACCATGTCCTGCAAGAGGTCCGGCGGCGCGTCGAAACCGAAGATCAGCGGATTGCCGGTGTTGAGCTTCACGACGTGATGCCCCTCGGCCTCGAGCCGGGCGGCTTCCTCGGCCACCGGACCGCGAATCTCGTACGACACTCCCGACAGCTTGCTCGACTGCTTGAACTGCATGGACTTCCCTCCGCGATGTGGTTGCCGCACACACTACTTGGTTTTTCCAAGATCTCACTTGGATTTTCCAAGTATCAGGTTAGAGTGATAGCCGTGTCACGCCGAAGCTACGACCACTACTGCGCCGTGAGCCGCGCGCTCGACCTCGTCGGGGACCGGTGGAGCCTGCTCGTTGTCCGCGAATTGTGTTCCGGCCCACGCCGTTACAGCGATCTGTTCGCCGACCTGCCCGGGATTAGCACCGATATGCTCGCGACCCGGCTCAAGGGGCTCGAACGTGACGGTGTGCTCACCCATCACCGCAACGGGATGCGTTCGAGCTATGAGCTCACCGAACTCGGCCGGGGGCTGCGACCGGTGCTCGATGCGTTGGCCGGGTGGGGTGCGCCGCTGCTCGGGCAGCGCAATCCCACCGACGCGGTGCGCGCGCATTGGCTGGCCCTGCCCCTGGGCCGGGCTCTCGCGGAGGTCGTCGACGAGGGCACTGTCACCGTGCATATCGGCGACACCGTGCTGCACTACGTGCGCACCGCCGAGGGGATCACCCACCACGACGGACCCGCGTCCGCAGCGGATCACGAGCTGCGGCTCGACCTGGCCGAAGCCATCGATATCGCGACCGGTGCTCAGCCGCTGTCGCCCCGGGCATTGTCACCCGTGCGCTGACCTGCGCGAGCGCGACCCGTCGCGGTACCGGCACGCCGCCGACCGGTCCGGGTACCCCGGCCCACCGCTACCCTGTCGTACCGACACGGGACCAGCCGGATCGGCGACGAGGCCGTACCGCTAGGCCTCCGAACCGTTGACCACCGCGTACGCGAAACCGTCCCAGCCTTTGGCACCGACGGTCTGGATCACCGTGGCGTCCAGGCTCGGTTCGGCGGCGAGCAGGTCGATCAATTCGCGGCTGGCGCGCACGTTCGGATCGTCGGAGTGCTCGTCGGCAACAGCCCCGCCGCGCACCACATTGTCGACGATGATCACCGAACCCGGACGGGTCAGCCGCAGCGCCCACTGCACATAGTTCGAGTTGTTCACCTTGTCCGCATCGATGAACACCAGGTCGAACGGCTCGCTGCTGTCCTCAGCCACCTCGGGCAAGGTATCCAGTGCGGCACCCACCCGGATATCGACGCGCTCCCCCACCCCGGCCCGGTCCAGATTCTCCCGCGCGACCTTGGCATGACGCGGCTCGAATTCCAGAGTCACCACGGTGCCACCCTCACCGACCGCACGCGCGAGCCATTCGGTGCTGTACCCGCCGAGCGTGCCGATCTCGAGCACTCGACGCGCACGAGCGGTGCGCGCCAACAGATTCAGCAGCTTCCCCTGCGGCGGCGACACATCGATCGCCGGCAACCCCGCACTAGCGTTCGCCTCCAGCGCGGGCACCCCCTCCTCCCCGACAAGCGCACTGACGAGATAACTGTCGACATCGGCCCACTCAGCACTGGTCATACCCGCAGTCTGCCACCAACCCCCACCCGACACCGGCACCTATTTCGCGGATTCCACTCCGGCGACCCCGCGCACCAGCTGCACCGCGCTCTGCGCCATGGTCTTCGTCGACACCAGCGCCTCGGCGAGCTTGATCAGCATCTGCCACACAGTCATGGTGGCCAGCGAGATATCGGCCAGCGCGCGAGCGATGAGCGCGGGCGACGCGGTTCCGGCCGAGGCGATGAGGATCGCGGTCATCTCGAGCAGCATGCCCGCCAGGCTGCTGAGGATCTCGACGACGATGCCGCGCACCGTTTCCACGATCGACTTCATCGCCTTGTTGCAGTCGGCGAGGATCTGCGACACGGCGGCCTTCTCGGCGATCGTGCTCGCGAGTTCGGTCGCCTTGGTGCGATAGGCCTCGGCGGCACAGCCGGTCCACTCCCCGATGCCGGTGTCGACGGCGGCGGCCAGTTGCCCGGCGGTGGTGGTGAGATGGTCGGCGATCTTCTTCCACGAATCCGAATACGCTTGGACCATATCGGGATTGCCGGTGATGGAGTCGAGCGACTTGCGCATCGGTTCCACGTGTTCGAGCATCCAGCTCATCAGCTGCGAGCCGATGAAGTTGAACGGGTCGAACTTCGCCAGCGCCGAGGTGCCTTTGATGGCCTTGCCGAATGTCTGGACGGCGGAGGACCAGTCGGCCGCTGTCGATCCGGCCTTGGCGATGGCGTCGATCTTGTCGGTGGTCGACCCGCCACCGGCGAAGGCGTTGTCGAGGCCGTACCCGTTCTCGAAGGTGTCGCCCTGCAGAGTGCCCTCGAGAATGCCCGCGTTGGCCTCCTGCCCGCCGTTCTTCTCGTCGATCCGCGGCACACCCACGTTGCTGAACAGGAAATTCGATTCCTGGTAGTAGTTGTCGCGATAGTTGGTTCCATCGGCCAGCAGGTCGTTGTCGGGTGCGGGCGCGTCGTCGAAGGAGTCGACGGTGCCCGGCAGTACCGAGTTCTCGTTGAGGAAGGTGCCGATGGCGGTCGGTTGGTCGGCCATGCTCAGACGGTCCCCTCGATCTCGGCGGTGGTGGCTTTCAGCTGTCCGGCCCGGGTGGTGTCACACATTTCGAACGTGTCGGCGGCGGTTCGCAACTTGCCCGGCATCGCCGCCACCAGGGCATCGAGTTCGGTGAGTCCGTCGACGATCTCGTCGTGCAGCGTGTTGAGGGTGATCACCGCGTACGGCTTCACCAGCAGGCCGTAGCCGTCGTCGGCGTGGGCCAGGTAGCTCGCCGCCTCCAGGGCGGAGGCCACCCCGCTCGCGACGCCGTCCACCGATCCGGCGTGCGTTCTGATCGCATTCGGGTCGACATTCACCACATCGGTCACGCTGACTCCCTCCTGAAAGCGAACCCGATCGAGTCCGCGCACCTGTCTCGAACTGATTGGACGCGGAACCACCCCGTTCGGTTCCCCCGAATACTCGCCGCAGCCGAGATCGCGCTACTGCAGCCAGGATTTGCGCTGGTAGAAGAGATCTTCCTCGTCGGGTTCCACGGGCGCGACGACCCGGTCGCGGTGAGGTTTGCGGGCGGCGCGCACCTCGGGTTCGACGGGCGGCCACGCGGTGACCGGCGGTGGCGGCGTGGCGGCAACGGGCGCCTGCTCCGAATCGATCGGATCGGGGAACCGTTCGGTGTACTGACCGACGATCGCGGTCCCGGCCTCGTCGGTGCCGACCACGTCGTGCACCAGCCCGGCGACTCGGTCGCGCAGCCGGGCCTGGGCACGCCGGGTGCAGGCCATCAGTTCTGCGGCGACGTCCGAGGGGTCCATGCCACGCACGCCTGCGCCCAGCGCGCCAGATCGTCGGCGGCATCGGTCAGATCGTCCACGACAACGGCCCCCTCCCACCGGTTCGTCCCGGCACGTGACGCGAGGCGACCGATACCCGCCCCGCTCGGATCGCGCCGAGATTACCCCAGGCCGCGACACTCGGCGGCCAGCCCTCAGAACAGGAAGTAGCGCTGGGCCATGGGGAGTTCGGTGGCGGGGGCCTCGGTCCAGACCTCGCCGTCGACGCGGACGGTGAAGGTGTCGGGGTCTACTTCGATGCGTGGCATGGCGTCGTTGTGGGGCATGTCGGTCTTGGTGACGCGGCGGACGTTTTTGACGGGGACCAGTTTTCGGCGGATGTCGAGGCGGTCGGCGAGACGGTCGTCGATGGCTTGTTCGGAGACGAAGTGCAGGGAGGTGGCGGCCGCGGCGGGGGCGGCGGCACCGAACATCGGGCGCGGCAGGACGGGTTGGGGGGTGGGGATGGAGGCGTTGGCGTCGCCCATCGCGGCCCAGGCGATCATGCCGCCCTTGAGGACCGCGTGCGGGCGGACACCGAAGAACGCCGGATCCCACAGCACCAGATCGGCCAGTTTGCCGACTTCCACCGAACCGATCTCGTCGTCGAGTCCGTGGGAAACAGCCGGGCAGATGGTGTATTTCGCGATGTAGCGCTGGACGCGGGCATTGTCGGCGGCGCCGTCGCCCGGCAGCGCACCGCGACGGCGTTTCATCACGTGCGCCGTCTGCCAGGTGCGCAGCACCACCTCACCGATGCGCCCCATGGCCTGGGAATCCGAGCCGATCATGGAGATGGCGCCCAGGTCGTGCAGGAGGTCTTCGGCGGCGATCGTCGAGGGCCGGATGCGGGATTCGGCGAAGGCCAGGTCCTCGGGGATCGACGGGCTCAGGTGGTGACACACCATCAGCATGTCGAGGTGTTCGTCGAGGGTGTTGACGGTGTGCGGGCGGGTGGGGTTGGTCGAGCTGGGCAGCACGTTGAGATGCGAAGCGACCGTGATGATGTCGGGTGCGTGGCCGCCGCCCGCGCCTTCGGTGTGATAGGCGTGGATGCCACGGCCCGCGATGGCGGCGAGGGTGTCCTCGACGAAGCCCGCCTCGTTGAGGGTGTCGGAGTGCAGCGCCACCTGTACGCCCGCCGCGTCGGCCACGGTGAGGCAGGCGTCGATGGCGGCCGGGGTGGAACCCCAGTCCTCGTGCAGCTTGAAACCCGATGCGCCGCCGCGCAATTGCTCCCACATGGATTCCTGGCTCACCGTATTGCCCTTGCCGAGCAGCACGATGTTCATCGGCCAGTGGTCGAGCGATTCCAGCATCCGGGCCAGGTGCCAGGAGCCGGGGGTGACGGTGGTGGCCTTGGAGCCCTCGGCCGGGCCGGTGCCGCCGCCGATGAGGGTCGTGATGCCGCCGCCGAGGGCCTCCTCCATCAGCTGCGGGCAGATGAAGTGCACGTGGCAGTCGATGGCGCCCGCGGTGAGGATGCGGCCGTTGCCCGCGATGATCTCTGTCGCCGGGCCGACGACGAGGTCGGGGTGCACGCCCGACATGGTGTCGGGGTTGCCCGCCTTGCCGATGCCGCAGATCCGGCCGTCACGGATGCCGATGTCGGCCTTGATGATGCCCCAGTGGTCCACGATCACCACTCCGGTGATGACGGTGTCGGGTGCGCCGTCGGCGCGGGTGGCGCGCGACTGCCCCATCGACTCGCGCAGCACCTTGCCGCCGCCGAAAACCGCTTCCTCGCCCGCCAGACCCGGTCCGCCGCAACGGTCTTCGGTGATCTCGATGAGCAGGTCGGTGTCGGCCAGGCGGACCCGGTCGCCGGTGGTCGGGCCGAACAGTTCGGCGTAGCGGGCGCGGCTGAGTTCGGTCATCGGCTCTCTCCCGGAAGCTGCGGCGAAACGGCGTGCGGTGTTCGGTTGCGCTCAGCCATCGAGACGGCCCGGTGCGTCGGCGTTGATCCCGTAGACCTCGCGGGAGCCACCGAGCGGTACGAGCGAAACCCGTTGCGGCAGACCGGGTTCGAAGCGGACAGCGGTGCCTGCCGGGATATCGAGGCGGTGGCCGCGCGCGGCGGCACGGTCGAAGTCGAGCGCCGCATTGGCCTGCGGGAAGTGCACGTGACTGCCCACCTGCACCGGACGGTCACCGGTATTGACCACGTCCACTTCCACACGCACCGCGCCCGCGTTCAGTTCGATCGTGCCCTCGGCACACAGGTACTCACCGGGAATCATGGTCTCATCCGATCGGGTGGTGCACGGTGACGAGTTTGGTCCCGTCCGGGAAGGTCGCCTCGACCTGAACGTCGTGGATCATCTCGGGCACGCCCGTCATCACGTCGTCCCTGGTGAGTACCTGACGCCCCGAGGACATCAGTTCCGCGACGGTCCGCCCGTCCCGCGCGCCCTCGAGCACGTGGTCGGTGATGAGCGCGACCGCTTCGGGATGGTTGAGCTTGAGTCCCCTGGCCTGCCTGCGCCGCGCCAGCTCGGCCGCGTAACTCAGCAGCAGCCGTTCCTGCTCGTGCGGCGACAAACGCATCGGGGTTCTCCTCGGCGGGTCGTGGTCGGTGAGCGACATTCTGGCACGAGCGTGCCCCCACGGGTCGCCCACCGACTCCGTGACCTGGGACGAACCCGGCTCGATTAACGAGAAGTTAACGAACCGGCCCCCGCACCGCTGACGCCTAGTCGGCCCGGTCCATCGAATTGAACCCGTCAGTCAACTTTTGGCCCGAGTTCGGCTTAGACTCCGTAGGCGACCTCAGCGACAACCCACTTCGCGGCGCCCCGACCGCCGGCCGCCCTGGACACGCACAAAGGACCCGATGTGACCAGCTCACGCGACCCCCTACTCGTCACCATCGAAGCCGAGCGCGCGATTTTCAAGACCTTCTACAAGTTCTTCCGGATCGCCGACACCCAGGAGAGCGAACGCTTCTCGGAATGCTTCACCCCCGACGCCCTGATCGAGTACCGGATCATGCCCGGACCGCCCGTGCTCTTCCACGGCCGCGACTCGTTCACCGACTACATGAGCCGGGTGCCGAAGTCCCAGCGCGCCCCGGTGGCCCACGTGATCGGGCAGGCCACCATCGAATGGACCGACGATCGCCCTCTGCTCACCGCGTATGCCACCGTCTGGCACTGGTTTTCGAATCCGGACGCGGGCAGGCCCGCGGACTGGACCGTGATCGGCCTCGTCCGCGACGAGTTCGAGCAGCACGAGGGCGAATGGCTGATCGCGCACCGCGACGTGCGCCATGTGGCGGGAAAGGTCGCCGCGGGCCGAACGCCCGGCTCGCCGGCGGCTGCCGGCGACTCCACGGGGAACTGAGGTCAGGCCGCCAGATTCTGCAGGCGCACCTGTCCGCGAGCGACCATGCGACCCTCAGCGTCGGTGATCACCACGACCCACAACTGCTGGCTGCGGCCGCGGTGGATCGGGGTGGCCTCGCCGGTGAGGGTGCCCTCGCGCACCGCGCGCAGGAAGTCGGTGTTGTTGTTGACCCCGACCACCTGACCGCGCTCACCGAACCAGACACTGCCACCGACGCTGGCGAGGGTTTCGATCACCGTGCAGTACACGCCGCCGTTCTGGATGCCCGCGGGCTGATGCAATTGAGGGCGCACCTCCCATTCGCCGCGCACACGGTCGGCGGAGACCTCGGTGAAGCGCATGCCGATGAGGTCGGTGAAGGTGCCTTCACTCATCTTGGTCATCAGCTCGGGCGTGATATCGGCCCACGACAGGGGATTTTCGCTCATACCGTCCGGTTTACACCATCAGAAATCCGGCGTCGCCACCGGGAAAACGAAGCGGCGGACCCCGTTACGAGAACGGAGCCCGCCGCGGCAGGAACGAGGGGGTCGACCGCAGCCCTCGGGACCACCGACTCATCCATACGCCACGATGAGCATAGGTCAGGCTTACCTAAGTGGTCAAGTGACTGCCGGAATGCGACGCGCCGGTAGCCATATCCAGGGCTTGCTCAACACAATCGCAATACTCCATGATCATTCACACCTCTATGTTCCGAGGCTTGTGTCGATGGTGAAAGCTCATGTTCTGGGCGTACGACGACCAGGGGGTGGGCGCGGCGAGAGAGGCAAGATTTCGTGAGTAGTAGTCGTATTCCCCGGTGGGCCGCGTGCGCGGCGATGTGTGCGGCGGTGGCGGGTACCGCGCTCGCCGCACCCGTGCAGGCCGAACCACTGTGGCCCGGCGGGCCCGATATCCCCGGCGTGCCCGCCATCGTTCCCGCGCCCGAACCGGAACCGGTGGTGGCGCCGTGCAGCGAGAAGGCCCGCGCGTGCCTGCAGCTGTCCACCAACAACGCGTGGCTGATGGACAACGGCACGGTGACCTACGGTCCCACCCCGATGTCGCACGGCCGCCCCGGCTACGAAACCCCGCCGGGCACGTTCAAGGTGGCGTTCAAGAAGCCGTTCCACTGGAGCACCCTGCACAACGCCCCCATGGAATACGCGATCTTCTTCAACGGCGACATCGCCTACCACATCGGACCCACCGAGGAGCAGTCCCACGGCTGCATCCGCCTGACCCCCGACGGCGCCAAGGCGCACTACGAATGGCTCGAACCCGGCGACATCGTCGAAGTGGTTCCCTGATCGTCCCCTGAGGGGAGGCCACTCGTGGCCTCCCCTCGTTCGTCCCCCGGCAGGTTCAGCCCGCCGATTGTGCGACCGAGACGGTCAGCGCGTCGAAGAGCCACAAGTGCGCGGCGCCGGAGGTGACCGACTCGCCCGTCAGGGCCGTGGTGAGACGCCAGTAGCGGCGCACGCGCTGGTCGGCGCCGAGGGCCAATCGCCGACGGAATTCCGGGGTGTCTCGCTCGGCGCGAGCGGTGGCGTGGGCGTGAACGTAATGGTCGAGTTCGGCGCCGGGCCGAGGTTGTTCGCCGATCGCGACGAGTGGGGCCGCCGAGAGACACGCCTGCGCGACGGACATCAGCAGGTCCTTTTCGTCACGCACACCAGGAACGGCGCTTTGCCGGACGGTGTCGAACATCGCCGCGGTCAGCCGTGGATCACGCACGGCCGCCACGAGTTCGGCGTAGGTCAGCAGATACTGCGGGTCCGGATCGGTCGGAGGGCCCGGCACATTCATATCGATGAAGTCGTGCAGCACGGGAGCGGGCAGCGGAGCCAGCTGATGCCGCCAGAACCCGACGAGCGCGTCGTGCGCGGCAGCCGGATCGGCAACGGCGGCAACCAGATTCACCCCGACCCCGACCTCGCCGCCAGCCACCGCGGTCAGCAGCGCCTCGCGTCGCCGCAACGCGGCGAGTTCACCGCCGACAGCTTCACGTTCGGCGGCGATCACCTCCGCCAGGGCGCGGGTACCCGCGAGGACCTCGGCGATGGCGGCCAAGCCGATTCCCAGCGCACGCAGGCGTCGCAGCAGGCCGAGGCGCTCGATCGCATCCGTCCCGAATGTCCGATGCCCGGTCGAGGTGCGCTCGGCAGCGAGCAACCCTTCGTCGCAGTAGTAGCGGATGGTGCGTACTGCGACGCCGGTTCGGTCGGCGAGTTCGCCGATCGTCAGGCGTGTGTTGTGGGTCACATCCGCTGGCACCTCCACCTCGGTGGAGCTCCTACGGTACCGACGACATCGACCGAAGGAGACAGGATGACAACCGAACAACCGAGCGCGGACATGGTCTGGCGGCGCGTGGCCGAGGAGCGCACCACACTGGTCGAACTTCTGATCGGGTTCGACGAATCCGAGTGGGACGCAGCGTCATTGTGCGCAGGGTGGCGAGTTCGCGACGTGGTTGCCCATCTGGTCCTCGCGACCCGGTTCACCCTCGGGACGATCCTGGTGGAACTGGTGCGGGCGCGCGGAAATATCGACCGGCTCATCCGTGACAGTGCCGTTCGATATGCCGACCGGACGACCAGTAGGGAACTGCTCGCACAGCTGCGGGAAACGATCGGGTCACGCACGACCCCGATCGGTACGACGCCGCTCGACCGCTTGATGGACCTGCTCGTACACGGACAGGACATCGCGGTGCCGCTCGGGATCGAGCGGGTCGCGCCCACGGAGCCCGCGCAGTGGTCGCTGGAGCGGGTGTGGGCGATGGGTGCGCCGTTCCACGCGCGCAAGCGGCTCGCCGGATACCGGCTGTGCGCGACCGACACCGGGTGGACAGCAGGATCGGGGACGGAGGTCACGGGCACTGCTGCGGAATTGCTGATGCTCGTCACCGGCCGCGCCGAATGCCCGACTGCCGGCGGACGGGTCGTGCTGCCCGACGCCGGTGGCGGACAGGGGGATTGACGCGGCTCCCCGACGGACGGGCGACGCGTGACAAGCCTTGTGCGTCGCCACAGGTCACAGCATCAGCGGTAGTGACGTTCGCCAACCGGGCGAGATACTTTCCGTCGGAAAGAATTCGGGACGAATTGTCCGGATCCGCCAAAAATCGGGTGATGCGAAATGGCCGGCGGCTACGTTACCGGCATCACGACGGGCGACCGCCGCTGATGCAGATCCGAAAATGCCGCAAGGAGAACTGATATGGGTTCACTCACCGAATTGATGATGGCCGGAATTGCGGGACTCGGTTCCGCCGCCGAAGGGGACGGTTTGCTCGCCGTGTTCCTCGGCTCCGTCGAAGCCTTCTTCCCGTAAACAACCCGATATTTCACCGAGGAGAACACCATGGGATCGCTCTACGAATTGCTGCAGACCGGGGCGGGCAGCCTCAGCGACGGCACACTGCCGTTCGTGCAGGCGCTGATCTCGGCCAGCGGCGGCACGCCGTCGCCCGGTAAGTAGCGACCAGGCGAACGGGTCGAGAGCGGGCCGACGAGCCCCTCCGACCCGTTCACAGGCCCGAGCAAGAGTTACCTTTCAATAGCGGAACGACATAACGACTCAACGGCCCGTCGTCGGCAGCATGACAGATCTCCCCGAGGCATAGCCCCGAAACAAGGGGCTTGCGCGTCCACCCGGCAACACCCCACCGACGAGCCCGCCGCGCGTTCCGAGCCGAGCGGACACGACGTCCATCGCGCCCCCGCGCATCAGCCGAGCATCCGGACTCGACTCCGACTCGTTCCGCACCGCTGCAGTTCAGAGCGGGAAAAAGCCCCCTTGACACCCGTTCCGCGTACACCGTTGTTCCCCGCGAACCGACTGATAACTGTGCCAGACAGTGGCAGTAACCACAGGTCACACCTAGTGCAGACAGGATGTTCCGGCAATCGACAAGTTGATTCCGGCCGGAAGAAAAATATGAACAGTTCGAGCGGAGTGAAACATCGGGTTGCCACACCTTGGGTGGCGGGTTACGTTACCGGCGTCACATCGAAGCCTGGTGTGGCCACAACGCAAGGAGAGATACATGGGCTCGTTGAGTGAGCTTCTGACCGCGGCCATCGCGGGACTCGGTTCGGCTGCCGAAGGCGATGGTCTGCTGGCCGTCTTCCTCGGTTCGGTGGAAGCCTTCTTCCCGTAATCCGGCCGTCCGGTCACCCGGCTCGCCCGTGACGCGAGCCTGATTCACCCATCACCACCAGGAGAAACACATGGGATCCCTCTACGAACTGCTGGAGACCGGCGCCGGCAGCCTCAGCAATGCGGCGTTGCCCTTCGTGCAGGCGCTCATCTCGGCCAGCGGCGGCACGCCGTCGCCCGGCAAGTAGCCCCTCAGCTCTGTCACGGGGGCCGGCCCATCAGCCGGCCCCCGGTCGCTCTTCGAGAAGTCAGCAGGCTCGTACCACCGATGAACACACCCGCATTCCGCACCCTCCTCGCCGCGGCCTGCGCCGCCGCCCTGGCCACCGCTCCCGTGCTCGCCGACGGCCCGCAGGCGACCGCCGCGCCCGGCGCCCACCTGGTGAGCCGCGGACAGACCGGCCAGACCGCCGAGATCAGCGTCTATTCGCCGTCGATGGATCGCACCATCGCGCTGCGCGTGCTCCGCCCCGCCGACACCGCGACTCCCGCCCCGACGCTGTACCTGCTCAACGGTGCGGGCGGCGGCGAGGATTCGGCCAACTGGGCAGGTCAGACGAATGCGGCCGAGTTCTTCGCCGGTAAGCACGTCAACGTCGTGATGCCGATGGAAGGCGCGTTCAGCTACTACACCGACTGGCACCAGCCCGACCCCGGACTTGCGAAGAACCTGAAGAACAACGGCGTCAACAAGTGGACCACCTTCCTCACCCAGGAGTTGCCGCCGGTGATCGACGCGGCCTTCGACACCACCGGCGTCAACTCGCTCGCGGGCATCTCGATGGCAGGCAGTTCGGTCCTCGACCTGGCCATTCAGGCCCCGCAGCTCTACCGGAGCGTCGCCTCCTACAGCGGCTGCGCGATGACGAGCGATCCGGTGGGCCGCGAGTTCGTCTCGCTCGTGGTCCGCCTCGGCGGCGGCAAGGTGGAGAACATGTGGGGGCCGGCAGGCGATGCCGCCTGGCGCGAGCACGACCCGTATGTACAAGCGCATCGGCTGCCCGATATCCCGATCTATATCGCCGCGGGAAGTGGATTGCCGGGCGTGCACGACACCCTCGCGAATCCGCGGGTACATGTCGAAGGAAAAAACCCCGCGTCCATTCTGCAGAATCAAATGCTCGTCGGTGGCGGAATCGAAGCGGCGACCATGTATTGCACCGCGCAAATGTCCCAGCGGACACGCGAACTCGGCCGTACGAATATCACCTACAATATGCGCGCGACCGGAACTCATTCATGGGGTTATTGGGAAGACGACTTGCACGCTTCCTGGCCGATGATGGCGACGGCACTCGGCCTGTGAGCACCCTGCGGGTACGCCCCGGGCGGTTGGCGCCGCGCGACGCGGTGTTCGTCTACGACGAGACCGACCGGCACCTCTCCCACATCGTCGCGGTGTACTTCTTCGCCGACGACGGCACCGCGCCTCTGCACACGCGCGAGGTTCGCGAGTGGGCGCGGGCTCGCCTCGGCCACTCTCCCCTGTTCCACCGCCGCTTGCGCCGCACTCCCTTCGATCTCGACCTGCCGTACTGGGTGCCCGCTCCGGTGGCGAATATGGCCGATCACGTCTTCCTCGACGCGCCGAGTACCTGGCCTGCGGCCCAGACCCGGATCGCCGAACTCGCCTCGGCGAGAATGGATCTCGTCAAGCCGCCGTGGGAGATCCATGTCCTGGACCGGGTAGGTGAGGTGCCGGGAATCGGGACGGCGACGGTGGTGGTGCTCAAACTCCACCACAGCGTCTGCGACGGGGTCGCGACCCGCGAACTCGAGGCGAAACTGTTCGGCGATGCGCCCGCCCCCGAGGTCGAACTCGGCGGTGACGACCTGATCGGCGTGGCCGTGCGGACTGCCGCCACTGTGCTCACCGCCCCCGCGCGATTCGCCCTCGGCATGGCCCGGACCCGGGTACCCGGCGACAGGAGCGCGGTGACCCAGCAACCCGTGACCCGCTTCAACCGCGATATCCACGCACCGCTGACCATGCATGTCGTCACCCTGCCGATGACCGAGGTCCGTGCCGTGCAGGCCGCGTGCCCGATCCGGGTCACCGTCAACGACCTGATGCTGACCACCGTGTCGGGCGCGCTCGCGGCTTATCTGGCCGAGCGCGGCGAGACCCCCGAGGCTTCCCTCGCAGCCATGGTGCCCATGTCGATGCGCGGTGTGGCGCAGTGGGATTCGGTGAACCAGCTCACCCAGATGTTCGTCGATCTGCACACCGACATCGACGACCCCGTGCGGTGTCTGCTCGCGATCGAGGAATCGGCGAAGCGGGCCAAAGCCACCGCCGCCGACCCGGCCACGCTGCGCACCGAGTCGCGCGTCGAGACCGCGCCCGCGCTGCTGCTGCGAGCCGCGGGCTGGGCGCGCACCCTGCGCCGGTTCGACGCGGCGACCTCGATCCCGTTGAGCAACACCACGATCAGCAATGTGCCGCCGGTCCGCGACGACCTGCGGTTCGGCGGACGGCCCCTGGTGCGCGTGCTCGGTGCGCTGCCGATCCACGACGGCGACGGCCTGCGCCATCTCATCACCTCGCAGGGCGCGGAGCTGGCCGTCACCGTCACCACCAACGCGGCGATGATGCCGGACCCCGACCACTACGGCGACCTGCTGCTGAGCTCGTTCCGGCGACTCGGCGACGCCGTGGCCGCCCGGGGTGCCGCAGGCTAGTCCGGCGGTTCCTGCGCACCCTCGTCGGTCTCGGCGACATCGGGGGCGACTTCGCGGGTGGCCATGCCACCGTCCTTGCCCTCGTCACGGGGGCCAGGCCGTCCACCTTTCGGTTCGGCGGTGTCGTCGTCGCGGTCGCGTGGTGTGGTCATGAACTTCCTCCTCTCCTCGGCTGGCTCTACCCGTTTTTCCGCATCCACACCACCGCGGGCACGAATCGCGTTCACCACGGCCAGCACCGCGCCCAGACCGACGAGGATCAGCCCGCGCGCCCACACCTCACCGTCGATGCGGGTGAACAGGAACAGGCACGACGCCAGGCCGAGCAGGGGCACGATCGTCGGAATCCGGAAGTGTCCCGGTTCGCCCGGTTCGCGGCGCAACACCAGCACCGCCGCGTCGACGGAACCGAAGACGAACAGCAGCAACAGCACCAATGTCGCTGCCAGCGAATCGACTTCGCCGGTCAGCGCCAGCAGCAACGACACCGCCGAAGTCGCCAGGATCGCCACCCAGGGTGTACGTCTGCCGGGCAGGATGCGGGCGAGCGCGGACGGCAGCAGGCCGTCGCGGGCCATGCCGTAGGCCAACCGCGAGGACATGATGCCGGTGAGCAGGGCCCCGTTGGCGACCGCGACCAGCGCGATCAGACTGAACAACCAGTCGGGCACCTCCCCGGCCACCCGCACCACCTCCAGCAGCGGGCCGCTCGACTCCGCCAGCTTCTCGGTGGGCACCGCGGCACTGGCGACCACACCGATCAGCGCGTACACCACCCCGGCGGTGAGCAACGCACCGAACAGCGCCGTGGGGTAGGACCGGCGTGGGTCCTTCACCTCCTCGGCCAGGTTCACCGAGGTCTCGAACCCGACGAACGAGTAGAACGCCAGCACCGAGCCCGCCAGCACCGCACCGACCGCCCCCTGTTCGGCGGTGCCGACCTGGGTGAGGCGGCTCAGGTCGGCGTCACCACGCAGCATCACCCACAGACCGAGTCCGATGATGAGCAGCAACCCGCCGACCTCGACCAGTGTGGCTGCCACGTTGGCGCCCAACGACTCCCGGATGCCGCGAATATTCAGCGCCGCGAGCAGCACGAGAAACACCACGACCACCACGACCACCGGCACCGAGACCAGCGCCTGCAGATAGTCCCCCGCGAACGCCCTGGCCAGCGCACCCACCGACACCACACCGGCGGCGAGCATGCAGAAACCGACGAACGACCCGGCCGCGGGCCCGAACGCCCGGGTGACATAGTGCGCCGACCCACCCGCCCTCGGGAACTTCGTCGCCAGTTCCGCATACGAACCCGCGGTGAGCGTGGCCAGCACCAGCGCGATGACGAGCGGCAACCACACGGCGCCGCCGGATTCCCGGGCCACCGAACCGACCAGCACGTACACCCCGGCGCCCAGAATGTCGCCGAGGATGAAGAAGTACAGCAGCGGCGTGGTGACAGCCCGCTTCAGGACAACGGTCATGCGGAACCTATACCCGCGACCGCGCCGGTGAAGCGCGCGACGCGCTCAGCGCTGCAGCACGCTGCTGCGCCGCACGGGCAAACCACGCTCCTCGAAGGCGGTGAGCAGCAACTGGCCCCGACGCGCCGCGGCGGCGGCATCGGTGCGCGCCAGATCGGGCACATAGGTGGCCGCGCCCACGACGGATTCACCGACCAGCGGCCAGAACCGGCGCGCGGGCAGGCCCGAGCAGCGGGTGAGCACCGACTGCAGCGGGATCAGCGACGACGCGCTGCGCTGCACCAGCCACACCGCCATCGCCGCCTCGCAGGGCAGTGCGACGGTGCCGGGTTCGGCGGCCTGCGGATCACCGTCGACGACGCGAATCGTGGTGTCGGACAAGCCCGCCCAATCGATACCGCCGTCGTTGTCGTGGTGGATCCAGAGGTTGTCGCGCCCCGGATCCCAGGCCTGCGCCGACATCACGAACAGCGCGGTGACCCGGCCGACGACGGCGTGGATGAGCGCGGTCGCCACCACCTCGGCGGCGATCTCGTCGTTGATCATCTCCGCGGCGTGCCTGCGGTACATCAGTTCGACGCGGCCCTCGGACAACCCGTTCGGGACATGCCACCATCGCCGTTTCCCCTGTCCGGCCATCGCCGCCACGGCATAGACCCGCGGATGCTCCGGTTGCAGGGCTTGCAACCGCGCACAGGCGCGATCGAACGCGAGGGTGGTGCGGGTCGTGGTGGTGGTGACGGGCTCGGGCATCGAACCTCCTCGAACGGTTGGTTCCCGTGACGATGATGTCTCGGAACATAGGTTAGGCTTACCAGACTTCACAAGTCGTGTCCGGTTTCGAGGCAGGAGAAGTTCGTCGCCGTGATCCACCCTGGCACCGTCAGACGCCGTCGTCTGACCGGGCTTGCCCTGCTCGCTGTACTGCTCACCGTGGCAGTGGTGGCCAGCATCGCCATCGGCACCCGCTCGCTCGCACCGTCCACGGTGTTCGACGCCGTCACACACGCTCTCGGCTGCGACGGCGGCCCGTTCCGATGCCCGGCCCGCTCCACCGCCGAGGAAATCGTGCGTGAGCTGCGTCTCCCGCGCACCGCGTTGGCCCTCATCGCCGGGATGGCGCTGGGGGTCGCGGGCGCGCTCATCCAGGGGTATACCCGGAATCCGCTAGCTGATGCCGGATTGTTAGGACTGAATGCGGGCGCCGGCTTCCTGGCGGCGCTCAGCATCTATCTGTTCGGCTTCACCGCGCCGGGTCAGTACATCTGGTTCGCCTTCGCCGGGTCGGCGATCGCGGGATTGATCGTGTTCGGCGTCTCCTCGATCGGCGGTGGCAAAGCCAGTCCGTTGAGCCTGGTGCTCGCCGGTGCGGCGGTCACCGCGTTCCTGCAGGCGATGACCAACGCCGTCGTCGTACTCGACAACGCGGCGCTCGACACCTACCGGTTCTGGGTGGTCGGCACGGTCAACGGCCGCGAGGCCGACGTGTTCTGGCAGGTCCTGCCGTTCCTCGTGATCGGACTGGGCATGGCGCTGGCCGCCGCCCCCGCCTTGAACCTGCTCGGTCTCGGCGACGATGTGGCACGCGGGCTCGGTGTCGACATCGGCCGGGCGCGCGCGTTCGGACTGGCCGCGGTGGTGCTGCTCAGCGGTGCGGCCACCGCGGCGGTCGGGCCGATCGCATTCCTCGGGCTGGTGGTCCCGCATATCGCTCGCATCGTCACCGGACCCGACAACCGGTGGCTGATTCCCTACTCGGCCCTGCTGGGCGGCCTGTTGCTGCTGGCGGCCGATATCACCGGCCGCGTCGTCGCCCGGCCGGGTGAACTGCAGGTCGGGGTGATGCTGGCGGCGCTGGGCGCACCGTTCTTCATCGCCCTCGTGCGCCGCAAGAAGCTGGTGACGCTGTGAGCGCCGGCATCGACACGACCGCCGATCTGCGCAAGGTGCGTCCGGCCTTGCGAGTGGGTCCGCTGTCGCTGGTGCTGCGCCCGGTGATGTTCGGTTTCGTCGTCGCGTTGGCCGTGACTGTGTTCGTGCTGTTCTGCGTCGATATCGCCGTCGGCGACACCTATGTCCCGCTGAGCCGGGTGCTCGATGTCCTCGGCGGGGGTGGGTCCCGATCGCAGCGGTTCATCGTCCTCGAATCGCGACTCCCCCGGGCGCTCACCGCCGTGGTCGTCGGTGCCGCCCTCGGGCTTGCGGGCGCGCTGATGCAGTCCATCCTGCACAACCCGCTGGCGGGGCCGGACGTGCTCGGTATCACCACCGGCGCGAGTGTGGGCGCGGTCGCCGTGCTGGTCGGAAGCGGCGGGGCGACAACGGGTCTCGTCGCGACGGTCGGTGCCCCCCTGGCGGCGCTCGCGGGTGGCCTGCTCACCGCCGTGGTCATCTACCTGCTCGCGTGGGGTCGCGGTGGTGGCGGGGAACGCGGTGTCACCGGTTTCCGCCTCGTGCTCATCGGTATCGGCGTGAACGCGGTGCTCATGTCGGCGATCAGCTGGCTGCTCACCCGCGCCAGCCTCACCGACGCCGCCCGTGCCCAGGTCTGGCTCAACGGCTCGCTCGACGCGGCCGACATGTCGAGTGTCGTGCCCGCCGCGATCGCGCTCACCGTGGTCACCGTCGTCGCGCTCGTCTCGGCGCGCACGCTGGCCGCGCTGCGCCTCGGCGAGGAATCGACCCGGGTGCTCGGTGTGCGCATCCAGTCCCAGCAGGCGCTGCTGATCGGTTCGTCCGTCGTCGCCGCCTCGGTGGCGACCGCGGCCGTCGGGCCCGTCGGATTCGTCGCGCTGGCCGCACCGCAGATCGCCCGGATGGCGTTCCGCACGCCCGGCGAACCGCTGATCGCCTCGGCGCTCACCGGCGCCGCGCTGGTGGCGGGCGCCGATATCATCTCGCGCGCGCTGCTGCCCGTCGACCTGCCGGTCGGTATCGTCACCGCCGCGCTCGGCGGGCCGTTCCTGCTCTACCTGCTCGTCCGCATGAACCGGAAGGCCACGCTCTCATGACCAGCCCCGCCCATCGCCTCGCCGCCGACACCGTTTCCCTCGGCTACGGCGAGCGGGTGATCGTCGACGGGCTCAGTCTCGACATCGCCCCCGGCGTGGTCACCACGGTGATCGGACCGAACGGGTGCGGCAAGTCGACGCTGCTCAAGTCGCTCGGCCGGTTGCTTCGTCCGCGCGAAGGCCAGGTGGTGCTCGACGGCAAGGCCATCTCGTCGATGAAGACCAAGGACGTCGCACGGGTGATCGGCATGTTGCCGCAGACCCCCGTCGCACCGGAAGGGCTCACCGTCGCCGATCTCGTCGCGCGCGGCCGTCACCCGCATCAGTCCTGGCTGCGGCAGTGGTCGGCCGACGACGAGACCGAGGTCGCCGCAGCCCTGGCCCAGACCGGCATCGCCGACCTGGCCGACCGCACCCTCGACGAGTTGTCCGGCGGGCAGCGGCAGCGCGCCTGGATCTCGATGGCACTCGCTCAGGGCACCGACATCCTGCTCCTCGACGAACCGACCACCTATCTCGACCTCGCGCACTCGCTGGAAGTGCTCGACCTGGTCGACCGCTTGCATGCCGAATTCGGACGCACCGTGGTGATGGTGCTGCACGATCTCAACCTCGCCATCCGCTACAGCGACGAACTGGTGGTGATGGCGGCGGGCCGCATCGTCGCGCAGGGAAAACCGGCCGACATCATCACCGCGGAACTGCTCGCCGAGGTGTTCGGACTCGACGCGAAGGTACTCACCGATCCGGTCTCGGGGCGGCCGATGGTCGTGCCGATCGGCACGCGCCACGTGCACGGCGCGGCCGGGTATGACGAATGACACACCAGCAAACACCCCGTTACGACAATCTGTAGTACGCATCTTTGTCGTTGAGTCCGTAAAATCGGAGGGATGGCAGGTCTCGGCGAACTCGAAAAAGCGGTGATGGACCAGTTGTGGTCCGCCGACGAACCGCTCACGGTGCGGCAGGTACACGAAGCACTGGCGGCTCGTCGCGAGCTCGCGTACACCACGGTGATGACCGTGCTGCAGCGGCTGGCGAAAAAGGATTTGGTTGTGCAGCGTCGCGACGATCGCGCGCATCGGTACGCCCCGGTACACAGCCGTGACGAACTGGTCGCGAGCCTGATGGTCGACGCGTTGCAGCAGGCCGACGCGGCGGGCAGCCGCGCCGCCGCACTGGTGCACTTCGTGGAACAGGTCGGCAAGGACGAAGCCGATGCGCTGCGCGAGGCACTGGCCAAGCTCGAATCCGACGAAAACAGCGGCTAGACTCCCTGGCGGCTCTCACAACGACGTGAGCGCCCCTGGCCCCACAACGCAGTGAGCAGAGTCGATGAACGCAACCGCGGCAGTCTTCGCAGGTCTCGCCTTGCTACTCGCAGGGCCAGTTCCCGCGCTGCTCAGCCGTGCTACCTGGCCGCACCGCAGTCCGCGGGCAGCGGTCGTGTTGTGGCAGGCCATCGCGCTGGCCGCCGTGCTCAGCGCCTTCGGTTCCGGGCTGGCCATCGCCAGCCTGCTGCTCGTTCCCGGCCCCGACGGTAGGCCGACCACCTCCCCCACCAAGGAGATCGACGCGCTCGGGCTGCCGCTGTGGCTCGTGTACGTCACCGTGTTCGCGCTGACGCTGATGATCGGCGCGCGCCTGATGTTCTCCATCGTGCGTGTCGGCGTGCACACCCGCCGCCGCCGGTCCCGGCACCGCATGCTGGTCGATCTGCTCGATCAGAGCGGTCCCGTGCGCCGCGCCGCCGACATCCGGGTGCTCGCCGCCACCGAACCCATCGCCTACTGCCTGCCCGGGCTCCGCCAGCGCGTTGTACTCAGCGAAGGCACCCTGACCAGCCTCGACGACGCCGAGGTCACCGCGATCGTGAGCCATGAGCGCTCGCATCTGCGGGCCCGCCACGACCTGGTGCTCGAGGCGTTCACCGCCGTCCACGAGGCGTTCCCCCGGGTGGTCCGCAGCAAGGCCGCGCTCGGTTCGGTGAAACTGCTCATCGAACTGCTCGCCGACGACTCCGCGGTGAAGGTCACCGGCCCCAAACCGCTCGCCCGCGCCCTGGTGGCGTGCGCGAAATCGACCGCACCGCAGGGCGCGCTCGCCGCGGGCGGTCCGAGCACCCTCATCCGCATCCAGCGCCTCGCGGGCACCAACGGTGACGTGAGAATCGCCACCGCGGCCTACCTGGGATCGGCGGCGATTCTGGTGGTTCCCACCCTCGCCGTCGCGGTGCCGTGGCTGCAGGAACTGAGCCGGTTGTTCCACGGCTGACCTGGCGATCACCCAGCCGAGCCGGACGCGACGCCCGCACCCCGGACCCTGCTGATCACTCCTGGCCGAACCGGTGCTCGCCGTTACCGCTGACCAGGTTGTTTACCCACGCGAACGCAATCACGCCTATCCTGGGAGATCGGTCCTTCCTGCTGGGCCGCACCCCGTACGCCGTTCGCGTGTTTCGGGTAATCGGCGCCGGTGATCTTCCAGCGCGATTCGCAGCCCAACGAAAGGCCATTTTGTCCACCTCTGCTGTCTCCGACGCGACCGAACCGACCTTCACCGAACTAGGCCTGCCCGTGGCCCTGGTGCAGGCCCTGCGCAACGCGGGCATCGACAAGCCCTTCCCCATCCAGGCCGCCACCATCGGTGACGCGCTCGCCGGGCGTGACGTGCTGGGTCGCGGCCCCACCGGCTCGGGCAAGACCCTCGCCTTCGGCTTGCCGATCCTCACCCGCCTGGCCGAGGGCCCGCCGTCCAAGCCGGGCCGCCCGCGTGGCCTGGTGCTCGTACCGACCCGTGAGCTCGCCACCCAGATCGAGAAGGCGCTCGAAGATGCCGCTCGCTCGCTCGGTCTGCGTGTCGCCTCCGTCGTCGGTGGTGCACCGATCAAGCGGCAGGCCGACCGCCTCGCGCGCGGTGTCGACCTGCTGATCGCCACTCCCGGCCGCCTCGACGACCTCATCAAGCAGCGCAATGCCGACTTGTCCGACGTGGCGATCACCGCCCTCGACGAGGCCGACCACATGGCCGACATGGGGTTCCTGCCCCAGGTCACCCGCCTGCTCGACCGCACCCCGAAGCAGGGTCAGCGCCTGCTGTTCTCGGCCACCCTCGACGGTGACGTGGACAAGCTCGTGAAGCGCTACCTGAGCAACCCGGTGACCCACTCCACCGCACCCGCCGAGGCGTCGGTGAGCACCATGACCCACCACCTGTTCTTCGTGCGCGACAAGAACATCAAGCGGACCGTCGCCACCGAGATCGCCGCCCGCGACGGCCTGACCATCATGTTCGTGCGCACCAAGCACGGCGCCGATCGTCTGGCCAAGCAGCTGCGCGGCGCCGGTGTCGACGCGGGCTCGCTGCACGGCGGCAAGGCACAGAACAATCGCGTGCGCACGCTGGCGGCCTTCGCCGACGGGTCGGTGCCGGTGCTGGTCACCACCGACGTGGCCGCGCGCGGCATCCACATCGACGGTGTGTCGCTGGTCGTGCACTTCGACCCGCCCGCCGAGCACAAGGCCTACCTGCACCGCGCCGGTCGCACCGCGCGGGCCGGCGAGGACGGCGTGGTCGTCACCCTCGTCACCGACGAGGAGCGCAAGGACGTGGCCGCGATGACCCGCAAGGCGGGCGTGCGGACCGACGGTATCGATGTCCGCCCCGGCGACCGGAAGCTGGTGGACATCACCGGCGCCCGCAAGCCGAGCGGCATCGCGCTCGCCACCCCCGCCGCACCGGCACAGCCGACGCGGACCTCGACCGGTGCGGGTCGTCCGCGCCGCGCAAGGCCCAGTGGCGCAACAGCTTCCGAGGGCGGGCACAGCCGGGGTTCGGGCGCGCCGCGCCGGGACCGTCCGACCGGTGAGTCGCGTTCCCGCAAGCCCGCGGGCGCCGGCGGACACGCCCGGAGCGGCGACACGCCGACGAATTCGCGGCGGCGCGCCGGTCGTCCGGCGGCTCCGGCGGGCAACCGCAACCGTTCCGCAAACTGATCGCACAGATGAATCGCCGCGTGGCCGAACCGATTACGGTTCGGCCACGCGCCTTTTCCGGCGGCATGCCAGGAGCACCCCGCGCGCATCCGCCCGCCGGACCGCTCACACGGCTATCATCGGCACAGTGCGATTTCTTCCTGGCCCACCGCCGCCGTACGACCTGACCTACGACGACCTGTTCCTCGTCCCGAACCGCACGGATGTCGCATCCCGGTTCGATGTTGACCTGGCCAGCGTCGACGGCTCGGGTACCACCATCCCCCTCGTCGTCGCGAACATGACTGCGGTGGCCGGTAAGCGGATGGCCGAGACCGTCGCCCGACGCGGCGGACTGGTCGTCCTGCCGCAGGATCTCCCGATCCCGGCGGCCGCCGAGACCATCGCGTTCGTCAAGAGCCGCTCGCTCACCGCCGACACCCCGGTCACCCTCGACCCCGACGCGGCGGTGTCCGACGCGCTGGCGCTGATGCACAAGCGCGCGCACGGCGCGGTGGTCGTCGTCGAGGACGGCAAACCCGTCGGTGTGGTCACCGAGGCCGCCTGCGCCGACGTCGACCGATTCGCGCGCTTGCGCGAGATCGCCCAGACCGATTTCGTGCAGGCCCCCGTCGACGCCTCGCCCCGCGACATCTTCGACCGGCTCGCCGGTTCACACACCCAGCTCGCCGTGCTCACCCACCCCGACGGCACCCTGGCGGGCGTGATGACCCGCACCGGCGCCATCCGCGCGGGCATCTACACCCCGGCCGTCGACGCCGAGGGCAAACTGCGCGTCGCCGCCGCCGTCGGCATCAACGGTGACGTGGCCGCCAAGGCGAAGGCACTGGCCGACGCGGGCGCCGACGTCCTCGTCCTCGACACCGCCCACGGCCACCAGACCAAGATGCTCGAATCCCTGCGCACCGTCGCCGATCTCGGCCTCGGGCTGCCGCTGGTCGCGGGCAATGTGGTCTCCGCCGAGGGCACCCGCGACCTGGCCGAGGCGGGCGCGACCATCATCAAGGTCGGCGTCGGCCCCGGTGCGATGTGCACCACCCGGATGATGACCGGTGTGGGCCGTCCTCAGTTCTCCGCGGTGGCCGAATGTGCCGCCGCCGCACAGGAACTCGGCGTGCACGTGTGGGCCGACGGTGGTGTCCGCCACCCCCGCGACGTGGCTCTGGCGCTGGCCGCGGGCGCGTCGAACGTGATGATCGGCTCCTGGTTCGCCGGCACCTACGAGTCCCCCGGCGACCTGCGCGTCGACCGTGACGGCAACGCCTACAAGGAAAGCTTCGGCATGGCGTCCAAGCGTGCCGTCGCCGCCCGCACCGCCGCCGACAGCGGTTTCGACCGGGCCCGCAAGGCGCTGTTCGAGGAAGGCATCTCCAGTTCGCGGATGCGCCTGGACCCCGAGCGGCCGGGCGTGGAGGACCTGATCGACCACATCTGCTCGGGTGTACGCAGCTCCTGCACCTACGCGGGCGCCCGCACCCTGCCCGAGTTCCACGAACGCGCGGTGCTCGGTGTGCAGTCCGCCGCCGGTTTCGCCGAGGGCAGGCCGCTGCCCAGCGGCTGGTGACCGCCCGGCCGACCGGACGCCGTGCGGGCGCCGGTCGGCCGCGCCGCTGACGCATCAACCGAGGCGACGGATTACTATGGAGTTGCCGATCTCGGCACAGCTCGTTTTCCCACCTCGAAAGGATCCAGTTGTCACCCGCGTCCAAGGGCGCCACACAGGAGGGCTCCTCTACGGAGCCGGGTGACAAACCCGGCGTCCTCCTTTCCGCAGCGTCCGTCCGATCCACTGGTCTCGCCCCGGCACCGCATGGGTGGTGCTGAGGATGTCCACCGTGCTGACAGTGCTCAGCCTGCTCGGTTTCGCCGCATTGACCCTCGGTACCGCCCTGTTCGTGGCCGCCGAGTTCTCCCTCACCGCCCTGGAACGCAGCGCCGTCGAATCGGCCGCGCGCTCCGGTGACACCCGGTCACGACTGGTCAAACAGGCGCACAACACCCTGTCGTTCCAGCTCTCGGGCGCCCAGCTCGGCATCACCATCACCACCCTGATCACCGGCTTCATCGCCGAGCCCGTGCTGGCGCGGCTGCTGGCGCCGCTGCTCGACGGCATCGGCCTGAGCGAGACCGCCGCGACCGGTGTCGCGCTCGCGCTGGCGCTGATCCTGGCGACCTCGCTGTCGATGATCTACGGCGAACTGGTACCCAAGAACATCGCCATCGCCAAGCCGATGGCGACGGCCCGGCTCACCGCGGGCCCGATGATCGGGTTCTCCGTGTTCTTCAAGTGGCTGATCCGATTCCTGAACAACGCCGCCAACTGGCTGGTCCGCAGGCTCGGCATCGAACCGGCCGAGGAACTGCGTTCGGCCAGGTCGCCGCAGGAACTCGGGTCGCTGGTTCGCACCTCGGCCCAGCGCGGGGCGATGGATCAGCGCACCGCGCAGCTGATGGACCGCTCGCTGGAGTTCGGTGAACGCAGCGCCGAGGACCTGATGACCCCCCGGGTGAAGGTGGAGTCGCTCGACCGCGACGACACCATCGCCGACCTCATCGCCGCCTCGGCGCGCACCGGGTACTCCCGGTTCCCGGTGATCGACGGCGACCTCGACAACACCCTCGGCGTCGTCCACGTCAAACACGCCTTCACCCATCCGGCGCACCTGCGTAAGCAGATCCCGCTCGGGAAGCTCGCCGTCGCGGTACCGATCGTGCCCGCCAGTCTCGACGGCGACGAGGTGCTCGAACGGGTCCGTGCCGACGGCATGCAGGTGGCGCTCGTCGTCGACGAGTACGGCGGCACCGCGGGCATGGTCACCATGGAGGACCTGATCGAGGAGATCCTCGGCGACGTGCGCGACGAGCACGACGAGGAGGAACGCGATGTGCGCCGGGTGAGCGACGGCTGGGACTGCTCGGGTCTGCTGCGCATCGACGAGGTGTCCCGCGCGACGGGCTACGACGCGCCCGAAGGCGAATACGAAACCCTCGGCGGACTCGTCCTCACCCAGTTGGGCCGCATCCCGATGGGCGGCGACGAGGTCGTCCTGCCCGAATCGCGTGGCGGTGCGGGCGGCTGGGTGGCCCGGGTGGAACGGATGGACGGACGGCGGATCGACCGGGTGCGCCTGGTGCCCGTCGACGACGCGAACCTCGCGGCACGGGAGCACAACCATGGGTGACCTGTTCGGACTCGTCCTCACCGCGGTGCTGCTCGCGGGCAACGCCTTCTTCGTCGCGGCCGAGTTCGCGCTCATCTCGGCCCGTCGTGATCGCCTGGAAGCCCTTGTCGCACAGGGGAAGAAGAAGGCCGCGACGGTGATCGAGGCAGGCGAGAACCTGTCGATGATGCTGGCCGCCGCCCAGCTCGGCATCACCATCTGCTCGATCCTGCTCGGCCGGGTCGGCGAACCGGCCATCGCGCACCTGATCGAGCGCCCGTTCGAACTGCTCGGGTTGCCCGAGCAACTGCTGCACCCCGTCGGGTTCGCGCTGGCGCTGACGCTGGTGGTGATCCTGCACATCCTGCTCGGCGAGATGGTCCCGAAGAACATCGCGCTGGCCGGTCCGGAACGCTCGGCGCTGCTGCTGGTACCGATCCATCTGATGTGGCTGCGGATCGCGCGTCCCCTCATCGCGCTCTACAACTACGCGGCCAACCTCACCCTGCGGATGCTGCGCATCGAGCCCAAGGACGAACTCGACGCGACGGTGTCCACGGTGGAACTGGCCGAGATGATCGGCGAGTCGCGCTCGGAGGGTCTGCTCGACGAGGAGGAACACCGCAGGCTCACACAGGCCCTCGGCACCTCCGAGCGGATCGTGGGCGATGTCATGGTTCCGCTGGCCGAGGCGCGTTCGGTGCCGTTGCGCGGCGACGGAACCACGCTCGGTGATGTGGAAGCCGCCGTGGCCGAGACCGGGTTCTCCCGGTACCCGGTGCGCGCGGCCGACGGTTCGCTCGTCGGCTACCTGCACATCAAGGACGTGCTCGACGAGGTCGCCGACGACAACGCGGGCCCCGACACCAAGATCCCACGCACCGACATCCGCCCCCTGCCGACGGTCACCACGACCACCGCGCTCTACGAGGCGCTGGCCAGGTTGCGCCGCACAAGCAGTCATCTGGGCCGGGTGGTGGATGCCCGAGGAAACACCGTCGGCGTCGTCGCGCTCGAGGACCTGGTGGAGGAGTTCGTCGGTACCGTGCGCGACGGGACCCATCGCAAACCCGAGTGAGTTCGCGGGCCCCGACCTGCGCGGGGTGGTTCCCGCCACCCCGCGCAGCCGGCCCCGGCCATGCGGCTCGAACCACGGGCCCGCGCCCGAGTCGTTAGGGTCGGGCAGTATGCGCCCCCTCAGGCATCTGATCCTCATCTTCGCTGGGGCCGTGCTGCTTTCGGTCCTCGCAGCCCTGGCCTTCGCCGGCGACGCACACCCGGAATGCGCCGCCATCCCGGGCGATGTCGGCCCCTGCGACTATTGGGGCCGCGTCGCCGAATACGGGCCGTTCATCATCCTGTGGGCACGATGATCCTCGCGGGACTCGGATCGGCGATATGGCTGGTGATCATGGCCGTTCTCGGGCTCGTCGCGCTGCTGCGTGCCGACCTCGGTGACCGCTGAGCCGCGTGCCGAACAGGCTGGGCACGAGGTGTCTTCGGCGAGGAACGACTACGGCCGGATACAGCAGGAAACGATGCGCCAGAAGGCCGTACCGGACATGCTGCGGATGTCCCAATCACCGATCTGATCGTGTGCGGTGGAAACAATGCGGTCGATGTCGAAATCGTTCCTGGTCGCCGCACCGGTCGATTCGACCTGGTCGATCACGAATTGTCTTGCCGCGCCGCGCATATCAACCGGCTCGGGGCGAAAGCTCCGGTCCAGAATCGATGACAAATCGAGTTCCCCTCTCCGCCTGACCGCAGGGCCAGCAGGGCATATTCTGTTGTGTCCATGCCCTTTTCGCCGCGCGGGTCCCCTGGATTACCTGACGCACAGAGTCTAGGGCGGGGTGACGGGTAGACGGCTGTAGGCGCCGACACCGTTTCGGGCCTGTCGTTGTCGCCGCCACAACAACGGGCAAATCAGACAGGCTGGACGGCTTGCCGCCAACCCTGCCCGGTCGGTGTCGGCGAGCCCGCGAGGTCGGGCAAGGTGCCGACGGCCTGCAGGGCGGCCACGAGTTCGGCCAGCCGGGTCGGGTTGCTCAGCGAACAGCCGAGTTGTTCTTCGAGCTTGCGGATCCGGTGCCGCACAGTGTTCTCGTGGCAGTACAGCGCGGCCGCGGCGCGCACGGCCGAACCGTCGGCGGCCAGCCAGGCCCGGGCCGTGGCGAGGTGGGTGTCGCGCTCCTTAGGGGGCAGCCGCAGGATCGGGCCGAGTACCCGCCAGACGAACTGCCTGGCCGAGTCCACGTTGCCGATCACCAGGTCGCTGATGGGGGTGTCGACGATCTGGTTCACCCCGACCGTCCCGGCGGGCATCGCCTCCAGCGCCGTGCGGGCGAATCGAGCCGCCCTCGGGGTTTTGTCGAGCCTGCCGAATTCCGGGCTCACGCCGACCCGGAAAGTGGCGGTGGCGGAGACGATCTCGAGAATGTCGGACAGTGATTGGCTGCGGCCGCGGTAGATGATGCCGATCTCGCGGTCGGGTTGGGAACGCCAGGCCGAGGAGGTGCCGCGCCGGCGCAGCACGTCCTCGAGATGCAGCGTCGCATTGTCGGCGATGGGTGCCGATTCCGTGGCGACCACCACGAAGGTGCCTTCGAAGGGCAACCCGAGGGTCTGCGAGATCTCCCACGCCGTCTGGGTGTCGCCGGCCGAGCCGTCGATCAGGGCCGCGACCAGCGCGGACCGCCGCCGATCCTCGGCGACCAGACGCGCGTTCATCTCCTCGCGGTAGGCCTCGGTGAGCGCGGTCGAGAACTCGTCGTTGAGCATCCACAGGTCGGACACGGTGTCGGTGGCCACCTCGACGGCCTTCGGGCCGTGCTCGCGCGCGCAGCTGAGCAACCGCTCCCAGAAGAACGCGAAGCCGATGGTGTAGGCGCGCAACAGTTCCGGCAGCGGCACCCCCATCGCGGCGCGTTCCCGCCCGGTCCGTTGCGCGGCCGACAGATCGACCGGCACGTTGTATTGCAGCTGGTCGAGCGAACGGGTGAGGTTCCGGCGCAAACTCTGCGACAGCAGTTCGTCCGACACCACCGTCTCGTCTCGATACAGGGCGATGTGCTGCCTGGTGAAGGTGACCAACTCCGCGACGTACTCGTCGAGCCGTGACCGCATGATGGCGGCCAGGCCGACGATGACAGGATCGGATTCGCGACCGAGCATGAACCGGCACGCTACCGGTCCGCCGGTCACTCGGCCCGAGGACTACCCGACTTCGACGCCGCGCAGGTGAGTTTCCCCTGCGGCAGTGCTTCCGGTCAGGCGGGATCGCCGGAGGGTTGGGCGGTGGGCGGGACGGCCGCCTTCGCCGCGGTTTCGCATTCCGCCGATTCCGGTGGGGTGGTCTTCGCGTCGATCTGTTCGCCGAGGTAGCGCAGGACCACCGCGATCATCGCCACCACCGGGACGGCGAGGAAGGCGCCGGTGATGCCGTAGAGGGAGCCACCCGCGGTGACCGCGAGCAGCACGATCACCGGGTGCAACTCCATGCTGCGGCTCTGCAACACCGGTTGCAGCACATTGCCTTCCAGCTGCTGCACGGCGATCACGACACCCAGCACGATCAGCGCCGTGGTGAAACCGTTGCCGACCAACGCGACGAGCACGGCGAGCGCGCCCGCCACGAACGCGCCGACCATCGGGATGAAACCGCCGACGAAGGTGATCACCGACAGCACCAGCGCCAACGGCACATCGAGGATGAACAGGGCAGCGCCGATGAGCACGGCGTCGACGAAACTGACGATCGCCTGGGTGCGGATGAACCCGCCGAGGGTCCCCCAGACCCGCTCGAGCACGGCCTCGAGGTGGCGGCCGCTGCGGTTGCCACACACGAGGTTCATCCAGGGCAGCAGGCGCGGACCGTCCTTCAGGAAGAAGAACACCAGAACCAGCACCAGGAACACCGCGATCAGCACCGAGGTGGCGGTGGATACACCGGTGAAGACGCCGTTGGCGATCTGGGTGCCACTGGACTGCAGTCGCGACACGATGGCGTCGACGGCGGAGTCGAGCTGTTCGTCGCGAATGTTCAGCGGCGGACCCTGGATCCAGTCACGCACCTGGTTCACGCCCGCGGTCGACTTGTCCGCCAGTTCCGGTGCCTGATCGGCGACCGACGGCACGATCAGCGCGATGACGCCCGCCACCAGCGCGAGGAAACTCACCAGCGTGATCGTCGCGGCCAATGCGGGCCGCAACCCGTGCGCGGTGAGCCACCTGGTCGCGGGCCACAGGATCGTGGTCACCACGACCGCCAGCGCGACCGGCAACAGCACCACCCACAGCCGCGCCACGATCGTGCCGAGCACCCACGCACCCGCCGCGATCGCGACGATGCACAGTGCCCATTTGGCCAGCCACAGCAGTCCGCCACCGATCACCTCGCCTCGGTCGCGGCCCTGCTGTCCGTCCGTTCGCGCCGTAACGCTCGCATTCCCCATCGCGCCCACGCCGCTAGTCTGGCATGCGCCCCGGCGCCCCCGCATGATGAGCATTCCCCGTCGGCGCGCCTCGACGGTGGCCGGCCCCAGGTCCGTGCCGTGCCGGGACGGCTCGGTGAGCCACCGGATGCACCATCGCGCAGGCGGGCATTCGCGCAGTTCGGCGAGGATAATCGAAGTGGGACGAAGTTGCGGCACCACCACCAGGAGCGAGCAATGATCCACAGTCATCGGGCGTTTTCCCATTTGGTCCGCGCCACGGGCGAAGACAATTTCGGCGACGATCAGTTACGGCACGCGGCCTGGGTCGCGCGGTGTGTGGGCCGCCTGCGCACCTGCCCGCTGCGCGTCGAGGACTACGACGAACTCGCCGACCGTTTCGAGCCGAAACCCCTGGTCGCCGGGTCGTCGCTGTTCGTCGCCGGGGCCGCGTCGGAGGGGGTGTGGTTCGTCCGGCAGGGCCTGGTCGAGTTGTCGGTCGGCTCGGCGCAAGAGCAAACGGTCATCGACGTCCTGCGCCCCGGCGACCTCGACGGCGACCTCGCCCTGCTGCTCGAAACGCCGCCGCCCTACACCGCCCGCGCCCGCACCGATTCGCACTGCCTGTTCCTACCGGCCGCTGCCTTCGACGCACTCCTGGCCGACCACCCCGATATCTCCCGCCGCTGGCTCACGAGCGTGGCGAAACGCCTCGCCGCCGGTCAGGGCCGTCTCATCAACATGCTCGGTCGCCCGCTGCCCACCCAGCTCGCCCAGCTCCTGCTCGACGAAGCCGTCGACAACACGGTCGATCTGCCGCACCGCACGCTCGCCGCCATGCTCGGCACCTCTGTCCCCACCCTGAACAAGGCACTCAAAGAATTCGACCGGGACGATCTGATCACGCTCCACGACCCGACGATCACCCTGACCTCCCTCGACCGCCTCCACCACCTCGAGTCCTCACACTGACCGGATTCTCTTCCGACACACGATCATTCCGCTCTCGCGTTCGCAACACTCCGCGCTGCTCCGGCGGCGAGCGAAGAGTTCTCACCACCGCTCCGGAGGCCCGGCATCGGTGAATCATGTGACGGCCTCGACCACCGCACCTACCCCCAGAGCAGTCCGCCCGCCGAACCACCCGGCGGGCGGCACTCGCACCCGCCGGGACCGGAATTCGGCTCAGATCTCCGCCAACTGGTGGTCGGTGACGTGGGCGGTCAGGTAACGCAGGTGATCGCTGGAGTCGCCGAGGGTGTGTTCGATGGCGGTGAGGCGGGCGGTGTAGTGGCCGACGGGGTACTCGGCGGTCATGCCGATACCACCGTGCATCTGGATGGCTTCCTGGCCGATGTGCCTGCCGGAGCGGCCGATGCGCAGTTTCGCGCGGGCGGCGACCAGCGGGTCGGCGATGCCGTCGGCCAGAGACATCGAGGCGTACAGGCTCATGCTCCTGGCGAGCTCCAGCGAGACGTACATGTCGGCGGCGCGGTGGGTGAGCGTCTGGAAGGTACGCAGTGCGACCCCGAACTGTTTGCGGGTGCCCAGGTACTCGGTGGTCAGCCGCAGCGCTTCGGACATGGCACCGACCGCTTCGGCGCCCAGCGCGGCCTGGGCGGTGACGATCATTTCGCCGATCACATCGGCGGCGTCGACCGGGGTGCCGAGGGGTTCGGCGGTGGCGCTGTCGAAGGTGAGGTCGGCACCGCGGCGCCCGTCGTGGGTGCGGAAGGCGGTGACGGTGACGCCCGGATCGGTCGGTTCGATCAGGAACAGGCCGGTGCCGCCGTCGGGCAGCGCCGCGCTGACGATGAACTGGTCGGCGGAATCAGCGGCGGCGACCGGATGCTTGCGACCGGTCACCCGCCAGCCGTCACCGTCGCGGGTCGCCCGGGTGGACACCGCGGCGGACGGTGGCCGCATCCCCGGCTCGACATGGGCGAAGACCGGCCTGCGCTCGCCTGCCGCGATCTCGGGCAGCAGCTGTTTGCGTTGTTGCGCGGAGCCTGCCCGGGTGATGACGGCGCCGGGGATCAGCGCGCAGTCGAGCACCGGTTCCGGTGCGAGCGCACGCCCGAGTTCTTCCAGCACGAGCATGGTCTCGATCGGGCCGGCGTCTAGTCCGCCGTCGTCGGCGGGGATGGTGAGCCCGAGCAGGCCGATCTCGGCGAAGGTCGACCACACCTGTGGATCCCAGCCGGGGTCGGTGGCGACGACGGTGGCGCGCCGTTCGTGGGTGTAGTGCCGGGTGAGGACGCTACGGACGGTGTCGCGCAGCATGTCCTGTTCGGTGGTGAATTCGAAATCCATTGCGCTGTCTCACAGTCCGAGGATCGTCGAGGCGATGATGCTGCGCTGCACCTCGCTGGATCCTCCGTAGATCGAAGTCTTGCGGTAGTTGAGGTAGGTGGCGGTGCTGCGCCGCGCCCAGTCGGGTGTATCGGTCTCGCGGGCCAGCGAGTCCGGACCGGCGATGTCGACGAGCAGTTCGGTGACCGCCTGCTGGAGTTCGGTGCCGCGCAGTTTGAGAATCGAGGACACCGGGTTCGGTGCGCCGTCGGCGGAACCGGCGACGACCCGCGCCTGCACGAGTTCGAGTGCGATCAGCTCGTTTTCGAGTTCGGCGATGCGGGCGGCGAACATCGGGTCGTCGAGCAGGGTGCCGGATCCGAGCCGGGTCTGCTTGGCGTGTTCCTTGGCCAGCCACAGCCGCACCTTGGTCTGGCCGACGGCGGCGATGCCGGTGCGTTCGTTGCCGAGCAGGAATTTGGCGTAGGTCCAGCCCTGGTTCTCCTGGCCGACGAGCTGGTCGGCGGGCACCCGCACGTCCTCGAGGAATACCTCGTTCACCTCGAAGCCGCCGTCGATCAACTCGATCGGGCGGACGGTGACGCCCGGTGTGTCCAGCGGGAACAGCAGCATCGAGATGCCCGCTTGCTTCTTGGGCGCGTTCGGATCGGTGCGGGCCAGGCAGAACATCCAGTCCGCGCTCTGCGCGGCGGTGGTCCAGGTCTTCTGGCCGTTGATCACGTAGTCGTCGCCGTCGCGGACGGCGACCGTGCGCAGGGAGGCGAGGTCGGAACCGGCCTCGGGTTCGGAGAAGCCCTGGCACCACCAGATGTCGAGATTCGCGGTCGCAGGCAGGAAGCGCTGCTTCATCTCCGGCGCACCGAACTGGGCGATGACCGGCCCGATCATGTTGGTGTTGAAGGTGAGCGGTTCGGGGACCGAGGCGAGCTGCATCTCGTCGTGCCAGATATGGCGCTGCACGGGGGTCCAGTCGCGGCCGCCCCATTCGACCGGCCAGTGCGGCACCGCGAGCCCGTGCGCGTTGAGGATGCGCTGGGTGGTGACGATGTCGTCCTTGGTGACCTCGGCCATGTGCCGGGTGCGATTACGGATGTCTTCGGGAATTTCGTGCCGGAAGAAGGCACGCAGCTCGTCGCGGAAGGCGAGCTCGTCCTCGGTGAGTGCCAATTGCATGCTCGGGAATGTTACACAGGGAGCGATATGTTTCAAATACCCTCGGCGGCCTATGCTGTCCCCTGTGACGCGAACCGAAGGAACCCGGGCGCCCGGACGGCCGGCCGCGGCCACCCGCGACGATGTGCTGCGCGTCGCGATCGACACGTTCCTCGCGGGCAAGCGCGTCGACGTCAACGCCATCGCCGCCCAGCTCGGCCTCGGGCGCACCAGCATCTACCGGTGGTTCGGCTCCCGCGACGGCCTGCTCGGCGCCGCGATCGCCCACCAGCTCGAGCGCATGGTCGCCCACACCGCCCGGACGTGCCGGGCGACCGGCGCGGAACGCCTCAACGAGATCCTGGACCGCTGCATCCACTGGCTGGTCGAGGACGATTCACTGCGCACCTATTTCGACAACGAGTCGACCAGCGCCCTGCGTTTGATCACCCGCAGCGACGGCCTCGTCCACCAGACCGCGGTCGCGGTCGTCGCGGGCCTGATCGAACGCGCCGAGGCCGAGGGCTATCAGCCGCCCATCGTCCGCGACACCTTGGCCTACGCCCTGGTGCGGCTGTGGGAAGCGTTCCTGTACAACGACGCGGTCGCCGGTTTCCGCGGGGATGTGGACCGGCTCCAACAGGTGCAGGCGGCGCTCCTCCGAGCCTGACCTGCGGCGGGTCGTTGGTGCCTCCGGCTGATGCGGGACAATGACCAGGTGAGCACGCACAGCGACCTGGACTCCGCTCTCGACCTGCGGGTATTGCCCGAGGTCGAGTGGCAGGCCGCCGCGTCCGCGCACCGGGAGAGACTCGATCGGCTGGTCGGCCCGTATCTGGAGCGGCGGGCGGCGGGGACGGCGCATCCGGTCATCGATTTCTTGTTCACCTACTACGGGAACAAGCCCGCGCAGTTGCGGCGGTGGCATCCGGGGTTCGGGATCGGTTTGCGGGGAGCGCGGGAGTACGCGGGGGCTCGCGGGTATCACCGGGTGGATGGCGATGTGTTCACGGCCGATCCGGCTTATCTGGTGAAGCGGCGGGAAACGGTGGAGTTCGTCGGGCGGTTGTTGACCGCTACCGCGACGCGTCCGGCGCAGCTGTCGTGCTTCGGGTTGCACGAGTGGGCGATGGTGTACCGCACCGACGAGGTGCGCCATCAGCAGGTGCCGTTGCGGTTGGGGCATGCGGGGACCGATGCGGTGGTGGAGTCGATGTCGTTGCGGTGCACGCACTTCGACGCGTTCCGGTTCTTCACCCCGGACGCGGTGGGGCGCAATGCCGAGCCGCTGACCCGCGCCGACCAGGTGCGACGGGAACAACCCGGCTGCCTCCACGCGAACATGGATCTCTACAAATGGGGTTTCAAGCTGGCCCCGCTGATCCCCTCGGACCTGCTGCTCGATTGTTTCGAACTCGCCTGCACCGCACGAGAACTCGACATGCGCGCCAGCCCGTACGACCTGCGGGAATTCGGCTACGAACCAGTCCGCGTCGAAACCCCCAACGGCCGTGCGGAATACGTGCGCGCCCAAGCCGCCGTCGCCGAAACCGCCGACACGCTACGCACACGATTACGCGAATCCTGCACCGAACTGTCGGCCACCCTCGAGCGGCTCGCCGCCTAACCGCCGCGCCGCAGCACGACAGCACTCGCGCACAGCGCGACCGCCACCGCGACCCACGGCGCACTCCCCCCGGGCACCAGATCGATCAGCGCACCGGTGACCACGGAGCCGATCAGCACACCCACCCCGCCGATGGACGCGAGCAACCCGTAGTACGACCCGAGCCGCCGCTCACCGGCGATGCGCCCCACCATGTCCCGCGACACCGGGAGCACGATCATCTGCCCGAGCGCCAGCAGCAGCACGAACACCGCCGCCGGAATCAGCCCCGCCACCCCGTGCCACCGGGCGGGCGCGCACACCGCCATCACCAGGAACGCGGTCGCCATCACCAGGAGCCCGACCGGCAGGGCGGTGGCCGAACGCGCCCGCCGGGTCACCGGCAACTGCGCGAGCACCACGAACAGCGACGAGAGCGCGAAGAACCAGCCGAGCGGCGCCTGCGAACCCCATGCTCGTTCCACCTCGAGCGGCAGCAGCAGATACAGCTGGTTGTAGGCGACCAACTGCGTACTCATCGCCACCGCGAACACGAAAAACCGCTTGTTGGCGAGCACTTCCCGCCAGCCTTCGCGCCAGGTGCTGTGCGCACCGGGTGTCCGGGGCAACCACCGCAGATGCGCGAGCAGGATCACCACGAAGACCCCGGCCGCGACCAGGCACGCCACCGCGAAGTCGGCGGCGAGCAGCAGGGCTCCGAGCAGCGGCCCGGTGAATGCCCCCACCTGCCCGAATGCGGAGAACAACGCGAACGCCTCGGTGCGTGCCCGCCCCGCGCTCCCGGCCGCGCTGGCGAGCGCGCTTTCGACTGCGGGTGAGAACAACGCGCCTGCGAACCCGATCAGCACGGTCGCCGCCACGATGCCCGGCACCGAGGTGACCGCTGCGAGGCCGACGAACCCTGTTATGCGACAAAGGCATCCGGCGACGACCACGGGTCGCACACCCCACCGGTCGGCCAGCGAACCACCGACGAAGAACAACCCCTGCTGAGAGAAGGTGCGCAACCCGAGCACCGCCCCGACGAACGCCGCGCGCAGCCCGAGATCCTCGGTCAGGTACACCGACAGGTACGGCAGCACCATGAAGAAGCCGACGTTGAACGCCAGCTGGGTGAGGACGAGCAACCGCACCGCCGGAGTGGCCGCGACCAGATCACGCGACAGCGACCACCGGTCGAGCAGCGGCCGACCCGAACCCGGCACCGCGGATCAGGGTGCGGAGACCGGGACCGGCCCCGGTTCGAACAGGATGGACAACCGGCCCTTCGTCGCGTCGGCGATCACCTCGGCGCGCACGTTGTACACCTCGGCGATCAGTTCGGCGGTCAGGACGTCGACCGGCGGACCACCGGCCACGACCCGGCCCTCCTTCAACACGACCACCGCGTCGCAGAACATGGCGGCCAGGTTCAGATCGTGCAGGGCGATCACGCTGGTCACCGGCAGCCGGGTGACCAGGGCGAGCAATTCGAGCTGATGGTGGATGTCGAGGTGGTTGGTCGGCTCGTCGAGCAGCAGCTCACGCGGTTCCTGCGCCAGTGCCCGCGCGATCTGCACACGCTGCTTCTCACCACCGGAGAGCCGGTGCCACAACCGGTCCGCCTTCGCCGTGAGGCCGGTGTGTTCGAGCGCGGCGGCCACCGCGGCTTCGTCGGCGGCGGTGTTGCCGCCGAAGGCGCCGCGATGCGGGATGCGGCCGAGGCGGACCACGTCGGCGACGGTGATGTCGACGTCGGTGTCGGCGTGCTGACTCACCACGGCGACCGCCCGCGCGATCTGCCTGCGTTTGACGGTGGTGAGGTCGTCACCGTCGAGGGTCACCACGCCGGAGGTCGGCCGCACCACCCCGTTGAGAAGCCGCAACAACGAGGACTTCCCGGACCCGTTGGGACCGAGCAGGCCGACGGTCTCCCCCGGCGACGGCGTGAGACTCACCCCGTCGACGACGAGCGACCCACCCCGGTCCCAGGTGACGTTGCGCGCGTGCAGCGTCATCGCACACTCCTTCGCCGCGACAGAATGACGATGAACGCCGGCACACCCACCAGGGCCGTCCCAACCCCGACCGGCAGCGGGGTCGGCGCGAACGCCACCCGTGAGATCGCGTCCACCCACACCATGAACACCGCGCCGAGCAGCGCGGTCGCCGGAACCAACCGGCTGTGGCGGGGACCCACCAGGAACCGCGCCGCGTGCGGAAGGACAAGCCCGACGAACCCGATCGCGCCCGCGACGCTGACCAGGGTCGCGGTGATGAGCGCGGTCACGATCAGCAACAGCATGCGCACCTTGGCGACGGCGATGCCCAGCGAGGCAGCCACATCGTCACCGAAGGAGAAGGCGTCGAGCACGTAGGCGAAGTACAGGCACACCGCCGCACCCGCCAGCACGACGATCGCGCACAGCGTCACGTCGTCCCAGCGCACCCCTTCCAGCGAGCCGAGCAGCCAGAACATCACGCCGCGTGTCTCATCGGAGTCGGCGAACGCGAAGATGACGAACGAGGTGAGCGCGGAGAACAACTGGGTGCTCGCCACGCCCGCCAGGATCACCCGGTCATTGCTGCCACCGGACATGCGGGCCAGCAGCAGCACCAGCCCGAAGGCGACGAGCGAACCGAGGAACGCCCCGCCCGACAACCCGAGCGCCGCCCCACCCACCCCGAGCACACCGACGATCACCGCACCGGTCGACGCACCGGAGGAGATACCGAGGACGAACGGGTCGGCCAGCGGGTTGCGCAGCAGCGACTGCATGATCACACCGCAGATGCCGAGCCCGGCACCGCACGCGGCGGCGACCAGGGCCCGCGGCAGGCGTTCCTCCCACACGATCGCGTTCTTCGACACCCGCACGGGGACATCGGTGAGCCCGAGGTGGTTCAGCAGCACATCGCGCACGTTCACCGGCGAGATGTCGGCCGGGCCGAGGGTGACGGCGATCAGGATCGACACCGCGAGCGCGGCGAACCCACCGACGACGATCAGCGACCAGAGCACCAGGGGACGCTCCCGAGCCGGACCGACGGTCGTGCGTGCCTGCTCGCGCACGGTACTCAGTTGGGCACCTTCAGTTCGCGCAGGCCGGCGGCCACCTTCTCCAGGCCGTCGACGGCGCGGATGGACGGATTCATCTCGGCGCCGTGCAGCGCGATGTAGCGCTTGGCGCGGACGGCCTCGAGGTCGCGGGTGACGGGATCGGCTTCGAGGAAGGCGGTCTTGTCGGCCAGCCGGTCACCGGGGAAACGGTTGCGCAGCAGGTCACCGAGGACGAGCACGTCGGGGTTGCGGTCGACCAGGGTCTCCCAGCCGACGGCGGGCCAGTCGTCGGTGAGGTCGGCGAAGACATTGGTCGCGCCGACCGTGGTGGCGAGCAGGTTCGCCGAGCCGAGACCGCCCGCGACATAGGGGCTCTTGGTGTCGGCGAACCAGAACGCCATCGAGACGTCCGACTTCGTGATCCCCGCTACGGCCGCGTCCGCCCGGGTGCGCAGCTCCGCGATGAGCCGGTCGCCGCGGTCGGTCACGTCGAAGACGGTCGCCAGTTCGCGGATCTCCTGATACAGCGAGTCCATGGTCAGCGGGTTGGTTCGCTTACCGCCGCCGTTGATGCTCACCCCGTTGTCACAATCGGTGGGCGACAGATAGGTGTCGATGCCGGTTTCGGCGAACCGGGCACGATCGGCGACGCCGCCCTGCTTGAAGTGCCTGCCGAACGACGCGGTGACGAAGTCCGGGTCGGTGTCGAGGACGACCTCGTAGGTGGGGGCGTTGTCGGCCAGGCGCGGCACCGACTTGTTCGCCTCGGCCAGATTGTCGCGCACCGGATCGGTCCAGGAAGCGGTGCCGACGACCCGGTCACCGAGCCCGAGCGACAGCAGGATCTCGGTGGATCCCTGATCCAGCGACACCACCCGCTGCGGCGGCGCGTCGAGGGTGACGCTGGTCCCGCAGTTGTCCAGCGTGAGCGGATAGCTGGTGCGGCCTTCGCCGCCTGCCGCCGCGCCGGGACCCGCGACCTGCTCGGATTCGCCGCAGGCGACGAGCGCGCTCGCCACCGCGGCGGTGACACAAACCAGACCGATCCGACCCACAGACAATTTCACGAAAGGCAGCCTAACCTAAAGTAACTGGTCAGTCGCTGGCGTCCTTCTTTTTCAGATCGATGACGATCTCTTCGGTGGCGGGCTCGGTGACCAGAGCGAAGTCGCCCTCGTGCAACTCGGTGCCCTTGTCGACGGCGATCTCGATGAGTTCCGCACCCCGGTCGGCCCGCAGGATCAGCGGGTCGTCGCGCAGGTCCTTGTAGAGCGAGAAACACATCGCGATCATCACCACGAGGAACGGCAGCGAGACGACCGTCGTCAGCGCCTGCAGGCCGGTCAGCGCACCACCGAGATTGTCGGAATCGGCGATGACCAGCATGATCGCCGCGACCGCACCGGTCGCCGCACCCCAGAAGATGACGATCCAGCGCGACGGTTCGATGCTGCCGCGTTCGGACAGCGTGCCCATCACGATGGAGGCGGCGTCGGCACCGGAGACGAAGAAGATCGCCACGAGGATCATCACCACCACGGTGGTGATCGAGGTGAGCGGGTACTGGTCGAGCAGGTGGAACAGGGCGAAGTTCGAGTCCACCGAACCGTCGGGTTCGGTGAGCGCGCGGTCCTTGGTCTGCTCGGCGATACCCGCGCCACCGAAGACGGCGAACCACAGCAGGCTCACCACGCTCGGCACCAGCAACACACCGGTGACGAACTGGCGGATGGTGCGGCCGCGGCTGATGCGGGCGATGAACATGCCGACAAACGGGGTCCACGAGATCCACCACGCCCAGTAGAAGATCGTCCAGCTCGACAGCCAGGCCTTCATCGCCTCGTCACCGGCGCCGGTGCGCGAGGCCATGGTCGGCAGCATCTCGACGTAGTCACCGAGGGCGATCGGCAGCAGGTTCAGTACGAACAGCGTCGGCCCGGCGATGAACACGAACGCCGCGATGGCAAGGGCCAGCACCATATTGATGTTGGACAGCCACTGGATACCGCGTTCGATACCCGACACCGCCGAGAACACGAACGCCACGGTGAGGCCCGAGATGACGGCGACGAGACCGATCTTGCCGACGCCGTCGATCCAACCGTTGAACTCCATGCCCGCACCGATCTGCAGGGCACCGAGGCCGAGGGAGGCGGCCGAGCCGAACAGGGTCGCGAAGATCGCCATCATGTCGATCGCGCGGCCACCGAGACCGTCGGCGTGGCGGCCGAGCAACGGCCGGAACACCGAGGAGATCAACTGCGAGCGGCCTTTCCGGAAGGTGCCGTAGGCGATGGCGAGGCCGGCGACGGCGTAGATCGCCCACGGGTGCAACGTCCAGTGGAACAGCGTGGTCGCCATCGCGACCTCGGCGGCGGCCGGTGAGCCCGGCTCGGCGGTGTGCGGCGGCGGATTCACGAAGTGCGACAACGGTTCGGCCACACCCCAGAACATCAATCCGATGCCCATGCCCGCGCTGAACATCATGGCGATCCAGGAGACCGTGCGGAATTCGGGCTTCTCGTCGTCGGCGCCGAGCGGGATACGACCGTAGCGGCTCACCGCCAGCCAGATCACGAACACCACGAACGCGGTGGCGACCAGCACGAACAGCCACCCGGTGTTGGTGATGACCCACTTCTGGGCCGAACTCGCCGCAGCGGCGAGGCTTTCGTCGTCGAGTGCACCCCAGGCGACGAAGGCCAGCGCACCGATCGCGGTGGCGGCGAAGACGAATCGATCGAGTCCCGTTTTGCGCGATGCTCCCGGGGGTACCGCTCCCGGTGTCGCGTCGGCGTCACCGGATCTGTCAACAACGTTGTTCGACATGAAGTCCGTAATCCTTTCCGGCCGCACGCACCCGGCCCGCCCAGACGAACCGGCCGGTTGCAGCAACCGTACAGCGCATCGATGCGGACCTCGGGTAAGGCACGACCCAGCCTTGGCTTAGTTCCCCGGAATCACCTCCGGCAATCTTTCGGTTGCTTTACGATTCGCACAGACGACTGTCTGAGTCAGTAGCCGTCGGGGGGCGGATCGAGGAGGCAACGATGCACCTGTGGACTCGGGTCGTGCGCGCGACGGCACCGGCGGCGGTGGCCGCGCTGATCGCGATCGGACTGCCGTCGGGCGCGGCCGCCGATCAGCCCTTCGACCAGCTGGTGCACGAATTCTTCGACATCGGGCGGACATCGGTGCCACGCGCGGAGTGCGGGCCGGGGTCCGCACCGGAGACGGGGCTGCAGGGCGACGTGCCCGCCGCCGACCGGGACAGTGGTCGCAGCGAGCTGGGCTACCACTGCAATATGTCGATGGCAGGCGGATACACTGGGCGCGGAGCCGGAATCACGTCGACCAGTTTCGAACACTGCGTCTACATCGGGTCGTTCTTTCCCGGCACCCTGCTCGGCGAACACCCGGGCGTGCAGGTGCTCGACGTGTCCGATCCGGCGAATCCACGGCACACCGCGACTCTCGCCGAGCCCGCGATGCTGGCCGGCACCTGGGAGACGTTGAAGGTCAACACGACTCGCGAATTGCTCGTCGGCACCGGCGTCCCGCTCGCCATCGGCGCGGGCTTGCTGTCGGTGTACGACATCTCCGATTGCGCGCATCCCCGGTTGCTGAATCCGGGGCCGGGCACGAACCCGGCCATGCCGCTGCCGATCACGACGCACGAGGGCGGCTTCTCCCCCGACGGCCGCACCTACTGGGCCTCGGGCATCGCGCCCGGCCTGCTCAGTGCGATCGATCTGACCGATCCGGCGAATCCGCACGTGATCTGGCAGGGGCTCACCGGGATCGAGGCGCACGGTTTCGGGGTGAGCCCCGACGGGAACCGGCTCTACATCTCCGCGCTCGGCGGGTTCACCGTGCTCGACGTGAGCGCGGTGCAACGTCGCGATCCGAACCCGCAGGTCCCCCATCTCGGGCGCACCTTCTGGACCGACGGCTGGGCCACCCAGCACAGTGTGCCGGTGACCTATGACGGTGTGCCGCATCTGTTCACCGTCGACGAAGGTGGTTCCGGCGGGGTGAAACTCATCGATGTCTCCGACGACACCGCGCCGCGCATCGTGAACAAGATCAAGCTCGAGATCAATCTCGGTGAGCACGTCGACGCCCAGATCGGTTCGGCCATGGGCAATTCGCTGTTCTCCTACGATCCGCACTACTGCACGGCGGACCGCCCGGCGAACCCGACCGCGCTCGCCTGTGGCTGGACTTCCTCCGGCATCCGGGTATTCGACGTGCGCGACCCCGCCGCGATCCGTGAGATCGCCTATTTCAACCCGCCCGCCCGCACCGCACGCAACCTCGAGATCTGGAACTCCCCGCACGCGCTGGCCTCGATCATCGGCATCCCCGCGATGAGTGCGCCCGCCGCACTGCGGGCCATGGCGGACGGGTTGTTCGATCCCGCGCAGGTGTTGTCGGCGCGGGTGGGGCGGATCGCGTTCGGTGATCTGTCGGCGGACTGGTGCATGTCACCGCCCGAGTGGCGGGGAAATCAGTTGTACGTCACCTGTTCCGACAACGGGTTCATGGTGCTGAATCTGGACGAGGCGGTGTATCGGGCGCCCGCCGACCAGGTTTCGACGCTGGGGTCATGAGGGTGATCGCCGATCGCCCGAGGGCTCTCGGGGTGGCGGCCGCGCTGGCGGCAGCCGTGTTCTTCTTCGTCCTCGGCGCGGCGTCGCGCCCGCTGCTCGCTTCCGAAGAATCCGCACCCGCAACGGTGCTGAACTCGACCGAGCTGGGTTTCGTGCAGGACATGACGGCTCATCACCAGCAGGCCATGATCCTCGTGCAACGGCTCGACCCGGCCGTCGACGCGGGGGTGCGTGCGCTCGCCGAACAGATCGCCGACACCCAGCGGGTCGAGATCGGTACCCTGCTCGGCTGGACGCAGCTCGCCGGCGCCGCGCCTACCGCCACCACACCGATGAGCTGGATGACGGCACACCATCATTCGACCGGTCCCGCCACCATGCCCGGGCTGGCGACCCGAGCCGAGCTCGACACTCTCACCACGGCACGAGGTTCCGAGTCCGAGATCTTGTTTCTGCGGCTGATGTACCACCACCACGCGGGCGGAATCACCATGGCCCGCGCCGCCGACGCCCTGCTCACCGAGGGGCCGGTCAAGCAGGCGGCCAGGTCGATGGCGCAGTCGCAGAGCCGCGAAATGGGCTCGCTCGGTGTGCTTCTCGAGTTGCGCGGCGCACGACCGTGAACTATCGGTCGCGGCGGGTGAACATGTCGTTCAACGCGTCCTGACCGAGCTGGTTCTCGGCGTAGGTGAAGGTGCCGCGTTCGGCCAGTTCGCGGGCGGCGTCGAACAGGTGGCGGTACAGCATGCGCGCGATACTGCCGCCGACGGTGACCCGCCGGACACCGAGATCGGCGAGTTCGGCCATGGTGAGGGTGGCGGTGAGTCCCATGACGACATTGAGGGGGCCGTCGAGCTCGCGAACGAGGGTGGCGATGGTTTCGGCGTCGGCGGCGCCGGGAACGAAGACGCAGTCCGCACCCGCCGCGAGATAGGCGTTGCCCCGACGGATCGCCTCGTCCAGCCCGCCACCGACGAGCAGGACGTCGGTACGGCCGACGAGCACGAACGGCGCGCCGCTGGCCGCCACCGCCGCGCGGGCGGCACGCACCCGGTCCACGGCGTGCACCTCCTCGAACAGCGGGGCCGCGCGCTCACCGGTGAAGTCCTCGATATTGCCGCCCGCCGCCCCGGCGGTGATGGCCTCCGCGATGGTGGTCGCCACGGCCTGCGCGTCCGGCCCGTACCCCTCCTCGAGATCGGCGCTCACCGGAACCCCCACCGCACCGGTGATCTCCCCGATCCGGCGCATCATCGTGCCCTTGTCGACCCGCCCGTCCTCCTCCGAGGCGTGAAAGTCGTGATCGGGCCTGCCGTACGAGAACGCGATCCCCGCACTTGTCGTGGCGATCGCCGCAAACCCGGCGGCCTCCAGCACCCGCGCACTCCCCGCATCCCACGCATTGGGCAACAGAAAACACCCCGACCGATGCAGCTCGACAAACGCCTGTGCCCGCTCCCGCTGTCCCGTATCCACCCCTCCATTCAGCCACGCGAATCCGATCCGCGCATCGAGACCACGCCGAACCGCATCGCACCGACGGGGACCGGCGGGGGTGAGGACAACGTTATCGGGCGGCAACTGGGGAGAAAATCGCAGGCAATGGGGGGTGCGGACGATGGGCGGAGTATCGGCGGGCGGAAGGTTGGACGTGGTGGTGAGCGCGCGGGCGGAGATCGTCGCGGTGACGCGGTGCGGGCTGGAACAGGTGCGTGCGCGGATCGCGGCGGGTCTGGAGCCGGTGGGGGTGCGTGAGCTACCGGTGGGCGAGGCTGTCGGGGGAACACTGGCGGTGGCGTTGCGCGCGGCCACACCACTGCCCCGGGTGGACACGGCGGCCATGGACGGTTACGCGGTCGCGGGGCCGGGGCCGTGGTGGCGGGTGCACGAGCAGGTCGGGTACGCGGGGCGGCCCTGCTCGGTGGTGCTCGCTCCGGGCGAGGCGGTGCGGATCGCGACCGGCGCCGCCACCCCGTTGGGCACCACGGCCACTCTGCGCGACGAACACATCGTCACCACCGTGGTGTCCGGCAAACCGGTGGTATTGCGCGCACCCGATGCCCCGGTGCGCGACGACACCCGGCGGCAAGGTGAGAACTGGTCCACCGGAACACAATTGGCGCCCGCGGGCACACGGGTGTCGGCCGCGCTGGTCTCGGCCGCGCTCAGTGCCGAGGCCGAAACCGTCACGGTGCGTGGGCCGTTGCGCGCGGATGTGGTGATGACCGGTGACGAGATCCGGGCAGTCGGCCCGCTCGGTCCGGGCGAGACCCGCGATTCGCTCGGACCGGTACTGCCGGAGTTCCTGCGCTGCTGCGATATCGAGAGCACCGGGCTGTGGCATCTGGCCGACGAACGCGACCTGCTGCGTTCCTGGCTCGCCCTGAAATCGAATGCCGACCTGGTGGTGATGGTCGGGGCAACCGGCCGGGGTGCCGCCGACCACCTGCGCACCCTGCTCGCCGACCTCGGTGCCCGCATCGTCGTGGACCGGGTCGCGATCCGCCCCGGCGGCTCGACCCTCGTCGCCCAGCTCCCCGACGGCCGTGTCCTGCTCGGCCTCCCCGGCAATCCGCTCGCCGCCGTCGCCGCCCTGCTGGCCGTCGGCCCCGCTGTCATCGACGCCCTCACCCTGCGCACCCCCGGCCCGACCATGTGGGGCAGGCTCTCGGACGCAGGCGTGATGGCGGGCGACGCCACCCGCATCGTCCCCGTCCAGCAACAGACCGGCGGCGTCTGGCGCAGCACCGGCCCCGCCCACACTCCCCACCTGGCCGGCCTCATCGGCTGCCAAGCCCTGGCGGTCCTCCCACCCGGCACAGGCCGAGGCACCCTCGTCGAACTGCTCCCCCTCCCCCGCTGACCGAAAGGCTCGGACCGGTGTCGTCTGCCGACACCGGTCCGAGCCCAACGATCATCTGAGGCGACGCGCCACCGATTCCAGCGCTCGGCCCGCGGGTTACGTCTGCTGCGGAGGCTGCCAGGGGCGACCGTACGGGTCGCCGGGCTGGGACTGGGCCGGGCCCACCGGCGGCGGTTCGGGGAGATTTCGTTCCGGTTTGGGCGCAAGGGTTTTCGGCAGCGTCGGTTCGAAGCCCTCGACCGGCTGGCGGGCGGTGGCCTCGGCGGCGCGGACCGCCTGCTCGATCTTCGGGTCCGAGGCGGTCTCGAACCAGTCGGCCACGTCGGAGTCGTCCTCGATCTTCACCGGGGGCGTGTCCTCGGTGTTCGGTTCGTACCGGAACACCCCGTCGTCGCCCTTGGTGGCGAAGTTCTGGGCGAACCCCTCGAGTGCCTTGCCGAAGTCGCTGGGGACCAGCCACACCTTGTTGGCATCGCCCTTCGCCACCATCGGCAGCGTCTGCATGTACTGGTAGGCAAGCAGTTCCGGTGTCGGCTTGCCGTTCTTGATGGCGGCGAACACCTTCTCGATGGCCTTGGCCTGACCCTGGGCCTGCAGGTAGGACGCGGCCCGCTCACCCTGTGCCCGCAGGATGCGGCTCTGCCGCTCACCCTCGGCCGACAGGATCGCCGACTGCTTGGCGCCCTCGGCGGACAGGATCTGGGCCTGCTTGGCGCCCTCGGCGGTCTTGATCTGCGACTCGCGGGTGCCCTCGGCGGTGAGGATCATGGCCCGCTTCTCGCGGTCGGCCTTCATCTGCTTTTCCATCGACTCCTGGATCGACGGCGGCGGATCGATCGACTTCAGCTCCACCCGGGCCACCCGAAGACCCCAGCGGCCGGTGGCTTCGTCGAGCACACCGCGCAGCTGGTTGTTGATCTGGTCGCGCGAGGTCAGCGTCTCCTCGAGCGTCATGCCACCGACCACGTTGCGCAAGGTGGTGACGGTGAGCTGTTCGACGGCGGCGATGTAGTTGCTGATCTCGTACACCGCGGCCTGCGGGCTGGTGACCTGGAAATACACCACCGAGTCGATCTGCAGGGTGAGGTTGTCCTGGGTGATCACCGGCTGCGGCGGGAACGACACCACGCGTTCACGCAAGTCGACTTTGGCGCGCACCCGGTCGGCGAACGGGACGAGGAACGTGAGCTGTCCCGACACCGTGCGCGAGTACCGGCCGAGCCGTTCGATTACCGCCGCCTCGGCCTGCGGAACGAGCGCAATAGATTTGAAAACCACCACCACGACCAGCAGGACGAGGACGGCGGCCACGATCAAGGCAACCATGGACTCTAAGGACCCTTCCAGACGACGGCGGTCGCGCCGTCGATCTTCATCACATAGACGGTCACACCGGCTTCGTAGACTTCGCTCGGATCGAGCGGACGCGCCGTCCACACTTCGCCACCGAGTTTGACCCGGCCCGAATACTCGGCGACGTCCTCGAGAACGAGTGCCGACTTCCCGGTCAGCGCATCGACATTCGTCGGTGTGGGCGGCGGGGTTCCGAACCTGCGGCGCAGCACCGGGCGAACCCCGAGGAACAGCACCCCGGCCATCGCGCCGAAGACGAGCGCGTCACCCCACAGCGGCAGCCCCGCGGTGGCGCTGACGCCCGCGGTGGCCAACGCCGCCACTCCGAGCATGAGCAGCGTGAGATCCCCGGTGAGCATTTCGGCCGCCGCCAGCACAAGGCCCGCGATCAGCCAGACTATTGCGGCCACCACCCAAGCCTAGCCCCGATCGGGCCGTCGCGGGCGGCGTCGCCCGCCCCCGGAGCCGATCTTGTGGTCCAACGGTTTTCGCGCGCCGCTCCCGCTACCCCGGCGCCGACGGCTCTAAGCTCGGGCGGGTGAGTGCGCGTGACATGTACGGCGGCGATATCTACGCAGGCCACAACCGGACGAAGAAGACGCCGGTACCGCAGGTGGCGGCCGAACGGGATCTGGTGGTCGAGGACGCGGCGAGCGGATTCTGCGGTGCCGTAGTCGGTTTCGACCGCAGCTACGACGGTGAGTTCGTGAAACTCGAGGACGGGCGCGGGGCGGTCCGCCTGTTCGCGCTGCGCGAGGCGGCGTTCCTCATCGACGGCAAACCGGTGACGCTCGTGCGCCCGAAGGTCGCCGCACCGAAGCAACCGACCCGTTCCGCGTCCGGCTCGACGCGCGTGGAGGGGTTGCGCGCGCGGGTGGCCCGCGGCAGCCGCATCTGGGTGGAGGGCGTGCACGACGCCGCACTCGTCGAGCGGGTGTGGGGCCACGATCTTCGGGTCGAGGGCGTGGTCGTCGAACATCTCGAGGGTCTCGACAATCTCGGCGCCCGCCTCACCGAGTTCGGGCCCGGTCCAGGGGCGCGGGTCGGGGTGCTCGTCGACCACCTGGTGACCGGTTCCAAGGAGTCCCAGCTCACCACGGGGCTCGGCCCGCACGTCCTGGTCACCGGGCACCCCTTCATCGATGTGTGGCAGGCGGTTCGTCCGGCCGCCGTCGGGATCGAGGCCTGGCCGACGGTGCCGCGCGGTGAGGACTGGAAGACCGGCATCTGCCGCAGGCTCGGCTGGGGTACCCCGCAGGAGGGGTGGCGCCGGGTGTACAACGCGGTCGACTCGTTCCGTGATCTCGAGGCGCCACTGATCGGCGCGGTGGAACGGCTCATCGACTTCGTCACCGAGCCCGAGTAGCTCGACCGCAGGTCAGACCCGGCACACGGATCGGGGCGAACCTTTATGCTCGATGATTATGTGCTCTCCCAGTGCCACGCTGACGGTCTGGGCCGGCTCCTGGCTGGCCGGTACCAGCGCGCCCGACGACGTGCTGGAGTCGCTGCACGCCTGGGCGCCACGCCACACCATCGCCGCAGGCGACCCGGCCACCGGTGGCCGCACCGACTTACCGTGGACCTCCCGCGGCGACCTTCCCGGCACCGGCGCCATGCCGCTGCTCAAGGTCATCCGTGAGGCGATGGCTCCCTCGGGCGCACACCTGCGCCTGGTGCTGCCCGCACCCGGCGACGTGCGCGGCCTGCCGGTGGGCAGCGCCTTCGCGGCGGATGCCATCGATGCGGAGGAGGGCATCCTGATCGGCGTCCCGGGCCAGGAGGGCACCGGTCTGATCCCGCACTGGGACGACGACGACACCCTGCAGTGGACCGTCTACAGCGTGATCGTCCCGCCCGTCGGCGACCCGGACATGACCCTCGGCGCCGCCGAGTACACGATGCGTGAAGCGGTCCGCGACGCCGCCGACGCGCTCATGCAGCTGCACACCACCTCGATCGGCCCGTCCGACGCCGACCCGCGCGAGCAGATCGAAGCCCAACTCGCCGCCTACGCCAAGCACGCCTATCCCGACTCGATTCCGTTGCGCGCCAAGCGGATTCTCGACACGGCCGACCATGTCGCGGCGATTCTCACGGTCGCCGAACACGAACCGGCGTCGTCGCCGACCTCGGCCACGGCCATCGGCGCCCACGAATCACTGCTGCGTCCGCTGTGGAACACGATCCGACAGGCCCGGCTGGTCGCCATCCACGCGGCCGCGCGACCAGCCGCCTGACGCCGGAAAAGGTTGCCCGACAGCTCATCCGACGAGCGGACCGACGGTCAGCGATACGGCTGCTGGTACTGATTCGGGTACGGCGCCCGCTGCGGCGGGTAGGGCATCGGCTGCTGAGGCGGGTACGGACGCGGGTACTGCGCCTGCGGGTACTGCGGCGGATAGGGAGCCTGCGCGTATCCGCCCTGCGGGTGGCCGTAGTTCGGCGGCATCTGCTGCGGGTACGGCTGCTGATGCTGGGCGAACTGCTGCGGCATGTGCTGGGGCGCACCCTGATTCGAGTTGCCACCGAATTTGCGGATCAGCACGATCACCACGATGAGCACGATCACGGCGATGATGATCAGCCACACCCAGTCGGGCAGGCCGACCCCGACGCTCACCCCGCCGCCGCCACCCCGCTTGGCAAAGATCGTTTCCGCCGTGTGGACAGTCTTCATCGGGCCTCCCCCGTCGCGGCTGCTCGACCCTCCCGGCCGAAGAACACCGGCGATGCTAACCCACCTGATTCACCAACGGGGAACCGCCGCTTCAGAATCCATTCAGCGCGGTCTTCATATCCGGATAGTCCAGGACGGTGAGGGTGTCGGCGCGAACCCCGGGGCAGCTGCGGTTGGTGACCTCGTCGACCACGAAGCGGTCGTAGGAGATGGCGGCATTGGCGATGGTGTCGCGCTGCGCCCACAGGCGCATGGCTCCGTTGAACGCCACCCGGCCGACCTCCGGGCCGAGCGCCTTCCAGGTGCCCTGCTGGGAGTCGAGGATGCTGCACAGGCTGTCGACGGTCGGTTGGGAAATGGTCGGCTCGGTCGGTTCGGGGCCGGTCTCGTACCCGGAATCACCGCCGCAGCCGGCCAGGGCGAACGTCCCGGCGACGGGCAGCAGGAGCAGCGCGGCCGCGTGACGGCGTTTTGTCGAGCGCATCGGATGCCTCCGATCTGTCGATCACAACAACCGCCCAGCCTACCCGCGTAGTAGGCGCGGGCGGTGAATGGTTATGCGGTTGTGCTCACGCACGCGCGGGGCGCGGGGGCAGTTCGCAGCAGCCGGGAGCGCACAGCGCGCCGTCGACCGTGCAGCCGTAACCGGGGACTTCGCCCAGCTCACGCACGTCGCCCGCGCTGAGGCGCTCCTGGATCAGCTCCACGATCATCCGGGGGAAACGGGGATCGGTACCGGGCGTGGCGGCGCGCGCGAAGGCCATCCCGAGTTCACCGGCCCTGGTGGCCGCCTCGTTGTCGAGATCCCAGATCACCTCGAGATGATCGGAGACGAATCCCACCGGGCACACGACCACGGACTCGATCCCCTTGGCGTGCAACACATCCAGGTGATCAACGATGTCGGGTTCGAGCCACGGCACCTGTGGCGGCCCGGACCGCGACTGCCACACCACGTCGTACTCGGCGAAACCCGCTGCGGCGGCACACAATCGGGCGGCTTCGGCCACCTGCCTGCTGTAGAGGCGGCCACCGTCGGCCGGCGGTCCCGCGACATTGTCGGCGGCGACGGGGATGGAGTGCGCGGTGAACACCAGACGCGCGCCCTCGCGGTGGTCGGCCGGAAGCTGTTGTACCGCAGCGGTGATCGCGTCGGCGAAGGAGGCGATCAGCAGCGGATGATCGAAATACTGGCGCAGCTTCACCAGTTCGGGCGCGCCCGCACCCACGGCGGCGCGGGCTCGGGCGATGTCCTCGTCGTACTGGCGGCAGCCGGAATACCCACCCCACGCGGAGGTGGGGAAGACCAGGGCCGAGCGCACACCGTCGGCCGTCATCGTGGCGACGGTGTCCTCCACCATCGGATGCCAGTTCCGGTTGCCGAAATACACCGGCAGGTCGAGTCCGGCGTCGGCCAGATCGGCCGCGAGCGCGGTGATGATCTGCCGATTGAGGGCGTTGATCGGCGAGACCCCGCCGAAATGCAGGTAGTGCTCGGCGACCTCGGCCAGTCGTTCCGGCGGCACCCCGCGGCCCCGGGTGACGTTCTCCAGGAACGGGAGCACGTCCTCGGGACCCTCGGGGCCGCCGAACGACAGCAGCAGCAGCGCGTCGGCCATCAGTTGGCGGTGAAGTTCTCCGGGAACCACATGTTGTGGCTCGCGCCGCCGTCCACATAGATGATCGAGCCGGTGGTGGCGGGCAGCCAATCCGAGAGCAGCGCCACGATCGACTTGCCTACGGCGCGCGCGTCGGCACCGTCCCAGCCGATCGGCGACGCGCCGTCCCAGTACTCGTCGAGCTGACGCAGCTGCTTGGCGTCGTCGGTGGCGGTACCGGCGATGGCCTTGGCGGCGAGGGTCTTCACCGGGCCTGCGGCGATCAGATTGGAGCGGATCTTCTTGGCGTAACCCACTTCCCGGGCCACGTACCGGTTCACCGACTCGAGCGCGGCCTTGGACACGCCCATCCAGTTGTAGTACGGCATCGCCACGCGCGGATCGAAGTCCATGCCGACGATCGACCCGCCCTCGTTCATCACCGGCAGCACGGCGCGGGCCAGCGAGGCGTAGCTCCAGGCGGAGATCTCGAAGGACTTGGCCACATCGGGGCCGGGACCCTCGAGGAACGGCACCGCGTCCGGACCCATCAGGGTCTTCGGCGCGAAGGCGATCGAGTGCAGCACGCCGTCGATGCCCTCGGGTGCCAGCTCACGCACGGCGTCGGCCAGCGCGCCCAGGTTCTCCTCGTTGGTGACGTCCAACGGGATGGCCGGGGGCACTTCCTGCGGCAGCCGCTTGGCGATGCGGTCGATGAGGCGCAGCCGCTCGGGGATGCCGGTGATGATCACCTTCGCGCCCTGCTCCTGCGCGACCGCCGCCGCGCTGAACGCGATCGAGGAATCGGTGATGATGCCGGTGATCAGGATGGTCTTGCCTTCGAGCAGTCCGCCCATGGGTTTTCGGTTCTCCTGCGATTCGGGGATGCGGCGGGCTGATCGCCCGCCACGGGGAGTCGGTCAGCGGGTCAGTGGCCCATGCCCATGCCGCCGTCGACCGGGATGACGGCGCCGGAGACGTAGCGGGAGTCCTCGGAGGCGAGGAAGCTGACCACGGCCGCGACATCCTCGGGCTGGCCGACCCGCCGCAGCGGGATGTACTTCTCGACCATGTCCTTCATGTCCTCAGGCAGATCCGCGGTCATATCGGTTTCGATGAACCCGGGCGCGACGACATTGGCCGTGATGTTGCGCGAGCCGAGTTCGCGGGTGACCGACCGGGCCAGACCGATGACGCCCGCCTTGGACGAGGCGTAGTTGATCTGACCTGCCTGGCCCATCATGCCGACCACCGAGCCGAGGAAGATCATCCGGCCCCACTTGGCGCGCAGCATGGCGCGGTTGGCACGCTTGGCGCAGCGGAACGCACCGGTGAGGTTCGCGTTGACGACCTTCTCGAACTGTTCCTCGGTCATGCGCATGAGCAGCGTGTCGTCGGTGATGCCCGCGTTGGCGACCAGCACCTCCACCGGACCCTGGTGCTCCTCGACCTCGGTGAACGCCCGGTCGACCGACTCGCTGTCGGTGACATCGCATTTCACCCCGAACAGTCCCTCGGGCACGCCCGACCCGCGATGGGTGACGGCGACCTTGTGCCCGTCGGCGAGCAGGCGCTGGGCCACCGCGAGACCGATTCCGCGATTACCGCCGGTGACCAGCACCGACCGGGATGTGACGTTCGACATAGGGTCCAACCTATCTGTTCTGGTTCCAGGGCCCGGCGTCAGGGTCGCACCGTTGCGACTGCTCACAACGCCGAGTACGGCAAGCTAGGGCAGGCGTTGACGATAGAGCAAGCTGACGAGCACGCCCGCCGCGACGAACAACATGCCGCCGAGCAGCCACGGCCTGCTGGCATCGCCCCGGGTGGTCTCGTAGCCGATCTGCTCTTCGAGGGTGTCGTAGACAGCGGTGAGCTCGGCGAGTGAGGAGGCGGTGTAGAAGTCGCCGCCGGACAGCTCGGCGATCTCGCGCAGCGAGTCGTTGTCGACGGGAACCTTCACCCGCTGCGAGCCGCCACCGTCGGAATCGGGGATCTCGACGGTGCCCCACTCGGTGCCGAAGGAGATGGTCGACACCGGGATGCCCTTGTTCTTGGCGAGGCGGGCGGCGGTGAAACCGTGGCGCGGGTTGTCGATGTCCTTGTCGTCGGGCACGGTCTGCTTGCCGTCGGACATGAGCACCACGCGCGCGGGCGGCGGCGTCTCCGCGCCACCGAGCACCGCGGCGAGGGTGTCGATGGACTGCAGGGCCGTCAGGATGCCCTCACCGGTGGCGGTGCGCTCGGCCAGCTTGATGTTGTCGATCGAGTGCTTGACCGCCTCACGATTGGTGGTGGGCGACACCATCACCGACGCGGTACCGGCGAACGTGACGAAACCCAGGTTGATACCCGGGGTCAGTCCCTCGACGAAGTCCTTGCCCGCTTCCTGCGCGACCTGCAGCCGGTTGGGCGGCACATCGGTGGCCTCCATCGACAGCGACACGTCCATCACCAGCACCACCGTCGCGCGGTTGCGCGGCACCTTCTGCACGGCGGTCGGCCCGGCGGCGGCGATGGTGAGCAGGATCAGCCCGACCAGGATCAGCGCGATCGGCACGTGCCGCATCGGGCTCGGCCGCGACGGCGCGACCCGCTCGAGCACGGTCATGTTGCCGAACTGCAGCATCCGCTTGTGGCGGGCGCGCTGCACGAGCACATAACCGAGGACCAGCAGCGCGACGACGAGGAGGAAACCCAGCCAGGCGGCGGCGGTGAAATGCGAAATACTCACTGGCGAGGCACCCGCCCGCTCGGGGCGCCGAGATTGTGGCGCCGGGTGGACACGAACCGGACCACGTCGGCGATCCAGTCCCGATCGGTCTGCAGGCTCAGCACCGGCGCGCCGCAACTGCGCAGCGCCTGATGCACCTGTTCGCGCTGCGCGTTGGCCGCGGCGGCGAAATCGGCGCGCAGCGTGGGAGTCACGCTGAATTCGCGGGTGTGCCCGGTCTCCGGGTCGTGCAGGACGACATCGCCACCGTCGGGCAGTGCGATGTCGAGCGGGTCGAGCACCTCCACCGCGAGTAGGTCGTGGCGGGCAGAGATGGCGCGCAGCGAACGCTGCCAGTCCACGTCGCCGAGGAAGTCGCTGATCACCACCGCGAGACCACGTTTGCGCTGCGGGCGGCGCAACGATTCGATGCCCGCCTTCAGGTCACCGCGCACACCGTCGCGCGCGTGCGGGGTGGTCGCGATGCCGCGCAGCATGGTCTGGGCGTGCAGGCGCCCGGCGCGCGCGGGAATCCGGACCAGATCCTGACCGGTCGCCACGACGGCGCCGATGCGGTTGCCGCCGCCGGAGGTGAGGTGGGTGATGGCCGCGGCCGCCGCGATCGCCAGGTCGCGTTTCTGCACGCGCCCGGTGCCGAAGTCCAGACTCGACGACAGGTCGACCACGAGCCAGGTCTCGAGTTCGCGGTCGGCGATCATCTGCCGCACATGCGGATGGGTGGTGCGGGCGGTGACCGACCAATCCATCTGGCGCACATCGTCGCCCGGCTGGTACAGCCGCGCCTCCCCCGGCTCCGAACCCGGGCCGGGGATCAGACCCTGGTGGTCGCCGTGCAGCACACCGTCGAGGCGGCGGCGCACCGTCAGCTCGAGCGTTTTCAGCGCGGCCGACAGTTTCGGGTCGGTCAGCTCACCCGCCCGGAACGACGGCGGTACGTGAGACGGCTCGGGCACGCGGGCAACGGGTTCCGGCGCACTCACTGGGGTGCGACGTGGCCGGCGGGCTGGGACTGCTGCCCGTTCACCGGCTGCGGCGCAGGCTGGGAGTGGGGAGCGGGCGGCTGGGGCACCGGCGGCTGCGAGTTCTGCGGGCCGCCGACGGCCTGCGGCGCGACCTGCGGCAGACCGACGGTCTGCAGCACCCGCTTGATGACGTCCTCGGGCGAAACCTCGTCGGCCAGTGCGTCGTAGGACAGCACGAGGCGGTGGCGCAGCACGTCCGGGATCACCTCGACCACGTCCTGGGGCACCACGTAGTCGCGGCCACGGATCAGCGCGACCGAGCGGGCGGCGGCGATGATGCCGAGGCTGGCACGCGGGGAGGCGCCGTAGGAGATCCAGCTCGCCACGTCGGGCATGCCGAACTCGGCCGGGGTGCGGGTGGCGCTGATGACGCGGACCACGTAGTCGACGAGCGCGTGGTGCACGAAGACATTGGCGGCGACCTTCTGCAGCCGGATGATGTCCTCGGGCTCGAGGATCTGCTTGGGTTCCGGCGCGCTCACACCCATCCGGTAGATGATCTCGCGCTCCTCCTCCACGGAGGGGTAGTCCACGACGACCTTGAACAGGAAGCGGTCGCGCTGCGCCTCGGGCAGCGGGTACACGCCTTCGCTCTCGATCGGGTTCTGGGTCGCCATGACCAGGAACGGATCGGGCATCGGGTAGGTCTTGCCGCCGATCGACAGCTTGCGCTCGGCCATCACCTCGAGCAGGGCCGACTGCACCTTGGCGGGCGCGCGGTTGATCTCGTCGGCGAGCACGAAGTTGGCGACCACCGGGCCGAGTTCGGTGTCGAACTCCTCGCGGCCCTGCCGGTAGATGCGGGTACCGATCAGGTCGGTCGGCACGAGGTCGGGGGTGAACTGCACCCGCGAGAACGAACCACCGACGACCTTGGCGAACGTTTCCACGGCAAGGGTCTTCGCGACGCCGGGTACACCCTCGAGCAGGACGTGGCCACGGGCGAGCACACCGACGAGCAACCGCTCGACGAGCCGATCCTGGCCGACGATAACCCGCTTGACCTCGTAGATCGCCTTCTCGAGAGTCTGGACGTCACGCTCCAGGGTGCTCGGCGTTGCCGTACCGGCGTCCTTCGCCAGCTTCGGCCCGCTCACACCTTCCGTCGAAGTCACCAACATCCCCGCTTTCGCTTTGGTCCTGTGCGTGCGGCCCCAACTATTCCATTGAATCGCCCGGTGCGCCGCAACCGGCCATGACTCGGCGGCAATTCGGCCCTCTCGGTGCGAGCGCCCGAACGGGCGCGAGCGCGGAGTGCAGGGACACTACCTGCATCATTGCCGAAATCCGCCAGGTGCGCGGCGGGTCCGGCGACATCGCCGAATTCGTCGACCGGTGTCGTTGTCGTCGCACGACAAGTGTGTGCGTGTGCTTCCTCGCCCGCGCGGACAGTGGCGGCACGCCTGCTCGAACCGCGGCCGGGCAACGGCGTGGACGGCCCGGGCGTTCGGACGATTTCGCCGACGACTCGCCCGAACCCGGCCGGCTTGTTACCCTCCCTCGCGAAACACATTGCGCCCGAATATTTCTCGGGCCGGGGGGAACGATTGGCGATGTATCCGGGGAATCCGCAGTTCGGTCAGGGGCAGCCGTATGGTGGCCACCCGATCCATTACCCACCGCAGCCGGTCTTCGACTTTCGAAAGCCACGCCCGCGCGGGCGGGTGATCGGGCTGGTCGTCGGTTCGGTGGTGACGGTGTTCGCGTTGGTCGTCGGCGCGGCGGTGTGGCTGGCGTGGCCGGAACCGGCGGGCAGCAGCGCGCCGTTCTACCAGGCGTTGTCGTCGCTGTCGTCCAAACCGGCGCTGCGGTACCGGACCACCGTGCCCAGCAGTGCCCATACCTGGGACGTGACCGTCACCGCGACCGGCGACACCACCGGAACGGTTTCGGTCGACGGGCAGTCCTCCGAGATCGTGCGCGCGGGCGGGCAGCTCTACCTCGGGCCTGCCTCGGGCACACGCGACGACCTGGGGCGGGCACCGGTCAGCGCGGCGAATCGGGACAAATGGCAGACCGCGCCCGAGCCCATCGAGACCGAAGCCGCCGTGTTCTCCTCCCCCGCGCTGCTGGCGAGCTGGCTGGCAGCCCAGCTGGACCGCGCGGACCTCCGCGGCCGCGTCCAGGTGGGTGACGAACCCGCGCTGCGCGCGGAAACCGAGGAGGGCACGCTCGATATCTCGGTCTCGGAACCGTACCGGGTGCTGCGGTGGGCGCCGGCCGACGATACCGACGCTGCCGAGCTGGTTCTCACCGAAGTCGCGGACTCGCTCGATCAGGTGCGGGCCGCGTTGCAGAACGCGATCGGCCGGCTCGCCGGCGCGGTGAACAGCGACTTCACCTTCCGTCCCGGCCAGGGCGCGTTGACCTGCAGCACGGCGGGATGCTCTGTCCGGCAACCGTTCACCGGCCGGATCACCCGCTCGGACCGAGCCCGCGTCACCGGAACGGCGACGGTCACCCTCACCGCGACGATCTCGGTCGAAGGCCGCCATGGTGGACGCTGCAGCGCGAGTGGTTCGTTCCCGCTCGAGACGAACGGGTTCAACGGCGAGCTCACGTGTACAGCGCCCGAGGCCGGTGCGGTCTTCGCCGCGGTCAGCGCCGAGAAACAGGCCGCCGCCGAGCGTCAGGCACAGGCCGAACGCCGCACCGTGAACTACGAGACCCGCTTCGCCGCGGACACCGAGGTGGTCGCCGAGGCCGTCGGCCAGGCGCAGGTGCAGGGTCTGCTCGACGCGATAGAAGAAGGTCTGCGCGAGCCCGACTGCGACGCCGCGAACAGTTTCGTCGCGGGTACTCCGGTCCTGTTGGCCGACGGCACAGTTCGTGCGATTCAACAGATCACCGTGGGGACGCCGGTCGCCGTGGCGGCGCCGTCGGCAGGGCTGCGGTCGACGTCGTCGGTGCGGTCCGTCGTCCACGGCATCGGCGGACGATCCCGCGAACTCGTCACCCTGACGATCACCGACGGTGACCGAACCGCGATCATCTCCGCGACGACCAACCACCCGTTCTGGGTGCCCGCCCTGTCGCGGTGGGTGGACGCCGGCGATCTGAAGCCGGGCACGCTGCTCGCCGGTCGTGCGGACGAACGACCACGTGTCGTCGAAGCGCGCCGGGAGGTGTCGCACGCACCGGTCTACAACCTCGAGGTCGACGGCCCGCACACGTACTACGTGGTCGCGGGGAACACGAGCGTGCTCGTGCACAATTGCCCTGCACCGAAGGGCGGGCCGCCGTCCGCCAGGAAGGAGATTCGCAATGCTGTCGAACTACTGCGTGCCGGGCAACTGCCGCAACGGCTGAACCCCGACGGCACACCGGACATCTTCGAAGGCCGTCCCGGCACACCAGCGGCTGTTGCCCGAAAATGGGCGGATTCATCGATCTACGAGGTCCCCGGCCTCGGTAATCAGTTCCGGCTTCTTCGCAATGCCTATGGCGATGTGGGTTGGACGGACAACCACTACGGGCGAATTATCGTCTATGCCGACTGATGGTGGAGCATGACAATCACTGGGAACCCGCGCCCGAGTGCGCGATTCGCGCTCCGCTCGGAAGATGCCGACCACCCGTTGCTCGCCTCGTTCGATCGCCTCGACGACTTCTTCGTCGGTGACGCGAACAGTGGCGACGAGTTCGATGCCTATGCCCCCGAAGGCCTGGTACCGATACATTTCCGGGCGGACGGCATCCGGTCGGTCGGCCCGATGCTCCGCGCGAGCCTCGAGTCGACGCGGCGGCCTGCCGACCTCGGTGACCTCGACCTCGACGTACTCGACGAGGCAGGCAACACCATCGGACGGTACTGGGTCGGCGCGGTCGCGCTGACCCATGCCGAGGATCACGGCCCCTCGTTCTCGATGACCGGATGGGTGAGCCGACTCGCGCATCGATCCGCTGATGCCGCGTGGGATCGACTTCGTCACGGGCGGCTGACACTCGCCGGACAGTGGGTCGGGCTGACGCAGGCGGAGCGTGAAGGCTGGCTCGAGGTCGCGATGCGCTACGAACGCCACCTTCCGCCGAAGCCTCCGCCCACTGTGATCACGGTGAACGGCGGCGACATCACCGACCTCGCGGGTTTCTACTGCGCCATCGGTGAAGCGGCCAATGGCCCCGGCGGCTATTTCGGCGCCAACTTCATGGCATTGCGCGAGTGCGCGCGGGATCGCCCCGGACTGACCGTTCGATGGCGCGATTCGGACGCCTCGGCGCGGCACCTGGATACGGTGGTCGAGACACTCGCCGGGCCGATGACTTGGATGGAGCTGGCCGTTTCCACCCTCCGTGACGCCGGCGCGACCGTCGTACTCGAGTAGCCCCCGGTACCGCGGCGTTCACTCGGTGACGATGCGCACCGCGTACGGCATGATGCCGCCTTCGCGCACGGGCGAAATCTTCACCACGTCACCGGATTCGGGGGCCTCGATCATGGTGCCGTCGCCGAGGTAGAGCGCCACGTGGGCGCTGCCGCCCGGGCCCCAGAACAGCATGTCGCCGCGTTCGCGTTCCTCGACGGGGACCCGGGTGCCCGCGTTGTACTGATAGCCGCTGTAGTGCGGCAGGGAGACACCGATGCCCGCGAAGGCGTAGAGCATCAGGCCCGAGCAGTCGAAGCCGACCTTGTTGTAGTCGCCGTGCGAGTCGCCGACGCCGCCGTCGCGGATGCCGAGGGTCGGTCCTTCCTCGTCGCCACCGCCCCAGGCGTAGCTCACGCCGAGCTGGGACATGGCGCGGTCGATCACGGTCTCGATCGCGGCCGAGCCGGTGACCTGCGGGGTCGTCGATCTCGGTTTGGATTTTCGCGGTGCGGTCGGTGTCGATTCCAGGTCGGTGTGCGGGCCCTGGTCCTCGCCGAGGCGGGCGGCGCGGTCGCGGGCGGCCTGATCGGCGGCGGCGCGGGCGGCGGCCGCGTTGGCGGCGGCGAGCAGGGCGGAGAGCTGGGCCTTCTGCTGATCGTCCCAGTCGAGGAAGATCTCGCGCTGACTCTGCAGGCCTGCCACCGTCGAGCGGGCGGTATCGAGGGCGATCTGGGCGGCGGTGCGGTCGCGCTGGAGGGTGTCGCGGGCCGCCGCCTGATTGTCGAACTCGGCCTTGGCGACGTCGACGGCGGCCTGGGCGGCGTGCTTCTTCTGTTCGGCCGCGCTCGCGGCGGCGTCGGCGTCGGCCTTGGCCTGGCGGGCCGCGGCATTCTGGTTGGCCTGGGCGATCTGGGCGCGTCGCAGGTCGTCGAGCACCTGGCGCTGATTCTTCGACACCATGCTCAGCACCTGCGCGCGATCCATCGCCGCGTCCGGCGTGGACGACGCGAAATAGGTGACCACCGAACTGGACGACGGACGCACATAGGCCTGGGTGGCGAGCTGATCGAAATCGCCTCGGGCGGCGACGACCTTCGCGCCGACGTCGGCGAGCTGGGCCTGGCTGTCGGCCACGGCGGCAGCGGCCGCGCCTGCGGCGTCACGCGCGGTCTGCAGGTCGACGAGCGCCTGGTTGACGGCCTCGCGCTTGCCCGCGAGGGCGTCGTCGAGGGCACGTAATTGCTGATCGGCGGCGGCGACCCGGTTGATGAGGGCGCCGATCTCGCCGACGCGCGCGTCGACCTCGGCGCCCGCGCCCGCGATCTCGCTGTCGGACGGGTTCGGTGGTGGCGACGGCGGCACGGCCGTCGTCGGGCCCGCGGTCACGACGACAGCGAGCACGGCCAGCAATCCGATCGCTATCCGTAACCGCCCTGGTTGATCCTGCCCGCTCGCACCGCGCACGGCACCTCCGAGTGACTCGACTCGACATACGCCACTGGCGCATCAGCCGACTCAGCGACCCCAAGGGTCGACCAATGCCCCCTGTACCACTGCTTTCCCGATCGCGATCACCGCTACCGTACGACACATATTTCACAAAGGAAACAACTGCCACGGCATGACGGGACATCAATTCGGCGATTGCCCGGCATTAGCTTGAGGTGCGCCATGTTTCGAAGCGCAGAAACAGACCGAAGGTCTGGAAATGTGACTGGAGAGAAACCAGTTAACGGAGAGAACCCGCATCGTCGCCCGCGACAACCACCGCGTCGTCGTCGGGGCCACGCCGGGCCTTCACGAAGTAGAGCCCCGCGATCACCAGGACGGTCAGCGCCAGCATCACGCCGGTGACGGCGCCCCACGACACGCCCTCGGGCTGCTCGAGGCGACCCACGAACGCCGACACGGCCTCCTCGGGGTGGTTGCCCCGGTACTTGGCCACGTCCTCGGCCCACTCGAGCCGGACCCGGCTGATGTCGTCGCTGTAGGTGCCGATCCAGTCGTCACTGAGCACCGCGACCGTGCCCTCGGTGTTCTTGCCCAGCTCGGTGGCCAGGTCACGTAGGCTCGAATCGTGGCCGGGATTGCCGGGAACGACGACAACACTGAGCGGAATGCCGTCCGCCCGCGCCTCGGCGACGATCGCGGCCAGTTCCTGCTGATCCTTGCCCTTGGGCGCGGCCACGTGGTTGTCGGCGAGGTCGGAGCGGAGACTGCCCAGATCCGTGTTCGGCGGCAGTTCGACGGCCATCGGCGCAAAGGTGTGCAAGACGGTCATTTTCCATCCGGTCTGTCGAGCCCCGGTCGCGATGCGACGGGCATCCAACACTGCCAAGGTGAGCGTCACTGCGTCTGTCCCCGACTCGCTCGACAGGCACAGTACGCGACGGCGCGCGGGAACCGGTCGCCACGGCACACCATGAGCTGACGCGGCGCCCCGATTATTTCATAGGACAAGCGTACTGTTAGGCTCGTACGGCGAGGAAACCGGCATCTCACGGCGCCGGATCCCCCTCCGAAGACGCGAGCCGCCGGCACAGCCCCGCCGGCGGCACACCCTCACCAATGAGTGGAGCTGACGTGACGAAGAGTATCGATACCTTCGGCGCCAAAGGCACGCTCGAGGTCGGAAGCAACTCCTACGAGATCTTCCGTCTCTCGGCTGTTCCCGGCACCGAGAAGCTGCCCTACGCCCTGAAGGTGCTGGCGGAGAACCTGCTGCGCACCGAAGACGGCGCCAACATCACCGCCGATCACATCCGCGCGATCGCGAACTGGGACCCCTCGGCGCAGCCGAGCGTGGAAATCCAGTTCACCCCCGCGCGCGTGATCATGCAGGACTTCACCGGCGTGCCCTGCATCGTCGACCTGGCCACCATGCGTGAGGCCGTCACCACCCTCGGTGGCGACCCGAGCAAGGTCAACCCGCTCTCCCCCGCCGACATGGTCATCGACCACTCGGTGATCCTCGACGTCTTCGGCCGCGCCGACGCCCTCGAGCGCAACGTGGAGCTCGAGTACGAGCGCAACGGCGAGCGTTACCAGTTCCTGCGCTGGGGCCAGGGTGCCTTCGACGACTTCAAGGTCGTTCCCCCGGGCATGGGCATCGTGCACCAGGTCAACATCGAGTACCTGGCGCCCACCGTCATGGTCCGCAACGGCCAGGCCTACCCCGACACCTGTGTCGGCACCGACTCGCACACCACCATGGTCAACGGCCTGGGTGTGCTCGGCTGGGGCGTCGGCGGCATCGAGGCCGAGGCCGCGATGCTCGGCCAGCCGGTCTCCATGCTCATCCCGCGCGTCGTCGGCTTCAAGCTCAGCGGTGAGATCAAGCCGGGCGTCACCGCCACCGACGTGGTGCTCACCGTCACCGACATGCTGCGCAAGCAGGGTGTGGTCGGCAAGTTCGTCGAGTTCTACGGCAAGGGCGTCTCCGAGGTCCCCCTGGCCAACCGCGCCACCCTGGGCAACATGAGCCCCGAGTTCGGTTCCACCGCGGCGATCTTCCCGATCGACGAGGAGACCATCAACTACCTGCGCCTGACCGGCCGCACCGACGAGCAGCTCGCGCTCGTCGAGGCCTACGCCAAGGAACAGGGCATGTGGCACGACGCCGACAAGGAGCCGGCGTACTCGGAGTACCTGGAGCTGGACCTGAGCACCGTCGTGCCGTCCATCGCCGGCCCGAAGCGTCCGCAGGACCGCATCCTGCTCAGCGAGTCGAAGTCGGCGTTCCGCTCCGACATCGTCGACTACGTGGGCGACTACACCGCCCTCGACGAGGGCGTCGACGAGACCTTCCCGGCCTCCGATCCGGTCTCGGTCTCGGCCGACCACGCCGGTGACGCCTACACCCCCGCGCACTCGGCGGCCAACGGCGCCAAGGGCCGTCCGTCCAAGCCGGTGACGGTGCGCTCGGCCGAGCGTGGCGACTTCGTGCTCGACCACGGCGCTGTCGTGGTCGCGGGCATCACCTCCTGCACCAACACCTCCAACCCGTCGGTCATGCTCGGCGCCGCGCTGCTCGCCCGCAACGCGGTCGAGAAGGGCCTGTCGACCAAGCCGTGGGTGAAGACCAACATGGCGCCGGGTTCGCAGGTCGTCTCCGACTACTACGAGAAGGCCGGCCTGTGGCCCTACCTCGAGAAGCTCGGCTTCTACGTGGGTGGCTACGGCTGCACCACCTGCATCGGTAACACCGGCCCGCTGCCCGAGGAGATCTCGGCCGCGATCAACGACAACGACCTCTCGGTCACCGCCGTGCTGTCGGGTAACCGCAACTTCGAGGGTCGCATCTCCCCCGACGTGAAGATGAACTACCTGGCCTCCCCGCCGCTGGTCATCGCCTACGCGCTCGCGGGCACCATGGACTTCGACTTCGAGACCGATTCCCTCGGTAAGGATTCCGACGGCAACGATGTCTTCCTGAAGGACATCTGGCCCTCGGCCCAGGAGATCGACGACACCATCAAGTCCTCGATCAACCAGGACATGTTCCGCAACTCCTACGCCACCGTCTTCGACGGTGACGAGCGCTGGCAGAACCTGGCCACCCCGGAGGGCGACACCTTCGCGTGGGACGAGAACTCGACCTACGTCCGCAAGGCGCCGTACTTCGAGGGCATGCAGATGGATCCGGAGCCGGTCTCCGACATCAAGGGTGCCCGCGTGCTGGCGCTGCTGGGCGACTCGGTCACCACCGACCACATCTCTCCGGCCGGTCCGATCAAGCCGGGCACCCCGGCCGCGCAGTACCTCGACTCGCACGGTGTGGCCCGCAAGGACTACAACTCGCTCGGCTCGCGGCGCGGTAACCACGAGGTCATGATCCGTGGCACCTTCGCCAACATCCGGCTGCGCAACCAGCTGCTCGACGACGTCTCGGGTGGTTACACCCGCGACTTCACCCAGGAAGGTGGCCCGCAGGCGTTCATCTACGACGCCTCGCAGAACTACCAGGCCGCGGGCATCCCGCTGGTCGTGCTGGGTGGCAAGGAGTACGGTTCGGGCTCCTCGCGTGACTGGGCCGCCAAGGGCACCAGCCTGCTGGGCGTGAAGGCCGTCATCACCGAGTCGTTCGAGCGCATCCACCGCTCCAACCTCATCGGTATGGGCGTTGTGCCGCTGCAGTTCCCGCAGGGCGAGTCGGCTCAGTCGCTCGGACTGACCGGCACCGAGACCTTCGACATCGAGGGCATCACCGCCCTCAACGAGGGTGTCACCCCCAAGACCGTCAAGGTCACCGCCACCGCCGAAGACGGCAAGGTCACCACCTTCGACGCGGTCGTCCGCATCGACACCCCCGGTGAGGCCGACTACTACCGCAACGGCGGCATCCTGCAGTACGTGCTGCGCAACATGATCCGCGGCTAGTTGCCCGATCGGTGGCGCGGTGTCGAACGACGCCGCGCCACAAGGGCATCCGCTCGGATGCTCTTCGTGCTGTGAGTCCCCCGCCTCGGTGTTCCGGGGCGGGGGTCCGCATATGGCGTCACTGGAGGAATCATGCCCAAGGTCAGCGACGACCACCTCGCCGCCCGCCGCAGCCAGATCCTCGACGGTGCCCGGCGCTGCTTCGCCGAATACGGCTACGAGGGCGCCACCGTGCGCCGCCTCGAGGAGGCCATCGGCATGTCCCGTGGCGCCATCTTCCACCACTTCCGGGACAAGGACGCCCTGTTCTTCGCCCTGGCCAAGGACGACGCCGAACGGATGGCGGAGGTCGCCGCCACCCAGGGCATCGTGCAGGTGATGCGCGATATGCTCGCCCGCCCCGAAGAATTCAACTGGCTGGGCACCCGCCTCGAGATCGCCCGCCGCGTGCGCACCGATCCCGACTTCCGCGCGGGGTGGACCCAGCGTTCGGCCGAACTCACCGCCGCCACCCTCGCCCGCCTGGAGCGCCGCAAAGCCGCGGGCGCCCTGCGCGACGACGTCCCCACCGACGTCCTGCTCGGCTACCTCGACCTGGTCCTCGACGGCCTGATCGCGCGCATCGCCTCCGGCCACACCGACGAAAACCTTTCCGCTGTACTGGATCTCGTCGAAGCATCCGTGCGACGCAAGGAGTCCTGAGCTGGGCTCGACTCGGCCATGGGGTAGCTCAGTAGGTAGAGCGCCGACTTCCGCAGGACGGATGCCGCGGGTTCGATTCCCGCCTCCATGGCCGCCCGAGCGCTCAGCGGGAAGACCGCGTACCTCTATCCCCCGGAGCGGGATCGGGTCCGCTCTCCCACTCCCCCAACAACTTTCGCGCGATCCTGTCGAGCGCTACCTGATCGTCGCGGTCCAGCACCGACAGCATGGCCGTCTCGTTCTCGGTGTGCGCGACGACGACCCGGTCGACCAGCTCTCGGCCCTGCTCGGTGAGCGCCACCCGCACGGCCCGCCGATCCACCCGATCCGCGATGCGCCGCACCAGCCCCGCCGCCTCCAGCCGGTCGATCCGCCCGGTCATGCCCGCGCGCGACAACATCAGCGTGTCCGCGAGCACCGAGGGGTTGAGTTCGAACGGCGCACCCGAACGGCGAAGCGCGGCAAGCACATCGAACTCCCCGCGCTGCAGTCCGTGCGCGGTGAACACGGATTCGATACGGGCAGTGGCGACATTCAGCAGCCGGCCGAGTCTGCCGAACACCGCCATCGCCGCCAGGTCGAGGTCGGGGCGTTCGCGGCGCCATTGTGCGGCGATCGCATCTACGGCGTCGGCGGTCGATTCATCCATGGACAGGATTCTATTCGACGGGATATAGTTCGGTAGCGAATTATCAATCGACGAACGGAACTGTCATGGACACCCGCGATATCGCCCTCTGCCTGCCCGAGGACGCCGAGACGCTGGGCACCGACCGCGTCCGCGTGCGACTGCTCACCGATTCCGAGGCAAGCGACGGCACGGTGAGCACCGTGGAAGTGACCTTCGACCAGGGCGCCGACGGGGCCGCACCGCACTATCACACCCGCTCCGACGAGCTGTTCTACGTCGCCGACGGCGAGCTGCAGGTGATGGCGGGCGACCGCATCCTCACCGTGGGCGCGGGCGGATCGCTCGTCGTCCCACGCCAGATGCCGCACGCCTTCGGCGCCACACCCGACAGCGGAGCCCGCATCCTCATCGCGCTGATGCCGGGCGTGCAGCGATTCGAGTACTTCCACCTGCTCGACCGGCTCGCGAAGGGCACGGCGGATCACACCGAACTCCTCGCCGCCCAAGCGGAATTCGACAACTACTTCATCGACGCGCCCGCGTGGACAGCCGAACGGAACGCCCAGCGCCGCTGACCTATACGCGGGCGGCCGGAATGTGGCCGAGGTTGCACCGGAATCGGGAACATTGCGCGCGAAGGCGCCAGTTGTACGCTGTATGACGTTCTCGGTACCGGTCCTCGTCCGCGGCTACGAGCTCGACACCCAAGGCCACCTGAACCACGCCGTCTACCACCAGTACGGTGAGCACGCGCGCTGGGAACTGCTCCGCGCGGCAGGCATCCCGCAGGACAAGTTCATCGCCAGCGGCATCGGCGCGGTGGTGCTCGAGTCGACGATCAAGTACAAGCGCGAACTGCGCGGCGGTGACGAAGTCACCGTGACCTGCGCGTTCGACTGGCGCGACGGCGAGAAGGTGTTCCGCTTCCACCACCGGATCATCAAACTCGACGGCACGGTCGCCGCCGAGATCACCGTCACCGCGGGGGCGATGGACCTGACCACCCGCCGACTCGTCGCCGATCCCGCGGGCCACTTCCGCTCCCTCGCCGAGAACCCCGAAATCCTCGGGTTGTGACATAGCGGCCGGCGCCGCGGGACATGGCCGACGGCGCGGCAGGTATCGACCGGCAACTTCGCCGGGGTGCCTGCCGCGCCGTTGCTGTTTTCGTTTGCTGATCGATTGCCCGTGTCGGATACCTGCACACACTCCGGTTGCCCGAAATTCTCGTCCCGCTAGGCGATCACGCGCCGCTCGGCGGTTTGCCCGGCGCTCCGTAAATCTCGCGAACACCCTCGGTGAAAGGTTCGCTCACGTTATGATCCGAAGCGCCTAGAGGGGTTCTGGCAAATCGCGAGCAGACGAGAAGATCGGAGTGAGTGCCCATGACCGACGCCATCCACCTCCCCGCTACCGCGTCGTCCCGAAGCCGGGGCCCCGCCTTGCGCGGACAGCTGGTGGCCGAGTCCGAGCGCGATGTCTCGGTCCGCGTCGACGGCGGGACCTGGACCTTCGATCGCCGCGACATCCTGCGGCTCACCGAGGAGCGCGCGGCGGAGGGGCGACAGGTGCAGGTCGACATCCGGCCCGGCGCCACCGCCGATTTCACCCGCCGGATGCGCGTGGAACTCGTCGAACGACCCATCACGCTGGCACCCGCACCGTCGGAAGCCCTCGGCGACGAGCAACTCGCCGAAGCCACCCGCAGCTGGGCGGCGAAACTGCGGATCGCCGAGCGTGGCGGCACCTCCGGGGCGACGTTCACCTTCCACGACGGCATCAACTGCGACAGTCTCGACTGAAACGGCCGACACAGTCATGGAACGCGCGACCGACGCGGTGCTCATCGTCTCCGAAACCGACGACCTGCACGCCGACGCACTGGCCGTCACGTTGCGCGAGCACCACCGCCTCGATCCCATCCGGCTCGACCTGCGCGACTTCCCTTCCGAGACAGGCAGTTTCCGTCTCGACAAGGCGGGAACGAATCGGGCGTTGTCGCATGTGCACGGCCTGGACGACGTGCGTGCGGTGTGGTGGCGCAGGCCGCACCCGTGCCGCGTCCCGCACGGCGTGCGTGCCGCCGACGACGAGTTCCGCCAGGCCGAATGCGACGGTTTCCTGCAGGGGATGCTGTGGTCGATTCCGGCGTACTGGGTGAACGACCCGGCCGCCGAACGCACCGCGAGCCGCAAGATCGTGCAGCTCGAAACGGCGCACCGGGCCGGTTTCGCCGTCCCGGAAACGCTCATCACCAACGACCCGGACGAGGCGCGCAGCTTCGTCGAATCCCGTTCGGTCCCCGTGGTTTACAAACGCACCGGCACGGGCCGTGGTGAGTTCTCCGAGACACGCATCATCACCCGGCCCGAGCTGGGCCGGCTCACATCGATCCGTTCGACGCCGACGACCTTCCAGGATTACGTGGACGCCACCTGCGATCTGCGGGTGGTGTGGGTCGACGGCGTCGAATGGGCGGTGCGCATCGACTCACAGGCGGGTGTCGGCCGGGTCGACTCGCGGCTCGACACCTCGGTGGCGTTCGCCCCCGACCGGCTACCCGCCTCGGTGAGCAAGTCGCTGGCCACCCTGATGGGCGCGCTCGGCTTGAGTTTCGGTGTGGTCGACCTGCGCTTGGGCGTCGACGGCGAGTACTACTTCCTCGAGGTGAATCCGCAGGGCCAGTTCGCCTACCTGGAGATCAAGACGGGTCTGCCCCTGTTCACCAGCCTGGCGAATCTGCTGGTGCAGGGTGACGGCGCGGTTCCCGGCTGGTGATCAGTCCAGGGTTCTCGGCCGCCTCGATCTGGACTGAGCGGAGGGTGCGACGAAGGAGTGCCCGGAGGGAGGGAAGATCGAGGCCTCCCGGGCCGAGAACCGCGGCGCCAGCCGCTATGTCTCAGGGTTCTTCCTGCGGTTGGCGCCGCCGCGACCGCGCAGCTCGACATGCGATTCGACCAGCACATTGTGAATGAAGCCGTACGAGCGGCCGGTCGCCCTGGCCAGGGAGCGGATGCTGGCACCCGCCTCGTACTGCTTCTTCAGCTGGGACTGCAACCTGTCACGGGACTTGCCCGTGACCCGGGTGCCCTTCCCCAGCGCGGCCTTGCCTGTCGATGTTGCCTTGGCCGATCGAGCGGCCTGTCTCGCACTGTCGCTCATGGCTTCCTCCGAGTCGCCGAGCAGCTCATTCCAGGCTAGACACTCCGCACCCGGCGATCAACGAAAAACAGTGACGAACCTCACGAAAACCCCGCGAGTTCCCTCGCGACACACCGATCTCCGTGCTGAAGAGCGAGTTCGCTCAGGCGAGATCGATGAGTTCGGCGTACTCGGCCGACCAGTGGTCCTCGGTGCCGTCGGGCAGCAGGATCACCCGTTCCGGGTTCAGCGCCTCGGCCGCGCCCGGGTCGTGGGTCACCAGCACCACCGCGCCCGCGTAGGTGCGCAGCGCGTCGAGGACCTGTTCGCGCGAGACCGGGTCGAGGTTGTTGGTCGGTTCGTCGAGCAGCAGCACATTGGCCGCCGAGGAGACGAGACCGGCCAGCGCGAGACGGGTCTTCTCACCGCCGGACAGGGTGCCCGCCGGCTGCTCGAGCTGCGGGCCGCTGAACATGAAGGCGCCGAGCAGACTTCGCAGTTCCTGCTCGCCGGCGTCCGGGGAGGCGTGGCGGATGTTCTCCCACACCGTCGCCTGGTCGTCGAGGGTGTCGTGTTCCTGGGCGAAGTAGCCGACCTTGAGGCCACGGCCCTGTTCGACACCACCGGCGGTGGGTGTCTCCACCCCGGCGAGCAGTTTCAGCATGGTCGTCTTACCGGCACCGTTGAGGCCGAGCACCACGACGCGAGAGCCCTTGTCCACGGCGAAGTTCACGCCGGTGAAGATCTCGAGCGAACCGTAGAGCTTGGTCAGGTCCTTGACCATGAGCGGAGTCTTGCTGCACGGCGCGGGTTCGGGGAACCGGATGCGGGCCACCTTGTCGGCCACGCGCACGTCGTCGAGTTCGGAGATCAACCGTTCGGCGCGACGCACCATCTGGTGTGCCGCAGCGGCTTTGGTGGCCTTGGCGCCGAGCTTGGCGGCCTGCTGACGCAGCGCGCTCGCCTTCTTCTCCGCGTTGGCGCGCTCGCGGACGCGGCGCTGCTCGTCGGTGGCGCGGGCATCGAGGTACTTCTTCCAGCCCATGTTGTACACGTCGGGCTCACCGCGCACCGCGTCGAGGAACCACACCTTGTTCACCACGGCGTCGAGCAGGTCCACGTCGTGGCTGATGACGATGAGGCCGCCGTCGTGGTTCTGCAGGAACCCGCGCAACCAGGTGATGGAGTCGGCGTCGAGGTGGTTGGTCGGCTCGTCGAGCAGCAGGATGCGGTCGGAGCGCCCGCCGCTGCCGTCGGAGGCGGAGAACAGGATGCGGGCCAGCTCGATGCGGCGCCGCTGACCACCGGAGAGGGTGCGCAGCTGCTGGTCGAGGATCCGGTCGGGTAGGCCGAGGCTGTTGCAGATGCGCGCGGCCTCGCTCTCGGCGACGTAGCCGCCGAGGGAGGAGAACTGGTCTTCCAGGCGCCCGTACTTGCGGATGGCCTTCTCGCGTTCGGCGTCGTCGGCGACCTCGGCCATGCGCAGCTGCTGTTTTTCCATGTCGCGGATCAGCGCGTCGAGACCGCGGGCCGACAGCACGCGGTCGCGGGCGATCACGTCGAGGTCGCCTTCCTTGGGATCCTGCGGCAGGTAACCGATCTCGCTGGAGCGCGTGATCTTTCCGGCGTAGGGCTCGCCCTCACCCGCGAGAATGCGCAGGGTGGTGGTCTTGCCCGCGCCGTTGCGCCCGACCAGTCCGATCCGGTCGCCGGACTGCACCCGCAGCGCCGGCCCGGGAGCCGAGAGCAGGGTGCGGACTCCGGCCCGGACCTCCAGGTCGGTCGCCGTGATCACAGAGCTTCTCCTCGATGTCGAAAGCAGATGGTCGCCGAACCGTCTCCATGGTGCACCGACGGTTCCGGCAAGAACCACTCATTTTACCGCCCCGCTGCCGGTGCCTCGAACCTGGCGCCGACGGATGTGAGCGTGGTTACTCTCGTCGCATGACTACCGATCTAGTTGGCCGTACCGCTCTCGTCACCGGCGCCAGCCGGGGCATCGGCTTGGCGACGGCCGCCGAACTGCTGCGCGCGGGTGCGAATGTGCTGATCACCGCCCGCAAACCCGAACCGCTCGACGCTGCCGCGCAGGAGTTGCGCGCCCTCGGACACAAGGGCCAGGTGAGCACCGTCGCGGGCAACTCCGGTGACGCCGACGCGCGGGCCGAGGCAGTGTCGCGGGCGGTCACCGAGTTCGGTTCCCTCGACATCCTGATCAACAACACCGGCATCAACCCGGTGTTCGGTCCGCTGATGGACGCCGATCTCAACGCCGTGAGCAAGATCTTCGACGTGAACGTCGTAGCCGCGCTCGGCTATGTCCAGCAGGCATACAAGGCATGGATGGCTGAGCACGGCGGCGCCGTGGTGAACGTGGCGAGCGTGGCCGGTATCCGCTCCTCGGGGGTGATCTCGGCCTACGGCGCCTCCAAGGCGGCGCTGATCCGGCTCACCGAGGAACTGGCGTGGCAGCTCGGCCCGAACATCCGGGTGAACGCGGTGGCGCCCGGTGTGGTGAAGACCAAGTTCGCCGATGCCCTGTTCTCCGCCGACGAGGAACGGGCCGCCAGCGTGTACCCGATGAAGCGCCTCGGCTCCCCCGAGGACGTGGCGCGCCTGATCACCTTCCTGGTGTCGGACGAGGCATCCTGGATCACCGGCGACTGTGTTCGCGTCGACGGCGGGTTGCTGGCCACCGGCGGCATCTGAGACGGGAACGGGGCGGCCGTTGCCCGGCCGCCCCGTTCGGCTCATTCCTCGCGAGCGCCCGCCAGCGCCTCGTCACCCTTGGCGGCGGCACGCTCCGCCTCGGCGCGAGCGAGCGGGTCGATCACCTCGACGGTCGGCTTCCCGGTAACGCCCAGCGGATCACGTACCGGCACCGGATGATTCGCGCGCGAGCCACCCTCGTCGAGACCCCACCGGTCGTGCAGCCTGCGTAGGAAATCCGGTGCGTACCAGTTGGCCTCGCCGAGCACCTTCATCGCGGCGGGCAGCAGGAACCCGCGCACCAGCGTGGCGTCCACGATCACCGCCAGCGGCAAACCGATGCCGAACGCCTTCATGAAGGTGATGTCGGAGGCCAGGAAACCGAGGAACACCAGCGAGATCAGGATGGCGGCCGCGGTGACGATGCGGCCGATCCGTTCCAGGCCGAGCGCGACGGCCGCCTCGTTCTTGCCGGTGCGGTCGTACTCTTCGCGGATGCGCGAGAGCAGGAACACCTGGTAGTCCATCGCCAGGCCGAACGCGGCGGCGAACAGCATCACCGGAACGGTGGCCGAGAGGTCACCGGTGACGGTGAAGCCGAGCACTCCCGACAGATGCCCGTCCTGGAAGATCCAGACCAGGGCGCCGAAGGTGGCGGTGAGGCTGAGCGCGCTGAGGATCACCGCGAGCACCGGGAGCACCACGCTGCCGGTGAGCAGGAACAGCACGATCAGCATCAGGATCACCACGAAGCCCAGCGCCCACGGCAGGGCGTCTTCGATGGCGTTCACCGAGTCGACATTGGCCGCCGCGACCCCGCCGATCAGGATCTCGCTCGGAACGTCCTGGGCGCGAAGCTGTTCCACCAGGGCGCCGAGTTCGTGGCTGTCACCGGTGGACGGGACGATCGACAGGTAGGCGGCCCGTTCGGCCCGGAAGCGGGCGTTGAGCGCGGTCGGCTCGGCCAGCCGCCCGCCCTGGGCGTAGCTGCCGGTCGCGGTGTCGACACGGCGCACATTGTCCAGGTCCGACATCGTGCGCGCGATGGCGTCCAATCCCTCGGCGCTGTAGGCACTGTCGGGCAGGACCGCGACGAGGGTGTCCTGGTCGCTGTCGCCGAAGTCGCGCTGCACGGTCTCGGCGACCTGTCGCGAATTCATCGACGGGGGCAGCACCCGTTCGTCCGGGAAGCCGAGTTTCACCCCGAGGAAGGGGGTGCCCAGCAGCAACAGCACCGCGGCGACGGCGAGACCGATCGGGATCGGTTTGCCCATGACGGCGGTGGCCAGTTTGTGCCAGGCGCCCTCGCCCGGTGCGGGCCGTGGCGCGCGCAGGAACCACCAGCCGAGCTGACCACGGTCGATGTTGGTGCCGAGCAGCAGCAGGATCGCGGGCAGCACGGTCAGGGAGACCAGGGCGGCGAGGCCCGCGACGATCACGCCCGCGTACCCCATCGACCGGATGGCCAGCAGCGGGAAGAACACCAGACCCGCCAGCGCCACCGCGACGGTGAGCGCGGAGAACGCGACGGTGCGGCCTGCCGTGCGCAGGGTGGCGCGCACGGCGTCGGCCGGGGTGCGGCCCTCGGTGAGTTCGTCGCGGTAGCGGTTGACGATCAGCAGGCTGTAGTCGATGGCCAGGCCGAGCCCAAGCAGAGTCGCCACGTTGGTCGCGGTGACCGCGAGCGGGGTGAACACGGCGAGCAACCACAGCGTGCCCATCGTCATCAGTACGGTGACCACGGCGACCAGCAGCGGCAGGCTCGCCGCGACCAGCCCACCGAACACGAACAGCAGCGCCAGCAGCGTGAGCGGGAACGCGATGGCCTCGCCCTTGACGATGTCGGTCTTGCTCTGTTCGACGGTCTCGTGCATGAGCATCGCGAAACCGCCCACGCGGACCCGCAGTTCGCCCTGGGTGCCCGCGAGGTCGTCGGCGACAGCGGCGACCCGTTCGTCGATCTCACGTTCGCTGCCGAGGACCGTGGCCACGATCAGGCCCTGTTTGTTGTCGAGGCTGCGCAGCGCGGGCTGGTGGGTCGTCCAGTAGGACAACACGTCGGTGATACCGGCGCGTTCCTGCAGGTTGGCGACGAGCGCTGTCGCGGCGGCGGTGGACTCGGGGTCGTCGACCGAGTCCTCGGTTTCCACCAGCAGCACCAGATTCGGTGGGCCCTGGCCGAATTCGTCGCGTAGCACGTCGAGCGCCCGGCTGGACTCGCTGCCGCTGTCGGTGTAACCGCCGCCCTCCACCCGGTCGAACAGCGTCGCGCCGAGTGCTCCGAGCACCAGCGCGAGCACCGCGAAAACACCGAGCACCCAGCGGCCACGCCGCTTGGTGAATTCGAACACCGGTATACCCCTGTCTCGTCGAGCAACACTGCGGCACGCATCTCGACGTGCGGTATTCGGTGTCACCCGGTCGGCCCGCCTCGTCGGCCCGATCCTGCTGGCGGGTCGGCGCGTTCGCCCGGCGATGTTAGCAACCCCGCGACGTTCGCGCCGTCGCTCCGATATCCCCGTTACCGCTGCCGCTCAGCCGAGTCCGAGCGAGGAGGTGGCGACGGTGCGGCGCACCCGGCGCGGGAGGCCGGCGAACAGGGTCGCCATCGCGGCGAGAGTGCCGGTCAGGTCGTCGTGGCCGGACAGGTACGAGCGTTGCTGGGCCGCTGGGAGATCGAAGAACGCCTCGAAGAAGACCGGTATATCGCGGGGCGGGAGGGCGAGCAGGGACCGTAGCCCGGCCCGGCGCAGGGCCGCGACCGCGCGTGCGCGTGCGGTCCACAGCCGGTTGCCCTCGACGACGGTGTCGGCGGCGGCGAGTGAGGCGGCGACGCTGTATCCGGTGGCGGGGTGGATCAGGCCGCCCGCGGCTCCGAACCGGCCGTCACCGGGCTTGCCGCCCTCCACCGGGAACCGCACGCGCTCAACGGGTTCCGTGCCGTCGAGTTCGATGCCGTGCTGCCGGAGCCGGAATTCCAGTCGCGTGCGCAACAGCTCGGGGGTCAGTGCCGGGCGCCCGGCCAGACATGTCTCCTCGAACAGCATCCGGCCCTTCGCCACCGGCACCGTGTAGAGAAACGACCGTGGTTCGTCGGGTCCGGCACCGTTGTCGAGCCGCCAGTCCATGAACACGCAGGGCTCGTCCGCTTCGATCATCACCCCGTAGGCGGTCTGCTCAGCCCGCTGCGCCGCGCGTCCGACTCCCCGCGCATCGATCACCCGGCCGTGGCACACGTGCCCACCTGCCGTCCGCACCGAGCCCGCCCGCGCGTCCACCTGGGTGACTCGGTCCGCGATCACCCGCACTCCGTCCACCGCCAGGGCGTTCTGCAACCGCGGCGTATCGAATACCCGGTACCCCCGCCCGATCCGGTGCTCCCCTGTCGCCCACACCGTCGGTTCCACGCCGTCTCCGGCGAAGACCTCGTCCCCCACCCACTCCGGCACCTCGTCCGCCCACGCCGCATAGGTCGCCGTCCACGTCCGCTCCGGACGAGGATCGATCGCCACCACCGACAAACCCCGCACGGCCGCCCGGTGGGCCACGGCCCTGCCCGCGGGCCCCAACCCACAAACGATCAACTCAGCGCGCACGCCACCAATTGGACCAGACCCTTCATCGAATCAAGCGCCGGCGCATTACGACGGGGCACCGGTTGTGCATCGCCCGCTCGCCCCGGGAGCACGGATCGATCATGATGGGGTCTATGAGGTCGATCTGGAAGGGCTCGATCGCTTTCGGGCTGGTCAACGTCCCGGTCAAGGTCTACACCGCGACCGAGGACCATGACATCCGGTTTCATCAGGTCCACGCCAAGGACGGGGGCCGGATCAAATACGACCGGGTCTGCCAGGTGTGCGGCAAATCGGTGCAGTTCTCCGATATCGACAAGGCATATGTGTCGCCGGACGGCGAGCAGGTAGTGCTCACCGACGAGGACTTCGCCAAGTTGCCCGCCGCGGAGAAGCACGAGATCCCGGTGCTGGAATTCGTGCCGTCGGATCAGATCGACCCCGTGCTGTTCGACAAGAGTTATTACCTGGAACCCGATTCGGCGACACCGAAGGCGTATCAACTGCTGGCCGCGACACTCGAACGGATCGACAAGACGGCACTCGTGCATTTCACGTTGCGGCAGAAGACCCGGTTGGCGGCGCTGCGCGTGCGTGAGGGTGTGCTGGTGTTACAGACATTGCTGTGGCCCGACGAGGTGCGCGCGGTCGACTTCCCGTCGCTCGAGGACGCGCCGACCCCGCGCCCCCAGGAATTGAAGATGGCCGAAACGCTGGTCGAGTCGATGTCGGGTGATTTCGATCCGGGCGAATACACCGACGAATATCAGATCGAATTGCAGAAATTGCTGGACGAGGCGATCGCCAGCGGCACCGGCAAGGTCGAATCGACCGCTGCCGAACCGGCCGAGCAGCCCGATGCCGAGGTGGTCGATCTGGTGGCCGCCTTGCAGCGCAGCCTCGAGGCGAGCGGGCGGCGGGAAGGCGAGTCGGCCGCCCCGAAGAAGAAGCCGGCGAAGAAGGCCGCGGCCAAGAAGGCGGCACCGCGCAAGGCGGCGAGCAAATCCACGGCGAGCAAGTCCACGGCCCGCAAGGGGGCCTAGGGCACACTGGGCCCATGGACCAAGCGATCGCCGTCGTACCGATGGGTCTGGGGCATCTGCGTCAGGTTCTCGACCTCGGGCATCAGGTTTTCGACACGACGACCAAGCCGTACACGTCCTGGTCGCTGACGGCCGTCGCCGAGCATCTGGACAGTCCCGACAACGCCTGCTGGGTGGCCCTGGACTCCGATCGGGTGGTCGGCTTCGTGCTCGGTTCGATGGAGTTCGAGCATCGTGACGATTGGGCCTACCTCGAGTGGATCGCGGTGGCGCCGGATATGCAGGGGCACGGCATCGCCCGGCGGTTGGTCGACGTCTGCTCGGAGGCGTTGTTCGCGCGTGGTGCCCAGCACATCGTCACCGACGTGGAGCAGCGCAACGGTGCCTCGGCGGCGCTGATGCGGCGCAGCGGTTTCGTGCCTGCCGCGACCGTCACCCTGCTGGTTCGTACCAACCCCGAGACGCCGGGCGACGACCCGCTGCCGCCGATCGCCAAACATGATCTCGTCCGGCGTGGCCGTCTGTCGCTCGACCACCCGCGACGATGAAAAAGGGGCACGAACCCTTCGGTTCGCGCCCCTTGTCGAGGAATGCGTCAGACGTTCGCCGTGCAGGCGGACAGGATGACCCGCGCCGGACGCGGCGACGCCGAACCCAGGTCGGGGAACGGCGGGGCGCTCAAACCGAGCACATCCACCGCCGACCGCTCGGCGGCGGCCAGCGAGTGGTCCCACGACCAGCCGAATCGGTAGTCGGCGCCCTGGGCCACCGCACCGCAGGCATTGCGGAACGAGACGACCACCTGGCAGTCCCACACGCCGCACTCGGCGAGCGCGGCGTGCTGGGCATCTGCCCAGCTGCCGTAGTTCACCGCGGACGCGACCACGGCCTCGTCCGACGACAGCGCGAGCGCGCCGTAGAGGTCACCGGCGGCGGCCTGGAATCCGCCATCACGTGACACGGCGGTGTAACCGGGCGCTTCGGCGATCGCCACACCGCTGGCACCGGCGGCGGCCGGACCCGCGGCGACCACCGTGAAGGCGGCCACCGCGGACACGGCGGCCACACCGAGGGCGTACTTGCCCACAACAGACATCAGAATTCTCCCCATCGAAAGTTCGGTCCCGAACCGGGACCACCCCCAATCATGAACGCCCACAGCCCCACCGAGAAATACCTTTCCCGAATAGCTCTACCCACCGAGTTCGGCACGCGCCCGCATCAAGGCGAACCCCAGCAGATTCAGTCCCCGCCATCGCGCGGGATCACGAGCCCGCTCGTCCGTCGCCGACAGCCCGATCCCCCACACCCGATCCAGCGGACTCGCCTCCACGAGCACCCGCCCCGCCGTGCCCGCCAAATACGACCGCAACCCCGCATCCGATCCGAATTTCGCCACACTGCCCGCCACGACGATGTCGAATCGCGCTTCTTCCCAAACACTTTGGTCGAACCCCCGAACAAGCCTGCCCACCTTTTTCGCCTCGGCGGGATGGGCGACCTCGAGCACTCGCCCGGCCGCCTCGGAATCACCGAACAGCAGCGCCTTGCGCCACATCATGTAGTGCTCGGCGGTGGCGAACCGCTCCCCGTCGACCGAGAAGGGCGCGGGCCACCACTGACTCAGGCAGCCCGAACCGAGCGCCCCGTCCGCACGCGGCCGATGCCCCCAGAACAGCAGGTATTTCGGCACGGCTCCCTGCTCGACAGCCGCACACAGTTCTTCGACCGATCGCACGGCCCACCCCGGTCTCTAGTTTTGGTCATATGAACTATATATGTGGCTCGAGCTACGTGCCAAGGGCTTTTCGTGGCGGCACCGAGCGCGCCGAGCAGGAGACCCATGCCTTGCAAGGCCGCAAGTTAGACGGGCGTCCAACTATTGGTGAGGGTTTGGCTCGAGGCAATTCGAACCGTTGTCGGGCAGGGGTGGGCGCGGCTTGGATGACCGAGTTCATCAATGGCGAGCAATTCGGGAGTACAAGTGAAATTCCGTCGGGTACTGGCGATCCCGGTCCTCATGGCAACCGCTGCCCTGACCCTCACGGCGTGCGGCTCGGACGACGCGGAATCGGGCACCGTTGTCCGGATCGGCACCACCGACAAGGACAAGGCCTGGGATGTGTTCGAGCAGAAGGCCAAGGAGCAGGGCATCACGCTGAAGATCACCAACTTCTCCGACTACCAGCAGCCCAACGCGGCGCTGTCGCAGAAGCAGATCGACGTCAATCTCTTCCAGCACCTGCAGTTCCTCGGCCAGTACAACGTGGCGAGCTCGGACACGCTGACCCCGATCGGTTCGACCTACATCGTGCCGCTCGGCCTGTACTCCAAGAAGCACAAGGCGGTGGCCGACATCCCGCCCGGCGGCGAGATCGCGATCCCCAACGACCCGACCAACCAGGCCCGTGCCCTGTTCGTGCTGCAGGCCGCCGGATTGCTGAAACTCAGCGGCACCTCGGCCCAGCCCACACCGGCCGACATCGACAAGGGCGCGTCCAAGGTGAAGGTGACCCCGGTCGATGCCGCGCAGACCGCGCTCTCGCTGGCCTCGGTGGACGGTTCGGTGATCAACAACACCTTCCTCGAGCGTTCCGGCATCGACCCGCACTCGGCGCTGTACAAGGACGATCCGAAGAATCCGGCCGCCGAGCCCTACATCAACGTGATCGTCACCCGCGCCGAGGACAAGACCAACCCGACCTATCTGAAGCTGGTGGAGATCTGGAAGGACCCGGCCGTGGCCGCCGCACATGCCGAGGTCACCAAGAACACCGCGGTCGCCGTGACGCGCCCGGGCGCCGAGCTCGAACAGATCCTCGACCGGGTGCAGCAGGGCATCCGGGCGAACAGGTGAGTTCCGCCGCTGCTGTCGAATTCCGTTCGGTCACCAAGGTGTTCGGCAGCGGCGCGGACGAGCACGTCGCGCTCGACGGTATCGATCTGCGCATCGAGCACGGTGAGATATTCGGGGTGATCGGCTATTCCGGGGCGGGCAAGTCCACCCTGGTGCGCTTGATCAATGCCCTGGAGAAGCCCACGTCGGGCACCGTCACGATCTCGGGCGCCCCCATCACCGGGGTGCCGGAGTCGGCCGTGCGCACGCTGCGCCGCGATATCGGCATGGTGTTCCAACAGTTCAACCTCTTCCGATCCCGCACGGCCGCGGGCAATGTGGAGTACCCGCTGAAGGTGGCGGGCTGGAAGCGCGCCGAACGCAAGGCGCGGGTGGCCGAACTGCTCGAATTCGTCGGTCTCACCAACAAGGCCCGTGCCTATCCCGATCAGCTCTCGGGTGGGCAGAAGCAGCGCGTGGGAATCGCCAGGGCACTGGCCACCTCCCCGTCGCTGCTGCTCGCCGACGAGGCCACCTCCGCGCTCGACCCGGAAACCACCGGTGAGGTGCTGCGGCTGCTGAAGAAGGTCAATGCCGAACTCGGGGTGACCATCGTGGTGATCACCCACGAGATGGATGTGATCCGCGCGGTCGCCGACCGGGTCGCGGTGCTCGCCGAGGGCCGGATCGTCGAATTGGCGCCCACCTTCGACGTTTTCGCGGCACCGCGGGCCGAGTCGACCCGATCGTTCGTCGGCACCGTGCTGCACAACCGGCCCGATGCCCGCGAACTGGACCGGCTGCGGGAGCTGCACGGCGGCAGGCTGGTCACCGTCGACGTCGACGACCACAGCGGCATCGGTGCGGCGCTGGCCGCCGCGGCCGCCGCCGACGTGCGCTTCGAGATCGTCTACGGCGGTGTGAGCACGCTGCAGGACAAGACCTTCGGCAGCATCACCCTGGCCTTGCACGGACCCGACGACGCGGTGGACCGCGTCGTCGCCGATCTGGAACGGAAGGGCTGAGATGGACACCGACTGGGAGAAACTGCGCCCCACCCTGTTCGAGTCCATCGGGACGACCGTCTACCTGGTCGGCGTGACGTTCGTCGTCGCGGGCCTGATCGGCCTGGTACTCGGCACCGCGCTCTACACCACCCGCAAGGGCGGCCTGCTCGCCAGCACACCGATCTATCTGGTGCTCAATGTGATCGTGAACGTGGTGCGCCCGATTCCGTTCATCATCCTGCTGGCCGCGCTCGGCCCGGTCACCCTCGAGGTGGTCGGCACGACCATCGGCTCCGAGGCGGCACTGTTCGTGATGATCGTCGCCGCCTCGTTCGGCATCGCCCGCATCGTGGAACAGAACCTGGTCACCGTCGACCCCGGGGTGATCGAAGCGGCCCGCGCGGCGGGCGCGGGTCCGCTGCGCATCATCCTCACGCTGCTGATCCCGGAGGCGCTCGGCCCACTGATCCTCGGCTACACCTTCGTGGTGATCTCGATCGTCGACATCTCCGCCATGGCGGGCACCGTCGGTGGCGGCGGTCTGGGCGACTTCGCCATCGTCTACGGCTACCAGCAGTTCCGATGGGAGGTCACCCTCGTCGCCGTCCTGATCATCATCGCCGGCGTCCAGGCCGTCCAGTTCCTCGGCAACTGGCTGGCCCGGAAGGTGTTGCGCCGCTGAATCACCCGGTGGGCCGAGCTAGGCCGAGCGGACGCCGCCGAGTCCCGGTGTGGGACAGACCTCGGCGTCCGCCCGGGCCCGGCGCGGACCGCTGGTACCCATCGCGCCACCGAAGCCGGTCGAGGCCACCTGCTCGGCGGGCACTCGCGGGCCGGTGTGGAAACTGCGGGCGATCATCGCCGACCGCAACTGCCACAGCCCCGAGGCCTGCGCCGGGTCGAGCCCGGTGAGCTGGGCGACGCGCCGCAGCCGGTAGTCGACGGTGTTGGTGTGGATGTGCAGCAGGCGGGCCGTGCGCTGCCGGTTCATGTTGTTGGCGATGTGCACGCGCAGCGTCTCGTACAGCTCGGGGTGCTTGTCCAGCGGGGCGAGCAGTTCCCCGAGCCGGGCACGGCCGGGACCGGGGCGGGTGAGCTGGTATTCCAGCGCCAGATCGCCGAAGCGGTACAGGCCGGGTTCGCAATCGAGCCGCTCCACCATGTCGAGCAGTTCGTGAGCGCGCTGTGCCGCGTCGGGGATCTCGGCCGCGGGCGAGGTCACCAGCGCCGCCGTCACGTCCACGCGGGCGGCCCGCGACAGGGCCTCGATGAGGCCGTCGAGCTGATCGTCGGCGAGCAGGTCGGCCGGAATGAGCAGCGTCCCACCGTCGACCGACAACAGCGACAGCGCCTGCTCCCCGCACCGGTGCGCCAGCGCGGCCTGCACCCGGCGCAACTTGCGTCGCGCGACCACCGAGGAGTTCAGGCGGGCATCGTGCTCGTCGGGATGCTCGCCGATCGAAAGGGCCAGTACCGCATACGATTCGGCCACGGCGATCCCGCACTCGCGGGCCATCGTGATGGTCGGCTGCCCGGCGAGCAGGGCGGAGGTGAGCGTGTGCACGGCGGTGTGGTGCTCACCGGCGATCTCGCGGTGCTCGCGGATGTAGGCGCGAGTCACGGTGGTGCACAGGACATCCGAGATCGCGATCAGCCGACGGAACTCGTCGGGCAGGCTCATCCCGGCGCACGCGGCGTCGAAACCGATCCGGAAGCCCTCGTGCAGCGCATGCAGGATCGTGTCGATGGGCACGCCCTCGCGCGCCCACCCGGCCGCCGCGACCGCGAGCCGGTGCAGCTTGGCCTCCTCGTCACGCCCGTCGAGCAACCCGGCGCAGATCTCGAGGCACATCCTGGTCACCGAAGTCACCTCGCCGGAGATCGCGTCACCGGGCAACGTCCGGCAGGTCGCCACGTTGTTCACGAAATGGGTGACCAGCGTGGATGTCAGCCCCCTGTCCACTGGGATCGTCATCGTCGACTCCTCCTCGTTCACACCGTTCGGTGCTGCTTCCCCGGTACCTGTCCCAACGTGATGGCCGACACCGAGGTCTTCTTCGTGACATGACTGTAGGGTGAGTAACCGCTCACCTTCTACTCCTCTTTCCCGCGAGGTGCACCGATGCCCCCACAAGCCGATAAGCAGCGCAAACGCCCGAAACAGGATCGGGCGAGGGAGACGCGGGCACGCATTCTGGAGGTATCCGCTCACCTTTTCGGCACCCGCGGCATCGGCAATACCTCGACCAACCGGATCGCGAGCGAGGCGGGCATCAGCATCGGCACGCTCTACCGGTATTTCAACGACCGCGACGAGATCGTCAAAGAGCTGACCGACAGCCTGTTTCTGCAGGTGGAGGACCGATACAGCAAGTTTCTCACCGTCGCCGCGGACAAGACACCGCGCGATTCGGTGGCCGAGGTGATCCGCACCGCCGTGCAGATCCTCGTCGCCAACGGGCCCCTGGTCCGCGCCCTGGTCGCCGACCTGCACTTCTACGGCAGCGGTATCCCCGAATTCGAGCCGCGGCTGCGCATGATCATCAAGCTGTATCTGATCCACCTGCTCGGCCCGACCAAGACCATCGACATCGACACGATGGCGTTCGTGGTGCTCAACGCCGGTTTCGCCACGGCGCTGCGTTCGGTGGAAATGGAAGACGAGGGTCTGGACCGCGATGTGGTGATCGACCAGACCGCCGACATGATCGGCGCCTGGATCGCCTCGGCGCTCGAGGCCGAAACGGCCCGGTAATGCGGCAGGCCCGGATCCCGCGAAGGATCCGGGCCCGATCAGGTGGTGACGATCAGCGCGCGTTGGCGGTGCAGATCGCGTCGACGACGTGGGCGCCGCTCAGGTTCGCCGAACCGGTGTTGGCCAGCATGGCGGTCGGGGTGAGCTCGGTCAGGCTCTCGTAAGCCGTGCGCTCGGCATCGGCCCGGGTCGGACCGGATGCCCACGCGAGGCCGTCGTTGCTCTGGACCAGAACGCCGCAGCCGTTGGCCCAGGTCATGACCTCGTTGCAGTCGGCCAGGTGGCAGTCGGCGATCGCCGCGGCGATGGCGGCCTCGGCGCTGCCCTCGTTCACGCTGATGCCGTAGATGGCCTCGTTGTCGCTCAGCGCGACCGACGCCCACTGGTCACCCGCCGCGCTCGCCGAACCGGCACCCAGCACCGACCCGGCCGCAAGGCCGAGTGCCACAACGGCGAAGCCGGCCTTACTCATGAAACTCATTCGAATGTTCTCCTCTGGAAACTGTTCCGGAAGTCCGGAACCTTCCAGATCATCATCGAAAGTTCGGTAATAGCCAACTCCAGGGGTAAAGGTACCGACGCAAAAGAACCCGGATCCGCTCGAGATCCGGGTCCGATTGCTATCGCGTTCAGCTCGCGTTGGTGGTGCACACCGTTTCGATCACGGTGCCGCCTGCCATCTGCGACGAGCCGAGGTTGACGAGCAGGTTCTGCGGGGTGCCCTCGGTGAGCGCGAGGTAGGCCTCCCGCTCGGCCTCGGCGCGGTTGGAGCCCTTGCCCCAGGCCACGTACTGCTCGTTCTCCACCAGGGCCAGGCAGCCGTTCACCCACGACACCTCGACAGCGCAGCCGTCCGCGCCGCACTGCTCCAGCGCCGCCGCCTCGGCCTCGGCGCGGGTGGGGTAGTCGACCGAACGGCCGTAGTTCGACCAGTCGGCGTCCACGGCCATGGCGCCCCACTGGTCGCCCGCCGCACTCGCCGAACCCGCCCCGAACACCGACCCGGCCGCAAGGCCGAGTGCCACAACGGCGAAGCCGGCCTTACTCGTGAAACTCATTCGAATGTTCTCCTCTGGAAACTGTTCCGGAAGTCCGGAACTTTCCAGATCATCATGCAATTCGCGCGAAAGGCCAACCGAAACGCGAAATCTCACATCACCGGCGTCGGCACATCACCGACGGAAAACACGACAGGCCCGGATCCTGCGAGAGGATCCGGGCCCGCGTCGTGCTGTCGATCAGCGCGCGTTCGCGGTGCAGACCACGCGGGCGACCTTGGCGCCACTCAGGTCCGAGGACCCGAAGTTCGCGAGCTGGGCGGTCGGGGTGAGCTCGGAGAGCCGTTCGAACGCAGCGCGCGTGGCCTCGGCCGCGGTGCGCCCCGAGGCCGCCGCGACGCCGTCGTCGCTGACGACCAGTGTGCCGCAGCCGTTGGCCCACGAGATCATGACCTTGCAGTCGGCGGCGCCGTTGGTGCCGCAGCTCGCGATCGCCTGCTCGCGCGCCTCTTGCTCGCTCGGCCAGCTGCTGCTCGACCCGTAGGTCCAATCGGTCGTGCTGAAAGCGATCGCGCCGAACATGCTCTGCGCGTTCGCGGCACCGGCGCCGAACACCGAACCGGCCGCAAGACCGAGCGCCGCGACGGCGAAGCCGGCCTTACCCATGAAACTCATTCGAAAGTTCTCCTCTGACAAACAGTTCCGCGATCGCGGAACCGACAAGTGGACCATCCTCGGACCACCGCCCGCCAATCGGAGTGACGCACTTCACGTTTCGACACGGACACGGAAACGCCGCAGGCCCGGCACCCAAGCGGGGTACGGGCCTGCGGCGAAAAGTGTTGTCTAGACCGTGAAGCCGAGGGCGCGCAGCTGTTCGCGGCCGTCGTCGGTGATCTTGTCGGGGCCCCACGGCGGCATCCAGACCCAGTTGATCTTCAGGTCTTCGACCAGGCCGCTGCGCACCAGGGCGTTGCGGGACTGGTCCTCGATGACGTCGGTGAGCGGGCAGGCCGCCGAGGTGAGTGTCATGTCGAGGGTGCAGATGTTGGCGTCGTCGACGGACATGCCGTAGACGAGGCCGAGGTCCACGACGTTGATCCCGAGTTCGGGGTCGACCACATCACGCATGGCCTCTTCCAGATCCGCGATGTGCTGGATCTGTTCGGGCGTCAACTCCGCTTCGGGAGTGGGCGCTGCGGTTTCGGTCGTGGCTTCGTCAGCCTTGGTCTCACTCATCACGCATCCCCATTTCCCATGGCAGGTTTGGCATCTTCGGCCGAGGCGATCTGCACGACGGCGTCCTTGAACGCCATCCACCCCAGCAGTGCGCACTTCACGCGCGCGGGGTACTTGGCGACACCGGCGAGGGCGATACCGTCGCCGATCATGTCCTCGTCGCCCTCGACGGTGCCTCGGCTCGAGATCATCTCGCTGTAGGAGTCGACCACCTTCAGCGCCTGCTGCACCGGCAATCCGATCACCTGGTCGGTGAGGATCGAGGTGGCCGCCTGGCTGATCGAGCAGCCCTGGCCGTCGTAGGAGACATCGGCGACCTCGCCCGCGTCGTCGATGTGCACGCGCAGGGTCACCTCGTCACCGCAGGTGGGGTTCACGTGGTGCACCTGGGCACCGAACGGTTCCCGCAGCCCGCGGTGGTGCGGGTGCTTGTAGTGGTCCAGGATCACTTCCTGGTACATCTGCTCCATGCGCATGTCTTATGCAACTCCGAAGAACGTCTGAGCCTTCCGAACGGCCGTGACCAGTGCGTCGACCTCGTCGAGAGTGTTGTAGACGGCGAAGGACGCCCGCGCGGTCGCGGCGACCCCGAAGCGGCGGTGCAGCGGCCACGCGCAGTGGTGCCCGACCCGGATGGCGACACCCTGGTCGTCGAGGATCTGGCCCACGTCGTGGGCGTGTACCCCGTCGACGACGAACGACACCGCGCCACCGCGATCCACGTTCTCGGTGGGTCCGATGATCCGCACGCCCTCGATCGCGCCGAGGCCTTCGAGCGCGGCACCGGTGAGCGCGTGCTCGTGGGCGGCGATCGCGTCCATGCCGAGGTTCTCGAGATACCGCACCGCGGCGGCGAGTCCGACGACCTGCGAGGTCATCGGGGTGCCCGCCTCGAAGCGCTGCGGCGGCGGCGCGTAGGTGGTCTTCTCCATCGTGACGGTCTCGATCATCGACCCGCCCGTGATGAACGGCGGGGTCTCCTCGAGCAGCACGCGACGGCCGTACAGGCCGCCCACACCCATCGGGCCGAGCATCTTGTGCCCGGAGAACGCGGCGAAATCGACACCGAGTTCACGGAAGTTCACCGCTGTGTGCGGCACCGACTGGCAGGCGTCGAGCACGACCAGCGCGCCGACTTCCTTTGCCCGCCGGACCAATTCGGCCACCGGCGCCACCGCACCCGTCACGTTCGACTGGTGGGTGAACGCGAGAACCTTTGTCGCGGAGGACAGTTCGAGCGAATCCAGATCGATGCGTCCGTCGTCGGTCACCCCGTACCACTTGAGCGTGGCACCGGTGCGCCGCGCGAGTTCCTGCCACGGAACGAGATTCGCGTGGTGTTCGAGTTCGGTGATGACGATCTCGTCGCCGGGTCCGACCTTGTACGGGAACCGGTCGTCACCGAAGGCGTTGGCCACCAGGTTCAGCGACTCGGTCGCGTTCTTGGTGAACACGATCTCGCCCGCGTCGGCACCGACGAAGCGCGCGATGACCTCCCGCGCGTCCTCATAGGAGTCGGTGGCCTCCTCGGCGAGCTGGTGCGCACCGCGGTGCACCGCCGAGTTACGGGTGAGCAGGAAGTCACGCTCGGCGTCGAGCACCTGCAGCGGACGCTGCGAGGTGGCACCGGAATCCAGGTACACCAACGGTTTCCCGTCCCGCACCGTGCGGTGCAGGATGGGGAAGTCGGCCCGGATGCGGGCCACGTCGAGGGCCGACCCCGAGACGGACACAGCGGTCATGGTCGTCAGGCTCCAGTGGTCGCGGACGTGAAGCGCACGTAGCCGTTCGCGTCGAGTTCCTCGGCCAGCTCGGAGCCGCCTTCGGCGACGATGCGGCCGTTGACGAACACGTGCACGAAGTCGGGCTTGATGTAGCGCAGGATGCGGGTGTAGTGCGTGATCAGCAGGACGCCGCCGTCCTCGCGATCCTTGTAGCGGTTCACGCCGTCGGAGACGATGCGCAGCGCGTCGACGTCGAGGCCGGAGTCGGTCTCGTCGAGGATCGCGATCTTCGGCTTGAGCAGGCCGAGCTGCAGCACCTCGTGGCGCTTCTTCTCGCCACCGGAGAAGCCCTCGTTCACCGAGCGGTCGGCGAAGGCCGAGTCGATGTCGAGCTCCTTCATCGACTCCTTCACCTCCTTGACCCAGGTGCGCAGCTTCGGCGCCTCACCGCGCACGGCGGTGGCGGCGGTGCGCAGGAAGTTCGACATCGAGACACCGGGGACCTCGACCGGGTACTGCATGGCCAGGAACAGGCCCGCGCGGGCACGCTCGTCGACCGACATGTCCAGGACGTTCTCACCGTCGAGGGTGATGGTGCCCTGGGTGACGGTGTACTTGGGGTGTCCGGCGATCACGTAGGACAGCGTGGACTTGCCCGAGCCGTTGGGGCCCATGATGGCGTGCGTCTCGCCGGACTTCACCGTGAGGTTCACACCGTTGAGGATCTGCTTGGACTCACCCTCGGGGGTGGTGATCTCCGCGTGCAGGTCCTTGATTTCCAAGGTGGTCATCGAATTCGAATCCTTCGTTGCAGTAAGTGGGTGTCAGATACCGACAGTGGCGAGTTCGGCCTCGATGGCCGCCTCGAGCCGCTCCCGGACCTCGGGGACCGTGACCTTCTGGATGATCTCGAAGAAGAAGCCACGCACGACCAGGCGGCGGGCGACGTCCTCGGGGATGCCACGAGCGCGCAGGTAGAACAGCTGCTCGTCGTCGAAGCGGCCGGTGGCACTGGCGTGTCCGGCACCGGCGATCTCACCGGTCTCGATCTCCAGGTTCGGCACCGAATCGGCGCGGGCGCCGTCGGTGAGCACCAGGTTGCGGTTCGCCTCGTAGGTGTCGGTGCCCTCGGCCGCGGCGCGGATCAGCACGTCGCCGATCCAGACCGTGCGGGCGTCGCCCTTCGGCGAGGACGGGTCACCCTGCAGCGCACCCTTGTACAGCACGTTGGACTTGCAGTTGGGCTCGGCGTGATCGACCAGCAGCCGCTGCTCGAAATGCTGGCCCGCGTCGGCGAAGTACAGACCGAACAGCTCAGCCTCGCCGCCGGGACCGGCGTAGCGCACGGTGCCCGACAGGCGAACCAGGTCGCCGCCGAGGGTCGCCGACACGTGCCGCAGGTTCGCGTCGCGACCCAGCTTCAGGTGATGCGCGGTGACGTGCACCGCGTCGTCGGCCCATTCCTGGACGGCGACGACGGTGAGCTTGGCGCTGTCACCGAGCACGAATTCGACGTTCTCGGCGTAGGTTCCGCTGCCGCGCTGATCGAGCACGATCGTGGCGACGGCGAAGTTGTCCAACCGGATCTGCAGGTGGCCGTAGGCGGTCTTGCCCTCGCCCGGACCGGTGATGGTCACGGTGACGGGGTCGGAAACCTCGGTCTCCTTGCCGACGGTGATGACGGTCGCGGTCTCGAAGCCCGAATAGGCCTGGGCGGCAACGCGATCGGCGGGGGTACCGGCCTGGCCGAGACGGGCGTCGGTGCGGTCGACCGTTTCCACGGTGACACCGGCGACCTCGCTCACCTCGACGGTGGCCTGACCGTCACGCACGGCCGTACCGTCGTGCAGGCCGCGCAACCGACGCAACGGAGTGAACCGCCACGCCTCGTCGCGACCCGACGGGATCTCGAACTGGTCGACATCGAACGAGGTGAACACCTCGCCCTTGTTGACCGCGGCGCCCGCGCCCGGGTTCTGGGTCGGCGTCTCGAGCGTCGACATCAGCCCACGGCCCCTTCCATCTGCAGCTCGATGAGCCGGTTCAGTTCCAGTGCGTATTCCATCGGCAGTTCCTTGGCGATGGGCTCCACGAAGCCGCGCACCACCATGGCCATCGCCTCGTCCTCGGTGAGACCGCGGCTCATCAGGTAGAACAGCTGATCCTCGGACACCTTGGAGACCGTGGCCTCGTGGCCCATGGTCACGTCGTCCTCGCGGATGTCGACGTAGGGGTAGGTGTCGGAGCGGCTGATCGTGTCGACCAGCAGCGCGTCACACTTCACCGTCGACTTGGAGCCATAGGCGCCCTTGTTGACCTGGACCAGGCCGCGGTACGACGCACGACCGCCGCCACGCGCCACCGACTTCGACACGATGGTCGAGGAGGTGTGCGGGGCCAGGTGCAGCATCTTGGCGCCGGTGTCCTGGTGCTGGCCGGGGCCGGCGAACGCGACGGACAGGACCTCGCCGTGCGCGTGCTCACCGGTCATCCAGACCGCCGGGTACTTCATGGTGACCTTGGAGCCGATGTTGCCGTCGACCCACTCCATGGTGGCGCCCGCCTCCGCCTTGGCCCGCTTGGTGACCAGGTTGTAGACGTTGTTGGACCAGTTCTGGATGGTCGTGTAGCGGCAGCGGCCGCCCTTCTTCACGATGATCTCGACGACCGCGGAGTGCAGCGAGTCGGACTTGTAGATCGGCGCGGTGCAGCCCTCGACGTAGTGGACGTAGGCGTCCTCGTCGACGATGATCAGCGTCCGCTCGAACTGGCCCATGTTCTCGGTGTTGATCCGGAAGTAGGCCTGCAGCGGGATGTCGACGTGCACGCCCGGCGGCACGTAGATGAACGAGCCACCCGACCACACCGCGGTGTTGAGCGCGGAGAACTTGTTGTCACCGGCGGGGATCACCGAGCCGAAGTACTCCTGGAAGATCTCCGGGTGCTCCTTGAGCGCGGTGTCGGTGTCGAGGAAGATGACGCCCTGCTTCTCCAGGTCCTCGCGGATGGAGTGGTAGACGACCTCGGACTCGTACTGCGCGGCGACACCGGACACGAGGCGCTGCTTCTCGGCCTCGGGGATGCCCAGCTTGTCGTAGGTGTTCTTGATGTCCTCGGGCAGGTCTTCCCAGCTCTCGGCCTGCTTCTCCGAAGAGCGAACGAAGTACTTGATGTTGTCGAAGTCGATGCCGTCGAGGTTGGAGCCCCAGTTCGGCATGGGCTTGCGGTCGAAGATGCGCAGCGCCTTGAGGCGGATGTCGAGCATCCACTCGGGCTCGCTCTTCTTGGCCGAGATGTCGCGAACGACAGCCTCCGACAGGCCGCGTTGCGCACTGGCGCCCGCGACATCCGAATCGGACCAGCCGTAACCGTAGTTGCCCAGCGAGGCAATGGTTTCGTCCTGGGTCAGCGGTTGCACCTGGTCGGTGGTTGTCGTCATTCGGCACTCCTTCCGGAGTCGTTGCTTCGTTCCGCCGCGGGCTGTGCGGCGGATGGGATTTTCGGCACCGCGACCAGCGGCACGTGGGTGGTGCAGGCGCAATCGCCGTTGGCGATCGTCGCAAGTCGCTGCACGTGGGTGCCGAGCAGGTCGCGGAAAGCGTCCAGTTCGGCGGCGCACAGCTGCGGGAACTCCTCGGCCACGTGGGCCACCGGGCAATGATGCTGGCAGATCTGCACACCGGCACCCACCTGGCGGGTGGTCGCGGCGAAACCGGCGTCGGCGAACGCCTCGGCGATCTCCTCGACCTTGGCCTCGATCACGGGGGCACTGTGCTCGGCGACCGGCTCGATGCCGTCGACGATGGTACGCACCCGTTTGCGGGCGAACTCGCTGATCGCCTCGTCGCCACCGATCTCACCGAGCTGACGGATGGCGGCACCGGCCAGGTCGTCGTAGGCATGGCCGAGGTTGCCACGTCCGGCGGCGGTGAGCTGGTATTGCTTGGCGGGCCTGCCGCGGCCCTTCTGCTGCCACGGCGCCGACCGGCTCGCGCGCGCCTGACCTGCGTCGATCAGCGCGTCGAGGTGCCTGCGCACCCCCGCGGGGGCGAGCCCGAGTTCGGCACTGATGGCGGTGGCGGTGATGGGACCCTGCTCGAGCAGCAACTGGACGATGGCCGCCCGGGTCTGCCCTTCGTGCGCGGGCACAGCAGACGACCGGGTGCCGGTCGTCTTACGACCGGTCCCTTCCGCGCCTGTCCGCAAACCCACGGTTTTCACAACACCAGTGTGGCGGAATTACTTCCCTAAATCTAATAAGGGTCACCTTGCCAAGGGCACCCTGACCTGCGACGAAGACATCACACCACCGCTCCGCCTCCGCAAAACCCCAGGTGCAGCCCACCCTCTCGCCCACCACGGGGTGACTCATCGCACACCCGGGCCGACCTCCTCACGACCCGGCGAGAAACCCCGAGAGCAGCACGGACTCCAGCTCAGCGGGGAATGAGAGGGTGGGTGGCCGGGCCTTCGATAACGGCGCCGTCGGGCTCGAAGCGGGAGCCGTGCAGCGGGCAGTCCCAGGTACGTTCGGCGTCGTTCCAATGCAGGATGCCGCCCAGGTGGGGGCAGATCGCGGAGATCTCGGTGGTGACGCCGTCGACGGTGGAGACTGCGGTGGGATGCAGCCCGTGGCGCTCGACGCGGCCGCAGCCTTCCGGCGGGATCGTGTGCTCGTCGGCGCCGAGCAGGTGCAGCCAGCCGGTGGACAGGTACCGGGCGACAGTCGCGTTGGCGCGGGCGCCCGCCGGGAGGGAGGCGACTTCGCCGAGCCGCCAGGCGGAGAGAGTGTCGGCCCATTTCGGAGCGTCGCCGGTGATGCGCCCCGCGAGGGCGAGCGCGGCGGCGGCGCCGTTGGTGAAACCCCACTTGGCGAACCCGGTGGCGACGAGCACCTCCTCGCGGCCCGGAACGAGCGGGCCGACGTAGGGAAGTTCGCCGACGGGGTGGTAGTCCTGCGCCGACCAGCGGTGCAGCAGTTCCGCGCCGGGGAACCACCGACCGGTCCAGTCGAGCAGGTCCCGCACGTGGGCGTCCGCGGAATCCTCGCGACCCACCTCGTGACCGCTGCCGCCGACCAGGAGCACGTCGTCGGCCGGGTAGCGGCGCAGCGACCGGATCGGTTGTCCCGCACTGATGTACATCTCCTCCGGCACCGGCCCGGGCACCGTGAACGCGGCCAGATAGGAGCGCTGGGCGGTGACGCGGGCGAAGTAGCCACCCCGGTCGAAAATCGGTGTTCCGGTCGCGACGACGACGTTGTTCGCATCCACCTCGCCGTGTTCGGTGTCTATCACCACCCGGCCGTCGTGGTGACGAAGCCGTTGTGCGCGCGTCGATTCGAAGATCGCCCCGCCCTGGGTCTCGACTTCGGCGGCGAGGGCGGCCAGAAAGGCCATCGGGTTGAGCTGGGCCTGCTCGCGCAGCCGCACGGCGCCGTGGAGGGGGAACGGAACGTCGACGTCGTCGACCAGGTCGGTGGGCAAGCCGGCCGACCGCGTCGCCTCGAATTCCGCCCGCACAGCGGACATCTCGGATTCGTTCTGGGCATAGGTGTAGGCGGCCACGCGCTCGACGGCGAGGTCGCGTCCGGCGCAGAAATCCAGCAGCCAGTCGAACCCGTCGAGATTGGCGGCGACGTAGCGCGAGAGGGTCGCGATGCCGTGCCTACGGGCGATGGTCTGGGCCCGGGTGCCTTGCAGGAGCGATACTTTCGCCGTCGACGCGGCCGTGGTGCCCGCGCCGACTCGTTTCGCCTCGATCACCGCCACCTCGCGGCCACGCTGGGCCAGCAGCAGCGCGGTCGTCAACCCGACGATCCCCGCGCCGAGGACGACGGTGTCGAAGCGCGAACCGGGGGTCAGCCGTAACCGGGCGGGAACTTCGGCGTTGTTCAACCACAGAGACGTCATGAGGAGCGCATAGCCCGGCCTGGCCGGTCGAAACCGGACACGCCCACCGGACCGCCGCACCGCTCGGCCGACCCGTGCGCCTCGCCGAGGTACAGATCGTCTGCCGTCGCCGGGGAACGTGGTGAGCCGCCGACCGACGACGTTCGCACAGTCCGGCTCGTGTCGGTGACTCATGGCACGATGACCATGTGTCACACCCGCCCGCACAGACGTGCGTCCGCCACCCCGACCGGCCGACCGGCCTCGCGTGTACTCGCTGCGGCCGCCCCGCCTGCCCCGAATGCCTACGGCCGGCCGCCGTCGGCCAGCACTGTGTGGACTGCGTCCGGCAGGGTCAGCGCGACGTGCGGCCGGTGCGCACCGTCGCGGGCGCGCGGGCGGGCGCGTCACCGGTGCCGATGGTGACCTACGGGCTGATCGCGATCAATGTCCTGGTCTACCTGGTGACCGCGGCGCAGGCTGGCAACCCGATGCAGAACCATCGGGGTTCGTCGGTGTTCGGCGAGTTCGTGCTGGTGCCGCTGCTGGTCGCCGACGGTGAATGGTGGCGGGTGCTCGGTTCGGGGTTCCTGCACTACGGCGCGATCCATCTGCTGGTCAACATGTTCGCGCTCTACGTCGTCGGCCGCGATCTCGAGCAGGTACTCGGCCGGGTCACCTACGGATGCCTGTATCTGGTCTCGCTGCTGGGTGGTTCGGCGGCGGTGATGGCGCTCTCGGATGCCTACACCATGACCGCTGGCGCGTCGGGCGCGGTGTACGGCCTGTTCGGCGCTGTGACGGTGACGCTGATCCGGTTGCGGCAGAGCCCGACCCCGATGCTGGTGGTGATCGGCGTCAACGTGCTCATCAGCTTCTCGCTGCCGGGGATCTCGCTGTGGGGTCACCTCGGCGGGCTCGCGGCCGGCACGCTCAGCGCGCTGGGCATCCTGTTCGTCCCCGGCTGGCTGTCGGCGCGGGATCTGCGGTCGGCGCAGCGCATCGGATGGATCGCGATGGGCGTCGTCACGGTGCTCTGCCTGGCCGTCATCGTCGCCGCCGCCCTCTGGTTACGCACGCAACCGGTTTTCGTCGTTCCCGCGGCACTCAGCACACCCGCCTGATTCGCGCTGGTCGGGGCGTTGCGCCGACCGGTGACACAACGATCGCGGCCGGGGCAACTAGGCTTCGACCCCGTGGCGGTACTGGAGGGCGCGGCGCGCAAGACACTGGCGTTCGGGCGGCGAGCCCTCGGGTTCGACGTGCCCGCGCCCGATCACACCGTCGCGGCCCTGCACCGCGACGAGACCGAGGTCCCCGGCCTCGACAAACGCGAACGCGCCCAGCTGGACCGCATCCGCTTGATGGGTGCCACCGGCGCCGTGCTGATGGCCATCGCCGCGCTCGGCATCGGCGCACAGCCCGTGCACCAGAATCCGGTCTCCGGTGTGCGGGTGCTCGGCATCTTCGCTCGCGCACACACGGGGTCGCTGGCGATGTGCATGTTCGGCACCGTGCTGGTGATCGGGGCGTGGTTGCTGTTGGGCCGCTTCGCGATCGGCGGCCTGGCCGGATCGCCACTGCACCGGCTCACCCGGTCCCAGCTCGACCGGACGCTGCTGCTGTGGATCATCCCGCTGTCGGTGGCACCGCCGATGTTCAGCAATGATGTCTACTCCTACCTGGCCCAGAGCGAGATCGCCGCGCGCGGCATCGACCCGTACGCCGAAGGGCCCGTCGCCGGGCTCGGGATCGACAACGTCCTCACCAACAATGTGCCGACCATCTGGCGTGACACACCGGCGCCCTACGGCCCGCTTTTCCTGTGGATCGGGCGCGGTATCGCCGAGCTGACCGGCGACAACATCATCGCAGGCGTGTGGGTGCACCGGCTGCTCGCACTCGCGGGCGTCGCCTTGATCGTGTGGGCGCTGCCCCGGCTCTCGGTGCGCTGCGGGGTGGCGCCGGTGAGCGCGCTGTGGCTCGGCGCGGCCAACCCGCTCGTGCTGTTCCACCTGGTCGGCGGCGTCCACAACGACGCGCTGATGATCGGTCTGATGCTGGCGGGCATGGAGCTCACGCTGCGCGCCATCTACGGCGACGGCGGCAGGCGCGACACCCTCAACGGCCACCTGCCACCGCTGGACGCACGCGGTTACGCCCTACTGATCGCCGGCGCGGTGGTGATCACGCTGTCGTCGTCGATCAAGTTCACCTCCATCATCGCGCTCGGCTTCGTCGGGATGGCGCTGGCACGGCGCTGGGGCGGCAGCCTGCTCGCCGTCGTCAAGGCCGCCGCCCTGCTCGGGGTGATCGCCGGGGCGACAACGCTTTTCGTGAGCTGGGCCAGCGGACTCGGCTTCGGGTGGGTGTTCACCCTCAGCGTCGCCAACGCGGTGCGCAGCTGGATGTCGCTGCCGACGGTGATCGGCGTCATCACCGGTTTCGGCGGGGTGCTGCTCGGGCTCGGCGACCACACCACGGCACTGCTGTCGATCACCCGGCCCATCGCGGGACTGGTCGCGGGCTATGTGACGGTGCGGATGCTGGTGGCGACCGGCACCGGCCGCCTGCATCCGGTGGGTGCGCTCGGTGTGTCCCTCGGCGCGATCGTGCTGCTCTTCCCCGTGGTCCAGCCCTGGTACCTGCTGTGGGCGATCGTCCCGCTCGCCGCCTGGGCCACGCAACCGGTGTTCCGCGTGCCCGCCGTGGCGTTCTCGGCGGTGGTGTCGATGCTCGTCATGCCGCGTGGTGCCGAATTCCAGGTCTTCCAGATCATCGGCGCCGCCCTGGCGGCCGCGGTGTGCTTCGCGCTGTTCTACGTCCTCACCCGGCACACCCTGCCGTGGCGGGCCCAGGCGGGGGTGTCGGCTCCGTCACAGGAGGCCACGGCTTACCGTGTCACATCGTGACGAGAAGCCCGGGACCCGCCGTTAGCGTCGACGGCGTGGTCAAGCGCTACGGCGACACCACCGCGGTCGACGGCCTGCGTTTCGACGTGGAACAGGCGCAGGTTTTCGCGCTGCTCGGCCCCAACGGCGCCGGAAAGACCACCACCGTCGAGATGTGCGAGGGCTTCGTGCGCCCCGACGCGGGCACGGTCCGCGTGCTCGGCCTGGATCCGATCGCCGACTCCGAACAGCTGCGGCCACGCATCGGCGTGATGTTGCAGGGCGGCGGCGCCTACCCCGGCGCCCGCGCGGGCGAGATGCTCGACCTGGTCGCCGCCTATTCCGCCGACCCAATCGACCCCGACTGGCTGCTGCGCACCCTCGGCCTGCAGGACAACCGGCGCACCCCCTACCGGCGCCTCTCGGGCGGTCAGCAGCAGCGCCTCGCCCTCGCCTGCGCCCTGGTCGGCAGGCCGGAGATCGTGTTCCTCGACGAGCCGACCGCCGGTCTGGACGCCCAGGCCAGGCTGATCGTGTGGGAACTGATCGACGCCCTGCGCCGCGACGGGGTGAGCGTCGTGCTCACCACGCACATGATGGACGAGGCCGAACAGCTGGCCGACCAGCTCGTCATCATCGACCACGGTGAGATCGTCGCCCAGGGCACCCCCGCCGAGGTCACCGCGCACGGCGCCGCCGGTCAGCTGAGGTTCTGCGCCCCACCGAAACTCGATATCGAGCTGCTGAAATCGGCCCTGCCCGAAGGGTTCTCGCCGCACGAGACCACGCCTGGCACCTACCTGGTCGAAGGCGAGATCACCCCGCAGGTACTGGCGACGGTGACCGCATGGTGCGCACGGATGGACGTGCTCGCCACCGACATCCGCATCGATCAGCGACGCCTCGAGGACGTCTTCCTCGAACTCACCGGACGGGACCTGCGCGGATGACCGAGACCGTGAGCCGGTTCCAGCCCGGCACCTTCACCCCCGACCCGCGCCCCGCCTCGCGCGCCGCGATGCTCGTCGCGCAGACCACGCTCGAGCTGAAACTGTTGCTGCGCAACGGCGAACAGCTGCTGCTCACCATGTTCATCCCGATCACCCTGCTGATCGGTCTCACCCTGCTGCCGTTCGGTGATCTGGGCGCGGACCGCGTGAACCGGGTCGTGCCGATGGTGATGATGACGGCGGTGATGTCGACCGCGTTCACCGGTCAGGCCATCGCGGTGGGCTTCGACCGCCGCTACGGCGCCCTCAAACGGCTCGGCGCCACCCCGTTGCCGCGCTGGGGTGTGATCGCGGGCAAATGCGCCGCAGTGCTGATCGTGGTGGTGCTGCAGGCGGTCCTGCTCGGGGCGATCGGGATGGCGCTCGGATGGCGTCCCGGTGCGGGCGGCCTGGCCCTCGGCGCACTGGTGATCGCACTCGGCACGGCGACCTTCGCGGCGATGGGTCTGCTGCTCGGCGGCACGCTCAAGGCCGAGATCGTGCTCGCTTTGGCGAATATCCTGTGGTTCGTCATGCTCGGTATCGCCAGTCTCGTACTGGTCGACACCGTGCCCGCCGCGCTGACGGTGATCGCGCGCCTGGTTCCCTCCGGCGCACTGGCCTACGCACTGGAAGCGGCACTGGCCGGGTCGATCGACTGGTTCGGCGTCGCGGTACTCGCGGTGTGGGGCGTGGTGTGCGGGTCACTGGCCACCCGTCTCTTCCGCTTCCACTGACGTGACCAACGACGCACTGTAGTAGCCCGGGTATCGAGCGGGAAACGCCTGCCAGTACCATCGTGACGTGCTGTATCGCGCCTTCATCGGCCTCGTCGACCGGCTGCCACTCCCCTCGCTGCGGACCCAGCGGCTCATCGCCCTCGCGGTGATTCTGAGCCAGGCCGGGATCTCGGTGACCGGCGCGATCGTGCGCGTCACCGCGTCCGGTCTCGGCTGCCCCACCTGGCCGCAGTGCTTCCCCGGCAGCTTCACTCCCGTCGGGGTGTCGGAAGTGCCGGTGCTGCATCAGACCGTCGAATTCGGCAACCGACTGCTCACCTTCGTGGTGACGCTGTGCGCGGCGCTGATCGTGCTGGCCGTCGTCCGGGCCCGCCGTCGCAAGGAAGTCCTCGTCTACGCCTGGCTGATGCCCGGCGGCACCGTCGTGCAGGCGATCATCGGCGGCATCACCGTGCGCAGCGGCCTGCTGTGGTGGACCGTGGCCGTGCACCTGCTCGCCTCGATGGTGATGGTGTGGCTGGCGGTGGTGCTGTACGCGAAGATCGGCCAGCCCGACGACGGCATCGACACCGTGCAGGTGCCCGCTCCCCTGCGCTGGCTCACCGCGCTCAGTGGCGTGGCGCTGGCGGGTGTGCTGATCGCGGGCACGCTGGTCACCGCCGCCGGACCGCATGCCGGCGACAAGAGCATCGATCGGCCGGTGGCACGCCTCGAGGTGGAGATCGTCACCCTGGTGCACCTGCACTCGCAGCTGCTCATCGGGTACCTGGCCCTGCTCATCGGCCTGGCCTTCGGCCTCTACGCCGTCGGCATCACCCCCGCGATCCGCAAGCGCCTGTTCGTGCTGCTCGGGATCGTCCTGTCCCAGGCTCTGGTCGGTGTCGTCCAGTACTTCACCGACGTCCCCGCCGCCCTTGTCGCCATCCACGTGGGTGGCGCCGCGGCCTGCACCGCCGCCACCGCGGCCCTGTGGGCATCCCTGCGCATCAGAGAGACCGTCGACGCCCCCGCCGTCTCCGCAGCGGCGACGCACTGACGACCGGCTCCCGAAAAGCACCCGGTCGCCGCACGCTCACATCGTGAGTGCTGCGGCGACCGGGTGAAAAAGTCGGATCGCGACTCCGGGGTCAGGCTCCCGGGAAGACATTCGCGTTGCGGGCCTTGGGGAACTTGGTCGAGCGAGCGACCCAGCCCGCCATCTTGGCCCAGTGCCCCTTGGCGGGGGTGACCTTGGAGACCAGCTCGCGGTCCCACTCTTCGGTCTCGGTGAGCCCGTCGACGCGCTCGACGACGGCCTTGGCGGTCGCCAGATCGGCCACCACACGGTCGCCGAGGACGCCGTCCTCGCCGACGAGGGTGATGCGCACACCCTGCTCGCCGATGTACTGCAGCACGGCCGTGCCCGAACCGCCGTGCTCGGCGACGAACTTCGCGATGGACTTCTCGACCTCGGCGGGCACCTTCACGGCCTCGGGCGCGGCGGTTGTACTCATGGGCGAGAGTTTACCGGTCGGTAGTTTCGCGTCCACCCCCGAGTGACACCGAACACGGGGTGTACAAAGGGGACTCATGCGCGCGATTCAGGTTTCCGAGCACGGCGGTCCCGAAGTCCTGCGGTCGGTGGAGGTGGACGACCCGCGGATCGGCCCGAAACAACTGCTGGTCGACACCCAGGGCGTGGGTGTCAATTACATCGACATCTACTTCCGCACCGGCCTGTATCCGCAGGCCACACCCTATATCCCGGGCTCCGAGGGCACCGGTGTGGTCGCCGAGATCGGCGCCGAGGTCACCGAGTTCGCCGTCGGCGACCGGGTGGCGTGGGCGGCGGCGCCGGGCAGCTACGCGGAGAAGGTGGCCGTCGACGAGGCGGTGGCGGTGAAGGTGCCCGAGGGCGTGGAGCCGGCCGTCGCCGCAGCGGCCCTGCTGCAGGGTATGACCGCGCACTACCTGGTCGAATCGGTGTTCACCCCCGAACCCGGCGACCCGGTCCTCGTCCACGCGGGCGCGGGCGGGGTCGGTCTGCTGCTCACTCAACTGGCCGCCGCCAAGGGCGCGCGCGTGATCACCACGGTATCCACCGATGCCAAGGAGAAGCTCTCCCGCGAAGCCGGTGCCGCCGAGGTCCTGCGCTACGACGACGACCTCGCCGCCCGCGTTCGCGAACTCACCGACGGCCAAGGCGTCGCGGCGGTCTACGACGGCGTCGGCGCGAGCACCTTCGAGGCGAGCCTCGCCTCGTTGCGGGTGCGCGGCACTCTCGCCCTGTTCGGCGCGGCCAGCGGCCCGGTACCGCCGTTCGACCCGCAGCGCCTCAACCCGGCCGGTTCGCTGTGGCTGACCCGCCCATCGCTGGGCGCCTACACCCGCGATCGTGCCGAATTCCTCTGGCGCGCAACCGATATCTTCGACGCCATCGCGGCGGGCACGCTGAACCTGCGCATCGGCGCCACCTATCCGCTCGCCGACGCCGCCGACGCCCACCGCGACCTCGCGGCCCGCAAGACCACCGGTTCGATCGTCCTGCTGCCGTAGACGCGAAACCGGCGGCCGGGCAATCACTGCCCGGCCGCCGGTTCGAGTTCGCGCGAGAGCTACAGGCCGACGATGCTGCCCAGCGTCGTCCAGCCGAGCACCGAGTCCACGGCCAGACCGCAGAACACCACGGCCAGATAGTTGTTGGACTGCAGGAACAGTCGCAGCGGCTTCACCGATTCACCCCGGCGCACACCCGCGTACAGCTGGTGCGCCATGAGCAGGAACCAGGCACCGGCGACCAGCGCGACGGCCGCGTAGATGACACCGGTCGCGGGGACGAGGGCGAGGGTGGCCAGCACCGTCAGCCAGGTGTAGATGACGATCTGCTTGGTGACGACCTGCTCGGTCGCGACCACCGGCAGCATCGGCACGCCCGCCGCGCGGTAGTCCTCCTTGTAGCGCATGGCCAGGGCCCAGGTGTGCGGCGGCGTCCAGAAGAAGATGACCGCGAACAGCACGATCGCAGGCCAGCCGATGTTCCCGGTGACCGCCGACCAGCCGACCAGCGCGGGCATACAGCCGGCCGCGCCACCCCACACCACATTCTGCGAGGTCCGACGCTTGAGGCCCTTGGTGTAGACGAAAACGTAGAACAGGATGGTCGCGACCACGAGCACACCGCTGAGCAGGTTGGCCTGCCACCACAGCCAGGCGAAGGAGATCGCGCCGAGCGCAAGGCCGAAGACCAGCGCGTGCGAGGTGGGCACCGCGTCGCGGGCCAGCGGGCGGCGCGCGGTCCGCTTCATCACCTTGTCGATGTCGGCGTCGGCGACACAGTTGAGAGTGTTGGCGCTTGCCGCGCCCATCCAGCCACCGAACAGGGTGACCAGGATCAGCCGGATGTCGACATTGCCCCGGTCGGCCAGGAGCATGGTCGGGATGGTCGCGACGAGCAGGAGCTCGATGACTCGCGGTTTGGTGAGCGCGATGTAGGCCAGCGGCTTACGCACGACCCGGGCGAACACGCTGTCGCCCGCCAGACGATCGGCGAGAGCCGTCGAGGAATCGTGCGCACCGCTACTACCCGGCTGGTTACCGATCCGCACTGTTTCTCCTCGCACGCTGTGCTTCGCATCCGGCATTGGAACGAGCAGCGCGCGGCTGCGGCGCGGCCACTACTACACACGATGGTAGACGGGTGACGGTGCCGCTCCACGCCAGGCCCCTGCCACCGTGGGCGCCGTCACCCGGGTCGCGCCGCCCGTCCGGCGGTGAACCGGTCCCGACGCGCAGGTGAACGACGTGCCGCGCGCCGCGCCGATTCCCGGCGACGACCCCCAGCGTGATCGTGGGACAGGCAACTAGACTCACACTCAGGGTTCGCGCCGATCAGGTGGAACAGCACCTCTAGGGTATTCCTGTACATCGGTACGCACCCCCGGCCGCGTGCGGTCCAGTACGACACCATCGCCGCTGCCATCTACTCGCCGTCGACGAAACCTAGGTCAGGAGAACCACGGTCGTGTCAGTCACAGACGACATTCGCGCCCTCACTCAGCGGAACTATCCCAGCGACTGGACGGACCTGGACACCAAGGCCGTCGATACCGCCCGTGTTCTCGCCGCCGATGCGGTGCAGAAGGCGGGCAACGGTCACCCGGGTACCGCGATGAGCCTCGCCCCCGTCGCCTACAGCCTCTTCCAGCGCGTCATGCGCCACAACCCGGCCGATCCGAGCTGGTCCGGCCGCGACCGCTTCGTGCTCTCGTGTGGGCATTCCAGCCTCACCCTCTACATCCAGCTGTACCTGGCCGGTTTCGGCCTCGAGCTGTCCGATCTCGAGCAGCTGCGCCAGTGGGACTCGCTGACCCCGGGTCACCCCGAGTTCCGGCACACCGACGGTGTCGAGATCACCACCGGCCCACTCGGCCAGGGCCTCGCCTCCGCGGTCGGCATGGCGATGGCGGCCCGGCGCGAGCGCGGCCTGTTCGACCCCGACGCCCCGGAAGGCGCCAGCCCGTTCGATCACCACATCTTCGTCATCGCCTCCGACGGTGACATGCAGGAAGGTGTCACGGCCGAGGCGTCCTCGATCGCGGGTACCCAGCAGCTGGGCAACCTCGTGCTGATCTACGACGACAACGAGATCTCCATCGAGGACAACACCGACATCGCCTTCACCGAGGACGTGGCCGCGCGCTACGAGGCCTACGGCTGGCACGTGCAGACCGTCATGGGCGGCGAGGACGTGGTGGCGATCGAGGCGGCCATCGAAGCGGCCAAGGCGGTGACCGACAAGCCGTCGATCATCATCCTGCGCACCATCATCGGCTTCCCGGCCCCCTCCAAGATGAACACCGGTGGCGTGCACGGCGCGGCGCTCGGCCCCGACGAGGTCGCCGCGGTGAAGAAGGCGCTCGGCTTCGACCCGGACAAGTCCTTCGACGTCGACCCGGCCGTCATCGAGCACACCCGCAAGGCGCTCGAGCGCGGCGCGGCGGCCCAGCAGGCCTGGCAGGCCGACTACGACGCCTGGGCCGCGGCGAACCCGTCGAACAAGGAACTGTTCGACCGCCTGCTCACCCGCTCGCTGCCCAAGGGCTGGACCGAGCACCTGCCAACCTTCGAGCCCGACCCCAAGGGCATGGCCACCCGCAAGGCCTCCGGTAAGGTGCTGGCCTCGCTCGCCGACGTGCTGCCCGAACTGTGGGGCGGTTCGGCCGACCTGGCCGAGTCCAACAACACCACCATGCCCGGTCAGCCGAGCTTCGGTCCCGAAGCCATCTCCACGGGCATGTGGAAGGCGCAGCCCTACGGCCGCACCCTGCACTTCGGTATCCGTGAGCACGCCATGGGCTCGATCCTCAACGGCATCGCCCTGCACGGCCCGACCCGCCCTTACGGCGGCACCTTCCTGGTGTTCTCCGACTACATGCGCCCGGCCGTTCGCCTGGCCGCGCTGATGCGGGTGCCCGCGATCTACGTGTGGACCCACGACTCCATCGGCCTCGGCGAGGACGGCCCGACGCACCAGCCGATCGAGCACCTGGCCGCGCTGCGCGCCATCCCCGGCCTCAACGTGGTACGCCCCGGCGACGCCAACGAGACCGCCTACGCCTGGCGCACCATCCTCGAGCGCGACTCCGACGAGCACGCCTCGCACTTCCACACCTACGACGCTCCCCACCAGGACGGCCCGTCCGCGCTGGCGCTCACCCGCCAGGACGTGCCGACCCTCGAGGGCACCAGCTACGAAGGCGTGCGCAAGGGTGGCTACGTGCTGGCCGAGGCGTCCACCGGCACCCCGGAGCTGATCCTCGTCGGCACCGGTTCGGAGCTGCAGCTGGCCGTCGAAGCACGCACTACCCTGGAGGCACAGGGCATTCCGACCCGCGTGGTCTCGATGCCGTGTGTGGAATGGTTCGACGCACAGGACCAGGCCTACCGCGACGAGGTGTTCCCGCCCGCGGTCCGCGCCAGGGTCGTCGTCGAGGCCGGCATCGCGATGCCGTGGTACCGGCTCGTCGGTGACGCGGGCGAGATCGTGTCGATCGAGCACTTCGGCGCGTCCGCGAACTTCAAGAAGCTCTACAGCGAATTCGGTATCACCGCCGATGCCGTCGTCGCCGCCGCGCAGCGCACGCTCGACAAGGTGAAGGGGTAAAACCATGGCACAGAACGAGAATCTCGCCGCACTCGCGGCAGCGGGGGTCTCGGTGTGGCTCGACGATCTGTCCCGTGACCGCATCAAGTCCGGCAACCTCGCCGACCTGATCGCGACCAGGGGCGTCGTCGGTGTCACCACGAACCCGTCCATCTTCCAGGCCGCGCTCAGTGTCGGTCACGCCTACGACGCGCAGGTGAAAGACCTTGCGGCCCAAGGCGCCGACGCCGATGCGGCGATCCGCACCATCACCACCGACGATGTGCGCGCCGCCTGCGACGTGCTCGCCCCGGTGTTCGAGTCGACGGGCGGTGTCGACGGGCGCGTGTCGATCGAGGTCGACCCGCGCTTCGCCTTCGACGCCGACAAGACGGTCGCCCAGGCGATCGAGCTGTGGAAGATCGTCGACCGCAAGAATCTGTTCATCAAGATCCCGGCCACCGAGGCGGGCCTGCCCGCCATCACCTCGGTGATCGCCGAGGGCATCAGCGTGAATGTGACGCTGATCTTCTCGGTGCCGCGCTACCGCGCGGTGATGGGCGCCTACCTCGACGGTCTGCGGCAGGCCAAGGTCGCCGGCCACGACCTGGCCAAGATCCACTCGGTTGCGTCGTTCTTCGTCTCCCGCGTGGACACCGAGATCGATAAGCGGCTCGACGCGATCGGCACCCCCGAGGCGCTCGCGCTGCGCGGCAAGGCGGGCGTGGCCAACGCCCGGCTGGCCTACGCCGAGTACCAGGACGTGTTCGACGGTGGGGCGCACACCTCCACCTACAACCACCTGGCCTCCCAGGGTGCCAACCGGCAGCGGCCGCTGTGGGCCTCCACCGGTGTGAAGAACCCGGACTACCCCGACACCCTGTACGTCACCGAGCTGGTCGGCCCGAACACGGTCAATACGCTGCCGGAGAAGACGCTGCAGGCCTTCGCCGACCACGGCGAGGTGCGGGGCGACACGCTCAGCGGCAAGGCCGTCGAAGCCGCGCAGGTGTTCAGCGACCTCGAGGCCGCCGGCATCGACCTGGCCGACGTGTTCGAGGTGCTCGAGCGCGAGGGTGTCGACAAGTTCGAGGCCTCCTGGGGTGAGCTGATCGACGCCACCACCGAGGAACTGCGCACCGCGGCGGCAGGGGGCAACTGAACTGATGGCCGGCACAGCAACGACGGACAAGGCGGGGCTGTGGCACAACCCGCTGCGCGACGAACGCGACAAACGGGTGCCTTTCATCGCGGGGCCCTGCTGCATGGTGATCTTCGGTGTCACCGGGGATCTGTCCCGTAAGAAGCTGATGCCGGCCATCTACGACCTGGCGAACCAGGGGCTGTTGCCCCCTGGTTTCGCCCTGGTCGGTTTCGCCCGGCGCAATTACGCCGACGAGGATTTCGCCGCGGTGGTGCTCAGCGCGGTGAAGCAGCACGCGCGCACCCCGTTCCGCCAGGAGGTCTGGGACCACCTGGCCGAGGGGTTACGTTTCGTGCAGGGCAGTTTCGACGACGACACCGCCTTCGCCACCCTCGCCACCACTCTGAAGGACCTCGACGCCACCCGTGGCACCGGCGGCAATTACGCCTTCTACCTGTCGATTCCACCGAATATGTTCCCGGTGGTCCTCGACCAGCTCTCCGAACACGAACTGGCCAAGGCCGCCCCGCGCCCCGAGGGTTACACCCCGTGGCGGCGGGTGGTGATCGAGAAGCCCTTCGGGCACGACCTGGCCAGCGCCCAGGAACTCAACGCCCTGGTCAACCGGGTGTTCCCGGAGGAGCAGGTGTTCCGCATCGACCACTATCTCGGCAAGGAGACGGTGCAGAACATCCTGGCGTTGCGCTTCGCCAACGAACTCTACGAGCCGATCTGGAACGCCAATTTCGTCGACAGCGTGCAGATCACCATGGCCGAGGACATCGGTTTGGGCGGGCGCGCGGGCTATTACGACGGCATCGGCGCCGCGCGCGACGTCATCCAGAACCACCTGCTGCAACTGCTGGCGCTGACCGCCATGGAGGAACCGACCTCCTTCGAACCGATGCAGCTCACCACCGAGAAGATCAAGGCGCTCTCGGCGACCAAACTCGTCGAACCACTCGACGAGACCACCGCGCGCGGCCAGTACACCGAGGGCTGGCAGGGCAGCGAACACGTGGTGGGCCTGCATCAGGAGGAGGGGTTCGACCCGCAGTCGCGCACCGAGACCTACGCCGCGATCACCCTGCACGTGGAGAACCGGCGCTGGGCCGGGGTGCCGTTCTACCTGCGCACCGGAAAACGCCTGGGCCGCAGGGTGACCGAGATCGCGGTGGTGTTCAAGCGCGCGCCGCACCTGCCCTTCGACCAGACCATGACCGAGGAGCTCGGCCAGAACGCTCTGGTCATCCGGGTGCAGCCGGACGAGGGCATCACCCTGCGTTTCGGTTCCAAGGTGCCCGGCTCGGGAATGGAGGTGCGCGATGTGAACATGGACTTCAGCTACGGCGAGGCGTTCACCGAGTCCTCCCCCGAGGCCTACGAACGCCTGATCCTGGACGTGCTGCTCGGCGTGCCGTCCCTGTTCCCCGTCAACGCGGAGGTCGAATTGTCCTGGCGCATCCTCGATCCGGTGATCGCGCACTGGGCCGCCGAGGGCAAACCCGAACCCTACGAGGCAGGCACCTGGGGTCCCACCTCGGCCGAGGAGATGCTCGCGCGCAGCGGGCGCGAATGGCGGCGCCCGTGATCGTCGACATGCCCGACACCAACACCGTCGAGGTCGCCAAGCGGATGGTGCAGCTGCGCGAGTCCAACGGTGTCATCACCCAGGGCCGGGTGCTCACCCTTGTCGTGTGCACCCTCGATTCGTCCGAGGCCGAGGACGCCATCGACGCCGCCAACGACGCCAGCCGCGAACACCCCTGTCGCGTGATCGTGCTCGCCCGTGGCGACCGCGACGCCGAGACCAGGCTCGACGCCCAGATCCGGGTGGGCGGTGACGCCGGGGCGGCCGAGGTGATCGTGCTGCGGTTGCAGGGTCCGCTGGTGAACCACGAGAGCAGCGTGGTGACGCCGTTCCTGCTGCCCGACACCCCGGTGGTGGCGTGGTGGCCACGCGGCGCACCGGACTTTCCCTCCCAGGACTCGGTGGGCAAGCTGGCCAAGCGGCGCATCACCGACGCCACGTTCGCGCCCGACCCGCAGGCCGCACTGGGCAAACGCTGCGCCTCCTACGCCCCCGGCGACACCGACCTGTCGTGGAGCCGCATCACCTACTGGCGGGCGCTGCTCGCGGCCGCGCTGGACGAGCCGCCGTTCGAACCGGTGCTGTCGGTGAGCGTGTCCGGGCTGGCCAGTGAGCCCGCGCTGGATACGCTGGCGGGGTGGTTGGCCGCGCGGCTGGACTGCCCGGTCGTCCGCAGGACCGGTGAGCTGCGGGTGGAGATCCGCCGGGCCACCGATTCGATCGCCATCGCTCGACCGCAATTGGGCAGGACGGCAACGCTGACCCGCACCGGTGCCCCCGACCAGCGAATCGCGCTGGCGCGCCGGGAAACTCGCGATTGTCTCGCCGAGGAACTGCGCCGGCTCGACGCCGACGAGATCTACGCCGAGGCGCTCGCCGGAATCGAAAAGGTGACCTATGAGTGACCGTATCGAGCTGCACGACGAGCTCGGCGAGGAATTCCCCGCCAACACCGTCGAGGTGCACGACGACAAGGAACTGCTCGCCGACGCCGCCGCCGAACGTTTCGTCGCCGTGATCGTCGCGGCCCAGGCCGAGCGCGGCAACGCCTCGGTGTCGCTCACCGGTGGCAGCGACGGCATCCGCCTGCTCGAGAAGGTGCGTCAGGCGCCCGGCGACATCGACTGGTCGAACCTGTACGTCTACTGGGGTGACGAGCGTTTCGTTCCGTCGGGCGACCCGGACCGCAACGAGCTGCAGGCGCGCGAGGCGCTGCTCGACTTCGTCCCGCTCGATCCGGCGAAGGTGTTCCCGATCGCCGCCTCCGACGGCCCGTACGGTTCGCCCGAGGAGGCCGCGGCCGCCTACGCCCAGCTGCTGCACACCGAGCTCGATGAGCGCGGCGACATCGACCTGACGGTGCTCGGCATGGGCCCCGAAGGACACATCGACTCGATCTTCCCGCACTCCCCCGCCGTCCGCGAGCAGACGGATTACGTTGTCGCGGTCCACGATTGCCCCAAGCCCCCACCCACCCGCGTCTCCCTCACCCTGCCCGCCGTGCACCGCTCCCGCCACGTGATGCTGGTGGTCAGCGGTGAAGGCAAGGCCGCCGCGGTAGCCGCCGCCGTCAACGGCGCCTCCCCCGACGACGTCCCTTCCGCAGGCGCGGTCGGCATCGAATCCACCACCTGGGTCATCGACGAAGCCGCCGCGACGGACCTGCTGGTCGACATAGACGACGAAGAAGAGTGACGCGCGACTGACGGTGCCGACCGGTTCGACATGATCGGCACCGTCAGCCTTGTCCGACCGCTCAGACGTCCAACGCCACTCTGGTCGATCCCGATCCCGATCTCGTCCGCGATCGCAGTGACCGTTGTCCGGATTTCCCGCTGCCCGAGCGCATGGACCGCCTCACATACCCGCACGATTCGTCCCTGGTCACACCCCCGATGTCCGCCGAAACGGACCGGCGCGCCTAGTGCCGGACGAGGTGGAACAGAATCTGTCCGGGCTTTCCTCTAGTGGCCGAGTCAGCCGTGGACCAGTGGTCGCGGCGTTAGCATCGGGGCTCTCGGCATGGCGATCGGCGTCGGCTCGGCTGCGGGCGAGGAGTGGGCAATGGGCGAGGTGGGTAGAGGGTCGGTTGATCTGGATGCGGCGTTCCGGACGGCTGTGGTGGGGCTCGGGGCCGGGGCGGTCGATGCCGGGGCGGGGATCGATGCGGCGTTCGGGTTGGAGTTGTTCGAATCGCAGGTGGCGAGTAGGCATCTCGACCTGGCGGCGCGGCGGCTGGGGGTTGCCCGGCAGGGGTTCTACAGCATCGGGTCGTCGGGGCACGAGGGGAATGCGGCGGTGGCGGCGGCCTTGCGGGTGGATGATCCGGCTTTGCTGCACTACCGGTCCGGGGCGTTCTTCGTGCAGCGATGTAAACGGGTACCCGGCCTGGATCCGATCCGGGATGTGCTACTCGGGGTGGTCGCGGCGGCGAGCGATCCGATCTCCGGTGGACGGCACAAGGTGTTCGGTAGCGCTACCGCGTCGATCATTCCCCAGACCTCGACCATCGCCTCGCACCTACCCCGCGCCGTCGGCCTCGCGTTCGCGATAGAAAGAGCTGCCCGCCAAGGCATTTCGTGCCGGTGGCCCCGAGATGCCGTGGTGGTGTGCAGTTTCGGTGACGCCTCGGCCAACCACTCCACCGCGACCGGTGCGATCAATGCCGCCGTGCACGCCTCCCACCAGGGTGTGCCGATGCCCATCGTGTTCGTCTGCGAGGACAACGGGCTCGGGATCAGCGTGCCGACACCGGCCGACTGGATCGAGCGCGCCTACGGTCCACGCCCCGGCCTGACCTATCTCGCCGCCGACGGATGCGACCTGCCCGATGTGCTCGGTGCCGCCGAGGACGCGGTGCATCTGGCCCGCACCTGGCGGGTGCCGGTCTTCCTGCACATGCGCACGGTCCGGCTCGGCGGCCACGCGGGTTCGGATGTGGAGGCGGGCTACCGTGGCCCGGCCGATATCGCCGCCGACCTGGCCCGCGACCCCCTCCTCGGCACCGCCCGCTACCTGCTCGCCACCGGCGTCACCGACACATCCGACCTGCTCGCCCGCTACGACCGCATCGCCGACCGGGTGCGCGCGGTCAGCGATGAGGTGGTGCGCGAGGCGAGGCTGGATTCCGCGTCGGCCGTCATCGCTCCCCTCGCCCCGTCCCACCCGCCGACCGTCCGCGCGGACGTTCTCCGTACGCCGAAGCCCGCCATCGGCACCGCCACGACGCCCCGGACCACGCTCACACCCACCATCAGCCCCAGGATGACCCTCGCCCAGGCGATCAACCACACCCTCGGTGAACTCCTCGCCCGCGACCCCGACGTGCTGGTCTTCGGTGAGGACGTGGGCCGCAAGGGCGGGGTGTACGGGGTGACGAAGGGTCTGCGGAAGCGATTCGGGGCGCGGCGGGTGTTCGACACCTTGCTCGACGAGCAGGCCGTGCTCGGCACCGCGCTCGGTACGGCGCTGGCCGGGTTCGTGCCGATTCCGGAGATCCAGTACCTGGCGTATGTGCACAATGCGGCCGATCAGATCCGGGGCGAAGCGGCGACGCTGCAGTTCTTCTCGGCCGGGCGGTACCGCAATCCGATGGTGGTCCGCATCGCGGGGCTGGCCTACCAGAAGGGTTTCGGCGGGCACTTCCACAACGACAATTCCCTTGCGGCACTTCGGGACATCCCCGGTGTGGTGGTGGCCGTCCCCGCCCGCGCCGACGATGCTGCCGCACTGTTGCGGACGTGCGTCTCGGCGGCGCGGGTGGACGGCCGGGTCTGCGTGTTCGTCGAACCGATCGCCCTGTATCACACCCGCGACCTGCATCCCGGCGACGACGGATGGCTCGCCTCGCCCACCACCGAACACGTCCCGATCGGGAGTGCCCGCGTCTACGGCGACGGCACCGATCTCACCATCGTCACCTTCGGCAACGGTGTCCCGATGAGTTTGCGCACCGCCGATCGACTCGCGGACCGGGGTGTGCGCGCCCGCGTCCTCGATCTGCGGTGGCTGAATCCGTTGCCGGTCGCGGACCTGCTCGAGCAGGCCGTCGCGACGGGCCGGGTGCTGGTGGCCGACGAGACCCGACACAGCGGCGGCGTGTCCGAATCGGTCTACGCCGCGCTCCTCGACGCCGGATACCGTGGCGCCCTCGCCCGCGTCACGAGCCTCGACAGTTTCGTGCCGCTCGGTCCCGCCGCGGACACCGTGCTGCTGAGCGAAACGGACATCGAAAAGGCGGCGCTGGCCCTCCTGCACTGAATTTGGTCCCCTTTGCGAGGAATTCGCCGAATCCTGTCGAGAAGTACGCGATCGGCGCGGTTTGGTGACCGCGCGCCGGGTACACGCCGCACACACTCGTCTACTCGGAGGATTTCGTCATGAGGACAGGGCTTACACGTTTCGGCATCGCGACGGTGGCGGCAGCGGCGGTCGCCGCGGGTGCGGGGCAGGCCGCGGCGGCACCGGCGACGGTGTCGATCGACGGCAGTATGCAGGTACTCGGGTTGAACATCCTGCACGTCGACGCGCAAGGACAGGGCGACGGGCCCGCCACGGGTACCTACGTCGCCACCGGGCAGTTCGGGAACATGCCGTTGCCGGTGAAGGTCACCGGGCCGGTGACGTGCCTGCGGGTTCAGGGCAACAAGGTGTCGCTGGTGTATCCGATCACCACCGCCGAACCGGTGATGCTGTTCGCACCGGATTCGATGGCCATCCAGATCACGGTGGCCAAGGGCGAGAACGGTGCCTCCAACATGATCGGCTACGGCGTACCGATGCCGACCAGCTCGTTCACCGACTGTCTGCCCGGCGCGACGCCGCTGATGTTCGACGGAACGATCGACATCAGCTGACCCGACCCCTCTTGCCGGGGCGTGCGTCCGCCGCCTCGGCTGCCCTCCGGGGACACACCCGCCGCCGAAAACGGGCCGCGGGGACGCCATGTGCCGTAGGTTTGCCGGGAACATTTCAGCGGTGCGGTGTCAACCCATGGAGGCGTGTTCACGGTGCGGTCGGATGTCGGGGTCACCTGCCCACTGTCCCAAGCGCAATGGAGCTGGTGGCTGGCCCAGCAATTGCATCCCGAGGTCCCCGCCACGGTCGCGATGTACCTGGATCTGACCGGCGCGGCCGACCTCGACCTGCTCGTCCGCTGCACCCGGCAGGCCGCCGCCGAATTCGAATCTCCCCATGTGCGGCTCACTCTCGTGGACGGCATCCCGCACCAATTCGTCGACTCCGCGACTCCGCTGGCCTTCGACATCGTCGACCTGTCCACCGCCCCCGACGCCGTCGCGGTGGCTCTCGACCACATGGAACGCGACCACAGCGCCCCTCTCGACCCGCTCGCCCCCGATCTGACCGTCGCCTCGATCTTCATCATCACCCCCACCCGCCACCTGCTGTACCTGCGCAGCCACCACATCGTCCTCGACGGTATGGGCGCCGCCGCCCTCCTCGCCCGAACGGGCGACCTCTACCGCACCGCCCTCCGCGAGACGAGCGCCCTCGACGAATCGCAGCACGCCGCCCCACAGCCGAGCAGGGCAGCCAAGTCGGACCAAAGACCGTTGACAGTCGCGCAATTGCTGGAAGAGGACCGCGTCTACAAAGCATCTTCCCGCGCCGACGCCGACCGCAGCTACTGGCGGCAGCAGTTGACCCGGGTCGGTGAGCCGGTGAGCTTGACACGCCGGGCGGCGGCACCCGCGCCCCGCCCGCATCAGGTGAACACCACCCTCGATGCCGGAACCGTGCGGCAGCTCGCGGACGCCAAGGCCCGGCACGGTGCGACGTTCCCGGAGCTGGTCATCGCCGCTTTCGCCGGCTATCTGGCGCGGATGACCGGGAGCGCGGAGGTGACCCTGACCATCCCGGTCACCGCGCGACCGACCGCCGTGCTGCGCCGTTCGGCGGGTTCGATGTCGAATGTGGTTCCGCTGCGGCTGTCCGGATTGGACGACATCACCGTCGGCGCTGTCATCGCGCAGGTGCGGGCGGCGGTGATCGGGGCGTTGCGTCATCAACGGCACCGGCACGAGGACATCCGCGGCGACCACCCCACCCTGCGGGAGGGGTTCGGTCCGGTGGTCAACACCCTCGCCTTCACCGAGCCCCTACACCTGGGCCCGCTGTCGGGTCAGGTGCGTTTGCTCGCCCTGGGTCCGGTCACAGATCTGCATGTCAACGGCTACCAGATCGGCCCGGACGAGGTCTCCATCGACTTCCAGGCCAACCCCGCCCGCTACTCCCACGACGCCGTCCTCACCCACCACGGCACGTTCCTCACCTACTTCACCCACTTCCTCACCGCCCACCCCCACGACCCCATCACCATGCACGCCCCGACCGCCGCTTCCATGCGGTCACCGAACCGGTTGTCCCCCAATGCGGTACGCCCGAACACAGCATCACGAACCCTGCCCGAACTCCTGCGCTCAGCTCTCTCGACACCACCCCGAGCCGACACACTGCGACCTGCACCGCAGGCGGACACCTCGCCACCGACGCAGTCAACCCGCTACGCCCCGCCGACGGCGGGCAACAACGCTACCTGCGAATCCGCGTATTCCGCAGTCGCACTGCAAGATCGGGACCGTACGCTCTCCTACTCCGAGCTGGACGAGATCTCGTCGCGGTGGGCCCGGGCACTCCTCGCACGCGGCGCCGGGCCCGGGGCATTCGTCGTCGTCGCGATTCCGCGTTCGCTGGAATCGGTGGTGGCGTTGTGGGCGGTGGCGAAGACCGGGGCCTGCTTCGTCCCCGTCGATCCGGACGAACCCGCGAACCGGTTGTCCACCATCATCGCGCGCTGCGGGGCACGGCTCGGGGTGACGGTTTCGTGGGTGAGCGTCGGCTGCGATGCGCTCACCTGGCTCGCCATCGACGACCCGGCCGAGGCGAACCGCTACCCAGGTACCCCGGTCGGTGACCACGATCGCCCTCGGCCGTTGCTATCGGGTGATCCGGCCTACGTGATCCACACCTCGGGCACCACCGGCACGCCAAAAGGTGTCGTCGTCGCCCACCACGCACTGGGCGATCTCACCGACTACCTGCTGAAACAGTATGGACTGAACCGTGATTCGATTCTTCTGCACTCCCACAGCGCCACCTACGACGCGCACCTGCTCGAGCTGCTCGCCGGTTTCGCGGCGGGTGCCCGGGTGGTTGTCGCCCCGCCGACGGTCGTGGCCGGTCAGGAAATGGCCGAGCTGATCCGCGCTACCGGCTGCACCATTTTCCAGACAGCGCCCGCCGTGCTCGCCACGCTGTCACCCGAGCAGCTCCCGACCGTCGAGGTCGTCGCGATCGGTGGCGAGGCGTGCCCGGCGGCGCTGATGGCCGAGTGGGCAACACGGGTGCGGTTGTTCAACGGGTACGGGCCGACCGAGACCACCATCATGGTGACCGAGACGGATGCCATGCGCCCCGACGGCGCGGTGACGGTGGGTCACCCCCTCCCGGGCGTGTCCGCGTGGGTCCTCGATACGCGCCTGCGGCAGGCGCCGGTCACTGCGCGGGGTGAGCTGTATGTGGGCGGCGCGTGTGTCGCCGACGGCTACCTGAACGACCCGACCGCCACCGCATCACGTTTCGTCGCCGACCCGTTCGGTGACGGCTCCCGCCTGTACCGCACCGGCGATCTGGTCAGTGTGCGTCCCGACGGAGAGTTCGAATTCTTCGGCAGGCTCGACGCCCAGCTCGAGGTTCACGGCCGGCGTATCGAACCCGCGGAGATCGAGGCGACGCTGCTCACCGAACCCGAGATCGCCTACGCCGTGGTCACCGTCGCCGATGCGGGCACACCGGGCGCACGTCTGATCGGCTACGTGGTTCCCGTACCGGGAAGGCACGTCGACACCGCCGCCGTCCTGGCCCGATTGCGTGCCGCACTGCCGCAAGCCCTCGTCCCGACCTCCCTGATCGAACTCGAGCGACTTCCCCTGGGCGGCAACGGGAAAGTCGTGCGCTCCGCCCTCCCCGCACCGACGATCACCACGAACCCCACCCGTCCACCGGCCACCGAGCTCCAACGCCTGATCGCCGACCGCATCGCCGCAACGCTCGGCACCCCCGTCGGCCTCGACGACGACTTCTTCGAACTCGGCGGCAATTCCCTTCTCGGCGTGCTGGTTTCGTCCGACATCGCCGCCGCGACCGGCGTCCCCGTCACCGTGCGCTGGCTCTACACCAGCCCGACCGTGCAGGCGCTGGCCGAACGCATCACCACCTTCGACGGTCACAGCGGCGACGACGACGCCCTCGGCACCGTTCTCGTCCTGCGCCGCAGGGGTTCTCGCCCACCCCTGTTCTGCGTGCACTCCGCGGTGCCGCTGGCGTGGTGCTACGCGGGCCTGGCCGGGTACCTGCCCGACCGCCCCGTCTACGGCCTGCAGGCCACCGAACTCACCGGCGCCCCGACCATCGACGACCTGGTCGAGCACTACCTCGCCGCCATCCTCGAACTCCGACCCGACGGCCCGTACCACCTGCTCGGCTGGTCGCTGGGCGGCCAGATCGCCCACGCCCTCGCCGTCCGCCTGCGCGACACCGGCGCCCGGGTCGGCGTGCTGACCATGCTCGACAGCGTCGTCTATACCCCGGAGGAACCACCCACGCCGCGCATGCGCGACCTGCTGACCCACCTGCTCGGCGACGAACCCGACGACGCCGACGCCGCCCCGGAGGTCACCGCCACCGAAGCGGCCGCGATCCTCGCGAGCACGAAAACCTCCTTCGGCACCGGACTTTCGGCCAGCCAGCTCGAACGCCTGCACCGGGGTTATCTCGCGGGTGTGCGATTGTCGCACACCTACCGCCCGGCGCGCTTCGACGGTGACCTGCTGTATTTCTCGGCGACGCGCGGGGTGACCGCGATGTTCGACGCCGACATGTGGCAGCCGTTCGTCACGGGCGAGGTGGTCGAGCATCCGGTCGAGGCCACCCACGCCCAGCTCACCAACACTTCGGTCTTGGCCCACATCGGCCCGCTGCTCGCTCGTCACCTCGACCGGGTGGAAGAACCTTCCGAACCGGCACTCGCGACTACCGCAGCCGACGAGCCGTGGTGATCACCACCCCGAAAACCGGTACCACACACCGTCATACGGTCGGTAGGTCTCGTCGTACTCACCGGTCGGCTCGGGTGCGCCGCCGGGCAGATAGGCGAAGCCCACCCTGCCGATGAGCTCGCCGGGGGTGCGGAAGAGGCATCCGCCGTCTTCCCGGTAAACCTTCGTCACGGTGAACACGCCGATGCGCTGGTCGTCGGTGGACGGCTCACACGCCTGCGCGGCGCGTTCGAAGTCCGCTTTGGACAGGGACCAACCGAATCGCTGCGTGGCACCTGTTCCGCCGAGCACCGCGGTGAGCACAACGATCACCGGTGCGACCACGGTCAGCCAGGTCCCACGAAAAGCCACCAACCCGACGATCCCGAACGCGAACCACAGCACACCGACTGCAACGAGCACCACGAAGGCGACCAGCACGCGTTCGATCGGCCCATCGACCATTTCCTGCCAGAACAGGACCACACAGCACAGTGCGGTCGCGACCGCGATGCAGCGCATGACGACGGTCCACCAGGTCGGCACCGGCCGACGGGATCGCACGACTCCCCCAGAGTTCATGACCGTCACCGTACGTGGCGGATCACCCCTGCGGAATCAGGAGAACTTGATCTCCAGGCCGATACCGAGAATGGCGATCAGCCAGACGATGCCGACGAAGATGGTGACGCGGTCGAGGTTCTTCTCGACGACGGTGGAACCCGACAGGCTCGACTGCACGCCGCCACCGAAGAGGCTGGACAGGCCGCCGCCCTTGGCGCGGTGCAGCAGCACCAGCAGCACCAACAGCACGCTGGTGATCACAAGGAGGATATCGAGGAACAGCGACATGGCGACCATCCTAGGTGCTGGGCGGGCGCCCGGTCTAACCAGGCTCGACAGCGACCAGATGCGAGACGGTCTCGAGGCCCGCGGCGTAGTGCGCCACGGCCTGTTCGATCTCGCGATCACGCGCGGTGAGCCGCACCTGATGCTGATGCATGTGCTCGGCCCAGGAGCGCACGACGAACGCCTCGACGAACCGGTCGACGGTCCCGACGTCGCGATACAGCCGCCACTCCATCGCCCCCGTGCGCTGTCGCGACCGTCCGACCAGGGCCATCGCGTCGGTGAAGGCCGGTACGTCCTCCGGCGGCACGTCGTAACCGCGCAGCACGAGCACGGGCCCGTCGGTGGGGTCGGGTTCGACGACGAGTTGCGGTTCGGGCCAGTACGCGGCCGGTGAGAGGTCGATCTCCTCGACGTTGTGCCGGATCGGCCACCACACCGTGCTCACCGCGCACGCCCCGAGCAGCACCGCCGCGATCAGCAATGCGGTGACGGCGCCGTAGGCCCCGGCGACCAGACCCCACAGCAGCGAGCCGATGGCCTGCCCACCCATGAAGACCAGCATGTACACCGACAGCCCGCGCGCACGCACCCAGGCGGGCAGCAGCAACTGCATGGTCGAGTTCAGTGTCGACATGGCGAGCAGCCAGGCCAGCCCGGCGCCGACGAGCAGCACGAGCACCAGCACGACACTGTGCACCAGCGCGGTCGCCACCGCACCGATCCCGAACAGCACGGCGGCCAGCGCCAACCGCTGAGTCGGCGTGAACAGCACCCGCAACCGCGACAACCCGAGTGCACCGCACACCGCACCGAGCCCGAGCGCGCCGAGCAGCAGACCGTACCCGTCGGAGGCCAGCCCGAGCCGGTCGTGCGCGATGACCGGAAGCAGAGACCACACCGCACTCGCGGGCGCGATGAACAGAATGGAGCGGAACAACACCCGCCGGATGGCGGGCGCGGCCCGGATGAACCGGGTGCCCGCCTGCAATGCGGCCAGCGGGCGTTCGCTCGGCAGCGAGCGCACCCGGACCGGCCATTTCGACACCAGCAACACCGCGACGATGCCGACGAACGAGAGCGTGTTGAACCCGAACACCACCGTCGGCCCGGCCACCGAAACCAGCACACCCGCCACGGCGGGCCCGACCGCGCGACCGATGTTCACGCTCATACTGCCCAGTGCCGCCACCGAGGTGATCTGGTCGCGCGGCACGAGTTCGGGCTGGATCGCCTGCCACGCGGGTGCGGTGAGCGCCTGACCGCAGCCGAGCAGGAACAACAGCGTGAGCAGCACCGCGGGCGTGGTGTGGCCGGTCGCGGTGAAGACGGTCAACGTCAGCGAGGCCACCGCCATGCCTGCCTGCGCGCCGAGCAGCAACCGCCGCCGATCGATCAGATCGGCCAGCACCCCGGACGGAATGGACAGCAACATCACCGGCAGCGTGATCGCGGTCTGCACGAACGAGACGAGCACCGCGGCATTGGGTTGGTCGACGAGAATCCACTGTGCGCCGACGGTCTGCATCCAGGTGCCCAGATTCGACACCAGCTGCGCGATCCACAACGCCCGGAACACCGGCGACCGCAGCGGAGCCCAGGTCGACACCCGCTCGCCCGCCACACCCGTCACATTCCCGAGCATATCTCCGGTCCCCCGGCTGGACGCACGCTCACCACGCTGTGGTGGCGGCATCGGCCGAGAGCCCAACGCCACCAGCGCGTGGTGATCTTGATCGGCTGTCGCCGGGCGGACGTACGATGGGCCGATGCCGGGATTCCCGCTCCGCCTCGCCGCTCTCTGTGCGCTCGCCGTCGCGGCAGGCGCCTGTTCGTCCGGTGATTCGGGTGACGCGCCACCGAAGCCGACGCCGATGGGGCATACCTATCTGTCGACGCGGGTGGAGGGTGGGGCGATCCCCGGCGGCGGTCCGATGACGCTCACCTTCGACGACGGCCGGATCACCGCGAACTCCGGGTGCAACACCAGCAGCGGCACCGTCGACCTGAGCGACAACGTGCTGCGTACCTCCCGGCTCGCCGGCACCCTGATGGGCTGTCCCGGCGAACGCGGCCAGGCCGACGCCTGGCAGAACTCGTTCCTCGAGGCGAGCCCCACTTGGCGGCTCGACGGCGACAACCTGATCCTCACCGGCAAGGACGTCACCGTCCACCTCACCGACAAGAAGATCGTCACCCCGGACAAACCGCTGACCGGGACCACCTGGATCGCGACCACCCTGCTCACCCCGGATGCCAAGGTCCGCTCGGCCGCGCTCGACGAGGCCCGGCCCACCCTCACGATTACCGCCGACGGCCAGGTCAGCGGCACCACCGGATGCAATCGCCTGACCGGCACCGCGCAGCTCAGCCCCGGCGACGAGGTGAGCTTCGAGGTCGCCACCACGAAGATGATGTGCCCGCCGGAGGTGATGGAAGTCGAACAGCACGTCCTCGGTGTCCTCGACGGTCACACCGAGGCCACCATCGACGCCGACACTCTCACCCTGCGCAATGCCAACGGCACCGGCCTAGAACTGCGCGCTCAGTAGCAATACGAAAGGCCGGAACCCGATTTCACGGATTCCGGCCTTTCGGCACAGCAGAACAGGTCAGGGCAGCGGACCACCGGCGGCGATCGCGGACAGGGTGGCGAACTCGTCACCCTTGAGCGAGGCACCGCCGACGAGCGCGCCGTCGATATCCGGCTGACCGATCAGTTCGCCGATGTTCTTGGCGTTCACCGACCCGCCGTAGAGCACGCGGACACCGGCGGCGACCTCCGGGGAGGCCAGCTTCTCCAGCTCGCCGCGGATCGCACCGCACACTTCCTGCGCGTCGGCCGCCGAGGCCACCTTGCCGGTGCCGATGGCCCACACCGGTTCGTAGGCGATGACGACCTTCGAGATCTCCTCGGCCGTCAGACCTTTCAGCGAACCACGCAGCTGCTCGAGGTTGAACTCGACGTGCGTGCCCGCCTCGCGAACACCGAGCCCCTCGCCGATGCAGACGATCGGGGTGAGGTCGTTCTTCAGCGCCTGCTTGGCCTTGGCCAGCACAGTGGCGTCGTCTTCGGTGTGGTACTGTCGCCGCTCCGAATGCCCGACCACCACGAAGGTGCAGCCCAGCTTGGCCAGCATGGACCCGCTGATCTCACCGGTGTAGGCACCCGAATCGTGCACCGACACGTCCTGCGCACCATAGGTGAGCAGCAGCTTGTCGCCGTCGACGATCGACTGCACGCTGCGGATGTCGGTGAACGGCGGGATGACCGCCACGTCGACCTTCGCGAAGTACTTCTCCGGGAGCGCGAACGCCACCTTCTGCACCAGCGCGATGGCCTCGAGGTGGTTGAGGTTCATCTTCCAGTTGCCCGCGATGAGCGGCTTACGTGCTGCCATCGCTCAGCCCTCCAGCACCGAAATACCGGGCAGCTCTTTGCCTTCCAGGTATTCCAGGGACGCGCCACCACCGGTGGAGATGTGCGAGAAGCCGTCGTCGGGCAGGCCGAGGGTGCGCACGGCCGCGGCCGAGTCACCGCCGCCGACGACCGTGAACGCACCCTTGCCGGTGGCGGTCACGATGGCTTCGGCGACACCACGGGTGCCCGCGGCGAACTTCTCGAACTCGAACACGCCCATCGGGCCGTTCCAGAACACCGTCTTCGCCTCGGTGAGCAGTGCGGCGAACCGCGACACCGACTCCGGGCCGATGTCCAGGCCCATCCAGCCATCGGGGATCTCGGTCGAGGCGACGGTCTTGCTGTCGGCGTCGGCCGCGAACTTGTCGGCCGCCACGATGTCGACCGGCAGGTGCAGCACGTCGCCGAAGCGCTCGAGCAGGCCCTTGCAGGTGTCGATCATCTCTTCCTGCAGCAGCGAACTGCCGACCGAAACACCCTGTGCGGCAAGGAAGGTGAAGCACATGCCGCCGCCGATCACCAGGGTGTCGACCTTGGGGGCGAGCGCCTCGATCACCGCGAGCTTGTCGGAGACCTTGGAACCGCCGAGCACCACCGCGTACGGGCGGGCCGGGTCCTGGGTGAGCTTCTGCAGCACCTCGACCTCGGCGGCGACCAGCGTGCCCGCGTAGTGCGGGAGCAGCTCGGCCACGTCGTAGACCGAGGCCTGCTCGCGGTGCACAACACCGAAGCCGTCGGACACGAACGCGCCGTCGTCGCCGACCAGTTCCACGTACGCGGCCGCCAACTTGGCCCGCTCGGCGTCGTCCTTGCTGGTCTCGCGCGCGTCGAAACGCACGTTCTCGAGCAGCAGCACGTCACCGTCGGTGAGGCCCTCCGAGCGCGAGAGCGCGTCGTAGCCGACCACGTCACCGGCCAGCTGGACATTGCGGCCCAGCAGTTCGGCCAGTTTCGTGGCCACGGGGGCCAGCGAGAACTTCGGGTCCGGCGCACCCTTCGGGCGGCCGAGGTGCGCCATCACGACGACCTTGGCGCCCGCTTCGACCAGCGCCTGGATCGTCGGCACCGAGGCGATGATGCGGCCCGGGTCGGTGATCTGGCCGTTGTCGTCGAGGGGGACGTTCAGGTCGGAGCGCACGAGCACGCCCCGACCCTCGACACCCTCGGCCAGGAGATCCTGGAGTGTCTTGACCGTCATCGCGTTCAGAGCGACTTGCCGACGAGACCGATGAGGTCGGCGAGGCGGTTGGAGTAGCCCCACTCGTTGTCGTACCAGGACACGACCTTGACCTCGTTGCCGATGACCTTGGTCAGCGGGGCGTCGTAGATCGAGGAGTGCGGGTCGGTGACGATGTCGCTCGACACGATCGGGTCGACGTTGTACTTGAGGATGCCCTTCAGCGGGCCCTCGGCGGCAGCCTTCATCGCGGCGTTGATCTCGTCGATGGTGGCGGGCTTGGCCAGCGTGGCGGTCAGGTCGGTGACCGAGCCGGTCGGGACCGGGACGCGCAGCGCGTAGCCGTCGAGCTTGCCCTGCAGCTCGGGCAGCACCAGGCCGATGGCCTTGGCCGCACCGGTGCCGGTGGGCACGATGTTCAGGGCCGCGGCACGGGCGCGACGCAGGTCCTTGTGCGGCGCGTCCTGCAGGTTCTGGTCCTGGGTGTACGCGTGGATGGTGGTCATCAGGCCCTGGACGATGCCGAACTCGTCGTTGAGCACCTTGGCGATGGGGCCGAGGCAGTTCGTGGTGCACGAGGCGTTGGAGATGATGTTCTGGCTGCCGTCGTACTTGTCGTCGTTGACGCCCATCACGATGGTGATGTCCTCGCCGGAGGCCGGCGCGGAGATGATGACCTTCTTCGCACCCGCGGACAGGTGACCCTTGGCCTTGGCGGCGTCGGTGAAGATACCGGTCGACTCGACGACGATGTCCACGCCCAGGTCGCCCCACGGCAGCGCCGACGGGCCTTCCTTGATGGCGAGCGCCTTGATGCGCTGCTCGCCGACGACGATGGTGTCACCGTCGACGGACACGTCCTGCGGCAGGCGACCCAGGATCGAGTCGTACTTCAGGAGCGTCGCAAGAGTGTTGATGTCGGTGAGGTCGTTGACCGCGACGATCTCGATATCGGTCTTGCCGACAGCCTTCAGCGCCTCCACCGCACGGAAGAAGTTACGTCCGATACGACCGAAGCCGTTGATACCTACCCGGACAGTCACGTTATCGCTCCTCAGCTTTCAAGCGGATTCATTCCGACGGTCACCACAGTAGTAGCCGACCCAACCCCACCGACAGCCACCTGCGGTTTGTGAGTCGCGCGCCCCTGAGCACCTGGAATGCACAGAGTAGAGGGCATAGCGATCGCACATGACCGCTATGCCCTAAACGTCGGATACGCCACAACCGCGTGGCGCGAATCCTCAGGCGTCGTCGAGAAGTTCGGCCGTCACCGCCGACTCGGTATCGGGGATACCGAGGTCCTTGGCGCGCCGGTCGGCCATCGACAGCAGGCGCCGGATGCGGCCCGCGACAGCGTCTTTCGTCATCGGCGGCTCGGCGAGCTGACCCAGTTCCTCGAGCGAGGCCTGCCGGTGCTGCACGCGCAGCTTGCCCGCCGCGGCCAGGTGGTCGGGCACGTCGTCGGCGAGGATCTCGAGCGCACGCTCCACCCGGGCGGCCGCCGCGACGGCCGCGCGGGCCGAGCGGCGCAGGTTGGCGTCGTCGAAGTTGGCCAGCCGGTTGGCCGTCGCGCGCACCTCGCGGCGCATGCGGCGCTCCTCCCAGGTGAGCCTGGTGTCCTGGGCGCCCATGCGGGTGAGCAACGCGCCGATCGCCTCGCCGTCACGCACCACCACCCGGTCGGTGCCGCGCACCTCACGGGCCTTGGCGGTGATCCCGAGCCGACGGGCCGCGCCGACCAGCGCCAGCGCCGCCTCCGGGCCAGGGCAGCTCACCTCGAGCGCGGAGGAGCGCCCCGGCTCGGTGAGCGAACCGTGGGCGAGAAAAGCACCGCGCCAGGCGGCTTCGGCGTCACCGATGCTGCCGCCGACCACCTGGGCGGGCAATCCGCGCACCGGCCTGCCGCGCACGTCGAGCAGCCCGGTCTGGCGGGCCAGCGCCTCGCCCTCCTTGGACACCCGGACCACATAGCGGGAGGTCTTGCGTAAGCCACCCGCGCCGAGCACGTGCACATCGGAGCCGTAGCCGTACAACTCGAAGATCTCGCGGCGCAGCCTGCGGGCGATGGACCCCATGTCCACCTCGGCTTCCACGATCACCCGGCCCCCGACGATGTGCAGACCGCCCGCGAATCGCAGCAATGCCGACAATTCCGCCTTGCGTGAGCTTACCTGCGACACCACGAGCCTGCTCAGCTCGTCCTTCACCTCGGCTGTCATCGCCACGAGACGCGCTCCTTTCCCACCGACCCCGAACGCTCATCTGCAACACTGTGCACATCCGTGGCACTGTGCTGTCTCTCGACTCGAAGCCCAGCCAGTTGCGACCGCGGCGACCGAATCAGCTGATCCAGTGCGGCGGCTAGTTTTCCGGGATGATGCCGATCCGTTCCCGGCTCGGCCACATCGCAGAACGTTACCCGTGCGCGCAACTGTTCGGCGGCTCTTGACACATGTTCCCGCTGCCGCCCCTCGGGCACCGACGCCGAGTCGACGAGCACCTCGTCGACCGCGAAACCCGGTGCGTGCTGGGACAATACATGGAGGTGACGCTCGGCGGAAAAGCCGGCCGTCTCCCCCGGCTCCGCGGCCAGATTCAGCACGAGTACCTTACGTGCCCTGGTGCGGACCAGCGCGTCGCGCAGACCGGGGACGAGCACGTGCGGGATCACACTGGTGAACCACGAACCCGGCCCGAGCACAACGACATCCGCGTGTTCGATCGCCGAGACGGCCGCCGGGCTGGCCGGTGGATCCGAGGGAATCAGCCGCACCCGGCGGACCTTACCCGGTGTGGTCGCCACCGCGACCTGACCGCGTACACACCGGCCGACTCGCGGATCCGATTCCAGCCCCGATACTTCCGCCTCGATGTCGAGCGGGATCGGCGACATCGGCAGCACCCGGCCCGTGATGCGCAGCAGCCTGCCCACCTCGTCGAGCGCCGCGACCGGGTCGCCGAGGATGTCGGTGAGCCCGGCGAGCAGCAGGTTGCCGAGCGAGTGCCCGGCGAGCGCGCCGGATCCGCCGAAACGATGCTGCACGGTGGTCGCCCAGATGCCGTCGGCGTCCTCGGCCAGCGCGGCGAGCGCCATCCGCAGGTCACCGGGCGGGAGCATGCCGAGTTCGGCGCGCAGGCGCCCGGATGACCCGCCGTCGTCGGCGACCGTGACCACGGCGGTGATCCGCCTGGTCAGCCTGCGCACGGCGGTGAGTGTCGCGTACAGGCCGTGACCACCGCCCAGCGCGACGACGGCTGGGTCGGCTTCCCATCCACTCATTCGCGCCCCAGGTCCCGATGCACCACGCGCACGACGTCGACCGCCGCGGGGCCGGTGTCGGCACCGATGCGTTCGCCGAGCGCCTCGGCGATCGCGACGCTGCGGTGTTTCCCGCCGGTGCACCCCACTGCCACCGTCATGTATCGCTTCCCCTCTTGCCGGTATCCGGTCGTGGTCAGGTCGACCAGGTGGTGGCAGGTGCGCAGGTAGTCCTGCGCGCCCGGCTGCGACAGCACATAGTCGCTGACCACCGACTCCTGGCCCGTGTGTTCCCGCAACTCGGGAATCCAATGCGGATTCGGCAGGAAACGCACATCCAACACCGTGTCGGCGTCGAGTGGAACACCGTACTTGAAACCGAAGGACTGCACAGTGAGCTGCAGCGCGGCGGGCACGCCCGCGCCGTACACCTCTTCCAGCTTGCGGTGCAGCTGGTGGATCGACAGCTCGGTGGTGTCGATGACGACATCGGCGGCGGCCTTCACGGCCGACAGCCGGACCCGTTCGGCGGTGATGCCCGCCGAGAGGGTGCCGTCGGGGCTGTCGCTCTGCAGCGGATGCCTGCGCCTGGCGAAGCCGAAACGCCGGATCAGCACGTCGTCGGAGGCTTCGAGGAACAGCACACGCGTACGGATGCCCGCCGCACGCAACTGTTCGGTGACACCGGAGAGGTCACCGGTGAAGAACCGGCTCCGCACGTCCATGACCAGCGCGAGCCGCCGGATCGGCGGGTCGGCGGCGGCACCGAGTTCGACCATGCGGCCGATCAGTTCCGGTGGCAGATTGTCGGTGACGTACCAGCCGAGATCCTCCAGGACGCGCGCGGCAGTGCCGCGGCCCGCGCCGGACAAGCCGGTAACGATGACCACTTCTACTGGCTGCTGTGTGTCGGTGACTGTCCCGGCGTTGTCCGGTGCCGCCCCCGCCTTGTTGTTCGATTCGACGCTTGTCATGTCCTACCGGATCCGTTTCTGGGTGCCTTTCGATCATCCCGCACCGGTTCGGGTATCGGGCGCAGACACAACGTACGGCACTCGCAATGTTGCGTCTCGCTGATCGCTACGTGCTGTTGAGTGCCTCGAGTACCGCTTTGGCCGTGGAAACGCCGATTCCGGGCACCGCGGTGATCTCGTCGACCGTCGCGTCCTTGATCCGCGCGACCGAACCGAAATGGGTGACCAGCGCGGCGCGTCGCGTCTCGCCGAGCCCGCGCACCGAGTCGAGTGCCGACGCCGTCATCCGGCGGGAGCGCTTGCTGCGGTGGAAGTTGATGGCGAAGCGGTGCGCCTCGTCGCGCACGCGTTGCAGCAGGAAGAGCGCCTCGCTTGTCCTCGGCATGATGACCGGATCCGGTTCGCCGGGGACCCATACCTCTTCCAGGCGTTTGGCCAGGCCGATCACCGCCACATCGGTTATGCCGAGTTCGTCGAGCACCTCCGCGGCGGCGGCGACCTGCGGTGCGCCGCCGTCGACGACGTAGAGGTTGGGTGGATAGGCGAAGCGGCGCGGTTTGCCGGTCGTCGGATCGATGCCGGGGCGTGAGCCGGGCTCGTCGGTGTCGTCGCCGGCGAGTTCCGCAGGCAGGTCGACGGGCTGCTGGCGTTCGCGCGCCAGCCGGGCGAAGCGGCGACGGGTCACCTCGGCGATGCTGGCGACGTCGTCGGAGCGGCCGCCGCCCGCGGCCTCCTTGATCGCGAAGTGGCGGTACTCGGATTTGCGGGCCAGGCCGTCCTCGAACACCACAAGCGAGGCGACCACGTCGGTGCCCTGCACATGGCTGATATCGACGCATTCGATGCGCAGCGGGGCACTGTCGAGTTCGAGTGCGTCCTGGATGTCTTGCAGCGCTTGCGATCTCGACGTGAGATCGCCCGCGCGCTTGAGCTTGTGCTGGGCCAGCGCCTCACCAGCGTTGCGCTGCACGGTTTCGGCGAGCGCCTTCTTGTCGCCGCGCTGCGGGATGCGCAGCGACACCGCCGAGCCGCGCAGTTTGCTCAACCACGCCTGGATCTCGGGCGCGTCGGCGGGCAGCACCGGGACGAGCACCTCGCGCGGGACGACGTTCGCCGCCTCGGGTTCCACACTCGTGTCGGCCATGGCGGCCTGTTCGCCGTAGAACTGGGTGAGGAACTGTTCGACGAGGGCGGCGAGTTCGGTGCCGGATTCGGCGATGTCGAGCGCGTCGCCGGATTTGTCGACCACCCAGCCGCGCTGGCCACGCACGCGCCCGTCGCGCACGTGGAAGATCTGCACGGCGGCCTCGAGTTCGTCGGTGGCGAAGGCGATCACGTCGGCGTCGGTGCCGGTGCCGAGCACCACCGCCTGCTTCTCGAGCGCCCGGCGCAGTGCCTGCACGTCGTCGCGCAGGCGGGCGGCGGTCTCGAAGTCGAGGTCGTCGGCGGCCTCGTGCATGCGGCGTTCGATGGCGCGGACCATCTTGTCGGTCTTGCCGGACAGGAAGTCGCAGAAGTCGTCGACGATGTGGCGGTGCTCGTCGGCGCTGACCCGGCCGACGCACGGCGCCGAGCACTTATCGATGTAGCCCAGCAGGCAGGGGCGCCCGATCTGGTTGTGCCGCTTGAAGACTCCGTTGGAACAGGTGCGCGCGGGAAACACCCGAAGCAGCAGGTCGAGGGTTTCGCGGATGGCCCAGGCGTGAGCGTAGGGGCCGAAGTAGCGCACGCCCTTCTTGCGGGCGCCCCGGTAGACGAAAAGCCTCGGATATTCCTCGTTGAGGGTCACCGCCAGCACCGGGTACGACTTGTCGTCGCGGTAGCGCACATTGAAGCGCGGATCGAATTCCTTGATCCAGTTGTATTCGAGCTGTAGCGCCTCGACCTCGGTGGACACCACGGTCCACTCCACGCTCGCCGCCGTTGTCACCATCTGCCTGGTGCGCGGATGCAGCGACGCCACGTCGGCGAAGTAGGAGTTCAACCGGCTGCGCAGGCTCTTGGCCTTACCGACATAGATCACCCGCCCGTAGGCGTCCCGGAATTTGTACACACCGGGTTCGACGGGAATCGTGCCCGGCGCCGGCCGGTATGTCGCGGGATCTGCCACGTATCCAGGGTAGCGAGGCCTACCGACAATCCCGCCGCCCGTGCTGGGTGGGACGGCACGGGCGAACCGTCGGGTCCGGCGCCGGAGGCCGGTGTGTAGCGTTGATGGTCGGCTTGCCGCCGGAAAGGACCCCCGATGACCGACGCCCCCGCCCTGCACCCCTACGACGATCTGGACGACGAGGCGACCCCGTCGTGGCTGATGCCCGCCACGGTGCGCGGCGCACGCTTGATCGCCCTGGTCTCGGCGGCGGTCGGCATGGTGCTGATCGTGATCGGCGCCGCACTCGGCAAGCAGAGCCCACTCGGCGTGGTGGTCGGCTACCTCCCGACCTTCGCCCTGGTCCCGCTGGTCGTGCTCTTCGGCCGGGCGGGCGACCGCGTGCGCGTCGCCGCGGTGGCCCTGGCGGCCGTCGGCGCACTCACCTCCTGCACCGGCATCCTCACCGGCCTCCCGCCGGGCGCGGTGGGCATCGTCGCCTCGGGCGCCGTCGCCGCGCTCCTGCTCCGCCCGTCCGCCAAGACCTGGTTCACCCGCGAACGCTGACGCGCGCCGCCGCCACGATCTGTGCGTGGCCGCCGGTCGCACGTTGGCGCGACCGCGAACTCTCGGGCCGCGGGACGGGGCGACCGCGGGGCACCTACTCGGTCGGCGCGGCGATCGGGATGGTCCCGGTGACCGTGTCGATCCCCTATCCCGTCGTGATTCCGTGTAGCGCCAGGGCATCGATCAGGGCGCGCGGCCGGGCGGTGGTCGGGAGCGGTTCGACGAGGGCGAACTGGGCACCCAGGGCGGTGGCACCACCATCGGCTTCGGCGCTGTCGCCGACCATGAGGACACGGTTCGGGTCGACGCCGAGGCGGTCGATCGCGTCCTGGAAGATGCGCGCATCGGGTTTGATGGCGCCGACCTCGTAGGACAGGGTCATCGCGCCGACCATTGTGTCCCAGCCCCGGGTGGCGAACGCGGGCCGGATGTCGAAGGCGATATTGCTCACCACACCCACGGGGATACCTTGGGCGGCAAGGGCTTTCAGCACGGCCCCGGTGTCGGGGTACGGCGTCCAGGCCAGCGGGTCGATGAGCCGCCCGTACAGGTCGGCGGCCTGCGCCTCGGGAACGCCCGAACCGCGCAGCACCTCGAGATAGGCCTGACGGTGCAGGGCGGGATCGAGGTCGCGGTTGTCCCAGGCGTGCTGGCCGGGTGCGTCGAAGGTCATGAACTGTTCGACCGGTGCCGTCATGCGCCGCAGGACCTCGGCCTTGGCCGCCACGTCGAACGGGGTGCCGTCGTCGCCGACGAGGACATCAGCCCAGCTCGGGTCGTCTTCCAACCGGAACACCGTGCCGGAGAAATCGAACAGCACCGCATCGATCGCCATGTCAGCCAGGGTAACGCTGCCGCGCCCGGCCGGAAATCCCTGTGCGCGACGACGGTTCGGGGTTACGCTGCCACGATGACGCCAAGGCGACGGACGTGGATCGGGGCCACGACGGCCGCAGTGCTCACGGTGGGGCTGCTGGCCGGTTGTTCGACAGACGACACCGAGGCGGCGGAGTGCACCAGCCCGCCCAACGGCACCCCGATCACTGCCGCGCCCGCGACCGCGACGGGCCCGACCACCCAGAATCTGAGTACCAACCCCGAGATCGCCTCGGGCTACCGCAGCGACATGTCGCCGGTGGGCACCAGCACCTACGCGGTGTCGACGGCGAACCCCATCGCCACCGAGGCCGCCTGCCGGGTGCTGCGCGCGGGCGGCACCGCCACCGACGCCCTCGTCACCGCCCAGGCGGTGCTCGGGCTGGTGGAACCGCAGGCCTCCGGCATCGGCGGCGGCGCGTTCCTCGTGCACTACGACGCGAAGTCCCGCACGGTCGAGGCCTACGACGGCCGGGAGACCGCACCCGCCGCCGCTACCGAGAACTACCTGCGTTGGGTGAGCGACACCGACCGCACCGAACCGGCGCCGAACACCCGCGCCAGCGGCCGTTCGATCGGGGTGCCCGGTGTGGTGCGGATGCTGGAGCTCGCGCACCGCGAGCACGGCATGACCGCCTGGAAGGAACTGTTCGATCCCGCGATCGGCTTGGCCGACAGCGGTTTCGAGATCAGCCCGCGGCTGGCGGGCCAGATCGCCGAATCGGCCAAGGACCTCGCGACCGACGAGGGCGCGCGCGCCTACTTCCTGGAGCCGGACGGCTCGCCGAAACGCACCGGCACCGTACTCACCAACCCCGCCTACTCGAAAACCCTCTCGGCCCTGGCCACCGACGGCGCCGAGGCCCTCTACAGCGGCCCGATCGCCCAGGACATCGTCGAGGCGGCGGGCAGCACGGCCGGCGGGCGCACACCGAGCCTGCTCACCACCACCGACCTGGCGAACTACGAACCCAAGAAGCGCACCGCGCTGTGCACCGGGTACCGCAAGTACGAACTGTGCGGCATGCCCGCGCCGTCCTCGGGCGGCAGCACCGTGGCGGCCACGATGGGCATCCTCGCCAATTTCGATCTGGCCGCGCTCGGCCCGCAGGACGTGAACCGCAACGGCGGCAAGCCCGATGCGCGTGCCGTGCACCTGATCTCGGAGGCCGAACGCCTCGCCTACGCCGACCGCAACAAGTACGTCGCCGACCCGGATTTCATTCCATTGCCGGGCAATTCGGCGCTGTCGCTGGTCCACCCGCAGTACCTGAAGGAACGCTCCACGCTCATCAATCCGGACCGCAGCATGGGCACCGCCCAGCCGGGCAATCTCGGCCCGGTGCCGCTGGGCAACGGCCCGCAGCCGCCCGAGCACGGCACCAGCCACATCTCGGTGGTCGACAAGTACGGCAACGCGGCCGCGATGACGACCACGGTCGAATCGGCCTTCGGTTCGTTCCATTTCGTCGACGGGTTCCTGCTGAACAACCAGCTCACCGACTTCGCCGCCGACCCGCTCGACCCCGACGGCACCCCCGTCGCCAACCGTCTGCAGCCGGGTAAGCGGCCACGCAGTTCGATGAGCCCGACCCTGGTGTTCGATCGCGACGACCAGGGCAACCGTGGCGAGCTCGCCCTGGTCACCGGCTCCCCCGGCGGCTCGGTGATCATCCAGTTCGTGGTGAAAACCCTTGTCGGAGCGCTCGATTGGGGCCTGGATCCGCAGCAGGCGGTATCCGGGGTGTCCTTCGGGGCGGGCAATTCGCCGAGCACGGGTGTCGGCGGCGAGCATCCGGCGATCGACGCCACGGCCAACGGTGACAACGACCCTCTCGTGCGCAAGCTGCGCGAGATGGGTCATCAGGTGACGGTCGCACCACAGTCCAGCGGCCTGAGCGCGTTGCAGCGCGACGGCAAGGACGGCTGGATCGGTGGCGCCGACCCCCGCCGTGAAGGTGCGGTGCTCGGCGACACCCGCTGACCACCCCGGGACCTCGCACACCGCGAGAACCGCCTCGACCACGCTGTGGTGGCGGCATCGCGCGAATGCGCAACGCCACTACAGCGTGGTGAGCAGGTGTCCAACTCAGACCCGCGGCGCGTGAACTCAGGCGCTGTAGCGGGCGCCGAGTTCACGCAGACGCTCGATGGCGTCGGCGGCGTAGGACTTGTCGTTGGACCGGATTGCCAGCATCGGCACGTAGTCGTCGTCGACGAGTTCGAGCCGCGCCCACGCCTTGCGGTCGGGGAAGGCGGCGCCGCGGATGACGTCCCACGGGTATTCGTGGTAACCGAGGATATTGCGCACGGCCACCCCGCGCGCACCGGCACGCACCCGCGGCCGGGTGAGCAGCAGCACCGCTCCCGCGCCGATGACACCGATCAGGATCATCGCGACCTGATCGGCGACCCGGAAGTTCACCCCGGTGGATCCGGTGCGCAACAGCAACCCGCCCGCGGTGAAGAACGCGAGCACGAGCACCGCGACCACGACGGCGGTCCGGGTCGCGCGCCGAGGACGCACCTCGAGCTCCCAGTCCGCGTGCTGTTCCACCGGCACGGTCACGCCGATCGCAGCGCGCGCAGGGTGAGCGCGGCATCCAGCGCGGCGGCGCAGGCCTGCTCGCCCTTGTCCTCGGCCGAACCGGGCAGCCCGGCACGGTCGCGCGCCTGCTCCTCGGTGTTCGTGGTGAGTACGCCGTTGGTGACCGGGGTCGACTCGTCCAGCGACACACGAGTGAGCCCGGCGGTCACCGCATCGCACACGTACTCGAAATGCGGTGTGCCGCCACGGATCACGACGCCGAGCGCGACAACAGCGTCATGGCTGCGCGCCAATTCCTGTGCGACGACGGGCAATTCCATCGCCCCGGCACAGCGCACGACGGTGACGTGCTCGACCCCGGCCTCCTTCGCGACGCGCTCCGCGTTCGCGACCAGGGTGTCGCAGATCTCGGTGTGCCAGCGCGAGGCCACAATGGCGAGCTTGAGGTCGGTGGCCTTGGCCAGCGCGAATTCCGGTACGCCGGTGCCGCTCATCGTCTGATGCTGCCTTTCGGGAGAGTTACTGCGCGGTTTCGCCGAGATCCAGGTCGTCGAGACCGACCAGGTCGTGGCCCATGCGATCGCGCTTGGTCCGCAGATAATGCAGGTTCTCGGCGTTGGCGCGCAACGGCATCGGCACCCGCTCGGTGATCCGCAGCCCGTACCCGTCGAGACCCACCCGCTTGGCCGGGTTGTTCGTGAGCAGCCGCATCGACCGGATTCCCAGGTCCACCAGGATCTGCGCACCCGTGCCGTAGTCGCGGGCATCGGCGGGCAGGCCCAGGTCGAGGTTGGCGTCGACGGTGTCGCGCCCGGTGTCCTGCAACTGGTAGGCCTGCAGCTTGTGCATCAGACCGATACCACGGCCCTCGTGCCCACGCATGTACAGCACCACGCCGCGGCCCTCGGTGTCGACCATCTCCAGTGCCGCGTCGAGCTGCGGGCCGCAATCGCAGCGCAGCGAACCGAACACATCACCGGTCAGGCACTCCGAGTGCACCCGGACCAGCACGTCCTCGCCGTCGCCGATGTCGCCGCGCACCAGCGCCACATGTTCGGCCTCGTCGAAGATGCTCTGGTAGCCGACGGCCTTGAAATCGCCGTGCGCGGTCGGGATCCTCGCCTCGGCCACGCGCACCACGTGCTTCTCGTGCTTGCGCCGCCAGGCGATCATGTCGGCGATCGAGATCATCGCCAGGTCGTGCTCGTCGGCGAATACCCGCAGCTCGTCGGTGCGGGCCATGTGCCCGTCGTCCTTCTGGCTGACGATCTCGCAGATCACACCCGCCGGCCGCAGCCCGGCCATGCGCGCCAGGTCCACCGCGGCCTCGGTATGGCCGGGCCTGCGCAGCACGCCGCCGTCCTTGGCGCGCAACGGCACCACATGACCCGGCCGCGTGAAATCGTCGGCCTTGGCCTCGGCGCTGGCCAGCAGCCGCATGGTGACGGCGCGGTCGGCACCGGAGATACCGGTGGTGATGCCCTCGCGCGCGTCGACCGACACGGTGTAGGCGGTGCCGTGCTTGTCCTGATTCATCGCGTACGCGGGCGGCAGACCGAGGCGGTCGCAGTCGTCGGCGGTCAACGGCACACAGATGTAGCCGGAGGTGTAGCGGATCATGAACGCGACCAGCTCCGGGGTGGCCTTCTCGGCCGCGAAGATGAGATCGCCCTCGTTCTCACGGTCCTCGTCGTCGATGACGACAACAGCCTTGCCGGCCGCGATATCGGCGATCGCGCGCTCGATGCTGTCCAACCTGGTCACGTCTGCTTGCTCCGTAATTTTGGCGGCCGGGGCCGCGGTGTTTCTCGGCCCTGGGGGCCTCGATCTTCCCTCCCGGCGGGCACTCCTTCGTCGCACCCTCTGGTCAGTCCAGATCGAGGCGGCCGAGAAACTGACAATGACTACTACAGTACGGCGTGCTTCAAGGGCGTCCGGGGGTGCCCGCGCCGGGTGTGTCAGCCTCGCTGTGCCAGGCGCTCCACGTACTTCGCGATGACATCGACCTCGAGGTTCACGGTCGTGCCGACGGGCGCGGTGCCGAGCACGGTCAGCGCGAGGGTGGTGGGGATCAGCGAGACCTCGAACCAGTCGCGGTTGCCGTCGGCGGCGGGTTCGTCGTCGATACCGAGGTTCGACACGGTGAGCGAGACGCCGTCGACGGTGATCGAGCCCTTCTGGACGACATAGCGAGCGATGGCGTCGGGCAGGGAGATGCGGACCACCTCCCAGTTCTCGGAGGGGGTGCGGGCCAGCACGGTGCCGGTCCCGTCGACGTGGCCCTGGACGAGATGTCCACCGAGGCGACTGTTGATCGCGGCGGCGCGTTCGAGGTTCACCCGGGAGCCGGGCACGAGGGCGCCGATGCTCGACCGGTCGAGGGTCTCGGCCATCACGTCGACGGTGAAGCTGTCGCCGTCGATCACATCGACGACGGTGAGACACACGCCGTTCACCGCGATCGAATCGCCGTGTCCGGCATCGGAAGTCACCAGCTTGCCGCGGATCGTCAACCGGGCGGCGTCGGCCAGCTGCTCGGTGGCCACGACCTCGCCGAGTTCCTCGACGATCCCTGTGAACATGTCTGACTCCCTTGTCGCGTCATCCGTACCCGTTGGGCCCAACAGCGGGTAGACGACCACTATTCCCGCTCGGCGCACAGCCTAGTGGCGGCACAGGTGAGGGCGGAATCCGACCGCGCGCTGAGCGGGAGGCCGCAAAACCCGCACAGCGCCGGAAAATCACGGGAAAAGAATCCGGACATAAAGAATCACCGCCGAAAGAGAATGCGGCGGCAATCCTTCGTTCGATTTTCTCCGTGTGCCGGTGCAATAAATTTTCCGGCCACGACCACGCCGTTTTGTACCCCGAGCGCCGAAAGAAGAAACACGGAGATCCACGGACTTGCCACGCCCTGGCCACTGACGCAATATTGTTACGTCAACGATTCCCGACGTTCAACGATGCGATACCGGGAGACAACACTGTGAGCTACCCACTGCTCGATTCCACGCTGGAAAGTCGCTGCGTCCATTACCGGCGGGAACTACACCTGCCCGCGACGGTCGACCCGGACTCCCGGCGCATCCTCCTGCAGATCGGCACCCACTACGGTGCGGTGACCATGCCGGGTGACCTGGGTGAGCGGGTACAGGCGCAGTTGCGTGCCGACGGTATCGCCGGACCGGTCGTCGACCATCCGCGCGCCCATTGCTGGACCTTCCTCACCGGGCCCTGCCACCTCGACACCCTCACGCCGACAGCCGAAGCCGAACTGTTCCGCCTCTACGCGAGCGTCGCCTGCGCGGGCAGCCACATCGTGCTGCCCTCGCCCGACGACGAACGCACCGGCTACCGCACCTGGGTGCGCGCACCGGAGGCGGCCGACAACCGGCCACCGCTCGAGGCCGTGATCGAGACAGCGCGGGCGCTGGGCAGCCACGCCCTGCACCCGCACTGACCGAACCGGGTTACGGCAACCAGGCGGCGGTTGCCAGACTGCGCAGATTCTGGACGGCCGCACCGGGGTCGGCGGTGTTGTAGACCGCCGACCCGGCCACGAAACAATCGATGCCCGCCGCGGCGGCCTGCTCGATGGTGTCGGTATTGATTCCACCGTCGATTTCGACGATGAGCTGCAATTCGCCCGCGTCCACGAGATTGCGCACGATGCGCGCCTTCTCCAGGACCTCCGGAATGAACGACTGACCGCCGAAACCGGGCTCCACGCTCATCACGAGCAGGGTGTCGAATTCGCGCAGAATTTCCAGGTACGGCTCGATCGGCGTGTTCGGCTTCACCGACAGTCCAGCCTTGGCGCCCGCCGCGCGGATATCGCGGGCGACGGCGATCGGATCGTCGGTGGCTTCGGCGTGGAAGGTGACGTTGTAGGCGCCCGCTTCGGCGTAGCCGGGCGCCCAGCGGCCCGGGTCCTCGATCATCAGGTGGCAGTCGAACGGGATGTCGGTGGCCTTCAGCAGGCTCTGCACCACTGGAAGACCGAGTGTGAGGTTCGGCACGAAGTGGGCGTCCATCACGTCCACGTGCAGCCAGTCGGAACCTTCGACAGCGGCGGCCTCGGCGGCCAGGTTCGCGAAGTCCGCGGACAGGATGGACGGGGCGATCATCGGCTCGGCCGGGCGGTGGAACGTCGGTGTGGACACAGCGCGCAAGTGTAGCGACCGCGTGGTGATCGGCGGCCGGTTGTGGGTAGCCTACAGAGCGTGACCAACATTTCGGCGGAACAAGAGCTGTTCAGCGATCCGGTGCAGATCCGCGTGGCAGCGTCGGTGACCCAGCTGCCGATCCTGCGTGGATTGGCCGAAACACTGGTCCTGCTCAGCGATTTCACCCTCGACGAGGTGGCCGACGTGCGCCTGGCGGTCGACGAGGTGTGCTCCACGCTCATCGCGATCGCCGCGCCCGGCTCGCAGCTCACCTGTGAGTTCGTCGTCGGTGACACCGAACTCGTCGTGCGGGTGGAGGGTGTCGCGGCCGCGGAGGGGTTGCCCGACCAGCGCAGCTTCGGCTGGCATGTCCTGCGCACGCTGAGCGACGAGGTGAACGCCGACCAGCAAGGATTCGACGCCGCCCGGTCCGGGTATCCGACGAGTGTCCGTATCCGTCGGGTCCGGGGGAAGGCGTAGTGCACGGCGACACCAACGAAGAGCACAAGCCCGATCCGGAAATTCTCGAACAGCCCGCCGAAGCCGTGCTCGACGAGCCGGTCATCGAGGAGCAGGTCGTCGAGGAGCAGTTGAGCGAGCCCGCGCCCGCGGCCCCCTCCGGGTACGACGATGTGAGCGCGCTGTTCGAACGGCTCGCGGCGACCGAACCCGGCAGCGTCGCGCACGCCGTGGCCCGGGACGCGCTGATCAACCGCTGCATCCCGCTGGCCGACCACATCGCCCGCAAGTTCAGCGGCCGTGGTGAGCCGTTCGACGATCTGTCGCAGGTGGCGCGGGTCGGTCTGGTGCACGCGGTCGACCGGTTCGATCTGAGCCGTGGCTCGAACTTCCTGTCGTTCGCGGTGCCGACGATCATGGGTGAGGTGCGGCGGTACTTCCGCGACAACACCTGGGCCATGCGAGTGCCGCGGCGGGTGAAGGAAACCCATCTGCGCATCGGTGCGGCCGTGGATCAGCTCTCGCAGCGGTTGGGTCGCTCGCCGACGGCCAAGGAGATCGCGGCCGAACTCGATGTCGACCCCGACGAGGTGACCCAGGCGGTGATCGCGGGCAACGCCTACCAGCCCACCTCGATCGACGCCGCCTCGGTCGGTCGCGACAGCGACGCCTCGCTGCTCGACACCCTGGGCGAGGAGGAGTCGCAGTTCGACCGGGTCGAGGAGTACATCGCGGTGCGCCCGCTGCTGGCGGGCCTGCCCGAGCGGGAGCGGCGGATCCTCACGATGCGGTTCTTCGAGTCGATGACCCAGACCCAGATCGCGAACCAGCTCGGCATCTCGCAGATGCACGTCTCGCGTATCCTCGCGAAAACCCTTGCGCGCCTGCGTGATCTGTCCGAGCGGGACTGAGTCCGCCGCGGGGACAACGGTGTCCCCCTACGCGCGTTCGCGCCGCAGTTTCGCAGGTGCGCGCAACCACCACGCGCTGTCGATCAGCTCGGCGAGCTGTTGCCGGTCGACCACTTCCAGATCGATGAGTACATACGGGTGCCCGTCGTAGTGCGGCGTCGTATAGAACGCCGGATCCCCCGAGGCGAGTAGCGCCTCCTTCTCGGACGGCTCGCACAAGAGCACCAGCCCGCCCTCGGCCTCCGACCGCAGCCGCGCGAAACTCTTCCCGCCGACCGACAGCCCCGGACTGCGCCACCACGTCCCCTCCGCCACCCCCGGCAGAGCGGTCGCGATCGCCACCACCTGTTCCCACGTCATCGCCATACGCGAATTCTCCCCCGCGAGACACGCCACGCCTTGGACGAATGTCACCGCTCGCTGTCGAGTCGCGGTCGGTCCGAATCGGGCACACGCCACCTGTCACACAGCCACGGCCTGCCGCGATCTCCTTCGGCGACACACCTGAGACGTAGGTTGCGAAACGCGGTGGGCGCGTCCACTCCTTCGCGCCGTCACCCGAGCGAGCATCAACGCCCAGGTTGTGCGACCCGGACTCGAACACCGGCGGCCCCAGCACGTGGCGGGCGAGCCGCCCGGCGGATGCTGTGGCGGTGCGGTCGACTCGGATCGGATCGCACCGCCGCAGCGCGTGATCGGGCCTACTTCTTGCGCAAGGCCGACAGGAACATCGCGTCGGTGCCGTGGCGGTGGGGCCAGAGTTGGGCCGAGGGGCCTTCGCCGAGGTCGGTGACGCCGGGGAGCAGCTCGCGGGTGTCGAGTTGTTCGGCGCCGGTGCGGCGGACGAAATCGGCGACCACCGCGACGGTTTCGGACAGGTGCGGGGAGCAGGTGGAGTACACGACCACGCCGCCGGGGCGCAGGAGATCCCATGCGGCGGTGAGGAGTTCGCGCTGCAGGGTCACCAGTTCCGGGACGTCGGCGGGGGTGCGGCGCCAGCGGGACTCGGGGCGGCGGCGCAGTGCGCCCAGGCCCGTGCATGGGGCGTCGACCAGGATGCGGTCGTAGCCGGGTTCCAGACCGGTGTCGCGGCCGTCCTTCACGTGCACCGTGACGGGCAGGTCGCGGGTGGACTTGCGGACCAGTTCGGCGCGGTGCTCCGACGGTTCCACCGCATCGACGGTGAACAGATCGATCGCGGCGAGCGCTCCGAGCAGCGCCGCCTTCCCGCCGGGTCCGGCGCACAGGTCGAGCCAGCGGCCCTGATCGGGACCCTCGAGGGGCGCCCGGCTCAGCGCCAGCGCGACGAGCTGAGAACCTTCGTCCTGCACCGCGGCGATGCCCTCGCGCACCGGTTCGAGCTGACCGGGATCGCCGCCGTCGAGGTACACCGCGTACGGCGACCAGCGACCTTCCTCGCCGCCGGTGACCAACGCCAATTCCTCGGACGTGATCTCACCGGGACGCGCGACCAGGTGCACCACCGGACGTTCGTCGTCGGCGGCCAGCAGGTCGGACAGTTCACCCGCCTGCGCACCGAGGGCGTCGGCGAAGGACTGGGCGATCCAGGTGGGATGGGCGAATTCGAAGGCGAGCTTGCCGACCGGATCGGCCGGTGCCAGCTCCGCGATCCACTGGTCGGCGGTCTTCTCCCCCGCCCGGCGCAGCACCGCGTTCACGAAACCGGCACGGCCCTGGCCGAATTCGGCACGGGCCAGATCGACGGAGGTGTCGACAGCGGCATGCGCGCCGGTCCGCGTGCGCAGCAGCTGGTAGACGCCGAGGCGGAGGATGTCGAGGATCGGCCCGTCGATCTCACCGACCGGACGACCCGCGCACGCCGCGATCACGGCATCGAGCTGCCCCTGCGACCGGCACGCTCCATAGGTGAGCTCGGTCGCGAACGCGGCATCACGCCCGCTGACCTTGCGCTCCCGCAACAACTTCGGCAGTACGAGGTTGGCGTAGGCGTCACGTTCACGCACGGCCCGCAGCACGTCGAGGGCCACCTCCCGCGCCACATCCACCGGCTCACCCCGCCGCTTGCGCGGACTCGGCACACTCGGATCCGGCCGATCGGCCCGCTGCCGTTCGCTCCGCTGCCCGGCCGGCTTACCACCACCCTGGCGTGCGCTACCGGAACGACCGCTGTCACCGGTACGGTCACTCCGCTTCCCGCCGCGCGAGTCCCGCGAATCGCTGTCGCGTCCCGAACGGCCGCCCGGTTCGGCCGACCGCCCACCCCGAGATTCGCCGTCGCGTCCGAAACGGCCGCCGTCTCCCCCTCGATCGGTCGGCTGCCCGCCGCGCACGCCCCGCGAATCCCCTTCGCGCACACCGCCGGAACGGCCGGAATCGTCGGATCGTCCAGGGCCACCGCTTCCGCGCGAATTGCCCTGGCGTTCAGCCCTTTCCGATGAAGCACGCCGTTCCGTGCCGCCGTCCGCACGCCTGCCGGATCGCTCAGCTGCGCCGTCGGAGCGACCGAAGTCCCCACCGCGCGGCCGATCACTGGCACCGCGATCACCCGCATCGCGATTGCCCCGCGAGGTGCCGGGCCGATCGGCCGGGTCATACCCGCGGGCGGCGCCGGAGCGGTCGTCCGCGTCGCGTCCGCGACCGGCAGCCGGGCGCCGGGTGTCGTCGGTGCGCGCAGGACCGCGACGGTCGTAGTCCCATCCTCGCGACTCGCCGTCGCCACGACGCGGGCGACGGTCGTCCTCGGCGCGGGGGGCCTTGTTGTCGCGACCCTTGGCGGCGCGGGCGGCCCAGCCGCCGTCGACGTTCTTGCCCGTGATCTTGCGGTCGTCGCGGGGTGCGGCGCCGCTGCGCTGGTCGGCTTCGCGCCGACGCCTGCGGTCGGACGCACTCATCCGATCACCGTGCCCGGTGCGAGACGGGCGCCGCGCGCCCAGTCGAGGGCGTTCATCATCTTCTTGCCGGGTGGTTGGACCTGGCCGAGGCGGACCGCGGTGGTCGACGTGCCGACGAAGACGCCGGATTTGCGCACCTCGATCTCGCTTTCGGGCAAGGTTTCCTCCACCAGCTCCACCGGGCCGAGTTTGAGGCGCAGCCCGTTCACCTCGGTCCACGCGCCGGGCGCCGGGGTGACGGCGCGGATGTGGCGGTGGATCGCCAGGGCGGGCTCGTCGAACCGGATACGGCTCGCTTCGACGGTCACCTTCGGGGCGTAGGACACGCCGTCGTTGGATTGCGGAATCGCTTGCAGCGTCCCGTCTTCGACACCGACCATGGTCTTCTCGAGCAGCACCGCGCCCGCCTCGGCGAGCCGCGCGAGCAGCTCACCCGAGGTGTCGGTGTGGCCGATCTTCTCGGTCATCACGCCGTAGACGGGTCCGGTGTCGAGCCCTGCCTCGATCTGGAAGGTGCTTGCTCCGGTTATCTCGTCACCGGCGAGGATGGCGGCCTGTACCGGCGCCGCGCCGCGCCACGCCGGCAGCAGCGAGAAGTGCAGGTTGATCCAGCCGTGCGCGGGAATGTCGAGGATCTGCTGGGGCAGCAGGGCACCATAGGCCACCACCGGGCAGCAGTCCGGCGCGAGCTCGGTGAGCGCCTCGACGAACTCCGGATCCGAAGGCTTGCGTGGGGTGAGCACCGGGATGCCGTGCTCGTCGGCCAGCAGGCCGACCGGTGAGCGCATGATCTTGCGCCCGCGACCGGCGACCGCGTCGGGCCGGGTGACCACCGCGACCACCTCGTGGCGTTCGCTGTCGAGCAGCCGCCGCAGCGAGGGAACAGCAGGTTCGGGGGTACCCGCGAAGACGAGACGCATCAGCGGCCACCGCCGACACCGCTGGATTCGCGCACGGTGACACCGGCACGGAACCAATCGGATTCGCGGATGGTTCGCATCGCTTCTTTGCGGTCGGCCTGCTCGAGCCGGTTCACGAACAGCACGCCGTCGAGGTGGTCGTGCTCGTGCTGCACGCACCGCGCCAGCAGCCCGTCGGCGTCGAATTCGACCAGCGCGCCGGTCTTGTCGACGCCGGTGACGCGCACCCGCAGCGCCCGGCGCACGTCGTAGCGCACGCCGGGGATCGACAGGCAGCCTTCCGGCCCGACCTGCTCGTCCTCACCGATCGCGGTCCACTCCGGGTTCACCACGTGCCCGGCGGCGTCGCCGGTGTCGTAGACGAACACCCGCAGCCCCACGCCGATCTGCGGCGCCGCCATCCCGACGCCGCCGTCGTCGTGCATGGTCTCGGTGAGATCGGTGACGAGCTGCGCGAGCTCGGCACCGAACTCGGTGACCTCGTCGGCACGCGAGCGCAGGATGGGATCGCCGAACAGGCGAACGGGCTGAATGGTCACGGCGGCTCCCGGCTGGACGATGTGCGGTCGTCCCATTCTAGAGACCCGCCGGGGTGGTTCCGACCGGCGCGGCCGTCAGGAGTTGCCGGCGATGATGACCTGCGGGATGCCCGTCCCCAGCGGCACCGGCGTACAGACGGGCGCGGGCCGGGCCGGGTCGAGCACCCGTAGCAGCAGTTGCTGCACGAACGGGTCGTAGACGAGGTTGAAATGCCCGGTCAGGTCGTCGGGGCACAGGTCCTGCAGGACGAGGTTCTCCGCGCCCGGACCGCGCAGGGCGATGTTCTCGAACGGCTGGATCATCTCGTCGACTCGACTGCCGACAGTGACGTAACGGACACCGGGCACGGTGTCGCCGCCCGCGTTCAGTTCGACCATGATCGGCTCGCCCTGCGCCTGCTGGACGGCGGCGGTCGAGGTCACCTTCGCGTACACATCCATCATGCCGGGCACCGCCTGGCCGACCGGTACGAGGCCGTACATGACGCCGCCGTAGCTCGGGGAGGCGAGCCCAACCCAGGTGTTCACCACGTCGGCGCCGCCGAGCTTGTTGACGTAGTACCGGCTGACATTGGCCCCCTGCGAGAAGCCGACGAGATCGACCTCGGCCGCCCCGGTCGCGGTGCGCACCTGCTCGACGAAGGCGGCGAGCTGGGCGAAGCTGACGCGCATGTCCTCGGTGCCGTAGGTGTCGGCGCCGGGCGCACCGCCGTAGTTCAGCGCGAACACGCAGAAGCCGGCCGCCACGAGTTGCGGGCCGATACCCGACCAGTCGGAGTAGGCACTCGAGTCGGTACCGTGGACGAGCACGACCGGGCGCGGGTGCTCGCCACTCGGCGTACAGCCGAAGTTGTTGACGCCCAGGGGAACCGCGTCGGGATGGTCACTGATGTAGCGGGCGGCGGCCAGGTGGTCGAACTGTGCCGGACCCGGTTGAGTCGGGACGATTGCCGGGCGGTAGCCCGGCGGTTCGGCGGTGGCGACCGGGGCGAGTGCCGCCCCGATCACCGCCGCGCAGGCGAGCGCCGTGCGCGACACCGCCCTTCCCCATTGTGATGATCCCCAACCCCACAGACCTCGCGGTTGTTCCATACCCCAATGATTTACTCCATTGCCTGGGCAAAAGCACCTCGAAAGGGGGGTTCACGCCGCCCTCATTTATCGGGGGTTGCGTCACCGGTCGCGGCGATGTCGTCCTCGGCGAGGATCCGGTACAGCGCCCGGCGGGTCTCGGTGAGCACCTCGGCCGCGCGCGCGGCTTGCTCCGGGGTGCCGACCTGGGCGACCTGACCGACCGCACCCATCACCTGGCCGACGAGGCCACGCAGATCGAGTGCCTGGGTGCCGACATCCTGCCGGACCTCGGCCCAGGGGTCGCCGAGCTCGTCGCGCTCGGTCTCGACATAGGCCTTGCCCGCCTCGGTGAGTTGCGCGGTTTTACGACCGGCCACCTTCTCGATGAGGACCAGCCCCTCGTCCTCGAGCTGGGCCAATGCCGGGTAGATGGAACCCGGGCTCGGACGCCAGATGTCGTCGCTGCGCTCGCGGATCTGCTGGATCAGTTCGTAGCCGTGCATGGGTCGTTCGGCGAGCAGCAACAGGACCGCGGCGCGGACGTCACCGCGCCTGCCCCGGCCGCCGCGACCACGTCCCCGGCCGAAGCCAGGTCCGAAACCGGGACCGAAGCCCGGGCCGAAGCCGGGTCCGAATTCCGGGCCGTGACCGTGGCGGCCACCGCGCCGGAAGTGCCTGCGGTCGGGCCCGAATTCCGGGTGCCCCTGACCGCGTCCTCGCTCGAAGTGTCCGAATTCTCTTTGTCGATCGTCGTGCATAACAGCCTCCTCGGCATGTCCGTTTCCATTTGCCGTTATCGACGATATATCGGCAATGCATCTAGCGCAAGGGTGTTCTCGCTGTGCGCCGCCTCACGGCAGCACCGGATCACCCCTCCCCGCGAATGCGGTGGGGTTGCGGAAGATGAGCGAACTACTCGGCGGCCACCGCGACCGGCTCGCTCACCGCGGTCGAGGGCGAGCGTCGGCGGTCGTTGCTGATGGCGGTGATCGTGGCGGTCCCGAGTTTGCCCCGGCGGTCGTAGAGGACGGCACTGCTCACCGAAACGCCCGCATGGGAGGTGTGGTCGAGGGCTTGCAGACCGACCTCCACGCCCTCGGGAAGGCGCGAGAGACTGAGGGTCATGTCGGCGTTGATGTAGCCGACGCCGTGCGAACCCCAGTGGCAGACGAGGTTGGTGAGGTCGCCGCTGGCGGCGGCGCGCTGGAAGGGCGAGAACGGCTGACCCGCGACGAGGTTCGGCAAGTTGTTCCAGGTGACCTTGCGTTCCGCGTCGCGGGCGGTGCGGAAGTCGGTGAGCCATTCGCCCGCACCGGATTTGAACAGCGGTGCGGCGCCGCCCGGCTCGTCGATGCGCTGCTCGGGGACGGGTAGTTCCAGATCGGGCTGCCAGACGGTGCCGGGCGGGTCGTCGGTGGCCGCGAGGAAGGTGACGGTGGCACGGGAGCGCGTCTGGCCCTGCTGCACGAGCCGGACGTCGGCGACCTTGATGCGGTTGCCGTCGCGCACCACTTCGCTGCGCAGCGAGATCGGGTCGGTCGTCACCTGCTGGAACAGGTCGACGGTGAACCTGGCCGGCACGAAACCTTCGCCGGGACTGTGCTTCTCGGCCTCTACGGCGAGCAGACCGCACACCGCGACACCGTGCAGCTGATTGGGCGACCAGCGGCTGATCGCCACTTCCGTCGGCACGAACTCACCGTCAGACATCCTGAAGAACTCCACCACGGTCCTCTCCGCAGGCCCGCCGCACGTCATCGGGCAGGGTCATCCGGTCTTACCACAGCACCGTCTTCTCCCCCGACCTCGGTGGCCGCGAACCGGGCGGAAACGACTGGTCCGTGCCCGGGCCTGATCAGCCCCGCCCGGCAACCTCATCGATCCACCGTTTCAGCCGGTCACCCTCGGTAACCATCAGGTCGGGATCACGAAACGTGTTGGTGATCAAGGAAATTCCTTGATAGGCGGCCACGAAGGCCACGGCGAGTTCGGCCGCGTCCGGCCTGCCGAGTTCGGTGAATTGATCACGCGCCCAATCGATCAGGAGGCTCATCAGCCGCGCCGGTTCGCCCCCGAAACCGTCGGGTCGCTTGTCGAGTTCGGCGGCGAGCGAACCGGTCGGGCAGCCGAAGCGGGCGGCGAGGTCACGCTGGTCCACCCACGAGTCGACCATCGCCTTCAACCGCTCGGCCGGTGTGGGCAACGGCGCGAGCTTCGCGACCACCTCGGCCAGCGTGCTCGCATGGGTCTCGATGACGGCGTGGACGAATTGATCCTTGGTCTTGAAGTAGTAGTAGACGTTGCCGACCGGGACATCGGCCGCGGTGGCGATATCGGCGATGGTCGTCTTCTCGATGCCCTGCTCGTAGAACACCCGCGCGGCCGCCTCGACGAGACGTTCCCGCTTCCCCGCTCTCGAGGCACCTCGCGTTGGTGAGTCAGTCATGCAACTAACTATAGACACGGTGGCGACCTCGGTGCTATGTTCTTTTTAGTCAGCCAACTAACTCAGGAGTGATCATGATCGTTGTCACCGGTGCGACCGGCAATATCGGACGTCAGCTTGTCGAGGTACTGCACTCGGCGGGAGAAGCGGTTCGTGCGGTGTCGCGCGGAACCACGCCCGTCGACCTGCCCGCAGGCGTCGAGCACGTCGTCGCCGATCTCGGCGACCTCGACAGCCTCTCCCCCGCCCTCGCCGGTGCGGACGCGCTGTTCCTGCTCATCACGGGTGAGCAGCTGATGAGCGGACCGGAGCCGGAACAGGTGCTGAAGACGGCGTCGGCGGCCGGTGTGCGCCGGGTGGTTTTCGTGTCCTCCCAAGGCGCGGTGACCCGCCCCGATTCCGCCGGGTACGCGCGAACGATCGCCTTCGAGCAGGCCCTCGCGGCCTCGGACCTCGAATGGACCGCGCTGCGGCCGGGCGCGTTCAACTCCAACACCTTCGCCTGGCTGGAATCCGTTCGCACCGCCCGCACGGTCGCGGCTCCCTTCGGCGATGTCGGCCTGCCCTCGGTCGATCCCGCCGATATCGCCGCCGTCGCGGCTGCGGCCCTGCGCGAGGACGGCCACCACGGCCACGCCTACACGCTCACCGGCCCGGCCGTGGTGACTCCGCGCGAACAGGCAATCGCCCTCGCCGAGGCGATCGAAGAACCGATCACCTTCGTCGAGCTCACACCCGCCCAGGCGAAGCAGAACATGCTGCACTTCATGCCGGAACCGGTCGCCGACCACACCCTGACCATCCTCGGCACACCGACTCCCGAGGAGCAGCAGGTCAGCAATGATATCGAGCGGGTACTCGGGCGCCCGGCCACGTCGTACGCACAGTGGGCGCGGCGCCACAGCGCGATGTTGCGCTGAACCCGCCGCGGCTCATACCGGGTCCGCGCGGGGTTCGACCCGATCAGGCGCCTCGGCCCTCGTCGCGATGGCATGCGCCCGTGGCCCCCAACGGCGACGCGTCGACTTCATTGCGCTTCCGCCAGTCCGGCGATGCACCCGACTTCTCGGCACAGATCGCTGTCGAGTGCAGGGCCAACCATTGTCGGGCGATCCCCAACGGGGTGACTGCGGGTCTGATTCAGTTGATGTCCTCGGGTCCAACGTGGAAGGGCCCGGAATCGGCCCGCCCGCGTCAGTCGACATCCACCAGGCCGACGCGGATGGCGCTCGAATCGGTCCGGGCGAGGTCAGCCGATGTCGACCGGGTCGATCTGGACTCGGAGGGGGGCGTCGGAGCGGTGAGAGCTGCGGACGCCCTGGGCTGCGACGAGGGCGCGGGACAGGGGGGCCGCCGAGGAGCGGGGCACACGCAGGAGCATGCGTTCCACTTCGGCGGGTTCGTCGGCGCCGGAGAACGGTTTGCGAGCCGTGGGCGGGAGCGGGACGGGGCCGAGGATCTCCACCTGGTCGGGCAGTTGGGCGGCCTCGAGCAGTTCGGTGATCGACTCGGTGGTTCCGTCGACGGCGGCCATGCGGACAGCCGGGGGGAAACCGACCTCGGCGCGGGCTTCGAGCTCGGCGGCGGCGTGGTTGACCGGGTCCCAGCGGACCAGGGCTTGCACGGTGGGCAGGGACGGTTCGGCCATCACGATCACCTGGCCACGGGGGCGGACCATGGCGGCGGCACCCATCCAGCGGCGCAGGGTGTCCTCGGCGGCACGCAGGTCGGCGCGACCCAGCAGGGCCCAGCCGTCGAGGAGCAGCGCAACGCCGTATCCGCCGCGCACCAAGGGTTCGGCGCCGACGGTCGCGACCACGACCTGGGCGCCCGGCTCCACGGTGTCGAGCATGTCGCCGCCCCCGGATGTCCGGATCGGCACACCGGGGAAGGCCCGGCCCAGCTCCTCCGCGGTGCGGGCGGCGCCGATCACCATCGCCCGCAGTGCGCGGGCCCCGCACGCCTGGCAGCGGAACGCCGCCTCCGTGATGCCGCACCATTTGCAGTGCGGACTGGCTGCTTCACCGTTGTTCGAATGGGGTAATGCCAAGGGCCCGTTGCAATGTCGGCAGCGTGCGGGGGTTCGGCATTTGGCACACGCCAGCGACGGCACATATCCGCGGCGGGGCACCTGAACCAGCACGGCCGCGTTCTCCTTGATCGCGGCACGGGCGGCGGTGAAGGCCACGCCGGGGATGCGTACGGCTCTGGCCAGCGCGTCGCGTTCCAGGGCGAAGTCGCTGTCGCCGGGGGCGCTGATCCGGGGCATCACCGCGCGCAGGGTCGCGCGTTCGGCGAGAAGGTCGTGGGCCCACCCGGTTTCGACAACCGCCTGGATCTCGGCGGTGCGCGCGAAACCGGCGGCCACGAAGGCGGCACCGGTCTCGTGGGCGCGCAGCATCGCGACCTCACGGGCGTGCGGATACGGTGCGCGCGGTTCGGCGTAGGTGTCGTCTCCGTCGTCCCAGATGGCGATCAGGCCAAGGTCACGCACCGGCGCGAACACCGCGGCTCGTGTGCCGACCACGATCCGCGCCTGCCCCCGCAACACCGACAACCACCGCCGGTACCGCGCCGCGGGCCCCAACCCCGCCGACAATCCGACCGCCGAATCACCCACCAGCCGAACGCATTCCGCGAGCAGCCGGTCCAGATCCCGCTGATCGGGCACCATCAACACCGCCCCGCGCCCCGCCGCGACCACAGTCGCCGCCAACTCGGCCAACCGTGCCGCCCAGTCCTCCCCCGGCATCGCCTGCCACGCCGCCCGAGGCCCCTTCCCCTGCCGCAACGCCGCCACGAACGCCCCGCCGTGCAGATACCGCTCCCAGGTCGACACGTCGACATCCACTGCCGATTCCGCTGTGGCTGAATCGGTCTCGGCCCCGACGGCGGCAGATCCAGTCACACCGCCGCCGAAACCCGACTCGGCGGCGACCGGACCCGACGCAACAGAACCACCCGCGGCGGTGTACCCAGCCGCAGGGGAACCATGTGCGTCGGCAGCGCGGTCGGATTGAGCGGGCCCAGCGCTGGATTCGGCTGCCGCACTCGATGATTCAGCCCCGGCCTCGGAAGGTCCAGGCATGGCGCCGTCGGATGTCGGCGGCTCGGTGGTGGCGCCGGCTGGTGTGGCCGTGACGTGGAGGGCCTGAACGGATCCGGGGGCTGCGTCCTTGTCCGTGCCGCGCGTTTCTCCCTCGCGGGCGGCGGACTTCTTCGATGTGGTGGCTGATGCCCCGCTCGCCTCGGTGCGGGCGTGGCGGGGTGGGATGGCCAGGCGCAGGACGTCGGCGCGGGTGCCTGCGTAGCGGGCGGCGACGGTGGTGGCCAGGCGCAGGATTTCGGGGGTGAGGACGCGTTCCGGGGAGACCACGCGCTCGAGCTTCACCATTTTGCCGGTGTGCTCGGTGGACGAAAGGCGTTGCAGGAGATAGCCATCGACGAGGCGGCCGGCGAAGCGGACGCGCACGCGCACACCGGGCTGGGCGATCTCGTCCAGTTCGGGCGGGACGAGGTAGTCGAAGTCGCGGTCCAGGTGCGCGGGCGACAGCAGCGGGAGCACCCGAGCGATCGGGTGTCCCGCTGCTGTCGATGGTTCGTCCGCGGTCACGCGGGCCGTGGGTACTACAGGCCGACGGCCGCGCGCAGCTTGTCGGCGCGGTCCGTGTGCTCCCAGGGCAGGTCGACATCGGTGCGGCCGAAGTGACCGTAGGCCGCGGTGGGCGCGTAGATCGGGCGCAGCAGGTCGAGATCGCGGATGATCGCGCCCGGACGCAGGTCGAACACCTCGGAGATGGCGGTCGAGATGCGGGTGGGGTCGACCTTCTCGGTGCCGAAGGTCTCGACGAACAGACCGACCGGGGCAGCCTTGCCGATGGCGTAGGCGACCTGCACCTCGACGCGGTCGGCCAGGCCGGCGGCCACCACATTCTTGGCGACCCAGCGCATGGCGTAGGCGGCCGAACGGTCGACCTTCGACGGGTCCTTGCCGGAGAACGCGCCACCACCGTGGCGGGCCATGCCGCCGTAGGTGTCGACGATGATCTTGCGACCGGTGAGACCGGCGTCACCCATCGGGCCACCGAGCACGAACTTGCCGGTCGGGTTGACCAGCAGGCGGATGTCGGAGGTGTCGAGCGACGGGATCTCCAGATCGCCGATGACCGCCTCGACGACCTTCTCGCGGATATCGGGGGCCAGCAGGTTGTCCAGGTCGATATCGGCGGCGTGCTGGGTGGAGATGACGACCGTGTCGAGGCGGACCGGGCGGTCACCGTCGTATTCGATGGTTACCTGGGTCTTGCCGTCGGGACGCAGGTAGGGCAGCACGCCGGACTTGCGGACCTCGGTGAGCTTGCGCGAGAGCCGGTGCGCGAGCGCGATCGGCAGCGGCATCAGCTCGGGGGTGTCGGTGGTGGCGTAGCCGAACATCAGGCCCTGGTCGCCCGCGCCCTGGCGTTCGATCTCGTCGTCGGACCCGCCGACGCGCGCCTCGTGCGAGGTGTCGACACCCTGGGCGATATCGGGCGACTGCGCGCCGATGGCGATGTTGACACCGCAGGAGTTGCCGTCGAAACCCTTTGCGGAGGAGTCGTATCCGATCTCGAGGACCTTCTCGCGCACGATCCGCGGGATGTCGGCGTAGGCCGACGTGGTCACCTCGCCCGCGACATGGACCTGGCCGGTGGTGACCAGGGTTTCCACCGCGACGCGGCTGCCCGGATCCTCGGCGAGCAATGCGTCGAGGATGGAATCGCTGATCGCGTCACAGATCTTGTCCGGATGGCCCTCGGTCACAGACTCACTGGTGAATAGCCGACTACCTGTCGTACGCACAGTTATTCCCTCTCCCTCAACGGGTTACTTCTCTTCAGACTATTCCAAACCACCGACAAGGTGGCGGGTTAGGACAACCCACACCACGAACACACCCGTGCGCGGTACACTGCGCGAGATCGTTGCGGCGCAACGGTTTTCGCGCACGAAACGGCGGTTTTGCCCGGTCAGCGCAGCAGTGGCACGAGCGCATCGAGCACCCGGCTCGCCAGCAGTGCCTTGGAACCGTGATCGAGTGCCACCTCGGTGCCGTCGGCCCCGAGCAGCCACCCGTCGTTGGTGTCGACCTCGAACGCCTTGCCCTCACCCACCGCGTTGACCACGAGCAGGTCGCAGCCCTTGCGGGCCAGTTTCGCGCGGGCGTGGGTGAGCACGTCACCGTTGTCGTCCCCGGTCTCGGCGGCGAAACCGACGATCGCGGTGCCGTCGAGCCTGCCCTCGGTGCGGGCGTCGACCAGACCGGCGAGGATATCGGCGTTCTTGGTCAACGGGATCACGTCGGGTTCGTCGGCGCCCTTCTTGATCTTCGCTGCCGCCACATGGGTCGGACGGAAATCGGCGACCGCGGCCGCCATGACGACCGCATCGGCGCCCACGGCGTGCTTGTCGACGGCCGTCTTGAGCTGTTCGGCGGTGGTGATGTGGACCAGCTCGACCGCGGCGGGCGGGGCGAGCTCGATGGTGTTGCCCGCGATCAGCGTCACCTGGGCGCCACGCTGGGCGGCGACCCTGGCCAGGGCGTAGCCCTGCTTACCGGAGCTGCGGTTGCCGAGGAAACGCACCGGGTCGAGAGGTTCTCTCGTCCCGCCTGCGGTGATCACCACGCGACGACCGGTCAGGTCGCGGGGCAGTGCGTCGGCGCGCTCGAGCAGCAGCGAGGCCAGACCGAAGATCTCCTCCGGTTCCGGCAGCCGTCCTGGACCCGTGTCGGCACCGGTGAGCCGGCCCGACGCGGGTTCCATGACGTTGGCGCCGTGCGCGCGCAGCGTCGCGACATTGGCCACCGTCGCCGGATGCTCCCACATCTCGGTGTGCATCGCGGGTGCGAACAACACCGGACATCGGGCCGTCAGCAAGGTGGCGGTGAGCAGATCGTCGGCGCGCCCCTGGGCGGCGCGAGCCATCAGATCCGCGGTGGCGGGGGCGATGACGACGAGATCGGCCTCCTGGCCGATCCGCACATGCGGCACCTCGGGCACGTCGGTGAACACGTCCGTGTGCACCGGCTGACCGGACAGCGCCTCGAAGGTCGCCTTGCCGACGAACTGCAGCGCCGCCTCGGTGGGAATGACCCGCACCTGATGCCCGGTCTCGGTGAAACGGCGAACGAGGGCACACGCCTTGTAGGCGGCGATGCCCCCGCCGACCCCGACGACGATCCGCATGGTCTCTACGCCTCCCGGCTGGGGATTGTCACTCGCCCTCGGTGTGTTCGAGCAGGTCGGAGTGGATTTCGCGCATGGCGACCGACAGCGGCTTCTCCTGCAGACCGGGCTCGACGAGCGGGCCGACGTACTCGAGGATGCCGTCACCGAGCTGGTTGTAGTAGTCGTTGATCTGCCGGGCGCGCTTGGCCGCGTAGATCACGAGGGCGTACTTGGACGAGGTGCGCTCGAGCAGCTCATCGATCGGCGGGTTGGTCAGGCCGATGGGAGTGTCGTACGCGGGTGCAGCGGTGATGTCCGTGCTCACTAGGGGAGGCTCCTGCGGTTTAGTGGGTCAAGAACTCGAATTTGTGCTAACGAACAAGGATACCAACTGCTCGCAGGCGGTCGTCACCTCGGCGTTCACAATGACCGTGTCGAACTCGTCACGTGCGGCCAATTCGACCCGGGCGGTCTCGAGCCTGCGCTCGATCACCTCGGGGGTCTCGGTACCGCGTGAACGCAGCCGCGAGACCAGTTCTTCCCAGCTCGGCGGGGCGAGAAACACCAGCAGCGCTTCCGGCATCGCCTGCCGGACCGACCGCGCACCGGCCAGGTCGACTTCGAGCAGTACCGATCGTCCGGCGTCCAGTGCCTCACGCACCGGCGCCGCGGGGGTGCCCGATCGCTGCAACCCCCCATGGATGTCCGCCCATTCGAGCAATTCGTCCGCCTCGATCATGGCGTCGAAATCGGCTCGGGAAACGAAGCGGTAGTCGCGTCCGTCGACCTCACCGGGCCGCGGGGCCCTGGTGGTGGCCGACACGCTGAAAACCAGCTCGGGCAGACGTTCCCGCACGCACCGCACGACCGTGGACTTGCCGACGGCCGAGGGGCCGACCAGTACAACCAGTCGGCCCTTCCGCGTGTGTTGTTCGACCACCTGGATCAGGAGTCGAAGTCGAAGCGAGCCAGCAGCGCCTTGCGCTGACGGTCGCCCAGGCCACGGAGACGCCGGGTGGGGGCGATCTCCAGCTCGGTCATGATCTCGGCGGCCTTGACCTTGCCCACCTTCGGCAGAGCCTCGAGCAGCGCCGACACCTTCATCTTGCCGAGGATCTCGTCGGATTCGGCGTCGGTGAGGACCTGCTTCAGGTTGGTGCCGCCTCGCTTCAGGCGCTCCTTGAGCTCTGCCCGAGCGCGGCGAGCGGCAGCCGCCTTCTCCAGAGCAGCGGCGCGCTGCTCGTCAGTCAGCTGGGGAAGGGCCACGGGTTCCTCCGTCTCATCGTTCATTGCTAGATCTACCGCCGGTTACCCGGACGGTCTGTGCGACCGTACCCACGGTGCCCGCCGATTGCGAACCCGACCCCCAGGTCAGGGGCGGATTACGGATGCCGTATGGCGCGCGCGGGCATGATGCGGCGAGGTCGGATTCCCGCCATCCGATCGTACCGCCGAATTCTGAAAACACGTCTGGACCTGCGGTTATACCGTTTTGGGCGATGTTAGCCACCGGGTAGCGTGAGCGCGGTCGGCCGGTCCGGCAAACCCGGTGCGGCGCGACCAGCGACTTTCCCGAATTTATGCGCGTGTCGCACGTTTTCGTACCGCGTGTCGTCACTTCCGGGCGCGAAATCGGTCCAGCACAGCCCCGACGGCGGTCGCGGTCACGTCGTCGATCCAGTCCGGAATCGGGGCGGCGCGGGCGATGTAATCGCGGACCAATCCGTACGGAATCGCCTTCACCGCAGCCTCGGCGACGGCCCGGGATTCGTCGTCGACGACGCCGAATTCGGTCGACACGGCGGCCAGCAGCGCGGCCTGCATCTCGTCGTTGACGCCCGCGATCGCGGCGCGCAGCTCCTCGGGCCCCACATCGAGCAATTGTTCCCGATGGAACATCTTCATCGCCCTGGCCTCGGTGGGACGCTCACGGCAGTAGCGAGGCAGGAAGACGGCCGCCGACAGCAGCGGCTCGGGCCCACGCAGCGCGGCGACGAAACCCTCGTGGAAGCGCTGGATCGAACGCAGCCACAACCGGGCGAGGAGTTCGTCACGTGAGGCGAACCGCACGTAGATGGAGCCGGAGTGCACGCTCGCGGCCTTGCCGATGGCGGCGATCGACGGCCGGGCGACGGCCGGGTCGGCGAGCAGGTCACGGGCGGCGTCGAGCACCTGATCGTCGGTGAAGAGACGGGGTCTTGCCACCGCGTCAGCCTAGTGGCACAGTTTATGAATATGGATTCAAAAACTCGTTTTCCGGTCGCCGGAGCGTCGTTGATCTTCATCGCGGGCGTGCACACGGTCATGGGCATCGCTTTGCTCGCGGCGAGTGATCAGGACACGGAGCTGTCGTTCTGGTTCACCCTGTTCGGCGTGGTCGGCGTCGGCCTCGGGTTGGCCATGATCGACCTGGAACGGGCGCGCGGGTTCGTGCCCGCCCCGGTGCTCGGCACGCTGGCGCTGGTGACGGCGTGCGGGCTGATCTACCAACCGCTGTCGGGGTTCGTCACCTTGCTCGTCCCGGTCGGGGTCGGTGCGTTCGGTTGGTGGCGGGCCAGGAACGCCCTCGTCGCCGCCTGAACACGTCGATCCACCCAAGACCATCCGGAACTCGAAAACAATTGCGCCATAGGCCATTTCGGCGCCATTACGGGGGTACGACAACGGAGCCGGAGCGGCTCGCACGCCACTCCGGCTCCGTCACAGCAGATGTCAGGCCTGCAGGAAGGCGAACTCCTCCTGCAGCTGAGCGGTCTTGTCGCACAACGCCGTCACCGATGGGCCGGCGTTGAGCACCTCACGCGACACATTCGGGACCACCGCCGACAGGTTCGCCGCGGGGACGAGCGCGCGGATCGAGTCCGCTCCCCCACCCTGGGCACCCACTCCCGGCATGAGAATGGGCCCGTTGAGCTTCGACAGGTCGGGCGCCTCGGTGAGCGTCGCGCCGACGACGACACCGACGGAGCCGAATCCGTCGCCCGTGTTGCGTGCGGCTGCCTCGTCGACCATCGTCTGCGCGATCGTTCGCCCGTCGGCCGCCACGATCCGCTGCAGCTGCGCCCCTTCGGGATTCGAGGTCGCCGCCAGGACGAACACGCCACGGTTGTTGGTCTCGGCCAGGCTCAGCGCCGGCTCGAGTGATCCGAAACCGAGGTACGGCGAGACCGTCACAGCGTCGGAACCGAGCGGCCCGTCACCGAGCCAGGCGTGCGCGTAGGCGTCCATGGTGGAGCCGATATCGCCGCGCTTGGCGTCGGCGAGCACCAGGGTGCCCGAGGCGCGCAGCACCGAGATGGTGCGCTCCAGAACCGCGATACCGCCCGAACCGTAGGTCTCGAAGAACGCGACCTGCGGCTTCACCAGGGCGACGCGACCGTCGAAAGCCTCCACACAGATCTCGGCGAACGCCTCGAGCCCCTCGACGTCTTCGCCGAGCCCCCACGCCCGCAGCAGGGCGGGGTGGGGGTCGATGCCGACGCACACCGGACCGAACTGCCGCATGGCGTGCTGCAACCGGTGACCGAATGTCATGTCAGCCACGCAGTTTCGAGTGCAGTTCCTGCAGCGAACGCACCCCGAGACCACCGTTGATGCCCGCCTCGATGCCCTGCACCGCGGCCGCCGCGCCCTGCACGGTGGTGATGCACGGGATGTTCGCGCCCACCGCGGCGGTGCGGATCTCGTAGCCGTCCACGCGAGGACCCGAGTTGCCGTAGGGGGTGTTGAACACGATGTCGATCTCGCCGTCGCGGATCTGCTCCACGATGGAGGCCTCCGGCATGCCGGTGGCCGGATCGGTGGTCGCCGGGTCGGAGTGCTTGCGCACCTGTTCGCACGGAATGCCGTTGCGGCGCAGGGTTTCCGCGGTGCCCGCCGTGGCGAGGATGCGGAAGCCGAGGTCGTGCAGGCGCTTGATCGGGAACACCATGGCGCGCTTGTCGCGGTTGGCGACCGACACGAACACCGTGCCCTGGGTGGGCAGCGAGCCGTAGGCGGCGGCCTGGCTCTTGGCGAAGGCGGTGCCGAAGTCGGCGTCGATGCCCATGACCTCGCCGGTGGACTTCATCTCCGGGGAGAGCAGCGAGTCCACGCCGGAGCCGTCGGCGCGACGGAACCGGTGGAAGGGCAGCACGGCTTCCTTCACCGCGACCGGCGCGTCGAGCGGCACGTGGCCGCCGTCGCCCTCGGGCGGCAGCATGCCTTCCTTGCGCAGTTCGGCGATGGTGGCGCCGAGCATCACCCGGGCGCACGCCTTGGCCAGCGGCACAGCGGTGGCCTTGGACACGAACGGCACCGTCCGGCTGGCGCGTGGGTTGGCCTCGAGGACGTAGAGCACGTCGTCCTTGAGGGCGTACTGCACATTGAGCAGGCCCTTCACGCCGATACCCTTGGCCAGTGCGATGGTGGAGCGGCGCACGGCCTCGATGTCGCTGCGGCCCAGGGTGATCGGGGGCAGTGCGCAGGCGGAGTCACCGGAGTGGATGCCCGCTTCCTCGATGTGTTCCATCACGCCGCCGAGGTAGACCTCCTCGCCGTCGCACAGGGCGTCGACGTCGATCTCGATGGCGTCTTCCAGGAACCGGTCGACGAGCACCGGGTGGTCCGGGTTGAGTTCGGTGGCGCGGGAGATGTAGCCCTCGAGCGACTTCTCGTCGTAGACGATCTCCATGCCGCGCCCACCGAGCACGTAGGACGGGCGGACCAGCACCGGGTAGCCGATCTCGGCGGCGATCTTCTTGGCCTGCTCGACCGTGGTCGCGGTGCCGTACTTGGGGGCGGGCAGTCCGGCGGCGACGAGAACGTCACCGAATTCGCCGCGGTCCTCGGCCAGGTCGATGGCGGCCGCGGAGGTGCCGACCACCGGGACACCGGCGTCGGTGAGCCGCTGCGCCAGACCGAGGGGGGTCTGGCCGCCGAGCTGCACGATGACACCGGCGACGGTGCCCGACTCCGACTCCGCGTGGTACACCTCGAGCACGTCTTCGAAGGTCAGCGGCTCGAAGTAGAGGCGGTCGGCGGTGTCGTAGTCGGTGGAGACGGTCTCGGGGTTGCAGTTGACCATCACGGTCTCGTACCCGGCGGCCGAGAGTGTCTGCGCCGCATGGACACACGAGTAGTCGAACTCGATGCCCTGGCCGATGCGGTTCGGGCCGGAGCCGAGGATGATGACCTTCTCGCGCTCACGCTGCGGCGCGACCTCGGACTCCGCGCCGGGATCAAGCTCGTAGGAGCTGTAGTGGTACGGCGTCTTCGCCTCGAACTCGGCGGCGCAGGTGTCCACGGTCTTGTAGACCGGGCGGACACCCAGGCGGTGGCGCAGCGAGCGCACGCCTGCTTCCCCGGCGAGTTCGGGTCGCAGGGCGGCGAGCTGACGGTCGGACAGGCCGTAGTGCTTGGCCTGACGCAGCAGGTCCTCGTCCAAGACCGGTGCGTCGAGCACTTCCTGACGCAGCTCGACCAGCGCGGCGACCTCGGCGACGAACCACGGGTCCACACCGGAAGCCTTGGCCACCTCTTCGATGGAAGCGCCGTAGCGCAGCGCGCGTTCCACCTGGTAGATGCGGCCTTCGGTGGGCACGCGCAGGTCGGCGAGGATGGCGTCGATCGCCTCGCGCACCGATGCCGGATCGCTGGGATCCTTCGGCGCCCACTGCCCGTCCTCGGCGGTCCAGAAGCTGGCCGCCTTGGTCTCGAGCGAGCGCAGCACCTTGCCGAGGGCCTCGGAGAAGTTGCGGCCCATCGACATCGCCTCGCCCACCGACTTCATGGTGGTGGTCAGCGTGGCGTCGGCACCGGGGAACTTCTCGAACGCGAACCGCGGCGCCTTCACGACGACGTAGTCCAGGGTCGGCTCGAAGCAGGCCGGGGTCTCGCCGGTGATGTCGTTGACGATCTCGTCGAGGGTGTAACCGATGGCCAGCTTGGCGGCGATCTTGGCGATCGGGAAGCCGGTGGCCTTCGACGCCAGCGCCGAGGACCGCGAGACGCGGGGGTTCATCTCGATGACGATCAGGCGACCGTCCTTCGGGTCGACCGCGAACTGGATGTTGCAGCCGCCGGTGTCGACGCCGACCTCGCGCAGGATGGCGATGCCGAGGTCGCGCATCTTCTGGTACTCGCGGTCGGTGAGCGTCATCGCGGGGGCGACGGTCATCGAGTCGCCGGTGTGCACGCCCATCGGGTCGACGTTCTCGATGGAGCAGACGATGACCACGTTGTCGCGGCCGTCGCGCATGAGCTCGAGCTCGAATTCCTTCCAGCCGAGGATGGACTCCTCGATCAGGACGTTCGCGGTGGGCGAGGCCGACAGGCCGCCACCGGCGATGCGGTCGAGATCTTCCTCGTTGTAGGCCATGCCCGAGCCGAGGCCACCCATGGTGAAGGAGGGGCGGACGACCACCGGGTAGCCGAGTTCGGCGACGGTGTCGCGCACCTCGTCCATCGTGTAACAGACGGCGCTGCGGGCACTCTCACCGCCGACCTTGGCGACGATGTCCTTGAACTTCTGCCGGTCCTCGCCGCGCTGGATGGCGTCGAAGTCAGCGCCGATCAGCTCGACGTTGTACTTGGCGAGCACCCCGTTCTCGTGCAGCGCGACCGCGGTGTTGAGCGCGGTCTGCCCGCCGAGGGTGGCCAGGATCGCGTCGGGGCGCTCCTTCTCGATGACCTTCTCGACGAACTCCGGGGTGATCGGCTCCACGTAGGTGGAGTCGGCGAACTCGGGGTCGGTCATGATGGTCGCCGGGTTGGAGTTCACCAGCGACACGCGCAGTCCCTCGGACCGCAGCACTCGGCACGCCTGGGTACCGGAGTAGTCGAATTCGCACGCCTGGCCGATCACGATCGGGCCAGAGCCGATCACCAGGATGTGCTTCAGATCCTCGCGGCGAGGCATCAGGCTCCTTCCATGAGACCGGCGAAACGGTCGAACAGATATGCGGCGTCGTGCGGGCCTGCGGCGGCCTCGGGGTGGTACTGCACCGAGAAGGCGCGACCGTCGATCAGTCGCACACCCTCGACGGTGCCGTCGTTGGCGCAGACGTGGGAGACCTCGGCCTTGCCGAAGGGCGTGTCGAACTTCTCGCCCTTCTCGCCCTCCAGGGCGAAGCCGTGGTTCTGCGCGGTGATGGAGATGCGGCCGGTGCCCTCTTCGATGACCGGGATGTTGATGCCCCGGTGGCCGAACTTCATCTTGTAGGTCTCGCGACCCAGTGCCCGGCCGAGGATCTGATTGCCGAAGCAGATACCGAACAGCGGGATCCCGCGCTCGAGCACACCCTGGGTGAGCGCGATCGCGCCGGTCTGGGTGGCCGGGTCGCCGGGGCCGTTCGAGAGGAACACTCCGTTCGGGTTCAGCGCGAGGATGTCGTCGAGGGAGGTGTTCGACGGCACCACGTGGGTACGCACACCGCGTTCGGCGAACATGCGCGGGGTGTTGGTCTTGATGCCGAGGTCGACCGCGACGACGGTGAAGCGGTGGTCACCCACCGGCTCGATCGTGTACATGCCGTCGGTGCTGACCTCTTCGGCCAGGTCCGCGCCGAGCATGGACGGCTGACCGTTCACGCGGGCGAGCAGTTCCTCGTCACCGGCGAGGGCGGCGCCGGAGAAGATGCCCGCCTTCATCGAGCCGCGGGTGCGCAGGTGGCGCACGACCGCGCGGGTGTCGATGCCGGCGATGCCGACCACGTTCTGCTTGTCGAGCTGATCCTGCAGGGTGCCGGTGGCGCGCCAGTTCGAGGAGATCGTCGACGGGTCGCGCACGGCGTAGCCGGCGACCCAGATCTTGCCGGACTCGTCGTCCTCGTCGTTCCAGCCGGTGTTGCCGATCTGCGGGGCGGTGGCCACCACGATCTGGCGGTCGTAGCTGGGGTCGGTCAGGGTCTCCTGGTATCCGGTCATCGCGGTGCAGAACACCGCCTCACCCAGGGTCTGTCCCTCGGCGCCGAAGGCCGTACCGCGGAACACGCGGCCGTCCTCCAGCACAAGGGCTGCTTTGGTCTTCGTCATTCATCGTCTCCCGTCGTCACCCTGGTCGCATCCGCGGTCCATGCCGGGTACACCGTCTTGTCGTCGCCCCGGAATCCGGTATCGATCTCGGTTCCGGTCGGCAGTGTCCAGCGAATTACCAGCACACCATTGTCCGTCATCACTTTGCCCGCGTGTCCGCGCTCGGTGCGCACGGCCGTCACGGATTCCTGGGGAATCCAGATCGGCGTCGCCCCGTCGCGTTCGAGCAGGATCCCGCGTTCGAACCGCGTCAGTTCGGCGGTCGCGCGGAACCCCAGGTCACCGACCGCGATCCGGTTCTGCCAGCTGGGCGCGAAGGTGCTGCCCAGGTACAGGCCGGTGGTCGGCTCCAGCAGTTGCGCACCCAGTTCGGCGGGCACGGTCGGCAGGTCACCGATCCGCGACTGCTGGCTCGCGGCTTTCTTCTGCCAGGCCCGGTACATCAGCCACAGGCACAGTACGAATACCGCCAGCAGCCCGACTACCCACAGCGTTCTCTCCACGTCCTGGCCTCCCTAGATCCCGACCGCCTTGCCCTCGCGGGCAGTTACCCGGCCGCGCAGCACGGTGGCTGTGACCTCGGCCGGGAACGTCATGTCCTCGAACGGTGTGTTGTTCGAGATGCTCGCCAGTTCGGCGCCGCGCACCGTCCACTCGGCGTCGGGGTCGACGAGGGTCAGGTTGGCGGGTTCGCCGACGGCGATCGGGCGGCCGTGGTCGTCGAGTCCGACGATCGCGGCGGGCTTCTCGCTCATCACCTTCGCGACACCGCGCCAGTCGAGCAGACCCGGCTGCACCATCGTCTGCACGATGATCGACAGGGCTGTCTCGAGGCCGAGCATGCCGGGGCGGGCCACCGCGAACTCGCAGCACTTGTCCTGCTCGGCGTGCGGTGCGTGGTCGGTGGCGACACAGTCGATGATTCCGTCGGCCAGGGCCTGACGCAGCGCGGCGGCGTCGGAGGCCTCGCGCAGCGGCGGGTTCACCTTGTTGACCGCGTCGTAGGTCTCGAGGCGCGAGTCGTCGAGCAGCAGGTGGTGCGGGGTGACCTCGGCGGTGATCGAAATCCCCTGGGACTTGGCCCATTTCACCAGCTCGACAGTGCCGGCGGTGGAGGCGTGGCAGATGTGCACGCGGGCACCGGCGTCGCGGGCGAGCAGGGCGTCACGCGCGACGATCGACTCCTCGGCCGCGCGCGGCCAGCCGGCCAGCCCGAGCCGGGCGGCGTTCGGACCCTCGTGCGCGACGGCGCCCTTGGTCAGGCGCGGCTCCTCGGCGTGCTGGGCGATCAGGACACCGAGCGAGTTCGCGTACTCGAGCGCGCGCCGCATGATGAGCGGGTCGTAGACGCAGTGCCCGTCGTCGGAGAACATCCGGACCTGGCCGACACCGGCGGCCATGGTGCCCATCTCCGCGAGCTGCTTGCCTTCCAGACCCACCGTCACCGCGCCGACGGGGAACACGTCGACCAGGCCGACCTCCTGGCCGCGCCGCCACACGTGATCGGTGATGACGTGCGAATCCGCGACCGGACTGGTGTTGGCCATGGCGAACACGGCGGTGTACCCGCCGAGAGCGGCTGCGGCGGAACCGGTTTCGATGGTCTCGGTGTCTTCGCGGCCGGGTTCGCGCAGGTGGGTGTGCAGGTCGACGAAGCCGGGCAGCAGGATCTGGCCGTTGCCCTCGATCACCTCGGCGTCGTCGGCGGCCGTGAGACCGGAACCGATCTCGGCGATGACGGTGCCGCGCACGAGCACGTCGACCGGCTCGCCCTCACCATAGGGCTTGACGTTCTTGATGAGCAGCTCAGTCATACCGTTTCCTCCTGACCGACGAGCAGCCGGAACAGCACGGCCATCCGCATGTGCACACCGTTGGAAACCTGCTGCAGCACAGCGGCTTTCGGTGAGTCCGCGACGGCCGAGGCGATTTCCATGCCGCGCAGCATCGGACCGGGGTGCAGCACCACCGCGTCGTCGTCGAGCAGCGCGAGCCTGCGCTCGGACAATCCGTAGTTGATCGAGTATTCGCGGGCCGACGGGAAGAACCCGCCGTTCATCCGCTCCGCCTGCACGCGCAGCATCATCACCGCGTCGGCGCCGGGCAGTTCGGCATCGAGGGAGGTCGCGACCCGGCAGGGCCAGGCGTCGACCCCGACCGGCAGCAGTGTGCGCGGCGCGACCAGCACCACTTCCGCACCGAGGGTGTTCAGCAACACGACGTTGGAGCGGGCGACCCGGCTGTGCAGGATATCGCCGACCAGCACCACCCGCTTGCCCTCGATGTCACCGAGGCGCTGACGCAGGGTCAGCGCGTCGAGCAGCGCCTGGGTGGGGTGCTGGTGGGTGCCGTCGCCGGCGTTGATGATCGACGGCGCCTGGCGGTTCTCCTCCTTGGCCCACTGCTCCATCCAGCGCGCGATCTGGTGCGCCGCGCCCGAGGCGGGGTGGCGCACGATCAGCGCGTCGGCGCCCGCGGCGTGCAGGGTGAGCGCGGTGTCGCGCAGCGATTCGCCCTTGGAGACCGACGAACTCGACGCGCTCACATTGATCACATCGGCGCTCATCCACTTACCGGCGACCTCGAAGGACACTCGGGTGCGGGTGGAGTTCTCGTAGAACACCGTCATCACGGTGCGCCCGCGCAGGGTCGGCAGCTTCTTCACTTCGCGACCGAGCAGGGCCTGTTCGAAGCGTTCGGCTTCGTCGAGCAGTTCGGTGGCGGCGGCGCGATCCAGGTCGGCGACGGTCAGCAGGTGCTTCATTTCGCCTCCTGGTGCAGGTAGACGCCGTCGCGGCCGTCGTGTTCGGTGAGCAGCACCGAGATGTCCTCGGCGCGCGAGGTCGGCACGTTCTTGCCCACGTAGTCGGCGCGGATCGGCAGTTCGCGGTGGCCTCGGTCGATGAGGACCGCCAGCTGCACGGCGCGGGGGCGGCCGAGGTCGCGCAGGCCGTCGAGGGCGCTGCGAACGGTGCGCCCGGAGAACAGCACGTCGTCGACCAGGACGACAAGAGAGTTCTCGATGCCGCCGTCGGGCACCGAAGTGCGTTCCAGCGGGCGGTGCGGACGGCTGCGCAGGTCGTCGCGGTAGAGGGTGATGTCGAGCGAGCCGAGCGCGGGCCGCACGCCGGAGAACTCCTCGATCTTGTCCGCCAGCCGGTTGGCCAGGGTGGTGCCGCGCGTGGGGATTCCCATGAGAACCACCCGTGGCGCGTCGGCGTCGCCGGAATCCAGGGCGGTCTTCTCGATGATCTGGTGCGCGATGCGCGCTACCGTGCGTTGCACATCCGACGGCGACAACAGCTCCCGCCCAGCCGCCACCCATTCCGGGGTGTGCCGCTGCGATGTTTCGCCCGCGCCGGTTTTGGCCGCCCGTTCGGGCACAGCCATGCCGACCTCCTTCCCCGCCTCACCGGACGGTCCGTTAAAGGATGTCTAACTCGCGCTCCACCTTATCAGCGTCGGAACCCGCCTTTGACCAGGTCGTCCCGCCTGTGAGCACGGCCACGGGCCGCGGGTGGCGACCGTGGGTGCGGTGACGATCACAGCCCGATCGAAAGCCCTGCGAGCGCGGTGATTTCCAGCCGCAGGGCGACAGTGCGCTGTCTTGTCGGTCACCGGAGCGCCGACTACACTGTGATGCGCACCACATACGGTAGCGCGGAGGTGGTGTCGCCGTTCAGCGCAGCGTGGTCCGATCGGAGTGCCGGGCCATGGTGATCTTCGCGACCCCCTCTCGATGAGCCGGGCCTGTAGTCGCTCCCTCCTGCTCGACCGCTGGACTTTGCGCCGCGGGCGGGCTGTTTCGCGGGATCTTCCGCACCTTCCGACAAGGAGATGACGTTATGGCTGTTGCCGTCGAACTCGATTTCCCCGGCGCGACGATGGAGCAATATGACCAGGTCATAAAGAAGATGGGGTTCGAGCACGGAGGGCCCGGCGGTCCCGGGATGATCTTTCATCTGGTCAGGAAGACCGATGACGGCTTTCATGTCACCGATGTGTGGGAGTCCGCAGGCCAGTTCCAGGAGTTCGCCCAGACCACCATCGGGCCGCTGAGCCAAGAGGCCGGGATCACCACCCAGCCCACCGTCACCATCCACGAGATCTACAACTATCTGACCCAGGGAAGCTGAGCCACCCGCCGACCGTGGAACTCTCACGGTCGGCGGCCCAGGCCAGGTCGGTGCCGCGCGCACGCGTGTGTCGCCCTGACCGCTCGGTGAAAACGCTTTGACGCGGCGTTCCCGGTGCGGCGACCATCGACTATGGAAATCGACATCGCGGCGACGCCGCCGGCGCGTATCGACCTGGGTGATCTGGTCGTGCGCCGGTGGCGACTGGACGACGTGGACAGCCGGTTGGGCGCGCTCATCGATTCGCACGAGCACCTGCACCAGTGGATGGCGTGGGCGGCCGAACCACCCACGCGCGAGGATCAGCGGCTTTCCATCGAGATATCGAGCACGCGGTGGCCGACTCCTGGCGGCGGGTATCTGTACGGAATCTTCACTGCGGCAGGCGAAGTCGTCGGTGGGATCGGGCTGCACGACCGTGTGGCGGCCGGAGCACTGGAAATCGGGTATTGGTGTCACGTCGCCCATACCGGTCGCGGCGTGGTCACCCGGGCGGCGCGTGCGCTCACCGCCGCCGCCCTCGCACTCCCCCACATCGAGCGCGTCGAAATCCGTTGCGACGCGGCCAATGTCCGCAGCGCGGCAGTGCCTCGCAGGCTCGGTTACCGCCTGGTCGAGACCGGTGTGCGCGCGGCCGAGGCTCCGTGCGATTCCGGTCGCTATCAGGTCTGGGCGACCACCGCACATGGCTCGTGACGCGCGTTCTCGAGGAAACCGCGTGCCGCCGCCGAAGGCGTCCGCCGGGATACGACACGTTTACGGAAGTGGACGGCGACCCGGACCGGACATGCTTGCACGACTTCAGGTAGGCGAATCGGAGGAGCGCAAGGTGGGAGCAGGCATTGTCGCGACGCTGCTGGTAGGCGTCGGAATTCTGCACATCGTGCCCGGTGTGGTCGCGTTGTCGCCGCGACGGGCGAGCACCGCCTATGGCACCGTCGTCACGGACCGGGATCTGGAGCTTCTCCTGCGTCATCGCGCGGTGTTGCTCGCGATGGTGGGGTTCGGGTTGGTCGTCGGTGCTGTTGTGCCGGCCGCCAGGGCTTTGACGATCACGGCCGGAATCGTCAGCACCGCTACGTTTCTCGTACTCACCGCGGTGATCGGGCCGGGGAGGCTCAACGCGCGAACCCTTCGGGTGGCCCGTGCCGACGTGATCGCACTGGTGGCACTGGTCGGCGCCGGTCTGGTCGCCCTCGCGAATTGAAACGCCGCCCTCACCTTGTGAGGACCGTAGTCAACTCCAGGTCGCGGTCGCGGGGTCGATGCCGTTGGCTCGGGCGTTGGCATCGATGACGGCGCACAGCCAGTCGGTCAGGCCGGGGGCGAGGGAGTCGTAGAAGTCGGTGTAGCCGGGATCGGTGCGGTAGGTGCGGGCCAGGCAGACGTGCATGGCGTGGGTGCAGTCGAAATAGACCGCGAGGGAGGCGCGGTGCCGTTCGGCGAGGGTGTCGGCTTCCTGGCTGCCCGGTGTGACACCGTGGCGCAGTGCCGCAGCGAGGTCGGTGTGCAGGGCGGACAGGTCGTCGGTGATCTTGCGCCAGTCCTCGGGGGCGCGGTCGGCCACGCGTTCGGCGTACTGCGCCCACTGCGGGGTCTCGCCCCAGCGCTCGCGGGCCTGCTCCACCCACGTCGGTTCCCATCCCTCGCCGAAGATCGCGACCTGATCCTCGGCGGGGAGCAGGATCCCCGACTCGCGTGCTTCGATCAGCCGATCCACCGCGTCGGCCATCCCGCGTAGCCGATGGATGCGGGCCTCGAGTTCGGCACGCTGCTCACGCAGGGTGGTGAGGGCATCGGCGGTCGGTGCGTCCAGCAGGCCCGCGATGTCGTCGAGGGGTACGCCGAGTTCGCGGTAGACCAGCACACGGTGGGCGCGCGCCACCTCGGCCGCGCTGTAGAGCCGGTACCCGCCGGGGCTGCGCTCCGACGGGCAGACCAGCCCGATCGCGTCCCAGTGGTGCAGGGTGCGGGTGGTGACACCGAGCAGCCGCGCCGTGGCGCCGACGGTGCGTGGCGAGGTGGTCACGACCACCATTGTGCCGTCAGGGCCCTTCGATACCCATCGACCGCAGGTGCTCGGCCGCCGGGCTGTCCGGGTCGTACGGGCGGGCCGCGGTCATCACCACACGCGTGTGCTCCGGTGTCACCACCTCGAGTTCCATCGAATTCCACGGCATCACCCGTGGTCCGACCGTGCATCCCGGCACCGCCCGCTCGCACGCTTCGGCGATGCCGTCGATCTCGTCGAGCACGCAGGAGAAACTCACCGTGAGCCCACCCGGTCCGTCCGCCGGTGCCCCCGGCACGAGAAGCACATCCTGAAACGCCCACCGCCGCAGATGCGTCACCTGCTCCGGCGCGGTGAAGAACTCGAAGAACCCGAGCCCCTCCACCCAGAATTCCACCGACTTCGCGATATCGGTACACGGCATGATCACGAACATCGGCATCCCGTAGATACCCCGGAACGGTTGCGGTGCAACGGCGTCGGGACCGGGAACGGGCACTGGGCTCATCTCGAAAGCTGGAAAGTTCATACGAGTGATCGTCGACCCTGACGTTACGTAAGGGTCAAGTCTGCCGCGTCGCACGCACCGAAGTCCCCGGTCGGACAGTCGCACGAGCGAGTCGGCGATGAATTTCGAGCCGGGTTGTCGTCGGAACATGCGTCAGACGTCGACGGAGAGGTGTTCGCAGATGGTCAGGAAGTTTCGGTTCGGGGTTGTCGCGCCACTCAGGAGTGAGGCGCAGGTGTGGCGGGAGCGGGTTCGGCGGATCGCCGGGCTCGGGTATTCGACTCTGTTGGTCGCTGATTTTCCGCTCACGCAACCAGCGCCGGGGCCCATGCTCGCCACCGCTGCCGCATTGACAGATCTGCGCGTGGGGACCTGGGTGTACGCCTCTCCCCTGCGCGCGCCATGGCTGACGGCCTGGGAAGCGCATTCGCTGTCGCTCCTGACGGACGGCCGGTTCGAGATGGGAATCGGCACCGGACGCGGTGGCATCGAGGACGAGTTGCGAGACAAGGGTCTGCCGATCGTTGCGCCGAGCGAACGGCTGGCCCACATCCGGGAGACCGTCGACCGCCTGCGCGAACTCGACGGCCCGGACCGGCGCACCCCGGTGGCGATGGCGGTGTACGGCCCGAAGGCACGCGCCCTGGCGGCCGAGATCGCCGAAACGGTCACCTTCCCGCTCGGCGATAAGCCCCGAAACCAGGTCGAGCGGCTGACCCGCGAATTCCGCACCGACAACGGCCCCGAACTGGCCCTGGCCGTCCCGGTGATCGGCGACACCGTCGCCCCGCACATGGCCCACCCCGCGACAGATCCCGCCGCACTCCGCGCCGCCGACGCCCTGACCGTCCTCCCGGACGACCCCGCCGCCGCCATCGACGAAATCCAGCGCCGTCGTGAGGAAGCCGGCTTCTCCTACATCGTTGTCGGTGCCGACTTCGCCGAACGGTTCGCCCCGGTGGTCGCCGAGCTCGCCTGGACATAGGGCATCGCGGGAATGCCGATCACCCGCACGACTTCGAGCGTGGTCCGACTGTCGCGAGCCGGATGGTCGTGCGGAGTTCGGCGGCGCAGGCGGACAGGTCGAAGGTGGGTTCGGCGGCGGCGCGGAGGATGACGCCGTTGCGCAGCGACAGGACGAATCCGGCCATCAGGTCGGGATCGAACTCACGGAAATCACCTGCGGCCTGCCCCTCGGTGAACAGTTCGGCCAGCTTCGCACGATCCGAATCAGCTTGTCGCGACCGTGATTCCGGGTCCGGTGCGGCGGCTTGCAGGCACAGCATCGTCACCAGGTGATTGCGGTGGTCGCGAACGAACTCGCAGTTGGCGGTGACGAACGCGGCGAGCCGTTCAGCCGGGCCGCCGTGGTCGCTGCGGGCGGAGACGAACGCGGTGAAGTCGGCGAGGATCGTGCGCATCACCTCGTCCATCAGGTTCTGTTTGCGGGCGAAGTGGTAGGAGATGAGGCCGGTACTGCTCAGACCGGCCGCTTCCGCGATGGCGCTGAAAGATGCACCCGCATAGCCTGTTTCGGCGATGGCGTCGATCGCGGCGCGCACGATCTGGGCGCGACGGGCGCGCTCGATGGCCGTGCCCTTCACCGGACCGCCAAGACGTAGGCGTGCTGTTGCGTGTCGGCGGGCAGGTCGACGACCAGATCGCCGTCGCGCTCGCACCAGCGCAGTTCGGCGGTTCCGCCCACCAGCCCGATCGTGGACGACGGCGGTATCCGCAGATCACGCAGGGTGACTTCGCCGGTGGGCTGGTCGGCGAGCACGATCGCGAAGAGCGTTCCCTCCTTACCGGTGAAGCGGACCTGATCGTCGCGTGTCGTGGTCGTCGCCGGTCGCTGCGCGGGTGCGGTGTCGTAGATCGCGTCCCCATTGCGCGCGAGCCAGGTGCCGAGCGCACGCAACGGGCGCGACTGCAGGTCCGGAATTCGGCCCGCACCGTCGGGCCCGACGTTGAGCAGCAGATTCCCGCCCTTGGCGACGACATCAGCGAACAGGTAGATCAGCTCGCCGCCGCCGAGAGTGTCCGCACTCGTTTCCTCGGCGTTGTACCCGAACGACCGGCCCAGGCAGCGCGTGAGTTCCCATGCGCCGGACGGAGGGGTGGCCGGAGTCGCGTACTCGCGGGTCTCCACGTCGTAGTGGAAGTTCTTCGCTGGCTCGGGAATCCCGTTGCCCCACTTGGACATCGCCTTCGTCACGCCACCGATGAAGCTCAGGTAGGCGGCACGCACCACACGGTTGCGTGGAAGGGTTGTCCGCATCCAGCGATCGTTGACCACGCCGTCGGCGACGGTGTCGTAGTAATGGGCCATGAGCTCGTGCGGATCGGTCTCGGCGGGCCAGCCCATGTCGTTCCACAGGATCGACGGCCGATAGGTATCGATCAGTTCCCGCCACTGCGCCGCCGCATAGCGGGCGTACTCCGGGCCGAGCGCTTGATGGCGGAGCAGGTCGGCCATGGTCCTGAGCGGCTGTTCACGGAACGTCCAATCCATTCCGCCGCAGTAGTACAGCCCCATCCGCATGCCCTCGGCCCGCACAGCCGCGGTGAGATCGCCGACCAGATCACGCCCAGAGCGGTAGTCGACGGGAAGGTGCGGGTCGGGCGACACCCGTGGGCCACAACGGATATCCGTCGAGGTGACGGGTGACCAGCACGACGTACCGCGCGCCGACTTCGGCGAAAAGGCTTGCCCACTCGGTGAAGTCGACCGACTCCGCCGCCGCGTCGAACCGTCTCCGGAACTCGGAATAGGGGTAGCCGCCCCCGTAGGTCGTCTGGTGATGGACTGCCGTCGGCGAGCCGGGAACCCGCATCGAGTTCAGGTACCACTCGGCGTACGGGATCCGGTCGGCGGTGGTCTCCCCCGCCGTCAGTTCCCGCATGAACCGGGGGTAATCCGTCTCGGTGCGCTCGGCGAAGGCCGGCACCGAGTACAGGCCCCAGTGGACGAAGATGCCGAGCTTGGCCTTGCGAAACCACTCGGGAAGCGGTCGCTGTCCGAGCGATTCCCGGTCCGGGGCGTATGCCACGACCACTTCCTCCCGATTTTTGCTTGTCCGAGCAAAAATAGCACGACTGAGCAAACTGGAGCCGAATGCGAACATACGTTCGAATGCGCGTTAGAATGGCGGTCATGTCGATGCCCCTGCAAGGTTCACTGTTCGACGGTGAGGCGATTGCGCTGGGTTCGCTGGACGCTCTCCGGCGGACCCAGCTCGACGCCACCGCCTGGGTCGATGTCGCGCCCGGATGGTTGAGCGGGGCGAGCGAGGTGTTCGATCGGCTCGCCGAGCGGGTGCCGTGGCACGCCGAACGCAGGCCGATGTACGACCGGGTGGTCGACGTGCCGCGCCTGATCTCCTTCTTCGGCGAACACGATCCCCTGCCGGATCGGATGCTGGTCGAGGCGCGCGATGCCCTCACCGAGCACTATCTGCCCGAACTGGGCGAACCCTTCCGGACCGCGGGGCTGTGCTTCTACCGCGACGGTCGCGACAGTGTCGCCTGGCACGGCGACACCATCGGCCGTGGCGCCACCCACGACACCATGGTGGCGATCGTCTCCGTCGGCGCCCCCCGCGCCCTGCTCCTACGCCCGCGAGGTGGCGGCGCCAGCGTCCGCTTCACCGCAGGTCACGGTGATCTGCTCGTCATGGGCGGCGCGTGTCAGCGCACCTGGGAACACGCCGTCCCCAAAACCACGCGCCCGGTCGGCCCACGCATCAGCATCCAGTTCCGCCCTCGCGGCGTCCGCTGAACTGCTGCCCCCGGCTCGTCACCGGGGAATGTTCAGCACCGAGCGGACCATGTCCTGAACGGCCGCCCGTAGCCGCGCGACCTCCCCAGCCCTGGCCATCTGCTGGGCGAGGTCGCCACCGATCGACGCAAGCAGCAGCGCACCAACGGTTTCGGCATCGAGATCCGGCCTGACCTCCTGGAGGAGCGTGCTGATGTGCTCGGCCCAGAACGCGTGGAACTCCTCGGTGCGCGGATGCGGCGGCATCGCGCGATAGGCAGCGATGAGCTCGACATGGTCGGTGACCAGACAGGTCATCGCATCGAAGAACGCGAGCAACCGGTCACCGGCGGGCGCGCCGGGACCCAGCGGCGGCGGACCGTCGAGCACTCGCGTCATGAGCTCGGTCGCCCCCTCCGCGATGAGTTCGTAGAGCAGGCCGGAGCGGCTACCGAAACGATGGAAGATGGTGCCCTTCCCGACCCCCGCCGCCGCCGCGACCCGGTCCATGGTCACTCCGGCGGCGCCGTGTTCGTCGAGCAGCGCCATGGTCGCCTCGAGAATTGCCCGCCGGTTGCGCGCGGCATCGGCTCGTTCGACCCGACGGCCCTCGCCCATCGCACTCATTTCCTCGGCACATGCCGATCCGTTGACAAAGTTGACCGACGGTCCATATCGTCTCCCACCGAGAGAACTGGACCGTCAGTCAACTTATGGAGTTCCGTTGCAAGCAATCGTAATGACCACCGTCGGCGCACCCGAAGTCCTGGTCGTCGCGGAAGTCGACGCCCCACGACCAGCGGCGGGTGAGGTACTCGTCCGGATCGAGGCCATCCCGGTGCTCTACCCGGAGACCCTGATGCGGTCGGGAGCCTTCCCGTTTCCCGCGCGACTTCCCGCGGTGTTCGGGTTCCAAGCAGCGGGCACCGTGGTCGAGGTCGGTGCCGACATAGATTCAGGGCTCGTCGGTTCACGGGTCGTCGTGTCCACGCCCGGATACGGGTCGTATGCCGAATATGTCGCGGTGGCGGCGGATTCGGTCACTGCCGTCCCGGCCGGTCTCGAACTGGATGCCGCCGCGGCGATCCTGATGGCCGGGTCGGTGGCGACCGCACTGTTCGACACCGCGGCGCCGAGCGCAGGTGAGACGGTGCTCGTCGAGGCGGCGGCGACCGGAGTCGGTGCGAGCCTCACCCGATTGTGCGCGGCGGCGGGACTGCGCGTGATCGCCACCGCGGGCGGTCCCGCGAAAGCCGAACTGGCCCGCGCCAACGGTGCGCACGAGGTCGTCGACCACCACGCACCGGACTGGGCGCGGCAACTACCGGCACTGCTCGGCGACGACACCCTCGGCGTCGTCTTCGATTCGATCGGCGGCGACTCGTTGACACCCGTGCTCGACCTCGTCACCCCGCTGCGGGGTCGAATCCTCAGCTACGGGTGGCTCGCGGGAGCCCCCACACAGGTCGCGGCGGCGGATCTGATCCTGCGGGGGCTCACGCTCACCGGGTGCGCGGGTCCGGCCTGGTCGGCCACGGTGGCCGCACACGGTGCGGCGGCGTTGGAAGCCGCGGCGCAGGGGCGACTGGTTCCCGTGGTGGACGCGGTACTCCCGATGGCCGACGCCGCGAAGGCGCATCGGATGCTCGAGGATCGTGTCGCGATGGGCAGCGTGTTGTTGCGACCGTGAATCAGCGGTCGGCAATCCGACCGGTCGGGTGTGGGTCCGCGGTCACCTCTTGGTCCGAAATGCGTTCTGTTGCTTGGGTATCGGATGATACTGGAGGGGCGTTGGAGTGCGCGGAACAGTGGGGTGGCGTGATGGTTTCCAGTAATGATCATGAGGTTCTGCGGGTACGGGCCGAGGAGGCGCTGGCCGAGACCGTCGAGGAAATGCCGGGGCGGTCGCGTGGGGTCTACACGTCGGTACTCCTGGCCGGGCGACAGCGCTGGCGGCTGCTGTTGCATCGTCGGCAGCCCGCGCCCGCGGGACGGTGTGATGCGGTGATCGTCGGGCCCGGTGGCGTTTTCGCGGTCAACGTGGTGGACGAACTGCCCGGTGAGGCGCAGATCCGACGGTTGCGGGCACAGGCCGAACAGATGTTCACCGGCGTGAAGATCGGGCCGAACGGCAACGAATTCGTGCGCGAGACCGTCGAATTGGTGTTCGTGCTGCCACCGGGCCGTCACACCGGCGCGGACGGACGGTTCGTGGTGTGCACCGATGCCACGGTTCGGTCGTTGCTGAGTCGCAAGCCCGTGACGCCCGCCCGGCTGGCCGGTGCGCTCGCCGAACACACCGCGCGACGCAACTCCGACTACCGGGCGGTGCCCCGCGTGGAACCGGAACAGGCACCCACCGAGGCCGACGGTCTGCTCGATGTGGAGTCGCTGCGCACCGACAATCTGACCGGTGCGCTGCGCAAACCGTTCCCGACCTGGCTGTCGTTCCTCGATCCCGACCAGCTCGCCCTGGTGACCCGTAATCACAACGGGCCGGCCCGCATCGTCGGCCCGGCCGGATCGGGCAAAACCGTGCTGGCGCTGCACCGGATGGCGCACCGGGCGCGCCGCAGCACGGGACCGCTGCTGTTCACCACACTGGTGAAGAACCTGCCGCCGTGCCAGGAATCCGCGTTCGCCCGCCTGCTGCCGACGGTGGGTCGCGCGGAATTCACCAACCTGCACTCCTGGGCGCAGGACTTCCTCGCCGAACGCGGTATCCACCGCAAGATGGAGCTGCGCCGCACCGAGACGGCGTTCAATCGCGCGTGGGCCAAGGTCGGCCGCTCGAGCCCGCTCACGCACGCCGCCCCCGATCCCCGCTACTGGCGCGAGGAGATCGATCGGGTGATCAAAGGCCGAGGCCTACCACCCACCGAGGCGGGTTTCGCCGCCTACGACGGGCTGGACCGCCGGGGCAGGCGCGTCGCATTGCGCACCAGCCAGCGCGTACACGTGTGGAATCTGTACGTGGAATACGAGCGGATCCGCACCGAACGCCAGTGCTACGACGGCAACGACGTCATCACCGCCGCGCTCGACGAACTGCGCACCAACCCGTTGCCGCGGCCGTACGCGATGGTGGTCGTCGACGAAATGCAGGACATGACCCTGCAGGGAGTGCGCCTGGTGCACGCGCTCACCGGCGACGAATCGAATTCGCTGCTGTTCGTCGGGGACCGCCAGCAGCAGATCTACGCGGGCGGTTGGCGTTTCATCGATGCCGACATCAATATCGTCGGTCGCAGCGAGAAGCTCACCAAGAACTACCGCAATCGGCACGCGATCCTGAAACTGGCCGCGAGCCTGGACGGCGCCTGCCCGGTCGACGATGTCGACACCCCGGACCGGCACAGCCTCGACCTCACCGATGCCGTCCTGCCCGACGGCTACGCCGAACAGATCACCTGCACCAGCGCCGAACTGCCCGACCATCTTCGGCGCCAGCTCGAACGCATTGTCGCCGAGGGGATCTCGCTGTCGGACACCGCCGTCATCACGATCACCAACGCCGAGGCCGACGCCGTCCTGCGCACGCTGCGCGAATGGGGCATCGCGGCACAGGAGCTCGTCGACTACCGCTGCGCCGACACCGACAGCGGCGTCAAGGTCGGCACCGTGTACCGGGCGAAGGGGCTGGACTTCCAGGCGGTGATCCACCCGTTCACCCAACCCACGCCACCGCCGCGCACCGATGCCGAGCAGGAACGCTACGACCTGCTGATGCGTCAGCAATTCGTCGCGGTGACCCGGGCCAGGGACTATGTCTGGCTGGGGATCGTTCGCGACTGATCGGCTGCGCCGCCGTGGGAAGACGACGAGTTGTCGGTGGTTGGTCGTAAGATCGGCGCCCATGGGGAGTTTGCTGATGCCACACGTCCGCTCGGCCAACGAGCTCACGGCGCGGTGGTGCACCACCTTCGGGGGCGCGAACACGGCGGTGTCGGCGGCCGGGCTGTGGCCGTTGCTCGCCGTACTCGCGGATGCGGCGGAGGGACCGGCCAGGACCGAATTGGCCGCTGCCCTGGGGATTCCGGCCGACGAGGCGCATGCGGCCGGGCTGGCGATGCTGAAATCCCTCGACGATTCCCGGGAGGTGTCCACGGCGATCGGCGCATGGGCGAAGGCTGGTCTGCCTGTGCGCCCGGAATGGATCGCCGGTATGCCGACCGGAACCGTCGGCGAACTGGGTGATCCTGCGGCACTTGATGCTTGGGCGCGGGAGCAGACCGGCGGGTTGATCGGCAAATTCCCGGTGCCGATCTCGCCTTCGACCGTATTCGCGCTGGCCACAGCCCTGTTGGCGCGGACCAAGTGGGTCACGCCGTTCGACGAGATTCTGTGGATGCCCGCAACCGGTCCCTGGCAGGGGCATCGCGGCACCGGGCTGTACCGGAGCAGCTATCCCGATGGCAGTGTGTCCGTTCTCGGTTCGGACGTCACCAGGGTGATCGTCGCCGGTCGTGGGGAGCTGGATGTTCATCTCCTGATCGGTGCCGACCCTCGCCATGCCGTGGAGGCGGGTATCGCGGCACTCGACGGGTCCCTGCCCGCCACCTCTGACCTCCCACTGGGAACGACTGCCCCCTGTCTGACCGTCGAGCGACGTGAGACCGCCGACGGCGACTCTGTTGTCCTCACGCTTCCGCCCTTCGACATCGCCGCACACCACAATCTTCTCGACCACGCCGCGCTGTTCGGCCTCTCCGCCGCCCGTGATTCTTCGCGAGGGCATTTTCCGGGCATCAGCTCGTTCCCGCTCGCCGTCGAGGCCGCGGCGCAGAATGTGATCGCACGGTTCGACGCCGCGGGTTTCGAGGCGGCCGCGGTGACCGCTGCCGCCGTGACCCTGGGCTGGATGCCGCAGATGGAGTGGGCCACCATCACCTCGGTGAATATCGATCGGCCCTTCGGATTCCTCGCCGTCGACCGGCCGACCGGGCTGGTGCTCGTCGCGGGCCAGGTCACCACACCCCCACTCACCTGGGAACGTCCGGCGGGCGAGGACCCACGGCCGCCCGGAAGCGCGCCGTGGTGAGATGGGTAATCATTCTTACCGAACACGTTGCTCGGCAACAGGATTCGGAACGGCACGGGGAGGCCGTATTCTGGTAGGGGTCCGCAGTCGGGTGCTCAGGGGGTCGTGGTGATCGTCGTTGTCGCGGACGAGACCGAACTCGAAGGCGCGGAACAGATCGTCGGTGCGGCGATCCGCGACGAGGCATTCCGGGCCGGTGGCGTCGCGGTCTTCCGTTGCCATGTGCCGGAGAACCGGGGCGGGTCGGTCGAGGTCGACGCGCTGGTGTGCACCCCGCAGACCGTGACCATCCTGGAGGTCAAGGGTTTCACCACCCGCCAGGAAGGCACCCTCGCCACCCCACCGAACGGACCCTGGACCATCGACGGCGCCCCGGCGGCGCTGTATCACGCCGCGCGCGTGCCGAACCCGTTCGTGCAGGTACGCAGGCAGGTGTTCGCGGCGAAAAGCCTGCTGCAGCAGTCCGGGATCTTCGGCTGGGTGAACGCGGTCATCGCACTGGTCCCCCAGCCGGGCGCCCAGATCACCATCGAGGAAACACGCATCGCCGACGGGTACCGTGCGGTGATCGTCGACCGCGACGACTTCACCGCGTTGCACGACTACTTCGAAGCCGAGATCGGGCGAACCGTTCGGCTCAGCGTCGAGGACGTCGCGCGGGTTTTCACGGCCCTCAATCTCGGGCACCTGCTCCCCTCGACCGACGAACTGACGGCGCAGGGGTTCCCGGACGAACTCGAAGCGGCAGCCACCAGCCGGCCCGCGGCGCCCGCGTCACCGGCGGAGCTCGGTTCACTGTCCGGCTCGGCGGCAACACATTCCGAGGACGAGAAAGCCGAGGCGACTCGTCATGATCCGGTGGGGACGGGTCAGTCGCCGACGCCCGCGTTCTTGGCGGCGATCGACCGGCTGGCGAACCGGCCGCATCGGTCCGCGCCTGCGCCGACCTCCGCCGCGACAGCGACTACCCCTGCCGAACAGGAATCGGCACCTGTTGGTGCGGGACCACCCGACGATGTGGTGACGAGCGGTCAGGTACCGAATTCGACCGACATATCGGCTGATTCGGCATCCCCGGAGCGCGCCGCATCACCCGGGAGCGGCGAGGCCGTTGCACAACACTCCAGTGCACCGCCGCTGCGCGGCGAAACCGAGGAGCCGGTTGACGGGCGGCGGGATGACGATGTCCACGATCGCGATTCCGACCACGTCATCTCGCTGAGCAAGAGCGGCCGAGGCGAACCGGAACGCCTTCCCCCCACGCCGACGCACGATTCGAGCACGGCGGTGGAACCTGATGAGCGGCACGATGCTTCCCGCCCCGCTGACACCAACCAGCCGCGCGGCGAAAGCTGGTCGTCCGGTGCGGCCGCCGCTTCCTGGAGCACCCCGTCGAGCACCGATACACACTCGTCGAATTCGGGTAACTGGACCGATTGGGTCGGCCACGAGCAACCCGCGCGGCGCCCGTCGCTGCGCCGTCGCTGGCGCGACTTCCGGCGCACGGGATCGCTCCGGCGCACCGGGCCGAGCGGACCATCACTGCGTGAACGCTGGCAGAACCGCCCCGTTCGCGAGCGTGCGGAGCGCGGCAGGAGTCTGCCGAAGATCGGTGCTGGGCTCGGCTTGATCCTGTTCATCTTCTTGTTCGGGGCCGGGTTCTTCGCCATCACGGCGGTGCAGGCGAGCCGATTCGAGATGTCGGACTACGACCGCATGTGCGGGCCGGACAAGAAGCCGTTCCCGAACGCCGCCCCCTACCAGCGCGGCGATGTGGCGCCGATCTATCTCTCGGGCCATCTCACGAGCATGGTGCGGCCGGAGGATTCGAGCGCGTGGCGCCCGACCGACCCGTCATCGGTGCAGCTCATCGCTTGCATGAAGCAGCTGGAACTGCGCGACCTCGTCCAGACCTGCCAGTACGCACCCTCGCCCGGCACACCGGTGGGCCGCACGGTCAACCTGTTCCGCGCCACCTACGAGGTGATCGTCTACGAGCTGCGCACCGGACGCGAAGTCGCCAAGGCGACCATGCTCGGCGAGCGCTACTCCAACGACCCGGCCAACACCGACCCCGACCGCTGCCGGGCCGCCGGCGACGCACCGGACTATCTGGGCAGGCGCCTCGGTCAACCGTCGGGTGCACAGATCGAAAGCTTCCTCGCCCCCCTCGTCCACGCCCGCCGCTGACCCTCTTGACCTCGAGCCCACTCGAGGTTGCAGGATCATCGGGTGCACACGCACACCCGACACCGCGCTACCCGGCGCGGCCGCGCCTCCGCCGGTTTCCTCGTACACCCACCGGCGGAGGCCGTCGGACCCACCGGCCCGTCCTGCCGATGTCCGGGTTGCAGGCAGCACGGCAGAGCAGGGTCGTCGTCGCTTACTCGAAGTACCCCTGTAAGACAGCGCGGACGATGGCGGCGGTGTCGGTGTCGGGCACGCCGAGAGCGATACGGTCGAAGGCGACTCCGGTGAGGAGGGAAACCACGGCGTCGACTTGCTCGTCGGTGGCATGCGGGTACGCGGTACGGATCTGGGCGGCGCGGGTGCGGACGGTGACAGCGCGCAATTCCCGCATGAGGGCGGCCAACTCTGGATTGCGAGCCGCTTCGGTCGACAGCTCGAACCGGGCCAGATGCCGGTTGCGGGCGGGGCCGGCTCCTGCGTCGACGGCGTCGGCGAGAAGTTCGGCGACTTGCCCGGGGCTGGCGGATGTACCTGCGGGGAACCGGCTTTCGGCAGCGGACTGTTGATCGAGGATACGGCGGGCGATGGCCGCGTACAGCGCGGCTCGCGTCGGGAAGTAGTTGGAGGTCGTGCCGGGAGGGACATCGGCCGCTTTATCGACGGCGCGGTGGGTTACCTGGGACAGCCCGATCTCGTCTATCAGGCGGAGAGCGGCATCCGCCAATCGTTCCCGTCGATCGGTCTTCTTCGGCACGCCCTTGATTCTACTACATCGTAGTATTACTTTGATCTACTACATCGTAGTAGATCAAAGTAGGGGTGGTTCCGATGAGGCAAGGCAACAATGTTCACGACACCGACGTTCTCGTGGTGGGTGCGGGCCCGACCGGTCTGACCCTCGCGTTCGAGTTGGCGCGGCGCGGTGTCAGCCACCGGATAATCGACCGCAACGACGGTCCCGCCACCGGCTCGCGCGGAAAAGGGTTGCAGCCGCGCAGTTTGGAAGTGCTCGCCGACCTCGGTGTGATCGACCAGATCCTCGCTGCCGGTGAGACCGGGCTGCCGCTGCGCCTGCACCAGGGCGAGAAGTTCACCGTCGAACTCGCGACCAGCGCCGGAACTGGTCCACGGCCAGGCATTCCGTATCCCGACCTCGTGCTGTTGCCGCAATGGCGTGTGGAGCAGGCGCTGCGAGACCGCCTGGAAGCACTCGGCGGAGAAGTCGCGTTCGATTCCGCGTTGGCGTCGATCGAACAGGGTGCCGACGGTGTCGTCGCGGTATTGGAGAACGGCGATACCGTGCGGGCCCGGTATCTGGTCGGCTCCGACGGCGGGCACAGCACGGTTCGGCACCTACTGGGCGCGACGATGACCGGTCGCACCCACGACGACCAGTACTTCCTGGTCGGCGATGTGCGCATCGCCGGACTCGCTTCGGATGCCGCGTACGCCTGGTTCACCGAAGACAGTGGTTATCTCGCTGTTTCGCCGCTACCGCATGCCGACGGGGCGTGGCAGTTCCAGGCGAATGTGCGGCCCGCTCAGGATGGATCAGTACCCGAGCCGACCCTCGAGACCTTCCGTGAGCTGTTCGCGACCCGCTCGGGCCGGCGCGATGTCACGCTCTCCGAGCCGACCTGGTTGTCGCGCTACCGTTTCAACGCTCGCATGGTCGACCGCTACCGGTACGGCCGGGTTTTCCTGGCCGGCGACGCCGCGCACGTGCACTCCCCGGCGGGCGGGCAAGGCATGAACACCGGCATCCAGGATTCCTACAATTTGGGCTGGAAACTGTCCGCGGTACTCGCCGGCGCAGACGACGCGCTGCTCGACAGCTATGGGCTGGAGCGGATCCCGGTCGCAGCCAAGGTGCTCGCGGGCAGTTCACGTGGGTTCGAGTCCGTGTTCGGGCTGCGCGGCGTGCGCCGTTTCCTCCGCGATCATGTGATCTTCCCGCTGGTGAAGCGCCCCGCGGTGATGGTCAAACTGCTGGCGAAGACCGATCAGCTCGCTGTCGCCTACCCGGACTCACCCCTCACCCTCACCGACCCCTCACGCCGGCGCGGCCCACGCCCGGGTGACCGCGCTCCCGATGCCCGAGGCACAACGATCGACGGAACACGAGCTCGGCTGTTCGACATCACTCGTGGAACCCACTGGACCATCTTGGGATTCGGGGCTCGGACTGCCGCGAAACTGCGCGAGTTCGCCGACGAGAAAGATGTCCTGACCTGCCTCGTCGTGGACTCCGCAACCTGCACCGACACCGTATCCGTGTTTGTCAGCGTCGAGGCGCGGCGGTTGCTGCACGCGAAACCCGGCACGCTGATCCTGATACGACCCGACGGCTACATCGCTGCTCGCAGTACCGACAGCCGTGTCCTCGCCGACTACCTGGTCCGCACGCTGTCGACGACCCTGCCACCTTCAGGAAAAGCGAACAGCCGCACGCTCGGTCGAGCGCGCGGCTGTCGGCGGAACGGGATCACGCGGAGACGGTGATCGTCCATTCGTGAATGGTCAGTTCCGAAGCACCCATGGTGTGCAGCGGATCGGAGTGCACGATTGTCGTTGCGGCGTCGAGGTTTTCGGCCAGCACCACATAGGCGCCGCCGGTGCCGTCGCTGAATCCACCGCTCTCCTGCAGCTTCCCTTTCGCGAGCAGGTCGCGCAGGAATTCGCGGTGCGGTTCGATGACCGAGGCGTCGAACCCGGGCGTGCGCCGGGCCATCACCAGGTACTTGGCCACGCTCAGGCCTCAGGTTCCTGCCGAGGGGCCCGTGTCGCGGCCGCAGCGGCCCGCACCTGCGGCGCCACCTGCACGACCTGGCCGAGCACACCGTTCACGAACGACGGGGAATCGTCGGTGGACAGCTCCTTGGCCAGCTCCACGGCCTCGTCGACCGCGACGACCGGCGGCACATCGGTGGCGTGGAACAGCTCCCACACCGCGATCCGCAGGATGGCCCGGTCCACGGCGGGCAGCCGGGTGAGGGTCCAGTCCTGCAGGTAGGACTCGATGGTGCCGTCCACCCGGTCGAGGTCGTCGGCGACGCCCTCGACCAGGGTGTTGGTGTACGGGTGCACAGGGGCCACGCTCTGATCGCGGGTCGCGAGCTCGGCCCGCTCGGCCAGCAGATCGGAGACGTCGACGTCACGCGCCTCCGCCTCGAACAGCATGTCCACGGCACGGCGACGCGCCTTGTGGCGCGCACCGAGCTTCTTGTACGAGCCCTTCTTGTCTGCCGGGGAGTCCGCCACGATCAGGCGTTGACGCGGCCGAGGTAGCTGCCGTCGCGCGAGTCGATTTTCAGCTTGTCACCGGTGTTGATGAACAGCGGGACCTGCACCTCGGCGCCGGTTTCCAGGGTGGCGGGCTTGGTGCCGCCGGTGGAGCGGTCGCCCTGCAGACCGATGTCGGTGTGCTGCACCAGCAACTCGATGGTCACCGGGAGCTCGACGAACAGCGGCGCGTCCTCGTGCACGGCGACCTGCACGCCCATGTTCTCCAGCAGGAAGCGCGCACCCTGACCGATGGTGGCCTCCGGGATGGAGATCTGGTCGTAGGTCTCGCCGTCCATGAAGATGTAGTCGGAGCCGTCGTGGTACAGGTAGGTCATATCGCGACGGTCGACCGTGGCGGTCTCGACCTTGACACCCGCGTTGAAGGTCTTGTCGACGACCTTGCCGGACACGACGTTCTTCAGCTTGGTCCGCACGAAGGCGGGGCCCTTACCCGGCTTCACGTGCTGGAATTCGACGATCTGCTGAAGCTGACCGTCGATCTTCAGCACAAGGCCGTTCTTGAAGTCGCTGGTGTCCGCCACTGTCTTCGGATCTCCTCGTTCGTTACTGCGTGTCTCTGGGGGCGCCGTCGTCACTCGACGACGGTCAGGTTCTTGCTGGTGAGGGTGAGCAGTTCCGGGCCCCCTTCGCGCACCACGAGCGTGTCCTCGATCCGGACCCCGCCGCGGCCGGGAAGGTACACACCTGGTTCGACGGTCACCGCCACGCCTGCCAGAAGTGTACCGGTACTCGTTTTGGCCACTCCGGGCGCTTCGTGGATCTGCAGCCCGACGCCGTGTCCGAGGCCGTGCACGAACTGCGCGCCGTAGCCCGCGCCCTCGATGACCACGCGGGCGGCGGCGTCGACCTCCGCGGTCTTGGCACCTGGTTTCAGCGCTTCGCGCCCCGCCTGCTGGGAGCGGGCGACCAGTTCGTAGATCTCGCGCTGCCAGCCGGCTGGTTCACCGAGGACGAGCGTGCGCGTCATATCGGAGTGATAGCCGTCGACGACCGCGCCGAAGTCGAGTTTCACGAAGTCGCCCTCGGCGAGGACCGCACCGGTGGGCCGGTGGTGCGGCACGGCCGAATTGACGCCCGCGGCCACGATCGTCTCGAACGAGACGGCCTCGGCGCCGTGCTCGAACATCGCCCATTCGAGATCTCTCGCCACCTGACGCTCGGTGCGCCCGGGCCGCAGCAGGCCACGCTCGAGCAGGGACGCCAGCCCGGCGTCGGCGGCGGCGCACGCGGCCCGCAACTGCTCGACCTCGTAGTCGTCCTTGACCATCCGCAGCTGCTCGACCAGGCCGGAGGTCGGCACGAGCTGCAGCCCGGTGCGCAGTTCCCCGTACGACTCGTGCTCGGCGACCGTCACCACGTGGCTTTCGAAGCCGACGCGGCCGAGTTGCCACTCGCCGGCCAGCTCGAGGATGCGCCGGGCGGTGGCGCGCGAGATCTCGGCACGGAGATCCGGGGTCTGCTCGGTCACCTGGGCGGCGTAGCGGCCGTCGGTGCCGATGACGGTGCGGTCCTCGGCGCCACGCATGTCCCACGAGTGCACGAGCAGGACGGCGTTGGAGCCGGTGAAGCCGGTGAGATAGCGGATATTGACCAGATCGGTCACGAGCAGCGCGTCGACGCCGTTCTCCACCAGCAGGCTCCGCAGGGCGCCACGCCGTGCCGCGTGGTCGGGACCCGTGTAGTCAGCACACATGAGACAACGCTACCGCCGAACCACGGACACGTGGGCATCGAGTGCGCCATGTTCGGTTCCGGGCGTGGCACCGGCTTTTCCTGCGCCGACCTCGGCGGAGTCCGTGTGCGACAGCAGTTCTGGAGACCAGGCTGTCCACATGTGCGGAAGTTGTCCACATTCGGCAGAGAGGCCTCGATCGCCGCCGCTCGGACCAGCACGATCGACACATGACTACTGCCGCGTTCTGCCTGCTCATCGCCTGGTGTCTGCTCCTCGGCGTGATCGATGTCCATGCTCGTCGCCTGCCCAACGCGCTCACCGGCGCGGGTGCGGTCGCCGTCTTCGGATTCGCCTGGTACACCGGGCAATTGACCACGGCGCTGATCGGTGCCGCCCTGCTGACCATGCCCTACCTGGTCACCCATCTGATCGCGCCCGCCGCGCTCGGCGCCGGTGATGTGAAGCTGGCGATCGCGCTGGGCGCGGCGGCCGCGCTGGCCGGCCCACCCGCGTGGACGTGGGCGGCCGTCGCGGCGCCACTGCTCACGGCAGTGGCGGCGGCTGTGGTGCTGGGTAGGCACTGGTTGCGTTCGGTATCGGGCGGCGCCGTCGAGGGCGCGCGGCAGGTGACCTCACGCCGGGTGGTGCCCCACGGTCCGGCGATGTGTCTGGCCACGGTGACGGCGATGGCGCTGGCGTGACAGCGACGCCGACGCGCCGAATCGCGACACCGTCCGCACAGCACCGGCGTGACGGTCTGCTGGGCGTGCGAGCAGGCACACCACCGACGTGCCGCTCGTCACTGCGGACCACGTGCCCGACCACGGGCGCCGACATGGGAAGATGGTCGGCGTGTTGCGCTGGATAACTGCCGGAGAATCCCATGGTCCCGCTCTCGTCGCCCTCCTGGAAGGGATGGTCGCCGGAGTCGAGGTGACATCGGACGATGTCTCCGCACAGCTCGCGCGCCGCCGGCTCGGCTACGGGCGCGGCGCCCGGATGAAGTTCGAGGCCGACAAGGTCACCCTGGTCGGTGGCGTGCGCCACGGGCGGACCATGGGCGGTCCGGTCGCGATCGAGGTCGCCAATTCCGAGTGGCCCAAGTGGACCGAGGTGATGTCGGCCGATCCCGTCGACGCGGCAGCGCTGGAAGGCATGGCGCGCAACGCCCCCCTCACCCGTCCGCGCCCCGGACACGCCGACTACTCCGGCATGCTCAAGTACGGCTTCGACGACGCACGCCCGGTGCTCGAGCGGGCCAGCGCCCGGGAGACCGCCGCTCGCGTGGCGGCGGGCACCGTTGCCCGTAACTTCCTGCGCCAGGCCTTCGGCGTCGAGGTGATCTCGCACGTCGTGTCGATCGGTACCGCCGCGAACACCACCGGCGTCGTGCCTGGTCGCCAGGATCTCGATGCCGTCGACGCCAGCCCGGTGCGCGCGTTCGACGCCGAGGCCGAAGCGGCGATGATCGCCGAGATCGAGGCCGCCAAGAAAGACGGCGACACCCTCGGTGGGGTCGTCGAGGTGATCATCGACGGGCTGCCCATCGGACTCGGCTCGTTCACCAGTGGTGAGCAGCGACTCGACTCGCGACTCGCCGCCGCGCTCATGGGTATTCAGGCGATCAAGGGTGTCGAGGTCGGCGACGGTTTCGAGACCGCGCGCCGCCGCGGCAGCCAGGCCCACGACGAGATGCGTCCCGGTCCCGACGGTGTGCTGCGCTCGACCAACCGCGCGGGCGGTCTGGAGGGCGGCATGACCAACGGCGAGGCGCTGCGGGTGCGTGCGGCGATGAAGCCGATCTCGACGGTGCCGCGTGCGCTGTCGACCGTCGACATGTCCACCGGCGAGGAAGCTGTCGCCATCCACCAGCGCTCCGATGTGTGCGCGGTGCCCGCCGCCGCCGTCGTCGCCGAATCGATGGTGGCGCTGGTCGTGGCGCAGGCCGCGCTGGAGAAGTTCGGTGGCGATTCGCTGGCCGAGACTGTCGACAACATCAGCAGCTACATCAAGCGGATCAGCAGCCGTCCCCACGTGCCCGCGGACAGCCGCACGTCGTGACCACGCCGGGCCAGGAGGGGACCGCGCGCCACACCGACGCGGGCCCCTCACCGACGACCGCACCCGGCACAGCGACCAGCGGCGACAACCCGAGCACGGCATCCGACCACAGTGCGAGGACGGGGGGCGCCGACTCGACCACGGCACCCGGTCCGGAGGCCGGGGACGACGCCTCGGCCACGGCCCTCAGCGCGGAGGTCGGGGGGAACATTGCGCACACTGCTCCGAGTGCAGACTCCGGTGGCGAGAACGCGCCCGCAGCAGGTGCGGACATGGCTGACGACAACGCGCCCACGTCACCGGGCGCCGATTCCGGTGGCGAGGACGGGATCGTCGCGCGTGCTCGGGTGGTGTTGGTCGGGCCGCCCGGTTCTGGGAAGTCGACGATCGGGCGCAAGCTGGCCAGGGAACTGGGTGTCGAGCTGTTCGATACCGATGCGGGGATCGAGGCGGAGACCGGGCGGAGCATTCCCGAGATCTTCGCCGAAGACGGTGAGCCGGAGTTTCGCCGTATCGAGGAGCAGGTAGTGCGGCGGGCCGTGCTCGAGCACGAGGGCGTGGTGTCGCTCGGCGGTGGGTCGGTGCTGTCGGCGCGCACGCGCGAGGTGCTGCGCGGTGCCACCGTGGTGTACCTGGAAATCAGTGTGGGCGAAGGACTTCGGCGCACCGGTTCGAGCAATGCCCGTCCCCTGCTGAACGGCGCCGACCCCGCCGCGAAGTACCGCGAGCTGATGAAGCAGCGGCGCCCCCTCTACAAAGAGGTCGCTACCGTGCGCGTGCGCACCGACGGTCGCAGTCCGGGCCGGGTGGTGCGGATGATCCTGGCACGATTGGGACTCGAATCGGTGCGCACCGACATCGTGCGTACCGCCGAAACCACGAAGCCCACTCCCCCTTCACCTTCCACACCGGGCTCCGGCAGCAACCGCTCCAAAGCGCGCAGACGATCCCGTGCCAGGGCAGCAGCCGCCAGGCGCGGCGAGACCCTTGCCGCACCCGCGGCCCAGACCGAGAACGACGGAACCGCTTCCGCCGCAGCACGATCCGCGCCGGGACGATCCGCCTCCGGTGAAACACCGCCGGCCGGTGAGGGCAGGCGCTCGCGCCGCAACCGCTCGCGCCGACGCGGCAGCCGGTCCCGTGCCGTCGGCAGCGCGACCGACTCCACCCGCACCGGCGAGCCGACCGCCGACACGGCCGCACCTACCGACGAGGCACCCGCCGAAAACCCGGCCGCCGAAAACCCCAAGACCACCCGCACGAACCGGCGCGGCCGCAAGTCCCAGCCGAATACGCGTTCCGCCACCGCCCAGGGCTCCCCTGCCGGCACCGACGACTCCCCGACGGTCACCGGTCGCAGATCCGGCGGCAAGGAATCATCCGGCAACCGCAGACGTGGCGCACGCGGTCGGCGTGGTGGTGGTGCAAATCAAGCAGGTGGACGCCGGAGTTCGGCGACCGATCCCGGCACCGAAGCACCCGCAGGCCCGACCGACCAGCGTGGGGGTCAGCCACCTGCTGATCGAGGGCCCGGGGAACCGGCGCCGGGTTCCTGGCGGGCGCGGCCGCGACGGCGAGCGACAAGACGTATGACCAACGACCCGAGAGAATCGGAGCAGCGCACGTGACAGAGCCGACCACCATCCAGGTCCGTACCGCCGATCCCTACCCGGTGATCATCGGTCGCGGGTTGCTCGGCGACCTCGTCGAGGCGGTGACCGCGGGCAATGCGGTGCGGACCGTGGCGATCTTCCATCAGCCGCCGCTGGCCGAGACCGCCGAGGCGGTGCGAAAGGCGCTGGCCGACACCGGGATCGACGCACACCGCATCGAGATCCCCGACGCCGAGGACGGCAAGGACCTGGCCGTGGCCGGGTTCTGCTGGGAGGTGCTCGGCCGCATCGGGCTCACCCGCAACGACGCCGTAGTGAGCCTCGGCGGTGGCGCGGCCACCGACCTCGCGGGCTTCGTGGCGGCCACCTGGATGCGCGGGGTGCGCATCGTGCACGTGCCGACCACGCTGCTGGCCATGGTCGACGCCGCGGTCGGTGGAAAGACCGGCATCAACACCGAGGCGGGCAAGAACCTCGTCGGCAGCTTCCACGAGCCGAGCGCCGTCCTCGTCGACCTGGTGACCCTGGAAACGGTGCCGCGCAACGAGATCGTCGCGGGCATGGCCGAGATCATCAAGGCCGGTTTCATCGCCGATCCGGTGATCCTCGACCTCATCGAGGCCGATCCGGAGGCCGCGCTCGACCCCACCGGCGAGGTGCTGCCCGAACTGGTCCGCCGCGCCATCCAGGTGAAGGCCGACGTGGTCGCCGCCGACCTCAAGGAATCGAGCCTGCGCGAGATCCTCAACTACGGTCACACCCTCGGCCACGCGGTGGAGCGGCGCGAGCGCTACCGCTGGCGTCACGGCGCGGCCGTGTCGGTCGGCCTGGTGTTCGCCGCCGAACTGGGCCGCCTCGCCGGCCGCCTGGACGACGCGACCGCCGACCGGCACCGCACCATCCTGGAAAGCGTCGGCCTGCCGGTGAGCTACGACGCCGACGCGTTGCCGCAGCTGATGGACGCGATGCAGACCGACAAGAAGACCCGCTCCGGCGTGCTCCGGTTCGTGGTGCTCGACGGCTTGGCCAAGCCCGGCCGCCTCGAGGGCCCGGACCCGAGCCTGCTCGCCGCGGCCTACTCGGCCATCGCCCGCGAGACCCCGACGAGCGGCGCGATCCTGCTCTGAGCTCGGGCCGCACCTCCACCACGCGTGGACGAGCAACGCGCTCGGAGACGCCGCCTGCCTACCCCGCGTAGGCAGGCGGCACGCCCTGCGGCGAGTTCGACGCAGCCGCCCACAGCGCACAGGCGGCGTCGACCGCTGGACCACACCTCCAGCGGTACGCCGTCCGCCTATCCCGCGTAAGCGGGGACCGGCTCCGGGGCGGCTTGGGGCTTCGCGGCTGATCTGCGCGCCCGGGCACGGCCGTAACCGTAACCCACGCCGATCATCGCGGGCAGGAACACCAGCAGCATGATGAACGACGCTGCGGAGGTGAGTTCGAACAGGGCGCCCGCGTCGCCGAGTTCGACCGACGGGATCTGGTCGAGAATCCAGCACACCGCGCCGCTGCCCAGTCCGGCGACCATGCCTGCCAGTAGCCAGCGGACGGTGAGGTCGGTGCCGTCGGCGGAGCGGGCGTCGCGCGCGCCCCAGGCGATGGCGGCGCCGACGATCACGATCAGGCAGGCAGCCCGCCAGAGGATGCCGTAGGTCGGCAGGGCCGCCATGGCGAATCCGAGCAGAACCCGCAGGGCGACCACTGTCGCCCCGAGTGCGATGGCACGCAACAGCCAAGTGGTCATGGGCATCACCCTAATCGGACAAAACTAGAACCGGTACCAATTCGCGGATCGGCGCGGCAACGGATCGATCAGAGGTCGAGCGCCGCCGCCATCGCCGCGCGGGGCGCGGGCTGTCCGGTGAACAGCTCGACCTGACCGTAGGCCTGGTTCAGCAGCATCCGCAGCCCGCTGACCACCGTGTGCCCGGCCGCGCCGACGGCTGTCGCCAGCGGTGTCGGCCACGGGTTGTAGATCGCGTCGAGCACCACCGGCGCCGTCGCCACCGATTCCGCGACCGCGCCCGCCGCCTCCGCGGGCACCGTGCTCACCACCGCGGAGGCCCGCGCGCAGATCGCGGCGAGGGAATCGGCATCGAAGGCCGCGGTGGCAGCCGACATCCCGAGCCGCTCGGCCAGGTCGAGCGCACCACGCGCCCGCCCCGCATCGCGGACGACGATCGTCACCGATCGAGCGCCGAGCTGCGACAGCGCGAGCAGAGCGGGCCGCGCGGTGCCGCCTGCGCCGAGCACCACCGCCTCCTCGACCCGTTCGACACCGCCGTCACGCAGCGCGCCGAATACGCCGTCGACATCGGTGCAGTCGGCCAGCCAGCCGTCGCCGGTGCGGAGCAGGGTGTTGGCCGAGCCGACCAGTTCCGCCCGGTCGGTGCGCCGGTCCGCGTACGCGAGCGCCGCTTCCTTGCCCGGCATCGTCACCGACAGTCCCACCCACTCGGGGCCGAGTCCGTCGACCAGACCGGGCAGTTGCTCGGCGGAGCATTCGATGCGTTCGTAGGTCCAGGGCAGACCGAGCGCGCGGTAGGCGGCCGTGTGCAGTTGCGGCGATCGTGAATGCCCGATCGGCTGCCCGAGCACCGCCGCCTTCCGCGGTTCAGCCACCGGTCCGCGAGCTGTCGAGAATGCCGCTGCGCTGTGCCTGGGTGACCAGCCGCAGGTGCTCCTGGTAGGAGTCGGTGAACTTGGTCGTGCCCTGCTTGTCGACGGTGACGAAGTACAGCCACGGTCCCGGCTCGGGCTTCTCCATCGCCTGCAACGCGGCCACCGACGGTGCGGCGATCGGCGTCTTGGGCAGGCCCTCCATCGCGTAGGTGTTCCAGGCGGTCACCGCGGCGCGGTCGGCGTCGGTCGTGGCGACCTCGGTGGTGTCGAGGGTGTAGTTCACCGTGGAGTCGAACTGCAGCATCTGGCCGACCTGCAGCCGGTTCACGATCACCCGTGCCACCTTGCCCATGTCTTCGGGCTTGGCCTCACGTTCCACCAGGGACGCGGCGATCAGCGTCTCGTACGGCGACAGCTTCGTGTCGGCCCCGGACTGCAGCAGTCCGGTGGCCTCATAGGCCTGCACACTCGCGGTGATCAGTTGCTTCAGAATCTGCTGCGGTGTGCCGCTCGGATCGAAATCCCAGGTGCCCGCCGCGATGAGCCCTTCGAGCTGCCTGGCCCGGTCGGGGCAGTCCTTGACCGCCTGCATGGCCCACTGCGGCACGCCGAGGGCGGCCAAGTCGAGACTGGCGCCTGCCGCGTCCAGCTGCTCGTAGGTCACACACTTGCGCTCGGGACCGACGCAGCTGGCGTCGGCGATCTTGCGGTAGATGCCGTCGTAGCGGCCACCGGTGCTCACGTCGTGTTTGTCGTGCAGCAGCCTGCCCTCGGACACGACCACATTGCCCACGCGGGACTTGCCACCGACCAGTGCGGCGACGGCGTCGGCGGCGGGACTGCGCTCACCGATGGCGTAGAAGCCGGGCTGCACGCTGTTCATCCCGGCGTTCTGCACGGCCGCCTCGTAGAAGGCCTCGGAACTGGCGACGATCCCACGTTCGTGCATCGCGTCGGCGATCTGGGTGGCGGTGTCGCCCGGATGTACCTGGACGACAACGGGTTTGCCTGCCGGCCCCGCGAAATCCTCGGCGGGAGCGAGGCTTCCCATCAGTTTGTAGCCCGCGAAGCCTGCCGCCGAGACGAACAGCAGCGCGAAGACGGCGGCCACCACCCACATGTTGCGGCGGCGGCGCTTGCGTTCGGCCGCCTTGCGGGAAGCGATCCGCGACCGTTTGCCGCGCCCCGCACCGGATCTGCCACGCCCGCGTCCGGCGGGTGTGGCGCGCGGTGGGCGCTGACCCACCCGGCGCGGCGGTTCGGGTTCCGGCTCGGGTTCCGGTTCGGGGAACTCGTCCTCGTAGCGCGGGATGACGTTCGTATCGTCGTCGAAGTCGTCCCATTCGGGGACCTCGGGCTCCTCGCGCGACGCACGGGGGTCCAGGCCCCAGTCGTCGCGGCGCGGGTAACGCCGGTCCGCCTCACGCGCCCGGTACCGCTCCTCGGCCCTGGCCCATCGGTCGGTCATGCATCATCTCCGACCGCTGTGTCTGCTGCGTCCTTCACCATCGAACTCCGCTCGTCCAACCATCCTTGCAGAATCGACACTGCTGCCGCCTGGTCGATCATCTGCCGCTGGCCACGTGCGCGAACTCCACTCTCGCGCAACGCACGTGCAGCAGACACCGTAGTCAAACGTTCGTCGGAAAGGCGCACCGGAATCGGGTCGATCACCCGGCGCAACTGCTTGGCAAACTTGCGGGCGATGCCCGCGGCGGTGCCGTTTTCGCCGCGCAGCGTTCGGGGCAGGCCGACGATCACCTCGACGGCCTCGTACTCCCGCACAATCTCGGCAATTCTTGCGATGTCGGCGGGTGGACCGCCCTGACGGCTGGATTTGGCGCGCGCGACGGTCTCCACCGGCGTGGCGAGCACCCCGTCGGGGTCACACGACGCCACGCCGATGCGGACGCTGCCGACATCGACCGCGATCCGGCGGCCGCGACCGGGGTCGGTCGCCGGATCGGGTCGGTCGGCCGGGGCCTCGTCCGAGGCAGGGGTGCTCATCAGCCGGCGAGTTCGGCCACCCGGGCGCGGACCGAGGTCAAACCGTTCGGGATACCCGACGGGTCCGAGCCGGAGCCCTGCGCCATCTCCGGCTTGCCGCCGCCGCGTCCGGCGATGCTCGGACCGAAGCTGGCGACGAGATCGCCCGCCTTGAAGCCGAGGTCCTGGGCGGCCTTGTTGACGGTCACCACGAACGGCGCCTTGCCGTCGACGTTGCCGAGCAGCACGACGATCGCCGGATCGCTGCCGAGGCGGCCACGGATATCGGTGGCCAGGGTGCGCAGGTCACCGGCCGAGGCGCCCTCGGGCGCGGCGGCGGCGACCAGGCGCACGGAACCGACGCGCTCGGCCTGCTCGGCGAACGTGCCCGCCGAGGCCAGCACGGCGGCGATCTTGGTGCGCTCGAGTTCCTTCTCGGCCACCTTGAGCCGCTCCACGAGCTGCTCGACGCGACCGGGCACCTCTTCCGACGGCACCTTCAGCGACGACGCGACACCGGCGAGCAGCGCACGTTCCTTGGCCAGGTACTTGTAGGAGTCCAGGCCCACGAACGCCTCGACGCGGCGCACACCGGAACCGACCGACGACTCACCGAGGACGGTGATCGGGCCGATCTGCGAGGAGTGCTCCACGTGGGTGCCACCGCACAGCTCCATCGAGAACGGGCCGCCGATCTCGACGACACGCACCTCGTCGCCGTAGTTCTCGCCGAACAGCGCCATCGCGCCCATGGCCTTGGCCTTGGGCAGATCGGTGACGAAGGTGTTCACCGGGAAGTCGGCGCCGACCGCGTCGTTGGACACGGCCTCGATATCGGCTTTCTGCTGATCGGACAGCGCGCCCTGCCAGTTGAAGTCGAAGCGCAGGTAGCCGGGCTTGTTCAGCGAACCGGCCTGCACGGCGTTGGGGCCGAGCACCTGACGCAGCGCGGCGTGCACCATGTGCGTGCCGGAGTGGCCCTGGGTGGCGCCGCGACGCCAGGACGGGTCCGCCTGGGCGAGAACGACATCGCCCTCGGTGATCTGACCCTGTTCCACGGTGGCCTTGTGCACCCACAGCTTCTTGGCGATCTTCTGCACGTCGTTGACGCGCAGCTTCAGGCCCGAGGCGGTGATCGCGCCGCGGTCGGCGATCTGACCACCCGACTCGGCGTACATCGGGCTGCGGTCCAGGATGACCTCGACGTCCGCACCGGCCTGGGCGGCGGGCACCCGCACACCACCGGAGATCAGCGCGAGCACGTTGGCCTCGGAGGTGAGTTCGTCGAAACCGGTGAACTCGGTGGCGCCGCGGTCGACCAGTTCCTTGTAGACGGTCAGGTCGGCGTGGGCGTGCTTGCGGGCCTGGGCGTCGTCCTTGGCGCGCTGACGCTGCTCGGCCATCAGCGAACGGAAACCCGCCTCGTCCACGGAAAGGCCCGCCTCGGCGGCCATTTCGAGGGTGAGGTCGATCGGGAAACCGTAGGTGTCGTGCAGGGCGAAGGCGTCCGAACCCGCGATCTGCTTGCCGCCCTTGGACTTCACCGCCGACGCGGCGTTCTCGAAGAGGGTCTCGCCGGTGTTCAGGGTCTTCAGGAAGGCCGTTTCCTCGCCGACCGCGACGGTCTCGATGCGGGAGAAGTCGGTGGCCAGCTCGGGGTAGGACGGCGACATCAGGTCGGAGACGACCTTCATCAGCTCGGCCATCACCGGCTTCTCGGCGCCGAGCAGGCGGGCCGAGCGCACGATGCGGCGCAGCAGGCGGCGCAGCACGTAGCCGCGGCCGTCGTTGCCGGGGTTCACGCCGTCGGCGATGAGCATGGCCGAGCTGCGCACGTGATCGGCGATCACGCGGAAGCGCACGTCGTCGGCGTGCTCGACGCCGTAGGAGCGGCCGGTGAGCTGCTCGGCCTTGTCGATGATGGGGCGCAGCAGGTCGGTCTCGTAGACGTTCTCCACGCCTTGGAGCAGCATGGCGACGCGCTCGACGCCCATACCGGTGTCGATGTTCTTGCGCGGCAGCGATCCGACCGGCGGGAAGCCCAGCTTCGGGCTGTCCTCACCACGGATGTCCTGCATGAACACCAGGTTCCAGATCTCGAGGTAGCGGTCCTCGTCGGCGACCGGGCCGCCTTCCTTGCCGTAGGCGGGACCGCGGTCGTAGTAGATCTCCGAGCAGGGGCCGCCCGGGCCGGGCACGCCCATGTCCCAGTAGTTGTCCTTGCCGTCGCGGAACTGGATGCGCTCGTAGGGGATTCCGGCGACGCGGTGCCAGATCTCGGCGGCTTCCGGGTCGGACTCGTAGGCGGTGACCCAGATGCGTTCGGGGTCGAAACCGAAACCGCCCTCTTCCTGGGACTTGGAGATGAGCTCCCAGGCCAGGGTGATGGCGCCTTCCTTGAAGTAGTCGCCGAAGGAGAAGTTGCCCGCCATCTGGAAGAAGGTGTTGTGGCGGGTGGTGACGCCGACCTCCTCGATGTCACCGGTGCGCACGCACTTCTGCACGCTGGTGGCGCGCGCGTACGGCGCCGCTTCCTGACCCAGGAAATACGGCTTGAACTGGACCATGCCCGCATTGACGAACAGCAGGTTGGGGTCGGCCAGGATCAGCGAGGCACTGGGTACCTCGGTGTGTCCGGCACGGACGAAATGGTCCAGGAAACGCCGTCTAATCTCGTGGGTCTGCACAGCTGACCAGCCTACCGTCTGCGATCCACCGGTTTTCCGCCGGAGTCGGTGGTCTCGGCGACAATCCGGACGTGACGAAAACCGAGCGGCTCTACGCCCTCGCCGAAGAACTGCGCGCTTACAGTCCGCGCCCGCGCACCGCACGTCAGCTGGCCGCCCGCTTCGAGGTGTCGACCCGCACGATCGAGCGTGACCTCGCCGCGTTGCAGCAGGCCGGGTTGCCGATCCGGTCCGTGCCGGGGCGTGCGGGCGGGTATGCGATCGATCGGCACCGCACTCTGGCGCCGGTGAGTCTGACGGCCGCCGAGGCGACCGCGCTCGCTGTGGCACTGCCCCGGCTGGCCGGGACACCGTTCGCGGAGGCCGCGCTGTCGGCGGTGCACAAGGTGGTGGCGGTCCTTCCCGAACAGGATCGGCAGCGTGCGACGGCACTGGTCGACCGGGTGCGGTTCTTCCCGACACCACGCGCACCAGCCATCTCCCCCGCGATCCTGGACGCAGTCATCAGCCGGCGCGTGCTGCGGCTCGACTACCTCGATCGCAACGACGTGCCCAGCGGGCGCGCGGTCGAGCCCCTCGCGTTCGTGGCGGGCAGCGAGCACTGGTTCCTCTACGCCTGGTGCCGAATGCGCGGGGGACTGCGCGGGTTCCGGCTCGACCGCGTGGTACGTGCGGAAGTCCTCGACGAGGTGGCGGTGGATCGCGGCATCGACTTGTCGACGATCCCGACCGGCGACGGACGGCTGATCGATGTGACGTCGATCACCGACACACCGTTGTCGCGCACGGACTGAACGCTGGACTCCGGAGGCGCCACCCAGGCGTCCCGAATTCCGAGGAGTAGTTCATGAGCATCGCCGCCCCGATCACCGCCGACCACCTCGCCGCCCGCTGGACCGAACTCTGGAACACCGAACCCGCCCTTGCCGGTGAGCTGCTCACCGACGATTTCGAACTCCGTTTCGCTTCGCCGACACGCGAACTCACCGACGGGCTGCGCGGCCCGGCCGACATCAGTGGCTTCGTCGCCGGATTCCGGCGGCAGCGACCACAGGTCCGGTTCGTCGTCGACTCGGGGGCGGCCGGGCAGCTCGATGCCGACGGGTCGGGAACCTTCGCGGTCCGGTGGCATTCGGAGGCCTCCGGCAGGCCCGAACACGGCGGCATCGACATGTTCGAAGCCGTCGGCGGGAAGTTGCGGCGGATCTGGTCGGTCGGCGGATCGGCGCCGTTCACGCAGGACTGAGCGGAGCGAGACAGCTGCCGCGAGGACCTCCTCAGCTGCCCCGGATGATGCGGCGCAGTTTGCTCACGCGGGAACCGACCTCGCGTTCGAAGCCGTGGTCGGTGGGTTCGTAGTAGTCGGTGCCGACGATCTCGTCGGGCGGGTACTGCTGGGCGACCACACCGCCGCGGTGGTTGTGCGGGAATTTGTAGCCCTTGGCATTGCCGAGGGCTTTCGCACCGGCGTAGTGCCCGTCGCGTAGGTGCGGTGGCACCGCGCCCGCTTTGCCCGCGGTGATGTCGGACATGGCCGCGGCCAGCGCCGACGTGACCGCGCCCGATTTCGGCGCGGTGGCCAGGTGGATGGTCGCCTGCGCCAGCGCCAGTTTCGCTTCGGGCAGGCCGACGAGCTGCACGACCTGGGCGGCGGCGGTCGCGGTCTGCAATGCCATCGGGTCGGCCATGCCGACGTCCTCGCTGGCGTGGATCATCAGGCGCCGGGCGATGAAGCGTGGGTCCTCGCCCGCGGTGAGCATGCGGGCCAGGTAGTGCAGGGCCGCGTCCACATCGGAGCCACGAATGGATTTGATGAAGGCGCTGATGACGTCGTAGTGCTGGTCACCCGCGCGGTCGTAGCGCACGGCGGCCTTGTCGACGCTCGCCTCGACAAGCTCGAGGTCGACGGTGCCGTCCAGGGACGACTCCGCCGAGGCCTCCAGCGCGGTGAGCGCCCGGCGCGCGTCCCCACCGGCGACCCGCACGATGTGGTCCAGGGCCTCCTCGGTGACCGTGTAGTCCCCCGCCAGCCCCCGCCCGTCGGTGATCGCGCGGTCGAGTACCGCCCGGATGTCGTCGGTGGTGAGCGACTGCAACTGCAGCACCAGCGACCGCGACAGCAGCGGCGACACCACCGAGAACGACGGGTTCTCGGTGGTCGCGCCGACGAGCAGCACGATCCGGTTCTCCACCGCCGCGAGCAGCGCGTCCTGCTGGGTCTTGGAGAAGCGGTGCACCTCGTCGATGAACAGCACGGTCTGCTCGCCCATCGTGAGGCGTTTGCGGGCGAGGTCGATGACCGCGCGCACCTCCTTCACTCCCGCCGACAGTGCCGACAACGCTTCGAACCGGCGCCCGGTGGCCTGCGACAACAACGATGCGAGCGTGGTCTTCCCGGTGCCGGGCGGGCCGTAGAGCAGCACCGATGCGGCGCCGGACCCCTCGACGAGTCTGCGCAGCGGCGAACCGGGACCGAGCAGATGCTGCTGACCGATCACTTCGTCCAGCGAGCGCGGCCGCATCCGGACCGCCAGCGGCGCCCCGGGATCACGCCGCACCACCGCGTCGAGTCCACGCTCGGGCTCGGCGGGTTCGCCCGGCACGTCGAACAGCTGATCACTCACGTCGTGCAGGGTACCGAGACCCTCGGACACATCCGGTCGATCGCCCGGTACGGGCAACGAACCTGAACAGATGACCAAATTCTGTGTGTCCGACTTGCGCGACGGGCCGCGCTGGGATGAGATCGCTGATCGTGGTCGAAAACAGCGAGGTCGTGCCCGCAGGGCTGTTCGCCCGCCGCACCCTGTTCAAAGGCAGCACGGCGGCCGCGGCGGCGGTGCTGATCGGTTCGGCGCACGCAGGCGCGACCGGGCCGGTGTTCCGGCACGGCGTGGCATCCGGCGATCCGCTGCCCGACGCGGTGATCCTGTGGACACGCGTGAGCGTCGACGACGACGCGACCCCCGGCTCCGGCATCGGCGACGCGACCCCCGTGCGCTGGGAGATCGCCACCGATGAGAACTTCGCGAAGGTGGCCGCTTCCGGCACCGTGACCGCGAGCGCCGACACCGACCACACCGTCAAGATCGACGCGAAGGGCCTGGCGGCGGGCACCGACTACTGCTACCGCTTCCACGCGCTCGGCCAGACCTCCCCGATCGGGCGCACCAGCACCGCACCCGCCGCCGACAGCTCCGTGGACCGGCTGCGCCTGGGCCTGGTGTCGTGCTCGAACTGGGAAGCGGGCTGGTTCGGCGCCTATCGGCACCTGGCCGCACGCGGCGACCTCGACGCCATCGTGCACCTCGGCGACTACATCTACGAGTACGGGCGCGGGGAGTACGTGGGCCGCAACGGTGCCGTGCGCGCACACGATCCGGCGAACGAGATCGTCACCCTCGCCGACTACCGAATCCGCCACGGCCAGTACAAGACCGACCCGGACCTGATGGCGCTGCACGCCGCGCTGCCGTTCATCTGCACCTGGGACGACCACGAGTCGGCCGACAATTCCTGGCGCGAAGGTTCCGAGGACCACGACCCCGCCACCCAGGGCGACTGGGCCGACCGCCGGGCGGCCTCGGCCACGGCCTACCTCGAATGGATGCCCGTCCGCGCCACCCGCGGCGACGGTGCGGTGCAGATCTACCGGCGGTTGCGGTTCGGCACGCTGGCCGAACTGTCGATGCTCGACCTGCGCAGCTACCGCGACGAGGAGGCGGGTCCGGTCGCGGGCTGGCGCAACGCCGACGACCCGGCCCGCACCATCACCGGTCGCGCCCAGATGGATTGGCTCACAGCGGGATTGGTGTCCTCCCCGACCCGGTGGAAACTGGTCGGCAACTCGGTGATGATCGCACCGCTGGTGTTCCCGCCGCTGGAATCGGCGACCACCGAGGCCATCACCGCCGCGCTCGGCATCCCGCAGGGCGGCATCACCGTCAACGGCGATCAGTGGGACGGCTACACCGCCGACCGGCGCACCCTGTTCGACACCATCGCCGACAACCAGGTCGGTGACGTCGTGTTCCTCACCGGCGACATCCACACCTCCTGGGCCTCCGATCTGCCGCTCAACGCCGCGAACTATCCCGCCGGGCCGACGGTGGGCGCGGAGTTCGTCATCCCGTCGGTGACCTCGGCCAGCGTCGGCGACCTGACCAAGACCCCGCCGCGCACCACGTCGATCGCGGCGGAGGAGGCCATCAAGGCGGCCAATCACCACCTGCGGTATGTGGAGCTGGATTCGCACGGTTTCGGCGTCCTCGACGTCACCCCGGAGGCGACCCAGATGGACTGGTTCTACGCGTTCGACGTCACCGACCCCGCCACCGGAATCCGCCACGGCACGTCCTTCGCCGTGCGCTCCGGCGGTCGCCTGGAGCCGCGGCCCGCGCCGGTGCTCTGATCCGCTCTGCCGCGGCTGGTGCCACTCCGCTGTGTCGACGGCGCTTCCGTGCTCTGACAGCACTTCGGTGCGGTGCCGCGAAATTCGGCGCAGAATTCTTCGGACCGGCTGTCGATCGCGACGGTTGTCGTTCGTCGGGTGAGTACGGCCACCCGACGAACGGGCGACCACGACCCCGAAGGAACCTCACCATGAGCCAATACCTGGTCCTGATCTACGGCGACGAACCGACCTACGCCGCCATGTCCCCCGCCGAACGCGCCGACATGCTCGCCGCCCATCGCACCTTCCAGCAGATCGCCGGTGCGGCCAACCTCGGCGGCCACGCCCTACAGCCCACCGCCACCGCCACCTCGATCCGGCACGACGCCACCGGCGAGGTGGTGGTGACCGACGGCCCCTTCGCCGAGGCCAAGGAGGCACTCGGCGGCTACTACCTGCTGGAGGCCCCCGACCTGGATGCCGCGATCGCGCTCGCCGCGCAGGTGCCCACTCCGACCGGTGGGGTCGAGGTGCGCCCGATCCAGGTTTTCGAGCCGGCGTGACCACGGCGGCCGAGGCCGTCGAGCTGGCGCACCGTCGCGAGTGGGCTTTCGTGCTCGCCGCGACGGTGCGGCTGGTCCGCGATTTCGACCTGGCCGAGGAATGTGTGCAGGACGCCTACGCGACCGCGCTGACCGTGTGGGCGGCCGAGGGCGTTCCGGCCCGGCCGGGTGCGTGGCTGACGACCGTCGCCCGCCGACGGGGCCTGGACTTGTTACGCCGCGACACCACCTTCCATCGCACCCTGCCCCGGCTGGTGGTCGACGAACCGGTGCCCGACACCGCCGACCTGGCCCTGGCCGCACTCGACGACTCCGCGATCCCCGACGACCGGCTGCGCCTCATCAGCACCTGCTGCCATCCGGCACTGTCCCCGGAGGCGCAGGTGGCGCTGACCTTGCGGCTGGTCTGCGGGGTGACGACCGCCGAGGTGGCGCGGGCGTTCCTGGTGAGCGAGCCGACGATGGCGGCCAGGATCACCCGGGCGAAGAAGAAGATCGCGGTGGCGGGCATCCCGTACCGGGTGCCGTCGACGCGGGAGCTGCCGCAACGGCTCGATGCGATCTGCGCGGTGATCCACCTGCTGTTCACCACCGGCCACACCGCCCCCGCCGGCGAGGACCTGGTGCGCACGGATCTGGTCGATCGTGCACTGCAACTGGCCAGGATGATGCACGCGCTGGTGCCTGACGACCCGTCGGTGACCGGCCTGCTCGCACTCGTCGTGCTCACCGACGCCCGCCGCGCCGCCCGCGTGGACGCGGCGGGCGAGCTGTGCACCCTCGAACACCAGGACCGGTCCCGCTGGGACCACGACGCCATCGCCGAAGGCATCGCCCTGGTGAAACAGGCGCTGCCCCATGTGGATCGGTACACGGTGCAGGCGGCGATCGCGGCGGTCCACGACGAGGCGCCCAGCTGGGCCGACACCGATTGGACCGAGATCATCGGGCTGTACCGGTTGTTGCTGCGGGTGTGGCCGTCACCGGTCGCCCGGCTCAATCACGCCGTCGCGGTCGGTTTGGCGCGTGATCCGGCGCGGGCGCTGGAATTGCTCGGTCCGCTCGGCGCCGAACCGGCGCTGGCCACCTACGGCTATCTGCACGCCGCCCGGGCGGCCTTTCTCGCCGAGCTGGGTCGGGTCGAGGAGGCGGTCGCCGCCTACGAGGCCGCGCTGCTGCTCACCGACAACGCGGTGGAACGAGCGCATCTCCGCGGCAAGCTGACGGCCTTGTCCGAATGACGGACCAGTCGGTCAGGCGGCGACCGGGATAGCTGTTCCGGCCAGCGCAGTCACGCTGGTCCGGCCAACACAGTCACGCTGATCGGGCCGGCGCAGTCGTGCTGGTCCGGCCGGCCCGCTCGGGCTGGTCCAGCCGGCCCGCTCGCGCTCAGGCGTTCTCGGCGGCGAGCTCGCGCTTCCATTCGCGGAAGCCCTCCTCGGTGCGGCCGCGGCGCCAATAGCCTGAAACAGACAGCCATTTCGGTGCGACCCCGCGGTCCTTACGCAGGTAGGGACGGAGGCTGCGCATGACGGCCTCCGCCTCGCCGTGCACGAAGGCCTGGACCTGGCCGGGGAGCCAGTCGGCCGCGCGCACTACGGCGACCAGCGGCGCGTTCGCGCCGGCGAGGTCGTCGGGAACAGCGTCCGAGGACACGCCGCGGTGCACCCAGTGCACCTTGACGTCGGCGGGTGAGTTGAGCGGGATCTCGTCCTCGGCGCCGCCGACCTCGATGAACACCTGGGCCGGTGCGCCCGCGGGCAATGCTTCGACAGCGGCGGCGATGGCGGGCAGCGCCGATTCGTCGCCGGCCAGGAGGTACCAGTCGGCGGCCGGGTCGGGAGCGAAGGCACCGCCGGGGCCGAACAGGCGGAATTCTTCGCCCGGTTCGACTGCGGCCGCCCAGGGGCCCGCGATGCCCTCGTCGCCGTGGACGACGAAGTCGATGCTGATCTCGCGGCGTGACGGGTCGTAGGAGCGCACGGTGTAGGTGCGCAGTACGGGCTGGCTCGCGGCGTCCATCGTTTCGCGCACCGTGTCCAGATCGAACGGCTCCGGGTAGTCGACGCCGGGTACGGGGAAGATCAATTTCACGTAGGCGTCGGTGAAGGCGTTCGGGGTGAACGCACCGTCGGCGACAGTGCCGACGACGCGCACCAGGTGCGGTGTCAGCCACTGCTTGCCGACGACGGTGACGGTGATCGACTGCGGCACGTCTGCTCCCAACTCTCGGATCCCCGCCGACGCTACTCCGCGTCGGGGACCATGTGGGGAGCTACGTTCTCACTCCGACCAGCGTTCCTCGAGCATCGCCGACACCTGTTCGGCGAAGTCGCCGACCGCGTCGTCGCCGGTGACCCGCGCGTCCTCGGCCAGCGCCGACCAGCGGTTGATCAGTGCTTCCGATCGCGGCACGGACAGGCCGTGCTCGCGGGCCGTGGCGATGCGGGTGTGGTCGGCGGGCAGGAACCAGTAGGTCGACAGCCACACCCAGATCAGGCGGGCCTCGAGGATCCGTTCGGCCAGCACCCTGTCGTCGGCCAGCGAGGGCCACACGCCGACCACGGCCGAACGCCACGCCTCGACCATCTCCCTGGCCCGGCCGCGCGACAGTTCGAAGTCACACAGGCACCCGGGGAACGAGACAAGCGCGTACGCGATGTCGAGGGTCGCGTCGCGGAAACCGCCCCACTCGTAGTCGAGGAACCGGGCGCCCTCGTCGTTCATGATGACGTTGTCCGGGCACAGATCCGAGGGGCTGAACGCGCGGTAGCGGCCCGCGGTGAACAACCGGTTGCCGTGCACGATGCGTTCGGCGATCTCACCGGGCACCTCGATGCCGAGTTCCGCCTCGAGCAGACCCGGCACCTCGGCGATCGCGGCCTGCGCCTGCTGGGCGATGCCGTCCACGCGGTGTGCCGAGTCGACCCGGCGCATCAGCGCGATGAAGTCCGGTTCGCGGCCGACGGTCGCGGCGTGCATGCGGCCGAGGGCCTGCGCGAACGCCATCAGCGCGTTGCGGGTGCCCGGTTCGGCGCGCGCGGCGAGCACCGAGGTGAGCAGCGCGTTGTCGCCGAGGTCGGACAGCACGAGGATGCGGTCGGGCACGCTGTGCGCGATGAGGTAGGCGCCGGGGCGATGTTCGCGGCTCAGGGCGGTGGTGAACTGGTAGGACACCGCCTCGCGCAGGAATGCCGCGTCGATGCTGGCGACACCCGGTGCCATGCCACCGGTGACGCGGTCCTGCGCGGAGCCACGCACCTGCTTCACGATCAGCGTGCGCGGGAGCGAGAAAGCGTTCTCCGCGACACGCACCCGCAGGACAGTGGTCCTGCCACTACCACTGAGCTCCACTGGATCACTCAGCTTCACCGCAGCACCCATTCGCTTTGTGAGCAACTGTTGTGCTGCGGACACGACGTCGGCGGCGCGTTCGGCCAATAGTGCGGTCATCGCCTCTCAAGCTACTCGTACCTGGTCACTTCTAGCGAGCGGTTACGCAACCTTTCCGCGTCGCCCGGCGTGTTGGCACCGCGGTTGCGCGAGTGTGCCTGTTCGCTTGACACATCTGTCGCTCGTCGGGTTTTCTCGACGTCAACTGCAGTGCGCCACACCGCAAACCGGTTGAGTCGAAAGGTCTACCACAGTGACCGACACACCGTCCGCCGCATCGAGCGATTCACCGGGTGGGTCGCCTGCGCCCGGCGGTAGCGGGCAATTCGCCCACGGCACCGGACGCTACGAAGGACCCGGTGGGCCACCCGGCCCGAGCTCCGGAACGGGCAGGCACGGAATGGCCGGTGGCGCAGGCTATCCGCAGTTCGAAGGACCGGGCGCCGCCCAGTACGGCAGCGAACCGGTCGAACCCCCGCCGTCGGTTGCCGGATCGGGAATGGGCGCACCGCACTACGGTCAGCCGGGCACCGGCCCGGGTTATGCGGTGCCACAGGAGAAACCGGAAACCTCGGGTTTCGCCACGACCCCCGCCGGTGGCGTGTCGCCGGGACAGTCCGGGCAGCCGTCGGGTTACCTCCATTCGGGAGCACAGGCGCTCGATATCGGGCAGTCCCTGAGCTACGGCGTGGAACGATTCCGCACGAACCCGGGACCGTGGCTCGGCATCATCGGTGTGGGCGTGCTCATCTATCTCGGCGCGCTCGCGATCGTCCAGATCGTGAACCCCACCTCGCCGTTGAGCGTGCTGTTCCTGTTCCTGGTCGTGCTGGTTGCGCTGTGGTTGCTACAGGCGGCGATGGTGCGTGGCGCGCTGTACGAAACAGACGGATACCCACCGGCTTTCGGGTCGTTCTTCCGTTTCGTGAACGCGGGCAACGTGTTGCTCACGGCACTGCTGGCGTTCACCGCGACCCTGCTCGCGTCCGCGCTGTGCCTCGCGCCGGGGGTGATCGTCGGGTTCCTGTGCATGTTCTCGCTGCACTTCGTGATCGATCAGGACTACGGTCCGGTCGAGGCGATCAAGGCGAGCGGCATGCTGGTGCTTGCCAACCTGTGGGCCTGCGTACTGCTGTTCCTCACCATCATGCTCGTCACCTTCGTCGGTGTACTCGCCTGCGGGATCGGCTTGTTCGTCGCCGGGCCGGTGTGCGCGATCGCGGTCACCTACGCCTACCGGATGCTCACCGCGGGACCGGTCGCCCGCGTCTAGTGCTCGAGCGGGGTGCGCATGCCGATCGCCCGTTTGAAGCGGCCGATCGGGCCTGATTCGTCGCCCGCGCGTGGCCGCAGTTCCAGCACGAGCACGCCGGCCACCACGATGCCGATCAGGTTCACCGCGAGCTGACCCGCCGACTCGAACGCCCGGTGCCACTGACCGAGCGTCGCGGCCACCACCGCGTAGCCGGCCGCGGGCACGGTGGTCACCGAGATGAACACCCCGATCAGGGCCGCCGATTTCGCGGTGACCAGTGACAGCATGCCTGCCGCCCCGGCCAGCAGGGCCACGACCAGGGAGAACGGCCCGACCTGGTAGATGAAGTCGACATTGTGCGCGTCCATCACGCCTTCGACGGTGATCCAGCCCATCCGCTCCCACAGCATGGTGGCGAACAAGGTGATCACCATCGCGACCGGGAACGCCACGGCCAGCGCGATCATCGACCGGCGGGCCAATCGCCAATTGCGGCGCACCAGCGCGACCGACAGCGCGGCCAGTGGCCCGAACTCCGGGCCGACCACCATCGCGCCGACGATGGTGACTGGCGAATTCGTCGCCACGCCGATCGAGGCGAGCAGGCAGGCGATGGTCAAGAACGCGAGGAAGGTGGAGTTGAGCGAGGACTCCTCGTGTGTCTCCACGAGCAACTGCTCCCAGACCACGGCGTCGCTCGGGTCGCCGGGCGCCGCCCGTACCGCGCGGTCGGCGGCGTCGGACAGCACGGCTTCCACCGGTCCCAGCGTGATACCACCGGTGTGGACCAGTCCGAGCGACTTCACGTCGTCGAGGATCTTGTTGGCCGCCTCGCGGGCGATGTCGGCCTGGACGAGGTCGCCGCCGGGGTCGACCGCGATGCCGGGCGCCACCGTCAGATGGGTGACACCCGCATCGGCTTCGAGGATGCGGACCAGCTCAGCGGTCTGCTCGGGTGGACTGATAATGCGTAGATGCAGCACCGCTAGCCTCCTGGTCACCGGTCCCCCACGGGACCACACCAGAAGCTACCGGTGCTGCTATCCGGTCGCTACTTCTGCGCGGCAACAGCTTTCGGCGCGTCGCCGCCCTTGACCTCGGGCTTGGCGTCGATGCCCGCTTCCTTGCGCTGCTGGGCGGTGATCGGCGCGGGCGCGTCGGTGAGCGGGTCGACGCCGCCACCGGTCTTCGGGAACGCGATCACCTCGCGGATCGAGTCCTCCCCGGCGAGCAGGGCGGTGATGCGGTCCCAGCCGAAGGCGATACCGCCCATGGGCGGGGCGCCGTAGGAGAAGGCGTCGAGCAGGAAGCCGAACTTCTCCTGGGCCTCGTCGTGATCGATGCCCATCACCGCGAACACCCGTTCCTGCACGTCACGGCGGTGGATACGGATGGAACCGCCACCGATCTCGTTGCCGTTGCAGACGATGTCGTAGGCGTAGGCCAGCGCCGAACCCGGGTCGGTGTCGAAGGTGTCCATCGACTCCGGCTTGGGCGAGGTGAAGGCGTGGTGCACCGCGGTCCAGGACGAATGGCCCAGGGCCACATCGCCGCTCGCGGTGGCCTCGGCGGCCGGTTCGAACATCGGTGCGTCGACGATCCAGACGAAAGCCCAGGCGTTCGGGTCGATGAGGTCGCACTTGCGGGCGATCTCGCCACGCGCGGCACCGAGCAGGGCACGGCTCGACTTGGTCGCGCCCGCGGCGAAGAACACGCAGTCGCCCGGCTCGGCACCGACCTGCTTGGCCAGGCCCTCGCGCTCGGCGTCCGACAGGTTCTTGGCGACCGGGCCGCCGAGGGTGCCGTCCTCGTTGATCAGGATGTACGCCAGACCCTTGGCGCCGCGCTGCTTGGCCCACTCCTGCCAGGCGTCGAGCTGACGACGCGGCTGGCTCGCGCCACCGGGCATCACGACCGCACCGACGTACTCGGACTGGAACACCCGGAACGGGGTGTCCTTGAAGTAGTCGGTGAGCTCGGTGATCTCCACGCCGAAGCGCAGGTCGGGCTTGTCGGAACCGAAGCGGCGCATCGCCTCCGCGTAGGTCATGTGCGGGATCGGGGTGACGATGTCGTGGCCGACCAGTTTCCACAGCGCGGTGAGGATGTCCTCGGCCAGCAGGATCACGTCCTCCTGGCGCACGAAGCTCATCTCGATGTCGAGCTGGGTGAACTCCGGCTGACGGTCGGCGCGGAAGTCCTCGTCGCGGTAGCAGCGCGCGATCTGGTAGTAGCGCTCGATGCCGCCGACCATCAGCAGCTGCTTGAACAGCTGCGGGCTCTGCGGCAGCGCGTAGAAGCTGCCCGGCTGCAGGCGCGCGGGGACCAGGAAGTCGCGGGCGCCTTCGGGGGTGGACCGGGTGAGCGTCGGGGTCTCGACCTCGATGAACTCGTGGGCGCCGAGCACCTCACGGGCGGCGGCGTTGACCTTGGACCGCAGGCGGATGGCGTGGCCGGGCCCCTCGCGGCGCAGGTCGAGGTAGCGGTACTTGAGGCGGGCCTCGTCGCCGGGGGTCTCGTCGAGCTGGAACGGCAGCGGCGCGCTCTCGTTGAGCACGACCAGTTCGCGCACGTCGACCTCGATCTGGCCGGTCGGCAGTTCGGGGTTCTCGTTGCCGTCGGGACGCTGCTCCACCACACCGGTGATCTGCACGCAGTACTCCGCGCGCAGCTTGTGGGCCTGTTCGGCCGCCTCGCCTTCGCGGAACACCGCCTGCGCGACTCCCGAGGCGTCACGCAGATCGATGAAGATCACGCCACCGTGGTCACGCCGCCGGGCCACCCAGCCGGTGAGGGTGACGGTCTGACCGGCGTGCTCGCTTCGCAGCGAACCAGCCAAGTGGGTGCGCAGCACGGTATTCCTTTCGACGATTTTTCGCACCGTGGAGAAGACCCGGTGCACGCCCATCGTAGTGAGACACGATGGGCGAGGGAAAACCGATATCTTCCGCGCCGTGTCAAGCTTGTCGCGCGCCCTGCGCGACGGCTGCGCGCGCGGTGGCCAATGGTGCTGCAGGGCAGTGGACAACCGAGCGAAGGCGAGTACCGCGATGACCTTCAACGAGGGTATGCAGATCGATCCGGGCCGGGCATCCTCGGGCGGCGGACCGGGGATGGGCGGCAAGCTGGCCGTCGGTGGCGGCGCGGGTGGGCTGATCCTGCTGGTGGTCGGCCTGCTGTTCGGCGTCGACCTCACCGGTACCGGTTCGGGCACGGGGGTGTCCGGCGGGCAGTACCAGGGCGGGGACGTCACCGCGGGCACCCCCGAACACTGCAAGACCGGGGCCGATGCGAACAAGTACGTCGACTGCCGGGTGGTGCTCACCGCGCAGAGCCTGGACGCGGTGTGGGGTGCGGAGCTGCCGAAGCAGACCGGTCAGCGGTATGTGCGGCCCGAACTCGTCCTGTTCACGGGGGCGGTGAACACCGGGTGCGGTAACGCGACCAGCGATGTGGGCCCGTTCTACTGCCCCGCCGATCGCACCGCCTACTTCGACACCAGCTTCTTCCAGGAACTCGTCGACCGGTTCGGGGCGAGTGCCGGGCCACTGGCCCAGGAGTACGTGGTCGCTCACGAGGTGGGCCATCACATCCAGAACCAACTCGGCGATATCGGCCGCGCACAACAGGATCCGCGCGGACCCGAATCCGGTGCGGTGCGCACCGAACTGCAGGCCGACTGCTATGCGGGCATGTGGGCGCATTTCGCCGACAAGCAGAACGCGCCGGGCAGCACGCAGCCGTTCCTGAAGCCGTTGTCGGACAATGACATCCGCGACGCGCTGTCGGCCGCCAACGCCGTGGGCGACGACCGCATCCAGCGTGCGGCGGGTCGTGGCGTGAATCCGGAATCGTGGACACACGGGTCCTCGGATCAGCGCCAGAAGTGGTTCCTCGCCGGCTACCGCAGCGGTTCGGTGCAGTCCTGCGATACCTATTCCGCCGCCGACCTGAACAATCCCCCCGGGTTACGCTGACCCTCGAACCCGATCCGACACAGCGTTTTTCATCGAGGGGAAATCATGCGCCTGCCCATCATCGGTCTGCTCGTCTGCGCGCTCGCTCTGCCCGGTGCGGGCGCGCTCGCCCATGCCGAACCGGCGCCGCTACCCCTGATCAGCGTCACCACCATCCCCGCCGGGTGGTCGACGCGCACCGACCTGCGGCCGGTGCTGCAGGTGTTCGACGACGGCACGGCCGTGTACCGGCCCGACGCGGTGAGCAAGGACCGCAAGGCCGAGACCGCGCCGAAGGAGGAACGGGGAAAGGTCGCCGCCGACGTGATCTCGGCCGCGCGCGAGGAGATCGAGGCGCTGCAGGACATCGACTTCGGCATCCCCGCCGGTGAGGGCAAGGGCGCCCAGATCGTCGACCTGCTGACCGAGGATCCGGCCGAGGACGCCCACCTGGTGGTCTACTCCCCCGACGCGGCCGACGGCCTCGACCCCGAGCAGCAGGCCGCGCGTAAGCGTTTCACCGACCTCACCAAGAAGCTGGTCGACGCCTTCGAGAAGTGAGTCGAAGGTCGCCCGCGGCACCCGACCGCGGGCGACCTTCGATCAGAACCGGTCTTCGTCGGCGGTGCGTTCGTCCTCGTGGACGGCACCGATGACCTCGGGCGTGGCTTCGCCCAGGAGACCGGTGAGGTCTTCGTTACCGGTGCGGCTCTGGTAGGGCTGCACCGTGCGGCCGTGTTCCTCGTCGTTGCCGCGCTGGCCCGCGCCCGCGGCACCCGGGCTGCCGCCCATGAATCCGGAACCCGCGCCTGCGGGCGTGGTGCTCGCACCACCCATGCCGGTGCCGAGACCCGTCGCCATCACGCGACCGGCGGCGGGCATCGCGGAGCCGGGCAGTGCCGTCGACTTCGGCGAGCCGGTGCTCGGAGTGCCACTCGAGCTGCCGCCACCGCCTCCGCCACCGCCGCCACCGCGCGCGGTACCGAGAGCGCCGAGCGCGGCACTCGAGCCACCGCCGCCGCCCGTGCCACCGGTGCCCGCCGGGCTGGTGCCCGCCGGGGACGTGGTGGTTCCGCCGGTGCCGCCGGTGCTGGCCGCACTGGTCTCGGTGGCGCTGCTCAGCGCGTCCTCGGCCTGGGTGAGCAGCGGTTCGCCGATGTTCTCCGACGCGGCCGAGAGCACCTCTTCCGGCGAGGGCAGCCCGCTCTGGCTCGCGAGCTGGCCGACCACACCGCTGAGTTCACCGGTGTACCCGGCCAATTGGCCGCGGGTGGCGTTGACGACCGTGACCGCCTCGCCCAGGTGGGTCGTCGCCAGGCCGATCAGCGTGGCCTGGGTGGGCGGCAGCATGATGGTCGGGGCGAGCGCCGTCGCCTGCGCGGCGAAGGTGGTGGCGATGGAGGTGAGCTGGGCGTTGCCCGTCTGCACGACCGCGGCCGCCTGCTGGGTGAGCGCGGAGATATCGATGCCGCGCTGACTGGTCTCCTGTCCCTGGGCCTGCGCCTGCTGGCTGGCGGTGGTCGCGGCGTCGGCGGCCTGGCCCTCCCACAGTTGCTGCACCGTTTTCACACCGCCCTGGGCCAGGGTCATGGCCTGTTCGATGACGGCCGAGGAATTGCTCAGGATGGAGGTGGGGTCGAGCGAGCCGAACACGCCGGTGCCGAAGCTGCTGAGCAGGTCGAGGAACGGCTGGAACAGCGTCTCGATGCCGGGCAGCGCGGGCAGCGACAGGCCGTTCATCAGTGCCGCGACCGGGTCTTCGGTGAGGCTGGTCGCGGCGGCCGAGTTGCCACCGGCCCCGGTGTTCGAGGCACCGCCCGCGCCGCCCGTCGCGCCGGTGACGGCGCTCTTGGCCTGGTTCATCAGGGTCTCGGCGGTGCCGAACGGGTCGATCGTGGCCTGGCTCAGCGCGCCCTGCACGTCGGTGAGCGCCGAGGACGCGTCGTCCGAGATACCGGTCAGGATGTCCTGGGCGTCCGTCCCGGTGCCGAGCCCGGACAGGCCGGGCAGCCCGGTCGGCATGCCGACCTGCTGGGTTTCCTCGGTGATCTTCTGCGCGAGAGTGAAGACCGGTTCCTCGACGTCCTCGGGCAGCTGCACCAGCGGCACGTCGAGAATGGCCTGGCCCGCCAGCTCCTGCGGCACGGCGCCGAGCGCGGACTGTGTCTCGGTCTCGGCGGTGGCCAGCGACGCTTCCGGGCTGATCACGCCCGTGTCCGCGCTCAGCGGCTTCATGCCGCGCCCCCGATCCCGGCGGCCTGGCGCGCGATCTGCGCCGCGTTGTCGATGTCGGTGGCGTCGAAGGTCACCGACGAGCGGAACGCCGCGTCCGACAGCGACCCGAACTTGGCGGACAGCTCATTGATGTCCTTGGCCTGCAACACCTGCGCGGCCGCGAACATCGCCAGGTAGTCGGCGCCGATGAGCCCGAACACGGGTGTCATCGCGGAGACATTGGCGACCAGGTCGAAATTGCCCGCCGCCGCGATCTGCCCCGCCACCCCGGCATTGGTCGTCGCGAACGCGTTGACACCTTCGGTTTGCACCGAGAGATCGGTCATGCGAATCCCCCACTCGTCGTGAAAAGTCGGTCTGGAGACCACGATCGGGTAGCCGCGCAACTCCCGACGCGACCGCCCGATTGCGCAGTGCGCCAAATATAGCCGAATACCCCGACCGGTTTCGACTCGCGACGGACCCGATCTGCGACATTCGATGGCAAAACTAGAACATGTTCTATATCCTCGGCCTCATGAAGGTCGCAGTGACCGGCGCAGCCGGCTACCTCGGATCCAACCTGATCCCTCAGCTCGTGGAGCGCGGACACGAGGTGGTTGCCATCGACCGCGTCGCCCCCGCCACCACCGACCCGGCCGTCACCTGGGTCGAGGGTGACGTGCTCGACGCGGCGTCGATGCGCACGGCGCTGGACGGCGCCGAGGTGGTGTACCACCTGGTCGCCCTCATCACGCTGGCCAAGAACAACGATCTGGCCTGGCGGGTGAACACCGAGGGCGTGCGGGTCACGGCCGAGGCCGCGCTCGAGGTGGGCGCGCGCCGGTTCGTGCACACCAGTTCCATCCACGCCTTCGACCAGTACCGCGCGGGTGGGCACATCGACGAGACCTCCCAGCGTTCCGACAATCCCGAACTGCCCGTGTACGACCGTTCCAAATGGACCGGCGAGCTCTCGCTGCGACCTGCCATCGAACGGGGTCTCGACGCGGTGATCGTCAACCCGACCGGCGTCTTCGGCCCGATCGACAACCTGAGCCGGCTCTCCCGTGTCAACCGCACCACGGTGGACTGCGCACGTGGGCGCGTCCCGGTGATGATCGGCGGCGGCTTCGACATGGTCGATGTCCGCGATGTGGCGCACGGCCTGATCCTGGCCGGCGAGAAGGGCCGCACCGGCGAGAACTACCTGCTGGGCGGGCACATGATCACCCTGCTCGAGCTGTGCCGGATCGCCGCCCGGCACGCGGGTGCCACCGGCCCGCGTTTCGCCATCCCGGCGGGTCTCATCGGCGCGCTCATGCCGGTACTCGAACCGATCGGCAAGCGACTCGGTTCGGACGTGCTCTCCAAAGCCGCTCTCGGCGCGATCATCTCGGCCCCCGTCGTCGACCACGGCAAAGCCGAACGTGAACTGGGCTACCGCCCGCGCCCGATCCAGGAGAGCATCCACGACCTCGTCGACTTCGCGCTCGCCCCGCAGCACGCTTGACACCTGATCGAACGCATGTTCGACTCGAGGGGTGCGGTGGCAGACCCAGACCCTCGATGCCGATGACGGTGCCCTGCCCGGTTTGAGCCGGGCGGGGCTCGTTCGTACCGTCCGCACGCCCGAGTTCGACGGCATCACCTTTCACGAGGTGTTGTGCAAGAGCGCGCTGAACAAGATGCCCGAGAGCAGCGCGTTGCCGTTCCGGTGGACCATCAATCCGATGCGCGGGTGTTCGCATGCGTGCCGGTACTGTTTCGCGCGCGGCAGTCACGAATATCTCGGGCTGGACGCCGGGCGTGATTTCGATTCCGAGATCGTGGTGAAAACCAATGTGGCGGCGGTGTTGCGGCGGGAACTGGGGCGCCGGTCGTGGCAGCGCGAGGCGGTGGCGCTCGGTACCAATACCGATCCGTATCAGCGGGCCGAGGGGCGATACCGGTTGATGCCGGGGATCATTCGCGCGCTCACCGATTCCGGGACGCCGTTCTCGATTCTCACCAAGGGTCCGCTGCTGCGCCGGGATCTGCCGCTGCTCACCGAGGCGGCACGGCGGGTGGAGGTGAGTGTGGCGGTGTCGATCGCGATTCTCGACCCCGACCTGCATCACAGCCTCGAACCGGGCACACCCGAACCCCGCGCCCGCCTGGACCTGGTGCGCGCTCTCGCCGACGCGGGCTTCTCCGTGCATGTGATGGCGGCCCCGATCATTCCGTGCCTCACCGACAGCCGCGCCCACCTCGACGCCCTGTTCGCCGCGATCGCCGACGCGGGCGCCGCCAGCGCCATGGCCTTCCCGATGCACCTGCGTGGCCCCACCCGCGACTGGTTCCTGGCCTGGCTCGATACCGAACACCCCGCTCTCATGCGCCGCTACCGTCAGCTCTACAACCGGGGTGCCAATGTCACCCCCACTTACCGCGACTGGTTGCGCGACCGGGTGAATCCCCTGCTCACCGCTCATGGTCTCCGCCGCGAGCAGGGTCCTACGACTCCGCCGACCGCCGTACCCGCGCCGACGAACCCGCAACTCACCTTGTTCGGCTGAGCGCCCGGCGTGAGTCAGGCGCCGTCGAGCACCTCCTCGCGGGAAGCGCTGGCAGCGGCGGCCTCGCGCTGCTCTCGTGCGGGCATCGCCAATGTCAGCACGGCGAGAAGAAGGGCGACACCGCAGATGGCACCCATCATCATGACGGCGCCGCCGAGGCTGTGCGAGCTGAAGAACACCGTGGTCAACACCGCCAGTCCGACCGCGTTGCCGACCTGTTCGATCGTCGGCAGCACCCCGGATGCTTCGGCCATCCGGTCGGCGTCCAATCCCGACAGCATCATCGGTTGCAACTGCACGCCGAACACCCCGACACCGAAGCCGGCCGCGAACACCGGTCCCGCGCACAGCAGCGCGCTGGCCACGCCGTCGACCAGGTACAGGTAGACCCCGCCCGCGCCGATGCACCCGCCGAACAGCGCTATCCCACCCGCCAGCGCCCAGATGTCGAAGCGCGGCACCAGGATCAGCGAACCGATCGCGCCCGCACCGGCGCCGAGGGCGAACAGGGTCATCACCATGCCGGTGAGCAGCGGCGAGTAACCGAGCACGTCCTGCATCGTGATCGATGCGGCGAACACGAACGCCGTGAACAGCCCGAAGAAGGCGCCGACCAGCACCGAGCCGACCCGGAAACCGTTGTTGCCGAACAGCTCCAGGTGCACGAGCGGTGACGCACCGCGCGCGGTCCGTCGACGTTGCTGGGCGAGGAACACCGCCGTGAGCGCCAGGCCGGCACCGACGACCGCGACGAGGTCGAGACGCCAGCCGTGCTGCTGGATCTGGGCCATGCCCGCGATCAGGGCGAACAGCCCGAGCCCGGACAATCCGGCACCGACCAGGTCGAGGCGGTGTCGCCCTTCGGGTCTGTTGCGGTCCAGGAACTTCCAGGCGAGCGCGAACGCGAACAACCCGATCGGCAGGTTGATCAGGAACACCGACCGCCACCCCCAGCCACCGATGTCGAGGGTGAGCAGGACACCGCCGACGATGGGTCCGAGCATCCCGGCGAACCCCGCCACGCCCCCGTACAACGCGAACACCAGCGGGTGACGTTCACGCGGGAATCCGGCGGTGAGGATCGCGATGGTCTGCGCGGCCATCCCCGCCCCGGCCGCGCCCTGCACCACGCGTGCGATCACCAATTCCATTGCACCGTCGGCCGACCCGCACCAGACCGATGCCGCGGTGAAGGCCGCGACCGACACCAGGAACATCGTGCGCCGCCCGACCATCGCCCCGATCCGGGCGGCGGTGAGCAGGGTGCAGGCGAAGGCCAGGGCGTATCCGGAGATCACCAGCAGCTGCGCCGAGCGCGACGCACCGAGGTCGGCGGTCAGGTTCGGCAGGGCCGTGTTCACGATCGTCACATCGATCATCTGCATGAACACCGCGATCAGGCAGGCGCCGAACGCCAGCCAGGCACCGAGTTCGGGCGTTCGCGATTGTTCGGTGGCGGTCACGACACCAGCTCCATCGTCGCGCGCGGAGCCGACATCGACATCTGCGTCGGGAAACTCAGCTGCACCAGCCGGTGCGGTGCCGCCACCTCGAAATAGGCGAGGAACGGCGGCACCACGGACCCGACCATCTTGTCGAGCATCCCGTTCACGTGCTCGAAGCCGGGCCGCAACCGGACCTGCCAGCAGGAGAACACCCCGGCCGGCCCGGTGAGCACGACCTGTTTCTCCACCCGCACGAGCAGTGGCCAGTGCACCGAGAACGCCAGCCACACATCGACGGTCTCCATCAGCCCCTCGGCGAATTCCAGGCCGCGTAGCAGGGTGAGCCCGGCGGCGATCGGCATCACGTTCGCCGGGTAGGGCGCGGGCAGGCCACCGGGTTGCAGATGCACGGTGTCGACGAAGTTCGCCTCCTCCCGCGACACCAGCGTCGATCCCGAGAAGGTCTGCGCGCGATAGGTTTCCGCGTGCAGGAACCCATCGATGCGGCCGATGCGCTGCTCGATCGTCATGACCGGCTCGCGCCCGTCCCGATGCCGCTGAGCGGGGCCGACCTCGAGAGTCGTGTGATAGCCGCCCCGAGTGTGCACGACCACCTGGGACACCTCCATCCCGCCGGGCTGTCCGGTGATACCGACGTGATAGGTCGACTTCTCGCCGTCGGGGATGAACGGGTCACGGAAGATGGAGGGAACGAATTCTTCTCGGATCACGGGATCTCCGCGGCGCTGTCGATGATGGCTCCGAAGACGGACTTCATGGTGTCGAGGTAGCGGCTCACGTTCTCCTGAGCGATCGCGGTGTCGGGGAAGATGACGCTCAGCGAGGTCTGTCCGGGCAACCGGTTGATCCAGATCAGCGCCTCCTCGGACGCGGCGCGGTTGGCGAACACACCGGCGTGCAGGCTGTCGAACAGCTCGTTGCCGAGGAAGTCCCTGGCGTCGATGAAGGAGATCATCGGGGTCACCCAGCCCGGTTCGGCCTTGATCTCCGAATCGGCGGGCAGCAGTTCGAGGACCCGATGAAACGACGTCGGCGCCAGTAGGAGTCCGCTGTCGTAGGCGCGCTGGGCGGTCCTGATCGCGCGTCCGATCGTCAGCCGTTCCGGCAGCGGGAACGCGACCGGAACCAGCGTCACATACCAGCCGACCGAATTGTTCTCCGCCGCGGAGGTTCTGGTGCTCACCGGGGTCATGCCGAAGTAGTAGTCCGACCCGACCAGTTCGCGTTCGGCCAGCGCGGCAGCGGCGAACACCCCGCCGGCGAAATCGGCGCTGTTGGCCCGGCAGACCTCCTCGAAGCGCTCACCCTGTTCCTCGTCGAGCAGCACGATGCTGCGGTGGGCGCTGCGGTGATATCCGTCGGTCTTCTCGCCGAGGTCGAGCGGGAAGCTGGGCAGCCGGTTGTCGTTGCCGCGCAGCAATGCCAGCCACTTCTTCACCCCGGCCGAGGCCAGTGTCTGCTGATCGCTGAGGAACCGTTCGTTGCGGCAGTAGTCCAGATAGCTCGCCGCGGGGGCGAGCGGCTCGGCGTCGGGCCACAGTTCGGCGGCGTAGAGCTGGGCGAAGTCGGCGGCCGAGAGGTACTGGCCGAGGCCGTCGGTGTGCAGGTGGTCCACGGCCAGGTAGACGGTGGTCGAGTCCTCGTGCTCGATGGCGCCGAAGGTGAAGCAATCCCATTGGAACGGACCGGGTGTGGTCTTCTCGACGTGGCGGCAGATCGCCTCGGGGTCGTCGATGTAGCCGTAGTCGACCGGGAGGAACTCCACATCGGCCTCGGGCACGAGGTGGCGGCGCACCGTGCCACCCGGTTCGACGGTGAACCAGGTGCGGAACGTGTCGTGGCGCAGCAGGAACTTGTGGATCGCCCGGGTGATGGCCTCACGATCCAGTTCGGTGGTGGGAATTCGCGCGGTCACCAGGCACAGGCCCGAGAAGCGGAAGTCCGCGCCCGCGTGCCGGGCGGCCAGGCGCAGATACTGTTCCTGTTGCAGCGACGGCGACGCCGGGTGGGCCGGGGCCCGCGCCGCGCGCGTGACCGAGTCCGCCGAGGCGAACCAGGTCACGAGTCGTCCCGGCGCGGGCCGCCACTCATCGATCAGACCGAACTCGACCATCAGTGCGATCCCGCCATCGAGACCTCGGAGGCGCGGTCGACGGTCCACTGCTCCGGCACCTCGGTCGGCGCGGTGTCCTCCCCTGGTACCGGCACGATGTCCGGAAGTGGCGGTGTGGCAGCGGGTTCCGAGGCGAGGATCAACTCGGCGACCTTCGGTCCGGCCTGTTCCAGGCTGAACGAGCGGCCCATCTGCATCGACATCAGGTCGATGCCGAGCGTCTTGGTGACGCGTGCGCCAAGCTCGACCGCCATCAGCGAATCCAGCCCGAGTTCGGGCACCGGCACCGTCATGTCGATCGACTCCACGGGCACGCCCATGACGACCGCGAGTTCCTCGGCCATCTTCCTGGCGATCGCGGGCCCACGCTTGGCCTCCTCCATCGCGGCCAATTCGGTTCGGAGCCTGGCCAATTCGGAGGTGTCCTTGGCGGAGGACTTCGCGAGTCCGGCGGTACGGCCGGTGCGGATCAGCTGGGGGAAGGTGCCGGTCAGCTTCACCCAGTCGGTGGGAATGATCGCGGCGTTGGACGCGCCGAGACGCAGGGTCTGTTCGAGGTAGGCGGTGGCGTCGGCCATGTCGATCGGGCCGAAACCGACCAGGTCCAGGTACTTTTCGGCGGTCTCGTCCGACGCCATGCCACCCGATGCGCCGGACAGGTGGCCCCAGCCGATGCACAGGGCCCGCTCCCCTGCCGCCGACCAGCGCCGGGCCAGGGTTTCCACCGCCACATTGGCGGCGCAGTAGTTGTACTGGCCGTAGATGCCGTACATCGAGCCGCCCGAGGAGCACAGCACGAACATGTCGAGGGTGATGCCCGCGTCCGCGACCGCCTGGTGGATCACCTGCGCGCCATGGACCTTGGGGCGGTAGACGCGGTCGAGTTCGGCCAGTTCCATCTTGGCCAGCCGGTTGTCGGCCACCGCGCCCGCCGCGTGGAATACCCCGCGCAACGGGTGCTCGCCGCTGTGCGCGCGGGCGATGATCGCCGCGACGGCGGCCGCGTCGGTGACGTCGGCGAGTTCCTCGACCACCTCGATGCCGATCGAGCGCCACACCTCGAGCTGACGCTCGGCCGTGTCGGTGCTCGCACCACTGCGCCCGACCAACACCAGGCGGCGCGCACCGCGCATGGCCAGCCACCGGCCGATCGCCATCCCGAACCCACCGAACCCGCCGGTGATGAGATAGCTTGCTTCCCCGTCGATTTCGAGGGGCGGCAGGTACGGGCGCACGGGTGGTTGCGGGTCGTCCATGCGCAGCGCGACGCGACCCACCCGCGAGGATCGCAGCGTCTCCTCGAAGGCCTGGCTCACCTCGTGCGTCTCGAACAGCTGATACGGCAGTGGGGTGTACACGCCCTCGGTGACCTTCTCGAACACCCGCTGCAGCAGCCGCGACAGGCGTTGCGGGCGCACCGCGACCAGGCGGTCCAGGTCCATCGAGTAGTAGGCGAGGTTCTTGTCGAAGTTGGCCAATTCCAGCAGCCCGCCGGTGTAGATGTCGGCCTTGCCGACCTCGACGATGCGGCCGAACTCGGCGGCGGCGTTGAAGTTCTGGCGCAGGATCTCGCCGGGGGCACTGCTGATGATCACGTCGGCGCCCGCACCGCCGGTCAAGGCGAGCACGTCGTCGACGAAGTTGAGCGAGCGCGAGTTCACCGCGAAGTCCGCGCCCATCGCCAACACGTGCTCGCGGCGCTCGGGCGAACTCGCCGTGCCGATGATGCGGGCGCCGATCGACTTGGCCACCTGGATGGCTGCGGTGCCGACACCGCCGGCGGCGCCGTGGATCAGCACCGTCTCCCCCGGCTCCAGCCTGGCCAGGTCGTGCAGGGCGTATTCGGCCGTGCCGAAGGCGATGGTGCTGGTGCAGTAGGCGGGATCGGTATCGGGGGGAACCACCACCGCCAGTTCCCGGTCGACCGTGGCGAACCGGCGCATCATGCCCTTGGAAGCCACCGCGACCTTGTCACCCACCATCACATCGGTGACGCCCGCACCGACGCGCACAACGGTGCCCATGCCCTCCATACCGGGCACGGTGCCGAAATAGGTCGGGGCGAGCTCACGCTCACCGAGCAGACCGATGATCTTGAGCGGGTCCTTGTAGTTCAACCCGATCACCGCCATCGCGACCTCGATCTCCCCGGTGCCCGGCGCCACGCGTGGGCACTGCCGCCAGGCCACTTGCGACAGCAGGCGGGTGCGCGGCATGTCCAGTTCGAAGTTGGCCTCCGGGTCGGTGAGCGGGTGCGCTGTCTCGAGTTCCTCGATGCGCTCGGGCAGCGGTTTGGTCACCACCGGTGCGAGACGGACTCCGCCGCGCAGCAGCACCTCGTCGCTGTTGTCGAGTGAGAATGCCCCCGGCACGCCGAGTTCGGTGACCAGATCGGCGATCGGCGTGCCCGGTTCGGTGTCGATCAGGCGCCAGCGCAGCGGGGTCTGCTCATTGAGCAACACGCGTCGGGCACCGGCGAACGCGGCCTGTCTCGGGTCGGGCGCGATGTCGCTGTCGGGCGTGGCGAAGGCGGATTCGGTGATCAGGGTGGCGTGGACGGTGCCGTCGCCGAAGTGGATCTGCGGTGCGGCGCCTTCGACGGTGGGGGTGACGTATTCGGAGATCGCGACCGCGATGCGCTTGAGCGTCCACAGGTCGGCGACATCGTCGGTGCCCGCCCCGGCCACGACGCAGACGTGCACACGCTGCTTGTCCTCGGCCTTGGCCGCGGTCAGCAGCGCGACCAGATCCGCTTCGAGCTGCTCGCTCGCCGGATCGACGACATACACCCGCGAATCGGGGACGGCCGCGGCGAGCCGCGCGGTGCGCGGGCTCTCGCCGAGACCGACGATCACCGTCGACACCGATCCGGCTTCGGCCAGCGCCGCCGGGTCGAGCGCCGCGCGTTCCTCGAGGGTCTCGGTGTAGTAGAAGTCGGCCATCCGGTGCAGTGGGTCGTCGCCGGGCTTGAGCGCACCGATCTGCAGTCCGGTCAAGCGCGCCACCAGCTTCCGGTCCTGATCGAGCAGGTCGACGTCGGCACGCAGCCGGGCCTTCGGGTCGCGGCGGGCGATGACGGTGATCTGCGCCGGCAGGTCGGCGAGCAGGCGCACCGCCGTCACCCCGACAGGCACCATGACGCCCTCGTTGATCCGTTCGTCGGTGAACAGCATCGCGGCGCACTGCATGGCGGCGTCCACCACAGCTGGATGCGCCAGGTGCCCGGAGTCGGCGGCGATGCTGCCGTCCACGGTGGCCAGTACGACATCGCGGCCGACGCGCACCGAGGTCACCCGCTGGAAGGACGGACCGTACTGCAGACCCGCCGAGGCGAGTCCCGCGTAGAACATGGCCGGGTCGACATCGACGCCGACATCGATCGACGGCAGTTCGACCTCGGTCTGTTCGTGCGCGCCGGTCAGGGTGCGCCCGGTCGAGTGCACCGTCCAGGCCGTTCCGGTGGCGCTGCGGGAGCGGATCAGGAATCGGCCGCTGGCCTCCTCCACACTCATCGCGACCAACGGCACATCGGGGGCGCCCATGACGAGCGGCGCGACGAACCGGACCCCTTCCAGCGCGACCTGCTTGCTGCCGATCCGCTGGGCGGTGGCACTGAGCGCGGCATCCAGATAGGCCGCGCCCGGCATGATCTTGACGCCGTTGACCACGTGGTCGGCCAGCCAGGGCAGCAACTGGGTGCCGACCTGGAGCAGCCATTCGGGGCGGCCCTCCACGTCGGGGTCGCCGAGCATGGCGTAGGTGCCGGGCGTGCCGAGGCGGGCCTGTTCGAACAGCGGCAGCGCCGAATGCAGGCGGGTGCGCTGCCAGGGGTAGCGCGGCAGCGGCACATGTGCGCTGGGAACGGCCGGGAACAGCCGCTCGCGGTCGAGGACACCGGCGGCGTGCAGGCCGATGAGGGTACGCCGCAGGCTGTGCGAGTCGGACTGTTCGCGGTCGAGGGTCGGCACCGTGGTGCCGTTGACGTCCGCGTCGACCATGGCTTCGCGGATATTGCCCGACAGCACCGGGTGCGGGCCCACCTCCAGGAACACACGGCTGCCCGCGGCCAGCATTGTGCCGATCGCGGCGTGGAACCGCACGGCCTCACGGACATTGGACCACCAGTAGTCGGCGTTCCAGTCGCCCTCGGTGACGAGTTCGCCGGTCACCGACGAGTACAGCGGCACGGTGGGCGCCTGCGGGGCCAGGTCGGCGAGAACCTCGCGCAGTTCGTCGTGGATCGGCTCCATCAGGCGGCTGTGGTAGGGCACCTCCACCCGCAGCCTGCGGGCGAAGATCCCGTCCTCGGTGAGCTTCTCGGCGATCTCGTCGAGCCGGTCGACATCGCCGGACAGGGTGAGTGACGTGGGGCTGTTGATCGCGGCGATGTCGACGCTCGGGTCGTCGCCGATCAGCTCGGTCACCTGGTCGGTGCTCAGGCCCACTGCGAGCATGCCGCCGGTGCCCGCCGTGGTGGCCTGCAGGCGGGCGCGGTGATAGGCCACGCGCACCGCGTCTTTCAGCGAGAGCATGCCGCTGACATAGGCCGCCGACACCTCGCCCACACTGTGGCCGACGATGGCCGCCGGGGTGATGCCGTATTCGGCCAGCTCACGCACCAGACCGACCTGGACGAGGAAGTTGGCGGGCTGGGCGACCTCGGTGCGGGTGACACGCGACTCGTCCTCCGGCCTGTTCAGTTCCTCGATGATCGACCACCCGGACAGTGCCCGGAACTCGGCGTCGATCTCGCGGGCGGTTTCGGCGAACACGCCACCGGCGGCGAGCAGTTCGCGGGCCATCTTCCAGTGCTGCGGCCCCATGCCGGAGAACACGAACACCGGTTCGGCGGCGGCCGAGGACACCGTGCGGGTCGCGTCGCGGCCGCCGCCCGAGGCGTACTCGTGCAGTTCGCGAACCAGCTCGTCGGTATCACCGTCGAGCAGCACACCGGTGCGGAAGGGGTGCTGCGCCATGCGGGTCCAGGCCGCCTCGGCCAGCCGCTGCGGGTCGGCGCCCGAGGTGATGAGGTCGGCGAACCGGCCTGCCAGGGCCCGCGCCGCGCCGGTGCTGCGCGCCGAGATGGGCAGAATGCCGAGGTGCCGTGGAGGTTCGGCGGGTGTCTGCTCCGGGGCGCGGAACTCCTGCAGGATCGCGTGCGCGTTGGTGCCGCCGTAACCGAAACCGTTGACCGCCACGGACATCGGTCCCCCGTCGGCGGGCAGGGGCTGTGCCTCGGTCTGCACGTGCAAGCCGAGTTCGTCGAAGGGGATGTCGGGGTTGGGGTTCTCGAGCCAGCCCTGCGGCGGCAGCATGCGATGGCGGAGGGCCAGCGCCGCTTTGATCACGCTCGCCACGCCCGCGGCGGCTTCGGTGTGGCCGATCGTCGCCTTCACCGAACCGACACCGATGGTGCCCGAGCGGCCCGACGGTGCGCCGAAAACCCGGCCGAGTGCGCGCAATTCGACCGGATCGCCGACGAGGGTTCCGGTGCCGTGCGCCTCCAGATAGGTGATCTGGTCGGGGGCGATGCCCGAACGCTCGCAGACCGTGCGTGCCAGCGCCTCCTGGGAGTCGACATTGGGCACGGTGATCGCGGTGGTCCGCCCGTCCTGATTCGAGCCCGTCGCCTTGATGACCGCGTACACACGGTCACCGTCGCGCACGGCGTCGTCGAGCTTCTTGAGCACAACCATGCCCGCGCCCTCACCTCGGCCGTACCCGTCGGCGGTGGCGTCGAAGGACTTGCACCGGCCGTCGGCGGCCAGGAAGCCGCCCTTGCACATCAGGACGAAGGTCTCGGGCTGCAACATCACATTGACCCCGCCTGCCACGGCGACCCGGCAGTCGTCGTTGTCGAGCGCCTGACAGGCAAGGTGCAGCGCGACCAGCGACGACGAGCACGCGGTGTCCACCGTGATCGCCGGGCCCACCAGGTTCAGCGCGTAGGCGATGCGGTTGGACAGCATCGTGTATGAGGCGCTGGCCGGGGTGTGCATGTCGGTGTGGAACAGCGCCGGTCCGACCACGCCGATCACCGACTGGTCGACCACGAAGCCGCCGACGTATACGCCGACCCGCTCGCCGGCGACCTGCCCGGCGATGCCCGCGTCGTCGAGCGCCTCCCAGGTCACCTCGAGCATCAACCGCTGCTGCGGGTCGAGCACGGTGGCCTCGCGCGGTGAGATCCCGAAGAAGTCGGGATCGAACTGCCAGGGGTCGATGGTCATGAAGGCGCCGTGCTTGGTGTAGCTGCGCCCCGGGGTGCGTGGCTCGGGGTCGTAGTAGCGGCGCCAATCCCAGCGATCGGCAGGCATCTCCACGACACCGTCACGCTTGTCGACGACGAAGTCCCAGAACGATTCCGGCGAATCGATTCCGCCCGCGAACCGGCAACCGATTCCGACAATGGCAATATCCGACACGCAATTTCCTCCGGTTTCGACCGGTCTGTGGCAACTGACCGTTTGATGTCAACGTAGAAGCCCGGCACCGTGTCGATCGTTCGATAACCGACGTCTGACATTTCTGACTGACACTCGCGCGTACTCCTGTGATCCGCCCCACCAGGCGAGGTCACGGCTCACAGCGAAATTCCGGGATCGATTGTGACCGACCGCAATATCGATGTTTCACGACCGAAAAGTCGCTCGACAATGACAAGTTCGACCCCATCGCGAAATGTCGTTGGGAGCCGGATGTGTACGCCGAATTGAGGCAGTGGGGCGATACCGTCGTGCGGCGCAGGTACGCCGTCATCGTCACGGTGGTCGCGGGATTGCTTGCGCTGGGAGCCTATGGTCTCGGCCTCGGCGCCGATCTGAGCTCGAGCGGGTTCGACGATCCTTCCTCGGAGGCGGTGCGCGCGGCGCACGTGCGTGACAACGCCTTCGGGCGCGATCACAGCTCCGATCTGCTGCTGGTGTTCCGCGCGCCGGACGGGACGACCATCGACGACCCCGCCTTCGCCGCCACCGTCGTGGCGGGACTCAACGACCTGCCGCAGCGGTTCCCCGACCGGATCGACCGGGTCAACGGCGCGTACTGGCCGACCGATACCGGGATGGCGTTGCCCGAGGTGTTCGGCTCGCCGGCGCGCGACAAGGCGTTCGCCTCGATCGCGATCAAGGGCCTCGACCCCACCGAACAGGGCCGCAACTATCGGGAGATCGCCGAGGAACTCACGATTCCCGGGGTCCGGATGGAGGTGGCGGGCGGGCAGCCGGTCGCCGCCGCGTTGAACGACACGATGGTCGAAGACCAGCGGCGGGTGGAGCTGTTCGCCGTGCCCGTCGTCGCGGTCTTGCTGTTCTTCGTGTTCGGTGGTGTCGTCGCCGCCGCGTTGCCGCTGATCGTCGGCGGGCTGACCATGCTCGGCGCCTGGGGTCTGCTGCGCCTGCTCACCACCGTGACCGAGGTGAATTCCTTTGTGTCGCCCGTGGTCTCGATGATCGGGCTCGGCCTGGCCATCGACTACGGGTTGTTCGTGCTCAGCCGTTTCCGGGAAGAACTGGCCGACGGCCGGTCGGTGGAGGACGCGGTGCGCAACAGTGTGTCCACCGCGGGGCGCACCGTGCTGTTCTCGGCGCTGATCGTGGTGGTCGCGGCGGCGGGCATCCTGGTGTTCCCCCAGGGTCTGCTCCGCTCGTTCGCCTACGGCGCGATGATCACCATCACGCTGGCCGCGCTGACCTCCATCTCGCTGCTGCCCGCGATGCTCGCCGTGCTCGGCAGGCGGGTCGACCGGTTCGGTGTCGACTGGTTCCGCAAGCCGGTCGCCCGCGACCCCGGCAACGCCTGGGGCAGACTGGCCGCCGCGGTGATGAGACGCCCCCTCGCGGTGGCGGTTCCGGTCTGTCTCGGCCTGCTGGTGCTGATCTTCCCGATCCAGCACCTGGCCTTCGGATCCATCAACGAGAAGTTCCTGCCGCCGACCCACCCCACCCGGCTGGCTCAGCAGCATTTCGACGAATCGTTCCCGCTGCGCCAGATCGACCCGATCGACCTGGTCATCGTCACCTTCGATCCCGGAACCGCCGATGTCGTGCGCGCCGACGCGAACCGGGCACCCGGCCTGGCCGCGCCGTTCGCCGAGCCGATGCGGTCACCGTTCCAGCCCCAGGTGCTCACCACCGGCACCGTGCTGGCCGAAGCCTCCGACGCCGAGGCGACCATCGAGTACCTGAGGTCGATGCCGTTGCCGCCGGGCACCACGCTACTGGTGGGTGGTCAACCCGCCATCGAGAAGGACAGCATCGACGCACTGGTGACGCGGATTCCGCTGATGATCGCGTTCGTCTTCCTGGCCAGCACGCTGCTGCTGGCGTTGACCTTCGGTTCGGTGGTGTTGCCGTTGAAGGCCGCGGCGCTGAACCTGCTCGGGCTCGGTGCCACACTCGGTGTCCTCACCTGGGTGTTCATCGAAGGCCACGGTGCGGGGGTGTTCGGTTTCACGCCACAGCCCGTGATGGCGCTGGTTCTGGTGATCATCGTGTCGGTGATCTACGGCCTGTCCACCGATTACGAGGTGTTCCTGCTCTCGCGCATCGTCGAGGCCAGGGCGGCGGGCGCGTCCACCACCGAGGCGGTGCGGGCCGGGGTCGCCGGAACGGGGCGGATCATCACCGCCGCCGCGCTGATCTTGCTGGTGGTGACCGGCGCGTTCGCGCTGTCGGAACTGCTGATGATGCAGTACATCGCCTTCGGGATGGTCACGGCGTTGCTGATCGACGCGACCGTGCTGCGGTTGGTGCTGGTGCCCGCGTCCATGCGGTTGCTCGGTGACGCCTGCTGGTGGGCGCCGCGCTGGTTGGTCCGGCATCGACCACAGCTCGAATCCGATTCCCCCGCCGCCGTTCCCGCACCGGTTGTCGTCCGCGAACGGGACTGACATGAACCTCCGCAGCCTCGACGCACCCGCGCCGACCGTCGGCACACTGCCTGCCTTCGCCTGGCGGGAGGTGTCGGTGGTCGCGGCCGTGGCGGGGACACTGTTGCTGATCCGTCTCGACCGCTACCGCATCGGCGGTGACGAACTGTATTTCCTTGCCGCCGGACGGCATCCGTCGGTGAGTTATGCCGATCAGGGGCCGCTGGTTCCGTTGCTGGCCGCCCTGTCGGACCAGCTGGCGCCGGGGTCGGTCGTGGCATTGCGCGTGCCCGCGTTGCTGTTCACGGTGGCGGCCGTCGTCCTCAGCGCGGTGATGGCCCGGGAGTTCGGCGGCGGACGACTCCCCCAGACCGTCGCCGCGCTGGCCTACGCGACCACCCCGATGGCGGTGATGCAGTCGGCGATGCTGAGCACCTTCGCCCTCGACATCACTCTCACGGCGGTGCTCGCCTGGCTGCTGATCCGGTGGGTGCGCACGCGCGCGGACGGGCTGTTGATCGCGGCGGGGGCCGTCGCCGCGCTCGACTTCCAGGTGAAGTGGCTGATTCCGATCATCTGGGCGGTGCTCGCGTTCGGTGTCGCGGTGTTCGGTCCGCGCGAGCTGCTGCGGCGGCCCGCGTATTGGGTCGGCTCGGCGCTGTTGGTCGGCTCGGCGGTGCCGATTCTGTGGTGGCAGCACCGCAACGGCTGGCCGCAGCTGGCCATGGGTGCGGTCGTGCGCGAGGAACAGCTCGCCACGGCCGGGGTGCTGGCGGCGCCCTGGACGATGATCCAGGTCACCGGGGCGGGTGGGTTGCTGCTGCTCGCCGGGATGTGGGCGGGGCTGCGCTCCCCACGATTCCGGCCGTATCGGTTCCTGATCCCGATGATCGCGATCGGGCTGAGCGGGGTGGTGCTCGCGGGCCTTCGGCCCTACTTCGTGGCCGGGGCCTTTCCCGGCCTGTTCGCCGCGGGCGCGGTATATCTGGCGGACCGGGGGCTCTCTCGCCGGGAACTGGTGTTCGGCGGGGCTGTCACCGCCGTGTCCACGACGATCTGTGTCGCACTCGTGCTCGCCCTGCCCCGACCGGAATCGGCGCTGCGGACGGCCACCGAGGACTACGCCCAGATCCATTCGCGCAGTGTGCTGTTCGGGCCGAGCGGCTGGGACGACCTGGTCGGCTCGGTGCGGCGAACCTACGAGCAACTGACGCCGCGGCAGCGCGACGGGTTGGTGATCGTGACCCAGAACTATTGGCAGGCAGCGGCACTCGAGCACTACGGGCCTGCGGCCGGTCTGCCCGAGGTGTACAGCCCCAATCGCGGCTACGGCTACTTCGGCGCACCACCGGACAGCGCGACCACGGTGCTGTACGTCGGGGTGGACGGCCCGGAGACCGGTCTGCGCACCGGTTTCGCGAGCACCGTCCCGCTCACCCACCTCGACGAACCGTTGGGCTTTCCCGGTGTGAACCGTGGTGTGGCGGTGTGGCTGTGCACCGGACCGAGCCGGGCCTGGTCGGCGCTGTGGCCCGACGCCAGGGAACTGCGCCTGGTCGACGGAACGACAAGACACGCGCGATGAACGGAGCGATGACAGTGCTGCATTCGATGCTGCGACGGCTCGTCCTGTCGGTGGTGCTGGCCGCCGCCGGCCTCCCCGCCGCCGTGGCCGCACAGGCTGCCCCGGACCTCGTGGCCGCCCGGGCCATGGACGCGGCACGCCCCGCCCCGAACGGTTCGTTCGCGGTGGCGGCCGCGGCGAACGGGCCGGGCCGGGTGATCGACCTGACGGTGCACTCGGCGGCCATGAACCGCCCGGTCACCGTCGCGGTGATTCCGGCAGCCGATCCCGAAGCGCCCGCCGGTGCGCTGTATCTGATCAACGGTGTCGACGGCGGCACCGACACCCCCGACTGGCGCGAGGGCAGCAACTGGTTCACCAAAACCGATGCCCTGGATTTCTTCGTGGGCAAGCAGGCCACCGTCGTGATGCCGATCGGCGGCGCGGGCACCTTCTACACCGACTGGCAATCCGACGACCCCGGCACCGGACGCAACCGATGGCTCACCTTCCTCACCATCGAACTGCCGCCGATCATCGACTCCGCCTTCCACGGCACCGGCCGCGACGCCGTGGCGGGGCTGTCGATGGCCAGTTCGGCGGTGTTCCGGATGGCACAGGAGGCCCCGCAACGTTTCCGGATGGTCGGCTCCTTCAGCGGGTGCGTGCAGACCAGTAATCCGGCAGGTCAGGCGATGGTCGCCTCGATCGTCACCGCGCGCCGCGGCAATCCGCTGAACATGTGGGGACCGCCCACCGACCCGGCCTGGGTCGCCAACGACGTGGCACTCAATGCCGAGCGGCTGCGCGGGGTGGGAGTGTATGTGAGCACGGGCAACGGCATGCCCGGCCCGCTGGACACACTCGACGGCCCTGGCATCGGGAACAGTCCGCTCAAACTGGTCGATCAGCTGGTGATCGGCGGCGTGCTCGACGGGATCACGGTGGTGTGCACCAAACTGCTGCGTGACCGGCTCGCCGCGCTCGGCATCCCCGCCGACTTCGACTTCCGTCCGGCGGGCACGCATTCCTGGGGTTACTGGGAACAGGACATGCACACCTACTGGGAGCGCGTCGCCCCGCTGCTCGAACCGTAGGGCTCAGACCAGTTCGGCCACTTGCGAATCCGTCAGTACCACCGGCGACACGGAGTCCTGAGCGCGGACCAGGCGGACGCCCCGATACAGCGGTCGTTCGTCGAGCCCGGCGTCGCGCGCCTCGGCCCGCAACTGGGCGAGCAGCACTTCGGAGATGGCGACCGCGGCCACCAGTGGCGCCGAGGCCAGCGCGTCCGCCAGTTTGCGCAGGCCGAGCAGGTGCAGCTCACGGCCGCTGCCCGCATCGGTGTACATGGCCAGCGGCACCAGCTGGGTTTCCTGGCCCGCCGTCACGCGCAGCACGATGCGGCTGAGCCGGCCAGGGAACACCAGCAGTTGCGCACCCTGGGTGTCGGCGAGGTCGATCCGACGCTCACCGACGAGGCGATGAGCGTGGATCACGGTGCCGTCCAACCACATCCGCCTGCGCTTGAACGCCATCGCGTACGCGAGCGTGGGGACCGCGACGATCAGGCCGAGCAGGACGGCGTAGGCCCAGCTCAACCAGATCGAGGTCACCAGCATCACCACGACGCCGACGGCGAACGCGCCCAGCGAGAGTTTGCGCAGCATCGGGGCGAACACCTCGGGTGCGACCAGGTCGATGCCGATCGGTTCCGTCGCCGGTCGCCCGGAATCCCCGCTCACCAAGTCCCTCTCACCGCCGCCGGCCCGCCCGGCGTGGGGCGCGGTCAGATTACCGCGCCCCCTCCGGAGGCCCGCGACGAACTCAGCCGCCGAGACCCGCGCGCAGGACCCCGACGACCTCGCCGAGCGGCACCTGACGTTGATCACCGGTGGCCATCTCCTTGACACCGATCTCGTTGTTCTCGAGATCGCGGTCGCCCAGGACCAGCGTGAACTTCGCGCCGGACCGGTCGGCCCCCTTCATGGCGCCCTTCATGCCGCGCCCACCGTAGGCCAGGTCGACGCTGATGCCCGCGCCACGCAGCTCACCGGCCAGCGTGACCATCCGCGCCTTGGCCGCGTCACCGAGGGCGACGCCGTAGACCTGGCAGCGCGCCGGATCGGCGGCCGACTTGCCCTCGGCCGCCAGCGCGAGCACGGTCCGGTCGACACCGATACCGAAGCCGATACCCGAGAGCGGCTGCCCGCCGAGCTCGGCCATCAGCCCGTCGTAGCGCCCGCCACCACCGATGCCCGATTGGGCGCCGAGCTGGTCGTGCACGAACTCGAAGGTGGTCTTGGTGTAGTAGTCCAGGCCGCGAACCATGCGCGGGTTCACCACGTACGGCACGCCGAGCGCGTCGAGGTGGGCGAGCACCTGCTCGAAGTGGGCCTTGGCCGACTCCGACAGGTGGTCGATCATCAGCGGCGCGGCGGCGGTGAGTTCGCGGACCTCCGGACGTTTGTCGTCGAGCACGCGCAGCGGGTTGATCTCGGCGCGGCGGCGGGTCTCCTCGTCCAACGGCAGGTTGAACAGGAACTGCTGCAACAACTCTCGGTACTGCGGGCGGCAGGTCTCGTCGCCGAGCGAGGTGATCTCGAGACGGAAACCGTCCAAGCCGAGTGCCCGGAAACCGGCGTCGGCGACGGCGATCACCTCGGCGTCGAGCGCCGGATCGTCCACGCCGATCGCCTCGATACCCACCTGCTGCAGCTGCCGGTACCGACCGGCCTGCGGCCGCTCGTACCGGAAGAACGGTCCCGCGTAGCACAGCTTGATCGGCAGCTGACCACTCTTGTCGAGCCCGTGCTCGATCACCGCCCGCATCACGCCCGCGGTGCCCTCGGGCCGCAGGGTGAAGCTCTCGCCCTTGCGGTCGGCGAAGGTCCACATCTCCTTGCTGACCACGTCGGTCGACTCGCCGACACCCCTGGCGAACAGGGCGGTCAGCTCGAATATCGGCAGCTCGATGTGCCCGTACCCGGCCAGTCGGGCGGCATGAACCAACCCGTCGCGCACGGCGACGAACTCGGCCGAACCGGGCGGCACGTAATCCGGAACCCCCTTCGGGGCACTGAAGCTGCTGGTCTTGGTCACGATCACCCAGTTTTCCCCACGGGCGCCCTCCGCGTCCAACCGGTTACCCTCTAGGCGAACCTGACGACACGGGAGGAACGCGGTAGTGCCGAGTAACGAACAGCGACGGGCGGCGGCCAAGCGCAAGCTGGAGCGCCAGCTGGCACGACGGGCCGAGCAGGAGAAGAAGCGTAAGCGCCTGACGATCGCCGGGTCGGTGCTCGGCGTGATCGTGGTCGCGGCCGCGGGCGTCGGGGTGTACTTCCTCACCAACGGTGAGGACAGCACCCCGAGCGCGTCGGAAACGACGAACGTCAGCACGAAGAAGCCACAGCAGCCCGGTGTGCTGCCCGCACTGCCGACCGAGTCCAAGACAGTGACCTGCGCTTACCCGACCGGGGCCGAGCCCGCCGCCAAGCCGGTGACCCCGCCCGCCGAAACCTCGGTCGCCGGCGGTCCCGCCGCGCCGAAGACCCGGGTGACCATCGACTCCACCCAGGGGCCGATCGGGCTCGAGCTCGACAGCACCGGGTCGCCGTGCACGGTGAACAGCTTCGTGAGCCTGGCGCGCCAGGGCTACTTCGACAACACCGAATGCCACCGGATCTCCGCGCAGCCCGGCTTCGAGATGCTGCAGTGCGGTGACCCGACCGCCTCGAGCCAGGGTGGTCCCGGCTACGCCTTCGCCAACGAGTACCCGACCGATCAGTACGCCGACACCGACCCGGCGCTGGAAACCCCGGTCACCTACAAGCGTGGTGTGATCGCGATGGCCAACTCCGGCCTCACCCCGGAGGGCACCAACGGCAGCCAGTTCTTCCTGGTCTTCGGCGACACCACGCTCCCGCCGAAGTACACGATCTTCGGAACCATCGACGAGCCGGGCCTGCAGACGCTCACCAAGGTCGGCGCCGAAGGTGACGACGGGTCCAGCCCGGCGGGCGGCGGCAAGCCGAAACTGCCGATCTCGTTCAACACCGTCAAGGTGGGCTGACACCCCGGCTACCACGACACGGGCCGGACACCTCGCGTGTCCGGCCCGTTCGTCGTTTTCAGGGTAGGCTCAGATGTCCACTTCCACAGCGGCATCGGGGAGCAGTCATGGCGGAACTCGACGACATCGGCAGCGAAACGGCGGCGATGATGCGCACCATGCTGCAGATGGCCACCCTGGTCGCCCTCAAGTCGCGCGAACACGGTCAGAAAGAGGCCGAGTCCCGCGCCAAGGCGATCGAGGCGAAGATGAAGGAAGCGCGCGAGCTGCAGATTCGCGAGGCGCGCGATCTGAAAGCCAAGGACCCACGCAATATCGAGCTCAAGCAGATGATGACGATGGGTCAGACCAAGACGCAGGAGAAGGGTCTGTCGTTGCAGAAGGACCCGTCGTCTCCGTTCGCATCGAGTTCGGCCGCCGCGACAGCGACCAAGAGTGTGGAGGCGCCGCAGCTCGGGTACGACTCGACCGAACGCCGTGCCGCCATCGCAGCGCATCTGCAGCGGGCCGGTGTGGCACCGGAATTGAGTCAGGTACGGATGCTCATGGAGATGAGCCAGGGCATTTCGCCCGAGGAAGCGCTGCGGATACGCGACGTGCCGACCCGCCACGTGGGGACCCGTGAGCGCGGGATCGAGTCGCGCGGGATCGAGCGCGGCCGCTGACCCGGGGCGGTCACCGCCCCGGACCGTCGACGCGGTTCACGACGCGGAGGGGTCGCCCTTCTCCCACGCGCTGCGCGGAACGTGGGCGAATTGCTGATCGTCCGTCGGGTTCTCCACGGGCAGCGATTTCAGCATTTCCTTGTGCCCGTTGCGGACACTGCAGTACTTGAACGGCCCACGCGGATCGAACAGTTTCGTCATGTGCGGGTCGGCGTGGTCGAGGAACCACACGCTCAGACCCGTGCCGCCCTTCTGCCGGTAGAACTCCCATGCCTGCCACAGCGCGAGCAGACGCACCGCGGCCTCCGGGTGGCGCCACCATTCCGGGCACCACACCGTGTCGCTGATATCGGTAACCTGCCGCCGATAGATCTCACTGAGATACTCGTTCACGAACGACACCAGATCGGCGTAGGCGTAGTCCTGCGTCTCCGGATTCGATTCCTGGTCGTTCACAGCGGCTTGACCTCCTCGATTTCACCGATCTCATCCGGTGGCGGATTGTTCTTCGACAGTGATGCCGGCGGCTGGGCGCTGAGCACCAGATCGTCGATGCGGGTCTTGCGGGTGGGGTCGTTGTCGTCGATCGAGCGACGGACCGCGTCGGCGTATTCCGACTCCCACCACGGCACAGTCCGCACGAGCACTGCGGGCTGACCGGAGGTGAACACCACGGCCCGCCCACGTGGCAAGGTGGCCAACCCCTGTGCGGTGAAGGTGACCGACGAGCTGAGCGAGCGCGAGTAGCTCTTGCTGTTGCCCGACTGCGACACCGACGCCGAGATGGAGTCGTATTCGCCGATCGCCTCGGACCGGTCACGCAGGAAGGCCATGTCGTCGACACCGCTGCCGAGCACCTTGATGTTGGCGGCCGACCACAGCGCGTTCATCCCGTCCGCACCCCAGCAGCGCGCACCCTGTGCCCAGGACTGCAGCACCGTCATCACCACGATGCCGCGCGAACCGAAGTGGCTGTACTGCTTGGGCAGGTCCTTCCAGCGCACCACGTTGGCGGCTTCGTCGAGGACGGCGAGCAGCGGGATCGGCAGCCGCCCGCCGGACGACATCGCCGCCTTGCGCATGGCGACATCGATCACGGCCTCGGTGAGGGCGCTCACCAGCGGCGCCGCCGATCCTCGACCTTCGAGCGAGAGGCAGTACAGCGTGCCGTTGCGTTCGATGAACTCGAGCTCGTCGAACTGCATCCGGTCGCTGCCGCCGCGGGTGATCCACGGGTGCACATTGGACAGCTGCAGGCAGCGGATCATTTTCTTCGCGGTGCCGAAAATGCCGCTCTTGGTGCGCTGTTCGGCGTTGTACTGCATGGCGAGACCCGCCGCGGTGAAGTCGTGGCCCGCGCTTCGCAGGTGCTGGATCGGTTCGCTGTTCTGCGAGTCGGTGACCCATTCCCAGACCTGGGTGATCGGCTTGCCCGCGATCGCCGCCGCGAGGAACAGCCCGGCCAGCAGGTCTTCGGCCTCGGGATCGAAGAAGCTGTCGCCGCTGTCGGCGCCACCGGACTCGGCGTCGGCGAAGTGCCCGGCCAGCCGGGCGGCCCGCATCTCACACCCCTCGCGCCGGAAATCGACCCAGGCCAGCGGATCCCAGAACCAGGTCGGCCGCTCCCCGGCCACGCCCTGCGGGTCGAACACGAAGGTGGCGCTGCCCTTGGCCTCGCGGACGTTGCGGGTCGCGTCGACGACGTCACGTTTGTTGGACGTGGTGAGCACGGGGCCGATGGCGGACAGGATCGCCGGGATCACCCGTGACGTCGATTTGCCTTGGCGGGGACCCCAGATGTCGAGGTGCAGGTCTTCGTAGGAACCGTAGAGCGGCGTCCCGTCGGCCACGGCGACACCGATCGGCACACCGGGCGCGTCGTTGGTGCCGAGCCGTACCCCGAGGTCCTTGGCCTTCTGCCGGACCCCCTCCTCGGTGATCGAGGCGATCGCGCTGCCACTACCCATGTGGTCGGCCTTGTCGTCGATCGCCAGCCGCCCAGCGCCCGCCCGCTTCTTCATCTGCTTGCGGATGTAGAAGTAGGCGAAGATCGCCGCGATCACCAGCAGGACGATCACCGTCGACGCGCGCGGCCAGTGCAGTTTGCCCCGGGCGAGGTCGGCGACCACGGCGATCGGGTTGGCGGGCACGTTCTGCGGCTGCACCGACAGGGCGTTGCCCAGGTGCAGGGCGACGGCGAGGACGCCGAGCGTCGCGAAGCCGAACACGATCAGGATGAGCGTCGTGTCGGGCCCGACCGCGGCCGGGTCCTTCACCTTTTTCTTCGCCACGTGTGCCTCCTCGAGGACCTTGTCGGATGTGGATCTCAGCGGAACCCGTCGAGGCGCCAGCCTTGCGGCGTCTGCACCACGGTCGCGATGACCGTGCTCGGCGGTAGGTCTTCGGTGCGCCCGTCCGGGTAGACGACGGTCTGCTCGATGCCGATCTTGAACTGCGTCACGGCCGGGTCGGCGCTCGGCGGTGCCTTCTCCCCCGAGGCGAAGGTGAAGGCCGTCACCTCCGCTTTCGCCTTCGCCCAATCGGCCCATTGCAGCGACGGTTTCGGTGCCGCCGTGCCGGTCGGCGCGTCAAGCATACGTAACATGCTCGGCCCCAGCCATTTTCGCGCACGCGCCAGCGAATCACCAGGTTCCTCGGTGACCGGGTGCCAGGTGTACACCTCGCGCAACGCGACCACCGCTACCCCGTCGGGAGTGGTCGGGTCGACGGTGGCCGCCGCCTCGAGCAGCCGGGTGGTCGAACTCGCCTGTGGGCGCGCGGGATCGGCGTCGCCACCGCAGGCGACGAGCACCGTACTCAGAAACGCCACGAGCATCACCGCCGGGGTCGTGCCGATTCGTGTTGTCCTCAACCAGGTTATCCCTGGTCGGGCCGCCCGTGTGGTCACACAACCCTCCTCGCCCGCGCGTCACCGGGCATCGCCACCTCGACGACGCCGCCGCCACTGCGTCCGCTCGGCGCGACCGCCTGGATCACCTGGCCGTTGCCGGCGTAGATCCCGACCTGCGCCGGTCCCTGTGGTCCGAAGTCACTGAACACCAGGTCGCCCACCGAGATTCGCCCGAGCGGCACCTCCGTGCCCGCCTCCCACTGCTGTTCGGCGGTGCGCGGCAGGTCCACCTCCCCCGCCGTCGCCGCGAACACCGCCGCGGCCGTCAGACCGGGACCGTCGAATCCGCCACCGCTGGGTCCCTGCGGACCGCCTCCGCCCCACACGTACGGCACGCCGAGCCAATCGTGGGCGGCCTCGGCGATCTGTGGTCCCTCGGCGCCGGGTTCGCGGGTGAACCGACCCTGCGCGCCCGGTGCCCGGTACTGCGGTTCCATCGCCAGGATGTTGGTGACGTACGGGCGGGTCTCGGAGTAGTGCGCCGCGTACCGATTCGGCATGCCGCCCGAGGCCAGCACCGCGCCCTCACCGGCGTTGTAGCCGGCGAGGGTGAGGGCGGCCAGGTCGCCGGAGACCTTGCCCTGCGCGATCCAGCCCGCGATCTTGTGGGCGATGGCGCACATGTAGCGGGCCTGGCCGATGATGGCGTCGCCGTCGTCCCACACGCTTGCGGTGCCGTTGCCGTCGGCGTCGATGATGTAGGGCTGTCCGTCGTCGGGGTTGATACTCACCGCCGTGCCGGGCAGGAACTGGGCCAGTCCCTGAGCGCCTGCCGGTGAGGTGAGCCCGCGCCGGAAACCCGACTCCTGCTTGGCCTGCGCGGCCAACAGCGAGGAGGAGATCTCCGGGCACACAGTGCCCGCGCGCCGGTACCAGATCTCCAGCTCGACGGGCACCTTCCCGTCGGCGAGCAGACCGCCCGCACTGCCGAATCCACGAACACAGCTCGGGTCGTTCGAAAAGGCCCGCGCGCCACCGACATCGGGGGTCGGTGCGCCGTCGAGCCACGGCATCGGGTCGATCTGGCGACCACCGGTGAAGCGACCACCGGGCACGATCTCGAAGTGCAGGTGCGGACCGCTGGACTCGCCCGCCGAACCGACCATGCCGATGGGCTGACCGGCGGTGACGGTGTCACCGGTGCGCACCTTCACGCCGTGATCCCACATGTGCCCGTAGACCGCGGAGTAGGCGCGCCCGTTGTAGTCGACCGAGTCCACGACGATCCAGTTCCCGAACCCGGACGCCGGCCCGGCCGCGACGACGCGTCCGTCGGACACCGAATAGATCGTCGTCCCGTCGGCGGCGGCCATGTCGATGCCCTTGTGCCCGCCGCCGCGTGAACCGAACACATCGGAGATGGTGAAGGTGCCGACCTCCATCGGCAGCGTGCGCCGCAGCGGCCCGACCCCGGCCGCCAGCGACGGTGTGCCGGTGACGGTCGCGTTCGTGGTCGTCGCCGCGGTGGTGGCGCCCGCGCGGGTGTCGGCGCCGAGTTCGGGCAGCGTCGGCGCCGAGGAGCCGACCAGCACGTCACCGGTCTCGCAGGTCTCGTCCGAGGACGGCAACACGATCACCAGCACCATGGCAACCAATCCGATGACCGAGCCGAAGACGCCGATGATCATCGAGCGGGCGTTCATCGGCCACCGCCCCGGGTTGCGCGCCGGGCGGCGAGGACAGGCTCGTCCGCCGCGGCGGTGTTCACGTGCGGCGCCGGGTTTCGTTGAGCGTGTCGGCGAGGGTGCGGTTCATCTCGGCGGCCGCGGCCAGCTGTTGTTGCAGCAGCACCACTTTGCGGCGCAACGCGGTGGCGTCCATCCGGTCCAGGCTCGGCCCCTCGGCCGCGCGCACCCAGTTGCGCACCGAATTCGCGTGCACGCCGATCTGTTCGGCGACCACCCGGCACGCCTCGGACTCGCTACGCAGCTTGTCGGTGAGCGCGAGGACCTGTTCGACGGCGGCGTTGCGCACCTCGGGCGAGACGCGGCGGTAGGACCGGTGCGGCATCATGGCTGGTCCTCCTCCGGTGCTTGACCTCTCGGGTGGTCACCGAACTCGCTGAACCGCTGGTTCGTGTCGTGGATTCCGCTTTCTTTCTCCGACACCGTGAACTCCATGTGGAAGGGGATGCCGGGACGGCGATCCTCACCGATCTTCAGCAGAAACTTGCCGGTACCCGGCGGCGACGGCCGCTGCTGGCCCGGTTTGAGTGCCTCACCGGTGAGCGCCTGCGGCGCCGACCATCCGGTGACCATCTCCTGTTCGGCGGCCGTGAACGGCACCGTCGAGTCCAGTCGCGAGATCTCCTCGGCGGGCAGGGCGCCGAAGATCTTGGCGCGGGCGCGTTCCAGGAAGCCGATGGCCTTGGCGATGGCGGCATCCGAACCGAGCGCCTGCAGGTCCTTGATGGTGTGGCTGATCATGATCAGCGCGGTGGCCAGGCCACGCTGCAGACGGGTCAGTTCGTCGACGCGGTCGACCATGAAGTCGCCGAGCCCGAGCACCTGCCACAGCTCGTCCATCACCACCTGGAAGTAGCGCTGCGGGCCGAGTTTCGCATCGGCGAGCACGTGCGCCGCCTCCACCGAGGCGAAGCCGTCGGCCCAGCAGGCCAGCATCACGGCGGCTTTGAGCTTCTTGTCGCCGGTGGGGATGTGGGACACGTCGATGCACACCGCGACGGCGCCGGTGTCGATGGGCACGCTGGTCTGGCCGTTGAAGATGGCGCCGAAGGGGCCCTGGGTGAGCGCCCGCAGCGAGCGGCGCAGATGTTTGATGGCGTGGGCGTATTCGTCCTCGTCGTCGGCACCCGCGTCGAGCATGAGTTCCGGTCCGCCCGCGACGATCACCTCGAGGAGATTCTCCATGATCGGCGGTTTGTCCGGTGCGTAGCCGCTACCCGGCTGGTACAGGATGCGCAGGGCGGTGGCGATGAGCGTTTCTTCGAAGTCCGCCACCCGGGCGCCGCGGACCAGTTCCACGAGACCCGCGATCAGAGTGACCTGCCGGGCGCGCAGATCCTGGAGCACCTGCAGTTGCAACGCCGGGAATTCCTCCAGCCGTGGCACCACCGAGCCGAGCACACCGGCGGCGAGCGGGTTGAGCTTGCCGTGCCCGTAGCCGAGGTCGATGACCTGACCGCCGACGAGCTCGACCATCTTGCGGTAGTCGGGTTTCACGTCGGCCAGGATCAGCGGGGTGATGCCCTGGGCGATGCCGCCGAGCACGATCCGGCGCACCAACGAGGACTTACCGAAACCGTTGAGCCCCAACACGAAAAGGCTCGGCGCGGTGATGAAACTGCCGCGCATGAACCAGTTCATCGGGTCGAAGCACACCGGGGCGCCGGTGTGCAGATGCGAACCGAGCGGGGTGCCGATCAATGGTGCGCCCGCGCCGACCGACCACGGCCACAGGCCCGCGACCTGCGCGGTGGTCGCCCGGTACTCCACTGGGCGACCGACGACGTTCATCTTGCCGCCGCCCGCACCCGAGTAGCCCCGATCGGTCAATTCGGCGGTGGTGCGGTCGAATCCGTCTTTGACGACGGCCTCGGAGCGGGCCTGGGCATTGTTGCGGCGCAGGTCGTCGGTGTGGATGCGGAAGGTGGCCCAAGCCGCGCGCAGACCCGACTGTTCGCGCGCGATCATCTCGTAACGGGCGCGGGTGGCGTCGTCGAGGAGCGCCGGACCTTGGCGGCGTTCGGGTTTGGCCTTCGCCCGCGCCGAACGACCCGCACCCATCGCGCGGTCGGCGGCGTCGTCCGGGCGCAGGGCCTTGGCGGGCCGCGCCACCTTGGCCGGACGCTGCTTCTTCGTCAGCTTCGGCGCGGACTGCTTCGGACGGCGAGGCGAATCACCTTGCGGGCGTTCGTGTTCCAACCGTGGTCCGTGGTCCTCGTCGCGCAGTCCGCCGAGTGGGCGCCGCTCGGCGTCACGACGCGGACCACGCCCCCGCCGCTCCCCCTCCCCGCGCCGGTCACCACGTCCACCGCCGCGGACATCGTCGCGACGGCCACGCAAATCCTCACCGCGACCGCGCATGTCGTCACCGCGACCACGCGAATCGTCACCACGGCCCCGCAGGTCGTCAGCATGCCCGCGCGGGTCGTCGCCGCGCCGCCCGCGCACGTCGTCACCCGACGGTCGCCGCTGACCAGCGCCACGACCTCGCTCGGATCGCTCGCGGGCGGAACGTGCCGGATCCTCGCGCGGTCCGCGCTCCCCCGCCGCACGTTCCTCGCCCGCGCGGGAACCCCGCGACGGGTCGTCGCGGTCGGTGCGCTCGTCGAGGCCGAGCACGTCGTCGCTCACGCGCGACGTGCTCCCCGCGGGACGTGGCTCGCGTTCGCCGCGGATGCGTGGTGGCCGGTGGACCGGGCGCAACGCGATGTCGTCGCGGTCGCGCACCGGGGGTTCGTAGTCGCGTCCCATGATCGCCTCACCCCGCCAATGCCTTCGGAATGGTCGCGTGTTCGGGCAGGATCACACCGCAACCGAGAGAGGCCGCGAACGCCGCGGACTGGTACCGGTAGCACCGGCGGATCTTGAGGCGGGCCTGCGTCGACAGGTCCCGCGTGATGGCCTCGATGCGCGGCAGGTCACCGCGCAGCGGTTCGGTGATGGTCACCAGGGCACCGAAGCGGGTGACACCGTGACCGCGCGCCTGTTCCTCGCGCGCCTGCTGGGTCGCGCCGACGCGCAGCGTGGCCGCCGCCGACACCACACCGCGTTCGCTCTGCTGGGCGACGAGCGCGTTCTTGAAGTCGTCGTCGACGATCTCGGCGGCGTCGGCGGCCGAATGCGGTCGGTAGACGATCGCGATGCGTTTGCGTGGCACTTCGGGATTCGGCGCGAGCAACCGCTGCAGTACCCGTTCGTCCACCGCGCCTTCCGGGGCGGCGTCCATCTCCCAGGTCACCGAGCGGCCGCCGTCGTGGATGAAGTGGTCCCACTTCTCGTCGTAGGACACCGGGCCCGCGTCGTCCCAGCCGAGGCCGTGCCCGCCGGGATCGGCGGCGGCCACCTCGAGATCGGCCTGGGCGGCCGGGTCGTAGCTGCGCCGGATGAAGGAGATGACCTCCTCGGCCGACATCGGCTGTGCCCGCACGCCCGCCTCGGCGAGTGCCGCGCAGATTCCGGGCAGCCGTCGCCCGATCTCCACGGCCTCCTCGGCTGGGTTCTTACGTCGTTCGGCGGTGGTCGCCTTGAACGTGATCGCCACGCGCGGCAGCAATTGCACACGCTCCTGCGGCAATTCGGTGGCCAGCTCGTACATCACCTGCTGGGCAAGATCCGGCGCCTCGGGGCGGGTGATGGTGGAGACCTCGTTGAGCAGGCGGTTGCCGGTCTCGGGCACGGTGTCGATCACTGGGACCACCGCGACGATGTCGCTGGTCTGGCCAACCGATGCCAGGAACGTGCCCCACGCGGAGACCCAGCGGTCGATCACCGGCTGGTCGACCGCCTCGTGGCCCTGCGGCCAGGCCCGCAGCACCACCGTGTACTGCGCGAAGGCGGGCAGGTGGATCATCCCGAAGTGGTAGCCGCCCGCGTCGATGCCCTCGTAGAGCTTCGACGGGGCGAGCAGTCCCGGCAGTTTCGTGACGCCGCCGGGGATCCGGGAGAACCGGCCACCGCGGTACACGTGCTCGCCGTTGCGGCGCGAGCGCATCCAGTTGAACATCATCAGTCCCGTCTCATAGCCCGAACGGCCCCCCGTCCGCCACACCAGCGGCACCATCACCAGCGCGCCGAAGCCGCCGACGATGAAGCCCCATTTGAATCCGCCGACCATCGCACAGACCAGTGCCGTGATCACCACGACGAAACCGATGACGGTCTCTTCCCAGCGCAGGCCGAAAAGGCCGGCGCTGCGGGGTTTCTGCCACAGGCCGTAGGAGCGGCGCTCGTAGGTGTCGGTCGCGGAGGTGCTCATCGCGGAATCGTGCTCCTGCCGAGGTCGGGTGAACGGTTGGCCCAGCGGTCACCGGCCACGTCGCCCGCCCGTTCGTCGGCGCGGGCGGTGGAGGCCGCCGCGGCCCGGGCAGCGGCCATGTTGCGGGCCGCGCCCGAGGGCACCGCGCCCGAACTGGCCGGTGGCGGTGCGGAACCGCCGCCGCGTGGCGGTGGCGTGGGTCGCGGAGCGCCACCGCGCTGGGCGGCCGCGCCACCGGTACCGCCTGCCTGATTGCCGAAGTAGCCTGCCGTGCCCGGCGCCGCGACGGGCCGCGCGGCCACGGCCTTGGTGCCGACCGCGCCGAGCGCCATCGCACCGAGGGCCACACCGCCGGTGGCGATCAGACCCGAGCCGCCGGTACCGACGGTGGCCACGGCGGGCGCGACCAGCCGCATCAGCGCGGGCAGCACGAACGCCACGCTGCACAGCAGCACCAGCGCGACCAGCATCCGCTGGGCGTCCTCACCGCTGGGCAGCCCACCCGAGGCGGTGGTCTCGTCGGTATGTCCCGCCGTGGTGAACGCGATCATGTACACGATCGCCGCCACCGGTTTGAACAGCATGAACGCGATGATCCAGCCGACCAGTTTCTGATACGACTGCTTGCCCGTACTGGTCGCCGACGCCGCCGCGGCCAGCGGCAGCACACCCGCCGCGACCACGAGCAGACCTTGGCGCACGATGGCGAGCACGATCTGGGCGAGCGCGCCGAGCAGGCCGACGATCGCGATGATCAGCACCAAGCCGGGCGAGAAGGCTTGCAGCTTCGAGGTTTTCACCATCAGTTCGGCCATGTTCTTGGCGTTGCCGCCGGTGGCGTCGGCGATGATCCACTCGGAGAACTTGTCCGAGGCGCGCGTGCCCGCCACGATCACCGCGCCGAGCATCCACGAGCTGAACACCACACGCGCGAACAGCCGGAACGACTCGGCGGCCTCGCTCACGGCCGCACCACGTCTGGCCTCGGCCAATCGGCCACCGGTGATGATGACCGAGGCGATCAACAGCAATATCTGGATCTGATACGTGTAGTCGTTGATCTTGGTGAACAACGCGCCCGAGTCGCTCACCGCCTCGTTGGGCACCTTCATCCAGAAGGTCAGGGCAAGGATCAGCGCCTCACCGAGACCCTTCATCAGCGAGTCCACCACCTTGCCGAAGGTGGAGTCCCACGCCTTGTCCTTGACCGCCGTCGCGGCATCGCCCGGGTGCGTGGCGGCATTGCCCGCCTTGCAGACCGCCGACGCGGCGTCACCCAGCGAGACACCGGGAATGGCGACGCTGTCGAGCGTGTCGTGCAGTTCGTTGCACGCCTCGTCGAAGCCGTAGGTCTGACCGTAGGCCACGGTCGGGGTCGCGATCATCACGGTGAAGATCACCGCGAATATTGTGACGATCCGCCTCAGCATTGTCGGCACCCCTCGATGGTTGGTCACCATGTCGTCCACCCCGCCAGCGATTCCACGTATTCGGTCCGGTTGTTGGTGGTGGTCGACGGTTTCAGCCGCCAATCACCGTCGTCCCACACCACGATCAGCCGCATGGCCGCGTACAGCTGTTTACCGTCGACCACCGGACCGCGCGAGGCGAGTCGCACGATCGCCATGTCGTCGGCGTAGTCATCGATGCGGAAGGCGTCGGAGGCGACGAAGTAGCGCGTCACTTTCTCCGGCTGCTGCTCGGGCAGTTTGTCGGCGGCCAGCGCCGAGTCGTAGGCGGCCAGCTGGGTGGAGCTCACCCGCAGCTGCGTCACGTACAGGTCGCGGTCGGCGGGCCTGGCGTTGAGCCGGTAGGTGATCTGCGCGGCGGCCAGCGCGGCACCCTGCGGGGTGTGCGCGTAGCCGACTGCCAGTCCGGCCTCGATCCGCGACGGTCCGTCGGAGGTGGAGAACGGCACCGACGCGCCGTAGACCCGCTGCCACCCGTGCGGTTTCGTCGTGCCCGCCGGGGCGGCGGTGAGCCAGTCCGGGTCGTCGGGTGTGCGCCGCGCGCTCGGGTCCTGGGCCAGCGGTTGCCCGGCCGGGTTGTTGGGGATGTCGACGCGCCTGCCGAACAGGTCGACCTCCGGTTCGGCGAAGCCCGTGCCGCCCGCCGCCTGCGGTGGCGGCGGACCGGCGTCGATCTCGCCCTCGCCGCTGCTGGTGAAGTACACGACCGCGCCGACGACCAGGATGAGGGCGAGCAGGGCACCGGAGGCGATCATGCCGAACGACGCGCGGTCGCGCGTCGACGCCTCCTTCTCGCTCACTTCGGTGCCTCCAATATCACGATGTCGGGTGGTAATTCGTCGATCGCGTCGACGGGTCGGGTGGTGGACTCCGGGTCGGGTAAGCGCAGTCGCCAGTCTTGTCCGTACCAGCTCACCGCGGTGTGGTTCACCGCGCGGGAACGGTCCGAGTACTCGGTGTAGACGTCCACACGGGCTTGCTCGTCACGGTATTCGGTGATTTTGTAACCCAACAATTTCGGCGCGTACTCGGGCGCGGCGGGCCCGACGATCGACAGCTGCACCCGGTTGATCGCCCACTCGTCGCGTGCCGGTCCGGGGACGAGGCCCCGGTTGACGACGGTGGCCCAGTCGTCGTCGGGTGCCACCGACAGCCGGATGGTGTGGGTGAGTGCGGCCAGCCCGGCCCCGCGCGGCGAGTGCTCGAATCCGGTTGCGGCGCCCTGCTGTACCTGGGCGGGCCCCTGATCGGCGTGGGGCAGGGCGATGCCCTGGTAGTGCTGCCAGCGCACGCCGGTCGGTGCCGAGGACAGGTCGGGGCCCGCGTCCTGCTCACCGCAACCCGCTGCGGCGGTGAGCAGGGCGATACCGACCAGCACCGGTCGTGTCACTGTGGAATTCATGGTCGTGCCTTCGTCGTCCGCTGCCTCACGCCGGCAGGAATGCCAGCGCGATCGCCGACGCGGTGCTGGCGACCGCGGCGCCGATCAGGCTCATGAGCACACCGTGTGAGGCATCGTTGACGGCGAGGTCGCTGCGGAACGCGATCCACAGCCGACCCGCCGACAGGATCATCCAGGCCAGGCACGACAGCAGTACGAACCACAGCAGCCAGTTGAGCAACTGCATCAGCGGCGCGAGCACGTCGGCCGGGATCTGTTTGTAGGCGAGCACGGCGATCACTAACCGATGACCGCATTCATGATCGTGCCCGCGCTGGTGGCGACGACACCGCCGATCATCGCGCCCGCGACCATCTTCGGCGACTCGAGACCGCCGCCGGTCCAGCGCTCCCACGCGAACTTGCCGCCCGCGTAGGTGATGCCGCAGATACCCGACAGCAGCACGAACCAGGTGAGGTATCGCACCAGCTGCAGGATTTTCTCCGAGCCGGGAGGAGCTTCCGGGGTCGGGTTACCGACCTGGGCAAGCACGGTGCCGTACGTGTCCTGCACGGCGAGGAGGAGCATGCTCATCGGGTGCCTTTCTCCCACTGTAAAGGTGTTGTGCCACAAACACTTCGACGCCGACACACGTTTGTACACCACAGACGGCCGACGCGCCCGGCCGTCATGATCGACCCCGCTGCGCCGCCGAGGAGATCGGCGAACCGAGGCTCGTTCTGATGGCGGCGACCAGATCGGTTCCCAGCTCACCGATCTCGATCGGAACCTCTTCGAGCGGGTCCGGCCTGCGCTTGCGGGCCACCACCTCGTCGCCCGGGGACCACACCGGCAGCGCCCCGGATTCGACGAGAGTCCATTCCTCGATCCACGGCACCTGCCAGACGTGCCCGGCCAGCGAACCGACCACATCGCGGTAGCGGCGGATCTCTGCGGGCATCCGCCCCGGCCGCGCGGCGACGGTGATCAAGCCGAGCACCAGCGACGGTCCGGCCAGCCCCGCGTGGTGCTGGCGCAGCAGATCGTGGGCACGGGTGAGTCCCGAGATGGTCTCGCGCGCAACGAGCACCACGTAGGGCGATTCCCGATCGAAGACACCCGGCCAGCGGCCACGGGCGTCCGCGGCGGGCGCGAGGACATGCGCGAGCGTGGTGGCGCCTGCCCCACCGTGCACGCCGAGCAACCAGACCAGCGGCGCCCGTCCCACCCCGGGGACCGGGCGCTCCCAGATCTTGGCGCGCAACGATTCAGGCGGCGCGACGACACCGGCGGGCGCGTCCGGTTCACGACGACGACGAAGATTCATAGCTGCCGTCATGATGCCACTCCCGCGAGCAAGCTCCCATATGCCGCACGCGTCGCCTCGGCGAGCTCGCTGTGGCGAACCAGTTCACCGCGCGCCAGATGCGGGTCGTAGGGGATCTCGACGACCTCACGCACCCACCCCGACAGGTGTTCGCGCAAATGCTCCGCAACGCGCGAATCGTCCTGCGAATACTGATGGGAGACAACGATGGTGGTGTCGGCCACGACTCCCGCGCCGTCGTCGCCGTAATGGTCGTCGAGCCATTCCAGGGTCACCCGCAGCCGGTTGGCGGCGTCGACCCGGGCCGGAATCGTCAGAACGAGCGCGATATCGGCGTCGTCGAGCAGGGGGCGCAGTTGCCGTCCGGCAATCGGGTTGCCACCGTCGTAGACGGCGGTGTAGCCACCGGCGTCCAATGCCCTGGCGACAGTGAGATATGTCGCGCGCCGCCGCAGCGGGGTCGCGTCGCGCCAGAGCAGCCCGAATCCGGAGGTGGACCGCGACAGGCAGTCCTCGATCGGGGCCGGTTCGTCGTCGCCGCGCCCGTAGACCCACGACTGCAGGTTCACCGGGTGCAGGTGTTTGTCGGCGCCGCGCAGGGCGAGGTCGCTGCCCGCGGCGGTGGCGTCGACGGCGACGGTCACCGCACCGTCGATCGCCGAGGCCGCGGCCAGGCCGAGAGTGGTCGTCGTGGTGCCCGCGCCGCCGCAGCCGCCGACAACGAGGATCGGCCTGCGTGCCCCGCCGGAACGCGCGCCGCCCCTGCGCCGCAACCGCACCACCGGAGCCGGATCACGCGCGAGGTCGTCCGACGGGTCCCCCTCGGGGGCCTCGTCGAGCCATCGGCTCCAGTCGTCTGTCATCGCCTTGCTCCTTACCCTGCCGCGATGCCCGCGATGAGCGTGCGATCGCCGACGCGCGTCGTTCGCACCAACTGCTTGGTGTAGGTGGCCGGCGCCCCCGCGGGCCGGAATTCGGTGACCTCCACGGTGTACCGGTCGGGGGCGACGGTGGTGATCCGCACGCAGTGCGTCGTGCCGACCGGGATGGAATCGATGCCGCGCTGGATCACCGCGGCCGAGGACACCTCGGCATCGGGGGTGACCACCGCGCGTGCCTCGGTGCCCGATCGGGTCACGTAGTAGGCGTACTGGAAGGCGAGCACCGCGTCGGGACCGGAACTCGTGCCGCCGGGTTCGGCGCTACGGACCACCAGTTCGGTGCGTTCGGTCGGGCACGCGCCCCCGGCGTCGGCGGTGAGGTTGCCCGCCGTGAAGTGCAGCGGGGTGGCCGGTTGCGCGGCGTGGCTGCTGCCACGTCCGAACAGCAGGAACATCACACCGGTCGCGGCGACCACCAGCACCAGCACGGCGACCGCGAGCACGACCCATGAACGGTTGCGCCGCCGGGCCCGGCGTTCCCGCAGGGCGCCGGAGGGTTCGAGCACATGCGCTTCGTCGTAGTCGTCGGCGGCATCGGCCCACGGGAACTGGACGAGTTCGGCGTCGTAGTCGTCGTCGGGACCTGGCGCGTGTTCCACCCAGTCCGACCAGCCGCCGGTGAATTCGCTGCGCCGCGCGGCGTGTTCGGCCAGCGGCACGGGCTCGGGCACGTAGGGCCGCGCTTCCATGATCGGCGCCGGCTCGCGCTCGTCCGCGTAGTAGTCGACGGCCGGTTCGTCGCGGGGTGTGGTGTCGTCCGCGAGCGATTCGGAATCGTCCTCGGCGAAGCGGGCCTGGTCCCGGTCGGCGGCGACGAACGAGTCGCGCTCGCGCGGCCGGAATTCGGCGATCGGGGCGGGACTGTGCTCAGCGTGCCGGTTCGGAGCGGGATCCTGCGCCCGCTGCCGGTCCTCGGTACGGGGCGTGGGGTCGAACCCGGCTCGCCGGTCCTCGGCACGCGCAGGCGTTTCCTGCTCCGCCGAGCGCGGTGCCGGGTCGGCGCCCGGATCCGGTTTGGTGAAGTCGCGGGCGGTGAAGTCCTCGGCGCAGGATTCGTCGGCTTCGGGGGCAGGCTTGGTCCACGGTTGTCCGGAGCGCTCGACGGGCGTGGCCGGGTGGTCGGCCGTCGGGATGCGCTCGGGGCGCTGCGAATATCGGGCGGGGGCCTCGTCGTCGCCCGCCACCTGCTCGGTGGTGTCCTGGCGCGCAGGGTCGGCCGTGTCGGTTTCCGGCTCCAGCGCCGAGTACCAGCGCGACAGTTCGTTGTACGACTTCAACATTCCCCCCTTTCCGCTACGCCGGGCACATGGATTCGCATCGATACCTCTCGGTACTCAGTTCACTGAGAACGGGCTGGTAGGTGATGGTTCGGGTGTCGCGGCAGGCGGAGTCGTCGCGCCGCCGGATGAGGCGCCATCGGCTCCTGTCCCGAACGGAAATTGTCCCCCATGACCGGGTTTCGATGGCGTAGGCTCGCCGGTTCGGCTGGTGAAGAGGCCGGGGTCGGGCGTGTCGGGCCCGCCGAGCGGTGTCGCGCCGCGCCCGGAGGTTGCTGCGGCGTCGCGGGCGATCGCGGCGAACCAGTCGGCCACGTACCGGGTCGGTGTCGCGCCCTGGGCGCCTACCCCGATCTGGGAGTACGCGACGTGGCGCTGCATGGAGTCCCAGTAGCGCACCCAGGTGGTCACATCCAGCAATTCCCGGTTGTCGGTGATGTTCTGCGCCACCGCCGTGAAGGCCTCGTTCACCAGGCGCACGCCGGTGGTCGGCGGGATCAGCTGCGCGACGGCACCGACGAGCTTTGTCCCGAGCAGCGTGAGCCCGGCCAGCGGGTTCGACAGCGCCGCCGTGGCCAGTTCGGCGATGCTCGCCGGCGTGAGCACGGTCTTCACCACGGTCGCGACGGAGTTGAGGCCGATCATGCCCACCTTCAGCAGCGCCTGGAACGCGGCGTTCACGTCGAGGGCGGCGCGCGGGTCGGCGGCGTCGGCGAGACGCTGGGAGATCGACTTCTTCGGCGAGAGCGACACATCGGCCAGCGTGCTGCCCGCGATGTCCTCGTTCACCACGGTCGAGGCGGTCTTGATCGAGGTGAACGCCAGCGCCTGCGCGATCGAGACCAGCGAACCGATGGGGTCGCCGCCGGACAGTTTCACCTGACTCACCAGGTTGGTGACCGCCCGCATGAGTGGCGCGTTCTGGGGTGCATCACACGCGAGATCGCCTGTGGCACAGAAGCTTGCGACGCGACCCGTGAGTTTGCCGTAGTCGCCCGCCCGGTCGTAGCGGGAACCGAGCCCGCCGCCGGGGGCCGGCGCCTGACGAACCTCACCGAGGTCGGCGACGGCGGCGCCCTCGGTGCCGGGAGCGGCGAGCGGGGTGGCGCGGTCGGGTGCGCCCGGGAACAGCGGCGCGTTCTCGCCCCGGGTCGGATCGGCGAACAGCGCGACCGCGGCGACCTTGTCGGCGGGCAGTACGCCGGCGCCGGAGCCGACCTCCTGCGCGAACAGCGAAGCCACATGGGCGCCTTGCGAATACCCCACCACGGCGATGCGCGAGTCCGGGCACCGCTGAGCTACCTGCGTGGCCATCGACCGCAAGCGTTCGAGGCCGCCGTCGACCGATTCGGTGTAGGGCACGACCCCGCCGGGAACGGCACCACCGAAGCCCGCCTCGTAGGGGACGTAGGCGCGGTCGACGAGTCCCGGTTCGGCGGCCGCGGCGAGCAACGGCCGGAAGACGGTGCTCAGCATGCCGGTGTCGGTGCTCGGCGCGGCATCGGGAGAGGACTCCCCTGTGCCCTGAATTCCCAAGGCGTACAACGCAGGACAGGCATCGATGGCCACGCGTGTCGACGGTGCGACGGGGGTGACCTCTTCCGCGGCGGCCACCCCCGCCGACACCGACGCCGAGGCAACGGTGATCGCGATCATCGTCACCGTGAGTCGTGTCGTGCACCGAGCCATATCGATCCGCATCACAGTCCGTTTCGGCTGACCAGTGGAACGTTGAAACGCAGTAAACCGTAACAGATTCCGGGTATCCGAACCCCTGCCCAAACCGGCCCTTCCGCTGCCCCCAGCAAACCCTTGCGCGCCAGCTACTTCCTAGCGATTCATCAGAACGAAGCGAGCACAGCGAGCGGCCCGGGCGCCGCGAATAGCGTGTGCCCGGGCCGAGAAGCCGTGGTCAGGCTGCTGAAGTCACCCGGTAGACGTCGTATACGCCTTCGACATTGCGCACCACATTGAGCAGATGACCCAGGTGTTTTGGGTCGCCCATCTCGAAGGTGAATTTGCTGATCGCCACCCGGTCGCCGTGGGTCGCCACCGACGCCGACAGGATATTGACCTTCTCGTCGGCGAGCACCTTGGTGACGTCGGAGAGCAGCCGGGTGCGATCCAGTGCCTCGATCTGGATCGCGACGAGGAACACCGACGACGGCGACGGTGCCCATTCCACGTCGATGATCCGTTCGGACTGCGACTGCAGCGAGCCCGCGTTGGTGCAGTCGGTGCGGTGCACACTCACCGCACCGCCACGGGTCACGAAGCCCATGATCTCGTCGCCTGGTACGGGCGTGCAGCATTTCGCGAGCTTGGCGACGGTGCCGGGGGCGCCGGGGATGAGCACGCCCGCATCGCCGGTGACCCGTTGCCTGCTCGGCGTGGTCGACGGCGTGGACCGTTCGGCCAGCTCGTTCTCCACGTCGCCGATGCCGCCGAGCTGGGCCATGAGCCGCTGCACCACGTGGTGCGCCGACACCTGGTGTTCGCCGACGGCGGTGTAGAGGGTGGAGATGTCGGTGTAGTGCAGTTCGTGCGCCACCGCGGTCATCGCGTCGACGCTCATCAGCCGTTGCAGCGGCAGCCCGACGCGGCGGACCTCCTTGGAGATCTGCTCCTTGCCGCTCTCGAGTGCCTCCTCGCGCCGTTCCTTGGCAAACCACTGGCGAATCTTGGCCTTCGCGCGGGGCGAGACCACGAAGTTCTGCCAGTCGCGGCTGGGTCCGGCGTTCTGTGCCTTGGAGGTGAAGACCTCGACGACCTCGCCGTTCTCGAGCTGACGTTCCAGCGCGACGAGCCTGCCGTTGACGCGGGCACCGATGCACTTGTGGCCCACCTCGGTGTGCACCGCGTAGGCGAAGTCGACCGGCGTCGACTTCTGCGGGAGCGTGATCACGTCACCCTTGGGGGTGAACACGAAGATCTCCGGCGATTTCAGGTCGAAGCGCAGCGACTCGAGGAACTCGGCCGGGTCGGCGGCTTCGCGCTGCCAGTCGAGCAGCTGACGCATCCAAGCCATGTCGTCGACCTCGGCGGCGTCACCGGAGTGCTTGCCCTTGGTCTCCTTGTACCGCCAGTGCGCGGCGATGCCGAACTCGGCGGTCCGGTGCATGTCGTGGGTGCGGATCTGCACCTCGAGCGGCTTGCCGTCGGGGCCTACGACAGTGGTGTGCAGCGACTGGTAGACGCCGTAGCGCGGCTGGGCGATGTAGTCCTTGAACCGGCCCGCCATCGGCTGCCACAGCGAGTGCACCACGCCGACGGCGGCGTAGCAGTCGCGGACCTCCTCGCACAGGATCCGCATGCCGACCAGGTCGTGGATGTCGTCGAAGTCTTTGCCCTTGACGATCATCTTCTGATAGATCGACCAGTAGTGCTTGGGTCGCCCCTCGACGACGGCGTTGATCCGCGACGCGGCGAGAGTGTTGACGATCTCGGCGCGCACCTTCGCCAGGTAGGTGTCGCGCGACGGGGCCCGGTCGGCGACCAGGCGGACGATCTCGTCGTACTTCTTGGGGTGCAGGATCGCGAACGCGAGGTCCTCGAGCTCCCACTTGACCGTGGCCATCCCGAGCCGATGTGCCAGCGGCGCAATGACTTCGAGGGTTTCCTTGGCCTTCTTGGCCTGTTTCTCCGGCGGCAGGAAACGCATGGTCCGCATGTTGTGCAGCCGGTCGGCCACCTTGATCACCAGCACGCGCGGGTCGCGGGCCATCGCGATGATCATCTTGCGGATGGTCTCGGCCTCGGCGGCCGCGCCGAGGTTGACCTTGTCGAGTTTGGTCACCCCGTCGACGAGGTGGGCGACTTCCTGGCCGAATTCCTCTTTGAGCTGGTCCAGCGAGTAGCCGGTGTCCTCGACGGTGTCGTGCAGCAGGGCCGCGACCAGGGTCGTGGTGTCCATGCCGAGTTCGGCGAGGATGTTGGCGACCGCGAGCGGGTGGGTGATGTACGGGTCGCCCGACTTGCGGAACTGCTTGGCATGGCGTTCGTCGGCCACGTCGAAGGCGCGCTGCAACAGCGCCAGGTTGGCCTTCGGGTACAGCTCCCGGTGCACCGTCGCGAGCGGTTCGAGCACGGGCTTGACCGCCGCGATCCCGCGCTGACCGGTCATCCGCCTGGCCAGCCGGGCACGCACGCGCCGTGATGCCGAACTGGGCACCGAGGCGGTGGGCGACTGCTTCGCGGGTTCGGGCTTGCCCTGGGCACCACCGGTTGGCGCGGCGTCGGTGGACCCCTGCCCAACCTTCGCCTCGCCGAGTTGTCGAGTCATGCCACCACCTCTCACGCCGCATTCGACCTGTCAGCCGACTGCTGCAACCGCCCGGACCACCAACTTTAGTCCCCACACCGACCTGGTGTTCGATTCCCCGGGGTCACAGACACGCGACGGTAGTACGACGCTCCGACACGAACCGATCCGACCGCCCCCACGCGCCCTCCTCGGCGGGTGATCGCCGCGCTGTTGACAGCGGCGATCCGCTGTGGCCATCTCGGTGGGTGGGGAACAACGCACCAGTCCGTATCGCCGCCACCGCCGATCTGCACATGCGCCCGGCCGTCGCGGGAAAGTTCCGATCCGACCTCCTCGAGCTGGGGAACAAGGCCGATCTGCTGTTGCTGGCCGGTGACCTCACCGACGGCGGCACCGTGGCCGAGGCCGAGCTGCTCTGCGCCGAACTCGCGGGGCTGCCGGTGCCGGTCGTGGCGGTGCTCGGCAATCACGATCACGACGCAGGGGCGGGCGATGTGATCGCCGGCATGCTCACGGGCATCGGGGTGCGGATGCTCGACGGCGAGGCGACGGTCCGCACCGTTCGCGGGCACCGGATCGGTATCGCCGGGGTGATGGGCGGCTCCGGCGGCTTCCCCGCGTACCGCGGTGACCCGGACTCGGGTAGTGCCGAGCATCGGGCACTGATGCATCGCGGGGCCGTCGACGCGCGGCGGTTACGTGCGGCGCTCGAAACGCTGGACACACCGACGCGCATCGCCCTCACCCATTTCTCCCCGACCGTCGACACCCTGGCAGGCGAACCGACCTCGATCTATCCCGGCCTCGGCTGTCAGGCGCTGGGCGACGCGATCGATGCCGCGGGCGCGACGCTCGCGCTGCACGGCCACGCGCACGCGGGCACCGAAGACGGCCGGACCACGGGAAACATTGCGGTGCACAATGTTTCGTATCCGGTGCTGCGCCGCACGTATGCGCTCTACGACTTGGCGACCAGTGCCGCTTCCGGCTGAACACACGCATGCGTCGCGGCGACGGCCTTATCCGACCGAACGCAAGTATGTGCTCTGCGACCAGGCTGCCATTGTGCTCCGAGACTGAACGCACATATGCGCCCGGCGGCAATCGATCTTCCGGCTGAACGCGCCGTGCTCGGCGCCGTGGCGCGGATCAGCTGTCGAAAGCCCAGACCACGGCGGGGCGGCCGGTGGCCCGGACCCGGCGGCGTTCACCGGTGCGGTGCAGGCCGGGGATGGTGGCGAGGGTGCGGTTGAGGTTGGCGGGGTCGGGACGAGCGCCGTGCAGGGAGGTCGTGAGGTCGACCGCGCGGGTGGCGGGGAATTCGGCCCCTGCCAGGGCGCGGGTGAAGGCGGGGTCTTTCCAGAGGAGGGCGGCGAGCGCGGGCCGGGTGGTGTCGATGATGTGGTTGTGGTCGAAGGCCAGCGGGGGCACCTCGTCGAAACCGACCCATTCGGCGGGGCCCTCGTGTTCGGCGGCGACCGCCCACATGGCGATCGCGAGGGTGGGGCCACGGGGGTCGCGGTGTGGTTCGTCGAAGGTGCGTAGCTGGCCGACCGCGACGATCGCGGTGTCGGGCACCCCGAGTTTGCCGAGGACCGCGCGGCGGGCGGCCTCGACCAGGCGCTCACCCCGACCGAGCAGGACGCCCGGCAGGGCCAGCTGCCCGGTGAAGGGTTCGAATTCGCGGGCCGCGATGCCCACGCGCACGCCGGTGTCGCCCTCCCAGCATCGCAACGTCACCACGTCGATCGACACAACGGACTGCTCCACGTCACCCCATCTGTTCGTCTTCCCCGGGCGAACGCCGCGGGTTTCGGTCGTCCCCGATCATGCCCCTGCCTACTCGACCAGCCCGTCGGGGGTGAGTTCGAGGGTCCGGGTGACGCCGATGTCGTCCAGGAACCGCTGATCGTGGCTCACCACGAGCAGTGCGCCTTCGAAGCTTGCCAGGGCCTGGGTGAGATGCGCCAGGCTCGGCAGATCGAGATTGTTGGTCGGTTCGTCGAGCATCAGCAGCTTGGGCGCGGGTTCGGCGAGCAGCAGCGTCGCCAGCGCGGCCCGCAGCCGTTCCCCGCCCGACAGCGCCGACGCAGCGATGTCGGCGTCGGCACCGCGGAACAGGAAGCGTGCCAGCTGTCCCCGGATCTGTTCGGCCGAAGCGTGCGGTGCGGCATCGGCCACGTTCTCGAACACCGATCGCGCGTCGTCGAACACGTCGAGCCGCTGGGGCAGCAACCGCCACGCCACCTTCGGGCCCGCCGCGACGATCTGCCGCAGCAGGGTGGTCTTGCCCGCACCGTTGCGCCCGGTGAGCGCGATCCGTTCCGGCCCACTCACCCGCAGGTCGACGACGGGACCGTTGGCCAGGCGCACCTGGTCGAGGGCGATCACGTCCTGTCCCGGGTACAGCCGGGTGCCGGGCAGTTCGATCCGGATCTCCCGGTCGGCCCGCACCGACTCCTCGGCCTGGTCGAGGGTTTCGCGAGCGGTGTCGAGTTTGTCGATGTGGGAGTTGCGCAGTTTGCCCGCCGACACCTCGGCGCTGCGTTTGCGGTTGCCCATCACGATCTTCGGCTCACGCTTGGTGTCGGACATCTTCTGTCCGTAGCGCTTTCGGCGGTCGAGTTTGATCCTGGCCGCTTCCAGTTCCCGTGCCTGTTTGCGGACGTCGCTGCGCGCGTCGCGCACGGCGGCGAGCGCGGCCTGCTGTTCGGCCTCGACGACGCGTTCGTAGTCGGTGAAATTGCCGCCGAACAACCGGATCCCGCCCGCCCGGAGTTCGGCGATACCGTCCATCCGGTCGAGCAGTTCGCGGTCGTGGCTGACCACGATCACCGTGCCGGTGAACTGGCGGATCACCGTGTAGAGCCGCGCCCGCGCGACCGAGTCCAGGTTGTTGGTCGGTTCGTCGAGCAGCAGCACATCCGGTTCGCGCAGCAGTTCGGCGACCAGCCCGAGCAGCACCGTCTCGCCGCCGGAGAGGGTGTCGAGGGTGCGGTCGAGGTCGGCGACGGATCCGGCCACGTAGTCGAGGCCGAGTTTGCCGAGCAGCGCGATCGCCTCGTCCTCCACCTGCCAGTGGTTGCCGACGGTGTCGAAGTCGGCGGCGTCGGCCGTGCCGTGCTCGATGCGGTGCAGTGCCGCGCGCAGCGCGTCGATCCCGAGCACGGCATCGACACGCTGACCGGTGCGCATGCCGAGATCCTGACGCAGATACCCGAGATCGCCCGGCACGGTGATCGATCCGCGCACCGGGCGCAGTTCACCGGCGATCAGCCGCAGCAGCGTGGACTTCCCGGCACCGTTGGCACCGACCAGACCGATCTGGCCGGGCCCCATGGTGGCATCGAGCCCGTCGAAGACGACGGTGCCGTCGGGCCAGTGGAAAGTGAGATCGGAAAAAGACAGCGTAGACATGCGGACCACCTCGAGGTGCGACGGATACGCGGTGCGCACAGTGCGGACCGCCCGAAAGCGCTACCTCAAGAAATCAACGCATGACTCCGATCGCCGGGAACAAGACCTTTCATTGATAACACCGCTCCCCCACACCGCGCCACCCTATTTTTTTCGGCGCGTGAGCCCGCTCACCTGCACACCCTCGCTGCGCGACAGGTCACTATCGTGAAAGACCAACGCGGACAGAGGGGGTCGTAGATGAAGGCCGACGTGGTCGTCCTCGGCGGCGGGTACGCCGGGATCAGCGCCGCGAAGCGATTGACCCGTCACCCGGGCGTACAGGTGACGCTGGTGAATCCCGGCGCCGACTTCGTGGAACGCATCCGGTTGCACCAGTACATCGCGGGCACACACCGAGCCCATCGGCCGCTGCGCAGCGTCCTGCCCGACGCCGTCCGCATCGTCACCGCCACCGCGCAGGTCATCGACGCCCGGCACCACTGCGTGCGGACCGATTCCGGCGACGAGATCGGCTACGACCACCTCGTCTACGCCCCGGGCAGCCACACCGACGCCACCGGTATCACGGGTGCGGCCGAGCACGCCGTCTCGCTCGGCACCCGCGCCGAAGCCGACCGCGCCCGCCTGCGCCTGGCCGACCTGCCCGCCGGCGCCACGGTGACGGTGATCGGTGGCGGCCTCACCGGCATCGAAACCGCCGCCGAACTCGCCGAAACCGGTGCTGTGCGGGTGCGATTGGTGACCGGCGAGCTGGGCCACAGCCTGTCCGCACGAGGGCGCGCCCGCGCGCGTACCGCCTTGGCGGCGCTCGGGGTGACGGTGGTCGACCAAGCGTCGGTCGCGGCCATCGCGCAGGACAAGATCACCCTCACCGACGGCGCTGTCCTCGGCACCGACCTCGCGATCACCACCACCGCCTTCGCGCCCTCGGACCTGGCCCGGTCGAGCGGGCTGGAAGTGGATGCGGCCGGGGCCATGCTCGTCGACGACACCCTGGTCAGCACAACGAGTCCGAACATCGTCGGCGCCGGTGACGCGGTCGCCCTCCACACGAACCCGTTGCGGATGAGTTGTCAGGCCGCGGTGCCCTGCGGCGTGCACGCCGCCGAGACCATCCTGCGAGTCCTCACCGGTCGCGAGCCGAAACCCTTGCGCCGCAAGTACATCGGCCAGTCCGTGAGCCTGGGGCGCCGTGACGCGCTCATCCAGTTCTCCGACCCCACCGACCGCCCGCTCCCCGCGGTCCTCACCGGTCACGCGGCCGCTCTGCTGAAGGAACAGGTCTGTCGTGCGACGTTGCGCGGTGGGCAACTCGGGCCGCTGCGGACGAGCTGGACATGGTGAACACCGGGCGATCGACAACCGGCGGGCGAGCAGCGCCCACCGTCAGTGGAAGGTGACAGATGTGTTGACCACAGTGCGCGCGGCGAAACAGGCCGACGTGGGGGCGCTCGCCGAAACGTTGGCCTCGGCGTTCCAGCACGACCCGGTGATGAGTTGGATCCTGCCGGACACCCAGCGCCGGGCCGCCGGCCTGCCCTTTTTCTTCGGTGCGATGGCCCGGCACTACTTCGTCCCGCTCGGCGCCTGTGAACTCGCGACCCGACCCGACGGCACCATCGGCGGTGCGACCCTGTGGGCACCGCCGGGACCATACGGTTCCTTCGGCGCCGACCTGCGTGCCATGCCGGGGCTGTGGCGCGCGTTCGGCCGCCGGATCCTGGCGGGCAAGACGGTCGGCGACCTGCTGAAGAAGCACCATCCGAGCCGACCGCACTGGTACCTGTCGGTGATCGGCACCGCCCCCGACGTGCGTGGTGGTGGTTACGGCGGGGCGCTGCTCCGCTCACGCCTCGACCGCTGCGACGCCGAGGGCACCGCCGCCTACCTCGAGTCGAGCAACACCGACAACATCGCCTACTACGAACGTTTCGGTTTCGTCGTCACCGGCGAACTGCGCCTGCCCGACGGGCCGTCGGTGTGGCCGATGTGGCGCGAACCTAGAGCTTGACGATCGAGGTCACCGGGTAGTCACCCTGGTGCTCGCGGCCCTTCAGGAACTCCAGTTCCAGCACGACGGCCGCCGCGACCACCTCGGCACCGACCTCGGTGAACAGGCCCGCCGCCGCGGCGAGGGTGCCGCCGGTGGCGAGGACGTCGTCGAGCAGCAGGATGCGCTTGCCCGCGAGTTCCACCCCGTCGGCGGGGATCTCCAGTGCGGCGCTGCCGTATTCGAGCTGGTACTCGCGCGAGACGACCGGCGGGGGCAGCTTGCCGCCCTTGCGGATGGCCAGCACACCGGTGCCGAGGGTGGCGGCCACTCCGGCGCCGAGCAGGAAGCCGCGCGCGTCCACCCCGGCGACCAGGTCCACGTCGGTGGCGACGGCGGCGAAGCAGTCGATGACCGCGCGGAAGCCCTCGGCATCGGCGAAGACGGGGGTGAGATCGGCGAAACGCACGCCGGGGGTGGGGAAGTCGTCGTGCCAGCGGGTGAGCCGGTCGACCGCGTCGGCGGCCTTAGCGGTCCGTTCGCCGACCTGATCGGCGGATTCGACCACCGCGTGCTTACTCATCGCCACCTCTGTCTCACGTCCACGACTCACCGCTGCAACACCCAGCGATCCATATTCCACCCGGTACCCGCCTGCGTCGGCCCGGGGATCCCGTTCTGCATGCCGTTACCGAACGCGATGGTGCGCGGAGTGGCGAACAACGGGATGCTCGGCAGCTGCGCCCACAGCAGGTTCTCGGCCTCGGTCAGCAGATTCAGCGTCGCGGTCGAATCGGTCTCGCCCGCAAGCTGATCGGTGATGGCATCGTAGCGAGCGTTCCCGAAACCTCCCGCATCGAGCCCGTTACCCGCCCGCAAAGCGGCGAACGCGACGACACCGGTCGCCGATCCGGCCGGTCCCGGCACCGCCGCCGTACTGCCGAGCACCGCGTCCACCGCGCCCTCGCCGAGCTTGGCCGGCGTGAAATCCGGTGCGCCCGCGTCGACCACGGTGATGCCCGCGCCACGGCAGGACTCCGCGATCATCGCCACGGTCTTCGCCCGGCGGCCATCGGGGGTCAGGTAGCCGATCCGGATGGTCGGCTGGGCGGTACCCGCCGACGCGAGTGTCGCTGTGGCACCGGGGATATCGGTGCCGCGGTAGCGGTCGCCGGACCCGGAGACGGCGCCGTAGTACAGCGAATCCTGTTGCACCACCCGCGAATTCAATGTCCCCGAGCCGAGGCCACTCGGGGGCACCTCACCGGCTTTGCCGAGGGTGTCGAACAGGGCCTGGCGCGGGACGCACTGAGCGAAGGCACGCCGCGTCTCCACCCGGGCGAACACCCCGCCCGTGCCGAGCACGAGCTGTTCGGCGCCGCGGCCGGGGACGGTCTGCTCGTCGAATCCCTCCAGGGCCAGGTCGGTCACCGAGCCCGCGCCTAGATCGACCACGCCGAGCGCGTTCTCCTTGGCTTTGGCCGCGTAGTCGGTGCCCTTGGGCCAGACCACGATGCGGCTGGTCTCGGGCGGCGATCCCCACCACTTCTCGTTGGCGACGAGCACCAAACCGTCGCCCGCGGTGAAGGATTCGATGCGGTACGGACCCGACGACGGGAACTTGGTGAGATCCAGTTCGCCCGGTGCCATGGTCCAGCCCGAGTTCCAGAAGTCGGCGATCCGGCCGATCACCGCGCCGTCACCGGACTGCAGCGCGTCGACCACGTTCGGCACACCGACCGCCTGGGCCACCACGTGGGCGGGCATCAGCTCGGCGGCGGTGAACAGGGTGCGCCACGGCAGGTAGTGCCTGCCGGGACGGAACACCACCGTGGCGTCCTTGGACCCCGGCTGGCAGTCCACCCGCTCGATGTCGTCGTAGCCGTCGGTGCTCGCGGCGTCGAACATCGGCGCCTGGCCGCGGTCACCCGGCCGGGTGAACCGGCCCGACCGGGCCGACCAGGCGAGCACCAGATCGTCACAGGAGGTCGCGACCCCGTCGGAGTACACCCCGTCGGGATTGAGCCGGTACTGCACGGTCTGGGTCTCGCCCGGCACCTCCTTGGCGGTGCCCGCGTCGGTGTCGGCGACCTGCTGACCATCGGGTCCGGTGTAGAAGAACCCGGTGAGCACGCGCCCGAACACCGCCGCCGCACCGCTGCTCGCGCCGAGGGTGCTGCCGCCGTTGTAGCTGGCGACCGCCGCGTCGACGGCGTAACCGATCGAGGGCACCTGGTTCTTGGTCGAACACCCGGTCACCAGACCGGCGCCGACACCTGCCGCGGCGAGGACGGTGATCAGCCGAATCGTGCTGCGTCGCATGATGAGACCCCTGCTCGTGCCGTCAGTGCCTGCCCTTGTGCCGCTTTCCGCTCGGTCGCGCGCCGGGCCTCGGCGCACCCGCGTCGGTGGGTCGGGGACCGCGCGCCGCGCGGGCGCCCGCCGTCACCGGCACACGCGCGGCGCCGCCACCGGCACGCTTGTCGAGCACCTTCTTGGTGTGCGCGGCGATCGGGCCCCAGCGTTCCTTGATCGACACCAGCACCGGAACGGCGAGGAAGATCGAGGAGTAGGCGCCGACGATCATGCCGACCAGCTGCACCAGCGCGAGGTCCTTCAGCGTGCCGACACCGAGCATCCACACCGCGATCACCAGCATGCCGATGATCGGCAGGATGCCGATGACGGTGGTGCTGATCGAGCGCATCAGGGTCTGGTTGGCGGCCAGGTTGGCCTGTTCGGCGTAGGTGCGCTTGTGCAGGTGCAGGACGCCGCGGGTGTTCTCCTCGACCTTGTCGAAGACGACCACGTTGTCGTAGAGCACGTAACCGAGGATCGTGAGCAGACCGATCACCGCGGCCGGGGTCACCTCGAATCCGACCAGCGAATAGATGCCCGCCGTGACGATCAGGTTGAAGAACAACGACACGATCGCCGCGATCGACATGTCACGTTCGAAGCGGATGGCGATGTAGATCATCGTCAGCGCCACGAACACCGCGAGCGCGATCAGCGCCTTCTGGGTGATCTGGCCACCCCAGGTCTCGCTGATCTCGGCGATGCTGATGGCTTCCAGGCCGACCGAGGTCTTGGACTCCTTCTCGAGCATCGCGCGCAACGCGCCCTGCAGCTGGTCGGTCTGGTCCTTGTCGAGGGTTTCCGAGCGCACCTGGATGGTCGCGGCGGAACCGGAACCGACCTCCTGCACGGTCACCGGGCCGTGCCCGAGGGTTTCGGCGTAGGTGTCTTCCACGTCCTGGGTGGTGACGTTCGCGAGGGCGGGCACCTGGATGCGCGAGCCGCCCTCGAAGTCGATGCCGAGGGTGAACCCGCGCACCGCGATGCTCAGCAGCGAGATCAGCAGCAGCACCGCCGACATCGTGTAGAAGAACTTGCGCCTGCTGACGATCGGGAAGCCACCGGTACCGGTGTAGAGGCGCTCGAAGAACCCGTGCTGCGGGGACGCGGTCGGCTCGGCCTTGTCCAGGTTGAGCGATTCGGTCGTCGGATCGGCATTTCTCATCGTGACATCTCCTTCGGCCGGACCTGGCCCGCGCCACGTTCCCTGGCGATCTGCTGCACCGAACCCAAGCCGTTCACCGACGGTTTCGCCCAGAACGGGGAGCGCGCGGCGAGCATCAGCAGCGGGGCGGTGACCAGGTAGAGCACGATCACGTCGAGCACGGTGGTGACACCGAGGGTGAACGCGAAGCCCTTCACCTGACCGGCGGCGAGCAGGTACAGCACGACCGAGGCGATCAAGCTGACCGTCTTACCCGAGAGGTTGGTCCGCTGCGCGCGGGCCCAGCCGCGCGGCACGGCCGAACGGAAGCTGCGGCCCTCGCGCATCTCGTCCTTGATGCGTTCGAAGAACACGACGAACGAGTCGGCGGTCAGACCGATACCGATGATCAGACCGGCGATACCGGCCAGGTCGAGGGTGAACCCGATCCAGCGCCCGAGCAGCACGATGATGCCGTACACAGCGAAACCGGCGGCGATCAGCGAGAACCCGGCCAGGAAGCCGAGCATCCGGTACACGAACAAGCAGTACAGCAGCACCGCGAGCAGACCGACCGCACCGGCGAGCAGACCGGCCTTGAGCGCGGCCAGGCCGAGCGTGGCCGACACCGTCTCCGCCTCGGAGGTGGTGAACGACAGCGGCAGCGAGCCGTACTTGAGGGTGTTGGCCAGCTCGCTCGCGCTGTCGGCGGTGAAGCTGCCCGAGATGGAGGTGCTGCCGCCGAGCTGCGGGCCCTGCTGCACCTGCGGGGCGCTCACGACCTTCGAGTCGAGCACGAACGCGACCCGCTTGTTGACGTACTCGCCGGTGAGCGCGGCCCAGGCGTCCGTTCCGGTGGAACGGAACTCGAGATTCACCTCGTGGCGGGCCTGCTGGGCGTTGAAGCCCGAGGTGGCGTCGGCGATCTCCTGGCCGTCGATGCGGCTCGGGCCGAGCAGGAACACCTCGGTGCCGTCCTGCGAGCAGGTGACCAGCGGCAGCGCCGGGTCGTCGTTACCGGCCAGCGGGTCGGGCTTGGTGCAGTCCATGCTCATGACCGCGACCTGCTGCATGTTCTGGTCGGTGCTCTGCCGCAGCGCCTTGGCGTCGGCGATCTCCTTGGCCTGCTGCTGGGCGGGCGTGAGATCGGCGGGCGGCGGGGTCGGCGTCGGCGGTGCCTGGGCCGGGAACACGCGCGACTGCGGCGCCGGGGTGGTCGCCTCGGGCGCGGGTGTCGCGGGATCGCCGGTCGCCGGGGCGTTCGGATCGCCGGTGGTGGGCGCCTGACCGGGCGCGTTCGGGTCGGCGGACGGCGCACCGGGCACCGGTTGCTGCGGTGCGGCGCCACCGGTCTGCGGCTGGGTCGCGCCGAGCACCGGACGGATGTAGAGCTTGGCGGTGGTGGCCAGGGCGCGTGCCTGCTGGCTTTCCTCACCCGGCACCGTGATCACGAGGTTGGTGCCGTCGATGACCACCTCGGAGCCCGAGACGCCGAGACCGTTCACACGGTTCTCGATGATCTCCTGCGCCTTCTGCAGGCTCTCGCGGCTCGGCTCGTTGCCGTCGGGGGTACGCGCGGTCAGCGTGACGCGGGTGCCGCCCTGCAGGTCGATACCGAGCTTGGGCTTGGGCGAATGGTCACCGGTGAAGAACACCAGCGCGTAGATCACGGCCAGCAGCGCGGCGTAGACGCCGAGCAACCGGAACGGATGCGCCGATCCTTGGGAAGGTGGCACAGCAGGTCATCTCCTAGGCGGAAGTCGAGGCCGAATCGGTGGGCACAACAGTGCCCGGCCGGGCGCGCTCGTACGTCGCCCGGCGGGGGAAGGGAACTGCTCAGGAGTCCTTGGTCAGCCGGGTCTCGGTCTGATCGACGGCCTCTTCGACGGGGGCGTCGGTCGCGTCGGCGGCCTCGGCGGCCACCGGCTCCTCGATGCGCACCTCACGGATGGCCTGACGCAGCCAGGTGGTGACGACGTCCTCGGCGATCTCCAGGTCGACGGTCGAATCGTCGATATCGACGACGGTGCCGTACAGGCCCGACGTGGTGACCACCTGGTCACCGACCTTCAGGCTCTCCTGCATGCTCGCGACCTTCTCGGCCTCCCGCTTCTGTTTGCGGATACCGAAGAACATCGGCACGAGCAGGGCCAGGATCAGCAGCGGAAACAGGAAGTCCATCGTCGAAGTCAGTCCCTAGTCAGTGGTGGACGGTGCAGGTACGCCTGACAGTCTGCCAGTTCCCCGCCGCGCCGACACACCGGACACCGCCGCGCGCGGCGAAACCCCGGTCACGCACCGCGGCCGTAGGTGTAGTCGTCGAGCGGGAAACCGACCGCCTCGCGGTGCGCCGACAGCGTGCTGGTGGGGCGCAGCAGCGCGGCCTCACCGTGCTGGTTGAAGTAGTAACTGCGCGCACCGGAGCAGTCGCCGCCGTAGAACACCGACGAATCGAGGTCGGCGGTCACCCGGTCGAGGAAGCGGGCGTTGGCCTCCTCGGTGACCTCGAAGGTGTGTTCCCCGCGCCGGAACAACTCGGTGAACAGCCTGCCCATGTGCTTCATCTGGGTCTCGATGGTGGTGAAGTACGACAGCCCGCTGTAGGAATAGGGGCTGTTCAGTGAAAGGAAGTTCGGGAACTTCGGCACCGTGATGCCCTCGTAGGCCTGAAAGCGATTGTCGCGCCAGAACTTTCCGAGGTTGCGTCCCTCGCGACCGATCACCTCGACGGCAGGGAAGTTCGCGTCCCACAGGTTGAACCCGGTCGCGAGGACGAGGGTGTCGATGGTCGTCTTGTGGCCGTCGGCGGTGACGATGCCGTCGGGTTCGACATGGTCGATCGACTCGGTTTCCAGGCGCACGTGCGGCTGGTTGAAGGTCGCGAAGTAGGCATTGGAGAAGGTCGGCCGTTTGCAGCCGAAGTCGTAGTGCGGGGTGAGTTTGGCCCGGGTGTCCGCGTCGCGTACCTGGGCGAACAGGTGCGCCTTGGCCAGCAGGGCGGCGGCGGTGTTGAGCGGTTTGGCCTGCTTGTAGTGCAGCACCCCGACCAGCATGATCGCCTCGAGCAGGGCGGTGTTGGCCAGCCGCGCCGCCTTCTGGGTGAGCGGGACCGCCGCGAACGCACGCTGGACCACGGCGGGAATCGGCCCGTCGATCTTGGGAACCACCCAGATGGGGGTGCGCTGGAAGACCGTCAGTGACGCCACCTGCGCGGCCAGCTCGGGGACCAGCTGCACCGCCGTGGCACCGGTGCCGATCACGGCGGCGCGGCGGTCGGTGAGATCGTAGCCGTCGTCCCAGTCGGTGGAGTGGATGATCTTGCCCGCGAATGACTCGATGCCGGGGAACGGTGGTGTGTAGGGCTGGGAAAGGAAGCCGGTGGCGGTGATCAGGTACCGCGCGGTGAGGGGCTCGCCGCCCGCGATGCTCACCACCCATTGTTCGTTCTCGTCGTCCCAGCGGGCGCTTTCCACCTCGGTGCCGAACCGCATCCGCCCACGCAACCCGTATTTGTCGGCGACGTGCTCGGCATACTTCTTCAGCTCGGCGCCGGGCGCGAACAACCTGCTCCAGTACGGATTGGGTTCGAACGAATAGGAGTAGGTCACCGAGGCGATGTCCACCGCGAGGCCCGGATACCGGTTCACATGCCAGGTACCGCCGAGGTCGTCCTCGCGTTCCAGAACGACGAAATCGCGCAGCCCGAGCCGGTCGAGTTCGATGGCGGCACCCATGCCGCCGAAACCCGCTCCGATGATGACCGCATCCCGCTGAGGCGCCACGTCGAACCTCCACACACCGATGTATGTGTTACAGCATGACACATAATTCTGTCCCCCGCGACCGGCCGCTTCGCCGGTGTACAGTCGCGATGCGCTGCCGTCGAAAACCTCTGGGATAGAAGGGCAATCCTGACACAATGACCGCTGTGACGCCCGACGATGTGAGCCGCACCCACTTCGCCATGCCCACCCTCGGCCATCGTGGCTACCACGCCGACGAGGTCGACGCTTTCCTGGAGAAGGTGTCGGCGACCCTGCACGGACACGGTGGTCTCACCGCCGACGACGTCCGCCATGTCCATTTCGGCGCGCCCCGTTTCGGTGGCCGCGGCTATCAGGCCGATCAGGTCGACGATTTCCTCGACCGGGTCCGTACCGAGCTGGAACATCGCCAGAAGGGCGGTTCCCCGGTCCCGGCGCCCCGCCCCGGCGAGGATCCCGCCGCGATGCTCACGCCCGACGATGTGCACCGCATGCGGTTCAGCCAGTCGGCGGTCGGGCGCCGCGGCTACCACGAGGAGGAGGTCGACGCCTTCCTCGACCTGGTCGCGGCCACCCTGGCCCACAACGGCCCGGGCAGCCTCACCGCCGCCGACGTGCGCGGTGTCCGCTTCACCGACAGCCGTCTCGGCACGCGTGGTTACTCCCGCGAAGAGGTCGACGCCTTCGTCGACCTGGTCATCGCCGCCCTGGAAAACCTCGAACGGTCACATTAACCCTGGATGCTGTGCAGTTCCGCTTCGCGGAGATCGTCCGGGAAGACGTAGCGGCGGAACGCCCAGAAGCGGAACGCCATGGCCAGCAGCACGCCGAGGATCTGGCCGGAGATGAAGTTCGCGACCATCTGCACCATCGGGTCCACGTGCGGCACACGCAGGTTCAGCACGTAGAGCGACAGCGCCTGCGGGATCATGGTGACCACGATGCCCAGGGCGCTGACCGTGAAGAACAGGGCCGCCTCGTGGCTGCGCTGCCTGCCACCACGGGTGCGGAAGGACCATTCGCGGTTGAGGATGTAGGAGGCGATGGTCGCGATCAACGCGCCGAGCAGACGCGCGGTGAGCGGCTTCTCGCCGAGCACGGTGAGTTTCACCGCGTACACCACGCCGGTGTCGATGAACCAGGTGACGGCGCCGACCATGGCGAACTTCAGCAGCTCCCGGTGCTGGAGCAACAGGGAGCGTAACGGTTCGGGGACGCGTTGGACCACCGCATGGACTGCCACCCAGCCGACATTAGACGACGTATCGGCGACGCGCCCGTCCGGTAGGCGCCGCTACCGGTCGAACAGGTCGAGGCTCGGTTGTGGTTCGCGCCCACGCACTTCGATGGCGCCGAAGACCAGATCCGGTGGTGGCACCAGGCCCAGATGCTCCCAGGCGGCGGCGGTCGCGACCCGTCCGCGCGGGGTGCGGGCGACGAGTCCGGCGCGCACCAGGAACGGTTCGCACACCTCTTCCACCGTCGCGGCTTCTTCACCGACGGCGACCGCCAGCGTCGACACCCCCACCGGTCCCCCACCGAAACCGCGCACCAGCGCACCGAGCACGGCCCGGTCGAGCCGGTCGAGGCCGAGGACGTCGACGTCGTAGACCTCGAGCGCGGACTGGGCGATCTCGCGGGTGATGAGGCCGTCGGCGCGGACCTCGGCGAAGTCGCGTACCCGGCGCAGCAGCCGGTTGGCGATGCGCGGCGTGCCTCGGGAGCGACCGGCGACCTCGGCGGCGGCGTCGTGTTCGATGTGGACGCCGAGGATGCGGGCCGAGCGCAGCAGGATCTGCAGCAGTTCGTCGGGGTCGTAGAAGTCCATGTGGCCGGTGAAGCCGAACCGGTCACGTAGCGGGCCGGTGAGCGCGCCCGAACGCGTGGTGGCCCCGACCAGGGTGAACGGGGCGATGTCGAGTGGGATGGAGGTGGCGCCGGGGCCTTTGCCGACCACCACGTCGACCCGGAAGTCCTCCATCGCCAGGTACAGCATTTCCTCGGCGGGCCGCGCCATGCGGTGGATCTCGTCGATGAACAGCACGTCGCCTTCGACCAGGTTCGACAGCATGGCGGCCAGGTCGCCCGCGCGTTCCAGGGCGGGCCCGGAGGTGATGCGCAGGGCGGTGCCGAGCTCGCCGGCGATGATCATCGCCATGCTGGTCTTGCCGAGCCCGGGCGGGCCGGACAGCAGGACGTGGTCGGGGGTGGCGCCGCGTTGCCGGGCGCCGCGCAGGACGAGGGCGAGCTGTTCGCGCACGCGTGGCTGGCCGATGAAGTCGTCGAGCGAGGTGGGGCGCAGGCCGGTCTCGGTGTCGCCGTCGGTGCTGAGGTACCGGGCGGCGAGGGCGGATTCGTCGGTGTCGAACTCGTCGTCCATGGGTTACCTGTTCTTGCCGAGCAGACCGAGGGCGGCGCGCAGGGCCAGGGAGGTGGTGGCGGCGGGCTGGTCAGCCAGGACGGTGTCGACGGCCTGTTCGGCCTGCTTGGCCGGGAAACCGAGGCCGATGAGCGCTTCGACGACCTGCTCGCGTACCGGGGTGACCGGGGTTTCGGCGCCGGGCGGTCCGGCCGGGACGGGCACCAGGTTCACCTTGTCGCGCAGTTCGACGACCATGCGTTCGGCGCCGCGTTTGCCGATGCCGGGCACCCGGGTGAGGGCGGCGACGTTGCTCTCCGCCAGCGCTTTTCGCAGCGCTTCGGGTTCGAGGACGGCCAGGACCGCCATGGCGAGGCGAGGGCCGACGCCGGAGACCGTTTGCAGGAGGCCGAACAGGTCGCGGGCTTCGGTGTCGGCGAACCCGAACAGGGTCATCGAGTCCTCGCGCACGATCATCGCCGTGAAGAGGCGGGCTTCCTCGCCGCGGGTGAGCCCTGCCAGGGTGGCCGGGGTGACGTTGAGGCGGTAGCCGACGCCCGCGGCTTCGATCACCACATGGTCGAGCGCGATCTCGAGGACCTCACCGCGTACCGACGCGATCACCCGCGTACCACCTTCCGTTGTTCGGCGAGCCGTTGTTCGTAGCGGCGACGCACCTCGTCGGCCTTCGCCTGTGCGGCCGCCATCCGGTCGAGCAGCGGCGCCCGCCAACAATGACAGATCGCCAGGGCGAGCGCATCGGCGGCATCGGCCGGTTTCGGTGCGACCTGCAGGCCGAGGATTCTGGTCACCATGGCGGTGACCTGCGCCTTGTCGGCCGAACCATTGCCCGTGACAGCGGCTTTCACTTCGCTGGGGGTATGGAACGCCACCCGGATACCCCGCCGCGCCGCCGCCAGCGCGATCACCCCACCGGCCTGCGCGGTTCCCATGGCGGTGCGCACATTGTGCTGGGCGAACACCCGCTCGATCGCCACCGCCTCGGGGCGATGGGTGTCCATCCACTCCTCGGCAGCGTCGGCCACCGCCATCAACCGCAGGGCCAGCTCGGCGTCCGGCGGTGTCCGCACCACGCCCACGTCGAGGGCGACGACCTTACGGCCGGGGCCGCTGTCCACCATGCTGAGCCCGCACCGGGTGAGCCCGGGATCGACGCCCATCACCCGCACCGGCAGCCCCTTCGAAGACACGAACAGTTGTTCGAAAGTCTAAAGCATTGCGGCACACTGCCCGACCAGCGACACGAGCCGGTCGCCGCGCTCAGGGCAGGCCGAGTAATGCGGGCTCGCTCGCCCGTTCGGCCCAGATGCGCCTCGGTTCGTGCAGGAGTTTGCGCTCGGTCAGGTCGAGCATGCCGCTCAGGTACGACACGGTGGCGGCGAGTTCGCCGTCGTCGCGGCGCAGTTCGTGTTCGACCCGATAGGTCTTGCCGGTCCCCCACTCCCAGCGGCAGTCGACCTCGACGGTGTCGCCGGCGCGCAGCTCGCGCAGGTAACGCACGGTGAGTTCGAGATTCACCGGCCCGATGCCGTCGGCCAGCATGTCGGCAACCGACACACCGGCCGCACCTACGCACGCGAACCGCGCATGGTCGGCGAACTGCTGATAGGCCGCACCCGTCACGTGTTGTTGCAGATCGAGATCGGACACTCGCACCGGGATCCGCACCCGAAACGGCAGAGCATTTTCCGTCATGCGCGCCAGTGTGGCAGCCGGGTCCGACACGTTCCGGTCGTCAGTCGACCTGACCCTCGACGGCCTCGAATCACGTCGAGTCACGCAGTAGCCACCAGTCCGACTACGGCACAGCAGCTTTCACAGACAGGCGCGGATGCAGCCCGGCTGTACCCACGGAAGCCATCGACAACAGCCCACCATGCTCGGCCGAGGCACACGCTCAGCTCGTCGACAGCGCGGCCGTGAACGCGGCGAGGGCGCGGTCGTCGAACAGCACGAAACGCACCTCCTCGACCGCCGTATCGGTGGCGCGCACTGTTTCCACGGCAATGCGGGCGCCGTCGTCCATCGGCCAGCCGTAGATGCCGGTGGAGATCGCCGGGAAAGCGACCGTGCGAGCGCCCAATTCGTCTGCTACCCGCAGGGATTCGCGGTAGCAGGCGGCCAGCAGGGTCGAGCGGTCCTCGGTCGCCGACCAGACCGGGCCGACGGTGTGGATCACCCAGCGGGCGGGTAGCCGTCCTGCTGTCGTGGCGACCGCCTGCCCGGTCGGCAGGCCCTTGCCGTATCGGGAGGCACGCAGATCGCGGCACGCCGACAGTATCTCTGGCCCACCTTTGCGGTGGATCGCGCCGTCGACTCCGCCACCGCCGAGCAGCGAGGAGTTCGCGGCGTTCACGACCGCGTCCACGTGCTGTTCGGTGATGTCTCCGCGTACCGCCTCGATCCGGGTCATACCGACATTGTGCTGGTCACGCGAATATCCCCGCTACCTCATCGGGGGCGGCGTACCGTCGAGGTCGACCTGTTGTCCGAGGCGTTCGAGCGAGGGAGAACCGCGTCATGCCGATGCCGACCGGCGAGATCGTACCGACCGAAGACGGGCGCGACCTGGTGATCACCCGGTCACTGGCCTTACCGATCGAGCAGGTGTGGGGACGGTTGACCGATCCCGACCTGACCGCGGGCTGGTACGGCACCTGGGAGGGGGAACCCGGCGCCGGGAACATGATCCAGGTGCAATTGCGGTTCGAGGACGGGCAGCCCTGGACCGAGATGCGCATCGACGACTGCACCCCGCCAGTGCGTCTGGCCGTGTCCTCGGCCGATCAGATCGGGCTGTGGCGCATGGAGGTGACCCTGCTCGACACCGGCACCGCCACCCAGGTGCGCCTGGTCCACCACCTCACCTCCGAGTACCAGCTGGCCGAGACCTCGCAGATCGGCCCGGGCTGGGAGTACTACGCGGACATGTTCGTCGCCGCCTGTACCAACACCGAACGACCCGACTTCGCCGACTACTACCCGGCGCTGGCCGACCACTACCGGGAGTAGAAACACGAACCGCCCCAGCCGAATTCACGGGCGGGGCGGTACGTGGGGGGAAGATCTATTCGTCGTCGAGCTCGGCGGCGACCTCGTCGGAGATGTCGACGTTGGTGTACACGTTCTGCACGTCGTCGCTGTCTTCGAGGGCGTCGATCAGCTTGAGCACCTTGCGGGCACCCTCGGCGTCGACCGCCACCGACACCGAAGCCTGGAAACCGGACTCGGCCGAGTCGTAGTCGATGCCCTTGTCCTGCAGCGCCGTTCGCACAGCGATCAGATCGCCAGGCTCGCTGATGATCTCGAAGGCCTCACCGTGGTCGTTGACCTCTTCGGCGCCGGCATCGAGGACTGCGTCGAGGACGTCGTCCTCGGTGAGGCCGTTCTTCTCGAGGGTCACCACACCCTTGCGGGCGAACAGGTAGGACACCGAACCCGGGTCGGCCATGTTGCCGCCGTTGCGGGTCATCGCGACGCGCACCTCACCGGCGGCGCGGTTGCGGTTGTCGGTGAGGCACTCGATCAGCACGGCGACACCGTTGGGCCCGTAGCCCTCGTACATGATGGTCTGCCAGTCGGCGCCGCCGGCTTCCTCGCCGCCGCCACGCTTGCGGGCGCGCTCGATGTTGTCGTTGGGGACCGACGACTTCTTGGCCTTCTGGATGGCGTCGTACAGCGTCGGGTTGCCCGCCGGGTCACTGCCACCCGTGCGAGCCGCCACCTCGATGTTCTTGATCAGCTTGGCGAAGAGTTTGCCGCGCTTGGCGTCGATTCCCGCCTTCTTGTGCTTGGTGGTGGCCCATTTGGAGTGGCCGCTCATGCCCTACTTCCTTCAGGTCGGTTGCGCGTCTGCCCGGGCGGACAAGCTCGAACCAGCCTACTCGTGCCCGCCACGCCGGTGGACGCGGAGGTTCACCCCGCCTTACGCACGAGGTCGACGAACAGCTCGTGCACCCGAAGATCACCCGTGACCTCGGGATGGAACGAGGTCGCCACGACATTGCCCTGCCTGGCGGCCACGATCCGGCCCTGCGCCGGGCCGTGCGGCACCCGCGCCAGCACCTCGACGCCGTCACCGACCCGCTCCACCCACGGCGCGCGGATGAACACCGCGCGCACGGGCGTGTCGAGGCCGCTGAAGTCGAGGTCGGTCTCGAACGAGTCGACCTGGCGGCCGAAAGCGTTGCGGCGCACCGTCATATCGATGCCGGACAGGTGCTGGGCGTCGGGCCGGGTGTCGAGCACCTCGGAGGCGAGCAGGATCATGCCCGCGCACGACCCGAACGCGGGCAGGCCGTCGCGCAGCCGCGCGCGCAATGGTTCGAGCAGGTCGAAGGCCTGCAGCAGCTTGGAGATGGCGGTCGACTCGCCGCCGGGCAGCACCAGCCCGTCGACGGCGGCCAGCTCGGCCTCGCGGCGCACCAGCACCGGTGCGGCGCCGCAGTGGCGCAGCGCGGCCACGTGTTCGCGCACGTCACCCTGGAGCGCGAGGACACCGATCGTCGGCGTGGATGTTGCGTTCACAGCCGCTGAGCTTACGAGCCCGGCCGGTGTGGGCGCGCTCACGCCTCACGCGGCGTGCGGATGAGGCCTTCCTGCACCACGGCGGCGACGAGATTGCCCTCGCGATCCCAGATCCGGCCACCGGTGAGGGCGCGGCCGAAGCCCGCCGACGGCGAGGACTGGTCGTAGAGCAGCCATTCGTCGGCGCGGAAGGGGCGTAGGAACCACATCGCGTGATCGAGCGAGGCGTCCTGGGTCGGTTCACCGGGGTGGGTCACCTTCGACGAACCGAGCAGCGTCATATCGCTCATGTAGGCGAGGGTGCACACGTGGAACAGCGGGTCGTCGGGCAGCGCGTCGCGGTAGCGGAACCACACCTGCTGCGGGGAGACGGTGCCTTCGCGGCGGGCGACCTGGTCCTGAGGGACGGTGCGGATGTCCCAGTGCTCCCATTCGCGCATGGCCCACAACCGTTCCGGGCTCAGCGTGGTCTTGGCGTCGGGGAGGTTCTCGGGGCCCTCGACCACCGGCATCACGTCCTGGTGCTCCGGACCGACGTCGCCGCGGTGGAAGGAGGCGGCCATGGTGAAGATCGCCTCGCCGTCCTGCACACCGGTGACCCGGCGGGTGCAGAACGAACGCCCGTCGCGGATGCGTTCCACCTGGTAGACGGTGGGTGCTTCCGGGTTGCCCGGGCGAAGGAAGTAGCCGTGCAGCGAATGCACCTGGTAGGCGGGATCGACGGTGCGCACCGCCGAGACCAGCGCCCGGCCCGCGACCTGACCGCCGAAGGTTCGCGTCAGCTGGGATTCCGTGGCCGCCCCACGGAAGATGTCGCGTTCCAGCCGCTCGACCTCGAGCGCCTCTTCGATTGTCGCCATGCGGACGAGATTATCGCTAGGCGGACCGCGCGGTTTGTCCGGCTCGGCGGCGCGAGGCGGGAATTTGCTGAAATGGGGTGGTGCCGTCGTTCACCCCCGTCTCCCCCACCACCCTGGCCCGCCTGGTCGCCGAGCGGGTATCCGAGCTGCCCGGTCGCCGGGTGGTTGCAGTCGACGCCGCCGATGCCGCCGAACCGGTCGCCTTCGCCCAGTTGGTCGCCGACACGCTGGCCGGGCAGGGCCGGTCGGCCGAGGTGGTGTCACTGCACGCCTTCGTCCGGCCCGCATCGCTGCGCATGGAGTACGGCCGAACCGACGAATGGTCCTATCGCACAGCATGGTTCGACTACGACGCGATACGCCGGGAGATTCTGGTTCCGCTGCGGACCGTAGGTCGCTGGCTGCCCGCGCTCTGGGACGAGGCAGGCGACCGGTCGGCGCGAGCGGGTATCCGGACGGCTCCGGCCGATCTCGTGCTGTTCGTGGCCGGGCCGATGCTGCTCGGCCGCGGACTCGACGTCGACCTGTCCGTACGGCTCGAGCTCAGCGAGCAGGCGGCACTGCGCCGCACCCCACCCGAGCACAAGTGGACCCTGCCCGCGCTACGCGACCACGACGCCGAACATCCCGAGACCGCTACCTGGACGGTGCGCTGGGATCATCCGGACCGCGCAGCCCTGCGCACCGGCTGAAAACAGGCGAAAGCCCCGGCCGCAACGCGACCGGGGCTTCACGTGGCGCTATCAGGCGCAGGCGACCGACTGCTGGCCAAGGTTGGTGAGCATGGTGCAGGCCCACGACTTCTGGACCTTCCACTTGCCGTCCTCGGCGACGAACGGCACGTCGACCACATTGGTCTGGCCGTTGACGGTGAAGTTCGCCTTGGCGTTCACACTGTCACCGAACGACGTCACCTCGGTGACCTGCACCTGGGCACCGGCGTCGCGCGCGGCGACGGCCAGGCGGTTCGGCAGCTCGGGATCGGCCTCGCCGCCCTGCACGAAGTCCAGCTTCTGCTCGTTGGGCACCGAGGGGTCCAGCGCCGTGTTGAGCTGGGCGTTGAGCTCCTCCACCGTCGGCACGGGGGGCAGGTCCGCGGCAGCGGCCGTGGTCGTGGCCGGAGCACTGGTCGTGGACTTGGCGGCGGGCTTGTCGCCCTTGTCGTCACTGCACGCACTCATTCCCAATGCGGCGACCACGGCCAGGCCTGCGATCGCCACACGTCCGGTCCTACGAAGCTTCATCCACTCGTCCTTTGCGTCGGGTCAACAGTTTTCGCCCTGTGGGCGCCAACGGCACGGTACCGGCGCCACACGACGCAGGCCACGGTGCCTCGGCCAGGACGCTACCCAGCGTTTTTGAGGAAAGTCTGAGACGTGCCGGTACCACGCCTGTGAAGGCCCCTTTCAGCGCAGGGCGAGCATCGCGCCGACGAGGCGGGCGTGGGTGTCGGCATCGGCGGCGGCGATGAGTCCGTGGGGCGCGGAATGTAGTGGTTGACCTGCGATTCCGGTGACGACGCAGCCCGCCGCGCGGCAGATTTCCACCGCACTGGTGAAGTGGACGTTGTCGCGAAGGTCGCCGCCGGTGACATAGGCGGCGCGTCTGCCCGCAGCGACCCAGACCAGGGCGAGCGAGGTGGACAGCACACGCGGGTGGAAGTCGGCGGCGACGCTGTCGAGCAGCCGGGTGGGTCTGGACCAGGGCAGCGGGTTGTCGAGGTCGATGTCGATCAGGCGGCTGCCCGCGTCGGGGCGCAGGACGGTGTCGGAGCCGTCGTGGCGGCGGTACGCGTTCGCGCCCGCGCTCCAGAACACCTCGCCGGTGAACGGGGCGCCGACGGCCGCGGCGCGGACAGTGTCACCGATACGCAAAGCGACATTCACCGCGACGAGCTGTGTGCCGACCGCGAAGTTCCTTGTGCCGCAGAGCGGGTCGACGAACCAGGTGCGGTCGCTGCCCGGCGATCCCGTCGTGCCGGACTCCTCGGCGACGAACCGGTCGTGCGGACGAGCCGCGGTGAGGGCCTCGAGGATCGCGCGTTCGGCGGCCAGGTCTGTCTGGGTGGCGAAGTCGTCGCCCTCTTTGGCGTAGCGGGTGACGGGTGCGTGGAACGACGACCGGATCACCTGTGACGCGAGTTCTGTTGCGCGGATCGCGATTTCGACATCGGAGTGGTGCACCGTTCTCAGGCTACGGAGTCCGGAGAGGCCCGGGGCCGGATCAGCGCGCCAGGTACACCGCGAGCCCGAGGCCGAGCACGCCGACGGTCACCCGCAGCAGGTTCGGCGGGATCACCTTCACCACCGGCGGACCGCACCACCCACCGACGAGCGCCCCCATCGCCAGCCCGAGCGCCGCGAACCAGTGCACCGGCCCGAACATCGCGAAACCGAGAGCCGCGACCAGATTCGCGATGCCGAGCAGGAAGCTCTTGAGAACCGATGCGCTCCACACGGATTCGGAGGTGCACAGCAGCATCATCGACAGATAGATCACGCCCGCGCCTGCCCCGAAGTACCCGCCGTACACCGAGATCAACAGGATCCCCAGCGGCACGATCCACGGCGCGCCCAGCTCCCCCACATGCTTGCGGACCACCGGCTGCACCAGCAGCGCGATCGACGCCGCCGCGACCAGGAACGGCACCACCACCTCGAAGGTGCCCTCCGGCGCCACCAGCAACGCCAGCGCACCGAGCAACCCACCCAGCGCCGACAACCCCGCCCACCACACCAGGGTCCGCCCCCGCCCGGTGAGCTCCCGCCCCGAATTCGCCGTGGCCCCCACACCCACCGCCACCATCGCCACGGTATTGGTCACATTCGCCGACACGGGCGGCAACCCGACCGCCAACAGCGCCGGATAGGAAACGATCGACGCCATCCCGGTGACGAACCCGATCAACCCGGTGAAGAATCCCGCGACGACCAGCAAGAAGAAGTCGAGCACGGTCACAGACCGACTGTACGGTACGCCCATTCGGCAAGGTCTCAGGGGCAGCGGGGTCAGGCGCCCGTTACCTCACCAGTGGGGCGATCCAGGACGAGCGCCACGAAAACGATCACGGGCACCACCATCAACACAGCGTTGGAAATCCACCACCCCGGGTTGAAATCTCCGTAGAACGCCCAGAACGAGAGCGCCATGAAGCCGGCGCAGAACGTGAGCGTGAGCCCGATCGTGAGCACCAGCGTGCCGTGGCGATGGCCGACCCGCATCAGATAGACCCCCGCGAATCCGAACAGCACGGCGGCGAGGTCGAGCGGGAGGAAGGACCAGTTCCAGGCCTGCATCATCGGCTCGGAGTAGTCGCGGAATGCCGACTCCTCGGGGATCGCCTCCACAGCGACGGCAACCCAGTAGAGCAGCAGCAGCGTATCGGTGATCAGCAACAGCGACTTGCCGGCCTTCAGACTCACGAAGGTCCCCTCCCGACCGAGTTCATCAGAGCCAGAATCTTTTACACCCGACCCACGTCGATCCTAACTGTCATTCCAGTCGGCGACTTCGGGCGCTCAGCCCGCGTCTGCGCGGTCCTGGATGCTCGAATACAGAACGGCGGGCGTCGCGTGATGCGACGCCCGCCGTGGCGATCTGCAAGTGCCGAAGGGATTACCAGCCGCGCTCGGCGAGGCGGTGGGGCTGGGGGATTTCTTCGACGTTGATGCCGACCATGGCTTCGCCCAGGCCGCGGGAGACCTTGGCCAGGACGTCGGGGTCGTCGTAGAAGGTGGTGGCCTTGACGATGGCGGCGGCGCGCTGTTCGGGGTTGCCGGACTTGAAGATGCCGGAGCCGACGAAGACGCCTTCGGCGCCGAGCTGCATCATCATGGCGGCGTCGGCGGGGGTGGCGATGCCGCCGGCGGTGAACATGACGACCGGGAGCTTGCCGGTCTGGGCGACCTCGCGGACCAGCTCGTAGGGGGCCTGCAGCTCCTTGGCGGCGACGAAGAGCTCGTCCTCGGACAGGGAGGTCAGGCGGCGGATTTCAGCGCGGATTGTGCGCATGTGGGTGGTGGCGTTGGAGACGTCACCGGTGCCCGCTTCGCCCTTGGAACGGATCATGGCCGCGCCCTCGGTGATACGGCGCAGGGCCTCACCGAGGTTGGTGGCGCCACAGACGAAGGGGACGGTGAAGTTCCACTTGTCGATGTGGTTGGCGTAGTCGGCGGGGGTGAGGACCTCGGACTCGTCGATGTAGTCCACGCCGAGGCTCTGCAGGATCTGCGCCTCGACGAAGTGGCCGATGCGAGCCTTGGCCATCACGGGGATGGAGACCGCGGAGATGATGCCGTCGATCATGTCCGGGTCGCTCATCCGGGACACGCCACCCTGGGCACGGATGTCGGCGGGCACCCGCTCGAGCGCCATGACCGCGACGGCGCCTGCGTCCTCGGCGATCTTGGCCTGCTCCGGGGTGACCACGTCCATGATCACACCGCCCTTGAGCATCTCGGCCATGCCGCGCTTCACGCGGGCGGTGCCGACGGTTGATGTGGTCTCGGGCGTAGTCACGGCATTCTCCTGGGTCATGTGCACCTAACGGGCAGACTGTGTGGTCTCCTGCGATTCTAGGTGGCCGCCGAATCAGGGTTCATAGCCAGTCGGAGCCCACTGGACTGGTCGCGACCTGGGACGATACCGTCGACCACCGCATCTGGACCGGCTGCGGACCGCGCGGCGTGAGGCGACACACACGGCCGGGCTCAGCGAATGGACCGGACCACCGGTTCGGTGTCGTCGCCGACGGCGCCGATCGCCTCGGCGAGCAACTCGTCGAGGTGATACGGGTACACCGCCTCGCCGGTGGCGTCGAGGGCACGGATGTCGGCGGGCGTGCACCACCGGTGGTCGGTGATGGTCCGCCGTTCCAGCGCGGTGAGGTCGGCGGGCCGCCACGCGAAATTGGGGGCACGCAGGACGAAGAACAGTTCTTCGGAGCGGATGAGTTCACCGTTGAACGGGAACACCGCGACCCGCCGCCACAGCGGACCACGCAACGCGGCCGGGTCGATCCGCTGCCCGGTCTCCTCGTACACCTCGCGCACCGCCGTTTCGCGCAGGCTCTCGCCCGGTTCCACGCCGCCGCCGACGGTGAACCAGAACGCCACCTCGGGAACCATCGGGTCGTGTCCGCGCAGCAGCAGCACTCGGTCCTGTTCGTCGAGCAGCACCACGCGCGCCGAGGTGCGTGTGGTGTGTACCTCGAGCCCGGTGGACGCGGCCGGTGTCGCGCGTTCGGTGATCTCGAAATAGGTCGGCAGTGGCGCGGTACCGCCCAGGTGCAGCCAGCGCACCGGCCGGCGGGTGCGCAGGGCGAGGGTGTCGCGCACGGCGTCGTTGTGGAATCGGCGCGCGATGAGCACCCTGGCCTCGGCGTCGGCCAGTTCGGCGACGAGCTGGGGTCGCAGCTGACCGATGTCGATCGTCGACAGCGCGGCCGAGAGCTGGTTCTCGATGGTCTCGCGATCACCTCGATCGGCGCGTTCGGCCCAGTCGGCCAGGGCGGCGAGTTGTCCGGCCCGCTCGGACCGCAGCGGATCGGTGCTCGCCGGGCCCGCGATGGCCATGGCGACCGCGCGCGCGACCACCGCGCGCCGGGCCAGTGCCGCGTCGAGGGCCTGCCAGGACCGGTCCGAGCGCACGTGCAGCCGGTCGAGCCGGTTGGCGGTGGACGCCGCCCACACACCGAGCGCGAGCACGAACAGGGCGACCAGGCCGAGAACGAGAATCGCGGTCGCGGAGAAGGTGATCATCCGGCGGCCCGCACCCCGTTGTCACCGACGGTGACCGTCTCGTACACGCGCAGGATCTGTTCGGCGACCACCGGCCAGTCGTAGGCGGCGACCACCTGGGTGGCGGTGCGCACCAACCGGTCGCGGGTGTCGTCGTCGGTGAGCAGCGTGTCGATGGCCTCGGCCAGCGCTTCCGCGTCGCCCACGGGGGTGAGCAGACCGGCGCTGCCGTCGCGCAGTACGCGGCGGAAGGCGTCGAGTTCGCTGGCCACGACCGGCGTGCCCGCCGCCATGGCCTCGATGAGGATGATGCCGAAGCTCTCCCCACCCAGGTTCGGCGCCACGTACACATCGGCGCTGCGCAGCGCGGCGGCCTTCTCGGCGTCGGAGACCTGACCGAGGAAGCGCAGGTGCCCGGCGTGGGGGCCCGCCTCGCGGCGCAGCCTGTCCTCGTCACCGCGCCCGACGATCAGGATCTCCACGTCGGGATGACGTTCGACGAGCGCGGGCAGGGCGGCGAGCAGCACGTCCATGCCCTTACGCGGCTCGTCGTAGCGGCCGAGGAACAGCACCGTCTTGCCGGCGCGCGGGTAGCCGTCGAGCAGCGGACCGCGCGCGAACGCCGACACATCGACCCCGTTGGGGATCTCCACCGCATCCGACCCGAGCGCCTCCACCTGCCAGCGCCTGGCCAGCTCCGACACGGCGATCCGCCCGCTGATCTTCTCGTGGTACGGGCGCAGCACGCCCTGAAAAGTGCTGAGCACCAACGACTTCGTAGTCGAGGTGTGGAAGGTCGCCACGATGGGGCCTTCGGCGATCTTGAGCGCGAGCATCGACAGACTCGGCGCGTTGGGTTCGTGGATGTGCAGCACGTCGAAGTCGTTGCTGTCGATCCAGCGGCGGATGCGCGTGTAGGCCATCGGCCCGAACGACAGTCGCGCCACCGACCCGTTGTACGGAATGGCGACGGCGCGACCGGCCGAGACGACGAAGTCGGGCAACGGCGTGTCGTCGGACGCGGGCGCGAGCACGCTCACCCGGTGACCACGCTCGATGAACACCCGCGCCAACTCCACCACGTGCGCCTGCACACCGCCGGGCACGTCGAAGGAGTACGGGCAGACCATGCCGATCTTCACCGCACGTCACCCGCCTTGGCCGCGGCGATCCTGGCCAGTCGTTCCGGCGACAGGTCTGCTTCCCACAGGGGCTGCAGCATGTGCCAGTCGGCCGGGTGCCGGGCGATGTTCGCCGCGAACTCGTCGGCGAGCAGCTGTGTCGTCGCGGCCACTCCGCCCGAGACGTCCAGCGGCGCACCGGCTTTCAGACCCCAGCCTTCGGTGCCGTCGGCCTCGGTGGTGAACCAGGCGTGCACCGGCATCAGCGCGGCGCCGGTCTCGATGGCGAGTTTGGCCGCACCGGCGGGCATCCAGGTGCGTTCGCCGAAGAAGTTCACCGGCACACCGCGGCCGGTGAGGTCACGTTCGCCCATCAGGCACACGATCCGGTTCTGCCGCAACCGTTCCGTCAGTGGCACGAACGGTGGCTGTTCACCGCCGGTGAGCGGGAACACCTCGAAGCCGAGGCTCTCGCGGTAGGCCACGAACCGTTCGAACAGCGATTCGGGCTTCAGCCGTTCGGCGACGGTGGTGAAGGTGTCGTAGTGCTGGACCAGCCACACCCCGGCCATGTCCCAGTTGCCGGAATGCGGCAGGACGAAGATGACGCCACGCCCGGCTTCGAGGCCGGCGTCGACGTTTTCCAGGCCGTGGACGTAGTAGTCGATGGTGCTGTGGTCCATGCTCGGCAGCCGGAACGCCTCACGCCAGTACCGGGCGTAGGAACGCATGCTCGCCCGCATCAGGTCGTCGGGAACGTCCGCCGGTGCTACGCCGAGCACGCGGGCCAGGTTGCGGCGCAGCTGCGGCGGTCCGCCGTCCTTGGTCGCACGGTCGGCGCCGAAGTCGAAAGCCTTGCGCACCAAGGATTCCGGCGCCGAACGGACCAGCCGCCACCCCGCCGCGTAGCCCCAGTCGCTGAGCCGTTCGCTGATCGTCACGACGCCGTCTCCCCTGCCTGTTGTTGCGGCGCGGGCGGGATCACCGTGCGCGCGCCCGGCGAGTTGCGCACCGCGAGCACCCGCTGGAACACGGTGACGGTGCTGAGCACCGCCAGCACCCACATGGCCACGTACACCGCCCAGGTGAGCCAGCCGATGCCCCAGTGCCCGCCGATTCCGGTGAGCCCGGCACCGACGAGCACGATCACCAGCCGGTCCGGCCGTTCGATGATCCCGCCGTCGGCCGACAGCCCACTGGCCTCGGCCCGCGCCTTGGCGTACGAGATCACCTGCGAGGTGACCAGCACGATCAGCGTGGCGACGAACAGCTGCTTGCTGTGCTCGTGGTAGACCGCCCACCAGGCAAGACCGGCGAAGATCGCGCCGTCGGCCACCCGGTCACAGGTGGCGTCGAGGACCGCGCCGTACTTCGTGCCGCCACCGCGGGCACGCGCCATCGCACCGTCGAGCATGTCGAACATGACGAACAGCCAGATGACCATCGTTCCCCAGAACAGGTGACCGCTGGGAAACAGCGTCACCGCCGCGACGATCGTCGCGGCGGTGCCGATGAGGGTCATCGTGTCGGGGGTGAGCCCGGTCTTGACGAGCGCTTTGCCCAGCGGCGCAGTCGCTTTGGCAAACGTCTGCCGCCCGAAGAAGCTGAGCACGGTGTCCTATTCCTCCCACGCCTCCGCCAGCAATTGCCGCGTTTCGCGCAACAACTGAGGCATCACCTTCACCCCGCCGACCACGGTGATGAAGTTCGCATCCCCACCCCAGCGCGGAACGATGTGCTGGTGCAGGTGGTCGGCGAGCGAACCACCGGCCACTCCGCCCAGGTTGAGTCCCACGTTGAATCCGGCGGGCCGGGAGACCCGCTTCATCACGCGGATGGCCTGCTGGGTGAACGACATCAGTTCCGCGCTCTCGGCGGGGGTGAGGTCTTCCAGGTCGGCTACCCGGCGGTACGGCACCACCATCATGTGCCCTGGGTTGTACGGGTACAAGTTGAGTACCGCGTACACCTGCTCGCCGCGGGCGATGATGAGCCCGTCCTCGTCCGACATCTTGGGGATGTCGGTGAACGGGTGACCGGTGGCGTCCTTGGGCTTCACCTCGCCGGTGATGTAGGACATCCGGTAGGGGGTCCAGATCCGCTGCAACCGGTCGGGCCTGCCCGCCCCGGCGTCGACGATGGAGCCCGCCGACGCCTCGGCCTGTTCGCTCATGAGCTCGCCTTGACGATCTCGAAGCCCTCCGCGGTCGGTGAGGCGTTCTCCCGGTTGCCGACCCAGGCCACGATGGTGGCCACCGCGTCGTCGACGGGCACGCCGTTGACCTGGGTGCCGTCGCGGAACCGGAAGCTCACGGCGCCGGACTCCACGTCGCGGGCGCCGGCCAGCAGCATGAAGGGCACCTTCTGCGCGGTCTGGTTGAAGATCTTCTTCTGCATGCGGTCGTCGCTGCGGTCCACCTGGGCGCGCACACCGGCGTCGGTCAGCTGCTCGATCACCGAATCCAGGTGCGGGACAAAGTTTTCTGCCACCGGAATGCCGACCACCTGGACGGGCGACAGCCATGCGGGGAACGCACCGGCGTAGTGCTCGGTGAGCACACCGAAGAACCGCTCGATGGAACCGAAGAGGGCACGGTGGATCATCACCGGGCGCTGCTTGGTGCCGTCGGAGGCGGTGTATTCGAGGTTGAACCGTTCGGGCAGGTTGAAGTCGAGCTGGATGGTCGACATCTGCCAGGTACGGCCCAGCGCGTCCTTGGCCTGCACCGAGATCTTCGGGCCGTAGAACGCGGCGCCGCCCGGATCGGGGACCAGCTCGAGACCCGAGGCCGACGCCACCTTCGACAGGGTTTCGGTGGCCTCTTCCCACAGCTCGTCGGAGCCGACGAACTTCTTCGGGTCCTTGGTCGACAGCTCCAGGTAGAAGTCGTCGAGACCGTAGTCCTTGAGCAGCGACAGCACGAAGTTCAAGGTGGTGGTGAGTTCGCCGTGCATCTGCTCTTTGGTGCAGTAGATGTGGGCGTCGTCCTGGGTCATGCCGCGCACCCGGGTCAGGCCGTGGATCACACCCGACTTCTCGTAGCGGTACACCGACCCGAACTCGAACATCCGCAACGGCAGCTCACGGTAGGACCGGCCGCGCGCACGGAAGATCAGGTTGTGCATCGGGCAGTTCATCGGCTTGACGTAGTAGTCCTGGCCGGGCTTGCGCACGGTGCCGTCGTCGTTGAGCTCGGCATCGAGGTGCATGGCCGGGAACATGCCGTCGCGGTACCAGTCCAGGTGGCCGGAGGTCTCGAACAGCGCGCCCTTGGTGATGTGCGGGGTGTTGACGAACTCGTAGCCCGCGTCGATGTGGCGCTGACGCGAGTACTCCTCCATCTCCTTGCGGATGATGCCGCCCTTGGGGTGGAACACCGGCAGGCCCGAGCCGAGCTCGTCGGGGAAGGAGAACAGGTCGAGCTCGAGGCCCAGCTTGCGGTGGTCGCGGCGCTCGGCCTCGGCCAGCAGGTGCAGGTACTCGTCCATCGCCTCGGTCGATTCCCAGGCGGTGCCGTAGATGCGCTGCAGGTCTTCCCGGTCCTGATCGCCACGCCAGTACGCGGCCGAGGAGCGGGTGAGCTTGAAGGCGGGGATGAACTTGGTGGTGGGGATGTGCGGGCCGCGGCACAGGTCACCCCACAGCTTCTCGCCGGTGCGCGGGTCGAGATTGTCGTAGATGGTCAGCTCGTTGCCGCCGACCTCCATGATCTCGGGGTCGTCGATGCCGGACTTGTCGCTGATGAGTTCGAGCTTGAACGGCTCACCGGCCAGCTCGACGCGCGCGTCCTCCACCTCGACCACCCGGCGCGAAAACCGTTGCGCGCCTTTGATGATCTTCTTCATCCGGGATTCCAGCTTGGCCAGGTCCTCGGGGGTGAACGGCCGCTCGACGCGGAAGTCGTAGTAGAAGCCGTCCTTGATCGGCGGCCCGATGCCCAGCTTGGCCTCGGGGAACTCCTGCTGCACCGCCTGGGCGAGCACGTGCGCGGCCGAGTGCCGGATCACGCTGCGCCCGTCCTCGGTGTTCGCGGCGACGGGCTCGACCTCGGCGTCTTCGGTGGGAACCCAGGACAGGTCCTTGAGGGCGCCGTCGGCGTCGCGCACGACGACAACGGTGTCGGGGCCCTTGGTCGGCAGACCCGCTTCCCGCACCGCCGCGCCCGCGGTAGTCCCGGCCGGCACGGTGACGAGCGCGACTGGGCTGATCGGTGCAGAGGTGGTCACGGGAATGCTCTCCTTGACGTCGCGTTCTGTGGGGCGGACCCCACAGCGGTGCGGGCCATCCCCGCACCGCGCCCAACTCTACTGGGGGTGGGATGGATCCCGGGGATCAGGCTTGCGACAGCAAGGCCGTGCGCTCGGCGGGTGGGCGTTTGGGGCAACTGGTGCACATCGTGCAGGTGGGGACCTCGTAGACCAGGCAGCACGAGATCCGCTTGACGAAAGTGCGGTCGGCGAGGCTGACGAAGCGTGGGGCGGGTAGCCGGGAACCGACCTCGGCGGCGAGCTGTTCGCCCGCGGCCCGGGCGCCCGCGTCGAGGGCCCGGTTGCCGATGGCGTCGGTGACGATCGCCCACAGGGCGGGCACCGCCGCCCCGGAAACCGCCGCTACCTGCGGGATCACGACTGCCAGCGTCTCGCGCAAGGCGGCACCGACAACGGTGTCGCCGGGGGACGGCCGTTGCACAGCCTCGCGGGCGGCACCCGACGTGAGGGGTGCGAAGGCGCGGAACCGCACGCGCTCCACTCCCCCGTCCGGGCGGATCTCGCACTCGAATTCGTCGAGGGCGGCCAGCGGGGCGGGATAGCCCTTCGCGTAGGCGGAGGTGATGGGCTCGACCAGGGCCGAGGCGACCATGCACCACCACAGGGTGCCGCCGACGCGCCGGGTCTCGGTGCCCCACGAGCGGCTCATCTCGGTGATCCTGGCCGATAGCCAGGCGGGATCGGTGAGGGCGCGGCCGGGGGCCGTGCTCACGACATCAGGGGACTGCGCAACCATGGCCAATCGACTCCGATCCACCCGCCGACCATCGAATATGTGCCGAGCAGCCACAACGTCACGACGACGAGGGCGAAGGTAGCGACCGCGCCCAGTGTCTTGATCACCCAGCCGCGTGAGGTGTACCAGTCCATGACGATCCGGTACTTGCCACGCACCCAGGTGAGGGTGTGGTGCGCCCACATGAACTCGGTGGCCAGGATGCCGAAGCCCGCGAACACGAGCGCCCAGCCGGGTCCCGGGTACGGGATCGTGATGATCCCGACGATCAGCACCAACCCACCGATCACGCCGACGGCGACGCGGTAGCCGGCGTTCAGGATAGGGCGGGCGGCAATGCCTTCCCGGAAGGCGCGCCCGCGATCCTTGATCGCGTCCCATCGTCCGGGCGAGCCGGAGGCGGTGGCCACGGTGTCGGATTCGGCGCGGTCGGCGGTCGGCTCGCTGGTCATTGTGTCAGCCTAACGAGCCGACCGCCGGCCGGTCACAGTCCGACGCCGATGTCACCGTCGATGGTTCGGACGCCGTCGGCGGTCACCTCGAGCACCCGGGCACCGGCGATGTCGAAGAACAGCCCCGACACGACCAGCCCACGCTCCTCGACGGCACGCCGCACCGCGGGATGACGATGCAGCGTTTCGATCTGTACGGCCACGTTCACCATGCTGAGCTGGTCGATCTCGTCGAAGCCCGCTGCCCTGGCCGCCCGGACCACCGGGTGACCGGCGCGGAACCGCTCCAGGCTGGCCTCGGCGTGCGCGAGCCAGGAACTGAGCCCGCCCTCGGCGTCGGCGCCGGTGTAGACCGCCTTCATCGCCCCGCAGGCGGAGTGCCCGCATACCACCACCGAGCGCACCGCGAGTTCGTCCAGCGCGAACGCCAGTGCCGCCTCGACGGAGTGGTCGCCGGTGATCGGCACCAGATTGCCCACATTGCGCACGGTGAACAGGTCACCGGGACCGCTGGAGGTGATCACGTTGGGCACGATCCGTGAATCGGCGCAGGTGAGGAAGAACGAGTCGGGGTCCTGCCGGTCGCGCAATCCGTCCAGGTGCGGCCGCACCACGTGGGCGTGGCTGCGATGGAAGGCCGACACACCGGCCCGCAGTGCGTCCCCGCCGGAGGCGCGGTGGCGCCACGGTCCGAGGAACTCGTCCCACACCTGCCGCCCGAAGCCACGGGCGGGCGGCGCCGCGCCGGCACCGGCCATCCGCGCGCTGCCGATCTCCACGAAATCGACACGGCCACCCGAACTTTCCAGCTGACGCTGCCAATCCTCGATGGCCTCGAAGGCGGCGTGGTCGAGGAAGTCGACGGTCATCTCCACCGTCACCTCGGCACCGGCGGGCACCTTGGCCAGTTCCGAGGACAGCTTGGGCAGTGCGAGGAAGGTGCACGATCCGTCGATGCGGACCAGCCAGCGCGCCCCCACCGGCACCGCGCTCACCTGCACACGCACCACCCGCCACAGCAGCAGTGCGAAGGCGAGCCCGAGCCCGAGCAGCACGCCCTCCAGCAGGTTCAGGAACACGACGCCGAGCACCGTGACGAGGTAGATCAGCAGGTCACCGGTCCGTTTGGCGGACCGGATGTGGGCGATCTTCACCAGCTGAATGCCGATCACGATGAGCAGACCGGCCAGCGCCGCCATCGGGATCTGCTCCACCAACCCGACCAGCGCCACCGAGAACACCAGCACCCAGACGCCGTGCATGATCGCCGAGGCACGCGAGCGCGCGCCCGCGGCCACATTGGCCGAACTCCGCACGATCACACCGGTGATCGGCAGACCGCCGACCAGGCCCGAGAGCACGTTCGCCGAGCCCTGGCCGACGAGTTCACGGTCGAAATCGGTACGCGGACCGGTGTGCATCTTGTCGACGGCGACCGCCGAGAGCAGGCTCTCCACGCTGGCGATGAGCGCGATGGTGAGCACCATCATGGCCACGCCCGCCCAGTTATCCGAGGGCAGCTGCGGCAGTTGCAGGGCGTCGAAGATCGAGCCGTCGAGGACGATGCGGTCGATGTCGGTGAACATGAACGAGATCAGTGTGCCGACGACCACCGCGACGAGCGGGCCGGGCACCGCGCGCAATGCCGGTGGGACGTACTTCCAGCCGAGCATCACCGCGATCACCACGGCACCGACGACGGCGCCGCCGCCGTGCACCGACAGCAGCTGACCGGGCAGTTCGACGAGATTGCGCCATGCGCTGCTGTGCGAGGAACCGCCGAGCAGCACGTGGATCTGCTGCAGCGCGATGGTGATGCCGATACCCGCGAGCATCGCGTGCACCACCACGGGCGCCACGGCGAGGGCGGCGCGCGCGATGCGGCTCAGCCCGAACAGGATCTGCAGCACACCGGCGGCAGCGACGATGAAACAGGTTGTCCGCCAGCCGAACTGGGTAATCGATTCGGCAACGACGACGGTGAGTCCGGCGGCGGGACCACTGACCTGCAGGACCGAACCGCCGAGCGAACCGGCGACGATACCGCCGATCACGGCGGCAACGAGTCCGGCGGCGACCGGTGCGCCGGAGGCGACCGCGATGCCGAGCGACAACGGCAACGCGACCAGGAAGACGACAATGGAGGCGGGCAGATCATGACGCAAAATGTTCTGCAACCGCGGTGCGCGGGACGGGTTTTCGGGGAGCGGCGCGACCTCGGGCTCGGGCGGAGCGAGATCTTGATCTACGGACATGTCTCTCCTTCGCGCAGGGAACCCCGGTGCGACGGCGAACCGGGAAGGAATGGCATCGGTGATCAATCTATTGGTAAAGATTTGGCAAAACCAGTGTGCCGCAACAACAGTGGGAGTGGCCATAAACTCGCGGCCATCGTGTTGTGGCCCACAGCAATTCGCTATCGGTGAGCCAGGACACACCACCCCGCCACCGTGACGCGCCGAACGGCCGTAACAGTGTGCGGCAGCGCAGAATTCACAACGCCCGAACCATTGACGGTAGCCATCATTCTCCTTCGCCGGAGCGGTGAGGCATCCGGTTCATCGGTCGAACATGCACTGGCAACAGACACTGAGCTGCGAGAAGAGCCCTCGGAAACGGGCCGGGATCAATAGTAAAGACTTACCCAAGCTCGCGAAAAGGTTCTGACCCGAATTGCTACGCAACTGTGATGTGTGCCACAGATAACGCGGGTGCTGCACGTGCGGCCGTACCGGGCGGTGACCTCAGCCGATCTCGACCACTCTGGCCCAAGCCGGCGGTCGGTCGGGGGCGTAGTACGGATCGTTCTCCGACACAGTGCGTTCCCGGCGGAACAGGCCGACGACGGTTCGGCAGGACGGGCGCACCGACGGCCACGGTGTCTGGCCGTCGGTCAGTGCGACGAGGACATCCGGTCGGGTACGCAGAGCCCGGGTGAAACCGGTCCGCAGGTCGGTGCCGCCACCTCCGATCAGGGTGATTCCCTCGGCGCGGCACACCGGGTCGGCGATGCGGGCCGCCGCGTCGCACGACCACACGGTGAGCAGGTCGTGGCGGCCGCCGAGGGTGCGGGTGATCGCGGCGACTTCCAGTAGGGCACTGCCCAATTCGTCGTCGCTGACCGACCCCGACGTATCGATGATCACCCCCACGCGTGGCGGTGTCCGGCGCAGACTCGGCAGCACCACCCCGGGCAGGCTCGCCGCGCGCCTGGCCGGTCGCCCGTACCGGTAGTCGGCACCCGCGCCCGCCGCGGTCGCCGCCGAGCGCAGGGCCGCGCCGAGCAGATCGCGCCAGGGTTGCGGTGGGTGCAGCGCGTCCTTCGCCCAGCGCCGCCAGCCCGCGGGTGCGTCACCTGGTCGGCCGATGATGGCCTGGGCGACGCGGAAGCGCACCGCGTCGCGTTCCTGGGTGTCGAGCCCGGCGGCGCCGTCGGGGCCGAGATCCCAGGGGCGGTCCGCTCCGTCGGCACCGCTGCCGCAGTCGAGCCAGGCCATGTCCTCGGTCAGGCGGCCGAGGCGGAACTGCCGCAGGTATTCCTCCATCAGTTCGCCTTCGGCCAACCCCAACCGTGCGGGTGTGACCGCGCCTTCGGGAACGACGAGGCCGTCACCGAAGGCGTCGTCGTTTATCTCGGCGTCGGCGGCGATATTGCGGCGCAGTTGCTCGGCCGGTCCGTCCAGACCGTGTACTCGGGCGAAGCGCTCGCCGCGGTCGTGGTGTTCGCGCAGCAGGTGCGAGACCTCGTGGACCAGCACCGAGGCCAGTTCCTCGACCGGTGTGCGGTCGACGAAACCCGGTGCGACATAACACCGCCAGTACCGGTCGACGCCCATCGTCGGCACCTGCCGTGATTCCACGAAGTGCAGGGCGAACAGGGCGGTGGCCAGGTAGGGCCGGGCCCGGACCGCATGCAGGCGGGCGGCGTAGAGCTTGTCGATGTCCGAACTCATCGGCTCACCTTCGCCGCGACTCGGGCCGCCGCCCGGTCCGCGCGTTGCGAGATCGACACCACGCCCGCGAGTTCCTCGATCGCGGCGGGCACCACCCAGTCGTCGCGGCGCAGGGTGGCCAAGGTGGTGGCGGGCACGACGACCAGGTCCGGGGCGCCCGTCCGGCCGGCCCGCACCAGCAGTGCCCACGCCGCGTCCCATCGCACCCGGTTCGGGTGGTTGCGGACGGCGGCGACGACCCCGTCCAGGACCACCTGGCGCAGATCGCCACGCTCGGGCAGGTCGGCGGCCGCCGGGTCGGCGAGCAGGGTTTCCGGGTCGGGCAGGTCCATCCGGTCCATGCTGGTGAGCAGTTCGAATCCGGGTCCGTCACCGACGGTGCCGCGGATCAGCTGTGCGAGGACCTCGCGGTCGGCGCCCGCTGCGGTGGCGAAGGCGATCAACCGCATCGTCATCTCCCAGCTGCGCGGTGAGGCCCACGCCCCGCCCCGCCGTGTTTCGGTCGTCGGCAGCTGATGTGCGAGCGCGGGGCGTGCGGTGAGGAGCGCACACACCGATCGGCGCGCGAAAGCGACTGCCTCCGATAGCTTTTCGGCGTCCAGTCGCGGCAGCGTCGCCTTCGGCCAGGTGCCGCCGAGACCGCGTACGACCACCTCCGGGTCGTGGGTCCAGTGCAGATGTACGAAACGGTTGGCCAGTGGCGGGCTGAGTTCCCAGCCGTCGGCGGCGGACGACCGGGGGTTCGCCGCCGCGACGATGCGCACTCCTGGGGGCAGCCGCAACGCACCGACCTGCCGTTCGAGCACCAACCGCAGCAGCGCCGCCTGCACGGCCGGTGGGGCGGTGGACAATTCGTCGAGGAACAGCAGCCCGCGTCCGGCTTGCGCGAGCTGCACCGCCCAGTCCGGCGGCGCCATGGGGACACCGTCGACGGCCGGGGCGGCGCCGGGAATCGGCAGACCTGAGAAGTCCGACGGCTCGTGCACACTCGCGATGACGGTGGTGAGTGGCAGGTCGAGGGATTCGGCGAGCTGGGTGAGCGCGGCGGTCTTGCCGATCCCGGGTTCACCCCACAGCAGTACCGGCAGATCGGCGGCGACGGCCAGGGTGAGCGCCTCGAGTTGGGGGTTGCGGCGTGGTTCGGTGGTGGTGCGGGCGAGCAGGTTCAGGAGTTCGTCGGCGACATCGAGTTGTGCAGTGTGCGGTCGGGGTGCGGTCGATCCACCTCGGTGGGCGGATGATGCCGGATCGGACATCGGGTTCGCGGCGTACTGCGTGGACAGATCGGAAAAGTGCACAGTCATGAATCACCTCGGGGGTCTGCGAGATCGGGTGCCTGGTGAGCTCGCCACGCGCCGGTGAATCCGGCGTGCGGCGGCAGGGTCAGGAAAGGACGTGGCGGTTGTCGTGGCGGGCCAGGCGCTGGAGGAGCTTGCGGTCGCGTCCGTGGCGCAGCCCGGCCCGCTGCAGGCGGTCGGCGAGGGTGCGCGGGGCGTCCTTGCCGAGACCCGCGTAGATCTCGGATCGGTACAGGCCGTAGGTGATCCGGCGGCGTGCCGCCCGGTCGATGGCGTCGCGCAGCGGTCCGTCCCGCAGCACGGCACCCGCGCCGAGCAGGTCCTCTACGACGGTCAGGGCTCCGGCGGTGTCACCGTGGTCGAGACGTTCACGGACACCGTCGATCCAGTCGGGTCGGCGATGCGCCGCATCGATCACGCGCAGGCACGGCAGGGCGACACCGGTCAACGCCACCAGGAGTTCCTCCCGCTCGACCTCGGCCGGGTCGTGGTCGAGCGCGCTGAGCGCCCCGTTCACCAAGCCGATCCGATGCGTCTCACCTCGGCATTCGACGAGGTGTGTTCGTGGTGGCGAGGTCCTCGTTCGGGTAGGGGATCGATCCGCCATCGGGACGAGCGCCTCGGCGACCAGCGGGTGGAGCCGGTCGGCTGTGATGGCGCCGGCGCGCAGGAGGTCCAGGTCGGGAAGTGTCCAGGTGGCGGCATCGGGCAGGATCGGCAAGGCCGTCAGTCGGCCGCGAGGGTGGTTCGTCACGATTCGCACCGCCGGACCCCACCCGGGCGCCGGTTCTCCCGATGCTGTCAGTGCGGGTTCCACCTCCAGCACCACATGCCGTCGAGCACCGAATCGGACCAGTACCCGCTGGGACGACGCTCGTGCCGCGCCCGCGGAAACCGGCTGCGCCGAAGCCTTCTCGGTGTGCGATGCCATCGGCGACTGCTCGGCGCGAAGCAGCCGGACTGCCTCGGCGGCCCACTGCTCGACCGCGCAATTCGTCGGCACGGTTTCGATTAGCCCACGATCGGCCGTCGAGTTCGCGCCGGCGACGAATCCCGCCGCGACACCCGGATCACCGGTCCCGCCCGGTGATGCCCCACACCGCATCCCCAGTTCCCCGGCTCGGCGGGCGTCCCAGAGGTGGCGGTGCAGGTCGAGTCGATAGCGCCGGTTCGGTCGCGGGTGCGGGTGCAGGCTCGGCGCGGTGTCGGAGCCGTCCCACATGGCGAGGCTGATGCGCTGACCGGCATCGGCCCACGCCGGTGCCGTGCGCACCACCAGGTGCACGAATCCGTCACGAGCACTGGATGTTTCGCTCGCATATCGGGCCAACGTCAGCGTCAGGCCCGGCCGCAGCAACCCGTCGGGTGCGACTCTCGGCAGGTGCCAGCGCAGCAGATCCGGGGCCAGATACCGCAGGTCGGTACGCACCCGAGCGGCGAGTTCACGGCCGTGTTTCCGGGCCAGCGCACGCAGATCGATATCGGCATCGACGTGCGCCGCAGCGCATGCCCCCACCCAATCACCGACACCGCGCCGAGCGGTGGCCGCATCGATCATCGTCGGTGGGACGGCGAACTCGCGCACACGTGACCAGAGGGCGAGGCGGGAATCGAGCGAACAGGAAGCCGGTTCCAGGACCGGCGAGGGGCTCAACGGCCCGGGCGGAGGACGCCCTTTCCACTTGTCGTCATCAGCCGAGTATGCACAATCGGCCGCCACTCGACAAGCCGCAGCGGCGATCTCATCTCTCGGCGACCGCCGTCATCTGCCGGGCGGGCACCACCCACGCCGACATGCTCGACGTCCTGCTTCCCCGGACGTCGCAGCGGCCAGGACTACCCTCGAAAAATGGCCTCTACCTCGCACGACGAGCACGGACCCACGGCGCTCACCGTCGTCGGCGACCTGTGGTCACCAGCGTGCGCGGCGGTCCGGACCTTCCTCAGCCGCAACGAAATCGCTTGCCGCTGGATACAACCCGCCGATCCGGAGGCGCGGCGAATACTGGCCGCCCACGGGTTCGGCGCCGAGGACACGCCCGTCTTGATCGACTCCACCGGGCGGGTACTGCGACCGACCGGCGAGGCACAGCTCGCGCGGTGGGTCGGACTACACACCGAACCCAGCTCGGGCAACTACGACTTGATGATCGTCGGCGGCGGTCCGGCAGGCATGGCGGCCGCTGTCTACGGCGCGTCGGAGGGGCTGCACACCGTCGCGCTCGAGCGGTGGGCCATCGGCGGGCAGGCTGGGCTGAGCTCCCGGATCGAGAACTATCTCGGTTTCCCCGACGGCATTTCCGGCGCCCAGCTCACCGATCGCGCACGGCGGCAGGCGGGCAAGTTCGGCGCCGAGCTGGTGATCAGTTCCTGCGCCGAGCAACTCGACGTCACTCCGAACGGCTTCACCGTGCGGTGCACGGGCGGCCTCGAGGTGTCGGCGAAATCGGTGATCATCGCGACCGGCGCCACCTTCCGCACCCTCGACGCACCCGGCATCGACCAGTTCGCCGGGCGCGGCGTGTACTACTTCTCGGCACTCACCGAGGCACCGCTGTGCGCGGGGTCCGTGGTGTACATCGTCGGTGGCGCGAACTCGGCTGGGCAGGCGGCGATCTACTTCGCCGAAGGTGCGGCCCGAGTGGTCATGCTGATTCGCGGCTCGTCGCTGACCGCCGAGATGTCGGCCTACCTCATCGAGCAGATCGAGGCGAACCCACGCATCGAGGTCCGCCTCGACACAGAAATCGCGGCCGCCGCGGGCAACACCCACCTCGAACGCCTCACCCTGCGCACCCGCAGCACCGGCGCACTGGAAGAAGTCCCCGCCACCTGGCTGTTCGCATTCATCGGCGCCGACCCCGCAACCACCTGGCTCGGCCCCGCTTTCGCCCGCGACGCCAAGGGCTACCTCCTCACCGGCCCCGACATCGCCACCGTCACCGGCGATTCCTCCCCGTGGCCCCTCTCCCGCGCACCCCTCCACCTGGAAACCACCGTCCCCGGCGTCTTCGCCGTAGGCGATGTCCGCGCCTTCACCGGACACCGGGTGGCCGCCGCTGTCGGCGAGGGTTCCATGGCCGTGATGCTCGTCCACAAATACCTGCACGACTGATATACCACTCTTGACCGACCGGTCGGTCATTCCTATTCTGGGGTCGAGCGATCGGAGGGGATCATGCGGGTATCCGTCGAGACCAGGTACGGCACGGTGGCCGCGCATCTGAGTGGGCGCGATCCGGGTGGGCGGACGGGATTGCTTCTCCTGCATGCCAATCCGGGGGATCATCGGGATTTCGACGCCGTCTTGCCGGCGTTGGGTGAGCAGTGGCCGGTAGCCGCGCTCGATTGGCCCGGGTTCGGTGATTCGACGGCGTCCAACCCTGCGGCTCTGCGGACGTCGGTGCTGCCGGTGATCGCGAGCCGCGTTCTCGAAGTGCTGCGGGCCGAGCACGGGTTCGGGTCGGTTGTCGTGCTCGGCAACAGTGTCGGCGGGTATGCCGCCGCGCGGCTGGCCGAACGCGAAACCGAGTACGTGCGCGCCGCTGTGCTCGTGCAACCGGCCGGGTTCGTGCCGCATGGTCTCGTCGTGCGGGCGATGTCGCGGTTCATGTCGGCGGACGGTGTCGCCGCGCGCACGGTGGGCCCCGCCGCCCGCCTCTACCTCGGGCCGCCCGGGCGCGGAGCCGTGCGTCCGGTCCTCGAACGCGCACGCCGAGTGCGCGACGACCCGCAGCGGCTGACGGTGTACCGCAGGCTCTGGGCGACCATCGACGACCCCGATCTCGACCTGGCCGCGAACGGACCGCTGCCGATCCAGGCGCCGGTTCAGGTGGTGTGGGGCCGCAACGATCCGATCAATCCGTGGGTGCTCAACCGGCGCGGTGTGGCAACAGCCCTGCCGCACGCCGAGGTCGCGGTCCTTCCCACCCGGCACGAACCCTTCTGCGAGGCGCCACAGCTGTTCCTCGATACGGTGACACCGTTTCTGCGTGCGCACAGCGAGGTGAATCGATGAGATCTCCGGAGCCAGGGCGTCGTGCCCTGCTCGACGCGGGCCGCGCTCTGCTCGGCAGCGAGAACCTGAGCAAGGTGTCGGTCAACGCCATCACGGCCGGAGCCGGCATGGCCAAAGGCAGCTTCTACCAGCACTGGCCAAGCCGCGAGGAGTACCTCCTGGCCCTGCACCGCGAGTTCCACGACACCCTCTTCGCCCGCGTCCGGGCCGCCATCGCCGACCTCCCGCCCGGCGCCGAACGCCTGCGCACCGGCATCGCTGTCTATCTGGACGGCTGTCTGGCCGACCCGGCCACCAAAGCCCTGCTGGTCCAGGCGCGTACCGATGCGGGCCTGGGCGGCGAAGTCGCCCACCGCAACGCCCTGGCCGCCGACATCGCCACCGAGGACCTGACCGCGATCGGCTGGCCCGACCCCCGCCCCGTCGCCGTCCTCCTCATCGCCGCGATCGCCGAAACCGCCCTTCTGGAACTCGACGCCACCGGCCCCCGCCCCGATCTGCGCGCGGCACTGCTCGGATTGGCCGAGCGCGACTGTGCCGCGTGAACGGTTCACGCGGCACAGTCAGCAGTCGAGAGGTCAGTTACCCGCGGACACGGCCTCGACGATGACCTTCGCTACCGCCGCGGGCTGAGAGACGGCGAGCGCGTGCGAGGCGCCCTGAATCTCGACTACCGCACGGGCGTTCGCACGCTCGGCCATGAATCGGTGCGCCGCGACCGGGATGTTGTAGTCGGCGTCCGGGAAAACGAACCAGGACGGCACGGACTTCCAACTCGGCGCACCGGACTTCCCGTTGAGCGCGCGGTCGTTGAGCGGCCGCTGGGTGGCGGCGTCGCGGGCGGCCTGGGCTGCGGGCACATCGGCCGCGAACTGGTGATGGAACTTGCCGGGCTGAATGTAGAGGTCGGTGCTGCCGTCGGGCAGCGCCACCTTGTTCAGCGTTTCTCCGAGCGTGCTGCCGGGAAACCTGCCCGACAACTCCGCGATGGTCTCTCCTTCCTCCGGAGCGAACGCCGCGACGTAGACCAGCCCCTTGATCTTGGGATCGTGGACCTGGGAGATGACCTGGCCGCCGTAGGAGTGCCCGACCAGCACGACCGGCCCGTCGATCGAGGCCACCACACTGCGAACGGTGTCGGCGTCACCGGAAACGCTGCGTAGCGGGTTACCGGCGGCGATGCTGGTGAGCCCCTGCTGATCGAGCGTGTCGATCACGCCGTTCCAGCTGCTGGACTCGGCGAAGGCTCCATGGACGAGGACGACGGTCGGCTTGACGGGGGCAGGCTCCGCGGCGGCGCAACCGGCGCCGGCGAGGGTGAGGCCCAAGGCGACCGCGGTGAGTTTGGTGACGGTGGTGATACGCATAACGATTCCTCGAGGAGAGCAGTGCGGGACGAGCGGATGTTGTCTGCGAGCGAGTCGGTCGATGACGACGCCCGGATGGTTCAGTGCGCGAGGAAGGCGAGCAGGTCGGCTTCGAACGCGGTGCGGAATTCGCCGTAAAGCCCGTGCGGCGCACCCGGATACACGCGCAGCGTCGCGTTCTTGATCAGCTCGGCCGATCGCATCGCCGAGGCGTGCAGCGCGACGATCTGGTCGTCGTCGCCATGTGCCACCAGCACCGGCACGTCGATCCCCCGCAGATCGTCGGTGAAATCGGTCTCGGAGAACTGGGCGACGCACTCGTAGGCGGCGCGCACTCCCACCTGCATGCCGAGCCGCCAGAACGCATGGCGGGCACCGTCGGAACCGATCGCGTGGGGCCGATCGAACCCGTAGAAGGTTTCGCTCAGATCCCAGTAGAACTGCGAACGATCGGCGGCGACGGCGGCACGGATGCCGTCGAAGACCTCCCTGTCGGTACCGTCGGGGTTCGTTTCGGACTTGATCATCACCGGGGGCACGGCGCCGAGCAGCACCGCCTTGGCAACCCGGCCGCTACCGTGACGTCCCAGGTAGCGCACGACTTCGCCGCCACCGGTGGAATGGCCGACCAGCACCGCGTCGCGCAGGTCGAGATGCTCCATCAGCTCGCCCAGATCGTCGGCGTAACGGTCCATGGTGTTGCCATCCCAGGTCTGACTCGATCGGCCGTGGCCGCGGCGGTCGTGGGCGATGGCACGGTAGCCGTGCTCGGCCACCAATCGGGCCTGGTCGTCCCAGGCGTCGGCGCTCAGTGGCCAACCGTGGCTGAAGACGACCGGACGGCCGGTTCCCCAGTCCTTGAAGAAGATCTCGGCGCCGTCGGAAGTGGTGAAGGTGTTCGTCATGCGAAGAAAATTACGAGCAGACCTACCGTGGGCGAATCAGTCGAACGACTGCACCGACGACTGAGTCCCGAGGCTCGTCGACGACTCAGTCGACCCCCGCATTACTGCATCTGCCTGCGACGTCGCATTGTGAAACCGTGCGGTTTCTGTCAGAATCTCGCGGTGATCGGTGAGATGTCCCAGTCGGTATTGATCGGCCGCGACCGGTACTCGGCGGTACTGGGAGATCTGCTGGATCGGGCTGTCGCCGGAAAGGGCTCGGCGCTGATCCTTCGCGGGCCCGCCGGTATCGGAAAGTCGGCGCTGCTGAACGTGATCCGGAAGGCGGCTACCGACCGGCATCTGACTGTCGTCGCCGCGGTCGGTGTCGAGAACGAAGCGGGGCTGCCGTTCGCGGCGTTGCACCAACTGCTGCGTCCCCTGCACGCGCAGATGGCCAAGCTTCCGGTTTCCCATCAACGCTCACTGCGCGCGGCGTTCGGCCTGGAAGACGGATCCCCCGACCTGTATGCCGTGGCGCTGGCCGCGCTGCAACTGGTCGGCGAGGCCGCCGCGGTTCATCCGACGGTCCTGATCCTCGACGACCTGCAGTGGCTCGACAGCTGCAGCGCCGATGTACTCAGCTTCCTCGCGCGCCGCATCGGCAGCGACGCGGTCCTCGTACTCGGTGCCGCCCGCACCGGGTCGGAGGATTCCGTCCGCCTGGCAGGGTTACCGGAGATCACGGTCGAACCGCTCGACGAACCGGCCGCCGCCGCTCTGCTCGAGGCGCAAGCGCCGACGCTGTCGAGCACCGTGCGCCTTCGGCTGCTCAGCCAAGCTGCCGGAAATCCGTTGGCACTCATCGAATTACCCCGTGCGATGCGTCGGACCACCGATCGGCTGACCGAGGATTTCCCGTTGACTGCCCGCCTCGAAGCCGCCTTCGCCACGCGGTCGGCCGAACTCAGCGAGCCTGCCCGGGTCCTGCTCGTCGTCCTGGCCGCCGATGTCGGCTGCGACGCGGGCAGGCTGTTGCGGGCGGCCACCGCTCTCGTCGGTGCCCCGGTCGGTCCGGCGCACCTGCAAGAAACCATCGACGCCGGCCTGGTCGAGCTGGCGGGTCCGCTCCTGCGCTTCCGGCATCCGCTGATGCGTTCGGCGACCTATGTCCGGGCACCGCTGACGCAGCGACTCGGCGCACACTCGATCCTGGCGGAGGTGCTCTCGGACTTCCCCGACAGACAGCTCTGGCATCGCGCCGCCGCCACCCTCGGTACCGACGACGCGATCGCCGCGCAGCTCGAAGACTATGCGCAGCGTTCGCGAGCTCGCGGCGCGATCATGGCCGCGGTCGCCGCCCTGGACCGTGCGGCGGAGATGGCCGAGCGCCCCGAGCGCACCACCGCCCTGCTCCTGCAGGCCGCGGAACTCGCGAGCGAAACCGGTGCTCGGCGCGAGGCCGTAGATCTGCTGGATCGGGCCGACCTCAGCGTTCTCGGGCCGATCGAACGGGGGCGCTTGGCAGCGGTCGAGGAAGTCGTCGCGTTCCAGCGCTACGGCGACTCCGACCGCCGCATTCGCGAGCTCGTCGGCATCGCCGCCGACGTGCACGCGGCGGGAAACACCGATCTGGCAGCGGGGATCCTGTGGTGTGCCGCCGCGCGCTGCTCGTCTCAGGACGCCGACGAGGTGTCACGTAAGAGCATTGCCGACGGATTGGATTCCCTCGGCCTGCCCGCACACGACCCCCGGGTCCTCGCGGTCGGCGCGCTCAGCATGCCGTGGGAGCGCGGCGCGGGGATCCTCGCGCACCTCGATCGGCTCGACCCCGATCGCAGCGATGCGGACGCCCTGCGTTTGCTCGGCTTCACCGCACTGTTCCTCGGCGATTTCCGCCGCGGCATGGCCTACATCGATGATGCCGCAGCGGTCAGCCGCAACCAGGGCCGGCTCGGGCTGCTCTCGGGCATTCTCGGCGCGGGGAACTGGACTCGTATCTGGCTCGGCGAATGGGACAGAGTTCGTGCCGAATCCGAGGAGGCCCGCACGTTCGCCGAGGAAAACGGCCAGGAGTTCTATGCCGCCACCGGGCGCGCCAATCTGGCCATGGTCGCCGCGTTGCGCGGTGAAACCGAACTGGCCACCGAGCATCTGCGCGCGGTCGGCGCCAGTCCGTTGTCCACCGGAATGCGGTGTATCCAGATCGTCGCGCAGCAGACCCGCGCGGTGCTGCTCCTGTTGGCCGGGCGAGCCGAGGACGCGTTCGTGGCGCTGATCCGGGTCTTCGATCCGAGCGATCCGGTGAGTCACCCCATGCAATGTTGGTGGGTGGCCCCAGAACTCGCCGACGCCGCCGTAGCCTCGGGAAACATCGATCTCGCGAGGGAGCTGCTGGCCGATCTGCCGCGGCTCACGCAGCGGGTACCCGCCTCGATGCTGCTTGTCGTCGACGAGTACTGCCGCGCCGTCCTCGCGGACGACGCCGATGCCGACACCGCCTACACCACCGCGCTCCACAGTCATGCGGGCACGTGGCCGCTGTACCGCGCCCGGCTGCAACTCCATCACGGCCGCCGATTGCGCCGGCTACGCCGCACCGCCGAAGCCCGTGAACCGCTGCGCGAGGCTCGCGATACCTTCGACGCCCTCGGCGCCGACCCGTGGTCACAAGCGGCCCGCACCGAACTCCGCGCCGCGGGCGAGGCCAGCGCCCGCCGCTCCCCTTCCGCCCGCGATCAACTCACTGCCCAGGAACTTCAGATCGCCACCTTGGCGGCCGAGGGACTCACCAACCGTCAGATCGCGGAACGGCTCTACCTGTCCCACCGCACGGTGGGCTCGCATCTCTACCGCGTCTATCCACGGCTGGGGATCACCAGCCGAGTCGAACTCGCCGCCGCACTCTCCACGATCGGCTGAGCCGCACAGCGAGATCGGTACGCGCTCGCTGTGCCGACGGTGCACGGCTCCACCTCTGACGAACGACACCAGTCGCACCGGGATCGATGTCGGAATTCCAATCTGAAATGAAACTGTGCCTGAAAGTGTCGACGTAACCGGCGGCGGGTGGTGAGAATTGGTCACGACGGGTCGGCGCGTTCGGCCGCGTCGCGAATATCCTTCGGCAACAGAGGAATTGGTCGATGAAGAGGTTGTCGAGATTCAGAGTGGTGGCGTTGGTCGTCGCGGTTGTCGCGGTCGGGACCGCGGTGGCCGGTGTCGCGCGGGCGGAAACGCCCGGCGCGCAGCCCTGTACCCCGTATACGGCGATTCTGGCGCCGGGGACCTGGGAGACCACGCCGGATGCCGATCCCGAGGTGCCCGTCGGGATGCTGCGGCCGCTCGGTGAGGGCCTGCGACAGCGGTTCGGGCGTGACATCACAGTGCTCTATGTCCCTTATGCCGCAAGCGCTTTCGATCTCGGCCTGAGCTACGCGGAGTCGCTGAGCACCCTGGAGTCTCGCTTGGATCGCATGCTGCGCGGCCTGTGCGACTCGACGAGGGTTGTCCTGGCCGGTTACAGCCAAGGTGCGGACGGCGTCGGTGATCTCGCGACGGAGATCGGGCACGGTGACGGTCCCATCGATGCCGATCGAGTGGTCGGTGTCGGGCTACTGGCCGATCCGCATCGCGATCCGGATACCACGCTCTCCCTGGGTGATCCGCAGCCCGGCTACGGCATCGCCGGGGCGCGGGACCGCGATTTCGGTGCGTTGACCGACCGGGTTCGCACTCTGTGCGCCGACGGCGATCTGTACTGCGCCCTCGATTCCGCCACCTCCCCGTTCCTCGCGGTGATCGGCCGCGTACTCAGTGGTGATCCCGGGCCGATCGCGAATCTCGTTCCCGCCACGGTTGATCCGAACAATCTGATCGCGCAAGCCGTCACGATGGGGGCAGGCTGGACCGCCACCGCGGCGAATCTGCCGACCATCACCGACAACCTGACTCGTCTTCCGGAGTTCATCACGGCGGGCGATATTCGCAGTGCGCGCCGAGCCGCGGATGCGGTGAACGCCGCCCTGGCACCCTTGGTCCAGGCCGCCGCGGGTGTGGACCGAGTTCTGGTCGCCGAGGTCGTCCGCGCGGCTGCCGCTGTCGACCCCACCGGACGGACGGCGGCAGTCGGTGTCATCGCCGACGCCCTCGCGCACATCGATCTCCTCGGCATCGCCGACAGAGCAGGCCGAACTCAAGAAACACTCTGGCGTGCGGTGGAATCCCTCGACCGCAACGACCACATCGGGGCCGCTGCCGAATTGGCGTCCTTGGTCGCCGACGGCGCCGACCTCACCGGCTCCGTATTCGGCCCGGTCGCCGCAGGCATCCGCGCCGACCTCCACGCGACCACCCGAACCCTGCTGAGCCTCACCGACCCTGCCACCACCGACGAACTCGTCCAACTGGCCCGCCAAGGTGTGGACATGGCCAACTTCTACGCATCCCGCGCCCACATCGACTACGACGACGACGTCCCGATCCTCCTGAGCTACCTGAGCTCACAGGTCGTTTCGTAACCTGCGGCGAACACCGACCGTTGCGCCGACCCGACCTGCCTCGAGCCGGCGCAACGGCGTTCAGATCAGCACGACACCGCGTCTCCGACAGACCTGTCGAGACGCACCCCCAGCACTCTCGACAACTCGCAGACATTGTCGGCGCTGGGTGTCACCACACCGCGTTCCCAGCGGCTGATCTGGTTTCCGTCCGCAATTCCGATCCAGTCGGCCAACTCCGCCTGGGTGAATCCGGAGGCCATCCTTGCCGCCCGAATCGCTTTGCCGATCGCCGACATGGTCTCCCCTCTCTCTCGATGCCCTCGGCACGGACCGCATCGGCGCGGGTGTCCATCGGCGAACACTCGAGCTCCTAATGCGGTCTCGCGCAGCCACATTCGAAAGGTATCGGGGAATCGGCCCGCGAAGGAGGCTGTGACTGCACGGCCACTGACTGTGCACGCACAAACGTACGTGCATTCGGGCGCCGAATCCGGCTATTTCGGAGGGTTGTCCGGATCGGTGGCGCTGCGGCGCCAGTCCCGTGGTGTCATGCCGAACGCTTCGCGGAATCGCCGGGCGAAATGCGCGGCGTCGCGGAAGCCGACGGCACCGGCCACCGCACCGATCGACCGGTGCGCGTAACCCCTGTCTACCAGCATGTCACGGGCCCGGACCAGGCGCTGCTCGATGATCCACTGCTCGAGGCTGATCCCGGCCTGGGCACACACCTTGTACAGGTGCCGCACGGAGATGTTGTTGGCGGCGGCGATCGCGGGGATCTTCAAGGTCGAATCGGACAGGTGTGTCCGCACATACCCGAGGATCTGCTCGATCAGCAGTTGCTCCGGGATGGCGGCACCGTCGCCCGGACCGCGACCGGCCGCCGAGATCAGCAGCGCCCGAACCATTTCCAGGCACGACTCGCCCACCGAGGCGGCCGCCGGATCGGTTTCGAGCTGGTCGGCGATCCGGACGAGATGCTGGATCTGTGCCGTGACCATGGGATACAGCGGCGATGCCGCCAGCTGCCCGTGCGCCGCGACGACCGTTTCCGGGGAGATGCCGAGGCGTTCTCTCGACAGCTGCAGGCACAGCGTTCCGCCGAGGCCGTGCCAGCCGGAGGCGAATGTGGTCGCCAGGTCGATCACTTCGCACGCGCCGGGTTCGATCAGCGTTTGCGCGCCGAATTGTTCGTGCCTGCGGACCTGCCCGTTCTGCACGGTGACCGTCAACGTGTCGCTCGGCGTCGTCCGCTCATGCCGCCTGGTGCGCCAGACCTGGTGACCGGATACCTCCGAGCGGGTGAGCGCGATCGGGCCGAGCATCCAGGCCTGGTGCCTGCTGACCACTTCGGCGGGCGAATCCCACATCCGCAGGTTCGCCCCGATATCGGCTTCCTGCAGGATGGCGGTGACCGCCTCCCGCCGGTCCGCCGGCGTGAAGTAGTCGGAATCGATCAGCACTGCCATCGGTGATCTCCACTTCGGATCCTCGCCGGCGGTGGAGACCCTCCCGTCGCCGGCCGCTGCGCGTATCGGGTGGTGGCAATTCGGGCAAAGGTGATTGCACGGGGGCCTGTAGTCGGCGATGCTATCGCGCCGAGGCGAGTCCGGAGCCCGATTCGGCAGGGTCGCGCAACGGATTTCAGCGCCCGGCGGCGGCGTGTTCCCTTGCCTCGGCGGGCCGCGATGCGAGGATTCGACGTTCGGCGGCCGTCGCCGTCGCAGCCCATTCCGGTCGCAACGCCGCATAGGTGCATACGTCACGCCACTGGCCCTGGGTGCGATACAGCTGCCGCAGCCGCGCCTCCGGTGTCAAGCCCACTCCCGCCATCACCGTGTCCATCACGGGATGATCGTGCCGATGCCCCGCCCAGACCCGGTGGATTCCGAGCGGCCCGAAGGCGAATGCCGCCATGAGCCGTCCCGCCTCGATTCCGCCCGCGCGCAGCGAGCCCTCCGGAACGACGACCAGACCGCCGATCATCGCGTTGCTGCCGAAATCCTCCACCAGCAGGCCGATGGTGCCGACCATGGTGTCGTCGTCCGGCGCGGTGATCGCCAAGGTGTACTTGCGCCGCGGAGTTTCGCCCCGACAGCGCAGGGCGGCGTCGAACGACGCGGCGGCCGCCTGGACGCCCAGGCTGTCGGTGCCCATGTATCGGGTCAGCTGTGGGTCGGTGAAGATCCGCTGGTAGACGTCGAGGTCGTCGGCACGCAGATCACGCAATCGCAGCCGCGCGCCGATCAGTTCCACGTTGCGCAGGTCGATGGTCATCGGACTTCCTCCATCGCCCGCACGAATTCCGGCGAGATCCCTTGGCCCAGCGCGGGTATGAGTTCGTCGAGGTCGATATAGGTTCGCCCCGACGGGATCAGCTCGCCGAGCAGGATGCGTCGAGCCGTGTCCGCGACCAAGGCGCCGCCGAGCATCACGCCGGAGGCGAGTTGTGGCCAGCTGGACAGGCTGCGGCCGATCTCACCGATGGCGTCGCGCATCGCCGGGCTCAGCCGAGGTTCGTCGACCACTGCGAGCAGCAACGACAGCAATTCGCCGCGATCCATCCGCGCGACATCGGACGAGGTGGACGCACCGATCCGGCCGTGGAACAGCGGGCGGTGGGGTTCGAGATCGAACCGTTCCACGTCGAGCAGTCCGCGATCGTTGGCGTCCATCAGGACCGGGATCCCTCGGCGCCGCGCGTATTCGCGAGCGGCGACTTTCGCCCACACCGTGTCGCATTCCTCGACCAGCAGATCCAGCGCAGCGGTGCCGTCGGCGCCGTCGAAGAACGGCCCGATCGATTCCTCGGTCAGCCCGGTGGTGAACAGCTCGATGTCGAGGTAGGGGTCGATCTCGAACATCTGGCGTGCCGCCAGTACGGCCTTGGAAACACCGAGATCGCTCACCCCGGCCCGCAGCCGGTTCAGGTTCGACAGCCCGAGGTTGTCGAAGTCGGCCAGCCGAAAGGACCCGCCCACTCCTTCCATGGCCAGCGTGACGGCCGCGCTGTTGCCCACCGACAGCCCGATTACACCGATCCGCCGCCCGCGCAGGCCATGCTGCTGTGCCCGGTCGATCTTGTCGCGGTTGCGATCGGTGCGCAGCCGCTGGAACTGCTCGCGTGGCAGCACATGCACCAGTCGGCCGTTCCACGGATAGAACACCCATGTCCCCCACCGCCACAGCGGCGTCTCGCCACTGATCCGGTGGCGCGCCGCCGCCAGCGAGTCCGCCGAGTGCGCGACAGCGGGGTCCTCGCTGCGGATCAGTTCGTCGAGCTGATCTTCGATCGTGTCGTGCACCGCGCCGACAGCACTCGATGCCGCCAACGCTTCCAGGTCGCGCAGTCCTTCCCGGCTCGACGCGTCGAGCAGCACGGGACGGAATTGCGATGTCGCAGCGCCGGGCGTGAGTACCGCCGGACGCGGGACCGAGCGATGCGGAACCATGTGCGCGCAGACCTCCGATTCTCATGAGGCCGAACGGATATCGATCGGCCCGGTCGATCAGGACGCGCAAAGGATACCTACAGCACACTTTCAGCAAACGCATCTCGGATCCCTCGGCATGGCGCGATCACGCCTCGGCCGAATTCGGGCATTCCGTACCGATCTCGCACGGGCTCCGCGTGACCGCATCGACGCCTGGTGAGGAGGGTGATCCGGCGTCCACCGGGTCCATTGATCGCTCCGCGCCGCCCTCGTTGCCTGTCGGCGCGGCCCTGCGGCCCCGATCACGCGCTCATTGGAAAACATAGCGGTCCAGAACGCGGAACAGCCGAATCCGGGCAACGCGGGATCACGGCTCAGCAGACAGCATCGAGATGGCTACCCACGGGTTCGTTACCGGCCGATGCGGTGGCCGAGGCCAGCCGGGCAGCCACTCCGACAGCGCGTCCGGCCTGATAACGGGCGGCGGCCAGTGCGAACTCCGTTGGTGGGTTGCCGAAGCCGGCGACGTGTCCGGCACCGTGGGGGTTGCCGGACCGCATCTGTTCGGCGACAGGCACCGGGGCGGTGAAGCCGGGCGGCACGATGATCCCGCCCCAGTGGGTGAAGATCGTCGTGAAGGAGGAGAGGGTGGTCTCCTGACCGCCGTGCGTGCTCGCACTGGAGACGAAGGCTCCGTACACCTTGTCGGCCAGTCGGCCGGTCCGCCAGAGGTCGCCGGTACGGTCGATGAAGGTCTTGAGTCCGGCGGCGATCGTGCCGTAATGGCTGGGTGTTCCGAACAGGACGACGTCGGCCCATTCCAGGTCGGTGTTGCCTGCCGCGTCGGCCGGGAGCAAGCGCACCTCGGCTCCTGCGCTGGTGGCACCTTCGGCGGCGGCTTCTGCCAGCCCCTTGATGCTCCCGGTGCGGCTGTAGTAGATCACTGCGACGTTGATCATCGGTACTCCCTTGTTCGAGCGACGGTCGTCACCGGTGGTGACGACCTCCTCGATGCTGCGGTGCGACCGGGCGGCGTGACCAATACCGACTGGGTCGGCGGCGATACCGCAGCGGTATCGACGGTGGCGGCAGCTGGTTACGATGCGCCGGTGGAGACCCGGGAGTTGCGCTACTTCGTCGCCGTCGCGGAGGAGTTGCACTTCGGGCGGGCGGCGCGGCGGCTCGCCATCGCGCAGCCCCCGCTGTCGCGGGCGATCCAGCAGCTCGAGCGGCGGCTCGGGACGGTGCTGCTGCGGCGCTCCGCCCGCGCGGTCGCGTTGACCGAGGCCGGGTCGGTGCTGCTGCGGGAGGCCAGGGTCGTGCTCGACGCGGTCGAAGCCGCCGAGCGCCGTACTCGCCGGGCCGCTGCAGAGCGCCCGGCTGTGGTGCTGGCCGCCAAGGCCGGTGCGTCGAGCGATCTGTTGTCGAGGCTGTTGGACGTGTACGCCGCCGAGGTCGGCGCGGTGCCTGTCGAGGTGATGCTGTGCGGGCCCGGCGAACCGGAAACCCTGTTGCGCAACGGGTCTGCCGATGTCGCGCTGCTGCATCGGCCGTACGACTCGACAGTTGGATTCGACACCGAGGATTTGCATACCGAGCCGCAGGTCCTTGTGGTGCCCGCGGGGCACCCGGTCGCCGGCCGATCTCAGCTTTCGATGGCGGAGGTCGGTGCATTATCGGATCTACCTTTGCCGCGCTGGCTCCGGCGCGATGGAAGTTTCCCGGACGGCCCCGGCCCTGAGGTTCGCAATTACAGCCAGCTGATCCAGCTGATCGCGCTCGGGCGGGCTTGCGCGGTCGTGCCCGAGTCGCTGCGGGCTCAGCTGAGCGATGCGTTCGCGATCGTTGCGGTGCCGGACGCCCCGCCCGTGACGACGGTCATCTGCTGGCCGCCGCACAGCAGATCCAAGGCTGTCGCCGACCTCGTCCGTATCGCGACGGGGCTGCCGTCGTAAGCGTGCCCACCCGCCGGAAACGAAAAAGCAGGCCCGCACTGAAAGAGTGCTGGCCTGCTTCTTTACTGTGGTCCTAGCTGGTTTCGAACCAGCGACCTTCCGCGTGTGAGGCGGACGCTCTCCCGCTGAGCTATAGGACCGGGATGGTTGCGAGGGGCTGTTTGTGCGGCCTCTCGAACGAGACGAAACATTAGCACGGGGTACCCGGGAGACACCAAATCGCCTTGTGAACGGGAAGTTCGGGCCCGGCAGACGGGAGGGTCCGCAACGTGCGGGCGCGGCGCGGTACCCGAAGTTCGGCCACCCGTCATCGCCGCGCCAACGGACAACACACGTGTAATTCACATTTATGCCGTTTAACCAGGCGATTTGTAGTCTTCGCCGCGCGTCGGCTAATGTTCTCATCGCACCACGGAGAGCAGCAAGGCCCCCGGGACGAGCTCCTCTGGAAGTGTGAATGCGGATGTAGCGCAGTGGTAGCGCATCACCTTGCCAAGGTGAGGGTCGCGGGTTCGAATCCCGTCATCCGCTCGAGAGGTAGGTTAGGCACTAGTAATATGCCATCCTCCTTTGCGCGGTGGAGTGGCCGAGTGGTGAGGCAACGGCCTGCAAAGCCGTGCACACGGGTTCGATTCCCGTCTCCACCTCGCGCGATTAGCTCAGCGGGAGAGCGCTTCCCTGACACGGAAGAGGTCACTGGTTCAATCCCAGTATCGCGCACCACAAGTCAGGCCCCCTTTCGAGGGGGCCTGACTTGTTTGCGTTGCGGGCCGGTCAGCCCAGCTCCAGGACGGCCTTGCCGTGCAGTCGGCGATCGCGCAACGCCGTCACCGCCTCGTCCGCGGCTGACCAGTCGCCTCGCCAGACGACCTGCGGGTCGAGAACACCCGCGGCGACCCGGTCGGCGAGCCAGGTGAGATCGCGGCCGAGATCGCGGCAGCCGAGCAGAAAGAACGTGACGATCGAGCGGTCGTGCCTGCCCGCGTCGCCGAAGAAGGTGCCGAACGGGAACCGCTCCGGCGCGCCCGAGGCGTGCCCGACCGAGACGAGCGTCCCGCCCTCTGTGAGCGACTCGAAGGCGGCAACCATCTGCGGTCCTCCGACGAGGTCGATCACACCGTCGACGCGACCATCGAGTTCCGCGGGGTCCGCTATCACCTGCCCGGCGCCGAGCTCCCGCATGCTGTCGCGATACACATCCGGGTTCGAGGTCATCGCGACGACCTCCGCACCACCGAGACGCGCCAGTTGCACGGCGTAACGGCCGACCGCCCCGGACGCACCGGTGACGAGAACCCTGCACCCCAGCAGCGGGCCGAGCCGGTGCAGTGCGCGCAACGCCGACGCGCCCGCCACCGGCACGGTACTGAGGGCTGCGAGGTCGGCACCTTCCGGTGCGATCCCCACGAATTCGCTGTCCACAGCACGCAATTCGGCCCAGGCACCAGCCGGCCCGAGCGTGACCACCGGTGTGCCCACAGCCGGACCCGACCCGTCGGCAGCGGCACGCTCGACCACCCCGGAAGCATCCCAACCCAGAACCGAGCCGGCATCGGCACCCGGAACGAGATGGGTCACCTCGCCGTGATTCAACGAAGTCGCGGCAACCCGCACCACCACCTGATTCGGGGCCGGATCGGGGTCCGGGGCCGACCCGAGGCGGAGTCCGGTGGGGGCGGAACGATCGACCAGCAGTGCTCGCATATCCAGGGACCTTCTCTTGTGGCAACACGGCAGATCAGCCGCGCAGCAAAAGTGCCACTGAGTGGCAATTGCTGTCAAGTGGCACTCGCTGCAGGTCATCGCTAGGCTGAGCCGATGGACGTAGCGATCGACGAGTTGCCGCTGCGCGAACGGAAAAAGCTGCGAACCCGGCACGCGTTGATCGACTCGGCTCTCCAGCTGTTCACCGAGCGCGGGTTCGATGCCGTCACCCTGGACGAGCTGTGTGAATCCGTCGAGGTCTCCAAGCGCACGTTCTTCCGCACCTTCGCAGGCAAGGAAGACGTGGCGATGGCGCCACTGCAGGACATCTGGCTCGCCTTCCTGGCCGAGCTGGATCGCGGCGAACCACGGGAAACCGAGCTCCTGCGCATGCTCCGGGACGCGCTGCTGGCGGCCGTCGACCGTGTCGCCGTCGGTGACTGGCCACGGCGCGCTGCCCTGAGCCATCGTCTCGTCGGTGTCACCCCGTCGATGGCCGGGCACAATCTGCAATTCTGCGATCGGACGAGCCGCGCGGCGGTCGCCCTGTTGCACCGCGAATTGGACGTGGACGAGAACCGCACCCTGCATCTGCGCCTGGCCGTCGACATCCTGGTCGCCGCGTTCCACTGCGCGCTCGGTGCGTGGACCGCCGACGACGACCGCACTGCCGCAGGATTGGCCGCCGAAGTACGTCGCGCCTTCGATGCGGTCCCGGACGTGCTGACCATGACCGTGCGACCGAAGAGCCTGTAACCCCGATCACTACGGCGACGCAACCCGGTGGCCTCCCCTAGGATCGGCACGGCGCCGCCGGGGCCGCAGCGGTTGGCGGATCAGGCGGGACGGAGGGCAATGTGAGACAGATCCTGTTGTCGGCGGGCATCGCCCTCTTCATCACCATCACGCTCACCCCGGTGCTCATCCGGGTGTTCGCGCGGCGCGGTTTCGGGCAGGAGATCCGGATCGACGGGCCCGCCAGCCACCACACCAAACGCGGCACACCGACGATGGGTGGTCTCGCCATCGGTGCGGGCGTGTGGGGCGGCTACCTGGGCTCGCATCTGATCGGAACACTGTGGGACGCACCGGGTCCCAGCGCGTCGGGCGTTCTGGTGCTGCTGCTCGCCTCGGCGCTCGGCGTCGTCGGTTTCCTCGACGACTCGATCAAACTGCGCAAACACCGCAATCTCGGGCTCACCGCGGCGGGCAAATATCTGGGGCAGATCTCGGCGGCGGTCGTGTTCGCGGTGCTGGTGCTGCGCTTCCCCGGCGCCACCGGACTCACTCCGGCAGGCCGCAACCTGTCGTATGTGCGTGACATCCCGACCATCACCTTCGCGTCGCTGTTCTTCGTGCTGTTCGTGGTGCTGCTGGTGGTCGCCTGGTCGAACGCGGTGAACATCACCGACGGGCTCGACGGGCTGGCCGCCGGGTCGATGACCCTGACCCTCGGCGCCTACGTGGTGATCACGCTGTGGCAGTACGACCACTCCTGCGAGATCACCCCCGGCCGCGCCTGCTACACCGTCCGCGACCCGCTGGACCTGGCGATGGTGAGCGCGGCGGGAGCGGCGGCCTGTGTCGGGTTCCTGTGGTGGAATGCCGCGCCGGCCAAGATCTTCATGGGCGACACCGGATCCCTCGGCCTCGGCGGTCTGCTGGCCGGGCTGTCGATCACCAGCCACACCGAACTGCTCGCGGTGGTGCTCGGTGGACTGTTCGTCGCCGAGATCATGTCGGTGGTGCTGCAGATCGTCGTCTTCCGCACCACCCACACCCGGCTGTTCCGGATGGCGCCGTTCCACCACCATTTCGAACTCGACAACTGGCCGGAGACGGCGGTCATCATCCGGTTCTGGGTACTGGCGGGCATCGCCTCGGCGACGGGGCTGTGCCTGTTCTACAGCGAGTACCTGACGTCGCTGTGACGCAACATTGTCGGTGTTCGCCGCTACGCTGACGCGATCATGAGAGAACCGGGCCACGACATCGCCGCCGACGTCTCGTTCGAGCTCGAGGAGCTCGACGAGCTGGTCGGCGAACTGCTCGTCGACCACGCCGAACGCGCGGCCCGCGAGGCGCGGGTGGTTGGGCTGCGGCTTGGCATCGGCGGTCAGCGCCCGGAAACCCTCACCCGCGTCGGCGCCCGCTACGACCTCGCCCGCGACCGGGCCCGTCAGCTCTACACCAAGGCGATCGGGCGCATCCTGCGCGAGGCTTCCCGATCCGGACACCGCTCCGCCGAGGTGTTCGCACACCGATACCCGCGTGAGGCAGGCGATCTGCGCCTGGTGCGCACCCTGCTCACCGAGACCTACGCGACCGACACCGACCTGGTCGCCATGGAATGGTCGTATCTGAAGCTGCGCCTGGCCGGACACGACCAGACCGACGCCCGGCGGGTGGCCGGATATGTCATGCAGCGAATCCTGGGCTGGCAGAAGAAGACCGCGAGCATCCTCGCCAAACTGCACGCCCCGGACGACGACGTCGACGACCTGGACGCGGTGCTCGCGGGGACCGACTGGCCGGACGGCTCCCCCGCCCCGTTACCCACCGTCTCGGCGCGGGTGGCCGATGCCGACGACGACGGACGCGGCCGGTTCTACCTGGCCAAGGCCGGGCGCGACGTCGCCTACGACTCGGCGCTGGTAGCCCGCCTGCTGCGCACGCTCGACGCCAGCCCGGCCGTCGCGGCATTCCAGGAGGAACCCGCCGCCCTCACCTACACGTTCGCGGGCGAGAACCACGTGCACTATCCCTCGGTCGCCGCCCGGCTCACCGACGGCCGGACAGTGCTGATCGATGTGGTGCCACTCGGCCGGACCATGTTCCACCACAACAGGCTTCAGGCCGAACTGATGCGCGCCCACGCCCACGAACGCGGCTGGGGTGCGCTCACCTGGACCGGCAGCGCGATCGGCACCGCGCAACTGCGCACCCGCACCGTCGACGCGGCCGCCGAACAGCGCATCGCCACCGACCTGGCCACCAGCCCCTACGACCGGGTCGCCCTCGCCGCCGTGCTCACCGAGACCGGCCTGGACCTGCTCGACCTGGCCGCCCTCGTACTGCGCAACGACTGGCAGTTCGACCGGTTGCCGATGCGGCTCAGCGCATCACCATCGCCCCGGCGAGCACCGCGACAACCAGCAGCATCGCGCAGCAGGTGAGCCACTGCCACTGATCTAGGGTGCGGTCCATCCGGCTGATCGTGGCACGCAGGCCCGCCGCGGTCCGCTGCTGGGCGACCAGCTCACTGCGCAGGCCGGCCAGCGTGATGGCGTGGGCGTCGGCCGCAGCGGCCGCACGTTCGATCCGGTGATGCAGCCTGGTCACCAACCGCTGCTTGTCACGCACGGCCTGTCGCGACACCGCCAGTTCCACTCGCTGGTCGCGCAACTGACTGCGCTGACGTTCGATCATCGCGGCCTGCGCCGCCGTGTGCTTCTCCCAGGTGCCCACCTCGGCCCACCCTCCGTTCATCACATCCACATGACCCCAGGCGATGTCGTCCGCCACCCAGCCCTCGAGAAACTCCCGCAGCGCCCAGCCCGCCCGCACCGGTGCGGCGAAACCGGACTCGCCGGCGGCGAGCATGCCCTGATCGATGCGGTATTCGGCACCGGCGGGCGCGAAGTCGGCGATACCGACCGCGGGCACCAGCGGCACCCAGTACCCGCGCGGCACCACCCACAGCACGTCGTCGATGCCCGCCTCGCGCAGGCGTTCTCGGTGCGCGCGGGCGGCGGTGATGTCGAGGGGGCCGCTGCGCACCTCGACCACGCCGCGCCGCTCGCCACGGCGCCAGTAGATGTCGACGGGGATATCGCCCACCCGGGCGTCGACCTGCGCCTCGTCGGCGCCCGCCGCCGTCAGCCTGCCACAGATCCAATGTTCGAGCCGCTGGGTATTCCATTGCTTCGCAACACAATCGGGGCAACCACAGCCGTATCCGGTGCGTTCGGGCGCCGCGCGACGACCGCCCTCGGAGATCCCGAGTTCGTCGAGCAGCGCCCGCCGTCCGCACACCACCTGGGTGTCGCTTCGCCGCTTCGTCCTCACACCATCACTCCCTCACCGGGGCCTGCCGTACGCCCCGCGCCCACGACCTGCACTCAGGTTCCCGCAGCCGCCGACACGCCGCCAGCCCCCTTGACCCGCACTCGGGTGCGTCGCCGTGTGGTGATCGAGATCACAACGACGACATTGCTTGTATATCAAGCCCTTTCATTGTGCCAACGTCGCACGGACCGGCGAAGATCTTGATCATTTCGATACACAGACCGGCCGGGTTGCCGGTCCTTTTCGTCCCGATTACGAAAAGGTTCGGCGCGTCGCCTGGCGCACCGGCCGAGGATCACTACAACGCGTCGGCGGGCACCGGTGGATATGATCGCAGGCGGCCGAGGCGGGCACGCTCGCCGTCCACCGGAAGTAGGGTGTGCATGAACCACGCTGAGCACGACGAAACCATCGGGTCGATGCTGGCGAATATCGCCGCGGCGCTGCGTGAGGTCAGCGAGAAGCTCGATGTCGTCGCCGCGCGCGTCGCCCAGGAGGTCCCCGGCTTCCCCGGCGACGACGAGGACGTGCCCGACCAGCTCCGCATCCGCCGCCTCGAAGCCTGGGCTTTCCATGCGTCACAGGACATTTCCCGGCTCAGTGCCCGGCTCGACGCGCTCGACGGCGGCGACGACCCGGCCCCACCACCCGCCCGCGGGCGCAGCAGACGGGAAGTCCGCGAGGCCGCCGAGCGGGCCGCCGCCCACGAGGAAGCCACCCGGCCACCGCTGGAGCGTCGTCAGTCGAGCCGCTCGGTCCCCGACCACCTCGGCGATCCCACCTGGCCCATCACCGCTCCCCCTGTCCCTCGCGCGACGACCGAACCGCACAGCGGTGTGGTTGCGGGCGAACGTGGTCGGGCCGCGCAGCACGAGGAGGGTGAGCCTCGTACCGCCGCGTTCGCGGTCCAGTCGCCGGGGCTCGGCGATCCTGAACCCCAGGCGGCCCGTGCGTCGAACGGTGCGCGCGGTGACACCGCACAGCGACCGAAGGTGAACGGTGCGCATGCCCCGGAAGCGACTGTGCGGGAAGCCGTCCCGAATGCGCAGCGGGTGAACGGCCGACTGCCCGCACAGCCGGAGCGGGAGACGCCTGCGCGTGGGGTGGCGGACGACATCGCGGCGCAAGGGGTCGGTCTCGCCGCGAATCGTGCTGTTCCGCTGCCCGATTCGACCGATGAGCTCGGCCGCCACGATGCGGAGGCCGCGCCTGTTTCGGGCGGGTTCGCGAGCGTCGAACGCGCCCGGCCGGTCGGCAAGGTTCCCACCGAGACCCGTGGCACCGAACGCCACACCACTTCCGGCAATGTGACCTGGTCGCCCAACGGAGTCGATCCGCAGGCCCAGCGCAACGGATCCGTCCCCCACGTGGCAACCGACCAACGCCCCGCCGCCGAACACGCCGGCGGATCGGAAGACCTGCGGCACAGCTCGTTCGACGCAGGCACGGCGGGCGAGCGGGTCGGTGATCCTGAAGACGCGCACCGCGCCGCGCCTGCGTCGGGTCACGTCGACGACCAGCAGGCGAGCTCGGCGCGCGGACCGGTGAACGGCACGGGTGGGCACTCGAGTCCGGGTGAGCAAGAACGTGCCGGAATCGTCCCGACCGAAGATGCTCACGCGGCCGAAGCCCGGGTCGCGACGAACGGGACGACCTTCAACGGGTTCGCCGATCGGTCGGCGTCCGCGCCGAAGAACGGCAGTGCCAACGGGATCCAGTGGTCCTTCGACGACGACGTGGAGACGACCCTTCCCACCCCGCCGCGAAACGGTCACGCCCGCAACGGCTTCACCACGGACTCCCGCGGCGAGTCCGTCTTCGCCGACTTCACGCCTCGCAACTCGACCACCAGCGAAAAACCGGCAGCCCCCGCCCGGTTGGTCGCCCCGCCACCCGCCGATTCGGCCCACCAGGTCGAAGTGGCCGGCCGAGCCACCGCGCCGTCGGAGCACCTCGAGCAGGCACCTCGGTCCGGGCCGTCGGTCGGCGGACCCGACTACCGAACCAGCCCGGCGACCGAATCCGTCGACCGGTCCGGCGCAACAGCCCTGCCGACGGACTACCCGAATCAGGCGGGCCACTCCGCACCGGCGGCGGGCGATCCCGGCCGCACGCACCAGCCGTCGGACCGCATCACCCAGGGCGAGCAATCCCGCCCGTCCGACGAAGCGGCGAACGGCCGATACGGCCAGGGCGAGCGGTCCAGCCGACCACACGGTCACAGCGCCGAGGAGACCGGCCGGACGATCGGACAGGACGCGAACACAGGTCCGCTTGCGGCCCAGGCGGCTCACAACACCGCGCGATTCACCAATTCGGACAACGAGGCCGGGACCCGGCACGGCAGGCCCGCCGCCCCGGCGGTCGACCTGCCCGCCGTCCACACCTCGTCCAGCGCCGACGACAATCTCGGCCCGGCCCCGATCCCCACGGCCACCGACCCGGCAGGCATCACGGTGACCGGCACCTACCGCGCCTTCGACCTCGAATCCGCCGCCCACGTGGACAAACTGCAGGCCATGCTCGACGAGCTCAAGCGCTCCGCCGGTCTGCCACCGGGCCGCCGCGACGTCTTCGGTCCGCCGACCCAGGACCTCGGCTAGACGGCGACTCCCACCGAGCGCACATCGGGCACCTCCGGTGCGTCGCGCAGTACCGTCGCGACGAGTTCGCGCACGGCGCGATGTCCGGCGTCGGCGGTATTGCGCGGATGCCAGGCAATGGCGACGACGGGGGCGGGCAACGGCAGCGGGATCTCGAAGGTGGTCAGGCCGAGCGCCTGGCAGGCCGGGCGGGACAATGCCGCGGGGGCAGGGCAGATCAGCTCGGTGGTCGCCACGGTGAACAACGCGGTCGCCAGGTCGGCGACGGTCGCGACGACGCGGCGGGTGCGACCGTGCAGGGCGAGGCGGTCGTCGATGGGACTGTGGGTGCGGCCGGTGGGTGACACCTCGAGGTGGCGCGCGGAGGCGTAGGCGGCGACGGTGGGGCGGTCGGCGGCGAAGGGATGGTCGGCGGCCGCGACACCGACCCAGCGGTCGCTGAACAGCCGCTGCACAACGGTTTCGGGGTCGGTGCGGCCGAGCACACCCACTTCGATGTCGACCTGCCCGTCGCGCAGGGCCACGGCGCTGTCGGCGGGGTCCGCGGCCAGCAGCCGCACCGTCACGCCCGGCAGTTGCGTCCCGGCCGCGCCCAGCAGCGGTCCGGCGAGCCGCGCCGCGACCGCATCACCCACGCGGACGACGAAGTCCCGCTGCCTGCGAACACCGCCGCCCTCGTGCGAGGTGAGCAGCACCCGGCTCGCCTCGACCAGCGCCGCCACGTCCTGGCGCAGTTCCAGGGCGCGCGGGGTGGGCACCAGATGCCTGCCGGAACGCACGAGCAGCGGGTCACCGAACACCTCACGCAACCGGGTGAGGGTGCGGCTCATCGCCGAGGTGGAGGTGTGCAGTCGCCGGGCCGCCTCGGTGACGCTGTTGGTGTCCAGCAGCGCGTCCAAGGCGGGCAGCAGGTTCAGATCCAGCGCTTCCACGCGAGGATTATCACCAACGCCCGGTTCGCCACCAAGCGGCCGCACCGCGTGTCGGTTATCCCTCGACCACCGCGACCGGCGTCGGCGCCGGGGCGGCGTTGCGGTTGCGCAGCACGCCGCGGTAGGTGGCGGGGCGCACCGGGCGCACCCACTGCCCGAGCCGGGCCGACAGCGGCAGCGGGGTGCCGAGGTCGTCGAGCATCTCGTCGATATTGCCCAGCGAGAACGGGATCACCGACGCACCGTGCGCGTGGGCACCGTTGCTGCGGGCCCGCGACCAGGCGAGGCGTTCGTCGATGTCGGTGTTCATCAGTTCGGCGACCGGCGGCACGAAGGCACCGGTGAGCAGCCCCGCGATCCAGTGCGCGCCGACCTCGGCGCTCAGGGCGCTCACATTGGAGCTGTTGTAGCCGGCGAAACTGAGATTGGGCACCTCGACGGGCAGGATGTGGCGGTAGAGCCGGAAGTCGCCCGCCTCGTCGGTGAGCGAGCGGCGCACGAACGGAGTGAGGAACGGTACCTCCTGGCGATATCCGGTGGCGCACACCACGATCTCGGCCAGTTTCAGCGTCCCGTCGGACAACCGGACCGCGGGCCCGTGCTGCCCGCCGATGAGTTCGACGATCTCGGCGTCGCGGTGCACGGCAATGCGGCCCGCCTCGACCTGATCGAAGAACCCCTCGGTGGCCAGCGCGGCGCTGCTGGTCGCCATCTCGGCCAGTGGACCGTCGGGGACCAGGCCGAGCTCGCGCAGCCGCAGCTTGCGCGTCACCCGTTCCTGCAGCAGGTCGAGGTTCGCCTCGCGCAGGGCGAGCCGGTCGAGCAGGCGTTCGGCGCGGTGGCCGAACCGGGACGGGAAGTGCGCCTCACCCGCGCGGGTGAGCAGCAATCGTTCGTAGTCGGTGCCGAATCCGAACTTGCGCGGCATCTTCCAGGTGAGCCTGCGGGCGACCACGCTGGTCTCGTCGGCGAGATGACTCACCGCCTCGGCCACATCGCAGGCCGACTTGCCGTACCCGACGACGACCACCGAACGGTCGCGTGCCAGTTCGGCGTCGTGGAACTGCGAGACGTGACACAGCTGCCCGCCCGCGGCACGGAAGGCGGCCGCACCGTGCAGGTCCGGCAGCACCGGGTCGCTGTACACACCGTTGGCGACGATCAGGTGATCGCAGGTGCTGCGGTGCACACCCATCCCGTCGCGGATCTCGAGCAACCAGCCGCTGTCGACCGGGTCGGCGGCGACCACCTCGGTGCCGAGTCGCAGATTCCCGGTGAGACCGAATTTCTGCGCGTACCCGGCGAGGTAGGCCTGCATCTGCTGACCGTCCGGCCAGCGCGGGTAGTCCTCCGGCATCGGGTGGTCGCTGAAGTGGTTGGTGTGCTTGCTGTTCTGTGAACGCAGGCCGGGGTAGCGGCGGGTGACGCTCCACACACCGCCCACGTCAGGGGCTCGGTCGAAGACTTCGACCGGGAACCCGGCCTGACTCAACACCTTCGCGCAAGCCAATCCCGCAACTCCCGCACCGACGATCCCGATGCGGCTACCGCTAGTCATGGGCAGGAGAGTACTCGGGACCGCCGTCGCGGTGCCACCGCCGCGATGCCCACAGTGCTGTCTACCACCGCCACGCCCGTGCTGTACTGGAACGATGACCAACAGCTCCGTCGTCGTCGACCGGGCCGGACTCTGGGACGCCGAAGCTCTCAGTGATGTGGCGACCGCGACGTTCCCGCTGGCCTGTCCCCCGCAGGCCGACCCGGCCGACATCGAGATCTTCCTGACCCAGATGCTCTCGGGCGACCGTTTCGGCGAGTACCTGTCCGACCCGGATCGCACGGTCCTCAAGGCCGTCGACGGTGACGAGATCGTCGGCTACGCCATGTTGATCGCGGGCAGGCCGACCGATCCGGCCATCGACGCACAGGTCAGCCCGGGGTCGGTGGTCGAGCTCAGCAAGATGTACGTGCTGCCCGGCCACCACGGCACCGGGGTGTCCGGTGCGCTCATGGACGCGGCTGTCGACTCCGCGCGCGAGTCGGGCGCCGACGCGGTGTGGCTCGGTGTCCACCAGGACAACGAACGCGCGCAGCGGTTCTACGGAAAGCACGGGTTCGTGCGGGTGGGCACGAAGACGATGACCGTCGGCAGCAAGGTGCTCGACGATTTCGTCTTCGAACGGAAGCTGTAGCCCCTACGTGGTCGCGGCCTCGAACCGCGACAGCGCGAGCAGACGCGAGATTGCCCGCAGGTACTTCTTGCGGTAGCCGCCGTCGAGCATCTCCTGGGAGAAGATCTCGTCGAGCTTGGCGCCGGAGACGGTGACCGGGATGCTCGCGTCGTAGAGGCGGTCGGCGAGCACCACGATGCGCAGCGCGACGGCCTGGTCGGTCACCGGGTGCACCCCGGAGACGAACACCGAGGTGACACCGTTGATGAGCGCGCCGTACTTCGAGGGGTGCAGGGTGCTCAGGTGCTTCAGCAGGGCGTCGTAGTCGTCGAGGGTGGAACCCGGTGTGGCGGCGGCCCGTTCGGCCAGCACCTCGGGCGAGGTGGGCTCGGGAGCGGGCGGCAGGTCGCGGTGGCGGTAGTCGGGACCGTCGACGCGCACCGGCTCGAAGATGGCGCCGAGCTTCTTGATCTCGCGCAGGAAGTCCTGTGCGGCGAAACGGCCTTCGCCGAGTTGACTCGGCAGGGTGTTGGAGGTGGCCGCGATCGAGACGCCCGCGGCGGACAGCTCGGTGAGCAGGCGCGAGACCATCGTGGTGTCGCCCGGGTCGTCGAGTTCGAACTCGTCGATGCACAGCAGGCTGTTGGCGGAGAGCCGTTCCACGGCGTTGACGAAACCGAGGGCACCGACCAGGTTGGTCAGCTCGCCGAAGGTGCCGAACGACTTCGGCGCGGGCGCGCTGTGGAAGATCGAGGCGAGCAGGTGGGTCTTGCCGACACCGAAACCACCGTCGAGGTACAGGCCCGCACCGGTGACGGCCTTCTTCTTGCCGAAGAGGCTCTTCTTCGACGCGGCCTTGTGGATCTTGGCGACCTGACCGGCGAATTCCTCGGCCTTGCGAACCGCGGCCGCCTGGCTGGGTTCCTTGGGGTCGGGAATGTAGGAGGCGAAGCTGACCTCGTCGAACATGGGCGGGGGCACCATCTGGGCGACGAGCTGGTCGGCCGGGACCTCCGGGTGGCGATCGACGAGGCGTTCTTGCATGTGCGAATCGTACGGACGTGGTTGCATCGGTACCTATGCAGCGTATCCCTAATGTGACCCAGCTCGCAGATCTCGACGCCGACGCACTGGCCAGGAGCTATGCGTACCCGAGGCACCTGGAGCGGCCGTGGGTGCGGGCCAACTTCGTCAGCAGCATCGACGGCGCGCTCGCCGTCGACGGCGTGACGAAGGGACTGGCCACCCCGGCCGACAAGCTGGTGTTCAAGCTGCTGCGTGAGCTCGCCGACGTGATCCTGGTCGGTGCGGGCACCGTGCGCACCGAGAACTACGGCGGCGCCCGCACCGACGACGAACACCGGCGGGCGCATTTCCGGCACGGGGTCGGCGGCAGCGAGGACGGCAGCCCACCGCCGATCGCCGTGGTGTCGGGCAGCGCGAATCTCGATCCGGCGGCGCGGCTGTTCACCGACGCGCAGACCCCGCCGCTGATCCTCACCACCGCCCAGGCCGACAAGGACCGCGTCGCCGCGCTCGAGGACGCGGGCGCGCAGGTGGTGGTCGCGGCGGAGTTCGCGATCACGCCCGCGGCGCTGCTGCGGGTGCTCACCGAGCGCGGTTTGCTGCGGGTGCTGTGCGAGGGCGGACCGCATCTGTTCGGTCAGCTGGCCGAGGCCGACCTGGTCGACGAACTGTGCCTCACCACGGCGCCGCTGCTGGTCGGCGGGGCGGGCGGGCGAATCTCGCTGTCGGCGAAGCAATTCGGAACCTCGATGGCACGCAAGCAGTTGGTGCTCGACGACGACGGCACCGTGCTGGCCCGCTGGGCCCGTCGATGAAACCCGGCGCCGAACCTGGCAGGGTGTAGCCATGCGCTTGACTCGGGCCGCGGTAACGGCCGCGACACTGTCGATCATGCTCGCGGGCTGCGGGGCGGGACCGTCGGATCGGCCCGTCGTCGCGGTGGAACGGCCGGGTGCCGGTGGAGTGGCGACCCAGGAGGCGGCGACCGAGGACCTCGGCACGGCCGAGGTGCCCAAATCCGATCTCACGTGGCGCGACTGCACCGAGTCGACCATCAGCTCGCTGGCCTTCGGCGACGTGCCCGCCGGACTCGTGCTCGAATGCGCCGATTTCTCGACACCCATCGACACCGCGGGCACCGTGCTCGGCACCTTCCGCGCGGGTGCCCTGCGGGCCCGGCTGCCCGAGACTCCCACCGATGTGGCCCCGCTGGTGCTGACCTCCGGCGCCGACCGGTCCTCGGCCTCCACCCTCGCCGGTCTGGCCATCGGTCCCAACCGGGCGCTGCTCACCGCGCAGCCGGTCGTCGCGGTGGATCGGCGTGGGATCGGCGCCTCCCAGCCCATCGACTGCATCCCGGCCCAGTTGCGCGCGGTACTGACCGATCTGGGGCAGACCGGAGTGGGCAACGCCGACCAGGTCGGTGCCGTCGCCGGGTTCAGTCAGGACGCGACCATCGCCTGCCGCGATTTCCTGCAGCCCTACGAGGGCACCTTCGACGCACCGCACGCCGCCGACGACATCGAACAGCTGCGCAAGCAGTGGCAGGTCGAGAAGATCAACCTGCTCGGCGCCGGCAACGGCGGCAAGGTCGCGCTCAGCTACGCGCGCCGCTACGGCGACCACCTGGCCCGGCTCGTCCTCGACGCACCGGAACCGGTGGGCGCCGACGCCGCGACCATGGCCGAGGCGCGCGTCACCGGCGCCGAAGCCGCGCTCACCGCGTTCGCCCAGCGCTGCAAGGCGGCCAATTGCGCCCTCGGACCCGATCCGCGCGCGACCGTCGTCGGATTGATGAACAAGGCGACGTCCGGCGGACTGGGCGAGGTGACGGCCGCCGATCTGGCGACCGCGCTCACCGGTTTCCTGTCGAGCCCGCGCGGGGACCAGAACACCCGGGTCACCGCGCTGGCCGACATCCTCGCCGCGGCCGACCGTGGCGATCGTGGGCCGCTGGTCGCACTGGTCGGGCGTGAGGCCGCGGCGATCTCGTCCGACGGCGAGTTCGTGAACCGCTGCACCGACAGCCAGCAACCACCCACCCCCGATCGGGCCCGCGAACTGGCCGATACCTGGGCGGGCAAATATCCGGTTTTCGGTCGCACCGCCGCGATCGGGCTGATGGTGTGCTCGGCCTGGCCCGTCTCCACCGCCCCGCCGCTGCCCGATGAACTGTCGCTGCCCGTGCTGGTGTTCGCCGGTGCCGCCGACCCCGTCGTCGGCGGTGCCGCGGCCTCGGTCACCGGCGCGCTCGGCGCCGCGGGTGCCCGGCACGCCACCATGACCTGGCAGGGCTGGGGGCATCCGGTGGTCGCGCATTCCGGGTGCGCGCAGCAGGCTGTCAACGCCTACCTCGCGAACGGGAAACTGCCCGCCGACGGCGGCGCCTGCCCCGCCTGATCGCCATCCGACCGGCGCGTTGCGGCGCGTCGGACGGGTCCGGCGACACCATCGCAACCCGATCCGGTGTACCGTGCCCCAGTGTTGTTCCGACAGCTCGAGCCCCGCACCGCTCGCACCGCCGCCGAGGTGATGAAGTTCGCATTGTGGCCGTTCGCGGTCATGACGGTGCTGAACCGTGTCTTCATCAAGGCGATCAACGGTTTCGTCACCGACGACTATCGCCCGGTGTACAACGCCTCGTTCGAGTTCTTGAACGGCAGGCCTGTGTACACGGCCAACTTCGACTCGGTCGACCCCCATTACCTGTACCCGCCCAGCGGAACCCTGGTGATCGCGCCGGTCGCGGTCATCGAGTACGAGCTGTCGCGGTGGCTGTTCATCGCCTTGAACGCCGCGGCGATCCTGCTCGCCTGGTACCTGCTGCTGCGGTTGTTCAAGTTCGGCATCGGCTCGGTGGCCGCGCCCGCGCTGCTGCTGGCGATGTTCGCCTCCGAGACGGTCATCAACACGTTGGTGTTCACCAATGTCAACGGGTGTCTGTTGCTGGCCGAGCTGGCGTTCATCCATCTGTTGCTGCGGCGGCGTGATCTATGGGCCGGGGCCATTCTCGGCCTCAGTATCGCGGTGAAACCGACGCTTGCGCCGTTGTTGCTGGTCGCGGTCGTGCGCGGCCAATGGAAGGTGCTCATCACCGCCATCGGTGTGCCCGTCGGGCTCACCGCGTTGGCCTGGCCGCTGTCGAAGGATCCCGAACGGTTCTTCACCCATGTGCTGCCGTACCTGGCCAAGACCCGCGACTACTTCAACAGTTCGGTCGGTGGCAACGGTGCCTACTTCGGGCTGCCGCACTGGCTGATCCTGCTGGTACAGGTGACGATGGGCGCGGTCGTCGCGGTGTCGCTCTGGTTGCTGTGGCGCTACTACCGCCACGACGAGCTGTTCTTCGTGACCACGTTCTCCGGTGTGCTGCTCACCGCGTACTTCCTGCTGCCCTCGCTGGGCCAGATGTACTACTCGATGATGCTGTTCCCGTTCCTGATGTCGGTGGTGCTGCGCAATTCCGTGCTGCGCAACTGGCCGGCCTGGCTGGCGATCTTCGGGTTCATGACCTACGACAAATGGTTGTCGGACCGCTGGCAGGACATCGGGCGCACGCTCGAATACCTGCGCGTCACCTTCGGTTGGGGACTGTTGCTCATCGTGGTGTTCTGCGTGCTCGGCGACCGCTACCTGGCCGCCCGCCGCGAAGGCAGGCTGGAGTTCGGCATCGACCCGGCCTGGATGGCGAAGGCGCCCGACTCGCGAGACGGCGTCGAGGAGAAACCAGCGCCTGCACCGGCGCCCGACCGCGACGATCCGGTGGCACCGGTCGAGGAACGCGAACCCGCCCTGAAGTAGCTTTTCGGCGCGCGCGGCGCGAAACCATTAGCGTGGAGTGATGAGTTCCGATACCTCGTTGCCCGCGCCGCGCATCCAGCTGACGCCGCAGGAGTGGCGGGCCAAACTGAATCCCGAGGAATACGCCGTGCTGCGCGAGGCCGCCACCGAGCGGCCCTTCGTCGGCGAATACACCGACACCAAGACCGAGGGTGTCTACGCGTGCCGTGCCTGCGGTGCCGAATTGTTCCGCAGCACAGAGAAATTCGATTCGCACTGCGGGTGGCCGTCGTTCTTCGACCCCGCCGATTCCGACGCGGTGATCCTGCGTCCCGACGACTCGCTCGGCATGCGCCGGGTCGAGGTGCTATGCGCGAACTGCCACAGCCACCTCGGCCACGTCTTCGAGGGCGAGGGCTACCCCACCCCCACCGACCAGCGCTACTGCATCAACTCGATCGCGCTCAAGCTCGAGCCGAAAGCGTAGGGCTTACGGCAGGGCGTTGACGAGCTGCTCGACCTCCACGCGGGGACCCGTGAAGAACGGGATCTCCTCGCGGACGTGGAGGCGGGCCTCGGTGGCGCGCAGGTCGCGCATCAGGTCGACGATGCGGTGCAGTTCGGGGGCCTCGAACGCCAGGATCCACTCGTAGTCGCCGAGCGCCATCGAGCTCACCGTGTTGGCCCGCACGTCCGGGTAGCCACGGGCGGCCTTGCCGTGGTCGGCGAGCATCTTGCGGCGTTCCTCGTCGGGCAGCAGGTACCACTCGTAGGACCGCACGAACGGGTACACGCAGATGTAGTTGCCCGGGTCCTCACCGGCGAGGAACGCCGGGATGTGGCTCTTGTTGAACTCCGCCGGGCGGTGCACGGCCACATTGCTCCACACCGGGGCGCTGGCCTTGCCCAGCTCGGTGGTGCGCCGGAAATCGGCGTAGGCGGCCTGCAGGTCCTCGACTCGTTCGGCGTGGGTCCACAGCATGAAATCGGCGTCGGCACGCAACCCGGCCACGTCGTAGATGCCGCGCAACACCACACCCTTGTCGGCCAGCCCGTCGAAGAAGGTCTGCGCCTCCTTGATCGCCGCCGCCCGGTCGTCGCCGAGTACGCCCGGCTGGACCTGGAACACCGAGAACATCAGGTACCGGATGGTGGAATTGAGGGCCTGGTAGTCGAGTCGCGCCATGAATCCATGGTGCCACTGCGCGGATTTCGCGTAGCGCCCGGGATCAGTCCAGGTGGGGCTCGACCGCACGCCACGGCGAGGATTCGTCGGCGCGGAAGACGGCGGTCACGGTGGTCGCCTCCCCCGCGTGTAGTTCGACGGGACCGAGATCGGGGTCGAGGATCAGGGTCGGTCGCTCAGCGGGACAGGTCACAGCGGGCGATCATGCAGGAACGCTATCGCCGATGGTGGATGACACGCCGCGATCGGCATGCGCGAAGTGCTGGGGCTGCGCCTTCGTCGGCTGCGCACTCCAGCCCGGCTCGGCTTCGGCGCTTGTTCGCGTCATGTCAGTCGTGGAGCTGGGCAGACGCGGTTCGCGTTGACATCGACCGGAGTCTTCGGGCCGCGTACGGTCGCGCTGTCACCGACAAACTCTGCACAGGAGGATCCATGCGCGTCATCAGTGTGGTCGCCGATCTCGCCGTCGCCGATATCGACGCCGCCAGAAGCTTCTACGCCGACTATCTCGGCCTCAGCCACGAGGAGTTCAACCTCGGCTGGGTGGCGCGATTCACCTCACCCGAGACGGGCGCGCACCTCCAGGTCGTCACGCGGGACGCGAGCGCACCGGAGAACCCGGTCGTGACGATCAAAGTCGACGATGTCGAGGCCGCGCTGGCCGAGGCGCAGCGGCGAGGATTCGAGATCGTCCACCAACTGACCACCGAACCATGGGGAATCACCCGATTCTTCGTCCGCGCACCCGACGGAAACGTCATCAACATCGCCCAGCACCACTAGTTCCGCACGTTTCCGGACTTGGACGGTTGCTCACCACGCTCTGGCGGCGGCATCGGCCGAGAAGCGAACGCCACCAGAGCGTGGTGATCTTGATTCGCTCGTCGACGCCCACAACTCCGTTCGGGTGAACAGCTTCGGCGCGGGCAACGCGGTACCTCGCCAACTGCGATGTCCGGCGATCTCAGTGACCAATGCTGTGCGCGATGCGTTGTGCGGCGGCAGTGCCGGTGGCGACGCAAGCCGGGACTCCGACGCCGTGTAGGTAGGCGCCCGCGAGGGCGAGACCTTCGAGCGGGTCGGTCGCGGCTTCGAGGGCGGCGATCCGTTCGGAATGGCCGGGGGCGTACTGGGGTAGGCCACCGGGCCAGCGTTGGACGACGGCGGCGTGCGGGGTGATCGTGGTGCCGGTGACGGTGCTCAGGTCCTCGACGGCGGCGGCGATGAGTTCGTCGTCGGTCCAGGTGAGAGGTTTTTCGTCGCCGAAGCGGCCGAACGAGGCTCGGACGAGTGCGACATCGCGGGCGGCCAGGTGCGGCCATTTGCGGCTCGACAGCGTGAACGCCTTGGCGCGCAACGGTTCTCCGGTGGCGACGAGGATGCCCGAATTGTCCGGCAGCGCCGTGTCTTTCGGTAGCGCCATCGCGACGAGCGCCGAGGACGACAGTTCGATGCCGTCGGCCAGGGCGGCGGCATCGGGCGCGACGTAGTGCAGCAGGCGCGCGGTGACGGGGGCGGGCGTCGCGAGGACGACCGCATCGACGGCGCCGAGGGGATCGACAACCCAGCCCTGCGGGGAGCGAGCCAGCCGTGTCGCGGGCAGGTCGGTCACCAGGCGGGCCCGTGATGCCTCGATGAGTGCCGCGAGCAGGGCGCCGTACCCGTCGCGGAGCCCGCCGAAAACAGGTGCGGAGCTGGGTGCGGGCATCGCCTTCCGCACTGCGTCGGTGAGATTCGGGGCGCCCTGATCGAGGGCGGCGGCGAGGGTCGGTAGCGCCGCACGGACACCGATCGACGCGCTGATCCCCGCGTACACCCCGCCGAGCAGCGGATCGACACTGCGTTCGACGACCTGCCGACCGAACCGTTCGGCCACCAGCGACTGCACGTCCACGTCCGAACCGGGTTCCCACCGCAGAGGCCGGTCGGGCTCGGTCGCCACCTGGTGCAGGGTGTCGTCGTCGACGAGTCCGCGCAGCGATTCGGCGTCCGACGGGATGCCCATCAACGTCCGCCCCGGCAGCGGATGCGCGCTCCCCCCTGCCCACACCAAGGGCCGCTTTCCGGCTGGCCGCACCAGTTGATCGTCCAGACCGAGCTCACCCATCAACTCGATCACCTCGGGTCTGCGCCCGACGAACGCCTCAGCCCCGAAATCCAGTGGCTCCCCGGCCAATTCGCCGGTATGCAACACCCCGCCGACGCGCCCCCGCTGCTCGAGCACGACGATATCGACGCTCGCACCGAGGCGCTGCCGCAACCGGTACGCCGCGACGAGCCCGCTGATTCCGCCCCCGACAACCGCGATCCGCATCCTCCGACCGTAGCCGTGAGGGCGGTGCGCCGACGAGACGCACCCGCGCCGTGTCAGCAGCGTCACGTCGAGCGCGGCTCGTAACCTTTGGCCGGCCTGGCGGCGATCGCCCGGCGCCGCGCACCGCGCGATCGACGACCATCGAGCGCGTCGGCCACGCCGTCCAACGCCTTCCCGACGCCCGCGCCCGCCTCCGCTGGATGCGTCAGAGCGAATGCACGAGTTCGACCAACGCGGTCAGCACGCCGGGATCGGTGTCCGGCAGCACCCCATGACCGAGGTTGAAGATATGACCGGTCGCGCCGAGCGTGATCGCCTCGTCGGCCTCCGCGACGATGCGCCGCGCTTCCGCCTCGACCGCGTCGAATCCGGCGAACAGGATGGCCGGGTCCAGGTTGCCCTGTAGGCCCTTGCCCGCACCGACCCGGCGCACAGCGTCGGTGAGCGGCACCCGCCAGTCGACGCCGACCACATCGGCACCGGCCTCACCCATCGCGCCGAGCAGCTCGCCGGTGCCCACACCGAAGTGGATGCGCGGCACGCCCGCGTCGGCGATCTCGGCGAACACGCGTTCCGAGTGCGGCAGCACGAACTCGCGGTAGTCGGCCAGCGACAGCGCGCCCGCCCAGGAATCGAACAGCTGCACCGCGTCGACTCCGGCGGCGAGCTGGGCCTGCAGGAAGGCGATGGTGATGTCGGTGAGGGTGCCGAGCAGCGCGTGCCAGGTCTTCGGGTCGGCGTGCATCATCGCCTTGGTGCGCTCGTGCTGCTTGCTCGGCCCACCCTCCACCAGATACGACGCCAGCGTGAACGGGGCACCGGCGAAACCGATGAGCGGTGTGTCACCGAGCGCATCGGTGAGCAGTCGCACGCCCGAGGTGACCGCGCCGACCTCTTCCGGACGCAACCTCGGCAGGGCTCGAACATCGGCCTCGGTGCGCACCGGGGAGGCGATCACGGGGCCGACGCCGGGCACGATGTCGAGATCGATGCCCGCCGCCTTGAGCGGAACGACGATGTCGGAGAACAGGATTGCCGCGTCCACACCGTGGCGGCGGATCGGCTGCATGGTGATCTCACACACCAGCTCCGGGTCGAAGCACGACTCGAGCATGCCGATGCCCTTACGCAGCTCCCGGTACTCGGGCAGCGAACGGCCTGCCTGACGCATGAACCAGACCGGTCGCCTGCTCGGCGTCGCGCCGGTGGCGGCGGCCAGGAAGGGGGCATCGGTCAACCGGCGGCGGGTGTAGGTGCTCACCACGATGATCCTAGGCGGGCGAACCTACCCCCAGTAGCGGGGTGAGGTCGCGCGGAGTCCAACCTGGTCTACGTCGGCCCCGATCTCGATGGTGCTGCCGTCGCGACGAGGCACGTTCGAACCCACCGATCTCGCAAATCGCCCGTCTCATCGCACATCGCGCATCGCGAAGCGCCCCAGAATGCACCCTCCGCAACGCACACCCGACCGGCCCGACGTAGGCGGCGCGCCTCCGCGCGCCCCGCACGCCCACCGTCTACGGTTGCCCTCGTGACACCGCTCGACATCCGCGACGGCGCCGCACCGACCGGGGGAACGCCCCGCGAGCCTGCTTCTTTCCGGGCGGCGGTCGATGCGATGGGCACCGCAACCGTGCACCCTCGAATCGAGCTGGCGCCTATCCGCCCCCCACAGCGGTTGGCGCCGTTCTCCTATGCGCTCGGGGCGGAGGTCGTGCACCCCGACAGCCCGGTCGTGCCGACCGACTCCGAGGGCGACGCCTTCGGCAGGCTGATCCTGCTCCACGACCCCGACGGGGACGAGGCATGGCACGGCGTGTTCCGGCTGGTCGCCTACATCCAGGCCGACATCGACGCCGCCCTCGCCGCCGACCCGCTGCTCCCGGAGGTCGCGTGGAGCTGGCTGGTCGACTCCCTCGAGTCGCGTGGCGAACAGTTCACCGCCCTCGGCGGCACCGTCACCGCCACCAGTTCGGTGCGGTACGGCGACATCGCCGGCCCACCACGCGCCCACCAACTGGAGCTACGCGCGTCGTGGACGGCGATGAACACCGAGATGCGCCGTCACGTGGAGGCGTTCTGCGAGGTGCTCGCCTTCGCCGCCGGATTACCCCCCGCTGGAATCACGCATTTACGGCCGGACTCCTATACCCACACCGACAGACCGTGATCGCCACGTAGAGTTCACGTTTATGTCGGTCGCCGAGGAACCAACCGCAGCAGAGCCCCTGCTCGCCCCCGCCGAGGGGGTTCCACCCGTGCTGGCCTCCCCCGACGAGGTCGCCGCGGCCGCCAAATCCATCGCCGCGGGCACCGGCCCGCTCGCCGTCGACGCCGAACGCGCGTCCGGTTTCCGCTACTCCGCACGCGCCTACCTGATCCAGCTGCGCCGCGAAGGCGCGGGCACCTTCCTGATCGACCCGATCCCCGTCACCGACGCGCTCACCCCGCTGGCCGAGGCGATCAACGACCTCGAATGGGTGCTGCACTCCGCCGACCAGGACCTCCCCGGCCTCGCCGAACTCGGCCTGCGCCCCGCCCGCCTCTTCGACACCGAACTCGGCGGCCGCCTCGCCGGCTACGAGCGCGTCGGTCTGGCCGCCATGGTGGAGAACCTGCTCGGGCGTTCCCTGCGCAAAGGCCACGGAGCCGCCGACTGGTCCACCCGACCCCTGCCCGACGAGTGGCTCAACTACGCCGCACTAGACGTGGAACTCCTCCTCGAACTGCGCGACACCGTCGCCGACGACCTCGCCACCCAGGGCAAAATGGACTGGGCCGCAGAGGAATTCGAACACGTCCGCACCATGGACCCGCCCGCCCCCAAGGCCGACCGCTGGCGCCGCACCTCCGGCATCCACACCCTGCGCCGCCCCCGCCAGCTCGCCGTCGTCCGCGAACTGTGGACCACCCGCGACGAACTGGCCCGCACCCGCGACGTCGCCCCCTCCCGCATCCTCCCCGACTCCGCCATCGTCGCCGCCGCGACCAACGACCCACGCACCATCGCCCAACTGCGCACCCTCCCCGTCTTCGGCGGCCCCCGCCAACGCCGCTACTCCCGCGACTGGCTCGCCGCCGTAGACCGAGCCCGCGCCCTCCCCGACAAACAACTCCCACCCCTCACCCTCCCCTTCGACGGCCCACCCCCCGTCAACCGCTGGGAACGCCGCGACCCCATCGCCGCCGCCCGCCTCACCACCGCCCGCAACGCCATGGGCGAACTCTCCACCGAGCATTCGATACCGGTAGAGAACCTGCTCTCCCCCGATCTGGTGCGTCGCCTGTGCTGGGACGGGCTCCCCGACTACAAGAACGTCGGCACCCCCGAAGAGCTTTCCGCCGCGATCGAGGAGTTCCTGCGTGCGGGTGGGGCACGACCGTGGCAACGAACCCTCGCCGTCCCGGCGCTGACCAAGGCCCTCACCCCCAAACTCGGGTAGCTCAGTTCGTCGGACGCAGCCGTGAAGCGCCCGAGCCACGGGGGACGGATAGTCCACAAAGCTGCCACGAACGCCGCGAGAGCTTCCAGGAACCGTGGCTTCGGATATCCGACATTGTGAACAAATTTGTGCCAAATGCTCCGTGAGCATTGTCATTTCAATTCTCGATCAAACGTAATGCACTGTGGGAAAAACGGGTCGACGGGGGACTTGTTCGCCGTTAGCGTCGGGTGTCGGCTGTCGAGAGGAATCGTTGTGTTCGAAGAGGCTATCGCCGCCAATCGCGCGAATTGGGATGAGCGGGCCGAGGTGCATGTTCGGTCGCGGATGTATGACGTGGATGCGTATGTCGCGGATTCGGGGCGGATCTCGTCGGTGGTGCGCAACGACCTGGCTGTGCTTGCGCCGCATTTGCCGGAGTCCGGGATCGTGGGGCGGTCGCTGTTGCATCTGCAGTGTCATATCGGGATCGATACCCTGTCGTGGGTGCGGCTCGGTGCGGTGGATGTGCACGGGCTCGATCTGTCGCCGAATTCGTTGCGGCATGCGGAGCGGATCGCGCGAGACGCGGGGTGTGGCATCACCTGGGTCGAAGGGGATGCGCGGTGTGCTTCGGATCTGGTCGGCCGGCGCTTCGACACCGTGGTGACTAGTGCGGGAACCATTGTGTGGTTGCCGGAGCTCTCGGCTTGGGCGCGGTCGATCCACGATCTGCTGAAGCCTGATGGGGTGTTCTTGATCCGGGACGATCATCCGATTCTCGGAGCGATGGGGTTCCAGCCGTGGGAGATCTCCGACGACTACCTCGGTGGGGGCGGGACAAGGACGTACACGGATTCGGGCACTTACACCGAGGACTCCGCCGGGCAGATCGCCCACACCACCAATCACGAATGGCGACACGATCTCGGCGAAGTCGTGGGAGCACTGCTCGACGCGGGGCTGGCTGTCGAGGCGGTGCGGGAGCTGCCCTATATGGACTGGCCCGCCTTCCCGGAACTCGTTGCTTGCGAACAGGGTTGGGCATTGCCGCCCGGACGGCCGCGAATTCCGTTGAACTTCGCGGTCGTCGCCAGGCGGAGAGGTTAGTGGGCGCCGAGCCAGGCGGTGATGCGCTGGGTGATGGCTTCGGTGGTGAGGCCTAGGTCTTCGAGGATTTCGGGACGGGAGGCGTGGTCGAGGAACTGCTGGGGGACGCCGAGATCGCGGGTGGGGACGTCGAGGCCCGCGGCGCGCAGGCGGGCGGAGAGGGTGGAGCCGATGCCGCCGTGTAGGCCGCCGTCTTCGAGTGTGACGACCAGGCGGTAGTTCTCGGCGAGTTTGACCAGGGTGTCGGAGATCGGGAGGACCCAGCGCGGGTCGACCACGGTCACCGAGATGCCCTGCGGGGCAAGGTGTTCGGCGACCTGCATAGCGGTGTCGGCGAAGGGGCCGACGGCGACGAGCAGGACGTCGCCGTGCTGGGACTGCACCGTGCCCGCGCCGGGCACGGCCAGGCGGAGGATGTCGAGGCCGTCGAGGCGTTCGACGGCGGTGATGTCTTCGGCGACAGTGCCTTTCGGGAAACGCAGCACGGTGGGGCCGTCGGTGACGGCGAGCGCCTCGGCCAGTTCCTCACGCAGGGTGGCGCCGTCGCGGGGCGCGGCTACGCGGATGCCGGGGATGATGCCGAGCAGCGAGAAGTCCCACATGCCGTTGTGGCTGGCGCCGTCGGGTCCGGTGATGCCCGCGCGGTCCAGGACGACGGTGACGGGCTGTTTCAGCAGCGCCACATCCATCAACAGCTGATCGAACGCGCGGTTGAGGAACGTGGCGTAGATGGCGACCACGGGGTGCATGCCGCCGAGTGCCAGGCCGGCGGCGGAAGTCATCGCGTGCTGTTCGGCGATGCCGACATCGAACATGCGCTCGGGGAAGCGTTCACCGAACGCGGCCAGACCGGTGGGGCCGGGCATGGCGGCGGTGATGGCGACGATGTCGTCGCGGCGCGCGGCGTGCTCGATGAGCTCCTCGGAGAATACCGCCGTCCAGCCCTTGGCCTTCTTGCCCGCCAGGGGGCGCCCGGTGAGCGGGTCGATGGGGTCGCAGGCGTGCATCTGGTCGGCGACATGGTTTTCGGCGTGCTCGTAGCCGTTGCCCTTGCGGGTCACCGCGTGGACCACGACGGGGCCACCGAAGTCCTTGGCGCGGCGCATGGCCGCCTCGAGCGCGACCAGGTCGTGGCCGTCGACGGGCCCGACATACTTCATGCCCAGATCGCCGAACAGTTCCTGCGGGCTCACGGCGTCTTTGATCCCGGCCTTGAGCGCGTGCACCATCGAGTAGGCCGAATCCCCCACGGCCGGAATGCTTTTCAGCAGACGTTTCCCGGTGTCGAGGGCATGCTCGTAGGCCGGCTGGGTGCGCAGGGCGGTGAGCCGGTCGGCGAGGCCACCGATGGTCGGGGCATAGGAGCGGCCGTTGTCGTTGACGACGACCACCACCGGGCGGTCGGCACCGGCGATGTTGTTGAGCGCCTCCCAGCACATGCCGCCGGTGAGCGCGCCGTCACCGACGACGGCGACCACGGTGCGGTTCTGGTCGGTGAGCGAGAACGCCTTGGCCAGGCCGTCGGCGTAGGACAGGGCGGCCGAGGCGTGCGAGGACTCCACCCAGTCGTGTTCGCTCTCGGCACGGCTCGGGTAGCCGGACAGGCCGTCGCGCATGCGCAGCGTGTCGAAGCGGTCCTTGCGGCCGGTGAGGATCTTGTGCACGTAGGCCTGGTGGCCGGTGTCGAAGATCAACGGGTCGGCCGGGGAATCGAAGACCCGGTGCAGGGCGATGGTCAGCTCGACCACACCGAGGTTGGGGCCGAGATGACCACCGGTGGCGGCGACCTTCGCCACGAGGAACTCACGGATCTCGTCCGCCAGTTCCCGCAGCTGCGGCACGCTCAGCCGGCGCAGATCTTCGGGTGAATCCACCCGCGACAGCACTCCCACCTGAACTCGCTCCCTCCGGACTTCCGATTGATCCGCCCAGTGTATTTGGCCGGGCCGCGGGCGAAAGCCCCCGACCGGTGTCGCGCACTGTCCGACGGTAGCCGGGACGGCCCGCCGACCAGCGGGCGCACCCCCGGCTGACGGGCGCGACGTGTGAGCACAATCTCCCCGCGCGTCCGCCCGGAAACCGTTGTCAATGCCCCCTACAGTGACGCTGTGGCCGAACCGAACAGGATCGATCCCGGGGTGGTCGCGGGCATCCTCGACGAGGTGTACGCGGCCTGCCGAGACGACACCTCCGGCGCGCCCGCCGACTACATCCCCGAACTCGCCGCCGTCGCACCGGACTCGTTCGGGCTGTGCCTCGCCACCGCCGACGGACTGGTCTACCGGGTCGGCGACACCGATGTCGGATTCACCATCCAGTCGATCTCCAAGCCGTTCACCTACGCGCTCGCCCTGGCCGACCGAGGGCTAGACGAAGTCGCCCGCCACATCGACGTGGAACCCTCGGGCGAACCGTTCAACGAGATCGCGCTCGAACCTGACACCCAGCGCCCGAGCAACCCGATGATCAACTCCGGGGCGATCACCGCCGCCTCGCTGATCCACGGTCCCGACGAGTTCGAACGGGTGCGGGACTGCTACTCGCGCTTCGCCGGACGCGAGCTGGGGGTGAACGACGCTGTCTACCAGTCGGAATCGCGCACCGGATACCGCAACCGGGCGATCGGGTACATGCTGCGTTCGGTGGGGATCATCGACATGGACCCCGACGCCGTCGTCGACCGCTACTTCCGCCAGTGCTCGATCGAGGTGACGTGTGCCGACCTGGCGGTGATGGCGGCGACGCTGGCCGACAACGGCGTGAACCCGGCCACCCACGAGCGGGCGTTGTCGACGGCGCTGACCGAACGGGTGCTGAGTGTGATGACCACCTGTGGCATGTACAACGCGGCGGGCGACTGGGTGACCACGGTGGGGCTGCCCGCCAAGAGTGGGGTGGGCGGCGGGATCATCGCGGTACTGCCGGGGCAGCTCGGCATCTCGGTGTACTCGCCGCGCCTGGACGGCCAGGGCAACAGTGTGCGCGGAGTGGCGGCATGCCGGGAACTGTCACGACGGCTCGAACTGCACTTCTGTCACGTGACCCGGTCCGCGCGCACCGCCATCCGCGCCGAGCACTCGGTGTCGGAACTGCCCTCCCGGATGCGCCGCTCCCCCGACGACGCCGCCGTGCTCGCCGCGCACGGTGACCGCGCCCGCGTCTACGAACTGCACGGCGACCTGCTATTCTCCGGCGCCGAACGGGCGGTCCGGGCCATCGAGGCCGCCTCGGGCGAGCTCGACGCGCTGGCGATCGACCTGCGCCGGGTAGGTGAGGTGAGCGTGGTGGCACGCGGGATGCTCGACGCGTTGCAAGCCGAGCTCGTACCGGCCGGGGTGCGGGTGGCGCTGGTCGATCCCGATGCCAAGCTCGGCCACGACCTGTCGAGCCTGCGGCCCGACGATCCGCGCGGGCGGGTGTTCATCGATCGTGACACCGCCACCGAATGGTGCGAGGACATCGTGCTCGCGCGGCACCGTCCACCGGGAACACACTCGACCACCTCGATCACCCTCGACGAGCACCCGCTGCTGGCCGAGCTCGATCCCGACGACCGCGCCCGGCTGGCCGCCGATTTCAGCGAGCGAACCTTCGCCAGGGGCGAGACGATCGCCGAACGCGGCGACCAGCGCTCGGGGCTGTATCTGATCCTGAACGGACGGGTGCGGCTCACCTTCCCCGGCACCGACGGGCGAATACACCGGTTGGTGACCTTGTCGGCGGGGATGTCGTTCGGCGAGATACCGATGCTGGTGGGCAAACCGTTCGTCAACGCGGTGATCGCCGAAACCCAGGTCCGGGTGGCGGTACTGAGCCCGGCGGTGTTCGACTCGCTCACCGAGGTGCGTCCGAAGCTCAAACTCGCCCTGCTGCAACGCCTCGCGGCCGGCGCGTACGCGCAGATGGAAGCCACGGTCCGCACCATCTCCGGCAGCCACTGACCGGACCCGGAACCCTCCGGCGGTGCGAGACGTTGGGCTGCACAACAGCCCTCGACCGACAGGAGCAGCGGTGAGCGAACGATCCCCTCAGCCGAGCACCACCACCTTCGGACGCGGCACGGTGCGCGCGATCCCCGACCTCATCCGCGTCACCCTGACGGTGGAATCGCGGGCCGCCACGGTGGCGGGCGCCTACGACCGGGCGGGTCAGCGGGTGAACGCGGTGGTCGCGGCATTGCGCACGGCCGGGGTGCGCGACAGCGACCTGGCGACCAGCGGTCTCAGCGTGCGCACCGAGACCGTCTACACCGACAACGGACGCAACGAGATCGTCGGCTACCTCGCGTCCACGGGACTCAGCATCGCGCTGCGCGAGGGCAGCGGCGCCGAACCCGCCGAGACCGTGGCCGCCGCGGTGAACGCGGGCGGCGACGACGTGCGCCTCGGCGGACTCACCCGCGGCATCGCCGACCCCGCGCCACTGCTGGTCCAGGCCCGCGACGCCGCCTACGACGACGCGCTCGCCAAGGCCGAGCAGTACGCGGCGCGCGCCGGTGTGCGCCTGGGTGCGGTGCTACAGATCACCGAGGACACCTCACCCACACCCCGCGCCTACGACGTGAGCGCCGAGATGGATTCACCGGTCATGTTCGCGCGCAGCAGTTCTCCGGTGCCGGTAGTCCCCGGCGAGACCGAGGTCGGCGCGAATGTGCGGGTGACCTGGGCGCTGGAATAGCCGCGGTGGTACCCGGGGTGCGATCTCTCAGCGGTCGAGCAGCGCGACGCATTCCACGTGGTGGGTGACCGGGAAGGCATCGAAGGCCCGCAACTCGGCCAGATGGTAGCCCGCGTCGAGGTACAAGCCGAGGTCGCGCGCGAAAGCGGCCGGGTCGCAACCGATGTGGATGATTCGGCGTGGGTCGGCGTCGGTGACGGCGGCCACCACCTCCTTGCCCGCACCCGCGCGAGGCGGGTCGAGGACGACCACATCGGGGGTGGTCGTGGCCTCGCGAGCCCAGCGTTCGACCCGGCCCGCGTGCAACTGCACCCACGGCAGGTCGCGCAGTGCGGCCGTGCCGTCGGCGACTGCGGATCTGGCAGATTCCACGGCCGACACCGCACCCGTCTGCCCGGTCTGCTCCCCCAGCCGCGCGGCGAAGACACCGACACCGCTGTAGAGATCCCAGCCCGAACCGCCCGGTTCCAGCCCCGACCATTCGGCGACCAGATCCGAATAGCGTTGCGCCGCACCATGATGTGCCTGCCAGAAACCGGTGGCCGACAGTTCCCAGCGACGGCCCGCGACATACTCGACGGCCCGGCCGCTGCCCGCCATCACCCATTCCTCGCGCGGCGCGTTGGTCGCCGACTTGCGGGCGGCGGCCCGGTCGCGCACCGCACCGCGTTCGTCGGCGGCGGGGCGACCCGATTCGCGGTGCCGCGCGGGTCGCTGCCCACGCCCCCGGGTACCGCCGCGCGGGGTGGCAGGCCGGGTGCCCGCACGGTCCGCCTCGGCGGCCGGAGCCAGTTCGACGATATGACGGACGCCGTCACCGTCCACGGCGACCACCAGATCGGCGCCCGGTGTCCAGGACCGCTCGGCCACACCGTCGAGTGCGCCCGCCACCGGCTGTGGGCAGCGCAGATCCGGGATCACCTCGGTGCTGCGGTACCGGTGCACGCCCGCGCGACCGGCCGCGTCGACCACCAGGCGCACCCGGGTGCGCCAGCCACCGACGACCTCGTCACCGATCGGTTCGACCTCGACCTCACGCTCGACCCCGGCCAGCCTGCGCAACTGCTCGGCCACCACGGTCGCCTTGAGCGCGCGCTGCGCGGCGGGGGTGGCGAAGGAGAAATCACAGCACCCGGCCCCGCCCGGCCCCGAGACCGGACAGGTCGCGGGCACCCGGTCCGCGGAGGCCTCGATGATCTCCACCGCGTCGGCGCGGCAGAACGACCCACCACGATCCTCGGTGACCCGGGCGCGCACCAGCTCACCGGGCAGTCCGTGCCGCACGAAGACCACCCGGCCCTCGTGGCGGCCCACGCAGAACCCGCCGTGTCCGGGCGCACCGAGGCGCACCTCGAATTCCTGTCCGCGCCAATCACTCACAGCCACACCCACTTCCGTTGTCGGCCGGGCACGCTCACTCGCGCCGCTCCGGCCGGTCGAACCCGCGACGCACCGAGCCCGGTGCGTTCACCTCGGCCGCCTGTTTGGCCCGCGTCGAAGACGACAACTGCCACGGCACACTGGTCACCATCACACCCGGTTCGAACAGCAACCGGCCCTTCAACCGCAACGCCGACTGGTTGTGCAGCACCTGCTCCCACCAGTGACCGACCACGTACTCGGGGATGAACACGGTGACCACATCGCGCGGCGCGTCCTTGCGGACCCGCTTCACATACTCGAGCACCGGTTTGGTCACCTCGCGATACGGCGACTCGACCACCTTGAGCGGCACGTTGATCTCGCTGTTCTCCCATTCGCGCACGAGCTTGCGGGTATCGGCGTCGTCGACGTTCACCGTCACCGCCTCGAGCGTGTCCGGGCGCGTGGCCCGCGCGTAGGCCAGTGCCCGACGAGTGGGCAGATGCAGTTTCGACACCAGCACGATGGAGTGGGTGCGGCTGGGCAGCACCCCGTCCCAATCGGATTCGTCGAGTTCGCGGGCCACCGAGTCGTAGTGCTTGTGGATCAGCTTCATCACGATGAAGATCGCGACCATCGTGATGATGGCGATGTAGGCGCCTGCGAAGAACTTGGTGATGAGCACGATCACCAGCACGGTCCCGGTGAGGGTGAGACCGATGGCGTTGATGACGCGCGAGCGCTTCATCCTCGACCGCTCCTGCGGGTCGGTCTCCTTGCGCAGCAGGCGGGTCCAGTGCCGAAGCATGCCGGTCTGGCTGAGCACGAAGGACACGAACACACCGACGATGTAGAGCTGGATCAGCTTGGTGACCTCGGCGTCGAACAGCACCACGAACGCGATGGCGGCACCGGAGAGGAACAGGATGCCGTTGGAGAACGCCAGCCGGTCACCCCGGGTGTGCAGCTGACGCGGCAGGTAGCGGTCCTGCGCGAGGATCGAACCGAGCACCGGGAAACCGTTGAACGCGGTGTTGGCGGCCAGCACCAGGATCAGGGCGGTGACGATGGTGATGAAGAAGAAGCCGATGGGGAAGCCGTGGAAGACGGTTTCGGCGATCTGGGCGATCAGCGTCTTCTGGTGGTAATCAGCGGGCGCGCCGACGAGGTTCGAGGTGTCGTGCGCGTAGACGACCCCGATCTTCTGCGCCAGGATGATGATGCCCATCAGCAGCACGACGGCGATGGTTCCCAGCATCAGCAGGGTCGTCGCGGCATTGCGCGACTTCGGTTTACGGAAGGCGGGCACGCCGTTGCTGATCGCCTCCACACCGGTCAGCGCCGCGCAGCCGGAGGAGAACGCGCGCGCGATCAGGAAGGCGAAGGCCAGGCCGTAGAGGTGTTCGTCCTCGGCTTGGAGCCCGAAACCGGCGGAGACGGCCTGGATGTCGTCACCGAGCACGTAGGTCCGGAACAGGCCCCAGCCGAGCATCACGAACATGCCGAAGATGAAGGCGTAGGTGGGAATCGCGAAGGCCGTGCCCGATTCGCGCACACCGCGCAGGTTGATGGCCGTGAGCACCGCGATCGCGACGACCGCGAACAGCACCTTGTGCGTGTTGACGAACGGAATGGCCGAGCCGATGTTCGAGGCGGCCGACGAGATCGACACCGCCACCGTGAGCACGTAGTCGACGAGCAGGGCGCTACCGACCGTGAGCCCGGCGGTCGGGCCGAGATTCACCGTGGCAACCTCGTAGTCGCCGCCGCCGGACGGGTAGGCGCGCACGTTCTGCCGGTAACTGGCGACGACCACGGCCATCACCACCGCCACAGCAAGACCGACCCACGGTGCGTACATGTACGCGGAGATGCCCGCCGCCGCCAGCACCAGGAAGATCTCCTCCGGCGCGTAGGCGACCGAGGACATCGCGTCGGAGGCGAACACCGGAAGCGCGATCCGTTTGGGCAACAAGGTATGGCCGAGCGAGTCACTGCGGAAGGGCCTGCCCAGCAGCACGCGTTTGGCCGCCGTCGTCAACTTGGACACCGGGCTGAGCATAGACGGGATCATCGATGTGTTCGCGCTCACCTGACCCGGGCGCCGACCGGGATGTCGAGGTTGTTTGCGCCGCCTCGCCAGGGGGAAACTGGGCGGGGGAAGCTCCGGCGGGTACGGTCCAAGCCGGACGCCACGGGTTCGGCAAGGAACGAGGGTGCACGGTGTACGTAGTGATCATGGGGTGTGGGCGCGTCGGGTCGTCGCTGGCCCGCGCGCTGACCCGGGTGGGTCACGAGGTCACGGTGATCGACCGTGATCCCAGCGCCTTCCGCAGGCTCGGCGAAGGCTTCAGCGGGCAGGAAGTGATCGGCGTCGGCTTCGACCGTGATGTGCTGACCCGCGCGGGAATCGAACGTGCCGACGCCTTCGCCGCCGTGTCCTCGGGCGACAACTCCAACATCATCTCCGCGCGGGTGGCCAGGGAGATGTTCGGCGTGGAACGCGTGGTCGCCCGGATCTACGACGCCAAACGCGCCGAGGTCTACGAACGGCTCGGCATCCCGACCATCGCCACCGTGCCGTGGACGACCGACCGTTTCCTGCGCACGCTGATCGGTGACAACTCCACGACCACCTGGCGCGAACCCACCGGCGCGGTGGCCGTCACCCAGCTCACGCTGCACGAGGAGTGGTTCGGTCGCACCGTGCGCGACCTCGAACGCGACCTCGGCGTGCGGGTGGCATTCATCCTGCGCTTCGGCCGGGGCCTGCTGCCCGAATCCAAGACGGTGGTCCAGGCCGACGACGTGGTGTACGTCGCGGCGACCTCCGGCAGTGTCGGTGAGGTGGTCGCACTGGCGGCCAAGGCCCCCGTGAGCGAGGACTGAACATGAAGGTGGCCATTGCCGGTGCGGGCGCCGTCGGGCGCTCGATCGCCAGGGAACTGCTGCGGGGCGGGCATCGGGTGATGCTGCTGGAACGCCAGCTCGACCACATCGACCCACCCGCCATCCCGGACGCGGTCTGGGTGCACGCCGACGCCTGCGAGCTGTCGCTGCTCGAGAACGCGGGGCTGGAAACCTACGAGGTGGTGATCGCGGCCACCGGTGACGACAAGACCAACCTGGTCCACAGCCTGCTCGCCAAGACCGAGTTCGGGGTGCGCCGGGTGGTGGCGCGGGTGAACGACCCGCGCAACGAATGGCTCTTCGACGAGTCGTGGGGTGTGGATGTGGCGGTGTCGACACCGCGCCTGCTGGCCTCGCTGGTCGAGGAGGCGGTGTCGGTGGGTGATCTGGTTCGGCTCATGACATTGCGTCAGGGCCAGGCCAACCTGGTCGAGATCACCCTGCCCGCCGATACCCAGCTGGCCGGTAAGCCGGTGCGCAGCCTGGTCCTGCCGCGCGACACCGCGCTGGTGACGATCCTGCGCGGCGGCCGGGTGATCGTGCCCCAGGCCGACGACCCCTTCGAAGGCGACGACGAGCTGCTGTTCGTCACCTCGGTGGAGGCCGAGGAGGACCTGCGGCTCACCCTGGCCGGGCACGGCATCCGGCCCTGAGCCGCCCTCAGGCGGCGGCGAGCTGGGCCCGCAGCTTGTTGAGCGCGCGGTGCTGCATCACCCGGACCACGCCGGGGCTGGTGCCGATGGCCTCGGCGGTCTGCGCGGCGCTCCAGCCGAGCACGATCCGCATCATCAGCACCTCACGGTGATTGGGGGCGAGCACCTGCATCAGTTCGCGGGTCGCGGCCCGTCGTTCGAAGGCGAGCGCCCAGTCCTCCGGACCCGCTTCGACGCTGGCGGTGTCGGGCATCTCGGCCATCGGATACGCGGTGTGCTTGCCCCGGCGGAAGGCGTCGGACACCTTGTTGGCGGCGATGCCGTACACGAAGGCCAGGAAGGATTTGCCCTGATCGCGGTAGCGCGGGATGGCGGCGACGGTGGCGATCAGGACTTCCTGGGTGACGTCGTCGGCGGTGACCGTGAGGTGGCCGGTGGCACCCATCCGCGCCGAGCAGTAGCGGCGCACGAGGGGGTGGACCAGACGCAGGATCTCGGCGATGGCGTCGCGGTCGTCGCGGGCGGCGGGACCGATCAGGGCGTCGAGTTCGGCGCCGATGCGCTTGCTCTCCGACTGGGCGGGGCCGGGCTTGGAAGCTGCGCTTGCACGGTGCTCGGTTGCCATCATGGTCGCCGGTCCTCTCACGATCACTGCGTAATTCGGTATGCATTGATCGTGCGACGAACAGGCGGCGGCAACCAGGTACCCCAGGGTGGGTAGTTCCCCACCTCCGGCGGTACCCCTGCCCACCCTCAGGCGGAAGCGGAATCCCTTCGGACAGCGGACTTGTCGGCGGGCAGGTGGCCCGCGCGACGCACCGCCCACACGGTGACCACCAGGGCGACCGCGGTCAGCGGCCAGCCCATCGCGATGCGGGCGATCGCGAGCCAGGTGGTGTGGTCGGTGTCGTAGAGCTGGGACTGCACCAGGTAGCGGGCGCCGAAGACGACGACCCACACGACGGTGGCCAGGTCGTAGAGCTTGCGCACCCGCGGATCGGTGCGCCATGCGGTGCCGTGGCCGTTGAGCGCGCCCCAGATCACCCCGACCAGCGGCCACCGGAACAGGATCGACAGCGCGAACACGCCTGCGTACACGAGGCTGGTGTAGATGCCGAACAGGAAGAAGCCCTTGGCCTCTCCCACCCGGTGGGCGATGAACGCGCACAGACCGACGCCGAGGAACCCGGAGATGGCCGGCTGGACGGGGCTGCGTTGCACGAGCCGCCAGATCAGCACGCCCGCGGCCACACCGAGGGCGGCCCAGATGGCGGCAGTGAGCCCGGCGAAGGTGTTCACCGGAACGAACACGAGTACGGGCAGGGTGGAGTAGATCAGGCCGCTGATACCGCCGAGCTGCTCGAGCAGGGTCTGCTCGGCCTCGGCCGTCTCCTTGTCGACGTCGGGGTCGACGGGGTGGTCGGTGACCACCGGCAGGGCAACGGTGGCTTCAGGGTCCGCGATGGGGCGGTACTCGTCGCTGGAGGGCATACGTCAGCTGTTCCCGCGCAATTCGTAGTAGGGGTTGAAGATCACTTTGCGGCCGTCGCGGTCGCCGACGCGGCCGCGCACCAGGATGCGCCTGCCCGGTTCGATGCCGGGGATGCGCCTGCGCCCGATCCACACCAGGGTGATGGCGTCGGTGCCGTCGAAGAACTCGGCCTGCACCGTGGCACCGGCCGCCTTGGGACAGGCCTCTACGCTGCGCAGCCTGCCGACGATGGTGGCTTCCTCGCCGCGGCAACAGTCCTTGGCTCGCCGGGCGCCCGAGGCGTCGGCGGTCTCGGCCAGTTCCTCGGCGTCGAGCTGATCGATATCGGCCGTCAGGCGGCGTCCGAGTCGACGAAAATATCCCGAGTCCGGGCCCGATCCCGACTTGTGTGAGCCCGTGGATGACGACATGGCACGCTTCTCCCGCTAGTTGGCCTTCAACGCCACTGTAGATGGGCAAACGCCGGGCCGCTACGCTCGGTCCGTGTTGCGCACCCCACCCCAGGTCACCGTGGTCGCCCTGCCCGGAACCGGCTCCGACGCCGATTTCGCAGCCCGCGCATTCGGACCGGCCGCGGCCGCTCACGGCCTGGAATTCCTTGCCGTCGAACCCGACCCGAAGGCCGTGATCGCGAGCTGTACCGCGGCTTTGCACACCGCCGCCGCGCGCGGACCGGTCCTGGCTGCGGGGATCTCGCTGGGTGCCGCGATCGCCCTGAGGTGGGCCACCGGACATCGCGACGCGGTTGTCGGTGTCATCACAGCATTACCCGCCTGGACGGGCCCGGAAACCACCTCGTGCCCCGCCGCCCTCAGCGCCTCGGCAACCGCCGGGCAACTTCGCGCCGACGGTCTGGACGCCGTGATCGCCCGCATGCGCGCCTCGAGTCCGGCCTGGCTCGCCGAAGCCCTCACCCAGTCCTGGCGCGGCCAGTGGCCGGACCTGCCCCAGGCACTGGACGAGGCGGCCGCCTACTCCTGGCCGACCGTCGAAGAACTGGCCGCCTGCCCCGTCCCGGTCGCGGTGATCGGCGCGGGCGACGACCCGGTGCATCCGATCGCCGTCGCCGAAGAATGGGCCGCGACGCTGCCGACGGCCGGATTGTGCCGGATCACGCTGGACGAACTCGGCGCGAACCCGGCGGTCCTCGGACACACCGGGTTCACCGAACTCGACCGTCTCTCGACCGAAAAGGTCTCGGCGACAACCTAGTTCAGGCCGAGCTGCTGCATCGCCGAGCCGTCGGCGCCGCGCCGCGGTTCGTCGGGCAGCTTCGGCGGCACCGCCGAGGGCGGGGTCTGCGCGGCGGCCGCCCGCGCGGCCATGGCCTGCTGCTGGGCGAGCACCTGCTGCTGATGGGCGGCGGCGAGCTGTTCGGCCAGCTCCTGGGGCAGCACCACGGGCAGCGGGTCACGCACCGGCAGCGGCTCGGAGCCGCGCCGCACCACCGCGTCGGCCAGGACGGCCCGGGCGGCGGTGATGAGCGGGCTGCGATCGTCGACCGCGCCCGAGGGGCCCGCCGCGACCAGCCGGATCATCCAGCGCGGTCCGTCGACACCGATGAAGCGCAGATCGGCACCCTCGGTGACCGCCTTCACCTCACGACCCCACGGGCCCTTCTCGACGGCGACGCTCGCACCGTCACCGCGCAGCGACTCGGCCAGGTCGGCCGCGACGAGCCGCCACTGCCCGGCCGACTTCGGCGCGGCGTACGCGGCCACGGTGAGCCTGCCGTGCTGGGTGGCCAGATGCACCGCCTGCGGGGTGCCGTCGGGGCTCATCTCCACCTGCAGCTGCCCACCCTCGGGCACCGGGATGACCACCGACCCCAGATCGAGCCTGCGCGCGATCATGTCGTCGGTCACTTCGGTGATGTCGTACGGGCCGGCGGCGGCGTCGGGCGCGTGGTCGAAGTTGCCGTAGATGCGCTCGTCGGTGGGAGCGTCGTCGAAGTCGAGGTGGGCGAAGTCGGGACGGCGGAACTCGTCGGTGTCGTAGTCGTCGGTGTCGGCGAAATCGTCGTAGTCGTCCGCGGCGTAGTCGTCGCCGTAGTCGTCGTCGTAGACCGCGTCGTCCTCGCGCGGTGCGCGCTTCTTCTTGCCGAACAGACCCATTACGCCTCCTTGCCGGTCAGGCTCGCGTGCCCGCCGCTCGACCCGTAACCACCTGCGCCACGGACGGTTTCGTCCAGGTCGTCGACCTCGGCGAACTCCACCAGCTCCACCCGCTGCACGAGCAGCTGGGCGATGCGGTCGCCGCGGCGCAGCTCGATGGCGGTGCGCGGGTCGTGATTGATCAGGCACACTTTGATCTCGCCCCGATAGCCCGCGTCGATCGTGCCCGGTGTGTTCACCACCGACAGCCCCGCCTTCGCGGCCAGGCCCGAGCGGGGGTGGATCAGGCCGACCGTGCCGACCGGCAGCGCGAGCGCGATCCCGGTGCCGACCAGCACCCGCTCACCCGGTTCGATGATCACATCCTCGGTGGTACAGAGGTCGACGCCCGCGTCACCCGGATGGGCACGCTTCGGCACAGGGATGCCGGGATCGAGCCGCCGCAGCGGAATCGGTGCAAGTGCGTTCACATCGGTCGAGACTACGCGCTCGGAGCCGGACCAGCGCGTCACGACCCTGCCACGATCGCCTAGTCTTGAACCGTGCCCGACCAGTCCCATTCCCCGACCACCGACGCCGCAGACACCGACGCCCGCGCGGCCGCCGCGCCCACCGTGTCGCCCTACCGGGAGCGCCTGTGGGTGCCGCTGTGGTGGTGGCCGGTCGGCTTCGCGATCGCCGGGCTGATCGCCGCCGAATTCCACATGGGCGCGCCCGGGCTGCGGGCCTGGTTGCCGTATGTGCTGCTGGCACCGGTGCCCGTGTGGATTCTGTTGTGGATGAGCCGTCACCGGCTGGAAGTGGCCGTCACCCCCGAGGGAACGGCGGAATTGCGCGTCGACCGCGCCCACCTGCCGGTGAGCTTCGTCGCGCGAGCCGCGGCCGTCGCACCGACGGCCAAGAGCGCGGCGCTGGGTCGTCAGCTCGACCCCGCCGCCTATGTGCAGCACCGGCCCTGGATCGGACCGATGGCTTTGCTGGTCCTCGACGACCCGGACGACCCGACGCCGTACTGGTTGATCAGCACGCGCAGGCCCGACCGGGTCTTGGCCGCGCTCGGACTCCCGAGCGCGGGCTGACCCGTCTACCTCGCCGTGGAACGCGTCAGAGGGCGCAGTCCATGCAGATCATCTCGCCACCCTTCTCGCTGGCCAGCCTGCTTCGGTGGTGCACGAGGAAACAGCTCGAGCAGGTGAACTCGTCTGCCTGCTTCGGGACCACCCGAACGCTGAGCACCTCGTCGGACAGGTCCGCGCCGGGAAGCTCGAACGATTCCGCTGTGTCGGTCTCGTCGATGTCCACGACGGCGGACTGCGCCTCGTTGCGGCGGGCCTTCAGCTCCTCGAGCGAATCCTCCGACACTTCGTCGGATTCGGTGCGCCGCGGTGCGTCATAGTCGGTTGCCATGTCGTCTTCCCCTCAGTCCTTACTCCGTAAATACCGGATCAGTTCGATTGCCAAGTCCCCGCAGGGAGACGGCGTTCGACCGCCCCGCCGGTGGTGCACCTCACACGTACACCGGTCGACTATCAGGTGGATCGTTGCTCGATCTACTCCGACAGCGTTCGGTTAACGCAGGACATGCCCTTGTTGTTCCCGCGACCGACCACCGTTTCACGGGTGATTATTCGATCTGGGCGGGCAGACAATAGCGGACCTACCGACAAATGTCGCAATCAAAACCCCGCCGCGACGAAACCGACGACGAATCTTCACCTGCCGGGAAACTCGCCGAGACCTCCCGCACTCGCGCATCGGCGGCGGACTCGTAGAGTGAGCGCGTGGTTTCACTGATCACCGAAGGCAGCGCGACCGATCGCGACGGCAAACCCTTTCCGCGACGGCGCCCCGAGCTGTGGCTCGCGTTGGTCCTCGTGCTGGCTCTTGTGGCCCTGTTCGTGTGGGTGGCGGCTTTCCGCACCCGCGAGGACAACAACGAGCCGATGGCGTGCAACGCGCCGAGCACGCCGACCGCGACCAACGCGCCCAAGCCCGCACCGCTCGGCACCCGAGTCGGGCCCTCGCGCCTGGACGAGGTGGATCCGGCGGCGCTGTCGGAGTCCAAGGTGCGGGTGTTCAACGCCAACGGCAAGAGCGGACAGGCGGGCAACATCGCCTCCGCGCTCGGCGACCTCGGCTTCGCCAGCGCACCGGGGACACAGGTCGGTAACGATCCGGTCTATGTCAGCGGCGACCTCAACTGCACCGGCCAGATCCGCTACGGCGTGAACGGCAGACCGGCCGCCGCCTCGGTGCAGCTGGTCGCTCCCTGTGCCGAACTGATCGAGGACCCGCGCACCGACGACTCGGTCGACCTGGTGCTCGGCCTGGCCTTCGGCGAGTCGCTCCGCCCGAGCGCCGACGCCGAAGCGGTCCTGCGCGCGTTGAAGAACCTGGCCCCCGGCGCCAGCTCGTCCTCGATCGACCCCGACCTCCTCGACGCCGCCCGCACCGTCAAGTGCTGAGACATCGGCGGCTGGCGCCGCGGGTTTCTCGGCCCGGGGGGCCTCGATCTTCCCTCCCTGCGGCCACTCCTTCGTCGCACCCTCCGGTCGGTCCAGATCGAGGCGGCCGAGAAACCGGGCCGGGTGTCTCGGTCGCGTAGGGCCGAGACACCGACTCCGGCTTCTCAGTCGGGTAGGGGTGTTGTCGCGCCGGTCTCGGTGAGGAGGGCGGCGAAGTCTTCGGCGAGGCCGGGGGCGGCGACGAAGGTCAGTTCGCCCGCGGCACCGCCGACGGTGACCGGTGGGACGTGCACCACCGCGCCCGCTTCGGCGGCGATGAGGGCGCCCGCCGCCCAGTCCCAGGCGTTGAGCCCGTGCTCGTAGTAGGCGTCGAGGTGGCCCGAGGCGACGTGGCACAGGTCCATGGCGGCGGCGCCGAGACGGCGGATGTCGCGGACCTGCGGCAGGATCTCGGTGAGCAGCCTCGCCTGGTCGGCGCGACGCCGGGTGCCGTAGGCGAAACCGGTGGCGACCAGTGCCACCGACAATGAATCCTCCTGGGTGCAGGACAGTTTCGTGCGGGTGCCGTCGGCGGTGACGGCGAACGCCCCGCCGCCGCGCACGGCGCTGTAGGTGGTCGCGGTCGCCACGTCGGCCACCGCGCCCGCCACCGGGGCGCCGTCGATCACCGCTGCCACCGAGACCGCGTATCCGGGCAGGCCGTAGAGGAAGTTGACGGTCCCGTCGATCGGGTCGACCACCCAGGTGACGGCGCCCGGCGCGGTGGCACCGACATCGCCGCCGCCCTCCTCGCCCAGGATCGCGTCGTCGGGGCGTCGCTGGGCGAGCAGGTCGCGGATCAGCTGTTCGGATTCGGTGTCGACCACGGTGACCGGGTCGGTGACGTGGCCCTTGGTCGCCACCGCACCGTCGACGGGTCCCCCGTCGGCGAACACCTCGGGTCGGCGGGCACGCACATGCGCGGCGGCGGTTTCGGCGAGTTCGACGGCGAGCTCGCGCAGTCGTTCGTCGGCGTCGGTCGTGGCTGGGGCAACGGAACTGTGTTGAGGCACCACGCCATCGGATCATATGCGGCGGCTCGTGCGAGCGGTGACTACCGCTACTCTTTGTCAGGCACATCGACCGCGTCAGGCAAGGGGTTCATCCATGTCCGCTCGGGGGCACGCATTCGGCATCGATATCGGGGGAAGTGGCGTGAAGGGGGCCTTGGTCGATCTCGACACCGGTCTGCTCACCCACGAGCGGCTCAAGATCGCCACCCCGCGCCCCGCCACGCCCGAGGCGGTGGCGGCGGCGGTGGCCGAACTCGTCGCGCTGGCCGGCTGGGCGGGACCGGTGGGGATCACGCTGCCGTGCGTGGTGCTCGACGGACACGCCCGTACGGCCGCCAATATCGATCCCGCCTGGATCGGTACCGACGCGCGCGCCCTGTTCTCGGCCGCGCTCGGCGGGCGGACGGTGACGGTGCTCAACGATGCCGACGCCGCGGGGCTCGCGGAGGACAGCTACGGCACCGCCCGCGACCTGCACGGCCTCACCCTGCTGCTCACCTTCGGCACCGGGATCGGCTCGGCGCTGCTCTACGACGGCACCCTCGTGCCCAACTCCGAGCTCGGCCACCTCGACATCGAGGGGGTGGAGGCCGAGCACCTGGCCGCCGCCTCGATCAAGGACCGCGACGGCCTCACCTACCCGGAGTGGGCGCAGCGGGTGAGCACGGCCCTGATCCACATCGAGAACCTCTTCTGGCCGAAGGTGATCGTGGCGGGCGGCGGTATCAGCCGCGATCACGAGCAGTGGATACCGTTGCTCACCAACCGAACTCCGGTGATTCCGGCCGTGTTGAAGAACACCGCGGGTATCGTCGGCGCGGCGATGGCTATCGCCGGGGGCATCGCGCCGTAGCGCGCGAGGACGACGCCGCAACGCCTGGAGGGCATCGTGGCACTGAGTACCCTGGTTGGATCGTTACAATGGAACACGTCCGGCGGTGAGCCGGTGAAACCTTCCGGCCTCAGCCGGTCGCGAGCGAGCCGGTGAACGAACCGGTGAGCACCCGACCGACGCACCGCCGGTGCAACCCGACCGACCGCTCCGCCGGAAACCACTCTGGCGTGACGCCGCACGAGACCGTCACGAAAGGGCGTACGTGGTAGCCACGAATACCCGTCAGACCGCCGACTCGGCCGACGCCGATGCCGACGACGCCGTAACTCCCGCCAAGAAGGCTCCGGCGAAGAAGGCCGCTGCCAAGAAGGCCCCGGCGAAGAAGGCCGCTGCCAAGAAGGCCCCGGCGAAGAAGGCTGCCGCCAAGAAGGCCCCGGCGAAGAAAACCGCGGCCAAGAAGGCGACCGCGGCCGAGGGGGGCGAGGAGCAACTCGACGACGAGTCGATCGAACTCGACGATCTCGGTGATCTCGAGGTCGCCGAGGACGAACTCACCGACGGTGATGTCATCGTCGAGGAGGTCGCCGACGACACCGCCGATGCCGCCGACACCACCGAGCCGACCGAGAAGGACAAGGCCTCCGGCGATTTCGTCTGGGACGAGGAGGAGTCCGAGGCGCTGCGTCAGGCGCGCAAGGATGCCGAACTCACCGCCTCCGCCGACTCGGTCCGCGCCTACCTCAAGCAGATCGGCAAGGTCGCGCTGCTCAACGCCGAGGAGGAGGTCGAGCTCGCCAAGCGGATCGAGGCCGGCCTGTTCGCGGCGGAGAAGATGCGTGAGTTCGCCGAGGCGGGCGAGAAGCTGTCGGTGACCACCCGCCGCGATTTCAACTGGATCGTGCGCGACGGCAACCGGGCCAAGAACCATCTGCTCGAGGCCAACCTGCGTCTGGTGGTGTCGCTGGCCAAGCGCTACACCGGCCGTGGCATGGCGTTCCTGGACCTGATCCAGGAGGGCAACCTGGGTCTGATCCGCGCGGTCGAGAAGTTCGACTACACCAAGGGTTACAAGTTCTCGACCTACGCCACGTGGTGGATCCGTCAGGCCATCACCCGCGCCATGGCCGACCAGGCACGCACCATCCGTATCCCGGTGCACATGGTGGAGGTCATCAACAAGCTCGGGCGCATCCAGCGCGAGCTGCTCCAGGATCTGGGCCGTGAGCCCACCCCGGAGGAGCTGGCCAAGGAAATGGACATCACGCCGGAGAAGGTCCTCGAGATCCAGCAGTACGCGCGTGAACCCATCTCGCTCGACCAGACCATCGGCGACGAAGGTGACAGCCAGCTCGGCGATTTCATCGAGGACTCCGAGGCGGTCGTCGCGGTCGACGCGGTGAGCTTCACCCTGCTGCAGGATCAGCTGCAGTCGGTGCTGGAGACGCTGTCCGAGCGTGAGGCGGGCGTGGTGCGGTTGCGCTTCGGCCTCACCGACGGTCAGCCGCGCACTCTCGACGAGATCGGTCAGGTCTACGGCGTCACGCGTGAGCGCATCCGGCAGATCGAGTCCAAGACGATGAGCAAGCTGCGTCACCCGAGCCGTTCGCAGGTGCTGCGCGACTACCTCGACTAGGCATTCGCGAGACGAGGCCCGGACCTTATGACAAGGGGTCCGGGCCTTTTCTTGTATCCCACGCCGAATTCCGAACGGTCTGTTTACCACAGAAAACTCGCGGTAATCGTTTCGTGATCAAACCCACACTCCTGGATTGCGCTGCGATGGCAACGAATTCGGGGTTTTCGCCGTATCGTCACGTCCAGCTTTTCGTTCTACCGCCGACCGGTCAGCGGTACCGGCATTGAGGGTTTGCGCGGCGTGCTCGACATCTATCACTTCAGCTACGGCTGGATCACCCCTGTCCTCGCCTATTTCATGTCCGTCACCGGATGCCTGCTCGGGCTGCAGTGCGCCGCGCGTGGACGCAACGCCACCGAGGGACGGGTCGGCTGGCTCGTCGGCGCCGCCATCGCGATCGGCGGAACCGGTATCTGGGTCATGCATTTCATCGCCATGCTCGGCTTCAGCATCCGGGGCGCGGAGATCCGTTTCGACGTCCCCCTCACTCTGCTCAGCGCGATCACGGCGATGGTCGTCGTCGGGATCGGGCTGTTCATGGTGAACAAACCGCAGCCGACCCTGCGCTCGCTCGTGGGCGGTGGCACCATCGCCGGACTCGGGGTGGGCACCATGCACTACGCGGGCATGTATGCGATGAAGTCGACGGCCGCGGTGTCCTACGACGCGATGATCGTCACGCTGTCGCTGGTGATCGCGGTGGTCGCCTCGATCGTCGCACTGTGGTTCACCTTGCGCGTCAAGGGATTTCTGGCCACCATCGGCGCCTCGCTGATCATGGGTGTGGCCGTCACCGGCATGCACTACACCGGCATGGCGGCCATGAAGGCCCACCCCGGCCACCATGGCGGCCCGCCTTCGGGGGCGGGGGCGATGGAACTGCTCGCGCCGCTGATCGGGGTGAGCAGCATCGTCACCATGCTGGTGCTGATCAGTGTGAGTCTCACCGAGATCGAGAACGAGGAGGCGCTGCCGCGCATGTGGCTTACCTCCCGGCACCAGCCGCGTAAGCGTGCCGTACCGCCGCCCGCGATGCCAACGCCGGTGCGCATGCAGGAGCCGATCGAATACCGCACGGAGGAACTGGCCTACGACGTGGCGGGCGCCTGGCCGCGCCGGGTCATCGACTAGTCAGGTCGCCGAAAGACGCCGGCGCCCACCGAGAGTGACGACGGGTTCGATTACGCGGGCGATGACCGGACCGAGCATCGCCATCAGCAGCACATAGGCCGACGCGAGAGCGACGAGGCGGTGGTCGGCGGTGCCGTAGCTCACCGCCAGACCGGCGATGACGATGGAGAATTCGCCGCGGGCGACCAGCGCCGCACCCGCTCGCGCCCGGCCCGCCCGCGCGATGCCCTGCCTGCTCGCCGCCCACCAGCCGACGACCATCTTGGTGCCCGTGGTGACCACCGCGAGCCCCGCCGCCCAGGCGAGCACCGGCGGAATGGCAGCCGGGTCGATGGACAGGCCGAAGGCCACGAAGAAGATGGCGGCGAACAGATCGCGCAACGGTTCTAGCAGCTTGGCCGCCTCCTGCGCGGTCGATCCCGAGATCGCGATGCCGAGCAGGAACGCGCCGACCGCCGCCGACACGTTCAGCGCCGAGGCGGCACCGGCGACCAGCAGCGCCGCGCCGATCAACTGCAGCAGGAACACCTCGCGATCGGTGCTGTCGAGCACCGCCGAGACCACCCGGCCGAACCGCAACGCCACCACGAGCACCACGGTGATCGTCGCCAGCGCGACGGCCAGCGACACCAGCCCGCTGAGCAGGCTCAGGCCCGCCAGCATCATGGTGAGGATGGGCAGATACACCGCCATCGCGAGGTCCTCGAACACGAGGATCGAGAGCACCACGGGGGTTTCGCGGTTACCGAGGCGGCCGAGGTCGTCGAGGAGTTTGGCCACGATCCCCGAGGACGAGATGTAGGTGACGCCGCCGAGCACCACGGCGCCGAGAATTCCCCAGCCCAGGATCAGGGCCACGGCGGCGCCGGGCAGCGCGTTGGCGAGCAGGTCGAGCACACCGGCGGTCCAGGAGCGGCGCAGCCCGGTCATCAGTTCGGGCGCGGTGTATTCGAGCCCGAGCAGCAACAGCAGCAGCACCACGCCGATCTCGCTGGCGACGTGACCGAATTCGATCGCGCCTTCCAACTCGACGAAACCGCCACGCCCGAACGCCAGCCCGCCCAGCAGGTACAGCGGGATCGGTGACATTCCGAACCGGCCCGCGATCCGGCCGCAGATCCCCAGCGCGAACAAGATCATGCCTAGTTCGAGCAGCGCCAGGGCCTGCGCGGTCACGGCCGTCAGCCGTGCGTGAGAATTTTCGCGGCTGCGTCCAGGCCTTCCGGCGTGCCGACGACCACGAGCTGGTCGCCCTCGGTGAAGGTGAAGTCCGGACCTGGTGAGGGGTGGAGCTGGCCGGCACGCATCACGGCCACGATCGAGGTCTTGGTGCGGGTCCGCATCCCGGTCTCGCCGAGTGTGCGTCCCGCGTACGGTGACTCGGCGAGCAGCACGAGCTGACGGGTGGTGATGCCGGGCAGGTCGCGGTGGTCGTCGTTGAGCTTGGCCACCAGTTGCGGTGCGCCGAGCAGATTGGCGAGCACCGAGGCCTCGTCCACCGACAGCGGCACCTGCGCGGCGATGGCGTCGGGGTCGTCGGGCTTGGACACGATCAGATCGATGTCACCGTCGCGATGGGCGACCACCCCGACGCGGCGCCCCGACCTGACCTCGAAATCCTTACGCACTCCGATCCCCGGTAGCGCTGTGACATCGACATTCACATATCCACGATAGACCCGTCAGAGCCCGGTTGTGTCCTGTGCCACTCCCGGTCGGCGTGGGGTATGGAACACGCCGTCCGGGCCCGGTCGATAGGGCGAGACGTCGAGCACCGCGGCGAGCGGCAGCGGCCCGTACAGGTGCGGGAACAGCATCGACTCCGGGTCGCCTGGCACGCCCGGCTCCCACTTCAGCGGCGACGCGAGCCGGGCGGGGTCCAGCCACAGCAGCACCAGATCCGTGCGACCGGCGAAGAGGCGATTCGCGGGCAGCCGCACCTGTTCAGGGGTGGACAGGTGCACGAAGCCGCTCTCGGCCAGCGACGGCGGGCGGCGTTGCCCGTCGTGCGCAAATTGTTGCCACTCTTGGGAAGAACACAGGTGAACAAGCGTGTGAGTGTCGGATATCACGGGTAATCTCCGGGTAGACAACAGGTTCGGACGGTGAAGACCCTGTCACACGGTGGGCGGTGGGGCCGCACGGTGGTGATCGAGCTCGTGGCGTAACGAGCAACACCACAGCGAGCGACACAGTCGATGAGTGTCAGGATCGAACAGGAGGTGGGAAACGGCGCCACGGGTGATCGGCGGGTGCTCGAGACCGACGACCAGCGCATGTTCGCTTTCAGCGAAACCGCAGGTCGTGTTATCGAAAACACAAAGATTCACTTCCGGGAACAAAGCCTGAACCCCGAACGTCTGACAGAGTAGTCGTACCACTGCTGGGAAGTAGCGGACGCGAGCCACGTGGAGTGACCACGGGGCCCACACCTAGGCGAACGGCCACGCAGCGCCGGGAGCCGGGACGGAGGAGTCATGCCAGGAACCCTGACCAGCACCCCACTGACCGCGGTCGATCGTTGCGATCGTTGCGGGGCGGCTGCCCGAGTGCGTGCCGTTCTTCCCGCGGGTGGCGAGTTGCTCTTCTGCCAGCACCACGCGAATGAACACATGGACCGTTTGCGCGAGCTCGAAGCCGTGATCGACACGGAATCGGCTCCAGCTCTCTGACCACTCCTCTCGCGTCCGAACACAACAACATCCGACAATAGAAAACCCCCGACAGCGGGCGACCGGATTCCGGCGCCCGCTGTTGTGGTGTCCGGGGTCAGGCGGTGTCGGCGAGGATGCCGTCGACCAGGGTCGCGACACCGTAGGCGTAGGCACCGTCCGGATCGGCGGGGGCCTGATAGTGCTCGCCCACCGTGGTGCCCACACGTGCGGCGAGGGGGAACTGGTCGGCGGGCATCACTTCGGCCAGCAGCGGACCGTGTACCCGCCACCAATCGGCATCACTGAGCTGGTCGGCCGCACCCGCCGCCGCGACGGCGAGGCGGGCATTGCCGGTGGCGAAATCGGTGAGCACCGCGATGGCGCGGTCCATCGCCAGATCCGACAGGCCCGCGCCGTCGATGGCGCGCAGCTGGTTCTCGTAGCGGCGCATCCTCGCCGGGCCGAGGACCTGGCGCCACGGCGACACCTCGAGCAGCCACGGGTGGGCGAGGAGCTCGGTGCGGACCCGGTCCGCGACGGCGATCATGCGCTCGCGCAGCGGCAGCTCGGCGGGGATCGGCTCGTCCTCGGCGGCCACGGCGTCGACCATCAGCACCAGCAACGCCTCCTTGCTCGGCACATAGGTGTAGAGGCTCATGGCACGCACGTCGAGGGCGGCGGCCACCGCGCGGATGGTCAGCTTGCCGATGCCGTCGCGATCGGCCAGGGCGATGCCCGCCGCCACGACCGCGTCGACCGTGAGGCCGGGTTTGGGGCCGCGCGCGCCGGGCTTGGCCGGCAGGGCATGACGCCACAGCAACTGCACGAGCTGGGCGGCCTGGTCGGTGGATCTGCCGTCGGTCGGCATGCGCGGAACCTTTTCCGGTCGGTCGGGAACAAATTCAGTACAGTGTACGTTATTAGCCTGTTCGCGCTGCCCGATCAGAGGAGAATGTTCTGCCCGCCATCCAGGCCACCTATCTTCCCGATCGTCACCTGTTCGCCCTGTGGACCTGGAGCGGACTCGGCGCCGGGCGCCCACCACGCGACGTCGGAGACCCCGAGACGTTGACGCTGGCGCTGCCGGTCGGTGAGCGCAGGGCGCTCGAGCCGGTCGAGGTACCCGCCGCCGTCGTGACCGGTTCGGAGTTGCTCGAGTTGCCCGTCGCCGAGCTCGGCCCCTCGGCCCAGGCCTGGCGCATGCTCCTCGAGGACGCCCGCACGGACGTCGACCGTCGGCATCGGGAGGCACCCACCGCCGATGAAGCTCGTGCGGACGCGGGCGACGGGCCAGCCTCGACCGGCCTCGGCGCGGGCGAGCGGCCCGCCGCGAATGCACGGGCGGCCGCGAATGCAGGGGCGGTCGCCAATGCGCTCGAGCTGCCGATCGCGGCGCATGCGGTGCCCAACGCCGTGGGGACGGCCGTCGTGTCGGCCGAGCGGGCGGTGCGGGTGGTGCGGGAGACCGAAGCCGCGGCGGCGGAGCTCGCCAGGGCGCTCGAGGCGACCCTTCGCCCCTATCAGGTGCGTGGGGTCGGGTGGTTGCGGGAGACCGTCGCCGCGTACGGCGGGGCGGTGCTCGCCGACGAGATGGGCCTCGGCAAGACCGTGCAGACGATCGGGTTCCTCCAGGGGCGGGCCGCTGGGCCGCAGCTGGTGGTGTGTCCGACCTCGCTGGTCGGGAACTGGGTGCACGAGATCGCCCGGTTCGCCCCCGGGCTGACGGTGGTGTCGTGGCGTGGCGGTGCGGTGCCCGCCGACGCGGGGACCGTCGTGGTCACCGGGTACCCGACGCTGCGTCTGCACGGGTCGGCGCTGACCGAGAAGCACTGGGCCACCGTCGTCTTCGATGAAGCGCAGGCGTTGAAGAATCCGCGCACCCAGGTGTCGCGGGCCGCGCGTGCGGTGCCCGCCGACGCCAGGGTCGCGCTCACCGGCACCCCGGTGGAGAACCATCTCGACGAACTGTTCGCCCTGCTCAACCTCACTACGCCCCGGTTGTTCGCGCACCGCACCCAGTTCCGGCGCCGGTTCGTGCGGCCGATCGAAGAGGGCTCGGCCGATGCGGCCGCGCGCTTGCGTGATGCGGTGGAACCGGTACTGCTGGGCCGCAAGAAGATCCAGGTGGCGGCGTCGTTGCCGGCCAAGATCCACAGCGACCTGCTGTGCGACCTGACCCCGGAGCAGGAGAAGGCCTACGACACCGTGCTCGCCGCAGCCCTGGACGAGGGTTTCGGGTCGGGTCTGCAACGACAAGGCCGGGTACTCGCGGCCCTCACGCACCTCAAGCAAGTGTGTAACCACCCCGGATTGGTCACCGGCGACCTGGGCGAATTGGCCGGGCGCTCGGGCAAACTCGAGCTGTGCACCGACATCGTGGCGACCAATCTCGACACCGGTGACCCCACGCTGATCTTCACCCAGTACCGGCAAACCGGTGAGCTGCTCGTGCGCCACCTCGCCGAACAGTTCGGGGTGCGGGCACCCTTCTTCCACGGCGGGCTCGACGCCGATCAGCGTGCGGCGATCGTTCACGAGTTCCAATCACCCGACGGCCCACCGGTTCTCATCCTGAGCCTGCGCGCCGCGGGCACCGGTCTCACCCTCACCCGCGCAGCCGACGTGATCCATTTCGACCGCTGGTGGAATCCGGCGGTGGAGGCCCAGGCCTCGGACCGGGCACACCGCATCGGGCAGACGCGCACGGTCACCGTCACCACGCTCACCAGCGCCACCACGGTGGAGGAACACATCGCGGGCATGCACACCCGCAAGTCGGCCCTCACCGACCTGTCCGATGCCGCGGGCATCGCCGAACTGGCCCGCCTCGACGACGACGCCCTGGTCGACATCCTGCGACGGAAGCGAGAGAACTGATGGCAGACAACGAGTTCGGGTACACGCCGTGGGGTAAGGACTGGGTGCGACTGGCCGAACCGCTGCGCCAGACCCGCCCCGAACCGCTGCTGCCGCGCGCCCGCAGCGTCGCCCGCAACAACGGGGTACGCACCGAGATCGAGGGCCGCACGGTGCGCGCGCACCTGCACCGGGGCGGGCAGGCCTCGATCGCGCACGTGGAGGTGGCGCCGCTCTCCCGCGCGGCGGTGACCGCGATCGAGCAGGTGATTCCCGACGCGACCGTCGTCACCGACGACATGCACCGAGCCCTGCTCGACGCGGGCCACTCCCCCGCCCCGACCCTGGTGAGCACGGACTGCTCCTGCTCCGCCCGCACACCCCGCTGCCTCCACGTGCTCGCGGTGCTCTACACGATCGCCCGTCAGGTGGACGAAAACCCCCGCCTCGCACTGGAATTGCAGGGCTACTTCGACACCGCCCACGACCCCGAAACGCCCGTCGCCGAGTCACCCTGGACCCCGATCCACACTCTCGACCCGGCCCACTTTTTCTCCGTCACCGGCTGAACCCACTCCAGTCGGCTCCGCATCGGCCGTGCCGCGTGACATCAGCCGTGCCGCGTGACATCAGCCGTGCCGCGTGACATCAGCCGTGCCGCGTGGCATCGGCCGTGCCGCGCCTGCAAAACCGCCGGGCGCGAGTTCGGTGCGCGCATGTGCGCGTGGCATCAGCCGTGCCGCATCACACCAGCCGTGCCGCATCACACCAGCCGTGCCGCGTGGCCGGGGCCGTGGCCCGTGGCGTTTGTGGTGCGGGTTGTTGAGAGCCAGTGCAGCGTAGGGGCGTCGGCGGTGCCGTGCGGGGTCAGGCAGCGTGGTGTGTCCCACATGGGCGCCCGATGGTCGGCGGCATTCCGAGCCGGCCGGGTCAGGCGTTGGTTCCGCCGTCGACGGTGATGATCGCGCCGGTGATCGTGCGGGCCGACGGGCCTGCGAGGAAGGCGACCAGGTCGGCGATGTCGTCGGGGGTGCCGAAACGGCCGAGCGCGTTGAACTCTCGCTGAGTGGGTGCGTGCTCACCCGCCGCCGGGTTCATGTCCGTGTCGGTGGGGCCGGGTTGCACGAGGTTGACCGTGATGCCGCGAGGGCCGAGTTCCCTGGCCAGCGCCTTGGTGTAGCCGTTGAGGGCCGACTTGCTCAGGTTGTAGAGGGCCAGGCCGCCGAACAGGGCGCGGTCGGTGAGGTTCGATCCGATGGAGATGATGCGCCCACCGTCGCCGAGGTGGGCCAGCGCGGCCTGACCCGCGACGAACGGTGCCCTGGCGTGGATGTCGAGCGCCCGATCGATCTCGGCGAGGGTGAACTCCTCGTAGGGCTTGGCCGGGAAGATGCCCGCGTTGTTCACCAGCACGTGGAGGCCACCCAGTTCGCGAGCGGTCCGGTCGACGGCCGCGACCACGGCGGCGGCATCGGCGCTGTCGGCCTGGATCGGCAGCGCGCGCCTGCCGAGCGCCTCGATGTCGGTGGCGACGGACTTCGCGGCGACCTCGTCGCGCTGGTAGGTGAACGCCACATCGGCGCCGGTGGATGCCAGTTTCCGGGCGATGGCGGCGCCGATTCCCCGGCTGGCGCCGGTCACCAGGGCGACGGTGGTGCTGTGCGACATGAAGGCTGCTCCAATTCTGTAGTGGTCGATACATAAAGAGGGAAGCGCATCCGACCGGCTCACGTCAAGGCTTTTCTTATCGACCGATACAGAAATAATCGCCGGTGACGGTCGCGGTATATTTACCGATCGGCACAGAAAGGTCTCCCATGGCAGAACGTGGTCGCCCCCGCGCCTTCGACCGGGATGTCGCCCTGCGCCGGGCCATGGAGGTGTTCTGGGAACGCGGCTACGAGGGCGCGTCGATGAGCGACCTCACCACCGCCATGAGCATCAACTCCCCCAGCCTGTACGCGGCCTTCGGCGACAAGGAATCCCTGTTCCGGGAAGCCGTGGCACTCTACGGCCGCGCCGAAGGATCGCGCACCGCTCGGGCGCTGAGCGAGCAACCGACCGCCTATGCCGCGATCGCGGCCATGCTGCACGACAACATCGCCATGTACACCGACCCCGGCCTGCCCCAGGGCTGCATGGTGGTCCTCGCGGGCGCCACCTACACCACCCGCAACGCCTCGGTGCGCGAGTTCCTCACCGAGGCACGCCGCCGCACCACAGCCGACATACAGGCCCGGCTGGAGCGCGGCGTCGTCGAGGGCGACCTGAAACCCGGCACCGACACCGCCGCGCTCGCAGCCTTGTTCAGCACGGTCCTCTACGGACTGTCCGTCCAGGCACGCGACGGCGTGGGCCACACCGAACTCACCGCCGCCGCCGACTCCGCGCTGGAAATCCTCGCCGCCGCCCGAACCGCTTGATCAACCGGATCCAGCGCACGCACCTGCCGGCATCGGCCACACCGCGCGGCTACTCGCACGCCTGCCGACGTGCCCAGACCGCGCGTACCCACCTCGCCGACAGCTGTGTTCGCGCACGTATCGACGAACCGTGTATGCCTCACGCGCGCCTCACTTGCCCGCGCAGATCGCTACTGCCGATCCACAGACACTCCGGCCGCCGCGACAGCTACCCGCTCATGTCCGAACGACTATCGCCGGCGCAGCGCCGCAATTCGTTCGGTGAGTTGATCGGCGGTCGCCAAAGCAGTTGGCGGACCACCGCATTCGCGGCGGAGTTCGCCGTGGATGACGCCGTGTGGTTTCCCGGTGCGGTGGTGGTGCATGGCGACGAGGCTGTTGAGTTCGCGGCGCAGCTCGCCCAGCTTGTCCGAGGTCGCGACCCGTTCGGCCACGGCGGCGGGCTGGGGCGCGGCGACGGCGGCGCTGCGCTCCGACAGCTGACGCGACTGACGGTCGCGCAGCAGCGCCCGCATCTGATCGGCGTCGAGCAGACCGGGGATGCCCAGGTAGTCGGCTTCCTCGTCGCTGCCCGCGAACGTGGCGGTGCCGAAGGAGGATCCGTCGTAGATCACCTGGTCGAGCTCGGCGTCGGCGGCCAGGGCGACGAAGGACTTCTCCTCCTCGCCCGGCTCGTCCTTGGTCTTGTTCGCCTCCGTGAGCAGTTCGTCGTCGAGAGCGTTCTTCTCGCGGTGCGGCTTGCCGATCACGTGGTCGCGTTGCAACTCGAGCTGCGCGGCCAGATCCAGCAGCACCGGCACCGACGGCAGGAACACGCTCGCGGTCTCCCCCGGCTTGCGGGCACGCACGAAACGCCCGATGGCCTGGGCGAAGTACAGCGGCGTCGACGCACTGGTCGCGTACACGCCGACCGCGAGACGCGGCACGTCGACACCTTCGGACACCATGCGCACCGCGACCATCCACGGCTGGGTGCTGCTCGCGAACTCGCCGATGCGCTGCGAGGACTGCGGGTCGTCGGAGAGCACCAGCGCGGGCCGCTCCCCCGAGATGTGTTCCAGCAGTTCGGCGTAGTCGCGGGCGCGTTCCTGATCGGTGGCGATGACCAGGCCACCGGCGTCCGGGATACCGGAGGACCGCAACTGCCGCAGCCGGGTGTCGGCCGCGCGCAGCACCGCCGAGATCCAGTCGCCCGCGGGGTCGAGCGCGGTGCGCCAGGCGCGGGCGGTCTGTTCGGCGCTGAGGGGTTCGCCGAGGCGTGCGGTGTGTTCCTCGCCCGCGCTGTCGCGCCAGTGCGCGTCACCGGAGTAGGCCAGGAACACCACGGGACGGACGACGCCGTCGGCGAGGGCGTCGGCGTACCCGTAGGAGTGGTCGGCGCGGGAACGCGGGAAACCGGACTCGTCGGGTTCGTAGGTGACGAACGGGATCTTGGAATCGTCGCTGCGGAACGGCGTACCGGTCAGGGCCAGGCGGCGGGTCGCATCGCCGAAGGCCTCCTCGGTGGCCTCACCCCAGGACTTCGCGTCGCCCGCGTGGTGGATCTCGTCGAGAATCACCAGGGTGCGGCGGTTCTCGGTGCGCACCCGGTGCCGGGTGGGGTGTGCGGCGACCTGGGCGTAGGTGACGACCACACCGTGGTAGTCACCGGAGGTGCCGCCGGTGGAATTGGAGAAGCGGGAGTCGAGCTGGATCCCCGAGCGCGCCGCGGAGGCGGCCCATTGGTGCTTGAGGTGCTCTGTGGGCGCGACGACGGTGATCTGATCCACCGTCCGATCCGCCAGCAACTCGGCGGCAACCCGCAGCGCGAAGGTGGTCTTACCGGCGCCGGGCGTGGCGACCGCGAGGAAGTCGCGTGGCTTGGTGGCCAGGTATTTCGTCAGGGCGCGGCGCTGCCAGGCGCGCAGGGAACCGCCCGACGCACCACCTGCCGCCGAATCGACCGGTGTACCCGCTTCTCTCGCCGCAGCGACGCCACCCGACCCAGTCACGCAGACGACCCTAGCCGCCCGATACGGCGTGTCGCCAACACCGACGCGGCGCGCGCGACGGGCGTCACATCCCGGCCGAGGTCACCGGCCATTTACCTGTTACCCACCGACACGATGCTCGTCCCGCACCCCACGGTCGCCATCGGTGCGAGATGCTGGACAACGACATGAGCAACAACGAGGCCCACGCGACCGATGCCGCGTATCCGCCGCCCACCCCGGGGCCGGGCGGAGCCGTGGCCGTGCCCGTCCCCACCGGGCAACATCCGCGCGAACGCGCACGGTGGCTGTCGTGGTTGCGGACGGCGTGGCAGCTCATCGTGCGGGTCTCGCACAAGTGCTGGGACAACTCGATTTTCGCCAAGTCGGCGGCGGCGGCGTTCTGGCAGACACTGTCGCTGGCACCGCTGCTGCTCGGCCTGCTCGGCAGCCTCGGCTACGTGGGTGGGCTGTTCGGGCCCGACACCGTGCAGATCGTGGAAGCCAAGATCATCGCCTTCAGCCGGGACTTCTTCAGCCCGTCGGTGGTGTCGGATCTGATCGAACCCACCGTCGACGATGTGCTCGGCCGTGGTCGTGGCGCGGTGGTGTCGTTCGGTTTCGTGCTCTCGCTGTGGGCCGGGTCCTCGGCCATGGCGACATTCGTCGACGCGATCGTCGAGGCGCACGGTCAGCAGGACGCCCGCCACCCGGTGTGGCAGCGGATCTTCGCGTTGCTGCTGTATGTGCAGTTCCTGGTCGCGGCGGTGTTGTTGCTGCCGATGATCGCGCTCGGTCCCACCCGGATCGGGCGGGTACTGCCCGATGCTTGGCGCGAACCGGGGCTGCGGGTGATCGACACGTTCTACTACCCGATCGTCGGGTTGCTGCTCATCGTCGGACTCACCACGCTCTACAAGCTCGCGCTGCACAAATCGCTGCCGTGGCACCGGTTGTTCGCCGGGGCACTGGTCGCGGGGGTGTTCTTCATGGCCGCCAGCGACCTGCTGCGCCGCTACCTGTCCTGGATCACCGAGACCGGGGTGAGTTACGGCGCGCTCGCCACCCCGATCGCGTTCCTGCTGTTCACCTATTTCCTCGGCTTCGCGGTGATCCTCGGTGCGGAGTTCAACGCGGCGGTGCAGGAGTTCTGGCCCGCGCGCGCCACCCGCATCGAGCAGGTGAAGGAATGGATCACCAGTCAGGTGCTGGGTGACGACGAAACCGACAGCGAACACGACGAAAGCGCCGACGCCTCGACGGAGGCGCCGGCGTCATCGCCGACGGCGGAACCGGCTCAGTCGCCGCCCTTGCGCAAGCGCTCGTAGACCTTCTTGCAGTCCGGGCAGACCGGTGAGCCGGGCTTGGGCGAACGGGTCACCGGGAACACCTCACCGCACAGCGCGACGACCATGGTGCCCATCACGGCACTCTCGGCGATCCGGTCCTTCTTCACGTAGTGGAAGAACTTGGGGACGTCGTCACCGGTCGTCTCGTCGGTCGTGGTTTCCGGGCGTACCAGAGTGTCCGTACTCATGCCTTCCATGATGCCGCATCCGGGCGGTGGCTCGCTGACCAGCCGCGTGTGCGCCCGGCGACGGCAAGTGGAAGACTCGGGAGCATGCAGTCCAACGGCGAGTCCCCCGGCGCCGGCGATCCGACCCCGGAACCCGAAGTGCACCTGCCGGGCAAAGGTGCCTCGCGGGGGTTCTTCCGCGACTCCGGTGAGCACCCGGTGCTCATCACCGAGGCCGCGACCTCGCTCGACGAGCAGCACCGCGCCCGGGTACGCCGCTACATGATCATCATGGGTTTCCGGATCCCGTGCCTGATCCTCGCGGCCATCGCCTACAGCGTGTTCGAGAACCCGCTCATCTCCATCCTCATCATCGCCGCGTCGGTACCGCTGCCGTGGATCGCGGTGCTGGTCGCCAACGACCGGCCGCCACGCACCAAGGACGAACCGAGCCGCTGGGACGGGCGCCGCGAGGAGATCGCCCTCGAGGCGCGCTCACGCAAAGCCCTCGAGTGAGCGCCGCGGCCGCCTGATCAGGATCGACATCAGCGCCGCCGCACCGCACAACCCGCCGGCCAGGTACCAGGCCAGGTCGTAGGAACCGTTGAGGTCGCGGATGAAGCCCGCCCCGGTGGCCGCGATCGCCGCACCGACCTGGTGGGCGGCGAACACCCAGCCGAACGCGATCGGACCGTCGGCACCGAACAGTTCCCGGCACAGCAGCACCGTCGGCGGGACCGTCGCGATCCAGTCCAGGCCGTAGAAGATGATGAACACCCACATGCTCGGCTGGGTGTGTGGGCCGAGCAGCGACGGCAGGATCAGCAGCGACAGCCCGCGCAGCGAGTAGTAGCCGAGCAGCAGATAGCGCGGGTCCACCCGGTCCGACAGCCACCCCGAGGCGATGGTGCCCACCACATCGAAGATCCCGACCAGGGCCAGCAGTCCGGCGGCCGTGGTCGGTGGCATGCCGTGGTCGTGCGCAGCGGTGACGAAATGGGTACCGACCAGTCCGTTCGTCGACGCGCCGCACACCGCGAAACCGCCTGCGAGCAACCAGAATCCGGGCCTGCGGGCGGCGGCGGCGAGTACCCGCAGCGCCCGGCCCGCTCCCCCGGCGACCGGCCGCCGCACACCGACGTCCGAACAAGGTTCGGCACCGTAGGCGCGCACGCCCGCGTCGCTCGGATAGTCGCGCACGAACAACCACACCAGCGGCGCCACCGCCAAGGCCACGGCCGCAACGATCACCGAGGGCAGGCGCCAGCCGTGGTCGTGGGCGAGCATCGAGACCAGCGGCAGGAACACCAGTTGCCCCGTCGCGCCCGCCGCCGTCAGGATGCCCGTCACCAAGCCCCGGCTGCGGACGAACCAGCGACCGGTGATGGTGGCGACGAACGGCATGGACATCGAACCGACGCCGATACCGACCAGCAGACCCCAGGTCATCAGGAGCTGCCAGGCCTGGGTCATGAACACCGTCAGCCCGGCACCCGCGGCGATCAGCACCAGCGCCGCGCACACCACCCGGCGGATACCGAACCGGTCCATCAGCGCCGCGGCGAACGGCGAGATCAGGCCGTAGAGCAGCATGTTCAGGGAGACGGCGGCCGAGATCGTCGCGTGTGACCACCCGAACTCGTCGTGCAACGGTTCGATCAGAACGCTGGGGACCGAACGGAAGGCCGCCGCGCCGAGGAGCGCGACGAAGCCGACGCCCGCGACGATCCAGGCGGGGTGCAGGGTTCGGCGGGGCTCGTCGACGAGCCGGTCGGCTACCGCTGGTTCGGGTTCGCTCGGGACTTCACCGGCGGGCGGAGTGAGTGGGCGCAGGTCGGTCACCCTGGTGATCATGATGGATGTTGCCGTTTCGAACGAGTGGCCGGAGTGACACGTTTCGTCGATATCCGGCCAACTCGATCGGTCGGGCGAGTCGCGGCGACCGAAGCCCGCACCGGACGCAGCCTTTCGGTCGACAGCGCGGCTTGTGCGGCATACCGTGCGAAAGGAGCCGCCGCTGCCCGTGCCGCGCGGGTTCGCGACGGTCGGGCCTTGCTTTCGTGGTGATGTCTCGAACCTCCGATCTACCAGGGAGACACTATGATTCGCTGGACCTGGGCGTTCATCGACCGGCCCGCAGCCAGTTTCGACGAGTGCGTACGGTTCTGGGCTGCGGCGACCGGGTCGACGGTGTCGCCGCCACGTGGGGCGCACGGTGAGTTCGTCACGTTGCTGCCGTCGACCGGACCCGCGTGGCTGAAAATGCAGCGGGTGGGCGGCCCAGGCGGGATCCACCTCGACCTGGATGTCGATGACATCCCCGCCGCGGTAGCCGAGGCGACGGCACTCGGGGCCCAGGTGGTCCTGGTCGATCCCGACTACACAGTGATGGAATCACCTGCGGGACAGACCTTCTGCTTCACTGCCGCGGGCCCGTCCGCCGCTACCGGTGCGATGACACGGGTCACGACGCCCGATGGAAACGTCGCGGCACTTGATCAGATCTGCCTCGACCTCGCACCGACCGACCTCGACTCCGACACCTCGTTCTGGCAGTCGCTCACCGGGTGGTCCCCCGAATCGACCCGGCGCCCCGAGTTCACGCGCCTGCGCGATCCCGGACAACCACTGCAGTTCCTGCTGCAACGCCTCGACGAGCCTCGGCACCCCGGCGCCCACATCGATTTCGCGGCCACCGACATGTCCGCCGTCGCCACCTGGCACGAATCCCTCGGCGCCACCCGTCTCGTGGACGAGGAATTCTGGATCGTCCTCGCCGACCCCAGTGGCACCCCCTACTGCGTGACCTCCCGTAAGCCTGCCTGAGCTGGCCGAGGCGCGGTTCACCGAGGCTGGCAGAGTGGTCGGGTGCCTACGAACCACACCACCACCGGTTCCCTGCTCACCGCACTGTGCCCGGATCTGCGCGCGGCACTGACCAGGGTCGACTACACCGCCGACGGGCTGGTCGACGCGCTCGGCCCGGATGTGCATGCGGCACTGGGTCGTTCGGAGCCGGTGCCGGTGCGCCGTGCCGCGCGCGACGCCGGTGAACTCGGCACACTGATCCGGTTGCTGCTGCTCGGCGACGTACTGCCCGAACCCGACGTGGCCGCGGCGCTGGCACCGGTCCGTGTCGACGACGCCGTGGCCGCCGGGCTGCTCACCAGAGACGGCGACGAGGTGAGCGCCGCACTCGATCTGCGCCCGCTCGACGCCGGACACGGGAACCGCTGGATCCTGTCCGATCTCGACGACTCGATGCGCAGGCGAACCCTCACCGAGGAGCACGTCCTCGGCGTCGGCCACGCCTCGCTTTCGCTGCTGCGGGCCACCCCGACCGAACCGGTGGGCACCGTACTCGACCTGGGCACCGGCTGCGGCGTACAGGCCGTGCACGCGGCCGCCTACGCGGACAAGATCACCGCCACCGACGTGAACCCGCGCGCGCTCTGGCTGGCACAGGCCACCGCCGCGCTCAACGAACTCGAGATCGAGCTGCTCGAAGGGTCGTGGTTCGAGCCGGTGGCGGGCAGGCGGTTCGATCAGATCGTCGCCAATCCGCCCTTCGTCGTGGGACCCGCACGCATCGAACACACCTACCGCGACTCCGGGCTCGCGCTCGACGGAGCGAGCGAGCTGGTGATCGGGCAGGCCGCCGGACTGCTCGCACCCGGCGGTACCGCGGCCATGCTCGCCGCCTGGGTACATGTCGAGGGACAGGACTGGCGGCAGCGGGTGTCGTCGTGGTTGCCGGAACACGGCGTCGACGCCTGGGTGGTGCAGCGCGATGTCGCCGATCCCGGGCTGTACGTGGGCACCTGGTTGCGCGACGTGGGTCTGGACCCGCGGGATCCGGAGGCGCAGGAACGCGCGGCACGCTGGCTCGATGCCTTCGAGGCCGCCGACGTGACGGGCATCGGCTTCGGCTTCGTCTACCTGCGGGCCATCGACGGGCCGACCGAACTGCTGGCCGAGGACCTCACACACGGCTTCGACGACCCGCTCGGGGCCGAAGTGGGCGACTATTTCGCCCGTTCGGCCTGGTTGCGAGCAGTGGCCGCCGACGAAAACCTCGCGTGGCGTTCACGTTTCGCGCCGAGCCCGGCCACTGCCCTGGAACGGGTGTACCTGCCGGGTGAGGACGGCTGGGCCGAGCAGGTGGCGCGGTTGCACCGCGGCGACGGTCCGCGCTGGCAGCACGAGGTCGACGAGACGACCGTCGCGCTCGTCGCGGGAATGCGGGCCGACGGTCTGCCGTTGTACGAACTGATCGAACTGCTCGCGCTCGCCGACGGAGCCGAGCAGGTGACCCCCGAGTTCGCGGCCCAGGCTCTCGGCGTGGTCGCCGGTCTCGTCCGCCACGGATTGATACGGCCGGTGTAGACCGGGCTGGACGGGGCACGCGTTCCACGACGGCGTCCTTCTCAGGAACTTCTCAGCCGTGCACCGATAAATCCGCAGCTCAGAGCGGTTTATTACGCACGGGATCGGGAACTTTCTCTAAGTCGGGTCCGTTGATCGGAGTGAGACACCACCGACAGGAGGCAAGTCATGACAAGCCCCGCCACTACTCGAGTGCGCCCCAGCGAGTCCGATATCGACGCCCAGAGCCCCGCCGCCGACCTGGTACGCGTGTACCTGAACGGGATCGGCCGCACGGCACTGCTCACGGCGGCCGACGAGGTCGAGCTGGCCAAGCGTATCGAGGCGGGCCTGTATGCCCAGCACCTGCTCGAGACCGGCAAACGGTTGTCGGCGGCCCGCAAGCGTGATCTGGCCGTTCTGGTCCGCGAGGGGCAAGCCGCCCGCTCGCACCTGCTCGAGGCCAACCTGCGTCTGGTCGTTTCGCTGGCCAAGCGCTACACCGGCCGCGGCATGCCGTTGCTCGATCTCATCCAGGAGGGCAACCTCGGCCTCATCCGCGCGATGGAGAAGTTCGACTACGCCAAGGGCTTCAAGTTCTCCACCTACGCCACCTGGTGGATCCGGCAGGCCATCACCAGGGGTATGGCCGATCAGAGCCGCACCATCCGGCTGCCCGTGCACCTGGTCGAACAGGTGAACAAGCTCGCCAGGATCAAGCGCGAACTGCATCAGCAGCTCGGTCGCGAGGCCACCGATGCCGAACTGGCGAACGAGTCGGGCATCCCGGTGGAGAAGATCGCCGACCTGCTCGACCACAGCCGCGACCCGGTGAGCCTCGACATGCCCGTCGGTAACGATGAGGAAGCCCCACTCGGCGACTTCATCGAGGACTCCGAGGCCACCTCGGCCGAGAGCGCCGTGATCGCGGGCCTGCTCCACCACGACGTCCGCAGCGTCCTGGCCACCCTCGACGAACGCGAACAGCAGGTCATCCGCCTGCGCTTCGGGCTCGACGACGGGCAGCCCCGCACCCTCGACCAGATCGGCAAGCTGTTCGGCCTGTCGCGCGAGCGGGTGCGCCAGATCGAGCGCGAGGTCATGTCGAAGCTGCGCAAGGGTGAGCGCGCCGACCGTCTGCGTGCCTACGCGAGCTGATCCCACTGTCAGCGCCGTGCTGATCCGCCGCCATCGTGTCGACGGTGACTTGCCGGCGCTGACCAAGACCTGACGGCCCTCAGGGGTCGTCTTCCGAAACGCCGACCGGTGTCCGTGACTCCATCCCCCTCCGGGGTCGCGAACCGGTCGGCGTTGTCCGTCCACCACCGCGCCTGTGGCATGTACCGCCGCCGCGTGGGCGCCGACGCGGCCGTGTGGTCGTTCATGCCAGGCGTCGGGGGCCGGTGTCGAAGCGGGTGGGTTGGGGACCGATGCGGGCGCGGGCGTAGATGATCTCGGCCGAGCCGGGGGAAGCCAGGACGGGGTCGCAGGACAGTTCGCGCATCTGGGGGATGTCGTCGAAGAGGGCCGAAATGCGTTGGGCCAGTTCGATGAGCGCCGCCTTGTCGACACCCGGGCCCGTTGGACCGGGCGAGAGCAGCGGTGCGGCGCGAGGTGCGTCGATCAGGGCGGCGGCCTCGTCGGCGGTCAGCGGTAGCGCGCGGTAGGCACGGTCGCCGAGCAGGTCCATGATCATGCCGGACAGGCCGAACTCGATGACCGAACCGAACGACGGGTCGTCGGTGACGCTCAGCACGCACCCGACGCCCTTGGTCGCCATCTTCTGCACGTGCAGCAGGGGATCGCCACATATCGCAACAAGATCGGAGTACGCCTGACGGACCGCGTCGGGCCCCCACAGATCCAACCGGACCCCGATCAGATCCGGTCTGCGCCGCCACAGCTCACCGGTGGCCTTCGCGGCGACCGGGTAGCCCAGTTCCTCGGCTGCGGCCACCGCCTGCTCCGCGTCACGCACCGCCCGGAAGTCGACGATGTCGATGCCGTAGCACTCGAGCAGCCGCACCGCCTCGTCATCGGTGAGCCACCGCCCCGACGACCCGGCCGACCACTGCTCCACCATCGCCGTCGCCGCGGCGGTGTCGATCCCGGGAGGACGAACGACCGGCGAGACGGGCCGATCCCGCCAGCGCGCGTAGCGATCGACCCTGGCGAGCGCACGGGCGGCACGTTCCGGATCGGGATACGACGGGATGGACCCGCGCCCAGGCGCGCCACCGGTCGACCGCACAGCGAGCAGATCAGGAATTCCGGATTCCGCCACAAAGGTGGTGAGCACCGGTTTGTCCCGGTCGGGTGCGGCGGCCGCAGCCGCACGCAACGCATCCGCGAACCCACCCATATGCACCGGCACCGGCGGCGCGACAACCACGATCACCGCATCGACTTCCGCACTGCGCAGAGCCGCGAGCACAGCCTCCCGGAAATCGGCAGGGGTCGCTTCCGGTCCGAGATCCACCGGCCCGTCAGCCGACACACCCCCGACGTCGCTTTCCGGACCGCCCGGTCCGCGTTCGGTGGGCCGGGCTCCGGGGCCACGGTCGACGGCTGTGGGCGGGCGGTGGATATGTAGGCCTTCGCTGGTGGCCGCATCGATGGCCAGCCAGTTCAGGGCAGCGCTGTTGCCGACCACCGCTACCCGTGGTCCGCGCGGCAACGGCTGACACGCCAGCAGGGCGGCGCAGTCGAACAATTCGGAGATGGAGTCCACCTGGATGATCCCGGCCTGGGCGAACAGGTCACGCACCACTGTGCGATCCATATCGGCGCCGGCGGCCAGCCTGCCACTGCTCACGGCCACGATCGGTTTGCCGCGCGCCACCCGCCGCGCGAGCCGGGAGAACTTGCGCGGATTACCGAAACTCTCCAGGTAGAGCAGGATCACCTCGGTGTCGGCGGCGGTGTCCCAGTACTGCAGCAGGTCGTTGCCCGACACATCGGCCCGGTTGCCCGCCGACACGAATGTCGACACCCCGAGATTGCGGGTGGCGGCCTCGGCGAGAATCGCGGCGCCGAGCGGTCCGGACTGGCAGAAGAACCCGATCCGCCCACGCTGCGGCAGTACCGGGGCGAGGGTGGCATTGAGCCCCACGGCAGGGTCGGTGTTGGCGATGCCGAGCGCGCTCGGTCCGACCACCCGCATCCCGTGCCCCCGGGCGGCGGCGACCAGGTCCTGTTCGGCGGCCAACCCGGCGGGCCCGGTCTCCCCGAAACCGGCGGTGAGCACGATCAAGCCTTTGACGCCCTTGGCCATGCAGTCGTCGAGCACCGATCCGATCGCGGCGGGCGGCACCGCGACGACGGCGAGGTCGACCTCGTCGGGAATCTCGCGAACGGTGGCGTAAGCGCGCACCCCGCGCACCGACCGGCGATGCGGATTCACCGGGAACACCGGGCCGGCGAATCCCCCGGCGAGCAGGTTGGCCAGCACGGCGCCACCGACCCGCGTGCTCTCCGGCGATGCGCCGATCACCGCCACCGAACCGGGTGCCAGCAGATTGCCCACGCTGCGCGCCTCCGACGCCGCCTCCCTGGCGTCCCGAACGGTGCGCAGGGCCTCGGTGGGGTCGATCGCGAACTCCAGGTGCACCTCGGAACCGTCGCGGCTGCGCTGCAACTGGTAGCCGGCGTCACGGAACACCGTGATCATGGCCTCGTTCTCGGCCAGCACCTCCGCGGTGAACGTTTCCACCTCGTTCTCGGCGGCGGCACCAGCGAGATGCTCGAGCAGGATCGACCCGAGTCCGCGCCCCTGGTGTTCGTCGGCGACGACGAACGCCACCTCGGCCGCGCGCGGCCCCGGCCGGTCGAGCAGTTCGTAGCGGGCCACCGCGATGATCGCGGTACCGAGCACCGCGACCAACCCCACCCGGTCGTGATAGTCGACATGGGTGGTGCGGTACATGTCCTTGGGCGAGATTCTCGGGTAGGGACCGAAATAGCGCAGGTAGCGCGTGCGATCCGAGAGCCGGGCGTGGAAATCCGCCAGCGCGTCGGCATCGGCGGGCACGATCGGACGGATCCGCACCACCCCGCCGTCGGCCGCCAGCACATCACCGAACAGCTGCGGCGGCGGCTCGGGCGGGTTCGCGGGCGTATCGGGAGTGTCGGGCAGCAGTGGTTCAGTCACGGGGATCCTCCGGGTCGAGACCGAGCAGCGAGAAACTGGCCCGTCGGGTGGCCGAGATGGCGGTGTCGACCGCGCGCTGGGCTCGGACCTCGTCGGCGTCACCGAGCTCGGGGGTGCCGCCCGGCCCGTCCCACGGGCGGTAGGTCGCGTCGCCACCGTCGCTCATCGTCGTCGGCGGGGTGATCCGCGGCGCCGACGCGCGTACCTGCTCGCGCCAGCTCTCGGGAATCGGGGTGTCCGGCGCCAACGGACGATCCAGCGCGGCCGCGAGCAGGTGGGTCCACGCCCGTGGCACCACTCGCACCACCCCGTAACCGCCGCCACCGAGCGCGAGCCATCTGCCCTCGGCGTGGCGGTCGGCCAGCTCGCGCATGGCGAGGAAGGCCGCGCGCTGACCGTCGACGGTCAGTTCCAGATCGGCGAGCGGGTCCTCGCGGTGGGTGTCCACCCCGCACTGGCTGACGATGATCTGCGGCCGGAACGCGGCGATCGCACCGGGCACCACCGCGTGAAAACCGCGCAGCCACTGCGCGTCCCGGGTGCCGGGCAGCAACGGCAGGTTGATCGAGGTGCCCTCGGCGCTGCCGAGCCCGGTCTCCTCCGGCCACCCGGTATTGGGCCACAACGTGGCCGGATGCTGGTGCAGCGACACCGTGAGCACCCGTGGATCGGCATAGAAGGCGCGCTGCACACCGTCGCCGTGATGGACATCGACATCCACATACGCGATCCGGTCGAATCCGTTGTCCAGCAACCAGGAGATCGCGATCGCGGCGTCGTTGTAGACGCAGAACCCCGCCGCCGAATCCGGCATGGCGTGGTGCATGCCGCCACCGATGCTCACCGCGCGCCGGGTACGCCCGGCCGCGATCTCCCGCGCCGCGGCCAGCGTGCCGCCGACGATCACCGACGCCGCCTCGTGCATGTGCGGGAAGACCGGATTGTCGGCGGTGCCCAGGCCGTAGAGCGTGTCCTCCGGGGTGGCAGGTCCCGCTCCGGCTCGGCGAACCGCCTGGATATAGGCGCTGCTGTGCACCCGCATCAACTCACCCTGGGTAGCCTCGGCTGGGGCGAGCGGTTCGATACCGTCGAGCAGACCGAGACTTTCGGCCAGCGACATGGTGAACCGCAGGCGCGCCGGTTTCATCGGATGTTCGGGGCTCCAGGTGTAGCCGAGGAATCGCTCGGTCCATACGAGAGTTCCCGGTGCTCGGCTCGGTGGCACAGTGACCATGCTCGCCACGCTAGCCGGAAGCAGCGGGCCCCGTGAGACGTTGACATGCAGTAGAAATAGGGCCGCCGGTCCAGCGCACGGACCGGCGTTCGCCCGTGGGTAGAATCGTGCCGACGAAGGGGTTATCAGGTGAAAGATCTGGTCGACACCACGGAGATGTACCTCCGTACCATCTACGACCTCGAGGAAGAGGGCGTGGTGCCCTTGCGGGCACGAATCGCCGAGCGGCTCGAGCAGAGTGGTCCGACGGTGAGCCAGACTGTCGCGCGGATGGAACGCGACGGCCTGCTGCTCGTCGCGGGTGACCGCCATCTCGAGCTGACCGACAAGGGCCGCTCGATGGCGGTCGCGGTGATGCGCAAGCACCGGCTCGCCGAGCGGTTGCTGGTCGACATCATCGGGCTGGACTGGCAGAACGTGCATGCCGAGGCGTGTCGCTGGGAGCACGTGATGAGCGAAGAGGTGGAGCGGCGCCTGATCGAGGTGCTCAACCACCCGACCACCTCGCCCTACGGCAACCCCATCCCCGGCCTCGACGAACTCGGCCTCGCCGACCCGCCGCCGGTGGAGGAGAAGCTGATCCGCCTCTCGGACCTGCCCAACGGCGCGCTGCACGCGGTGGTCGTGCGCAGGCTGGCCGAGCACATCCAGACCGACCCCGAGGTCATCGGCCGGTTGCGGGAGGCCGGTGTCGTTCCCGACGCACGCGTCACCGTGGAGACCAAGCCGGGTGCGGTGCTGATCACGGTGCCGGGGCACCACGGTTTCGAATTGTCCGAGGAGATGGCGCACGCCGTCCAGGTGAGGCTGGTCTGATTCGTGAAACTTCTGGTCACCGGCGGCGCCGGCTATGTGGGCGGCGTGTGCGCCGCGGTGTTGCTCGAGCAGGGCAACGAGGTGGTCGTCGTCGACGACCTGTCGACCGGTAACGCCGACGGTGTCCCGGCGGGCGCGCGATTCGTCGAAGGCGATATCGCCGAGGCCGCCCCGGCTCTGCTGCGTGCCGAATCCTTCGACGGTGTCCTGCATTTCGCGGCCCAGTCGCTGGTGGGCGAGTCGGTGGAGCAGCCGGCCAAGTACTGGCACGGCAACGTGGCCAAGACGCTGACCCTGCTCGACGCGATGCGCGAGACCGGCACCGGGCGCCTGGTGTTCTCCTCGACGGCGGCGGTCTACGGCGAGCCCGAACAGGTGCCGATCACCGAGGACTCGCCCACTCGCCCGACCAACCCCTACGGCGCGAGCAAGCTGGCGATCGACCACGCCATCACCTCCTACGCGGTGGCCTACGGGCTGGCCGCGACGAGCCTGCGCTACTTCAATGTGGCCGGCGCCTACGCCGGGCTCGGCGAAAACCGTGTGGTGGAAACCCATTTGATCCCCCTCGTGCTGCAGGTGGCACTCGGTCATCGCAAGGCGATCTCGGTGTACGGCACCGACTGGCCCACACCCGACGGCACCTGTGTGCGCGACTACATCCATATCCGCGATCTGGCCCAGGCGCATCTGCTCGCCCTGTCGTCCTCGCAGCCGGGCAGTCACCGCGTTCTCAATCTCGGTTCCGGCACCGGGTTCTCGGTGCGCGAGGTGATCTCGGCGTGCGAGCGGGTGACCGGTCTGCCCATCGAAGCCATCGACGCGCCCCGCCGCGCGGGCGACCCGGCCGTCCTGATCGCCTCGAGCGAGAAGGCGATCGCCGAGCTGGGCTGGACGCCCGAGCACAACGACATCGACGAGATCGTCACCGACGCCTGGGAATTCCTGCGTTCGCTCGGCGACAAGGCGCACAGCGCCCGCTGACACGGCCGACCGGTGCGGCCCGCTCACGGCCGCACCGGCCCCAGGTCGACCCCGAGATCGGCGGCGATCTGGCGCCCGCAGTCGGCCAGCGTGCGCAACCGTTCGGGCCGAAGACCCGACTGCAGCGACGTTTCCAGCAGGACCGCCATCGGATGGTCACCGTCGGCATCCACGGCGGCGGCCAGCGCGATGCCCGCGAACGGCCCGTCGCCGCGCAGATAGGCACTGAAGCCGAGCAACGCGGCGGCCTCGGCCCGGTCGCCCGCCGGGGTGGCCCTGGCCAGCTGTGCCCACAACCCTTCGGCGGCTTCGGCGTGGTCGGTGACGGCCAGCCCGTAGAGCGCGTCCCGAACCGCCCGATCACGCAAAGTGGCAGCCAGCCTGGCGAATTCACGATCGGCGCGTGGCAGTCCCGAGGCGGCGTCGGCGATCTGCCACAGCACCCACTCCAGCGCGCGACGCTGAAACACCGCGCCCTCCCCCACCCGTTCGGCCGTCGCCAGCCCGCCACGGTAGCGGGCGACGGCCGGTCCGAGCTTGCGCCGAACCCGCGCGCACAACTGTTCGTCGGGTTCCACGAGCGCGGTGAGTTCGCCGCGGGAGCGCCGTATCTGCCTGCCGTCGAGCACATGCGACAGCGAGACCATCGAGGAGTCCGGGTCGGCGACCAGCCCGCCGCCGGTCCCGAGCAGACTGCGGTACCGCGCGCCCGCGACGACGGCACGCACCGTCCACGCCCCACGCACCTCGATCCCCTGCGCACCGATCGCGGCGAGCAGCGCGTCGGCGCCCGCGGCGGTGGCCGAGAAGGATCGCTGCCGGTCGTCGATGAAGACGGCGAACACCCCGCTGGCCTGTTCGCGCAGGCAGATCGATCCGAGACAGCCGAGGAAATGCTCGTAGTGGTCGGGATCGGTGACGGCGTCGAGGTCGAAACGCACCACCGCGTCGATCGCGGCGGCGGCCGTGGGGTGCGGGTGCAGTACGGCGACGACGAGGGAGCGTTCCGGAACGAAACCGAGCATGGCCGGAAGCGCGGCGATGAGATCGCCGGGCTCGTCGACGCGGACGGCAGGGGTAGGCAGATCCCGGTAACCCGGGCCTGTCTCTGCGCAGGTGAGCGCCCGGGGAAAGGGTCCTGTGCGGGTGGCCCGCCGGGTCGGGTTGGTCGAAGATGTCATGGCTCGAGCGTCCTCGCCCGCCGTCCCGGCGCCGATGGCGCGACCTGGGCTTATCGCCGCCCTGTGCACAGCGGCAAACCTGTGCACAACCACCGCAGGCGCGGGTCCGGGCGCGCCGAAAATGTCGGTGCCGAGTGGTAGCGGCCGATCAGCGCGTGCGTACGGAGCGCACGGCCGTGGCGAACAGCTCGTCGACGGCGGCTTTGTCGGGTTCGCCCGCACCGAAGGTCATCGAGGTGACGGTGATCCTGATGTCGCCGACGCGCCCGACCGAGGTGTACATGGTCTGCGTCAGCCCCGCCCCACCGACATCCGGAATCACGCTGCGCCGCAAGGTCATCGCCTCGTCGGCACCGGCCGGTACGTGCGCGGAGACCTCGGTGGTGACGGTCGACCCCGCTCCCGCCCGGCTCACCCGGATCTGTTCGCAGGCCCGCAATCGGTCACGCACCCGCGCGAGCAGTTCGGTGGTCCGCGACAGTTCGACGGTGAGACTGGCCCGGCTCACCTCGTCGGTCCCCACCGCCACCGCGGGCGGCTCGGCACCGGGTTCGGACTCCGGCGGTGTGCATTCGACCGGGCTCACGGTCGCACCCATTCCGACGCCGTCCAGATCCCCCGCCGCGGCCGAGGCGGCCTGCGGCGTGAGCACGACAGCCGGATAGGCGGCCGGGAACTCGTGCGGGGCGGGCAGCAGATCGGCGGGCGCGGCCTCGACATGGTGCATCGAGGTGGCGCTCTCGGCGACCGGGATGCCGCTCACCGCCTCGGCACACCCGGTCAGCGCCCCCGCCATCAGCACGGCACAGGCCGCGACCCGCCGACGACCCGCCGTCGTCGGAACGGCCCTGCCGAGCGAGGTGCGCGCCACGTTCACACCCTTCACTGTGCCCCACCGGACCGAGCGGTCGCCGCGCGCCACGCCGGAGGGAATGCCGGGGCGCGTGCGGCTGTTGGAAGCAGGACGAGCCGTCCTCCGGCCGTGTGCGTCGGTCGTGCTCGCATGGGGGACAATGGACGAGCCTCCCCCGCCGCGAGCGTTGGTGGACCGCGTAGGAAGGAGAAACGCGATGGATGACCAGTCGCATATGTACGAACTGGAGTTTCCGGCACCGCAGTTGTCCGCGGACGACGGCGCCGGTCCCGTGCTGGTGCACGGGCTCGAAGGTTTCACCGACGCCGGCCACGCGGTGCGCCTGGCCACGACGCACCTGCGCGAGAGCCTGGAATCGGAACTGGTCGCGTCATTCGACGTGGACGAACTGCTCGACTACCGGTCGCGTCGTCCCCTGATGACGTTCAAGACCGATCATTTCGCCGATTACGCCGAGCCCGAACTGAACCTGTGGGCGTTGCGCGACACGGCAGGTACACCGTTCCTGCTGCTGGCCGGTCTCGAGCCGGATCTGCGCTGGGAGAAGTTCACCACCGCCGTGCGGCTGCTGGCCGAACAGCTCGGCGTGCGCCGCACGATCGGCCTGTCGGCGATCCCGATGGCGATCCCGCACACCCGCCCGCTCGGTGTCACCGCGCATTCCTCGGACCGGTCGCTGCTCGGTGAGCATCAGCGTTGGCCGGGTGAGCTGCAGGTGCCCGGCAGCGCCTCGTCGCTGCTCGAGTTCCGGATGGCACAGCACGGCCACGAATCGCTCGGGTTCTCCGTGCACGTTCCGCACTATCTCGCCCAGACCGACTACCCCGAGGCCGCTCAGACCCTGCTCGAGAGCGTCGCCGACAACACCGGTCTCGAGCTGCCGCTTGCCGCACTCGGCGAGGCGGCCGCGCGGGTGCGCGAGCAGGTCGCCGAGCACATCGCCGGCAACGAGGAGGTGGAGACGGTCGTCGCGGCGCTGGAACGCCAGTACGACAGCTTCGTCACCGCCCAGGAACGCCAGTCCAGCCTGCTGGCCAGTGACGGCGAGCTGCCCAGTGGCGAGGAGATCGGCGCCGAGTTCGAACGGTTCCTGGCCGAGCAGGGCGGCTACGACGACACCGGACGGGACTGACGCACGGTCGCACCGCACCCGCCCACTAGGGTGGTCGGAGTGGATCTGACCGACCTGCTCGAAATTCCCGGTACCGACGCCGACGCGCTCTACGAGTCGTTCGCGCTGTGGGCCGCCGAGCAGGGCACCACCCTGTATCCGGCGCAAGACGAGGCGCTGATGGAGCTGGCGTCGGGGTCCAACGTCATTCTGGCGACCCCGACCGGCTCCGGAAAGTCCCTGGTCGCGGTCGGCGCGCATCTGTTCGCCATGGCCAACGGGCAGCGCAGCTACTACACCGCACCCATCAAGGCGCTGGTGAGCGAGAAGTTCTTCGCGCTGTGCGAGGTGTTCGGCGCCGAGAACGTCGGCATGGTCACCGGTGACGCGGCCGTGAACGCCGACGCGCCGATCATCTGCGCCACCGCCGAGATCCTGGCGAATCTGGCGCTGCGCGAGGGCGCCGCCGCCGAGGTGGGCCAGGTGGTGATGGACGAGTTCCACTTCTATGCCGACCCGGATCGTGGCTGGGCCTGGCAGGTGCCGATCATCGAACTGCCGCGCGCCCAATTCCTCCTGATGTCGGCCACGTTGGGCGAGGTCGACTTCTTCGCCACCGACCTCGAGCAGCGCACCGGCAGGCCGACGGCCGTGGTGGCGGGCACCGAACGTCCGGTGCCGCTGACGTTCTCCTACGTGCGCACCCCCATCACCGAAACCCTCGAGGAACTGGTCACCACCCACCAGGCCCCGGTGTACGTAGTCCACTTCACCCAGGCCGCCGCCCTGGAACGCGCGCAGGCGCTGACCAGTGTGAACTTCGCCTCCCGCGCCGAGAAGGACGCCATCGCCGCCGCGATCGGCGAGTTCCGTTTCGCGTCCGGTTTCGGCAAGACCCTGTCGCGGCTGATCCGTCACGGTATCGGCGTGCATCACGCGGGCATGCTGCCCAAATACCGCAGGCTGGTGGAGAAGCTCGCCCAAGAGGGCCTGCTGAAGGTGGTGTGCGGCACCGACACCCTCGGCGTCGGGATCAACGTGCCGATCCGCACCGTGCTGCTGACCGGACTCACCAAATACGACGGCGTGCGCACCCGCCGACTCAAGGCCCGCGAGTTCCATCAGATCGCCGGACGCGCCGGACGCGCCGGATTCGACACCATGGGCACCGTCGTGGTGCAGGCGCCCGAGCACGAGGTGGAGAACGCCCGCCTGATCGCCAAGGCGGGCGACGACCCGAAGAAGCAGCGAAAGGTGCAGCGCCGCAAGCCCCCCGAGGGGTTCGTGTCGTGGAGCGAGGAGACCTTCGACCGGTTGGTCGCCGCACAACCCGAACCGATGGTGTCGCGTTTCGCGGTCACCAACTCGATGCTGCTCAATGTCATCGCCCGGCCGGGCAACTGCTTCTACGCCATGCGGCACCTGCTCGAGGACAATCACGAACCGCGCCCGGCCCAGCGTAAACACATCCTGCGCGCCATCCGCCTCTACCGTTCGCTGCGCGATGCCGGTGTGGTGCAACAGCTCTCCGAGCCCGACGCCAAGGGCCGGATGGCGCGGCTCACCGTCGACCTGCAACGCGACTTCGCGCTCGATCAGCCGCTGTCGCCGTTCGCGCTGGCCGCGTTCGAGCTCCTCGATCGCGAAAGCCCCACCTACACACTCGATGTCGTCTCCCTCATCGAGGCGACGCTCGAGGACCCGCGGCAGCTGCTGATGGCCCAGCAGCACAAGGCGCGCGGCGCCGCCGTGGCCGAGATGAAGGCCGAGGGCATCGAATACGAGGAGCGCATGGAGCTGCTCGAGGAAGTGACCTGGCCCAAGCCGCTCGCCGAGCTGATCGAGCCCGCGTTCGAGACCTACCGCGCGGGACATCCGTGGGTGTCGGAGTTCGCGCCGTCGCCGAAGTCGGTGGTGCGCGACATGATCGAGCGCGCGATGACCTTCGCCGAGCTCATCTCCTTCTACGAGCTCACCCGCTCCGAAGGTGTGGTGCTGCGCTACCTGGCCGACGCCTACCGCGCGCTGCGCCGCACCGTTCCCGACGCGGCGCGCACCGAGGAGCTCGACGACCTCACCGAATGGCTCGGCGAACTGATCCGCCAGGTCGATTCGAGCCTGCTCGACGAATGGGAACAGCTCACCAACCCCGGCGCCGAGATCGACACCGACCAGGTCGCCTTCGGTGCCGAACAGGTGCGCCCGATCTCGGCCAACGAACGGGCCTTCCGGATCATGGTGCGCAACGCCATGTTCCGCCGCGTGGAGCTGGCCTCGCGACAGCGCTGGTACGAGCTGGATCAGCTCGGGACGGGCCCCGACTGGGCCGAGGAGTTCGCACCCTATTTCGAGGAGTACGAGACCATCGGCACGGGCCCCGACGCGCGCGGCCCGCAGCTGTTCCGGGTGGAGCAGCGGCCCGGTTTCTGGCACGTGCGCCAGGTGATCGACGACCCGGCGGGCGACCACGGGTGGGCGCTGACGGCCATCGTGGATCTCGAGGAGTCCGATGCCGCGGGCGAGGTGGTGTTCGACGAGGTCACGGTGGCGCCCGGCTGAGTCATACCCGATCGATATGACGTATGTGACGAATGTTTGACGGATTCGTTGTTGGGTAGTGGCCGCTGATACTCTCTCCCGGCCGCCGACCGAAAGTTCAACTATGCCCGAATCCCCGTACCTTGTCATCTACCCCGAGCGGGTACGTGCCAACTACCGAACCCTCGCCGCGGCCGTCTCGGCGCAGCGCGAGCAGGGCACCCGGATCAGGTACGCGGTGAAAGCGGCTCCCGTCGACGAGGTGCTCACCCTGCTCGACGCCGAGGGCGCCGAGTTCGACGTCGCCAGTGTCGGGGAGATCGATCAGTGCGTGCGCCTCGGTATCGCGGCGGACAAGCTCTGCTACGGCAATCCGATCAAGAAGGCCGCCCACATCGCCTACGCCCACGCCGCCGGTGTGCGCCGGTTCGCCTTCGACACCGAGGACGATCTCGAGCGCATCGCCGAGCACGCGCCGGGCGCGGAGGTGGAGTGCCGGTTCCTGTCCTCGGCACCGGAGTCGCGCACCCCGTTCGGCACCAAGTTCGGGTGTGCGCCGGGCGAGGCGCTGCGGTTGCTGGTGCGGGCCCGCGATCTAGGCTTGCGTGTCGGTGGCCCGTACTTCCATGTGGGCTCCCAGCAGCTCGATCCGGCCGCCTGGCGGATCGGCATCGAGCAAGCGGGTGAGATCGTGAAGGCCTTGGCGGACAAGGACATTCACGTAGCCGCGGTGAACATCGGCGGCGGCCTGCCCATCTCCTACGCCGAGTCGGCGCCCGAACCGGGCGCGATCGCGGCCGCCGCGGCGCAGGCCGCGGCCGAATTCCTGCCCGCGTCGGTCGATCTGATCGTGGAGCCGGGGCGTGCCCTGGTCGGCAACGCGGGCACCATCCACGCCGAGGTCGTCGGCGTGCGTTTCGCGCCGGACGGGCGGCGCTGGGTGTATCTCGACATCGGCCGATACAACGGTATGGCCGAGACGGAGAACGAGTACATCGCCTACCGTTTCGTCACCGATCGCGACGGCGATCCGGTGGGCGAGGCGGTGGTCGCGGGTCCGACCTGCGACGGCGACGATGTACTGTATCAACGCACGAAGGTCCTTCTGCCGACCACGTTGCGAGCCGGTGATCAGATCCAGATTCTCGACACCGGCGCCTATACCGCGAGTTATTCGTCGGTGTCCTTCAATGGTTTTCCGCCCTTGACCGTTCATGTCTCGGGCGCTGAGCGAGAGTGAGTTTGCCCATGACGGCGGAATTCACCGGCTGGCATGTGCTGGCCGAGTTCGGTGGTGTCGACACAGACCTGTGTGACGATCTCGAACGACTCGAATCGGCGTTGCGTGAGTCTCTGATCGCGGCGGGCGTCACCATCTGCGATGTCGTTCACAAAAAGTTCGAACCGCAGGGGGTGACCGTCCTCGCGCTGTTGTCGGAGTCCCACGCCTCGATTCACACCTATCCGGAGTCCGGCGAGATCTTCGTCGACGTCTTCACCTGCGGCAGCATCGGTGCGGGCGCGACGAAGGCCGTGGAACTTCTGCGAGACAAGTTGTCTCCCAAGGAAGTTCGGATGAAGGTTGTCCAGCGCGGCCACGGCGCCGAGAAGATCTACGAACCGGTGGGCGACGGCCTGACCCGGATCTGGGATCTGCACGAGGTGATCGTCGACACCAACACCCCGTACCAGCACATGGTGATCGCCCGGACCGACCAGGGCATCTCCCTGTTCTCCGACGACGACCGCCAGTCCACCGAGTTCTCCCAGGTCACCTACCACGAGGCCATGATGGTCCCGGCGTTCGTGCTGGCCGAGAAGCTGGACCGGGTGCTCATCATCGGCTCCGGTGAGGGTGTGGCCTCGCAGATGTCGGTGGCGGCCGGGGCGACCCTCGTCGACCACGTCGACATCGACCAGCGCGAGGTCGAGCTGTGCGCCCGGCACCTGCCCTACGGGTACACCCCCGAGGAACTGGCCGCCGCCGTGCGTGGCGAGGGCCCGGTGCACGTGCACTACGCCGACGGCTGGGACTTCCTGGCCAAGGCGCAGGAGGCGGGCACCCGTTACGACGTGATCGTGATCGACCTGCCCGACGAGCGCGTCGAGGACGCCCAGCACAACCGCCTCTACGAGTCGGAGTTCCTGTCCCGATGTAAGGCACTGCTCGCGCCCGGTGGTGTGCTGTCGGCCCAGGCCGGCTGCGCGACGATGTGGCGCAACGAGACCCTCAAGCGGTCGTGGGGACGGTTCCACGAGCAGTTCGCCACCGTGGTGCCCTACGGCAGCGACGAGCACGAATGGACCTTCCTGTTCGGTCTGAACGAGAAGATCGAGGACCCGGTGCGCGGCATGACCGATCGCCTGGCCCTGCTCCCCTACAAGGCCGAGACCATCGACGCCCGCGCCCTCGAGCGCGGCGCGATCGAACCGTACGCCTTGCGTCGCTGAGCACACCACCGAAGGCGGTGATCCGGTTCGTCCGGGTCACCGCCTTCGTCGTTCCCGAAACCGGTGTCGCGCTGCGGCCCGCCTTGGCACCATGCGAGGTGAGTTCCGAACAGAATCGAGTCAGCACGTGACGCACACACCGTTGCCGACGGACGGCCTGATGCCGCCGCGCCGCCCGTCGGCGCACCGCCCGCGCCTGGACCGCCTCTCGGCCGCCGGGGCCGCCGAACTCCGACGCCTGTTCACCGGGGCACCTGCCGTGACGGCCGAGGATTTCGCCCGGCTCGACGGCGACCTGGTGATGCGGACGTTTCCGGCGCCAGGCGCGTCCCTGGGGCGCCTGATGGCACGCCCCTCCTACTTCTGGACCGGCAAGTCCTTCCGGCACATCGACGACCGAACCGCCTTCGGCCACAACTTCTTCCAGCTCCTCGGCGGCCTACGCGCCTTGAACTTCGTTGCCACCGTGGGCGATTCGGTTGTCGACCACAGGCCAGCGGTCCGCCTGGACTACAACGACCCGCGCGTGGGTGCCCGCCGACCGGCCCGCCGCATCTACGACGAACTCCGCGAGATCGAACCGGACCTCTGGCTCGGACCCAGCTTCCTGCTGATGGGCGGGAAGCGTCAGTCGATGGGATGGTTCGCGCTCGACGCGACCGTCCCGTTCCGCGAGATCGGTTGACGGGGTCAGCCTTCAGCCCTGTGTCGAGCGTCGAGCCCGATACTCGGCGACGTTCACGCCACCCACACCCCAGTCGGTCAGCGGCACTTCATCGATGACCACGTAGGTGCTGTCCGGTGCCTTTCCGAGCACATCGAACAGCAGGTCGGTGACACCCTTGATGAGCTGCCCCTTCTGCTCCGGGGTAACCCCTTCGTCGGTGACCTTGATATTCACATACGGCATGACCCGATTCCCTTCTACGCTGCTCGACCGGAGATGAACCCGCCGTCGACGGGGAGGATGTGGCCGGTGACGAACTCGGCGTCGGCCAGGTACAGCACTGCCGTGGTGGTTTCGGTGACGTGGCCCATGCGATCGAGCAGGGCGAGGCGGCCGAGTGCCGTTTCGTCGGCGCCGGCGATGAGCGGAGTGCGGATGAAACCGGGTGCCACCGCGTTGACGCGGATGCGATCGACGGCCAGTTCGGCCGCCAGGCTGGTGGTCAACGCGTGGATCGCGCCCTTGCTGACCAGCGGCGCCGAGGCGGGAGTGCCGGAAAGGGCATGGTTCACCAGCACCGTGCCGATGTTGACGATGCCACCGCCGTCGCCCTGCTCGCGCAGCCGGCGAACGACCGCCTGGGTGGTGAAGTAGGTGCCCTTGAGGTTGCCGTCGAGATAGCTGTTCAGTTCCTCCTCGGTGACATCGGTGAACGGGGTCGCCGCGAACGTCCCGGCATTGTTGACCAGCACGTCTACCCGCCCGAAGCGCTCGACGGCGGCCGAGACCAGGGCCGAACCGGTGGCGGGCGAACCGATGTCGCCCACCACCGTGGCGGTGCGTTCGGGGGCATCCAGCTCGGCGGCCACGGCGGCGAGCTTGTCCGGGTCACGCCCGTTGAGGACCACATTGTCGCCGCGCGTGAGGAAGGCCCGGGCGATATCGCGCCCGATCCCGCTGGAGGATCCGGTCACGATGACCGTCTTGATAGTGGACATGACTTCCCTTTCAGTTGATACGACCGGTCGTCTTGGAATGGGTACACGACAACCAGCCGGTAGATCCGGTCCGCTCAGGGCCGGAAGTAGTCGTCCAGCAGGCGCCGCAGACATTTGCGCAACGGCTCGACGGTGCGCTGGAGTTTCATGCGGATCACCGCACCCTCCCACGACTCGAGCAGCAGGTCGGCCAGGTCGACCGCGTCCACATCGGCACGGACGGTGCCTGCCGCCTGGGCCGCGCGCAGGGCTTCGGCCACACCGTCGCGCCAGGCGGTCCAGGCGGCCGAAAGCTCTTCCCGCAGCACGTCACTGCCCTCGAGTTCGGCGGCCAGGTTCGCCAGCAGACAGCCGCCGGTGAAGTCGGTGCGGACGAACTCGGCGGTCTGGCGTTCGAAGAAGGCACGCACACCGGCGAGCGGTTCGTCGGTGGAGCCGAAGGCATCCGCGAGGTTGCGCTGAATACACAGCGAGTGGTGTTCGATGACCGCCTGGGCGAAGGTTTCCTTGCTGTCGAAGTAGTTGTAGAACGACCCCTTGGGGACCCCGACCTTGTCGAGCACCTGCTTGATGCCGGTGCCGTGGTAGCCGTGGGACAGCAGATCGGCCGCGCCCTCCTCGATGAGAAGGGCGCGCGTGTCGTCGCTGCGCCTGGGACGTGCCATGCGCTGAATATACGACCGGTCGTCTACTAATGCAACCCGAGCGTTCTCAGTCGTCGACCCCGCGGGCGGCGAGCGCGTCACCCATCGCGTCGGCCGTACGAAGGGCACGTACCACGACCGGCGTCACGAGGGCGGTGGCCGACCAGGAGACGCCGCGCGCTCGTCGCGCCTGGGCGACATCGTGAACGATGCCGGCCAACAGCGGGACGCACCGGATCGCCAGGGCCAGCAGCAAACTCACGCGCTCGGGGTCGACGCCGACCCGGCGCAGCGGGCCCAGGGCGCGGACGAGCGCGTCGAGCATCGCGGTGACACGGGTGGTGACGGTGACCAGCGCGGCGAGGGCCACCGAGACGAGCAGGACGCCGCAGACGGCGACAGCCCGGGTGGGGGTGGTGGTGAGCAATTGGAAGACGCCGATGATCAGGGTCATCCACAGCACCGGGCGGATCTGCGCCACCGCCACCCGCCAGGAGATGCGCGCCAGGGCGAACAGCAGGGCGACCGTCACCGCGGCGCCCGCCACGGCCAGTGGCGTGCGCGCGAAGACCGTCATCGCGACGATCGCCAGAACCAGCAGCAGAAGTTTGAGACCGGCGGGCATGCGGTGCACCAGCGAGTCGCCGGGGCAGTACAGGCCGATCATTCGACCAGGCGCCGGTATGCGCCGACGGCGTCGGCCGGGGCACCGTCGAAGGCGACAGAACCGTTGTCCAGCACCACGACTCGATCGAAACCGTCGAGCAGGGCGAGCTGGTGGGTCACCACGATCACCTGCTGGTCGAGCGAATTCAGGGCCTGCGACACCAGGCGGGCGTTGCGCAGGTCGAGCAGGGTGGTCGGTTCGTCGGCGACGATCACCTCGGGCTCGCGGATCAACGCCGAACCGAGCGCCAGCAACTGCTTCTGCCCACCGGAGAGCAGGTGCGCGGGATGGTCGGCGTGCCCGGCGAGACCGAACCGGTCGAGCATGCGCCGCACCCGGTCGGCGATCTCGGTTCGGCTCAGCCCGCTGCGCCGCAACGAGAAGGCCAGATCCTCACCGACCGTCGGCATCACGATCTGGGTGTCGGGATCGGTGAACACGAACCCGACCTTGCGCCGCACCTGGGCGCCTTTGCGGGCGGCGTCGATCCCGTCGACGGTGACGGTGCCGGTGGTCGGCTTCAGCAGGCCGTTGAGCATGCGGGCCAGCGTCGACTTCCCGGAACCGTTGGCGCCGATGAAGCCGACACGTCGCTCGGTGATGGTCAGGTCGATATCGCGCAACACCACCCGGTCACCGAACCGGTGGCCGACCGAATCGACGACGATCTCACTCATCGGCTCACGCGCGGATCAGCCCGGGGTACGCCCGGTGCACACCCTTGGCGACCACCGTCGCGATGACGACCTTGGCCAGGTCGCCGGGCAGGAATGCGAAGTTGCTCGAGATCGCGGCCCACAGACCCAGTTCGGTGCGGACCAGCAGGCCCGCGGTGCCGAACAGGTAGATGACTACGATGCCGCCGAGGGCGTTGATCAGCAGACCGAGAGCGAGCGGGTATTTCGGCAGGATCCGGGCGGTGAGCCAGCCGATCAGCAGGGTCGCCGGGATCCACCCGATCAGATAGCCCGCGGTCGGCGAGGCCAGCGCGGTCAGGCCGGTGCGCCCACCCGAGAGCAGCGGCAGCCCGATCAGCGTGAGCGCGATGAACACGGCGACCGCCGCGGCACCTTTGCGCGCGCCGAGGATCGCGCCGGTGAGGATCACGCCGAGGGTTTGCAAGGTGATGGGGACGCCGCTGAAGCCGACGGTGATCGCGCCCGGCAGCCCGAGGGCGGCGATCAGCGCGGCGAACACCGCGATCTGCGCCAGGTCCCGGGCGGCGAAGCGGCCGGTACGCGTGGCGGTGTTCTCTGGATCGGGCACGTCGGACTTCCTTTGCACAAGCAATTGAACGATGTTCAAAATAGCAGTCGAGCTGGGCGGCGGTTCGAGTGGTTCGGGGCTCAGAAAGGCCGCTTCGAGCGGATCACCGCCGCCAGGTACTCGTAGTCGTCGGCCCGGGCCGAGGACGCGCGGTAGGCCAGGCCGATCGTGCGTCCCGGCGCGGGATCGGCGAACCGCGCGGTCTCGAGGGTGCCGCGCGCGGTTTCGGCCGGCACCGCCATCTGCGGGATGAGCGTCACTCCGAGCCCGCCCGCCACACACTGCACCACGGTGGTCAGCGAGGCGGCGCGGGTGTCACCGACCGAACCGGGATGCACCTCGGCGGTGCGGCACAGTTCGAGCGTCTGATCGCGCAGGCAGTGACCCTCGTCGAGCAACAACAGAGGCAGGTCGGCCAGAACCGGCGCGGCCAGGTCGGTGCGCCCGGCCAGCTCGTGCCCGCGCGGTGTCACGAGCACGAATTCTTCGGAGTAGAGCGGGATTTCGACCAGACCGGGCGCTTCGCTCGGCAACGCGAGCACCGCCACGTCGAGCACACCGGTACGCAGGCCGTCGAGCAGGCGGGCCGTCTGGTCCTCCACGACCTGGGGCACCAGGTTGGGCAGTTTGCGGCGCAGCTCGGGCAGCAGGCCGGGCAGCACATACGGGGCGACGGTCGGGATGATGCCCAACCGCAGCACGCCACCGAGGCTGTCGCCGGTCGCCGAGGCGACGAAACGGTCGGCCGCCTCGAGCGTGGCCATCGCCTGTGGCAGCAGCCGCATCCCGGCGGCGGTGACCAGCACCCGGCGCGTGCTGCGCTCGATCAGCTGCAGGCCGAGGCCGTTTTCCAGTGATGCGAGTGCCTGCGATAACGTGGGTTGGCTCACAGCCAAACGCGCTGCGGCAGTGCCGAAATGCCGGTATTCGGCGACGGCGACGAACGCACGCAGCTGCGAGAGGGTTGGCTGATAAGTCTGATCAGTCACGCCTATCAGTGTAGAACGAGCGATCGGCTTTACCTTTCAGTAGGCTTTGGGCAAGATCTTTGCGGGCTCACACGACGAGCACGACCACACCATCAACGAGGAGATGAGCATGGCTCTGCTGACCATTGGCGACCAGTTCCCGGCATACAACCTCAAGGCCGTCATCGGAGGCGACCTGTCGAAGGTCGACGCGCAGCAGCCCGACGATTACTTCACCCAGATCACCAGCGACGACCATGCGGGCAAGTGGCGGGTCGTGTTCTTCTGGCCGAAGGACTTCACCTTCGTCTGCCCCACCGAGATCGCGGCGTTCGGCAAGCTGAACGACGAGTTCGCCGACCGCGACACCCAGGTCCTCGGCGCCTCGGTGGACAACGAGTTCGTGCACTTCCAGTGGCGTGCGCAGCACGAGGATCTCAAGACCCTCCCCTTCCCGATGCTGTCGGACCTCAAGCGTGAACTGGCCGCCGCCACCGGCGTTCTCAACGCCGACGGTGTCGCCGACCGCGCCACCTTCATCGTCGACCCGAACAACGAGATCCAGTTCGTCTCGGTGACCGCCGGTTCCGTCGGCCGCAACGTCGACGAGGTGCTGCGCGTGCTCGACGCCCTGCAGTCCGACGAGCTGTGCGCGTGCAACTGGAAGAAGGGCGACCCGACCATCAACGCGGGCGAGTTGCTCTCCGCCAGCGTCTGATCCACCCTTCTCCACCCGATCCCCCTGACAGGAGCGCCTTTTCCATGAGCATCGAGAACCTGAAGAACTCTCTTCCCGAGTACGCCAAGGACCTCAAGCTCAACTTGTCCTCGATTTCGCGCACCACCGTGCTGAACGAACAGCAGCTGTGGGGCACTCTGCTCGCCTCCGCGGCCGCCACCCGTTCGGCCACCACCCTGCGCGAGATCGCCGAGGAAGCCGCCGACGTGCTGTCCGCCGAGGCCTACGAGGCCGCGCTGGGTGCCGCGTCGATCATGGGCATGAACAATGTGTTCTACCGGGGCAAGGCGTTCCTGGACGGCAAGTACGACGATCTGCGCGCGGGCCTGCGGATGAACATCATCGGCAACCCGGGCGTGGAGAAGGCCGATTTCGAACTGTGGTCGTTCGCGGTCTCCTCCATCAACGGCTGCGCGCACTGCCTCGATTCGCACGAGAAGACGCTGCGTGAGGCCGGTGTCTCGCGTGAGGTGATCTTCGAGTCGCTGCGTGCGGCGGCGATCGTGGCCGGTGTCGGCCAGGCCGTCGCAGCCACCGAGGCGCTGGCCGCGGCCGCCGTCTGATCCGCTCGTCGCACGACCCCGATCCGCGTAGCCGGGTCGGGGTCGTTCGCGTTCGCGCGCGTGACGCGGCGCGAGAACCGCCCGGACGGCGGTGTTGATCTTGCGCGGTAGGCTCGCGAGCATGAACGCACACGATGTGCCGGAAGCCCCTGACATCCAGGTCGAGGTCGTCCGCGTGTTCACCGATCCGACGGGCAGGCTCGGCAATGCGCTCGGTATCGCCCGCGCGGGCGATGTCGTCGCGCTCGACAAACAGGAACTCGCCGCGCGGCTTGGGTTCAGCGAGACCACGGTGGTCGGGGAACCTGTCGACGGTGTCGCCGACGTCCGGATCTACACTCCGGCCGTCGAACTGCCCTTCGCCGGGCACCCCACCGTGGGCACCGGATGGTGGATGGCCGCGCGCGGCACTCCCGTGCACACGCTGAACGTGCCGGCGGGCCCGGTCCGGGTGACCGAGACCGACGGGCTCACCTGGATCACCGCCCGCGCCGAATGGGCCCCGGATTTCACCTTCCACCAGGCCGGTTCACTCGACGAACTGGCCCTGCTCCGCTCCTCGGACTACACCGAAGGCCAGCATTACGTGTGGACGTGGGCCGACGAATCGCGCGGTGCCGTGCGCTCCCGGATGTTCGCGCCCGCCATGGGCATCGCCGAGGACGAGGCGACCGGCGCGGCCGCCGTCGCCCTCACCGCCAAGTTGCGGCGCGGGCTAGTCATCACCCAGGGGCAGGGTTCCCAGCTCTACACCGAGTGGGATTCCGACGGCTGGGTGCGCCTGGGCGGACGCGTCGTCGAGGACCACGTGGTGGTGCTCTGATTCCGGTTCGCAGCTAACTCCCGAAGCGGGGCAACCACGGCGGCCTGCCGGTCCGGGCACCGCGTCGGCCCGGGCTGTCGATCGCGGCGAGGATGCGCTGTTCCAGGTTGCGGGGTGGGGGCTGCCGATCGTCGGCGGCCAGTTGGGCCAGCAGCTCGTGCACTCCCCCGACTCTGGCGTCGAACTGGGCGAGGCCGGTAGTGGTCGTGGCGGCCAGCTTGTTCTCGATGTGGTGGTGCTCGAGTTCGGCGACAGCATCGAGGGCGTAGGCGTCGGCGAGGGCGAGGACCGAACCGGGCGGGGTCCAGGGGCGGCGCGCGGCGACGCGGACGAGACGCTGGTGGGCGAGGCGTTCGATGCCCTCGGCCAGCAGGCGGGTGACGGCCGGGACGCGCATCCCGAGTTCCCGGGCGATGGAACGGTAGGTGCGCCCACCGTAGTAGGCGAGGACGAAGACTTCGCAGCGGCTGTCGAGCGGGTCGAAACCGAGTCGGGCCGAGGCGGCCAGCCAGGGGATGTCGATGCGGTCGTTGCGGTCCAGGCGCAGACGCTGGATGGCGAGGCGGTGCACCTGGGCCAGGAGTCTGGTGTGCAGGGTCGGCATGTACCGGGTGCCGGTCGCGTCGGGTGTGTCGAAGTGGGCCGGGTCGGCGAGGGGGTCGGTGACATCGAAAGGCGCGGCACCGTCCGGGTGACCTGCGACATCGAGGCGCCCTGCACGATCTAGTAGGCCCGCACCATCAGTCGAACCGACACCGTCGAACATGACCGCGTCGCCCGACAGACCTGAGTCCAGCAGTCGGCTCGCATGGTGTCCGCGATCCGCGTGTTCCGTTCGGCCTGCTCGGCGGTGGAGGTATACCTCGCTGTCTCGGCGTGCGAAACCGAGCCGTGGGTCGTGCAGCGCCGCGTAGTCGGGGCGACCGGAGTCATCGAGGCGATCCCTGTGGTCGTCTCGCTCCGGGTGGTCGTATCGGCCTGTGTGGTCGCGGCGGCCCGCTCGATCCAGTCGGCCTTCGTTGTCGAGCCGACCCCTCCGGTCGTGCGGCACCTCGAATCTCGGCTCATGACCGAGGCTGCCTGTGTCACCGAAGCGACCTGAACAGCCGTCGCCGCCCTCATCGTCGCTCCGGCCCGAACGAGACGTCCCACCCGAGTGCCCGAGGGCACCCGAACGGTCGAACCCGTGCGGATTGCCGAATCCGCCCGAACGGTCCAGACCTCCCGGATGATCTCGTCCGGTCGAGTGATCCCACCGGCGGGCATCGTCGCGACGGTCGGCGTTACCCGAGTGGTCCTCGTGATCGAAGCCGCCGGCGTGATCGGGGTGGCCGCCGAGGTCGGTGCGTGGTTCGTTCGCGACGAATGCCGAACGGCCCCACGGTGTGGCGAGGTCATGGCACGCATCACCGGCCGGGACACGACCGTTGCTCTCGGTAATCCACGGACTCGCGGCGATGCGCTGAAAACCTTCGCGGACAACCTCTTCCGCTGATCCCCGCCTGCGCAGGATCCGCAGGGCGAGGCCGTAGGCGGCCGGGCCCGCGTCGCGGTAGAGCGCACGCACCACCTCACGGTCGGCGGCGGTCGGCCGGATTTCCGGTGGGGGCGTACCGAATCCCCGACGCCCGGGTGACATGCCTGAAACGCGTTGTCCACTCATAGTCGAATTCCTGTCCGCACAAAGGCGATTCGCAGCCCGGACGGTTGTGGATCGGTATTCACCCGCCGACAGCGGCGATCAACATGAATGCCGTCCCGATATCCATCACCACATGGGGCACCAAGGCCGAGGTCAGGGGGTGTGTGCCTGCCGGATGGGCGAAGCGGTGCCAGCGCGGCCGGTGACCGACGGTGCCGAGCGCGACGAGCGCGTCGAGCACGAACAGCGCCGCCAGCACCAGCGCGGGCCCGGGCGGGATTCCGGTATGACCGGATCCGTGCCCGGCCATGGCGTAGAGCATCACCGCCGCCGCCACCGTGTGATACCCCAGCGCGAGCACCCCGTCGGCCGTCGGCACCACCCCGTTGCGCCACTGCACGACCCGCTCGGCGAGCAGCAGCGCGAAGGCCACCGTGAGCGCGGTCAGCAAACCGCGCATCGCGTGTGGGTCGGTGGCGGCCGGGAACACCAGCATGGCCAGCATCACCAGGCACATCAGCAGGTGCGCGCCGTCGGCCGCCGCGTCCGCCCGGACCGCGCGCCTGCTCAACCGAACGACCACGATCCCGGCCGCCAGCACGAACGCCGACACCACGGCCCACCGCAAAACCGCATAGTCCTCCACGAATTCGGCCACGCCCCACCACCTTCGGCTCGCCCCTCGTCCTCATAGTCGCATCGCCCACCCCGGCCGTGTGCCGTTTTCCCGCGTCACATCCGCCCCGGGCACAATGGAGCGATGCACGACACCACCCGGGCGGAGCAGCTCACCCTCGCCGTCGACGACCTCACCGGCGACCAGATCACCACCCTGCTCACCGAGCACCACACCGAAATGGCGGGCAACTCCCCCGCGTGCAGCATGCACGCCCTCGACCTGACCGGGTTGCGCGATCCGGCGGTCACCGTGTGGAGCGCGTGGTCGGGTCCGGCGCTTGTCGGCTGCGGCGCCCTGAAGGAGCTGGATCCGGAGCACGGCGAGATCAAGTCCATGCGGACCGCCGCCGGATTCACGGGTCGTGGTGTCGCCGCCGCGGTGCTCGCCCAGCTGATCGAGGAGGCCGAGCGGCGCGGATACCGGCGCCTGAGCTTGGAGACGGGCACGAGCGAGTTCTTCGCCCCGGCCCGGCGCCTGTATCTGCGGCACGGCTTCGTCGAATGCGGGCCGTTCGCCGACTACACCCTCGACCCGTACAGCCAGTTCTTCACCCTCGAACTGGCCGTCACCGGATCCTGAACACCGGGCCTTTCGGGGTGAAGGGAAGGGACGCGCCCGCGGGGATCAGGAAGGCGTGTTCGCCGCGGATGCGTAACGCATCGCAGTCGCCGTCGGTGATGACGAGAATCGGGCCGTCGGCCGGAAAGTCGTCGGCGCGTTCGAGGAGCCGGACGGCGGGTTGCAGCACCGTGCCGCCCCGGCCGCGCACGCGCATTCCGGCGGCGATGTCTTCCACCGCGACGTACCCCGCGTCGTAGGGTGCCGCGTCGCAGTAGACGACACGGGCGCGTGGCACGTCCCTGGCCAGCGCGTACGAGGCGATGGCGCCGAGTCCCTTGCCGAGCAGGGTGACGTTCATCGACAGCGAGGTATCGAGAACCACACCGAAGGTCGGCAGGCGCACGTTCTCCTCCGGCCGCACCCACGCCGGGCGCGGGATGTCGGGGGTGGCGGCCTGCCTGCGGGAGGCGAGGGCGTAGCTGCGGCGTTTGTCGACGGTGGGTATGTGCTCGTCGAACCACTGAGCCAGCCGCGCGTCCCACGGCAGCGGCGGCTGATCGAGGGCGCGAATGGCCTGCTCCAACGCGGCCGGGACATGTCCGCGACCGCTGTCGGTGTGGTAGGCCAGCCCGGTGACCAGCGCGTTGCGGTAGTACTCGTCGAGGTCGACATAGCGGCCGGCGCTGCCGGGATGCGGCAGGGGCTCGCCGAGGACATCGCCGCGTCCGCGTCCGCGCAGCGTGGCGAGCTTGCGTAACCTGCGCAGATCGCCGGCTATGCGGTCGTAGATCTCCTCGGCCGAACACCCTTTCAGTTCCGGGTCGTAGAGCAGGCCTTCGGGCATCTGCCCGACGTTCATCTCCACCAACCAGCCGTTGACGACGTAATCGCAGGCGACATTGAACAGGTAGTGGTCGCGCCAGTCCGCGCGTTCGCCGTGGCGCAGGGCCGCGTGCAGCATCTCGTGCGCGAGCACGAACCGCCATTCCTCTTCGCCGAGCCCGGCGTAGGGATTCACATAGATCTCGGCGGCGTCGGCGTTCACGGCGGCGATCGAGATATCGGCGGCCCGAACGACTTCCACATCGGCGACCACGGTCATCCCGGCGGCGAGCGCACCGAGCAACGGGAACGACGAGACGAACCAGCCTAGCGCCGCGTCCCACTGCGTGCGTGGCCGCTTCCCGTCGGGTGTGTGGTCACCACCCGCGGTGGCCAGGGCGACACGGGCGGCGTCGGACACCCCCGCCGCGAACCGGGCAGGCGCATCGACACGGGCGGCCGTCTCGGCGTCGGTGAGCAGGAAGTCGGGAGGTCCGGTGCGCGCGAACGCGTCCGGCACCGCGGTGTCGTGCCAGCGCGCGGCGGCGGCGTGCTCGTCGGTCAGTGCGGGTGGCACCGGATCGGGCGGGGTGCCGATCTTCATCGTCGCCAGATAGGTGTCGACGGCGGCGCAGCACGCGGCGCGGTACACCGGATGCGGCGCGCGCACCCGGGAGGAGAACCAGGCGTCCTCGCTGGCCAACCCGATGATGTTGGTAGGCAGCGTATTACGCGGATCGAGGTGCCCGAATCCGGCGTGCAGCAGGCAATGCGCGAAGGTCCACGCCCATTCCTGCGCCGTGGCACGCCGATTCGGGTGGTACTCGAGACGGCCGCCCGCTAGCCGTGCCCACATCTCGTGCGGTGCGCGCTTGTCCAACTGGTACAGCTCACCGGCCAGCGGGCGCAACGCCGGATGCCCGCGCACGATCGCCCACCCGTCTAGGACAGCCTGGTACCACGGGTCGATCCGGCGCGTTTTGCGTGCACCCATGCTCAGCGCCGCGCGGCCAGTCGCGGCAGATCACGCGACACCTCGATGAGGAACCACGACGGCAGCACCGGCACGCCCTCGGCATCGGCGGCGATCACCAACTGCGCGCATTCCACGGAGATCTCGGCCAGCTCCACCAGCAGCGACTTGGCGCGCAGGACGAAGCGGCGGACCGAGGCGGAGGTGTGGTCGCGGTCGCCGGGCAGTTCCTTCACGAGGCGGGCCCGCATCGTCTCGGCCAGGAAGTACAGCAGGTCACGGTCGGCCGGATCGCGCGGCCAGCCGGCATCGCCCTTGAAGACGGCGTCGAGGTCGAAGGCGTGGCGCACGGTCTTGACGAAGGCGCGGAAGCCGGAGGCGTGGCCGAGGGTGAGGGTGCCGGTGGCCAGCACATTCAGCGTGGTGTCGTCGATGTCGTCGCCGCAGGAGTACAGCGCGTCGGAGAGCATGTGCCACCCACGTGGGGTGGAGAAGGGCGCCTCGGTTTTGGGCGGTGCCGACCACAGGTGGTCCGGGCGCTGGGTGAGGTAGCGGATCACCCACGGATGGATGTCGTTGACGGCCGCCCATTTCAGCCAGTCGTCCACATCGGCGCGCAGATGCAGGTGCACCATGCGGTTGACCAGCGCCGAGGCCATCGGGCGGGCCAGCGCGTTGTCGGTGGCCCGGTTGCCCGCCCCGATCACCACCGACCCCTCGGGCAGTTCGTAGGTGCCGATGCGCCGATCCAGGATCAGGGAGTAGAACGACTTCTGCACCTCGGGCGAGGCGGCGTTGAGTTCGTCGAGGAACAGGCAGTAGGGCTGGGCGCGGGCGATCAGCTCCGGCGGCGCGAACCGGCTGCGGCCGTCCACGATCTGGGGCACCCCGATGAGATCCTCGGGCGCGAGCTGGGTGCCGAGCAGGGTGACACAGGCAAGGCCGAGCGAGTCGGCGAAGGTGCGCACCAGCGAGCTCTTCCCGATTCCCGGTGCGCCCCAGAGGAATACGGGCCGCACCACAGCGACATGCAGCAGTAGTTCCGGTAGCTGGTCCGGTGTCACCGTGACGGATGCCTGCAACGTGGTTCCCTCCCCTGTCTGCGTCGGAGCAGGAGAGTATCGGGCGGATCGCCCGGCCCGCCAGCGAGTTTCGCGGACGGGCCGGTGCGGCGCATCAGCCCAGGGCGCGCGAAAACCCTTCGGCGAGTTCGGCCACCTGGGCGTCGGTCATCACGAAGGACGGGGAGATCTGCATGGCGCCCGCTCCGGCAGCACGACCCGAAATTCCCTGGGCGCGAAGGGCTTTCACCAATGCTGGACCTTCGGAGGGGTCGGCCAGCTGGACGGCCGCCACGGCACCGAGGCCACTGCGGACCTCCGCCACGCGCGGGTGATCGGCCAACGGGGCCAGGGCGGTGTGCAGGGTCGTCTCGAGCCGCGCCGCTTCCTCGAGCAGACCCTCACGTTCGACGATGGCGAGGTTGGCCAGCGCCGCCGCGGCCGCACCGGCGTGCCCGCCGTAGGTGTACCCGTGCCGGAACCACACACCGCCGGCGTAGAACGGCTCGGCCAGGTGCGGGGCGATGAACACCGCACCCATCGGCAGATAACCGGAGGTGAGGCCCTTGGCGGTGGTCATCAGGTCGGGTTGCAGGTCGAAGCGGGTGGAGGCGAACCAGGAGCCGCCGATCCGTCCGAAGCCGGTGACCACCTCGTCGGCGACGAACAGGATGTCGTGGTCGCGGCAGATCTGGCGCACCTCGGCCAGGTATCCCTCGGGCGGCAGGTACACCCCACCGGCACCGATGATCGGCTCACAGAAGAACGCCGCGATCCGTTCGGCGCCGACGTCCTCGATCAGGGCGAGCAGCGCCTTGGCGTCGTTCCATTCGACAGTGCGGGTGTCCTCGACCAGGACGCCGTAGCCCTCCTTGTTCGGGGTGAGACCGCCGAGCGAGGTGGAGGCGTAGTGCATGCCGTGGTAGGCCAGGCGTCGCCCGACCAGGATCTTCTTGTCGGCGCGGCCCTGTTCGTGCCAGTAGCGCCGCGCCAGCTTCGCGGCGGTCTCCACCGAGTCCGAACCACCGGAGGTGAAGAAGATCTTGCTGCCGGGCACGGGCGCGATGGCCGACAGCTTCTCGGCGAGCTCCTGGGTGGCGGGCTCGGTGAGGTCACCGAAGTTCGAGTAGTGGGCGATGGTGCGCAACTGTTCGGCGACCGCGTCGGCGATCTCCCCGCGACCGTGTCCCACATTGGCGAACCACAGACCCGCGGTGGCGTCGAGGTATCGGTTGCCGTCGGTGTCGTAGACGTAGGCACCGTCACCTCGAGCGACAACGAACGCACCGTCACGAGTGACGGCACCCATATCGGCGAATCCATGCCAGAGCGCATTCATGGCTCCACACTTACACCGGCTCGCCCTCGCGCGCTCGTCGGGCCCTCCACCACGCGGGCATGTCCCCCAGCGACGCCATGGCAACCGCGAGCACCGCGAACACGATGCTCAACACGATCAGGCCGAGCGTCATCGACAGGTAGCCCTGGTGGCGCGGGTCGATGAACGGGTACGGATACCAGTCGACGATCGGGCCGCGGATCAGCGTGTAGGCACCGTAGAGCAGCGGGAAGATCAACCACTTCCCGACCAGCTCCGGTGTCGCCGCCAGCCGACGGCCCATGGCGACCAGCAGCCAGTCCGCGACGAGGACCAGCGGCAGGTACCGGTGCATGATGTCGTTGATCCACTTGTCGGTGAGCATCACGTCGATGTTGGCCAGCAGCACCGCGTACACCACCATCGTGATGAGCATGTACAGCGTCACCGCGCCGCGCACCACCTGCCAGCCGGGTCCCTGCGGCGCGAGCAGGCCACCGACGAGCAGCACGATCACGGCGAGGATGTTCGACTCGATGGTGAAGTAACTGAAGTAGTTCGCGATCGAGAATGTCGGCGAGTCCAGGTTGCGCAGGGGAATCCACAGCAGGGCGACGAGACCGAGCAGTCCGAAGCCGATCCGGTATGCCCTGATCCACCACGCCGTGCGCACCGAGCCGCTCAGCTGAATCTTTTGGCGGCCGGCGCCGCGGGTCTCGGCGCTGAACCCCACCTCTTCGCTCCCTCCGGGCACTCCTTCGTCGCACCCTCCGGACAGTCCAGAGGCGGGGACGCGCCGAGACCGGTGCTTGGTCATGCCGCATCTTCGCATGAGATGTCGGTGATCCGGGTGAAGCACGCCGCCGACGACGGGCGCGCCGGGAAAACCGGTGGCGTGCTTCGCTAGGCTGGTAGGCGCAATGACCAGGACAGCTAGCACCGGAACCCGCGCGCTGCGCACCCGCCTGGCGGAGGTCTCGCTGCGCGACGAATATCGGCTCCGGCGCAAACTGGACCGGGCGCGCCCCGACGACCTGCCCGCGCTGGACGCCGAGATCGCCACCGCCGAGACTCGCGTGGCGAATCGCCGCGCGGCGGTTCCGTCGATCACCTATCCCGAGCAGCTGCCGGTCTCGGCGCGCCGCGAGGACATCGCCGCCGCCATCGCCGCGAACCAGGTCGTCATCGTGGCCGGTGAGACCGGCTCGGGCAAGACCACCCAGATCCCCAAGATCTGTCTGGAACTCGGTCGCGGCATCCGGGGCACCATCGGGCACACCCAGCCGCGCAGGCTGGCCGCGCGCACGGTCGCCGAACGCATCGCCGAGGAGCTGGGTACCGAACTCGGCGACGTGGTCGGGTACACGGTGCGGTTCACCGATCAGGCCTCGGACCGCACGCTGGTCAAGCTGATGACCGACGGCATCCTGCTCGCCGAGATCCAGCGCGACCGGTTGCTGCGCCGCTACGACACGATCATCATCGACGAGGCACACGAGCGCAGCCTCAATATCGACTTCCTGCTCGGCTACCTGAAGCAGTTGCTGCCGAAACGGCCCGATCTCAAGGTGATCATCACCTCGGCGACCATCGATCCCGAGCTGTTCGCCCGCCATTTCGCCGCCGCCGACGGCACCCCGGCCCCGATCGTCGAGGTGTCGGGCCGGTCCTATCCGGTCGAACTTCGTTATCGCCCCCTGTCTTTGGAGCTGCCGGGCACCGACGACGAGGACGACACCCGCGTCGTCGACCGCGATCCCACCGATGCCATCGGCGACGCGGTCACCGAACTGTTCGCCGAGGGCGACGGTGACGTGCTGGTGTTCCTGTCCGGCGAGCGCGAGATCCGCGACACCGCCGATTCGCTGCGCGACCTGAGACTGCCGCGCACCGAGATCGTCCCCCTGTACGCGCGCCTGTCGGCGGCCGAACAGCACAAGGTGTTCGCCCCGCACACCGGTCGCCGGGTGGTGCTCGCCACGAACGTGGCCGAGACGTCGCTGACCGTGCCTGGCATCCGGTACGTGATCGACCCGGGAACAGCGCGCATCTCCCGCTATTCGATGCGCACCAAGGTGCAGCGGCTGCCGATCGAACCGGTGTCGCAGGCTTCGGCGCGACAGCGTTCGGGTCGATGTGGTCGTGTCGCCGACGGCATCTGCATCCGCCTGTATTCCGAGGACGATTTCGAGTCGCGGCCCGCGTTCACCGAACCGGAGATCCTGCGCACCAATCTGGCCGCGGTCATCCTGCAGATGACCGCGCTCGGCCTCGGCGATATCGAGAGCTTCCCGTTCGTGGAGGCCCCCGACCGGCGTGCGATCCGCGACGGCATCGCCCTGCTCGAGGAACTCGGCGCACTCGCCCACGGCAGCTCCAAAGCTGTCGGTAGCGAAGAACAATCGGGTGGGCATCTCACGCTGACCCCGGTCGGCCGGGAGATGGCCCAACTGCCGGTCGATCCGCGCATGGCCCGCATGCTGGTGGAGGCCAACCGCAACGGCTGCCTCGACGAGGTGCTCGTGATCGTCGCGGCGCTGTCGATCCAGGACGTGCGGGAACGGCCCGTGGAGCATCAGCAGGCCGCCGACACCCAGCATGCCCGCTTCACCGTCGACGGCTCGGACTTCCTGGCCTACCTGCGCCTGTGGGACTACCTGACCGAACAGCGCAAGTCGTTGTCGTCCAACCAATTCCGCCGTATGTGCCGCGACGAGTTCCTGCACTACCTGCGGATCCGGGAGTGGCAGGACCTGCACGGTCAGCTGCGCACCATCACCCGTGGGCTCGGCTGGGACAGCACGGGCCACCTGCCGTCGGGAGACGGTGGGGCGGGGCCGGGGCGGGGCGGCCGAAAGTCGCGTGGCCGTGGGGCCGGGCAGCCACCAGCCGATGGCCGTCGCTCCGGTGCGAAAGATGCTGCGGGGAACACTGATTCGGCGGTTGCCGAAGCCGAGGCGGCGATGCCGTGGCCGAGCGCGCAGATCCATCAGTCGTTGCTGGCGGGCATGCTCTCGCACCTCGGCGTGCGGGAAGCAGAGTCGCGGGAGTTCCTCGGGGCGCGCAATGCCAAGTTCATGATCTTCCCCGGCTCGTCGCTGGCCAAGAAGCCGCCGCGCTGGGTGATGGCGGCCGAACTGGTGGAGACCTCGCGGCTGTGGGGGCGCATCGCGGCGCGGATCGAACCGGAGTGGGCCGAGCGGCTCGCCGGTGACCTGGTGAAACGCACCTATTCGGAACCGCATTGGTCGGCCAAGCGTGGTGCGGCTCGCGCCTACGAACGGGCCACGCTCTACGGTGTGCCGCTGGTGACCGGCCGCCCCGTCGACTACGGGCGCATCGATCCGGAGCTGTCACGCGAACTGTTCATCCGCCATGCCCTCGTGCAGGGTGAATGGCAGACCCGGCACGGGTTCTTCGCCCGCAACCGAGCGCTCGTCGACGATGTCGCCGACCTCGAGCACCGGGCGCGCCGACGCGACATCCTCGTCGACGACGAGGTGCTATTCGAGTTCTACGACCAGCGCATTCCCGCCGACATCGTGTCGGTGCGCCACTTCGACTCCTGGTGGCGCAAGGCCGAACGCGAAGACCCAGGGCTGCTGGACTTCTCGACCGACACCGTGGTCAACGCCGGCGCCGCCGCCCTCGACCCCACCGATTTCCCCGATGCGTGGCGTCAGGGGGAACTCTCCTTCCCGCTCACCTATCAGTTCGAGCCGGGCAAGGACGACGACGGCGTCACCGTCCGCATCCCCGTCGAGCAGCTCGCGCACGTGCGCGCGGTGGGCTTCGATTGGCTGGTTCCCGGCATGCGGGAGGAACTCGCGGCCGCCTATATCAAGACGCTGCCGAAGGCATTGCGCCGCGCGGTGGTTCCCGCGCCCGACTTCGCGTCGGCTGCCCTGCGTGGGCTCACGCCACGCGCGGAACCGTTGCGAATCGGGTTGGCGCGGGAGCTGTCGCGGCTCGGGTCGGTGACCATCAGCGCCGACGACCTGTCGCCCGCCGCCCTGCCGGACCACCTGCGAATGACCTTCGCCGCTGTCGACCAGAGCGGGAAGGTGCTCGCCAAGAGCAAGAACCTCCCGCAGCTGAAAACCCGGCTGGCCGATCAGGTTTCGGCGTCCGTCGCGCGGGCTACCGCCGGTGCCGAACGCGCGCCTGCGACCGTGTGGACCTCCGAGTCGCTCGGTTCCGTCGCGCCGACGGTGCGGCGCGAGGTGGCCGGGCAGACCGTCACCGGCTATCCCGCCCTCGTCCCCGAGGGTGAAGGCGTCGCCGTACGGGTGCTGAGTTCGCCCGCCGAACAGGCCGCCGCCATGCGCGCGGGCGTGCGTACGCTGCTGCTCGCCGCCGTCCCGACCTCGCCCCGTGCAGTCACCGCCGGGCTGTCGGCCGCCGACCGGTTGGCTTTGAGCCAGAACCCCGACGGTTCCCTGGACAAGCTCGTGGAGGACTGCCGCGTCGCCGCCGCCGACGAGCTCATCGCCCGCGCCGGTGGTCCGGTGCGCACGCCGGAGGAATTCGACAAGCTCGTCGCCGCCGTTCGCCCGAAACTGGCGGGCACGGTCAGCGAACTGATCCGCCTGGTGACGCCGGTGCTGTCGGCCGCGCACCAGGCCCGCGCCGCTCTCGCCGACACCGCCGAGACCGACATCGCCGACGACGTCCGCCATCAACTCGACGACCTGCTGTTCCCCGGATTCGTCGCCGAATGGGGACGCACCAGGCTGCGCGAACTTCCCCGCTACCTGCTCGCCGCCGCCCAGCGCCTCGAGTCGCTGCCCGGTTCGGCGGTGCGCGACCGGCAGGGAATGGTCGAGGTCGACCGGATGCTCGCCGCCTACGACAAACTCGTCCGCAGTCTTCCCGACAACCGCCGCAACGCCCGCGATGTCACCGAGATCTGGTGGATGATCGAGGAATTACGCGTCAGCCTGTTCGCCCAGAAGTTGGGGACCCCGTACCCGGTGTCGACCAAACGCATCGAAAAGGCGATCGCCTCCATCCGCCGTTGACGGGTGTGGTTCGGCGAAGAAGTGGGCGAACCGACCCACGGGCAGCACGGGTGCGGCGACGCGGGCTCAGTCGGTGGCTGCGGTAGCGGCGCGGGCAGCGCGCATCTCGGTGATCTCGCGTTCGAAATCGTCTGCGCTGGTGAAGGATCGGTAGACCGAGGCGAAGCGCAGGTAGGCCACTTCGTCGAGATCGCGCAGGGGGCCGAGGATGGCGAGGCCCACCTCGTGGCTGGGGACTTCCGGAGAACCCTTGGCGCGCACCGCGTCCTCGACCTGCTGGGCCAGCAGATTCAGGGCGTCGTCGTCGACCTCGCGGCCCTGGCAGGCGCGTCGCACACCGACGATCACCTTCTCGCGGCTGAACGGTTCGGTGACACCGCTGCGCTTGACCACCGAAAGCACCGCGGTCTCGACGGTGGTGAACCGGCGCCCGCACGACGGGCAGGAACGTCGGCGGCGAATCGCCGTGCCCTCCTCGACTTCCCGCGAGTCGACGACACGCGAGTCGGGGTGACGGCAATACGGGCAATGCATCCGAGGGGTTCCTTCGTCGGTGCGCAGTTCACTTCGCTACTCCATGACTCTTGACAGGATACCGCTCAGGTATGGGTCACCTGCCACTGCGTGGTCAGGTCCGCGATCACGTCGGGTAGCCGGGCGACCAACCGGCCCCGGTCGAGCTTGCCCGGGAACGGCTCGCGGTACACGGCCACGGCTCGCGCGGGGTCGGTGGCCAGGTCGAGGTGGCGCGGCACCAGATCGGCGGCGAGGTAGGCCCAGCGGTCGGCACGGTCGGCCCAGTTGAACGCGGGCAGCGGCATCCGCAGGCCGAGCCCGCTGCCGGGAAGCGGCGAGCGCACGGTGGCGGGCGCGTACACACCGGGTGCCCGGGCGCCCGCCAGGGCGGGTTTGCCCGCGACCGTGGTGACGTAGGTGAGCACCCGGCCCAGGCCGCCGCGGCCGACGGCGGTGGCGTCCCACTGCTCGGGCACGATGTGGTTCTGTTCGCGGTCGGCCATGGTCACCAGCGCTTCGGCGAGGCCGGTGCCGTTGTCGATTCCGGCCCAGCCCGCGTGCATGGCGTCGTCGAGCAGGCCCGCAGCATGCATCTCGTCGATCGCCGTCATCCCGTCGGCGAGGTAGGCCTCGTGCATCGGCACCAGATCCGTGAAGATGTGGCGCTGCATGATGATCAGCCTGGTCTGGTACCACGCCAGGTCATCGGCGGTCAGGCGCGGGCCGAGCAGGGCGAGCGCGGCGATATCGGGCGGTACGGCGGCGACAAGTTCCGGTGGGGTGGCGCGCAGCAGGTCGGCGACGGCCGTACCGAGTTCGTGGATTCCGGGCACCGACAGCAGGGCGCCGATATCGCCCACGTCGAAGAATCCCGATGCGAACGAGCCGCCCGCGATGCCCGCCAACCCGGCCCAGTAGAAGTCCGGGCGGGCCGCGGCGATGCGGAAGTAGTTCACGTACACGCGGGTGAAGGTGTCCGTGTTCGCTGCCACGCCACGCTCCGGCGCCCAGCCGGCTGGATCGATCCCCGCGTTGTCGGTGGCGACGACGAGCCAATATTGGTGCAGCAGTGTGGAATACCTGCTCGGCGCGATCCCGTCGGCTCTGGCCTGGTCGAGCGCCGTACGCAGTGGCTCGGCGCTCAGGGGCAGCGCCGGATGGATGCCGCCGGCGAATTCACCGTCGTCGTTGACGGCGGGCAGGTCCAGATAGGCGGTGTAGGTGGGTTCGGCTCGGACGAGGGGCGCGGGCGCCACGGCCAGCAGCACACCCAGGAGCAGAACGATCCAAAAGCTGCGCACGTGACCTCGCATCCGTGCCCCGACCGGCCCGCCCGGCAGGGACAATCGTCACGGTAGCAACGTGTTCTAGTTTTGGGGTCGCGTTTCGAACAAGCCGACCTGCGGGTGGTCACCCTGCTGGGAGATGCCGGGCGAGGAATCGGTCCACTCCCCGAAGCTGCCTGCCCGCAGATGCGCCAACCCTAAGAATGTCACCACGATCAACGCGGTCACCAGCGCCGTGAGCGCCAGCGCCGCCAAGCCCGCCTGCGCCTGACGCACCCGCACCATCGGATGGGCACCACGCGCACGGGAACCGGCCACTCTCGCGTAGAGCGCCTGTTCCGAGCGCGGCCCACGGAATTCCGGGCCACGATCGGACGCCCGCACGCCCGCACGCACCCGCCGGGTCGGCGCTTCGATCGTCGACGGGTCACCGACGAGCGCTCGGGTCACGGATCGTGACCGCGTCGACTCCCAGCGGGGCACGGTCGCGAACGCGAGATCCACCTCGGCTTCGGTGATGTCGAAGGTCCGCGCACCCCTGGCCCGGAGCTCGGCGCCACGAACCACCTCGGCTTCGCGCGAGCGCCGGACCGGCCCGGCCGGGGCCGAGGGTTGCGGCGGATGCGGGATGAAGCGGGCGGCGACTTCCCGCCGCGCCGCGCTGTTGCGGCCCTGTCCGCGCACGAGCGCGAAAGGACGTGGAGCGCGGGCGGTTCGGCGGCGACGCAGCACCGGTTCGGGGACTTCGGCGGGATCGTAGGAACGCAGGGCGCTGATCGCTGTGCTCATCGGAAGAACCTCCGGGGTGGTGTGCTCCGCTGGATGAAAGGGCAGGTGAGGCGACGATGACCGAACCTGTTCGAACACCTGTGCGACGAACTGATGTTCGATTTCTACCACGCGGCGGCGCGCATGTCAGCACGAAACGCCCGACATGCTCGAACAGATGTTTGATACTTCGGCGTGGCCCGACTAGCGTGAGAGAGGCGAATTCGACAAGCGGAAGGGCGGGACAGGTGACCCACACAGACGACACGGGTGACGAAAGCGCTACCGGCACCGTCACATCGGGATCCGGCGCGGATCTCACCGTGCGTCAGCGCACGGTCCTCGAGGTCATCCGCTCCTCGGTGACCGAACGCGGCTACCCGCCGAGCATCCGCGAGATCGGCGACGCGGTCGGGCTCACCTCCACCTCCTCGGTGGCCCATCAGCTGCGCGCCCTGGAGCGCAAGGGCTACCTGCGCCGCGACCCGAACCGGCCGCGCGCGGTGAATGTGCGCGGACTCGACGAAGCGGTGCGCGCGGTCACCACCCTGCCCGCCGAACCTGTGGACGACGTGGCCGATCCGAGCCGCCCCACCCCCACCTTCGTTCCGGTCCTCGGCCGGATCGCCGCCGGTGGGCCGATCCTGGCCGAGCAGGCGGTGGAGGAAGTGTTCCCGCTGCCGCGCGAACTCGTCGGCGACGGGTCGCTGTTCCTGCTCAAGGTCGTCGGCCAGTCGATGGTCGATGCCGCGATCTGTGACGGCGACTGGGTGGTCGTGCGTCAGCAGAACGTCGCCGAGGGCGGCGACATCGTCGCTGCCATGATCGACGGCGAGGCGACCGTGAAGACCTTCAAGCGCACCGGCAAAGACGTGTGGCTGATGCCACACAACCCACATTTCGAACCGATCCCAGGAAACGACGCGCAAATTCTGGGGAAAGTCGTCACCGTCATCCGCAAAGTGTGAGGTCAGCGGCTCGCCGCCGCGTCCATCTCCCAGATCAGCACCTCGGCGGAGGTTGTCGCCGTCAGGCGGTGGCCGCCCGTCGCGGTGAGCCGGACGGCGTCGCCCTGCCCGAGTGCGCCGTGGTTCTCGTAGTCGACGCCGCCCCGGGCGATGAACACGTGACCGTACGGTGCGTCGGGGACGGTGATGCTGTGTCCCGGATCCAGCCGGGCGACATGGAAAGTGGCGTGGCGGTTGCCGATTCCGATCGCGGCGTCGCCGCGATACCTCGGCATGCCGGAGGCCACCGGCACCAGCGAGTTGCGGCGCAACGCACCGTCGACGTCGAGTTCCTGATAGCTCGGCGGCGCGCCGAGAGTGTCCGGTGGGATCCACATCTGCACCACGTGCAGCCGTTCGCGTTCCGTCCAGCCGGCGCCGTTGCGTTCGGAATGCAGGATGCCGGTACCCGCACTCATCCGTTGTGCGAGGCCGGGCCGGATCAATCCCGAGTTGCCTGCCGAATCCTGGTGCACCACTGTGCCTTCCAACACCCAGGTCAAGATCTCGGTGTCACGGTGCTGATGCGTGTCGAAGCCCTCGCCGGGGTCGACGATGTCCTCGTTGTGCACAAGCAGCAGCCCGTGCGCGTAGTCCTCGAGCACGAAATTGCCGGTCACGGGGAACGACTGGCGCGAGTCGAGCCACTCGGTGCGCCAGTACCTGCGGTTCGCAGCCGGAATCACCTGCACCTGTGCCGCCATCGACCTCGCCTCTCGCTATTCGGACCTTGGTCCGTATAGCGCGTAACGCGAGGTGAGCGGTGGGTATTCCGCGAACACCCACCGCTCGGGCGGGTCAGAAGGGCAGCGCGCTACGCAATCGGCCGATCAGACCGCGGCCGGTATCGCGCTCACGTTCGGAGAACAGGAACTGCAGTTCCTCCTCCAGGCTCTTCTGCACCACGTCACGCAGGTCGGCGGCAGCGCTGTCGATGTCGTCGGCACCGAGCCACGGGGTGGGATCGATCGGGGTACCCGCCGAGTAGTAGAACCGTTCCGGGCGCGGAATCGGGGTCGGCCCGATGCCCTTCACCAGCGGTGGGTTCAGTTCGGGGTTGATACCGAGTAGTTGACACGTCCACCGCAGCGGCGACATCACGGGATGCTGGCCGTCGAAGACGATGTCGAAGGCATCGTCGATACCGATCATCGCCAACGGCACGATGGGGACGCCGGCCTGGATCGCCATCCGCGCGAAGCCGGTGCGGCCCTCCCACTTGAGCACGTACTTCTCCCCCTTGCGGCGGATCGCCTCACGACCGCCGCCGGGAAACACCACCACCGCCTCGCCGCGTTCGAGCAGCGCGAGGCAGTTCGACCTGGTACCGCGCACAGCACCGAAACGGTGCAGGATTTCCCGCACACCCGGCACCATCAGCACATGCTCGGCCAGGCCACGCACCAGCCGCCCACGCTCCCGCAGGATGGCGGGCATCAGCAGCGGCGCATCGATCCCGCCGAGCAGGTTGTGGTTGGCCACGATCAACACCGGGCCCTCGGCCGGAATGTTCTCCAAACCGTAGAAGCGCGGACTGGCCCAGGCACGCACCGGTGCGAACACCGCCTCGAAGGCCCGGATCTCCCACTCGCTCGGCGCCGGATTCAACGGCGCGCCATCGCTGAGAACGTGATCGCCCTGCTCGATTTCGTTCTTCTGGTCGTTCGACATAACACCCTCCTGCTGTCGACAATCGACCATAGCGTCCGAATATGGCTGTGTCGCATCGGTGTCAGCCGCAAACGAGCGGCAACCCGCCGCTAGCGACCGGCCGACTCCGCAGGCCCGGAATGGGCGAATTCCGACAGGGCCGCCGCCAGCGCGTGTGGCACCCGAGCGCGCACGCGGGTGCCGCCCTCTTCGTGATCGGAGGAGATGATCCGGCCGTCGGCGTGGATGCGGGCGAGCAGGTCGCCGCGGCTGTAGGGCAGCAGCACACTGATGTCGACATCGAGCCCGCCGAGTACCTCGGAGAGGCGTTCGCGCAGCTCCTCGATGCCTGCCCCGGTGCGGGCCGACACGAACGCGGCGCCCGGCAGCAGCCCGCGCAGGCGGGTGAGCTCGTCGGGGTCGGCGGCGTCGATCTTGTTGACCACCAGCAGTTCCGGTGGAGCCGCCGTGCCCTGCTCCTTGATCACGTCGGTGATGACCTCGCGCACCGCGCGGATCTGCTCGAGCGGCAACGGGTCGGACCCGTCGACCACATGCAGCAGTAAGTCGGCGCCGGTGACCTCTTCCAAGGTGGACCGGAACGCCTCGACCAGCTGGGTGGGCAGGTGACGGACGAAGCCGACGGTGTCGGTGAACACCATCTCGCGACCGTCGTCGAGCGCGGCCCGGCGGGTGGTCGGATCGAGGGTGGCGAACAGGGCGTCCTGCACCAGCAGACCCGCGCCGGTCAGGGAGTTCATCAGGCTGGACTTGCCCGCGTTGGTGTAGCCGACGATGGCCACCGCGGGTACCCCGCTGGCGCTGCGGCGCGCGCGCATGGTGTCGCGTGCGGTCTTCATCTCGCGAATCTCGCGGCGCAGCTTGGCCATTCGCTCACGAATGCGGCGGCGGTCGGTTTCGATCTTGGTCTCACCGGGACCACGCAGACCGACACCGCCGTTGGAGCCGGCGCGACCACCGGCCTGCCGTGACATCGACTCACCCCAACCACGCAGCCGCGGCAGCATGTATTCCATCTGGGCGAGCGCGACCTGGGCCTTACCCTCGCGGGAGGTGGCGTGCTGGGCGAAGATGTCGAGGATCAGCGCGGTGCGGTCGATGACCTTCACCTTCACGACCTTCTCCAGCGCGGTGAGCTGGGCGGGGGTGAGTTCACCGTCGCAGATCACGGTGTCGGCGCCGGTGTCGAGGACGACGGTGCGCAGTTCCTCGGCCTTGCCGGAACCGATGTAGGTGGCCGGGTCGGGCTTGTCGCGGCGCTGGATGAGGCCTTCGAGGACTTCCGAGCCCGCGGTCTCGGCCAATGCGGCCAGCTCGACCATGCTAGCCTCGGCCTGCGCGGCGCTGCCGGTGGTCCACACACCGACCAGCACGACCCGTTCCAGGCGCAGCTGGCGGTATTCGACCTCGGTGATGTCGGTGAGCTCGGTGGACAGGCCTGCGACGCGACGCAGCGAGGTGCGTTCGTCGAGCTGCATCTCACCGACGGTCGGTTCGGGTGACCAGCCCGGGCGCTGCATCCGTGCCGCGTGGCGGGCCAGCGCGTCGTCGACGTCGCCGCGGTCGGCGGCCACGTCGGCATCGGCCGCGGTGGTGTCGCGGTCCGATGTGGTGTCTGAGGGTACTTCTGGTTTCGTCATACGCCTTCCATGCTGCCACGTCACAGTGACACGGCGCATCCGGTTATCGGTTGGCTTGCGCGTTCCACCAGTCGCGCGACAGTGTGCCCGCGGCGAGCAGCACCGACGGGCCGCGCATCCAGGCGCGACCGTTGTCGATGGTGACGCGCACCTGCCCGCCCGGAACGCGCACCGTGACCTCGCCCCGGCCCGACCCGACCGGCACACCGGCGGCGGTCAGCGCGGCGGCCGCTGCGGCGACGGTTCCGGTTCCGCAGGAGCGGGTCTCGCCGACACCGCGCTCGTAGACGCGCATGTCGACGGCGTTGTCGGGGCCGAGCGCGGTGAGGATCTCGACATTGACGCCGTGCGGGAACAGGTCGGGATCGAAGCCGGGCGACACGCTGAGATCGAGCTTGGCCAGCGCGTCGGCGGTCAGGCTCTCGTCGACGCAGGCCAGGTGCGGATTGCCCACATCGATGCCGATTCCGGACAGCGCCCAGCCGGCCAGGGTCGCGGTGGAGCTGCCGAGTTCACGCACGGCGCCCATGTCGACGGTGACCTCGCCGTCGACGGGGCCCGCGGTGTGCACCTCGGCGGGTCGCCCGCCCGCGCGGCTGCCGACGACGTACTCGGTGCGGGTTTCCAGGCCGGTGGCATTGAGGTAGTGGGCGAACACCCGGGTGCCGTTGCCGCACATCTCGGCGATCGAACCGTCGGCATTGCGGTAGTCCATGAACCAGTCGTCGGCGCCGACACCGTCGGGCAGAGTGTCGAGCACGCCCGCCTCCTGCAGGGCGCCCGCCTTGGCGACGCGCAGCACACCGTCGGCGCCGAGGCCGCGACGGCGGTCGCACAGGGCGGCGACGCGGTCGGCGTTCAGGTCGAGACGCACCTCGAGGTCGGGCAGCACCACGAAATCGTTCTGGGTGCCGTGGCCCTTGCTGAATTCGATGTCGGACACGTCCGCCATTGTCCCCTGTGCGGGCGACGATCCCGTCATCGGGCGAAGGTGCGGCGCTGCCGGGCGATCTCGTACAGGCCGATCGCGCCGGCCGACGGGGCGCCGAGCGAGCTCGCGGTGCCGCCCATCGGGATGGTCACCAGGTCGTCGCAGGCTTGCGACCAGGCCGAACTCATGCCGGTGGTCTCGTTGCCGACCACCAGGATGGTGGCCTCGGTGAAGTCGTAGTCGTAGATGGTCGACGGCGCGTGTTCGTCGGTGCCCACGATGCGGGTGGGGATACCGCGCGCCACCTGCCGGTCACGGAACTCCACGACCTGGGCGGCACCCGACGCGCGCAGCACGGGCACGGCGAACAGCGAACCGGTGGAGGCGCGCACGGCCTGCGGGTCGAACTGGTCGGCGCCATGGCCGGTGACGATCACGCCCGATGCCCCGAAGGCGTCGGCCGACCGGATGAGGGTGCCGAGGTTGCCGGGCGAGTTGGGCCGGTCGAAGACCACGACGACCGGGAAGTCCTCGCCCGGTTCGCCGGGCGCGTAGGTGTCCAGGTCGGGCTGACGCGAATGGGCGACGGCCACGATCTCGGGAATCGTGCCCGACTTCTCCCCCAGCTCGGCCATCAGTTCGGGGACCAGACCCACCTGCGGTACATCGGTGGTGTCGAGCAGTTCCCGCGCCCAGCTCGACAGATCGGGCGTGCCGAGCCGGTAGAGCAGCGTCTCCAGGGGCCAGTCGTTGGCCAGGGCCTGGGTGATGGGGCGCACGCCCTGCACGAGGAAGCGGCCGTCGCGATGACGTTTGGTCCGGTTGTTGAGGTAGGCCTGCCACACCTGCACCGAGGCGTTGCGGGTACTCACTCGTCGGGTCACTGCGCGGTCCGTCCTGTCTGTTCGTCGAGCAGGGTGAGCGTGGTGGCGGCGATGTCGGGGTCGGCGCCGTCGACCCAGGTCACCCTGGGGTCGCGGCGGAACCACGAGCGCTGTCGTCGCACATAGCGGCGGGTGCCGATGAGGGTGCGTTCGCGGGCGTGCGCGAGATCGTATTCGCCGTCGAGGTAGGCCAGCACCTGGGCGTACCCGATCGCGCGGCGTGCGGTCTGGCCGTCGCGCAGTCCGGCATCGAGCAGGGTGCGGACCTCCTCGACCAGGCCGGAGTCGAACATGTGCGCGGTGCGGGCTTCGATGCGGGCGTCGAGGGCGGCGGTCTCCCGGTCGACGCCGATGATGACGGTGTCCCAGCGCGGTGCGCCGATGGTCGGAGCCGAGGCGGCGAACGGTTTACCGGTGAGTTCGACGACTTCCAGTGCGCGGACCATCCGGCGCCCGTCGGTGGGCAGGATGGTGTCGGCCGCGACCGGGTCGGCCGCCCGCAGCGCCGCGTGCACGGCCGCGACTCCGCCGTCGGCCAGCACCGCTTCCCAGCGGGCGCGCACGTCGGGGTCGGTGGCCGGGAAGTCCCACTGGTCGAGCAGCGCCTGCACATACATCATCGAACCGCCGACGACCACCGGGGTGCGGCCGCGCGCCATGATGTCTTCCACGATGTCGCTTGCCGCGCTCTGGTAGGCAGCGACCGTGGCGGTCTCGGTGACGTCGAGAACGTCGAGGAGGTGGTGCGCGATGCCACGCCGCTGCGCGGGCGGCAGTTTCGCGGTACCGACGTCCATGCCGCGGTACAGCTGCATCGCGTCGATGTTGACGATTTCGCCGTCGAGCCGTTCGGCCAGGTCGAGGGCCAGATCGGACTTCCCGGTCGCGGTGGGTCCGACGACCGCGATGGGCCGCTTCGTCATCGGCCGACCTCCCACACGCTCACGTCATAGCCCACGCCGTACGGTGCGCCCTGGTAGAGGGTGCGAACCGGCGGGTCGGCCGGGTCGGTGGCGAACAGGCCGCCGAGCGCCTGGTAGGCGGCGCGACCGTCGACCCGCAATTGCGCACACAGGTCGGCGTCGAGTGCGGCGAGCCCTGCTCGGGAGCCCTCGCGCAGGGCGGCGTCCAGAGCGGTTTGGAACGGGTCGGCGCGCTCGTCGAGGTAGCCCGGGGATTTGAGGGTGAGGGTCGCGGCTCCGTCGGCGACGACGAGCACCGCCCACGGCGCCGGATCGGCGTCGAGTTCGGCGCGCAGGTCGGTGCCGAAGCGGGCACACTCCCCCGGTGCGGTGTCGGCGGCGATCACTCGCGCCCGTACGGAAACACCCGGCGCGGCCTGCTCCCGCAACCACGCGGCGATCAGGACGGGCAGCGGAAGCTGGGGGTCTGCCGGTGCGTCGAGGCTCGCGCCCGGGCCGAGACCGACGACGACATCGGCGCCGAAGCCACGGAAAGTCCCGCGCACACCGGGGTCGAAGGTTTCGGCCCGCGCACCGGCGCCGACGACGACCCAGCGATCGGCGTGGGCGGCGAGCGTGGCGGCGGCCTCGAGCGCGGCCGCGCGCAACACCACCACCGGCTCGTCGGGAGCATCGCCGGAGGCCACCTGGTGTCCGCACAGTTGTGGCACCAGCATCGGCGGCGACGGGACCAGGGCCGCTATCGAGAACACGACGTAACCGTAGCCGCACCGGTAGCACGCGCCCGCATCCGGCGCAGGAGGAGCGCACCGGGGTCAGCGAGTGTCCGGCGCCGTGACGCCCCGCGAGATTGCTAGTGTTTTCTGATGCGACCACCCCCGTCGTCCGGGACGAAATCCCAGGAAACGCGGCATCCGATCCTCGGGATCGATGGTTTCCTCGGCTCGAAGCGGGTTCAATGGGATGTGCTAGAGCGTAACCAGGCAGCCGTGACGCGCGGCAGGGACGGAGAGCAATGACCGACAGCAACGGAACCGCGAAGCCCACCCCAGGTCCGGGCCCGCGACCCTCCGGCGCCCCCAAGCCCGGCGGCAAGGCTCCGCGTCCGCCCAAACCACATGCCGTGAAACCCGCTCCCGGCCCCGACCAGACGCACCCGCACGCGGTGGTGGTGCCCGCGGCCACCGACCCGAGCAAATGGGGTCGCGTCGACGAGGACGGCACCGCCTGGGTGAAGACCGCCGACGGTGAACGCGTCGTCGGCTCCTGGCAGGCCGGTGACGCCGCCGAGGGCCTTGCCCACTTCGGCCGCCGCTTCGACGACCTGGCCACCGAGGTGGCGTTGCTCGAGGCGCGTTTGGCCGCGGGCGCCGATGCCCGCAAGACCAAGGCCGCCGCGCTGGCGCTCGCCGAGACGTTGCCGACCGCCGCCGTCATCGGCGACATCGACGGCCTGGCCGCCCGCCTGCAGGCCATCACCGAGCACTCCGAGGAAGCCGCCGCGCACGCCAAGGAGGAGAAGGAACGCGCCCGCCACGAGCACACCGAGCGCAAGGAAGCCCTGGCCGCCGAGGCCGAGCAGATCGCCGCCGAATCCACCCAGTGGAAGGCCGCGGGCGACCGGTTGCGCGAGATCCTCGACGAGTGGAAGTCGATCCGCGGTGTCGATCGCAAGGTCGACGACGCGCTGTGGAAGCGCTACTCCAAGGCGCGTGAGGCGTTCAACCGCCGTCGCGGCGCCCATTTCGCCGAACTCGATCGCGAACGCGCCACGGCCAAGACGCGCAAGGAAGAGCTGTGCGTGCGCGCCGAGGAGCTGTCCGGCTCCACCGACTGGACCGGTACCGCCGCGGTGTTCCGCGATCTGCTCACCGAGTGGAAGGCCGCAGGCCGGGCGCCCCGCGAGGCCGACGAGGCGCTGTGGCGCCGGTTCAAGAGCGCGCAGGACGTGTTCTTCGCCGCCCGCAACGCGGCGGTCTCCGAACGCGACGCGGAGTTCGAGCACAACGCCGTCGCCAAGCAGGAGCTGCTCGACGCCTACGAGCACATCGACCCGGCCAACGGCCTCGAAGCCGCCCGCGCCGCCCTGCGCGAACTGCAGGACAAGTGGGACGCCGTCGGCAAGGTCCCGCGCGAGCGGATGCAGGAACTCGAAGGCAGGCTGCGCGCGATCGAGAAGCGGGTGCGCGACGCGGCCGACCAGCAGTGGCGCCGCACCGACCCCGAGGCCGTCGCCCGCGCCGCGCAGTTCCGCGAACGCGTCGCCCAGTTCGAGGAGCAGGCCGCCAAGGCCGAGGCAGCGGGCAAGAAGCGCGATGCCGAAAAGGCACTCGAGCAGGCCAGGCAGTGGCGCGAGTGGGCCGAAGCGGCAGAAGGCGCCGTCAGCAACCTCTGACGTCGATCGCACAGCACCCGGCGGTCGGCGCGACGAGCACCTCACACTTCGCTTACGCGACAACTGATTTCGCAAGTACATCGGTAACTCACCGGGTACGCCCAGAACTCACGGCGCACCCCGGTGAGCCCGGCGAGAAACCCAGCCCCCTGCCCACGACCGGCCGAATTCGCGGGGAGGCGGGCTAGCGAGGCGGGCTAGCGAGGCGGGCTAGCTACTCGCCCATCAGGCGTTTGCGGTCGCGTTCCTCGGCTTCGCGGGCGGCATTACGGCGCTGTTCCTCCGCGGCCAGCTGCACAGCGGTGCGACTCCAGACCACGCGGATCCAGTGGAAGGTGAGCACCATGACGGCCAGGGTGCCGAGGATCAGGCCGATGCCGGGCCCGGCGCCCTCGTAGTTGCCGAGGCCCGGGGTCTGGCGGTGCCAGATCGACAGCACGCCGAACACACTCGCCACGGCCGAGCCCGCACAGGCCAACCAGGCCAGCACCCAGCGCCGGGTGGTCAGGGCCAGCAGGGAGAAGCCGACGCCGAACACGATGACCAGCCACACGAAGACGCGTGAGGGCAGTCCGATGTGTTCGAGGCGGGCCGCATCGGTGCTCAGCAGCACGTCGAAGCCGCGCGCGGCACCTGCGTGCGGCAGGATCAGCGAGACGAGCAGGGCGAACACCGCGCCCGCCACCACCATGGCCCGTGCGCCGGGATCGATCTCACCGGCGATCCGCCGCTCCACGGCGTCGATCTCGCCGCGGAACTGCTCGAATTCCTGATCGTTGCCCACCCGGTTCACGTCGCTCCTGTCCGCAGGGTTACTCGGCTCGTGTGCGCCGGGCTCCACTCTGCCATCCCCCGCGCCGTCCTCGGCACCCGACCCACTACGACCGGTAGTAGAGTCCGGGTCCTCGGCGTTCATGCCGGACACCCGGTCGAACAACCGCTGTCCACCGGCTCGATCGCGGGCGCGCCGATGCGTGGCAAGCCGAGACCGACACCGATCGGCGCGGTCTTGGGCGTGACCCCTCGCTCGTGCGCGTCGCCCGCTCGCGTGCGGCGATGCGATTTCACGACACTGTCGGCGATCAGGTGGTGCGGTGCGGCGGCGGTGATGTCGACGACGACGAGGTCACCGGGGCGGATCCCCGCGTCGGTGCCGGGCCGGAAGTGCACCAGTCTGCCGTCGCGGGCGCGTCCGCTCATCCGGGCGGTCGCCGCGTTCTTCTTGCCCGCGCCCTCGGCGACGAGCAATTCCACCTCGGTGCCGATCAGCGCCTGGTTCTCCTCGAGCGACACCTGCTCCTGCAGGGCGATGAGCCGGTCGTAGCGTTCCTGCACCACGGCCTTGGGCACCTGATCGGCCAGTTCGGCGGCCGGGGTGCCGGGGCGCTTGGAGTACTGGAAGGTGTAGGCGCTGGTGAAGCGGGCCCGGCGCACCACGTCCAGGGTCTCCTGGAAGTCCTCCTCGGTCTCGCCGGGGAAGCCGACGATGATGTCGGTGGTGATCGAGGCGTGCGGCATCGCGGCGCGCACCTTGTCGATGATGCCGAGGAAGCGTTCCTTGCGGTAGGAGCGGCGCATCGCCTTGAGCACCCGGTCCGAGCCGGACTGCAACGGCATGTGCAGCTGCGGGCAGACATTGGGTGTCTCGGCCATCGCCTCGATGACGTCGTCGGTGAACTCCGCCGGATGCGGCGAGGTGAACCGCACCCGCTCGAGCCCCTCGATCCGCCCGGTCGCGCGCAGCAACTGGGCGAAGGCGCCCCGGTCGCGCGGTTGTTCGGGGTCGACGAAGTTCACGCCGTAGGAGTTCACGTTCTGGCCGAGCAGGGTCACCTCGAGCACACCCTGGTCGACCAGGGCCTGCACCTCGGCGAGCACGTCACCGGGGCGGCGGTCCACCTCTTTGCCGCGCAGCGCGGGCACGATGCAGAAGGTGCAGGTGTTGTTGCAACCCACCGAGATCGACACCCAGCCCGCGTAGGCCGATTCACGCTTGGCGGGCAGGGTGGACGGGAAGGCCTCGAGCGATTCGAGGATCTCCACCTGGGCCTGCTCGTTGTGCCGTGCCCGTTCGAGCAGCACCGGCAGCGAGCCGATGTTGTGTGTGCCGAACACCACGTCCACCCACGGCGCCTTGCGGACCACGGTGTCGCGGTCCTTCTGCGCCAGGCAGCCGCCGACGGCGATCTGCATGCCGGGCCTGCCCTGCTTCACCGGCGCGAGGTGCCCGAGGGTGCCGTAGAGCTTGTTGTCGGCGTTCTCCCGCACCGCGCAGGTGTTGAACACCACCAGGTCCGGGGTGTCGCTCGGGGCGGCCTTCACATAACCCGCGTCTTCGAGCAGGCCGGACAAGCGTTCGGAATCATGGACGTTCATCTGGCAACCGAAGGTGCGGACCTCGTAGGTGCGCGCCTCGGTGACCGAGCCGTGCGTCGCATTCTGTCCGTTCGAATCCACCCGCCCAGGGTACGGCCACCGCCCCGGTGACCTGCGTCGCGGTCGGGCCGGCCGAGCGCGACGAGGAGGCTGCCGCCCGGTTACCGGCAGGTGTCTTCTCGGCGAGCCGGGACGGCGAGTCACGGAAAGCAGGGCAAATCTCCGAAGAACGCCTAAGGTTTCTGAGCATGACCGACGACGCCGCACCCGCGACCGGGAAAGCCGACGCCGCTGCCACTGCAGGCGCGCCGCCGATGATCTCGATGCACAACGTGGACAAACACTTCGGTGAGCTCCATGTTCTGCGCAATATCAACCTGGAAGTGCCCCGCGGGCAGGTCGTGATCGTCCTCGGCCCCTCGGGCTCGGGGAAGTCCACCCTGTGCCGCACCATCAACCGGCTCGAACCGATCGACTCGGGCCGCATCGCCATCGACGGGGTGGATCTGCCCGCCGAAGGCAAGGCCCTCGCCGCATTGCGCGCCGAGGTGGGCATGGTCTTCCAATCGTTCAATTTGTTCGCGCACAAGACAATTCTCGAAAATGTGATGCTCGCGCCGATGAAGGTGCGCGGCATCAAGAAGGACGAAGCGCGCAAGCACGCGCTCGCCCTGCTCGACCGGGTCGGCATCGCCAACCAGGCCGACAAGTACCCCGCCCAGCTGTCGGGCGGTCAGCAGCAGCGCGTGGCGATCGCGCGGTCGCTGGCGATGGACCCGAAGGTGATGCTGTTCGACGAGCCGACCTCCGCGCTCGACCCCGAGATGGTCAACGAGGTGCTCGAGGTGATGGTTTCCCTCGCCAAGGAGGGCATGACGATGCTCGTGGTCACCCATGAGATGGGCTTCGCCCGCCGGGCCGGCCACCGGGTGCTGTTCATGGCCGACGGTGAGGTCGTCGAGGACGCGGAGCCCGAAACGTTCTTCACCGCACCGCGATCCGACCGCGCCAAGGACTTCCTCGGCAAAATTCTCAGCCACTGACTTGTAGCGACACCACAAGAGGGAGAAGGAAACTCGATGAGGATCAATCGTGCGGTGCGCGTCGGCGTCGGCGCTGTGGCTCTGGCTCTCGCCGCCACCGTGACGGCGGCCTGCGGCGGCGGTGACGAGGGCAGCGCGCTCGACCACGCCAAGGAAGGCAAGCTGACCGTCGGCATCAAGTTCGACCAGCCGGGTCTCGGCCTGCGCAACACCGACGGCACCTACAGCGGCTTCGATGTCGAGGTCGCCAAGTACGTCGCCGACAAGCTCGGCGTGAAGCCCGAGGCCATCACGTTCAAGGAAACCCCGTCGGCGCAGCGCGAGACGATGATCGAGAACGGTCAGGTCGACTTCATCGTCGCCACCTACTCGATCAACGACAAGCGCAAGGAGAAGGTCGATTTCGCCGGCCCGTACTACGTGGCGGGCCAGGACCTGCTGGTGCGTGCCGACAACACCGACATCACCGGCCCCGATTCGCTCGCGGGCAAGAAGGTCTGCTCGGTGAAGGGCTCCACCCCGGCCCAGAACATCGAGAAGAACTACCCGCAGGCCCAGCTGCAGACCTACGACACGTACTCGCTGTGCCTCGAGGGCCTGCGTGGCGGTGCCATCGACGCGATGACCACCGACGACGTGATTCTGGCCGGTTACGCCGCGCAGGCGCCCGGCACCTACAAGCTGGCGGGTAAGACCTTCACCACCGAGAACTACGGCATCGGCCTGAAGAAGGGCGACACCGAGGCCCGCACCAAGATCAACGACGCGATCGAGGCGATGATCGCCGACGGTTCCTGGAAGGCCGCGCTGGAGAAGTCCTTCCCCGGCACCGGTTTCAAGGTCCCGGAGCCGCCGAAGGTCGACCGCTACTGATCCCGATCACCGTCGCGGTGGCCACGCGCCACCGCGACGGTGTCTGTCCTGCTGGCCTTTCTCATCGATCGGAGGACGCGCGTCCGTGTTCGACCTGATCTCGGAGTATGACTCCCGAATCCTCGCTGCCTTCTGGGTGACCATCAAGCTGACGTTCTTCTCGGCGATCGGTGCCCTGATCCTCGGCACCATCGTCGCCGGAATGCGTGTGTCTCCCATCCCCGTCGCGCGCTGGGTCGGCACCGCCTACGTGTCGATCTTCCGCAACACCCCTCTGACGCTGATCATCGTGTTCTGCTCGCTCGGCCTCTACACCACGCTGCAGTGGGAGTTGGCCGGTGATTCGATCAAGGACAACAACTACTGGTGGGCGATCATCGGATTGAGCGTCTACACCGCGGCTTTCGTGTGCGAATCGCTGCGGTCGGGCATCAACACCGTCCACATCGGGCAGTCCGAGGCGGGCCGCTCGCTGGGCTTCGGGTTCGCCCAGAATCTGCGCCTGATCGTGCTGCCACAGGCTTTCCGGGCCGTCATCGCCCCGCTGGGCAGCGTGCTGATCGCGCTGACCAAGAACTCGACGATCGCCTCGGTGATCGGTGTCGGTGAGGCCGCGTTCCTGATGAGCGAGATGAACGAGAACGAGGCCGCGGTGCTCGCCATCGGTGCGATCTTCGCGCTCGGCTTCGTCGTGCTCACCCTGCCGACCGGCTTGTTCTTCGGCTGGCTGGCCAAGCGATTCGAGGTTGTCCGGTGAGTTCAGGCGCTTCGGTTCTGTTCGACGCTCCCGGCCCCAAGGCCCGGGTGCGGCACTGGCTCTACTCGGTGGTGGTCGCGGCGGTGCTCGTCGCGGCAGGCGTGTGGATGTTCCTCGCCTTCCAGCGGGAAGGTCAGTTCACCGCCGCGAAGTGGAAGCCCTTCCTGGAGGCGGAGGTCTGGGAGACCTACCTGCTGCCCGGTCTCGAGGGCACGCTCACCGCCGCGGTGCTGTCGATCATCGGTGCGCTGATCTTCGGCATGATCTTCGGCATCCTGCGCCTGTCGGATCACACCTGGGTGCGCTGGGTGGCGGGCGCGATCGTCGAGCTTGCCCGGGCTATCCCGGTGCTGATCCTGATGATCTTCCTGTTCGCCGTGTTCGGCGACTACAAGGTGTTCCCCACCGATCAGCTGGCGCTGGCCGCGGTGGTCATCGCCCTCACCGTCTACAACGCGGCGGTCATCGCCGAGATCGTGCGGGCCGGTATCCGGTCGCTGCCCAAGGGCCAGAGCGAGGCCGCCGTCGCGCTCGGTATGCGCAAGACCCAGCTGATGCGCCTGGTGCTGTTGCCGCAGGCGATCACCGCGATGCTGCCCGCGCTGGTCTCGCAGATGGTGGTCGTGCTCAAGGACACCGCGCTGGGCTACCAGATCACCTATGTGGAACTGGTGCGCTCGGGTCAGCAGGTAGGTGCGGCGGAGCAGAACACGATCCCCGCCCTGATGGTGATCGCGGTCATCATGATCTCGCTCAATATCGCGCTGTCGTTCCTGGCGACCCGCTTGGAGAAGCGGCTGCGGTCGCGGCGCAAGAAGGGTGGCGGTGCGGTGCTGGCCGCCGACTCGATCGTCACCGACGCCGCACCAGGCGTGGACATCACCAAGAAGTAGACCCGGAAACCGACGGGGCCCGGTCCATTCTGGACCGGGCCCCGTTCGCGTCATTCGGTGTAGCGGTAGAAGCCCTCACCGGTCGACAGGCCGAGTTTGCCCTTGTCGATGTAGTTCTGCTTCAGCCAGTCGGCGAGCTTCTGCTCCTCGGGGCCGCCGTTGGCCAGGATGTTGTAGGGCGTGGTGAGCCCGACGACGTCGAGAATCTGCATCGGGCCCATCGGTGCGCCGGTCCCGATGCGCCACGTCTCGTCGACGGCTTTCGGTTCGGCGTAACCGCCCGCGACCAGCCCCATGCCCGCGTTGAGGAACGGGACGAGCAGTGAGTTGAGCACGTAACCCGCCTTCTCCTTGTGCACTTCTATGGGCACCATGCCGATGTCTGAGGCGAACTTCACGACCGAGGCGAACACGTCCGGGTCGGTCTCCGGTGTGCCCATCACCTCGGCGGTGTTGAACTTCCACACGTGGTTGGCGAAATGCAGGGCGAGGAAACGGTCGGCGCGCCCGGTGAAACCGGCCATGTCGCTGGGCAACAGGGTCGAGGAGTTCGTCGCGAAGACCGTGCGTTCCGGGGCGAGGGTGCCCAGTTTCGTGTACAGGTCGCGTTTGATGGACAGCACCTCCGGCACCGCCTCGACGACGAGGTCGGCATCGGCGACCGCGGCGGCCAGATCGGTGGTCAGCGTGATGCCCGCGGCCGTCGCCTCGGTCTTGGCGGTGTCGGCTCCGTCCACTTCGGCCTGGTAGGTCTTCGCCAGTTCGTCGAACCGGGTGCGGGCGGCGGTGATCGCCTTGTCGTCGATGTCGTAGGACGTCACGTCGAAGCCGTGGAAAGCGGTCTGGAACGCGATCTGGGAACCGAGGACGCCGGTTCCCAGAACTGTCACCTTGCGGAATGCGATGGTCATGCGTGTTCCTCCCAGCGATGTCGGTGTGCCGGTGTGTAGCCACCGTCCATCATGGCCCGGCCGGTCGGCATCGTGGGGAGGTGGTCCGGCCCGGGCGCCGGGGCAAGTCAGCCGGCGGTGACGAGGCCTTCGGCGATCATCCAGTCGCGGGCGACGTCGGCGGGTTCGCGACCGTCGATGTCGACCTGGCGGTTGAGTTCGGTGATGACCTCGTTGGTGAGCCGGGCCGAGATCGGCGCCATGATGTCGACCACGCGGGGGTTGGCGTCGGCGAACGGGCCGTACATCACCAGGGCCGCGTTGTACTTGGGGAAGAAGCCCTTGTCGTCTTCGAGCAGCACCAGGTCGAGAGCGGGGATGCGACCGTCGGTGGCGGCGACGGAGCCGAAGCGGCACTGTTTCGCGTCGGCGGTGGCCTGGTAGACCAGGGCGTCCTGCACGATCTGTTTCTGCGCTCTGCCCGCGTCGATGCCGTATTTCTGCGCCAGGCCCGGGTAGCCGTCGGGGCGGACATTGAACTCGGTGCCCACGCAGGTGGCTGCCGCGGCCGGGTCGGCGGCGAGCAGTTTCGCGTAGTCCGACAGGGTGCGGACCCCGGTCTCCTCGGCGGTGCGCCTGCTGGTGACCAGGGCGTAGGTGTTGTTCATCGGTGCCATGGCCGCCCACACCATGTCGTGCTGTGCGCGGTCGGCGTCGCGGACGAGGTCGAACTGTTTGCGTTCGTCGGGTTCGGGGGTCTCGTTGCCGAGGTAGTTGATCCAGCCGGTGCCGGTGTAGTCGTAGGCGATATCGATCTGGCCGTTGAGTTGCGCGTCGCGCAGGCTGTTGGAGCCCTGGATATTGGTCAGGTCACGCACGTTCGCGCCCGCGGCGGTGAGGGCGAATTCGATGAGGTAGCCGAGGATGTTGGCCTCGGTGAAGTCCTTGGACCCCACCGTCACCGCGACACCGTCGAGTTCCGGGACGGGGGTGATACTGCCCGGGCCCACCGGCAGCGGCACCGAACCGCCCGATTGCAGACCGCATCCGGCGAGCACCACCGCGAGGACCGGGATCAGCCCACGCAACCATCTGCTCTTTCTCACCGCAGCCCCCTCGGCCCGAGAAACTGTTCGGCCAGCGCGCCGAGCCAGTCGACGAACAGGGCCAGTGCCACCGCGAGCACCGCACCGACCGTCAGGGTGACGGTGTCGCGCAGTTTGTAGCCGGTGTCGATGAGGATGCCGAGACCGCCCGCGCTCACCATGAACGACAGCGTCGCGGTACCGACGGCGAGCACCAGCGACGTGCGCAACCCGGCGAGGATGTAGGGAATGGCGAGCGGGAACTCGATGCGCCGCAACACCTGTACGGCCGACATTCCCTGGCCGCGACCGGCGTCGATGACAGCCGGGTCCACCTGCTGATAGCCGAGGATCGTGTTGCGCAACACCGGCAGCAGCGAACAGAACGCGATCGGCGCGACACCCACCCAGAATCCGGTGGTCCGGGTGAGCAGATAGCACAGCACGATCAAACCGATCGCGGGCGCCGCCGCCCCGATATTGGCGATCCCGACGAAAAACGGTGCCAGGCGGCGGAATCGGCGACGGGTGAGTAGCGTGCCGAGCGGCACCGCGATCACGACGACGATCGCGACCACGGCCGCCGTGATGAGCACGTGCTGCCAGGTGACCTCGGCGATATTGCCCGCACTGATACTGGCCTGCTGAATAGTCGTGAGTTCACGACGGAAGGCCCACACCAGCACACCGACGGTGAGGATCAGCACGATCACCGGTTGGGCGAGCAACCGCAGGAGTTCGGCGCGCCGCTGCGTCGCCGGTGCGGACGCGGCGGCGGGGAGGTCGACGACCGGACGAGTCGAGGGAGTAGCGGTCACCATGAGCCCACCCGCTCCGCGACGAGGGTTCGAGTCGATCGGTGGTCGGGTGAGTAATTCTGCTGGTCGGGCATCATGACGACGCCTTCGCGGACGTGGCCAGATGGTCGATGAGGGTGTCTACGGTGACGACACCGGCGTAGCCGCCGCTCGCGTCGAGCACGATCGCCGAGGCAGTGCGTTCGGTGAGGAGGGCGGCGAGGGCGTCTTGGAGGGTGGCATCGACGGGGAGGGTGGCACCGATCGGGGTTCCTGCGGCGGTCAGGGAGTCCGCTTGTGCGAGTTCGTCTCTGGAGACCCGGCGAAGTGGTCGCCGTCGGGAGTCCAGGACGATCCCCCAGGGATGATCCGCCTCGTGCAGTGCGGTGGTCAGTGCCGTGGGGTCGGTGTCCTCGGTGACGGCGACGCCCTGGTCGAGGTCGAGGTCGGCGAGGACCGCGAGGCCGAGGCGGTCGATGGTCGCGGTGGCGCCGACGAAGCCGGCGACGGTGTCGTCGGCGGGGGCGGCCAGGATCGCGGCGGGGGTGTCGTACTGCAGGATGCGGGAGCGGTCGCCGAGCACCGCGATGCGGTCGCCCAATTTCACCGCCTCACCGAAATCGTGGGTGACGAAAACGATGGTCTTGCCGAGTTCGCCCTGCAGGCGCAGCAATTCGTCCTGCAGCAGTGCACGGGTGATGGGGTCGACGGCGCCGAACGGTTCGTCCATCAGCAGTACCGGTGGGTCGGCCGCCAACGCCCGTGCGACTCCGACTCGCTGCTGCTGACCGCCGGAGAGCTGGCGCGGGTAGCGGTGGCGATAGGTGTCGGGATCGAGGCCCACGAGGTCGAGCATTTCGTCGGTGCGGGCGGCGGCGCGGCGCCGGTCCCATCCGAGCAGTCCCGGCACCGTCGCGATGTTCTTGGCGACCGTCATGTGCGGGAAGAGCCCGGCCTGCTGGATGGAATAGCCGATGCCACGGCGCAATTCGTCGGCGTCGATGGCGAGCGCGTCGCGGCCACCGATGGTGATGGTGCCCGAGGTCGGTTCGATGAGGCGGTTGATCATCCGCATGGTTGTGGTCTTGCCACAGCCGGATGGGCCGACGAGTACGACGATCTCCCCGGCGGGGATCGTCATGCTCACCTCTTCGACCGCGGGGTCCGGCTGCTCCGGATACCGTTTGGTCACCCGGTCCAAGACGATCTCCACCCCGGAAACGGCGGTGGCGGCGCCGGTTTCGGCGGTGCTGGTGTCAGTCACGAATACCCCTCGAGATGGTGAACCGTCCGAGCAGAACCAGGACGCCGTCGAGCGCGAGTGCGAGCACGACGATGAGGATGGTGCCGGTGAGCGCCTGCGGCACCGCGTTGGGACTACCGAGGCGCGCGAGCCCGGAGAAGATCAGGTTGCCGAGCCCCGGGCCTTTCGCGTAGGCCGCGAGCGCGAGGATGCCCATGATCATCTGGGCGCTCACCCGCATCCCGGTGAGGATCGACGGCCACGCCAGCGGCAGTTCGATCCTGGTGAGCAACTGCCACCGGCCCATCCCGACGCCACGCGCGGCATCGACGGCGGCCGGGTCGACGGTGGACAACCCGAGCACGGTGTTGCGCAGAATCGGCAGCAGCGCGTAGAGGACCAGCGCGACGATGGTCGGTGCCACACCGAGTCCGAGGAACGGGATCAGCAGCCCGAGCAAAGCGAACGACGGCACGGTGAGGATCGCGCCCGCCGTCGCGGTCGCCGCCGCCGATCCGAGCGGACTCCGGTAGACCAGGATCCCCACGAGCACAGCGATCACCGTCGCCAGCAGCAGAGACTGCACCACCGCCGACACGTGCAGATACGAATCGACCAGCAACTGCTCACGCCGGTTCACCACGAACGACCACAGTGCGTCCAGGATCCCCACCTCCCCATCGTCCGGCGGCCCAACGGGCCCTGCCCCAAGATGCCTACCCACAACCCGGGCGAAACAACCCGTCCCACCAAGCACCCGAATCCACTTGCGCAGACCCGCGTTTCACTTCCGCCTCATGCTAACGCCCCACCCCGACACCCGTGGCCGTTCCGGCGCCCCCACCGATCCCCGACCCGGGCGGCCGGATCCACATCCCATGGCGGAGTCGCGCCCGCTTCGGGCAGTTCGTAGCCGCCAGTTCCGCATTCACCACGGCGTAGGCGGTGGGAGGGATGTAGCCCGCAGCAGGCCAACACATCGCGCGGTCGACCAGTCGCGCGAGTCATCGACCAGCTTCGGCCAGTTCCGCTTTCACCACGGCGTAGGCGGTGGAGGGGTTGTAGCCGCGGCGGGCGAGCATATCCACCAGGCGGCGGGTGAGTTTGGTTCGGTCGAGGTCCGGTGGTGTGGTGCGGAGTTTGCGGCGGACCAGTTCGGCGGCGGCCTCGTCGTCGCCCGGCTCCGGACGGGTGCGGCGTGCGGGTGCCGCGGTGTCACGGGAGGGCCCTCGAGCGATGCCGGCCCGGGCCTGCCGAGCGTGGCCGTCGTCGGTGCCGGGCTGCTCGGCGCCGTCGTGGTTCGCGCTGTAATCGGGGCCGGTGGCCGAGGTTCGGGCGAAACCTGCGGCATCGAGTTCCGTGGTGACGACAGCGAAGGCGGTGGACTGGTCGTAGCCCCGACGGGCCAGCATGCCGACCAGGCGACGAACCGCCTTGTCACGGTCGAGTTCTCGGGGCAGGGTACGCAGTTTGCGGCGGACCAGATCGGTGGCGCGGTCACGTTCGGCGTCGTCGGAGACCATCGACAAAGCCTGTTCGGCGTCGATGGGGGCTACTCCCTTGTCGCGCAGTTCACGCTGCAGGGCTTTCTTCCCCTTGCCGGAGTAGGTGTGGCGGGCGTGTACCCACTGTTCGGCGAAGGAGCTGTCGTCGATGAGACCGACTTCGGTGAGCCGGTCGATGGCCGCTGCGGTGACCTCGAGCCGGAAACCCTTCTCGCCGAGCCGTTTCTCCAGTTCGGCGCGGCTGCGAGCCCGCACGGCCAGCAACCGCAGGCAGGCGTCCTTGGCTTGTTCCACGGTGGCTCCGGGCCGGTCACCCGGGGCGAGCCGGCGTGTGCCGGCTCGCCGCTCGGGCTCTCCCGGTGGGGATCCGGCCGCCACCGGATCCACCTGCCGCCCGTCGTCACCACCGACGACGGTCGACAGGGAGTCTGTGTCGCGCCGCGTGGATCGGCGAGAACGCCGGGCGCGGCGGGGCGTCGCCGCCCCGCTCCCCCACTCTTCATGATCAACACCGGTTCGCGGGGCGGAATCGGTCCGATTGTGTTCATCGGTGAATCCGGTCGGGTGCGCGCGCTGCGGATCGCCCGCACCCGACCGAATTCCCTTCGCGCCCGAGGCGGCTCGTTCGGCACGAGCCGCCGGGGCGAGTTCGGTTGCCGACCCCGGTTCGCGCGTCACCTCCGACGTCAGCGACTGCGGTTGCACCTCGATACCGAGGCGAGCCAGCTGACGTCGCATGTCCTCGACCGGATCGGCCGGGTCGCGGCGTGCGCGGCCGGGGTTCGGCGTGCGCATCGGCTCAGAAGTCGGCGGGTGCGTCGGCCTCGGCGGTCAGATCCGCGCCGATGCCGAGCTTTTCCTTGATCTTCTTCTCGATCTCGTCGCGCACATCGGTGTTCTCCAGCAGGAACTTGCGGGCGTTCTCCTTGCCCTGACCCAGCTGGTCGCCCTCGTAGGTGTACCAGGAGCCGGACTTGCGGATGAAGCCGTGCTCGACACCCATGTCGATGAGCGAGCCCTCCTTGGAGATGCCGTGCCCGTAGAGGATGTCGAACTCGGCCTGCTTGAACGGCGGGCTCACCTTGTTCTTGACGACCTTCACGCGGGTGCGGTTACCGACCGCGTCGCTGCCGTCCTTGAGGGTTTCGATACGGCGCACGTCCAGGCGCACCGAGGCGTAGAACTTGAGCGCCTTACCACCGGTGGTGGTCTCGGGCGAGCCGAACATCACACCGATCTTCTCGCGCAGCTGGTTGATGAAGATGGCGGTGGTGCCCGACGTGCTCAGCGCGCCGGTCATCTTGCGCAGCGCCTGGCTCATCAGGCGGGCCTGCAGGCCGACGTGGCTGTCGCCCATCTCGCCCTCGATCTCGGCGCGCGGCACCAGGGCCGCGACCGAGTCGATGACGATGATGTCGATGGCACCCGAGCGCACGAGCATGTCGGCGATCTCGAGGGCCTGCTCACCGGTGTCGGGCTGGGAGACGAGCAGTGCGTCGGTGTCGACGCCCAGCTTGCGGGCGTAGTCGGGATCGAGCGCGTGCTCGGCGTCGATGAAGGCGGCGACACCGCCCGCGGCCTGGGCATTGGCCACCGCGTGCAGCGCGACGGTGGTCTTACCCGAGGATTCCGGGCCGTAGATCTCGACGACGCGACCGCGCGGCAACCCGCCGATCCCGAGCGCGACGTCGAGGGCGATGGAACCGGTCGGGATGACGGAGATGGGCTGGCGGGCCTCTTCGCCCAGGCGCATGACCGCGCCCTTGCCGAAGCTCTTCTCCACCTGAGCCAGCGCCAGTTCCAGCGCTTTGTCGCGATCGTAGGCCTGCGGTGCCATGATGTGGTCCCCTTCTCGAGGTGAGTGTCTCTCTGGTTGGCGCCCACAGTAGAGGGCGGCACCGACAAGTTCTGTCGCCAAGATTAGTCGAACACTCTTTCGAGTCAAGCGACGCGCCCGCAAACACGCCACGACCGTCGTCAGTGCTGCGGCAGCACCGATTCGTCGCCCTCGGCACGCGGCCCGAGGATCCGCCGTTGCGACTGTTCGATGCGCACATCGTTGATGCTCGCCTCGCGCCGGGCCATCCGCCCGTCGGGCGCGAACTCCCACTGTTCGTTGCCGTAGCTGCGCCACCACTGTCCGGTGTCGTCGTGCCATTCGTACTGGAAGCGCACGGCGATGCGGTTGTCGTGGAAGGCCCACAGGTCCTTGCGCAGGGCGTAGCCGTTCTCGGTGGCCCATTTGCGGGTGAGGAACTCGACGATCGCGGCGTGGCCGGTGAAGAACTCGTCGCGGTTGCGCCACACCGAATCCTCGGTGTAGGCGGCGGCGACACGCTCGGGATCGCGGGTGTTCCAGGCGTTTTCGGCAGCACGCACCTTGGCGCGGGCGGAGTCGAGGTCGAAGGGAGGCAGCGGTGGTCGCACAGTGTCGCCTTTCATGGGTTGTGCGGTGACAGTTCGGGTGCGCCGAAGCGCAGCGGTAGCGCGCCGGGGCGTTCGATCACTTGCTCGACGGTGTAGTCGACGGCGCATTGCGCACCGGTGGTGAGATCGGCGGTGTCCCAGATGATTTCGGCCCGGCCGGTGAGTTGCAGCAGCGCACCGGTCGACCAGTCGGCGATCAGTAAACCGCACCGCGGGTGCACGGCGAGGTTGCCGAGGGTCATGAACATCGAGTTGCCGCGATAGTCCGGCCAGCGCAGCCGGGTCGGCGACAGCAGCTCGAGGAAGCCGGGGTTGCCGCCGCGGTGGGAGGCATCGGCGTGCCCGTCGGCGTCGGCGGTGGCGACGAAGAAGGTGTCGGCGGCGGCGATCATCGCCCCCTGCTCCGCGGTGAGTTCCGTGCCGCGCCGCGCCGGACCGGCTTGCCCGGCCGACACAGCGCGGATCTCTCGGCGTGAGATGTATTTCGGGCAGTTCGCGTACACCTGTTCGGTGGTGATCCGTACGCCACCGGGTAGTGGCGTCGCGGTCCCGTTCACGCGCATCCGGCGCCGCCGCTGCGCCTGCACGGCGATCATCCCGACCGCGATATCGCCGGTCAGCGCGTCGGACAGGGGGTCGTCGTCACCGGGTAGCGCGGCGATGTCGATGGTGGTGTCGTCGATCGCGTGCACGAATCCGGCGGGTCCGGTGAGCGGGCTGGCCCACAGCCGCCCCGCCGCGTCGGCCGCCGCGAGGACGACCATCGGCTGCTCGGCGAGGAAGTCCGCGGCCACGGCCGGGATTCCGGTGCGGATCGAACGCCCGACGCGATCGGCGATCCCGGCCTGGCCGAGGCGTTGCTGCACGGCCAGCTCACCCGGATGGAACATGACGACTCCTCAGAAGAAGCCGCAGGTCGGCGCGCTACCCGCGGGGGCGGGTGCGGCTTCGGCGCCGGCCGGGGCGTACACCTCGAGCCGGATGCCGTCGGGGTCGGCGAAGAAGATCCCGCCCGAGGACGCGCCCTCACCGTGAGCTACCACCCCTTCGTGGAAGAACTCCGTGGCGAGCTCCCGCAGCGCCGACTCGACGGCGCGCACCGAGTCGAGGTCGGCGACCTGGAAGGCGAGGTGATGCAGTCCCGGTGCGCCGGTGGCGAATTCACCGGTGCTCTGCTGCCACAGCGTGAGCATCAGCACGCCGTCGATACCGAGGAAGGCCCAGCGGCGTGCACCGTCGGCGCCGCTGCCGAGTTCCTCGAAGCCGAGACCACGGCGATAAAACTCCGCGGAGCGGTCGAGGTCGGTGACATTGAGCCCGATGTGGCCGGTGGTGAGCGCGGGAGCGGTGACGGCGGTCATGAGTCCTCCAGGAATGGGTAACTACCGATGATTGTTTTGATGGTTAGAACATAAGACGACGAAGCACTGCCGTCAACCCTTGAAATACTTTTTGATGGTTAGGAGCGCGAGTTGATAGCCTCAGACATGCGCGATCCCCGTCCGCACACCGGCGAACCACCTGCTCTGGACCTGCTCAACACCCGATGGGCAGGCGCCGAACCCGGCGATCTGCTGGCCGATCTCGACGGGTTGCGCACCTGGCTGGCCCTGCTCGACCTGACCGACCGGGTACCCGCCGACGAGCACACCCTCACCGCGCTGCACACCGCGCGCGACGCCGTACACGACGCGGTCACGCGCGCCGACCACACCGCCCTCAACCGGGTTCTCGACCAGGGCCGCATTCGCCGCGAACTCACCGACGACGGCCCACGCGACATCCCCGAAGTGGCCGACCCCGCCTGGCTACCCGGCTGGCTGGCCGCCGACAACCTGCTGCGACTGATCGGCGAAGCGCCGCAACGGATCCGCCAGTGCGCCCACCCCGACTGCGTGCTCTTCTTCTACGACACGTCCAAGAACGGCACCCGCCGCTGGCACTCCATGGCGACCTGCGGCAACCGCGCCAAAGCCGCCCGCCACTACGCCAAGAGCGGGTGAGCGTTCAGAACAATTCGTCGAGCAGGCGGTAGTAGTCGAGTTTGTCCGCCTCGGGTTCGGTCAGGCCGTAGGCCGCGCGGAACGCCGTCACCGCGTCGGCACCGAAATCCTCGCCGAGGTCGCGTTCGGCCAGGGCGAGGTCGCGGTAACGGTCGGCGCGGCCGAGCTCGGCGACGTCGATCAGCACGCCACCGGCCAGCACATTGCCCGGGGTGAAATCGCCGTGCGCGACGACGAGGTCCTCGCCCGCCGGGCGACGGCGGACCAGTTCCGCGAGCAGCTCGGCCGGTGTCCGATCGCGGTGATCGGGGTCGAAATCGTCGGCGTCGACGAACCCCTCGACGACATTGCGGTGCGCCCGCGCGAGGGTGACGTCGAGCCCGGCGTCGAACGGGCAGTCCGCTATTGGCAGGTCGTGCACGGCACGCAGCCGCGAACCGAGCAGCGCACCGGCGTCGGCCGCCTCGGGTGCCTGCGACGACACCGAACCACCGCCCACGTCCGCGAGAACCAGCACGTCCTCGGCGAACGCCGCCACCTCGGGAACGGCGATGCCCTTGTCGCGCAACCAGATCAGGCGCTCGTGTTCGGCGACGGCGCGCGGGCCGCGTTTGATCCAGTACTCCCCCGCCCGCAGCACATTGCCGCCGCGGCCCTCGTGCTCGTCGGACCAATCGGCCAGCGGTCCGACCAAGGCGATCACCTCGGGCGGCAAGGGCAGAGCCAGCTCGTCGAGGTGGTCGAGCGCAGCCCTGGTGGACTCGATCAGCTCGGAGTCACCGTCGGCCACCCGCAACCGCATCGCCTCGTTGAGCAGCTCGCGCGCTTCGTCGGGCCGGTGCTGTTCGGCCAGCGATTTGCCCAGGTGATGGGCCGCGAAGGAGACCAGTTCGGGGTCGAGGGCGCGGCTGGCGTCCAGCGCCCGGCGGTACAGGATCTCGGCGCGACCGGGTTCACCCTGATAGCGGTACACATCGGCCAGATTGATCCACACGGTGATGCGACGGCGCTCGGTATCGGCCAGCTCGAGGGCCTGATCCAGGCGGTCGAGCGCCTCGTCATAGCGCCCGAGCAGCATCAGCGCGATGCCGAGCCTGCGCAATCCACCGAAGTCGTGCGGGTCGGCGGCGGCGACACGGGCGGCGAGGGATTCGGCGTCGACCGGGATCATCCGCAATCGTTCGTCGAACCGGTAAGGACGTGCCGACGAGTTCTGCGCTGTCACGGACATAGTCTGGTCACCACCGGTTTCTGGGGACGTCGAAGTCGGCACACAGCGCCCGCCACACCTCGCGCGGGTCGACTCCCGCGTCGATCGCGGCCGCACCGGTCATCCCGAAGGCCGGAATGACGTGATCGGCCAGCATGGCGTCGGCGCGCGCAACGCCGAACTCGGTGTGCATCAGCTCCTGGAATTCGGTCAACCGCACCTTGCCCAAGATACTCGCGCTGTCGCGCACCTGTCAGGACGCCGGTCCAGTGCCACGGGTCAACCGAGGACGCGGCCGTTGCGAGGCCGGCAGGTTCCTCAGACCGTGGCCCCGATGCGATGACAGATCTCGACCGGGTCGGCGACCTCGTCCAGGCCGTCCGCGGCCCGGCGCGCGGCGGCGGCGAACGCCTTGTCGTCGAGGACCTGCCGCACGGCCGCGGCGACGGCCTCCGGGGTGAGCGGCCGGATCAGCAGCGAACTGCCCTGGCGGACCGCACGATTGGCCAACTCCCACTGGTCGCCGCCGCCGGGCACGGTCACCACCGGCACCCCGGCGGAGAGGGATTTCGCGAGCAACCCGTGCCCGCCCCCGCCGACGACCACCGCGGCGTGGGTGAGCAGTTCGTCCTGGCGGCCCAGACCTGCCGTCGCCCAGGCGGGCAGGTCTGCCGGTGGGGTGTCGAGCATCGAAACCGCTGCGCGCACACCGAGTCCGGACAGGCCGTCGAGCACCGTCTCGGCCATGCCCGCCACCCCGGTGTGGGCGGTGGACGGGGCGACCATCACCAGTGGTTCGTCGCCGGGCGGCAGTTCGAGCACGGCATCGGTGGGTTCCCAGAGCAGCGGGCCGACGACGTGGGTGTCGGCCGGCCAATCGGGTCGTGGGAGCTCGAGGGCGGGCAACGTGGCGATGAGGCGGGCGGCGGGGCCCGGGTCCTCGGCGGGCAGCCCGATTTTCACCCGCGCCGCCGAACGCTGCCGCTCACCGGCCCGCACCGCGCGGTCGGTCATGGTGCGCAGCACGGTGTCGCGCAATCGGCCACGCACTCCCTCGCCCGGTGCCAGGCCACTCCCGATCGGCGGCAGACCTTTCGACGGAAGGTACAGCGGGTGCGGTGACAGCTCCACCCATGGCACGCCGAGGCGTTCGGCCGCGAGACCGCCGCCGGCGGTGAGCACATCGGAGACGACCAGGTCGGGCAGCATGGCACCGAGTTCGGGCAGGTTCTCGGTGGCGATGTAGGCGGCGCGTTCGTGGATGCGGGCACCCGCGTCGGTGTCGTCGTCGGCCGGGCGCGGCGCGAGCCCTTTGAGTTTGCGCACACCGATGCCCGCGGCCCGCGCCGCGTCGAGCCACCGGGGACCGGTGAACAACACCGGCTCGTCTCCGGCGTCCAGCAACCGCAGACACAACGCGATCGCGGGAAACGCATGCCCTGGGTCGGGCCCGGCTACCACAGCTACTCGCATGCGCCTCACCATGCCATATCCGCAGGACGCACGGTCGTGACCCCGTCGACACGGCCCACATCGGCCGATGCCGGGCCGACCCGCCCACGCGCCCAAGACAATCGGGTGGCGTCACCGAGTCCGGCGTGCGCTCAGCCTGCGAAGGTGAACAGCTCGAAACCGACTGCGTGCGCGGCGGGAAAGCCGTCCTTGGGACCCGTGGCCATCGCCACGATCTCGTCGACCTGTTCTTCCACCGGGGCCGGGCTCAGCACCTGCAGATAGCGCCGATGCGCGGCCAGGCTGGCCCGTGCCTTGTCCAGCTGATCACTCACGTCCACCGCGTGGGTCGCGACCGGGCCGACGACGGCGGCCCAGCGCGCGGACCACGGTGCCAGATCGGCGATCTCGGGGAAGATCCATTCGTTGCCCGCGTCGGAGATCGCGTCCATCGCCGAGCGTCCGACGGCCCGGTGATCGGCACTGTTCACGAAGCCGGGCGCCCAGGTGTCGCCGAAATTGAACAGCACGACCATCTCGGGGCGGTGCCTGCGGATCGCGGCGGCAAGGTCGCGGCGCAGCGGCAACCCCTCCTCGATGCGCCCGTCGGGGTAGTCGAGGAATTCCACGGTGTGCACGCCCACTTCGCGGGCGCCCGCGATCTCCTCGGACTCCCGCAACGGCGCCGCCTGCGCGGGCGGCACACCCGCGATCCCGGCCTCGCCTCGGGTGACCAGCAGATAGCGAATGTCCTTGCCCTGCTTCGTCCATCGCGCGACCGCCGCCGCCGCGCCGTATTCGATGTCGTCCGGATGCGCGACGATCACCAGTCCGCGCTGCCAATCCTCGGGTAGCTGTTCCACCCCGCCCATGCTAGGGCTAGATCTTGCTGACCGGCGTCTTGTCGCCCGAGCCCGTCACCGCCTTGTACAGCAGGTACAGCCCGGTGCCGATCGCGGCGAGCACCAGAATCGGCAGCACCGCCTCGAGGATCGCCCCGATGATCCAGAACGCGATGACCGCTACGACGACGATGCCGATGACCTTGAAAACCATGATGTGACTCCTCGGTGTCCGCGACCGCACAGCCGCGATCGACACCTTCGATGCTGCCACCGCCGGGGGCGTAAATCACCAGGTCAGCACGGATATCCGGGTAGAGATCAGGGTTCACCCCGAGACTCGCGCCATCGCCATCTACCGTAAATCCATGAACTACCTGGCTCTGCTGCGTACCGAACTCACCACGTTCGGCGAGCTGATCACCGACGACGTCGATCTCAGTGCACCCGTTACGACCTGCGGCGACTGGACCTTCTACGATCTGGTCGATCACCTGGGCCGAGGCAATCAGTGGGTGGTCACCGCCGTCACCGAGCTTCGTGGCGACGACGACGGCCGGCCGGCGCCGAAAGAACCTGCGGCCCTGCGCAAGTGGTACGACGAGTCCGCCGACGCCCTCGCCGCGACTCTGTCGGCCGATCCCGAACAGGAAGCGTGGACCTTCACCAGTGCCATGCCGCGCACGGTCGGCTTCTGGCGCCGTCGCCGCGCCCACGAGACGCTGATGCACCGGTGGGACGGTCAGCACGCGCTCGGGAAGGCCGAGCCGTTCGAGCGGGCGATCGCCGAGGACGGCATCGATGAGGTCTTCGAGCTGTTCGCACCCCGGATGGTCCACCGCGGCCTGGCCACCGAACCGGATGTGGCGCTGCGCGTTCGTACCACCGACACCGACCGCTGCTGGACCTACGGTCCGGGCGAACCGGTGGCCGAGCTGGCGGGTACGGCGTCGGACCTGCTGCTCGCGCTGTGGGCTCGCATCCCGCCCGACGATCAGGGTCTGCGCTGGGACGGCGACCGTGCCGCCGGGCTGCGCGTCCTCGCCGGGCCCTTGGTTCCATAAGCGCCACGCCGAACCGGACAAGCGTCCATAATCGGGTTCGACTGCGAGGAGGACCGATGGAACCGATCGTCACGATTACCGGCGGCGCGATTCGGGGCACGACCGAAGGCGGCGTCACCCGGTTCCTCGGTGTGCCGTACGCGGCGGCGCCGGTGGGGCCGCGACGGTTCCGGTTGCCCGAACCGGTGGAGCGCTGGGAGGGCGTGCGCGAGGCGACGAGTATGGGCCCGACGTGCGCGCAGTCGCCGTATCCCGCGCCGATCCACGCCCTGATCGGCAGCGACGGTATCCCTGGCGACGACTACCTCAACCTCAATGTCTGGACACCCGCTGTGGGAGGTGCGGGCCTGCCGGTGCTGGTGTGGATTCATGGCGGCGCGTTCGTGCGCGGGTCCAACGCCCGCCGGATCTACGACGGCACCGCGTTCGCGCGTGACGGTGTGGTCATGGTGTCGATCAACTACCGCCTGGGGATCTCCGGATTCGCGGAGCTCGACGGCGCACCGTCGAATCGTGGTCTGCACGACCAGCTCTGCGCGCTGCGCTGGGTGCGGGAGAACATCGCGGCGTTCGGTGGCGACCCGGACAATGTGACGATCTTCGGGGAGTCCGCGGGCGGTATGAGCGTGGCCGCGCTGATGGCGGCGCCGCAGTCGGCGGGACTGTTCCGCCGGGCGATCGTGCAGAGCGGCAACGGATCCGTCGCCGCCGAAGCCGACGACGCGCGCCTGGTTTCGGCCGCGCTGGCCGAACACCTCGGAATCACACCCACAGCGGCGGATTTCGGTGCACTCGGTCCGACCGACTTGTGCTCGGCGCAGAACGCCGTCGCGCTCGCGCTGATGACCGACCCCGACCCCCAACGGTGGGGCACCTCGGTGATCGAGCGGGGCCTCGGCATCATGAGCCTGTTCCCGGTGGTCGACGGTGACATCCTCGACGGCACCCCGACAGAGGTACTCGCGGCCCACCCACAACGCCGGGTTCCGCTCATCGCGGGCACCACCGCCGACGAGTTCCGCTTCTTCACGGTTCCCACCGGTATCGCCGCGGGCGTCGATGCCGACAGCTTGCCGTTCGTGCTGGCCCGCTACGGCATCGATCCGTCGGTGGCACACACCTATTCGCGGCAACGCCCCGATGCCGCGCCGGCCGAGATCTTCAACGCGATCCTCACCGACTGGTGTTTCCGCGCGGGCACCATGGACCTCGCCGAAACCAATGCCGCCACCGCGGCGACCTACGTCTACGAGTTCGCTTGGCCCACAGCACTGCCCGGCCTCGGCGCCTGCCATGTGCTGGAAGTCCCGTTCGTCTTCGACGCCGTGGACAACGCCCACACCCTCACCGGGCCGACCCCGCCGCAGCCGCTGGCCGACGAAATCCACGCAGCCTGGGTCTCTTTCGCCACACATGGCAACACGGGCTGGTCGGCGTTCACTCCGGCAGAGAAGAACGTCCGCATCTTCGACCACCCCGCGTCGTCCACGGTCGACAATCCGCGCGCCGAGGAGCTAGCCGCCCTCCGTCAGGCGATTCGCTCCTGAGAACCGGACTGCTCGGCAGGTCTGTCGAGTCGGGCCGCCCGACCCGGGATACCCGCTGCGCGAGTTCGGGATCCGTACGGGCGAGATTTCAGCGGGGAAGATCGGGCGACGACAAGCCGGGTCCGTCGGCCATCTCGGTGAGGGCTTGAGCCCAGCCGTCGAGACGGTCGGCGGCTTCACGCAGATCGGCCACGATGCCGTTGAACTGGTAGGCGACGACGGTGTCCTCGGGGACGGCCAGGATGCGGGCGGCCGCCGCGACGAGCTGTTCGTATTCCACGACGCCGGTTTCCAGGCGCGCGAGCACGGCGGTGACCGTGGTCTTCAACGCCGACACCGTTTCCGGGTTCGTCCGGCCCACTGTGTCGGCGGCCTGTTCCATGGCGACCACGTCGGCGGCCAGCGCGTGCAGGGCCGCGGCGCCGGAGTTCGCCGTAGCGAGCAGATCGCGCAACTCGTCCTCGGGGAGGCGCCTGGTGCGCGCGATCTGGGAACCGAGTCCGTGCAGCGCGCGTTCGGCGCGGATCAGCCGCTGGATCGGCGACCGGGCCGCCGACCGCAGTCCCGGTGATTTGCGTGGCACGAAGGTCGCCTGCGGCAACGGCTGACTGCGGGTGCGCAGATACCGCCGCGCGTTCACCGCGGCGCCGGTCACGAAAGCCACTGCCCCACCACCGATCACGACCACCGCCCACGCCGGCGCCGACACCACGGCCAACCCCACCGCGCCGACCGTCGTGATCCCCGAAGCCGTACCCAGCTGGAAACTGCGCCTGCGCATCCGGCGGCGACGCCGCAACTCACGCTCGCGGGGGTCGGCCCAGCGCCGCACCGCGACGAGCGCCTGCTCGCCCACTCCGCGCAGTGTCGCCGGAACCCCGCCGTTCATCGTCGACTGCACAACCGCCATCGGATCGGCGACCTCGATCCGGTCGCGCCGCGTTCTGCCGCTCATCGTGATCCTTCCACCTACCCAGAGTGCCACGCGGGTACGACAACCTCACCCTGAACAGGGCCGGGCCGCCGGTCGGCGTTCGACGCCCGCGACGGGCGCGAGTATCGAGCGTCGGCCGACGGCCCGAGGTGGCGTGGCTACTGCGCTACTGCTGAGCCGCCTGGCCACCCTTGTTGATCTGCGGCGCCGCGGGCTGCTGCTTGGCCGGGTCGATGGCCGCGTTGTTCCCGGTGGGCAGGGCATCGCCGCGCATGGAGGCACGGATCTGCTCGAGCTTGCTGTGCCCGGCCATCTGGATGCTGGCCTGCTGCACCTCCATCATCCGGCCCTGCACCGAGTTCTGGGCCAGCTCAGCCGAACCGAGGGCGTTGGCGTAGCGGCGTTCGATCTTGTCGCGCACGGCGTCGAGGCTGGGGGTGGAACCGGGCGCGGACAGGGTGGAGTCCATCTGCTGCAGCGAGGCCGAGACCTGCTCCTGCATCTTGGCCTGCTCGAGCTGGCTGAGCAGCTTGGTGCGCTCGGCGACCTTCTGCTGCAGCATCATCGCGTTCTGCTCGACCGCCTTCTTGGCCTGTGCGGCGGCCTGCAGGGACTGGTCGTGCAGCACCTTGAGGTCTTCCACCGACTGCTCGGCGGTGACCAGCTGGGCGGCGAACGCCTCGGCGGCGTTGGTGTACTGGATCGCCTTCTCGGTGTCGCCCGCGGCCTGCGCCTGATCGGCCAGGGTGACGGCCTGGCGGGCATTGGCGTTGAGCTTTTCGACCTCGTCGAGCTGGCGGTTCAGCTTCATCTCCAGCTGACGCTGGTTGCCGATCACCGACGCCGCCTGCTGCGACAGCGCCTGATGCTGACGCTGCGCCTCCTCGATCGCCTGCTGGATCTGGACCTTCGGATCCGCATGCTCTTCGATCTTGGAGTCGAAAAGGGCCATCATGTACTTCCAGGCCTTCACGAACGGATTAGCCATCGATTGATCCCGCCTCCATCTGTGCGTCGCTCGTGCGACTGGTGGTGCGCGACCGTCACGCACCAGATATGTGCTTATCCTTCACCATGCGGCACCCGGACCGATATGACCGGCCCACTCGACGCCTGATGAGAATCTATCCGCTCTCACCAGTAGTGCGCAGCGTCACGCGGGTTCGCCGCGTCACATCCCTTTCACCAATACCAGCATCTCGGCCCGCGGGGCCGGGATGACGATGCGGGTGTCCTCGGCGATCCCGATGCGCGCGTCCACGTCGGCCTGCGCGCTCGCGGTGGCCGACGGCTCGGCGGGCACCGGTTCGGCGACGGGTTCGGCCACGGGCTCGGTGAGCGCGGGTTCGCGGGGCGCGGAGCCGTCGGCTCCGGCCATGATGGTGCTCACGTCCCACAGCACCCGCGACAACGGCACGTCGAGTGCCTCGCAGATGGCGGCGAGCAGTTCACTGGAGGCTTCTTTGCGGCCGCGCTCCACTTCCGACAGATAGCCGAGGCTCACGCGCGCCGAGGTCGACACCTCGCGCAGCGTCCGATGCTGGGCCAGACGCGCACGCCGCAGACTGTCCCCGATTGCCTCCCGCAGCAGCGTCATCTCGTTCTCCTCCACCTCGGGTCACCGCCTCGGGCGGTGCTCACCTCTTTCTGGCACAACGTCGAGCAGCGGCCGAGGGTTCCCGGACGCGGCTAGTCCGTCGTCACATCGCCGTACCCACCGACACAGCGCAATAACTCCCCGATCGCGTTGTGCACCGCACCGATCCTGATGTTCCACCGGTCACCGTGCAGTTTCAACCGGCTCACCGCGCTGTGATCGGGTCCGGCTACTCCGAGGTATACCGTGCCGACCGGATGCCCGTCCTGGGAATCGGGTCCAGCGACTCCGGTGAGGCCGATCCCCCAGTCCGCCGCGCAGCGTTCGCGCGCGCCCACGGCGAGCTGTTCGGCGGTGGACGCCGCGACCGCGCCCTCGACGCGCAGCACCTCTTCGTCCACCCCCGCCAGCCGGTGCTTGAGGTCGGTGGCGTAGACGACGAGCCCGCCGCGCAGCACCGCACTGGCGCCGGGCACCCCGGCGATCGTCGCGGCGAGCAGCCCCGCGGTGAGCGATTCGGCGGTGGCGACGGTCTGGCCCGCGGCCGTGAGTGCCGCGACCAGCTCGGCGACCGGCGCACCGGCGATCAGGGGGTCGCTCACCCGCGCGACTCGTTGCGCGCGCGACCACCCGCCACCCATACCCGCACGGCCTGGCCGACGTAGTCGAGGCCGGTGATCACGGTGAGCGCCACGGCCAGGTACATCAGCACCATGCCCGCGGTGGCGAACGCACCGGACAGTGGCAGCACCAGCAGGGCGATGGCCACCGATTGCACGAGTGTCTTGAGTTTGCCGCCGCGCCCGGCCGGGATCACTCCGCGGCGCACCACGACCAGCCGCAGCAGGGTGATGCCGAGTTCGCGGCCGCAGATGACCAGGGTGATCCACCAGGGCAGATCGCCGAGGATCGAGAGCCCGATCAGGGCGGCGCCGATCAGCGCCTTGTCGGCGATGGGGTCGGCGAGCTTGCCGAAATCGGTGACGAGACCGTATTTGCGGGCGAGTTGCCCGTCGAACCGGTCGGTGATGGCGGCGAGGCCGAAGACGGCCGCCGCGATCACGCGCCAGCGGGTGTCGTGCCCGCCGTCGGCGAACAGCGCGAGCACGAACAGCGGCACCAGGACGATGCGCGCCACCGTCAGCACGTTCGCGATATTGACCACCGGGACCTGATGTTCGGACATCCCCGGTAGCCGCCCCGTCTCGCGTTCGATCTCCTCGGGTCGCACGCTCATGCTGCGTCTTCTCGGCATGGTCGGGCGCCCTCCGTGGTCACGCACGCTTCCGCCGCCAGGCGCTGACCTCTCATGCCCCCGCCCTCTCGGCACTCACCGGCACTGCGCCGAATATCGGGTGTGTCGCGCGATGTTTGCTCACGCGTGCAGTGCCGTATTCCCCGGTCGCCGGGCCCGGCGCGATGCGATGAGCGGAACGACAGGATGTGCGGCACATGTTCAGACTATCGGTAACCGGGCCGACTACTGTGCACCCCATGACTTCACGGGGACCAGCAGGTGGTCCGACCAGCGACGCGCACCCGTCCGCGCCTACCGTGGCGCCAGTTCGAGACGTCACCGTGCGACGAGCGCGAACCTCGGATGTCCCCGAGATCAAACGTCTGGTCGACGAGTACGCCGGCCGGATCCTGCTGGAGAAGAACCTGGTCACCCTGTACGAGTCGGTGCAGGAATTCTGGGTTGCCGAGGTCGAGGGCCGGGTCGTGGGATGCGGCGCGCTGCACGTGTTGTGGGCCGATCTGGGCGAGGTGCGCACGGTCGCGGTCGATCCGGTGGTCAAGGGGCGCGGGGTGGGCGGCGCGGTGGTGCGTCAGCTGGTCGAGGTGGCACGGGAGCTGCAGTTGCAGCGGGTGTTCGTGCTCACCTTCGAGGTCGACTTCTTCGGCAGGCACGGTTTCGTGGAGATCGACGGCACGCCGGTGACCGCCGAGGTGTACGCGGAGATGTGCCGTTCCTACGACACCGGTGTCGCCGAGTTCCTCGACCTGAGTTTCGTGAAGCCGAACACCCTCGGCAACACCCGCATGCTGCTCACCCTGTAGATACCCACCGCGAGAAAGTTGATCGACGTGCCGATCTTCGCCGTCCACTACACCTACACCGAGGCCACCGCGGCCGAGCGGACCACCAACCGGCCGGAGCACCGGGGCTGGCTGAATGCCCTGGTCGACGCGGGCACCGTGCTCACCAGCGGCCCGTACCCGGACGGTTCGGGCGCCCTGCTGCTGTTCCGGGCCGAGGACAAGTCCTCGCTCGAGCAACTGCTCACCGAGGACCCGTTCGCGAAACTCGGCCTGATCGAGGACGTGCGCGTGGTCGAGTGGCTGCCCGTGATGGGCGCCTTCTCCGAATAGCCCGCACACGCGAACAGCCCGGAACCCCACGGGTTCCGGGCTGTTCCTCGTCGGTCAGACAGATGTGCGGCGGGTCTTCAGCAGGCTCGCCACCGTCGCGATCACGAGAATTCCGAGGATCACGCTCAGCGACACCGGCGTGGAGATCTCCGGCACGCTCACGTGCTCGCCGCCGTTGATGAAGCTCAGAGTGTTCTCGTGCAGCGCGTGCAGCACCAGCTTCACACCGATGAACGCCAGGATGGCGGCCAGACCGTAGGACAGGTACACCAGCCGGTCCAGCAGCCCACCGATGAGGAAGTACAGCTGGCGCAGACCCATCAGGGCGAAAGCGTTGGCGGTGAACACCAGGTACGGCTGCTCGGTGAGACCGTAGATGGCCGGAATCGAGTCGAGGGCGAAGAGCAGGTCGGCGAAACCGATGGCCAGCAGCGCCATCAGCAGCGGGGTGACCACCCGTTTGCCGTCGATCTTGGTGATCAGCTTGTCGCCGTCGTACTGGTCGGTGGTCGGCAGCACCCGCTTGGCCAGCGCGACGATGCGGCTGTCGCGCTGCTCCTCGTGCTCGGCCTCGTGCCCGCTCTCGCGCAGCAGCTTGATCGCGGTGTAGATCAGGAACGCGCCGAACAGGTAGAACACCCAGCTGAACGCGCTGATCGCGGCCGCGCCGACGGCGATGAACACACCGCGCATCGCCAGGGCGAGCACGATGCCGATGAGCAGCACCTTCTGCTGGTACATCCGCGGCACCGCGAAGGTGGTCATGATGATGAGGAAGATGAACAGGTTGTCCACCGAGAGCGCCTTCTCGGTGACGAAACCGGCGTAGTACTCCCCGGCGAAGGTGCCGCCCCATTTCCAGGCGACGTACCCGCCGAACAGCAGGGCGAGGCCGATGTAGACGGCCGACCAGATGCCCGATTCCTTGAAGGTCGGTTCGTGCGGCGTGCGCACGTGAGCGAAGAAGTCGAAGACGAACAGTCCGAGGATCACCAAGCCGGTGATCACCCATTCGAGCGTGGTCACATCCATGAAGTGGTCCGATCGATGAGGTTCATGCCGTCCATCATGTCCAATATGTCCGTTTCAGCCAACTTTGCGGAGCGATTGCCCGCCATGATTCCACACACAGCCGCGCCAACCCGTCCACGCCGGTAGCCGAGCCGAAAACCCGTTTCGCCTCGCCACGGCCGCTGCTACCGTCGACACATCGACCACCCACCGGCACCGCGAGAGGAGTCAGCCGTGACCGCCGAGTACAACCATTTCGCCGCGATGTCACGGCTGCCCGAGGACGCCGCGCTCCCCCAGCGCGTGTCGCGCGCGGGCATCGGCAACTGACCCGAGCCCGCCTCCGGCCGCTCCCCGCGATCGGCACTCCGCGCCCCGGTCCCTCCTCGTTCGTCGCCGCTCGCTGACGGCACGATCAGAGCAAACCAGCAGTGCGCTATTCGCCGTCCCCGGAATCCGCCGGATCGCCGCCACGGATCGACCACAGCAGACCATCGAGTTCGTCGGGCTTCACCAGCACGTCGCGTGCCTTGGAGCCCTCGCTCGGGCCGACGACACCTCGGGTCTCCATGAGGTCCATCAGCCGGCCCGCCTTGGCGAAACCGACACGCAGTTTGCGCTGCAGCATGGAGGTGGAGCCGAACTGTGAGGTGACCACCAGTTCCACCGCCTGCAGCAACACGTCCATGTCGTCACCGATATCGGGGTCGACGTCCTTGGTCTCGCCTGCCTTGGCGGCGGTGACGCCCTCCTGGTACTCCGGTTCGGCCTGGGTCTTGCTGTACTCGACGACCGCCTGGATCTCCTCGTCGGAGATGAAGGCACCCTGCAGACGCGTCGGCTTACCCGCGCCCATCGGCAGGAACAGGCCGTCACCCATGCCGATCAGCTTCTCCGCGCCCGGCTGATCGAGGATGACCCGCGAGTCGGTGAGCGAGGACGTCGCGAACGCCAGCCGCGAGGGCACGTTGGTCTTGATCAGACCGGTCACCACATCGACCGAGGGCCGCTGAGTGGCCAGCACCAGGTGGATGCCCGCCGCACGCGCCTTCTGGGTGATCCGCACGATCGCGTCCTCGACGTCACGCGGGGCCGTCATCATCAGGTCGGCGAGCTCGTCGACGATGGCGAGGATGTACGGGTAGGGCCGGTAGACCCGTTCGCTGCCGAGCGGAGCGGTGATCTTGCCCGAGCGCACGTTCTTGTTGAAGTCGTCGATGTGGCGGACCTTGTTGGCCTGCATGTCCTGGTAGCGCTGTTCCATCTCCTCCACCAGCCAGGCCAGCGCGGCGGCGGCCTTCTTGGGCTGGGTGATGATGGGCGTGATCAGGTGCGGAATGCCCTCGTAGGGCGTGAGTTCCACCATCTTCGGGTCGATCAGGATCATCCTGACCTCTTCGGGGGTGGACCGGTGCAGCAGCGAGATCAGCATCGAGTTGACGAAGCTGGACTTACCGGAGCCGGTGGAACCCGCCACCAGCAGGTGCGGCATCTTGGCCAGATTCGCCGAGACGAATTCGCCCTCGATGTTCTTGCCGAGGCCGATCACCAGCGGATGGTGGTCGTTGCGGGTGTGCGGCGATTTGAGCACGTCGGCCAGGCGGACCAGTTCGCGGTCGGCATTGGGTACCTCGATACCCACCGCCGACTTGCCCGGGATGGGTGCGAGCAGGCGCACGTTCTCCGTCGCCACGGCGTAGGCGAGGTTGCGGGCCAGGGCGGTGATCTTCTCGACCTTCACGCCGGGGCCGAGCTCCACCTCGTACCGGGTGACGGTCGGCCCGCGCACGAATCCGGTGACCGCGGCGTCGATCTTGAACTGCACCAGGACCTCGGTGATCGCCTCGATCATCGATTCGTTGGCGGCCGAACGCTTCTTGGGCGGGTCGCCGTCGAGCAGCAGGCTCAGCGGTGGCAGCGAGTAGTCGCCGTCGACCACACGATCGGTGACGAACTCCGGTTCCGGTGGTGGCGGCGGCGTCTGGTCGACGGGTGCGGGAGCCGGACGCTTGCGGGCCGGTTTCGGCGCGGGAGCGGGCGGCTCCTCGACGATAGGTTTGGCATCGCGCAGCGGCGGCTCGCCCAGCGACTCGGTCACCGCGTCGGAACCGGCGAAATCGTCGGCCGCCGAGGCTGCGCCGCGCCGGGACCGGTTGCGGTGCACCGGGAATCCGTCGGCGTCGTAGTTGGCCGGGTCGTAAGGGTCGCTGTCGTCGGCGTATTCGCCGAGGCCGAAGTATTCGCGCAACCGCGACGGCACCTCGCGCACCGTGGTCCCCGTGAGCAACAGCACACCGAACACCATGGCCAGCAACAGAATCGGCATCGCCAGCCACGGGGTGAGCCCCTGGCCGAGCGGGCCGCCGATGGCGTAGCCGAGCGCGCCCGCGGCGCGCGAACGTCCGTGCGCGTCGGTGGGTGACCCGGCCGCCAGGTGCCAGATGCCGAGCGCGGGCAGGATCACCAGCAGCCCGCCGAGGACCAGCCGTGGCCGGATCTCCGGATGGGGTTCGGTGCGCATCAGCACCACCGCGATCGCCACGAACAGCAGCGGCGCCACCGCGGCCGCCGACCCGGCGATCGCGCGCACGACGTCCTCGAGGAAACGCCCCACCGGGCCACCGGCCGACAACCACACCGCGGCGGCGATGATCACGCTCAACGCGATGAGCGCCAAGCCGATCCCGTCGCGGCGATGCCCGTGCTCGAGTTCGCCCGCGCGGCTCAGCGTGCGGGTGGTGGCGCCGAGGCCGCGCGCGAGCATCGTCCAGCCGCTGGTGACGCCCCGGCCGATGACGGCCAGCGGTGCGGTGTTCGAGGCGCGTTTGACGGGTCTGCGGGCGGGGGTGGTTCGCCCACGCGCGGCCGACGACGCTCGCGGTGTCGTCGAACGAGACCGCGCCGACGGCGTCTGCCCCCTGCTCGATCCCGCCCGCGCACGAGAGGTCGTGGTGCTGCGGGACTTACCTGCCATGACGATCAGGCTAGCCGCTCGCACACCATCGAGACCATCCGCAACACTGGTCCCACGGGTGATGTGACCGCCGATACGCGCCGGACCCGCAGGTCGCGGGCCCGCCGGTCAACGCGCGGACATACCGGATCGAGGGCGTTTCGCGGCCCGTCGCTTACCGAATCCTTGCCGATTTCCAGTATTTCGGCCGATCTGGGCTGCCAGCGGTGGCGCGGGCAGCACACCGCTCGGTACTTTGACTGCGCTCCATCGGGTCGTCGACCCATGCGTATGAAGGGGAACAAGTGAAGAGAATGCTCACCAGCGCGGCCGTGCTGGGTGCCACCGTCGCGACCATGTTCGCGGGGCACATCGCACCGGCGCAGGCGCAGTCGGGCTACTACGGCGCCATCGCGGCGTCGGTCAATTCGGGGGTGTACGGGTACGCGACCGATTACGGCAGCTACGCCGATGCCGAGGCGGGCGCCATGTCGGCCTGCCGGCGCGGCGGTGGCGGCGGCGGTTGCGACGTGAAGGTCTCCTATCGCAACGGGTGCGGAGCCATCGCGATCTCGCGTGGCTGGTGGAGCTACGGCTCGGCCTCGACCATCGGTGGCGCCAAACGCGAAGCGCTGAACCGCAATCCGGGCAATGCCTCGATCAAGCACTGGAACTGCACCAGCGGTTACCAGCTCTAGCCCGACCGTTTCGACCACCATCATGGGAGTTGTAGTGAACAACCGACCGATCAAGACCGCCGCCGTCCTCGTCGCGCTCGTCGCGTCGCTGGGCCTGAGCGCGTGCGGTTCTTCGGACACCGAGTCGAGCAGCGCGGGCGCCACCACCACCGCGGCCGCCTTCGAGTCCGGTACGGCCAAGCAGGACAAGGAAGAAGGCGGCGACGTCGCCGAGACCACCCCGCCTAACCTGCCCAAGCCCACCGTCGAGGAACTCAACGCGCGGCTCACCAAGGCGATGAGCGGCCAGCTCACCGCCGACGAGAAGAAGACCTACATCGAGGACGCCGACCAGGACCCGATGCTGGTCGACAAGTTCGTCGACGCCGCCAAGAAGAACAATGTGAAGGTCTCCATCACCAACGTGGGTGAACCCGCCGACGGCAAGCTCAAGGCCGACGCCGACGTCACCATCGACGGCCAGCCCGTGCAGGACGCCTTCATCGACTTCGTCGCCGAGGACGAGTCGTGGAAGGTGTCGCACACCTTCGCCTGCAACATCGTGAAGTCGGCCAAGCTCGACTCCGCGGCCTGCCAGGCCTGAGAAACGACGAAAACCGCCGGGCGACAACGTCACCCGGCGGTTTTCGTATTTCGAGGGTCAGACGCCGATGACCGTCGGAACGATCATCGGGCGGCGCCGGTAGGTGTCGGCGACCCAGCGGCCGACCACCCGGCGCACGCCCTGGGCGATGCGGTGGGTGTCGGTGATGCCCTCGCCCGCCAGACGAAGCAGCTCCGCCTCGACCAGTTCGTTCGCGCCGTCGAGCGCGGTGGGGTCATCGGAGAAACCACGCCCGTTGATCTCGGGGGTGCTCACCGTTTTGCCGGTGGTGGCGTCGATGACGATGGCGATCGAGATGAAGCCACCCTCACCGAGGACCAGGCGGTCCGACAGCGTCGACTCGCCGACGTCGCCCACGGAGAGGCCGTCGACGTAGACGTGCCCGACAGGGACCCGGCCGACGATGGAGGCGATGCCGTCGACCAGGTCGACCACGACGCCGTCCTCGGCGAGCACGACCCGCTCCTCCGGCACACCGGTCGCCACCGCGAGGGCGGCATTGGCGCGCAGGTGGCGCCATTCGCCGTGCACCGGCATCGCGTTGGTCGGGCGCACCGCGTTGTACAAGTACAGCAGCTCACCGGCCGAGGCGTGCCCGGAGACGTGCACCTTGGCGCTCTGCTGGGTGATGACGGTGGCGCCGAGCCGGGCCAGGCCGTTGACCACGGCGAACACCGAGTTCTCGTTGCCGGGGATCAGCGAGGACGCCAGCACGATCAGGTCGTCGGCGCGGATGTTGATCTGGCGGTGGTCGCCGCGGGCCATCCGGGCCAGCGCCGAGAGCGGTTCGCCCTGGGAACCGGTCGAGATCAGCACCAGGCGGTTGCCGGGCAGGTTCGCGGCCTGATCCATCTCGACCACGACATTGTCGGGCACCGACAGGTAGCCCAGGTCCTGGGCGATCTGCATGTTGCGCACCATCGAGCGGCCGACGAAACACACCTTGCGGTTGTGCTTCTGGGCCACATCGACCACCTGCTGGATGCGGTGCACGTGGCTGGCGAACGACGCGACGATCACCCGGTTACGGGCCTTGCCGATCACATTGTCGAGCACTCCGCCGATCTCGCGTTCGGGGGTGACGAAGCCGGGGACCTCGGCGTTGGTCGAGTCGACCAGGAACAGGTCGACGCCCTCGTCGCCCAGGCGGGAGAAACCGGCCAGGTCGGTGAGGCGGCCGTCCAGCGGCAGCTGGTCGAGCTTGATGTCGCCGGTGTGCAGCACCACGCCCGCCGGGGTGCGGATGGCCACGGCCAGCGCGTCGGGGATGGAGTGGTTGACCGCGAAGTACTCGAGTTCGAACGGGCCGTGCACGGTGGTCTCGCCCTCGGCGACCTCACGCAGCCGCGGCTGCAGGCGGTGCTCACGGGCCTTGGCCGCCACCAGGGCGAGGGTGAACTTGGCGCCGATCACCGGGATGTCGGGGCGCATGCGCAGCAGGAACGGCACGGCGCCGATATGGTCCTCGTGACCGTGCGTGAGCACGATCGCCTCGATGTCGTCCATCCGGTCCTCGATGGGCCGGAAATCGGGCAGGATCAGGTCGACGCCCGGCTGCTGGTCCTCGGGGAACAGCACACCGCAGTCGACGATCAGCAGCTTGCCGTTGTATTCGAAAACGGTCATGTTGCGGCCGATTTCGCCGATGCCGCCGAGCGCGAACACGCGCAGCCCGTTCTTGGGCAGCTTGGGCGGAAGACCCAGTTTGTCCTGGGCGGCCTTCTCGCGCGGCTCGGCCTGCGCGTCACCGCGGCCGCGACCACCCTGGCGACCCCGGCCACCGCCGCCACCGCGACGGTTCGGCTGCTGGGCAGCGGCCTGTTCGGCGGGCTTGGCCTTGGCGCGACGCGACGTCGTCTTCTTCGCCGGGGCGCGATCCTGCGCGATCTCGAGCGCCTCGGGTACCGACTCGGCCTCGGCCGTCAGTTCCGCCTCGGCGGCGATCTCGGCGACCGGTTCGGCCGCGGCGGGTGCTGCCACGGGCTGTTCGGCCACGGGCGGCACAGCGACCGGCTCGGCCGCCTGTGCGATCTCGGCCGGGGTAGGTTCCGGCGCGCCCGCGGGACGCGACGCGGCCCGGCGACGGGGCTTGCGACCAGTGGGTTCGGTCATGCGGTCACCCCCGCGGCTTGCAGATCCAGCGCCAGCTCGTCGAGCTGAGCCGGCGTCGGCATCAGCTGGGGCAACCGTGGTTCACCCACGTCAATCCCGAGCAATTGAAGTCCTCCCTTACACATCGCCACACCTCCCAGGCGGGTCATGGCCGCGTACAGCGGCAGCAGTGTCGCGTTGAGCTCCCTGGCCCGAGCCACCTCACCGGCCGTATAGGCCTGGTGGATCTCGCGCAGGCGTTCGGGCACCAGATGCCCGATCACACTGATGAATCCGACAGCACCCACCGAGAGCCAGGGCAGATTGAGCCCGTCGTCACCGGAGTAGAACGCCAGTCCGGTGCTAGAGATGAGATCGGCACCGGAGACGAGGTCGCCCTTGGCGTCCTTCACGGCGACGATGTTCGGATGCTCGGACAGATATCGGATCGTGTCGATGGCGATCGGCACCACCGACCGCGGTGGAATGTCGTAGAGCGTCACCGGCAGCGACGTGGCGTCGGCGACCGCGGTGAAGTGTGCGATCAGCCCCTCCTGCGTCGGCCGGGAGTAGTAGGGGGTCACCACGAGCAGACCGTGCGCGCCCGCGTTCTCGGCGGCGCGCGAGAGCTCGATGGAGTGCGCGGTGTCGTAGGTTCCGGCACCGGCCATGATGGTGGCGCGGTCGCCGACGGCGTCGACGACGGCACGCAGCAGATCGACCTTCTCCGACTCGGTGGTGGTCGGCGACTCGCCGGTGGTGCCCGAGACGACGAGCAGATCGACGCCGCGATCGACCAGGCGAGCGGCCAGCGCCACCCCGGCGTCCACGTCGAGCTTGCCCGCAGCGCTGAAGGGGGTCACCATCGCGACACCTACCGTGCCGGATGCGTGCAGCTCCGTGGGCGTCGATTCACCGTTCGTCATGGTCAGAAAGGCTACCCGGTCGGCTCGAGCGCCTCGACACCCTAGCGGCCGAAGTCGCGGCCGGTAGGGGTCGCCTTCCTTGCGTGATGTCATGAGTGACGTCATGCTGATGTCATGGATCTGAACGCTCACACCGCGCGGCTGCGCGAGGAACTGCTCGCCGCCGCGGCTCTCGGCGACGAGAAAACGCAGGCCACCGCCGCCGCACTGGCCGCAGCGGTGGAGAGCTCGCACCGGCTGGTGCTGCTGTCGGCCCTGTCGGAACTGGCCGCCGAGATCAGTACCGAGCTCGGTGACCGCACCGTGCACGTGCGTCTCGACGGCACCGACGTCGTGGCCGACGTGCGCAAGAACACGTCCGGCGACGATGCCGAACCCCCGACCTTCGAGGAGATGACCGGCGACATCAGCCGCGTCACCCTGCGGCTGGTCGAACAGCTCAAGTCCCGCGCCGAGGAGGCGGCCCAGCAGAACGGGCAGTCACTGAACTCGTGGCTCTCGGGTGCGGTCACCGGCGCATTGCGCGATCAGATGCGCGGACAGAAATGGTGACGCGCACCCGGTCATAACAGCGGGGCCAGGTCGCCGCGCTCGCCGATCACCACCTCGTCGAGTTCGAGCCAGTCCGCCATCTCGCGTAGCGCGCCGCGCAGCGCGTGGGCGGTCTCGGCGGTGGCGTGGCCGGGTTCGGCGAACGCGGCGGGGGCGAGCAGCCGTCCGGTCGCGCGTTCGGCGCGCAGGTCGACCCGGCCGACGAGCTTGCCGTCGAGCAGGAACGGAAAGACGTAATACCCGTGCACCCGTTGGGGTTCGGGTGTGTAGATCTCGATGCGGTAGTGGAAGTCGAACACGCGCTGTGTGCGGGGCCGGAAGAAGATGAGCGGGTCGAACGGGCACAGCAGGGCCGCACCCGTGATCCGGCGCGGGATACTCGCCTCCGGGTGCAGGTAGGCCGGTGCGTCCCAGCCGTCGACATCGACCGGGACGAGTTCGCCCGCGTCGACGAGTTCGGCGATGGCAGGCGCGCTCTGGCGGCGGTGCAGCCGGTAGTAGTCGCGCAGGTCGGGTTCGGTGGCGATACCGAGCGCCCGGCTCGCGCGGCGCACCAGTTCCCGCACCGCGTCGGCTTCGGCGATCGCACGTTCACGGATGTCGGCGGGGACGACACGCTCGGTGAGGTCGTAGTGACGGGTGAAGCCGACCCGGCGCGCGGTGGACAACTCGCCCGCGGCGAACAACTGCTCGCAGATCAGTTTGGTGTCGCTGAGATTCCACCAGGTGCCCTTGGGGCGCGGCTTGTCGAGTTCGAGATGCCGTTCGATCTCGCGGGCGCTGGCCGCACCGACCTCGGTGACCACGTCGAGGATGTCCTTGCCGAGCGTCGGGTTGCGTTCGGCCGCCTTGCGCATGCCCGCCCACCGGCCGTGTTCGTATTCGGCCATGCGCCACCGCATCAGCGGCCAGTCGGCGACGGGGATGAGCGCGGCCTCGTGTGCCCAGTACTCGACGAGTCCGCGCCGGGCGCGTGGGCTGTCGCTCCAGGCGGCGCCGTCGAGCAGGGTGCGGTCGTAGGGGCCGATCCGGCTGAACACCGGCGCGTAGTGGGCGCGTACCACGGCAGAGACCGAATCCAGTTGCAGCAGGCGGGTTCTGGCCACCACATCGAGAATCGCCCGCCGTTTGGGGTTGGCCGGGCGGCGTTTGCCGAAACCCTGGGCGGCCAGCGCGATCCGCCGGGCCGCCGCCGCATTCATCCGCTGCATGCCACCACCCTGGCACAGGGGTACGACAGATTCGGGTCAGGTGGAAACCCGCACGTCACCGGCAGTATCGATCTCCGTGCGCCGGTCGCCGTCGGGTCCGGTGGCCAGCACCGTCGCCACCCAGCGTCTGCCGATGGGCAGCACCCGCACGGTGACGGTGCCCGCCCGGGCCGCGTCGAGTGCCTCGACGGCGGCCTCGATCACGTTGCGCCGCACCCATTCCGGGACACCACGGAAACCGCCGTCGTCGAGCAGTGTCACCTCCACACCGCGCGCCCGCGCGCCCCGGGCGGCGGTGCTCAGGCGTTCGGTGACCAGTTCGGGGGCGCGTAATCCGTCACGCAGTTCGGCTTCGAGCAGCCTGCACTGTTCGCGTTCGTCGTCGGTGAGTTCGCGTCCCTCGGCGATGCGGGTCAGGATCGGGCCCGCCACCTGGTCGAGCCGGACCAGCTGACGGTCCCGCTCGGCCGTCGCCGCGTGCAGGGCCGCCTCGGTGGCGGCGCGCAGGTTCGCCTGCGATCCCAGCTCGCGCAGCGAGCGCTGGGTGGGCCGCACGATGGCCATGAACACCGTCACCGCGCCGACGGTCGCGATCGGGGTCAGCGCGCGCACCACGGTTTCCGCGTGCCACTCGGTGAACACCCCGAGCGTCATGAGCACCGACGCGGCCGCCGCCACGCCGAGCCAGGCCGCACCGACCCGCCCGCGCAGGACGAGCATGGCCAGCAGATACGAAGTGGGATAGGCCGTCCACAACTGGTTGGAGAAGCCCGAGGGGTTCTGCACCCACGGCACGGTCAGCGCCATCGCCATCGGTCCGGCGGCCGCGACGAACACCGTCGGCGGCCAGGGCAGCGGATCCATCGGGAACACCAGCACCACCAGCGCGGCCGCCGCCATCAGCAGCAGTGCGGCCGTGGCGGGCAGTGGTGGGGCGATGCCGAAGTTCACCCGCAGGTGCATCACGATGGTCGCTTCGAAGATGACGACGAACAGCCAGGCGGTTCCGTCGCTGAGGCCGAACAGGTCGCGCATCCCGAACGGCAGGTCGCGCTCAGCCATCGCTGGCCCACACCAGGGTGACCACGGTGCCCGCGCCGGGCGAGGACTCGACGAACGCCGCGCCACCCGCGAGGGTGCGCATGCGGCCGAGGATGCTGCCGGTGATGCCCATCCGGTCGGCCGGGACGCGGGCCGGGTCGAAGCCGACGCCGTCGTCGGTGAGCACCACCCGGATGCCGCCGGTCGCGATGGTCACCGACAAGCCACGCCGAACGGTGCGACCGGTTGCGCCCGCATGGCGCAAGCTGTTGCGCACCGCCTCCATGAGTGCCGCGCCGAGCACCCGCGCCGATTCCACCGGCAGCCGCAGGTCGGCACCGCGTGAGGAAACCTGAACGGGCAGTTCGGGATCCACTTCACGCACCGCGTCGCGCAGGAACTCGACCGTGGCGGCGGCGTCGAAGTGGTCGATCTCGGGGGCGTTGCGTGACTGTTCGAGCTGTTCGAGGGTGCGCGCGGCCTGGCGGCGCAGCACCGGGGTCGACCCGGCACTGCGTGAGGCCTCGAGCAGGGTCGACAGCACCGCGTCGTGGATGAGTGCGGCGAAGCGGGCGCCTTCGCGTTCGCGGGCGGTGGTCGCCGCGACCGTCGCGGCGCGTACCCGCTGCCGGATGGCCTCCCGGTCGACTCGTTCGGCGGCGGCCCGCGCGTACACCACGCACCACAGGAACAGCGCGGCCACACCGAGCGCCCGGGTGATGTCACCGACCAGCGTCCACATCGAACTACCAGGGATCACCAGCACATTCGATATCGCGGCCACCGTCGCCAGCAGCGCGACGAAGACCGCAGCCACCCGCCGTGGCCATGCCAGCCCCGCCGCCAGCGCACCGACAGCCAGTCCCCGGTAGGGCCAGGAGGCGAACGAGCCGATGTAGGTCACCGAGTACAGCAGCGGTGTCACCGCCGCAGCCGCGAGATAAACCACCGCGGCGGCGCCGGCCGCACGCCGGATCGCGCGCACCGGGCCGCGCGCCGACACGATCGCCAGTACCGCGAACAGCACATAGGCCGACACGAGGTGGATCTCGGGCCAGCGGGCGAGGTAGACCGGTTGCACCAGCACCGCGGGCAATTCGAGCATCATCACGATCAGCGCACCGATCCCGATGACCACTCCGAGCCTGCGCAGGATCTGATCGGTCGCCGCGTGCGACAGGTCGATCTCGGCGACGGGTGCGGGCGCGGCGGCGACCGCGGTGCTCACGTGCGCTGCTGCCTCTCCGGCACGGGCAGCCACCCGTCCTCGACGGCCCGTTTGTACAGGTCGGTCTTGGTGGGCGCGGGCCTGCCCGCGTCGGCGTACTTCTGCCGGATGCGGCCGAGGTAGTCGTTGACAGTCTGTTCCGACAGCCCCGTGAGGCGGGCCACGCGCGAGGCCTTCTCGCCCGAGGCGTAGAGCATGAGCACTTCCTCCTGGCGTGGGCTCAGACCCACGTCGGACAGCTGCGGGTCTCCGTCGATGGCGGCGGCCCAGTCGGTGGTGACCACCTGTTCGCCGGAGGCCGCGCGGCGGACGGCATCGACCACGGTGGCCGCGCCCTCGGATTTGCGCAGCACGCCGAGCACGCCGGCCTTGGCGGCCGAGCGGACGAGGAAGGCGTTGTCGGCGCCGGTGAACACCAGCACCTCGATGCCGCGCTCGCGCAGCGCGGTGACGTTGTCCTCGGGGCTCGACCCGTCGGGCAGGCGCAGGTCGAGCACCACCAGATCCAGGTCGTCGGCGTCGGCGAGCAAGCCCGCGACGGTCTCGGCGGTGGCGACCAGTTCCAGGTCGGGTTCGGGGCCGAGCATGGCGGCCAACCCGATCGCCACCGATTCGTGGTCCTCGACCAACCCGATCCGTCGCACCGTCTGCACCTCGGTCACCGACCACTCCCCATCTCGAACACCCATCCGCGGCCAGCCCGCAACACGTCGGAGTCGAGTTCTACCGTATCGGCAGCCGCGATGTCAGCCACCAGAATTCGGGGCGATGCGCATTTACCCCATCAGACCTGCGGCGATGGTGGCACCGAGCTCCCAGCAGCGTTCCAGTTCGGCCTTGCCGGGAGGCCCCGACACCACCACCGGCGCGGCCGCGCGCGTCCACCCGAGCCCGGTGGTGATCCGCTCGACGCTCGTCTCGGCGCCCTCGGTGCCCTCGTTGCCGTGCAGGTACAGCCCGTAGGGACGACCGCGGGTGGAGTCCAGGCACGGGTAGTAGATGGTGTCGAAGGCGTGCTTGAGGGCGCCGCTCATGTAGCCGAGGTTGGCCGGGGTGCCGAGCAGGTAGCCGTCGGCCTCCAGCACGTCCACGGCGGTGACGGCCAGCGCGGCTCGGCGCACCACTTCGACGCCCTCGATCTCCGGGTCGGTGGCACCGGCCAGGACCGCTTCGAACATCGCCTGGGTGTGCGGCGAGGGGGTGTGGTGGACGATGAGCAACCGGGCCATGAGCTACTTTCCGTCGCGTTCCAGTTTCTCGAGGGCCACCGCGCGGCGCATGGTCTCGCGGGCGCGGGTGCGGTCACCGGCGTAGTCGTAGGCGCGGGCCAGCCGGTAGGAGCTGCGCCAGTTGTCCGGGTCGGCTTCCCACTCGGCCTTGATCTCGGCGAACAGGGCGTCGGCCGCGTCGCGTTCGATGCGGCCGGACGGGCGACGCGGCAGCTGCGAGGTGTCGACCTCGCGGCCCTCGTCGTGGACGCGCCGGGCCAGGCGCTGATGATCGAGGGCGGCCTGCAAGGTGGTCCACACGATCCACACGCCGACGATCGGCAGCAAGAGCATGCCGATGCCGATGGCGATGCCCGCCGGCTTGCCGTCGGCGATGTAGGCGATGGCAAGGCCACCGAGGCGGATGAAGTAGAACACCAGCGCCAGCACCAGGAAGGCAACGAGCGCAACGGTTTTCACGACCTGACGGTTCGGCTCGGCCTGGGTCACCGGATCGGCGCTCACAAGTCGAGGAACGGGTCGAGCCCGACGGTCAGGCCCGGCCGTCCGGCGATCTCACGAACCCCGAGCAGCACGCCGGGGGCGAACGAGCTGCGGTCGATGGAGTCGTGGCGGATGGTCAGCGTCTCGCCCTGGGTGCCGAAGAGCACCTCCTGGTGGGCGACGAGCCCGGCCAGGCGCACCGAGTGCACGCGCACCCCGTCGACGTCGGCGCCGCGCGCACCCTCGAGTTCGGCGGTCGTCGCGTCGGGACTGCGCCCGACCCCCGCCTCGTCGCGGGCGGCGGCGATGAGCGCGGCGGTGCGGTAGGCGGTGCCCGAGGGCGCGTCGGCCTTGTTCGGGTGGTGCAGTTCGATGACCTCGACCGACTCGAAGAACCGCGCCGCCTGCTCGGCGAACCGCATCGACAGCACCGCGCCGATGGCGAAGTTCGGCGCGATCAGCACCCCGACCTCGGGACGCTGCGCCAACCACCCGCGCACCTCGGTGAGCCGTGCCTCGTCGAAACCGGTGGTGCCGACCACGGCGTGGATGCCGTTCTCGATCAGGAACTTCAGGTTGCCCATCACCACGTCGGGGTGGGTGAAGTCGACGACGACCTGGGTGCCGGTCTCGGTGAACGCCTCCAGCGCGTCGTCCTTGTCGACCTGGGCCACCAGCTCCAGATCGGCCGCCGCCTCCGCCGCCGCGCAGATGGCCTGCCCGACCTTGCCGCGTGCTCCGAGCACTCCGACCCGAATGGTCACCGCATCTCCTCGTCATCGTTTCCGCTTGTCCGCAAGCCTATCGAGCAGGCACCGGCCGGGGACGCCGAGGTCAGCCGAAGACGATCACCTGCCGCAGCGCGGCGCCCGCGGCGAGTTCGTCCATGGCCTCGTTCACCGCGTCGAGTCCGATGCGCGCCGACACGAGTCGTTCCAGCGGCAGTTTCCCGGCGCGCCACATCCGAACGTATTCGGGGATGTCGCGGGCGGGCACGGCCGAGCCGAGGTAGCTGCCGATGATGGATCGTCCCTGGGCGACCAGCGCGAGCGGGGAAATGGTGGCGGTGGCCTCGGGTGCGGGCAGGCCGACCGTCACGGTGACACCACCGGGAGCCGTTGCGGCGACGGCGGTTTCGAAGGCACGGACATTACCCGCGGCCTCGATCACCACGTCGGCGTTCACCGCTCGCTCGGCGATCTCGGCGGGGGTGAAGGCGGCGGTGGCCCCGAATTCCCGTGCCAGCGCCAGCTTGTCGGGCACCGTGTCCACGGCGATCACCTCACCGAGCCCGAGCGACACCGCCACCAGCACCGCCGCCATCCCCACGCCGCCGAGACCGACCACCATGATCCGGTCTCCCGCACCGGGTTTCGCGGCGTTGAGCAGCGCGCCACCGCCGGTGAGTACCGCGCAGCCCAGGACTGCGGCGACCTCCGGTGGTACGTCGTCGTCGACCGGGACCACCGACCGCCGATCCACCACGGCGTGCGTGGCGAACCCGGAAACCCCCAGGTGATGGTGCACGTCCTCGCCGTCGCGACGCAGCCGCCGCCCACCGCCGAGCAGCTCGCCCGCGTTGTTGGCGACACTGCCGGGCCCGCAGGGTGTGCGGCCGTTGCTGGCACAGCCCGCGCAGTCGCCGCAGCGCGGCAGGAACGTCATCACCACGCGCTGCCCGACCGTCACATCGTCGACACCGGCGCCGATCGCTTCGACGATGCCCGCCGCCTCGTGACCGAGCAGCATCGGCACCGGGCGCACCCGGTTGCCGTCGACCACCGACAGGTCCGAATGACACAACCCGGCCGCCTCGATCCGCACCAGCAACTCGCCGTCATCCGGCTCGGCCAGCTCCAGTTCGCACACGGTGATCGGCCGCGACTGCGCGAACGGTGCCGGATCGGCGACGCGTTCGAGAACGGCTCCACGAATCCTCATGGCGCGAACCTACCGCGCCATCGGCGTTGCCGGGCCCGGGATTCGGCGCTAATCTCGTTTCCGGTGACGGTGCTCCTGTCGGCCGCCTTGTACCGAGCCCAGGGTCGGCGCCGTCACGAACCAAGGAGAAATCCCCTGTCAGTACAGTTCAATCACACCATTGTCGGATGTCGGGACAATAGGGAAACCGCCGAATTCTGGGCGGACATCCTCGGGTTGGACATAGGAAAAGAGTGGGGTCCGTTCATTCCCATCCCGCTCGACAACGGCGTCACGTTCGATTTCGCGAAGGTGCCGCCGTTCGTTTCCGAGATCCAGCCGCAGCACTACGCGTTCCTGGTCTCCGAAGCCGAGTTCGACGCGGCCTACGCCAAGATCCAGCGCTACAAGCTGGACCATTGGGCCGATCCGCAGCAGCACGGCGTCAACGAGATCAATCACAACGACGGGGGCCGAGGCGTGTACTTCCTCGACCCCAACGGCCATTTCCTGGAACTGATCACCGTGCCCTACGGCGGTTGGCCCACATAATCGCCCGACCCCGTCCGGTCGTTTCACCCGGCCGGACGGGGTTCGTCCTCAGCCTTTCGCTCGGCTGCCGCGCAGCCCGAGCAGGGCGGCCAGCACACAGGCCACGGCGACGATCGCGATGAACCACGGGAATACCGTCGCGATTCCCCAGGTGGTCGCCGCCCAACCTGCCGCGAGCGTCGGCAAAGCCATTGCCGAATAGGCGAGCAGGTAATAGGCCGACATCGTTTCTCCGCGCCGATGCGGCGGCACTACTTCCGACAGATGACGCAGCGAACCACCGAAGCCGAGCCCGAACGTCGCGCCGAGCACGAGCCCCGCGACGAGCACGGCGGCCGGTTGTTTCGTGGCCAGCGCCGGAATGGTGGCCAGCAGCGCGGCGGCCATACCGAGGTCACCCATGATCGCCGCCCTGCGCGCCGGAATACGGGTGGCGAACAGTTGGACGATCGCCGCGGCCAAGGCGGTCGAGGCGACGACGACCCCACCGAAGACGAGGTTGTGCACGCCGGTCTCGGCGGCGGCCAGCGACGGATACAGCGACAGCAGCACACCGAGCACCGACCACGCGGCCATCACACCGATCGCGGAGAACCAAAAATCGGCACTGATCTCTTGCGGCACAGCGGGTTTCGCGATCGTGATACGTCCCTTGACCCGGGCCGTGTGCGGTTCGCGCAGGGCGAGGATCCCCGCGGCGGCGGCAAGACAGACCACCGCGATCACCACGTACGGCGTGCGCAGCGGCGACGGCGCGTACTGGGCGAGCACGGCGGTACCGAGCACCGCGATCGCGATGCCCACATTGAACGCCACCCCACTGAGCTGGCCGGACCGCGCGCCCCGTTCGGGTCGCAGATCCAGCAGCGCGGCGGCACCCGCCACCACGGTCGCCCCGACCGCCGCGCCGTGCAGGGCCCGCGCCAGCAGCAGCATCGGTACCGAGTCGGCGAGCAGGAAGGCGATCAGCCCGAGGATCATGGTGGCGAACGCGCCGACGATCACCGGCTTGCGCCCGACCACGTCGGACACGCGACCCGACACCAGCACCGCGCCGAGCGCGGCCACCGCGTACACGGCGAAGACCATCGTCGTGGTGAACGGCGACAGGTGCCATTCGGTTTCGTAGATTCCGTACAGCGGGGCGGGCGCCCCGGAGACACCGAGTGCCACGCCGGTGGCGGCGAGTACCAGCCCGTAGGCCCACCGTTGACCGGTTTCGGTCGGCACCATCGTTGTCGCTGCCATCGCAGCCCCCATCAGGTGAGTTTGATAACCATCGAACGACCCTGACCCTACGCCGGGTATGATGACTATCAAACCCGGGAGTGAGGTAGATCATGACGCAGGCTAAAGATCTCCCCGCGGCGCCCACCCTGCCCGTGGCGGAGCTGCCCGCCGTACTCGGCGCGCTGCACGATCCCGTGCGCCTGGAAATGGTGCGGCGCCTGAGCAACGCGGGCGGCCCGCTGCGCTGCTCGGCGCTCTACGACGCGATCAACAAGTCCACCGCGACCCACCACTTCAAGATCCTGCGCGAAGCGGGCCTCATCGAGCGCCTCACCCTCGACGGGCAGACCTATCAGCGCCTACGCACCGAAGATGTCGAATCGGCGGTCCCTGGATTGCTCCCCGCAGTCGTCGCCGCCGCCAACAGCGCTGCCGACGACTGACGAGCAGCGGTCCTGCCCTCGCGCCTACGGTCACCGGGCGCCGGAGCCGACACCTGCTGCCGCGACCACGCGGCCCTGCGGACCGGTTGCCGCTGTCACCACCCCTCGCGGCCTACGGTCGCCAGGCACCGGAACCGACAGTTGCTCGCGCGACCACGCGGCCCTGCGGACCGATTGCCGCTGTCACCACCCCTCGCGGCCTACGGTCGCCAGGCACCGGAACCGACAGTTGCTCGCGCGACCATGTGGCCCTGCGGACCGATTGCCGGTGTCACCGGGTCGGGGTCACGGCCGGTACCCCCGTGACAGTCGGGGGTACGACGAGAGTCGGAACTCGCAGGGTCGGGATCGTCGGGAACTCGCGCGGTGAGATCGTCGGCGGTGCGGGCACATTCATGAACTCACGGCCGCGCATTTCCCCGTCGACGATCTCGCCGCCACCCCACCACACAGCCGCACCCGCCCCGGCCAGCAGGGCGCACACGATCGCCGCGATCACGGGCAGCCTGCGGTATCCCGCTCTATCGCGCCAGATTCCGATTCCGGCTTCCAGAACGAGGGTGAACAACACCGCACCGACCACGGCGAGGAACGCACCGAATACGGCGGGCTGGCGCGCGAATCCGCGTGTGAGACCGGCGAGGACGACCAGCGGCAACACGCAGATGCCGAGCACCATGATCTGCACGGCCGTGAAGTCGAAGCCGTCTTCGGGATCGGGGTCGTCGCGACCCGGCCGCAACCACGCCGTGTACAGCAGCAGATGCGCGAGCGCGGCCCCGAGCGCACCGAGCACGAGCAGCCAGCTCCCGATCCGGATGAACGCCACGTACTCCGACCGCATCGCCACCGCGCCGAGTACGACACCGAACGCCGCACCGACCACCACGAGCAGTGCGAACACCACGCGCGGTCGCAACACGCGAGTCCGCAGATACCCGGTAGGCAGTTGTTTGCGCAGCTTGTGGAACACGCCGAACCAGGCGAGCGGAATCGCCGCCAGCAACACCGGCGACACGATTCGGAGCAGCATCGTGGGCGCCCACATCGCCACGGCCGCATAGCAACCCGCGAAGAACCACACCCACGCGGCGAGCCGCATCAGTGATCGCCAGTGCACCTCGGCGAGCAGCCGTTTCGCCTTGCTGTCCGTCGGCGCCTGCGCGAGGACACCGCGCAGCGTCGCCACCGCCGACTGCCTGCCACCGTCGACGCCGCCGAACTCGAGCTGCGCCTGCATGCGGAGCAGGTCTGTGTGGGTCGGGTCGAGCAGGAGTCCCGCGCCGACATGGCGCCGGATCCCGTCGAAGTCGCCGAGGCGCTCGTAGATCTCGGCGGCGGAGCAGTGCACGCCGGCGTCGTCGGGCGCGAGTTCGACGGCCTTGCCGACGAGCGCAACGGCCCGGTCGCTGTCGGCGCCCGGCGCGAAGGCGATCATCCACGCCGCCAGCAACAGCGAAGCAGGTTCGTGGGGCAGCAACCGCAGGACCGTCTCGCTGTGCTCGCGCGCCCGCCCCCACTCCCCCAGCATCGCCGCGCACATGGCGGCCAGCATCTGCGCTTCGGGCAGTTCAGGGTCGGCACCGATGGCGCGCCCCGCCCACCGCAACGCCTCTTGCGGATCGTCGAGCGCGAAGGCCGTGTTCCCCAGCGCGACAAGCAATTCCGGGTCGTCCGGTGCCTGCGCCAGCACGGCCCCCAGAATTCCCCGAGCCTCCTCGGCCCGCCCGATCTCCAAAGCCACCCGCGCCCGCTCGAGCGCTGCCTGTACCGGCACGATTTCCCCTCCCCCTGGATTCCTCGGGCGCACACTACCGTTGCTACGGCAGTCAGGACGACCGGCCTGCCACTGCTCGCGGCAGTCGAGATCAGGCCAGGGCGCCGAGCCCACCCGAGTGATCAGCGCTCAGGTGTCACGATCGGCACCTGGCCAACTGTAGGTAGCCGGAAGTAGGACGGCGCATACAGTGGCGGCCTCGGTATCGCGCGTGGAGTCGTGATCTGTGGTGGGACGGTCGGTAGCCGGACGAGAGTCGGCGTGGGTGACACCGGAACCGTGCTCGGTGAAACCTGCGATGGCGCAGGGGTATTCACGACATCGCGGCTCCGCAACACGCCGACGTCGATTTCGCGACCACCCGAGAACAGCGCCGCCGTCGCCACGACGGCTACCGATACCAAGACCAGCGCGAACTCCAGATCTTTTCGCAGGGTGGACCGGCGCAGCCGGAGCACACGAATCCAGTCGATCAAGAGCGCACGAATCCATTCGATCAGGAACGTGAGCAAGACGATGCCGAGCACCGCCGACAAGGCCCCCGATACCGCGGGCTGAGGTGTCCAGCCACGCACGAACCACACGATCACCGTCAACGGCACCAGGACCACCGCGGTCACGACCAGGTAGCCGGCCGCGAGGGCTGCGCCGCCGTCCGGGGGGACGTCGTCGTGTCCGCGCCGCAACCAGGCCGCGAAGATCACGAGGTGGGCGAGCGCGGCCCCGAGCGCGCCGAGCACGAGTAGACGGCAGCCGAACCGCACTGTGGCGGCATCGGCGGACGACATCGCCACGGCTCCGACGACCACCATCGCGCCGACTGCCGCGGCCAGCACCAGTGCGAGAAGTACCCCGGGGCGGCGCAGGGTCCTGGCACGTAGATAGCCCGGAGGGAGCTGGTCACGCAGCGTGCCGCACACCCCGGTCCACGCACGGACGGGGACGACGATGAAGATCACGGTCAGCACCCACAGCAGCCACGGTCTACCCCAGATACCCACCAGCGCAGCACATCCCGCGAAAACCCAGACCCATGCCGCCAAGCGCATCATGGCCCGCCAGCAGATCTCGGCGAGCATCAGCCGCGCCGAGGCATAGGCCGGTGTCTGTGCCAGCAGGCTCCGCAGCGTGGCAACGGCCGCCGTCCTGCTGCCGCTCAGGGTGAATTCCGATCGAGCTTGCAGGTAGAGCAGTTCCGGCTGTGTCGGGTCGATCTCGAGGCCCGCCCCGCGATGTCGTCGTGCCGCGTCGCGGTCGCGCAGGCGCGCGTAGATCACGGCAGCCGACCGATGCACCTCGACGTCCTCCGGCGACAGTGCGATGGCTTCCGACAGTGCCGCGCGCCCCGGCCTCGTCCCGGGGAGCCCCGAATGCACGCAACCAGGCGAGCAGCAGCCATGAGAACGCTTCGTCGGGAAAAAGCCGCACGACGATGTCGCCGTGCGCGAAGGCGGTGTCCCAGTCACCGCGTGCCGCCGACGCTTTGGCGATCATCTCGTGTGCGCCCGCCGATTCGGGTTCGCCGACGGCCGCCTGCCTCGCGTAGTCGAGGGCCTTGTCGAATTCCAGGCTGTCGTAGGCGATTCCGGCCAACTCGACCAGCACGTCCGGGTCGTCGTGCGCCTGCGCCAGGGCAGTACCCAGCACCCGGCGCGCCTCCTCGACACGTCCGATCCGCCTGGCGGCACGCGCACGTTCGAGCGCCCCCTCCACCGTCACAACCATTCCCTCCCCGCCGACGTCGTACCGTTGACGATGCTGCGTACGGCGCCGGCGAACCATTCGGCGACCGGCGTCCACCGCGCATCACGCTACGGTGCGACTACGACAAGTTCGCTCCTGATCGCCGCCGGTGTTACAGCGGGCTCACCAGCCGAGTCTCGTAGGCGTAGATCGCCGCCTGGGTCCGGTCGCGCAATTGCAGTTTGTCCAGGATCCGGCCGACATGGGTTTTCACCGTCTGCTCGGAAATCACCATCTCCCCGGCGATCTCGGCATTCGACAACCCGCGTGCGATGAGTACCAGTACCTCGGTCTCCCGCGCGGTGAGCCCCGCCGCCTTCTCCGCCGACCGCACCGACTGCCCCTGCCGGGCGAACTCGGACAGCAGGCGCCGGGTGACCGAAGGGGCGAGCAGCGCCTCACCGGTGGCGACCACGCGCACCGCTTCACCGAGCGAACGGGCCGAGGATTCCTTCAGCAGAAAGCCCGAGGCACCGGCACGCAACGCGGAATACACGTAGGCGTCGAGGTCGAAGGTGGTCAGCACGATCACCTTGGCCGGGCCGGCGGCGGTGATACGGCGAGTGGCCTCGATCCCGTCGCACACCGGCATCCGCACATCCATGAGCACCACATCGGGGGCCAGCCGCTCGGTCTCGCGCACCGCCTGCTCGCCGTCGGCCACCTGACCGACGACGTCGATGTCGGGCTGGGAGTCCAGCAGCACGCTCAAGCCCTCGCGCACCAGCTCCTGATCGTCGGCGATGAGCACCCGGATGTTCGCCGGTGCCCCACTTCGAGCTTGATACTGGTTGTCCGACAACGGAATTCGCCCCTCTGTGCGGACGGCGCGCGCTGCGCCGAACCGATCCGAACCACCCTGCGACATCAGCGTAATCGCCACCGCGCGAACGCACCGGGCGGGCCGCATCCCTCTCGAGGACTACCCGCGCAGTTGGCTCCCGGGATGGATGTGGCGAAAATGCCTGCTCAATACGCTCGAAAGCATGATCCAAGCACGTAACTTGACCAAGTTCTACGGCAGGACTCGCGCCATCGACAACCTGAGCTTCACCGTCGAACCAGGTCGGGTCACGGGGTTTCTCGGCCCCAACGGTTCGGGCAAGTCGACCGCGATGCGCTGCATACTCGGACTCGACACCCCAACCTCCGGTACGGCGACGGTACTCGGCCAGGACTACCGCCACCTGCGATTCCCACTGCACACCGTCGGCGCCCTGCTCGATGCGAGCGATGTGCTCGGATCGCGCACCGCCGCCTACCATCTGGCCTTCCTCGCGGCGAGCAACGGCATCCCACGCACGCGGGTCGACGAGGTGCTCGAGCGGGTCGGGCTCGCCGACGTGGCCGGGATGCGGGTGAAAGGCTTCTCGCTCGGCATGCGCCAGCGCCTCGGCGTGGCCGCCGCCCTGCTCGGCGATCCCGCCGTGCTGATCCTCGACGAACCCGTCAACGGTTTGGACACCGAGGGCATCCGCTGGATCCGCCAGACCCTGCGGGCCATGGCCGACGAGGGCCGCACGGTGCTGCTGTCGAGCCACATGATGAGCGAGACCGAACTGGTCGCCGATCATCTGTTGGTGATCAGCCGGGGCAAGATCGTCGCCGACGAGCCGACCGCCGACTTCGTCGCCAATGCCGAACCACGGGTGCGGGTGCGCGGGGACGAGCTGGCCCGGCTGGCCGCCGTGCTCGGCGACCGCATCGAGATCCGGGGCGACACCGGCACCGTGCGCGGGGTGACCGCACGCGAGATCTGGCGCCTCGCGGCCACCCACGACATCGTCCTCGACGAGCTGACGCCGGTCACCGCGACGGTCGAAGAGGTCTTCACCCGGCTGGTCTCCGGTCGGCACACCTTCCAGGACACCGAAACACTGCAGGAGTCGGCATGAGTACCACGATCGTCACCAGCACCACCGCCACCCCGAACCGCTCGGCGCCACCCCGGGAGGTGATGCGATACCAGGTGATCTCGGAGTTGATCAAGATCCGATCGTCGCGGGCGCTGTTCCTGCTGCCCGTCCTTGCGCTGCTGATCGGCCCGGTGTCGGCGGCACTGGTCGGCCTGTCCGACAGCCTCGAGACCACCGACACCGTGATCGGCGGCGCCTTCACCGCCATGACCCTGCCCATCGCGCTCATCGGCGCCTGGGGTGCACTGGTCACCTCCACCGAGTACACCTCGGGGACCATCCGATCGGTCCTGGCGGCGACACCGCAACGCGATGTCGTGTTCGGGGCGAAGATGCTCACCGCCGCCGCGGTGAGCACGACCCTGGGCATCGCGGCTACCACGCTCACCTATCTGGTCGGCATCTTCGCCATCGACAGCTCGAAATACGCCGCGGGTGACGCGTTTCCGGGCTTGCTCGGCATCGTCTGCGTGTTCCCGGCGGTGGCCCTGTTCGGGGCGGCGCTCGGCATCCTGATGCGCAGCTCCGCCGGGGCGGTCGCCGCGGCGGCCGCGCACGTGGTGCTGCCCGAGGCGGCGTCGGCGACAGCGTTCGGCGAGTTGCACAAGCTGGCGACCCTGCAGGCACCCAGTGCCGTGGTCGGCAAGCTCTCCCAAAGTGCCGATGCCTCAGCCGAACTCATCGGCGCGCTCGGCGGCTGGCCCCGGCTGGCGATCGTGGTAACCGTGACACTCGGGGTGTCGGCCCTTGCCCGCCGCGCCCTGCTCCGAAGGGATGTCTGACATGTCCGTACCCACCGGCCGGGGCATCGTCCGCCTCGGTTTCCAGATGCCCGACTTCAATTTCGGCGCACCGGTCGACGAGCTGTTCCCCGCTATCGTCGCGCAGGCGCAGGCGGCGGAGAAGGCCGGATTCGACACCCTGTTCCTGACCGACCACTTCTATCAGCGCTTCGGCCCGCCGAACGGCCCGACGCTCGAGGCCTACACCACGCTCGGCGCGATCGCCGCCGTCACCGAGACGATCCGGCTGTCCACCATGGTCACCGGCAACACCTACCGCAATCCGGCGCTGCTCGCCAAGATCGTCACCACCCTCGATGTGATCAGCCGGGGCCGGGCGATGCTCGGTATCGGCGCGGGCTGGTTCGAGCTCGAACACCTCGCCTACGGTTACGAATTCGGCACCTTCACCGACCGGTTCACCAAGCTGGACGAGGCACTGCGGATCATCGCACCGATGTTCCGCGGACAACGCCCGAGTTTCGAGGGCACCTGGTATCGCGTCGCGAACGTCATCAACGAACCACGCATGCGCGACGACGTGCCGATCATGCTCGGCGGTGCGGGCGAGAAGAAGACCTTCGCCCTGGCGGCACGGCACGCCGACCATCTCAGCATCGGCTGCGAGACCGACGAGCTGCCGCGCAAGATGGCCGCCCTCGACCAGCGCTGCGCGGAGGCCGGGCGCGACCGGTCGACGCTGGATGTCAGCTACCTCGCCTTCGTCGTGATGGACGAGAACGCCGACCGCGCCGAACAGCTCATCGACGACATGTTCGCCGCGCGCGTGGGTGAACGGGCGAAGGTCGAGCGGGTGCGGGCTTCGATGGCGGGCAAGTTGTTCGTCGGAACGCCGAAGCAGGTCGCCGAGCAGATCTCCGAACGCGTGCTGGTCCACGGCGTCGACGGCCTCATCATCAACATGGTTGCCAACGGCCACCATCCCGGTGTTCTCGAGATGGCAGGCGAGGCACTGAAACCGCTGGTCGCCTGAGCCTTCGTCCGCCGTGTGACGCTGTCGTCGCACGGCGGACGACTGCGGGCAGCCTTTGACAGCGCATAGTCCGAAACGTATAGTGCGGATCGCGATATCCGGCTCCAATAATGAAACATTCCTGTTTCTCACCCAGGATGTTGTCACCCGATACCAGAGGAGTGAGCTGCTTGGCCGACCGGAAGCTCAGCCCGACGTCCTATCTGGTCCTCAGCTTGGTCGCCCGCACCGGACCCTGCACTCCCTTCGACATCAAGAAGCAGGTCGATCGCTCGATCGGATTCTTCTGGTCGTTCCCCCATTCCCAGATCTACGCAGAACCGGAACGCCTCGTCGAAGAGGGGCTGCTGTCCGGCTATCAGGAGACCACCGGTCGCCGCCGCCGGATCTACTCCATCACCGACGCGGGCCGGGCCGAACTCGAGGACTGGCTCACCACCGGGCAGGACAGGCGCACGCACGAACTGCGCGACAGCGGACTGCTCAAGCTGTACTTCGGCAGCCTCTCCTCCCCCGACGACGTGGTCGAGGTCGCCGCCGGGGAGAAGCAGGCGCATCAGAAACGGCTCGATCGCTATCTCGCCGCCCATGATTCGCTCTCCGGCGATCCGGCCAGCGATTCCCACGAGCTGCTCGTGCTCGAGTTCGGCATCCGCTACGAAGCGCTGTCGGTCGAGTTCTGGGGTGAGATCGAACAGCGCCGGGCAGCGGTTCAGCCCACCGCCTCCGCCGGGAACACCCCGCCCACTTCCTCGGCCACCGCGCGGATGCGCCGTCGGTCGCCCGCGGAATAGCTCGCCACCTCGGGGTACGCCCGTTTACACAACCCGGTGAGCACCCGACCAGGGCCCACTTCGACGAACGTCTCGACACCGAATTCCCGGACGGTGCACAGGCTCTGGCTCCAGCGCACCGATCCGGCGAGCTGTGCCCGTAGCCCCGCACGCGCCTGCTCCCCCGTATGCACCTGCGCTGCCGTGACATTCGCGACGAGCGGGATCACCGGGTCGGCGAAGCGGACCCCGGCGAGATCGGCCGCGAACTCCGCCTCGACCGGGGCCATCATCGAGCTGTGGAAGGGCGCGCCGACCGCGAGCCGCTTCACCTTGGCCCCCTCGACGCCGAGTCGGGTTGCCCTGGTGGTGAATTCGGTCACACCGGCCTCGCTGCCCGACACCACGGTCTGGTCCTCGGCGTTGTAGTTCGCGACCTCGACGACCGCCCCGGTCTGCTCGCGCACCTCGGCGCAGAGCCGTTCGACCGTGCCACTCGACAGCCCGAGAGCGGCGGCCATCGCACCGGGATTCGATTCGTTGACCCGCGCCATGAGTTCGCCGCGGCGCCGGACCAAGCGCAGCGCGTCGGTCCACTCGAGCACGCCCGCCGCGACCAGGGCGGTGTACTCGCCGAGGCTGTGGCCGGCGACAACCACCGGCGCGGGAACGAGTTCGGCCAGCACACGGTAGGCGGCCAGGCTGGCGACGAAGATCGCGGGCTGGGTGATGTCGGTGCGGGCGAGGCGGTCCTCCGGTCCGTGCCAGCACAGCTGGGACAGCTCGAAGCCCAGCACCTCGTCGGCGGCCCGGAACAGCGGCGCGACCAGGTCGGGGTAGGCCTGCGCCAGGTCGTGACCCATGCCGACACGTTGTGAGCCCTGGCCGGGAAACAGGAAAGCGGTGGATGTCATGCGATTCTTCCCCTGAATATAGAACGGGTATCAACCTGGACAGGCGTCAAAAACATCTGCAGGTACGGATACAGGAAATTCCGCTCGGACGACGAGCGTCGTCGCTCGATTCTGCTCGCAGGCGGACGGGAGTTCAAGACTTGCCTGTTTGGTATACCGCGAAGCATATCTCGGCCGAATCTCCGACCGGTCGGTTTTCGCCATCGACTCACGTCATGATGAATTCAGCGTTAACGCCGTATCTATTCCGTCTTTCCCGCGCGAAGATCAGCCTCTCGCAGCCCCCTGAAATTACTAGCTAGCGCACTGCAACAGCACGTGCTAAGAGCCCCTCCAGTCAGCAATAGCGAACAGCTATTATGGCGCAAATCACATCTATGCCGGTTGCACCTGGGGTTTAACTGCCGGATCATCGGTTTCGGAAAGTGTGGATGAGATCGTCCGAACCGGACCATCGCACACTTTTCATGCTGACCCCTGGGGAGGTACTTGATGTCAGCAATTCACACCGACCGGGTCGCACTGGTGACCGGCGGATCAGGCGGAATAGGACGCGCGGTTTGCCGTCGTCTCGCCGCAGAAGGCGCCATTGTCGCCGTGAATTACTTTCGCGGAGAGCAGGCGGCCAAGGAAGTGGTCACCGAAATCGAGAACAACGGCGGAAAAGCCGTTGCCCTTCAGGGAGATATCTCCTCCTACAGTGCTGCCGAGTCGATTGTCGAGCAGGTTCTGGAATTCGCCGGAAAGCTCGACATCCTCGTCAACAATTCGGGTATCACGCGCAACGAATTGATCATGAAAATGTCGGAGAGCGATTGGCTCGAGGTCATGCGGGTCAACTTCGGCGGGGTGTTCAACGGCACGCGGGCAGCCTGTGGCGCGCTCGCCCAGAGCGACGGCGCGGCCATCGTCAACATCTCCTCGGTGATGGGCGAACGCGCCTGGTTCGGTGCCTCCAGTTACGCGGCGTCCAAGGCGGCGATCAACTCCTTCACCCGGGCATCGGCGCTCGAGTTCGCCCGCTTCGGCATCCGGGTGAACGCGGTGCTGCCGGGCTTCGTGGAGACCGAGATGATCGCCGACGTTCTCAGTGGTGACGGTGGCGACTCCGTCATCGGGCAGGTGCCCATTTCGGGTGCGACCACCGTCGACGAGGTGGCGGACCTGGTCTCCTACCTCGCCGCGCCCGGTAACCGGCATCTGTCCGGCGCGCTCGTCCCGGTCGACGGCATGGTCGCCGGGACGCTACTGACCGGCAAACCGCTCAAGAAGACCGCGCGGCGCTAGCCGGCCCCCCGCTCCACCCCGATCCGACCACTTCCAGATGGAGGAAACCAGCATGTCCGAAATCAGCGTTATCGATACCGTCCGCGAAATCGTCGCCGAGGCAGTCGCTTTGGACATCGACGAGGTCGAAGCCGATGCCACCCTGTTCGGTGAGGTCGGCGCCGAGTCGATCGATCTGCTCGACATTCTTTTCCGAATCGAACGCCGCCTGGGCGTCAAGATCACGACCACCCAGCTGAGCGAGCGAATCCAGGGCGGCATCCCGGACGAGCAATTCGGCACCGACGACGGAATGGTCTCCGACCTCGGCCTCGAGCAGTTGCACAAGGTGATGCCCCAGATCGACCCGGCCGAACTCAGCGGCAAGCTCGGCGCCGAGGACGTGATGGGTCTGTTCACCGTGCGCAATCTCGCGGACATGGTGTCCAAACACACCGTCGCGGCGAGTTGACCCGTGCGGTTCCATCTCGTCGACCGCATCGACACCATCGAGCCATGGGCGCGGGTCGAGGCGGTCAAGCGGACGAGTTCGAGTGAGAGTTACTGGTCTACAACGGCTTTCGGATCGTCGATGCCGCTGTCGATCCAGCTGGAGGTACTCGCCCAGAGTCTGGCGTGGCTGATCTATCTCAGCACCGACCGGCGGCAGCGGGCGGTGCTGCTGTCGGTCGGCGCCATGACCACCCGGTCCGCCATCGTGCCCGGCGACGACGTCGTCGCCTCGGTCGAAATCCTGTCGAGGGGCGACACCATCGTGGCCGCAGGCCGGCTGCTGGTCGGCGAGAGCGTCGTCTTCGAGGTCGACGACCTCATGTGCGGCCTGGTCGACGCCGACATGCTCGAGGACGCGGCGTCGGTGCGGATGCGCGAAGAACTACTGCGAAGCGGGGCCCGATCATGAACAACGAGGTCGTCATCACCGGTATCGGGGCCGTCACCCCGGTGGGAAACACCGCACCGGACACGTGGTCGGCGCTGGCCGCCGGGCGCAGCGGGGTGGGCCGGATCGAGACGTTCGATCCGAGCACGTTCGAAGTCCAGATCGCCGGGATGGTGCGTCGATTCAGCCCCGCGCCCGAGCTCTTGACCACCCAGCGCTGGGACCTGCTCAGTCGATCCGGCGGTTTCGGTGTCGTCGCCGCGGCACAGGCGCTGGCCCAGGCGGGCAATATCGGCTCGCACGACGAGGCCGCCCGAGGCGTTTTCGTCGGCGGCCACGTCGGCAGGCCCGAGCCGCAGGAGTTCGCCGAGATCGGCCTCACCCGCCGCACCAGCGACGGCACGGTGATCCACCGCCGCAATACCGACAGCACGTGGCGCTGCGATCAGGGTGTCGACCTGATGGCCATCGCCGAGGTGAGCCGGTGCCGTGGACCGATCAGCGGGATCAGCACCGCCTGCACGTCGGCGACCCATGCCGTCGGTGAGGCGATGCGCCGGATCCAGGCGGGCGAGATCACCATGGCCGTCGCCGGCGGCCAGGACTCGCTCACCACCTGGCTCGACGTCGCCGGATTCTCGCTGCTCGGCGCGCTCACCACCCGCTACAACGACAATCCGACCAAGGCCTCGAAACCGTTCGACGCCGAACGCGACGGTTTCGTGCTCGGCGAGGGGTCGGTGCTGCTCGTGCTGGAGGAGCGGCGCATCGCCGAGGCACGCGGTGCCCGGATTCTGGCGCGGCTCACCGGTTACGCCTCGACGATGAACGCGTACCGGATCACCGATTCCCCGCCCGACGGTGGCGGGTCGATCACCGCCATGGCCGACGCGCTGGCCGACGCGGGGGTGGCGGGCACCGAGGTCGATTGTGTCTACGCGCACGGGACGAGCACACCGGGCAACGACATCTCCGAAACCGCCGCCATCAAGCAGGTTTTCGGTGCGCACGCCTACGAATTGCTCGTCACCTCGCCGAAGTCCATGACCGGGCATCTCACCGCCGGGGCGGGTGCGCTCAATGTGCTCGCGGCGCTCGGTGGGATCACCGAGGGGCTGGTCTCGCCGACCGTCAACTACACGCACCCCGACCCGAAGCTCGATCTGGACTATGTCCCGAACCAGGCCAGAAAGGCCGATGTCTCGGTGGCGCTGGTCAATTCGTTCGCCTTCGGCGGCACGAACGCCTCACTCGTGGTGCAGGCGCCATGAGTACCCCCGCGGTGACCGTGCCGAGCACGGATGTCGGCGCCGGGTCGCCGGTGCCGCCCGACGCCCTGGCCGTGGCCGGCGGCCTGCGCCTGGACCGCGTCGTCGAGTTGCGACCCGGTGCGGGGGCCAGTGCCCTCGCGAACGTGCCGAACACCCTGCCCGTGTTCGACACCCATTTCCAGCGATTCCCGGTGCTGCCCGGTGTGCTCATGCTGCACGGCATGGCGAACCTGGCCGACCTGTTGCTCGCCCGGGACGGTGGCCGGTGGCGGCTCACCGGCGCGCGGCGGGTGCAGTTCCGCCACTATGTGCGCCCCGGCGACCAGTTACACGTGGCGGTCGACATCCGCGAACTCGACGACACGGTGGCGCGCCTCACCGGGCGCATCACCCGGGCCGGCGCGGTGGTCGTCCTCGCGCGCGAGCTCACCATGACCCGTGACGCGGGTCCAGAGAGGGAAGTCTCATGAATCGCGTTGTCATCAGCGGCATCGGTGTGGTGTCGCCCCTGGGTACCGGATTCACCCAGACCTGGAAGGAACTGGTGGCCGGGCGCAGCGCGGTGCGCCCGATCACCGCCTACGACCCCGCCTCGCTGCGCACCCGGTTCGGCGCCGAGATCACCGAGTTCGACGCGAAACCGTTTGTCCGCAACCGCAAGTCGCTGCGGCTGATGACGCGGGCCAACCAGCTGGCGCATGCCGCGGTCCGGCTGGCCACCGAGGAGGCGCGGATCGACCCGGCCACCTCGGGCAACGACTCGGTCGGTGTCTTCCTCGCCAGCGAGAACCAGATCTCCGACCCGCTGCACATCCTCGACGCGACGGTGCAGGCCTGCGGGCCCGACGGGCGGATCGACCCGGCCCGGCTGGGTCACGAGGCGGCGCGGATGTACCCGCTGTTCTTCGTGGAAGGACTCCCCTCGGCCGAATTGTTCTTCCTGTCCGAGGAATTCGGCTTCGCCGGACCGAGCGCTTTTCTCTCCGGTGCGGGTGATGCGGGCATCAGTGCGATCGGCAACGCCTACCGGGCCATCGCGCGCGGCGAGACGACGGTCGCGGTCGCGGGTGGTTTCGACGACGGCGTCTCCTGGTGGTGCATGTCCAAGCTCGACCGGCTCGACCTGCTCACCGACCGCAACGAGACGGGTGCGGTGCGCCCGTACGACCGCGACGCCACCGGCACCGTCCTCGGCGAAGGCGCGTGCATGCTCGTGCTGGAGGACTACGACACCGCCGTGGCCCGCGGGATCGAACCGTACGCGGAGATCGTCGGTTTCGGTGGTGGCTCGGATCCGGTGACACCCGGCGAGATCTGGGGCGACGGCACCGGTCTGCGCAATGCCCTGGCATCGGCGATGCGGGAGGCGGGTGTCGCGGGCACCGATATCGGCTACGTGGCCGCCGACGGCGCGGCGGTGATCCGGGCCGATCTCGCCGAGACACGGGCATTGCGGGCCGCGCTCGGCGTGGGCGCCGACACCGTCGCGGCGAGCAGCGTGCAGCCTGCTCTCGGCCAATTGCTCTCCGCCGCAGGCCCGTTGAATGTCGCGCTGGCGGCGATGGCGCTGCGCGAGAACACCGTGGCGCCGACCTTGAATCTGTCCGCTGCGGCGCCGCAGTGCGACCTGGACTGGGTGCCCGCTGTGGCACGCGAACTGCGCGCGGACTACAGCCTCGCGCTGGGCCGGGGACTGTCGGGCCAGGCCGCCGCGCTGGCGCTGCGGCGCCTGTAGAGCCCGCTGGAACCACGAACAGGAGTGCACGGTGAAGACGAGAGAAACCCAGCACATGTCCTTGCGAACGGTGGTCGTCGTCGCTGTCGGCGCCGTCACCTCGCAGGGCGACACGGCCAAGGCGCTGTGGGACGGCGTGCGCGCCGGTCACGTCGCGATCGACCCGGTCGAGCACCTGCCCATGTCGGACTACAACACCCGGATCGGCGGTGAGGTCCGCTCCCCCGTCGCGCCCTCACCGATCGCCGACGAAGTGGGCGGATTCCGGGACCGCGCTTTCGATTTCGCGTTCGCCGCCGCCACCGAGGCGATGGAGGCGGCGGGCGCCCTGGTCGCCGAGGTGGCACCGCACGACCGGGCCATCGTGCTCGGCACCTGCAATGCGGGTCTGCTCAGCACCCTCGAGTGGCTCGGTGACGACGGTGTCGGCGCGGGCACCCCCGAACTCGCCATGTTCGGCCCGCCGCAGGCCATCGCCGAATCGCTGGCAGCCCATTTCCAGTGCGCCGGTCCGGTGTTCTCGGTGAACACCGCCTGCGCGGCGGGGGCCAACGCGATCGGCTACGCCGCGGATCTGATCGCGCTCGGCCGGGCCGACATGGTGCTGGCAGGCGGCACCGACGCACTGTCCGACGTGGCCTACGCGGGGTTCAACTCGCTGGGTTCGCTGTCGCCCACACCGGCGGCGCCGTACCAGGACAAGCGAACCGGGCTCTCGCTCGGTGAGGGCAGCGGCATGCTCGTCCTGACCAGCGCCGAGCTGGCGGCCGCGGCCGAGGTGGAGCCGCTGTGCGTGATCCGTGGCTACGGACTGTCCGCCGACGGCTACCACCCGACCGCCCCGCGCCCCGACGGCACCGGCGCCGCGCGGGCCATCCGCTCGGCCATCGAATGGGCCGGGTTGCGCGACAGCGACATCGGCTACGTCAACAGCCACGGCACCGGCACCCCACGCAACGACAGCGCCGAGGCCAAGGCCACCCGGCTCGCGCTCGGCGACGCCGCCGATTCCGTGCCGGTGAGCAGTTCCAAGTCGATGATCGGGCACCTGCTCGGCGCGGCGGGCGCGGTCGAGGCGATCATCACCGTCGGTGCCCTGCGCAGCGGCGTGCTGCCGCCGACCGCCAATCTCGTTCGGGCCGACCCGGAATGCGCGCTCGACCACATCCCGGTGACCCCACGGGTCAGCAATATCGACCACGCGATCTCGAACAACTTCGCCTTCGCGGGTGCCAACGCGAGCGTGGTGTTCTCCGAACGCGCCGCCGAGCCGACCCGCGTCGAGCGTTCGCGCGTGGTGGTGACGGGGACAGGCGCCGTCGGCGCCGCCGGCCTCGATGTGCGGGCTGCCTTGCGCGCGGTCACCGAAGGCCGCGACTGCACCCGGGTCGACGACGGTGTGCGGCTGGGTCTCATCGACACCGACCCCAGCGACCATCTGACCAGGCGCGAGGCCAGGCGGATGGACCGGCTCGGCCTGCTGTCGACCTTCGCGGCGAGCCGGGCGCTGGCCGAGGCGGGTGCCGACCTGATCGCCGACGACCCCGACCGGGTGGGCGTGGTCTTCGGCACCGGGCTCGGTCCGATGGAGGCGATGGAACAGTTCGTGCGCCCGCTGCGCGCGGAGGGGGTCGCGGCGGCGAACCCGGCCGTGTTCCCGAACACCGTGTACAACGCGGCGGCGGGCAGTGTCGCCACGCTGCTCGGGGCGCTCGGTCCCACCTCGACGGTGACCTCGGGGCACGCGGCGGGCGCGAACGCGCTCTGCTACGGCTACGACATGGTCTCGCTCGGCCGCGCGACCGCGATCCTGGCCACCGCCGCCGACACTCTCACCCCACTCGTGGTGCGTGGCTACCGCAGGCTCGGGCTGCCCATGGGTCCGCACGACACGTTCGCCCTCGCCGAGGGCGGCGCCGCGGTGATGCTCGAACGGTACGACAACGCCGTTCGCCGGGGCGCCACCGTGTACGCCGAAGTACTCGGGCATGCCACCGCATCGGACGCGCGCGGTGTGGGGCGCACCGATCCGACCGGCGCCGCCGTCGAACGCGCCATGCGCGCCGCACTCGACGCCGCGGGTCTGGCGCCGGGTGATATCGCCGAGGTGTGGACCAACGAGGTCGGGCTGCCCGCCTTCGACGAGCCCGAGAACCAGGCCCTGCACCGGCTTTTCGGCGACAACGCCCCGCAGCGCATCGCCGCCAAACGGGCGCTCGGCGAACAACTGGGCGCAGGCGGACTGCTCGCCGCCGCATTGGCCACCTGTGACCGGCCCGAGCGGGGCGTGGCCCTGGTGAACAGCTCCTCACTGGGCGGTACCCACATCAGCATCGTGCTCGCGCCGCTGACCGACTGAGCATCCGAACACAAAGGACGGCAAGCGTTATGGCAACACCGGAATTCACGGCCCAGGTCGTCGGCACGGGCAGCTACCTGCACGGCGACCCGATCGACAACAAGCAGATCGAAGCACTGCTCGGTCCCGTCCCCGAGGACATTCTCGAGGGCATCCAGGTCAAGGAGCGCCACTGGATGATCGACCCCGACACCGGCGAACACCTGGTGACCAACTCCCAGATGGCCGCGGGCGCCGCGACCGCGGCGCTCGAGCAGGCCGGCATCGAGGCGGGTGAGGTGGACCTGATCGTCATGTCGACGGCCAGCCCCGAATACCTGCTGCCGCCCGCGGTGACGTTCGTGCAGGAGCACCTCGGGATCGCCGAGTGCACCACCATCGAAGTGCGTTCCGGCTGTGCGGGTTTCGTCGAAGCCGCCGACGTGGCGCGCGGCTACCTCGAGCGCGGCACCCACCGCACCGCCGTGGTGATCGGCAGCGAGGCCATCTCGCCCCTGCTCGTCCCGATGTATCGCGGCATCGACCCGGAGCGGATCCGCATGCGGGATCGGCTGGTGGCCTACACCTTCGGTGACGGTGCGGGTGCGCTCGTGCTGCACGCCGAACCGGCCGACCCGCAGACCCGGGCCGGCGTACTCGGTTCCTCGATCGTCACGATGGGCGGCACCAAGAAGCCGGGCATGCAGGTGATCGGCGGGTCGACCCACGCACCGCTACACAAGCAGGTGCTGGCCAAACGCCTGATGGAGCTGAAGGTCGACGTCGTGGAGTCGGGAAAGTTCATCCCGCACATGATCACCCGGTCGCTGCGCGAGATGCTCGAGATCAGCGGGGTGAAGGCCGAGGACATCGCCCTGTGGGTCGTCCCCGAGGGCAATGCCGGCTACATGACCAGTGAGTTGGAGGCGGCCGGTCTGCTCACCGACGAGTGGCTGGCCCTGCGCGACAAGATCTACGAGAACATCGAACGGGTCGGTGCCACCGGTTCGGCCGCTGTTCCCCTCGCCCTGGACGAAGCAGCGCGCGCGGGCCGGTTGCGGGCGGGCGACAACGTCTTGCTCCTGGCCATCGAGACGAGCAAGTGGAAGTACGCCGGGATGACCCTGGTCTGGGCGGGCTGAGGGATGCGCCCTGCCGTGGGCCCGATCGAGACGGGCCGGTTTCGCACGAGTGCGGCGACGCTCGAATACGCCCACGTCAGTGGTGACATCAGGCCGTCGCTGTGCATGCTGCACGGGTTGGGCGCACGGTGGCAGACCTTCCGGCCGCTCGTCCGCTCGCTCGGACCCGGCTGGGACGTCTACGCACCGGATCTGCGTGGGCACGGCCGATCCGACTGGGTGGCAGGCCATTACGCGCTGGCCGACTTCGCCGCCGATGTCGAACAGTTCGTCACCGAGCGCATCGGCGCGCCGGTGGTGTTGTTCGGGCACTCGATGGGCGGCTGGATCGCCGCCATGGTCGCCGCCGCCCGCCCCGATCTGGTGCGGGCGGTGGTGATCGTCGACTCGGCGCTGTACCGGCTCAACGATTCCCAGCGCGCGGCGATGCTCGGCTACGCCGTCCCCAATCAGGCGATGCGTTCGATCGCGGTGTCGCTGCGGATGGCCGATCCGGAGCTGAATCAACGCTGGGTGGAGGGGCGCAACCAGCGCGAACAAGACCCCGACGAGCTGATGTCGCGACTGCGGTGTCCGGTGTTGCTCGTCCAGGGCGACGAGCGCACCGGCGCGCTCATGACCGACGAACACGTGCGGCGCGCGCTCGGGCTGCTCGCCGACGGCTCGCACGTGTTCGTGCCCGGTACCGGCCATGCCGTGCACGCAGAAGCGCCCGGCCCCGTCGCCGACGCGCTGCGGGCGTTCCTGGCCGAACAGATCGACAAGTCAGAGCCGAACGGAGAGTTCCGATGACCGAAGTGATCGACACCATCGGCAGGCAGGGCACCGACCAGGACACCACCTGGACCAAATGCCCGTCCTGCGCCGAATACCAGTACAAACCCCAGCTGGAACGCAACCTGCGGGTCTGCACCCGCTGCGGCCACCATCTGCGCATCGGCGCGCACCGGCGGCTGGCCCTGCTGCTCGACGAGAACTCCTGGGCCCCGGGCAGTTACGACGACATCGAAACCCGCGATGTGCTCGATTTCCGCGACCACAAGTCCTACCGGCAACGGCTCGCGCAGGCCCGCGCCAAAACCGGCGAAGACGATGCCGCCGTGTTCGGTGTCGGCACTCTGGACGGTCGGCGTCTGGTCGTCGCGGCGATGGAGTTCGGGTTCATGGGCGGCTCGATGGGTTCGGCCGTCGGCGAGGTCATCACCCGCGCCGCCGAACTCGCCCTCGCCCAACGGCTTCCGCTGCTGCTGTGCTGCGCCTCCGGTGGCGCGCGGATGCAGGAGGGCAGCCTGTCACTGATGCAGATGGCCAAGACGAGCCAGGCGATCGGCCGGCTGCACGAGGCCGGACTGCTCGTGGTATGCCTGCTCACCGACCCGACCTTCGGCGGTGTCACCGCCTCGTTCGCCATGCTCGGTGATGTGCTGGTGGCCGAGCCCGGCGCGCTGATCGGGTTCGCCGGGCCGGGCGTGATCAGCCAGACCATCGGCGAGGATCTGCCGCCCGGTTTCCAGACCGCCGAATTCCTGCTGGCACACGGGCTGATCGACGCGGTGGTCCCGCGTGCGCAGCTGCGCGCGTATCTGGCGAAAGTCCTCGCCGCGCACGCGCCGGACACTCCGCTCGGACCGCTGCTGCCGTCGGTCGCCGTCACCGACCCTGCGCAGGTGTCCCCGCGCCCGGCCGCGACGGTGGTGAAGGTCGCGCGTGATCAGGCCCGCCCGACCACCCTGAGTTTCGCGGCGGTCGCCTTCGACACCTTCGTCGAATTGCGCGGTGATCGCATGTTCGCCGACAGCTCGGCTCTGGTCGGCGGGCTCGCCACCCTCGGTGGCCGCGCGGTGATGCTGATCGGCCATGAAAAAGGCAGCGACACCAGGGAATCCATCGCCAGGAACTTCGGTATGCCCGAGCCGGAGGGATACCGCAAGGCGTTGCGGCTGATGCGTCACGCGGCGAAATTCGGGATGCCGATCGTCACCCTGATCGATACGCCGGGCGCCTATCCCGGCGTCGGCGCGGAGGAACGCGGGCAGGCGGGCGCCATCGCACGCGCCATCATGGAATCGAGCAGGCTCCCGGTGCCGATCGTCACCGTGGTCACCGGCGAGGGCGGCAGCGGTGGGGCGCTGGCGCTCGGCGTCGCCGACACCGTGCTGATGTTCGAGAACTCCTACTACTCCGTCATCAGCCCGGAGGGGTGCGCCGCGATCCTGTGGGGCGACCGCGCCGCGGCGAGCACGGCCGCCGAAGCATTGAAACTCACTGCGGCGGACCTGCTTTCGCTCGGCGTGGTCGACGGCGTCATCCCCGAGGACGCCGAGGGCGGACCCGACATCGTGCGGATGGCGGGCGATCTGCGCGCAACCCTGTCGAACGCGCTCACCGCGCTGTCCACCGTGCCCGGCCCCGACCTGATCGAGGCCAGGTACCGCAAGTTCCGGAAGTTCGGCTCGTGACACACCTGGGAGACAAACCGATGACCACTGACAAATCGTTGAGCCACATGATCGATGAGGTACGGGGCCTGGTCGCCGACCTGAACCCCCGGCCGCGCCGGCTGCGCGTCCGGGCGGGCGAATTCGACCTGGAGATGGAATGGCCGGAGGGTCCGGCGAGCGTGAGCGCGGCGCCCGTCCCGGTCGTCACCGTCGAATCGGTGAGCCCGGCGTCGGAATCCAGCGCCGTCGCGATCGAGTCGCCCCTGGTCGGGCACTTCTTCCGCAGCCCCGAGCCCGGAGCCGAACCGTTCGTCTCCCCCGGCGACTTCGTGGCGGAGGGTCAGGTGGTCGCGATCGTCGAGGCGATGAAGCTGATGAACCGCATCACCGCGCCCGGTCCGGGACGGGTGGTGCGGATCCTGCCCGACGACGGTGACGTCGTCGAGTACGGCCAGCAGCTGATCCTGCTCGAGCCCGACGAGTCCGCCCCGATGGAGATCGCGTCATGAACCCGGCGACCGATCCCGAACGGCCGATCAAGACCGTTCTGGTCGCCAACCGGGGTGAGATCGCGCTGCGCGTGGTGCGGGCCTGCCGGGAACTCGGCTTGCGCAGTGTGGTGGTGTATTCGACCGCCGACGCCGATTCGATCGCCATGCAACTGGCCGACGACGCGGTGTGTATCGGCCCGCCGGAGCCGGGTCGCAGCTACCTCAATATCCCGAACGTCATCGGCGCGGCCCTGCGCACAGGTGCCGACGCGGTCCACCCGGGCTACGGATTCCTCTCGGAGAACGCGGATTTCGCCTCGGTGTGCGCCGAGGAGGGCCTGATCTTCGTCGGGCCGTCGCCGGAGACGATGACCGCGCTGGCCGACAAGGCGGTGACCCGGGCGCTGATGAGCGCGGCGGGCCTGCCCTTGTTACCGGGGACGACGTCGGTGCTGACCGGTGCCGAGGAGGCCGAACGGGTCGCCGAGGAGATCGGTTATCCGGTGATCCTCAAGGCTGCGGCCGGCGGCGGTGGACGCGGTATGCGGGTGGTCCGCGAGCGCGCCGAGATCGAGGACGCCTACCGCCGCACCCAGACCGAGGCCGCCCTCGCCTTCGGTGACGGCAGCCTCTACATCGAGCGATACCTCGAGGGCGCCCGTCATATCGAGGTGCAGATCCTCGGCGACCGCCACGGCAATATCGTGCATCTCGGCGAACGGGACTGCTCGGTGCAGCGCCGGCACCAGAAGTTGCTCGAGGAATCACCGTCGCCCGCACTCGACGACGCCACCCGTGCGGCGATCGGTGCCGCCGCCGTCGCGGGCGCCCGATCGGTCGGGTACGAAGGGGCCGGGACGATGGAGTTCCTGCTCGATCGTGCCGGTGGCTTCTGGTTCATGGAAATGAACGCGCGCCTGCAGGTGGAGCATCCGGTCACCGAAATGGTGTGCGGGATCGACCTGGTCGCCGAGCAATTGCGGATCGCCCAGGGGCAGCCTCTGAGCTTCGGGCAAGCCGATGTCGTCGTGCGTGGGCACGCGATCGAATGCCGGATCAATGCCGAGGATCCGGCGCGCGATTTCGCACCGACGACCGGGCGGGTCACCCGCTATCGTCCGCCTGCCGGACCCTGGGTGCGGGTCGACAGCCACCTCGAACCGGGGGTGACGGTGTCGCCGTATTACGACGCACTGCTGGCGAAGGTCATCGTCTGGGCCGCGGATCGACCCGCCGCGATCGACCGCATGATCCGCGCTCTCGACGAGCTCGTCCTGGAGGGCCACGGCCTCACCACCAGCGCGAGCTTCCACACCGACATCCTGTCGCGACCCGAATTCCGTTCCGGCGATTTCGATCTCGATCTCGTCGCCACCACCCAGCGCACCCGGTTGGAGCACCCATGAGTACAGCGAACGGTCGTGTGATCATTCTCGGCGGCGGGATCGGTGGTCTCAGCACCAGCATCGCCTTACGCCGGGTGGGGATCGATGCGCCCCTGTTCGAGCAGGCGCCCGCGTTCGGCACCGTCGGCGCGTCGTTGCAGATCTGGGTGAAGGGCATGAAGGCCTTCGCCGAACTCGATCTGGCCGAACAGATCCGGGCGCGCGGGGCCGATGTGCACCGCCAGCAGTTCTTCAACCAGGACGGCACCCCGCTCTATCACGCGCCGCTGGCCGCGATGGCGCAGCGCTACGACGCGCCGATGCCGGTGATGATCCGGCGCGCGGAGGTGATCGATACGCTCGCCGGCTCACCGGATCTCGGCTCGATCAACTTCAACCACAGGGCGATCGACATCACGCAGGACGATTCGGGTGTCACCGTGACATTCGACAACGGTCATCGGGAGCGGGCCGATCTGCTCATCGCCGCCGACGGCATCAACTCGGCGACCCGGCAGCAGATCTTCCCCGAAGTCGAACTGCGCACCGCCAGTTACCGTTTGGTGCACGCGGTGGCCGATCACGTCCCGCCGTTCGGGCGCAATATGTTCACGCTGCTCTTCGGGCGGGGCAACCGCATCGCCATCAAGGACTGCGGCAACAACAATGTGTTCTGGGTGGCGGGTCTGGCCAGGCCGACCCTGGAACTCGACGCACCGGCGGGCACGGTCAAAGACGACCTGCTGCGCCGATTCGAGGTGTTCCCCGCCGCGGTGCGTGACCTGATCGCGGCCACCCCGCCGGAGGTGATGCTGCACCACAATGTGCGCGCGCTCGGCCCGATGCCCGCGTGGAGTTCGGGCCGCATCGTCTTTCTCGGCGACGCGGCGCATGCGGTGACCCCCAATCTCGGCCGCGGCGCCAGCGAAGGCATCGTCGACGCGATCACTCTGGCGAATCATCTCGGCTCCATCGACGTCGGTGACGGCGCGGCGGTGCGGCGGGCGCTGTCGTCGTACGAAAAGGCGCGCAGGCCCGAAGCGGAGGCATTGCAGAAGGCATCCTGGAAAATCGGCACGATTTCGTCCTGGGACGGTTTCGCGGCGACCAAGGTGCGCGATCTGATGATGAAGACGGTGGTCGGCAAAACGCAGGTGTCGAAAATGCACGCCGAATTCGAGGTGGCCGTGCCACGGCTCGGCCACCTGGTGGAATGACCGTCACTCCTGAGAGCTACCACCGGTGATCACTCTGCGGCGGGATGTGCCGGGACCAGCTGAAATCTAAGGTTGGATCATGATTGTGGTCACGGATGATTTGACCAAGAGATACGACGACAAAGTCGCTGTCGACAAGGTCGGCCTCACCGTTCGGGCCGGGGAAATCTATGGTTTCCTCGGCCCGAACGGCGCGGGCAAAACTACGACACTGCGAATGCTGGTCGGGCTCATAGAACCGACCAGTGGATCCGCCCGGGTCCTCGGAAAGGCGCCCGGTGATCCGGCGGCTCTGGCGCACATCGGGGTTCTGATCGAAAGTCCCGGCTTCTATCCGTATCTGTCCGGACGCGACAATCTGCGCGTCATGGCACGCTATCGGCGCATCCCGGATTCGGCCGTCGACGAGGCACTGGCCCGCGTCGGCCTCACCGGCCGGGGCGACGACCGATTCCGCACCTACTCCCAGGGCATGAAACAACGGCTCGGCGTCGGCTGCGCGCTGCTCGGCAATCCCGAACTCCTGATCCTCGACGAACCAACCAACGGTTTCGACCCCGGCGGCATGGCCGAGATGCGCACCCTCATCACCGATCTCGCCGCCGACGGGCACACGATTCTGCTGTCGAGCCATCTGCTGGCCGAGGTGCAGGAAATCTGCGACCGGGTCGGGGTGATCAACGGCGGGAAACTGGTCGCCGAATCGACCGTCGCCGAAATGCGCGGGCGCAGCACCCTTTTCGTACGGGCCCAGCCGGTACAGACCGCGGTCGACGCGATCCGGGTCGCCGTCGGCGATGCCACCCGGACCCAGACCGGCATCCGGGTCGACGCGGGCCCCGACGCGGCACCGCTCATCGCCCGCGCGGTGCTCGACGCGGGCGCCGAACTACACGAATTGCGTTCCACGGAACGTTCCCTGGAAGAAGCGTACTTCGAGATGACCGCACCGGATGTGGAGAACGTCGCATGATCGACAGCATTCGCGCGGAAGTGCTCCGGCTGCGCCGCTGGCCCGTGTTGTGGAGTCTGCTCGCGGTCTGGCTGACGTTGAACCTCACCTTCATGTACCTGCTCAACTACCTCAGCTACAGCTCGGGCAGTGCCGCCGATGCCACCGAGGGGCAGCCGCGTGAGTACGTGCTCGCGCAGATGATGCCCACGGCCGTGCCGGAGGAATTCGTCGGCGGCACGGTGCTTTTCGGTGGCGCGCTGATGCTGATCCTCGGCGCCCTCGCCACCGGCAGCGGGTACGGCTGGGGCACCTGGAAGACGGTGTTCACTCAGGGACCCGCGCGCGTCACGGCTCTGCTCGGCACGGTGCTCGCGCTGCTCGCGGTGGCGGTCGTGGCCGTACTCGGGGCGTTCGTGCTCGATCTGGGCGTCGCGTGTGTCATCGCCTCGGCCGAATCCCAGCCGCTCGTGCTCCCGTCGGTGGGCCGGCTGCTGGCCGGAATCGGCAGTGGCATCGCGATTCTGACCATGTGGACGTTGCTCGGCGCGCTGATCGGTCTGCTGGCGCGCGGGCCGTCCCTCGCGGTCGGGCTCGGCCTGGTGTGGGTACTGGTGCTCGAGAACGTGCTTCGCTTCTTCGGCGACATGCTCGGCAGTGCCGGTGCTGTGACGGACTACCTGCCCGGGTCGGTGGCGGGTTCGCTGGCCGGTGATCTACGGACACTGCAGGGCGAGGCGACACCGGGGGTGCTCGACCTCCTCGACTGGACGCAGGCCGTTGTCGCGCTGGCGGTGTACCCGGTGATCTTCCTCGCCTGCGCGATCGTCGTCGTCCGGCGACGCGATCTGGTCTGACGGTGTCCGCACCCACGATCGACAAGGATGAGCGCATGGAGACGATCGCCGCCCGCGTGCTGGAGTCCTGGCCCCCGCAACTGGGCCGGTGGCAGCAGGTGTCGCTGAGCGTCGCGGCGGGCGTGGTGGGGTTCGTCGCGGTGCTGGCGACCATGGTGGCCGACACCGAGCTGGCGGTGGTCCAGGTCGTCGCGCTCGCGCTCGGCATCGGTATCGCCGTCTCGCTGGCCATGCGGGCTCCGGTGGCGGGGTGGGCGCTCGGCCTCGCGGCGCTGGCCGCCGCGTCCGTGCTCATCGGACCGCAGGCGGAGTTGTGGGTCGATCCGATGCTGACCAGCTATTTCGTCGTTCTGGGCGTTGGGGCGGTGCGGGCGGGCGCCCGCGCCGCGGCGGGGGCCTGGGCGGCGACGGTGGCGACCGGGATCGGTCTGGCGCTGTGGTTGCGGCCCGCCGAATGGCTGGTCGGGATTCTCGGGGCGAGCGCGGTGTCGGGGCTGGTGCTCTCGACCGTGATCGCGGTGCGCACGGTCGGCGTCACCAGCAACAGTCTGCGCCGCGAACGCGACAGCACCGAACGGCAACGCCAGCTCACCTCGCTGTGGGAGGAACGCGCCCGCATCGCCCGTGAGCTGCACGATGTGGTCGCCCACCACATGACGGTGATCGCGATCCAGGCCGAGGCCGCCCAGCACAGCGACCGCAATCTCGCTCCCGCCACCGGCGCCCGGCTCGACACGATCCGCAACAGCGCGACGGTCGCTTTGTCCGAGATGCGCCACATCCTCGGAGTGCTGCGCAGTGGTGACGCCACGCTCCTGCCGCAGCCCGCCCTGCGAGACCTCACCGAACTGGTGGAGACGGTGCGCGGGGGCGGTACGCACATCACGATGACACTGACCGGCGATACGGCTAAAGTGCCTGACGCCGTGGGTCTTTCGTCCTATCGGATCGTGCAGGAAGCACTGAGCAACGCGATCCGCCACGCACCGGGCGCACCGGTCGAGGTCACCGTTGTGGTGAGTGAGAAGGCGATCGACATCCGTGTCGCCAATCCGTGTGCGACGGTGCCTGCCGCCGGTGCGGGCCACGGACTGCTCGGCATGCGCGAACGCGCGACGATGCTCGGCGGAACTTTCAGCGCGGGCGCGGACGACGCGAAGTACGTTGTCGTCGCGTCACTTCCCTTGCACAACGGGCGTATCGACGCCGCGCGCGATTAGCCCGCCGACGATCGTCACCTCGACCGAGGCGACGCGGGCAAGAGACGCCGATGCCGCCGGGCACGCTCGCGGGTAGCCGACCGCTCAGTTCTCGACGAGTCTGCGGACCGAGGCGGGCAGGTCGCGGGTGCGCTGGTAGGGGCCCGCGACGGCGGCGCCGTAGGGCCGGGCGAGCAGGGTGCGGGCGATGGCGTTGACCTCGTCGGTGGTGACGGCGTCGATGCGGGCCAGGGTCGCCGAGACACTGCGGTGGTTGCCGTAGCTGAGTTCGCTGCGCCCGATGCGGTTCATCCGCGATGCGGAGTCCTCGAGGCCGAGCACCAGGCCACCGCGCAACGAGCCCTTGGCGCGGGCGCATTCGGCGTCGGTGATGCCCTCGGCGGCGACTTCGTCGAGCACAGAACGCGCCAAAGTGGCCACCTGGGCGAGGTTTTCGGGTTGGCAGCCGAGTGACACGGAGAACGCGCCGGTGTCGGCGAAGGTGTCGACGCTCGAGTACACCGAGTACGCCAGGCCGCGTTCCTCCCGGATGCGCTGGAACAGGCGCGAACTCAGTCCGCCGCCGATCACGGTGTTGAGCACCGACAGCGGCCAGCGCTGCTGCCCCTCGTGCCTGCCGAACGCGCGCACACCGAAGGTGAGGTGGGTCTGTTCGCTGTCACGGTTGATGCGCACGAGTCCCGGTGCGCCCTGGGCGCGGAACTTGCCCTCACGGCGGGGTGCCGGTTCGGCGGCGGGGTCGAGGTGCGGGCCGAAGGCGTGACGGACCAGTTCGACGACCCGCTCGTGTTCGACATTGCCCGCCACCGCGACCACCATACGTTCGGGGCGGTAACGGCGCTGGTGGAAGCCGCGCAGCTGGGCGGCCTGCATGCCTTCGATGGATTCGACGCTGCCGATCACGGGACGCCCGACGGGGTGGTCACCGAACAGGGCGGTGAGGAAGCAGTCGGCGACGAGGTCCTCGGGATCGTCGTCGCGCATGGCGATCTCCTCGAGCACCACCTGACGCTCCACATCGACGTCGACGGCCCGGCACAGTCCGTTGAGCACCACATCGGAGACGAGTTCGACCGCCAGCGGCAGGTCCTCGTCGATGACGTGGGCGTAGTAGCAGGTCTGTTCCTTGGCGGTGAAGGCGTTGAGTTCGCCGCCCACAGCGTCCATGGTCTGGGCGATGTCGAGCGCGGTGCGGGTGGGGGTCGCCTTGAACAGCAGGTGTTCGAGGAAGTGCGCCGCACCCGCCACGGTCGGTCCTTCGTCGCGGGAGCCGACGCCGACCCACACTCCCACCGAGGCCGAGCGCACACCGGGCACGTGTTCGGTGACCACGCGCAGCCCGCCGGGCAGCACGGTGCGCCGCACTCCACCATCGGTGGTCACGTCCTGGGCGGTGCCGGTTCCGGGTTCACTCAACTGTCGCTCGGTCACCCGATCCCACCGGACGGCTGTACTGGCATGCTTTTCTCGACCTCTCGAAACGGGGGCTGGCGACGTGCGCGGATGCCTGCCGCAGGGGCAGGCTGCAGGCACGACGGCCGGCTCATCGATTCTATGCGCCGCCCGCCCCCGCCCGTGCATCGACCCTCGTCGTCGCCCGTGGCCGCGGCGCCGGTTCACCACGGCCGGTCGCGTCGAGGACCTGTGCGATGCGGGCGAGCGCGTGCTCGTTCGCCATCGCCCAGTGGGTGGCCTCGATGCGGTGACAGATCACGGCGCCGTCGACGACCGGCGCCCAGGTGGCGGCTCCGTGTGTTCCGGTCGGGTCGTCGACGGTGGCCGCGAAGTACACCAGGTCACCGTCGAAGCGGCGGGGACGGTAGTCGTCGACCATGCTCATCGATGCCTGTGCTGCGTCGATGATGCGGGCGATGCGGGCGCGGTCGAGTCCGGCGAGCGGTCCGCCGAGGTTCGCGGCGGCGGCGGTGAGTCCGTCGATGCCGAAGTCGAGGTCCTCGCCCGCCAGGCCGCCGAGCAGGTCGCCGACCGTCGGGGCCGGGGTCTGCTCGGGTCCGTCACCGAGCCAGCTGTCCATCATGGCCAGCCGCGCGACCTGTTCGCCCTCGGCCCGCAGACCGGTGGCGACCGCGTGCGCGAGCAATCCGCCGAGCGACCAGCCGAGCAGGTGGTACGGCCCTTCGGGCTGCACCGACCGGATGGCGTCGATGTAGCGGCGCGCCCAGGCGTCGATGCTGTCGGGCACCGGTTCGTCGGCGGTCAGCGCGGGTGATTGCAGACCGTAGATGGGGCGTTGCGGGTCGAGGTGGCGGGTCAGACCGGCGAACGACCAGGACAGGCCGCCGACGGGGTGGATGCAGAACAGCGGTGCCCCGGTGCCGCCGGTGCGCAGGGGCAGCAGGACGGCGAAGGCGTCGGCCTGCGCGTCGTCGCCGCGCAAGCGTTCGACGACGACGGCCGGGGTCGGGTCGGTGAAGAACCAGGCCACCGGCACCGGGGTGCCGAGGGTTTCGCTCAGTCGCGAGGCCAGCTGGACGGCGGTGAGCGAGTTGCCGCCGAGGTCGAAGAAGTTGTCGTCCATGCCGATTCGGTCCAGATCGAGGACCCTGGCGAATTCGGCGGCGACCCGCTGTTCGGTCTCGGTGACGGGTGCCCGGTAGGTGGCCTGGCGCAGGCGCGGGGCAGGGAGGGCGCCGCGATCGAGCTTGCCCGAGGTGTTCACCGGGAACTCGTCGAGTTCGACGATCACCGACGGCACGAGGTAGCCGGGCAGTTCGTCGGCCAGCGCCGATCGGAGGGCCGCGGTGTCGATCACCGAGATGCTATGGGCGACAACAGTTCCGGGAGTGGTGGCCTCCTCGGGCGAGCCGACGGAGCTTCTCCCCCGTGCGGGAACGACGTACCCGACGAGCCGGTCGGCACCCGTACCCGGCACCACGGCGGCCGCGGCCTGCGCGACACCCGGCTGCCGTGCCAACACGGCTTCGACCTCGCCGAGTTCGATGCGCTGACCGTTCAGCTTCACCTGCAGGTCGGAGCGGCCGACGTATTCCAAGGCGGCCCTTTCGCCGCGCAAGCGGACGAGGTCACCAGTGCGGTACATGCGGGTGCCCGCGGCTCCGAACGGATCGGGGACGAACCGTTCGGCCGTCAGCGCGCCTGCCCCCACGTAGCCGTGGGCGAGTTGGGCGCCGCCGACGTACAGCTCACCGACCACACCGGGCGGCACGGGACGCAACCGGGCATCGAGCACGTACAGCCCGGTGTTCCACACCGGTGTGCCGATCGGCACGGTGACGGTGTCGTCGTCGGTGACGACATGGGTGCTCACCTGCACGACGGTCTCGGTGGGCCCGTAGAGGTTCACGACCTCGGCCCCGGTCACCGTTCGCACCTGCTGGGCGAGCGCGGCGGGCAGCGCTTCACCACCGGCGAAGATCCGCCGCAGCGAGCGGGTGCTGCCGACCCCGGGGCCATGGTCATCGGGCGAGCGACCGGCCGCGAACGCCACCATGGCGCCGACGGTTTCGGTGTCTGCCTGCGACCGACTCGTCGCGACAGCCGAGGTCTGCGAGCCGGCGTCGGGGCTGTCGTCGCGGTACGGCCGCCGAGTGGCGGCAGCCGGCGTCACCGCGTCCGTTCCGCCGATGTGGGCGAGATAGGCGGCCAACAGCGTCGGCGCGAATTGCACTGTGTCGATGCGGTGCTCGGTGATGACGGCAGCCAGGTAGGCCGGGTCGCCGTGGCCGCCGGGGCGGGCGATGACGGTGCGTGCGCCGACGCGGGGACCGAGGAACAGTTCCCAGATCGAGGCATCGAAGGTGGTTGGCGTCTTGTGTAGGACCGTGTCCCCGGCGGTGAAGCCGAATTCCTGTGCCATCCAGTCGAGTTGGTTGACGATCGCGCGGTGCGGCACCCCCACGCCCTTGGGTAGGCCGGTGGATCCGGAGGTGAAGATCACGTACGCGGTGTGCTCGGGGCGCAGCGAGTGGGTGCGTTCGGCGTCGTCGACAGGTTGCCCGGAGAGTGCTGCCGTCTCGATCTCGTCGAGCACGACCACGTCGATTCCCCGGCCCATCGAGATCGGCAGGTCGGCCCGGACCCGCGAGGTGGTGAGAAGGCAGGCGGGGCGGGCGATGTCGAGGACGCGCGCGATGCGTTCGGCCGGATGGTCGGGGTCGACCGGCACATAGGTGCCACCGGCGACAATCACCGCGTACAACCCGACCAGCAGGTCCGTCGAGCGGCGGGCCGCCACCGCCACGGCGGTGTCGGGGCCGACGCCGAGCGTGATGAGGTACCGGGCGAGCCGGTTCACCCGGTCCGCGAAGTCGCCATAGGTGAGGGTGGTCGTGTCGTCGACGAACGCGATGGCCGAGGGGGTCGCGGCGACCTGCCGGTAGAAGCCGTCGACCAACGTCTCCGGTGCGCGCGGATGGTCGGTGTCACACCAGCTTTCGAGCATTCGGTGGTCGGCGTCGGTGAGCAGGTCGACATCACCGACGGCGATGTCCGGGTCGGCGGTGACAGCGTCGAGGATCCGCACGTACGCCTCGGCCATCCGATGTGCGGTGGTGGCGTCGAACAGGTCGGTGGCGTAGGTGAGCCGCACCGAGCAGCGGCCGTCGTCGGTGCCCGAGAGGACGAGGTCGAGGTCGAACTTGGCGACCGCCGCGTCGGCGTCGAGGGCGGTGACGGCGAGGTCCGGCAGCACCACCTCGGTGGGTGTGGCTCCCAGGTTCTGGAAGGCGAGCATCACCTGGAACAGCGGGCTGTGCCCGGCCGAACGGACCGGGTCGAGCACGTCGACGAGGCGTTCGAAGGGCACATCGGCGTTGTCGAACGCGTCGAGGTCTATCCGCCTGGCTTCCTTCAGCAACGCGGTGAAGGAGGTGGCCGGGTCCACACCGGTGCGCAGGACGAGGGTGTTGACGAACATGCCGACCAGGTCGTCGAGCGCGGCGGCACCGCGTCCGGCGACGGGGGTGCCGATAGCGATGTCGCCCGACCCGCTGAGCCGGGCCAGCAGTACCGCGAGGGCCGCATGGGCGACCATGAACTCGGTGGCGTCGGCCCGCCGTGCCACTGTGGCGACACGCCGCCAGACTTTTTGTGGCACGGCCGTTTCCACGTTCGCACCGCGCTGGGAGGCGACGGCGGGGCGGGGCCGGTCGGTGGGCAGTTCGAGCAGCGGTGCCAGCCCGTCGAGTTCGGTGCGCCAGAACCGCACCTGACGGGCGGCCGGAGATTCGAGGTCCTGCTCGTCGCCGAGCACGGAGCGCTGCCACAGGGTGTAGTCGGCGTACTGGATCGCCAGCGGTGCCCAGTCCGGCGCGGTGCCCGCGCGCCGTGCCAGGTAGGCGGCGGTGGTGTCGCGCAGCAGTGGTCCGGCGGAGAAGCCGTCGGCACTGATGTGGTGGATCACCACGACCAACACCACTTCGTCGGCGGCGCACCGCAATACGCGCACCCGCACGGGCGGGGCGACGGTGACGTCGAATCCCCTGCCGATCTCGGCGGCCACGATCGACGGCACCGCGATCGGATCGACGGATTCCACCACCGGGGCAGGCACGAACTCCCACACCGCCTGGTGGCCGATACCGTCGACGGCCGGGTAGGCGGTGCGCAGCACCTCGTGCCGCTCGAGCACATCGGTGACGGCGGCAGCCAGGGCGTCGGCGTCGACATCGCCGGTGAGCCGCACCGCGATCGGGATGTTGTAGGCGGCCGATTCCGGGTCGAGGCGGTTGAGCAGCCACATGCGCTGCTGCGCGGCCGACAGCGGGATCCGTTGCGGGCGTGGGCCCGCAACCAGTGCGGTGCCCGCGCCGCTGCCCGCGTGGCCGGCGAGCAGCTCGGCCAGTGCGGCGACGGTGGTCGCCTCGAACAGGGTGCGCACCGGCACCCGGGTGGACAGTGCCGCGCCGAGGCGGGCGGCGACGCGGGTGGCGATGAGCGAGTTGCCGCCGAGTTCGAAGAAGTCGTCGTCGAGACCCACCTGCTCACGGCCGAGCACCTCGGCGAACACCTGGGCCACGACCCGCTGCACCGGGGTGACCGGGGCGCGGAACGGGCGGGCCACGAACTCCGGCGCCGGCAGTGCGGCCCGGTCGAGCTTGCCGGAAGTGTTGAGCGGGAACGCATCCAGCACCACGACGACCGACGGAACCATGTACGACGGCAGGGCACCCCCGACGGCTGTGCGCAGGAACGCCGGGTCCAGCTCGGCGCCCGGCTGCGGCACCGCGTAACCGACGAGGCGGTCGCCCGTCGGGCTCGGCGACACGACAGCCGCGGCCTGCCGCACCCCGGGCAGGGCACGCAGCGCCGCTTCGATGTCACCCAGTTCGATGCGCTGACCACGGAACTTCACCTGGAAGTCGCGCCGGTCGAGGTAGACGAGCACACCGTCGCGGGTCCAGCGCACGAGGTCGCCCGTGCGGTACATGCGTTCGCCGGGCGCGGTGAACGGATCGGCGACGAACCGGTCGGCGGTCAGGTCCGGACGACCGAGGTAGCCGCGGGCCAGCTGGTCACCCGCGAGGTACAGCTCGCCCGCCACACCCGGTGCGACGGGGCGCAGCCGGTCGTCGAGCACGTAGACCCGGGTGTTCCATTCGGGCACGCCGATGGGCACCGTCGGCCCGGTCGAGTCGCCGGCGGGCCAGGCGGTCACCGAAACGGCGGCTTCGGTGGGACCGTACAGGTTGTGCAGTGCCGCAGAGGATTTCGCTCGGAAAGCCGTAACCGTGTCCGGGGTGAGCGCCTCACCGATGGCGAGCACCAGGCGCAAGCTCCTGAGCTGCTCGGCTTCCGCGTGCGCGGTGAACATACTCAGCATCGACGGCACGAAGTCCGCCACCGTGATGCGCTGCCGCGCGACCAGCTCCGCGAGATACAGCGGGTCACGGTGCCCGTCGGGCGAGGCGAGCACGAGCGTGGCCCCCGCCGCGAGCGGCACGAAGTACCCCCACACAGACAGGTCGAAGGTCGCGGCCGACTTCTGCAGGTACACATCCCCCGCACCGAGCCGGTACTGCTCGATCATCCACGCCACCTGATTACGCACACCGGCATGACTCATCGCCACACCCTTGGGCCGCCCGGTCGAGCCGGAGGTGAACAGCACATAGGCCAGGTTCGAATCCCGCAGCGGCGCAAGTCGTTCCGCCTCGCTTACCGGGTGGGTCGAGTAGCCCTGCAGGTCGAGGTGGTCGACGAGGACGACACGCACCCCCACCGAGGGCACCGTGTGCCCGGCGACCGAGGAATCGACCGGGTCGTCGGCCGCCGGCGGCTCACCGGAGGTGACGGCGCCGATTTCGAAGCGGTCGCGGCTGGTCGTGAGGACCGTGTGGGGGCGGGCGGTGGTGAGGATCTGGGTGATGCGGTCGGTGGGGTGGTCGGGGTCGATCGGGACGTAGGCGCCGCCTGCGGTGAGAACCGCGTACATGGCCACGACCAGGTCGACCGAGCGACGCATGGCCAGGGCGACCAGGGTGTCGGGGCCGACGCCGTCGGTGATGAGGTGGCGGGCCAGGCGGTTGACCCGGGTGTCGAGCTCGCCGTAGGTGAGGTGTTCGTCCTCGAAGATCAGGGCCCTCGCGTCGGGGCGCGTGGCGACCTGGTGACGGTACGGCGCGAGAAGAGTTACCGTGCGGTCGATCTCGTGGCTGGTGTCGTTCCAGTGGTCGAGGATGCGGGTGCGCTCTTCGGCATCGAGCACGTCGATGGCGTCCACGGGAGTCTGCGGTTCCGCGGCGACGGCGGTGAGCAGCCGTTCCAGGCGCGTGACGACGGCGGCGGCGGTTTCTGGGTCGAATACATCGGTGGCGTAGGTGAGTACGCCCGAAACACCGGCTGCCGCACCGTCGTTCGTGTAGCCATCGCTGACGATCAGGTGCAGGTCGAACTGCGACAGCTCCCCGTCGGTGTCCAGACCCGACACGGTGATGCCGGGCAGCTCCAGTTCGGCGCGTTCGAAGTTCTGGAAGGAGAAGCCCACCTGGAACAGGGGGTGCCGGGCGGTGGAACGCGCCGGGTCGAGCACCTCCACGAGCCGTTCGAACGGCACGTCGGCATTGGCGAACACGGCGAGGTCGGTGGCGCGCTGCCGGATCAGCAACTGGCGGAACGATTCTCCCGCCCGCAGCCGGGTGCGGAACACCAGCGTGTTCACGAACATGCCGACGAGTTCTTCGAGCGCGGCCTCACCGCGCCCGGCAACAGGGGTACCGACGGTCACGTCGGTGCTGTTCGACAGCCGTCCGAGCAGAGCGGCGAAGGCGGTGTGCACCACCATGAACAGCGTGGCACCGCACTCGCGGGCCAGCTCGGTGAGCCTGGCGTGGGTGGCAGCGTCGAGGGCGACCGGGACCGTGCCGCCGGCCATGGTTCGCACGGCCGGGCGTGGCCGGTCGAGGGGCAGCGCGAGTTCGTCGGGCACACCGGCGAGTTCGGTGCGCCAGAAGTCGAGCTGGCGGGCGGCCACCGAGGTGGGGTCGGTCTCGTCGCCGAGCACGGCCCGCTGCCACAGCGCGTAGTCCGCGTACTGCACCGGCAGCGGCGCCCACGCGGGCGCGGTGCCGTCGCGGCGGGCGAGGTAGGCGGTCATCAGGTCGCGCACCAGCGGCGGCACCGACGACCCGTCGGCGCTGATGTGGTGTACCACCAGGGCCAGCACCGCCTCGTCGGCGTCGAGGCGGTACAGCACGACCCGCCACGGCACCCCGGCGGTCACGTCGAAGGTGGTCGCGGCCAGGGTCGTCACCGCACCGGCCACCTCGTCCGGGGTGATGTCGCGGATCTCCAGCGCGACACCGGCCTCGGCGGCCGACAGGATGCGCTGCACCGGACCGTCGGCGGTCTCCGGGTAGTAGGTGCGCAGCACTTCGTGCCGGTCGACCAGGTCGTCGACGGCGGCCGCGAGCGCGTCGGTGTCGAGTACGCCGCGCAACCGGACGGCGATGGGCACGTTGTAGCCCACCGAGTCCGGGTCGAACCGGTTGAGGAACCACATGCGCTGCTGGGCAGGCGAGAGCGGGACCACGGCGGGCCGCTCCCCCGCCGTCAGCGCGAGCCGGGCCGGGCCCGCCTCGGTATCGAGCGCGGTTGCCAGCGCGGCCACGACCGGCGCCTCGAAGATGCGGGCCACCGGCACCTGCCGGTCCAGCGCTGCCCCGAGCCGCGCCGCGACCCGGGTGGCGATCAGTGAGTTGCCGCCGAGATCGAAGAAATCGTCGTCGGCACCGACGCGCTCAGCCCCGAGCACGTCACCGATGATCCCGGCGACCAATATCTCGGTCACCGTCGCGGGTGCGCGGAATTCGCGTGCCCTCAGCTCCGGCGCGGGCAGCGCCCGACGGTCGAGTTTGCCCGAGGCGTTCACGGGCAGCGCGTCGAGGACGACGAACGCGGCCGGCACCATGTAGGTCGGAAGCGCCTCCTGCAACCGGGCTTTCACCTGCGCGAGGTCGATCTGTCCGCGCGTGGGGACGAGGTAGGCGGTGAGGTAGGGGCCGGTGCCGTCGTCACGGACGGTCACCACGGCGCGGTCGACAGTGTCGATACCGCCGAGCACCGCCTCGATCTCGCCGAGTTCGATGCGCAAGCCACGCAGCTTCACCTGGAAGTCGGTGCGGCCCAAGTACTCCAGTTCACCGGTGCGGGTGCGTACGACGAGGTCACCGGTGCGGTACATCCGTTCGCCGGGTGCGCCGTAGGGGTTGGCGACGAAGCGGTCGGCCGACAGGTCCGGGCGGCCGAGGTAGCCACGGGCCAGCTGCACACCGGCGAGGTAGAGCTCGCCGGGTGTGCCGACGGGCACGGGGCGCAGGCGGGCGTCGAGGACGTGCAGGGCGGTGTTGGCGACCGGTGCGCCGATCGGCACCGTCACGGTGTCGGCGTCGGTGACCTCGTGGAAGGTCACGTCGACGGCGGCCTCCGTCGGGCCGTACAGATTGTGCACGGCCACACCGGGAATCAGCGCGCGCAGACGCTGCGCATCGGCGGCGGGCAGTGCCTCACCGGAGGCGAACACCGAACGCAGCGACACACAGTCGACGGATCGGGGTTCGGCGAGGAACGCGGCGAGCATCGACGGAACGAAGTGCGCCACACCGACTCCGGTGCGGGTGATGACCTCGGCCAGGTAGGCGGGGTCACGATGCCCGTCGGGGCGGGCGATCACCAGCGTGGCGCCGATCTGCAAGGGCCAGAACAGTTCCCACACCGACACGTCGAAGGTGATCGGCGTCTTCTGCAACACAGTTTCGGCCTGTGCGAGCCCGTAGGTGTTTTGCATCCAGACGAGACGGTTGACGATGGCGGTGTGACTCACCGCCACACCCTTCGGCTTCCCGGTCGACCCGGACGTGAACAGCACGTACGCCAGGTCGGCACCGCGCAACGGGCGGAGACGATCGGCATCCGTCACCGGGTGGGCGTCGAAATCGTCGAGGTCGAGTTCGCCGGGATCGATGGTGCGAGTGCCGGTTTCGGGGAAGCCGGAGGCGGCAAGCACGCAGACCGGTGCCGCGGTGGCCAGCACATCGGCGATCCGGTCGGCCGGGTGGTCGGGGTCGAGCGGCAGGTACGCCGCCCCTGCCGCCTGCACGGCATAGAGCGCGACCAGCAGATCGATTCCGCGCCGCAGTCCCACACCCACGATGGCGCCGGGCCCCACCCGCTCCCCGATCAGCCAGCGCGCGAGACGAGCCACACGAACAGCGAACTCGCCGTAAGTGATTCGCTGCCCCTCGAATTCGAGGGCGATGGCATCCGGGGTGCGAAGGGCCTGTTCGGCGAACATCGACACGAGCGTGGCATCGGTGTCCAGGGGCGCGTGCGTGGAGTTCCAGGCCGCGAGCTGGGCCCGATCGGCGGCGTCGAGCAGGTCGATCTCACCGACGATCGCCGCGTCGTCGGTGACCACCGCACGCAGCACCCGGACGAACCGCGCGCCGAAGGCGGCGACGGTCTCGGCGTCGAACAGATCGGTGGCGTACCGCAGCCATCCGCGCATCCCCGGTCGACCACTCGCACCGGCGGTTTCGTTGACGGCGAGGGACAGGTCGAACTGCGTGGTCGCCGCGGGCAGCGCGAATTCGTCGATCCGCAGGCCCGGCAGTTCGACGGTGGTGTCGTCGCGGTGCTCGAAGGCGAGCATCACCTGCACGATCGGCGCGTACGAGGTGGAGCGCACCGGGTTGAGTTCGTCGACGAGCCGTTCGAAGGGCAGGTCCGCATGCGCGAAAGCGCGCAGATCGGCCGCACGCACGGTGGCGAGCAGGTCGGCGAACGCCGCTCCCGCGTCCACCGGGGTGCGCAGGACCAGGGTGTTGACGAACATGCCGACGAGATCGTCGAGCGCCGCATCGGCTCGTCCCGCGACCGGCGTGCCGATGGCGATATCGCCGCCCGCACCGTGCCGGGCCAGCAGCACCGCGAATGCCGCGTGCACCACCATGAACGTGGACGTCCCGCGCCTGCGGGCCAGCGCCTCGATCCCGGCGACGACCTCGGTGGGCACATCGAATCCGACGGCAGCGCCCTCCCCCGCGCGCACAGCGGGACGCGGTCGATCCGTCGCCAACTCGAGAGCCGGTGCCAGCCCGGCCAATTCGTCACGCCAGTGCGCCAGCTGCCGCGCCAGGCGCGACTTCGGATCGTCGGCGTCGCCGAGGACTTCCCGCTGCCACAGCGTGAAGTCCGGGTACTGCACCGGCAACGGCTCCCACTGCGGCGCGACCCCCGCCGTCCGCGCGGCATACGCGGCGATGAGATCCCGCGCCAACGGCGTGATGGACACACCGTCAGCCGCGATGTGATGAACGGCCAACACGAAGACATACTCATGGCCCCGCGTGGAGCCGCCTGCGGAGGTCACCCCATGGGTGGTCGCCCCGTCGCCCGACACTCGATCGGCCGAGGCATCGCCCAGAGCTCGGGCAGGACCGTTGACCCCGCCGGTGGCGACGCGGTCGCCGCCATTGCGCTCGGACCCGTCACCGTTGTGGGCACCCGCGCGACGGCCGACCTCGTGGTGGTCGACGACGTGCGGCAGGACATCACCGAGGCTGACGACCCCGTAATCGGCAGACTTTCCGGCGAGACGGCCGTGGTCGGGCAGTTCGTTCGCCGGTGTGGGCACCGGGCGCAGGAGTGCCGCGCGCAGGGGCGGCTTGGTGGTGAGGTCGAAGCCCGCCCCTACGACGGCGCGGACAGCAGCTGCGAGGTTCGGCTCGGGGACCTCCTCGAGTACCGCGTCGGGCAAGGCCTGGTCGACCGGAAGGACCACCTGGGTGGGGCCGTCCGCGTCTTCGGGGAAGACGGTGCGCAGGGCCTCGTGGCGGGCGAGGACGTCGGCGAGGGCGGCCCACAGGGCGGCGATGTCGAGGTCACCGGTGAGGCGCAGGGCGATGGGCAGGGTGTAGACGGCCGAGTCAGGGTCGATGCGGTTGAGCAGCCAGAGACGAGTCTGGGCCAGTGACAACGGGATTCGGTCGGGACGTGGGTGCACCGCGGCCAGCGGCGGCAGCTGTTCGCCGTCGGTGGCGCGTTCGGCCAGCCCGGCCACGGTCGGTGCTTCGAACACGTCGCGCACGTCGAGGGCGCTGCCCAGTGCCGCGTTGGCGCGGGCGACCAGCCGCATGGCCAGCAGTGAGTTGCCGCCGACGGCGAAGAAGTCGTCGTCGGCACCGATGCGGGTCACGCCGAGCAGGTCGGTGATCACCTCGGCGAGCGTGGCCTGGGTGCCGGGACGTGGCGCCACATAGGCGGTGGTGACCGACAGGTCGGCAGCGGGCAGGGCGGCACGGTCGAGCTTGCCCGCCGAGTTCAGCGGCACCGTGTCCAGCACGACGAAATGCGTGGGAACCATGTAGGCGGGCACGCGGCTCGCCACATGATCGCGCACCTTCGCGGCGTCGACCGCACCGGCCACATAGCCGACCAGGCACTGGCGCCCCGAGTCGTCCGTGGCGGGCAGCACCGTCGCATGCGTGACGCCGGGAACGTCACCGAGGGCGGCCTCGATCTCACCGAGCTCGATTCGCAGGCCACGGATCTTCACCTGGAAGTCGTTGCGGCCCAGGTAGATCAGCGCACCATTGCGGTCGCGGCGGACCTGGTCGCCGGTGCGGTACATACGGGTACCGTTCGCGCCGAACGGGTCGGCGACGAAACGGTCGGCCGTCAGATCCGGCCGCCCCAGGTAGCCACGGGCCAGCTGGGCCCCCGCCAGGTACAGCTCACCCGTCACACCGGTGGGCACCGGGTGCAGCCGCTCGTCGAGGACATAGGCGCGCACATTCCAGGTGGGCCTACCGATGGGCAGTTCGGTCTGTTCGACCGGTGCCGTGATCTGCTGGAAGGTGCTGGTGATCGCCACCTCGGTCGGACCGTAGGTGTTGTGCAACTCGACGGGCAGCGTGGCCAGCACCGTCGCCGCGAGCGGGGCGGGCAGTTCCTCACCACCCACATGCAGCATGCGCAGGCCGCGCAGGGCGTCACCGAGCCCTTCGGCGAGCATCGCCGACAGCACCGACGGCACCAGCTCGACCACGGTGACACGCTGTTCGCGCAGTACCCGCGCCTGATAGGCGAGGTCGAGGTGGCCGCCGGGGCGCAGCAGCACCAGGGTGGCGCCGAGCAACGCCGGGGCCAGCAGTTCCCACAGCGACACGTCGAAGGTCAGCGGGGCGCGCTGTAGCAGGCGATCCTCAGCGGTCAACGCGTATTCCCCACGCAGCCAGCACACTTCGTTCATCACCGCCCGGTGGGTGATGAGCACGCCCTTGGGCAGACCGGTGGAACCGGAGGTGAACAGGGCATACGCCGGATGGTCCGGCAGCAGCGGTGCGAGGCGCTCGGCATCGGTGACCGGAGTACCCGGCACCGGGACCTGCGCAGGGTCTTCGAGCTGAGCGACGGTGAGCACCGGGAACCCGGACCGCGAGGCGGCCGCGAAATGCACCGAGGCGGTGGCGGACCGGATGCCCGCGTCCACGTGATCGAGGTCGCTCGCCTCGGCGGCGACGACCAATCGTGGTGCCGCCGTCGCCAGTACGTGGCCGATGCGGTCGGCGGGCTGGGCCGGGTCGATCGGCACGTACACGCCACCGGCGGCGAGCACACCGTGCAACACGACCAGCAGGTCGATTCCGCGCGGAACAGCGACGGCGACCGGCGTTTCCGGCCCGACACCGCACTCGATCAGCCTGCGCGCCAGGCGATTCGCCCTGGCCGCGAGCACACCGTAGGTGATCTCGGTGCCCTCGAAAACGGCCGCTATCGCCTGCGGATCGCGCGCGGCCGCCGCATCGAGCAGATGGGCGGCCAGCGGCGCGCCGATGCCCAGCTCGGCCAGCTCCTGCTCGAGCGGAACCACCTCGCCGTGCGGGCCCGCCACCAACTCGGCGCGGGCCGGTTCGGCGAGCAGTTCGAGGTCGCCGACGGGTGTCGCCGGAGCCTGCACGGCCGCGCGGAGCACGAGCTCGAGCATGGCAGCCATCGTCGCGACCGTCTCGGCGTCGAAAAGGTCCGTCGCGTAGCGCAGTTCGAGATCGAGCCCGTCGGGCTCGCCGTCGGCGTCGAACCGGTCGACGAAGGTGAAGTCCAGGTCGACTTCGATCGGCGCGTCCGGCAGCTCGAGACCGGAGAGGGTGAGCCCGGGCAGTTCGAACGCGGCGCGCCGCTGATTCTGCAGGGCGAGCGACACCTGGTACAGCGGCGAATAGCCTTGCGAGCGTGCGGGGTTCACCGTGTCGACGAGGGTTTCGAACGGGACGTCGGCGTTGTCGAAGGCATCGAGGTCACCGGCGCGGATCTGGTCGAGCAGGTCGGCGAATCCGGTTTCGCCGCGCACCTCGGCGCGCAGGACGAGCGTGTTGACGAACATGCCGACGATGTCGTCGAGTTCGCGATGACCGCGCCCGGCCACCGGGGTGCCGACCACGATGTCGGACCCCGACGACAGCCTGGCCAGCAACACCGCGAGGCCAGCGTGCAGCACCATGAATGTGGATGCCCGGCGCGCCCGAGCCAATTCCTCGATCCCCCGGTGCAAGTGCGCGTCGAAGGCGGTGATGAAGGTGGCCCCGCGATCGGAGGCGATCAGCGGCCTGCGGCGGTCCGTCGGCAGAGTGAGGACGTCGGGCAGCGCGGCCAGGCGGTGCCGCCAGTAGTCGAGCTGGCGGGCCAGCGGTGCGTCCGGATCGTCGACGCTGCCGAGCCCCTCGGTCTGCCACAGCGCGTAATCGGCGTAGTGCACCGTGAGCGCCGGCAGTTGCGGCGCGCTGCCCGTGGCGCGGGCGGCGTAGGCGGCAACCAGGTCACGGGTGAGCGGGCCCATCGACCACCCGTCGGCGGCGATGTGATGCACGACGAGCACCAGCACGTGCTCGGTCGGCGTCACGCGCAGCAGGGCGACGCGCACCGGCACCTCGGCGGTGATGTCGAAACCGCCCGACAGCACCTGCGCGACGGCGCCGGACACGTCGGTGGCGGAAACGTCGGAGACCGTGAGCTCGGGAACGAACGGGTCGCCGACGAGTTGCGTTGCCTGCCCGTCGAATTCGGGGTAGGTGGTGCGCAGGGTCTCGTGCCGGTAGACCAGGTCGCCCAAGGCGCCGCGCAGAGCGTGGACGTCGAGTTCACCGCTGAGGCGAATGGCCACGGGGATGTGATAGGCGGCGGACTCCGGGTCGAAGCGGTGCAGGAACCACATCCGCTGCTGCGCGGGCGACAACGGAATCCGTTGCGGGCGTCGACCCGCCACCGGCCCGCGCCTGCTCCCGGTGCCACGCAGAGTGTCCAGGCGCTGTGCCAAGCCACTGACGGTGCTCGCCTCGAACAATTCACGGACCGCGACGCGCGCGTCGAGCGCGGCGCCGAGGCGTGCGGCCACCTGGGTGGCCAGCAGGGAGTTGCCGCCGAGCGCGAAGAAGTCGTCGTCGGCGCCCACCCGGTCCAGTTCGAGCACGCCGACGAAGGTGGCGGCGACGATGCGTTCGGTCGTGGTCGCGGGCTCCCGGTGAACGGTGCGGCGCACCTGTGGGGCGGGCAGTGCGCGGCGGTCCAGCTTGCCGGAGGCAGTGAGCGGCAGTTCGTCGAGGAACACGTAGGCGCCCGGCACCATGTAGGCGGGCAGGGTGGCGGTGACAGCGGCGTCGAGATCCGCCGGAGTGCAGGCGTCACGGTCGGGCGCACCCGAGACTGTGCCGTCGACACCGACTTCGGTCGAGGCTGATTGCGCACCGCCTGTCGGTACGGAACCGGCTGCAGTCGAAGCTGATTGCGCGCCTCCGGTCGGGATGACCCCGATTGAGGGAGAGGCTGGTCGGGCAGCCGCGACGGGTTCGGGTTCGGTGCTGTCGCGGACGATGTAGGCGACGAGCTGGTCGGGCTTGCCGTCGTCCGAGCGGACGACGACCACCGCGCGGCGAACGCCGGAAACCGTGGTGAGGGCGGCTTCGATCTCGGCGGGTTCGATGCGCAGGCCACGCAGTTTCACCTGGAAATCGGTGCGGCCCAGGTAGTGCAGGGCGGGGCCGGTGGACGTGGTGCGCCAGGTGACGAGGTCACCGGTGCGGTAGAGGCGATCGCCGGTGCCGAACGGGTTCGCGACGAAACGCTCGGCGGTGAGGTCGGCGCGACCGTGGTAGCCGTCGGCGAGCTGGGCCCCGGCCACGTACAGTTCGCCGGGCACACCGGCCGGGACCGGGTGCAGGCGCGAATCGAGCACGTACACACGGGTTTCGGCGACAGGCGAACCGATGGGCACGGTCGCACCCTGGTCGTCGGCGAACCGGTGGGTGGTGACCTGGATGGCGGTTTCGGTGGGCCCGTACAGGTTCACCACCGTGGCGCCGGTGCGTTCGCGGACGGTACGCGCCAGTTCGGTGGTGAGCGCCTCACCGCCGGCGAACACCAGCCGCAGCGCGCTCTGCCCCCGGGAAACGTCGCCGGACCGATCGTGCGGGTCGCCCACGGTTCCGGTCGTTTCCGCCATCACGGCGGTCAACACCGAAGGCACATACTGCACCACACTCACGCTGTGCCGGGCAGTCGCGGCGGCCAGGTACGCCGGATCGCGATGCCCGTCGGGCGCGGCCAGAACCAGTCGGGCCCCGACCTGCAAGGGCCACAACAGCTCCCACACCGAGGCGTCGAAGGTGAAGGGCGTCTTCTGCAGCACCACATCATCGGCGGAGAGCGGATAAGTGCTCTGCAACCACCGCAGCTGGTTCACCACCGCGCGGTGCGGTACCGCCACGCCCTTGGGCCGACCGGTCGAACCGGAGGTGAACAGCACATAGGCGAGATTGTCGGGACGCAGTGGGGCACAGCGCTCTTCGTCGACGATCGGATCACCCGACAGCGCCGACAGATCGAGGGTGTCCACCTCGACCGCCTCACCCACGCCGACACCACTTCCGGCGACGGTAAGCACACACACCGGCGCCGTCTGAGCGAGCACATACGCGGTTCGGTCAGCTGGATGATCCGGATCCACCGGCACGTAAGCGGCCCCGGCGGCCAGCACTGCGTGCACCGCGACCAACTGCTCGACACCACGCCGCATCGCCACGGCCACGAGCGAACCCGGCCCCGCACCAAGCCCGATGAGATGCCGGGCCAACCGAGCAACCCTCTCACCGAACTCGGCATACGTGAACCGCACCGACACCGGACCGCCTATCGCTACCGCGCTGTCGGCACCACTGCCACGCCCTGCCCCACCTCGCTCGGCGTGATGGAAGACCGAAGTCCCCACACCACCCACCCGGCTGGGCTCGGCATCGGAAACGATCGGTGTCGCAGCGCGATCCACACTGCGTGACCCGACCACGGGCTGCTGCGCGTCAAGGGCTACCGCTGTGTCCGCAAGATCCGCACCGCGCGCTACTCCCGCGGGTTCGGCATCGAGGATGAGAGCTGTTGCGCCGGGGCTGGCCGCGACCTGGTCGGCGAACAGCGAAGCCAGGGTGGCGGTAGCGGCGGGCGCTCGGGTGGCACGGGCGGCCGCGACGTGGTCACCCGACTGCGCTGCCAGGTCGGAAGCAGCAGCGGCGGAGTCTTCCTGAGCGGCAGCGTCGACCACGGCCCGGTCGGTCGACTGCGTTGTCAGGGCGGAACCAGCCGCGGAGGGCGCGTCCCCGATGGCGAGCAGTTGTGTGCGTTCCGTGTCGTCGAGGAGGTCGATGTCGCCGACCGGGCGCGTGGGGTCCGTCAGGGCGCTGGTGAGGGCGCGGTGCAGGCGGGTGGCGAATCCGGCGACGGTCGCCGCGTCGAACAGATCGGTGGCATAGAGGAAGGCGCCGGAAAGTCTGGTGGGAGCGCCGTTCTCGTCGCGGTGTTCGGTGAGGGTGAGTTCCAGGTCGAACTTGGCGACCGTGGTCGGCAGGTCGACGCCACCGACCGTCAGGCCGGGCAGGACGAGTTCGCGCGCGGTGTCCTCGTTCAGCGACAGCATCACCTGGAACAGGGGGTTGCGGGCCGTGGAACGCACCGGATCGAGCGCCTCGACGAGCCTCTCGAACGGCACGTCGGCGTGTCCGAGGGCCGCCAGGTCGGTGTCACGGACCCGCGCGACCAGCTCGGCGAACGGCGTCGCGGGTGCCACCTCGGTGCGCAGCACCAGGGTGTTGACGAACATGCCGACCAGGTCGTCGAGTGCGCGGTGCCCACGCCCCGACACCGGCGTGCCGATGGCGATATCGGTGGTCGCCGACAAGCGCGCCAACAACACGGCGAACACCGCGTGCACGGCCATGAACACCGTCACCCCGTGCGCCCGCGCGAATTCGGCCAGCGCACGGTGCGTTTCGGCCTCGAACTCGACCGCGTGCAGCGCTCCCCTGCGTGAGGCGACCGCAGGCCGCGGCCGATCGGCAGGCAACTCCAACTGCTCCGGCAGCCCGTCCAGCGTCTTACGCCAGTACGAAAGCTGCTGGGCAGCCACCGATCCGGGGTCGGCCGCGGTGCCGAGCACCGCATGCTGCCACACCGCGTAATCGGCGTACTGCACGCTCAGCGGTTCCCACGCGGGAGCCTCCCCCACAGCCCGCGCCCCGTACGCGGCGAGCACATCGCGAATCAACGGGCCGAACGAAAACCCGTCCGCCGCAATGTGATGCAGCACGATGACCAGCACATACTCCGCTGCACCGTCAACCGACACAGCAGCTTCCCGTGCTTCTCCGGGGATCTGACCGACACCGGCCGATGCGTCTCCGCCGAACTGCTCCTGCGCAGTCAGCAACGCCTGCGCGGCGAACTCCACCGTACGACCCTGCGCCGCACCGGACCTCACGCCGTCGTCGATGGGCGCGTCCCCGTCGAGCATCGTAGGCACGCCCGCCGATACACCCGTATCTTGCAGTGCCGCAACAGTACTCGCGGGATCGACAAGCAGCGGTTCCTCGCCGGAGCGCGCTGACGTATCGATCGGACCGTGCCCGGTGGTCGGCGCTTCCCCGGTGTCGCGCACGCGGAACAGGGCGATGCGGAGGGGTGCGTCGGTGGTGAGGTCGAAGCCGGTCGTGGCGAAGGTGCGGATCGCGTCGGGGAGGTCATCGGTGGGGAGGACCTCGGGGTGGATGTCGGGCAGAAGGCCGGGGACGGGGAGGATTTCGGCGATCGCGTGGCCGTCGAGTTCGGGGTACCGGGTGCGCAGGACCTCGTGGCGGTCGAGGACGTCGACGAGGGCTGCGCGAAGGGCGGGCACGTCGAGGGCGCCGGTGAGGCGCACGGCCATCGGGATGTTGTCGGCGGATGAACCGGGGTCGAAGCGGTTGAGGAACCACATGCGCTGCTGGGCCGGGGACAGCGGCAGGGGGTCGGGGCGCACGCCCGCGACGAGGGCCGGACCGACGCCGGTGCCGCGCAGCCGCTCGGCGGCGTCGGCCAGGGAGCGGACCGAGGCGGTGTCGAACAGTTGCCGCACCGGGATACGGATATCCAGGTCGGTGCCGATGCGGGCCATCACGCGGGTGGCGAGCAGCGAGTTGCCGCCGAGCTCGAAGAAGTCGTCGTCGCGGCCGACCTGTTCCAGGCCGAGGACCTCGGCGAACGCGTCCGCGACCACCTGTTCGGCACGGGTGACGGGCGCGCGGTAGACGGCGGCCTCGAATACGGGAGCGGGTAGCGCCGAACGATCCAGTTTGCCGACCGGGGTCAGCGGCACCTCGTCCAGAGTCATGATCGTGGCGGGCACCATGTGCGCGGGCAGGTGCGCGGCGGAATGCGCGAGCAACTCCGAGGTGTCGACGGCGGCCTCGGGGGCCGGCACCACATAGGACACCAGCAGGGTCGCACCAGCCTCGGTGCGGTGCCCGATCGTGACGGCGAAACGCACCGTCGGGTACTTGGCGAGGACGGCGTCGATCTCACCGAGTTCGATCCGGAACCCACGCACCTTCACCTGGAAGTCGTTGCGCCCCAGGTATTCCAGGTCGTAGGAGTCACCGCGGCGCACCCAGCGGACGGTGTCACCGGTGCGGTACATCCGCTCACCCGGCGCGCCGTACGGGTTGGTGACGAACCGGCTCGCCGTCAACGCGGGCCGACGATGGTAGCCGCGCGCCAACTGCGCGCCGGCGATGTAGAGCTCACCGACGACACCGGCGGGCACCGGGCGCAGCCGCTCGTCGAGCACCAATTCGGTGGTCCCCTCCACGGGACCACCGAGGGTGATCGGCGTTGTGGCGCCGAGTGGTTCGCTGATATTGGTGACGATCGTGGTTTCGGTCGGCCCGTACCCGTTGCGGAGCACCAGCCCCGGAATCGCCGTCGTCCACCGTGCCACCAGCTCCGCCGGACACGCCTCACCACCCACCACGACGACCCGCAGATCGGCGAGCCCCACCGGATCGACCGTCGCGAGCGCCGACGGCGTGATGACCACATGGGTCACCCGTTCGACCCGCAACAGTTCACCCAGCTCCGCCCCACCGAACACCCCGTTCGGCGCGACGACCATGGTCGCTCCCGCGCTGACGGTGAGCAGCAGCTCGGCCACCGAGATGTCGAACGACGGCGACGCCACATGCAGGACCCGCGCGTCCGCCGCAGCCCGATACCGTCCCGCCTGCACCGGCAGGTAGGCGGCGACAGCCGCGTGCGGAATCACCACACCCTTGGGCAGACCAGTGGTGCCGGAGGTGTAGATGACATAGGCCGGGTCGAGCGGATGCGGCCTACGAGCATCACCCGACGCTCCGAACCCGTCGATGGCGATGTCCGCGGCGCCGAATCCACCGGCCGATTTCCCGGCTTCGGCCGAATGCGGGTGCGTAGCATCGCTGTTGCCCACGACATCGGACGCGACGGTCGCGGCCGCGACATCTACTCGGTCACCCGCAGACGAATCACCTTCATCCGCATCCGGTTTCGCACCTGGCAGCGGCCGGTAGGACGGGCCGTGTCCGAGGCTGATCCGGCCGCCATCGCCCTCATCAAACCTCGGCGCGACGACATCGGCGTGCGTGTCCCTGTGCACCGCGTCGAGGTCGACGACCAGCCAGTCCACCGCGGCGGGTAGGTCGGCGCGGAGCTCGTCGGTGGTGATGCCCGCGGCGGCGCCGGCGTCGGCGAGCATGTGGGTGATGCGGTCGGCCGGGTAGTTCGGGTCGACCGGGAGGAAGCCTGCGCCCGACTTGATGACGGCCCACACGGCGGTCACCGACGCTGCCGAGCGCGGAATGCTGACGGCGACAACATCTCCCGGGCCCACACCGTGGTCGGCCAGCCGGGCGGCCAAGCTGGTGGCGGCGGCTTCGAGTTCGCCGTAGGTGAGGGTCTGTCCGCCGTCGCGGATGGCGATAGCGGCCGGGTCGGCGGCGGCACGGGCCAGCACTTCGGGCAGCAGGGGTGCGGGCTCGGCGACACCGCCGCCGCGGGTGGTGAGTTCGGTGAGTTCGGTGTCGATCAGCAACGGCAGATCGGCTACCGGAGTATGCGGTGCGGCGGCGATCGCGGAGAGCAGACCGGTGAAGCGGCGCACCATCGTGGTAACCGTCGACACGTCGAACAGGTCTGTGGCGTAAGAGAATTCGCCGGACAGACCATCAGCTGCGGCCTCGCGCAATGTCACCGACAGGTCGAACTTCTCGATGTCGTAGGGCAGGTCGACCGCGCTTGCCCGCAGGCCGGGCAGTTCGAAGGTGGTCACGGGCAGGTTCTGCAGCGACAACGCCACCTGGAACAGGGGGTGCCGACCGGCCGAACGAGCAGGCGCCAGCACTTCGACGAGCCGCTCGAAGGGCAGGGTTGTGTGCTCGAAGGCAGCCAGGTCGTCGGCCCGGACGCGGCCGAGCAGCTCGGCGAACGGTTCCCCGGCGCGCACCTGGGTGCGCAGCACCGCGGTGTTGACGAACATGCCGATCACATCGTCGAGTTCGGCGGCACCGCGCCCGGCGACAGGGCTACCGATCGCCACATCCACATTGCCCGACAGACGGGCGATGAGCACCGACAATGCCGCGTGCAACACCATGAACAGCGTCGCGCCGCGTTCGGCGGCAACAGCATTCAGCGCCGTGACCAACTCGGCGTCAAGGCTGAACTCGACCCGCTGCCCACGCATCGAGGCGGTCGCCGGGCGCGGCCGATCCGTCGGCAACCCCGACTCGTCCGGCAGACCGGCCAGCGCCGCCCGCCAGAACGCGATCTCCCGCCCCGCCTGCGAAGCCGGATCGTCCTCTTCACCGAGCACGGCCCGCTGCCACAGCGTGTAGTCCGCGTACTGCACCGCCAGCGGTTCCCACGCCGGCGCCGCCCCCCCACCGGTCCGTGCCTGATAGGCGGCCATCGTGTCGCGCACCAGCGGCCCCGCCGACCATCCGTCGGCCGCGATGTGGTGCACCACGAGCACAAGCACGTGATCCCCGTCGACCTCGAACAACCGCACCCGCACCGGCGGCGCCACCGTCACATCGAAACCGCGCAGGATCTCTCCGGCGATTACCTCCCGCAGCTCCTCCGCCGCAACAACAATCGGATCCAACAGCGCCGCACCAACGCCTTCGCCACCGACTGCACCGCAACCCGCAGCCGCGGCGCCGAGCACCGGTTCCACGACACCGTGGCCACCGCCGCCGGGGGCCGATGCCCCGGCACGTGCACAGCCCGCCGCCTCGGCGACGAGCAGCTCGTAAGCCTCGGCGGGGTCGAGCACAACCTGCGTCCCGACCCCGTCCACCTCGGGGTAGACGGTCCGTAGCACTTCGTGGCGGGCGATCAGGTCGCGGACGGCCGCACGCAAGGCCGCATGATCGAGCGCACCGGAGAGGCGAACCGCGATCGGGATGTTGTAGGCGCCGGTGGTCGGGTCGAAGCGGTTCAGGAACCACATGCGTTGTTGAGCGGGCGACAGCGGCAGAACGGAGGGGCGGGGGCCTGCGACGAGAGCCGGCCTCTCGTCGGCATCGCCCGCATCGATCAACGACGCGAGAACCGCGACAGTGGGGCTGTCGAAGAAGTCCCGAACATCTACGCGCACACCGAAGTTCGCGTGCAGGCGAGCGATGGCCCGGGTGGCGATCAGGGAGTTGCCGCCGAGCCGGAAGAAGTCGTCGTCCAGGCCGACGGTCTCGACGTCGAGCAGTTCGGCGAACAGCGCCGCCACCGCCCGCTCGGTCGCGGTCACCGGCGCACGGAACTCGGCCGCGGCCACACGGAAGTCGGGTTCGGGCAATGCTTTCCGGTCCAGCTTGCCGCTCGCATTGATCGGCATCGCGGGCAACTGCACCAGCAGCGAGGGCACCATGTATTCCGGCATCGATGCCTTCGCATGCGCCACCAGCTCGGCCTCGTCGACAGGCTCCCCGTCGACACTCACCACATACCCGACCAGCGCCTCACCGGCCGCGTGCCGGTGCAGCACCACCGCGGCGTTGCCGACGCGCGGGTGCGCCGCCAGCACGGCCTCGATCTCGCCGAGTTCGATCCGCAACCCACGCAGCTTCACCTGGAAGTCGGTGCGCCCCAGGTATTCCAGCTCGGCACCGCCGGGCAACTGCCGCACGAGATCACCCGTGCGATACATGCGTTCACCGGGCCCGCCGTAGGGGTTGGCGACGAACCGGTCGGCGGTCAGCCCGGGCCGCGCCACATAGCCACGAGCCAACTGCACACCCGACAGATACAGCTCACCGACCACCCCGGCGGGCACCTGGTCGAGGTTCTCGTCGAGCACGAGCAACCCGGTGTCGTCGGCGGGCCCACCGATCGGCACCGACACCTCGTCGGCCTCGGTCACCTCGTGTGCGGTGACGTCGACCGCCGCCTCGGTCGGCCCGTACAGGTTGTGCAGCGCCGTCGCCGACAGCTTGCGTAGCCGCGCGGCGGTCGCGGCGGGCAATGCCTCACCGGAGGCGAACACCATCCGCAACGACGACAGATCCGCGACCGTCGCGGCCTCGACCAGCTCACCGACGAAGGCGGCCAGCATGGACGGCACGAAGTGGGTCACCGTCACACGGTGGCGGGCGATCAGGTCGGCCAGGTAGGCGGGATCACCGTGACGGCCCGGTTCGGCGATCACCAGCCGGGCACCGATCTGCAAGGGCCAGAACAGTTCCCACACCGACACGTCGAAGGTGTACGGGGTCTTCTGCAGCACCACGTCGTCTTCGGCCATCGCATAGCTGCGCTGACGCCAGTCCAGGTTCGCCACGATCGCACTGTGGGTCACCGCGACACCCTTGGGCCGACCGGTCGAACCGGAGGTGAAGATGACATAGGCCGTGTTCCCAGCCTGCGCTCCCACCATGATCTCCGCCGGTACCGCGGACCAGTCGACGTCGTCGGTGCGCAACACCGCCGCGCCACCCAGATCCGGTTCGTCGCACGCCCGCGTCACCACCACGACGGGCCGTGCCACCTCGAGCACGTAGTGCAACCGGTCCACCGGATGATCCGGGTCCAGCGGCACATACGCCCCGCCCGCCCGCACGATCGCGTGCACGGCGACGATCAACTCGACACTGCGCCGCATCGCCAACCCGACCAGCGACTCCGGGCCGACACCGAGCCCGGCCAGCCGATCGGCCAGCACCCGGACCCTGGCATCGAATTCGGCATAGGTCAGCGTCTGGTCACCGAACTGCACCGCCACCCGATCCGGAGTGCGCGCCAGCTGCTCGGCGAATCGGTCGACCAGCGTCGCCCCGGCGGCAGGCGCCTCGATCCCGAGCACGGTCATCGCGTCGGCGGCCAGTGTGTTCAGCAAGCGCCCGAAGGTGCCCTCGGCCGCGTCGACAACCCCCGGAAACAGCTCGGCGAGCACGACCTGGACGAGCGTCTCGGGGTCGAGCGCGCCGCCGGTGAGCTCCGCCATCAGTGTGAGCTGGGCATCCAGCTCCGCGTAGGACACCGAGGTGCCGTCGAATCCGACGGCGGTCCGTGCCGGTTCCATCGCCGCGACCGTCGCCACCAGCGCCGCCAGCTGATCGATCTGCGCGCACGCCGGAGTGGGGTTGGTCATTGCAACACTGCCTTCCATCTACCGGCCGCGGGTAACGCCACGCAGCCGCGAAAAACTCTCGGAACTCCCCCGGCTCGCACCGGGTCGGGGATCGGCGCGCGGACGGCCAACCCCGGGCACCCTGCCCGAAATCCGCCCGCTCACACCGGAATTCAGTGCGATCGGCTATGACACGATCGCGACATTCCAGCTCGTCGCCACACAACCAGCAATGACTCGGTTATCTCCCGACCTCCATCGTCAACCCCGACACCCGACACACGCGCCCGTAGACGACTGAAGCGTATTCGTTTCGATAATAAACCGGACCAGATTCCGTCAAAATCTCGTACTCGGGAGTAATTCACCATAATCCGACGGCGCCGGGCAACCCGGCCGCACACGCCGAACCGGCAGGCGCCCGCCCGGTGCACCCACGGGCTACGTCACTGCTGCCGCCACAGATTCGTACTGTGTCAGGACACACTAGGCGAGCCAACGTTGCATCACCGTTGCATCCGAGTGATGCACACCACTACACCCTGAACACGACGAAGCCCCCCGCCATCGTGCTCGGCGGGGGGCTTACGGTGCCTGAGAGTTACTCGGCGGAGGCGTCCTCGGTGTCGGCCGACTCGGCGGGCGCGGCGGCCTCGTCCTCGACCGGGACCAGCGAGATCTTGCCGCGGTTGTCGATATCGGCGATCTCCACGCGCAGCTTGTCGCCGACGTTGACCACGTCCTCGACCTTGGCCACGCGCTTGCCGTTGCCCAGCTTGGAGATGTGCACCAGACCGTCGCGGCCCGGCAGCAGCGAGACGAACGCACCGAAGGCGGTGGTCTTGACGACCGTGCCGAGGAAGCGCTCGCCGACCTTGGGCAGCTGCGGGTTGGCGATGGCGTTGATCATGTCGATCGCGGCCTGGGCCGACGGCCCGTCGGTCGCACCGACGAACACGGTGCCGTCATCCTCGATGGAGATGTTGGCGCCGGTTTCCTCGGTGATCTGGTTGATCATCTTGCCCTTGGGGCCGATGACCTCACCGATCTTGTCGACCGGGATCTTGATCGCGGTGACGCGCGGGGCGTACGGGCTCATCTCGTCCGGGGTGGCGATGGCCTCGGCCATCACGTCCAGGATGGTGGTGCGGGCGTCGTGCGCCTGGTTCAGCGCACCGGCCAGCACCTGCGAGGGGATGCCGTCGAGCTTGGTATCGAGCTGCAGGGCGGTGACGAAGTCACGGGTACCGGCAACCTTGAAGTCCATGTCGCCGAAGGCATCCTCGGCGCCGAGGATGTCGGTAAGCGCCACGTAGCGGACCTCGTCGACACCCTGGTCGTTGGTGATGGTGTCGGAAACCAGGCCCATGGCGATACCCGCGACCGGCGCCTTCAGCGGCACACCGGCGTTGAGCAGCGACAGAGTCGAGGCGCACACCGAACCCATCGAGGTGGAGCCGTTGGAGCCGAGCGCCTCCGAGACCTGACGGATGGCGTAGGGGAACTCCTCCTGCGAGGGCAGCACCGGCATCAGCGCGCGCTCGGCCAGGGCGCCGTGGCCGATCTCGCGACGCTTCGGCGAACCGACGCGACCGGTCTCACCGGTGGAGAACGGCGGGAAGTTGTAGTGGTGCATGTAGCGCTTGGAGGTCTCCGGGCCGAGCGAGTCGACCTGCTGAGCCATCTTCACCATGTCCAGGGTGGTGACGCCCATGATCTGGGTCTCGCCACGCTCGAACAGCGCCGAACCGTGGGCGCGCGGGATCACGTCGACCTCGGCGGACAGCTCACGGATGTCGGCCAGGCCGCGACCGTCGATGCGGAAGCCGTCGGTCAGGATGCGCTGGCGGACCAGCTTCTTGGTGACCGAGCGGAACGCGGCACCCAGCTCCTTCTCGCGTCCGGCGAAGTCCTCACCGAGACGCGACAGCACCTCGACCTTGATCTCGTCGATCTTGGCTTCGCGGGCCTGCTTGTCGGCGATGCTCAGCGCCTGGTTCAGCTCGACCTTCGAGGTGCCCTCGACAGCCTCGAACACGTCGGGGCCGTACGGCGGGAAGAGCGGGAACTCCTGGGTGGGCTTGGCGGCCAGCGCGGCCAGGTCGGCCTGGGCGCGGACCAGGCGCGCGATGAACGGCTTGGCGGCTTCCAGACCCTCGGCGACCACGGCCTCGGTCGGCGCCTGCGCACCATCCTCGATCAGCGCGATCACCTTGTCGGTGGCCTCGGCCTCGACCATCATGATGGCGACATCACCGGTGTCGGTGACGCGGCCCGCGACGACCATGTCGAAGACAGCGCCCTCGAGCTGCTCGACGGTCGGGAACGCCACCCACTGGCCGCTGATCAGGGCCACGCGCACGCCACCGATCGGACCCGAGAACGGGATGCCCGACAGCTGGGTGGACGCCGAGGCGCCGTTGATGGCCAGCACGTCGTAGAGGTCCTGGGGGTCCAGGCTCAGCACGGTGACCACGACCTGGATCTCGTTGCGCAGACCGTCGATGAAGGTCGGACGCAGCGGACGGTCGATCAGGCGGCAGGTCAGGATCGCGTCGGTGGAGGGACGACCCTCGCGACGGAAGAACGAGCCGGGGATGCGGCCCGCGGCGTACATGCGCTCTTCGACGTCGACCGTCAGCGGGAAGAAGTCGAACTGGTCCTTGGGGTGCTTACCGGCGGTGGTCGCCGACAGCAGCATGGTCTCGTCGTCCAGGTAGGCGACGACGGAGCCGGCGGCCTGCTTGGCCAGACGGCCGGTTTCGAAGCGGATGGTGCGGGTGCCGAAGCTACCGTTGTCGATCAGCGCGACCGATTCGAAAACACCGGGTTCGACCTCGACCGCAGTCGATGCACGTTCAGTTGTCTGCGTCATATTTCTCTCTCGACCTCTCGTCTCGCCGATTCGCGCGGCCGATGCCAGGCGTACTCGCCTGATGGGCGCGAACCAGCTTTTCGTCAGCCGTACCGGACACGGACACGCGACAACCCTCCTGGCTGTCACGCGCAGCACCCGGCCGTATCCCCTTGGAAGCGGCGACGCGGTGGCGGTCATCGATCGAAGCCCGACGGCGGTAGAACATCGCCTGCCGAAAGGCCACTACCGAAGACCGACGCCACGTGGACGGATGCACACGGCTGTCACATGTTGTAGTGCACCCGGAAACCCCATGTCTCCGAATACACGAATAGCCAACAGAAAGAAGTGTACTTCTTCCTGTTGGCTACTCGCCGACCGCCTCAGCGTGGAGGCGTGTCGTAGCAGATCAGCGGCGCAGGCCGAGACGCTCGATGAGCGAACGGTAGCGGTTGATGTCCTTGGCCTGCAGGTACTTCGACAGGCGACGACGACGACCGATCAGGGCCAGCAGGCCGTGGCGGGTGTGGTGATCGTGCTTGTGCTGCTTGAGGTGCTCGGTCAGGTCCGAGATCCGCTTCGACAGCAGCGCGATCTGCGCCTCCGGCGAACCGGTGTCCTTCTCGTGCAGGCCGTACTCGGCCAGGATGGCCGACTTCTGCTCAGTGGTCAGCGCCATGTGGCTCGACTCCTATTTTTCAGTTCCGCGCTCGAATGTCCGGTTACCCGGGATGGGCGCCACCGCGGACCGCAGCAAACCCGAGGAGCCACCTTACACCGCCGCTGGTGAGAGGTTGAATCCGCCTCAGACCTCGGCGGCGGTGAGTACCTTGCGGGCATTCTCGACGTCGCGGCCCATGGCCTCGACCAGCTCGTCGATGGACTCGAATTTACGCATCCCGCGCAACTGTTCGACGAAGTCGACCGCCACATGCTGGCCGTACAGATCGGCCTCACCGTCGAGGACATAGGCCTCGACCGTGCGCGAGCGTCCCGAGAAGGTGGGGTTGGTGCCCACCGAGATCGCGGCCATCGCCCGCTCGCCCGCCTCGACCGTGCCGATCGTCGGACCGGCGCCGAGCACGGTGAACCAGCCCGCGTACACGCCGTCGGCGGGGATCGCGGCGTGCATCGGCGGGGCGACGTTGGCGGTCGGGAAACCGAGTCCACGTCCACGACCGTCGCCGTGCACGACCACGCCCTCCACGCGGTGCGGGCGGCCGAGCGCCTCGGCGGCCGCGGCCATATCGCCCGCGTCGACGCAGGCGCGGATGTAGGTGGAGGAGAAGGTGACGGCGTGCTCACCGAGCAGGGTCACCCCGTCGACCTCGAAACCGAAACGCGCACCGAGCTCACGCATGGTGTCGACGGTGCCCGCGGCCTTCTTGCCGAAGGTGAAGTTGTCACCCACCACGACCTCGGTGACGTGCAACCGCTCCACGAGCAGGTCGTGCACGTAACCGGCGGGGGTGAGCTTCATGAATTCCTGGGTGAACGGCATCACGCAGAACACGTCGATGCCCAGTTCCTCGGCCAGTTCCGCCCGCCGGGTGAGGGTGGTGAGCTGGGCCGGATGCGAACCGGGGCGCACCACTTCCATCGGGTGCGGGTCGAACGTCATCAGGACCGCGGGCACGCCACGCTTTTTCGCCGCGGCCACCGCACGGCTGATGAGCTGCGCGTGTCCACGATGTACCCCGTCGAACACGCCGATAGTGAGGACGCAACGTCCCCAGTCCGCGGGCACGTCGTCGAGACTTCGCCATCTCTGCACAGAGCGAAGCCTACGCAAAGCGGTGCGCGAACAGAATTCCGGTGTGATGCGATCGTGGCCGGTTCGCCGATGTGTGATTCGGGCCAGGGATGCCTAACATTGACAACGTGCCAGGTAAACGTGAGGCCGGACTCGAGGTCACCGCTACGATCGCGCCCGAGCTGTCGGCGGTGGCACAGGACTATCTCAAGGTCATCTGGACCGCGCAGGAGTGGTCGCAGGAGAAGGTGTCGACCAAGCTGCTCGCCGAGCGCATCGGCGTGTCGGCCTCGACCGTGTCGGAGGCGGTGCGCAAACTCGCCGACCAGGGCCTGGTCGAACACGCCCGCTACGGCGCGATCACGTTGACCGACCACGGCCGTCGCGCCGCCGTGGCCATGGTGCGCCGCCACCGCCTCATCGAGACCTTCCTGGTGAACGAACTCGGCTACGGCTGGGACGAAGTGCACGACGAGGCCGAGGTTCTCGAGCACGCGGTGTCGGAACTGCTGGTGTCGCGCATCGACGCGAAACTCGGCCACCCCGACCGTGATCCGCACGGCGACCCCATCCCCTCGGTCGACGGCGCCGTCCCCACTCCCCCGGCCCGCCGTCTCAGCGACTTCGCCGCAGGCGAATCCGGCCGCGTCGCCCGCATCTCCGACTCCGACCCCGAGATGCTGCGCTACTTCGACTCCGTCGGCATCGCCCTCGACACCCCCATCGAGGTAGCCGAACGCCGCGACTTCGCCGGCACCATCGCCGTCCGCATCGCCACCGCCGACGCCCCCACCGAACTGGGCACCCTCGCGGCCGAAGCCATCTGGCTGACCGCCTGATCAGCAGGTGAAGTAGGGGCGGAGCCGGGCCGGGACGCCGTCGGATTCGGCGGTGGTCCAGCAGGTTTCGTGGGGGAACAGGACGTAGGTGGTCCAGGTGCCGTCGACGCGGCGGATGATGCGCTGGTTGTCGCCGGGGGTGGCGAAGCGGATGACGGCCCAGGTTCCGTCGCAGTCGACGACGGCGGCGTTGTCGAGCATGCCGAGGTCGGCGGAGATGCCGTCGGGGTGGCAGGGGCCCGCGGTGTCCTGGAAGCGCAGCAGGCCGTCGACGGTTGATCCGGCGGTGGTGAGGAAGGCCGAATGCATGCCCTCCGGAACAGGATTCGTGCCGGCGGGGGCGGTCATGCCGAAGTAGTAGCAGCCGACGGGCACGGTGAAGACGGCGCGGCCGTCGCCGTCGGTCACGGCGTCGAGCCGCTGGGTCTCGCTCGTCTCGCCCACCGGGATGTCGTGGCCTGCCGGGTCGCATGGTTCCTGACGCGAAAGGTGCACCGGCACATCGGGAACCGCAATTCCCGACACCGTTTCGGTGCGCAGCACGATGGTTCCCGTCGCCGGTGTCGGCCGCGGACTCGGCCGCGCGGCGGTGGTACGCGTGGCGGACATCCCCGTCGTCGCCTCGACCGGACCCACAGTGATCGCCGCATCAGGCGGCGTCGCCACCGGCGGCTGGGCCGGCGTGGTCGGCACGCGCGAAGGGTTCACCGCCCGAGGCTCATCGGACGCGCATCCGGCAAGCAGGAGCATCGCCCCGGCGATCACGCCGATCCAGGCTTTCCGTACCGCACCCATGGTCCACCTCTGCGCCGTCGGCTATATACCGAAGCTATCGAGCGAGGTCGCGACCCCGTTAGCCCTCGTCCAGAGGACATGACACAGCCGAAATCAGTCGCCGATGCCCTGAGGCGCAAGACCATGACCCAGTCGGGGGCGTCGAACGACCGTGCGATCCCGCACACCCGTGACTAATCAGCGGCGCATTCGGCCAAGGTGGCAGCGAGCTGGGCTGCCAGTTCAGCGGTCAGCGGTGCGCGGCGCACACCCAACCGGTACCAGAGCACCCCGAACGCCTGATCGATCAGCAGTTCCACATCGGTACCGTCGGCGAGTTCGCCGCGAACGCGGGCCCGGTCGAAGATGCGGCGCAAGGCGGCGCGGCGGGTCTCGGCGAAGCCCGCGAGCAGTCGGGACGTCTCCGGATCACGTTGTGCGTCGGCAAGAATCGCGCACAGCAGATGGTGAGCGGGCGGCGTCGACGCGGCGAGGAAGGTCGCTCGCAGGAACGTGTCGAGGTCCTCCAGCAGGGTTTCGCCGGACGGTTCGGCAACTTCGGCGCCCGCCCACGCGCTCAGTGCGTCGAGCAGTAGCACGCCGCGAGAGGGCCACCATCGGTAGATCGTCTGCTTGCCGACACCGGCCGCGGCGGCGATCTCGGTCATGGTGATGTCGGTGCCGTCGGCGGCGGCCAGCAGGGCTGGCACAGCATCCAGAATCGCCTGTCTCGCCGCGTCGTTGCGCTTGCGACCGGTGTGCACGCGACACGGTTTCGAGACCACATCGAGGATTCTACCGTTGACGGAACGCGCAGTATCGACAACACTCTTGTCTAGACATTCCGTCTCGACAAAGTAGGCAAATATGGCGTATCCGCAGGTCAAGCGACGCATCGTCACATGGGTTCACCGCTATCTCGCCAATCCGTTGGCGAAACCACTGGTCGGCCGCATTCCGGGCAACGCACTACTGGAGACAACCGGCCGACGCTCAGGACTGGCCAGGCGCACGCCGATCGGTGGACGTCTCGTCGGCTCGACGTTCTGGATGGTCAGTGATCACGGACGCGACTCGGCCTACGTCCGCAATATCGATGCCGACCCCCGCGTGCGCCTCCAACTACGTTCCCGCTGGCACACGGGAACGGCTCGACCGCTCCCCGACGACGACGCGCGCGCCCGGCTGCGGCAGTTGCCCCGGGTCAACAGTGCGATGGTTCGCCTGCTCGGTACGAATCTGCTCACCATCCGGATCGACCTGGACCCCACCGGCGAGACCGCCCGCTGACGCAGCTGCGGCGAGATCAGTCGCCGATGCCCTGGGGGCGGACGACCATGACCGAGGCGGCGCGTTTTCCGCTCTCCTCGAGGAGGGCGATGGCCCGGCCGGTGGGGTCGATGGCCGCGTAGACGCCCTTGATGCCGACGGGTTCGAGCCAGCGGCCGTTGCGCAGGTCGTTCGCCTGGGCTTCGTCGATGTCGCGGTGCGGGAATGCGGTGCGGACGGCGGTGTCGATATCGAGGCTGAGCAGCGGTTGCTCGGCTTCGGCCGCGGCGGCCAGTTCGTCCAGGGTGCGGGCATGTTCGAGGGTGAAGGGGCCGACCCTGGTGCGGCGCAATGCGGTGAGGTGGCCGCCGACGCCGAGGGCGGCGCCGAGGTCGCGGGCGAGGGCGCGGATGTAGGTGCCCGAGGAGCAGTCGACCTCCACGTCGAGGTCGACGAAGTCGCCGGCTTCGCGGCGGGCGAGGACGTCGAACCGGGAGACGGTCACCGGGCGGGCGGCCAGTTGCACGTCCTCGCCGGCACGGGCGCGGGCGTAGGCGCGTTCGCCGTCGATCTTGATGGCGCTGACGGTCGCGGGCACCTGCTGGATGTCGCCGGTGAGCGCGGCGACCCCGGCGGCGATGTCGGCGTCGGTGACGTGCGTGGCGGGCGTCGTCGCGACCACCTCGCCTTCGGCGTCGTCGGTGATCGTCGACTGACCGAGGCGGATCGTCGCCGTGTACGCCTTGGAGGTGAGGATCAGCTGGCCGAGCAGTTTCGTCGCCCGTTCGACGCCGAGCACCAGCACCCCGGTCGCCATCGGGTCGAGGGTGCCCGCATGGCCGACCTTCTTGGTGCGCAACAGCTTCCGGCTGCGGGCCACCACGTCGTGACTGGTCCAGCCGCCGTCCTTGTCGACGATCACCAACCCGCCGAGCGGATCGACGGCCGGAGTACGCGCCGCCATCAGCCGTGCGCGATCGCGGTCAGGATCAGCCCGTCGGCGATCAGCCAACGTCCGTCGAACGTGGTCAGCGGGATTCCGCCGTCGGTGGTGAGACCGGGGACGAGCAGCTTGGTGTGGAACGTCCCGGTGGCGGAATCGGCTGTGCGGGAATCGACTTCGAAGGTGATGTGGGCGTCCTCGAAACCGAGCCAGCGCAGGGTCAGCGGGAACCAGGCCTTGTAGGTCGCCTCCTTGGCGCAGAACAGCAGCCGGTCCAGGTGCAGACCGTCGCCGGGTGTGCCCGCGAGCCACTCGCGTTCGGCGGGCAGGCTCACCGAGTCGAGCACCCCCTCGGGCAGCGGACCGTGCGGCTCGGCGTCGATACCGACCGAACGGAACCGCAGCGCGTGCGCCAGCGCGGCGGCACGGTACCCGTCGCAATGGGTGAGGCTGCCGACGACACCGCGCGGGAACAGGGGCATACCGCGCTCCCCTTTGCCGATCGCCACCGGCGGCTCACCGAGTTCCTCGAGCGCCAGCCGCGCGCAGTGCCGGGCACCGATGAAATCGCGACGGCGCTTCTCCACCGACTTCGCGATGAGGTGCTCTTCGGCGGGATGCGCCTTCAGGTCCTCCGGATACGCCAGCAGCTCCGAGGTAGCGACACCGGACGGCAGTATGTTCTCAAGCACACCCGCCTCCCCGGGACTCGAGGCCAGACCTGGGTGGTTGTCCGGCGAGTTCGGCGGCTGGCGGGACGGAAGCGGCAAGTTCGCCCGTACCCGATGAGTTGCCCATGTGCATCACCAAATCAGTGGTCGACGTTCTACGCAAATCCGAACTCCGCGGTTCAGATGCCTCGGCGCCGATCCGCCTTCGCACGCATCTCTTCGGCTGCGGCTTCCATTTCCGGGGTGACGGTGAAATGGCCGCCCCACGCGTTGAGGTCGCCCTCGGCGTAGACCGGTTCGGGCAGGATCTGGCGCAGCAACGGGTCCGGCATGCCGCGACGCTTCCATTCGCGCGGGTAGCCGAGGGATACCTCTTCGAAGCGGACACCGTCGTAATGGGTGGTGCGGGGGATGTGGAGGTGGCCGTAGACCGAGCAGACCACGTTGTAGCTGGTGTGCCAGTCGGCGGTGAGGTCGGTGCCGCACCACAGGGAGAACTCGGGGTAGAAGAGGATGTCGGTGGGCTGGCGGACCAGCGGGAAGTGGTTGATCATCACCAGCGGGGTGTCCGGCGCGAGGGCGTCGAGGCGGCGCTGGGTGTACTGCACGCGGGCGTGGCACCAGGCGTCGCGGGTGAGGTACGGCTCCGGGTGGAGCAGGAATTCGTCGGTGGCGACCACATTGCGTTCCCGGGCCACCGCGAGCGCCTCGGCCTTGGTGTTGGTGCCGGCGGGCCGCCACGAGTAGTCGTAGAGCAGGAACATCGGGGCGAGCGTGACGCTGCCACCGAACTTCTCCGCGCCCGGCCCGTTCCACACCGGGAACGGATCCTCCGGGGTGAGGACATCGAGGTCACGGCACATCGCCACCAGGTAGTCGTAGCGGGCGGCGCCGTGCATCTGCACCGGGTCCTTGGGCGTGGTCCACAGTTCGTGGTTGCCCGGCACCCAGATCACCTTGGCGAAGCGGGCACGCAGCAACTCCAGCGCCCACCGCACCTCCTCGGCCTTCTCCCCCACGTCACCGGCGACGATCAGCCAGTCCTCCGGCGACTCGGGCCGGATCTGCTCGACGATCGGCTTGTTGCCCTGATGCCCCACGTGCACATCGCTGACCGCCCACAACTTCGGATTCACCTGTCCACAGTGACACATCGGCCCTCGACCGGCCCATCCCCGTCGGTCACAGGCGCCCGGGTTCTGCGGAAGACAGCCTGCCGGGGCCGCGCGCAGCGGTTAGGCTTTTCGCACATGGCGTTGTGCCACAAGAGCTTCGGGGGATCTGGTGTTGTTGGCAAAAGGGGGCAACTGTGTGCTGTCCGGCGGGCGTGTCGAGGTCCGGGTCGGTGTGGTCGACGGCCCACCGCCGCGCGTGCTCGCGGTAGGTCTCGACGTCAACGGTCGCCTGCGCGACGGTCGCGACCTGGTGGTTTCCGGCGCGGACCCGTCTGCTGACGGTGCCGTCGAAGTCACGGAGGAATCGGTGCGCATCGATCCCGCCCTGGTCGATCCCGGTATCGCGCGGGTCGTCGTGGCCGCGGCCACGGGCGGACAAGGGTTCGCGGGCACCGAGGTGCGCAGCGTCGTGCGCGGCGACGGCGAGGAGTTCGTCGCGGTGAGCAGCGGTTTCACAGCCGAGACGCTGGTCAGGACGGTGGAGCTCTACCGTCATCAGGGCCGGTGGAAACTTCGTCACCTCGGCGACGGCTATGCCGACGGGATCACCGGTCTCGCGCGCGACATCGGGCTCGAGCTACCACCGACGCCGCAGGCGAATCCGTTGACGCCGACGCCGCGGGCAGAGCCGATGCCGCCGAGACCGCAGGCCGAGCCGATGCCCCCGATGCCGCCCGTCCCGGCCGCTCGTGCATCGGCCGCCGCCGAGAAATCGACTCCGGCGATGCGGGTGATGGGTTTCGTGATCGGTGTCGCGATCATGGTGTTCTTCGGCGGCATCGCCTTCATGGGCATGAGCGAGGACGATTCCGGCGTCCGCTGCGGCACCGAGGTCATGGACGCCGACGACATCTGCGTCACCAACAACTCGGCCCGCCACAACCGCGACGAACAGGAAGACATCAACGAGCGAGGCGACATATTCGGCTTCCTCTGCTTGGTCCCGCTCGCGCTGGTCGGAGGCGCCATCGCCGTGGGCTCACTGATGAAAGACCCCGACTAGCTCTCGCGGCCCGCCGGTTCACCCGGCTGGACCGGTCAGGCCAGTAATTCGTCGACGAAGTCGAGCACACGATCACGCGATTCCACGACGATCTCCTCGTGGCCGCCCGGGTACTGGGCGAACTCCACGTCGGTACCCGCCGCCCGCATGCGCGACAGCAGTGCGAGGGTCATCGGCAGCGGGACGACCGTGTCGGTGGCACCGTGTGCGATGAGGATCGGCTGCCGGTAGCCGACGGTCGGCACCACCATGTAGTCGCGCAGGGCCGCGCCGATGCCGCCCTCGGTGATCGGCCGGGCCAGCAGCGACCCGAGCGAGGCGGTGCCCGCCGCACGGTCGAACTCGCGCACACAGCTCGTCGAGATCGCATCGACCACTTGGCGTCCGCGCTCGGTGAGCGCGCCGTTCACGTCGAGGTCCGGACGGGCGGCGCGCAGCCCGGCGAGCATCCCCGCGAACGGGCCGACCAGCCGGTCGACGACCGGAAGATTCGGGACGCCGGGGCGCAGCCGGGACAGGATCTCCTCGAAATGAGATTCCGGTGCCAAGGCCACGGTCCCACGGAAGTCGAGTTCGGGGGCGTAATCGGCGGCGAGGTTGCCGGTGGCCAGCGCGGCGTGCCCGCCCTGGGAACCACCTACCACAGCCCAGCTGCGCGACAGATCGGGCTCGGCCGCTTGTGCCGCGCGCACCAGGTCGATGGTCGCGGTCGCCTCGGTGCGGGTGTGCAGGTAGGGGTGAACGGTGTCCGCGCCGGCCGAAAGTCCCAGATAGTCCGGAGCGACCACGGCCCAGCCGCGGTCGAGGAACGCCTGCAGCAGCGAATGCTCGTGAGCCGCCTTGGACGTGGTGAGCCCGCAGTGCGGTGCGAGGCCACTGGTGCCGTGATCCCAGGCGACGACCGGATATCCGCCTTCCGGGGCAGGTGTGTTCGGAAGCAACAGCAGCCCTGCCGAATTCGTGGTGCCCCCGGTGACCGCCTCGGTGCTGTATTCGACGATCGAGGCCCGCGACCATTCGCCCCACCCGGCGGGCTGAGCGGTGTGCGCCACCAGCCGACCCGGTGTCTCGGGTGCCGCCTGTGCCGTCGCGGGCAGCCCGACGACCACCGCGACCAGTACGAAGACCCCAGCGAGGATCACCCGCCCGGCCTTCGAAATCCACTCGTGCACTCCGGTTTCGCCTCCCATGTCTGCTCGAAGTCGTCCACCCGACGGTAGGCCATCGGCGACGAACCGGCACTACCCGCATTTCCGCCGACGAACCGGATTCGACTCGAAACGTCGCGGCCCAGCTCGACTGATCGGACGGCTAGGCGGCTTCGCGTGGGAGTTCGGCGCCGACCTTGGCCCAGCGTCCGGACCGGGCACGGGCCACCACTGCGAGGAGGCGGGCAAGCATGAAGACGACCAAGCCGGTCCAGATTCCTGCGACGCCCCAGTCGAAGACCAGCGACAACCAGATCAGGGGCAGGAATCCGCCGAGTGCCGCCGCCAGGGTGGCGGTGCGCAGGAAGGCCGCGTCGCCGGCACCGAGGAGTACACCGTCGAGGCCGAAGACGACGCCCGCGACCGGGATCATGGCGACGAAGAACCACCAGATCACATGGGTGCGATCGAGCACTGCCGCGTCGTCGGTGAACAACAGTGGCAGCACGCCGGCACCGGCGGCGAAGATTCCGGCGAGGACCAGTCCGAATATCCCCGACCAGGTGGTGACGCGCCGGGCGATGCCCTTCGCACCCCGCGCGTTGCCCGCGCCGAGCGCCGCACCGACCAGGGTCTGGGCGGCGATGGCCAGCGAATCCAGCGTGAGTGCGAGGAAATTCCACAGTTGCAGCACCAGTTGATGGGCGGCGACCGAGGCTGCGCCGAAGCGGGCCGCGACGGCGGCGGCCGAGACGAAACACACCTGGAACGACAGACTACGCACGATGAGGTCGCGCCCGAGGACCAGTTGAGCGCGCATCACCGACGGGCGTGGTCGCAACGAAACCCGCTCCCGCAGCAGGGCGTAGCCGAACAGCACCCCCGACACCGTTTGGCCGACAAGGTTGGCCACCGCCGATCCGGCCAGCTCCATCCGTGGCGCGCCGAGTAACCCGTACACCAGCACCGGGCACAGCACCGCCGAAAGAGCCAGCCCGGCAACGACATACAGCAGTGGACGACGAACGTCCTGCACCCCACGCATCCACCCGTTGCCCGCCATGGACAGCAGGATCAACGGCACTCCGAAGAGCGCGATCCGCAACCAGGCGAGCGCTTCGTCGGCGATCTCCCCACCACCGGCGAGCACCGAACACAGTGGGCCCGCGAACAGTTGGATCACCGCGAGGATCACGATGCCGATCCCGAGGCCGACCCAACTGGCCTGCACACCCTCCTCGACCGCGCCCGCGCGGTCGCCCGCACCGTTGCGCCGAGCCGCCCGCGCCGTCGTCCCGTAGGACAGGAACGTCAACTGCGTGCTCATCGTCCCCAGAATCACCCCGCCGACGGCGAGCCCGGCCAAGGCCAGCGCCCCGAGCCGCCCGACTACGGCGATATCGAACAGCAGATACAGCGGCTCGGCCACGAGCACACCGAGCGTCGGCACCGCGATACCGAGAATCCGCCGGGGCCCGGCGTCTTCGATCATCGCGTCGTCGTTGGACACCGTCGACCCCACACCAACCTCCCACCACCCGCAACTGTTCCGCAGATACTGGCACAAGGCACCGACAAGATCGCCGCGCAGCTGATCGGCGAGATCACCGAATCCGATGAGGTACAGCCCTCGACGCGCAGGCAGTGCCGTACCGCCCATCTGCGCACCGGACCGCCCATCGGCGCGCATGGCCGAGGTCAGCGCGAGTAGCCACTCGCCAGCGCATATAGCCGTATCTCAGCGCACGTGGCCGTCTGATCCACATCACAAAGTCGAGCGCATCGATCACGACACCAGTGCGTCAGGAGAGCTCGTCCACCAGCGCGCGCACCACCGACTCGGCGCTCCCATAGGTCGTGTACCCGGCCGCGAACCGATGCCCGCCGCCACCGAAACGGCTCGCGATCGCCGCCACGTCGACGCCATCGGACACCCCGGGAGCCGAGTCGCGCGAACGCAACGACACCGTCCAGCGGTCGTTCTGCCCGCGCGCCTCCTTGAAAACCGCCGCGATACCCGCCTCGGCGGTGGTGCGGATGACGTCGATGACGCTTTCGACCTCCTCCGGCCCCACTTCATGGGTGTCGGCGGCCCGGACCAGTGCGTACACCAGGCCGACGCCCGCCGCACCGGGCACGACCACCGCCGAGGACAGCACCTTCGACAGCATCGGCAACCACGTAAAGGGGTGCGTATCGAGCAGCGAACGGGTGATTTCGGAACCGTCGATGCCCGTGGCGAGCAGCCGCTCGGCCAGGGCGTGACTGCCGGGCCGAGCCCAGCGGAACGAGCCGGTATCGGTGACCAGCCCCGCGAACAGACAGTGCGCGATGGCGGCGTCGATCGGCACACCCCACGCGTCGAGCAGGCGGGTGACCAGCTCGGTGGTCGAGGCCGCCGTCTCGTCGATCAGATCCACCGTGCCGAAACCGTCGTTGGCGCGGTGATGGTCGATCACCAGAGTCGTTGCCGCACCGGATAATCGGTCGGCGAGGGCGCCGAGTCTGCTGCGGGCGCCGCAGTCGACGACCACCAGCAGGTCCACCTCCTGCGGAACCTGCGCGGGCGCGACGAGATGCTGCCCGCCCGGCAGGGTACGCAGCGAGGCGGGCAGTTCGGCCGGTTCGGCGAACGACACGCACACGGGTACGCCGCGGCGGTCGAGAGCCAGCGCCAAGGCCAGCCCGCTACCGACCGTGTCGGCATCGGGCTGCACATGGCACAGGACGGTCACCGAACGGGCAGCCGCCAGCAACGCGACGGCGGCACCCAGTTCGGTCCCGTCCCGGACACTGGTCACGCGGGTGTCCTACTCGTCCTCGTCGTCGCGTTCGGACTTGTACGGATCGGCGTCACCGGCGTGCTTGGCGTTGGCGGCCACCTTGGCCACCTCGTCGTCGATGGCGCGAGCCCTGGCCAGCAGCTCTTCCATCTCGCGCGCCGCGTCGGGCACCTTGTCCAGGCTGAACGACAGGATCGGGGTGAACTTCACGCCCGTCCCCGCGCCGACCTTGGACCGCAGTACACCCTTGGCCGCGTCGAGACCGGCGGCGGCCGCCGGGTAATCGGGTTCGGCGTCGAGCGTCTCGCCCATCACCGTGTAGTAAATCGTCGCCTCGCGCAGGTCGCCGGTCACCTTGGCGTCGGTGACGGTGACGAACCGCAGCCGCGGATCCTTGATCTCGTACTCGATCGCGGTGGCCACGATCGCGGAAATCCGCTTGGCGAGTCGGCGAGCCCTGGCTTGATCCACCATGGGGACACTCCTCTCATAGGCAGGCACCGGGCTGTGACACCCGGGCCGCGCCTGTCAGTCTTCGGGTCCGAAGATCCGGCGGCGTACTGCCAGCAACTCTATCTCCGGACGCGCGGCAACGTGCCGCTCACATTTGTCGAGCACCTCGTTGAGATGTCCCGTTTCCGCACTGACCATGGCCACCCCGAGCAGCGCACGGCGGTGCAGGTCCTGATCACCGGCCTCGGCGGCATTCACGCCGAAGCGTTTCTGCAGCTCGGCGAGGATCGGCCGGATCACCGACCGCTTCTCCTTGAGCGAATGCACGTCACCGAGCAGTAGATCGAATTCGAGCGCACCGATGTACAGCGGTGCTCACCTCCTGGTAGATGGTTCGCACGCATGACCACACGCCGCACCCGAAAGCTCGGATGCGGCGTGTGGAACGGTGTGCGTTATCAGTCGCGCGGCTTCTCGCGCAGCTCGTACGCCTCGATGATGTCGCCTTCCTTGATGTCGCTGTAGGTCACGGTCATACCGCACTCGAAACCTTCGCGCACCTCGGTGGCGTCGTCCTTCTCCCGCTTGAGCGAGGAGATGGTCATCGTCTCGGCGATCACCCGGCCGTCGCGGATCAGGCGCGCCTTGGCGTTGCGCTTGACCGAACCACTGGTGACCATGCAACCGGCGATGTTGCCGATCTTGGACGAACGGAAGATCGCGCGGATCTCCGCCCGGCCGAGCTCGACCTCTTCGTAGATCGGCTTGAGCATGCCCTTGAGGGCCTTCTCGATCTCGTCGATCGCCTGGTAGATCACCGAGTAGTACCGGATGTCGACGCCCTCGCGGTTGGCCAGCTCGGTGGCCTTGCCCTCCGCACGGACGTTGAAGCCGATGATGATCGCGTTCGAGGCCGACGCCAGGTTGACGTTGGTCTCGGTGACGCCACCGACACCGCGGTCGATGACGCGCAGACGCACCTCGTCGTCGATCTCGATACCGAGCAGGGCCTCTTCGAGGGCCTCGACGGTACCGGAGTTGTCGCCCTTGAGGATCAGGTTGAGCTCCGAAGTCTCCTTCAGTGCGGCATCCAGATCTTCCAGGCTGATCCGCTTGCGGCTGCGTGCGGCGAGCGCGTTGCGCTTGCGTGCGTTGCGGCGGTCGGCGATCTGACGGGCGATGCGGTCTTCCTCGACCACGATCAGGTTGTCACCGGCGCCGGGCACCGAGGTGAAACCGATGACCTGCACCGGGCGCGACGGGAGCGCCGCGTGGACGTCCTCGCCGTGCTCGTCGACCATGCGGCGCACGCGACCGTAGGCGTCGCCCGCCACGATCGAGTCGCCGACACGCAGGGTGCCGCGCTGGATGAGCACGGTGGCCACCGGGCCACGGCCGCGGTCGAGGTGCGCCTCGATGGCGACACCCTGGGCGTCCATGTCCGGGTTGGCCCGCAGGTCGAGCGAGGCATCCGCGGTCAGCAGCACCGCTTCGAGCAGTGCGTCGATGTTGGTGCCCTGCTTGGCCGAGATGTCGACGAACATGGTGTCGCCACCGTATTCCTCGGTCACCAGGCCGTATTCGGTCAGCTGCTGCCGGATCTTGTCCGGGTTCGCGCCTTCCTTGTCGATCTTGTTGACCGCCACGACGATCGGCACGTCGGCCGCCTGGGCGTGGTTGATCGCTTCCACCGTCTGCGGCATGACGCCGTCGTCGGCCGCGACCACCAGGATCGCGATGTCGGTGGCCTTCGCACCACGGGCGCGCATGGCGGTGAACGCCTCGTGACCCGGGGTGTCGATGAAGGTGATCAGGCGCTCTTCTTCGTTCAGGTTCGTCAGCACCTGGTAGGCACCGATGTGCTGGGTGATGCCACCGGCCTCGCCCTCACGGACGTTGGCCTTACGGATCGTGTCCAGCAGTCGGGTCTTACCGTGGTCGACGTGACCCATCACGGTCACCACCGGCGGACGCTGCTCGAGGTCTTCCTCGGTGCCTGCGTCCTCGCCGTAGGTGAGGTCGAACGAGGAGAGGAGCTCGCGGTCCTCGTCCTCGGGGCTGACCACGTGGACGACGTAGTTCATCTCGCTGCCGAGCAGCTCGAGGGTCTCGTCGTTCACCGACTGGGTAGCGGTGACCATCTCGCCGAGGTTGAACAGGGCCTGCACGAGAGCGGCCGGGTTCGCGTCGATCTTCTCGGCGAAGTCCGACAGCGAGGCGCCACGGGCGAGACGGATGATCTCGCCGTTGCCACGGGGCAGACGCACGCCGCCGACGGCGGGAGCCTGCATGTTCTCGTACTCGGCGCGCTTCGCCCGCTTCGACTTACGGCCACGGCGAACCGCGCCACCGGGACGACCGAAGGCACCTGCGGCACCACCACGGCCACCGGGACCACCGGGACGACCGCCGCCGCCACCGGGGCGACCACGGAAACCACCGGCCGCGGGTGCACCGGCACCGGGAGCGCCGGGGGCACCGCCACCGCCACCGCGGTAGCCGCCACCGCCGCCACCACCGGGACGGCCTGCGCCGCCACCGGGGGCGCCGCCGGGACGACCCGGACGGCCACCGGCCGCGGGGCCGGGACGTGCGGAACGAGCGGGCATGGCGCCGGGGTTCGGACGCGGCGGCATCGAGCCCGGGTTGGGGCGCGGACCACCGGGACGCGGGGCACCGCCCTGCGCGGCGGCCGGACGCGGACCACCCTGGCCCTGACCGGGGCGGGGACCGCCCTGACCGGGAGCCGGACGCGGGCCACCCTGGCCGGGAGCCGGACGGGGACCGCCCTGACCCGGCGTCGGGCGAGGACCGCCCTGCGGGGCGGGGCGCGGCGCCGGACGCTCACGATCGGGAGCGGAGCTGAACGGGTTGTTGCCGACCCGCGGGGTCTTCGGGCCGGGCTTCGGGCCGGGACCGGCCGGACGCGGGGCCTGAGCACCCGGTGCGGGGGTACCGGGACGCGGCTGCTGCGGCGCCTGGCCGGCCTGAGCCGGACGCTGGGCGCCGGGGGTCGGACGCGGGCCCGGAGCCGGTGCGTTGGCCGGCTTGGCCGGTGCGCTCTGCGCGGCGGCGGGCGTCGGCTTGGCGGCCGGAGCCGGCTTCACCTCGGGCGCCGGAGCCGGAGCGGGTGCGGGAGTCGCGGCGGCGGCGGGCGCCGGAGCCGGACGCGGGCCCGGACGGGGACCACCGGGGGTGGGCTTGGCGGCCGGACGGGCCGCCGACGACGGACCCGGACGGGCCGCCGGCTTCGCGTCGGCCGCCGGAGCGGACTTCGACGCGAGTGATTCGCGCAGACGACGTGCGACGGGTGCTTCCACCGTCGAGGACGCCGACTTCACGAACTCGCCTTGCTCCTTGAGCTTCGCGAGTAGTTCCTTGCTTGTGACACCGAGTTCCTTAGCCAACTCGTGCACGCGGGCCTTGCCTGCCACTGCTCTCCTCACTGAGAGGTCGAGCAGTGACGCCGCCTAGGTAAGGCGGGCCCGCACGACCTCGGGTTATCTCCGATGGACGTTCATCGTTGGTGCTTCACGGTGTGCTCATGAGTGCTCGTGCCTGTTCTCGAGGTACTGCTCCAGGGCTGAGATATCCAGATTTCCGGACACTCGTAGGGCTCTGCCGAATGCTCGGCGCCGCTCTGCGGAACGCAGACAAGCTGAGACGGGGTGCAACCAGGCACCCCGTCCGGGAAGTCTGCGCCGCGGGTCGGGAACGATGACCACGGGGGCGGCGGCAGTAGCACTGCCCGCCTCCCTTGGCTGCGTCACGATCCGCAACAGGTCGGCAGACGGCTCGCGCTGACGGCATCCGATACAGGTTCGAACGGATTGCGCGGGCCGGTCCTTCACCCACTCTACCGGTGACCCGGTCATAACGACGAACCCCTCCCCTTCCGAAGTTATAAACCTGTCATCCGATGGCCGATATTCCGACGTGTCCGCGTCAACTACGGTGCGCCTGCGGCCGTGCCGAGTCGTCGGTCTCCGGCGCGGCGTCGCTGCGGATATCGATGCGCCAGCCCGTCAGGCGGGCAGCCAGGCGGGCATTCTGCCCCTCCTTGCCGATGGCGAGGGAGAGCTGGAAATCGGGCACGATCACCCGCGCGGCGCGAGCCTCGGGATCGACGACAGTGACCGAAACCACTTTCGACGGCGACAGCGCATTACCGACGAAGGTCGCCGGATCCTCGGCGTAATCGATGATGTCGATCTTCTCGCCCGCCAGCTCGCTCATGACGTTGCGTACGCGCTGCCCCATCGGGCCGATACAGGCGCCCTTGGCGTTCACGCCGGGAACGGTCGAACGAACCGCGATCTTGGAGCGGTGTCCCGACTCACGGGCCACCGCGACGATCTCGACGGAACCGTCGGCGATCTCGGGCACCTCCAGCGAGAACAGCCGCCGCACCAGGTTGGGGTGGGTGCGCGAGAGCTGGATCTGCGGACCACGCGCTCCGCGCGACACACCGTAGACGTAGCACTTGATGCGGTCGCCGTGCTCGTAGGTCTCACCGGGCACCTGCTCGGCGGGCGGGATCAGGCCCTCGGCGCCGTTGGCCTCGCTGCCGATGCGCACCACGACGATGCCGCGTGCGTTGGCCCTGGCGTCGCGCTGGACGACGCCGCCGACGATGTCGCCCTCGTGGGTGGAGAACTCGCCGAAGGACTTCTCGTTCTCGGCGTCACGCAACCGCTGCAGCACCACCTGGCGGGCGGTGGTTGCGGCGATGCGGCCGAAACCCTCAGGGGTGTCGTCCCATTCGGAGACGAGGTTGCCGTCGGCGTCGAGTTCGCGCGCCATCACCCGGACCACGCCGGTCTTCTGGTTGATGTCGATGTAGGCGTTGGGCTGGTGCCCCTCGGTGTGCCGGTAGGCGGTGAGCAGCGCCGACTCGATCGCCGAGATCACGGTCTCGATCGGGATGCCCTTGTCGGCGACGATCGCGCGCAAGGCTTCGATTTCGATGTTCATTCCGCAACCCCTTCGGTGGGAGTGTCACTGTGTTGGCCTGCTGCGGCGAGGTCGGCGGGTTCGTCGCCCGGGACGGGGCGGCCCGCGGCGATTCCACCGGCGAGTTCGAGTTCGGCGGCGCCGGGTGCGTTGAATTCGACCTGGACGACCGCGGTGGCGATGTCGGCGAGGGGCACATGCACCCGGTGCGGCTTGTTCCTGCCGCCGAGCACGAGCGCGATGGTGCCGTCGTCGGCGAGCTGACCGACGCGGGCCTCGAAAGTCTTCTTGCCCTCGACGGGTTCGGCGCCGGCGACAAGGGCGATCTTCACCTTGCGGCCCTGGGCGCGGCGCCAGTGCCGGTCGGTGGTCAACGGCCGGTCGACGCCGGGGGTCGTCACTTCGAGCAGGTAGGCGGATTCGCCGAAATCACCTGCCGCGTCGAGCGACTCGGACATCTCGCGGCTCAGCTCGGCGATGGCGTCGAGGTCGGCGGGACCGTCGCTGTCCACGGTGACCTTCACCCGAACCGGAGCCAGTTCGTCCTTGCCCGCGGCCGCGATCGCGACGCCCTCGAGGTCGAAACCCCGGCGTGCGACGAGCTCAGCGACGAGCTGGCTCACCCTTTCCTCGGTGGGCATCGGCATATGGGCGGCTCCTGGTTCAGTTGTGACGCGATCGGAAATTTCTACGCCGAAGGTCTAGCGTAACGCGCCACGAGAGTGTAAAGGACCAGCCACCGGGCGGTGCGCACCGGTCCGTGTCGGCGTGCCCGGCGCGATCGCCGCGTGGGGAACCGTCGCCGCGGGATCTGGCACGATGGTCCACGTGCATCACCGCCATACCGTCCCGCCGAGTGCCGGGCGACCTTCCGGCATGCGCCACGACCACCGCGATTCCCACCCGCCGACCAGCGGCTTCGCGCGTGAAGTCGTGCGGTCGGCCTTCGCGACGACTGCCGAATTCGCCGTCGCGCCGAGCACCCCCGCCGCCGTTCGGACTCCCCGGCATCTCCCATCGCCGACCACCGACGTCGTGCCGCACGCGAAGTCGGCACAGCACGCTGCCCAGCGCCTGCAGTCGCCGACCACCAACATCGCCGTGCCGCACCCGAAGTCGCCGGAGTGCGCTGCTGTATCGGCGGCCGGGCAGCTGGAATCGACGGAGTCCTCGCCCGTACCGACCGTCGTGCGCACCTGGCGGCGGCGGACGATATTGAGGCTGGCAGGCGCAGGCGCTGTCGCGGTGCCCGCGGTCGCCGTCCTGACATCGTGCGCCGAGGACGATTCTGTGCACGCACCGGATCCCCTTGCCGCACACGAGGTTCTGGCTCGCGCCGATGCCGCCGCCGCGACGGCCGCGATCGCGCTCGCGCCGCAGGCGCAGGCCGCGCTGACGACCGTCGCCACCGAACGCACCGCCCACGCCGATGCCTTACGCGCCGAGATCGACCGGGTGATCGGGGTCTACGGCGACGGAACCACTCCTGTGCACCGCACCGGCGTCGTCACTGTGCCGGGTTCCGACGGCGCACCGGTGCCCGCCGCGGATCTGGTCTCGGCGGCGCAGCAGCCGATCAGCGTCGAACAGTTGCGTGCCCGGTTGCTGCATTCCCAGCAGGCCGCGGCGAACCTGGCCCGCACCGAATCCGGTTACCGCGCAGGGCTGCTGGCCTCGATCAGCGCGGCCTGTGCCACCGAGGCGGGAGTCCTGCTGTCATGACCGGTCAACGTGAAGCGCTGCAACGCGCCCTCGACACCGAGTACGCGGCGGTGTACTCCTACGGCCTGATCGCCGCCTACGCCAACAGTGATCGGTCGCGCCTGGTCGCGGAGTTCAGTGCCGCGCACCGCGCCCGCCGGGACGCGACGATCGAACTGCTCGAAGCCGGTGGCTCCGCACCCGAGGCACCCGACGCCGCCTACAACCCGCCGTTCCCGGTCGACAACCCGATCCCGGCCGCGCACCTCGCCGTAGCGGTCGAATCCGACTGCGCCGCAGCGTGGTACGCCGTGGTCGAACAGGCGACCGATCCCGCCGTCCGTGCGAGCGCCGTCGAAGCGCTCACCGAAGCAGCGGTGCGCCGCGCCCGATGGCAGGCGATCCTCGGCACGAACCCGGTCACCGTCAGCTTCCCGGGACGGACATAGCCCGAAGGCCCACCGGGTCACGCGGGCTTCCGTACTGGAATACCGCCCGCGCACATCAACCCGTCGCGGACGGAAGCGATTCCGCCCGCCCGGCAACGCCATGCCCTCCCGTTGGCAGTGCTGGCGGGCGACGAGCCATCGAGGGAGCCTCGATGGCCGCCCCGTGTGACACAGCGACGGTCCGGCCCGCTGAACAGGCCGGACCGTCGCTGTCGACTACGGACGCATCGCGTACACGCCGTCGTAGGACTCCACCTGCTGCCACACCCGGTCGAACCGTTCGGCGTCGGCGATCGGCGTGCGCAGGGCGGCGATGGCCCAGTTCCGCTGTGCGTCGGTGACCGACGGCTTGCCGAGCAGCGCGGTGGCCTGGGTGTTGAAGTCGCGGATCTGGAAGTCGAAGATCTGGTCGAGCACGTCGCGGTCGAGGCCGGTGAGTTCGGCCTGCTCGAGGATCAGCTGACCGTAGACCACCGTGGAGAACAGATGGCCGATGGTGAGCATGAAGTCCAGGTCCTTCTGCTGCGCCTCGTCCGGTGCGGCGGTGAGCAGCAGCTCACGCAGCGCTTTGGCCTGCTCGTAGAAGCGGCCCACGTTCGGCACGTCGGCGGCCGCCTCGTAGGCCGGGGTCCAGTCGGCGAAGCGCACCTTGCCCGCGCCGCGCGCCGGGCCCTGCTTCCAGAAGAACTCCTCGTCGCCCGCCTCGAGCCGGGTGGGAACCGCCGGGTACTCGGCCGGGTTGAGCAGGTAGTTCGGCATGAACTTGAGGATCTGGCCCACGTTCACGTGCACCGTGCCCTCGAGCCGGGGCAGGTGGTTGATGTAGCGCGAGGCCTCGTGGAAGTAGGTGTTCTTCTCGAAACCCTTGGCCGCCAGCACATCGAGCAGCAGGGTCATGGCGACCTCGCCCTCGGAGGTGACCTTGGACTTGGTCATCGGGTTGAACAGCAGGTAGCGGCGGTCCTCGAGGGAGGCGCTGCGGAAGTAGTCGACGGCCCGGTCGCTGAACAGCTTCATCGCGATCAGGCGGGCGTAGGCGTCGACGAAATTGCCGCGCACGTGGGCGAAGTCGGTGACCGGCTTGCCGTAGAGGATGCGGTTGTTGGAGTGGGTGATGGCCTCGAAGAACGAGTGCTCCACCATGCCGATGCTGCCGTGGCACAGGTTGAACTTGCCGACGTTGACGGTGTTGAGCGCGGCCGAGAACCCTTCGGGGCCTTCGTGCAGCACGTCGGCGGCGGTCACCGGGTAGTTCTCCAGCCGGAAGTGGCTCACATACATCTGACCGTGGATGACGCTCTCGACCAGGTGGTAGTTGTCGTGGCGGGAGTCGGCGGCGAACCAGACGTAGCCGTCGGCGCCCTCGATGTCGGCGCGGCGGGAGAACACCGAGACCATCGAGGCGACGTTGCCGTTGCCGATGTAGTACTTCTCGCCGTTGGCGCGGAACAGGATTCCCGCTTCGGCATCGGCGCTGCCCGGCTCGGTGGGGGTCAGGACGAGGTCGGTGTTGTAGATGTCGGCGCCGTGGTCACGCTCCGACAGCGCGAATGCCATGACCTGACCGTCGGCGAGGTCGGCGGCAGCCTTGCGCTTGGCGATCTCGTTGTCGCTCTGCCAGATCGGGCCGAGGCCGAGAATCGTCACCTGCTCGGCGTACCAGTAGGCCAGCCCGTAGAAGCCGAAGATCTCCGACAGCGCCGCATTGCGCGCGGCGTCCCAGCGCTTGTTCGGGTCACCGTCGGCGTAGGCGGCCGGGGTCAGGAAGGTGGCGAACAGCTTCTCCTTCGCCACGAAGTCCAGGAAGTCCTGCACCCACAGCGCGTCCCGGTCGTCGGCCAGCAACTGCGCCTTGCCCTTGGACTCGAACCACTCGATGGTGGCTTTCAGCAGCCGCCGCGTCTCCGCATCGAAGTGCTGCGGGTCGTAGGTGGCGGGGTTGAACAACAGGCTGGGCGAACTCGTCATACCCGTCAACTTATCAGCGCCCCACCCCCGACTACGCCGTCTACCTGCAGGTTTCCCCTACGTAAGCGTAAGTTCGGCGGATACGACGATCGCGCTGCCCCGCCGGTCGGCGGGACAGCGCGATCGAGGCGAACCGATCAGCCGCGCACGCGCGCGGTGACCGCGCTGACGGCGTCTTCGGCCGGGATCTCCTCGGCTTCGCCGGTCAGCCGGTTGCGGAGTTCGACCTTGCCTTCGGCCCAGCCCCGGCCGATGACCAGGATCCAGGGCATGCCGAGGAGTTCGGCGTCCTTGAACTTCACGCCGGGAGAGGCGGTGCGGTCGTCGAAGAGGACCTCGAGGCCTTCGGCGTTCAACCCGGCGACCACGTGTTCGGCGCCGTCGCGGGCGGCGGCGTCCTTGTTGGCGATCACCACGTGCACGTCGAAGGGGGCGACTTCGGCGGGCCAGCGCAGGCCCTTCTCGTCGTGCTGCTGTTCGGCGATCACCGCGACCATGCGGGAGATGCCGATGCCGTAGGAACCCATGGTGAGGCGCACGGGCTTGCCGTTCTCGCCGAGCACGTCCACATCGAAGGCGTCGGTGTACTTGCGGCCGAGCTGGAAGATGTGGCCGATCTCGATGCCACGGGCCGACACCAGCGGACCTGCGCCGTCGGGCGAGGGGTCGCCGTCGCGGACCTCGGCGGCCTCGATGGTGCCGTCGGGGGTGAAGTCACGTCCGGCGACGAGGCCGACGACGTGCTTGCCCTGCTGGTCGGCGCCGGTGATCCAGGAGGTGCCGTCGACGACGCGGGGGTCGACGAGGTAGCGAACACCGTTGGCCTGCAGACCCTTCGGGCCGATGTAGCCCTTCACCAGGAACGGGTTGGCGGTGAAGTCCGCCTCGGTGAGCAGTTCCACCGTCGCGGGTTCGACCGCGGCCTCGAGACGCTTGTCGTCGACCTCGCGGTCGCCGGGGATGCCGATGCCGACGATCTCGGTCTTGCCGTCGGGGTGGCGCAGTTTCACCATCACGTTCTTCAACGTGTCGGCGGCGGTGACGGCGCGGTCGAGCACCTTCGCCTCGTTGGCCCAGTCGACCAGGGTGGCGATGGTCGGCGTGTTCGGGGTCTCGTGTTCGACGGCGGCGGGCAGGCCGTCGATCGGCAGCGGCGCGGGCGCGGAGGTGACCACGGCTTCCACGTTGGCGGCGTATCCGGACTCCACGCAGCGCACGTAGGTGTCCTCGCCCACGGGGCTCTCGGCGAGGAATTCCTCCGACGCGCTACCGCCCATGGCGCCGGAGGTGGCGGCCACGATCACGTACTTCACGCCGAGGCGGTCGAAGATGCGCTGGTAGGCGGCGCGGTGGGTGGCGTAGCTGGCGGCCAGACCGTCGTCGTCGAGGTCGAAGGAGTAGGAGTCCTTCATGATGAACTCGCGGCCACGCAGAATGCCCGCGCGGGGACGTTCCTCGTCGCGGTACTTGGCCTGGATCTGGTACAGCGTGACCGGCAGGTCCTTGTAGGAGTTGTACTCACCCTTCACGGTGAGCGCGAACAGCTCTTCGTGGGTGGGGCCGAGCAGGTAGTCACCGCCCTTGCGGTCCTGCAGGCGGAACAGGGCGTCACCGTATTCGGTCCACCGTTTGGTGGTCTCGTAGGGCTCGCGCGGCAGCAGCGCGGGCAGGGAGATCTCCTGGGCGCCGGTGGCGTCCATCTCCTGGCGCACGACGTCCTCGATCTTGCGCAGCGTGCGCAGACCCAGCGGCAACCACGAGTACACGCCCGGGGCGACGCGGCGGACGTAGCCGGCACGCACCAGCAGTTTGTGGCTCGGCACCTCGGCGTCGGCGGGATCGTCTCGCAGGGTGCGCAGGAACAGGCGGGAGAGGCGGGTGATCACGGATGCACAGGGTAGTCCCTGGTCCGGCGGGGCCGACAGCCGATTACCACCTGAACCCGCGCGGGCGGCCCCTCGCCGGTCCGCCGCGGAAATCGCATATCAGGTTACCCATCGAAGTGGCCCGCCAACCAGCAGATAACAAAGCGATAACGGAACCGGGTTCGGCAAATATCGAAGCATTAGATTTTTCACAGACACGAATTTCCCGACGACAAAAGAAGATTCGGTAACCTGCACATTCTGCGGCGCTACCCCTGCGAGAGGCCGACCATGCCGGACACGATTTCCCTGCCTAAGCGCTGTACAGCAGTGTTCGCCGGTGCCGCGCTCGCGGCGGCGGTGCTCGCCGGGTGCACGAAGACCGAGACCACCGAGAGCGGCCAACTCCTGCAGTCGCTGAAGGACAAGGGCACCATCACCGTGGGTTTCGCGGGTGAGGCGCCGTATTCGTTCGAGGAGGGCGGCCAGCTCACCGGCGCGACCGTGGCCCTGCACAAGGAGATCTTCGCCAACCTCGGCATCAAGACCGTCGACGGTGTGCAGACCGAGTTCGGCGCCCTCATCCCAGGCCTGCAGGCCAACCGATTCGACGCGGTGAGCGCCGGAATGTCGATCTTGCCCAAACGGTGCGAACAGGCCGCATTCAGCGAACCGGAATTCATGTACACCACCGCGCTGATGGTGAAAAAGGGAAATCCGATGAATCTCAGCGATATGCAGTCGATCAAATCCAGCGGGGCGAAGATGGCCGCGATGACGGGTGCCATCGAATCCGATTACGCCGCGTCGCTCGGCATCGACGCCACCCAGGTGGCCACCCCGCAGGACGGCATGGACGCGGTCACCTCGGGCCGCGCCGACGTGTTCGCGCTCACCGCGATCTCGCTGAACTGGCTGAAGAGCCACACTCCCGACGCGCCGGTCGATGTGACGCCATCGTTCGTGGCGGTCATCGACGGCAAGCCGCAGGTCGGTGCGGGCGGCACGGTCTTCCGCACCACCGATCCGGACCTGCTCGCCGCCTACAACGCCGAACTCGCCAAGATCACCAGCGACAAGGACAAGTACTTGTCCATCGTCGGCAAGTTCGGCTTCACCGAACGTGAACTGCCCGACCCGAAGTACACGACGGCAAAACTCTGCAAGGGCGAGATCTGACCGGCTCGTGAGCAAGCTCGACGCGGTACGCGATGCCCTCCCCGCGCTGTGGGACGGCATCGTCGTCACGCTGGAACTGACCATCGGCGGTGCGCTGCTCGCATTCGTCCTCGCCTTGGCGCTCGGTACGGCCGCGCGCTTCCGCTCGCTCGCGGTGCGTGGCAGCGCCCGGGTTCTGATCGAATTCTTCCGTGGTACTTCGCTGTTGGTGCAGATCTTCTGGCTGTTCTATGTGCTGCCGCTGCTCGGCTACAAGCTCGACCCGGTGTTCTGCGGCATCCTCGCGCTCGGCCTCAACTACGGCGCCTACGGTGCCGAGGTGGTGCGCGGCGCGCTGAACGCGGTGCCGCGCGCCCAGTTCGAGGCAGCGGTGGCGCTGAATTTCAGTCCATGGCAACGAATGCGGCGGGTGCTGTTCCCGCAGGCGTGGGCGCTCATGCTGCCCTCGCTGACCAATCTGCTCGTGCACCTGCTCAAGGGCACCGCGCTGGCCTCGTACATCACCCTGCACGATCTGACCTACGAGATCGGCCAGCTGCGCAAGACCACCAGCGACACCCTGTTCTCGTTCGGGGTGGGCCTGGTGATCTATTTCGTCCTCGCCTACCTGCTGACCCTCGGCATGAACCTCCTGGAAACCCGTGCCAAGACCAAGCTCGGCCGAGGTGCGTCGCTGAAGGAAGTGCTGCGGCTCGCCCCTGACGACGCGAAGGTGACCGCATGAACGCCCAATGGAGCTGGGAGCGCGCCCGCGACGCCCTGCCGGTGCTGTGGGACGGCTTCCAGATCACCCTGCTCGCCACCGTGCTCGGCTTCGCGCTCGCCGCCGTGCTCGGGCTGGTGATCGCGATCATCCGCCAGTCGATGCCGCGCTGGATCGCCGCACCCGTCCACGCGGTGAGCGAGTTCGTGCGGCTCACCCCGCTGGTCGTGCAGTTGCTGTTCGCCTACACCCTGCTCACCCAGTTCTCGGCTTTGCAGATCGGCATCACCGTGCTCGGTATCCATTACTCGAGTTATCTCGCCGAGGTGTACCGGGCCGGGATCGAGGCGGTACCGAAGGGGCAGTGGGAGGCGGCGCGCGCGTTGTCGCTGCCGCCGACACGCACCTGGCGGGCGGTGGTGCTGCCACAGGCGATCCGCGCGTCGTTGCCGGCACTCGGCACCAACGCGGTGTCGATGTTCAAGGACACCCCGTTCCTGTTCGCCATCTCGGTGGTCGAACTGGTCACCGCCGCACAGCAATTCGGGGCACGCAACTTCGCCTACCTGGAGGCGATCACCCTGGCGGGCGTGTTCTTCCTCGTCGCCAGCTACCCGACCTCCGTGCTGATCAGAAGACTGGAGAAGCGACTTGCCTACTACTGACGAGATGATTCGATTCGATCAGGTGGTCAAACGCTTCGGCGCCCTCACCGTCCTCGACCACCTCGATTTCACGGTCGGGCGTGGGGAGAAGGTCACGTTGATCGGCCCGTCGGGGTCGGGCAAGACCACGATCCTGCGCCTGTTGATGACGCTGGAAACCGTGAGCGACGGGGTGATCTGGGTCGACGGGGAACCCCTCACCCACACCGAACGCAACGGAAAACTGGTGCCCGCCAAGGAGAAGCACCTGCGGGCGGTGCGCACCAAGATCGGCATGGTGTTCCAGCAGTTCAATCTGTTCCCGAACATGACGGTGCTCGAGAACATCACCGAGGCACCGATCCACGTGCTCGGCAAGTCGAAAGACGACGCGCGCGAACGGGCACGGCACCTGCTGGATGTGGTCGGCCTGGCCGACAAGGAGAACGCGCACCCCTCCCAGCTCTCGGGTGGTCAGCAGCAGCGGGTGGCGATCGCGCGGTGCTGCGCGATGGACCCGAAGGTGATGCTGCTCGACGAGGTGACCTCCGCGCTCGACCCGGAACTGGTCGGCGACGTGCTCGACGTGCTACGCACCATCGCCGAGACGACCGACATCACCATGCTGATCGTCACCCACGAGATGCGTTTCGCCCGCGAGGTGTCGGATCGGGTGCTGATGTTCGATGCCGGGCGCATCGTCGAGCAGGGTCCGCCGGAACAGATCTTCGAGGCGCCGACCAACGAGCGGACGCGCAAGTTCTTGGAAGCGGTGCGCTGAGCACCCCGGGCCTTCGGAGGCCGTAGTCGGCGAGCACGACGAGACGCGGGTTGCCGGGAGCGGCGGGGTGGGACGCTGCGGCGATCAACGCGGCGATTACCGTTGACGCTCGTGCTGGTGCTGCTGCCTCCCTCCGAGACCAAGTCCGACGGCGGTTCGGGCGCGCCCCTGAACCTCGACGATCTGGCGATGCCGCAGCTGAGCGCGGTGCGCGACAAGTTGATCACCGAGGTGGTCCAGTTGGCGGCCGACCCGGCCACCTCGGCAGCCGTGCTCGGGCTCGGCAAGGGCGCCGACACCGAGATCGCCCGCAACGCGACCCTGCGCACCTCCCCCACCCGGCCCGCGCTCGAGCGCTACACCGGCGTGCTCTACGACGCGCTGGACGCGAAATCGTTCACCAAAGTGCAGCGGGCCAAGGCCTACGCCCGGCTCGGCATCGGTTCGGCCCTGTTCGGTGCCGTCCGCGCCGGCGACCCGATCCCCGCCTACCGCCTCTCCGGCGGCACGAAGCTCCCCGGCCTGCCCACTCTGTCGGCCCTGTGGCGCGACGTCCTGCCCGACGCCCTCTACGCCGAAGCCGCGGGCGATCTCGTCGTCGACCTGCGCTCGGGCACCTACCAGCAGCTCGGCCGCGTCCCCGACGCGATCACCGCCAACGTCCTCACCGAGCACCCCGACGGTTCCCGCACCGTGGTGAGCCACTTCAACAAACACCACAAGGGGCTGCTCGCCCGCGCGCTCGTCCTCACCCGCGCCGATCCCACCGACATTCGCGGTGTGGCCCGAGTCGCGACCAAAGCCGGTCTGCGCGCGGAAATCGCCTCGTCCACAGAGCTTCTCATCATCACCTGAACTCGAGGTGCGCGCCGGGTCGGTTACCGGTAACGTTCCGCGGTTCGGTCGCGTCCGGCCGGGCATGCGTGATCGAGAGAGTGCTCAATGGGTTTCGGTAGGGGTTTGTTCCGGCGTCGCGAATCTGCTTCGCGTGACGCGATTTTCGGCAAGTGGGCGGTCGACATCCTGCGGGCGTTTCCCGAGGTCGTCTCGGCGGAGTTCGATGCGTCCGAGTTCCACGTCGATGTCGTCTACGCCGACGGCGCGATTCAGCAGTACGGCCTGCAGACGCCGTTCCGGCTGGCCGTGGGCCTCGACGGCGAGGAAGCGGTGCAGCTGCTCGCCGAGTACTTGCGCCGTGCGGTGACGTCGCGAACGGTGATGACCGAACCTGTAGCGGGCTGGATGTCGGCGGCGCCGACGTTGCGCTCGGTGCTGCGACCGGCCGGTGACCTTACCCTCGAGTTCCAGGGGAAGCGGATCGGCGACCACATGCTGTGGCGGCCGCTGCTGCCCTGCCTCACCGAGCGCGTGGTGATCGACCTGCCGACCTCGATGCGCACGGTGTCCCCGGACGATCTGGTCGAGTGGGGTGTGGATGCCGATACCGTCTTCGCCACCGCCCGCGCCAACATGATCGACTTCGCGGTGGAGACTGTGTCGCTATTCGACACCGAGGACGGTGTGCTGTTCCTCCCGGACGACGACGGTGATCTCTACGCGGGGTCGCTGCCGCTGGTCGACGGCTGGCTGGCCGGGCTCGGCAACAAAGCAGGCGCACAGCCCCTGTTCTTCGTGCCGGGTAGTTTCGGCGTCCTGGCCGGGGTGGCCAGCTCACCGGAGCGGGTCTGCGAACTGGTCGCCGCCGCCCGGGAGATGTTCGACAATGCCGTGCGACCCGTCTCACCGGCTCCCTACACGGTCGACGAACAGGGTCGGCTCGTGCCGTTCACGGTGCCCATCGACCACCCCGCGTGGGCCGCGATCCGTTCGGCCGAGGCCGCGCTCGCCGCACCGGTCCATGCCGCCCAGTATCAGGGCATGCAAGCCGATACCGAAGCCGGCCGCCTGGATCTGTTCGTCGCAGAACTGCTGCACGTACGGGCCGAGAACGGCATCGAGGAAACGGTGGCCGCGTGGACCGACACCGTGCCGACGCTGCTGCCGCGCGCCCACGTCGTCAACATGGTCGACCTGACGACCGCGTCCCTGTTCGGTGTTCCGTGGGAGGTGCTGGATCGCGAGGTCGGCTTGCGGGCCGTGCCCGGCCTGTTCCCGCCCCGCTTCCTGGTGGAGCATCACCCCGATCAGGCGACGCTGGCCAGGCTGCGGGCCGCGGGGAGGTGGGGAACGGGTTAGATCTGCGCCGCCGCGAGGGCCGCGCGTACCTCGTCGGCACTCGCCGGCTTCGACGCGGGCGGCCAGTTGCTGTCGGCTGCGTACGGGTGGACGTAGACCGGCGTATCCCGTTGCGAGCGGCGGCTTTCGGTGAGCGAGCCGCCGTCGACCACGTCGTAGCCGAGACTGTCGATGAACTCGGCGGCCAGCTTCTTGGCGTCGGCGTCGTCACCGAAGATCGGCAGCGCGGAGCGGTCGGCGGCACCGGCGGGCCGGGCGAGTTCGGCAAGGTTGGCGTAGGCGATGTTGTTGAACGCCTTGACCACCTTCGACTCGGGGAGGTGGCGCTGCAGGAGTTCGCTGGTGGTGGTCTCGTCGGCGTCGAGTTCGGGGAACGCCCCGTCGCGCTCGGGGTAGTAGTTGTTGGTGTCGAATACCACCTTGCCCGCCAGCGGCGCGACGGGGATCTCGCGGTAGGCCTTCAACGGGACGGTGACCACCACATAGTCACCCGCCTCGGCCGCTTCGGCGGGGGTGGCCGCGCGAGCGCGTGGGCCGAGTTCGGCCACCAGGTCCGCCAGGGTTTCCGGGCCACGCGAATTGCTGAGGACCACGTCGTGACCCGCGTCGACCGCGAGCCGAGCCAGGGTGGAGCCGATGAATCCGCTACCGATCAATCCGAGTGTCGTCATGTGCCGGGTCAACCGATGGGGTGCCACGATTGTTCCCGGTGATCTCGGCGGCGCCCGGTGCGCTATTCGCCGACAGGTGAGTTCAGGGAGATGAGATTGCCGCAGGTGTCGTCGAAGACGGCGGAGGTCACCTGGCCCATGGGCTGGGGCGGTTGGGTGAAGAAGACACCCAGGTCGGTCAGGCGGCGGTACTCGGCGTCGATGTCGTCGACGGTGAAGATCATCATCGGAATACCGTCGGCGCTCAGTGCCGTCTTGTAGGCCTTGGCGGCGGGGTGCTGATCGGGTTCGAGGAGCAGTTCGATGCCGTCGGGGTCGGCGGGCGACACGACGGTGAGCCACGAGTATTCACCAAGGGGCACTTTGTGTTTCACCTGAAAACCGAGCACCTCGGTGTAGAACTTCTCGGCCTTGTCCTGGTCGTCGACGAAGACGCTGGTGACGCCGATGCGGATCATGTGTCCTCCTGGGGAATGGGCCACCGCGCCGTCAGCTCGCGCAGCGGGGTGAAGTCGCGGTAGTGGAATTTGTAGCGGCCGACACGGCTCGTGCGGACCAGGCCCGCCGCCTCGAGCACATCCAGATGCTGGGTGATCGCCTGCCGCGAGGAACTGATGCCGTGCTTTGTCACGAGCCTGCCGCACAGTTCGAACAGGGTCTGACCGTCCCGATCGGCCAGTTCGTCGAGCAGCACGCGTCGTGTCGAATCCGCCAGGGCGGTGAAGATATCGCTCACGGCGAGCACTCCTTGTCTCTTCCGAAACCACCATAGGCAAGCAGTGACTTGCCTGTCAATCGCATCGTCCAACAGATACCGTGACGCAGCACAAAGACAACGGGGTGCACCGCCGCCTAGCCTGAACTCGGCCGACCGACCCGACGCCGACGACCGCTCGATCCCCAGGATGTTCGATGACCAACCGCATGCGCGCTCTCGTTGCGGCGCTGACCGTTTCGGCGTCCGCGCTGCTCTCGGCCGGAGCGCACGCCGACCCGGTGAGCGGGGCTGCCTATGTGGCCCTCGGCGATTCCGGTGCCGCGACCACCGGCGCCGCGAACCTCGACCTCACCGCTCCGCTGCAGTGTGCTCGCTCGACGGCCAACGCACCGAAGCTGGTGGCGCAACGGCTCGGACTCACCCTGGACGACCGCACCTGCAGTTCGGCGAAGATCCCGCACCTGACCCAGCAGCAGGGACCGGGTATCGCCCCGCAGCTGGACGCGCTCGGGCCTGCGACACAGCTGGTCACGCTGCACATCGGCGCCAACGACGCCGATATGACGCAGTACATCCTCGGCCGGTGCCACCTGGGCGGCTGCGGGACGGACCACGGCTGGGACGAGAAGATCGACGCGATCGCCCCGAGCTACGCGGCCGCACTCGACGACATCACCCGGCGCGCCCCGAACGCCGTCATCGTCGTCGACGGCTGGCCGACCTACCTCACCGACCACAGCTGCCCGGCGATGGCCGGACTGCGCGACACCGACGCCGCCTATATCCAGTCCAAGTTCGAACGACTCAACGCGGTGGTCGCGGGCGAAGCCGCCGCGCACGGTGCGATCTTTGTCGATACTGTCGCCGCCTCCCGCGAATTCGGGATGTGCGCGGATCCGTCCGTGCGCTGGTTCGACCCGATCCTGGCCGACCGCACCCTGCTGCCCTATCACCCGACCCTCGCCGGTCAGCGCGGCGTAGCCGACCTCATTGTGACCGCGATCGAATCGAACAACGCGCTCGCGCGCTGAGCGCGGCCCGGATACCGTGGCGGTCATGGTCTCCTGGGGTGCGCTGGCGTCGTTCGCCGGACTGGCGTTGCTGATCGTTCTCGTGCCGGGTCCGAGCGTGTTGTTCACCATCGGGCGGGCGCTCACCGCCGGTCGGCGGACCGCGTTGCTGAACGTGGTCGGCAACGCTGTCGGGGTCTACCTCCAGGTCGTCGCCGTCGCGTGTGGCGTGGGGGCGGTGGTGATGGCGTCGGCGACGGTGTTCACCGCGATCAAGCTCGTCGGCGCGGGTTACCTTGTGTACCTGGGCATTCAGGCCTTCCGACACCGCACGCAACTGCACGATGCCATGCAGATCGGGCCCGACGGTCGCGGCGACGACGCGGTCGCGGCATTGCGCGACGGGTTCATCGTCGGCCTGGCGAACCCGAAGACCATCGTCTTCTTCGCGGCGCTGCTCCCCCAGTTCGTCGACCCCGCACGTGGCGGCGTATCGCAGCAGATGCTGATCCTCGGCCTCTGCATCCCCATTTTCGGCCTCGTGTTCGATTCACTGTGGGCGCTGGCGGCGGGCTCGGCCCGGACCTGGTTCGCGCGGTCGCCGCGACGCCTGGCCGCCGTCGGTGGAACCGGCGGGTTGGTCATGATCGGCCTCGGCGCGTCGCTCGCGCTGACCGGGCGCAAGGACTAGCCGGACAAGCCGATGAGTTCGGCCGCGAGGTTGGCACGAGCGGGCCCCTCGTAACGCTGATAAGCCCGCGGCGTGCGGAACAGGCGCGGTTGCTCGGCGAGGTTGCGCAGCACCGAGGCACGGCCCGCACGGAACAGGTCGTCGGGGACGTGGCGGTATTCCTCGCGGATCGCGGCCGCGTAGGTGGCGTACTCCTGCGCTGTCCCACCGAGCACGACCAGGTCGGCGTCGCAGAGCACCGCGCCGTTGGCGTCGCCGGCTTCCGGGTTGTGACCACGGGTGAGGATCACCAGGCGCACCACCTCGTTCACCAGCTCTGGTGTGGCGCCGAGTGATTCGAGCACGTCGCGAGCCAGGTCGGCGCTGCGTTCCTCGTTGTCGGCGCGGTCGACGGCGTAGATCGCGTCGTGGAAGAAGGCCGCGTAGCGCACGGCATCGATATCGGTTGCGGCATCGGCTAATTCGTCGATGGCGGCGAGCATCACCGCCAGGTGGGTGAGCGTGTGGTAGCGACGGTGTGGTTCGGCGTAGCGGCCGATGATGCCGATCCCGATGGCTTCGGAGTCGGTCCCGGCCAAGGCGATCCACCGGTCGAGCAGGTTCTCCGCGAGCACAGACATCCCTCCAGTCTCATGCCGCGTCAACTGTCGGGCAACCCCGTTTTCGCCACGAGAACCCGAATACCGTTCTGCCACAACGGGCCGGAATGCCGGGTATGACCGCCGCGTTCGTACCGGTATGACCCGAACCATCGCGCTGTCCGAAGAGTTGTCCACCTATATCGACAACGAGAGGGCGTATGCCACCGTCGCCACCCTCGGCCCCGACGGGCATCCGCATCTGACCGTCGTCTGGATCAAACGCGACGGCGACGACCTGCTCTTCTCCACCACGGTCGCCCGCCAGCAGGCCAAGAACCTGGCCCGCGACCCCCGCGTCACCGTGATGGTCAACCCGCCCGAGCGCCCGTTCGTCTACGCCGCCATCCGCGGCACCGCCACCCTCGTCCCGGATCCCGATCGTCTGCTGCCCGACGAGTTGTCCCTGAAATACACAGGTCTGCCCTACGCCCAGTTCAACCCGGCTTCGATCGACGACGCCGAACGGGTGACGGTACGGATCACGCCGTACAAGGTGACCGGCCGACTCTGAGCTCAGGCCTGTTGGGCTTCCTCCTGGGCATGCTGGGCCTGGGCCAGCTGACCCGGCGTGAAACGCAGTGTCAGCGCCACGACGGCGGCCAGCAGCGCCAGACCCGAACAGACGAGCAGGACTGTGGTGTAGCCGCTGGTGAGCGCGTCGAGCTGGGGTCCGGTCATTGCCGACACCTTGGTGTCGGGGCTGCCGCCGAGCGACAGGGTGCGCGAGGCCGCGATCGGGCTGAGCAGTCCGATCGCGATCGGCGTCGCCAGGTTCATGAACATCTGCCCCACCGCCGAGAGCGGACCGATATCGGACGGCGGCACGTCGACCAGCACGCACAGCGGGGCGAGCACCATCGCCACACCCACCCCGAACCCGATCACGACGAGCAACGGCAGCAGGGTGGTGAAGTAGCCGATGTGGCGATCGAGGGTCGACCCGAACAGCAGCGCCCCCGACAGCACGAGCGCGGCGCCGGTCAGCAGCCAGCGCGGCGGCACCCGCAACGCCGCCTTCGAGGCCAGCGCGCCGCCGACACCGATGCCGATGGTGAACGGGATGCAGGCGATACCGGCGTGCAGCGGGCTGTAGCCGAGCGAGTTCTGCAGCATCTGGGCGACGAAGAACGTCATCGCGCCGAGCACCGCGCCCGCGAGGAAGATCAGCAGGAAGGTCGAGTTGCGGTCGCGGCTGTCGAACAGCGACCACGGCAGCAGCGGGTCGGCCTCGTTGCGCTCGATGAGCACGAACGCCACGAGCAGCACGACACCGACGATCAGCGAGGTCAGGATGACCGGGCTGCCCCATCCCCACGACGGTCCCTCGGTGGCGCCGAACACGACCAGCGCGCAGGCGAGCGTGCCGAGCACCGCGCCCTTCACGTCGAGGGGCGCCCGGTGGTGGGCGGTGTCGGAGAGTGTGTACATCGCGCCGACCACGATCAGCGCGCCGATCGGCACATTGATGAGGAAGATCATCCGCCACGACATCTCGGTGAGCAGACCACCGATCACCAGGCCGCTCACCGACCCGATGCCCGCCATCGATCCGACGACGGCCACCGCCTGGTTGCGTGCCTTACCCGGCGCGAAAGTCGTGGCGACCAGCGCGAACGCGGTCGGTGCCGCGATCGCCGCGCCCGCACCCTGGAAGGCGCGCGCGATCAGCAGCGCCAGCTCGCCCTGGGCGAGGCCGCAGGCCAGCGAGGCGGCGGTGAACAGGCCGACACCGGTGATGAGCATGCGTTTGCGGCCGAAGACGTCGCCGAGGCGACCGCCGAGCAGCATCATGCCCGCGAAGGTGAGGCCGTAGGCGGTGACCGTCCACGCACCGCCCGAACTGGACAGGCCGAGTTCGTCCTGCAGGCGGGGCAGCGCGAAGATCACGACGGTGCCGTCGAGCACGACCATGAACTGCAGGCCGCTGAGAACGATGATCGCGAGCCCGAAGGCCGACTGCTTCACCGGGGACTGCTTCGAGGCAGCGGGGTTTTCGAGCACAGTCGACCACTGTAAACGACGCGGCCGGCGCCCCCGCCGGGATCGTGACTCAGGCGGGATCGGCACCGAAGGCCGCTGTCGGCCCGATGACGATGATCGCGGGCGGCCGGATGCCCTCCTGCTTGACTCGCTCGGCGACGGTGGCCAGGTCGGCGCGCACCACCCGCTGGGTGCGCAGGGTGCCCTCCTGGATGACGGTGGCCGGGGTGTCGGCGGGCTTGCCGCCGTCGAGCAGGGCGGCGGCGAACTTGTCGATGCGTTCCACGGCCATCATCAGCACGAGGGTGCCGCGCAGCTTGGCCAGCGCCGACCAGTCGACCAGCGAGTCCGGGTGATCCGGGGCGACGTGTCCGCTCACGACCACGAATTCGTGGGTCACGCCGCGATGGGTCACCGGGATGCCCGCCGCACCGGGTACCGAGATGGGACTGGTGATGCCGGGTACCACCGTCACCGGGATGCCCGCCTCGGCGCACGCCTCGAGCTCCTCGTACCCGCGCCCGAAGACGTACGGGTCGCCGCCCTTGAGCCGGACGACGAACTTGCCCGCCTTCACGCCCTCGACGAGGGCGAGGTTGATCGCCTCCTGCGCCATGGACCGGCCGTAGGGGATCTTCGCCGCGTCGATGACCTCGACGTGCGGGCCGAGTTCGGCGAGCAGTTCCGGCGGTGCGAGCCGGTCGGCGACGACCAGGTCGGCGCGGGCGAGCAGGCGGCGGCCGCGCACGGTGATGAGGTCCGGGTCGCCCGGTCCACCACCCACGAGCGCGACGCCGGGCGTCACGGGTTCCGAATCATCGGTCACCACACCGGATTGCAGTGCTTCGAGCAGCCCGTTGCGGACGGCGGCCGAGCGGCGGTGCGCACCACCCGCGAGGACGCCGAGAGTCAGGCCGTCGTAGCGAGCGGTCGCGGGGGTGACGGCGGTGCCGTCGCGGGCGATGTCGGCGCGCACGCAGAAGATCCGTTTGGCGGTGGCCTCGGCGACCACGGCGGCATTGGTCTCGGGTTCGTCGGTGCAGGCCATCGCGTACCAGGCCTCGTCGAGGTCGCCGTCGCGGTAGTCGCGCAGTTCCACGGTGAGTTGCCCCGCTGTTGCCATGCCCTCCACGGCCGGGGTCACGGCGCGGCTGACCACGTGCACCTGCGCACCCGCGGCCACGAGCAGCCCGAGCCTGCGCTGGGCGACAGTGCCGCCGCCGACGACAACGACTCTGCGTCCACGCAGATCGAGCCCGACCAGGTAGTTCGGGTCCCCGGCGGGCTGGGTCGATGCGGTGTCAGACGTGTTCGGCACAATGTCCGAGCCTAGTTCGTGACGTGCCGATCCCCGCACCCACCCGGCCGTTGCGGTGTCGGACCGCTGCCCGGTGCCGGTCGGCTCGATGGACGCCGGTCCGCGCGCGCCTCGCCGCACCGTGCAGGGCTCAGCCCAGGTAGGGATTGTTCTGTACCCACCGGAAGCCGGTGCCGCGCAAGGGGAAACTGTCGAGATCGACGCGAGTGAGGACGACCACCGCCTGCTTGCCCGCGATGTCGCCGCGTAGGGTGAGCCGGTCGTCTGCCGCACGGTCCACGGCGAGAGTGGCGTACGGCGCGGGCGCCTGATCGGGTGCTGTCGGCGCGGCCAGGAGCGTGAGCGTCGAGGTCGCCGGGTCGACGGTGGCCTGGACCGGAACGATGGTGTCGTCCATGCGCTGATAGCCCGCCGTGCCCTTGTCCACGACGAGGCGCTGCCAGCGGACGGGATCGGTGGTCAGCGGTGCCACCGGCAGCTGCTCGATCGAGAACTCCGACACCTCCCAGATGCCGTACAGCTCCGGTTCCGGTGCGCCCCCGCCGTATTCGCGCCAGGAGTCCGTGATCACCACGATCATTCCGGCCACGATCCACACCGCCGCCGCGACCTGCACCACGGTGGCCCACCGGTTCGCCCGCGCGGACCGGAACAGCGCGGGCTGCACCATCGGACCCGATGCACGTTCCAGCACAAGCACATCCAGTAGCCGCCTCGCCTGCGGGGCGAGCAGCACCAGGCTCATCAGCAGCAGGTGGCCGGACAGCATCTTCACCGGCACGTCGAAGGTGAGGTTCAGCAGGAACACCTGGGCCATGCTGATCACGCTGAGCATGGCACCGAGCGTCGCGGTGCGCGGCCAGAACAGCAGCAGCCCCGCGAGCACCTCGGCGGCACCCAGCGCCACCTCATAGGCCGGTGCCGAACCGACCTGCGTCCACAGCATCGCCATCGGACTCAGGTCGCCTACCCGGGTGAGCAAGGTGGTCAGCGCCGGTTCGGGCATCTGGGTGGGGACCAGTTTCGTGAAACCGTAGAACAGCATCTGCCCGCCGACAGCCAGGCGCAGGCCGGTGAGGAACCAGCTCGCCGCCCGGGGATAGGCGCGGCGGCGCCGGTCGAGAATCGACCACACCACGGTGACCAGGATCGCGACGATCAGCACCAGTCCGCACTGGATCCAGATGGCGGCCTGGTCGCCGCTGCCGTTCATCTCCAGCTCGGCGTACACGCCGAACACGTGCTCCCCGATCCAGCTGCTCACCGGGGCCAGCGTGAGCAGCTGCCAGGCGACGGCGTCCTCAGGCATCTTCAACGCGATCACGCCGAGGAAGACGAAGGTGATCTGAGCCATCCACAGGCAGAACAGGCCGAAGTACGCGACGCAGAACCGGAACGCGATCAGGCTGAGCGGGTGCCACCTGGGCTCCGGTGCACGCACCGGCTCCTCGACTGCGTGCTCCGCGACGACTGCGGTCACTACGTACCTCCCTATCGAAAACGGCTGTCCGGCAAGCTTTACCGAGAACGACACGCACGCGCATCGGGGGAAACCCCGATCTTGGAGGTGTCAACCCTGAATCCCGCTCACCGACGCCCGCCTTACATTCCGGCCGGTCTTCCGGTACGCCGGTACGGAACACGTTTCACCACGCCGACAGGGGACCCCACGTATGTCCGAGGACACGGACCACACCGCGCAGCAGTCGCTGACCGTCACCGAGCTCGATCTCGACGCATTCGGCGAGCGGCTCTCGGGGTGGCTGTCGGACAAGGTCGGCGCCGACGCCCCGCCGACGATCGGCAACCTCAGCAAACCCGCCACCGGCGGTATGTCGAGCACCACGGTTCTGTTCGATGCCGAATGGTCGGTGAACGGGGTCGCCGAGAGCGGTTCGTTCGTCGCCCGGATGGCGCCCGAGGACTCGTCGTTTCCGGTGTTCCAGTCCTATGACCTGCCGTTGCAGTACCAGGTGATGTCGGGTGTCGCGGCGGCGTCGGAGGTTCCCGTGCCCGCCCTGCGCTGGCTCGAGACCGACGAATCACTGTTCGGCACACCGTTTTTCGTCATGGACAAAATCGATGGTCAGGTAGTCGCCGACAATCCGCCGTACGTGTTCTTCGGCTGGGTGTTCGACGCCACCCCCACCGAGCGCGCGGGCATCACCGCCGAGACCGTCAAGGTGATCGCCCAGGTGCACGCGATCGACGAAGCGGCACAGCGCTTTCCGGCGCTCGACGGCGAAGGGTCCGCGCTGCGCAGGCACTTCGAGGCTCAGCGCGCCTGGTACCGGTGGGCGCTGGCCGACGACGGTGTCGAGATCCCGCTGATCGAGCGCGCCTTCGACTGGCTGGAGGCCAACTGGCCCGCCGAGACCGGCGCCGAGGTGCTCAACTGGGGTGACGCGCGCCCCGGCAACATCCTGTTCGACGGCTTCACCCCGGCCGCCGTGCTGGACTGGGAGATGGCCACCCTCGGCCCCCGCGAGCTCGACCTGGGCTGGCTGATCTTCATCCACCGGTTCTTCCAGGACATCGCCACCCACTTCGACCAGCCGGGCCTCGCCGACTTCCTGCGCCGCGACGACGTGGTCGCCGAGTACGAGAAGCTCACCGGCCACACCGTCACCGACCTGGACTTCTACATCGTGTACGCGGCGCTGCGCCACGCCATCGTGATGGCGCGGATCAAGCGGCGGATGATCCATTTCGGCGAGGACACCGTGCCCGACGAGCGCGACGACTACATCATGCATCGGCGCGGACTCGAAGCGCTGCTCGACGGCACCTACGAATGGGACTGACGATGAACGCGATCATGCCCGTCCCCCTGGACGAATACCCGGTCCATCAGACGCCGCTGTCGCTGGCCCGGGTGGCGACCAGCGACCGGAACTTCTACGACCGCTACTACTTCAACGCCTTCGACCCCGCCGGTGACACCATGCTCATCACCGGGTTCGGCGTGTACCCGAACCTGGGCGTGGTCGACGCGTTCGCGTGCGCACGCCAGGGCGACACCCAGCACAGTGTGCGGTTCTCCGACGCGCTCACCTCGCGTGATCTCGACACCGGCGTCGGCGGCTACCGCATCGAGGTGATCGAGCCGCTGCAGAAGTTGCGTGTGGTGTGCGAGCACGACGATCTCGGTTTCGACCTCACCTGGACCGGGGCGCAGCCGGCCGTGCAGGAGCAACCGCACCTGATCCTGTCCGGCACGCGGCCGATCATCGAGGCCTCGCGTTTCGCCCAATTGGGTTCGTGGGAGGGCACTCTCGCGGTGCACGGGCGCGACTACTCCGTCGACCCGGCGGTGTGGACGGGCAGCCGCGACCGCTCCTGGGGCATCCGTCCCTCCGGCGAACCGGACCCTGCGGGCCGGCCGACGGGCATGGGTGGTTTCTGGTGGTTGTACGCGCCGCTGCGGTTCCGTGATTTCGCCATCGTGGTGATCGTGCAGGAGGAACCCGACGGCACCCGCACTCTCAACAACGCGGTGCGCATCTGGAACGACGGCCGCAAGGAACAACTCGGCTGGCCGCGCATGACCTGGGTCTACGAGCCGGGCACCCGCCACCCCCGCTCGGTCCGCCTCGACATGACCACCCCCGACGGCAAGCCCCTCGAGGTCGAGATCGAGTCGCGCCCCGGCATCGCCCTGCACGTGGGCTGCGGATACGGCGCCGACCCCGACTGGACCCACGGCCGCTGGATGGGCGAGAACTGGTCGCTGTCGAGCACCTACGACCTCACCGACCCAGGCATCCGAGCCCGCGTCCCCTACGGCGTGATCGACCACATCGGCCACGCCCGCTGCGGCGACGCCGAGGGCTGGGGCCTGTTCGAACACGCCTCCATGGGCCGCCACGACCCCACCGGTTTCGCCGATTGGTCCTCGGTCGCCCCCTGAGGGTGAGGAACTTCCGCGCGAGAGGAAAGGTGCCGCCGCGACAACGAGGTCGCGGCGGCTCCGTTTTCTGTGCTGTGTGAACTTCTATGCGGCCGTGGCGAAGTCGGCCAGCAGCGACGGCACGGCGGCGTCGAATCCGGCGACATCGAGCATGCCCGCGTCGTCGGGATCGGCGATGCTGAAGTTCGTCGCGGTCATCCCGACCACCACGAGCTTGGCTCGCGGGTTCACCTCGCGGCGGTACCGGGCGAGCGCCTGATGCGGGTGCATGGAACCTGCCCAGGTCTCGTTGTCGGTGTAGACCGAGAACACGTCCACCTCGATGCCCTTGTCCAGCGCGTGCAGGATCGGCAGCGCGCAGTCGGTTCCGCCGAACGGCAGTCCCGATACCGTGCGCACCGCATCGTCCAAGCGCTGGCGCGGCGAGATCGCCAGCTCCGACAACCGGTCCGACTGTGACCAGCCCTTACCGCCGCTGGTGAACCCGACGATCTGGTGCCGGGGTTCGGTGCGGGCGGTGACCAGGGCGAGCGCGGCCGATGCCTCGCGTGCCGACAGCGGCAGCCCACTGATCGGCGCGGTCATCGACCCGGACACGTCGAGCGCGAGCAGGTGCCGCAGACCGGTCGGCTGGATCAGCTCGAACGCCGCGTAGAACGCGGAATCGAGCGCGTCGACGACCGGAGCCGACGGCGTCCAGGTGCCCGAACCGCGTGCCGAACGCCCGGAAGCGTAGGTACGCAGAGCGATCAGCACCGAGACAGGGTGCACCCGGGCCGCGCGCAGTCGCGCCGGATCGGTGAGCTGGGCACAGATCGCGGCCGTCCGCGATCCGAGCGGGTCCAGCATCCCGAGGCGGGTGAGGCGCGGGAGCTGACGCAGCAGTGCTGTCTGCGGAATTCCGTTGTCCAACAGCGCCTCCCACACCTCGGGTGTGTTCAACGCGGCATCGGGCAGCATCTCCCAGCCGAGCCGGTATTCGCGAACAAGTGCGGGCACCTGATCGGCCGGGGCGGTCTGCGCACGCTGGAAGCCCTCGATCACGGCCAAGCCGTCGAGTTCCGTTGCGCGGCCGCAGATCCAGTCGAACAGCCTGCGCCGTTCGTCGTCGGTGGCCGCCGGGTGCGACAGGCGAAGCAGGTCGCGGTGCGTCCAGCCTTCACGCTGCCGGTACTTGACCGCCTGAAAGGCGAGCGCGTCGACCGGCTTGTCCAGGTACCAGTTCGCCACCGCCCGGCGCAGCCCACGACCCCAGCCGCGGAACTGCTCGATGTAGCCGGCGAACAGGAACAGGTGCGAGCCGGTGCGCGCGACCTGCGGCAACGCGGCCAAGGCGGCGCGACGGCCGTCGACATCACCGACCGATGCGGCGGCGGCGAGCGCGAACAGCGCGGGATTCTGACGCGGCGCACGACCGGAGGTGGAGATCTCCACGATCTCGCGCACCAGGCCGGCGGTGTGCTCGGCCGCGTACCCGACGATGAACTCCGCGTTGTCGGCGGTCAGCGCGGCGGGGCTCACGTAGTACGTTCCCGATTCGGTGCCGAGCGTGAGGAAGCGACGCACTCGCGCCTGCGGCGTGATGTCGAAAACGTAACCACCGGCGTTGTTCACGACCTGACGATTGTCGGCCGGTGCGGTCTGCGGTGTGCTGCGACGGTTGAACCGCGACAGAATATTCATTGTTCCCCTCCGATACGCCCGTGGGCGTTGCTGTTCGGCCCCGGACCCAGCGGGGCATGTATGCGGAATGGGGCAGGCGTGGTGTTTTCGACCGGAGCCGGAAATTGCTTTCCGACGCGGGGTTCGAACCCGCTCGACTTACGAGGTCACCAGATAACCGACCGAATCCGGCCCGCCCTATTCCGTCGCAATCGCACGGCGGGCGTGTGTGTCCCGACCGGACGCGCCGAGTGCTCTACCAGACTGAGCTACCGCCACCGCGCGGTGGCGGGCAGGATTCGAACCTGCGTCCGCTTGGTCCAGAGGTAACCGATCAGTGCCGGCCCGCCGTACGACTGCTGGACCAGACGTTACTGTGCGCGGCCGATCTTGCCCAGTGAATTAAATCGGGTCGGCGTACGCCACTGCCACGACGATTCCATCGACAATTGTTCGTCCGCATACTGATTCACCATTCCCCGCAAGTAGTGCGGCGGCTTCCGCGACGCTGGGGGTACCGACCGCGGCTTCGGTGCGGGACGAGCTGTGCGCAACCTCTACCGCGGACAATTCCTCGGCGGTGAATCCGAGCAACGCGACTCCTAGCATCGCGGCGGCCGCCCGCAGCCCCGGCTCGGCGGCTCGGGTGTCGAGCGTCGCCAGGCAGGCGATGCGGTACTGCCCGACAACCTCTTCGACGGCTCGCACGATGCGGCCCGATGTGGTGCCTGGACGCAGACCGATGCCGACTGTGACTCGGTCCTGCGACTCGCTCTCGAACTCTCCTGTCGCTTGCGGCCCCATACCGTCAGTCATGAACAATCCGCCACCGAGATTCGAATCCCGTGGCGGCGGCGACCGAATCCTGTCACCACACGAAATCGGCCATCTCGCTCAGCAGCGGCAGGAGGGCGCCTCGGGGGCTGAACCCCTTTCCCACACCAGCGAATCAGACAATGGCACCGGGGTCGTCTCTCAGCGCGGGCAGGAAGTTCGCGGCGACGTCTCGCGCACTCGATCATCGGCGCCCACGGTCGGCTGTCAGGTCGAATCTCCCTGCGGCGTCTACGAATCGGCGGATGGCGTCAGGGTTACCCGCGGGGTGGGTGTGTAGGTAGGAGGCATGGACCTGGCCCACCACAGCGCCTTCGGAGACGGATACTGTTGTGCGCCAGCCCCATGCGGTATCCGCCGTGCCTGCCTGGAGCAGGCGGGTGCGGTGGAATTCGTGGCCGCGTACTCGGGCGCCCGCCTGCCACAGCACAGAGTCGTGCAGGGCGACGGCGTCGCGGTAGCCGAGGGTGAGGCGGGGGCCGAATTCGGCGTCGGCATCGATCACTCCCGCCATAGGGTGCCCGTCGAGGGAACGGGTGAGGTAGAGCAGTCCGGCGCATTCCGCGTGGATCGGGAGGCCGTGGGTGGCGCCGTCGGCGATCGCGCTGCGCAGGCGCACATTCGCCGAGAGCTGCGCGGCGTGTTCCTCGGGGAAACCACCCGGCAGCACCAGACCCGCTGTGTTCTCGGGCAATTCGTCGGTCAGTGGATCGAAGACAACGACCTGCGCACCCGCTGCCAGGAGCAGCTCTCGGTGCTCGGCGTAGCCGAAGGTGAAGGCAGCGCCGCCGGCCATCGCGATCACCGGCCCCCCGATCCGGGTGAGGCGGTCGCCCGCAGTCGCGTCCGTGATCGTGGTGGTCCGCCCGGTTCGTGCAGGTTCGACCGGCCGATTCGCGGCGTGCGCGAACTCGGCCATTCCTGCTGTAACTCCGGGTTCGGTCGACGAGGGCAGCGTTCGGCCGGACAAAGTGGCTGCGGCCTGCGCGTTCGGATCGGTCGGCAGTGGGGATCGCTCGGACAATATCGCCGGGGCGGGATCGTGTGGAGTTCGCGCGGTAGAGGGCGACCCGCCGAGCTCGCCAGACGGCTGCTCTCGATCGGTCACGGCTCGATCGGCGGCTGCGGCCAGTTCGGTCAGCGGATCCCAGGCGGGGCCCTGCACCGATCCACCGGCCAGGGCGACGATCGCCGAGAGGTCGACGTGGGCGGCAACCAGGGTGGTCATAGCGTCGACGGCGCGGGTGGCGGCGGTGCCGTGTTCGACGGCGGGGATGAGGCCGAGATGGCGTGAGGGGACTTCCAATTCGGTCATCCGGGGTAGCACGCCGAGGACAGGGATGCCCACGCGGTCGCACGCCGAGCGCAGGACCTGTTCGTGGCGTTCGCTGCCGACGCGGTTGAGGATCACTCCACCGAGACGGACCGAGGAGTCGAAGGTGGCGAATCCGTGGAGCAGGGCGGCCAAGCTCTGCGAATGCCCGCGCGCGTCGACGACCAGCACGACCGGTGCGCCGAGCAGGCTAGCCACCTGCGCGGTGGAACCCTCGGCCACCGCTTCCGTCCGGTGCTCGTCGATACGACCGTCGAACAGGCCCATCACGCCCTCGACCACTGCGATATCGCACCCGTGCGCGCCGTGGCGGTACAGCGGGACCACCCGATCCTCGCCTACCAGAACAGGATCGAGGTTCCGGCCGGGGCGCCCCGCGGAGAGCCCGTGATACCCGGGGTCGATGTAGTCCGGGCCGACCTTGAACGGCGCCACCTCGTGCCCAGCCCGCCGCAACGCGCCGATGAGCCCGGTGGCCAGCGTCGTCTTGCCGCTACCCGACGCCGGGGCCGCGATAACGATCGCCGGGGCGCTCACGGTCGCCACTCCCGCACGACCGCCGGTCCACTCCCCGTTCGTTCCACAACGGCTGCCGAGCCAACGACCATTCGTTCCCCCACAGCCGCCGGGCCAGCCACCATTCGATCCACCACAGCCACCATGCCGCTCGCTGTTCGATCCGCCACGGCTGACGGCCCGGCCACCGTTCGATCCACCAGAGCTGCCGCGTCGGTCACCATTGGATTCCGCACGGCTGTCGAGCCAGTCACCATTCGATACCGCGCTGACCCTTGCGGCCCGCGTCCATCGGGTGCTTCACCTTGGTCATCTCGGTGACCAGGTCGGCAGCGTCGATGAGCGCCTGTGGTGCGTCGCGTCCGGTGATGACGACGTGCTGGTTACCTGGCCGGTTGGTGAGGGTTTCGACGACCTCGTCGATATCGACCCAGCCCCACTTCAGCGGGTAGGTGAACTCGTCGAGCACGTAGAAGCGGTGCTGCTCGGCGGCGAGACGCCGGGAAATCTCCTGCCAGCCCGCGAGTGCGGCGGCGGCGTGGTCTTCCTCGGTCCCGTGCTTGCGGGTCCAGGACCATCCCTCCCCCATCTTGTGCCACTCCACCGCGCCGCCCGCGCCGGTCTCCTCGTGCAGGGTGCCGAGGGTCCGAAACGCCGCTTCCTCGCCGACCTTCCATTTCGCGCTCTTCACGAACTGGAACACGGCCACGTCGAATCCCTGATTCCAGGCCCGCAGCGCCATCCCGAACGCCGCCGTCGACTTCCCTTTGCCGGGCCCGGTGTGCACGGCAAGCACGGGCTGATTACGCCGCTGCCGCGTGGTCAGCCCGTCCGCGGGGACGACCTCGGGAACACCCTTGGGCACAGCAATCTCCTTCTCTTCACGCTCGGCTGAGGCTCAGGCCGCGCGGTTCGTTGGGTAGCCGGACGCGCGCACCACATCGGCGACGGATTCGCCGGTGAGTTCGTCGAGGCGCAGGTAGCGGGCGCGCAGGTCGCGGGCCAGTTCGGCGGCCAGGCCGAGGCGGATCATGCCGCGCTCGCAGTCGATGACCATGGTGGTGTGGCCTTCGCCCGCGAGGAGGCGCGCGGCGGTGCGGGCGCGCGGGAGGGGGTCGGTGCCGCCGGTGGCACGGCCGTCGGTGAGCAGGACGAGCATCGGGCGGCGACGCGGGTCGCGCACGTGTTCGCGGGCGATCACCTCGCGGGCCTTCAGCAAACCGGCAGCGAGAGGTGTCTTCCCGCCGGTGCGCAGACCGGCCAGGCGGCGCACGGCGATGTCGACCGAGGAGGTCGGCGGCAGCACCAGCTCGGCTTCGCTGCCGCGCACGCTGATCACCGCCACCTTGTCGCGGCGCTGGTAGGCGTCACGCAGCAGGGTGACGACGGCGCCGGTGACGGCGGTGAGCCGGTCGCGGGCGGCCATCGAACCGGAGGTGTCGACGACGAAGACCACCAGATTGCCTTCGCGCCCTTCGCGATACGCGCCACGCAGGTCTTCGATCGCCAGGGCGAGCGGTCCGGCGAACCGGCCGCGCTCGACCTGTTTCGGTGCGGCGGCGAAGACGGTGCCGAGCAGGTGCAGACCGGTGGAGGTGTCGGTGTGGGGGCGAACCATGCGACCGGTGCGGGTCTGGGCGCGGGAGCGACGGCCGGGGGCGCCTTCGCCGATGCCGGGGACTTCCCAGCGGGGGGCAGGCTTGGAAGTGGAACCGGGTGTGCCGGAAAGCCTTTCAGCGGTCGGCCGAGAACCCTTGTCGTCGGAGCCACTGCTGTTCGAACCGGTATCGTTCGCGCGGTTGCCATTCGGGCCACCACCGGGCCCACCGTCCGGACCGCTGCCGTCCGGGCCACTGGGCCCACCGTCCGGGCCGTCGTCATCCGGCCCGTCGCTGTCGTCAGGACCGCCCTCGCGCGGGTCACGCGCGTGGTTGTCCCCTTGCCGATCCTCGGAGCCGTCCCCGTCCTGATCGGTACCTATCGACTCGTCACTCGCGCGACCACCGTCGGCCTGCTCGCCGCTGCGACCGTCCGCATTCTCCCCCTCGAGCGCCCGGTCATCGGCGGACCCGTACGGATCATCGAATTCGTCGTCGTCGGAAGCGTTTTCGACTTCCTCGGCCGCCGCCCGCATCGCCTCGTCGAGCTGTTCCTCACTGATCCCGGGCTCGTCGAACGGATCGCGGCGCCGCCGATGCGGCAGGGCCAGCTCGGCTGCGATCCGCACATCGTCCTCGGTGACCTGGTCGCGGCCCCGCCAGGCCGCGTGGGCGGTCGCGGTTCGGGCGACGACCAGATCCGCGCGCATCCCGTCGACATCGAAGGCCGCACACAGCGCCGCGATCCGGCGCAGCTCGGCATTGTCGAGCACGACATCGGGCAACCGGTCGCGCGCGGTCAGAATGCGTTCGGCGACAACCCGATCCGCGCCGGCGTAGCGGGCGGCGAACGCGGCGGGGTCGGCTTCGTAGTCGAGGCGGCGGCGCACGACGGCCATCCGGGTCGACACGTCACGCGAGGCCGCCACGTCGACGGTGAGACCGAACCGGTCGAGCAATTGCGGACGCAGCTCTCCCTCTTCGGGATTCATGGTGCCGACGAGCACGAACCGCGCCGGATGCGAATGTGACACCCCGTCGCGCTCCACGTGCACGCGGCCCATGGCGGCGGCATCGAGCAGCACGTCGACCAGGTGGTCGTGCAGCAGATTCACTTCGTCGACGTAGAGCACGCCGTGATGGGCCGCGGCCAGCAGACCGGGACGGAACGCCTGCTCCCCGTCGCGCAGCACCCGCTCGAGATCCAGCGAACCGACCACCCGGTCCTCGGTGGCGCCGACCGGCAACTCGACCAGCCGGGCCGGTCGCGCGCCCGTCTCGTCGACCACCGGCGGCAGCAACTGCGCGAGCGCGCGCACCACGGTCGACTTCGCGGTGCCCTTCTCTCCGCGCACCAGCACCCCGCCGATCCCGGGGTGCACCGCCGACAAGATCAACGCCAGCTGCAACCGCTCCTGCCCCACCACAGCCGAGAACGGGAACCCCGCTTCACCCACTCCCCGCGCAGCGGTGTGCGGACCAGCGGCAACATCAGCAAAACCAGGCACGCCCCCACTGTATGCGCGGCCCGATCACCTCTGATCCCCGGGCATCACTGCCCGACGAGCGGCACCCGGTCCGCCGCCCGCGACGATCGCATCCAGCGGCGCCCCGCCATAGTGGCGCGCGCGTCTCTCGACGGACCGGACGGCATGGCAGACGCAGGCGGTCGGAGATGGATACCGGGGGTCAGCCGCGACGCATCGGGACGTGCATGATGCCGTCGTCATCGTATTCCGGCCCGTCGACGGCGAAGCCGAACTTGGCATACATGTCGACCAGGTGGGACTGAGCGTCCAATCGCACTGTCGCCGAACCGGTTTCGGCCAGCGCGGCCTGCATCAGACGAGTGGTGTAGCCACGTTTGCGGGCATCCGCCGCCACGCACACCCGGCCGATGCGGAATCCGTCCGGCTCTTCGAGCAGGCGCAGAGTCGCCACGATCTCGCCGTCGTCGTCGATCCACAGGTGCCGGGTGCCGGGAAGCAGGTCACGCCCGTCCAGTTCGGGGTAGGCGCATTCCTGCTCCACGACGAACACGTCGACGCGCAACTTCAGCAGCCGGTACAGGGCGGCGGAGTCGAGGTCCGCCGCCCACGACCGTTTCAGCACGACCGGCACGGCAGGTCAGCGCACCTGGGCGAAGCCGAGCGCGTCTTCCTGGGTGGTGGCGCTGACCTCGTCGAGCTTGAGCGACTTGTTGGTCCAGTCCCACACTTCCTGGAACAGGGCCTGGTTCTCCGACAGCTTCTGGCCGAGCGAGGGGATCATCTGCTGCAGCTGCGGGGTCCAGTCGGCGTACTCACGCGGGAAGCAACGCTGCATCACATCGAGCATCGCGGTGACACAGGTCGACGCGCCGGGCGAGGCACCGAGCAGACCGGCGATGCTGCCGTCCTGGGCGGAGATGACGGCGGTGCCGAACTCGAGCACACCACCGGCACCCTTGCGCCGGATCACCTGCACGCGCTGACCGGCGGTGATGAGCTCCCAGTCGCGGCCGTCGGCCCTCGGCAGGAACTCCTCGAGCACACCCACCTTGCCGTTCTGCGACTTCAGCAGCTCGCTGATCAGGTACTTGGTGAGACCCATCTCGGTGAGACCCACGCCGACGAGCGAACCGATGTTGTTCGGCTTGATCGACTTGAACAGGTCGGCGTTGGAGCCGTCCTTGAGGAACTTGGGGGTCCAGCCGGCGTAGGGGCCGAACAGCAGGCCCTTCTTGCCGTTGATGACGCGAGTGTCCAAGTGCGGCACCGACATCGGCGGCGCGCCGACGGCGGCCTTGCCGTACACCTTGGCCTCGTGCGCGGCGATCAGGTCGGGGTTGGTCGAGCGCAGGAACTGGCCGCTGATCGGGAACCCACCGAAGCCCTTGGCCTCCTTGATGCCCGACTTCTGCAGCAGCGGCAGCGCGCCACCACCGGCGCCGACGAACACGAACTTCGCGTTGATCGTGCGCGACCGGTAGGTGCGCAGGTTGCGCACGGTGACGTTCCAGGAGCCGTCGGACTGCTTGTCGAGGTCGCGGACCTCGGTGCCGAAGGCGATCTCGCCGCCGGAGTAGCCGACGTAGGCCAGCAGCTGCTTGGTGAGCGCGCCGAAGTCGATATCGGTGCCGCCGTCGGTCCAGTTCAGTGCGATGGGGTCGGAGAAGTCACGGCCCTTGGCCATCAGCGGCAGGCGCGCGGCGAACTCGTCGGGGCTGTCGATGAACTCCATACCGCGGAACAGCGGGTGCGGCGCCAGCGCCTCGTAGCGCTTACGCAGGTACTCGACGTTGTCGGCACCGTGCACGAAGCTGACGTGCGGGATGGGGTTGATGAAGCGCGACGGGTCACCCAGGACGCCCGCGTCGACCGCGGAGGCCCAGAACTGGCGCGAGACCTGGAAGCGTTCGTTGATGTCGATCGCCTTGCTGACATCGACCGAGCCGTCGGCGTTCTGCGGGCTGTAGTTGAGCTCGCACAGCGCCGAGTGGCCGGTACCCGCGTTGTTCCACGGGTCGCTGCTCTCGGCGGCGGCGGCGTCGAGCCGTTCGAACACCGAAACCGTCCAGTCCGGCTGCAGCTGCCGCAGCAGCGCGCCCAGCGTGGCACTCATGATGCCTGCGCCGATGAGAACTACATCGGTCTTTTCAATCTTCGCAGCGTTCGGCACGGGTAGATCGACTTCCTTGTCCTTCTCAGCTAACCACCGGCGGGTGAGTTCGCTTGGCGCGGGCGCTTGGCAGTGTTGATGCGACTCGCAGTGAATCGCCGGGGGTAGGTTACCCGTCGTTCACCTGAACTCAATTGTGCACCTCAGCAGATCGCCTCACTGCACCCGACCTGCCGAATGTGATGTAAACCAACCCTGCACGTCGCCGTGACCCCGCGATAGATTGGCGGGTGTGACGAACGAAACGCAAGGGATCGCCGACCGGACCGACGAGCAGTGGCAGGCCGACATCCTCGGCACGGCGTACCAGCAGCGAACCCTGCCGCTGGGCACCGACCCCGACGGCGAGGGCGAGATCGTCGCCACCCTGGTTCGCTACCTGCCCGACGCCACCGCCCCGGCACACGAGCCCACAGTGCTCTACGTGCACGGTTTCACCGACTACTTCTTCCAGGAGCACCTGGCCGAGCATTTCGCCGCGCGCGGCCACCGCTTCTACGCACTCGACCTGCGCAAATGCGGCCGCTCGCGGCGTGAAGGACAGAGCGCGCACTACGTCAGCGACCTGGCGCTCTACGACGCGGAACTCAGCGAGGCGCTGCGGATCGCCCGCGAGGAGACCTGCAACGATGTGCTGGTCGTCGCGCATTCGACCGGTGGCCTCATCGTGCCGTTGTGGCTCGACCGGCTCGAAGCCGCGGGCGGCAGCGCGGCGGCGGGTGTGGTCGGTGTGGTGCTCAACAGCCCCTGGTTCGACCTGCAGGGACCGTCGTACTACCGCACCGTCGGCACACCCATCATCAACGCCGTCGGCCGGTTCCGGGCGTTCGCGCAGATCCCGGGTATGGGTGTGAGCACCGCCTACGGCGACAGCCTGCACCACACCCGCTCGGGTGAATGGGACTACAACCTGGACTGGAAGCCGTTGACCGGCGAACCGGTGCGTCTCGGCTGGTTGCGGGCGATCCGGCAGGGCCAGGCACGGCTGCAGCAGGGCCTCACCATCGGGGTACCCGCGCTGATCCTGCGTTCGCGGGTCACCAAGTTCGCGCGCCAGCACAGTTCAGCCGTCGACGTGGCCGATGCTGTGCTCGACGTCAAGCAGATCCAGCGCTGGGCCGGCTGCCTGGGCGAACGCACCACCATCGTCCCCATCGACGGCGCTCGCCACGACGTGTTCCTGTCCTCGGAGGCCGTCCGCGCGGTCGCCTTCGCCGAGACCGACAGCTGGCTCGACTGGCTCGCCGCCTACCGCAAGTCCTGACCCCGTTTCACCAGAGGCTGGTGCGCAACACGATCTCGGTGGCGAGTTCGTGGCCAGCTTCGGTGGCGATGTTGTCGACTTCCAAAGGGACGACACGGAATTCGCCGTAGACGAAGCGGCCGGAGGCGTCGGCGGTGGCGCGGGGCAGGCTCTTGGTGACCATCATCGTCACCGGGAGTTCGAGGGGTGGGCAGGCCGGGTCGGGGATCGTGCCGTCGGCGCCGGGCACGGCGGGGTGGCCGTGGTCGGCGACGACGAGACTCATGAACCGGCCGAAGCGGCCCGCGCACACCCGCCACGCGAGTGCCGCACCCGCACCGCGTCCGGCCACGTTCACGTAGGGCAGTTCGAGTTCGTCGAGAATGGCGTGCACCCCCGCGGGCTCGAGCCCTTCGACGGATTCCACGACGACGGTCTGCAGATCGGATTCGTGCAGCCGCGCGCACACCTTGTCGAACACATCAGCAGGGTCGTCCGCATCGGGAAGCAACAGCACATTGTGCCGTGAGGAGGGCCCGTCGACCCGCACTGTCCAGGCCTGGTCACCGACCGTGATCTGCCGAGATTTCATGCCGGTTTACGGTACACGCCCACCCTGAACGCCACCTGCCGTTCAGCCCCGGCTCTCCATCGGGCCGATGCCCGTGTACTGGGCTTTCACTGCCCGGAACCGTCGAATTGCCAAACCTGTCACAAGAGGGGTGCGCTCTCGGTGAGGACGAGAGCGGCCCCACACCCGGCGGGCGTCGCGACCTGAGGCACAGCCGTGCCACTCGCCATAGGATGGCCATCGAGTTCTATCGACATCATGGGGGGCATGTGAAAAGGATCATCCAGGCTGTGCTGTGCGCGGTCGGCGCCGTCGTCTTCGGAGCAGGAGCGCTGACGGGGGTCGCGCATCTGGTCAACGCCACCGCCTACCTCGCGGGATTCGGCGAGGAGGTGACCGTCCGGATCGAGGAAAGCTCCACTTCGGGGATGAGCAGCGGCCACGCGGGTATCGGAACGACCGTCGACGACGGGCGCACAGTCCGGCTCTTCGACGTCACCGAAGGCGAAACAGTCGACGCCCGAATGGTTCTCATCGACATCGGCAAAGACACCCAGGCCTACACCACGCCCGCGACCGCCGCCAAGGACTACATCTGGATCTTCGGCGTGGTCGTACTCGGCGCCCCGGCCCTGGTATTCGCCTTCGCCGCATACGCCCTCAGCCGTGGCCGGCCGAAACCCAGCAGCACTACCGCCGAGTCCACGGCGTGAACGCTTTTACGCACCGGGGACGTCGAGGATTCCACTTCGGATGATCGGGAGGTTGGACGCGCCGCGCGCTATCAGTTCTTCCAGGGCGGGGATGTCGAGGTGCTTCTCGATCAGGTCGGCGAGTAGGTCGAGCTGGGCTTCCCGCACGGCGGCGACGGACGTATCGGGGGCGACGGTGAAGCCGGTACGTCCCGCTCGAGTGGCGACTTCGGTCAGCCAGGCGCGGCGGAACTCGTCGGATTCGAGCACGCCGTGTACGTGGGTACCCCAGATCGCTTCTCGTGCACTGCCTTCCGGAGCACCGCCGATGGTGAGCCAGGCAGGGTCGCCGGTACGCCGCACCCGGCCGTGGTGGATTTCGTAGCCGTGGACCGGGGTATCGGCGGCAGTCCCGGCTACCTGTCGTGCGATCTTCGGCTCCGCGAATTCGATGTCCAGGTCGAACAGCCCGAGGCCGTCGCCCACCCACGGATTCCCGGCCGGAACTCCCTCGTCTGCAGGCGCACCTCCCGGGGCAGCGTCGTAGTCGGGCGCACCCACCGAAGCCACGCCGCGCTCGGGCACACCTGCCGAAGCCGAGTCACGCCCGGGCAAGCCTGCCGGGGCAGCGTCGCGCTCAGGAACAGCAGCCGTCGGCGACGGAATGCGATCTCCGCCCACATATTCCACTCCGTCGATGATGCGACGGCCGAGCATCTGGTAGCCGCCGCAGATGCCGAGGATGGGGCGACACGCTGCGGCTCGGGTTCGTAGGGCGTCATCGATTCCCTTGGTGCGCAACCATTCCATGTCGGAGACAGTGGATTTGGAACCGGGCAGGACGACGAGGTCGGCGCCGGCGATCTGGTGGGGGCTGTCGGCCCAGTGGACCGAGACGCCGGGTTCGCAGGCCAGGGCTTCGATGTCGGTGGAGTTGGAGATGCGGGGTAGGCGGATGGCGGCGACGGTGAGCCAGTCGGTGCCGTGGGGTGGGGCGGGGCGGCCGACGGGGGTGCCCGCGATGGTGCCGAGGGAGTCTTCGGCGTCGAGCCAGAGGTCTTCGGCGAACGGGAGCACGCCGAGGGTCGGGCGGCCCGTGAGGGCGAGGAGCTGGTCGAGGCCGGGTTGGAGCAGGGACACATCACCGCGGAATTTGTTGACGATGAACCCCGAAACGAGTCGCTGATCTTCGGGTTCCAGTACCGCGACGGTTCCGAACAAATGGGCGAGCACCCCGCCCCGGTCGATATCGCCGACGACGAGAACCGGAAGGTCCGCCGCACGCGCCAGCCCCATGTTCGCCAGATCGGTCGCGCGCAGGTTGATCTCGGCAGGCGACCCGGCGCCCTCGCAGATCACCACATCGAATTCCGCACGCAGCGAGGCGAGTTCGTCCGCGACTACTTCCCGCAACTGCTGACGGCGCGTGAAATAGTCTCGTGCGCCGACGGTTCCGATCGCCTTGCCACGCACCACCAATTGCGACCGGCGATCACTGCCTGGCTTCAACAGCACCGGGTTGAACCGCACGCTCGGCTCGAGCCCACAGGCGCGCGCCTGCAGAGCTTGCGCGCGCCCGATCTCCCCACCGTCGAGCGTGACGACGGAATTGTTCGACATGTTCTGCGCCTTGAACGGCGCCACCCGCACCCCGCGCCGCGCCAGCATCCGGCAGATACCCGCCACCACAACGCTTTTGCCCGCGTCGGAGGTGGTCCCGGCGATCAGCAGTGCCCCGCGCAGCACACCGCTCACGGCAGGGTCAGGATTTCCGCGCCCGTCTCGGTGACCACCAGGGTGTGCTCGAACTGCGCGGTCCACTTGCGGTCCTTGGTGACCACGGTCCAGCCGTCGTCCCAGATGTCGTAGTCGATGCCGCCGAGGTTGATCATCGGCTCGATGGTGAAGGTCATGCCCGGTTCGATGACCGAATCGATGCTGGGCTGGTCGTAATGCAGGATCACCAGGCCGCTGTGGAAGGTGGGGCCGACACCGTGACCGGTGAAGTCGCGGACCACGCCGTAGCCGAAGCGGTTGGCGTAGGCCTCGATGACACGGCCGATGACATTGAGCGCGCGCCCCGGCTTGACCGCCTTGATGGCCCGGTTGGTCGCCTCCTCGGTGCGCTCGACCAGCAGCCGCACCTCCTCGTCGACATCACCGGCGAGGTAGGTCTTGTTGGTGTCGCCGTGCACACCGTGGATGTAGGCGGTGACGTCGATATTGACGATGTCACCGTCCTCGATCACGGTGGAGTCGGGGATGCCGTGGCAGATCACCTCGTTGAGCGAGGTGCAGCACGACTTCGGGAAACCCTTGTAGCCCAGAGTGGAGGGGTAGGCGCCGTGGTCGCACATGTACTCGTGGGCGATGCGGTCGAGCTCGTCGGTGGTGACGCCGGGCGCCACCGCCTTGCCCGCCTCCTCGAGTGCCTGGGCGGCGATCTTGCCCGCGATCCGCATCTTCTCGATGGTCTCGGCCGTCTGCACCCATGGCTCTTTGCCCTCGTTGACCGTCGGTTTCCACACGTATTCGGGGCGCTCGATGGAACGCGGGACATCCCGGATCGGCGACTGGGTGCCGGGGACGAGTGGCTGACGGGTGCGCACGGACATACCGGAAGTGTACTTAGCCGACGTCGGCATCGGCCGCGACGGGTTCGAGGCGGACGACGATGCCCTTCGAGGTCGGGGTGTTGCTGATGTCGGCGACGCTGTCGAGGGGTACCAGGACGTTGGTCTCCGGGTAGTAGGCCGCCGCCGAACCCCGGCTCGCCGGGTAGGCGACCACGACGAACTTCTCGGCCCGCCGTTCACTGCCGTCGTGCCACACGCTGACGATGTCGACGGTGTCGCCGTCGGCCAGGCCGCGTTCGGCGAGGTCGTCGGGGTTGACCAGCACCACCCGGCGCGCGTGGTGGATGCCGCGATAGCGGTCGTCGCTGCCGTAGGGAATGGTGTTCCACTGGTCGTGGGACCGAAGTGATTGCAACACGAGGTAACCCGGTGGCACGTCGAGCGAGGTCACCTCGTTGCAGGTGAACCGCGCCTTGCCGGTGGCGGTTCGGAAGACGCCCTCGTTGACCGGATTGATCAACCGCAGCCCACCCGGTTGCGCCACCCGCTCGTTGAAGTTCTCGAAACCGGGCACGACCCGGGAGATGCGGTCGCGAATGGTCCCGTAGTCGGCGACGAACTCCTCCCACGGAATCGCCGAGGATCCCAGCGTGCGGCGCGCGAGCCGGGAAATGATGGCCACCTCGCTGAGCAGGTGTGGTGAGGCCGGGTCGAGGCGCCCGCGCGAGGCGTGCACTTCACTCATCGAGTCCTCGACGGTGACGAATTGTTCGCCGCCTGCCTGGATGTCGCGGTCGCTGCGGCCGAGTGTCGGCAGGATCAGCGCGGTATCGCCGCACACCGTGTGCGAGCGATTGAGCTTGGTGGAGATCTGCACGGTGAGCGCACAGCGGCGCAATGCCGCCTCGGTGACCTCACTGTCGGGGGTGGCGCGTACGAAATTGCCTGCGACACCGACGAACACCTTCGCCTTGCCGTCGCGCATGGCACGGATGGCGCCGACCGAATCCAGACCGTGTGCTGCGGGCGGAGTGAAGGCGAACTCTGTGCCGAGCGCGTCGAGGAAGGCCTGCGGCGGACGTTCCCAGATGCCCATCGTGCGGTCGCCCTGGACGTTGCTGTGCCCGCGCACCGGGCACACACCCGCACCCGGACGGCCGATATTGCCGCGCAGCAACAGGAAGTCGACGATCTCGCGGATGGTCGGCACGCCGTGTTTGTGCTGGGTGAGCCCCATCGCCCAGCACACGATGATCTTCTTGCTCGCCAGCACCCGCCGGTGCACCTGCTCGATCTCCTCGCGCGTGAGCCCGGTGGCGGCGAGCGCGGTGTCCCAGCTGATCGCGCGGGCCTGCTCAGCGAATTCGTCGAAACCACTGGTGTTCTCGGCGATGAAGTCGTGGTCGAGCACGGTGCCGGGGGCGGCGTCTTCGGCGTCGAGCAGCAGCCGGTTCAGCATGCGGAACAGGGCGAGGTCGCCGCCGGGGCGGATCTTGAGGAACTGGTCGGCGATGGCGGTGCCGCGACCGAGCACACCGCGCGCCTTCTGCGGATTCTTGAACCGGATGAGTCCGGCCTCGGGCAGCGGATTCACCGCGATGATCGTGCCGCCGTTGCGTTTGGTCTGCTCCAGCGCCGAGAGCATGCGCGGATGGTTGGTGCCGGGGTTCTGACCGACGACGAAGATCAGGTCGGCCTGATAGATGTCGTCCAGTGACACGCTGCCCTTGCCGACACCGAGGGTTTCGGTGAGCGCCGACCCGCTGGATTCGTGGCACATGTTCGAGCAGTCGGGCAGGTTGTTGGTGCCGTAGGCGCGCACGAACAGTTGCAGCAGGAACGCTGCCTCGTTACTGAGCCTGCCCGAGGTGTAGAACAGGGCTTCGTCGGGCGAGTCGAGGGCGCGCAGGGTGGAGGCGACGAGGTCGAGGGCGTCGTCCCAGCCGATGGGTTCGTAGTGGGTGGCGCCGGGTCGTTTGACCATCGGTTCAGTGAGGCGGCCCTGCTGATTGAGCCAGTAGTCCGACATCGTGTCGAGTTCGGCGACGGGATGCTCGCGGAAGAAATCGGCGGTGACGCGACGCGTGGTCGACTCGTCGGCGATGTGGCGTGCGCCGTTCTCGCAGTACTCGTTGGTGGTCCGGTGCTTCGGCTCCGGCCACGCGCAACCGGGACAGTCGAAACCATCGGTCTGATTGATGTTCAGCAAGGTGAGCGCGGTGCGCGGCAGCGTGCTCTGCGACAGCGAATACTTCAGCGCGTTGACCACGGCGGGGACACCGACCGCCCACTGCTTCGGTGGTGTGACCGTCAGGTCGTCGGCGGGGTCCTCGATCATGAGGCCAGCATAAACGGGAATGATATCGGACCACGGTCCGTTTAGACTGGAGAACAGAACGCGACCTGGAAACGAGGTTCACATGGAACTGGGGCTCACCACCTTCGCCGAGCGGTACCCCACGGGCGATCTGCCCGCGCCGACGGCGGCCGAGCGGCTGCGTCAGGTGGTCGACGAGGCCGTGGCCACCGAGGCCGCAGGGCTGGATGTGTACGGCGTCGGCGAACACCACCGCCAGGATTTCGCTGCCTCCGCACCGGCCGTGGTCCTGGCCGCGGCGGCAGCCCGTACCGAACGGATCCAGCTGACCAGCGCGGTGACCGTGCTCAGCTCCGACGACCCGGTGCGCGTGTATCAGGACTTCGCGACGCTGGACGGCCTGTCGAACGGGCGGGCCGAATTGATGGCCGGGCGTGGGTCTTTCACCGAGTCGTTCCCGCTGTTCGGTTACGACCTGGGCGATTACGACGCGCTCTTCGAGGAGAAACTCGGCCTGCTGCTTCGGCTGCGCGAGGAGGAGCCGGTCACCTGGTCGGGCCGGTTCCGCGCACCGCTGCACGAGGCCACCGTCTACCCGCGCACCGACGACCGGCCGCTGCCGGTGTGGATCGCGGTCGGCGGCAGTCCCGAATCGGTGATCCGGGCCGGACTGCTCGGTCTGCCGTTGGCGATCGCCATCATCGGTGGGCAGCCCGCGCGGTTCAAGCCGCTGGTGGAGCTGTATCACCGGGCGCTGGCCGAAGGTGGGCACGAGAAGCAGCCGGTCGCGGTGCACGCGCACGGGTACATCGCCGACACCGACGAGCAGGCGGTCGCCGATTTCTACGAGCCGTACGCGATGGCGATGTCGGTGATCGGACGCGAGCGCGGTTGGGGCCCGATGACGCGCCAGCAGTTCGACGCGTTGCGGTCCCAGAGTGGGTCGTTGTTCGTCGGCACCCCCGATTACGTGGCCGCCAAGATCGCCGATGTCCGCGACACGCTCGGCCTCGACCGGTTCATGCTGCACACCAGCGTGGGCACACTGCCGCCGGAGAAGGTGCTGCACACCATCGATCTGCTCGGTTCGAAGGTGGCGCCGCAGGTGCGGTGATCTACTCGAGTGCGTCGACCGGTCGCGTCTCGCGCCGTTCCCTTCTTCGTCGCAGGTAGCGGCGGATCCGGCTGGCGCACAGGTACACGACCCACAACCCGATCGCCAGCAAGATCGCGGCGATGACGGCTGCCAGAACCGGAAAGAACACCGCGAGCGTGATGATGCCGCCGACGCTCAAGTCCTCGGCGGTACTCATCGCGATATTGGTGACCGGTTCCGGTGAGGTGTTGATGGCCATCCGGGTACCGGCTTTGACGATGTGGCTGGCCAGCGCGGTCGTGCCGCCCACGGCGGCGGCGAACAATGTGGGTAGCGAATCGTCTTGTCCGGCAATCAGAGCCGACACCACCGCCCCGGATGCCGGACGCACGACCGTGTGCACCGCATCCCAGAACGAGTCGAGGTACGGGATCTTGTCGGCCACGGCTTCGATGAGGAACAGCACTCCCGCCGCCACGAGCACATCGGTGCGCTCCAAGCCGGCGGGCACGTCGTCGGTCCACCCGATCCGCCCGAACAAGCCGAGCAGGAACACCACCGCGTACGCGTTGATCCCGCTGGCCCAGCCAGCGGTGAAGATCAGAGGCAGCACCGACACGTCATCAGCCTAAGCCCGGGTACCGACACAGACTCGCAGGCGACGACGTTGCGGTCGAGTCCTCCCCGATGAGCCAAGGCCGCACCGGATTCACCTCGCACCCAGTTCTGCTTCCTCACGCTCGTCGTAGGCATCGCGGGCGCGGTGGATCGCGGGCATCTGTTCGGCCGCCCAGGCGAGCAGGACGTCGACCGGGTGGCGCAGGGTTTTGCCGAGCGGGGTGATCCGGTACTCGACCGCGACCGGCCGGGTGCCGACCACGTGCCGTTCGATCACCCCGTTGCGTTCGAGTCTGCGCAGGGTCGCGGTGAGCGACTTCTGCGTCACCGAGGGGATGGCGCGGCGCAATTCGTTGAACCGGGACGGTCGCTCGCAGAGTTCGTTGAGAACGCTCAGCGACCACTTGTCGAGCACCTGATCCAGCAGCTCACGGTGCGCGGTGTCGATGCGGAGTTCGTCGGCGGTATCCATGCTGAAACCTGGTTTCGTTGAAGTGTCCATTATGCACTAGGTAGCTTAGCGATACTTACAACGAACGGAGCAAGAACCATGACTGTCGAGCACTTCACCCCCGCCGGAATGCTGCAGCCCGCGCCCTACCACCACGTGGCTGTGGGCACCGGATCGCGGCACGTGCACGTCAGCGGGCAGGTCGCCCGTCTCGCCGACGGAACGCCCGTCGCACCCGGCGACCTTGCCGGCCAGGTCGCCCAAGCCCTCCGCAACACCGCCGTCGGCCTGGCCGGCGCAGGCGCCACCTTCGCCGACGTCCTCCGCCTCACCTTCTACGTCACCGGCTGGACCCCCGACCAGGCCGGTGCCTTCATGTCCGGCGTGGAATCCGTCGCCGCGGAGATCGGCCTACCCAACCCGATGCCCCCCGCCTCACTCATCGGCGTGGAGGCCCTGTTCGAAGCGGACATGATGGTGGAACTCGAAGCCACGGCAATCGTCGATTGACCCCTGCCGAGCGTGCCGCACCACACCGACCCGCGAAGTCATGTTCGGTGCGGCACACTCCGCAACCCCCGATCTCCCCACCGCCCCGAGTGACTACGTTGGAGTCATGGGCGGTGCGGCATCGGTTCGGCGGCGTGAACAATTGCGTGAGTTTCTGCGGGCCCGGCGGGAGCGGATATCCCCCGGTGAGGTCGGGTTGCCTGCGGGTGGGCGGCGGCGGACGCCCGGGTTGCGACGGGAGGAGGTCGCGATGTTGGCGGGGGTCGGGGTGTCTTGGTACACGTGGCTCGAGCAAGGACGCGACATTTCGGTGTCCGGCGATGTGCTCGACGCGGTGGCGGGGGTGCTGCGGATGGACGATGCCGAGCGCTCGCACCTGTATCTGCTCGCCGGACTCAACCCGCCGCCCGCGAGTGGGTCCGGAACGCCGGTGACCGATGAGATTCGGGCGCTCATCGATGGGTGGGAGCGTGGGCCCGCCGTAGTGCGCGACCGCTACTGGAACATCCTGGCGTTCAACACTCTTGCCGGCCGGATCTTCGGATGCGACGACGGGCAGCCACACAACTGCCTCGTCACCTTCTTCACCAGTCCCCGCTACCGTGGCCTGCCCGAGATCTGGGCCGCTGCGGCACCGGGTGTTGTCGCGGCCTACCGTGCCGACGCGGCGCTCGCCCCGCACGACGACGAATTCGACCGTGTGGCAGAAGAACTCGTGGCATCGTCACCCGATTTCGCACAATTGTGGGACCGGCACGAGGTGGGTGTCCCCGCGCAAGCAGTCAACGCGCTACTCCACCCCGAAGCCGGCGAACTGTTCTTCGACGCGACAACCCTCACCGTCGCCGACAACCCCAATTGGTCCGTAGTCCTCTACAACCCGAAACCGGGCACAGCCACCCACGCCCGCCTGACCACCCTCCCCCACCTCCACCTCACCGAATCCGCCTGAGGCACCGGCCGCGACGAAGCCGCCCGTCCTGGTAGCCAGGGTGGTGGTGGCACACCCCTGATAAACGCGCACTGGTTGCCTGTTCGGCGGAGGCGCAAGGTGAGTGCATGACGCACAACAGGTTTCGGTTCGACGGGAAGATCGCTCTGGTTACCGGGGGTAGCAGTGGGATGGGGTTGGCTGCTGCGCGGCGGTTGATCGCGGAGGGTGGGCGGGTTGTGGTGACCAGCCGGGACAAGGGGCGGCTCGATGCGGCGGTCGGGGAGTTGGGTGATCAGGCGGTCGGGATCGCCGGGGACATGGCTGATCTCGACGACCTGGATGCTGTGATGGGGACGATTTCGGAGCGGTTCGGGCGGCTCGATGTGGTGTTCGCCAATGCGGGGATCGGGTCCTTTCAGACGATCGAGCAGGTAAGTGACGACCTGTTCGGGCAGGTGATCGACAGCAATTTCAAGGGGGCGTTCTTCACGATCCAGAAGGCGTTGCCGTTGCTGGTCGACCACGGTTCCATCGTCATCAACGCCTCGTTCGGCCTGCATCGCGGTGTGCCGGGTGCGGCGTTGTATTCGGCGAGCAAGGCAGCTGTGCACAATCTGACGCGCACGCTCGCGGCGGAATTGGCGCCACGGCGTATCCGGGTCAATTCGGTGAGCCCCGGCTACATCGACACACCGGCCTTCCGCGCCGAACTCTCCGAGTCGGCACAGGCCGGAGTCGCGGCCCTCTCCCCCGCAGGCCGCGTCGGCACCGTGGACGACATCGCCGCCGCCGTCGCGTTCCTCGCATCCGCCGAGGCCTCCTACATCAACGGCCACGACCTGCGCATCGACGGTGGTCTCACCGCGGTAGACGCCGCCGCACTGCTCTAGCTTCGGGGCGACCGAGGCCGCGCCGTCGACGCAACGCTCAGCGCACGGCTGCGCGGCCGCGCAACCGGCCGAGCACCACGAGGACTACGAGGGTCACCGCGACCAGGATGGTTGTCGCGGCGGCGGCGTCGAAGACTTCTCCTCGGTCGGTTTGGGCGAAGATGCTGACGGGCAACGTCTTCCAGGTGGCGGGGTACACCATGATCGTGGCGCCGAGTTCACCCATGGACAGGGCTATCGAGAGACCCGCTGCGGCGCCGAGGGCGGGCAGGAGGAGGGGGAGGGTGATCTGGAGCAGGACCCGCAGCGGGCCTGCGCCGAGGGATTCGGCGGCTTGGCGGTAGGCGGGGTCGAGGCGGTCGAGGGCGGCGGAGATAGCGCTGAAGGCGTAGGCGAGAACCAGGACGGTGTGGGCCAGGATGACTATCCACTTGGTGCCGCCCAGCAGCAGCGGACGTTCGTTGAAGGCGATGAGGACGCCCAGGCCGATGGCCACCGAGGGCACCGCGACCGGCAGGTGGAAGACGGCGTCGGTGAGGCGACGCAACCAGGTGGGCGCTTCACGGGCCGCGAGGGCGGCCCAGGTGCCCACGATCAGGGCGACCGCGCCCGAGAGCAGCGCGGTCTGCAGGCTCACCGACAGGCTCGCGGCCTGTTCACCGCTCACAGCGGTGCCGAGATTGGCGAAGCCCAGGTCCGACGGGAGCGGGCCGGTCCAGGTGCCCGCGAGCGCGGCGAGGACGACCGTCGCGATCGGGGCGACGAAGACCACCGTAACCACGAGCCCGAAGACGCTGAGTACCAACACTTTCCCGTGGGGAGTCCAGACGAGCACGATCAGTCCTCCTTCGGACGGGCGATGAACCGGGCGAACACGAACCGGTAGACGAGGTACAGGGTGAGTGACAGCACGACCTGCACGGTGGCGAGGACGGCGGCGCCGGGCAGGTCGAAGGTGACGATGCCACGGGTGTAGATCAACGCGGGCAGGGTGATGACACCTTTGGCGCCGGTGAACAGCACGATGCCGAACTCGTTGAGCGTCAGCAACAACACGAGGCTGCCGCCTGCCGCCAGCGCGGGCCACGCTTCGGGCAGCACCACCTGTCGCAACACCCGCCACGGCGAGGCACCGAGACTGGCCGCCACATCGAGCTGTTCGCGTGGCAGCTGCGCGAACGCGGCGAGCACGGGCCGCACCACGAACGGGGTGAAGAAGGTGATCTCGGCGAGGATCACCCCCAGCGGCGTGGTGAGGAAATCGATCGCAGGCGTTGTCGCCCCGGTCAATTCGGTGATCAGCGCGTTCACCGCACCGGCCGTGCCGTAGAGGAAGGTGAAGGCCAGGGTGATGAGGAACGACGGCAGCGTGAGGACGGTGTCGATGAGTCTGCCGACCACGCCCGAGCCGGGAAACGGCACGAAGGCGAGCACGATCGCGAGGAACGTGCCGAGCACCAGGCAGCCGAGCGTCGAACACACGGCGATGGAGATGGTGCGCCACAACGCTTCCCGGAAGGCCGCCGAGCCGAGCACCGAGGACCACACCTCGGTGCCGCGTCCGCTCGGCGTGCGCGTCGACTCCGTGAGGACTCGAAGAATCGGATAGCCGGCGATGCCGAGCACGATGAGCACCGGCGGCAAAGCCCAGAGCACGGGCACCCACGAGCGCTGCGTACCAACAGCTTCCGAATCGGCGACTCCGGGAGAATCGAGCACCGGTGCACTCATCACCGCACCTCGCCGTCGTAGGACACACCGCAGTCGTGGCCGACCACCGCAGAGAATTCAGCCGAGATCATGATGCCGACCCCTCGCCGCGAGAACCCGCACCGATCGTGTTCGCGATCAACACACCGGCAGGGTCGGGCAACACCACACCGACCACCGAACCCACCGCAGCGGTGAAATGCCCCGGTACGTCGGCGGCGAGCACGGAAGGCAACCCGTCGACATCCAACTCGACCCGGGTCGAGGCTCCACGCCAGACCGCACTTCGCACCGTGGCGCGCAACGCGTCGCGATCCGAGGTCTTGCCGAGGGTGACGGTGTGCGGGCGCACGCACAGCAGCGCGTCGTCGTCCGGCTTCCATTCGTCCTGCCCGACACCGGGCACCGGCGCCTGGGCCCGCAGCGTCGAGGTGCCCGCGGTGACCAGCGCCGCCGTCCCGGTGACGTGCTTCACCGTGCACGGCACCAGGTTCGCCCCGCCGAGGAATCCGGCGGTGAAATCGGAAGGCGGTCGCTGCCAGAGGTTTTCGGCGGTGTCGATGTCGACGAGGCGCGAATCACGCATCACCGCGATCCGGTCGGCCAGGGCGAGCGCCTCGGCCTGATCGTGTGTGACGTACAGCATCGCCGTGTCGGGCAATGCCTTTCGCAACTCCTGCAACTCCCCCAGCATCGAGTGCCGCAATTGAGCGTCGAGGGCGGCGAGTGGTTCGTCGAGCAGCAGCACCCTCGGCCGGATGGCCAGCGCACGGGCGATCGCCACCCGCTGCTGCTGACCACCCGACAGCTCCCTCGGCAGCCGCTGGGCGTAACCACCCATGCCGACCATCTCCAAGGCCTCGGTGACGCGCGGCCCGATCTCGGCGCGCCGCACCCGCTGCGACTTCAACCCGAACGCCACATTGCTGTGCACGCTCATGTGCGGGAACAGTGCGTACGACTGCACGACCACGCCGATCCCCCGCTCGGCAGGCGACAACGCGGTGACATCGCGTCCGGCCAACCGCACCGAACCCGAAGTGGGACGGACGAATCCGGCCAGCGCCTTGAGCGCGGTCGACTTACCCGACCCACTCGGGCCGAGCAACGCCACCGTCTCACCGACGGCGACGCGCAGGCTGAAGTCGGCCAGCGCGACAGCGGCCTTGCGGCCCCGGCCGTAGCTCACACCGACCCGGTCGAACACGATCGCCGGTTCGGTCGTGGTGGCACCGGCCGAAACGACGGACCCCGTGCGGACGTCACCATCGGACATTGTCGACTCCTTTTACAGGGGGTTTCAGCTGCCGGTTGCCTTCTGGTATGCCGCGAGATCGGCATCCAGTTCGGTGAGCACGGTGTTCCAGTCGACCGGAACCACGTCGACACCACGCATCGCCGCGGCGGGACCGCCCTCGGCGGGCGCGGGCACATCGGTACGCGGCGACACCGCGAACGCCTCGGGTCCGAGCGCTGCCTGCGCCTCGGGCGCCAGCAGGAAACGCATCAGCTCGGTGGCGTCGTCCCTGTGCGGCGCGCCCTTGGCAAGACCCATCATGTACGGCACCGCGACGGTGGAGCGCTTGCCGTCGGCGGCGGGGAAGAAGACGTTGAACTTCGAACCCTTCTCCTTCACCGTGGTCAGGTTCATCTGCACGTCACCGTTGGCGATGAGCAGCTCACCCTTGTCGACCTTGGCCTGCAGCTTGCCGGTCGACGACGACGGGCCGACATTGTTGGCCTGCAACGCCGCCAGGTAGTCCAGCGCACCCTGCTTGCCGCGCAACTGCTGCAGCAGAACCAGCACCGCCGTGCCGTCACCGGCCTGGCCGGGCGTCGAGTACTGCAGCTTGCCCTTGAACTCCGGCTTCAGCAGGTCGTCCCAGGTGAGCGCGGCGGCATCGACCGACGGGTTGGCGATGAAGCACAGGAAGTTGTTGGCCATCGTCACGTAGTTGCCGTCGGGATCCTTGTCGGCGGCGGGGATCGCGGCGGTGTCGATACCGCTTGGCTGCAGCAGACCCGACTGCTCGGCCTTCTGGATGAACGGCGGCAGGGTGACCACGATGTCGGCCTGCGGATTGGACTGTTCCTTGTCGACCCGGTTGACCACCTCGCCCGACCCGGCCTCGACCAGGTTCACCGCGATCCCGGTCTGCTTCGTGAACTCGTCGAAGCGGTTCTTGTACCAGCCGCCGACGCCGTCGGCGGAGTACACGGTGACGGTGCGGCCGTCGGCCGATTCGGTTCCGGTGCCGCCACACGCCGAGGAGAACGCGACGGCGGTGACGCCTGCCAGCAGCAACGCGGTGCGCGCGAGGCGGCGTCTGGTGGGGGAAGTACGCACGATGACAGCAACTTTCGTTTCACGGAGGTGCATTCGCCGCGGCGGTCGCCGCAACGGAAGTTCAGGCAAGGAGCAGGGCGGGGAAGTCGGCGACGGAGTCGATGACGTGGGTCGCGCCGGCCTCTCGCAGCTGTGCCGCGCTGTGCGCGCCGGTCAGGGTGCCCGCGACGATGCTCGCCCCGGCCGCCAGACCGGTCGCGATATCGCTGGTGGTGTCGCCGAGGACGGCGATCCGGTCGACCGCGTCGACCCGCAGTCGCAGGGCCGCGGTGAGCACCATGTCCGGGTAGGGACGGCCACGGCCGGCGTCGGACGGGGCGAGGGTGAGGTCGGCCAGCTCGGCCCAGCCGAGCGCGGACAGCAGCTTGTCCTGGGTGCCGCGGCTGAACCCGGTGGTCAGCGCCACCCGGACACCCGCGTCGCGCAGGGCCGTGATCGCCTCTACCGCACCGGGTACGGGCGCGATGTCGGCCTCGCCGACGAGCGCGTCGTAGGCCGCCTCGAAGGCGCGATTGCCTGCCTGGGCCGCGTCCTCGTCACCGAGCAGCGCGCGGAAGACCTCGATCTTGGACTGCCCCATGGTGTCGAGCACGTACCGGCGGGCCGTCTCGCGACGTGGGCCGTCGGACTCGATCCCGACCGCGGTCGCCGCCTCCTCGAAGGCGCGAAGCACCAGCCCGCCGTCGGCGACAGTGGTGCCGGCCATGTCGAGCACAGCGAGCTGAATGTTGTCGTGGTGCACGGTCATCCTCACAGTCCGATCTCGTCGGCGGTTTGTTCGCCGAGGGCGGGGCCGAGCGTCATGCCGCGACCACCGGGGCCGGTCACCACCCACACGTTGGTGTCGGCCCGCACCCGCGTGACGATGGCGTCCGGGTCGACGCTCTGGCTGTAGACACCCGCCCAGCGGCGCACCACGCGTGGCAGCTTGCGGCCGAGCAGTTCCTCGGTCACCTCGGTGAGGTGGTCGTAGGGCGCTTCGTCGACGTCGAAGGCGAACGGTTCGGTGTATTCGTGGGTGTCGCCGATGGTCAGCCCGCCGTGTAACCGCTGCACACACAGCAGTTGCATCTTGTGCTCGGCGGCGGTGGCGGTCTGCGACTGTTCGCGCGTGAGCGAATCCACCTGTGGGCCCGCGAAACCCGGGTAGTAGCGGAAGCTGTCGCCGTCGGCGATGGCCGTGGTGAGTTCTTCGCCGAGCGGCTCGGTCTGCATCATCTGCAACCGCACCCGGCGCACCGGCAGCACACCGGCCAGTTCCCGGGTGAGCCCGGAATGCGCCGCGCCGGGGCAGTGCACGACCAGGTCGGCCTCGTGACGGCGGCCCTGATCGTCGAGCACCACCGCACCGGCGCCGGTATCGGTGACCGACCGGGCCTCGGTCGACTCGTGGAAGGTGTAGCGGCCGCTGGCGGCCATGTGGGCACGCAACGCGGGCAGCGCCTGGCGCGACTCGACCGCCGCGTCGGTCGAACAGTGCAGGCCGGCAAGGTATTTGCCGCGCAGCGCCGGGTTGCGCGCCCGCACCTGCTCGGGTTCGAGCAGGGTGAAACCGCGATCGACAGCGGTCGGCCCCGCCGCGGCGGCCTCCGCGACGGCCAGCTCCGCCGGGGTGCGGACCAGGGTGATGGACCCGGCGGGCCGGAAACCGACACCCGCGACGCGACCACCGATCTCCTCCCACAGCTCGCGCGAGCGCAGCGTGAGTTCCAGTTCGCCCGCCGACCGCCCGGAGACCCAGACCAGGCCGAAGTTGCGGACCGTCGCGCCGCGCGCCTCGCGTTCGCGTTCCAGGTGGACGACCTCGTGGCCGCGGGCTATCGCGGCCCAGGCGTGCGCCGTGCCGAGAATCCCACCACCGATGATGACCAATCGCATGGCACCGATAGTGGCAAATGGTCTAGACCGATAGGTGTGGCCAGAGCGAACACCGCGTTAACTTTTGGTATAGACCAATCCGGGTACGCTGAGCGGCATGGATTCACCGCACACCACGCGCGTCCCGAAGGTGTTCCGCGTCCGCACCGAAATCGACGCGATCCTCGCCGAACTCGACGAGGGCGACCCGGTGCCGTCGGAACGCGATCTCGCCACCCGCTTCGGAGTGGCGCGCGAGACGGTGCGCCACGCGCTGCGGGAACTGCTGGTGGAGGGCAGGATTCGGCGGCGCGGGCGCGGAACGGTTGTGTCGCGGCCCAAACTCACCCAGCCACTGTCGCTGCGCTCCTACACCGAGGGCGCGATCAGCCTCGGCCGCGTACCCGGCCGCATAGTCGTCGCCTGGGAAGACGTTCCCGCCGACGCGCAGACCGCGACCGATCTCGAGGTGGAACCCGGCACGCCGGTGATGCACCTCGAACGCGTCCTGCTCGCCGACGGTGAACGTATCGGCTTGGAAAGCACCTATCTGCCACTGCATCGTTTCGGCGGGCTTCGTGGCAGTTACGACCCAACCACGTCGCTCTACGCCGCGATCCGCGCCACCGGCGTGAGCTTTGCCGGTGCGCGGGAACGCATCGAGACCGTTCTCGCCTCGCCACGGGAAGCGGGCCTGCTCGAAAGCACGACCGCACTACCGATGTTGCTGCTGCACAGGCGAAGTGTCGATGCGGACGGCACACCCATCGAACGGGTGCGCTCGCTCTATCGTGGTGACCGCGTCGCCTTCGAGGCGAGGCTGTCACCGGAACCCGCGTAGCCCCTACTGCTCGGGCAGCCTTCGCCTGCCACCGATCACATCGGTGACGAGGTCGGTGTAGCCGTCGACCAGTTCGGCAAGGTGATACCAATGCTTGTGCGTGCTGTCGCTTCGCGCGCCGTCCAGGTCGATGGCCTGGTTGGCATCCACCCAGCTGCGCGCCATCCGGTCGACGACGGCGCCGAGACTTTCGGTATGCAACGACGCGCCTGTTCTGTTCACCGGAATCTCGGCGACAATCCAGTCGTTGATGTCGTCGACGAGTTCTCCGCGACGGCAATCTATTTCGGCGATCAATGCGGCGTCACGCACCTGTGCCCGCCGTTCGTGCAGCTCAGCGAGCGCGTGTGCCGATCGCAGCAATTCGCGATCCTGGAAACGCCGCCCCTGAAAGGCGCACAACAATTGTGGCGCCGTCGGCAGTACCCCACCCATCACCGGCGCGCTCATCGCAACGCCCCGAATTCACCCGACACCCAAGATTTGTATACCAACATGATTGGCTCTCGATTCGGTTATCCCGGTCTTCTGTTCGGCTTGCTCGCAACCAGGCTAACTGGATCATGCTCGCTCACAACGGGAAACGCAAGATTGCGTTGTCACTCCTGCAGTAAAGCCGCCCTGACAGAACCGCGGGTCACTTGACCACCCGCGAACAGGCCGACCGGCATTCTTTCCCGAACACGTGACAGCATGGGCGAGCAGCGCAATAATGCGATTCACGTGACGCGCCACAGGCGAAGGGGCACCCATGGCAGGCAAGCGAACCACACTCACCGTCCGGCTTCGCAGGCTCGCCGCGATGCTCCGTGAGCTGCGCGAATCCGCCCAGCTCAGCAAAGAGGACGTGAGCGCGCGCACCGGCATCAACGTGACGACGCTGTACCGCATCGAAATGGCGCAGGCGCGCCCGCAGCGGCGCACTCTCAGCGCGATGCTCGACCTGTACCAGGTGAGCGACAAAATGCGCGAGGAGGCCATGAGCCTGCTCAGCGACGCGCTCAAACCGGGTATGTCACATGCTTACGAAGGCGCGTTGTCCGATGTCTACGCCACCTACATCAACTTCGAGGCGGAAGCACTTTCGGCACGTCAGTACCAGACCTCAACTGTGCCCGGCCTGTTGCAGACCTTCGAATACGCGGCGGCGGTGATCGATACGTCGATGCCGCGCCTCGATGCCTCCGTGATGGAGAGCCGGGCCAAGGCGCGCATGGACCGCGCGGTCAACCTGACGAAGGACGATCCGCTCGAGTTGTGGGTGGTGATGGACGAGGCCGCCATCCGCCGGGTGGTCGGTGGGCCGGTGACCATGGTCGGCCAGCTCGACCGGCTGCTGGAGGAGACCAAGCGCAAGAACGTGATCCTGCAGGTCCTGCCGTTCGAGGCGGGCGCGCATCCCGGCATGGCCGGGTCGTTCACGCTGCTCGACTTCCGCAATCCCGTCGACCCCGAACTGGTGTACGTGGAGAGCATGTCGGTGCACGACCTGGTCGAAGGTCATTCGGAGATCCGCCGGTTCGGCGTGATCTTCGACCAGTTGCGGGCCATGGCGCTGAGCCCACGTGATTCCGCCGCGCTGATTCAGCGGGCACGCGACGAGATCGCGGCCGGGCTGGATCGAAAGCGGTAGCGGTGCTCATTCGGTGAGCAGGTCGGCGATCTGGGCGAGGGCCTCGGGTGCGAGGAGGTCGTCGAGGGTCGCGTCGACGGCATGGCCCGTCACTGTGCCCGCCATCCGTCGCCAATCCCCCACCACGGCAGTCGCATCGGGTCGATCGCGGTCGGGGACGACCAGGACGAGATCGCCGGGCAGGCTCCGTGGGCGGTGGGTCGACGCTGCGCGTGCGAGCGCGTCGGAGTGATCGATCAGGTGCCGCAATCCGTCGCCCGTCACGGCGATCGTGCCCGCCAGCCTGTCGGTCGATTCGGCCGCTGATGTGTCAATGCCCGTTTCCGGGGTGGGCGAGCCGGATTCGTTGTCCGCGATGCCGATGAGCCGGTCGACAAATCTGCCCGGCGTCGTCGGTGAGAGCGTTGCGGCGCCGGCATCCGTGCCCAGGAGGACAACCCGGACAACCTGCTTGTCCTCCCCTAGCCGCACCGCCATCTCCTGGGCGACGAGGCCGCCCGCCGACCATCCGAGCAACCGGTACGGCCCCTGCGGAGCGATCCGGCGGATCTCGGTCAGGAAGTGCTGCGCGTAGTCGCCGATCGTCGGCAGGTCGACAAGCGTCTGCAGTCCGTAGACGGGTATCTCCGGCTCGAGGTGGGCGAGCAGGCAGGCGAACGGCCATGCCAGACCCGCCTCCCCGGCGAGACAGAACAGCGGTGTGCCGTCGACCGAATCGGAGCGCGGACGGATCGGCAGCACGGTCGACAACGCGGCAGCGGATCGTGGTTCGGCGTACACCTCGCGGGACCACTCGCAGGTCCGCGCCTGCTCCTCGTCTGTGCGCACAACAAATGATACGTCGTACGAAAGTTCTACCGAGCCAACAATTCCGGGGGCATCGGTCAGTGGACGACCGAGGGAAGACAGCGGGAACCGGCCCACAGATCGTCGATGAGGCGCTGGTAGCTCTCGGCGAGGTCGTCGAGCCGGGCCCACTCGTCGTAGAACTGCGCGTCGGTGGCGTCGGCCATCGTGACGAACAGTCGCGCGCTGTGCGCGGCGAGCCGGTCGACGAGCATGCCGAGGGTTTCGCAGTGCTCGGCCGCGGTGGCCGAAGGCAGCGGCGCGGCCAGGATCACCCAGCGGTCGATCGCGCGCATCAGCTGCGCGCGGCGACGGTCGAGGCCGGGCGCCTCGAAGGCCGGCGTGCGGTCGCGCACCTGGTGCAGCACCGCGAGCTCGGCCGCCGCGTGCAGCACCGGGTGGTAGCCCTCGGCCATTCCACGGAACGCGGCGAGCATCAGCTCACGTCCGGGCAACCTGGTCCGGTCGACCGAAAACCGCGTCTCACAGCGCATCACCGTCATCTGGCACCTCCGGCTCGGCCACCCCGGCAAACACTCCGCCACCACTGTCCCCTACCACGATGCCAGACGGAAGCGAACAGGCCTGCGGACATTCAGGTTGTCCTGTTCGCCTGGCGTGTGCCCGCCGCGCTACAGCGCGCGCAGACTGCCGAACAGTCCGTCCTTCTCCTCACGTGGGCCCGCGGTGAAGTACAGCGCGTCGGCGTCGCCCGCGCTCTCACCGTTGCCGAACGTCAACGCCCACAGTCCCTCGATCTGGACCGCCTCGCCGTCGCTGTCGCGCAGGTAGTCGACGAAGGTTCCGGTGGTGTCGTCGAAGGCGAGGACCCGGCCGAGACCACCGGAATTGCCGATCAGCAACTTGCCCGAGAGTGCACCGAAATTCGACGGCGCGATCGTCACCGCCCACGGTGCGTTGAGGCGCCCGCCGTCGTCGATGATGCGCACCAGCTTGCCCGCCGCGTCGAATTCGGCGACCTTGCCCTTGTCCGGGGTGCCGTCGGCCGCTTCGTCGGCCTTGGCGTCGAGCGAGACCTCCTCGCCCTTGTCGAAGGCCTCGGGGTCCTTCTTGTCGGCCTTGGTCACGGCGTAGGAGACGAACACCCGGCTGCCGACCGTGGTGATGTTGAACGGTGCCGGGTCACCGGGAACGGCCTTGTTGCCCTTCTCCGGACTGGCGGGGTCGATGGGCTTGCCGGTGGCGAACGGATTGGCGAAGCCCGTGGTCGCCACCGGCTGCCAGAACTTGTCGAAGGTGCGGATCTGCGGGTCGGCACCGAAGTCGGCGGCCAGCAGTTTGTCACCGGAGGGTGCGAGCGCGAGCCCGAGGAACGACATGCCCTGGGCCGAACCGTCGAAAACCTGGTTGGCGCCGCCGTTGCGGCGGATGACGGCTCCGTCGGGGGCCTGCTCGGTCCAGGCGTTGATCCGGCCGGAATCGGTGCCGACGATGAATCGCGCCGAACCGCCGAGCGGGACCGGCATTCCGTTCAGATCGACCCATTGGTCGCGCACCGCGAACAGATCGGAATTGATCGGGGCGGGGTTGAACACCACAGCGGTCGTCTTGCCCGCCGACTTGTCGGACGGGTCGGCATCGGTGCCCGGGATCGCGACGGATTCGAACTGGTCCCTGGTGAGTTTCTGCAATGCCGGATCCGCCGACTCGCTGACATCACCGAGGAACTGGAACGACTTACCACCCGCGCCGACCCAGAAATGTCCGCCCGCGCCCTTGGGACGATTCGCCAGACCCCAGGCGTCGACCATCTCGGCGATGGTGAATTGGGCGTGATAGGAGTCGGAGCTGGCGGCCAGATCGGTTCGGCTGTACCGGTTGCCGTCGAGGGCGGCGACACCGTCGCCCGCCGGATCGGTGCTAGAGCACGCGGCAGCGACCAAGAGCACCGCGCCGAGAACCGCACCGCGCACCGGCCCGGACAGCACCCGGCGGGTGCCCCTCACATGTCCGTTCAACGTTCATTCCTTTCGACCTCCGCCGGACGGCGTTCAGGCGACGCTGACCTTATCCCGACCCGTGTGACGGTGTGCCGTGAACATGGCTGTGGTGGCAGGTCTAGGCTGTCGCGCGTGGTCGAACCAAGCGCGCCCATCGCCCCGCATCCCGCCGTCGCCGCCCTGGCACCGCTGCTCGGTACCTGGCGCGGGCGAGGTCACGGTGAGTACCCGACCATCGATCCCTTCGATTACCTCGAGGAGATCACCTTCGGTCATCTGGGCCGCCCGTTCCTGACGTACCGGCAACGAACCAAGGCCGCCGACGACGGCCGCCCGCTGCACGCGGAGACGGGCTATCTGCGCGCGCCCGCACCCGGCAGGGTCGAGCTGGTGCTCGCCCACCCCACCGGAATCACCGAGATCTGCGAGGGAACACTCACCGAAACCGTCGACGGAATTCGACTCGAATTGAATTCGACGAATATCGGGTTGAGCGGGTCGGCGAAATCGGTGACCGCGGTAGGCCGTTCCTTCCATGTGACCGGCGACACCATCGAGTACACGCTGCGGATGGCCGCCGTCGGCGAATCTCTGCAACATCATCTGAGCGCGACCCTGCAACGTGCGTGACAATGCAATTTCATTTGCACGTACCCGCTGAGCAGCGCGTTCGATCGCGACGGCGGATCGTCACGGTCGCATAGCGATTACGTTCGAACACGCCCGCACATATGGCAACAATTGTGTGTCGCTTACTGCCGCCGCCTGTTGCCGAGCGCTTCCGCGTTCTACGGTTCTCCCATTCGGAACACGTCGAAACCCTGGACGAGGGAGACGAATATGAGCCGTTCCACCCTGATTTTGACCACCGCCGGAATGATTCTCGGCGGTGCCATGGCCATCGATCTGCTCGACGCCCGAGTCCAATCCGCGCCGCCCAAACCGGCGCCCGGCTATGAAGTGGTCCATCGCGACGCGGTCGAGCACACCGACAAAGACGCCTACGTCGTCCCGCCGTATCGCGCTCAGTAGCCGGGCGGCAGCGCCGCGAACATGTCACGGGTGACGGCGACCGCGTTGTCGGAACTGCCACCCTTGACCAGCAGTGTCGCGAAGGCGATGTCGCCGCGATAGCCGACGAACCACGAGTGCGATCCGCCGTCGACCTCCGCCTCACCGGTCTTGCCGTACACCTCGCCCTGATCGCGGATGCGTTCGGCGGTGCCGCCGGTGACCACCATCCGCATCATCGCACGCAGTCCCTCGACCACCTCGGGCGCGAGTTCGGGCCGCTCACCGACGATCTCGGTGGGCCTGCCCGCGATCAGATACGGCACCGGCGCCGACCCGTGCGCCACCGCCGCGGCCATCAGTGCCATCCCAAACGGGCTCGTCACCACCCGGCCCTGGCCGATGCCGTCCTCGGCGCGCTGGACCAGCCCGTCGGCGGGCGGCACCGACCCCGACAGCGTCGGCAACCCGGCGACACGGTAGTCCTGGCCGATACCGAGGCGGGCGGCGGCCTCGGTGAGCGCGTCGGGTTCAAGCCTGCTGGCCAGCCCCGCGAAGGTGGTGTTGCAGGAGCGCTCGTAGGCGGTGGCCATCGGCACATCACCCACCGAGAAGAGGTTGTAGTTGGGAATCGTCCGCTCGCCGATGGTTGTCCGGCTCGGGCAGGGCAGCACCGTCTCGGGCGTCGCGATCCCCGCTGCCATCGCGGCCGACGCCGTGACCGTCTTGAAGATCGAGCCGGGCGGGTACTGACCGCTCGTGGCCACCGGTCCGTCACGGTCGGCTGCCTTGTTCTGGGCCACCGCGAGAATCGCGCCGGTCGAGGGCCGGATCACCACCATCATCGTCTGCTCGGTGCGCAGGTCGACCGCGTGCTGCGCCGAATTCTGCACGAAACGGTCGATACTGAGCGCGAACGACGGTGCCGGCTGGGCCGGGACCTCGTGCAGCACATCGAGATCCGCGCCGTTGGCGTTGCGGGTGACCACGCTCCAGCCCGCCTTGCCGTCGACCTCGGCGATCACGGTCTTGCGCACCTGGGTGAGCAGGTCGGGGGCGAACTTGCGATCGGTGGGCACCATGTCCCACTCCTGGGTGAGCGTCACCCCCGGCAGACCGATCAGGTGAGCGCCGAGCGTCTCGGCCTCGTACTCGCTGAGCAGGACGACCGTGTACGCCCCATCGGCTTTGCGCGCGGCCGACAGAATGGCCTGCGGGGTGTAAGCCACCGGATCGATGCGGCTCAGCGCACCGGCCAGGGCACCCGCGACCCGCTCCGGATCCGGGGCGTCGGCGACCGTGAACCGCACCCGTGACACCTTGCCCGGCACCAGCACATCGCTGCCCGCCGACTCGTTGACCCGCGCGCGCGGCGCGGGTTGGGTTCGTAGCTCCAGGCTTTGGGTGTCGCCGAGTTTGGGGTGGATGTCGGTGGAGGTCCAGCGCACCAGCCAGCGGCCGTCACTGCGGCCCATCTGCAGTTCACCCGAATAGGTCCATCGGCGGCCATTGGGCAATGTCCACTCGTAGGTGTAGTCGACGGTGGCGGTGTCGCCCTGCACGCGCGCGTCACCGGTGCGGACGGTCAGCTCCTCGGCCTGGAGGGCGTCCCAGGTGGAAGTGAGTGCGGCCGTGGCCTTCTCGGGCGCGGTCGTGAGGCCACCCGCGGTGACCAGATCGCGGTCGGCGAGGGCCTCGGCGAAATCCTGGGCGGCGGGCGCCGGTCCCTGCGGACCCGTCGAACACGCGCCCGAGGAGAGCGCGAGCGCGAGCACCGCACAGGTGGTGAACATCCGAGTCCTCATCGGCACAGATGGTAACGGCGAACCGGGCGCCGACGACGCAACAACGCCGGGTCAGCGGCGGAAAACTAATCGACGAGGACGGTCGCGAAGGTGGCGATCTGACGGAAACCCACACGGCTGTAAGCACGTCGGGCGATCTGGTTGTAGTCGTTCACGTACAGGCTGGCCGTACGGCCTGTCGACACAACGGCATTCGCGACAGCGGCTGTTCCCGCCGTGCCCACCCCGGCACCGCGATGTTCGGGATGTACCCACACGCCCTGGATCTGACCGGTGCGCCGGGACAACGACCCGATCTCGGCCTTGTACACCACTTCGCCGTCGTCGAAACGTGCCCAGGCCCGGCCGGATTCGATGAGGCTCTTGATGCGGCGGCGGTATCCGCGGCCACCGTCGCCCGCGCGCGGGTCGACGCCGACCTCCTCGATGAACATGGAGATCGCGGCGGTGAGGTAGCGGTCGATCTCGTCGGGTCGCACTCGTCGCACCGCGCTGTCCGGGCGGGCGAGGGCAGGTTGGGCCAGGGCGAGCAGCGGCTGGTCGGCGCGCAACTCCCTCGCCGGACCCCAGTTCGGCGCCAGCATTTCCCACAGCGGCAGCGCCAGCTCCTGCCTGCCGACCACGGAGGAACACACGCGCGGCCACCTGGTGGCCCGATCGGCGAACGCGCGAAGGGCCTGCTGGTCACCGCGCAGCGGAACGAGGTTCGCACCGGAGAAGCACAGGGAGTCGGCGGGACCGCCGCGACTCCACAACTCGCCGACACCGGAACGGGTGTCGAGGCCGAATTCCTGGACACGGGCCGCGATCATGCACGAGGCGACCGGATCGGCATCGAGGACCCGCAGCACCTCGGCCAGGTCCCGCACGGTCACCGGACGCGCGGGGGTGGCCTTGGACCGTCGCGTCGGCTCCAGCAGACTCCGCACGGCACCAGCCTGCCACGAAAGCGGGCGCAGTGGTACGGGTCGAGGTGAATCCGTCGCCGGACCGTGAGGGATCAGCCCGCGGTGACCACCGGCTGCGCGCCGGGCTCGGTGCCCATCTCCTCGGCGATCCGCATCGCCTCCTCGATCAGGGTCTCCACGATCTGCGCTTCCGGCACGGTCTTGATGACCTCGCCCTTGACGAAGATCTGCCCCTTGCCGTTGCCGGAGGCCACCCCGAGATCAGCTTCGCGGGCCTCACCGGGCCCGTTCACCACGCAACCCATCACGGCCACGCGCAGCGGCACCTCGAGGCCGTCGAGACCGGCCGCGACCGCGTCGGCCAGCGTGTACACATCCACCTGGGCGCGTCCGCACGACGGGCACGACACGATCTCGAGCTTGCGCGGACGCAGGTTCAGCGACTGCAGGATCTGGCCGCCGACCTTCACCTCTTCGGCGGGCGGCGCCGACAGCGAGACGCGGATCGTGTCACCGATGCCCTCGCTGAGCAAGGCGCCGAACGCGACCGCCGACTTGATGGTGCCCTGGAACGCCGGGCCGGCCTCGGTGACACCGAGGTGCAGCGGGTAGTCGCTGCGCGCGGCGAGCTGACGGTAGGCCTCGACCATCACGACCGGGTCGTTGTGCTTGACCGAGATCTTGATGTCGCCGAAGCCGTGGTCCTCGAACAGGCTCGCCTCCCACAGCGCCGACTCGACCAGTGCCTCGGGGGTGGCCTTGCCGTACTTCTCCATCATCCGCTTGTCCAGCGAACCGGCGTTCACGCCGATGCGGATCGGGATGCCCGCCGCGCCCGCGGCTTTGGCGACCTCGCCGACGCGGCCGTCGAATTCCTTGATGTTGCCCGGGTTCACTCGCACCGCGGCGCAGCCCGCATCGATGGCGGCGAAGATGTAGCGGGGCTGGAAGTGGATGTCGGCGATCACCGGGATCTGTGACTTCTTGGCGATGGTCGCCAGGGCGTCTGCGTCTTCCTGCCTCGGACACGCCACGCGCACGATGTCGCAGCCCGAGGCGGTGAGTTCGGCGATCTGCTGGAGGGTGGCGTTCACGTCGTGGGTCTTGGTGGTCGTCATCGACTGCACCGAGATGGGATGGTCACTGCCCACGCCGACATTGCCGACCATGAGCTGACGGGTCTTGCGCCGTGGTGCGAGAACAGCAGCGGGAGCGGCGGGCATCCCCAATCCGATGGTGCTGGTCACGGTCGGCTGCCTTCTTTCCTACGGATCTCGAATCGACCTGGGCTGATTGCTTCCGAGCTTAGTCGCGCACGCCCACACCGCACCCTGTGAGGGGCGCGACAGCGGGCGTACGCGGATCAGGGTAGGCGAATGGGGTTGACGATGTCGGCGGCCAGGGTGAGCAGCATGAACGCACCGCCGATCACGACGGCCACATACGTCACGGGGAGCAGTTTCAGATAGTCGACCGGGCCCGCGGGGGCCTTACCGCGCCAGGAGCGCACCACATCGCGCACCTTCTCGTAGAGCACCACCGCGATGTGCCCGCCGTCGAGCGGGAGCAACGGCAGCAGGTTGAACGCGCCGAGGAAGAAGTTCAGGCTGGCCAGAACCAGGATGAACATGCCCCACAGGCCACGCTCGGCGGTCTCGCCACCGATCCGGCTCGCGCCGTAGACGCTGACCGGGGTCTCCGGGTCGCGCTCACCACCGGTGACGGCCTCCCACAGCGCCGACACCTTCTGCGGCATCTTGGCCAGCGACTTCACCGTCTCGACGAAGAAGTCACCGGTGAACACGATGGTCGCCGGGATCGCGTCGACCACGCCGTACTGCTGCGGTTCGGCGTAATCCGGGCCGACGCCGACCGCGGAAACCTCGCGGGCCGGGCCCTCCTTGGGCGAGCGCATCACCCGCTCCGGGGTCACGGGCACGGTGAGGGTGTCGCCGTCGCGTTCGATGGTGTAGGTGAACGTGCCGGTCTGCTTCTGGGTTTCGGCCTGGAACTGCGCCCAGGTGGTCACCTCGACGCCGTTGACCGCCTTCACCACGTCGCCACGCCGTAAACCGGCGCGCTGAGCCGGACCGTCACCCGTGCACGGCGCAAGCTTCTTGTCGGGCGTCTCCTGCGCGACGCAGCTCATGGTGCCGAGCGCAGTGGCGGGTGGCTGCTCGAGCTGCGGCAGACCCCAGCCCACCGCGAGCACCACCAGCAGGATGAAACCGAGCAGGAAGTTCATGGCGATGCCACCGAACATCACCACCAGCCGCTTCCAGGTGGACTGGCGATACATCGCCCGGTCCACCTCTTCGGGCTCCAGCTCGTCCAGGGCCGTCATGCCCGCGATATCGCAGAAACCACCGAGCGGCAGCGCCTTGAGGCCGTATTCGGTCTCACCACGACGGAACGAGAAGATACGGGGCCCGAAACCGATGAAGTAGCGGCGCACCTTCATGCCGGTCGCCTGCGCGGCCCACATGTGCCCGCATTCGTGCAACGCGATCGAGATCGTGATACCGACGGCGAACAGGGCAAACCCGAACGCGAATACCATCTGGCCCTTTCTCTGTTCTTGGCGGCTGGCGCCGCGGTTTTTCGGCCTCGTAACCGAAAAACGTGGGGGTCCCGTTGAGTCGGTCAGGTCAGGGCGTCGGTACTTCGGCGATGGCCTCGGCGGCGAACTCCCTGGCCCAGCGGTCGGCCGCGAGGACGTCGTCCAGGGTATCGGGTTCGGCACGCCAGCGGTCCGCGGCCTCGACCGCGCGGGTGACGGTGCGCACAATGGCGGGGAAGCTGATCGTGCCGTCGAGGAAGGCCGAGACGGCGACTTCGTTGGCGGCGTTGTAGACGGCTGTGACGCTGCCGCCCGCCTCCCCGGCTTGTCTGGCCAGGCGGACGGCCGGGAAGACCGCGTCGTCGACGGGCTCGAACGTCCAGGTCGACGCCGTGCCGAAATCGCAGGGCGTGGCCGCGCCGGGCAGGCGGTCGGGCCAGCCGAGCGCCAAGGCGATGGGCAGCTTCATATCCGGTGGACTCGCCTGGGCCAGGGTGGAGCCGTCGGTGAACGTGACGAGCGAATGCACGATCGACTGCGGGTGCACGGTGACATCGATGCGGTCGTAGGGCACCCCGAACAGCAGGTGGGTCTCGATCAGTTCCAGGCCCTTGTTCACCAGCGAGGCCGAGTTCAGCGTGTTCATCGGACCCATCGACCAGGTCGGATGCGTTTTCGCCTCGTCGGGGTTCACCGATTCGAGCATCTCGGTGGTCCAGCCGCGGAACGGGCCGCCGGAGGCGGTGAGCACCAACCGGTCGACTTCCTCGGCGCGACCGCCGCGCAGGCATTGGGCGAGGGCGGAGTGTTCGGAGTCGACGGGGACGATCTGGCCGGGCGCGGCCGCCCGGGTCACCAGCGAACCACCCGCGACGAGGGATTCCTTGTTGGCCAGCGCCAACCTTGTCCCCGCCTCGAGAGTGGCCAGCGTCGGTTCCAGGCCGAGCGAACCGACCAGGGCGTTGAGCACCACGTCGGCCTCGGTGCGGCGCACGAGTTCGGTCACCGCCCCCGGCCCGCCCAGATCGAGATCGAGCTTCCGGGCGGCGGCGGGATCGGCCACGGCGACATTGCGGGTGCCGGTGGCGGCCATCTGCTCGGCGAGCACCGCGGGGTTGCCGCCGCGCGCGGCCAACCCGACCACCTCGAAGCGGTCGGGGTTGGCGGCGATCACCTCGAGCGCCTGGGTGCCGATCGAACCGGTACTGCCAAGGAGCAGCACCTTCACCCGGTCGGTCGAGGCCGTATTGCCGTGCGCGGCACGGGGTGCGTGGTGGGACACGGGCCCATTGTGGCAGGGCTGCTGGCTACGACGAACGGTCGTATGCCACGATATGCACACTCGCCCAACCAGAACTCGAGCCCTAAGGAGCGATCGTGGCCGCCACGGACCTCGAAAAAGCCAGCACCGAGCGCGCCGTCGCCACCAGCGTCGACCCCGCCGAGGTGCCCTCGGCAGCGTGGGGCTGGAGCGGCGAGTCGCCCAAGACCTTCCGCATCGCCGGCTGGTTCGTCGTGATCGCGCTGCTCGGCATGACCATCGGCAACCACCAGGGCCACGTCGAGGACATCTTCCTCATCGTGTTCGCCGGTCTGCTCGCGCTGATCCTCGTCGTCGATTCGCTCACCAAGCGCATCCCGAGGTAGACACCCGCACCGATGCCTGCGGCCGCGATTCGATCGCGCCGCAGGCATCGTCGTGTCAGCGGCCGCGTCGGGCGCCCGGCTTGCGGCCGGTCTTGGCGGGTTTGCGTTGCGCGGTCTGCTTCTTGGGCGCCTGCTTCTTGGGCGCACGCTCCTGCGCGGGCTTGGCCGGTTCCGCGCCGCGTGAGCTGTTGGCCGAACGACCGCGCACGATGCCGACGAATTCCTCGACCAGTTCCGAATCTTTGTCGGCGGGCCAGGCCAGCGCGATCCGGGTGAACTCGGTGTCGCTGATCGGGCGGTACACCAGGTCGCGCCGATGATGCAGTCGGGCGATCGACTGCGGCACGATCGCCACTCCCCCCACGGCGGCGACCATTGCCAGGGTGTCGGCGGCCTGATCCAGATCGCCGCTGTCGTGGTGCTGTTCGTCAGCCAGGTCGGCCGGGGTCACCGCATCGAGCAGCGACAGCGCGTCGTCCTTCTGCACGACCGCGACCGGCGTCTCCTCCCACAGCGGGATCGCGTTCATTCCGGACCGGTCCATCGGCAACCGCACGAAGCACAGGTCGACCCGGCCGTCGCGCAACGCGCTCTCCTGCTCGCTTTGCGCGACACCGAGCACCTCGAGGGGATGGTCCGGCAGCCGCTCGCCCCACACCCGAGCCCACTTCGACACCGTCACCCCCGGCACGAAACCGACGCGCAGGCTCGCGGGCCCCTCCGGTTTCTGCTCGCGCTGTGCCTGCTCGTCGGCACGGATCAGTTCCCGCGCGTGGTCGAGCAGGGTCGCGCCGTCCTCGGACAGCTGGGTCGGCGACGCGCCGGGCACGAACAGCCGCGTGCCGAGTTCGCCCTCGAGCTCGATCACGGTGGCGCTCAACGCCTGACGTGGAATCCGCAACGCCTTCGCGGCACGCGCGAAATGCAGTTCCTCGGCCACGGCGACGAACCGACGCAGCCGGACGAGGTCGATGGAGTCGGCGGCGGTGACGTCGAAGTCGCTCATTCGGATCAGAATATGGCACGTGCCGAACAGGTCGGCGCACCGATCACAGGTTCGTCAGCACGGCGATGAGCACCGCGATGCCGATCACGATGGCGAACACCACCAGCAGCACCCCCAACATCGACCCCCAACCGCCGCGCGCGGGCGGCGGTGGCGGCATGGGCGCGCGCATCGCGGGCTGGGCCCAGGCGGCGGGGGTCGCCGGTCGCGGCGCCATCGGCGGAACCGGTGCGACCGGGATCGCGGCACCGGAGTTGTTCACCGGCCGCATCGGCTGCATTCCCAGGAACGGCTGAGCGTGCGCCCCCGACGGCGGACGGGCGATCGGGCGGGCACCGGTCGTCCCGGTGCGCATGGCCCGCTGCGCGGCCTCGACGAACTCCTCGCAGGAGGAGAACCGGTCGGCTGGTCGCTTGGCCAGCGCCCGCGCCATCACGGCATCCAGATTCGGCGGCAGTCCGGCCCGGCGCGGACTCACCGGCGGTGGCGGCGACTGCAGGTGCCCGGTGATGACGGCGGCCGGGCTCGGCGCCTCGAACGGCGCGGTGCCGGTGAGCAGGGTGTAGAGCGTGCAGGCCAACGAGTACTGGTCGGCGCGATGGTCGAGCGGGACACCGGTGAGCTGCTCGGGTGCCGCGTAGGCCAGGGTCGCGGTGAACGAGCCGGTCTCGGTGAGGTGACCGGAATCGTCACGCAGGCGCGCGATGCCGAAGTCGGTGAGATACACCCGCTCCTGGCTGTTGGACCTGGCCAGCAGGATATTGGCCGGTTTCACATCGCGGTGCAGCACGCCCGCGCGATGCGCGAAGTCCAGGGCGACGGCGGTCTCCCGGATGATCTGCAACGCCCGATCCGGTGGCAGCGTCGCCGGATCGAGCATCGACGCGTCGATCCCGTCGACGTATTGCATGCTGATCCACAGCTGGTCGTTCTCCACACCGCGGTCGAACACCGTCACGATATTGGGGTGATCGAGCTGGGCGACCAGATCGGCTTCCCGCTCGAACCGGGCCCGGATCTCGGCGTCGGAGAACAGCTCCTGATTCAGCAGTTTCAGCGCGGTCCACCTCGGCAGCCGAGGATGCCTGGCCAGATACACCGAACCCATCCCGCCGCGACCCAACTGCCGGTCGATCGTGTATCCGGCGAATACCGTCCCGTCAGAAACCACTCTGACCCCCGAATCTCGCTCGTCGTCCGACGCGCTGGACCCTACCAAAACGGTGTTCGTGCCGTCGCGGGCATCCTTCAGCTCATCGGGAAGGTGGTCAGTTCCTTCAGCAGTTCGGGCAGGTCCTCGGTCAGCGATGTCAGTCCCGAACCCCGGGAGAACAGGAATACCCAACGCTCTCGGCCCGGGTCACTGAAAGTGGAGACGACCACGGTGAATCCGTATTGGTCTCTTCCGGACTTGTCCTTGGCGAACCAGCCCCGGTGATCGTCGGTGCGCGTGCCGGAGCTGCCACTGCCCACGTCTTTGGTCTCGCTCTCGAATTTCGCCACCGCCGCTTTCGCGGACTCCACGGACGGAAAAGCGTAGAAGGCGAAGCGCGTAGCGTTGATATCGGCGGGTTTGCACGCCCATTTGGCGTGTGCCTCTTGGAACGTCAGTTCCCACATCAGCTCGTTGCGGGTCGTCGTATTGACATAGGCCTCGCAGGTCCGGCCACCGGTGCCGACGCCGGTGAGGTACGGATTCGACGCCGATAATCCGTCGGCTTCACCGGGCGGCAGCATCTGCGGGAACGCCGCCGACATCGCGGCGATGTCTCGATGGGCACGGGAACGATTGAGTATCTGCGAGACCCACGTGCTGTCGTCCTGCCAGACCCAATACGACGCGCTGGCGATGACCGCGAGCACTGTCAGCAGGACCAGCGGTACGACGCCACGCTGTCGTCGCGCAGGTACTGGACGAGCCGGATAGGGCGCCGCCATCTGCCGGGCAGGGGATGCGACCCCCGGCCGCATGGGCGGCGCATACTGGTGCGGTGCCGGGACAATTCCGGTTCGCGGCGCGAAAACTGTGGGTTGCCCACCCGTTCCGGTGAGCGCGCGACGAGCCGCGGCGGCGAACTCCGCACACGAATCGAAGCGATCGGCCGGGCGCTTGGCCAGCGCTCGCGCCAGTACCGCGTCCAGGGCGACGGGCAGATCCGGACGTTGCCGGTGCACCGACGGCGGTGGGGATTGCAGGTGCCCCTGGATGACGAGCACCGGATTGGTCGCCTCGTAGGGCGCCAGCCCCGTGAGCAACGAGTACAGCGTGCAGGCCAGGGAGTACTGATCGGCGCGGTGATCGAGTGGGGCGCCGGTGAGCTGCTCGGGAGCCGCGAAGGCCAGGGTCGCGGTGAAGGTGCCGGTCTGGGTGAGGTGGTGGACGTCGTCGCGGGGGCGCGCGATACCGAAATCGGTGAGCAGCACGCGCTCCGGACCGTTCGCGGCGGCCAGCAGGATATTGGCCGGTTTCACGTCGCGATGCAGCACGCCGTTGCCGTGCGCGTGGTCGAGTGCGGCGGCGGTGCCCTCGATGATGTGCAGCGCGCGGGCAGCGGGAACGGGATGCTCGATGGCGGCGGCATCGACACCGTCGACGAACTGCATGCTGATCCACAGCCGCCCGTCGTCGGCGCCCCGGTCGTACACGGTGACGATGTTCGGGTGTTCGAGCTGCGCGGCCAGATCGGCCTCCCGCTCGAATCTGGCCCGGATCTCGTTGTCCGAGAACAGTTCCGGATTCAGCAGTTTGAGCGCGGTCTGGCGCGGCAGCCGAGGGTGCCTGGCCAGATACACCGAACCCATCCCGCCACGACCGAGCTGTCGTTCGATCGCGTACCCGGCGAAAACATCCCCCGTCGCAAGCATGATCCCCCGTTGTCGAACCGATCGATTACCGGTCCAACTTAGTGCAGGCCACACCACACCATCAGGGTCCGGGTCATTCTTCGACCCGCACCCCCATCGACCGAGCCGTACCCGCCACGATGCGCATCGCCGCATCGACATCGTTGGTGTTGAGGTCGGGCAGCTTACGAATCGCTATGCGGCGCAACTGATCGCGACTGAGCGCACCGACCGGCTTGTGTCCCGGTTGCGGCGATCCCGGTTGCCCGAGCGCGGCCCGGATGAGGGAGGCCGTCGGCGGCGTCTTGAGCCGCATCGTCCACCGCTTGCGCGCATCGATCGTGATGACAGCGGGAATGATCTCCCCACGCCGATCCGCCGTCGCCGCATCGTATTTCCGCTTCACCTCGAACGGTGGAACCCCGGTCGGCCCGAGCATCTTGCCGAGCGTCATCAGCGACGCATTGCCCGCTTCGAGCTCGAGAGTGACTGTGACAGAGGCTGTTTCGCGCGCCATAGTCAACGATCTCGGACGCGCGCATCTTTGCGGTCCCGCGACGATAACGCCTGGGCCGCAACAGTTTCAGAATCAGCCTTCTGCCGCCAGCTGACCGCAGGCCGCGGCGATCTCTTGGCCGCGGGTATCGCGCACCGTGCAGGACACACCCTGGGCGATCACGCGGCGCACGAACTCGCGCTCGACCGGCTTCGGGCTGGCATCCGTAATACGTCCGGCAGCTGACACTTCTCGACGATAGCTTACTGGCGATACACCCATGCTTACCGTCTTCCCGCTCACCTCGAACAGCTGCGGTGAGATGCGGGCGTCAGATCGTAAACATCTTGACATGGATGATGTAACGATGTTTACCTCTTACGGTGGACGAGAACTGGATGGATGAGCGACACCAAAAAGAGGCAGAGCAGTACCGAGTTTGGGCCGGTAGGGCATACGAAGAGGCAGAGCAGGCCGATCAGCTGGGCGACACAGAGCGCGCACAGAATGCGCGTGAGCGGGCCGCGAGCCACACCAGGAATGCCGAGCTGTACGAACGGATTGCCCCACTCTATCAGTTCCGTGGCTTTGCCAGCGTTCCAATCAAGGCCTTGGGCACCGAGATCGCTATGCAATTGCTAGATCGATTCGATAGCGTCTCGTCGGACTCATTGCTGAGGAATGCGGATCGAGACGGACACGCGAGCGCTCGAGTCGCCGAGCTGCAAAAGAGCGCAACAGAGTGGGCGCTCGGTAACGCGATGCGCACCGGTGCGTTGCGTGAGATTTCCCGGATTGTCAGACTTATGGAGGATCAAGGCGTCGAGGTGAATCTCGCCGCCCTTGCTCGCATGACAGGGATCTCTCGCCAAACCTTGTACGCACATCTGCGCCAAGACCGCACCACCGAGCACTAGATGTGCACCGGGATGCCCCGCACGACCGCCTGCTTCTGCGATATACGAACTTCACGCGCCCCGAACGAAAGTGCATCACCGTGCAGGCTGATGCGGGACACCGCGAAACCTAACCTTCCGCGGCCAGCTGTCCGCAAGCAGCCGCAATTTCCTGCCCGCGGGTATCGCGCACGGTGCAAGACACGCCCTGGGCGATCACCCGGCGCACGAACTCCTTCTCGACCGGCTTCGGGCTGGCATCCCACTCGCTGCCCGGTGTCGGGTTGAGGGGGATCAGGTTCACGTGCACGAGCGGGCCGAGCGCCTTGTGCAGCTTCTTGCCCAGCAGGTCCGCCCGCCACGGCTGATCGTTGACGTCGCGGATCAACGCGTACTCGATCGACACGCGGCGGCCAGACTTGTCCGCGTAATAGCGCGCGGCGTCGAGAACTTCGGCGATGGGCCAGCGGTTGTTCACCGGGACCAGGGTGTCGCGCAGTTCGTCGTCGGGGGTGTGCAGCGACACCGCCAGGCGCACCGACATGTCCTCGTCGGCCAGCTTGCGGATCGCCGGCGCCAGCCCCACGGTCGACACCGTCACCGAACGCTGCGAGATACCCAGACCGTCGGGTGCGGGGGCGGTGATGCGGCGCACCGCGTTCACGACCCGCTTGTAGTTGGCCAGCGGCTCGCCCATGCCCATGAACACGATGTTGGACAACCGGCCCGGTCCACCGTGCACCTCGCCGTCGCGCAGGGCGGCGGCAGCGGCCCGCACCTGGTCGACGATCTCGGCGGTCGACAGATTGCGGGTGAGCCCTGCCTGTCCGGTCGCGCAGAACGGGCACGCCATGCCACAGCCCGCCTGGCTGGAGATGCACAGCGTGTTGCGGTCGGGGTAGCGCATGAGCACGCTCTCGAGCAGCGTGCCGTCGTGCGCTCGCCAGAGTGTCTTGCGGGTGTCTCCCTCGTCGCAGGCCAGGTGGCGCACCACGTCGAGCAGCGGCGGGAACAGCGTCTCGCCCACCTTCTCGCGCACGTCGGCGGGCAGATCGGTCATCCGCGCCGGATCCGACTGCAGGCGACCGTAGTACTGGCGGGCCAGCTGATCGGCGCGGAACTTCGGCAGGCCCAGCTCCTGCACCGCGGCCTTGCGCTCGTCCGCGTCGAGATCGGCGAGGTGGCGCGGCGGCATACCGCGACGCGGGGCATCGAACACAAGGGGCAGGGAGGTGGCCATAATTCCTCCATTGTCCCAAACGCCGCGACCGGGCCGCCACGCCGGGCGCCGTTATCGAGAAGATGCGTGCGGCGGTGATAGCGGTCGGCCATGATCGAGGTATGTCCACGAACGCAGAATCAGGCACGCCACCGGCGCGCGAGCCTGAGGCCGAGCCCACCGCCGGCCGGGAACCCGAGCATGCGCCTGCCACGCACGCACCCGTCAAACGACCGAAGCCGGACGCGCTGGTGCGGTCGCGCACCGGCTACACGTGGATGGCGTTGCTCGCTGCCGCGATCTTCGGGATCGTCCTGCTGATCTTCATCCTGCAGAATCTCGACAAGGTGCAGGTGACGCTGCTGTTCTGGAGCTTCTCGCTACCGCTGGGAATCATGGTGCTGCTGTCGGTGATCCTCGGCGCACTGGTGATGGGTCTGGTCGGCGGCATCCGCATCCTGCAGTTGCGCCATGCCGCCCGGCAACCCTGAGCGCCTCAGACCAACGCGCTGAGTACCAGCCACGACACGAACGCCGAGGGCAGCATCGAGTCGAGCCGGTCCATGATCCCGCCGTGTCCGGGCAGCAGCGTGCCCATGTCCTTGATACCGAGTTCACGCTTGATCTGCGATTCGATCAGGTCGCCGAGGGTCGCTACGACCACCAGGCCGACACCGAGCACCACACCGATCATCGAGTTGGCCTCGAGCAGCAGCGTGACGGTGAGCAGACCACCGATCACGCTGAACACCAATGAACCGCAGAACCCTTCCCACGACTTCTTCGGGCTGATCGCGGGCACCATCGGATGCCTGCCGAACAGCACGCCTGCGACGTAACCGCCGACATCGGAGCAGACGACGAGGATCATGAACGTGAGCACCCGCAGGTTGCCGTCGGGTTCGAGCAGCAGCAGCGTCGAGAACGCCGCGAGCAGTGGGATCCAGGACAGCGTGAAGATCGCGATCGCGGTGTCGCGCAGGAAGTTCCGTGGCGCGGTGCTCAGGCCGTGATCGAACAGGCGCCAGACCATACAGGTCAACGCGGTCGCGGCGAACGCGCCGAGCACCCCGCTCGCACCCCACGGCCAGCCGAGCCAGAACACCGCCTGGCCGCCGACGAGCAACGGGATGCGCGGTACCAGGACGTCGGCTTCGCGCAGCCGCTTGGTGACCTCCCACATGGCCACGCCGACACCGACACCGGCGACGCCGATGAACACCTTCGGAACGAACAACAGGATCGCGATCAGCGACAACCCGAGGCCCAAGCCGACCGCCAGCGCCGCGGGCAGGTTGCGACCCGCCCGCGAGGCCGGAGCCTGCGGCTGTTCCTGCGGCACGGCCGCACCGGGTTCGTCCCCTGCCGCGGCCGCGCCGGTCGGCTCGACCGTGTCCGGCGGCGATTCCGGTTCCGGTGCCGCACCTGTGGCGGCGGCGTCTTCGGCCACGATTGTCCCGTCGCTCAACTCGTCGTTCCGTTCATCCCCCGCACGAGCGGGACTGGCGAGATCTGCGCTCAGACCTCGAGCAGTTCGGCTTCCTTGTGCTTGACCAGCTCGTCGATCTGGCCCACGTACTTGGCGGTGGTCTTGTCGAGCTCCTTCTCGGCGCGCCCGACCTCGTCCTCGCCCGCTTCACCATCTTTCTGGATCCGGCCCAGTTCTTCCATCGCCTTGCGACGGACGTTGCGGATCGAGACCTTGGCGTCCTCGCCCTTGCCCTTGGCCATCTTGACCATCTCGCGGCGCCGCTCCTCGGTGAGCTGCGGGATCGTGATGCGCAGGATGTCACCGTTGTTGGTGGGGTTCACGCCGAGATCGGAGTTGCGGATGGCGTTCTCGATCGGACCGAGCTGGCTCTGCTCGTACGGCTTGATCACCACCATGCGCGGCTCGGGCACGGAGATGCTGGACATCTGGGTGATCGGCGTCGGCGTGCCGTAGTAGTCGACCAGGACCCGGGTGAACATGCCCGGGTTGGCGCGCCCGGTGCGGATGCTGCCCAGATCGTCCTTCGCTACCGAGACGGCCTTCTCCATTTTCTCCTCGGCATCGAAGAGCGCTTCATCAATCACGACCGGTTCCTCCACAGCGTCGTCATCGTCATCGTCCGCGAGTGCGGGGTCAGGACCGAACCAAGGTGCCGATGGGTTCACCGGCGACCGCACGAGCAATATTGCCCTTGATCAACAGATTGAACACCAGCATCGGCATCTGGTTGTCCATGCAAAGGCTGAAAGCGGTGGCATCGGCCACCTTCAGACCCTTCTCGATCACTTCCTTGTGGGTGATCTCGGTGAACATGCTGGCGTTGTCGTCCACGCGCGGGTCGGCGTCGAACACGCCGTCGACGGCCTTGGCCATCAGCACCACGTCGGCGCCGATCTCGAGCGCACGCTGGGCCGCGGTCGTGTCGGTGGAGAAGTAGGGCATGCCCATACCCGCACCGAAGATCACCACGCGACCCTTCTCCAGGTGACGCTTGGCGCGCAGCGGGAGGTACGGCTCGGCGACCTGGCCCATCGTGATGGCGGTCTGCACGCGCGTGTCCACCCCCTGCTGCTGCAGAAAGTCTTGTAGCGCAAGGCTGTTCATCACGGTGCCGAGCATGCCCATGTAGTCGGAGCGGGCGCGTTCCATGCCGCGCTCCTCGAGCTCGGCGCCGCGGAAGAAGTTGCCGCCGCCGATCACCACGGCCACCTGGACGCCGGTCTCGACGATCTCGGCGATCTGCTCGGCCACGGTCTGCACGACATCGGGATCGAGCCCGACACCACCGCCACCGAACATCTCCCCACCCAGCTTCAGCAGCACCCGGCGATATCCAGGGCGGTCGTTACCCGGGTCGGTCATGGGTGTTCGTCTCCTTCGGCGAGGTGAGATCGGTTCGAACTGCGGGCGCGCGGAGCAGGCCGCACAGCAAGGCAGAGCGGCATCCATCCTGCCTTATCCGGTTACCGCCACCACACAAGACCCCCTCGCGCGCGGCCCGCGCCGGGTGGGTCCGCGCGTCGGCGGCGCACGGCAAAACGCCCCCGATGCTGAGCGCATCGGGGGCGTCGGTCGGCCTGATCAGGCCTGGCCGACCTCGAAGCGCGCGAAACGCTTCACGGTCACGCCGGCGTCCTCCAGAAGAGCCTTGACGGTCTTCTTGGAGTCGGTGACGGCGGCCTGCTCGAGCAGGACGACATCCTTGAAGAAGCCGTTGACGCGGCCTTCGACGATCTTCGGCAGTGCGGCGTCGGGCTTGCCTTCTTCGCGCGCGGTCTGCTCGGCGATGCGGCGCTCGTTCTCGACGGTCTCGGCGGGCACCTCGTCGCGGGTGAGGTACTTGGCCTTGAGCGCGGCGACCTGCATGCCCGCGGCACGAGCGGCCTCGGCGGCGGCGTCGCCGGAACCCTCGTACTCGACCAGCACGCCGACGGCGGGCGGCAGGTCCGAAGCACGCTTGTGCAGGTAGGTGGCGACCGGGCCGTCGAAGGACACGACGCGACGCAGTTCCAGCTTCTCGCCGATCTTGGCGGCCAGCGCCTGCACGGCCTCGTCGACGGTGCTGTTGTCCAGCTTCAGCGCCTTGAGGGCGTCCAGGTCGGCCGGCTTGGCAGCGGCGGCCGCCGTGACGATCGCGTCGGCCAGCTCCTGGAACTCGGCGTTCTTGGCGACGAAGTCGGTCTCGGAGTTGATCTCGATCATGACGCCGTCCTTGGCGATGACCAGACCCTCGGCGGTGGCGCGCTCGGCACGCTTGCCGACATCCTTGGCGCCCTTGATGCGCAGGACCTCGACGGCCTTGTCGAAGTCGCCGTCGGACTCGGCCAGCGCGTTCTTGCAGTCCATCATGCCGGAGCCGGTGAGCTCCCGGAGCCGCTTCACATCAGCAGCGGTGTAGTTCGCCATCGGGGGCGAGCCTCCTGTGTCTATGGCGGCTGGCGCCGCGGGTTTCTCGGCCCTGGGGGCCTCGATCTTCCCTCCCGGCGGGCGCTCCTTCGTCGCACCCTCTGGTCAGTCCAGATCGAGGCGGCCGAGAAACCAGAGCAGAATTGATGTCTCGGCCGGGCCAGGCAGTTGTTCGTTCGGTATTTACGCCACCTTGCCGACCTCGTCTGAATTCAGACGGGTCGGCAAGGTGAACAGTGTGCTACCGATCAGCTCAGAAGTCGGCCGGGGTGTGCTGGGCCGGGTCGGCCTTCACCTCGGCAGCGGCTTCGGCCGGGGTCTCGGCGGCCGGGGCCTCGGCGGCGGGAGCTTCAGCGGCCGGGGTCGCCTGAGCCAGCAGCTCCTGCTCCCACTCGGCGAGGGGCTCGCCGGCACCGGCTTCGGGCTTCGAATCGCCGGAAGCGCGGCCCGCGCGGGCCTGCACGCCCTCGGCCACCGCGGAGGCGACGACCTTGGTGAGCAGAGCGGCGGAACGGATCGCGTCGTCGTTACCCGGGATCGGGTAGTCGACCAGGTCGGGATCGCAGTTGGTGTCCAGGATCGCGATGACCGGGATGTTCAGCTTGCGAGCCTCGCCGACGGCGATGTGCTCCTTGTTGGTGTCGACGACCCAGATGGCCGAGGGCACCTTGGCCATGTCGCGGATACCACCGAGGGTGCGATCCAGCTTGGTCATCTCACGCGTGAGCATGAGGATTTCCTTCTTGGTGCGACCCTCGAAGCCACCGGTCTGCTCCATGGCCTCGAGCTCCTTCAGGCGCTGCAGGCGCTTGTGGACGGTCGAGAAGTTGGTGAGCATGCCACCCAGCCAGCGCTGGTTGACGTAGGGCATACCGACGCGAGTCGCCTCGGCCGCGATCGACTCCTGGGCCTGCTTCTTGGTGCCGACGAAGAGAACGGTGCCACCGTGGGCGACGGTCTCCTTGACGAACTCGTAGGCCTTGTCGATGTAGGTCAGCGTCTGCTGCAGGTCGATGATGTAGATGCCGTTGCGGTCGGTGAAGATGAACCGCTTCATCTTCGGGTTCCACCGACGAGTCTGGTGCCCGAAGTGCGCGCCGCTGTCGAGCAGCTGCTTCATAGTTACGACAGCCATAGCTCCCGTACCCTCTTTCGTTGCCGGTTGACGCAGCCGATCGGCGATCGACTGCCCTGGCGCCACCGAAACCACCGGACCCGATCGACGTGATCGGGACCAGCCGGCGATTTCACTGTTCATCCGCTGGAGAACTCGCGCTGACATGCCCTCGCGGACCGTCTGCGTTGCGAGCGACGACCGGATGGACGAGCACGGGTGGCGCGCGAAGTCGGTCCGTGCCGTGCACACGTGTTGCTGCTGAGCACAAACCGCTCGTTCAGTCTACGCGGCGACAGGCCAGGGCCGAAATCGCCCCCGCTCGTCGACCGGGGATTTCCGTGGTGAAGTGCGCGATATCCACATGTGCCGAAGTTGTCCACAATCGGAAAACCGTTGTCCCGCTCAGGGATTGTGCGGTCGACAGTTGTGCCATGAACACATTGACGCGTGTCCTGATCACCACCTTTCCCCTCCTCTGCGCGGTGGGTGTAGCGGCGCCGGCGGCCGGTCATCCCGCCCCGGTGTGTGCCGTCCTCGCGCAGCCACCGGGCGACCGAGAGGTCGTTTCCCCACCGCCTCGGGCGGCGGCACCGGGATCTGTACCGGCCGCGCCGCCACCGCCTGGTGAGAAAGCCGCCGCACCTGGGCCCGTCGTTGTGATCGTGGTGCCGGGGCCGCTCGCGCCAGGGCCTGCCGGGGTAGACGCTGCCGGCAGCCCGTGCGCCACCGCGGGCACTGAGGGAGGCGTTGATACCGGGATTCCGGCGGGGTGTGACGGTGTCGAAGGTCCGCTCGACGGCAGCGAGCGGGTGCCGGTGCGGCGGCCCGGTTCCTGTGGCAAGGCACCGATTCTGCGGCCCGGCCAGATGCCGAAGGGGGCACTGGTTCCGGCACCGGTTCCGGTTCGGGTGACCGTGCACGACCTCGGATCGGCGGCGCCTGCCCAGCAGCGGGCTCGGCCGGAGAAGGATCGGAGTTCCGCGCCGGAGCTCGAGATTCGGGTGCGCGGCGGAAGCGGTTCGGCGGCCGACCTGCCTGCCGCGTTGCGCGAACTCGTGCGCGTGCTGGTGCCACAGCGCGTGCCTGCGCCACGCCCCCATCGCTGAGGCGCTCGACGATGGCGAGCCGGGTTCGTCCGTACGCCTGGATTTCGGGTGCTGTCCTCGTGCTGACGGTGGTCGCGGGTGGGGCGGCGCCGGTCGGGGCGGTGGAAACCGGACCGTTCGGCTGGCCGCTGCGTCCACGGCCGACGGTGGAACGGCGGTTCGACAAGCCGGAGCGCAATTGGTTGCCGGGCCATCGCGGGGTCGACCTGGCAGGCGCCGAAGGCCAATCGGTTCTCGCGGCGGGCGATGGGATCGTCGTCTTCGCGGGCACGGTCGCCGGGAAACCTGTGGTGTCGATCGACCACGAGGGCGGCCTGCGCACCACATATGAGCCGGTGCAGGCGCAGGTAGAAGTGGGAGCCCGGATAGGTCGCGGCACCCCGATCGGCACCCTGGTCGCCGGACACGAGGGCTGCCCGGCACCGGCCTGCCTGCACTGGGGTGTCCGCCGCGAATCCAGCATCCACAGCCGTCGCGAATACATCGACCCGTTGGGTCTCCTGCACGAAGTCCCGGTACGCCTCAAACCGCTGAGCCCGGCACTGTGACCTCGACGACCCGGCACGGAGCCGCAGGGGATACCGGCCACAATCGATACTGTGCCCGCAGAATCAACGCCCTTCACCTATCCCGACGTCGGCGCGACCCGCGCGACGACGCTTCCTGCCGGTTACCACCGGTTCCGGCTCCGGCGACCTATAGGGCGGGGTCGCGAACTGTTCGATCGGGCCGGGACGCACATCCTCGCCTTCGGGATGCAGAAGGGAGTCGGCATCTTTCAGCGCGCCGATTCCGAAACCGCCAGGGAGGGAACCGAATTGACGGTTCGTCTCGGCGCCGGGCCGCTCGGCATCAATGCGCCGTGCCGGGTGGTTTATGTGCTCGACGAACCGAACCGCCGCGGGTTCGCCTACGGCACGTTGCCGGGGCATCCCGAACGGGGCGAGGAGTTGTTCGCGGTCGAATACGACCCGGCCGACGACACGGTGTACGGACTGGTCACCGCGTTTTCGACACCCGCCGCGTGGTACACCCGCCTGGGCGGGCCGGTCGCGCGACTGCTGCAACACTGGTTCGCCCACCGCTACCTTCGAACATTGCCGAGCAATACCGGAAGCTGACCCACGCGGGGCCGGTCGTCAGAGGAAGGCGTTCAGCACGTCGGCTTCCGCGGTGACCTGGTCGCGCTGGTCCACAGCACCGAGGCGGTCGTATTCCCCTGCGGTGATGCGTCTTTCGTTGATCTCGTGGCGGACGATCTCGACGATGTCGTCCTCGGTGAGTTCCCGGCGGCGGACTTCGGCGGCGCCGAGGCCGACGGCACTGTCTTCCAGCGCACCGGCTTTCGCGTCGCCGACGTCGACCGCCTCGGCATTGTCGATCGCGGCCAGGGCTGATCGCAGCGCCGAGACCGCGCTGCGATCCCTGGCTTTCATCGCGGGCTTCAGTGCGGTGCGCAGGCGATCCCGCAACGCGGTGAGGGGCTGGTCCGGTGATCCTGCGGTCATGAGAGTCGACTGTAATTGCCTGCTCGGTACCCGTCGATCGAGTTCCGGTGCCCGACGTGACGGTTCTTCGATCGGAGTCATGATGCGTATCGGCTGCCGAGCAGAACCTCGGCTACGGCGATGAGGACGACCAGCGTGACCACGAGGGTGGTGATCGACACCAGCCGATGCCCGCCCGCCGAGCGGCCCCGACCGAGAGTCCGACCGCGATACCAGCCCAGACCGGCGAGCAGTACGGCCGCGGTGGCGGCGGCGCAGGGAAGAACGATCCACATGCCGTCTTCGGTGGTCGCCTCGTGCGCGAAAAGCAGTGCACAGGCAGCAGCTCCCAGGGCGGTGCGCCGCCACGCGAGCGCGGTGCGTTCCATGGCAAGGGTCGGCGCGGTCACGAAAGTACGACCGCCACACAGACGAGTACGGCGATCACCGCGACGCCGACCGACAGCACCGGCACCAGCACCGTGCCCGGCAACGGCCCACCTGCCAGCATCGCGCGATTCACCCGACGCCAGTGCCGATACGCGCCCACCGCGACGGCCAGTGACATCGTCAGACAGGCCAGCGTGATCACACCGGCGAACCCCGCCAATCGCGGTGGCTGAACAAGGGTGTGCACCGCGACGCCGCCGGCGAGCAGGCCGAGTGCGGTCCTGATCCACGCCAGAAAAGTCCGCTCGTTGGCGAGCGTGAACCGATAGTCGACCTCACCCTCCCCATCCTCGGATTCGGCCCCGACCTCGGGCAATGTCATCCCATCACCTCCGCCACCCATCATGCGCCCCCGACATCCCATCCCCGATCAACCTCACACAACCGCCGCGTCGACCCACAACTCGCCGACGAGGATCGATCCACGCTGTCACCTCGACAGCCTCTCGTATTCGACGAGCTGACCACGCGGATCGAGGTGTATCTGCTCGCGGCAACGGCCGATCTGGCTGAGTCGGCAACCGACAGACCAAGCATCGGGTCGAATATGGTCGTTCACCGCGGTTGTGGCGTCGGCGTGGCGATCATGCGCGGGGATGAGCTTGGTCGTGGACTCGTTTGAGGCGTTCGACGGAGACGTGGGTGTAGAGCTGGGTGGTTGCCATGCTGGCGTGGCCGAGGAGTTCCTGGACCACGCGTAGGTCGGCGCCGCCTTCGAGGAGGTGGGTGGCGGCAGTGTGGCGCAGGCCGTGGGGGCCCATGTCGGGGGCACCGGGGATGGCGGCGACAACCTCGTGGACGACGGTCCGCGCCTGGCGTTGGTCGAGGCGGCGGCCACGCTGGCCGAGGAACAGCGCTCGACCGGAACGCTCGTTGGCCAGGGCGGGTCGGCCGGCACGCAGCCAGGCGACGAGGGCTGCCTCGGCCGGGGCGCCGAAGGGCACCGAGCGCTCCTTGTTGCCTTTGCCGAGTACCCGGACGAGTTGGCGTTCACGGTCGATGTCGTCGAGGTCGAGGCCGCACAGTTCGCTCACCCGGATGCCGGTGGCATACAGCAGCTCCACGATCAGCCGGTCACGCAATGCCATCGGGTCCTGCTGTGCCGCACCGGATTCCGCCGCACCCATCGCCTGTGCCGCCTGCTCACGGCCGAGCACCGCAGGCAGCACACGGTGCGCCTTGGGGGCCTGCAACCGCAGCCCCGGATCGATATCCAGCCGTCCCGTCTCGGTCAGCCACGCGGTGAAAGTCCGTGCCGCCGAAGCCCTACGCGACAGTGTCGTCCGCGCGGCCCCACCCGCCGCCAGCTCGGCCAGCCACGACCGCAACACTCCCAGATCGAGTTCTCGCAACGCCGCATCCGCCGACCGCGCGTACACATGCTCGAGCAGAGACCGCACATCCCCCACATAAGCCCGCACCGTATGCGCCGACCGATTCCGCCCCAGCCGCAGATGCCGCCCGAACTCCCCGAGCAAAGCAGTCAAATCCTCGGGCAACACATCCATCCCCCCACCGTCGCCCCTCCCCCTGCATCACGCAACCCACCACGCCGCACACCCGGCGCCCTCACACCCGGCGCCCTCACGCACCACCCACACCGCTGGGTCGACGAATGGCAGCGGCGGCGACCCGAGCGATCACACCGCCGACGGGCACCGCCACCTCGACACGTCGCTCTCGCGCTTTCACATTCCGCCCACGCCCACACGTCGACAAGGCACCGCCGCTATCCCGATAAGGGATCGGCGCCTGGGACGCTGCGGTCACCTGGCCGACGAGGCGGCAGTGTCGCCATCGCCCTCACGCCCAACGCCGACACCAGCTCCCACCCATCCAGGCAAAAGACCTGCAACTCTTCCGCCCCAGGGCGACACCACAAAGCCCACCTGTTGCGGCGGGCAGTGATGTTCGCTCGTCGTCGCGGACCGCGAACTCGACGAGCCGGTCAGCCCGGGCGACGGGTGCGGAACCACCCCTCGGAATCGCAGCCGACCAGGTCGGCCAGTTCCAGGCTGGGGAGGACGGCTCGGACGGTGGCCAGGTCGAGGCCGCACTGGTCGGCAAGGTCGCGGGGTTGACGGGAGCCGATGGCGGGGAGGGCGGCGTAGACCTCGGCTTCGGCGCCGCGCAGGTGGTGGGCGGGGTCGGTGGGCGCGCCTTCGCCGACGGGGAGACGCAGGGGCCCCGCTTCCTCGATGACGTCTTCGGCGCGGGTGACGAGCAAGGCCTCACCTTCCCGGATCATGCGGTGACAACCCACCGATGACGCCGACCCGACCGGACCGGGAACCGCCATCGCCGGGCGACCGAGGCGGCGCGCCCATTTCACGGTGTTCCTTGCGCCGCTGCGCAATCCGGCTTCCACGACGAGGACGCCGTCACCCAGGGTGGCGATGAGCCGGTTGCGGGCCAGGAATTGATGTTTCTGGGCGGCGACGCCGGGTGGGTATTCGCTGACGACCAGACCGCTGTCTGCGATGGCGGCGAGCAGCCGGTCGTGCTGGGCGGGGTAGGGGCGGTCGACGCCGCAGGCCAGGACGGCGACCGTCGGCCCGCCGACGGCGAGTGCGGCCCGGTGGGCGGCCGCGTCGATGCCGAAGGCCGCACCGGACACGATGGTCCAGCCGCGGCCGGCGAGGTCACAGGCGATCTCACTGGCCACCTGCATCCCGTACCCGCTGCTGCATCGGGAACCGACCACTGCCACAGCGCGTTCCGATGCCGTACGCAGCGACAGCGGTCCGCGCGCCCACAGTACGAGCGGTACGGCGGCTTCGCGGTCACGGTCGGTGTCGAGCTGGTCGAGGCCGAGCATGCGCCAGCCGGGCCACTCGTCGTCATCGGGCGTGATGACCCGGCCGCCGATCCGCTGTATCGTCTCGAGATCCTTGGCAGCCGAGTCTATTTCACGTCGCGCGGCGGTGGGTCCGCGAAGGGCGTCAGGCAGCTCGTGCTCGCGGACCGCACGCGCAGCCTCGCGAACCCCGACCGAGGCGATCAGCGCCGACAACGGCGCACACGGACCCTGCACCACCCGAGACAGATACACCCACGCGAGCCTGCGCTCATCGACATCGAGGTCGACGGTGCCGACCGCTTGTACCCCCGTCATTGCCCACCCCGCTGACGGAAGTTCAACGACGCCAGCACATCCTGCACGCTCGGCAGCTCCCCACCGCGCAGATCGCAGACCGTCCAGGCCACGCGCACCGCCCGGTCGGCACCGCGCGCCGACATCCGCCCCAACCGCAGCGCGGTCTCGATCGGCGCGATCGCCTCGGCGGGCAACCGGAACCGTTGACGCAGAATATGCCCCGGCACTTCGGCATTGGTCGCCCAACCGTCCGCACTCCATCGTTCCGCGGCGCGGGCCCGCGCCGCGGCGACCCGGGCCGCGACAACAGCACTGGTCTCGGTCTGCTGGTCACCGAAGGCGGCCCCCGCCTGACCACGCATCTGCACCCAGATATCGATGCGATCGAGCAGCGGACCCGACAGCTTGCCGAGGTACCGGCGACGAGCGAGGGGCGCGCAGATGCAGTCGACATCACGGGCGGGCGCACACGGACAGGGATTCGCCGCGAGCACCAGCTGGAACCGCGCCGGATAGCGAGCCACACCGTCACGCCGGGCGATCCGCACCTCGCCCTCTTCCAGCGGAGTACGCAGTGCCTCCAGCACTTTGGTGCCGATCTCGGCGCATTCGTCGAGGAACAGCACTCCCCGGTGCGCCCGGCTGACCGCACCGGGTCGGGCCATGCCGGAACCACCGCCGATCATGGCGGTTACCGATGTCGAGTGATGGGGCGCGACGAACGGTGCGAGCGTCATCAACGGTTGTTCGGCCGTCAACGAGCCCGCCATCGAATGAATCGCCGTCACCTCGAGCGACTCGGCCTCCGACAGCGGCGGCAGCAACCCCGGAAGGCGTTGTGCCAGCATAGTTTTCCCGATTCCCGGTGGTCCGGTGAGCAGCAGGTGGTGGCCACCCGCCGCAGCGACCTCCAGCGCCCAGCGCGCCTCATCTTGGCCGACCACATCGCTGAGGTCCCCACACGGCACCTGGACGCCGGGCACCACACCGTCGGGTTCCAGCAGCGTCCCTTCACCGCGCAACCAGGCGACCACAGCGCGCAGACTCGTCGCACCGAGCACCTCGACGCCCTCGACCAGTCCGGCTTCGGCCACCGCCTCGGCGGGCACCACGACAGTCGGGCAGCCCGCATTGCGTGCCGCGATCACCGCCGGCAACACACCGCGGACCCGGCGTACCCGCCCGTCGAGGGCGAGCTCGCCCAGCAGCACGGTTTTCACGAGTTTGTCCCCCGGCACCGCACCGGAGGCGTCCAGCACCGACACGGCGAGCGCCAGATCGTAGACCGAGCCGACCTTCGGCAGAGTCGCGGGCGACAGTGCCAGAATCACCCGCCCGTCGGGCCATTTCTCCCCCGTATTGGCCACCGCGGAGCGCACCCGGTTGCGTGACTCCTGCAGGGCGGTATCGGGCAGCCCGACAAGATTCACCGACGGCAGTCCCTGGCCGATATCGGCCTCGATCTCCACCAGCTGGCCGTCGACACCGGTCACCGCGACCGACAGCGCACGTCCGAGGGCCATCAGAACGCCCCCGTCAGGTGGTCGATCACCGGTTTGCGTCCACGCGGGACGAGCACAGACACCACATCGAACCTGATGCGCCGCCACGGCCCGTCCTGCTCGGCGAGCCACAACAGCGCCAATCGCCTGATCCGCTGCTGTTTACCGAAGGTGACCGACTCGGCCGGGCTGCCGAAGCCGAGGCCGGACCGTGTCTTCACTTCCACGAACGCCGTCACCGACGGGTCCTGGACGATCAGGTCCAGCTCCCCGTACCGGCATCGCCAGTTGCGGGCGACGATCTGCATCCCGGCCTCGCACAGATACTGCGCGGCCAGCTTCTCCCCGTATGCGCCGAGCGCCTGTTTGTCCGTCACGGGTGCAAGCGTGATCCCGGCGCGAAGCTACGCCGAGATCACGACCTGCGGAAACACAAAACCTGTGGACAACTCGTCCCCTGGGGACAACTCCCCCTTATTCGGGCAAACGGAGGTCGGGCTTCTCCAGCTCTTCGATGTTGACGTCCTTGAACGTGATCACTCGAACGTGCTTGACGAAGCGGGCGGGACGGTACATGTCCCACACCCAGGCATCGCTCATCCGCACTTCGAAGTAGACCTCGCCGTCGGCGTTCTGCGGGCGTAGTTCGACGGAATTGGCCAGGTAGAAGCGCCGTTCTGTCTCCACCACGTACGAGAACTGGCCGACGATGTCCTTGTACTCGCGGTACAACGACAGTTCCATCTCGGTTTCGTACTTCTCGAGGTCCTCAGCACTCATCGGGTGGGACATCCTCCTGCTAGCAGCGCCGCGTTCATTGATCACATCATCGCGCATGAGCCGCGCGGGTAGCCACCCGGCTACCGTCCGGCACCTCGAGTTCGCGCACATTCCGCCAAGATCGGCGGTGTTCGGTGCTCGGACCGAGCTCGCGCAGGGCCGCGGTGTGCTCGGGGGTGTTGTAGCCCTTGTGCGCGGCGAAACCGTAGCCGGGCAGCTCGGCGTCGAGCTCGACCATCATGCGGTCCCTGGTGACCTTGGCAAGGATGCTGGCCGCCGCGATGCACGCCGCGGACGCGTCGCCACCGATCACGGGCAGCGAGGGCGCGGGCAGACCGGGGACCTTGAATCCGTCGGTCAGGATGTAGCCCGGGGTGCGGCCGAGATGGGCGACCGCACGACGCATCCCCTCGATATTGGCGACGTGGATGCCGATGGCGTCGATCTCCCAGGCGGGGACCACCACGACACTCCAGGCCAGCGCCAGACGCTTGACCACCGGGAACAGTTCCTCACGGGCCGCCTCGGTGAGTTTCTTGGAGTCGTCGAGCCCGGCCAGCTTGTCGTAGGCCTTGGGCGCGAGCAGGCACGCGGCGACCACCAGCGGTCCCGCGCAGGGCCCGCGCCCGGCCTCGTCGACACCGGCCACCGGGCCGAGGCCACCGCGGATGAGCGCCGCCTCGAGCGTGCGTAGGCCACCCGCCCGGCGCATCACCACCCGCGGCGGCCAGCTGGTCCGATCCTGCCCCACAGTTCGATTGTCCCCGTGTCTAGTTGTCCTGCGGATTCTGCGAGCTCACCGGGCCCATCCGGCCGGGCGGCCAGATCTTGAACACGGTCTTGCCACGCACGTTGTCGACCGGGACGGTGCCCTGCAGATCGTCGCTCACATGAGCGCGCGAATCGGCCGACTCGTTGCGGTTGTCACCCATCACCCACAGATGCCCCTCGGGCACCTTCACCGGCCCGAACATCCGCCCGGCCGGGTACACGGCGTTGGGGCGGTCAGTGAACCAGGGGTAGTCCTTCTTGATGTAGGGCTCGTCGAGCGGCTTCCCGTCGACCATCACCCGGCCCTGCGGGTCGCAGCACTGCACGGTCTGCCCGCCGACGGCGATCACACGCTTGACGAGATCGTTCTCGTCGGGCGGAACCAGGCCGAAGTAGGACAGAAAATTCTGCACACCGCGGATGGCCGCGTTGTCGGAGCGGATGGACTTGTAGTGCCCGTTCCACGATTCGGGGCCGACGAACACCACCACATCGCCCGGACCCGGCTCGGAACCGTAGTAGCTGATCTTCTGCACGTAGATGCGGTCGCCGATCTGGAGCGTGTCCTCCATCGACTGCGACGGGATCACGTAGGGCCGCCCGACGAAAGTGACCATCAGGGCGGCGATCACCGCCGCGATCACGACCAGTATCGGCAGTTCCTGCCAGAACGGCCGTTGCTTCTTGTCGTCGGCCTTTTTCCTGCGCCGCTTGCCCTCGTCGCCCGAATCGGACACCGACACCGACCCACTTTCGTCTGCCACGCCGAACAGAGTAGCCCGGCGCCCCGACGTGAGTCGGGGCGCCGGGCTACTGTCAAAGATTCTGTGCCGGAAAGAGCTACCGGAAGATCAGCGCTTTTCCTTGATCTTGGCGGCCTTGCCGCGCAGGTCGCGCAGGTAGTACAGCTTGGCGCGACGCACGTCACCACGGGTCACGACATCGATGTGGTCGATGTTGGGGCTGTGCACGGGGAAGGTGCGCTCGACACCCACACCGAAGGACACCTTGCGGACCGTGAAGGTCTCGCCGATGCCGCCGCCCTGACGCCGGATCACGACGCCCTTGAAGACCTGGATGCGCTCCTTCGAGCCTTCGATGACCTTCACGTGCACGTTCAGGGTGTCACCGGGACGGAAGTCGGGGACATCGCTACGCAGCGACTTCTCGTCGACGAAATCAAGGGTGTTCATTTTCCACCTTTTCGGATTCTTCGCGCGAACAGAGGAACCTGGCGGCTCGCGCTCGACCGGTTCGTGCTCAGTACAGGGGTGCTCCCGGACATGACTCGCCCAAGGCAACCGGTTCATTGTGCCAGACAGGGTGGTCACGACTGAAATCGGGCGGCGCCGGTCACTCGTCGGCGGGCTTGCCGGAACCGGCTTCTGCCCGTCGGCGCGGCAGCAGATGCGGGTGTGGTGGTGGCGCGGGCGGGGCCGCGACGACCTTGCGCCGCAACTCGACCTCGGCGGCGGTGCGTGCGTGTTCGACGTCGGGCTTCCCGGCGATCAGATCCTGGATGAAGATCTTGGCCCGGATCACGGGACGACGGTAGCGACGCTCCCGGGCGATCGCGCGCGACATCGTCTTGGGTCGGTGCCCGTAGCGCCACCGCGCCCACGGCGCTCCCGGGCGGCTCAGCCGGATCGCACCGACCAGCAGCAGCGGGGTGAAGAACATGCCGAACAACCCGGTCCAGATCTTGCCCTTGGCGATCACCATGGCGGCAAGGACGAGATTGATCGCCACGGTGACGACGATCCCGACGCGCACCCCGACACCTGCCGACTCCCGGAAATCGTCGTAGTCGAGGAAGGTCGCCGGCTGCACCCCGAGCAGCAGCAGCCCCGTCACGGCCAGCGCGACGAACACCGCGTCCACCGAGGTGCGGCCCTGCTCCTCCCAGTACACATCGCGCAGGTAGAAGATCAGCGCGAACTCGTCGAGCACCAGCGCCGCGCCGATGCCGAAGAAGGCGGCGAGCACGCTCGAGGTGACCTGGGTGGAGTCCTCGGCCGTGGCGATCAGGCCGATGCCCGACAGCAGCACCGTGATGACGCCGAACACCATGTGGTGGATGTGGGTGTCACCGGCCTTGAGGTTGCCCGGCCACCACTTCACCTGCGCGCGGATCAAGCGCACGCTGACCCGGATCACTACGAAACCGAGGATGAACCCCAGCAGGAAACAGAGCAGGGGCAGGCGGCCGTGCGCGATCACATCGTCTTCGAGCCACCGTCGCATGCCGCCCGCCCTGTCGTCGACCTACTTGCCGAAACCGGCCCTGCGCAGCGCCTCGGCCATCGAACCGGTCGGTTCGGCAGCCGGCTTGCGCTGATTGCCGCCGCGCGGTTGCGCCTGACCACGGCCCTGCGCGCGGCCGCCGCCCTGACCACGACCGCCCTGGGGACGACCCTGGCCGCGCGGCGCACCGCCCCCACGATTGTCCCCCGTGGCGGGCTTGCCCGGCTCGTCATCCAGCCGAAGGGTGAGCCCGATCCGCTGGCGGGCGACGTCGACCTCGAGCACCTTCACCTTCACCACGTCACCGGACTTGACCACTTCGCGCGGGTCCTTGACGAAGGTGTGCGACAGCGCCGAGACGTGTACGAGGCCGTCCTGGTGCACACCGACATCGACGAACGCGCCGAACGCGGCCACGTTGGTGACGACGCCCTCGAGCACCATGCCCGGCTTCAGGTCGGCGACCTTCTCGATCCCGGCGGCGAATTCGGCGGTCTTGAACTCCGGGCGCGGGTCGCGGCCCGGCTTCTCGAGCTCGGCGATGATGTCGCTGACGGTGGGCACACCGAACTTCTCGTCGGTGAACTCGACCGGCTTCAGCGAACGCAGCACCGAGGTGTTGCCGATGACCTCGGCGATCGGCTTACCGGTTCGCTCGAGAATCCGGCGGACTACCGGGTATGCCTCGGGGTGCACCGCGGAGGTGTCGAGCGGGTCCTCACCCCCGCGGATCCGCAGGAAGCCCGCGCACTGCTCGAAAGCCTTGGGCCCCAGTCGCGGCACCTCGAGCAGCGCGGTGCGGCTGCGGAACGGGCCGTTCTGATCACGGTGGGCCACAATGCTTTCCGCGACCGAGGAGGACACGCCGGAGACGCGGGCCAGCAGCGGCACCGAGGCGGTGTTCACGTCGACACCGACCGCGTTCACCGCGTCCTCGACGACGGCGCCCAGCGAGCGCGCCAGCAGTGTTTCGGACACGTCGTGCTGGTACTGACCGACACCGATCGACTTGGGATCGATCTTCACCAGCTCGGCGAGCGGGTCCTGCAGGCGGCGCGCGATCGACACCGCACCGCGCAGCGACACGTCCATGTCGGGCAGTTCCGCCGAGGCATAGGCCGACGCGGAGTACACCGACGCGCCCGCTTCCGAGACCACGATCTTGGTCGGCTTGTTCTCGGGGATGCGCGAAATCAGTTCGGTGGCAAGGGCATCGGTTTCACGGGAGGCGGTGCCGTTGCCGATCGCGATGAGCTCGACGTTGAATCGGGCGACCAGCGCGGCGAGCACGGCGAGGGACTTCTCGGTCTGGCCCTGCGGCTTGTGCGGGTAGATGACCTCGGTCGCGACGGCCTTACCAGTCGCGTCGACGACGGCGACTTTCACACCGGTGCGGTAGCCGGGGTCCAGGCCCATCGTGGTGCGGGTGCCCGCGGGCGCGGCGAGCAGCAGGTCGCGCAGGTTGGCGGCGAAGACGTCGACGGCGTCCTTCTCGGCGGCCTGACGCAACCGCATCCTGGTATCGATACCGAGACTCACCTGCAGTTTGGTTCGCCATGCCCAGCGCACGGTGTCGAGCAGCCAGGAGTCGGCCGGGCGACCCTGGTCGGCAATACCGAAGGCCTTGGCGATGCGGCCCTCGTAGATGGTGCGCGTCCCGGGTTCGGGTTCTTCGGTGTCGGGTTCGAGGTGCAGGGTGAGCACCTCTTCCTTCTCCCCGCGCAGCAACGCGAGGATCCGGTGCGAGGGCAGCTTGTGGAACGGTTCGCTGAACTCGAAATAGTCGGCGAACTTGGCGCCCGCCTCTTCCTTGCCCGCCCGCACCGTCGAGGTGACCTGGCCCCGGTTCCACATCATTTCGCGCAGCTCACCGACCAGGTCGGCGTCTTCGGCGAAGCGTTCCACCAGGATCGCGCGGGCGCCGTCGAGTTGCTCGGCGGTGTAGTTCGCGGGGTCGTTGGTCGGGTCGGTGATGAGCGCGTCGGCCACGGGTTCGTGGCCGGCCTCGCGCGCGATCTGGGCCTTGGTGCGGCGCTTGGGCTTGTAGGGCAGGTAGATGTCTTCGAGGCGGGCCTTGGTCTCGGCGAGCATGATCTGCTCGTGCAGGGCCGGATCGAGTTTGCCCTGGCCGCGGATGGATTCGATGATGGCGCCGCGTCGCTCGTCGAGCTCGCGCAGGTAGCCGAGCCGTTCTTCGAGCTGACGCAACTGGGCATCGTCGAGGCCGCCGGTGACCTCCTTGCGGTAGCGCGCGATGAACGGGACCGTCGAACCACCGTCGAGCAGTTCGACGGCGGCGCGGACCTGCGTCTCGCGCACCCCCAATTCGTCGGCGATCCGCCTGCCCACGCTGGCCAGGATGGTCGTGCTGTCGGTCGGAGTGCCGTTCGACGTCGAACGGGCGATCTCGGGCGCTGTCGTCACAGCCGCAGAGACTACAGCTCCCCGCCGACACCCGGCTCGATCCCAGGTCAGCGCACCGTCGTGAGCTCGGGTTCGGTGATCGGGCGATCCAGGAGTGTGTCGGTGCGCTCGCGCAGGAATTTGTCGAACATGGCGGCCACGTAGGAACGCACCAGCGTCGCCATCCGTTCGGTATCGATGGTGCCGATGTACTGCGCGGCAGCGGGCTTGGCAGGGGCGGGGACGAACGCGGGCATGTCGGTGAAGTCGTAGTGCGCCGAATCCGCAATCGCCAGATGGCGTTTCCAGCCGGTGGCCTTACCCCAGAACGCGTCGAACGACGGGTTCCCGTCACCGACCTGCTCGATCTGGGCGCTGGTCAGCACGAGTGTCGGCCTGTCGACGCCCTCGGTGACGGCGCGACCGAATGCTTCGTCGACACCGATCTGGCCGTCCATGTCGACCGCCGCGTCGATGCGGCGGTCGGTGTGCATGGCTTCGACCGCGGTGTAGCCACCCGAGGAATGGCCGACGGCACCGACCCGCTCCATATCGAGTACCAGCCCCAGATCGGTGGGTAGCGCGTCCTGCTCGGAATCCGGATTCTCACCACTCGACAGCCGGGTCAGCGAGTCGAGGACGAACCGGAAGTCGAGCAGCCTTGCCGCAATGTACTTTTCGCGGATAGTCGTATCGAAACCGTTCGGTGCGGGTGTGGGTAAGACAATGCGCCCGCCGGGGAACTCGACGGCCGGTCCCGTCTCATAGGTGTGGTCGACGGTCACAACCACGTAGCCACGCGAGGCAAGGTCTTCGGCCAAGCCGGTGCCGAGGACACGCGAAACACCGGCGCCGGGCGTGTACAGCACCACCGGGTAGGTCGTTCCGGCGCGGGCGGGCGCGTCACGATGGGCATGGGTCAGTACGCCGGGAAGTTCGATACCCAGCGTCTTCTCGAGCCCGGGGATCAACTCGGTCGACGCGTAATGTGCCCGCGGGTAACGGTCGACGTCGGTGGCCGGGTAGAAGACCGAAACCATCAGTTCCCGTGTCCGGCCTGCTTCGAACGGGTCCGGTCTGGCGGCGTCGACCAGATGCAGCGTCGTCGTTCCCACCGGCATTTCACCGCCGGGGCGCGGCAGCACCGTGACTCCCGGCCCTGCTTCGACCGTGGCTCCGCTCGCCGCCACCAGTGCGCACATCACTGTCATGAGCATCGATACGCGACGGATCACCCTGCCCCCCAGCACATTCGATTGCGAGCATCGAGCGCCCGCCCGCCGCGAGCACGGTAGCAAACGGCGGCCGTGCCCGCGACGGATCTCAGCGGAGGAGGTCGAGGGCCAGCTCCCGCATCTCGGCCTTGCGGATCTTGCCGGTGACCGTCATCGGGAACTCGTCGACCACGTGCACATAGCGCGGGATCTTGTAGTGGGCGAGGCGACCAGTGCAGAAGTCGCGGATCGCGGCCGCGTCGAGCGGGGCGGCGCCCTCGCGCACACGGAGCCAGACCATCAGCTCCTCACCGTATTTCTCGTCGGGGACGCCGATCACCTGGGCATCGACGATATCGGGGTGGGTGTAGAGAAATTCCTCGATCTCGCGGGGGTAGATGTTCTCGCCGCCGCGGATCACCATGTCCTTGATCCGGCCGGTGACCGAGAGATAGCCGTCGTCGTCCATCACGCCGATGTCGCCGGTGTGCATCCAGCGGGCGGCGTCGATCGCCTCGGCGGTCTTGTCGGGCTGGCCCCAGTAGCCCAGCATCACCGAGTACCCGCGGGTGCACAGCTCACCGGGTTCGCCGCGCGACACCGTGCGACCGGTGTCGGGGTCGACCACCTTCACCTCGAGGTGCGGTCCGACGCGGCCGACGGTGGCGGTGCGGCGTTCGATGCTGTCGTCGCGCCGGGTCTGGGTGGACACCGGGCTGGTCTCGGTCATGCCGTAACAGATCGATACCTCGGCCATCCCCATTCGGTCGATCACCCGCTTCATCACCTCCACCGGACACGGTGAACCGGCCATGATGCCGGTGCGCAGGCTCGAAAGATCGTGGGACGCACCGTTGTCGAGCTCGGCGAGCATGGCGATGAACATGGTCGGCACACCGTAGAGCGAAGTGCATCGTTCGGCGGCCACAGCGGCCAGCGTGGCGGCCGGGTCGAAGGACGGCGCCGGAATCACCACCGCCGCACCGTGTGAGGTGGCCGCGAGGTTGCCCATGACCATGCCGAAGCAGTGATAGTAGGGAACCGGCACGCAGATCCGGTCGGCGCTGGTGTAGCCGCACAGTTCGCCGACGAAGAAGCCGTTGTTGAGGATATTGTGGTGGCTCAGGGTCGCGCCCTTGGGGAATCCCGTTGTACCCGAGGTGTATTGGATGTTGATCGGGTCGTCGGCCGACAGGGTCGCCGCGATGGCGGCCAAGCGCTGCGAGTCAGGTGCCGTCTCGGCCACTTCCTGCCACTGGGGTGTACCGAGGATCAGTACCTGCTCCAGCGCAGGGCAATTCGGACGCACCTGCTCGATCATCGCCACGTAGTTCGAGGACTTGAACTCCGCGGCCGCGATCAGTGCCCGCACCCCGGCCTGCCCGAGGACGTACTCGAGTTCGCTGCTGCGGTAGGCGGGATTGATGTTCACCAGGATCGCGCCGAGCTTGGCCGTCGCGTACTGCACGAGGTACCACTCGGCGCAGTTCGGTGCCCAGATGCCCACCCGGTCGCCGCGCCCGATGCCGCGGGCCGCGAGTCCGGTCGCGACGGCGTCGACGGCTGCCCCCACTTCGCGGTAGGTCCAGCGCCGGCCCGTCGTCCGGTCGACGAGGGCTTCCTGATCGGGAACGGCCGCGATGGTCCGGTCGAGATTCGCGCCGATGGTGTCGCCGAGCAGCGGAGTACTCGCGGGACCGCTGGCGTAGCTGAGTTCGGACATCACCGGATCTCCTTGCCGCGCAGCAGGAACCGCTGCACTTTCCCGCTGGGCGTTTTGGGCAGGCTCGCGACGAAATGTACGCGTCGCGGGTAGGCGTGGGCCGCGAATTCGTCCTTCACCAGCTGTTGCAGCTCGGCCACCAGCTCGTCGTCGCCGTCGACACCCTCGCGCGGCACAACGAATGCCTCGAGCACCTCGCCCCGCAGTTCGTCGGGCATGCCGACGACGGCGGCTTCGGCGACCTGAGCGTGCATCACCAGCACGCTTTCCACCTCGAACGGCCCGATCCGGTACCCGGCCATGATGATCACATCGTCGTCGCGGGCACTGAAACGGAAGAATCCGTCGGCATCGCGGGCACCGACGTCGCCGGTCAGATACCAGCGGCCGTCGGCGGTGAACCGCGCCGAAGTGCGTTCGGGGTCGTCGAGGTAGCCGAGGAACCACAGCAGCGGGCTGTGGTCGGTGTCGATGGCGACCCGGCCGACCTCGCCGGGCGCTGCCTCGGTGTCTGCGTCCTCGGCGAGCACCGTGCATGCCCAGCCCGGCAACTGTCTGCCCATCGAACCGGCGGGCGCCTCGACATCCAGATCGGGGTGCCAGGCGTGGCAGATGACCATGCCGTGCTCGGTCTGGCCGTAGTGGTCACGCACCGCGACACCGAGTGCGTCACGGGACCAGGAAACGACCTCGGGCGTGAGCGGCTCCCCCGCCGATGAGGCCCGGCGCAACGCCACCCCGTCGGGCACCTGCGCATCGGCGCGCAACGCCCGGTACACGGTCGGTGCGGCGGCGAAATTGGTGACACCGAAGCGGCGCAACACCTCCCAGGTCAGGGGCGCGGAGAAACCGGCATGCAGCAGCAGGCTGCGCACACCGGTGGCCAGCGGTGCCAGGATCGCGTAGTAGAGGCCGTAGGCCCAGCCGGGGTCGGCCGCGTTCCAGTAGACGTCGTCGCCGCGCACGTCCAGGGCGAATTCCTGGTAGGCGTGGAAGGAGGCCAGCGCGCGTACCGGGATCGGTACGCCCTTGGGGGTTCCGGTGGTGCCGCTGGTGAACAGCTGGACCAGCAGGCCGTCACCGCCGACCGCGACCGGGACCGCCCGCGGGTCGTCGGCCCGGTGCGTGTCGAGCAGGTCATGGAAAGACAAGGTGCCGGGCAGGGCTTCGCCGGCGACGATCGTGATAGGCGGGCTCGTCGGCCCGGCAGCCGATCCCGACGAGTCGGGTGCGGCGAGCGACGGCTCGGCACCCGCACCGATCCGCCCACTCGGTGTGGCCGGGCCGTCGCCGGCCGGAAATCCTTCGCCTGCGAGCAGTTTCGGTGCCTGGTCGACATCGGCGACGACAACCCTTGTGTTGCTCGCCGCGAGCCGGAACTCGATGGCAGCGGGCGCGAAGGCGGTGAACAGCGGCACATGCACCGCGCCACGACGCCAGATTCCCAGCAGCGCCACCACCAGGTCGGCGGACTTGGCCATCAGGGTGGCCACCCGGTCGCCCGGGCCGACACCGAGCCCGGCCAGCGCGGCCGCGAACCGCGACGAACGCTCGCGCAACTCCCCGTAGGTCAGGTCGCGGGCGGTCAGGTCGGACTCGACGACCGTGAACGCGATCGCGTCGGCCGGATGCCCGTCACAGAGCAACTCGGCCGCGCACGCCTCGGGGCCGTCGTAGCGGGCGAGCAGGTCGCGTACCCGCGCGTCCAGGTCGGTACTCATCGCAGTTCTCCTCAACACCGTGCCGGTCTCGCATAGAATGTGGCACACCTCACGTTCGCCACTACCCCCGAAAAGGGGTGATCCATGAGCTCCCTGTTGCGTCCCCGCGACGGCGACGCCTTGCGTGCCGAGATCCGCTGGGTGGCGCGCCGGGCGAACGTGCCCGTGGTGTTCGGCGGCCCGGTCGACGAGGACACCTTGCTGCTCACCGAGTTCGTCGGCACCGTCACCACCGGTCTGCGCGGGCTGTCGGTGCTGCGTACCTCCGGCCTCGGTGGGCAGGCGATGCAATACCGCAGACCGGCGGCCGTGGCCGACTACCGCCGCGCACCAACCATCACCCACGACTACGACGCGGCCGTCTCGGGCGAGGGGCTGCGCTCGGTGATCGCCGTGCCGGTTGTGGTCGGGGACCGGCCGCGCGCGGTGCTGTACGCGGCCACCCGTGGCGCGAGCCCCCTCGGCGACCGCGCCGCCGACGTGATCATGGCGGCGGGCAGGCGGCTGGCGAACGAGATCGCCGTGCGCGACGAGGTGGATCGGCGGGTGCGGTTGCTCGAGCTCGCGGAACCGGTCGCCGCGACACCGGCCACCGAGGAGCTGCGCGAGATCCACGCCGAACTGCGTGCGATGTCGGCCGCCGTCGACGATGCCGCGCTGCGTGACCGGCTGGCGGGTGTATCGGCACGACTGGCCGCCGTGATGACCGGGGCACCCGTCGACGAAGCGCCCCGCCTGTCGCGGCGGGAGATCGACGTGCTCGCCCAGGTGGCCCTCGGTTGCACGAATCAGGAAGTGGCGCTTCGGCTCTCACTCGGGGCGGAGACGGTGAAGAGCTATCTGCGGCACGCGATGAGCAAGCTCGACGCAAGCACCCGTCAGGAAGCTGTGGTGACGGCGCGGCGGTACGGGCTGCTCCCCTGAGTCACGCACCTGTTTCCGGACGGAACCAGCAATCCTCGTTCTGGACGATCACACAACGAACAACCCCGAGTAATACCCAAATGTCTTTAGCGCAAAACAATCTCGGCGCGGAATCCGACCGGTACCGTCGATCCGATGACGGAGCCTTTTCAGCTGGCCGGCCTCTCCCTCGACTGCGCCGACCCCGAGTCTCTCGCCCGTTTCTACCTGGGGCTGCTCGGCGGCCGCGTCCTGTGGAACGACGAGCACAGCGTCGGTATCCGCATACCGTCGGGACTGACGATCGCGGCACAGTACGTGGAGGGCTACTACCCGCCGCAATGGCCCGGCACGCCCGCGGTGTACCTGGACCTCGCGGCCGATGCCGACCTGGCTCTGTGCGAACAGCACGCGCTGGCGGTGGGCGCCACACCCGCACCGGTACAACAGGATCCGCGCTGGCGGGTACTGCTCGACCCGGCCGGGCATCCGTTCTGCATCACCACGCGGGTGATGGCGAACTAATCGGGCAGCAGGTCGGGCCTGCGCTCGCGGGTCCGCTGCAGCGACTGCTCGCGACGCCAGGCGGCGATCTTCGCGTGATCGCCCGACAGCAGGATCGGCGGCACCTCGAGACCACGCCAGGACACCGGGCGGGTGTAGCTCGGGCCTTCGAGGAGGCCGTCGGAGAACGAATCCTCTTGGTGTGACTGCTGATTGCCGAGTACACCGGGGATCAGCCGGACCACGGCCTCGGTCATCACCAGTACCGCCGCCTCGCCGCCGATGAGCACGTAGTCACCGATGCTCACCTCTTCGACGCGCACGCGGCGGGCGGCGTCGTCGAAGACGCGCTGGTCGATGCCCTCGTAGCGGCCGCAGGCGAACACCAGGTGCTTTTCGGTGGACCAGCGTTGGGCGGTGGCCTGGGTGAAGGGCACCCCGGCCGGAGTGGGAACGACGAGCAGTGCGTCGTCGGGACATACCTCGTCGAGCGCGTCGCCCCAGACGGTGGGCTTCATGACCATGCCGGGGCCGCCGCCGTAGGGCGAATCGTCGACCGACTTGTGCACATCGTGGGTCCAGTGACGCAGGTCGTGCACACCGATCGAGATCAGGCCCTTGTCGACGGCCTTGCCGAGCAGCGCTGTGCGCAGCGGCTCGAGATATTCCGGGAAGATCGTGACGACATCGAGTTGCACGAATTACTCCGGATCGAGCAGGCCCTCGGGCGGGGTGATGACCACCAGACCGTCGGCGACCGACACGGTCGGCACAATGGCGGTGACAAAGGGAATCAGAACTTCGCGGCCGTCGTCTTCGGCGCGCACCGACAGCAATTCGCCTGCGGCGGAATGCAATACCTCGGTGACCTTGCCGACGACGGTGCCGTCTTCGAGTTCGACGCGCAGACCTTCGAGCTCGTGGTCGTAGAAGGCGTCGTCATCGTCGGACGGGGGCAGGGTTTCGCTGTCTACGACGAACAGCAGCCCGCGCAGCGCGTCGGCGGCGGTGCGGTCGTCGACGCCGTCGACGAACACCAGAAGTCGGCCCGAGTGCTCTCGGGCCGACTTCACGGTGAACTCACGGGTCGCCGAGGACTTCGGCATGCGGCCGTGCAGGGTGGCACCGGGAGCGAACCGGGCATCCGGCTCATCGGTGCGCACCTCGACGACGAGTTCGCCGCGCACACCGTGCGACTTGGCGACCCGACCTACGACGAGTTCCATCTAGGCGTCGGTGTCGACCACGTCGACCCGGATACCCCGGCCACCGATACCGGCGACCAGGGTGCGCAGCGCGGTCGCGGTACGACCACCGCGACCGATCACCTTGCCCAGGTCTTCAGGATGGACATGCACCTCGACGGTGCGTCCGCGACGGCCGGTGAGCAGCTCGACGCGGACGTCGTCCGGGTTGGCGACGATGCCACGAACCAGATGTTCGACGGCGTCGGCAACAACGGCAGTCATTACTCGGCAGCCTCGGTGGCCGGGGTCTCCTCGGCGGCAGCCTCTTCCTTCTTGGCGGCCTTCTTCTTCGGGGTGACGGCCTCGGCGACGGGCTCGTTGTCGGCGGCGGCCAGCGCGGCGTTGAACAGGTCCAGCTTGGACGGCTTGGCGGCCTTCACCTTGAGGGTGCCCTCGGTGCCCGGCAGGCCCTTGAACTTCTGCCAGTCGCCGGTGATCTCCAGCAGACGCTGCACGGACTCGGTCGGCTGCGCGCCGACGGACAGCCAGTACTGCACGCGCTCGGAATCGATCTCGATCAGCGAGGGCTCTTCCTTCGGGTGGTACTTGCCGACCGACTCGATGGCACGGCCGTCACGACGGGTGCGGGCGTCGGCGACGACGACGCGGTACTGGGGGTTGCGGATCTTGCCCAGACGGGTGAGCTTGATGCGAACAGCCATGCTGATCTGCCTCTTTCAGTAGTTTGGTCACCACGCGATTCGGCGACCCACATGGTCTGCGGGTCCGGTTTCGCGCATGAAGTGCGTGACCGCCGCGCGGTACGTAACCGGAGACGGGCTGACACTGTCCAGGGAGGACGGTGGTCCATTGTGCCAGACAGGTCGAGCCCACCTGAAATCGCCCGGTGCGATCGCGAAGCCCGTTGCCGGGGCCGCATGAGGGCACGGCGCGATCAGCGGTGGCCGGTGACCGGGTTGGGGGTTTTGACGATCATGCCGCGGAGGACGACCCAGAGGGGGTCGGTGAGGGCGGCGGGGGTGGTGCGGGGGTCGTCGGCGTAGACGACGAAGTCGGCGGGGGCGCCTTCGGTGATGGATTCGCGGCCGAGCCAGGTGCGGGCGTTCCAGGAGGCGGCGCCGAGGGCGTCGTGGGGGGACAGGCCCGCGCCGGTGAGGGCGGCGATCTCGTCGGCGACGCGGCCGTGGCGGATGGAGCCGCCCGCGTCGGTGCCCGCGTAGATCGGGACGCCCGCCTCGTGGGCTTTGCCGACGGTGTCGCGGACGCGGCGGTGCAGGTCGCGCATGTGGGCGGCGTAGACGGGGAACTTGGTCGCCGAGTCGGCGATGCCCGGGAAGGTGTCGATATTGATGAGGGTGGGGACCAGTGCGGTGCCGTTGGCCAGCATCAGTTCGATGGTGTCGTCGGTGAGGCCGGTGCCGTGCTCGAGGCAGTCGATGCCCGCGTTGATGAGACCGGGCAGCGCATCCTCGCCGAAGACGTGGGCGGTGACGCGGGCGCCGTTGGCGTGCGCGGCGTCGATCGCTTGTTTCAGGATGCCGTCGCTCCACAGCGGGCGCAGGTCCCCCACCGACCGGTCGATCCAGTCGCCGACGATCTTCACCCATCCGTCGCCGAAGCGCGCCTGTTCGGCGACGATCTCGGGCAGGTCGCGTTCGTCGTCGAGCTCGATGCCGAGTTCACGGATGTAGCGCTTGGGCCGCGCGATGTGGCGCCCCGCGCGGATGATGCGCGGCAGTTCGGCGTGCTCGTCGATGAACCGGGTGTCGATCGGCGAGCCGGCGTCACGCAGCAGCAGGGCGCCCGCGTCGCGCTCCGTCTCGGCCTGCTCGATCGCACCCTCGTGCGTCTCGTCACCGCCGCCGTACCGAATACCGACGTGACAGTGAGCGTCTACCAGACCCGGCACGATCCACCCTGTGCGACAGAGGGTTTCGGCCCCCACCACCGGCTCGAATGTCACCGCACCGTCGACCACCCAGAGGTCGAGCTCCTGATCACCGGGAAGAACCACACCACGCAGATGCACACCAACCTCCAGACGTCAGCCTGCCCCCAACCTACCGCCAACACCCCACCCCGAACCCGCCGAAACCACATTCCCGGCCCCCACATTCCCAGTCCGCTACACGACTCCATACGAGCCGTTCACCCGCCACAATCCCGAGCCACACTGCACCACGCGAGTCGGCCACCCACCACAATCCCGCCCACCACACGAGCCCCTACCTACCGCACCCCCAGCCCAAACTGCACCGCCAGAGTCCGCCACCTACCGCGCTCCCCTGCCCACGTGGCACCGCCCGAGTCGGCCGCCTACCGCACTCCCAGCCCACGTGGCACCGGCCCGAGTCGGCCGCCTACCGCAGAGCGCTGCGGCGAGATTGTCGACGAGGGCGTGGATCTCGTTGCGGTCTCTCCCAGCCCACGTGGCACCACTCGAGTCCGCCATGACAGCATTCCCAGCCACACGGCACCACTTAAGTCCGCCATGACCGCACTCCCAACCCCGCACGACCCGACCTCGAGGAGGGTCCGCCGCGAAGCGGCGCAGCGGCCCGGCCGCGCGAACAGCGCTCGAAGCGCATGCGCCGCAGGCGCGAGTCTCGAGCGCTGTTCGCGCGGCCCCTCAGGGGCCGCGCTCGAGCGCGCCAGCGCTCCAAAAATACAGCCCAATACCTTTGTGGTGCACAAAACCCCGAGGGTCTTCGCCCCCACAATCCTCAGCACTCCAGATAACTCAGCCCTCGAGGTAGACCGTCACACCCTCGATACGCGAAGAGCCCGACGCGAAGTCCACGAACACCACCCCACCCGACTCCCCCATCCGCACACTGACACTCACCGTCCGACCAGCCGCGATCATCTTGTCCCACTGCATTGACCGCACCATCTCACCGAATTCCCCAGAACTCAACGTGTTCCCCGACGCCACCCGCACACTCGCCCGCCCGAGCAACTCCTGAACCCGCCCCGAGTCCCCGCCGGCCGCCGCGACGAACAGCCCTCGCACGATCCGCTTCCCGCGCCCGCCCACCCCACGCAACGCTCGCATCATCCCCATCGCCCCACCCACACCGAGCTCCCCGACCAGCTGCGGCCCGAGTTTCGCCCCCGCGAGCACACCGGCCGGCCCGGTCCGCAACAACCTTCCGACCATCACCCCCAACTCCCAGTGCGCGGCAAGCCGGATGATCCGCCACCCACCATCCGTCGCCACCAGGTCGTAGCGCAGATGCATCGGCACGACAACGGTCGCCCCCGTCGACATGGTCGTCTCGATGTGTAGGTCACGTACCACCGTGTGCCCGGCGACGATGTCGCGCTCGACCCGAAAGGCGATGGTGTTGGGCGCGATGAAGACGTTGTAGAAGCGCGAGATCGCCTCGGGCCCGATGTGCGCATGCGAGCCGTAGGGATCGTGCACCGCCGCCTGCTCGGCGAACAGCCCGACCCAGGCGGTCTTGTCATGGGCCGCCACGGCGCGCGGGGATGCCAGCACCGCCGCCAGCAGGTCTTCAGCGGTCCGGTCGAGCGGCATCTGCGTCCTCCATTGTCGCGTTTCCCCTGCCCGATCCATGATAGAACGTGTTCTAGTTTTGCGTCGGCGATCGTGCCGGACGCCTGGACAGAGGATCTCGATGGACTGGTACACCGGGAACACGACCTACGACACGGTGCTGACCATCGCGTTCGGCTTCGCCGCGTTCGTCATCGTCGGCGGGCTGTTCGCGCAGAGCCCGTACGGCCGCTTCGCCTCCAACGCGGTGGGCTTCAACCTGAACCCGAAGCTGGGCTGGTGGCTGATGGAGTTGCCCGCGACCGTGGTATTCGCGGTGTTCTACCTGAGCGGACCCGACCGCTTCGAACCCGTCCCGCTGGTGCTGGCCGCCATCTGGGTACTGCACTACGGCAATCGCGGCTGGTTCTTCCCGCTGTCGATCCGGCAGGTGCCGGGCAAGAAGAGCACCTTCAATGTGTCGGTGGTCGGAGCGGGCGTTTTCGTGACGGCGCTGCACGGTTATCTCAACGGCGCGTTCTTCAGCAACGACTACAAAAATCAGTACGGCACCGCCTGGCTCACCGACCCGCGTTTCCTGATCGGGCTGGTCGTGTACCTGGGCGGCTTCGCACTGCTGGTGCGCTCGGAGTCGATCGTGCGGAATCTGCGGGACAAGAACGACCCGGGCGCCGCCGAGTACCGCGTCCCGCACGGCGGCGGTTTCCGCTTCGTCAGCAGCCCGGCCTACCTCGGTGAACTGATCGCGTGGGCCGGGTTCGCACTGCTCACCTGGTCGCTGGCGGGCGTGGCGATCTTCCTGATCACCGCGGGCAACCTGGTGCCACGCGCCTTCGCCACGCACCGCTGGTACCGCGAGAAATTCGCCGACTACCCAGCGAACCGAAAAGCCCTGATCCCCAAGCTGCTCTGACCAAACCGGCCCCGCCCTCCCCGACCCCGAGGAGGGGACGCCGCGAAGCGGCGGTCGGCGGCCGTCCCGACGAACAGGCGCCGTGGCGTAGGCGACGAAGGAGCAAGCCACGGTGCCTGATCGTCGGGACCTCAAGGGCCGCCGACTTGAGCGCGCCAGCGCTCCAAAAACACAGCTCAGTTCTTCGGGAACTTCAGCTGCGAGAGATCGATGCCCTCGAGACCGGGCGGCAGCTGGTCGAGACCGGGCGGCAGCTGCGAAAGATCCATCCCCGGCGGCATACCGGCGGGCATACCGGGGAACCCACCGCGCATCTTCGGCGGCGTGGGACCGCGCCCGCCCTTCTTGCCCTTCTTGCCCTTCTTGTTGTTGCCGCGGCGCGCACCGGGCAGACCCATCTGACGGCCCATCATGGCCATCATCTTCTTGGCCTCGAAGAACCGGTCGACGAGCTGGTTGACCTCGGAGACCTGCACGCCGGAGCCGTTGGCGATGCGCAGGCGGCGGGAGGCGTTGATGATCTTCGGGTTGTCGCGCTCGGCGGGGGTCATACCGCGGATGATGGCCTGCACGCGGTCGAGCTGCTTGTCGTCGACGGCCGCGAGCGCGTCCTTCATCTGACCCGCACCGGGCAGCATGCCGAGCAGGTTGCCGATCGGGCCCATCTTGCGGATGGCCAGCATCTGGTCGAGGAAGTCCTCGAGGGTGAGCTCACCGCTGCCGATCTTGCGGGCGGTCTCCTCGGCCTGCTTGGCGTCGTAGACCTGTTCGGCCTGCTCGATGAGGGTGAGCACGTCGCCCATGCCGAGGATGCGCGAGGCCATCCGGTCGGGGTGGAAGACGTCGAAGTCCTCGAGCTTCTCACCGGTGGAGGCGAACATGATGGGCGCGCCGGTGACGTTACGCACCGACAGCGCGGCACCACCGCGCGCGTCACCGTCGAGCTTGGTGAGCACGACACCGGTGAAGCCGACACCGTCGCGGAAGGCCTCCGCGGTGCTCACCGCGTCCTGACCGATCATCGCGTCGAGCACGAAGAGGGTCTCGTCGGGGTTCACGGCGTCGCGGATGCCCGCGGCCTGGCGCATGAGTTCTTCGTCGATGCCGAGGCGACCGGCGGTGTCGACGATGACCACGTCGTACTGCTTGGCCTTTGCCTCTTCGATACCGCCCGCGGCGACCGCGACCGGGTCGGCGGCGGTGATACCGAGCGGGTTCTCGCCACCGCCGATGGAGGTGCCGCCGTGCGGGGCGAACACGGGCACGCCCGCACGCTCACCGACGACCTGCAGCTGGGTGACAGCGCCGGGACGCTGGAGGTCACAGGCCACGAGCAGTGGCTGGTGACCCTGACCCTTGAGCCATTTGGCGAGCTTGCCCGCGAGGGTGGTCTTACCGGCACCCTGCAGACCGGCCAGCATGATGACCGTCGGCGGGTTCTTGGCCAGGTTGAGGCGCCGGGTCTCACCACCGAGGATGGCGACGAGTTCCTCGTTGACGATCTTGACGACCTGCTGGGCCGGGTTGAGCGCCGCGGAGACCTCCGCGCCCTTGGCGCGTTCCTTCACATTGGCGATGAACCCGCGCACCACGGGCAGCGCCACGTCGGCTTCGAGGAGGGCGAGGCGGATCTCGCGCGCGGTGGCGTCGATGTCGGCCGGTGACAGCCGCCCCTTACCGCGCAGATCCTGCAGTGCACCGGTAAGCCGGTCGGACAGGGATTCGAACACCGATCGCGCTCCTGATCTGAAAGGGACCTCTATTGCCCTCCCAGGGTAATGGGTGTTATTCCCCGGAGCGCACGTGCGGTGGCACGGTGCGGCGCAATTCGTGGTTCTCGATGTTGACCAGGTACACCGCCTCGCGCCCGGTGAGGCCGAGCTCACGCGAGAGCGCCTCGATCCGGTTCCACTCGGATTCGGCGGAATCGGTGTGATGGGCGGTGGTCGAGGCGATGGTCATCGCGGCCAGGGCCTGAGCACCGGTGAGGGTGCGGCCCGGCAACCACGAAACCACCCACAGGTCACCGCCGACGCAGCGCGCGATGTGCGCGGTCGCGTCGCTGGTCATCATCGATGCGGAGACGACTTCGATAGCCACGGATCAGCTCCCCTCGAACGAGTGACAGCCGGACCTTTCGAATGCTATAGGTCGTGTTTCGACTTATCGGGCAGCGAGTAACCAATACGTAGCAACCCGATAGCAATCGGTGAGTAAACCGTGTCCTAACGTTTCAGGCGTCCGAACCGATGTCGGCGGGCTGCTGCGGCGGTGCCGGGCGGGGAACCACGTCCAGAACGGCCTTTTCGATCCGTTCGCGCAGGGCAGGGCTGTCGGCGTCACCGAGTTCGAGGCAGAACGCGTCGACCACGGCCGTGCCCATCGTGACCACCTTGGCCCAGCGCACATTCGCGCCCGCCGCGGCGAACGCGCCCGCGAGCCTGCTGAGCAGCCCGACCCGGTCCTCGGCGCGCAATTCCAGGATCACCTGTCCCGGTGCGGGTGCGGACTGCCAGATCAGGCGCGGCTGGGCCCGCGCGTAGCGGCCGACGGTCTCGGTCTCGCGTTTGACCAGCGCCGCTTGTAGATCCAGCGCACCGCTGATGGCGCGGATCAGTTCCTGGCGGAGCAGACCCGCGTCGGGTGGGTCGCCGAACTTCGGGGTGACGACGAAGGTGTTGATCGCCGATTCGCCGACCCCACCGAGCGAGGCCGACAGCACCCGCAGTGAATGCAGCGCCAGCACGCCGGCCGCGTCGGCGAGCAGACCCGGCTCGTCGGGCGCGATGACGGTGACCACGTGGGTGTGTTTGCCTTCCCCCGCGCTCAGCGTCACGTGCACACCGCCGGCCTCCGCCTTGGCGACCAGCTCGGGGTCGATCGGCTCCGGTTGCGGCAGCGGCTCTCCCGCCATCACCAGCCGGCACCGGCGAACCAGTTCGCCGATCAGCGAGGCCTTCCAATCACCCCACACACCGGGACCCGTCGCCATCGAGTCGGCTTCGGCGAGGGCGTGCAGCAATTCGAGCAGACCCACGTCGCCGCCGAGCGCGTCGACGACGTGGCCGACGGTGGCCGGGTCGTCGAGGTCGCGCCGCGTCGCGGTGTCGGGCAGCAGCAGGTGGTGGCGCACGATAGCGCTGAGAGTTCGCACGTCCGAGGGCCACAGGCCGAGCCTGCGCCCGATGTGGGTGGCCAGTTCGGCGCCGACCACGCTGTGGTCACCGGTGCGTCCCTTGCCGATGTCGTGCAGCAGGGCGCCGAGGATCAGCAGGTCGGGACGGGCCACGCGGGTGCTGAGGCCGGTGGCGTAGGCGACGGTCTCCATGAGGTGGCGGTCGACGGTCCAGGTGTGCAGCGCGTCGCGCGGGGGCAGGTCGCGGACCGCACCCCATTCGGGAAAGAGCCTGCCCCACAAGCCTGTTCGGTCCAGGGCCTCCACCGCATCGATCGCGCCGCGGCCCGCGCCGAGCAGCACGAGCAGGTCGTCGAGTGCGTCCTTGGGCCAGGGTTCGCGCAGTTCGGGGGCGTCTTCGGAGAGCCGGTTGAGGGTGGTCGCCGACATCGGCAGCCCGGTCTGGGCCGAGGCGGCGGCGACACGCAGGATCAGGCCGGGGTCGCGTTGCGGGCGGGCGTCGCGGGCGAGCACCACCTCACCGGCGTGCTCGACCACGTCCTCGTCGAGCGGGCGGCGCACCGGGAGGCGGCGCAGCCGGGCGAGTCCACGCCGGGGCAGCGCGTTCGCGGCGGTGCGCAGACCCACGTCGGTCGAATAGCTCACCGTGCGTGCCGAATCGGTGAGGGTGCGGGCCAGGTCGAAACGGTCGCCGATGCGCAGCGCGGCGCCGATCTCGTCGGCGTCCTGTGCGCGTAACTGGTCGCGGGCGCGACCGGCCACGCGGTGCAGTTCGGTGCGCACGTCGAGCAGACGGCGGTGCGCCTGTTTCAGACCACCGCCGGGTACCTCGGGCCCCAAACCTGGTACGGCATCGGTCAATTGGGCGATGGCGAGGGCATCGAGCAGCTGGATGTCGCGCAGCCCGCCGCGACCGTTCTTCAGATCGGGTTCGGCGCGGTGAGCGATCTCGCCGCTGCGCTGCCAGCGGGTGTTGGCCTGGGCGATGAGGTCGTCGAAGCGGGAACGGATGCCGGTGCGCCATTCCCGGCGCACCCCACCGATCAGCAGGTTGCTCAGATCCTCGTCACCGACGATGTGGCGGGCCTCGAGCATGCCGAGCGCGGCGATGGTGTCGTCGGCGGCCACGCGAAGCGCCTGCGGCACCGTGCGCACGCTGTGGTCGAGTTTGATGTGGGCGTCCCAGAGGGGATACCAGAGCTTGTCGGCCACCTCGGCCACCACCGCTTGGTCGACCCCGTCGTGCAGCAGTACGAGATCGAGATCGGAGTAGGGCAGCATCTCGCGCCTGCCGAGCCCGCCGACGGCCACCAGGGCCAGCCCGCTGTCGGGGGTGATGCCGAGTTCGTTGCCCTTGCTGGTGAGCCACAGGTCGAACAGGTCGACCAGCGCGGCCCGCAGAGCTTGTGGGTCGAGCCGCGGATTGCGGGTGCCCGCTCCCTCGAGCAGCGCCGCTCTGGCCTTCACCAGGTCGGTTGCCGCGTTGTTCTGTGTTCCACCGTTGCGCTGTTCCACTGCCCCACCACCCATTCATGCGGGCGGCCCCGCCCCGACCGAATCCGGTAGGAGCGGGGCCGCTCGATCGTTCGCCGTGCGACTGCGGCGAATTACAGTGCGTCGGTACCGCGTTCGCCGGTGCGGACCCGGATGATCGTGTCCACCGGGGTCACCCACACCTTGCCGTCACCGATCTTGCCGGTGCGCGAGGCCTCGACGATCACCTCGACGACCTTCTCCACCGAGGCATCGTCGACGACGACCTCCACGCGCACCTTCGGCACGAAGTCGACGGAGTACTCCGCACCGCGGTAGACCTCGGTGTGGCCCTTCTGCCTGCCGTAACCCTGGACCTCGCTGACGGTCATGCCGAGCACGCCTGCCTGTTCCAGCCCGGTCTTGACGTCTTCGAGCGTGAACGGTTTGACGATTGCCGTAACCAGTTTCATGTTCGTCATGCCTCCTTGACGAGCGAGCGTGCCGTGCCACCCACAGCAGCGAAATCGTAAGCGGTTTCCGCGTGCTCGGACTCGTCGAGGCCCGCGGCCTCGGACTCTTCACTGGCGCGCAGGCCGATCGTGAACTTGATCGCGTACGCGATGACGGCCGTGGCGACCAGCGAGTAGGCCAGAACCACGAAGGCACCGACAGCCTGCAGCTTCAACTGCTCGACCCCACCACCGTAGAACAAGCCGGCGACGCCCGCCGGGGCTTCGCTGGTAGCGACGAGACCGACCATCAGGGTGCCGACCAGACCACCGACCAGGTGGACGCCGACCACGTCGAGCGAGTCGTCGAAGCCGAAGCGGAACTTCAGGCCGACGGCGAGGGCGCACAGCGCACCGGAGACGACACCGATGGCCAGGGCACCGATCACGTTCACCGAGGAACACGCCGGGGTGATGGCGACCAGACCCGCGACAATGCCCGAGGCGGCGCCGAGGGAGGTGGGGTGACCGTCGCGGATCTTCTCCACGAGCAGCCACGCCATCATCGCGGCGGCGGTGGCGATCGTCGTGGTGAGGAAGGTGGCGCCGGCGATGCCGTTGGCGCCGAGGGCCGAACCGGCGTTGAAGCCGTACCAGCCGAACCACAGCAGACCGGCGCCGAGCATCACGAACGGCAGGTTGTGCGGACGGAACGGGGTCTTGGGCCAGCCCTTGCGCTTGCCCAGGATCAGGCACAGCACCAGACCGGCGGCGCCCGCGTTGATGTGGACCGCGGTGCCACCGGCGAAGTCGATGGCCTTGAGGTTGTTGGCGATCCAGCCACCCGCCTCAGCGGTGTAGCCGTCGAAGGCGAACACCCAGTGCGCGACGGGGAAGTAGACGACGGTGGCCCAGATTCCGGCAAATACGAGCCACGAACCGAACTTCAGGCGGTCGGCGACCGCACCCGAGATGAGGGCGACCGTGATGATCGCGAACATGAGCTGGAAGGCCACGAAGACCGTGAGCGGGATACCCGAGGTGATCGGGGCCGTCGGGTCCTCCGGGGTCGCGGTGAACAGCGGGATGCCCGGGGAATCGGCGGCGGTGCCACCGAAGATGCTCTTCAGACCGAAGTACTGGAGCGGGTCACCGACCAGGTTGCCCTTGTCCTCGCCGAACGCCATGGAGAACCCGTATAGACACCACAGGACGGTGACCAGTCCCATGGCCGAGACGCTCATCATGATCATGTTCAGCACGTTCTTGCCACGGACCATGCCGCCGTAGAAGAACGCCAAACCCGGCGTCATCAACAGCACGAGCGCTGCCGACGCCAGCATCCAAGCGGTATCACCGGTATCCGGTGTACCGATCAATGGAAATGCCACCTTGTCTTCCTCCTCATCTCGGGCCTCGCCGATGACGGCAAAAAGGACCTGTACAGAAGGGTCGCGACTTGGTGTTTCATCCGTTGAGCTGTGGTGTTTCACCTGCGTGAACGGATCGGCCACTTGTGTTGCCACCAGGTTTCGCGAGTTTCGCCACAGCTTGGCAGCTCACCGTGAGCTCGGGTCGCAGGTGCGGTTTGCCGCCCGTTCGCGCGGCGGGTCGCCGGTGCGCACCTGCCCTGGACACAGCACTGCCCGCCCGGTTCGCGGTGACCGGGCGGGCAGTGTCGTAGTGCTAGGAAGTGCCGCCGAGCAGAGCGTCGACGAAGGCGCTCGGTTCGAACGGGGCCAGATGGTCGGCGCCCTCGCCCAGGCCGACGAGCTTCACCGGCACACCGAGCTCGTGCTGGACCTGGAACACGATGCCGCCCTTGGCGGTGCCGTCGAGTTTGGTGAGCACCACACCGGTGATGTCGACGACGTCGGCGAACACGCGCGCCTGCATCAGGCCGTTCTGGCCGACGGTGGCGTCGAGGACCAGCAGCACCTCGTCGACCTCGGCCTTCTTCTCCACGACGCGCTTGACCTTGCCCAGCTCGTCCATCAGGCCGGTCTTGGTGTGCAGGCGACCCGCGGTGTCGATGAGGACCGCGTCGACACCGCGATCGATTCCCGCGGTCACCGCGTCGAAGGCCACGGCGGCGGGGTCGGCGGCTTCCTTGCCGCGCACGGTCTCGGCGCCGACCCGTTCGCCCCAGGTCTGCAGCTGGTCGGCGGCGGCGGCGCGGAAGGTGTCGGCCGCGCCGAGCAGGACCCGGCGGCCGTCGGCGACGAGCACGCGGGCGAGCTTGCCGGTGGTGGTGGTCTTGCCGGTGCCGTTCACGCCGACGACCAGCAGGATGGCCGGTTTGTCGCCGTGCGGCAACGCGTGGATGGATCGATCGAGTTCGGGGCGCAGCGCCTCGATGAGCACGTCGCGCAGGGCGGCGCGGGCCTGTTCGGGCGTGCGCACGCTGCGCGCGGCCATCTCCTCGCGCAGGCGGGTGACAATGGCGGCGGTGCTCGCGGTGCCGATGTCGGCGAGGACGAGGGTGTCCTCGATCTCCTCCCAGGAGTCCTCGTCGAGGTCGCCGCCGCCGAGCAGGCCGAGCAGGCTCTTGCCGACGGCGTTCTGCGAGCGGGCGAGACGACCGCGCAGGCGGACGAGGCGACCGGTTGTCGGGTCGATCTCCTCGATCTCGGTGGTGACCTCGGGCTGGGCGGGTGCCGTGCTCGGCGCTTCGGGTGCCGGAGCAGGAGCGACAGGTGGCGCGGTGTCGGCCGGGGTGGCCTCCGGCGCGGGCGCGGTCTTCGGCGTCTCGGTCGGCGCGACCTCGGTCGGCGCATCGGCCGTCGGCGCGGTGTCGGTAGGCGCGGTCTCGGCGGGCGGGGCCGTCGTGGGTGTGGTGTCCGGCGCGGGTTCGGTGGGCGCTACCGGAGTCGTGAGCGAGGAGGCGTCGTCCGGGACGACCACCGGCTCCTCGACCGACACGTCACCCTCGGGCAGCGGCACATCGGTGATATTGCGGCGCGGGGCGTCGCGGGGGACGGCGGCGTCGTCACCGACGTGCGGTTGCCCCTCGGTGTCGGTGCGCTCGACGCGCGGCAGGGGTTCCGGACGCGGCGCGGTAGCCGTCGACCCGCCCTGGGTGAAACTGAATCCGCCGGAGGCCGTGTAACCACCGGAGCGGTCCGTCAACTCCTTGTCCGGCTCGGGCGGCGCCAGCGAAATCTGGCGTCGCTTGTACAGGACGAAACCCGCGACGAGCGCCACCAGCAGCACGGCGGCGATCGCGGCGATCAGGATCCACGCTTGCGAACTCACTCGGCCGAGTCTATTCGGCTGCCTCGTCGCGGCACGTCGGCGGCGTCGTCCCGGCGGGTCGGGCGCGGGTTTCGGAGGTGTTCGCCGATCGGCGGAAACACTACAGATTCGTTGTCCTGCGGAACTTCTGGCGTTTCACCCATAGGATCGGCGGAGTGACCGATCGAAACGTGCTTGGGGGGCCGCTGGAAGAGTGCGGCACCGATCCTCTCACGGGCTTCTACCGGGACGGCTGCTGCAGCACCGGTCCGGAGGATCTCGGCAGCCACACCGTGTGCACCGTGGTGACGGCGGAATTCCTGGAACATCAGGCATCCATCGGCAACGACCTCAGCACCCCGCGCCCGGAGAACAACTTTCCCGGCCTGCAGCCGGGCGACCGCTGGTGCGTGGTTGCGGTCCGGTGGCTGCACGCCCATGAGGACGGTGTCGCCGCGCCGGTGGTCCTGGCCGCGACCCATGAGAATGCCCTCGAGGTCATCTCGATGGACATCCTGCGCAAATACGCCGTCGACGTCCCCGACGACGTCAGCGACCTGCTGTAGACGCTCACGCGCGGCGGAGCCGCGGGGAGTTCGACGAGCTGCGGAGCCGGTGGGCTTTCTGACGGCAGGCCGGGGAACAGTAGCGAGCCGGTCTGCCGACCGCCGGCCGGCGGACCGGTGCCCGGCAGACGGGGCACGGCGCCGGGCTTTCGCTACTTCTCACCGTTTCGTCACGGTCGGTTTTCGCGAGTTCCGTTACGGCTGAGGACGGGGTCCGCAGGGCGTCGAGGATGAGCGCGACGGCGGGTGCGACGGGCTCGCCGGTCTGCCGATGCCGTTGGATCGCAACACATCCGGTGAAGATGTCCAGCACGTCGGTGACGGTCACCTCCGCGCGGACCGCGCCTTGACGCTGGGCCGCGACGAGCAGTGCACCGACCGCACGGTGGAAACGCTCGCCCGCGCCACGAAGCAGCGCGCGAGGCCAGCCGTCGTCGGATTGCACCAGGTCGCACAGGTCTTTGTTGCCCGGCGTCGTCACGATCACATGGGTGCACAGGGCGAAGAAGGCCGCGCCGGGGTCCGGATCGGTCAGGTGTTCGGCGGCCAGCGCCGCCAGTCCGTCGACCCGCTCCTGCACGACCGCTTCCAGCAGCGCGGTTTTCGTGGGGAAATGGCGGTGGACAGTGCCCGCGCCGACACCGGCGCGGCGAGCCACCTCCATCAGCGAGACGCTGGTGCCGCGTTCGGCCAGGGCGCGCTGGGCGGCCGCCAGGATCAGCGCCCGGTTTCGGCGTGCGTCGGCCCGGACCGCTGGTTCCGTGCCGTCTGGGACCGTCATTTCGTTACGCCTTCCCCACTTCGGACGTGGCATACCCGGTCGTCGCGCCCGTACCGTCCGCAATACGGGTCGACCGACCCGATTGTAGACACAGGATCGATCACGAAACGGAGCTCCTCCGCCATGACGTCAGCACTTCCCGTCCTGATCACCGGCGCGACCGGCAAGCAGGGTGGTGTCACCGCCCGCAGGCTGCTCGCCGACGGCCACCGGGTTCGCGCGCTCGTGCGTGACCCGCATTCCCCCGCCGCTCGCGCCCTGGCCGAGGTGGGTGCCGACCTGGTCGTCGGCGACTTCGACGACCCCACCTCGCTGCGCGCCGCGGCGAAGGGCACTCGGGCCGTATTCCTCATCCCGCCTGCCGACTACGGGCCGAGCGGGTGGACCGCGGGCGACGAAGCCCGCCGCGGTATCGCCATGATCGAGGCGGCCCGCGCTGCCGAAGTCGACCAGATCGTGTTCTCCGGAATCGCCACCATGGGCCCGGCCGAGTCGTGGGGGCAGGAGGGCAAGCGCCGGATCGAGGACGCGATCCGTGCGGCGGGGTTGCGCTACACCCTGTTGCGGCCGGTGCGGTTCATGGAGAACTATCTGATGCACGGCTCACCGGTGGACGGCATCCGGGCAGGTGGGGAGCACCGTCACCTGTTCCCGGCCGACCGTCCGTTGCAGATGATCGCGCTCGACGACATCGCCGCCTTCGCCGCGCTCGCGTTCGCGGACCCGGACGGTTGGTACGGTCGCGAACTCGAGCTGGCGGGCGAGGCGATCACCCCCTCCGAAGCGGCCGCCGCCATCTCTGTCGCCATCGGCCGCCCGATCCACTACCGCGAGGTCTCGGAAGCCGAGGCCGAGGCGATCGGCCCCCAGCTCGCCAACACCTGGCGGCTCATCCGCGAAACCGGTGGCTGGCACGCCGATCCGGCAGCCTTGCGCGCCCTTCATCCAGGCCTGACGAGCCTGCCGGACTGGCTGGCCCGCGGCGGCGCCGAACGCATCGCCGCCCAGATGGACGTGACGACGTGATCGTCAGGCCGGCGCGGACGCCTCGACGGGCGCGGCGGAGCGGGTGAGCCGCTGGGAGATCACCTGGGTGATGCCGTCGCCGCGCATACTCACGCCGTAGAGGGCGTCGGCGATCTCCATGGTCGGCTTCTGGTGGGTGATGACGATCAGCTGGCTCTTCTCCCGCAGCTGTTCGAACAGGCCGATGAGGCGGCGCAGGTTGGTGTCGTCCAGGGCGGCCTCCACCTCGTCCATCACATAGAACGGGGACGGGCGGGCGCGGAAGATGGCGACCAGCAGCGCCACGGCGGTCAGTGACTTCTCGCCACCGGAGAGCAGCGACAGCCGCTTGACCTTCTTGCCCGGCGGCCGGGCCTCGACCTCGATGCCGGTGGTGAGCATGTCCGACGGGTCGGTGAGCACGAGTCGGCCCTCGCCGCCGGGGAACAGTTTGGCGAACACCCCGACGAACTCGCGTTCCACATCGGCGTAGGCCTCGGTGAACACCTGCAGGATGCGGGCGTCGACCTCGGCGACCACATCCAGGAGGTCCTTGCGGGCGTTCTTGACGTCCTCGAGCTGGGTGGCCAGGAAGTTGTAGCGTTCCTCGAGCGCCGCGAATTCTTCCAGTGCGAGCGGATTGACCTTGCCGAGGGTGGCGAGGTCCTTCTCGGCGCGTTTGGCGCGGCGCTCCTGGGTGGCGCGGTCGTAGGGCATCGGCTGCGGCGCGGTGACCTGCTCGCCGCGCTCCTTGGCGTCCTCGTATTCCTGCATCTCCAGCGCCGACGGCGGCAGCGGCACATCGGGACCGTATTCGGCGACCAGATCGGCCAGCGCGATGCCGAACTGCTCGGAGATGGTGGTCTCGAGCTGTTCGATGCGCAGCGCCGCTTGGGCTTTGGCCACCTCGTCGCGGTGTACGGCGTCGGTGAGCTGGGCCAGTTGGGTGTTGAGGGCGCGTGCCCGTTCCTTGACCTGCTCCACGGCCGACGCGACTTCCCCACGGCGCCGGACCAATTCGTCGCGCCGGGCGGCGGCCGAGGCCACCACCTGCTCGAGTTCCTTCGCGATCTTGGCACCGGACTCGGCCACCGCCGCCGCGACGGCGGCCGCCTGCCTACGCGCGGCCTGCGCCCGCTCGGCCCGCGCCCGCGCCTCCCGCTCGGCACGTGCGGCGCGACGCAACGAATCCGCTTTGCCCCGAACGGATTCCGCCCGCTCCTCAGCGGTGCGCACCGCCAGCCGTGCCTCGACCTCCATGGTCCGTGCCTCGGCGAGCGCGGCGGCAGCTTCCTCGCGGGCCCGTCCGGCGGTCTCCGTCCCGGCGGTGCCATAGCTGTCGTCGCTGTCGTCGTGCTCGGTTTCGGCGTGGCGCAGCCGGTCCTCGAGCTCGGCGAGGGAGGCGAGGGACTTCTCCCTGGTCGCTTCGGCCTCGGCGCGCTGGGCGGTGAGTCGTTCGCCCTCGGTCTGCGCGGCGCGCGCGGTCTGCCCCACCCGGGCGAGCCGGTCGTAGATGGCCAGCAGCGCCTGATCGGATTCGTGCAGCGCCATCAGCGCGTGGTCGGCTGCCTCTTTGCGATCGGTCTGCTCGGCGAGCGCACCCGCCAGCGCGGCCTCGAGCTCCTCGGCCCGGCGCTGCGCGGCAGCCAATTCGGCGGTGGCGGCGTCGATGTCGGCCTGGATCTCGAGCTGACTCGGCATCCGCTCGGAACCACCGACGATCCAGCCCGACCCGGCCAGATCACCGTCACGGGTGACGACCCGCAGTTCCGGTCGCTCAGCGGCCAGCGCCGTGGCAGCTGCCAGATCGTCAACGACGACAACACCTGCGGTGAGCGCGGCCAACGCGGACCGCACCTGCGCGGCACCGTCGACGACATCAGCGAGCCACCTGGCCCCTCCGGGCAGCGGCGCACGCTCAGCGTCTGCCGAGAGCGCACGACCTCGACCCGACCCCACCGAACTACTCCCGGCATCGGCGGGAGCGCGCTTCGCAGGCTGCTCCGTTCCCCGCGAGCCACTCCCGGCATCGGCAGAGGCGCGCGCCGCAACGTCCGCACCCGGCAAGCCACTCCCGGCATCGGCAGAGGCGCGCGTCACAGCCTCGCCCGCCGACGAGCCGCTCTCAGCAGCGGACGAGGCCGAACTCGCGGCGGCGAAGACGAATGCCACCCGACCGCCGTCACCCGCTCGCAGCTCGCGCACAGCCGCATCGGCGGCCGCGGCGGTGTCGGCGGTGATCGCGTCGGCCAGCGGGCCGAGCAAGGCGGCGAGGGCGGCTTCGAATCCCGCTTCCACGCGCAGCAGCCCCGACAGCCGGTCGCCGACGCCACTCACCCCGTGTTCGAGCAGCCAGGCGGCACCGTCCTTGCGGGCCAGGTTCATCTCGAGTGCTTCGATGCGCGCCCCGAGCCGGGCGACGAGCTTGCTCGCCTCGCGGTCCTGTTCGCGCAGTTCACGCACCCGCTCGTCGGCCAATTCCAAAGCGGCGACGGCGTGTTCGTGCTGGGCGTCGAGCCCCTTCTCCCCCGCGTCGAGATCGCCGAGTTCGTCCTGCACGGTGTCGTATTCGGCCTGGGCGGCCTCGCCGCGGTGCCGCGCGTCGGCGATGGCGACCGACAGCCGCGCGATCTCGGCGTCGACAGACTGCGCCCGGGTGCGCAGGTTCTCCACCTGACCCGACAGCCTGGCCAGCCCTTCGCGGCGGTCGGCGATGGCCCGCACGGCGGCCAGGTGCGCCTGTTCGGCGGCTTTGGCGGCGTGTTCGCGATCGGCCAGCGCTTCCCGCGCGGCCTCGAGTGTTTCGGCGGCCATTTCCACGGCGTAGCGCAGTTCGGCTTCCTCGGCCTCGATCCGGTCTGCCTCGGCCTCGAGCTGCTCGGGGTCGCGGCCGGTGCCCACGGGTGCCTCGGTGTGCAGGTTGCGGGCGCGATCGGCGGCGATGCGGATGGTCGCGTTGACGCGTTCGGCCAGCGCGGAGAGCTGGAACCAGGTCTGCGCGGCCGCCTCGGCGCTCGGGCTCAGCCGCGACAACTGGAACTCCTGCTGCGCGAGCGCGGCATTGGCGGCGTCGAGTTCGGACTGCACATTGATCTGCTGCTCGCGCGCGTAGGCCTCTTTGCTCAGCTGCGACTCGAGTTCGCCGCGCCGCGTCACCAGGTCGTCGGCGGCCAGGCGCAGCCGGGCATCGCGCAGGTCTGCCTGCACGGTCTGGGCGCGACGGGCCACCTCGGCCTGCCTGCTGAGCGGTTTGAGCTGGCGGCGCAGTTCGGTGGTGAGGTCGGTGAGGCGGGCGAGATTGGCCTGCATCGCATCGAGCTTGCGGACCGCCTTCTCCTTGCGCCTGCGGTGCTTCAGCACGCCCGCGGCCTCTTCGACGAACGCGCGCCGGTCCTCTGGCCGCGACTCGAGAATCGCCGACAGCTGACCCTGCCCGACGATCACGTGCATCTCACGCCCGATACCGGAGTCCGACAGCAGTTCCTGCACGTCCATCAGGCGGCAACTGCTGCCGTTGATCTCGTATTCGCCCGCGCCGTCACGGAACATGCGGCGGGTGATGGACACCTCGGCGTAGTCGATGGGCAGCGCGCCGTCGGAGTTGTCGATCGTCAGCGTCACCTCGGCACGCCCGAGGGCGGCACGTCCGCTGGTTCCGGCGAAGATGACGTCCTGCATCTTGCCGCCGCGCAGCGCCTTGGCGCCCTGCTCGCCCATCACCCAGGTGAGCGCGTCGACGACATTGGACTTGCCCGACCCGTTGGGCCCGACGACACAGGTGATGCCGGGTTCGAAGCGCAACGTGGTTGCGGACGCGAAAGACTTGAACCCTTTCAGCGTCAAGCTCTTCAGATGCAACGCCACCCGCCTCTCCGGGAGTTCTGGCCAGACCTAGGTGCGAGAGGGCAAGACACGCGGCCTGCGGTTGGAACATCGCACCGGGCTGTGTTGCCGCCCGTGTGCTCGCGTGAGCCTATCCGATCGCCGTCGTGGCGCCGTGAACCTCCGGCCGGTAGGCGGACGAAGGGTTGACATTACACAGTGGAGGGTGGACGCTTGGTACCAGCAGATCACTGTGTTTGGTGAACGAGAGGTTGTCGGTATGGACATCACCCCCGGCACGCGCGCGTCCGATGCCGAGCGCAATGCGATCGTGTCCCAGCTGAGCACTCATCTGGCCGACGGCAGACTCGATCTGGCCGAGTACGACCTGCGCGTCGCGAAGGTCTACGCGACCACCACCCGCGACGACCTCGCCCTCGTCCTTTCGGACCTTCCTGCCCTGCCGGACAAGCAACCCACCACCCCGCCGAAGCAGGCACCGCGCATCCCCGTGTGGCAGCGCATCGAAGCGGGCAGCTGGCTCGGTGTGAGCATCATCGTGCTGGTCATCTGGGGCCTGATCTCGCTGACCGCAGGCGAACTCACCTACTTCTGGCCGATGTGGGTGATCGGCCCATGGGGCGCGGTCCTGCTGTTCCGCGTGGTCACCGGCTGGGAGGCCCAGCCGGGCTCGGCCACCCACCTGCGTCAGCTACAGAAGCAGATGAAGCACATCAACCCGCACTAGAGGATGGCGAAGGCTACTACCAGGCCGAGGGCGAAGTGGGCGGCGGCCACGACGAGGACCTCGGGGGTGTAGGTGTCGGCGTGCAGGGTGCGGCCGATGTCGATGCCGGTGACCTTCTCGACCACGCGCACCGAGATCACCTGCGCGACGATGCCGACCAGACCGAACACGACCGCCGTGATCAGCCCCTGCGTCAGTTTGGCGCCCGGATCGGTGGCCAGCACCGCGAACACGACGATGAACGCCATGCTGATCATGCCCGCTGCCGAGACGATGATCGCGTTGGGCTTGCCCGCGATCACCAGGTCGCGCAGCTTGCCGGGGGTGGTCAGGTCGATGGCGAAGAAGCCGATCAGCATCAGGATCAGGCCGATCAGGCAGTACAGGATGATGGCGCCGACGCCTTCACCGAGCGCACTCCAATAACCCGATTCCAGGGCGAGGGCGGTCATCGTGGTCCTTTCGAAACAGTGTTGTGGTCAGTCGACGATGCGGTGCGGGACGAACGCGGCGCCGTCATCGGTGATGAGGCCCGCGGTCTCGCGGATACCGAGCCCGGCGGCGTTGTCACCGACGACCCACGCCCCGAGCACGGGACGCATGCCGTCGAATTCCGGGAGCGGGTCGAGCAATTGGTAGACGAAGCCCTCGGCGCCGTACACCCCACCGGTCGCGGTCTCCATGCCGGGACCGACGATGGTCATGTTGGCGCCTTCACGGCCGAGCTTGGGTTTGCGGATGTATTCGGTGAGCTCGTGCGGGTCGTCGAGGTAGGCGGGCAACAGGTTCGGGTGGCCGGGATACATCTCCCACAGGATCGCCAGCAGCGCCTTGTTGCTCAGCAGGGTGGTCCACAGTGGTTCGATCCAGGCGGTCTGCGGGATGCTCGCGACGACGCGTTTGCCGAAGTCGTCGTCGAGGATCCATTCCCAGGGGTAGAGCTTGAAGACCGATTCGATGGGCGCCTCGGCGAGGTCGACGAACCGGCCGAGTTCGGTGTCGAAACCGACCTCCTCGATCGGCAGCGCGACGGTGTCGAAGCCCGCCTCGGCGGCGGTTTCCTGCATGTAGGCGGTGGTGACGTTGTCCTCACCGGTGGCGTCGGCGCCCGACCAGGTGAAGTGCAGTTCGGTGCCGGGCAGTACGTCACGCAGCTCGCCCCAGCGCTCCACCAGCTTCTCGTGCAGTGAATTCCATTGGTCCCCACCGGGATACACCTGCTGCAACCAGTGCCATTGGATGATGGCGGCTTCGAGCAGCGAGGTGGGGGTGTCGGCGTTGTACTCGAGCAGTTTGGCTGGGCGGCGCGCGTCATAGCGCAGGTCGAACCGGCCGTACACGTAAGGGTCGCTGCGGCGCCAGGATTCGGCGATCGGGCCCCAACTCCATTCCGGCAGACCGAAATCGGCGTACCGCTCGGTGAGAACCACGTGTTCGGCCGCGTGCAGACACATCGACTGCAGCAGTTCCACATCGGCTTCCAGCGCGAGGATCTCGTCCATCGAGAACTCGTAGTGCACCGATTCGTCCCAGTAGGGCCGCGGCTGGCCGCTGGCATCGCGGCCGGGCACGCCGTAGACGAGCCCCTGGCTTTCGATGATCTGCTGCCAGCCCGGCCGTGGCGTACTCGCGACACGTCGCACTAGGAACCACTCCCGCCGGACTTGCTGCCCAGGCCACCGCGCTGAACGGTGGTGCCGGACTTGGTCTTGATCTCGGCGTTGCGCGGTTTCACCGTGGTGCCCCCGCTCGGCGGCCGGCCGATGGTGGCGTTGCCGCCGTAGTGGTAGCGGTACTGCGGCCACCCGAGCAGGATCAGGCTGCCCATGCCACCGGAGTTGTCGCTGCGGAAGTTGGTCTTGCCGTCGCCGCAGTGCTCGTCCGGAACGACGACCTCCTGGCCGTTCTGGTCGATCTGCACGCAGGAGGCGGTGACCTGTTCGGGGGCGTTGACCGCCCGGTAGGCGAGGTAGCCGCCGCCGACGAGGGCCGCGACTCCGACCACGGCGACACCGCCGATCATCACCCGTTTCCTGGTGCGGCGCTTGGCTTCCGCGGCTTCGGCGGCGGCGCGTTCGGCCTGCTCGGCCTGTTTGCGTGCCTTCTCGCGCGCCCGTGCCTCGGCGACCGTCGGCGGGCGGGGCTGGGTGCGGCCCGGTTCCTGCCTGGCCATTCGGCCGGGACGTGGTTGCGGCGGTTGTTGCGGTGGCGGCGGCCAGGTGGGCGGCGTGCCCGCGGGTTGTTCCGGCGGGGTCGGGCCCGCTCCGGAGTCGGGCGGGGTCCAGGGCGAGGATCCGCCTGGCTGGTCCGGCTGGTCGGGCGAACCAGGGTTGTGTGTGCTCACTGCCGCCTAACCCCCGAAGTCACTTCTACCGCTCCTCGAATCCGGTCATGTCACCGCGCGCGGGCTCCCAGCTTTCCACAACCAGGTCGACCCGCCCAGGCGCCTTGCCGGACCGTAGCAGCTCCAGCAGCTTCTCGCCCGAGCTTCGTTGTCCCTCGGCCACCACGTGGACCCGTCCGTCGGCGTGGTTGCGCGCGTACCCGGTGAGGCCGAGCTCCAGTGCGCGCGAGCGTGTCCACCAGCGGAAACCCACACCCTGGACGTACCCGTGGACCCACGCGGACAGTCGGACAGGTTCGGTCACAACGGCTCCTCGAAGTCAGGCGTCGATGTCGAAGTTCAAGGTCACCTTGGTGCCCGCCTTGAGTGTGCGACCGACGGTGCACACCTTGTCGACGGCGCGCTGCACGGTGACCAGCAGTCGTTCGCGGGCCTCTTCGTCGAGTTCGGACAGATCGAGCTCGAACACCTCGTCGAGCTGCGGGTACAGCTCGTTCTCGCGGTCGGCGTCGCCGGAGACGCGGATGGTCGCGTCGAAGTCGTCGCCGAGGCGACGCGAGAGCGGCAGGTCGGAACTGAGCCCGGTGCACGCGGCGAGGGCGATCTTCAGCAGCTCACCGGGGGTGAACGCGCCGGGCACACCCTGCGAGGCGATCAGCACCTCGGCGCCACGGTTGCTGCGTCCGGTGTAGGCCCGCGTGCCGGTGCGCTCGACCCATAGTTCGACGGGCGCGGTGATCACGGGTGCATTCTGCTCAACTGACATGGGCCTGATCCTGCCATCCTCGTGGGGAACAACTCACGCCTGGGAACGTCGGCGCCTCGATCGTCATTCCGGTGAGTGACGCCGCGCACTACCCCACTGAGGCAAGTCCGGTTTCGAAAGGCACAGGTGCGGCGCCGCGGCCATGCGCTCGGCTCAAGGCCGGACTCCTGCGCCGCGCCTGGGCGAACCGTGTCACTGATGGAAACGGTAGCCCATCCCAGGCTCGGTGAGCAGGTGGCGGGGGTGGGCGGGGTCGTCCTCGAGTTTGCGGCGCAGCTGGGCGAGATAGACCCGCAGGTAGTGGGTTTCGGTGGCATACGCCGGGCCCCACACCTCGCGCAGTAATTCCTTGCGGCCCACCAGTTTTCCGCGATGGCGGACCAGCATCTCGAGCATCCCCCATTCGGTGGGGGTCAGGTGGACGGGCGTGCCGTTCTTGGTGACCTGTTTGGTGGCAAGGTCGACGGTGAAGGAATCGGTGACAACCACCGGTTCCGCCTCGTCGGCCGCCCCCGCACCGCGCCGGACCGCCGCCCGCAGCCGGGCCAGCAGTTCGTCCATCCCGAACGGCTTGGTGACGTAGTCGTCGGCGCCCGCGTCGAGCGCCTCCACCTTGTCGGCCGAATCGGTGCGCGCCGAGAGCACGATCACCGGTGCCGAGGTCCACCCGCGCAGCCCGGCGAGCACCTCGATCCCGTCCAGATCGGGCAGGCCCAGGTCGAGGATCACCACGTGCGGTTGCTTCTCCGCGGCCACGCGCAACGCGGCGGCGCCGTTGCCCGCGGTGAACACCTCGTACCCGCGCACCGACAGGTTGATCCGCAGGGCGCGCACGATCTGCGGTTCGTCGTCGACCACGAGCACGCGGGTGGTGGGCCCGGCCGACCGGGAATCGCCGGGCTGCGGCGCGTCCGTCCCCGATGAGTTGCTCATGTCCTCACTTTCCTCGTCGCACGGCGGGGGCGGTCGAAGCAGACGCACCGGCGGGCAGATCGAGCAGCACTGTCAGTCCGCCGCCTGGCGTTGGTTCGGCGTGGACGGTACCGCCCATGGCCTCGGCGAAACCGCGGACCACCGACAGTCCCAGGCCGACGCCGGTGGTGTTGTCGCGGTCCCCGAGTCGTTGGAACGGTTCGAACAGGTGCTCCTCGCTACCCGCGGGCACGCCCGGCCCGGTGTCGACCACCGCGACGACGACCCGGTCGCCGACGCGGTCAGCGGTCACGCGCACGGGCGTGTCGCGTCCGGCGTGGCGCAGGGCGTTGTCCAGCAGGTTCGCGAGTACTCGTTCGAGCAATCCGCTGTCGGCCGACACCGAGATCTCACCGACCTCCACCGTCACCCGGTCCATCGCCGCACGCCGCAGCCCCCTCGTCCCCATACCCACGCTGACGAGCGCCCGATGTACCGCCTCGTCCAGATACACCTGCCGCGTCTGCGGCGTGACCACCCCGACCGCCAGCCGCGACGAATCGAGCAGGTTGCCGACCAGCGCGGTGAGCTGGTCGACGGATTCCTCGATGGCCTCGAGCAGTTCGCCGGTGTCTTCGGGCGAGAACTCCACGTCGTCGCTGCGCAGACTCGACACCGCCGCCTTGGCCCCGGCCAGCGGGGTGCGCAGGTCGTGGCTCACCGCCGACAGCAACGCGCGTCGCAGCCGGTCGGCTTCGAGCAGTGCGGCCGCCGCCCCGGCCTCTTCGGTGAGGCGCTGCTGACGCACCAAGCCGACGGCCTGGTTCGCCACCGCGTTGAGCACGGGCCGCTCCCCCGGATCGAGCGGATGCCCGGCAAGCAGCAGCACGCCGGTCGCGTCGCCCGCTTCGATCGCGGTCGCCGCGTCGGCGACCCGATGCGGCGGGTCGGCTCCCACCGTAGCGATCACTTCGTCACCGCAGCGCAGGCTCACCGCGCGTTGCCCGTAGACCTCGCGGACCTGTTCGAGCAGACGCGGTAGGTCGGCGCCGTGCAGCACCGCCCCGGCGAACAGGGTGAGCAGCTCGGCCTGGCGAGATGCCTTGCGCGCCTGCCTGGTTCGCTTCGCCGCGAGGTCGACGAGCGCCGCCACCGCCACCGCCACGATCAACAGCACGACCACGGTGACGAAGTTGTCCGGTTCGGCGATGGTGAGGCTGTAGCGCGGCGTGGTGAAGAACCAGTTCAGCAGCAGCCCCGACAGCAGGGCCGAGGCGCTCGCGGGCAGCACCCCACCGAGCAACGCGACCGCGACGACCCCGACGAAGAACATCGCGCTGAGCCCACCGAGTTGCAGATGCCGGTCGAGCACCGCCCAGCAGAGCACGCTCACCAGCGTTGGCACGAGCAGGGCAGCCACCCAGGCGACCACGGGCTGGCGTGTTCGCAGCGGATTGCGCCGGACTCCACGGTTGGCTTCCTCGTGGGTCACCATGTGCACGTCGATCTTGCCGGAGCGTTGCACCACGGTGGAGCCGATGCCCTCGTCGAGCATCCGGGCCCACCGCGAGCGCCGCGAGGTGCCGAGTACCAGCTGTGTGGCGTTGACCTCGCGCGCGAATTCCAGCAGTGCCGTGGGCACGTCGTCGCCGGTGACGGTGTGCAGCGAGGCGCCGAGCGCGGCGGCGAGTTCACGCAGCCGCGCCAGGCGTTGCGTGGATACCCCGGCCAGCCCGTCGCCCCGGACCACGTGCACCACCACGAGTTCCGCGCTGGATTTCGAGGCGATCCGCCCGGCCCGGCGCACCACGGTCTCCGATTCGGGACCACCGGTCACCGCGACGACCACGCGTTCGCGCGCCTCCCACAGCTCGGTGATGTCGTGGTCGGCCCGGTACTTCGCGAGTGCCGCGTCGACCTGATCGGCCAACCACAGCAGCGCGAGTTCGCGCAGGGCCGTGAGGTTTCCGGGCCGGAAGTAGTTCCGCAACGCCGCGTCGACCTTGTCCGCGGCGTAGACGTTGCCGTGGGAAAGCCTGCGCCGCAGCGCTTCCGGTGTCAGATCGACGAGTTCCACCTGGTCCGCCCCGCGCACCACCGCGTCGGGGACGGTCTCGCGCTGTTCGATGCCGGTGATCTGGGCGACCACATCGTTGAGGCTCTCGAGGTGCTGGACGTTCACCGTGGAGATGACGTCGATCCCCGCGTCCAGAATCGCCTCCACGTCCTGCCAGCGTTTCTCGTGCGCACTGCCCGGTGCGTTGGTGTGGGCGAGTTCGTCGACGAGCACCACGGCGGGCTTGCGCGCGAGCACCGCGTCGACGTCGAGCTCGGGCAGTTCGGTGCCTCGGTATCGCACGGCCTTCGGCGGGATCCGCTCGATCCCGTCGAGCAGCTGGGCGGTCTTCGCCCGCCCGTGGGTCTCCACCACGCCCGCGACCACATCGCGGCCACGCTCGAGTCGCCGGTGTGCCTCACCGAGCATGGCGTAGGTCTTGCCGACGCCGGGTGCGGCACCCAGGTAGATGCGTAGTCGACCGCGTTTCACCGGTTCATCATCGCCCGGTGCACCGTCAACAACCCGCAAAGGCGGCGCCTCGGTGCGCTAAGGATCCGTAAGGAATGCCCGTGCCGCCCATCCGAAGGCCTTGACTCGGCTTGGCGCCCCACGGTGGGGCGCGAGGAGGTCGGACATGTCTGTGGTGGTGTTCACGGTGCTCACGGTGGCGGTCTTCGCGCTGCTCGGCCTGATCCAGCGCGGGATGGAGAAGCTGTGATCGCGAATCTGATCGGTCTGGTGCTCGCCGCCGGTGTCGCCGTGTTCATGGTGGCGGCCCTGCTCTTTCCCGAGAGGTTCTAGGTGACCACGACAACAGCGGGGATCGTGTTCCTCGCGGCCCTGGTACTCGCGCTGGCACTGGCACATGTGCCGCTCGGTGACTACATGTACCGGGTGTACAGCGGCGAACGGCATTCCCGTGCCGAGCGGTTGATCTACCGCGCGATCGGCGCGCACCCCGAGGTCGAGCAGACCTGGCCGGTGTACGCCCGCAGTGTGCTGGCTTTCTCGGCCGTCGGTGTGCTCGGCTTGTTCTTCTTCCAGCTGGTCCAGGGCGCGCTGCCGCTGCACCTGAACGATCCGGGCACCGAGATGACGCCGGCGCTGGCGTGGAACACCGCCGTCAGTTTCGTCACCAACACCAACTGGCAGAACTACTCCGGCGAGTCGACCCAGGGTCACCTGGTGCAGATGGCCGGGCTGACCGTGCAGAACTTCGTGTCGGCGGCAGTGGGTATGGCGGTGGCCGTCGCACTGGTCCGTGGTTTCGCCCGCCACCGCACCGGTGAGCTCGGCAATTTCTGGGTCGACCTGGTGCGCGGCACCGTGCGCATCCTGCTGCCGCTCGCGTTCGTCGTCGCGGTCGTGCTGGTGGCCGGCGGGGTGATCCAGAACTTCCACCTGCACGACCAGGTGGCGCAGACACTCGGCGGCGCCGCGCAGACGATCACCGGCGGCCCCGTCGCGAGCCAGGAGGCGATCAAGGAACTCGGTACCAACGGCGGCGGCTTCTACAACGCCAATGCCGCGCACCCGTTCGAGAACCCGACCACGTGGACGAACTTCGTGGAGATCTTCGCCCTGATGCTGATCGCGTTCTCGCTGCCGCGCACCTTCGGGCGCATGGTCGGCAGCACGAAGCAGGGCTACGCGATCGTCGCCGTGATGGGAACCATTGCTCTGGTGAGCGTTTCGTTGCTCAGCGTGTTCCAGTCGCAACACCACGGAACCGTGCCCACCGCCGTCGGTGCGTCGATGGAAGGCGTGGAAACCCGCTTCGGTGTGGCCGATTCGGCCGTGTTCGCCGGGGCGACGACCCTCACCTCGACCGGTGCGGTGAATTCCTTCCACGACTCCTACACCAGCCTCGGTGGCCTGGTGACCATGGTGAACATGCAGCTGGGCGAGGTCGCGCCCGGCGGTGTGGGTTCGGGCCTCTACGGCATGCTGATCCTTGCCGTCATCACGGTGTTCGTCGCGGGCCTGATGGTCGGGCGCACACCGGAATACCTCGGCAAGAAGATCACGCCGCGCGAAATCAAGCTCGCCGCCACATATTTCCTGGTGAGCCCGCTGATCGTGCTGGTCGGCGCCTCGGTCTCGACGGCCCTGCCCGGGCCGCGCGACAGCATGCTCAACAGCGGACCGCACGGCTTGTCGGAAGTGCTGTACGCCTTCACCTCCGCCGCCAACAACAACGGTTCGGCCTTCGCCGGACTGTCCGGCAACACCACCTGGTTCAACACCGCGCTCGGGCTGGCCATGCTGCTCGGCCGGTTCGTCCCGATCATCGTCGTGCTCGCACTGGCCGGTTCACTGGCCGCGCAGGGCCACACACCCGCCTCGGTCGGCACCCTGCCCACCCATCGGCCGCAGTTCGTCGGCCTGGTGGTCGGGGTGACGGTGATCCTGGTCGCGCTCACCTTCCTGCCCGCCCTCGCGCTGGGGCCGCTCGCCGAAGGAATCCACTGATATGACCGTCCCCACCCTCACTCCCCCGCGCGCACCGCGCACCGAGCGGGCCGCCCGCGGCGTTCTCGACCCGACGCTCGTGCGCACGGCGCTGCCCGAGGCGATCCGCAAACTCGACCCGCGCACCCTCTGGAAGAACCCGGTCATGCTGATCGTGGAGATCGGCGCGGCCTGGTCGACCGTGCTGGCGATCACCGAACCGTCGTTCTTCGCCTGGGCCGTCGTCGCCTGGCTGTGGCTCACGGTGGTCTTCGCGAATCTGGCCGAGGCCGTGGCCGAGGGGCGCGGCAAGGCGCAGGCCGAGAGCCTGCGAAAAGCCAAGACCGACACCGTCGCCCGCCGGCTCACCGACTGGACGCCGGGCGCCCCGCTCGTCGAACAGCGGGTCGCCGCACCCGAACTGCGTCGCGGCGACTTCGTGGTGGTGGAGGCCGGCCAGGTGATCCCCGGCGACGGCGATGTGGTCGAGGGCATCGCGTCGGTGGACGAATCCGCGATCACCGGTGAATCGGCACCGGTGATCCGCGAATCCGGTGGCGACCGTTCGGCGGTCACCGGTGGCACCACCGTGCTCTCGGACCGCATCGTCGTCCGTATCACCCAGGAGCCAGGCGCGAGTTTCATCGACAAGATGATCGCCCTGGTGGAAGGCGCGAACCGGCAGCGGACGCCCAACGAGATCGCGCTGAACATCCTGCTGGCCGCGCTGACGATCATCTTCGTGTTCGCGGTCGCGACCTTGCAGCCGTTGGCGATCTTCTCGAAGTCGAACAACCCGGGCGTTGCCGACACCCTGGCGCTCGACGGCGACGGCATCACCGGCATCGTGCTGGTGTCGCTGCTGGTCTGCCTGATCCCCACCACCATCGGCGCGCTGCTCTCGGCCATCGGCATCGCCGGGATGGACCGGCTGGTGCAGCGCAATGTGCTCGCCATGTCCGGACGTGCGGTGGAGGCGGCGGGCGATGTGAACACGCTGCTGCTGGACAAGACCGGAACCATCACGCTCGGTAACCGTCAGGCCGCCGAATTCGTCGCCGTGCCAGGAATTCTCGACGACGAGCTGGCCGATGCGGCGCAGTTGTCGAGCCTGGCCGACGAAACCCCGGAGGGCCGCTCGATCGTCGTCCTCGCCAAGGAGGTGTTCAACCTGCGCGAGCGCGGTGCGGGGGAACTGCCGGGCGCCGTCTGGGTGGAGTTCACCGCCCAGACGCGCATGTCCGGTGTCGACCTGGCCGACGGGCGCCGCTTGCGCAAGGGCGCTGCCGGTGCCGTCGCCGACTGGGTTCGCGCGCAGGGCGGTTCGGTACCGGCCGAAGCGTCCGCCCTCGTCGACGGTATTTCCGCGTCCGGCGGAACACCGCTGATGGTCGGTGAGGTCCACGGCGGCACCGCCCGCGTGCTCGGCGTCGTCCATCTCAAAGACGTGGTCAAACAGGGCATGCGGGAACGCTTCGACGAAATGCGGCGGATGGGGATCCGCACGGTGATGATCACCGGCGACAACCCGTTGACCGCCAAGGCGATCGCCGACGAAGCGGGCGTCGACGACTTCCTCGCCGAGGCGACTCCGGAGGACAAACTCGCCCTCATCAAGAAGGAACAGGACGGAGGCCGCCTCGTCGCGATGACCGGCGACGGCACCAACGATGCCCCCGCGCTGGCCCAGGCCGATGTCGGCGTGGCCATGAACACCGGCACCTCGGCGGCCAAAGAGGCGGGCAACATGGTGGATCTGGATTCGGATCCGACCAAGCTGATCGAGATCGTGGAGATCGGCAAACAGCTGCTCATCACTCGTGGGGCGCTCACCACGTTCTCCATCGCCAACGACATCGCCAAGTACTTCGCGATCATCCCGGCCCTGTTCGTGCCGCTGTTCCCCGGCCTGGACGCGCTGAACATCATGCGGTTGGCCAGCCCGCAGTCGGCGATTCTGTCGGCGGTGATCTTCAACGCGGTCGTCATCGTCGCGCTCATCCCGTTGGCTCTGCGCGGCGTCGGCTACCGGCCGAGCAGCGCGTCGGTCCTGTTGCGCCGCAACCTGACCGTCTACGGGCTGGGCGGCATCATCGTGCCGTTCCTCGGCATCAAAGTCATCGATCTGTTCGTCCGACTCCTTCCCGGGATGGCCTGACATGCGTACTTCGACCTGGTTCCGCCAGCACCTTGCCGCCCTTCGTGCTCTGCTGGTGCTCACCGCGGTCACGGGAATCGCCTACCCGCTGGCGGTTTTCACGATCGCCCAGTTGCCCGGTCTGGATCAGCGAGCCGCCGGATCGCTCGTCGAGCGGGACGGGAGGCTGGTTGGCTCGAGCCTGATCGGGCAGTCGTTCACCGCTGCCGACGGCACCGCCCTCGGGCAGTACTTCCAGAGCCGTCCGTCGGCGGCAGGTGAGGGCTACGACCCGCTCGCCACCGCTGCGAGCAATCTCGGCCCGGAGGACATCGTCGACACGGCGGACCGGATCAGCCTGCTCACCGCCGCCTGCGCGCGTTCTGCGGAGGTCGGTGTCCGTGAGGGGGTCGACGGCCGTCGCCAGTTCTGCACGGAAAGTGGTGTGGGCGCGGTGATCTCGGTGCTGGGTCCGCGCGATGCCGACGGAGACGTGTCGCGGCCGGAACGGGTGGTCAGTGTCAACGAGCCATGTCCGACGCGCCCCTTCACCGCCACCTTCCGTGGTGTCGCGGTGGAATGCGCGCGAACCGGCGAGGACTACTCGACGGGCGTGCTCGTTCCGGTCCTCGGCGACGCACCGGCCCACCCGGTGGTGCCCGCAGACGCGGTGACGGCCAGCGGCAGCGGCCTCGACCCGCACATCTCCCCCGAGTACGCCGCCATCCAGGTCGACCGGGTGGCGCGGGCGCGCGGCATCTCCCCCGAGCAGGTGCGCACCGTACTCACCGAGCACACCCACGGTCGCACGCTGGGCTTTCTCGGTGAACCGCGCGTGAACGTCCTCGAGCTCAATCTCGCACTGGACGAACAGTTCCCGCTGTCGCGCTGAACGGATGCGCCGGGTACCACGGGGGTTCCCGGCGCATCGCCGCGCTATTCGATCACCAGTTCCCAACCCTCGGGCAGGCTCGCGGTGAGTATCTCGGTGCCGCGCACTTCCATATCGATCGTGTCGGTGCCGAGCCGGAAATCGGCCAGGCGGACGATGCCCCACGAGGCGGGGACGCGCGGGCGGACCGTCAGGGTCTTGGCGGGGACGTCCGGGTCGATGCCGACGAAGGAGCGGATCAGCAGCAACGGCGCGGCGCTGGCCCAGGCCTGCGGGGAGCAGGAGGTGGGGTAGGGCACGGGTGCAGCGAAGCGTCCACGGGGGAAACCGCAGAACAGCTCCGGCAGACGGCCGTCGAAAGCCGCTGCCGCGTCGAGCAGCCCGGCCGAGAGCTGGGTGGCCAGTTCGATCGCGCCCGGCACGTGCTGGTACCGCATGAGCCCGGCCACCGCGATGGCCGTGTCGTGCGGCCACACCGAACCGCAGTGGTAGCTCATCGGGTTGTAGGCACCCATGTTGGAAGCCAGTGTGCGCAAACCGAATCCGCAGTCCATCTCCGGCGAGGACAGGTGCCGGATCAGGATCTCGGCGTGCTCGTCGGTGGCGATTCCCGACCACAGGCAGTGCGCCGCGTTGCTGGTTAGCGCGTCGACTTGGCGCTTGTTGCCGTCCAGAGCCACGGCGTACCAACCACACTGGGGTAGCCAGAACTGCTCGGCGAATTTCGTGCGCAAGGCGACGGCGCGTTCGCGCATCTTGCGGGCCAGCGGTTCGTCGTCGAAGGCGTCGGCGAGTTCGGCGCGCGCCAGCAACGCCGCGTAGACGTACCCCTGCACCTCGCACAGCGCGATCGGGGCCTGCGCGAGCTGGCCGCTGGCGAAATTGATGCCGTCGAAGCTGTCTTTCCAACCCTGGTTGATGAGTCCACGGTCGGTGGCGCGCACGTATTCGACGAACCCGTCGTCGTCGCGGTCACCGAAATCGGTGATCCAGCTGATGGCGGCATCGGCGGCGGGCAGCAGGGTGGCGATCGACGCGGGATCGGCCCCCCAGCGCAGACATTCGGCGAGCAGCATCACGAACAGCGGGGTGGCGTCGACCGTGCCGTAGTAGATCTGGCCGCCGAGGACCTGCCCGACCGCCGGGCCACGGCGCATCTCGTGCATGATGCGGCCCGGTTCCTCCTCGACCAGCGGATCCACTGTCTCGCCCTGCAATTCGGCCAGCTGCTGCAGCGTGCCGAGGGCGAGGTCGGTTTCCAGCGGCAGCGACATCCAGGCGGTGAGCAACGAGTCGCGACCGAACAGGGTCATGAACCAGGGCGCGCCCGCCGCGACGAACGGCCGGCCGGTACCGGAATCGCTGTGGATCTGCAGTGCGCCGAGATCGCTTTCGCTGCGCCGCAGTATCCGGTTGAGCATCAGGGAATCGCTGGTGATGTCGGTGGCCGTCGCCCGCCAGGCCTGGATCTTCTTCACTGGTTCGCTCGCCCGGTAGCGTTCGCCCACCGAACCCTGCATCGGCGGGCGCTGGGCCGCGCCTGCGGGCAGGGCCGCGATCTCGGTCTGCCAGCGACCGCCCGCGGGCACGACGATGCGCCAGATCATGGTGCCGGGCAGCACCATCGGTTCCACCGTCGAGGTGAGGGCGAGCCCGCGCGCCAGGTCGGCGCGGTCGTGCAGCAGCAGTTCGCCGTCGGCGGTGGTCATCTCCGCGCGGCGCCCACCCGCCCGACCCTCCTTCACCGAGAACAGGTCGACGAAGTCGGCGTCGACGTGCACCTCGAGCACGACCGCGGTGGCTTCGCGGCTCATGTTCTCGAGGGTGATCACCTCGTGCATACCCTCGGCGACGAGGCGGTCGCGCACCACGAGCAGGGTGCTGTCGGCCATGCCGGCCTGAGGCGGCCTGCGCAGCACGAAACGCGCTGCGAAAGCCTCCGGGCTCAGCACCGACAGCGGCTCGGGCTTCTTGCCGTCGACCAGCAGTTCCCAGCGTGAGATGACCCGCGCGTCACGGAAGAACAAACCCTGCGGTTTTCCCGGCTCCACGTCGCCGAGCCGGTCCGAGAGACAGAAGGTGCCGCCCTCGACCAGGGTCACATTGCCGCCGTGGCCGCCGAGCCCGGCCGGTTCACCCGCGTTCAGCGGAGTCGGGCTCGGCTGCGCGTCGCTGTGGCTCATGCGCGCCCGGTGGTCGCCGCGACGGACGGCATCGCGAAGGCGCTGCCGTATCCGATCGTGGTGCGCGCCAGAATTTCCCGGTACACCTGTTCGTAGCCACGACCCAGGGTGTCGGCGCCGAAGTTCGCCTCCACGTGCGCCCGGCAGGCGGCCGGGTCGTAGGTGGCGACCTCGTGGATCGCGGCGGGCAGTTCGGCGGGATCCTCGCAGATGCGCGCGGTGACACCGTCGACCAGCACTTCGCTCACCGCGCCGCCGCGCAGGGCGACAACCGGTGTGCCACAGACCATTGCCTCGATCATCACCATGCCGAACGGCTCCTCCCAGCGAATGGGGAACAGCAGACACCGAGCTCCGGCCAACAGTTTACGCTTGGCGGTCGCGTCGGCGAGGCCGAATACATGATCGTCCGCGGTGAGCCGCGGGCGCACATATTCCTCGAAGTAGGCCTTTTCCGGCGGTTCGGAGCACTTGCCCGCCAGGATCAGCGGGATACCGGCCTCGTGGGCGGCGTCGAGGGCCAGGTGTGGGCCCTTGTCCATCGAGAAGCGGCCGAGGAACAGCGCGTAGTTGTCCTTCTCCGGCTGGAAGGGCCACTGATCCGGGCGAAGCGCGTTGTGCACGCGACCGGCCCAGCCCAGATCCGGCGCCAGCTCGCGCTGCCGATCACTGATCGCGATCAGCGAGCACTCCTCGCCGAGTTCGCGGTAGTAGCGGTAGCAGTCATCCTGGACGGGGCCGTGGACGGTGACCACGGTCGGCAGGCCGAGATTCGCGTAGGCGGGGGCGTTGAGCGGTCCGGCGAACGTGTGGTCGTGCACCAGGTCGATGCCCTCGGTGTCGGCCAGTCGCTCGATCGCGCGGCGCACGCGCAGCGCGTGGACCACCTCCGGGAACGGGTCACCGAGCCGCTCGGGCACGATCCGGTCCCACAGCGGGACGAAATTCGCTTTGGTACCGGCCTCGCCCGCACCGAACAGGGTGACGTGATGGCCGCGCTCACACAGGGAATCGACCAATTCGGCGACAACAGCTTCCACCCCGCCGTACGCCTTGGGGGGAACATCGAAATACGGTGGCACGACCATCGCAATTCGCAGTGGGCCACCATTGTGCTCGATCGAATAGAGATCAGAACTGGAGAACCCGGTCGGCGACATTGCCGACATATCTGTACTCATGACCTTCCTTCCAGGGACACAACCTCGCAACACTTGCGCGAACAAGAGATGGCCGCCTCGGCGGGGTGGAGACCGAGAGCTTCACCGCCGTCCATGGGGCATGGTTGGCCTGGCCAGGCGCGGAGCGCACCGCTGGGGTGCCCGCCTGATCAGAGGGGCCGTCAAGGAACGTACCCCGCTACCGGAAAGTAAACCAGCATGTTGCTGGTTTTGTTGTACGCGATTCCCTGCCGCGACAGCAGATTCCGCCGTCACGGCCGGTCTACGCCGTACAGAGAATTGTCACGGCCGAGTCGCGCTGCGGACTACCGACGGCCGTAGCGCACTGAGCGACCGATCAGCACACTTCGATTACGGTTCGCATTCTGATCGCCTGGCCAACTCCAGGCAGGCGATGCCACCGAATTCGGCGACGACGAGCCGCCCGTCACCATAGACGAGATAGTCGACGAATTTCGCGGCGAGCGACCCGGCGGGCATGTCGCCGCCCGGGTAGTCGTGGAAGGCGAATTCCACCGAGTAGAACGGGTAGCTGCGGTCGGCCACATGGGTTTTGGTCGCCGGCTGCCCATCGATGGTCACCGCGCGCAGCCCCTCGCCGACGGTCGTCGCCTCGAGGTAGCCCACCGCGCCCGGCGTCGCGGCGACGACCTCGGCCATCTCCCCGGTGGAGCCGACCTCGCAGTGCACAAGTCGCGATCTGCCCGCACAGAATTCGGGCTGGTAGAGCGGGCGCTGCCAGTCGAGCAGGCGGGCTTCGAGGGCGAACCGCGACCCGGATCCGTGCTGGCGATCCACGACGACCACGGGCAGATCCGGACCACCGAGCATTCGCCAGTTGTCGATCTCGCCGCGGAACAGGCGCTGGATCTGTGCGGTCGACAAGTCGGCGATGCCGAGGCCGGGGTGGGTGACCACGGCGAACGGGGCCACCGCGAACGGAGTCTCGAAGAGGTTGGGGAAGGTGTCGCGCTTGGGGCCCTCGCCGATGGCGACGGTGTCGGGTGCGGGCTCGGGTTTGTCCAGCACGCGCAGACCGTCGCTCGTGCCGGCGAAGTCGAACGTGAATCCGGCACCGGAGCAGTGGGTTTCGTAGTTCTTCGCGGCCTCGCGAACCATCTTCTCCATGGCGGTGGAGCCCACGAGGGTGAGGTTGCCGTCGGCACAGTAGCTCGGTTTGGGGTTTGGCCGCACGATCGAGAGAACCAGCTGAACGACCACCACGGCGACCAGAAAGCCGCACAGCGCGAGCATCTTCTTACTCGGCCCGGAGTTGCTCTCTGTCACCGCGACAGAGCCACCCTTGATGCTGCCCTCGACGAACGGAGCTTCCGGTTCACCGGATCCGGTCTCCCGGCGCAGAACCGCGAGAATCTTGTAGTGCTGCCCCCGCTCCAGCGGCACCTTCGGAAGGTCGATGATGCCGCGCGGCTGCGCACGGACGACCTCGTCACGTTGCGCCAGTGCGGAATCGGCGTCGAAATTGTCACGCTGTACACCGTTGGACAGTTCGTTGACCGCGAGCCCGATCACCTTGCGTTCGGGGAAGACCAGATGCAATCCCACCTCGCTGTTGGTGCGCGTCACGTAGTCGTCGTCACCGATGCGCAAGCTGCCCGCGTTCTCGATCCGCACCAGAACCAACGACAGCCGCGCCAGCTGCTCGTTGCCGCCCGCGCCCGTCGTGAGGTTGTGGAGCGCCCCTGCGAGCACCGATTCGGTTTCGCCGGTCACCGGCGTGTCCATCTGTACCCGGTACCCGACGCGTTTGCGACCGACCAGTACGAATTGCAGCAGGAAGGTTGCGGTGGCGACGGCGATACCGAGCACCGACAGCACGATCTCGATCGGAAAGTTCACCAGTCCCCCACACCACTCGTCCGAATCGAGTTGTATCAGAGGAGGACCCGCCGCCCGGCCGCCGACATCAGCTGTTGGGCAAACTTTCACCCACCGGATTCCGCCGTCCAGGCGAGCAGGTCGTCCAGCGGCCACGTGTTGACGACCCGATCGGCCGTCACCCCGTGCGCGACGGCACGTTCGCATCCGTAGCCCTGCCAGGACAATTGGCCCGGTGCATGAGCGTCGGTGTCGATGCTGAAGTAACAGCCGACCTCGACCGCGAGGTCGATCAGCCGCGCGGGCGGGTCGCGGCGTTCGGGGCGGCTGTTGATCTCCACGGCTGTGCCGTACTTGCGGCAGGCCTCGAAGACGAGCTCGGCGTCGAAGCTGGATTCGGGGCGGGTCCCGCGCCCGCCTTCCACGAGCCGGCCGGTGCAGTGGCCGAGCACGTCGACATTCGGGTCGGCCACGGCGTAGACCATGCGTTTGGTCATGGTCGCGCTGTCGTCGCGCAGGTGTGAGTGCACGCTGGCGACCACGATGTCGAGCCGTTCGAGCAGGTCCGCGCGCTGGTCGAGGGTGCCGTCGTCGAGGATGTCGACCTCGATGCCGGTGAGAATGCGGAAGGGGGCGAGTTCGTCGTTGAGTTCGGCGATCACGTCGAGTTGGCGCAGCAACCGTTCGGCGGACAGGCCGTTGGCGACTTTCAGGCGCGGGGAGTGGTCGGTGAGCGCGCAGTACTCGTGGCCGAGTGCGGCGGCCATGCGCATCATCTCGCCGATCGGGCTGCCGCCGTCGGACCAGTCGGAATGGGTGTGCAGGTCACCGCGGAGCACAGTGCGTAGGGGCTCGCCCGCAGGGCCGATGGGTTCCGCGGCCGTGCGCAGGTCGGCCAGGTAGGCGGGGATCTCACCGGCGCAAGCCTGTTCGATGACCGTCGCGGTCTTGGGTCCGATGCCGGGCAGGTCCTGCCAGCTGTGTTCGGCCGCGCGCGAGGATCTTTCGTCCTCCGACAGACCCTCGACGACGTCGGCGGCCCGCCGGTAGGCCTTCACGCGATGGGTCTGGGCGCGCGATCGTTCGAGCCAGAACGCGATCTCGCGCAGGGCGGCCACCGGATCGAGGCCCGTCATCGCTACCGGATCCGGCCGTACTTGAGGAAGGCGACACCGTCGGAATACACCCGGCTGGTGATCACCCGGAAGCGTTCGGGCTCGGGCAGTTTCATGCCACCACCGAACAGCGGCCTCCCGGTGCCGAGCAGCACCGGATACAGCTTCAGGAACACCTGGTCGATCTCGGGCAGCAGGGTCTGGGCGAGTTCACCGCCACCGCAGAGCCAGATACCCAGGCCTGCTTGCTTTTTCAGATCGCGCACCGCCGCGATCGGATCGCCGGATATCACCTCGACGCCGGGTGCGGGTGGCTCGGGCATCGTGGTCGACACGACGAACTGGCGCAAATGCTCGTACGGGCTCGCAGTGCCGGTGCGTACTCCGAAGTCGTGGGCCTTGCGGCCCATGATGACGGTGTCGAAATAGATATTGCCCGCCGCGACCCCGCGCGCCTCGCGCACCTTGGTCGGCAGTGTCTCCGGGTATTGCGAGATGATCGATGGCACGTGATCACCGCCCACCGGGAAGAAGTCCACCGACCCGTCCTCGGCGGCGATGAAACCGTCGATCGTCGATGCCACGAAATACGTCAGCTTGCGCATACCCGTCCTCCTGGGACCCCACCTGCGGCAGATCTGTCAGGGAAACGGTATCGCGCCGCGATCAGCGTCGACGCGGCTTCCGCTGACACGTCGGACAGGAAAACGACGACCGATTCATGAACTGTTCACGGATCAACAGGGCACCGCAGCGATCACACGGTTCGTTCTCGCGGCCGTAGGCGGCCAGCGACCGGGAGAAATACCCGGATTCGCCGTTCACGTTCACATACAGCGCGTCGAAGGAAGTGCCGCCGACGGCAAGCGCCTCGGTCATCACGGCGGTGACCGCATCGAGCAGGGTGCGCAGCGCGGGACGGGTCAGGCTCGCGGCGATCCGGGTGCCGTGCAGCCCGGCCCGCCACAGCGCCTCGTCGGCATAGATATTGCCGATGCCCGACACCACGGTCTGATCGAGCAGCACCCGTTTGATCTCGGTGTTCTTGGCCCGGATCGCGGCGACGACAGCTTCGCGATCGAAACGCGGATCGAGAGGGTCGCGGGCGATGTGGGCGACGGTGTCGGGGACGATGCTCCCGTCGACCTCGACGAGCCCGGCCAGCGACCACCCGCCGAACGTGCGCTGGTCGACGAACCGCAATTCGGCGCCGTCGTCGAGGACCGCCCGGATATGGGCGTGCTTCTCGACCGGCGCCGCGGCGGGCTGCACCAACATCTGGCCGCTCATCCCCAGATGCACGACCAGGGCCAAGTCCATTGCGGCTGCCGATGCGGGGTCGCCGCTGTCGGTCCGGTGCGGCCGGACCTCGTCGAAGGTGAGCCAGAGATACTTGCCGCGCCGGTGAGCGGCGTCGATTCGCAGCCCGGTGAGCTGCGCGGACAGGTCGGCCGGACCTGCCACATGCCTGCGCACAGCACGCGGATGGGTGACGGTCACGTCCTCGAGGACCCGGCCGACGGCGTGCTCGGCCAGACCGCGCCGCACCACCTCGACTTCGGGAAGTTCCGGCACGTCAGGCTTGGGCGGCTTCGTCCGCGGCGGCGGTCTTCTCGGTAAGCGCCTTGTAGGCGGCACCGGCGGCCTTCTGCTCGGCTTCCTTCTTGGAGCGGCCGACACCCGAACCGTACGGATTCCCGGCGATCACCGTGGTGGCGGTGAACTCCTTGTTGTGATCCGGGCCGGTGGAGGTGATCTCGTAGGCGGGCACGCCGAGACCGCGTTCGGCGGTGAGTTCCTGCAAGCTGGTCTTCCAGTCGAGGCCCGCGCCCATGCGTGGACCGCGCTCGAGGAGATCGGCGAACAGGCGAAGCACCACACCACGCGCCACCTCGATGCCGTGCTCGAGGTGCACCGCACCGAGCAACGACTCCATGCCGTCGGCGAGGATGCTCGGCTTGTCACGGCCGCCGGTGAGCTCTTCGCCCTTGCCGAGCAGCAGGTATTGACCGAGTCCGCCGTCGCCGAGGCCACGCGCCACTTCGGCGAGCGCGTGCATGTTCACCACACTGGCGCGCAGCTTCGCGAGTTCACCCTCGGACTTCTCCGGGTGCTCGGTGTAGAGGCGTTCGGTGATGCTCAGGCCGAGCACCGAGTCGCCGAGGAATTCCAGGCGCTCGTTGGTCGGCAGGCCACCGTTCTCGTACGCGTACGACCGGTGCGTCAGCGCGAGGCGCAGAAGCTCCGGTCGTACGTCGACACCGAGGGCGGCGAGGAGACTGGCGTGATCGGTCACGTCGCTACGTTTGATCGGGCGATCAGACAGCAGCGGTGACCTGGCGGCCCTTGTAGGTACCGCAGGACGGGCACGCGATGTGCGGGAGAGTCTTCTCACCGCAGGCACGGTTCGGGCAGGTGACCAGGGTCGGCGCAACGGCCTTCCACTGGCTGCGCCGCGACCGGGTGTTGGAACGGGACATCCGGCGCTTGGGAACAGCCACGGCTACTTCTCCTCTTGGTTTTCGCTGACCACACGGGCGTCGTCTGCCCCGGGAGCGGATCGGTCTTGGGGGGTGGAACCCTCGGCGGGATCGCCGGTGCCGGGCGCCTCGGAGGCGAACGATGCCAACTTGGCCCAGCGGGGATCCAGTATCTCATGCCCATGATCGGGACCGGCAATCGCCATCCGCACACCGCATTCGGGGCACAGGCCCGCGCAGTCCGGCGTGCACAGCGGCTGCAGCGGAAGCTCCAGCCCGATGGCGTCGAGAATCACCGGCTCGAGGTCGATGAGGTCGTCTTCCATGCGGTAGACCTCGGCGTCCTCGGTCGTCTGCTCGGTCTTGCTGTCCGGATACGCGAACAGTTCCGTCAGACGAACCTCGACCCGGTCCTCGAACGGCTCGAGGCAGCGCGAGCACTCCCCGACCGTCGGCCCGGACACCGTGCCGGTGACCAGCACGCCCTCCGAGACCGCCTGCAGCTGCAGGTCGAGGTCCACCTCGGCGTCGGCCGGGATGGCGATCAGGTCGAGACCCATCCGCTCGTGCTCGGTGGCGGTGCGCCGCACCTCCCGCATGGTTCCCGGCCGACGGCCGAGATTGCGGACATCCAGCACGAAACCCGCGTCGGACACAGGACCGTTGCTGGTCTTGTGCGGACGCGAAGGCGAACCGGAACGGGCGGACATCACAAACTCACTTCTGCTGAGGGGATCGTGGGCAACCACTCAACAGTAATGCAGGACCCCGCCCGAATTCAAAACGTCACCGACGGTGCTCGGCGGCGTATTCGGGATAGTCGGGCGCCGGAGCGCCGCGCATGTGCCTGCGGCCCCGGGTGATCGTGCGCCGGGTGGTGGTGAGCGTCTCCTCGAGTGCGGCGAGTTTGCCGTCGAATTCGGCCATCCGCTGATCGACGTATTCGTCGCATTCGGCGCGGACCCGGTCGGACTCGGCCTGCGCCTCGTCGATCAGGCGCGCGGACTCGGCGTGCGCGGCCCGCACGACCTCGGTCTGCGAGACCAGGCGGGCCTGCTCGGCCTCGCCGTCGGCGACCGAGCGCTCGTAGGAGGCCTTGCCCGCCTCGATGGCCCGGTCGGCGTCGATCTGGGCGCGGCCGGTGAGTTCGTCGTATTCGGCGTTGCCGTCGGCGACCACCTGGTCGGCTTCGGCCTGCGCGGCCGCGACGAGACGGTCGGCGTGCGCGGTGGCCTCGGCGACCATGCGGTCGGCGTGGGCTTTGGCGTCGGCCAGGATCCGGTCGGCCTCGGCGCGCGCGTCCTCGACGGTGGTGCGGGCCTGCTCGTTGGCCGAGGTGATGGTGGTCTCGGCGCCCGCACGAGCGTCGCCGACGATCTTGTCGCGGTGGTCGAGTACGTCCTGGGCATCGTCGAGTTCGCCGGGTAGGGCGTCCCGGACGTCGTCGAGCAGCTCGAGGACATCACCTCGGGGCACGATGCAGCTGCGGGTCGGCGGGATGCCGCGCGCCTCCTCGACGATGGCGACGAGCTCGTCGAGTGCTTCGAATACGCGATACATGCTCACTACCCTCCTGCGGACTCACGGCGAAAAACGGCTACCGCCGTGCCCAGTCTGCCCGTGATCGGCCGGTGTGCCGAATGTCGGCGCGGTGTGTCGCGACAGTGTCCGAGATCGCACAGATATCAAGTGGAGTGCAACCCTCCACTTCGCTACGATCGAAGGGCACGACAACGGCGTCGACGCCTGTACCGCGATCGGAGCGATCATGACCGTCCTGGAAACACCGAAGTATCCGGTGACGAGCGTTTTCACACCCTGGTTCGCCCCGTACCCGACGACGATGCCCGCCGCACCCGCGGCCCGGCCCCGGCTCGACCGTGCCCTCGAGTACCTGCGCGGCGACCATGCCTTCCCCCAGCTCATCCGGTTCGCCCTGGTCGGCGGCGCCAGCAATATCGCCTATGTGCTGCTGTTCTTCACGATGATCGGCACCGGCCCGCTGGTGGCCAATGTGGCCGGCTCGATCGTGAGCACCGTGATCGCCAACGAACTGCACCGTCAGCTCACCTTCCACGCCACCGATCGCGTCGGCTGGTTCACCGCACAGTGGGAAGGTGGTGGGCTCGCCCTGCTCGGGCTGGTCATCACGACCGCGAGCCTCGGCGCGCTCGGCGTCTGGGCCCCCGGCCTCGGCGATGTCGCCCAGGCGCTGGCCGTCCTCACCATCACCGCCGCCGTCGGCGGCCTCCGCTTCCTGGCGCTCAGAGGTTTGTTCCGCCTCTCCGCGAATTCAGGCCAGGCTTAGGCACGGGCGGAATTGCGTCGGCGGCCAGACGAAGGTGAGTGGTCGCCGGAGCCGGTGCCCGGCGAGTTACCCATGTGCTCGCGAGATCAGTTCTTGCGTTCCGCGAGGCGGTCGAGGAGGCGCTTGTGGACCGCGGGTGGGAGCATGTCGCTCACGTCACCGCCCAGGGCCGCTACTTCCTTCACGAGGGAACTGGACAGGAAGCTCAGCGAAGGGTTGGTGGCGATGAAGAAAGTGTCGACACCGGCCAGTTTCTGGTTCATCTGCGCCATCTGCAGTTCGTAGCCGAAGTCGCCCGCGTCGCGCAGACCCTTCACGATCGCGCTCACGCCTTCCTTCTTGGCGAAGTCGACCGTGAGGCCCTGCCAGGAGGCGACGCGCACGTTCGGCAGGTGCGACACCGATTCGCGCAGCAGTTCCATGCGCTCCTCGACGGTGAACATCCCCTGTTTCTTGGGGTTCACGTTGACGGTGACGATCACCTCGTCGAACTGTGCGGCCGCGCGAGCGAACACGTCGAGGTGACCGTTGGTGACCGGATCGAAGGAACCGGGGCACAGTGCTGCAGCCATGACTCAGACGCTAGCACCGTATTCGGCGAGCTCGATCCTGGTCTCCCCGTATTTTCGCGCCTTCAGCACCGAATACCCTGCGGGCCAGGTGATTTCGGGTGAACGGATCGAGCGTTCCACCACCACCAGCGCCTCGGGTGCGAGCCAGCCGTGTTCGGCGAGGGCACGCAGGTCGGCGGTGACGTCGTCGGTGCTCACGTCGTAGGGCGGGTCGGAGAACACTACGTCGTACGCCACGGGAGCCGGACGAGCCAGTACCGAGGAGACGCTGCCGAGCCGCAGTTCGGCGCCGGGCAGGTTCAGCTCGGCGATATTGGCGCGCACCACCGCACCTGCCTTGCGGTCGGCCTCGATCAACAACGCCTGGGACGCGCCGCGCGAGAGGGCTTCCAGCCCGAGCGCGCCCGATCCGGCGTACAGGTCGAGTACCCGTGCGCCGTCGAGATCGAGCCGGGCGTCGATGGCGCTGAACAGTGCCTCGCGCACCCGGTCGGAGGTGGGCCGGGTACCCGCGGGCGGCACCGTGAGGCGCCGCCCGCCGGCCACACCGGCGATGATGCGGGTCATTCCGACTCGCGCGCGGCCAGTTCCACCAGCAGATCCCCACCTTCGACCTGCTGCACCTTGGCGGTGGCGATGCGGCGGACCACACCGGCGCGCGGCGCGGTGATGGCCGCTTCCATCTTCATGGCCTCGATGGTGCCGACGGTGTCGCCGGCGTTGATGGTGTCGCCCTCGGTGACCGCGAGAGTGACCACGCCCGCGAAGGGGGCGGCGATGTGGCCGGCGTTGTTCTTGTCGGCCTTCTCGGCGGCAGGCACCTCGGAGGCGACCGACCGGTCGCGCACCGCGATCGGTCGCAGTTGCCCGTTCATGATGCACATGACCGTCCGCATGCCCTTCTCGTCCGGCTCGGAGATGGCTTCCAGGCCGATGAGCAGGGTGACGCCCTTCTCCAGCTGCACCCGGTGCTCCTCGCCGCGGCGCAGACCGTAGAAGAACTGGTTCTCCGACAGGCCGGTGGTGTCGCCGTACTTCTCGCGGTGGGCCAGGAACTCGGCGGTCGGGCCGGGAAACAGCAGCCGGTTGAGGGTGGCGCGCCGCTCTTCGGAGGTGCCGTCGAGCCCGGCCTGATCGGCTGTGGTGAGCGGGGTTTCCGGCTTGGGTTCGTTGCGGCCGGCCAAGGCCTTGCTCCGGAACGGTTCGGGCCAGCCTCCGGCCGGTTCGCCCAGCTCGCCGCGCAGGAATCCGATCACCGAGTCCGGGATGTCGTAGCGGCCGGGGTCGGCGGCGAAGTCCTCGATGTCCACGCCGGAACCGACCAGGGCGAGGGCCAGATCGCCGACCACCTTCGACGACGGCGTCACCTTGATGAGGCGGCCCAGCAGCCGGTCGGCCGCCGCGTACTTGGCCTCGACCTCCTCGAACCGGTCACCGAGGCCGAGCGCGATCGCCTGCTGACGCAGGTTCGACAGCTGACCGCCGGGGATCTCGTGGGTGTACACGCGCCCGGTCGGCGCGGGCAGACCCGACTCGAACGGCGCGTACACCTTGCGCAGCGCCTCCCAGTACGGCTCGAGATCGCACACGTTCTGCAGGTTCAGGCCGGTATCGCGCTCGGTGTGCGCGGCCGCGGCGACGATCGCCGACAGCGCGGGCTGCGACGTGGTGCCCGCCATCGCCGCGCTCGCGCCGTCGACGGCGTCGGCGCCTGCCTGCCAGGCGGCGAGGTAGGTGGCGAGCTGACCGCCGGGTGTGTCGTGGGTGTGCACGTGCACCGGCAGGTCGAAGTTGCTGCGCAGCGCGGTGACCAGCTTCGCGGCCGCCGGTGCGCGCAGCAGACCGGCCATGTCCTTGATGGCCAGGACGTGGGCACCCGCGTCGACGATCTGCTCGGCCAGCTTCAGGTAGTAGTCGAGGGTGTAGAGCTGCTCGTCGGGGTTCAGCAGGTCGCCGGTGTAGGACATGGCGACCTCGGCGATCGAGGTGCCGGTCTCGCGGACCGCGTCGATGGCCGGGCGCATCTGGTCGACATTGTTGAGCGCGTCGAAGATGCGGAAGATGTCGATGCCGGTGGTGGCGGCCTCGGACACGAACGCCCGCGTCACCTGCTCCGGGTACGGCGTGTAGCCGACGGTGTTGCGGCCACGCAGCAGCATCTGCAGACAGATGTTCGGCACCGCCTCGCGCAGCGCGGCGAGGCGCTCCCACGGGTCCTCGTGCAGGAAGCGAAGCGCCACATCGTAAGTCGCGCCGCCCCATGCCTCGATCGACAGCAGCTCGGGAGTGAGCCGGGCGACGTGGCCCGCCACACCGAGCAGGCCGTTGGTGCGCACCCGGGTGGCGAGCAGCGACTGATGCGCGTCGCGGAAGGTGGTGTCGGTGACGCCGACAGCCTTCTGCTCGCGCAGAGCCTTCGCGAACCCTTCCGGTCCGAGGGCGAGCAGACGCTGGCGCGAACCGTCCGGCGGCGGCACCGTCAGGTCGACGGCGGGGAGCTTGTCGTACGGGTACACCGTGGTCGGGCGGTCACCGTTGGGCTTGTTGACGGTGACATCGGCCAGGTAGGTCAGGATCTTGGTGCCACGGTCGGCCGAGCCGCGCGAGGTGAGCAACTCCGGTCGCTCGTCGATGAACGAGGTGGTCACCCGGCCCGCCTGGAAATCGGGGTCGTCGAGCACCGACAGCAGGAACGGGATATTGGTCGTCACGCCACGGATGCGGAACTCGGCCAGCGCGCGGCGGGCACGCGCGGCGGCCGCGGGCAGGTCGCGGCCGCGGCAGGTGAGCTTGACCAGCATGGAGTCGAAGTAGGCGCCGATCTCCGCGCCCAGGTTCGCGCCACCGTCGAGACGGATGCCCGCACCGCCGGGCGTGCGGTAGGCGGTGATGCGGCCGGTGTCGGGACGGAAACCGTTGGCCGGGTCCTCGGTGGTGATGCGGCACTGCAGCGCGGCGCCGCGGATCGCTACCTTGTCCTGGCTCAGGCCCAGGTCGGCGAGGGTTTCCCCGGCCGCGATGCGCAACTGCGACTGCACCAGGTCGACATCGGTGATCTCCTCGGTCACCGTGTGCTCCACCTGGATCCGCGGGTTCATCTCGATGAACACGTGGTTGCCGCGCTCGTCGAGCAAGAACTCGACCGTGCCCGCGTTGCTGTACCCGATCTGGCGGGCGAAGGCGACGGCGTCGGCGCAGATCCGCTCGCGCAGCGCCGGGTCGAGGTTCGGGGCGGGCGCGAGCTCGATGACCTTCTGGTGGCGGCGCTGCAGCGAACAGTCGCGCTCGAACAGGTGCATCACATTGCCGTGCTGGTCGGCCAGGATCTGCACCTCGATGTGGCGCGGATTCACCACCGCCTGCTCGAGGAACACCGTCGGGTCGCCGAAGGCCGACTCGGCCTCACGAGAGGCGGCCTCGATCGACTCGCGCAGCTGCTCCGGCGCGGCGACCCGGCGCATACCGCGCCCACCACCACCGGCCACGGCCTTGACGAAGATCGGGTACTCGAGCTGCTCGGATGCGGCGAGCAGCTCGTCGATGTCGGCACTCGGTTCGCTCGACTTCAGCACCGGCAGACCAGCGGCCCGGGCGGCCTCGATCGCGGTCGCCTTGTTGCCCGCCATCTCCAGCACCTGCGCCGACGGGCCGATGAAGGTGATGCCCTCGCGTGCGCAGGCCGCGGCGAGGTCGGGGTTCTCCGACAGGAAGCCGTAGCCGGGGTAGATGGCGTCGGCGCCCGCGCTCTTGGCCGCGTCGATGATCGCCTCGATCGAGAGGTACGCCCGGACCGGGTGCCCCTCCTCGCCGATCTGATACGACTCGGCCGCCTTCAGCCGGTGGACGGAATTGCGGTCCTCGTGCGGGAAGACCGCGACCGTTCCGATGCCGAGTTCGTAGGCCGCGCGGAAGGCACGGATAGCGATCTCGCCGCGATTGGCGACCAAGACTTTCGAGAACATTGGACCACGGTACCCGGCCGCACCGACCCGTCCGGCACGCAAGGTGGGTTCGCAGCATTCTTCACCGCCGCCCCCGCCCACCTGCGAACCGGCGGTTACGCGGCCGTCACATCTCACCGCCGCGCGCCGCCTCCGGTGCGATCGGCGCCCACGATCGCTTCGCATGTTACGCACGAGTAATCCGCGGCAGAATCCCTTGCGGGACTGCACTTCTCCTAGGGCATTCCCCACTTTCAGCGAACATTGCGAACCAGCGGCGCTAGGATCCTGGCGTGCGGAAGATGTACGCGGGGGCCAGACTTCGACGGCTACGCGAAGAACGACGGATGACCCAGGCCGCGCTGGCCAAATCGCTCGATCTCTCGCCGAGTTACCTCAACCAGCTCGAACGCGATCAGCGTCCGCTCACCATTCCCGTTCTGCTGAAATTGAATTCGACCTTCGACCTGGACGTGCAGTTCTTCGCCGCCGATTCCGACGCGCGGCTGGTCTCGGACCTGCACGAGGTGCTCGTCGAGGCGGCGGGCGGTGGCGACACCGCACCGATCACCGAGGTGGAGGAGCTGGCCACCCGGTTGCCGGAGGTGGCGCGGATCGTCATCGCCATGCACCGGCGGCTGCGCGCGGCCACCGATCAGCTCGATCTGCTCTCCTCCCGCGTCGACACCCCGACCGGCGCACCGGGCACACCGCTGCCCTACGAGGACGTCCGGGATTTCTTCTACGACCACCGCAATCACATCGCCACCCTCGATCACGCCGCCGAGCAGCTGTTCGAGGAATCGGGGCTGAGCATCGGTTCGCTGGACCGGCAGCTGGCGCGGATCGCCGAGGAACGCGCGGGCGTCACCGTGCTCGTGCGGGGCGACGGCGCCGACCCGTCCATCCCCAAACGCCACTACGACCCGGACACCCGCACGCTCACCCTGGCCCGGCGGCTGCGGCCCGGGCAGCGCGCGTTCCAGATCGCGTCCACTCTCGGCCTGCTGCTCTACGGCCGCGAGATCGACAATGTGCTCGCCGAATCCCGGGCACTGGTCGGGGAGTCGCGCACGCTGGCGCGGGTGGGGCTGGCCAACTACTTCGCCGGGGCGCTGATCCTGCCCTACGGGCGGTTCCTGCGGTCGGCCGAGGAACTGCGCTACGACGTCGATCTGCTCGGGTTGCGGTTCGAAGTCGGGTTCGAAACGGTCTGCCACCGGCTGGCGACGCTGCAACGACAGGGTCAGCGTGGGGTGCCGTTCTTCCTGGTACGCACCGACCGTGCGGGGAACATCTCGAAGCGTCAGTCGGCCACAGCTTTTCACTTCTCCCGCGTCGGCGGCAACTGCCCGCTGTGGGTCACCCATGAGGCCTTCGCCCACCCGGGACGCATCCTCACCCAGGTCGCGGAGATGCCCGACGGGCGCCGCTACCTGTGGATCGCGCGCACCACACCCGCCACGGCACAGGGATACGGCACTGCGGCGAAGAACTTCGTCGTCGCGCTCGGGTGCGATATCGAGTACGCCGACCGGCTGGTGTACTCGCAGGGGATGCAGGTGGACGACCCGAATATCGCCGTGCCGATCGGGGCCGGGTGCAAGGTGTGCGAACGACCGGCCTGCCCACAGCGGGCATTCCCGCAGATCGGACGGCCGCTGGCGGTCGCCGAGCACACGGCGACCGACCTGCCGTACCCGCGTCTGCCGCGGTGAGCCCTGGGCGCGCCGGTCGACCCCTGCGCCGAGCCTCGGCGGCTGGTAGGCGTGCGGGCGTTTTCGCGACATTGCCCGCGCCGAACGTCTGCGCGGGGGGCGCCGGGCAAACCGCGTGGCCCTCTCGGAACTGCTAAGACTTGGCGAGGTACTCGAGTCGTTCGCCGTCGACAGCGGCGTTCATCATTCCCGCCAGGCCTGGGTGTTTCTCCAAGCCCGGGTCCTCGGCGACGATCCGGCGGGCCAGGTCCTGGGCGGCGGTGATGACCTCGAGGTCGTCGAGCAGGGAGAGCAGGCGCAGCGAGCGCGCGGTGCCGGACTGGGCCGAGCCGAGTACGTCACCTTCCCGGCGCTGACGCAGGTCCAGTACCGACAGTTCGAAGCCGTCGGTGGTGGCGGCGACCGCTTCCAACCGGGCCATCGCGGTGCCGCCGGGTGCGGCATCGGTGACCAGCAGGCACAGGCCGGGATGTTTGCCGCGCCCGATGCGACCGCGCAGCTGGTGCAGCTGGCTCACGCCGAACCGGTCGGCGTCGACGATCACCATCACGGTGGCGTTCGGCACGTCGACACCGACCTCGACCACAGTGGTGCACACCAGCACGTCGATCGCGCCGTCGTTGAACTGGCGCATCACGTGGTCTTTCTCGTCGGACGGCAACCGCCCGTGCAGCAGGCCCACGCGCACACCCGCGAGCGGTCCGGTACTCAGCGTCTCGTACATGTCGACCGCGGCCTGGGTCGTGGGGCCTTCCTTCTCTTCGGCCTTCTTGCCCTTGGCCGGTGGCGCGTCCGGATCCTCGCCGATGCGCGAGCACACCACATAGGCCTGCCTGCCCTGGCCGACCTCTTCCACGATGCGTTCCCATGCCCGCTCCACCCAGGCAGGATGCAGTTTGCGCGCAACGACTTTCGACGTGATCGGCGAACGACCCTTGGGCAACTGGGTGAGCGTGGAGGTTTCCAGATCACCCAGGGTCGTCATCGCGATCGTGCGCGGAATGGGGGTGGCGGTCATGACCAGCAGATGCGGACTCACGCCGCCTTTCGCTTTGGCGCGCAGCGCGTCTCGCTGTTCCACGCCGAAACGGTGCTGTTCGTCGACCACCACGAGACCGAGGTCGAAGAACTCGACCGCGTCCTGGATGAGGGCGTGGGTGCCGATGACGAGGCCCGCCTCGCCGGTCACCGCGTCGAGCAGCGCGGACTTCTTCGCCGCCGCCGACATGGAGCCGGTGAGCAACACCACCTTGGTCGAATTCTCGGCGGCGCCGAGTTCCCCCGCGGTGCCCAGATCGCCGAGCATCGCGCGCAGCGACCGATAGTGCTGTGCGGCAAGCACTTCCGTCGGGGCGAGCAGCGCGCACTGGCGACCGGCGTCCACCGCCTGGAGCATGGCGTGCAGGGCGACGATCGTCTTACCCGAACCCACCTCGCCTTGCAGCAGGCGGTGCATGGGGCGGGTGCGCGACATGTCATCGGAGATCTCGTCGATCACCTGCCGCTGCCCTTCGGTGAGTTCGAAGGGCAGCCGCTGGTCGAAGTCGGCGGCGATGCCGTCGGTGCGTGGCGGGCAGGCGGGGGCGGTGCGGCCCTCCGCCTCGTGACGGCGTTCGGCCAGCACCAGCTGCAGGGCGAGGGCCTCGTCGAAACGTAAACGGTCCCTTGCCCGCTCGATATCGAGCTTGTGTTCGGGCAGGTGGATCAGGCGAAGCGCGTCCGACACCTCGAGCAGGTTGCGTTCCTCGCGCAGGTCCACCGGGAGCGGGTCGTCGATCGGGTCGAGCTGGTCGAGGACCTGGCGGATACAGGCGAGCAGATCCCAGCTCTGCACCTTCGCCGTCGCCGGATACACCGGGACGAACTCCCGCTCGAAGAACGAAGCATCCACTCCCCCGGCGCCTTTGGCGCTCTGGGCCAGCCCGCGCAACGCACCGCTGCCACGCACCGAGGTGAGCTGCTCCACGCCCGCCTCGGCTTTGTCGGGCAGGATCAGGTAGTCGGGGTGCGAGAGGTTCCAGCGGTCGGGGCGCCACCAGTGCACGGTGCCCGACATCATCGCCCGCACACCGTCTTTCACCAGGTAACGCACCTTGTCACCGTTGAAGAAGGTGGCCTCGATGGGACGGGTGGCGCCGGTGTCGAGTTGCACCTTCAGCAGCGAGCCACGGCGGTTCTTCATCGGGCGCAGTTCGGTTTTGGTGATCCGGCCGATGACGGTGATGTGGGCGCCCTCTTCCGGTTCCTCCTCCGTCAGCGGCTGCCCCTGGGTGGCGTAGCGCGCCGGGTAGTGGCGCAGCAGGTCTTCGACGGTGGTCATGTCGAAGGCTTCGGCCAGGCGGTCGGCGGCCTTCACGCCGAGTACGTGGTCGAGCCGGTCGCTCAGTGTCGTCATCGTCTACTCGACCCCAATCTGCACCAGATCCGCTTGCTGCCCACCGGAATACACCACCACATCCACGCCGGGGAATCCGGCGCGCACATGATCGGCGAGAATCTGCCCCAGTTCGTGCCCGGCGCCCGCGCCCATCAGCAAGGTCACCAATTCCCCACCGAGACCGAGCATCCGGTCGAGCAGGATACGTCCCGCGCCGACCACGTCCGGGTCGATCACCACCACATCATCGCCGACCAAGCCCAAACCGTCACCGGGAGAACAGGTCCCGACCATCGTCAGCGCACGCACCCGGGCTGCCCGCAGCGCACCCCACCGGGTGGTCGCCGCCGCCTCGGACATGGCGAAGGCGTCGTCGACGGCGATCCGCCCTCGATCGTGGACCGCGAGCGCGGCGAGCCCCTGCACCATCGAGGCGCTCGGCAACAACAGCACGTCGCGCGAACCGTCACGTGCGGCGACACCGACGGCGACCAGTTCCTGCGCGGGCAGCGCACCGTTGGGCAGCACAAGCACCTCGCGGTGCGGCATCGACCGGATCGTCCGCAGGAGGATGTCGGCGTCGAAGGCCTCGTCCTCCCGCAACACCACCGCGCCCGCGTCCTGGAACAGCTCCGCCGCATCAGCACCGGCCACGACGGCGACCACCCCTCGGTCAGCGAGCCCATCGGTGGAAAGGGTGGTTCGCCCCACGGAGCTCGCGTCGACCGGAGCCGACTCCGCATGGTCGCCGACGCCGTTGTGCGCTGTGACGGCGAAACTTTCGACCCGGATGGCACTCAACGCCCCGACCGCAAGCCCAGCCTCGATCGCCGCTCCCGCGTCACGGCAGTGCACATGCGCCGACCAGGTGCTATCCCCGTCGCCGACCACGACGACGGAATCGCCGAGCACCGCCAACCGCTCCCGCAGCATCCCCGCGCCCGTGTCGTCGGTGCCGGAGATCACATACATGACCTCGAAATGCGGGTCGGCGCCGCGCCCCCGGTCCTCGTCCCCTCGTAGACCGTCGCGTTCTCCGCGCACCCCGTCGCGGCCAGAAAACGACTCGTCCAGGTCGCCGCCCGGCCCGCCCTCAACCCCGCGCGCCTCGCCATCCTGGCGCCCCGGCACTTCGCCATCCTGGCGCCCCGGCACCTCGTCATCCCGGCGCCCCGCCGCCTCGTCATCCCGGCGCCCCGCCGCCTCGCCATCCCGGCGCCCCGCCGCCTCGCCATCCCGGCGCCCCGGCACCTCGCCATTCCAGCGCCCTGGTGCCTCGTCGTGGTCACCGCACGTCCCGGCGTGTTCGCCGAAGCCACGACCACCGAGCGACGCACCGCGATCGCGCCGGGCATCGGCTCCACCCGCATGCGCGCCGACCGAACTGGGCAGCTGCCCCTCACCACGTCCGCGCTCGAAACTGCTGATCGACTGCCTGTGCCGACGCTGCGCACCCGTTGCCGGTGTCGCGCCGCCACTTCGCTCACGGGCGTAGGTATGGCGTTCGGGAGCCACACCACACACCTCGGCGACAAGGCAGTCAAGCAGTACCAGCAGACCGCGCGCACCGGCGTCGACCACGCCGGCCGCCCGCAGCACACCGAGTTGGGCGGGGGTCTCGTTCAGCGCACGTGCGGCACCATCGGCGGCTGCCTTCGCCACACTCTCCAGCGAGGAGTCTCCGGACTCGGCGGCAGCGACGGCAGCTCGGTCGAGCACCGTCAGAATCGTCCCCTCCACCGGCGCGCTCAACCCCTGCCGCACCAGCACCGCCGCCCGCCGCAACGCCACCCGCAACCGCTCCCCGGTCAACGGCCCGGACACCACCGCCTCGGCGATCCCCCGCAATACCTGCGAAAGAATGATCCCGGAATTGCCCCGCGCCCCGGCCGTGGCGCCACGGGCCAGCGCCTTCGCCACCTCCCCGGCCCGACCATCGCCCAGCGCGCCGCCGCCCGCGATCTCCGATCGCTCCCCGGGAACCGACGCCTGCACACCACGATCACCTGGCACCGCATCAGCCGACTGCGCGCCGGTCGAAGCCGGCACACTCGGCGAAGAGTCAGCCGACATGGCCTCAGCCGCCCCACCCGAAACCGCTCCACCCAGTGGCGCGACGGCTACCGAGTCGGTCGCATGACGCGTCTGCCCCAGCTCGGGCTGCACGCGCGACCGCTCCTGCGCACCGCCGTCGGCCTCGGCGGCAGCGAGGGCGGCCCGCATCGTGGCCAGGAGGTTGGTTCCGGTGTCGGAATCGGCGATGGGGAAGACGTTGAGGGCGTCGATCTCGGATCGGCGGGACTCGAGCCCCGCGCGGCAGGACCTGGCCCATGACAGCAGCGCGGCGCCGTCGAGCGCCTCGGGCACCTGCGTCACCGTCACCTCGTTCCCCGTCGGCCGTGCTCGACCGCCGAGCATCGCAGCCAGGTTAGCGCCAGCGACCGACAGCAGTACCCTGACCACGGGCGCACCACGTGTCCGCGTCGTCGAGCAGGACACCCGGTTTGGAAGTTCCCGGCCGGGCCCGCTACGCTTGCAGGGTTGCCTCGTGCGGCCTCGACAGGTCTGCGCTGGCCGATGCAAGTCGGCAAGGCATTTGACGACATCAGTTTCCGGTTCAGCGGCACACGTGCGCGCTGACCGCTTATGACATGAAGGAGCTCGCGACATGGCTGCCGTTTGCGACGTCTGCGCCAAGGGCCCCGGTTTCGGGAAGTCGGTCTCGCACTCGCACCGGCGCACCAACCGTCGCTGGAACCCGAACATCCAGACCGTGCGTGCGCAGGTTGCCCCTGGCAACACCCGCCGGATGAACGTGTGCACCTCCTGCCTCAAGGCGGGCAAGGTCGTCCGCGGCTGATTTCCGGCCCGTACATTCTGCCGACAGTGCCCCGGCACCCTTCGTGGGTTGTCCGGGGTTTTGTCGTCGAACGGGTGATTCGTGGTTGAGTGGCGGATCGGCCCGGCGAGCGCCGCGCACATCACCGCGCTCGCGGCCTGCCACATCGCCAGCTGGCGGGAGGCCTACGACTCGCTGGTCTCCGCCCACCTGCTCGCCGCGTTCGATCTCGACAGCTCGGCGATCACCTGGGAACGCCGCCGCACCGACGACCGCTACCGGCTGCTCGTCGCCCGTCACGGCGACGACCTGATCGGCTTCGCCGCCGCGTCAAGACAGCCGACCGGCAGCGAGCTGGAAGCGCTGTATGTGCGCGCCGCCTGGCACGGCACCGGCGTCGCCGACGACCTGCTCGCGGCCACCGTCCCCCATGCGGCCTGCAGCCTGTGGGTGCTCGGCAACTATCCGCGCGCGCACGCCTTCTACCGCAGGCACGGTTTTGCCGATACGGGTCTGCGCCGCACCGACCCGTTCACGCTGCTGCCCGAACAACACTGGCGGCGCGCCCCTAGCTAATGTGACGGGCATGAGTAGCGAACCGGTCGTCGTCGACGGCGTACTGCACCTGACCATCGCGACCGCGGCCGCGGGCACCTCGCTCGATTTCGACCTGATCAACGCGGGCACCGCCGCCCTGCGTTCGCTCGGCGACGAGGTGGGCGCGATCCTGATCACCGGTGCGGGCGCCAACTTCTGCGCAGGCGGCAATGTCCGTCACTTCGCCGGCGCCGACGACCGAGGCGCCTTCCTGCACGAGCTGGCCACCCAGCTGCACGACTTCGTGCGCGCCCTGGCCGCCGCTCCCGTCCCCGTCGTCGCGGCGGTGCACGGCTGGGCGGCCGGTGCGGGCATGAGCCTGGTGTGCGCGGCCGACATCGCCATCGGCGGTCCGTCGACCCAGATGCGTCCCGCCTACCCCGGCATCGGCTTCACCCCCGACGGCGGGATGTCGTGGTCGCTGCCGCGCATCGTCGGCATCAGCCGGGCCCGCGAAATCCTGTTGACCGACGCCGTGATCGGCGCCGAACAGGCCGAACGACTCGGACTGCTCAGCCGGATCGTCCCCGACGACGAGATCCGCACCGAGGCCCTGCGCGTGGCCACCGACTTCACCACCGGCCCCCGCGCCGCCTACACGGCCATGAAAAAGCTGCTGGCCCAGTCGCCGTCGGCAACACTGGACCAGCAGCTCGACGCGGAACGCGACAGCATCGCCGCCGCCGCGAACAGCAGTACCGGGCGCGAAGGCGTGGACGCCTTCGTCGCCAAGCGCAAGCCCGACTACACGAACCTCGCCTGACCGGCGCTCACGCCGGAACTCCGCCACCACGGATTTTCGGCCGCCTCGGATCCGAGGGGCGAGACGTAACGGCGAAGCCGAAGTATCGCCCCTCGGATTCGAGGCCCTCAGGGCCGAAAATCCCGCGGCGCCAGCCGCTTTAACACACAGCGCCCAGGGCGCTGAAGGTGTTCTGCAGGATGCAGGTGACCTTGGCGTTGACGCCGGAGGAGATGGTCGAGGTGCCGGTGGAGGTCCATTCCTCGCCGACGGGGCTGGTCGCGACCGGGGTCGCCTGCTCGTTGTAGGGCTCGAGCTGCAGGCCTGCGGCCGAGGCCGAGCCCGCGCCCGCGGTGATGGCGGCGGCGACGGCGGCGGTCGCGAATGCGGCGCGAACGGTTGTGGTGTGCATCCGGTTGTGCTCCTTCATCATTTTCTTCTCGTGCGGGCGGCACCCCGGGTCAGGGCAACCGCCAGTCGACAGGATCGGCGCCGAGTTCGTCGAGCAGTTCGTTGACCCGGGAGAAGGGTCGCGACCCGAAGAACCCGCGCGAGGCGGACAGCGGCGAGGGGTGTGCCGATTCGATGTAGGGGATCTCGGCGGCGACCAGGGTCGGCTTCAGCGAGCCCGCGTCCCGGCCCCACAGCACGGCGACGAGCGGTTCGTCGCGGTCGACGAGCGCGCGAATCGCCTGCTCGGTCACCGCTTCCCAGCCCTTGCCGCGATGCGAGGCCGGGCTGCCGGGCGTGACGGTGAGCACCCGGTTCAGCAGCAGCACACCCTGATCCGACCACGGGCTCAGGTCACCGCACTTGGGCGTATCGAAGCCGAGGTCCTTGGTGTACTCGGCGAAGATGTTGGACAGACTACGCGGGATCGGCGAAACATCCGGGGCGACAGAGAAACTCAGTCCCATCGCGTGGCCGGGAGTCGGGTAGGGATCCTGGCCGACGATCAGCACACGCACCGCGTCGAACGGGCGGCGGAACGCGCGGAGCACGTTCTCCCCGGCGGGTAGATATCCGCGTCCGGCGGCGTTCTCCGCGCGCAGGAACTCACCCATCTCGCTGATGCGGTCGGCAACCGGTTCCAGGGCCCGGGCCCAGCCCGGGTCGATGATCTCCGACAGTGGTTTGGCACCCATGACCGCACAACCTATCGTTCGCCGGGCGCGGCCGTGGCGCCTGCCCCACGGAACGATTCCCACCCGGTGGCACCGGCGGGCCGCGCCCCGTCGACGGTGACGCCGCTGCCTGCGGTAACGACCCCGATGGGCCGCCAGCCCGGCGGCAGCGCGGTCGCGGGCGACCAGGTGCCGACGAAGGCGTGGTCCTCTCCCCCGGCCAGAATCCATTGCCCCGCATCGGCTTCGAGCCGGGCGGCGACCACGTCGAGTTCGGGGTCGGTGAGGGCGGCGGCGTGCACGTCGATCGCGACGCCGGAGGCGGCGGCGAGGTGGCCGAGGTCGGCGAGCAGACCGTCGGAGACATCGGTGAGGGCGTTGGGGATGTGGACGCCGAACACGTCGATCACCTCGGCATAGGGCGGCTGCGGAACCCGGTGTGCCGTAAGCGCGTGTGCGAAGGCAGGATCGGAAACATCTGCCCCGCTGGACAATACGGCCAGCCCTCCGGCCGACCAGCCGAGTTCGCCTGCGACAGCGACGATATCGCCCTCGACCGCACCGGAACGGGTGAGCGCACCCTGCCCACCGAGGTCACCGAACGCGGTCACCGAGATCACCAACTGCTCGCTGTGCACCAGGTCGCCGCCCGCGATGGAACCGCCGGCACGCACGGCCTCGGCCCACATGCCGTCGGCGATGCCCTCGACGACCCGTACCGGAGTGTCGGCGGGACATCCGAGCGCGACGACGAAGCCGGTGGGCCGCGCCCCCATCGCCACCACGTCGGCGGCGTTCTGCGCGATCGCCTTGCGCCCGATCTCGGTCGGCGTCGACCAGTCGAGCCGGAAGTGCCTGCCCTCCACGAGCATGTCGGTGCTCACCACGAACCGGCCGTCGGGCGCGGCGAGCAGCGCGGCGTCGTCGCCCGGACCGAGCAGCACGTGCGCGGCCTGCTCGCGACCGGCGTTGATCCGGTCGATCAAGGCGAATTCACCCAGCTCACGCACCGTCTGCGAACGGCTGTCCTCGCTGATGACCGACTCCTTCCCGCTGTGCTCCCGACCGACGAAATCGCCACGACGGTACCCTTTCGGAGGCGATCGGGCACCACCGACGGTGCGCGGCGCAGGCGACGAGGAAAGGACCACGCGGCTATGGCGGAATCGTCGGACCCGACAGCGGACGATCGCGACGAGGCGACCGGGCCCGAGGACACTGCCGAACCGTCAGCCCTCCGCAAGGACTCTCCAGGAGCGGAATCAGCCGACGACGAGAGCCCCGACGACAAACCGGCCGCCGACAGCCAGTACTCCCCCGCGCTCATCGCCACCGCCGTGGCGCTGCCCATCGTGTTGATCGTCGGCGTGCTCGTGGCCGCCTTCCTGATCCTGCGCGCACCCGTCGAACGCGAACCGCTCCCGCTCGGTCCGGTCCCCGCACCCGCCGCCGACGGCCCCGCCTGCGCGGCCCTGCTGCCTGCCCTGCCCGCCGACCTGGGCGACTACACCAAATCGACCCTCGCCGAACCTGCCCCGCCCGCCACCCGCGCCTGGCAACTCCCCGAAGGCGGGGAACCGATCGTGCTGCGCTGCGGCCTGGACCGGCCGCTCGAATTCAACCGTGCCTCCCCGCTGCAGGAGGTCAACGGGGTGAAGTGGTTCCAGGTTCGCGACGAGACGGCCAAGACGGGCACGTGGTTCGCCGTCGATCGCGAAACCTACATCGCCCTGACAGTGCCCGACGGGTCGGGCACCGCCGCTGTGCAAACGGTCTCCGACACGATCACCGCGAACCTCCCCGCCCAACCGATCAACCCCGGGGAGCTGTAATTTTGGCGGCTGGCGCCGCGGGTGTCGGCGCTAAGCGCCGCCTCTTCCCTCCCTGCGGGCACTCCTTCGTCGCACCCTTCGGTCAGTCCAGAGGCGGCGACGCGCCATCACCGGTTTGGTTTTCGGCACGATGGGAGTCGGGCGCGGGTCAGCGCAGGCCGGTCCCTCGGGCTACGGCGGTTTCGATGAGGGTGGACACCAACGTCGGGTAGTCGATGCCGGTTGCTTCCCACATGCGGGGGTACTGGGAGATGGGGGTGAAGCCGGGCATGGTGTTGATCTCGTTGATGACCGGGCCGTCGGCGGTGAGGAAGAAGTCGACTCGGGCCAGGCCCTGGCAGTCCAGGGCGCGGAAGGCACGCACCGACAGGGCGCGGATCTCGTCGGCGACGGCGTCGTCGAGCTTGGCGGGTACGTCGAATTCGCACACGTCGTCGAGGTATTTGGTGGCGAAGTCGTAGAACTCGGGGGCTGCGGCGTCGGCGTCGGGCATGCGGATCTCGGAGACGACGCTGCCCCGCACGTCACCGTCGGCGAATTCGAGGACACCGCATTCGACTTCGCGGCCCACGATGCCCGCCTCGACGATCACCTTGGGGTCGTGGGCGCGGGCGGTGGCGACGGCGTCGTCGAGGGCCGACCAGTCGGTGATCTTGGTGATGCCGATGGACGAACCGCCGCGCGCGGGTTTCACGAAGGCGGGCAGGCCGATGCGGTCGCGTTCCTCGGCGGTCAGGGTCTGGGTGCCGGGACGCAGCACCACCTGCACACCGACCGGAAGCGATTCGGCGGCCAGCAGTTTCTTGGTGAATTCCTTGTCCATCCCGGCCGCGCTGGCCAGCACACCGGCGCCCACATAGGGCACCCCGGCCAGCTCGAGCATGCCCTGCAGCGTGCCGTCCTCGCCGAACGGGCCGTGCAGGATGGGGAAGACCACATCGACGGTGCCGAGCGTGGCGGTCGGATCGTCCAGGGCGACGAGCGCGCCGGAACGGCCGGGGTCGGCGGCCAGGGTGAGCGCGGTGCCCGTGGCATCGACGGCGGGCAGTTCGCCGTGGCTGAGCGTGAGTTCGCCGATCCCCTCGGCAAGCACCCAGCTGCCGGTGGTGGTGATCCCGATGGGCACCACCTCGTAGCGTCGCGGATCGAGGTTGCGCAGGACGCTGCTCGCCGACACACACGAGACGGCGTGCTCGCTGCTGCGCCCGCCGAACACCACAGCTACCCTGATCCGTTCCGTCATGAACGTCACCGTAGTAGGTTCGCGCCGCCGCGGCGGCATCGGCCTTATTCGGGTTTCATGCGCCTGCCGAGCAGGCTGCCGACGGCCTCGTTCACCGAAAGCCCCTCGTGGCACACCTTGTGCACCGCGTCGGTCAACGGCATCTCCACCTGGTGTTCGGCCGCGAGTGCCCGCACCGATGTGCACGACTTCACACCTTCGGCGACCTGACCGTTGGTCGCCTCCTGCGCGGCCTGCATCGACCCGCCCTGTCCGAGCACATACCCGAAGGACCGGTTGCGCGACAGCGGCGAGGTGCAGGTGGCGACGAGGTCGCCCACGCCGGCGAGTCCGGCCAGCGTCACCGGTTGCGCGCCGAGCGCCACCCCGAGCCGCATCACCTCGGCCAGCCCGCGGGTGATGAGACTGGCCACGGAGTTGTCGCCGAGTCCCATACCCGAGGCGATACCGCAGGCCAGGGCGATGACGTTCTTACACGCGCCGCCGATCTCACAGCCCACCACATCGGTATTGGTGTAGGGCCGGAAATAGCCGGTGGCACAGGCATGTTGGGCCTGCTGTGCGCGTCCGGTGTCGGTGCAGGCGATCACGGTGGCCGCGGGCTGACGTTCGACGATCTCGTGGGCGAGATTGGGCCCCGACAGCACCGCGATGCGGCCCTGTTCGGCGCCGGTCACCTCCGCGATCACCTGGCTCATCCGCAGCAGCGTTCCGGTCTCGATGCCCTTGGCCAGGCTCATCAGCGTGGCGTCGGCGCCGATGTCGTCCTTCCAGTGGCCGAGATTGGCCCGCAGCGACTGCGACGGCACCGCGAGCACCACCAGATCCGCGCCGTCGAGCGCGATCCGGTGATCATGGGTGGCCCGGACGGGCGGCAACTGCACGCCCGGCAGGTAGAACGGATTCTGATGCTCGGTGTCGAGCGCGCGAGCCACTTCTTCGCGCCTGGCCCAGATCGTCACCTCGGTACCCGCTTCGGCCAACACCTTCGCGAATGCCGTGCCCCACGACCCAGCACCCATAACCGCAGCCCTCGTCATCAGCCCAATATGCCATGCAAGGATCGAGACCATGCACACCGTGCACGCCGTGATGGCGGTCAAGCACCGAGACCGGGCCAAGAGCCGGTTGTCGGCCGTGCTCAGCGCCGACCAGCGCGCCCGGCTGGTGCTGGCCATGTTCGCCGACACCGTCGAAGCGGCCGCCGCCGTGCCCGCGATCGGTTCGCTGACCGTCGTCACCCCCGACCCCGTCGTCGCCGCCCGTGCACGCGAACTCGGCGCGCACGTTCTGGCCGAGCCGCCCGCCGACCGCGACCCACTCAACACCGCTCTCACCGCCGCGGCCGACGACGTACGCCACCGCAGTGGTCCGGTCCGCCTGCTCGCCCTGCAGGCCGACCTGCCTGCCCTGCGCACCGCCGAACTCGTCGACTTCCTCGCCGTCGCGCCCGCCACCCGCGCGGTGGTGATCGATCACACGGGGACCGGCACTTCGGCATTGCTGGCCGGTACCGCACCGGATGCGCTCGCACCACGCTTCGGCCCCGATTCGGCCCGTGCCCACCGCGAATACGGCGCCGTCGTCGTGCCCGGCCACTGGCCGGGCCTGCGCTGTGACGTCGACACACCCGAGGATCTGGACGCCGTGCGCGCGCTCGGGGTCGGCGTCCACACCGCCGACGCGCTGCGGGAGTTCGGAATCACCACCCACCGAACCGATCCCGTCCGCACGGTGTGCTAGCCGGTCGCCGCACCAGGAGTTCACCCGATGTCATGCTGCGGACCACGCGGTCCGTAGGGGATGATTGACAGCGTGAGCGACACGGAAACCATCAAGTCCCTGCCCCCGATTTCCCCGCCACCTGCGGCCGCCATCGCCTCGGGCGCCGACGGCAGTTCGCAGCGATTGCCACGCGATCGCTACCTCAACCGGGAACTGAGCTGGCTGGACTTCAATGCCCGCGTGCTCGCCCTCGCCGAGGATGCCTCCCTGCCGTTGCTGGAGCGCGCGAAGTTCCTCGCGATCTTCGCCTCCAACCTCGACGAGTTCTACATGGTCCGGGTCGCCGGGCTCAAACGCCGCGCCGAGACCGGGCTCTCGGTGCGTTCCGCCGACGGCCGCTCACCGTCCGAACAGCTCGAGATGATCACGGCTCGCGCACAGGAACTCGCCGAGCGGCACGCGAAGGTCTTCATCGATTCGGTGAACCCGGCGCTGGCAGGCGCGGGCATCGACATCATCGGCTGGTCGGGCCTCGACGAAGCCGAACGGCAACGTCTTTCGAACTATTTCACCGATCAGGTCTTCCCGGTCCTCACACCGCTGGCCGTCGACCCGGCCCACCCGTTCCCCTACATCTCCGGCCTGAGCCTCAATCTCGCCGTGACGGTGAAGGACGCGGGCACCGGCGGCGAGCACTTCGCCCGCGTGAAGGTGCCCGACAATGTCGACCGGTTCGTCCGCGTGCGCCGCACCGGCGCGCCGTCGGCCATCGCGGCCTTCCTGCCGATGGAAGAACTCATCGCCGCCCACCTCGATCTGCTGTTCCCCGGTTTGAACGTGGTGGAGACCCATTCGTTCCGGATCACCCGCAACGCCGATTTCGAGGTCGACGAGGACCGCGACGAGGACCTGCTGCAGGCGATGGAACGCGAACTGGCGCGTCGCCGTTTCGGCAAGCCGGTGCGGCTCGAGGTCTCCGACGACATGACCGAGCACATGCTGGAGTTGCTACTACGTGAGTTAGAGGTCGACCCCGCCGATGTGATCCAGGTGCCCGGCCTGCTCGACCTGTCGTGCCTGTGGCAGGTCTACGGCGTCGACCGGCCCGAACTCAAGGACGCGCCCTACGTGCCGGCCACCCCCGCCGCGTTCGGTGAGCGCGAGACCCCGCGCAATGTCTTCAGCGCGCTGCGCGAGGGCGACGTACTGGTGCACCACCCCTACGACTCGTTCTCCACCAGCGTGCAGCGGTTCATCGAACAGGCCGCCGCCGATCCACAGGTGCTGGCGATCAAGCAGACCCTCTACCGCACCTCCGGTGACTCCCCCATCATCAACGCCCTGATCGAGGCCGCCGAGGCGGGCAAGCAGGTGGTGGCCCTGGTGGAGATCAAGGCACGTTTCGACGAGCAGGCCAACATCAAATGGGCGCGGGCGCTGGAACAGGCGGGCGTGCACGTGGTCTACGGCCTCGTCGGCCTCAAGACCCACTGCAAGACGTGCCTGGTGGTGCGCCGTGAGGGATCGACCATCCGCCGCTACTGCCACATCGGCACCGGCAACTACAACCCCAAGACCGCGCGCCTGTACGAGGACGTCGGGTTGTTCACCGCGGCACCGGAGATCGGCGCCGACCTGACCGACCTGTTCAACTCGCTCACCGGGTACTCCCGCAAGGAGGACTACCGCAACCTGATGGTCGCCCCGCTCGGTGTCCGGGCGGGCATCATCGAACGGATCGACCGTGAGATCGAGCTGGCACGTGAGGGTTTCGACGCCCGCATCCGTCTCAAGGCCAACGCGATCGTCGACGAGCAGATCATCGACGCCCTCTACCGCGCCTCCCAGGCAGGCGTGCCGGTGCAGATCGTGGTGCGCGGCATCTGCGGCCTGCGCGCGGGCGTGCCGGGTCTCAGCGAGAACATCGAGGTGCGCTCGATCCTGGGCCGCTTCCTCGAGCACTCGCGGGTACTGCAGTTCCAGGCCCAGGAACAGACCTGGATCGGCAGCGCCGACATGATGCACCGCAATCTCGATCGCCGGGTGGAGGTGATGGTGCAGGTGAAGGATCCGCGTCTGACCGAGCAGCTCGGTGTGGTCTTCGATTCCGCGCTCGACCCCATGACGCGCTGCTGGGTGCTGCTGCCCGACGGTTCCTGGCAGGCGAGCCCCACCGACGCCGACGCCAACCAGGTGCGCGACCACCAGGAATTCCTCATGCGGTTGCGTCGTCCCGAACAGCCGTGAGCAAGCACGCACAGGAGAAGCCCGAACCGATGCGCGACCCGCGGGTCCGGCCCAATATCCATGCCGCAGGGGCGGTTCTGTGGCGTGCGGGCGCCACCGGACCGGAGATCGCGGTGATCCACCGGCCCAAGTACGGCGACTGGTCACTACCCAAGGGCAAGCTCGATCCCGGCGAGACACCGGTGGTCGCGGCAGTGCGTGAGGTCGGCGAGGAGACCGGCCTGCCGTGCACGCTCGGGCGTTATCTCGGCCGGGTCACCTACCCGATCCCGGGGCATCGCCAGCTCAAGCGGGTGGACTACTGGGCCGCCGAGGCGGCCGAGGGCGAGTTCACCGAGAACTCCGAAGTCGACCAGCTGCGCTGGATTCCGCTCGACGACGTGATGGACGAACTGTCGTACCCGATGGACCGCCAGATCGTGCGCGTCTTCGCCCGTCACCCACCGAAAACGGCCACCGTGCTGCTCGTCCGCCACGCCAAGGCGGGCAAGCGCTCCGAGTTCGACGGTCCGGACGACCAACGCCCGCTCGAGGCCGCCGGACGACGGCAGGCCACGGCTCTCGTCCCGAATCTGCTGGCGTTCGGAGCATCCCGGATCTATTCGGCCGATCCCCTGCGCTGTATCCAAACCGTTACCCCGTTGGCGGAGCATCTGAACGCCGAAATCAATTGCGAGCCAATGTTTTCCGAGCAAGGTTACGATTCAGCGAAAGATGCGGCGCGGCAACGATTTCTGTCGTTGGTAACAGATCGGGGTGTACCGGTGGTCTGCAGTCAGGGCGGTGTGATTCCCGATCTGACACAGTGGCTGGCGCAGCGCGACGGACTCACCCTGCCGCCCGCTCGTAATCGCAAGGGCAGCGTCTGGGCTTTGTCGTTCATCGGGGACCGATTAGTCGCGGCGAACCATATGGATCGTGCGTTGTCTACGGGAATCGTCACCGGCTGAACAAAAGTTACCCCGCACAGCCGAAACGGCCCCGGAATTCCGGGGCCGTTCTCGGTCCAGTGGTGGGTGATGCGGCTTTACGTGCACATTCCCCGACCTGATCCCGCTGCGGCAGGATCAACGAGCACGACGGGTGGCTGTCTTCTTCGCAGCAGTCTTCTTAGCGGGAGCCTTCTTAGCAGCGGTGGTCTTCTTGGCCGCCGTGGCCTTGGTAGCGGTGGTCTTGGCGGCGGTGGCCTTGGTGGCAGTCTTCTTGGCCGGAGCCTTCTTTGCCGCCGTGGTCTTCTTGGCGGCGGTGGCCTTGGCCGCCGTCGTCTTCTTGGCGGCGGGAGCCTTGGTCGCGGCCTTGCGGGCCGTGGTCTTGGCCGGACCCTTCGACGGCGTGGCCTTCTTGGCCGCGGTCTTCTTCGCCGCGGTCTTCTTGGCTGCCGCCTTCTTCGCCGCCACGGGCGCATTCACGCCACGCTTCACGGCAGGGCCGGACGCGGCCAGCTTCTGCTTACCCGCGATCACCGCTTTGAACTGAGCGCCCGGCCGGAAGGCAGGCACCGAAGTCGCCTTCACCTTCACGGTTTCACCGGTACGCGGGTTACGGGCAACCCTGGGAGCACGCTTGCGCTGTTCGAACACACCGAATCCGGTGATGGTGACGCTTTGACCTTTGTGCACGGCACGGACGATGGTGTCGACCACGTTCTCGACAGCCGCAGTAGCCGTGCGCCTGTCCGTACCCAACTTTTCGGTCAGAACGTCGATCAGTTCCGCCTTGTTCATTGAATCCTCCGCAGACTAATGGCCCGTCGTCGGACCGACTAGGTACCACGGTAAACCCAGTTTGAGCAAGAGTCTATGTGCCACGCCAAAATTCATGTGGTTTAGCACACGTCCAGCTACCGCTCCCAGGGAAGCGCCCCTAAGCGCCCCAGCCGATTACGCCGGTGAAATAGGCTCCGGCAGCGTCACGGGTTTCCATGACGGCCTTCCCTTTTCGAACTCGGTGATCGCGTCGCCTTGCCGCAGCGTGAGGCCGATGTCGTCCAAACCCTCCAGCAGACGCCAGCGGGTGTAGTCGTCAATATCGAACGGCAACACGATGGTTCCCGCCGTGACGGTGCGCGCCGACAGGTCGACAACCAATTCGAGGCCGGGTTGTTCCTCGATGAGCTTCCAGAGCATTTCGACATCGTTCTGTGACATCTGCGCGGCCAGCAGACCACCCTTGCCCGCATTCCCACGGAAGATGTCGGCGAAACGCGAGGAGATCACCACTCGAAAGCCGTAGTCCGACAGCGCCCACACCGCGTGCTCACGCGAGGAACCGGTGCCGAAATCCGGCCCGGCCACCAGAACGCTGCCGCTGCGGTACGGCTCGGTGTTGAGAATGAAGTCCGGATCGGTACGCCAACCGGCGAACAGACCGTCCTCGAAACCGGTACGAGTCACGCGCTTCAGGTAAACGGCGGGGATGATCTGATCGGTGTCGACATTGGACCGGCGCAGCGGTACCCCGATGCCTTTGTGAACAGTGAAGGCTTCCATAACGATTCTCCTTCGATCGTGGTGGTTCGGGGCCGCTCAGGCCAGATCGGCGGGCGAGGACAGGGTGCCGCGCACCGCCGTGGCGGCGGCGACCAGCGGCGAGACCAGGTGGGTACGCCCGCCCTTGCCCTGTCGGCCTTCGAAATTGCGGTTGGAGGTGGAGGCGCAGCGCTGACCCGGTTCCAGCTGATCCGGATTCATCCCGAGGCACATCGAACAGCCCGCCTGGCGCCATTCCGCACCGGCCGCGGTGAAAATCTCGCCGAGTCCTTCTTTTTCCGCCTGCGCGCGCACCCGCATCGAGCCGGGTACAACCAGCATTCGCACACCGTCGGCGACGCGACGGCCCTTCAAAACATCGGCGACGGCACGCAGATCCTCGATGCGGCCATTGGTGCAGGAACCGACGAAAACGGTATCCACGCTCACCTCACGCAGCGGCATTCCCGGCGTCAGGTCCATGTAGCGCAAGGCCTTCTCGGCGGACTCGCGCTCGGACTCGTCGGCGATCTGGGCCGGGTCGGGCACGTTCGCGCCGAGCGGCAGGCCCTGACCGGGGTTGGTGCCCCAGGTGACGAACGGGGTCAGCGTGCCGGCGTCGATGTGCACCTCGGCATCGAAAACCGCGTCCTCGTCGGTCTTCAGCGCCTCCCAGGCGGCCACGGCGGCGTCCCAGTCGGCGCCCTGCGGTGCGTGCGGACGGCCCTTCAGGAATTCGTAGGTCACCTCGTCGGGGGCGATCATGCCCGCGCGGGCGCCCGCCTCGATCGACATGTTGCAGATCGTCATCCGCGCTTCCATCGACAGTTTGCGAATGGCCTCGCCGCGATATTCGAGCACATATCCCTGGCCGCCACCGGTGCCGATTTCGGCGATCACGGCCAGGATCAGGTCCTTGCTCGTGACGCCGGGCGCCAATTCGCCGTCGACGGTGATGGCCATCGTCTTGAACGGGCGAAGCGACAGCGTCTGGGTGGCCAGCACGTGCTCCACCTCGCTGGTGCCGATGCCCATGGCCAGCGCGCCGAACGCGCCGTGGGTCGAGGTGTGGCTGTCGCCGCACACCACGGTCATGCCCGGCTGGGTCAGCCCGAGCTGCGGACCGACCACGTGCACGATGCCCTGTTCGGCATCGCCCATCGGGTGCAGGCGCACACCGAACTCGGCGCAGTTGCGGCGCAGCGTCTCCACCTGGATGCGCGAGATCGGGTCGGCGATCGGCTTGTCGATGTCGGCCGTTGGGACGTTGTGGTCCTCGGTGGCGATGGTGAGGTCGGGCCGGCGGACCGGCCGTCCGGCCGCGCGGAGCCCGTCGAAGGCCTGCGGGCTGGTCACCTCGTGCACGAGGTGCAGATCGATGTAGATCAGGTCGGGTTCGCGGGAAGTGCCGTCACCGTTGCCGGGGACGACGACGTGCTGTTCCCACACCTTCTCGGCCAGTGTGCGGGCGCGCTCGGCCATTGCTTGATCACCTTTCGACGGGCATACTTGGTATCTCAACATATGAGAAGTTAGTATCGTTCTATGAGACAGCATAGCGGTATCGGTGTTCTCGACAAAGCCGTGGCGGTGCTCTACGCCGTCGCCGACGAGCCATGCGGCCTCAACGACCTGTGCACCCGAACCGGCCTGCCACGTGCCACCGCGCACCGGCTAGCGGTCGGGCTGGAGACGCACCGGCTGCTGGCGCGCGACGCCAACGGCCTGTGGCGGCCGGGGCCCGCGCTCAGCGAGTTGTCGGCGGGGGCCGCCGATCCGCTGGTCGAGGCCGCGGGAGCCATTCTGCCCCGGCTGCGCGAGATCACCGGTGAGAGCGTCCAGCTGTACTGCCGCGACGGCAATGCTCGCGTGTGTGTGGCCGCGCTCGAGCCGCCTGTCGGCCTGCGCGACACGGTGCCCGTCGGCTCGCGGCTACCGCTCACCGCGGGCTCGGCGGCGAAGGTGTTGCTGGCATGGGCCGACCCGGAGCTACAGCGCACCGTCCTGGCCGACGCCGTGTTCGGCGAGCGGGCGCTGGCCGAGGTCCGCAGGCGGGGGTGGGCGCAGAGCGCGGCAGAACGCGCACAGGGCGTGGCGAGCGTCTCGGCCCCGGTGCGTGACGCCTCGGGCGTACTGGTAGCAGCGGTGTCGGTATCGGGCCCGATCGACCGGATGGGCCGCAGGCCGGGCGCGCGCTGGGCGGCCGATCTGGTGGCGGCAGCGGAGGCGCTGCACAAACGATTGTGAAACGAAGAAGGCCCCCGGTCGGATTCGACCGGGGGCCTTTCTTGGTAGCCCCGACGGGATTCGAACCCGCGCTACCGCCTTGAGAGGGCGGCGTCCTAGGCCGCTAGACGACGGGGCCAGGACGATTTCACCGAAGTGAAACCTTGCTGGGGTACCAGGACTCGAACCTAGAATGGCTGAACCAGAATCAGCTGTGTTGCCAATTACACCATACCCCAAGGATGGAAACGCTCGGCCCTGCGCTCACCGAGTGGTTGTCGGTGTTGCGAGGCCGTGTTCCGCGGCGATGAGAAGATTACCAAACAGCAGGGGGTAAACTACAAATCGCCTGGTCAGCGGCCGGTTTTCGAGCGTTTTCCGGCTGCCGGGCGGGTGCGGCGCGTGCCGCACCCGCCTGCCGCATCGACTACTGCGCGGTGGGTTGCCAACCGCGTGCGGCACGCAAGCGGTCGAGCGAGACCTCGCGGCCGAGCAGTTCCATCGATTCGTAGAGCGGCGGGCTGATGTGCGAGCCCGTCACCGCCACCCGCACGGGCGCGAAGGCCTTGCGTGGCTTGAGGCCGAGATCGTCGATCAGCGCCTTCTTCAGGGCCTCTTCCAGGGCCGGTGTGGTCCATTCGGCCAGCGGCTCCACCGCGGCGATGGCGGCGTCGAGCACCTGGTCGGCCTCGGCACCGAGGTTCTTCGTGCCCGCGGCCTGGTCGATCGCGAACTCCCCCGGTGCCACGAAAAGGAACTTCAGCAGGTCCCAGGCGTCGCCGAGCACGACGATCCGGGTCTGCACGAGTTCGGCGGCGGCCAGGAACGTCTTCTCGTCGATTTCGGCACCGATATGCCCCTGCGCGGTCAGGAACTCACGCAAACGGTGGCCGAAATCACCGGGCTCGAGCAGACGAATCTGTTCGGCATTGATCGCGTCGGCCTTCTTCTGATCGAAACGAGCCGGATTCGAATTCACGGTGGAAATGTCGAAAGCGGCGACCATTTCCTGCATGGAGAACACGTCACGGTCCTCGGCGATACTCCAGCCGAGCAGTGCGAGGTAATTCAGCAAACCCTCGGGAACGAATCCCCGATCGCGGTGCAGGAACAGATTCGATTCCGGGTCGCGCTTGGACAGCTTCTTGTTGCCCTGGCCCATCACGAACGGCAGGTGACCGAACTCCGGCGTGAAGTCGGCAACACCGATACGCTGCAGCGCGGCATACAGCGCGAGCTGGCGCGGGGTCGACGAGAGCAGGTCCTCGCCGCGCAATACATGGGTGATCTTCATGAGCGCGTCGTCGACCGGATTCACCAGTGTGTACAGCGGATCACCATTTCCACGGGTGAGCGCGAAATCGGGAACAGTGCCCGCTTTGAAGGTGGTTTCGCCACGAACAAGATCATTCCAGCCGAGGTCGGAGTCGGGCATGCGCAAACGCACCACCGCGGGCCTGCCCTCGGCTTTGTAGGCGGCGATCTGCTCGGGCGTCAGATCGCGATCGAAATTGTCGTAGCCGAGTTTCGGGTCGCGCCCGGCGGCGCGATGGCGGGCCTCGACCTCCTCGGGCGTGGAGAAGGCCTCATAGGCCTCGCCGGCCTCGAGCAGCTTGCGCACGACGTCGAGATGCTGGTCGCGGCGCAGCGACTGCCGGTACGGCTCGTACGGGCCGCCGACCTCCGGACCCTCGTCCCAGGTGAGGCCGAGCCAGCGCAGCGCGTCCAGCAGCGCACGGTAGGAATCCTCGGAATCGCGTGCGGCATCGGTGTCTTCGATCCGGAACACGAAGCTGCCGCCGTGGTGGCGGGCGAACGCCCAGTTGAACAGCGCCGTGCGGATCAGGCCGACGTGCGGCGTGCCGGTCGGCGACGGGCAGAAACGGACCCGTACTTGTGTCATGACTCTCTTCTCCGCTATCAGCGCTTGGTGGCAACAGGATTGGTGAGGGTGCCGATGCCCTCGACGGTGACCGACACGTTCTGCCCGGCCGCCAGCGGGCCGACGCCTTCCGGTGTGCCGGTGAGGATCACGTCGCCGGGCAGCAGCGTCATCACCGAACTGATCCATTCGATGATCTTCGGGATGTCGTGCAGGAACAGCGACGTGCGGCTGCGCTGGCGGACTTCGCCGTCCAGCTCGGTGGTGATCTCCAGATCGCTTGGGTCGATGGCGGTTTCGATCCACGGGCCGAGCGGGCAGAACGTGTCGTAGCCCTTGGCCCTCGTCCACTGCCCGTCGTGGCGCTGCTGGTCGCGCGCGGTGACGTCGTTGGCCACGGTGTAGCCGAGGATCACATCGGCGGCCTTGGCGGCGGGCACGTCCTTGCAGGGGCGGCCGATCACCACGGCCAGCTCGCCCTCGAAGTCGACCTGAGAGGAGCTGGGCGGCAGGATGATCGGGGCGTTCGGCCCGACGATCGAGGTGTTCGGCTTGATGAAGATCACCGGATCCTTCGGCGCCTCACCACCCATTTCGGCCGCGTGGGCGGCGTAGTTCTTGCCGATGCAGATCACCTTGCTGGCCAGGATCGGCGCCAGCAGGCGGATGTCGGCCAGCGGCCAGCTCCGCCCGGTGAACGTCGGCGTGCCGAACGGGTGTTCGGCGATCTCCTTGGCGACGGCGTCGCTTCCGTCGCCTTCGATGCTGACGAACGCGACTCCATCGGGACTGGCAACTCGACCTAAGCGCATGCCCGGGAGTCTATCGAGGCGGGCCCACCTGCCCGAACGCGCCCGTGATCGCCTCGCGTGGCCGAACCGGCAGGGCGAGCGAAGTCACATTCGTGTGATTTCGAACCTGCTGCCCGCGTTCGTGATTCGCATTACGCACAGTCGCCGCCGGATGTGATCCGTCAGACACCGACGCCGAGCACCGGAACCCGGGGTCACCGGTGTAGCGTGATCTTCGATGTTCACACGATGAGACATCGATCTCAAATAATGAGATGCAATCGTGCAATTCGGCGAGGTGAGTATCGTGACGAAGGCGCGGCCGACGGCCGGGGTATCCCAGATCAGCAGCGGCAGACGCTGGTCGATGCTCGCTCTCGGTGTGCTCGCGCAGACGTCGAGCGCCACCTTCGTGCACGGCACCCCCTTCCTGTTGCCCGCGCTCACCGATCGCGGTGATTCGCTGGCCGCCGCGGGTGCGCTCGTCGCCCTGCCGACCGTCGGCCTGGTGTGCACGCTGATCGCGTGGGGTTATGTCGTCGACCGCATCGGTGAGCGGATCGTGCTGGTCGCGGGCACCACACTGATGTTCGCCGCCGGCGTGGGCGCAGCCCTGGTCGAGGATCCGATCGCCTTCGGCGTGCTGCTGTTCCTCGGCGGTGTCGGCGCGGCCAGTTCCAACGGTGCGAGCGGGCGGGTGATCGTCGGCTGGTTCCCGCCGGACCGGCGCGGGCTGGCCATGGGTATCCGCCAGACCGCCCAGCCCCTCGGTGTCGGCGTGGGCGCGCTGACCATCCCCTGGGTCGCCGACCGGTACGGCATCGCCGCCGCCCTGCTGGTGCCCGCGCTGCTGGCCGCTGCGGGCGCGATCGGTTGCCTGGCAGGCATTGTCGATCCGCCCCGGCCGCCCACGAAAGCTGCCGACCGGACCAACCCCTACCGTGGCGACTCCACGCTGTGGCGCATTCACGCGGTGTCCATCCTGCTGGTCTTCCCGCAGGCCACCCTGTGGACGTTCGGGCTGATGTGGTTGCACCGCGATCTGGGCTGGTCGCCGGTGGCGGCGGGCGTACTGATGACGGTCACCCAATTACTCGGCGCCGCTGGACGAATCGGCGCGGGCGCGTGGTCGGATCGGGTCGGCAACCGGCTCGGGCCGCTGCGTCAGGTCGCCGTCGCCGCGGTGTTGTCGATGGTCGCACTTGCGGTCGCCGCGGGGACGGGCTGGGGGTGGATCGCCGTGCCACTGATGGTCGCGGCGTCGGTGATCTCGGTGTCGGACAACGGATTGGCGTTCACCGCGGTCGCCGAGATCGCGGGACCGTTCTGGAGCGGACGTGGTCTCGGCATTCAGAACACGGGCCAGAACCTCGTATTGGCCGCCATCCCACCGGCATTCGGCGCGCTGATCACGGTGAGCGGGTATCCGACGGCGTTCGCGTTCGCGGCCGTGGCAGCCATGGCGGCGGTGCCTCTGGTGCCGAGGGGCACCGGAAGGTAGTCGCCCGATCGGGGTTTTCGGCCCCGGCGGATCAGGCGGTGCCGGAGCGGTCGGACAGGCCGAGGCGCAGGTGTTCGCTGTGGTAGACGGCTTCGTCGAGCAGTTGGGCGACGTGGTTGTCGTGCAGGCTGTAGACGATGCTGCGGCCCGCGCGGGTGCCGACGACGAGGCCGAGGTTGCGCAGCAGGCGCAGCTGGTGGGAGACGGCCGACTGTTCCATTCCCACCGCCTCGGCCAGTTCGGTCACCGGGCGCGGGCCCTGCCGTAGTTCGGACAGGATCAGCAGCCGGCTCGGGGTGGCGAGAGCCTGCAGAGTGGTCGCGACGTGCGCGGCCGTATCGGCGTCCAGCCGGGTGGTCGGCCGGTCGCGGCCCTCCACACCGTGTCCCATGGCAGGAGTCTAACCGACCCGTTGAAATGAAGACCTCTTCATATGTTCTGTTATTCTCGGGTTGTTCCGTTCCCCGTCTCACGGAGGTTTCCCGTGGCCATGCCCACCGCCGTCGCGGTCCGTCCCGGCGCCGCCGCTCCCCCGCGCTCGCGACGGACCCGGCTGTTCGAGATCGCCGAAATCCGCTGGGCGGCCGCCTCTCTCGTGCTGTTCCTGGTCGGTCTGGCCGCGCAGCTGTCCGGGGCGCCATCGTGGTCGTGGTGGGCGCTGTACCTGGCCTGCGCCGTCACCGGCGGTTGGGAGCCCGCACTCGGCGGGTTGCAGGCATTGCGGGAGAAGACGCTCGATGTCGATCTGCTGATGGTTGTCGCGGCGATCGGCGCCATGTCGATCGGGCAGGTGACCGACGGTGCGCTGCTGATCGTCATCTTCGCGACCTCCGGCGCGATGGAGGCGCTGGCCACCGCGCGGACCGAGGACTCCGTGCGCGGACTGCTCGACCTCACCCCCGATGCCGCCGTCGTCCTGCGCGACGGCGACGAACAGACGGTGGACGCAACAGATCTCGTCATCGGTGACGTGGTGCTGGTCCGCCCGGGCGACCGCATCGCGGCGGACGGGACGGTGGTCGGCGGGGCGAGCGAGGTCGACCAGGCCACCATCACGGGCGAACCGCTGCCCGTCGACCGGACCGTCGGCGACGAGGTTTTCGCGGGCACTCTCAACGGCACCGGCACGCTGCGGATCCGGGTGGACCGGCGGGCGAGTGACTGGGTGGTCGCGCGGATCGCCGGCCTGGTCGACGAGGCCGTGCGCACCAAGGCGGGCACCCAGCTGTTCATCGAGAAGATCGAGCAGCGCTATTCGATCGGCATGGTGGCCGCCACCATCGCCGTGTTCGTCGTGCCACTGCTGTGGGGTGAGGCGGTTCGCGAATCCCTGTTGCGTGCCATGACTTTCATGATCGTCGCCTCCCCCTGCGCCGTGGTGCTCGCGACCATGCCGCCGCTGTTGGCCGCGATCGCCACGGCGGGTCGCCACGGTGTGCTGGTGAAGTCCGCCGCGGTGATGGAACAGCTCGGGACCACCACCCGGGTGGCGTTCGACAAGACCGGCACGCTCACCCGCGGCACCCCCGAGGTGGCCGAGATCCACGTGCTGCCCGGCACGGCTTTCACCGAGGATGCGGTCCTGCGGTTGGCCGCGGCGGCCGAGCACGGCAGCGAACATCCACTGGCCGAGGCCATCGTGCGCGCGGCTCGTCAGCGTGATCTTCCGCTGCCCGAAGCCGAGGACTTCACGGCCGAACCGGGACGTGGTGTTTTCGCCACTGTCGAGGGGCGTGCGGTCCGAATCGGTTCACCCACAGCGCTACTCGGTGCGAAGGCGTCGCAGGGGGAGGCAACTTCTCAGAGCGATTCGGACCACGCCCGTGATTCGTCCGCCCGTCTCGGTGACGCGGTCGCCGACCAGCAGTCGCGCGGCCGAACCGCTGTGGTCGTCGTCTGTGACGGCGCGCCCGTCGCCGTGCTCGGCATCACCGACCGTGACCGCCAGGAATCGGCCGCCACTGTCGCCGACCTCACCCGGATGACCGGCACCCCACCGGTTCTGCTCACCGGTGACAGTCACATCACCGCGAGCCGCCTGGCCGACCGCGTCGGAATCACCGACCTGCGAACAGATCTCCTCCCCGAGGACAAGGTAACCGCCATCCGCGCCCTGCAGTCCGAGGGTGAGCGCATCACCATGGTCGGCGACGGCATCAACGACGCCCCCGCCCTCGCCACCGCCCACGTCGGAATCGCCATGGGTGGCACCGCGTCCGACCTCACCCTGCAAACAGCCGATGCCGTCGTGGTCCGCGACGACCTCACCACCATCCCCACCGTCATCGCCCTGTCCCGCCGAGCCCGCCGCCTGGTGATCGCCAACCTGACCATCGCCGCCACCTTCATCGCGGTCCTGGTCACCTGGGACCTCCTGGGCCACCTCCCCCTCCCCCTCGGCGTGGCAGGCCACGAAGGCTCGACAATCATCGTCGCCCTCAACGGCCTCCGCCTCCTGAGCTCCTCAGCCTGGCGCCGCGCCCAGTCGGGTCGCTCGTAGCGTCGACGATCAGCGAGATTCCACCGCCGCCTACCGCCCTCATGGTCAACGCGCCGCCGTAGCCGTCCGCGCGATCGCAGGTGCGACCAGGAAGGTCCCGCGGTCGAGAGACACCATCGTCCGAGCGACGAGTACAGAGAAAGGCCCGCCCCAGGAGTGCCGGGGCGGGCCTTTCGTGGGTGGTGACCTCAGACGGTGGCGGCGATCCGGTCGCCGATCTCCACGGTGGAGGCGGTGCCCGTGCGGGCGGCCAGATCCTTGGCGACGGCGGATTCGATGCGGGCGGCGCCTTCGGTGTTGCCCAGGTGGTTGAGCAGCAGGGCCACCGAGAGGATCGCGGCGGTCGGGTCGGCCTTGGACTGGCCCGCGATGTCGGGGGCGCTGCCGTGGACCGGTTCGAACATCGACGGGTTCACACCCGAGGCGTCGATATTGCCCGAGGCGGCCAGGCCGATGCCACCGCTCACGGCGGCGGCGAGGTCGGTGATGATGTCGCCGAACAGGTTGTCGGTGACGATCACGTCGAAGCGACCCGGATCGTTCACCATGTGGATGGTCGCGGCGTCGATGTGCTGGTAAGCCGTTGCCACATCGGGGAATTCGGCGCCGACCTCGTCGACGGTGCGCTGCCACAGCGACCCGGCGAAGGTGAGCACGTTGTTCTTGTGCACCAGGGTGAGGTGCTTGCGGCGGGCCTGCGCGGCGGCGAAGGCGTAGCGCACCACGCGCTCGATGCCGAAGCGGGTGTTGTTGGAGACCTCGGTCGCCACCTCGTGCGGGGTGCCGACGCGGATCGCGCCACCGGTACCGGTGTACGGGCCTTCGGTGCCCTCACGCACGACAACGAAGTCGATGTCCGGGTTGCCGCTGAGGGGGCTGGTGACACCCGGGTACAGCTTCGAGGGACGCAGATTCACGTGATGGTCCAGCGCGAACCGGGTCTTCAGCAGCAGCCCACGCTCGAGCACACCGCTTGGCACCGACGGGTCGCCGATCGCGCCGAGCAGGATCGCGTCGTGCTGCTTCAGCTCGGGCAGCACCGACTCCGGCAGGATCTCGCCGGTGCGGTGGTAGCGGGCGGCACCGAGGTCGTATTCGGTCTTCTCGACACCGGGCGACATCACGTCGAGCACCTTGAGCGCCTCGGCGATGACCTCGGGACCGATGCCGTCACCGGCGATGACTGCGAGTTTCATGAACAAGCTCCGTTTCGAAGCCGGGGCGGTTCGCCACCGGGATACGAGTGCGCGCCGCCACCGTGGGGTGACGGCGCGCAGCTGCCGATGTCCCGGCGACAGACCGGGACGTCAATCTCAGGCCAGGTCGACCAGGACGACCTTGGACGCACCGACGGCTTCGCCGATCGCGGTCTGCACCTCGGCGGGCACCTCGCGGTTGACGCGCAGCACCACGGTTGCGCCTTCGGCATCCACGTCCTGGCTCAGCTGAGCGGCCAGGATGTCGATCTCGGCCTCACCGAGCAGGGTGCCGATCTTGCCGAGCGCGCCCGGCTTGTCGCCGTAGTTCAGCACGGCCAGGTTCAGGCCCTCGGCGCGCATGTCGTAGTTGCGGCCGTTGATGTTGACGATCTTCTCCACCTGGGCCGGCTCGGTGAGCGAACCGGCCACGTTCAGGGTGGAGCCGTCGCCGAACACGGCGCGCAGGTCGACCATGCTGCGGTGGTTGGGGCTCTCGGTGGCGGTGGTGACGGTGGCGGTGATGCCACGCTCCTTGGCCAGCGACGGCGCGTTGACGAAGGTGACCTGGTCCTCGACCAGCGCCGAGAACACACCGCGCAGCGCCGACAGTTCGAGCACGGCCACGTCCTGGGCGGCCAGCTCGCCGCGCACCTGCACCTCGATGCTGACGGGCAGCTCGCTGGCGATGGCGCCCAGCAGCGCGCCCTGCTTGCGGACGACGTCGAGCCAGGGGGCGACCTCGTCGTTCACGGCACCACCGGTGACGTTCACGGCGCCGGGCACGAACTCACCGGCCAGCGCGAGCAGCACCGACTTGGCGACATCGGTGCCCGCGCGGTCCTGCGCCTCCGAGGTGGACGCACCGAGGTGCGGGGTCACGACGACCTGCGGCAGGTCGAACAGCGGCGAGTCGGTGCACGGCTCGGTCTCGAACACGTCGAGGCCCGCGGCACGCACGTGACCCTTGGTGATGGCGTCGGCCAGCGCCTGCTCGTCGATCAGCCCACCGCGCGCGGCGTTGACGATGACGACGCCCGGCTTGGTCAGCGCGAGACGCTCGGCGTTGAGCAGGCCCTTGGTCTCGGGGGTCTTGGGCAGGTGCACCGAGATGAAGTCGGCGCGCTGGAGCACCTCGTCGAGCGAGAGCAGCTCGATACCGAGCTGGGCGGCCTTGGCCGGCGACACGTAGGGGTCGTAAGCGACGATCTTGGTCTCGAACGCGGCCAGGCGGGCGGCGAACAGCTGACCGATGCGGCCGAGGCCGATCACGCCGACGGTCTTGCCGAAGATCTCGACACCGTTGAACTTGCTGCGCTGCCAGGTCTTCTCACGCAGCGTCGCGTCCGCCGCCGGGATCTGGCGGGCGGCGGCGAGCAGCAGGGTGACCGCGTGCTCGGCGGCGGTGTGGATGTTGGAGGTGGGCGCGTTCACGACCATCACGCCACGCTCGGTGGCGGCGGGCACATCGACGTTGTCGAGGCCGACACCGGCACGGGCGACGATCTGGAGCTTCTTGCCCGCGTCGAGCACCTCGGCGTCGACGGTGGTGGCGGAACGCACGAGCAGCGCGTCGGCCTCGGGGACCGCGGCGAGCAGCGCCGGGCGGTCGGGGCCGTCGACCCAGCGAACCTCGACACCGTCACCGAGCGCGTCGACGGTCGACTGGGCGAGCTTGTCGGCGATCAGAACTACAGGACGGCCTGCTTGGCTCACTGTGGGGTACTCCTGGGGAAGAAAGGGGTCGGCAGTTACCGCGGCCCAGAATAGTCGCCGGGGTTCGGGTCCCCTTACCCCCCTGCCCGAAAACCGGGTGAACCCTGGGAGCCGCACCACTTAACATCACCGCATGTCGCTGCGCACCGTCCCCGAGTCGATGGATCCGGCCGTGGTGGCCGCCGTCGACACCGAGCTCGACCGGGTCGCTGCCGAGCACGGTGTGCGCATCCGCCTGGCCATCGAAAGCGGCAGCCGCGCTTGGGGTTTCCCCTCGCCCGATTCCGATTACGACTGCCGTTTCGTCTACGTCGCGGGCCTGGAGACGTATCTGTCGCCGTGGCGTACCCGCGATGTGATCGAGACGCCGCTGACCGGCCTGCTCGATGTGAACGGCTGGGATCTGGCCAAGGCGCTGCGTCTATTGGTGCAGGGCAACGCGGTGCTCGTGGAGTGGTTGATGTCACCCATCGTGTACCGCGGAGACGAGGATTTCCGCGCCCGTCTGCGTGAAGTCGCAGTTCAGGTGGCCGATCGCGACCGCATCGCCCGTCACTATCTACACCTGGGTGCCCGCCAGTGGGGGCTCTACGCGCGCAACGGCGGTTTGAAAAAAGTGTTCTACTCGCTGCGCCCGGCGATGGCGCTGCGCTGGTTGCGCGAGCATCCCGGCGCGGCGGTGGCGCCCATGCACCTGCCGACATTGATGGCGCAGTGCGAGCTGCCCGCCGACCTGGTCGCGGCCATCACCGAACTCACCGACCTGAAGTCGCGCACCCGCGAGATGGGGGCCGGTGCACCGCCTGCCCTGATCCCGGCCTTCATCGACGACGAGTTCGCCAGGGCCGCAACAGAGTTCACCGCACGCATGCCGCGCGACCTCAGCACGGCGCGGGCGGTGACCGACGAGTTCTTCCGCGCGGAGGCCCTGAAATAGCAGAAACTCCGCACCATCCGGTGCGGAGCTTCACGTTCGTACGCTGGTTCGCGCAGAATCAGAGGACGCGGACGTCCTGAGCCTGGGGGCCCTTCTGACCCTGGCCGATCTCGAACTCCACACGCTGACCCTCATCGAGGGAGCGGAAGCCCGAGCCACTGACAGCCGAGTAATGCACGAAGACGTCGGGGCCTCCGCCGTCTTGCGCGATGAAGCCGAAGCCCTTCTCGCTGTTGAACCACTTCACAATGCCCTGAGCCATTTCAAAAACTTTCCTGTAGACGAGCCAGGTCCTAATAGTCCGGTCCCGGTCTCGCTGTTCAACAATGCCACGGTTTCGGAAATTCCTCCACACCTCCACCGGGGCGCTGTGAGCAAGCCAACCCTCGTAGCTGCCAGTTGGTGCTGTCACATAGTCGACGAGGTGGATGCTGCGTGGATGCCGATGTGGTTGCCGCAGGGATGCGGTGAATTGTCCGGAACACGAACCGAGCCGACTGGCACGCATCACCATCGATAACCCTATTGCGCGGCGACCGACCACCGTCAGCGACCCTATACATTTTCGATAAAACCAGTACGGCAAATTTCCTACCAGCGTATTTTCCGTTTCGTGAGGGTGCACACATCCCGGACGAGAAAACGCGCAAGGAGCTGAGCGTGCTGAACATCAACCATTTCACTTACGGCTGGCTGACCCCGTTGCTCGCCTATCTCATGTCGGTCCTCGGCTCGATGCTGGCACTGCGTTGCATGGTTCGCTCGCGCGCCTCCGGCATCCACGGCGGATGGCTCACCGCGGCCGCCATCGCACTCGGCGGAACCGGCATCTGGGTTATGCACTTCATCGCCATGCTCGGTTTCTCCGTGCAGGGCGCGACCATCCGCTACAACGTGCCGATCACGCTGTTCAGCGCCGCCGTCGCCATGGCCGTGGTGTGGCTCGGCTTGTCGATCGTCGTGCGCCGCAGCTGGGACACCGCCGCGCTTCCGGTGGGCGGCGCGATCACCGGTCTCGGCGTGGCAGCCATGCACTACGCCGGCATGTACGCGATGAAAACCGACATCGAGATCGTCTACGAGCCGACCGTCGTGGTCGCCTCACTGGTGATCGCCGTGGTCGCCGCCACCGCCGCCCTCTGGTTCGCCCTGCACATCCACGGTTTTCTCGCCACCATCGGCGCGGCCCTGCTGATGGGCGTCGCCGTCACGGGCATGCACTACACCGGCATGTTCTCCATGAGCGCCCACACCAGCGCGCACGTCGCCCATGCCACGGGCGCCACCGCGTCACAGCTGCTCACACCGCTGATCGTGGCGATCAGCATGGTCACCATGATCCTGCTCATGCAGGTCGGCATCACCGAGGCCGAGGATCCGAACCTGACCCGCCCGATCCACGGGCAACGCGCCAGCCGTTTCTGGCCGAGCGGCCAGAACTAATCGACGACACGCACCCGCTGCGCCTCGGGACCGCGCCGCGTCTCGTGCACCGCGAATTCCACGCGCTGACCGGCCCGCAGTGTCCGGAACCCCTCGCCGACGAGTTCGGTGTACTCCACGAACACCTCCGGCCCGCCCGCGTCCGGGGTGATGAAACCGAACCCCTTGCCGCCGTCGAACCAGCTCACCACGCCGCCGGTCATCCACCGACCTTCCTAATCATTTGCCTGACATGCCGATTCGTTCATGGTCGCATGCCGTCGAGCGCGACACGAAAGCGCACGGACCGGTCGACGCACCCGAGCTGGATAAACTCCAGCCAGGCTCGTCCGCGAGAACGGAGATCCGGTGTCTCACCATCCTGCGCGACCCCCACTCCGACACGGCTGCTCATGATCCGCGTCGCGGCGAGGCCCGCCGCCGAGGCACTCACGGTCGTCGTCGCCACCTCCGTGGCGGTGCTCGCGATCATGATGCCGATCAGCTTCGCCGACCTCGGCGAATCCGCCCACGACGATCTGCTGGTGTTCAACATCCCGCGCGCGATGACCGGCGGCGCGTTCATCGCGGTCATCACCGCTGCTGTCACCGTGGCGGTGGGCAGTGTGCGCACCGCCCGCTGGACCGCACTGCTCGCGCTCGCCGGGATTCTGCTGAGCCACCTGCTCGCCGCGGGCGACAGCAGCGACGGCCGTCTCGACAGCGGTGTGTCCCTGGCGACCCTGAACTTCGTCGACGCGCTGCTGGCCGGGATGGCGCTCGGCGCCACCGCGGTGGCGGTGTGGAACGAGCCGAGGCTGCGCATCGCGTACCTGTTCGCCGCGATCGGCGCCACGGTCCTCGGTGACCTCACCCAGACGCCGACCGACGACACCACCGGTGGTTTCGACGGAGCGCTCGCGGGCTCCCTGCCGCTGTGGTTCATCGGGGGCAGCGTGCTCGCGCTCGCGTATTTCGCGGTCACCAGCGCCACGCCCGCCGCGGCACACACCGATTCCGCGATCCCGCTCGCGCCGGTGCTCGCCGCCGTTTTCGTCTACTCGGCGATCATCTTCACCTCGCTGAACGTGTCACACCACAAGACCAGCCTGCGGCACGTGGTGATCGCCTCGATCATCGTGCTCGCCGCCACCGCGGCCGCCGCTTTCGTGCTGCCCGAGCGCGACGGCGTGCTCACGGTGTTGATGTCGTCGTTCTCGGTGGCGGGCAGCCTGGTCATCACCCTGCCGCGCAACGGCTGGGTGGATCTGGGCACCCTCGTCGCCATCGCCATCGGTCTCGGCCTCGGCATGCACCGCCCACGCCCCCTCGCCGCCGCCCTCTGGATCGTGGCGCTGGCCGGCCTCACCCTCGCCGCCGACATGACCGCACCCCCGGCGACCCTCACCGCCGCCGTGGGCTGCCTGGCGCTCGGCGCCATCTGCGGTTACGGCGTGGGCAGCGCGGTTCCGGTCAACTCCTCGTCGGCGGTCGTCGGCTTCTGCGTACTGTTCGTCCCATCCCTCGGAGTCGCACTGAGCGACACCGAATTCGGCCACCTCGCCTACTCCTCGGCCTGGTACCGCACCGCCGAGGTGGACCGTGGACCCGTGCCCGGCACCGTCGCGGTGATCATCGCGCTCGTCTGCACGGCCATCGTCGCCCTGATCCTGCGCCGGCGTCAGCCCTCCTTGCCGGATTCGGGCCCCCAGTCCCTCTAGTCAGGGCCTGCCGCAACAGCTTTCGGGGTATACCCAGTTCATGAGTTTCCCGGTGTCCTTCGGGCTCCCCCAGATCGGCCTGCTCGTCCTGATCGCGGTGGGCCTCGTCCTGCTCGTCGCGGCAGCCCTGCCAACCACCCGCCGCCGCGGCCTCAAATCCGTTCTGGGCCGCGCGATCCCCGGAACCGCCCTCCTCCTCGCCGCCACCCTGCTCCTCTGGATCGCCACCCTCCTCCAGACCTACCTGGGCCTCACCGGCGAGATCAAAGCCGCCCACGTGATCGCGAAATCCGTCGGAGACCAATCCCTGGAACTCGACGTCACCACCTTCGACACCGACGGCACTGTCACCAACCGCACCACCCACCGCATCGAAGGCGACCTGTGGGTGATGCAAGCGGCCATCGTCGAACTGGAACCCTGGGTCAACGCCCTCGGCTTCCACTCCGGCTACACCCTCACCCGCCTCTACGGCCAGCGCCTCGACGGCCGACCCACCACCCAATCCCACATCTTCCTCAACGGCTCCGACCGCGACTTCTTCGAAGACATGCGCGAAAACCGCTGGTACACCTCCCCCTTCATCCGCTCCGCCTACGGAAACGCCGTCATCGCCTCCCCCGGTGAATACGACGTCTGCATCTCCCGAGACGCCATCAAGATCTGCCCACCTCGCTGAAACCTCCGAGTCCGCAGGGCCTTTCGTACGTACATTGGATCAGTGGAGATCCGCAGATACACCGAGGCCGACCGTCCCGAACTGACGGCCCTGGCCTCCCACGTCGGCGAGGGCTCCCCCACGGCCAGCCTCTGGGGCCACCCCGAATCCGAGAAAGCCGTGTACCTGACCCCCTACATGGACCTCGCCCCCGACTCCATCTTCCTCGCAGTGGACGACGGTCGCCTCGTCGGCTACCTCACCGGCTGCGTCGACAGCACCACCTTCCCGACCGAAGAAGCCCGCCTCGAATCCGCAATCCGAGACCACCGCTTGATCTTCCGCCGCAAGCCCGCCACCTTCTTCGCCCGCGCCCTCACCGACACCGCCATCGCCAAACTCCGCCACCAACCCCTCGCCAGCGAACTCACCGACCCCCGCTGGCCCTCCCACCTCCACATCAACCTGGCTCCAGCCGCCCGCGGAACAGGCGCCGCCGACGCACTGATGCACCAGTTCTTGGACCACCTCAACGCAAGCGGATCACCCGGCTGCTACCTTCAAACCCTCGTCGAAAATACCCGCGCGGTCTGCTTTTTCGAGCGTCACGGCTTCTCCGCTCACGGAGCCCCAGCGGCAGTTCCCGGGTTGCGATACCACGGCACACGGGTGTGCCAGCTGACCATGGTCCGCCCGACAACATCCTCTTGATTACGAACCACGGCCCGCCACAATTTATTCCATCGAGCACCTAGGCAACAAACCTTTCGATACCAGCTCAACCATCGCCAACGATCGAGCATTCTTCTTGTCCGGGGCGCAGTTACAATCCGACGCGCACTGACGACCAGGTGACCAGTGTGCTGATCAGTTCAGTGTTCTCGCCACACCCATCAGTTCAACAGCGCAAGCGTGCCCCTCCTGAGCGGTCAACGATCATGGCTGTCGGACTGGCCGGATATCGTTGTGCCCATGGATCACTCATCCGTGCCGGGCACGTGGCGAATTCGGACGGCACTTGAGTCTTCAATACCGAAGCGATGCCAGCTTGGTCGACAGTAGCCCATACCGTCCTTGCCGCGATAGCAGGCGAATATCATGCCATCACCTACAGGACCACACCGTCGGCCCCGGCTACCGATATGTCCTGGAGATCCAGGGGCCTCACAGTCCGAATGACCTAGAATCCCGTGCCGCACAGGCGCGGTTGAACTGCTATCGGCGTTACGCCATTGACCTGCCCGCCGATGGCGGAGTACCAGCCCCGGCACCAAAACTCGTTGACGCACGCCACAGGGCAGTCGCGGGTCGTCCTCGACCGATCCACATCTGCACCCGATGCTTGATGCAGTTGCCAGCCACCGGCGTATGCGCAGAATGCGATGCCTAACGCCACGACCTGCTGTAACTTTCAGAGCAATCAGGCAGATTGAAGCGCCTCCTGGTCTGCAACCCGAGACACTATCCTATCCGACGAGATTGAAGTACCCGGTCAATTCGGACTCCTCCTCGCCGACCAACAGTCCCCGGTCCAGGAATCCATTCATCAATTCACAGCTCGTCTCTGGCAGGAGCACGCAGGCATGACACGCTGCCAGGTTCAAACTCTCAGAACCGCTGGCCTCTGATTCCATACATAGCGGGTCATTAGAACACCACTGCGCTCGAGAAAGTGCCGACCGCAACGAGAGCTCAAGCTTCTCGGGTCTACCCTGAGCCACAAGTCCACCGAGACTGCCCGCAGAGTCCGTAGTCGCGGTGTAGATCAGGATACCTGCCATAGTCTCGCCCGTGTATATCCGCTCGCGCAGAGCGGATGCGGCGTAGCCGCAGTCCAGACTCCACTCGATGATCAGCGAGTGAGCAAGCGTGTGCAGCAACAGTTGCCTGGCAGTCACATGTGAGTCCTGTGCGGCACCGGGCCGGGGGTTCTTGCGTAAGCGCGCCTGGAGAATCTGGCGGTGGTGCTTTCGAATCCTCTCAGTACGATCGATAACCGCCGGGTCTGATTCCCACTCTTGCAACCGCGTTTCAGAAAGGCGGACGAACACGCCTTCCCCGAAGACTTCGATCGCGGGTAGCCACTCGGTCGACTGATCACGAAGATCACAGCGGCGACTGTCTGCGTCAGCTTCGGAAGGGAGTTCACCTCGCACGAAAGCTGCGAGCGCACGCACTTCGCGAAGCCGTTTCACCAACATCACCTGGTCGATGTCGAGTGCGGAAAGAACGGCTGTATCGCCCTCGGGTGGTGTACAAACAAATGGCTGCCAGTCCGCCGAGAGAGTCTCCGGCCGACCCCGCACGAGCTGTTCGTACTCCTGACTACGCAACTTACCGACGCGCTGACCGACCGGGTTATCATCGCTCTCCGAGGCATCGGGCTCATTTGCCGCGGCAATCACTTCGAGCACGTCCTCGACGGTCGCCTGTACTTTTTCGAGCGCGGCGGCGCGGTCGACGAGATACTCACGTACGTAATCCTCCTTCTTGCCGAGCAGCCGATGCTTCTCGACGAATGCTGGGATGCCTTCCCCCCAAGGCGGAATCGACAACGCACTCTGCACAATCGGATGCCATACCGAGGATGAACCGCGCTGCATGGTCTTGGGCTCTTCATCGCAAGCTTCCGTGCTGCCACCCGTGAGCCACGGTCGGGCGCCGCTGCACCGGTAACCGATCTCCTGCAGCGCACGCTTGCTGAAGGCGCCCTCCATCGACACTTCGGGTACACCACATGTGCACCGAATCCGGATGGCTCGCAACGATGCGCTCGCGCCGACCGTACACATGCTCAAAGCGCATCCACCCGTGCGACCTTCACGTTCGGCACCGCGATGTACCCACTCCCAGTAGGGAAAGTCGTCAATGTGCCCGCTGTCGCACACCACGACAAAGCGAGACGGAACAAGCTTCTCCTTGTCGCATGCCACGCAGACAGCTTCGTTCGGCAGCGAGTTGAAACGCCGAAACCGCTCGAGCTGTTCGCACTTCGGGCAGGTGTAGTACTCGGGAAATCGGTGCACCCGAACCCCGTCGTAAGCCTCATCAGGATCCTTTGCCGGCGGTAACCGAAAATGATCGACGCCGAGCAGTTGAGCGAGCCTGCGTTCAAAGACCTTCGGCGCATCGTGCGCGCCCCACGAATCGTGACCTGCAACGATGAACGACTCGTTTTCGACAGCGATCATCGCACCGACGCCGTAGGTCGTGACCAATTGAGATCGCCTGGCCTGGCCAAGTTTTCGCAACACTCCACCGGTAGCACCGCCGATTCGCTTGCGTCGTGTCGGTGGTGTCATCGCCGGGTACCTCCAGCTTTCAGGAACAGGGTTGCTTCGGCGTCGACGTCACGCAGACTCCATGGCGTGGGCCAGCCATCTTCTTCGTCGTACTCATCGCCGTCGGAATCGTCACCGATATTCGCCAACAGCGCAGGATGTCCCTTCTTGGGCTGATAGCGCAGTGTTGGGAAAATTTCCGCCTGGTCGCACCACCAGTCGAGGAACTCATTGCAGGCTCGCTCCGTTGCCTCCTTCTCCTCGCGCGAAACGTTCTCCACGCGGTCGACAATCTTAGTGACGACCCTTCGCCTGATGTCGTCGACGTAGTCTGCGACGTTCGCCGCCGACGTGTCGTCGCGAGCGCCGGGCACCGTCAGCCTCGTCAAGGCAACGATCACTGCATGCAGCCCCCGATCCCGTGCTCGGGCAGAAAAGGGAGTCACGCTGGTCGATTCAACCTCGCGATACAGCGCGGAATGGAACGTCTGGAACGACTCGTAGTGCGAGCGGTCTCGCGAGCGCGCGGAGTTCAACATGACGGCAACCAGCCCCGGGTATCTGCGGCCCACCCGGCTTGTCGCCTGAATATATTCGGCCGTGGTCTGTGGCTGTCCCATGACAGCCATCAACCCGAGGCGATCGATATCGACGCCGACAGAAATCATGTTCGTGGCGAGAAGAACGTCGACCACGGTTTCAGCGGGCAGCTCACGCTCGAGTGCTTTGAGATACTCACTGATCTTTGTGGCGTCGGCCCGGCTGCTCAATTCGATAACCTCGGGCCCGTTCGCCCGGTCGTCGGATTCGCCTGCACCTTCGGCGAGGGCTCTGATGCGCTCGGCGACATCGCCGTATACCTGCAGCTCCGCGGCTGACAACAAGCGAAGACTGTTGAAGTAGCCGACCAAGGTCCAGTACGCATCGAGAATGCGATCATCGACGACCCCGCGGGCTTGGAACGCCCGGAACAGGATTGCCGCGTAGGTGCGAACCAACAGCGTCGCCTGACTGCCGTGTGCCGAGAACAGCCCGACGTACCGGCGGGTGGCCTTCACCGCACGCGGCGACTCCACCGCGAACCACGAGTCACGAGAATCCAGGCCTGCAGGCGGGAACTGAGCAACGCGTCGGTCGAACAAGGCAGTGACCTGATCGGAGGCGCGTCGAATCGTCGCGGTGGAGGCGATGACTTTCGGCTTGGCCGCCAAGATGTCGATGGCGGTTTCGTAGAGCCCGGTCAGCGTCCCCAGTGGCCCGGAGATGAGATGCAGTTCATCCTGGACGATGAGGTCCGGTGGAGCTGAAGGCTGTCGGTCTCGATTGAAGAGGTTCAGCGTGCTGGGATTCCATGGCAGCGCCGCGAACTTGTCGACTGTCGAGATGATCAAGGTGGGATGTGCGTCGTAGACGGCTTCGTCGACGAGATGCACGGGAAGTCCTGTCCCACCATGGAAGTCGCAGACCTCGGATCGGCAGCGGACGAACATTCGGCAAGAGTCCTCGTCGACCTCGTAGTCGTTGGCGTCCAATGGTTCGCCGCACCACGGGCAGGAACGAAGCTGGACGGGATTGTTCTTCGTAAGCCGCGTCCCCGGGCTGTTCTGCAGCGCTTCCAGCTTTTGTGCTGCGACGTCCAGCCGATTGGGGGTGGCCGACTGGCCGACCCACATACCGATGGAAATCGGTTCCGTGCCGAGCGCCGCGTCTTGCGCGCGAAGCAACTCCATCGCACAGATGAGCGTCGTTCCACGTTCGAACTGCTGGAGGGTGAGGAGCCTCAGTGTGTACCGCATGATCACGGTGACACCCGCACCCGCTTCCCCCAGCCGGAGCCGTCGTAGGAACGTAGTGAAAGCGATCAGACCGAGGTAGGCCTCGGTCTTGCCACCGCCGGTTGGGAACCACAGCAGGTCCGCGACCTCGCGGTCGTCGTGGAAGGGATCGACGATGCCGCGCAGACTCAACAGCATGAACGCTATTTGGAACGGACGCCATTTCCCGACCGTCAAATCGATCTCGCCGTTGCGACCGTTCTTCACCCACACTGTGCGTGCCCGCTGCATCGCCATCGCACGATTAGCAGCGCGGAAGGCAGCGAAGACCTGATCGTTTCCCGGGCCCGCCAGCATCTCGACGCCGCCCCGCATGCGCGCCAGGGCGACACCACAGAGCTCGAGCTGATCGCTACCCGCCTTGCTTAGTTCAGGGTCGGCTATCGTGGCGAGTTCGCGTTCACGATCGCCGATCCACCGTTCGTATCCCTCCAGCAGTGCAATCAGGTCAGCGATCACTTGCTCGCGTTTGCGGGTTGCCAACCCGAGCATGCCAAGCGCATGATCATCGATTTTGGGATTCGAGTCGGTCAACAGAACGTCATAGCTAGGCATGAATTCAGATCGCACTTCGGCGACGGATGCCCGTTCGAGCGGTTTCGCGGTACGGATGGGCGGCGGAGTCCAGTCCCAGACCGCCGAACAACCATGTCCGACTGCGAACGAGGGGGCGTGCCGATTCAGCAAGCGACTGAGCCGCAGTTCTTCGTCGTGGGACTCATGCCGAGGCGCACGATCGACGAATGGCTTCGTGCCCTCCGGACCACGCACGGTGATAGTCGGTTGGAAGAAGCAGTACGCATCTTTGAGATCGTGCTCGCCCACCTTATGGACGTTCACAAGTGTGGTCGTGATACTAACCGCTCCGTCCGGCCCCGATTTCCGAACTTTGGTCCAAAGTTGAAGTCCGACCGCGATGCTAACCTTAGCTACTGGTCCGGGCTTCCCGACGTCAATCGTCACGTCCTGGCAGGGGACCTGCTCGCGCAGCCAATGCTCCCCCTGTTGATCGACCGTACGGGCTTGTCCCCGTTTAGGATCGACAGAATGGCCCTCCGAGTCTTGGGGAACGTATCGCGCCACGTCGATCGACACCCACAGCGTGGATGTGACAGTAGGGTCCACAGCGAACGTCAAGCCGATCGACGACGGCTGGCGGGTGTTCGCCAGCGCGACTCCGGCTTCGTTCCCCTGTTCGCCATCATCACCTTTGACGACATCAGGTCCGGCTGTTTCTGTTGTGCCGACTTCCTCGGTAGCGACACTGCCGAGGGGAAACAGCACACCAGTGAGGTAGGCGGTGATCGGGGCGTCACTTGTCAGGATCTCGGTGTCACCACCATGTGGACCAAGTAGATCCAGGCGCAGCGCTTCCCGTAGCTCACCACGGAACTTGTAGTGGTTGTCGAACATCGCCTTCGTCATCCCTCCGCCTGGTCGCCGGCTACGCTGTCAGCCTTCTTCTCCCACACGTACGACCCGAGTCCACACAACCGAGGCGCAAGCCAGACCCCGTGCGAACCGAGGTCAGCGCGCGCCGATTCCGCAGTGGAACCCGCCACGGTCTCCACGCAGTCGATCTGCACGTTCGCGATGGCGTCGGGCCACCGCGTGACCTTCTGCTTGGGGTACTTTCTCCGTGATCGCGCAAGATCGGCGAGGAAGCGATCGGACACCTCACCAATTCGCACATCGCCGTGCCAAATTCCGTACTGCGGCGGCACGTTGTCCTCTGGGTAGAGCGACGGTTCACAGACCAAACGAACCAGGTCACCTCCGTGGACGGAGGAGGCGAGATACTCCTGCACCAGGATTGCGGAGTACTCCCGGCTCTGCGCGGGCCGATCACGAGCGACATCCAAGTCACCGAATTCGAGTGCCCCCGACTTCTGAAACCGGTCGAACTTGTGCCATCGATAGAACTTCGGGTTACGCCAACGACCGTCGAATACCCGCTTGGGGAACGGCTCCACCCGATAGTTGTCCTCTCGCGCCCTGGTCATCGCCACATACAGCAAACGGGCACTTCCTGGGATATCCTCGTCCGACTTGTCTCCCTCGGCTTGCCCAAGAATGAGGACCCGATCGAATTCGAGGCCCTTAGCACGATGGATAGTCGTGAGCAACACCCCACGTGTTTCGGTGTGCACGAGATCATCGGGCGTGCGTTCCTCTGCGATGACGCAATGCAAACGACCGAGATCGACCACACCGCCAACTCGGCCGCCCGCAATTACTCGCAAAGATCGCCACGCCCGATTTGGTTCGTTGACCAAACCTTCGACGGCGGAGTGGAATCGCTGTTCGGTAATAGTCTGAATGCCGTCCCCGGTTGCGAACAGGCGGACCAGCCACCTGGGCGCGGGCCGTGATTTCGGTGAGCGCTGGATTGTGTGCGTGATCCCTTCCTTGCAGAAGCTCTCCGACAGTTGGAGCACCTGGCCGTTCGTAGCACACAGAATCGCGGTGGTTGCTTCGGCATCGCGCAAGGAGGCGAGAGCAAATTCGTCACGCTCCTTGCCGATCAACGCACCGAAGTTCGGCAGTGTCTCCCATGCCGTTAGAAGTTCACGACGAATAGTCTGCGCGACGTCATCGGCCTTCGCTCGATCATTGGGCATCGCCTGCAAGCGACATCCGTAGCTCAGAGCAATTTTCGCGTCGTCGGAACGCGCCCGGAAGTTCTCATCGAGTCGATGCTCGACAAGGTCATCCGCGAACTCGGCACGAAGCCAGGCGAAGAAGCGATTGGTTTCGGCAGCGCGTTCATCCAGGTCCTCGATCTGAAACCCATAGATCGACTGGGCGGCGTCGCCGACCACCGTGAAACCCGCACAATCCCGCGTTGCGGTGAGCAATGCTTCGACCATCGACCTCCGTACGCCGACCAGGTCCTGGACCTCGTCGATGACGATATGGCTCGGCGGCTCGACGACAGGACCATCTGAATTATCGTCGAAGATCCCAGCGCGGATCGATTCCGTAGCTGCCACGATGACCTCATCGAACTGCAACATCGCCAGATCCCGGCCTGGCTCACACTCGTGAAGGAGGGACCGCGCCCAGCCGTCGAAGGTGTAGGCACGCACGCGTCGGGCGGACTTGGCGACCAGGTCGATACGCTCCCGCAGAGCCCGAACGGCAGCCCGGGAGAAGCTCAGCACAAGAATCTCCGAGGCTTCCAGCGGATCTTCTCCGTCGGCGCTACAGACCCCGGTCAGCTGCTCCAACCGATAGGTCAGGGTGGTAGTCTTCCCGGCTCCCGCGCCCGCAGCGACAAGAACCCGCTCGGCCCACCCACGTTCCACGATCGCGCGTTGCGCATCGGTGAGCGTCAAATGGTATGGGGATAAAGCCGAAGGCATTGCATCTACTTCCACAGGTATTCGAACTCGGTGAAGGCGAGCTTCGCGTCGAAGTTCGTGAGATTGTCGCGGACGTCGAGGATCATGCACTCGGCCTCACCACCGTTGGCAATGCCGCGCAGGCCGCGACCGATCATCTGCTGGTACAGATTCGCGCTGTACACCGGCCGCGCGATGACTACTGCACGAGTCGCAGGCGCATCGAATCCTTGTGACAGCACGCCGTAGTTGGTAATCACGCGGATCCGTTGCTGCCGGAATTCGTCGACTCGCCGACGCCGGTCGGCAGGAGCCGTCATGGCATCGATCGACACAGAGCGAATGCCGATGTCCTGAAGTCGTGCAGCCAGAACTTTGGCGTGGTCGACCGATGTCGCGAAAACAAGCACAGGCCAGTCCGACGGCAGTTTGGCAATCTCTGTCAGCAACATGTCGTTGCGGCCCTCGTGATCAGCCAGTTTGCGTTCGGCGCTCTTAGGCAGCACGCCCGCCGTGGCGAAGTTCGCGACCGAATTCCTCATCTCGCGGAGCTCTGCATCGTCCAGCTCGATGTCGGGGCCGGTGAGTTCGCGGTGCTCGACTTTGGCAAGGATCCCCTGCCGCTGAAGCGCAGTGATCGGATTCGTGTCTCCGAAGACACCGTGATCGAGGCGGAAGTCACCGAAACGCTGTGCCAGGAGCCGGGTTCGTTCGGCATCGTTGCGGAACGGGGTGGCAGACAGGCCGAGGAGATGACGTGAGGTCGAAGAGTGGGTGAGCCCCATCTGACGCAGGATGTCGGTGTATCGCGGGGAGCCAGCACCGTGCGCCTCGTCGACGATCACCAGAGCGGGGTTCCGCAGCCACGCGTACTCGTCATCGGACAGGTTCTTTCCGAGCTTCGCATCGGTCGCCACGACGAGGTGTGTCCGGTCATAGACCGGAGTGGAGGAGTTCGAGCTCCAGAACCTGTCTATAACAAGCGGTTGAGCGGGCCCCACCTTTTCCCACACAAAGCTCCAGGACTGTACCGCCTGCTCGCACAACTCTTCGGTCTGCGCGATCCACAGAATCGGCCCTCGCGGTGCACCCGCTTCACGCACCCACCGGATGACCCCTTCCGCGGTGACGCGGGTCTTTCCCGCGCCGGTAGGCAGACTCAACATGCCGCGACGTGGCGTCGGCGACCTCAGCATCTGTACCAGCTTTTCTGCGATTGTTTCCTGATACTGATGCAGTGCGGGGAAATCCCTCGGGCCATTGACCGTGGCTCTCGGATCCATCTTGGGTGTGTCGGACCCGGCGAAATCAACCGCGATTCCGAAGCTTGCGACGAATTTCCGTGCTCTGTCGCTCCCGTTGAACGTCGGGCAGTCCGGGATCCACGCAATTTCCTTTGCGTAGGTTTTGAGCACCAGGTCGTCGAATGCGTTCAGGGCCAACTGCGCCATGCGATCGACATTCCCAGGTTCGCCTTCTTCCACCAATCCAGCAGGCAGACGGGCGAGCAGCTGCTCCCGAGTGAGCATCAGAGCAAGTTTGGCCGCCATGGTCGGCGCTTCCTTGATCGCCTTAATCCGCAATCGGGTCGCTTCATCGGTTGCTCGCCGCTTCTGCTCGGCGATGATCTGGCGGCACCCCTCTCGACCGAGGCCGAGTTCGAGTTCGGCATCCACGAGATCGAGCGTCTCCGACGAATCGACTCCCTCAGGCACCAACACAGCGGATTCTTCTCGTGCCGAACACAGTTCGAGTGTCCGTGCCCCTTTGGGGGTGCGGATCACCTGCTCGAGCTCCTCGCAACGCTGGAGGGTGACCCCACGAACCTTGGCACCGAATCGCTGCCGCAACAGCGGATACTCGTCGACCAACGCAGTCGGAGCTCCCGCGGGCACAAACCGGACTGTGCGCTCGATTACTTCGGAGACCCGTCGCATACCCCAATCGGCGATCATCGCCGCAGCTTGCTCAGCATCTTCCGGATGATCGACAAGCAGCGCCGGGTGGCCTTCCTCGATGAGGTCCTGAAACTCGGCTTGCGTCGTGGCGACAGCGATCTCGCTGTCGGTGAGACTTGTCCAGCCGTCCGCAGTCAAACAGCGCACGTCACTCTCCGCTGCGACGAGGTCGTACGCGACACGCATCAACAATGCGTAGCTGCGTCCGACGAATGCAGAATTCTCGCTCGTCCGCACAGCGTCCAGAAGTTTCGCCCACAGCGCGGTTGGCACTTCCGCGATCTGGTTCGGCATTCGCAGTTTCACAGCTTTGGCATCGCTGATCTCGGCGACGGGAAGGACTGCGGCAAAGTCCTTCAAACCGGGCCCGAGTGCGTTGCGGACTCTGTGTAATCCCTGCGACGTACGGACGAACCCTTCCTCGGTCAACAACCATCGGATGGGTGATATCACCTGAGCACGTGTGTTGGACTGCTTGCCGATCTGCCGTGTCCAGGTCTCGGTAATGTCAGAGTCTGCGGTTCGTTCCAGGAACGCGGCCCGCCCCTCTGGGGACAGTCGTTTGAACAAGTTCAACGGGCCTGCGGTCGGGCCGCCGTTGAACACCAGGGTCCGCGACTGAACTTTGGGCGCGGTCGGCGGTAGCGCTGCGCAGTACTCTGCGTACATTGCGTCCCGATATCCTTCGAACCATCCGTCCGATGTCGGATCGTATCCGGAGCCTGGCCGATCTGGAACACCGAAATTCATCAAGATCGATCGATCATTCGCATGAAACCTCATGTCCACGGTCAGTGCGGCGTCGCGCGAACCATCCGCTGGCACAATCAGTCCGGGAAGAATCAGGCTCTTGATCGGAACGAACTTGCCCTCCATGTTCAAGGCGTGCAGGACAGCCGAAACGTCTGCAACCCGTTTGCGGATCTCGTGCGCCTGAGCTGCACCGCCGGACTCGTTGAGCAGTTCCCAGAACCGCATCCAGTCGTCGTGCCCGTAGCCGGCGAAGCCCTGATCCAGGACGCTGTAGAACCGTCCCTCGGTATCGGCTTCGCGCACGCCGAGCTCAGTAAGCGATGCCGCGATAGCCGGATCGTTTGCCAGATCCGCATGTACGTAGACCATGTCATCGCGAAGTCCATCGTTTGTAGTTCGACGAAAAACGGTGCCGACGATTGGAGCTACGAATCTCCCATCCTCTGTCAACAGAATCCTGGCCCGCCGAAGCTCCGACGCCGCCTGAATGTACTTGGAACCGGTGAACTCGTTCCGCAGCAGATGCACTAGCAATCGAATCGCCGCTGCGGATGCCTCGACGGTGCGATCCTCCACTAGCGCTTCAACCCAAGCACGCGGTGATGCCGGACCTTCATGCTTGGATTCATTGAGAATGTGAGAGACCTTGCCGCGACGAGAGTTCGGCCCCTCGACTGAATGATGCACCCAGTCCCGGGGGCGACCCGAATAGGAGGCCCACAACTCGAGTGCCCTGGTCGTGACTGGTGCCTCGGGATGAATGCGCAAGGCATGGGGCACGCGCAGCGTGCCGTCCTGGTCAGGAAGCGAAGGGTTCGATGCCGTCAGCTTCCAGACCTGTTCGGTCAGCTCCCTGCATGCCCAATTTGGTGATTCCTTCGCGCGGCCAGGAAGCAACGGCAAGTATGCGCCCGGATCATCAACGGGTGTCAGCTCTTCCAGGGATCCGACAATGAGTCGGGCGGCGACCCGCATCAGTTCTCTGTTGAGTTCGCTGCTATCCAGAAGATTCTGGCGGTCCTCGTTGGTCTTCCACGCCGAGTTCAGGGCACCGCTCAACGTCGTCGGGTACTTGGTCGGAAAGAACGACCAGAACACACCACGATCGTTCGGCACAAGCAGGTAGCCCGATTCGGTCGATCTCGTGTATTCAGGTACAGCCCAAGATACTTCGATTGTGGCGCGATCATGGAGTTCACCCGCCCGTCCCCGTGCTGCGTCACTCACCTCATGTGGTGTCGAAAAGACCCGGAAGGTTTCCGATGTCGAGCGTGCTCCCGCGCGCGACTGGTGAATGACCCGCCGGTCCCCCTTGATCTCGATCGCGATATCACGTCGAACGTGCGGCATCTCGGTGCGGTCGACGAGAGACAGCTTTCCTACGTGCGGCGAGAACAGCTGAAACAGATGAGGGAACTCCCGAGATGCTCCCACATCACCCGTTTTCCGATGGTGAATGTCGCGGGAAAGCTGTTCGGCTGCACCCGGTTCCAGGGGCAAACGAACAACTGTCGTCGCCCACCCCAGAAGCTCGTCGAGGATGCGGTCGTTGCGGCGTTCGGAAACGGGGTCGAGTGCCCGCGCCAATCGAAGCACCGGCGTCTCCCCGACGGCGCCCAACGGCGCCGAACCTTCCATAGCGCGTACTTCATTCACAGCACGCAAAATCTCTGACGCGGCCCAGTCTGCATCGAAGCCGAACGAGCCTGTCTTGCTGAAGAACTGCGGAGTCCGAGTCACGGACAGGACCGACTTCACGCCCACACCGAAACGGCCGATCTGGCCCCCACGCTTCTTCGACACACCCATTCGCAGGATCGTGTCGACCCCAGCAGCAGTCATCGGCGAACCTTCGTTCGCGCAATAGAGGTAGTCGGTACTCAGTACTACATCGATTCGGCCACTTGCGAACTCCGGCGCACGCAATTCATCCGCAGCGTTCTGAACAAGCTCGAATATCTGGCGATCCCCGTAGCCACCCTGATGGATGCGTCGTTCGCCGTTGGCATCCTCCTCGATGCGGGCGGGGTTCACCTGATAGGTCCGCAGCGCGAGTCGACTCAACTCGTCTACCTTCGCCAGTACATCCAGCTCAGTCCGCGTCATCTCACTCATCCCCTCGGCCTTCGGTCGAGGCCGGTCCATTCTGTGACCATTTCTCCGAGATCTGGGCGCTGCCCCGCCAATGGTCTTGCAGCGCAACCGATGCAGTCGCATCTTGTCTTGGGCTGATGGGGTGCACTCGGTCCTGCTGGACCAGCCGCCGAGCCAGTCGCTCGCCGGGTCTATCGGTCTGCCCTGCCTGCGGATGAACCCCCACCGATGAAGGACCCGAACACCTCGCGGGGCGATTGATCAGATCACTCACCGGCTACTCCCACCTGTACATACCATTTGGTCGACGATAGGAGGTTTAACTCCCCGCGTTGTGGGTAACAGTATCGGCTCGGTACGACCAGTTGGAAGGGAGTTCGAGAGTTGTTACCCGGTCGATGAGGGCTATCGGCGGGCAACCTCGATTCGCTACACCCTCAGCCGAAGAGCAGGCCAACTCGCTGCATGTGGTCGAGCGGGGCCGAGTCGCGGGTGTCGAGCCAGGGACGATCGACGACCTTCGTGGCTTCCTCGTGGCTCACTTGACTACCCAACGCGGCCGAAAGCACGTGCAACGCCAACACCGGGGGTATGGCGTTGCCGATCTGCTGTGCGATGTCGCCGCCCGACCACGGGTAGTCGAGCGGGAAGGTCTGGAGGCGGCCTGCCTCGCCAGGAGTGAATCGTGGGCAGGGGAAGCCGCTGGAATCGACGATCTGGTTGCGGGACACCTTCCCGGTGACCGTTGCCGACGGCTCGCTCGACCGCCGACGGCCACGGGCCTTCGGGTTGCCGCCGGTGCCGTAGTTGGAAATCACCTCGAAGTCGTAGCCGCGACTCAGAGCGTCACCCATCGTCTCCCAAGCCAACTCGTCGGGCTTGCCCACGGCACGGTCGACGCCCTTGCGGTACGGCCGGTGCGTGACCTTCGGGAATCTGTATTCATCCGCTCGAACTGCTATAAGGATCGCCCGCCTGCGTGTCTGCGGAACTCCGAACTGCTCGGTTCGCACCACTTGGGCCTTCGCTTTGTAGCCGATGCCCTCCAGCAGAACCCCCATGCGCTCCCAAATCGGCAGCACAGCCGGAACTTGTTCCAAGACAATGACTTTGTACGGGCTTCCGCTTCGAAAAGCTTCGAGCGCCCAACGCAACGGTTCCACGACGAGGCCGGTCCGTTCGTCTTCGAGCTTGGCAAGTTCGTCCGCCACGGGAATGCCCGCTCCCATCCGGTCGACAAAACTCAGCACTTCGTCCAGCGCCTTCCGACCTGCCCCGGAGCCCGCGACCGTGAAGGTCTGGCATGGCGGTCCGCCGGTGAGAATCCACGCTCCCGGCACGTCCTTCGGTCCGAAGTCACGGACATCGTGGGGACGATCGTTGAGCCCGGCAGCCGCCCTGGTCGCGCACGCGTTGCGGTCCCACTCGAAGCCGTACACGTCCAATCCCAACCATCGGGCGGCGACATCGAGGCCCCCCGGCCCGGCGAAAAGGTCGACCATGTCCGCTCGGCGTGGCAGCGGCAACTCGCGGTCGGTGGGCATGACGCGAGATCTTAGTCGGCGCGGGGTTCGGCGGACTACCGACCGTTAACGGGCTGAGAGGGCTGTCCTCAATGCGACTCCCAGCGAATACGCGAACGGCGGTGGGGTGGCGTTGCCCACCTGCCGATACCTGGCTGTCTTTCGACCCGCAAATGTCCAGTACGGCGGAAAACCCTGCAGCGCGGCGACCTGGTCGACGGTGAGTTTCAGCATGTGGTCAACGCCGAGCGACGGATCCCAGACGAAGTCGGCCGAGGGGACATCGTCGGCGAGTGCACGCCCATTGACCCCGAACTTCGCCCACGCGCGAACCGAACCTTGCGGACCCAGATCCCCGCCACCTCGATCCCACGACCCTCCTACGATCGTCGGCGAAATCCCATGGGCCATGGTTGCCCAATCCGCAGCCTGCGGCCATCCGCGTGCGCCCATCGATCCCCGCAGGACCGATCCGACTGTCAGACCTGGGGCGGGCGGGATTGGACACAGATTCGCGGTGAAGGTATCGGTTGCGCCGTCGCGGAGCGCGACCATGACCGCGTACTCACGGTGCTGCGGCACCCCGAAGTCGCACGCGTCGACGAGCAGCCAGCAGTACTCGTACCCGGCATCCTCGAGATGCTTGGCCACGCGGGTGCGACTCGACGCATATTCGTCCCGTTTCAGCAAGTCAGGAACGTTTTCGATCAGCAACGCACGCGGACGCAATTCCACGGTCAACCGCGCGGTCGTCTCGAACAGTTCCAGTTCCCAGCTACTACCCCGGGGACGTGAGGCGGTCGCTGCCGACTTCACCCGCGGCAACCCTGCGGCCAGTACGTCGATGTCACGGTGTGCCGGAAGGTCGTGTCTGGGTTCGAACCGGAGCAGGTCCTTTTGCAGCACATTCCAGGTGGGACGGTTCGCCCGTAAGGTTTCGCAGGCTACGTCACGGTTGTCGAGTAGAAGTATCGGATCGAACCCGGCTTGCTCCAGCCCGAGCGCTAGTCCCCCTGCACCGGCACACAACTCGATCGAGGTAAGGCGATCGCTTCGGCGCAGGTCGCGCACATCGCGATCCGGCTCAGCCCGCATGTATGCCCCCTCGCTGCCACAGTGACCGCAACTCGACCAAGAATAGCGGCCGACGACCTACAACGCCGGCACGTTATCGCCGACCTTCAGCCCTTCACCCATTCCCAGCGAGTTCTTCGTGAGCGTGGGTTACATGTATTTGGACAACCCTTTTCATTGCCACACACAGCAATTCACGGAAATGCTGTCCAACGTGCAGGGTAAGGCGCATCCTCGAAGTGCTAGGACTGTGTATTGGGGAGCTCGTATGACCATCCGTCGTGGGGATGATGAGGGTGGGTCGGCGGGGTTGCCTGCTTTGCAGCGGTTGCCGGTGCGGGAGGCCAGGGATTTGTTCGAGCTGGTCAGGGCGGCGGGGGCGTTCGAGGCGGCGACTATGGACAGGTCGATCGACTCGTTGGTGGGGGCGTTGCCTCGGCCGTTGCGGCGGGTGGCCAAGAAGATCATGTTCGGTGGGCGATGACGGATCTGACTACGCGGGCGCAGTTGATTCTGTTGGCGCGGACGTTGCATGTGCATCCGCAGCGGGTGCATCATCTGCGGTATCTGGGGGCGGCGCGGTTGCACGAGTTGCAGGCGCAGGTGTCGGCCGTGTTGTTCGATCAGCACGCGACGACGTTTCGGCGGATCAGTGCGCTGGTGCCGTACATTCCGCTGACGATTTCGATTCCGTTGGTGCAGAAGCTGGTTCCGCCGATGATGACCGGGCGGGCGGCGGGGGCTGTGGGGGTCGAGCATCCGCAGAAGGCTGTGGAGACGTTGGCGATGCTGGACACGAGCTACGCGGCGGATTGTGCCCCGTATCTGGATCCTCGGGCGATCGCGCAGCTGGCCGATCAGGCGCCCGCGCGGCCGGTGGTGCGGATCGTCAACGAGTTGTTGCGGCGGCGTGACTATGTGACGGCAGGGCCGTTCCTGTCCTGTGCGACAACCGAATTGATCGCGGCGGTCGAGGCCGGGGTGGGTGACGATGCGGGGCTGATCTACTCGGCGGCGTACTCGTTCGATGCCGAAGTGTTGAGTGCTGTTGTGCGCCAGCTACTCGACGGGCCGCATCACCGGATCCCGCGCATGCTGCAGACGGTGCTCAACGGGCCGCCAGGGTTGCAACATGCGGCGCTGTCGGTGTTTTCGCGTTGCGAGGACGACGTGGTGCGCCGTGTGGGCGACGTGCTGTTCGGCAATGCCCAGCCTGCAGACGTCACCAAGCTGGTACGGAACGCGCTGACAGTGGGTGCCGTCCCCGAATTCCTCACGCTGGTAGGGCATCTGACACCGCTCGGGTTGTGGTCGCTGGTCGGCAACCGGGTGTTCGACGAGCCGGGCGTCGGCGCGCGAGTGGTGTCGATGTTGGAACACCGCGACGATGTCGAGAGTTGGCGTGGGCTGTTCACCTTGGCTTCGCGCATGGACGAGCGGGCCAGGAACGAGGTCGGCAATACGCTGGCGGCACTGTCGGATACAGCGGTCGCGGAGCTGCCCGCCCGGGCGACCGAAACCGGGTGCTGGCCCGCGCTACTCGATCTCGTCGCCGCGTCGGGGCCCGAGGCGCAGAATCGTTTCGGGAAGGTGTGGGGCGGGCTGGGACCGGAGCGGCGCGCCCGGCTGCACCGGTGCATCACCGAGCATCGGTACGACAGCAGGCTCGCGGAGATCACGGCGATGGTGGAACCGGTGGAAGTGGATCAGTTGTTCTTCGAACGGCGGCGGACGCAGCGGCATCGGGGGTGAGCGCGATGCGTGGCGCGACAGCGCGACGGGTATGAGTCAGAGTGTTGGCAGCCGACTCGAGGAGGACCCTGATGTATCCCGCGCCAGTCCAACGACCGCCCAGCGGCGGGACGGCGATCGTCGCCGGGATATCGGCGCTGGTCGGCGGGCTCCTCGGAGTCGTCGGGATGATCGCCGCGATGGTGCGGATGGTGACGTCGGACTACCCGATGTTCGCGTGGGGGTACGCGCCCGCGTGGGTTTCCATCGTCTCGGCAGTGTTGTTGGTGGTCGACGTCGTGGCGGCGGTGCTGCTGTTGATCGGTGCGATCATGCTGTTCCGGCGTGGGAAGTCCGGGCCGACGATGGTGGCGTTGGGCTGCGCGGGGGTCATCGGCGCCTACGTGGCCGGGGTGATCACCTCCGTCGCGCAGTTCGGGCACTTCGATATTGGCAGCCGTATCTTCCGTGAGGTGGTGTTCGGGCAGTCGGCCGTGAACTCGCTGCTCGGACCGCACGTCGATCTGCCGTGGTTCCTGCCGATCCTGCTGCTCGTGTTCCCCGCGGTGACGTTCCTGCTCGCTCTCCTGCCGTCGACACGAAAGTGGTGCAGACGAGGAAATCAGCGGCCGACTTGGGCACCAGCCGCGCCCCGGATGCCGTATCAGCACCCCGGCATGCCGCAGGCGCCCGGATACGCGCCACCACAGGCGCAGTGGGCTCCACAGGGACACCCGCAGGTGCCGCGGCCGCAGGACGGATACCGATAAGGAGCGCATTCCGGGTCCACCCCACTGAACATCGCGCGACAACGGCGACGAACTAGGCGAGAGTGGGTCCGAAGGCTTTCACCCGAGAGGATCTGCCCATGTTCGCCCGTTCTCCGCACCGCACCGCGATCCGGGTCGCCGTGATCGGTGCCCTCGTCGCCGCTCCCCTGGCCGGCGTGACCGCCCAGGCTTCGGCTGCGCCCGAGACACCCTCGCAGTCCATCGAATTCGTCGATCGGAACGGTCATCACGACAACGGCCTGCACCTCGGCCACCACCCGCTGCGAAAGCTGCTGCACCACCTGCTGCCGCACGGTGCCTTCGGCAGCGTGGACTGACCCACCGGGATCGGCCGTCTAGGGCGGCGATCCTGAGCCGTGGGACAGGACCTGCGATCCTCATGCCGTCCCGGCCCGGTCCGAATCTGTTGCGCGGACGAATCGAGATCCCCATCCACTCACGGCTGCAATGAGTTCCGGCGGTTCGATGATGGTGAACTCGGCCTCCACCCGGCCGAGGAGATAGGTGGGCCAGTCGAGGGAGTCGACGGTCTGCTCGACGCGGGTGCGGTTGCCCGGCAGAGGTGTGATGGTGCACCAGCGGCCCACCCGTGAGCGGACGTGCTCGGGAGGCGCTTCTATCTCGGCGACCACCGTGTAACCCGTTCGCGCACCGCCTATTCCGTTGCGAACGAAAGTGGCCGCATCGGGAGCGGGCAGCTCGCGAGAGCGGAAGTGGATGCCGGTGGCGTGGGAGTCGGTGAGGCGGTCCACGCGGAACGAGCGCCAATCGTGGCGGGTGAGGTCGTAGGCGACGAGGTACCAGCGGCGGCCGAGGGAGACCAGGCGGTGGGGTTCCACTTCGCGGGTGCTCGTCCGGCCGTCGGCGGCGGTGTAGGTGAAGGTGAGGCGCTCCTCCCGACGGCAGGTGAGGGCCAGGTCGGTGAGGACCGAGGGGTCGACGTCGGAGAGCGGGACGGCGTGCCAGCCGGCGGAAACGGTCATGGCGCGCAGGGCGTCGACGCGGCGGCGCAGCCGGGCGGGCAGAACGGTGCCGAGCTTGCCGAGAGCACGCACGGACGGTTCGGCAAGGCCGTCGCCTGCGCCTTCGGAGCCGGCCTGTAGACAGACGGTGATCGCGACGGCCTCGTCGTCGTCGAGCACCAGCGGGGGCATGGCCGCGCCCGCGGCCAGCTGATAGCCGCCCTCGATGCCGGGGCGAGCGTCCACGGGGTAGCCCAGGTCGCGCAGGCGGTCGATATCGCGGCGCAGGGTGCGTGGTGACACCTTCAGCCGCGCCGCGAGTTCGGTGCCCGGCCAGTAGCGGTGGGTCTGCAGCAACGACAGCAACCGCAGGGTGCGTGCACTGGTATCAGCCATATTTCCAGTATCCGTCCATTGCGGACAGAAACTGACCGCAATACCTTCTACCTTGGGATTCATGACCGAAACAGTGCTCGACACCGAACGCGCCGACCTCCTCGAGATGCTGGCCAAGCACCGCTACTTCCTGCGCAACACCACGCGCGACCTCAACGACGAACAGGCCGCGCTGCGCACCACCGTGAGCGAACTGTGCCTGGGTGGGCTCATCAAACACGTGGCCGCGGTGGAAGCGAACTGGGCGAAGTTCATCGTCGATGGCCCCGCGGCGGGCCCGAGTTTCGACTCGATGACCGAGGAGCAGCTCGCGGAATGGAGCAATGCCTTCCGCATGCTGCCGGGCGAGACGCTCGCGGGACTGCTCGCCGAATACGACCAGGTCGCGGCCCGCACCGATGAACTGGTGCGCACGCTGCCCGACCTGAACGCGACCCAGCCGCTGCCCGAGGCGCCCTGGTTCGAACCCGGTGGGCGGTGGAGCGCGCGACGCACGTTCATGCACATCATGACCGAGACCGCGCAGCACTCCGGCCACGCCGACATCATCCGGGAGGCCCTCGACGGGGCTAAGTCGATGGGCTGAGTTCGCTCAGCAACTCCTCGGCTGCCGCGCGATGCTCTTGCGCGGCAGCCGGATCGGTGTGGTCGAGGACTTCGGCGATGCCCTGGTTCGCTCGGGCCTGCTCGAACCGGTACCCGAGTCGTGGTGCGAGTTCGAGGGTTTCGTTGTACAGGCGTAGTGCCTCGTCGGAAAGCCCTGCCAGTCGGCATGTTTCGGCGTAACCGTTGAGGAAGTGGATCTTCCAGTGCGGTTCGAACAAGTCGTCGAGCAGGGCGAAGGCCTCGCGGTGGCTGTCGAGGGCCTCGTCGTAGCGGCCCATTTCCCGCAGGGCGACACCGCGACAGTTCAGGCACCACGCCTCGTTGTGTTTGTGACCGTCGGCGCGGGCGGCGGTCAGCGCGCTGTCCAGATGCCGCAGGGCCGCGTCGGGTTCGTCGGGGGCGATCGAGACGCCGAGGGCGATCCGGGCCTGCAGCGACGGCGGCTGGTCCGGGCCGTCGGCGGAGATGTCGAGCGCGCGTCTGGCCAGGTCGGCCGCCTCGTCGCGTTTGCCGAGCTGCAGCATCGCCCAGGCCTCGCCCGCGAGCGCGTCGGCGGCGCTCATCGGACAGCCGCTGCGCGTGTACAGGTCGTGGGCCTGGCGGAACAGTTCGAGCGGTTCGGTGACATCGCCTTCGTCCCAGCGCAATTGGGCGCAGCGCATGGTTAGTTCGGCGCGGGGCAGCAGGTCGCCCGCCTCGGCGACCAGTGGGGCGGCGGCGGCATAGGCGGCGGCCGCCTCGGCCATGCGGCCGGCGTTGTAGCGGGCGAATCCCAGATCGCTGTGGGCTTCGGCCAGCTGGCGCGGATCGCCGAGTTGCTGTGCGGCGCTGAGGGATTGCTCGAACAGGGCATTGAGGTGGGTGGTGCCGCAGCGCCGTGCGAAGAAGGTGCGCAGGAAGCGTGGCAGTTCGCAGACGTGCTCGTTGGCGCCGATCTCCACGGCGGCGTAGAACACCGCCATCAGATTGGTGTACTCGCTGACGAACCAGAAGAAGGCGACGTCACGATTCGGGAAGTGCGGCAACGCTTTCGGGGCGGGACCGGCCGACACGGGACGGGTCGGTGACAGGAACGGCATGGCGGCGTCGGCGGCGGCCGCGGTGTGCACGTAGTAGTCGAGGATGCGGCGCAGTGCCCGTTCGCGGTCGGCGTCGGTGTCGTGTTCGGCGCTTGCCTGACGGGCGTGCCTGCGCACCAGGTCGTGCAGCCGGTAGCGACCCTCGGCGGGTTGCTCCACGAGGTGGGCGTCGAGCAGGTCCTCGAGCATGTCGCGCGCGGCGCGCAACGGCACATCGGCCACCGCCGCGGCGACATAGTCGGTGAAGGTGGAGCCGGGCACCAGGCCGAGCAACCGGAACAGGCGACGCTGGTCGCGATTGAGCTGCCGCACCGACATGCCGAACGCGGTGTCGAATTCCGTTGCGCCCTCAGCCATTCGCTCGACCAGAATGCCCACCGACCAGCCGGGACGATGCCGCAACCTGGCCGCCGCGAGCCGCAGCGCCAAGGGCAGATTGCCGCACAGCCGCAGCACTTCCGCCGCCTGCTCGGGTTCCCTGGCCAGCCTGCCGTCGGGACCCCGCGAATCGCCGCTGGCGCGGGCGAGCAGCTCGGCGCTCTCCTCGGGGGTGAGCACGTCGAGGGTCACCGGCGGCACCTCGTCGAGTTCGAGCAGGCGGTTGCGGCTGGTGATGATGGCGACCGATTCGCCTGCGCCGGGCAGCAATTGGCTCACCTGGGCGGCGTCGGCGGCGTTGTCGAGCACGATCACCGCCCGCAATCCGGCCAGTTCCGAACGCCAGCACGCCGCGCGCAGTTCGACTCCGCCGTCCTGCGGCACCTTTTCCGACGGGACGCGCAGCGCCGAGAGCAGCGCGCGCACGGCGGCGTCGGGATCGAGGGGCTGACGGCCGTCGGTGAAGCCGTGCAGGTCGAGATACAGCTGGGCATCGGGGTATTCGGCGGTCAGCTGGTGTGCGGCGTGTACGGCCAGCGACGATTTGCCGACACCGGCCATGCCGTCGATGGCCACCACCCGGTTCGTTCGGACGGCGGCGAGCACCTCGGCCAGGGCTTCTTCGCGACCGGTGAAGTCGGGGACGTCGCGGGGCAGGTCGTTGCGTGGGGGGACGGCTTCGGGGGGCAGGTTGGGCGGGGCCACCTGGCGGCTCGTCTTGGGTGGGGCGGGCAGCGGGTTGTTGGCGCGCTCCCACAGCGGGCGCAGCGGGCGCGGGTCGCGTTTCACCAGGCGGCACAGTTCCAGCACGGCGGGCCACGGCGGCACGGTCTGCCCGTTGAGATAGCGCGACAGCGACGACGAACTCAGTCCCGTGTCGCGCGCCAGCGCCCGCACCCCGCGCCCGGAAAGCTCCTGGAGCATGCGCAGCCGCGCGGCCAGCTCGTCCTGCGGGTATGCCCGCTGTTGCACCACCACTGTTCCGCACTCCGTGTCCCGGTATGAAACGACAATTTTCCCGCCGGAAATCCGAAGGTCAGAGCCGTTTTCCACTGTCCCAGAGTGTCCCACAGACCTCGTTTCGAAGCACGCGGCGGGCTGTTATGGAGACACACCGCGAACAGCGGAAAGCAGCGAAACCGAGGAGAACATCATGCAGTCCCGTATGCAGAACCCCGCGATGATCCTGACCGGCGCGATGGGCCCGATCCAGGAGATCTTCGGCGCGATCAACAGCGGTGGCGTGGAGGGCGAGATCCTGGAGCTGGTGCACCTGCGGGTCAGCCAGATCAACGGCTGCAGCTCCTGCGTCGACGCGGGCACCAAGACCGCACGCAAAGCCGGTGTCAGCGAGGAGCGCCTCGCCACCGTCGTCGCCTGGCGGGAAACGCCCTACTTCAGCGACGAGGAACGCGCCGCACTGGAACTGGCCGAGGCCGCCACCCGGATGGCCGACCGCCCCGACGCCGTCACCGACGAGGTCTGGGACCACGCCGCCAGCTACTTCGACGAGCGCCAGCTCGCCGCCATCGTGCTGATGATCGGCATCACCAACATGTTCAACCGGCTCAACGCCACCACCCGCCAGATCGCCGGAGCCTGGGGCTGAGCCCCCTCACACCACCCGAAAGGACCACTGCCATGAGCACCAAGCAGCAGACCCACAGCGGATTCTCCCGTTGGATGCAGCACAAGATGAACGCCCGTATGAACCGCAAGATCCGTGGCGGCAACGGCACCTTCATGGGCATGGACGTGCTCATCCTGCACACCGTCGGCCGCCGCAGCGGCGAGCCGCGCCAGACCCCGATCTCCTGGTTCGCCGACGACGAGGGCGGGTGGCTGCTCGTGGCCTCCGGCGGCAAGAACGGCGACCCCGACTGGTTCCGCAACCTGATGGCCCACCCCGAGCACGCGACCATCGAACTGCCCGGTGACCAGCCGGTTCCGGTCATCCCACACGTGCTCACCGGCGCCGAACGGGCGAGCGCCTGGGACGCGATCACCACCGCCCAGCCCCGCTACGGCAAATACCAGGCCAAGGCAGGCCGCGAGTACGCGGTCGTCCGTCTCACCGCGTGAGGATGCGGTTGCGCAACGAAACCCCGACGGCCCGTCGACCGGTTCTAGACTGATCGAGGGGCCGGGGCCGGGCGCCCGAGACGGACGCACCGGTGACACGAGGCCGGAGGCGATCGTGGGCTATCCAGGATATCCACCGGGCGGACCGTATCCGCCCCGCCCGTCGCCGTGGCCGTGGATCCTCGGCGCGCTCGTGGTCGTGGCCGCGCTGGCGGTCGGCGTGATCGCGGCGGGCATCTTCGTCGTCACGCAACGCGACAAGAACACCGAAGCAGCAACCGTCCAACCCCCGAGCGCGCAGACGATCGCCGCGACCAACGCACCCCCGGAAGCCGCCGTCGACCCGCAAGCCGCGGCGTTCGCCACCTTGCGCGCCCGCGCCGACAGCGACCGGCCGTTCGTGAGCGTGAACCTGAGCGAACGATGGGTGCCCCAGATCTCGGCCAAACGCACCGGACTGGTCGCGCCCGATGTCGACGGGCGGGTCGTCACCTGGACGAACACCGAAATTCTCGCCCAGCATCAGCGGCTGCGTCAGCAGTACCCCGGGACTCGCCTGGTCTGGAGCGACGAGTGGAACACCTTCGATCTGCGGGGTTGGTGGGTCAGCCTGGCCGGTGCCACCTTCGCCGAACCCGACTCGGCCAACGCCTGGTGCGATGCGATGGCCATCTCGGCCGACGAATGTTTCGCCAAGCTCGTCAGCAATTCCCGCGGCCCGGCGGGCACCACGAAGTACCGCTGATCAGGCGGGCAGCAATCGGGAGATCACCTCGGTGAGCTGGCGGACATTGCGGCACTCGTGCATGGTGACGATGTCGGTGTAGGTGTCGGCGGCCGAATCGCCCGTCGACCACGAACTCGACGGCTCCGGATTCAGCCAGTACACGGCCTTGGCGCGTTCCGACATCGCTTCCAGTGCAGCCAGATTCGGGTCGGTGCGGTTGGTGCGGGCATCACCGAGGATCAACACGCATGTCCGCGGGCCGAGGGCGTCGAGATAGTGGTCGACGAAACCCTGGAAGGCCTCGCCGTAGTTGCTCGACCCGAACCGGGCCACCCCACCCTCGCGCACGATGTTCTGCGCGAAACCGGACGGCGGAGGCTCGCCGGGGGTGAAGAAATGGGTGATCTCGGCACAGGTGTCGACGAAACCGAAACTGCGGACCTTGCTGAACTGGTCCTGCAAGGCCTGCACCAATTGCAGAGTGAACTCGGAGAACCCGGTGACCGAGCCCGAAACATCCGCCAGCACAACGAGGTCGGGGCGACCGTGGCGGCGGGCGCGCAGCACCGGGTCGACGGGCACGCCACCGGTCGCCATCGAACGGCGCAGGGTGCGGCGCAGATCGATCTGACCACGCACCGCCTTCTTGCGGCGCACCGCCAACCGGGTAGCGAGTTTGCGAGCCAGCGGGTGCACGAGCCTGCGCATCTCGGCGAGGTCCTGTTCGCGGGCACCGAGGAAATCCGTTCGGTCCGCGGAGTTCTCGACACCACGGCGGGCGATGTAGTCCGTGCCGCGCAGTTCAGCCGAGCGTAGACGGGCCTCATTCTGCACCGCCGTCCGGAACTGGTCGACGCGGCGTCGCGCTTCGATGGTGTGCACGGCCGCATCGAATTGCCCTGTGCCGCCCATTGTCCGAGCTACTTGTTCGGAAATCTCGTCGGGGCGTAGAGATTTCATCGTCAGATACGACGACCAACCCGCGCCGGATGCCTGCGTCACCCGGCCCGCGCTCTCCCCCGCCCCGCCGTAGGCGCCGAAGGTGTCGAGCGCTTCCCTGGCCAGTTCCGCCGTGTCGGCGCCCTGGACGAGGGTGGCGATCAGGCGGTCGCGCAAGGAATCCTGGTCGTCGCTCGGACGCGGCGCGGGGAGTTCGGTACCGAGGAAATACAGGTCGAAGAGCTGGTCGAAGACCGAACGCTGACCGTTGCGGCGCAGCAGGCAGGCGGCAAGGCCCGACCGCAGGCGCGCGGTGTCGTCCATGCCGAGGGCGACGATCGCCGAGGCGGCGTCGACGGTCTCGCTGGGACCGGCGAAGATGCCGTGCTCACGCAGCAGACCGACGAAATCCACCAGGCGATCGGTGGGCGCGGTCATGGGCGCGGACTCTCCCCGTCCAGAGCCAGACGGTCGACGGCGAGGCGATGGTCGGACTGATATTTAAGCAGCACACCGAGCGTCGAGCGCACCACCGACGAGGTGATCTCCCGGGTGCGCAACGCCACCAATGTCTTTGCCCAATCCACTGTTTCGGCGATCGACGGCGCTTTGCGCAACGGCAGCTGACGCAACGCGGCTACTGTACGAACCACGGGCTCGGCCAACGTCTCGTCCAGTTCCGGCACCTTCAAGCGGACGATCGAACGCTCCAGCTCCGGGGTCGGGTAATCGATGTGCAGATACAGGCAGCGCCTTTTCAGAGCTTCGGACAGGTCGCGGTTGGCGTTGGAAGTCAGCACGACGAACGGGCGGCGCACGGCCTTGACCGTACCGAGTTCGGGGATCGAGATCTGGAAGTCACCGAGCACCTCGAGCAGCAGCCCCTCCAGCTCCACATCGGCCTTGTCGAGTTCGTCGATGAGCAGGACGGTGGGGTCCGGATTGCGGATGGCCGCCAGGAGCGGCCGGGCAAGCAGGAACTCCTCGGAGAACACATGATCGCGCGTACTGTCCCACCCCTCACCCGAGGTGGCGGTGATGCGCAACAGCTGCTTGGCGTGATTCCACTCGTACAGCGCGCGGGCTTCGTCGATGCCCTCGTAGCACTGCAGCCGCAGCAGATCCGCGCCCGCCGCGGCGGCGACAGCCTTGGCCAGCTCGGTCTTGCCGACACCGGCGGGGCCCTCGATCAGCAGGGGCTTGCCGAGATGATCGGCGAGGAAGACCGCCGTCGCGATGTCGAGGGACGGCAGATAGCCGGCCGCTGCCAGCCGGTCGGTCACCTGGTCCACCGAGGGAAAGAAGTTACTCATCAGTAATGAGTATATCGAGGGGTTTCCGACGGCCGCGGCAGCGGCCCGGAGTCACGCCGACCTGGCGATGGCGGCGGCGATCCCGTCGAGGATCAGCTCCAGACCGAAGGTGAAATCGTCGTCCGCCGATTCGTCGTCCGGCGGGATGTCGGCGAAGGCCTGGGCGGTGAAGAGAGCCGCAATCTCGGGCAGACCGGACAGGTCGACGGCCGACACATCGCGCTGGTAGGCGTCGAGGTCCTGTGCCTCGCTGCGCTGGTCGGCGCCACGCCGTTCGGCGATGCTCCGGTCGGTGACGAACGCCTGGCGCACATATCCACCGACGACGGTGATCGCCCCGATCTTCGCGCGCCAGTCCAGGCCGGTGTCGCGCAGCGCGGCGAGCCCGGCGTTCATCCAGGCCAACGCGTTGCTCCCGCGCGGCGGTCCGGTGACGGGGATCCGAGTGATCCAGGGGTGGCGGGCGAAGACGGCGCGCTGGCCGTTCGCCCACTCTCGCAGGGCCGGACGCCAATCACCGGCAATAGTCGGCGGCGGGCCGAACGCGGTATCGACCATCAGGTCGGTGAGGCCGCCTTTGGAACCGATGTGGCGGTAGAGCGACATCGGGGTGACGTCCAGCGCGGCAGCGACTTTCGTCAGCGATGCAGCACCCAAACCCGCCTCGTCGGCGAGGGCGATGGCGGTCGCGACGATGCGCGGTGCGTCCAATTCGGCTGGACGGCCGACGCGTGGTCGTGGCTTGCCGGTCACCGTCTCCTCATTCATCTGGGCAACCGCCAATTTAACATGGGCCTTATAGTTTAAGGCTTATACTAACGTGGTGGCCGGGGCATACGACCTGGCAGTGAGGTCGGATAGCTATGGGTATCAGGACAATTCAGCGCATCACCGGCGCCGCCGCAGTCGCCGGCGCGGGATGTACCGTGGGCGTGCTTCCGCTGTATTTCGTCTACTCAGGGGCGCCCCCGGACGCCAATGTGCTCACCAGGTGCCTGCTCGGCCTGATCGGCGCGACCCTGTTCCTGGTGTTCATGAGCGGATTCGCGTACCTGGTCAAGCAGCGCGATCCGGAACGGGAATGGTTCGGATCACTGGCCGCCGCGGCCGGAACAGCATGGCTCGTAATCGCTCTCGTCTCGACCGGACTCGAGATAGGTGCGGTCATCGCGGCTCCCGACCCGATCGACCCCACGATCACCGTCAGTGGAACCTACGTGCTCTACGGGTCCATCTCGCGACTGCTCGAGGGGTTGTTCCTGGTGGCGTTCGCGATCGCGGCCGCGCGGTTGCTCCCCCGCTGGTGTCGCGTCGTCAGCGGGGCGCTCGCGGCGGTGAATTTCGCCTTCGTTCCGTCGTTGTACTTCGGGAACACACCGGCCGAGTTCTACGCGGCCAACGGGTGGGGTACCACCGCGACCGTCGGTGGTCTCATCACGCTGTGGTTCCTCGCGATCGGCATCGCACTGCTGCGGTCGACGGACGCCGATCGACCTGGACAGTCAGTACGGGTCGGCGGCGGCCGGTACCCGGCCTGAATCGATCGCGGCGAGTAGGGAATCGCGGTCGGCGGCGGTCTGGTCGGCGTAGGCGAGGGCGAATTCGCTCATCGCCTTGTCGAACTTGTCGCTGTCGCCGAGATAGGCGTTGATGGCGAGGGGGTCACCGGAGCGGGCGTGAGCGCGGGCGAGCACGCCACCGCACAGGGCGGCGTACCCGGCGAGCTCGTGGTGGGTGAGGGCGCCGATGTCGACCGAGCCCTTCATGTCCTTGAGCTGACGCCAGTAGAAGTAGTTGCCCGCCGGACCGGTCGCCCAACCGAGGAAGATGTCGCTGGCGGCCTGCATCAGCCGCTGCCCCACCACTACCCGATGGCCCTGGTGCTGATACTTGCTCGGCTTCGTATGCGCGGCGAGCACCGACTTCTCGGCCTGCTTGACCTGCAGAAACAGCGGGGCGCCCGATTCCTTGTCCATGAAGAGCACGATGAAACACCGGGTACCGACGCTGCCGACGCCGACCACCTTCATCGCCATGTCGACCACGGTGTGGCGATCGAGCAGGATGCGGCGTTCGTCGGGCAGGCTGCGGCGGTAGTCGTTGAGGACCTCCTTGACGTCCTTCTCGGTGAGCGTCTCGATGGGGACGAGCAGCGGCGGCTGATTCTTGATCCGAGGGCGGCCGTCGGAATCGGGTTCGGTGAGCTTCTCCAGCGCGTCGAGGCTGGTGCGGGTGCGGGCCGACTTGATCGTCTTCTCCGCGATCTTGCGGCGCTTCTCCTTCGGGATCGTCGCGGTGACCTCGTCCGCGTCGACGCGTTCGTACCAGATGGACAGCGAATCGAGCTCGGCCATCGCGGCGATCGCCTCCCGGTACCCGCGCGCGGCGGCCTCTGCGGCCCGCCCGGCCTGATGATCCGGGCACTCGTTGTCGCGGGCGGCGACGGCGACGCTGGCAGCCAAGCGTTTGACATCCCATTCGAACGGACCGGGCAGGGTTTCGTCGAAGTCGTTCACGTCGAAGACGAGATTGCGTTCCGGCGAGGCGTACAACCCGAAATTGGACAGGTGCGCGTCACCACAGAGCTGCACGGTCAGCCCGGTATCCGGACCGCTCGCCAGGTCGGCGGCCATGATCGCGGGCGCCCCACGCAGAAAAGTGAACTGCGAGATGGCCATTCGCGCATACCGGATCGGCAGCAACTCCGCCACCCGCGACTCCCCCTGCCGCTCCAGAATCGTCACCGGATCCTCCCGCCCCGGCCCCGCACCCCACTCCCCCAACCCCGACCGCGAAACCATCTTTCGCGCCGCACGCCCCAACTCCACCGCATCACGATCGAATTCCTCGACGGTTGTCATCGGGCAAGTCTGCCGCTACCTGCCCGCGACGGCAAGGACCAGCGCTCCGATACCTCGATCCTCGACCCCGCAAACCTCATGCAAACCGAAAGGGCCCGTCCGCATTTCGGCGGACGGGCCCTTCACGAAACGACTTACGCGGTTTCGGTGATGGGGCGGTCGACCCAGCTCATCAGGCCGCGGAGCTTGGCGCCGGTGACCTCGATGGGGTGCTCGGCGTTGGCCTTGCGCAGGCCCTCGAGCTCGGTGTTGCCGTTCTCGACGTTGGCGACCAGGCGCTTGACGAAGGTGCCGTCCTGGATGTCGGACAGGATCGCCTTCATGCGCTCCTTGGTGCCGGCGTCGATGACGCGCGGGCCCGACAGGTAGCCACCGAACTCGGCGGTGTCGGAGACCGAGTAGTTCATGCGGGCGATGCCGCCCTCGTACATGAGGTCGACGATCAGCTTCAGCTCGTGCAGCACCTCGAAGTAGGCCATCTCGGGGGCGTAGCCCGCCTCGACCATGACCTCGAAACCGGTCTTGACCAGTTCCTCGGTGCCACCGCAGAGCACGGCCTGCTCACCGAACAGGTCGGTCTCGGTCTCTTCCTTGAAGGTGGTCTTGATGACGCCGGCGCGGGTGCCGCCGATGCCCTTGGCGTAGGACAGCGCCAGGGCCTGGCCCTCGCCCTTCGGGTCCTGGTCGACGGCGATCAGGGCCGGAACGCCCTTGCCGTCGGCGAACTGGCGACGCACCAGGTGGCCGGGGCCCTTCGGGGCGACCATGGCGACGGTGACGTCGGCCGGGGGCTTGATCAGACCGAAGTGGATGTTGAGGCCGTGGCCGAAGAACAGCGCGTCGCCGTCCTTCAGGTTGGGCTCGATGTCGTTGGTGAAGATCGACGCCTGGGCGGTGTCGGGCGCCAGGACCATGATCACGTCGGCCCATGCGGAAACCTCGGCGGGGGTGCCGACGGTGAGCCCGGCCTCTTCGGCCTTCGGGCGCGACTTCGAACCCTCGGTCAGGCCGACGCGCACGTCGACACCCGAGTCGCGCAGGCTCAGCGAGTGCGCGTGACCCTGGCTGCCGTAGCCGATCACGGCGACCTTGCGGCCCTGGATGATCGACAGGTCAGCGTCGTCGTCGTAGAACATCTCGACTGCCACTTGATTGGTCCCTTCTGATGATGGTTAAGAAAAGTTATCGCGGAGGTCGCTGAGGTCGGCTCAGCGGGTCGCGGTGATGGACTTGGGACCGCGGCCGACGGCCACGACACCGGACTGCACGATCTCGCGGATCCCGTACGGCTCGACCATGCGCAGCAGCGCGTCGAGCTTGGAACGGGTGCCGGTCGCCTCGATGGTGAGCGCGTCGGGCGACACGTCGATCACCTTGGCGCGGAACAACTGCACGGCCTCGATCACCTGCGTGCGCACCGAGGCGTCGGCCCGCACCTTCACCAGGATCAGCTCGCGGGCCACCGACGCGTCGGCGTCCTGCTCCACGATCTTGATGACGTTGATCAGCTTGTTGAGCTGCTTGGTGACCTGCTCGAGCGGCAGATCGTCGACCGTGACGACGATCGTCATGCGCGAGATCTCGGGAATCTCGGTGCCGCCGACGGCAAGAGACTCGATGTTGAAGCCGCGGCGCGAGAACAGGCTCGCGACTCGCGCCAGCACGCCCGGCTTGTCCTCGACGAGAACGCTCAGCGTGTGGGTGGTGCTCATGCCGCCACCTCGCTGTCGCTCGGCGTCGGCACGATCACCATCGTGGCTGTGCCCATTCGGCGCTCGCTGCGCTCGCTCATGCTTCGGTGCCCTTCTCGAATGCCGCCTGCTCACGTTCCATCGCCTCGTGGATGACGGCGGGTTCGGAGACCTGCTCGTCGTCGTCGAACAGCGGGCGGATACCGCGGGCGAACATGATCTCGTCGTTGCTGGTGCCCGCGGCGACCATCGGCCACACCTGGGCGTCCTTGCCGACGATGAAGTCGATGACGACCGGCCGGTCGGTGATGGCCTGGGCCTGGCGGATGGCGTCCTCGACCTCGTCTTCCTTCTCCACGCGGATGCCGACGCAACCCAGCGCCTCGGCCAGCTTCACGAAGTCGGGGATGCGCAGGGTGTGCGTGCCCAGATCGGTGTTGGAGTAGCGCTGTTCGTAGAACAGGGTCTGCCACTGGCGGACCATGCCGAGGTTGCCGTTGTTGATGAGCGCGACCTTGATCGGCACACCCTCCACCGCGCAGGTGGCCAGCTCCTGGTTGGTCATCTGGAAGCAGCCGTCTCCGTCGACCGCCCAGACCTCCTTCTCCGGAGCACCCATCTTGGCGCCCATGGCCGCGGGCACCGCGTAACCCATGGTGCCGAGGCCACCGGAGTTGAGCCAGGTGCGCGGCTTCTCGTACTTGACGAACTGCGCGGCCCACATCTGGTGCTGACCGACGCCGGCGCAGTACACCGCGTCGGGCCCGGCCAGGCGGCCGAGGGTCTCGATGACGTATTCCGGCGACAGCGAACCGTCGCTCGGGGTCTTCCAGCCCAGCGGGTAGTTGTCGCGGATGTCGCTGAGGTAGGCCCACCACTCGGTGAGGTTCAGCAGCGGCGCCGCACCGGACTGCGGGTCGGCCTTGAGGGTCTCGATGAGCTCGATGATGACCTCGCGCGCGTCACCGACGATCGGGACGTCGGCGTGGCGGTTCTTGCCGATCTCGGCCGGGTCGATGTCGGCGTGGATGACCTTCGCGTCGGGCGCGAAGGAGTCCAGCTGACCGGTGACGCGGTCGTCGAAGCGGGCGCCGAGGGTGATCAGCAGGTCCGACTTCTGCAGGGCGGCAACAGCACCGACGGTGCCGTGCATGCCGGGCATGCCCATGTTCAGCGTGTGGCTGTCGGGGAACGCGCCACGCGCCATCAGGGTGGTGACCACCGGGATGCCGGTCAGTTCGGCGAGCTCGAGCAGTTCGGCCGAGGCGTCGGACTTGATGACACCGCCGCCCACGTAGAGCACGGGCTGCTTGGACTCGAGGATCATCCGGGCCGCCTCGCGCACCTGCTTGCCGTGCGGCTTGGTGACCGGACGGTAGCCGGGCAGACGCATCTCCGGCGGCCACGAGAACGTGGTCTGGGCCTGCAGCGCGTCCTTGGTGATGTCGACAAGCACCGCGCCCGGACGACCGGAGGCGGCCAGGTAGAACGCCTCGGCCAGGATGCGCGGGATGTCGGCGGGATCCTTCACCAGGAAGTTGTGCTTGGTGATCGGCATGGTGATGCCGGAGATGTCGGCTTCCTGGAAGGCGTCGGTGCCGACCAGGCTCGACGGCACCTGGCCGGTGATCGCCACGATCGGGACCGAGTCCATCTGGGCGTCGGCCAGCGGGGTCACCAGGTTGGTCGCGCCGGGGCCGGATGTGGCCATACACACACCGACCTTGCCGGAGGCCTGCGCGTAACCGGTCGCCGCGTGACCGGCGCCCTGCTCGTGGCGCACCAGCACGTGGCGAACCTTCTTCGAGTCGAAGAGGGGGTCGTAGACGGGAAGGACCGCACCGCCCGGAATACCGAATACGGTGTCGACGTCGAGCTCTTCGAGGGACCGGACCACCGACTGCGCGCCGGTGACGCGCTCGGGCGCGACCTGGCGACGGGCGGGGGTGGTCGCCGGGTTAGCGGCTCCCGTTGAAGGCGCTGACCTGCGGGCCGATGGCCCGGGTCGTGCGGTAGGTGCACTCACCGTCTTCGTTCCTAACTGTGTTGTTCTGACTCCGGACTGGCGCGGAATTCGCCGGAACACAAAAAAGCCCCCGATCAGCGCATGGCTGTTCGAGGGTGGCGCGTCGCAACGCGAGCTGACGTATTCGACTCAGGCAGTCAGGCTCAACGCTGGACGCGCCGGCCGAGTACGAGCTCGCTTCGATTCACGGCTACGACGTTATTCGTGTGTGAACCGATGAGTCAAACAGGCTACCTTTCGTGTCCCATTATGTGGGACACGAGTGGTTGCGTGGGTCCGTATACCGAGATGCGAGGATGGTGGGGTGTCATCACCGCATCAGTCCGTGCCACCGGCTAAATCGTCCCACACCGCCGACGAGACGACCGCGACGGGTCGGCCCGCGCGACCCGGTGGCCTGCGCGCCGCCGGTCCCGGCAGGCTCGCGGCCATCGCCGCGGTGGTACTGGCGTACCTGATCTTCGTTGTCGTCGGCACCGTGCAGGACTGGTCGCTCGGGCTGCGGATCGGGCTGATCGTGCCCACCGCGGTCGTCGTGTGGTTGCTGATTCCACGCAGAGAGAGCGGGCCGACACCGGGCGTGCACGTGATCGGCGTGCCGAGGCTCGCCTACATCGGCGTGCTCGTGCTGGCGTTCTGCGTGTTCTTCGCGTTCGTCGGCTGGCCGATCGCCCTGTGGTGGCTGCTGCTGGCGCCGGTGATCGCGGTGTGGTGGGTGATGCGCACGCACACAACGGTTTCCGATGCGGGGCTCGACCTCTCCACGATGGTCTCCTCGAAGCACCTCGACTGGGCACAGGTCAAGGGCATCAGCATTCCCAAGCGTGGTTACATCCGGGCCCGGCTCGCCGACGACTCCGAGGTGAAGCTGCCCGCCGTCGGTTACGACCGGTTGCGTGAGCTGATCGAGGCATCCGAGGGCCGACTGCCCGATGTCTTCGCGGCGGCCGAGGAGGCCGAGGCCGAGCGGATCGCGGCCGAGCGGGCACAGGCCGAGGCGGATGCGTCGACGGATGTCGCCCCCGCGACAGAGTCGGCGGCCTCGCCCGACACCGACCCCGCGCCCGAGAAGAAGGCCGGTGCCGAACTCGAGGAGCCGGACGCGCCACGGTGACGTCGGCGGTATGACCGCGGGCACTGTGGGAATCCACACGATGCCGCACGGAGTTGCACCGGTAAACTGACGGCACCGGGCACCCTCGCGCCGACGGCACCACCGCGGCGACACCCTCCGGAGCGACACTCCCGCCTCGAGCCCGGTTCCCCACCCCAGCACCGACGACCGGCGCGACGCGACCACCGCCCGCCGGAGTAACGTGCAGGGTTGCCGGACGCACCGCGCCCGCGCTCTGTGCCGCGCAGGTCAGCCCCCTGCGCGCCCGCCGCGAGCGCACCCAGCGACATTTGACGAGGACTCCCATGCCACCGCTTCGCTCACGCACCACCACCATCGGCCGCAATGCCGCGGGCGCTCGTTCGCTCTGGCGCGCGACCGGCATGACCGACTCCGATTTCGGCAAGCCGATCATCGCGATCGCGAACTCCTACACCCAGTTCGTGCCCGGCCACGTGCACCTGAAGAACATGGGCGACATCGTCGCCGAGGCCGTGCGCGCCGCCGGTGGTGTGCCGCGTGAATTCCACACCATCGCCGTCGACGACGGCATCGCCATGGGCCACGGCGGCATGCTCTACTCGCTGCCCTCGCGCGAGATCATCGCCGACTCGGTCGAGTACATGGCCAACGCGCACACCGCCGACGCGTTGGTGTGTATCTCCAACTGCGACAAGATCACTCCCGGCATGCTCAATGCCGCGATGCGCCTCAACATCCCCGCCGTGTTCGTCTCCGGTGGACCGATGGAGGCCGGTAAGGCCGTGGTCGTCGACGGTGTGGCGCACGCGCCGCTCGACCTGGTGAGCGCGATCTCGGCGAGCGCGAGCCAGGCGGTGTCCGACGAAGGCCTCGACGAGGTCGAGCGGTCCGCTTGCCCCACCTGTGGTTCGTGTTCGGGCATGTTCACCGCGAACTCGATGAACTGCCTCACCGAGGCGCTCGGCCTCGCACTGCCCGGCAACGGTTCCACTCTCGCGACGCACGCGGCGCGCCGGGCGCTGTTCGAGCGGGCGGGCACCGTGATCGTCGATATCGCCAAGCGCTGGTACCAGGACGACGACGCCTCCGTGCTGCCCCGAAACGTCGCCAACGCCAAGGCCTTCCGCAACGCGATGGCCCTGGACGTGGCGATGGGCGGTTCCACCAACACCGTGCTGCACACTCTCGCCGCCGCTCAGGAAGGCGAGATCGACTTCGATCTGCAGACCATCGATGAGATCAGCCGCCGGGTGCCGTGCCTGTCGAAGGTGTCGCCCAACTCCGACTACCACATGGAAGATGTGCACCGCGCCGGCGGCATTCCCGCCATCCTCGGTGAGCTGCGCCGCGGCGGGCTGCTCGAGCTGGACGTGACCACCGTGCACACCGCGAGCTACGAGGAATTCCTCGATACCTGGGACATCCGCTCGGGCAAGGCAGCCGAGGAGGCCCTGGAACTGTTCCACGCCGCCCCCGGCGGGGTGCGCACGGTCGAACCGTTCTCCACCAGCAACCGCTGGTCCTCGCTCGACACCGACGCCGCCGGTGGCTGCATCCGCGACATCGAGCACGCGTACACCGTGGAAGGCGGGCTGTGTGTGCTGCGTGGCAACATCGCCCCCGACGGCGCGATCCTCAAGACCGCGGGTATCGACGAGGAACTGTTCACCTTCGAGGGACCGGCCGTGGTGGTCGAGTCGCAGGAGGAAGCGGTGTCGATGATCCTCGGCAAGAAGATCCAGCCCGGCGATGTGGTCGTCGTGCGCTACGAGGGCCCGGCCGGTGGTCCCGGCATGCAGGAAATGCTGCACCCCACCTCGTTCCTCAAGGGCCTCGGCCTGGGCAAGGTGTGCGCGCTGATCACCGACGGCCGCTTCTCCGGCGGCACCTCGGGCCTGTCGATCGGTCACGTCTCCCCCGAGGCCGCCTCCGGTGGTGTCATCGGCCTGATCGAGAACGGCGACCGCATCCGCATCGACGTCCACACCCGCGCCCTGGAGGTGCTGGTGTCCGACGAGGTGCTCGCCGAACGCCGCGCGAAGATGGAGGCCTCCGAGCGGCCGTGGCAGCCGGTGAACCGTGACCGCCCGGTCACCACCGCTCTGCGCGCGTACGCCGCGTTGGCCACCTCGGCCGACAAGGGCGCAGTCCGCCAGCTGCCGTAGTCGAAACCAGTCAGGCCCCTCACGGAGTCCGTGAGGGGCCTGACTCGTTCCCACCCTAGGCGAGGGCGGGTTGTTTCGGTTGCGTCGGTGACTCGTCGTCGCGGCCGGTTCGGGCGGGGATCAGGACGGTGGCAACCAGACCGAGCAGGACGAAGCCCGCCGCGAGGTAGGCGCCGGTGTGTACGCCCGAGGTCATCGCGGTGCGACCGACTTCGGCCACCTGCTGTGTATCCGGTTGGGCGGCAAAGCCTTCGATCGCCGCGCCCGCACTGCCGGTGACGGCGTGGGCGTACTGCTGAGCTTCGGCCGCGGGCACGCCGGTTGCGGTGAGGTCGTCGTCGACCCGCGCGCTCAGGGTGGTGAAGAAGACCGTGGTCAGCAGGGCGATGCCGAGGGCGGAGCCGAGTTGACGGAAGGCGCTCTGGATGCCGGAGGCCTGACCGTTGTCGGCTTCGGGAATGTCGGCCAGGACCACATTGGTCACCTGGGCCGTCGCGAAACCGACGCCGATGCCGTACAGGAACAGCACCAGCGCGACCGACCACCACGAACTGTCGGTAGCGGCGAAGAAACCGAGCGCGGCCAGCCCGATCACCTCGAGTCCGAGGCCGAGCCGGACCAGGTTCAGCGGTGACGCCGACCCGGCCATGCCGAAGCTCACGCCGCTGGCGACGAAGCTGCCGATGGCGATCGGTACCAGGGCGAGTCCGGCTTGCAGCGCGCTGTAGCCGAGGGTGAATTGCATCCACAGCGGCAACACGGCGACGATGCCGAACTCACCGAGACCGATGATGAGCGTAGCGATATTGCCGTTGCGGAACGAGGCGAGCGAGAACAGGCTCAGGTCCATCAGCGCCTTGTCGGCATTGCCGGTGCGGCGCAGCAGCACCTGTCGCACCACGAACCCACCCAGCGCGAGCGCACTGAGCACAAGTGCGACCAGAACGGGCGAAGGACCGCTGCCCCAGCTGAATCCGCCGATCTCCATCGGCTGCACGGTGCTGATCCACCCGTAGGTGCGGCCTTCGACGAGACCGAAGGCGAGCAACCCGAGCCCGAGCACCGACAGCAGGGAGCCGAGCACATCGAGGCGGCCCGCCACCTTCGGCGACGGCGCGATACACGTCAGCACACCGACCACGATCAGCACGGCCAGCGGCACGTTGATGCCGAATGCCCAACGCCACGAGGCGTGTTCGGCCAGCCACCCGCCGAGCAGCGGGCCGAGTGCCGCCGCCGCACCGATCGTGGAACCCCAGACGGCGAACGCCTGACCACGTGCTTTGCCGGTGAAGGTGGCGTTGAGCAGGGCCAGCGAGGTGGGCAGGATCATCGCCGCGCCCGCACCCTGCAGGAACCGGGCGACGACCAGCAGGCCGCCGTCCGGTGCGAGCCCGGCCAGGATGCTCGTCGCACCGAACACCACCACACCGGTGACGAACATCCTGCGCGCACCGACGATGTCGGCGACCCGGCCCACCACCAGCAACAGGGCCGCGAAGACGATCGCGTAGGACTCCTGAATCCATTGCGCCTCGGCAGAACCCGTCCGCAGGTCTTCGATGATCGACGGGATGATCACGTTCACGATCGTGGTGTCGACCACGATCAACGCCACGCCGAGGGCGATGGCGATCAAGCCGAGCCATCGGCGAACGGACGAGTCCTGACTCATCGTCACTCCTATTTCCATGATGGAATATTTCCATCATCAAAGTAGATTCTGGGCAATAGGATGTCAAACGATGCGAAAGGAACCCATGAGCCAGTCGGAGGCGTACGGCCGGTACGAACGGATCCACGAGGGCATGCGGGCGTACGGCGCGAACTATCGCGAGTTCACCCGCCGCTTCGCCGGCTGGCTCGGGTTGCACTCCACCGACGCCGAGGCCTTGATCGAAATCCTCAGCGCCGAGGAACGTGGCAGCACGTTGTCACCGGCGCGCCTCAGTGAGCGGATCTCGTTGTCCAACAGCGCGACCACCGCGCTGCTGAACCGGCTCGAGCAGGCCGGTCACATCGTCCGCAGCCGCGAACACGACGACCGCCGCGTCATCACGCTGCGCAGCACCCCACGCATCCACGCCCTCGCCAACGACTTCTTCGGCCCGCTGGGAACGAAGGTCGAAGAATCGGTCATGGGAAAGTACTCCCCCGAGGACCTGCGCCGATTCGAGGCGTTTCTGGCCGATATCCACGCCGCCATGACCGCCCACCTGTCCGAACCCGCTCCGCCGCCTCCAGGCAAGGACATGGGTAACTCACCGGGTACCGGCTGACTCCACGCACCTCCTGCCGGCCGCGTACCGAATCAGACCTGAGTCCGGATCGAATTGGACCAGCGAGGCGTATCAGCTCAGAAGGGGCCGATGCCCTTCAAGGGGTTGCCGCCGTGGAGGAACCAGTAGGTGCCGATGGCGGCGGCGATGGCCAGCAGGACCACCACGAAGGAGCCGTACGCGGGGCGCGTGGCCCAGCCTCGGGTGCGGTCGAGGGACCAGCGGCCGGGGCCCGTGAGAATGATCGCCAGGGCGGCGCCGGCGAGAATGGTGTCGATCTCCACGCCGGACTTGGTCGCCGCGTTGTACTGGAAGCCCGGGATCATGCCCTGCTTCCACATCCAGGCGTTCGAGATGGTCGCGAGGACGGCGCCCGCGGCGAGCGGTGTGGCCAGGCCGAGGACAAGCAGCACGCCGCCGCCGAGTTCACCGGCGATCACCAGGGCGGTGGCCAGCGACGGGTGGTCCCAGCCGCCACCGGCCATCATGTCCTTGGTTCCGTCGATGCCGGGACCGTGGAACCAGCCGGTCAGCTTCTGCAGACCGTGGTAGATGAAGGTGCCGCCGACCACCAGGCGCAGCACGAACAAGCCGAAGTCGAGGGTGCCGCGCCGGGCCTCGCGGTTACGGCGCTGCAGGCGAACCGATTCCGCCGATGCGGCCGTCGCGGGTGGGATCGTCGCGTAGCCGTAGTCGTCGTCGCGGTCGGCGCCGGTCTTGGCGCTGCTCGCGGTGGGGACCTCGTCGCCGGGATCCAGGCCGAGGTCCTCGTCGGTGCGCGGCACGTCCTTGGGGTCGGGCTTGCGCATCTGCGTGGTCGGCGAATCGTAGGGGCTGGTCACCGGCCGACCCGTCGCGGATACGGCCTCTCCGGCCCGCGCCGTCGCGTCGTCGGGGGAAGTGTCGTTCGACTTGTCGGTCACGGTCTCACCTTAGGACGTGGGCTCGCGGTGCGCCGCCCTTCGCCGCATCAGGCGTGTCAGCCCCGCTCGACTGCCGGTAACGTCTGCACCATGAGTTCGGTATTCGCGGGCCGCGTGGCAGTCGGGTTGGCGCTCGGCACGATTCTGGTCGCCGGGTGTGCCCGTTTCGACGAGTCGGCGTCGAGCCCGTTCACCACCGAGCCGTCGATCGGCGGTGCCAACGCGGAACCGAAGCCGCCACAGGACTCGCCCTCGCAGGCGCCGCGCCCGACCGGACCGTGTATCGACCCCGATCCCAATGTCATCGGCACCTGCCTCGATTCGGCCGCCGGGCTGATCGCGGTGGGTGACGGCGCGCTGGTCGCCGAGCGCCGCACCGGTCGCATCCTGTCGGTGACGCCGGTCGACGCGAGCACTCCGCAGCCGCCGCCGGAGGAGGTCGCGGTGCTGCCCGTCGACGGGTCGGGCGACGGTGGCATCTCCGATATCACCTTGTCGCCCACCTTCTCCGAGGACGGGCTGATGTACGCCTACATCACCACCGGCAGCGACAACCGGGTGGTCCGCCTGTCCCGCGACGGCGCGCCGAAGGAGATTCTCACCGGAATCCCCAAGGGCGCCACCGGGAATCGCGGCGCGCTGGAATGGGCGACACCGAACCAGCTGCTGGTCCTCACCGGTGACGCGGGCAACCCCGGCGCCGCGGCCAACCCCGGCTCGCTCGGGGGGAAACTGTTGAGGTTGGACTCACCGTCCTCGGGCGCGAACACTCCGCAGGTGGTCGCCTCGGGCATCGGCAGCGCCGGTGACCTGTGCCGTGACGGCAAGGACGGCATGTGGGTCACCGACCGCACCGCCGCCGAGGACCGCCTGCAGCATCTCGGCACCGACGGCACCGTCACCGTGTCGTGGACCTGGCCCGACCGTCCCGGTGTCGGCGGGTGCGCGGCGACCACCGACGGCGTGGCCGTCGCCCTCACCGAGGGCAAAGCACTCGCCGCCGTCACCGCCGATCCGAGCACCTTCGCGGTCACCACCGCACCCACCCTGATCGCCCAGGACAAGTACGGCAAGCTACTCGGCGCCACCGCCGGTGCCGACGGCAGCGTGTGGGTGAGCACGGTCAACAAAACCGACGGCACCCCGGGCGAATTCGATGATCGCGTGGTGCGCATCCCACCGCCGCAGGGCGGTGCGGGCGGCCCGGACTAAAGCGTTCCGCAGCCGACGGGGCGTGCCGCCGAACGCCGCACGCCCTGGCGACACACGCGCCTGGTCGACGGCAGGGCGCCCAACCCTCTCACCTGGACGGTGAGAGTAGTTGGGCTACCGCGGTTTTCAGCTGCAGGCGGCGAGGACCAGTTCGCGGACCTTGGCGGCGTCGGCCTGGCCACGGGTGGCCTTCATGACGTCGCCGACGATCTTGCCCGCCGCCTGGACCTTGCCCGAGCGGATCTTGTCGGCGATATCGGGGTTGGCGGCGAGGGCCTTTTCGACCTCGGCCTGCAGGGCGGTGTCGTCGCTGACCATGCCGAGGCCCTTGGCCTCGACGATCTGGGCCGGTTCGCCCTCGCCGGCCAGCACGAAGTCGACGACCTGCTTGGCGACCTTGTTGTTCACCGTCTTGGCCTCGACCAGGGCGATCACAGCGGCCACCTGGGCCGGGGTGATCGGCAGATCGGCGAGGGCGACCTCGCGTTCCTTCGCCTTCTCGGTGAGGTAGGCGACCCACCACGAGCGCGCCTCGTTGGCCGGGGCACCAGCCTCGACGGTGGCGATGATCAGGTCGAGCGCACCGGCATTCACCAGGTCGCGCATCACCTCGTCGGACAGGCCCCAATCGGCCTGGATGCGCGCGCGGACCAGCCACGGGTACTCGGGGATGGTGGCGCGCAGTTCCTCGATCCACTCGGCGGCCGGGGCGACGGGCTCGAGGTCGGGTTCGGGGAAGTAGCGGTAGTCCTCGGCGGTTTCCTTGCGGCGACCCGCCGACGTGGACCCGTCGGCCTCGTTGAAGTGGCGGGTCTCCTGCACGATCTCTCCGCCCGCGGTGAGCACGGCGGCCTGACGGCGCATCTCGTAGCGCACCGCGACCTCGACGCTCTTGAGCGAGTTCACGTTCTTGGTCTCGGTGCGGGTGCCGAATTCCTTGGCACCGATCGCCATCAGCGACACGTTGGCGTCGCAGCGCAGCGAGCCCTGTTCCATCTTCACGTCGGAGACGTTGAGCGAGCGCAGCACCTCGCGCAGCGCGGTGACATAGGCGCGGGCCACCTCGGGGGCGCGTTCGCCCGCACCGGTGATCGGCTTGGTGACGATCTCGATCAGCGGCACACCCGCCCGGTTGAAGTCGAGCAGCGAGTGGCTCGCGCCGTGGATGCGGCCGGTGGCACCGCCCACGTGCAGCGACTTGCCGGTGTCCTCCTCCATGTGCGCGCGCTCGATGTCGACGCGGAAGGTGCTGCCGTCGTCGAGCACCACGTCGAGGAAACCTTCGGTGGCGATGGGCTCGTCGTACTGGCTGATCTGGTAGTTCTTCGGCTGATCCGGGTAGAAGTAGTTCTTGCGCGCGAACCGGCCCCACGGGGTGATCGAACAGTTCAGCGCCAGGCCGATGCGGATGGCCGACTCGACGGCCTTCTCGTTCACGACCGGCAGCGAGCCGGGGAGCCCGAGGCACACCGGGCACACCTGGGTATTGGGTTCGGCGCCGAACTCGGTGGGGCAACCGCAGAACATCTTGGTCGCCGTGGACAACTCGACGTGGACCTCCATGCCGAGCACCGGCTCGTACCGGGAGATGACATCGGCGTAATCCATCAACTCGACCGTGGGTGCGCTCATGCCTAGCAGTCTATGTAAGCCGCTCACGGCGGCGGCCGGTGGTCCTAGCGCGGCGGGACACGGCGGGTGAGCCAGTCGGTGACGTAGGTGAGAACGGCCGGATCGACGGTGGTTTCGATGCTCGAGTATTCGCTCGGGTTGCCGGTCTCGGTGGGCTGCATCAGGTGGTTGAGGCCGGGGAAGGTGTGCACCGTCGGGTCGGGCGCGCCCGCCAGCGCCTCGCGCATGGGCCCCTCGCTCTGGGCGGCGGGAACCTGCAGGTCCTTGCCGCCGAAGAAGGCGAGCACCGGCACGCGCAACGCACGCAGTGACGGCTGCGGGTCGAAGGTCATGAACGAGGTCATGTAGGGGGTGTTGAACGAGTCGACGGCTTCCTTCGGTGCGCGCTCGTTCTCGGGTAAGGACTCGTTGTGCTGCTGGGAGTACACCTGAGCACCCTCGAGGTCACCGGCGCGCAGCATCGCGGTCCACTTCGTGAGGTAGTCGACCTGCTGATCGATCTTGTCCTGGGGCGCGCCCGAGGCGGCCATGATGACCTTGTTCTGTTCGATCAGCACGTCGGCGCCGGGCACCGACGGACCTGCCATCAGGATCGCGAACGCGATATCGCTGCCGGGCCTGGCCGCGACCAGCGGTGCGAGGTAACCGCCCTCGCTGTGGCCGAACAGGCCGACCTTCGCGTCGTCGATCTCGGGCCGCTCGCGCAGGAACGCCGCACCGGCCGCGGCATCACCGGCGAGGGTGTCGTAGGTGGCGTCGTCGAGTTTGCCGCCGGTACCGCCGACGCCGCGGTCGTCGGTGCGCAGCACGGCGTATCCCGCGCGGGTGAGGGTGTCGGCGAGCACCAGGAACGGGCGGTGCCCGAGCAGTTCCTCGTTGCGATCCTGTGGGCCGCTGCCGGTGATCATCAGCACCGCCGGGAAGGGGCCGGGCCCTTCGGGTTCGGTCAGCGTGCCCGCGATGGTGATGTCGCCGCTGCGATAGGTGACGTCCTCGCTGCGGTAGGGAAACGGTGGCTTCGGGTCCTGCGGACGGGCGACGTTCTCGATCTTGCCGCGCCGCAGCGTGAGTGGCGCCGACTGGCCCGATTGCGACCAGTCACCGGTGATCTGCTCCCCCTCGAGCTTGCCGCGGAACCGAGGGTCGCCCGGCGCGTCGGGGAGGGCGAACTCGACTCGATCCGGCTCGGCGACAACATCTTTCAGCGGCGCGTCACGCAGACCCTGGATGGGGATGTCGAGGGTGGCCGAACCGTCTTCGGCGAAACTCACCCCGATCGGGATCGTCTGCCCCGGCACCTCGATCCCGCCGTTCCAGTTGCCGTGCACGGTGGTTTCCCCGGAATCCGATGTGGACCCGGAGCATCCGCCGACGAGGGCGGTGAGGACTGCAAGAACCGAAACGAACACTCGACCGGTGCGCATGAAACCACGGTACCGACGCCCACCGACAACTCCACGCAACGCCTCGCCAGGCAGCCTCAGCCGAAGAAGGCCTGCGCCTCGCTGAGCCGTTCGGCCGGAACCCGTTTGAGCTGCTTGGTCGCCTCCGACAGCGGGACCAGACCGATGGTCGTGCCGTGCAGCGCGACCATCATCCCGAAATGTCCGGCATGCACGGCCTCTGCCGCGTGCACGCCGAAGCGGGTGGCCAGGATCCGGTCGTAGGGTGTTGGGCTGCCGCCGCGCTGGACGTGGCCGAGCACGGTGGTGCGGACTTCTTTGCCGATCCGGCGCTCGATCTCGGATCCCAACTGCTGGGCGACACCGGTGAACCGTTCGTGCCCGAATTCGTCGATCCCGCCTTCCCGCAGCGTGAACCCGGAATCCGGTGCGGGGTGGGCGCCTTCGGCGACGACACAGATGAAGCTCTTCTCGCCACGCTGGAAGCGGGACTTGATCATCGCGCACACCTGCGCGACATCGAAGGGCTCCTCGGGTACCAGGGTCAGATGCGCACCCGCGGCGATGCCGGAGTTCAGGGCGATCCAGCCCGCGTGCCGTCCCATCACCTCGACGAGCATCACCCGCTGATGCGATTCGGCGGTGGTGTGCAGGCGGTCGATGGCCTCGGTGGCGATCGACAGCGCCGTGTCGTGGCCGAAGGTGACATCGGTGCAGTCGATGTCGTTGTCGATGGTCTTGGGCACGCCGACCACCGGCACGCCCTCCTCGGCCAGCCAGCTGGCCGCGGTGAGGGTGCCTTCGCCGCCGATCGGGATCAGGGCCTCGATGCCGTTGTCGTCGAGGGTCTGCTGGATGCGTGGCAACCCGGCGCGCAGGACGTCGGGGTTGGTGCGGGCGGTACCGAGCATGGTGCCGCCCTTGGTGAGCAGCCGGTCGGTGCGGTCGTCGTTGTGGATGCGGATCTTGCGGTCCTCGAGTAGGCCTCGCCAACCGTCCTGGAACCCGACGATCGCGTCGCCGTAGCGGCCGTTCGCGGTTCGGACCACCGCCCGGATCACCGCGTTCAGCCCTGGACAGTCTCCGCCTCCGGTCAAGACTCCGATGCGCATGGCGTTCATCTTGCCGCACCGGGACGGATCAGGGGCAGTGGCCTCCGGCGAGCTCGTCGAGGTGACCCGAGAGCAGGGTCGCCAGCTTGTCGAGCATGGTCATACCGTCGGCGAAAGCGCCCGAATCTGGTTTGGCGGCAAAGGCAACCGCGATGCGGCCCGAGGGCGAATCGATCAGCCCGAACTGGCGGACCAGGTATTTTCCGGACGTATCCGGTCCCCACCCGCCTTTGAACTCGGCGCTGGTGAATGCCCCGAGGCCCCAGCGGTGGCTGACCACGATCTGCTGCATCAAACCCACCACCCGCTCGCTCTGCGGCAGGCACGGCAGCTGGGCGGCGAACCGGACCTGATCGGCCAGCGCCCACTCGGCCTGGCCGTAGATGGAGGCGTCCGAGCGGGTACGCACGGTCGGCACGGTCGTCGTGGCGTCGCCGCCCTCGCGCAGGACCCCTTCCACCGCGGCGGCCGCGTCGGCGTTGTCGCCGAAAGTCGACCACAGAGCATCGGCGGCGGCGTTGTCGGAGGCGGTGATGGCGGCATTCACCGACGAGTTGTAGGCGCTGCTGCGACGCGAGACCGCGATGGCGAGCGGCACCTTGATCGTCGACCAGGCGGGGCCGGTCGTCCAGTCGCCGAAGGTGACCATCTTGGTCCCGGCGACCGGCATGATCGCCATTCCCACGCTGCCGCGGAGCCCGCGTTGCAGATCGGCGAAGTCGGCGGCCAGGCTGCCTGGCACCGCGACGGAGACCTCGGCTGTCACCGGACCGCCCGGCAAGGTGGTCGGGCTCTTCGTGGTGACCTGCGGTGCGGCGGGGCTGCTGTCGGAACCACAGCCCGCGGTGACCAATACGGCAACGCCCAGCAGTGCTGACAGCGCCACCCGTATCGGGTGGCGTCGGTTGTTCGTCATGATGTGAAGCATTTTCGTTTGTGAACTCCCCCGGGCTTTCGGTGCTGGGTAGCCGTGTCCGACACCGTACTGGGCTGTATGGCCCAACGCCCACTTCGTCCGTAAACCGTCAGGTCACACGGTTTTCACCCGAGTAGATGTTCATCGATTCGCCACGTACGAATCCGAGCAACGTCGATCCGGACTCGACGGCGAGGTCGACGGCGAGGGCACTCGGCGCCGATACCGCGGCCAGAATCGGGATGCCCGCCATCACGGCCTTCTGGACCAGTTCGAACGAGGCCCGGCTGCTCACCACGAGCACCAGATCGTGCGCGGGGATCCGGTTCTCCCGCACCGCCCAGCCGATCACCTTGTCGACGGCGTTGTGCCTACCGATGTCCTCGCGCAGGGCGAGCAGGGTGCCGTCGGTGGTGAACAGGCCCGCCGCGTGCAGGCCGCCGGTGGCGTCGAAGAGTTTCTGGCCTTCGCGCAGCAGGCCGGGCAGCCGCGTCAGCACCTCGGTGCCGATGGCCGGAACCGCGGGCGGCAGCGGGAAGCGGGTGTGGGTGCGCACCTCGTCGAGGGCGCTCTTGCCGCACAGGCCGCAGCCGCCGGTGGTGACGAGGTTGCGCGGGTGCAGCGGCACGGGATCGCGCAGTCGCACGTCGAGCACGTTGTAGGTGTTGCGGCCCTCGCTGTCGGTGCCCGCGCAGTAGCGGGCGGTGACGATGTCGTCGGCGGCGCCGATGATGTTCTCACCGAGCAGGAAGCCGTGCACCAGGTCGATGTCGTTGCCCGGTGTCCGCATGGTCACCGAGAGCGACTGCCCGTCGACCCGGATCTCGAGGGGCTCCTCGACCGCGAGGGTGTCGGGGCGCTCGACCCGCCCGGCCGGTGACAGCCGGACGGTCTTGCGTCGTGCGGTGACTCTGCTCATCAGGTGTGCCGATCAGTCGTTGACGAGTGGTGCTCGTCGTCGCCGGAACGACGGTAGGCGAACCGGCCGGGTCTAGTCGTCTTCGTCGTCGGCGGCCTTGTTGCGTGCCCGCGCGATCTCGAGCGCCCGCTCGGCCGTCGCCTGGTCCGGGTACGGCCCCATCCGATCGCCGTACCAGCAGGACTTGCCCTGCTCGGCCTTGTGATGCTTGAGGCAGTAGTACCACTGGTCGTCATCAGCCATACCGACAGTATGCAACGATTCGCATATCTGCGTCCGCAGGTCGGCGCGGCGTGGTGCGAAGCCGGTCGTCAGTACACGTAGACGACCGCGTTCTCGCCACCGGTGCAGGTGACGAGCTTGCCCGCGGGCGTGCACGTCATCGTGTAGGTGCGTCCGGTCACCGGGCTGGTCGCCACCACCTCGCGGGCGCCGCTCGCGCTGCCGCCGCCCGCGTACGCCTCGCGGACCGCCTGTGCGAACGGGCAGCTGGTGACGGTGTTGCCGACCGCGGCCTTGCTGAAACTGCCACTGGCTGAGCCGGATTCGCACGGTTGCGCACCCGCGGGCAAGGTGACCGGGCCGGCCGAGGTGGTCGGTGCGGCGGTGGTCGCCCGTGGCGCGGTGGTGCCGGTGGGTCCGGCGGGCACCAGTGCTGTGGACGGCGCGCCCGCGGTGTCACTGGAGTCGGTGGCCGACATCAGCCGCCAGCCGATCGCCCCGCCGATGGCGACGACGATGACGGCGAGCACGCCGACGAGGACCGGCAGCAGCATGGATCGACGGTTCGAGTCCTGTTGAGACCAGGTGGGTTCCGGGACATAAGCCGGTTCGGGGCCGTAGGGGCCGTCGTTGTCGCGGTAGGCGTGGTCGCCGTAGGCCTGCTGGTCGTCGTACTGGGAGTAGGCGGCCTGCTCGTTGTACGGATTCGCCGGGTCGACGGCATTGTGCGCACCGAAGGGCGCTGCGCCACCACGGTATTGGTGGGTGGGCTGGGAACGCTGGGGATCCGGGTCGTCGAAGCCGTAATGCTCGGTCGGCTGAGAGCGCTGTGGGTCCGGGCTGTCGAACCCGTAGTGCTCGGTCGGAGCAGAGCGGCGCGCCTCCGGGCCACCGGGGTAGTGCTCGGTGGGCGCGGAGCGTTGGGCGTCCGGGTAGTGCCGGGTCTGCGCGGACCGCTGGTCACCGATGTCCGCCGGGTCGAATTGTTCGGTAGGCGGGCTGAATTGATCGTTCTGGCCGTAGTGCTCAGTGGGCGCCGACCGCCGATGCTCCGGACCGAATACTTCGGTGGGCGGGGCGAAGTGGTTGCCGCTGCCCGACTGGGCCGGGTCACGACGGTCCCCGGGCCGGTCTTTTCGCTGGTCGTCGGCGGACCGTGGGTCGTACTGCTCGGTCGGCGGACCGAAGGCGTCCGGCCGCCGCGGCACCCCCGAAGCCGGGTCGTCGTCGGGCGAGAACCGGTCACCACTGTCCGGACCGAACCGATCACCACCGTGCGCCGAACTCGCCTCCGCCGCATACGGACCGAACGGATTGGCCGCGCCACCGGAACGAGAATCCGGTGCGTGATCGGGCCCCGGGAATCGCTCGTCGTCGAATTGCCCGGCGGCAGGGCCGAATCGATCCGCGTCGAATTGCCCGGCGGCAGGGCCGAATCGATCCGCGTCGAACTTCTGGGTCGCGGGCGCGTTCGAACTGTCGCCCGGTCGCGGCCCGTACGGCTGACCCGGACGGGGTTCCGGGCCGTCCTCGGTACCGAAAGGGGCTGCGGGAGAGCCGAAGCCAGGGTTGCGATCGGGGAGTTCGGTGCCGGGGAGCGGGTTCGGCCCGGTGCCACCCGGGACCGGCGGGGAGACCAGCCGGGCAGGTGGAGCCGGACGGTCACCCGGGCTCTGGCGGGAACCGAAAGCAGCGGGCGGCTGCCCACCCGGCACCGGGTACTCCCCGGAGTAGCGCTGGGTCGGTGCACTGCGCGGCGGCACCAGCGGGCCGCGCTGGGCGTCGCCGGGACCACCGAATTGCGGGACCGGCGAGGAGGTTTCACCGGGACGACCGCCGCCGTACGCAGACCCGGAATGAGAAGCGCCGGGTTGCGGGACCGGCGACGAAGTCTCGCCCGGCCGACCGCCACCGTACGCTGGACCGCCGGGATGGGAGCCCCTCGCGGCGCCGGGGAGCGGGACAGGCGAGGAGGTTTCGCCCGGTTGACCGCCGTACGCGGGACCGCCGGGGTGCGGGCCCCTCGCGGCCTGCGGGACGGGCGAGGAGGCTTCGCCTGCTTGGTTGTCGCCGTAGAGGTGGGCGTCGGGGAACGGGCGCATCCGTGGGAGGCCCTGGTCGGGGGTGTAGGCCGGGGGCGGTGTGGGGACGACGGGTTCGGGGGTGGCGTCGTCGGCCGGGAGCGGCGCGAAATAGGTGTCGGCGGGATGGATTTCGGTGGGGCCGGTGGGCTGGATGACGGCGGGAATGGACACCTCGCCGCTGCCTTCGACGGGCACCCGGTGGAAGCCCGCGGTTTCGGCGCGTGCCTCGGGCGGGCGGATGATGAGAGTCGGCTGGGCCCCGGTCGCGGAGGTCTGGCTGCGGGAGGTCTCGATGCCGCCGGTCGCGGTCACCGCGCCGACCACCCGGAACTCCCCCGTCGGCGTCGGCTTGGGCTGCTCCTGCGCCTCGTCGTCCCGCTCGCGCGGCGCATTCGAGCCACGGCCCGCGCCTGATCGTGCGGCGGCATCGGTGCCTCGCGACCCGGCACCGTGCCCGGCCGCAGCGGCGCCACCGATGATTCCGCCTGCGGCATTACCGAATCCGGCCGCCGCGGGCACGCCGTGACCGGGCGCATTGACCGGTCCGCGGCCGACGATCGGCGCTGATCCGGGTGCGCTGGCCAAGGCCTGCCTGGCGGCCAGTGCCAGCGCACCGGCGCTCGGGTACCGCTCGGCGGGATCCTTCGCCATGCCGACGGCGATGACGTCGTCGAATGCCACGGGCAATCCGGCGATCACGGTGCTCGGCCGCGGCGGTTCCTCGGTCAGGTGGGAGCGGATGAGCACGCTCATGCTCGCGCTGGGGAAAGGGGATGCGCCGGTGAGGCATTCGTGCAGCACGCAGGCCAGCGAGTAGATGTCGGCGCGGTGCGAGATTGGGGCGGCGTCGAACCGTTCGGGCGCCATGTAGATGTAGGAGCCCATGGCCATCCCGGCCTGGGTGAGCGCGCTGTCGCCCTCGGTGTGGGCGATGCCGAAGTCGGCGAGGTAGGCGAAGTCGGCGGGGGTGACGAGGATGTTGGCCGGTTTCACGTCGCGGTGCACGAGCCCGCCCGCGTGTGCGGCGTCGAGGGCGGCGGCGATCTGCTCGACGACGGCGACCGCGCGTTCCGGGTGCAGCGGCCCCCCGGCGCGCAGCACGCTCCGCAGGTCGGTGCCGGGCACCAGCCGCATGTCGATGAACAGCACCCCGTCGATGACACCCCAGTCGTGGATCGGGATGACGTGCGGTTCGGCGAGTTTCGCCGCGGCCTGGGATTCGCGGCGGAACCGGACCTGGTAGGCGGGGTCCTGGGCGAGTTCGGCGGCCAGCAACTTCAGGGCGACTACTCGGTCCTTGCCGGTGTCGTAGGCCTCGTAGACCTCCCCCATGCCGCCTTTGCCCAGCATCGACCGCAACTCGTACGGGCCGAATCTGCTCCCCGTTCGTGACCCAGGTGCCTGCACCGGCGTCCGCCTCCCACGTCTTGCGGGCCGTGGGACCCGCGTCTCAGAACGACGATTCTCCCGGTGTCACTATGCCGTGGTCAAACGCGAACACGATGGCGGCGGCGCGATCGCGCAGGTCGAGCTTGCCGAATATGTGTCCGACATGGCTTTTCACAGTTACTTCCGAGATGCCGAGTTCGGTGGCGATCTCGCCGTTGACCCGGCCGCGTCCGATCAGTTCGAGCACCTCGTACTCGCGGGCGGTGAGGTCGCCGAGGCGGCGGTCGGTGCGGGTACCGGTGTGTTTCACGGTTCGGTAGGCGGTGAGCACCCGACCGGTTACCGACGGATCGAGCCAGGCGCCGCCCGCCGCGACGGTGCGGACGGCGCGGATGAGGTCTTCGGCGGGTGAGTCCTTGAGCAGGAACCCCGCCGCGCCCGCGCGCAGGGCGCCCGACAGCAGTTGGTCGTCGTCGAAGGTGGTGAGGACGAGGACCGGTGGCGCGTCGGATCGCGCGCGCAGCAAACGAGTCGCATCGATGCCGCCGACCCGTTTCATGCGCAGGTCCATCAGCACCACGTCGGGCCGTTCGGCGGCGACGGCGGCCGCCACCTCGTCACCGTCGGCGCATTCGCTGACCACGAACCCGTCGCGACGGCGCAGGATGCGGCGCAGTCCGCCGCGCACCAGTTCCTGGTCGTCGACGACGAGCACGGAGACAGGGTTGTCGATCGGCGCGGCGGCCGTCACTGGTCCTCCTGGGTTTTCGGCCGGAGCAAACCGGGCAGCATGGTGGACAGTGTTCCGCAGGAGCCCGCTTTCAGCGGGAACTGGGCGTGCACGGTCCAGCCGTCGTCGTCGATTCCGGCCCTGATGGTGCCGCCGAGCAGTTCGGTGCGTTTGCGCATGCCGCGCAAGCCCATTCCGGTGCCGAGACGTGGTGGCGGGCCGAGAGGCAGGGCGTTTCGTACCTCGAGGGCGGCGAGTTCCGGTGTCACGTCGAGCCGCACCGTCGCCGCGGCACCCGGTGCGTGTTTGGCGACATTGGCCAGCGATTCCTGGCCGATGCGGTACAGCGCGTGGCCGACCGCGCCGGTGACCACCGCCAGGTCGCCCGTGCGCTGGTAGTCGACGGTGAGGCCCGCGCGCCGGAAGTCGCCGACCAGTTCGTCGATATCGGCGGCGCCGGGTTCCGGCTTCGGCTGGGCGGGGCTGGTGTCGAGCATGCCGACGGTGCGACGGATATCGGCCATGGCCTGGCGGCCGAGACGTTCCGCGTCGACGAGCGCCTCTACCGCCTCGGTGACGTCCTCGTCGGTTTGCAGTGCGCGGCGGGCGGCGGTGAGGTGCAGCAGGGTGATCGAGAGCGAATGCGCGATCACATCGTGGACTTCGCGCGCGATTCTGCGTCGTTCCTCGTCGGCGGCCTGACCGGCGCGGATGGCCTGGTTCTCGCGTTCCTGGTACAGGAACCGGCGCTGGTACTGCAGCATCATCCCGACGAAGGTGCCGAGCACGATGCCGAGCACGTACATCGGCAGGCCTTCCAGCCGTTCGCCACCCCACTCCAGGTGTCCGGCCAGGTCGAAGGCGATCAGTTCGGCGATCGCGAGCAGGGTGAAACCGAGCGTCATACCCCGGGTCGTCACCGCGGCCACCTCGCCCGCGACGACGACGAGGACGAAGGGGGCGAAATCGGCGGGGACGGGTTGCAGCAGGAACAGCGCACAGGCCAGCAGTCCACTGGACTTCAGCAGGACCGGATAGGGCTTGATATCGAACAGTGCGTACAGCGGGACCGGCAGGAATGCCGCGAACATGGCGAGCAGCGGCAGCACGGTCGGGAAGTACTCGTGGCGCTGGATGATCGCGGCGCCGGTGACCGCGAGCAATGCCACGTCGGCCGACACGATCAGGGCGGGCGGATAGTCGTAGGGCAGCGAGGCGAGCCGCGTCCGCACGGACTCAGTGAACCGGTGCGCCACCGCGCGCAGCCGGGCCGTCGGCCTCGGCCGCCGTGCCGCGACGGTGTCGATCACCTCCATCCTGTCAGGCTAGCCGCCTGCGCAGCCCGCGACATCGTCCCGGGAACGGTCCGTCTCTCCTACCTAGGTAGGAGAAGAAGTCGCGTCTCCGGCACGACGAATCGCCGCGTCGCGCTCCGTAGCGTTGGCTGCACCCGCTCACGGAAGGTGAAGTTCATGACCTGGACCGAGCTGCATCAACGCACCGACATCGTGCACACCGTCCTCGCCAGGGCGCAGACCGACCCGAACGATCCACACCTGTTCGCCGGTCTGCCGGATCTGGACCACCTCTTCGGTGGCGTCGACGGCCTGCTCCGGGCGCTGGCGAACCGCTGGGACAACCACCTGCGCGTCAAAGCCGAGCAGGCCGAGTTCGACGGCAAAACCCTGGTCGAGGCCTATCTCGAGCTCGCGGCCGAACAGCCTGCGCTGCGTGCTCTTCTCGACGCGCACACCGCGATCGGGCAGACTACCCGCGACCGCGCCCTGGCGCGCTGAGACCGCCACCCGAATACCCTTGGGGGACAACACATGACCGATAACGGCACACCGCGACCTCCGATGCTGGAATTGACCGGCGTCGTCAAGCGGTATCGCGTAGGTGACCAGCAGGTCCGCGCGCTCGACGACGTGAGCTTGCGCATCGAGACCGGACAGTTCACCTCGATCATCGGTCCGTCCGGTTCGGGCAAGTCCACCCTCCTGCATCTGCTCGGCGCACTCGACCGGCCCGACGAGGGTTCGATTCGCTTCCGCGGCACCGAGATCGGCGATCTCGACGAAGACCGGCAGGCCGCCTTCCGGCTCGAGCAGGTCGGCTTCGTCTTCCAGTTCTTCAACCTGCTGCCCACGCTGTCCGCCTGGGAGAACGTGGCCGTGCCGAAACTGCTGGACGGCACCGGATTACGCAAGGCCAAGCCGCGCGCGCTGGAACTGCTCGACCTCGTCGGGCTCGGTGATCGCGCGCAGCACCGGCCCGCCGAGCTCTCGGGCGGGCAGATGCAGCGGGTGGCGGTGGCGCGCGCGCTCATCATGGACCCGCCGCTGATCCTGGCCGACGAACCGACGGGCAACCTGGACTCCAAGACCGGTGAGTCGATCCTCGGCCTGCTCGGCGACATCACCGCGCAGGGCAATTCGGTGGTGATGGTCACCCACGACATGGGTGCGGTGGCCTACTGCGATCGCGTGATCACGTTGCGCGACGGCCAGATCGGCGCCGACGACCAGGTGCCGGCGCGGGTGCGCGCATGATCGCGGCGCTGGATCGGTTGCGGCTGTTCAACATCGGTGACCTCATCCGGCACCCCGGTCGCACCGTCATGTCGACCGCGGTGATGGCGGTGTCGGCGGCACTGCTCGTCGCGGTGCTGAGCATCTCCGGATCGGTGACCGGGTCGGTCGACCGGCTCACCAAGGGGCTGGCGGGCAACGCGGTCCTCGAGATCACCGGGATCACCGACGCGGGCTTCGAACAGTCCCTGCTGCCTGCTATTTCGGCCACACCCGGCGTGGCGACGGCGGCTCCTATGCTGCGCAGCACGCTCGGCGCGGGTCCCGACCGGGCCCTGCTGATCGGTGCCGACCAGAACATCAGCGCGCTCGGCAGCGATCTGACCGGGCCGATGTCGCAGTACACCGCCAAGCTGGTCAGCACGCCGCGCGGCGTATTGGTCGGTGCCGCGACGGGTTACCGCGAGGGCGACTCGATCCCGATCGGCGGCGGCACCGCGACGGTCGCCGCCGTGCTCGACGAGGCGGCCACCGATCGTCTCAACGGCGGTCACGTCGTCGCCGCGCCGCTGCCGCTGGCCCAGTTCCTCACCGACCGGGTCGGCAGGCTCGACTCCGTGCAGATCATGGCGAAGCCCGGCACCGATATCGCCGAGCTGCGCGCGGCGCTCACCGCGGCGGTCGACGGGCGGGCCGTGGTCGCCGAACCCAGTCTGCGGACGGCGCAGGCGGGTGGCGCCATCCAGATCATGCGGTACTCGACGCTGATGTCCTCGGCGGCGGCGCTGATCGTCGCGGCGTTCCTGATCTACAACGCGATGAGTATGGCTGTGGCACAACGCAGGCCGATGCTGTCGTTGCTCCGTGCGATCGGTGGCCAACGTGGGCCGATGGTGCGTGATCTGCTCGTGGAGGCGGCCGTGCTCGGGCTCGTCGGTGGTGCGATCGGTTCGGCGATCGGTGCCGTGATGGGCCGGTTCTCCATCGACCGGTTGCCTGCCGCGATGGTGCAGTCGGTGGAGGCGCGCACCGAGTTCCTCGTCCCGAACTACGCGGTACCCGTCGCGATCGCCGCGTGTGTGGTCGCGACCGTGCTGGCCGCGGCGATCGCGGCCAGGCAGGTGTACCAGGTCGCGCCGGTCGAGGCGCTCGCCCCTGTCGAGGCGGGCGATGTCGCCGCCGCGGGGCGCGGGCTGCGGTGGGCCGCGCTGGTCGGCGGTATCGGTCTCATCGGTGCGGCCGTCGCGCTGGCCTACATCGACCTCGGCCGGCTCTCGTTGGCGGCGATCACCGTGTCGTTCACCGCGACGGTGGTGTTGTGCTTCGCCGCGACCGGGCCGATCGTGCGGGCGGCCGGGTCGATCGCCCGCTGGTTCGGTGCGCCCGGGGCGCTCGGTGCGACCACGCTGGAACGTGCGCCGCGCCGCGTGTGGGCGACGGCGATGACGGTGACGATCGGAGTGGCGGCGGTCGTCGCGCTCGGTGGCGCGTCGCAGAACATGGTCGATTCGGCGACCGACTCGTTCCAGAGTCTCGGTGAAGCAGATCTGTACGTGAGTCCGAGTCCGGTCGAACAGTTCCCCACGGGGCCCGTGCTCCCCACCGACGTGTCGGACAAGGTCGCGGCCGTGCCGGGAGTCGAGTACGTGAGCCCGGGGCAGATGGCGTTCGCGACCATCGGCAGTGGGCGGGTGATGCTGCAGGGTTACCCGCCGCGGGTCGAGGACAGCAGGCTCGGCGCCGTCGACCCGGCCGTCATCGACCGGATGGCGCGCGGCGAAGGCGTGGTCGTCACCCGCGACGTGGCCCGGTCGCTCGACCTCGAGGTCGGCGACCAGATCACCATGCCCACTCCGTCCGGTCAGCGCACATCCACTGTGCTGCAGGTGATCCCGTACTTCACGGCCATCTCCGGGGTGGTGATGATGAGCCTGGACCAGATGCGGGAGTGGTATCAGCGACCCGGCGAGACGGTGCTCGCGGTGCGCTTCGAACCGGGTGCCGATCCGGCGGCGGTGCAGGCGGCGGTGCGGGCCGTGGTGCCCGAGCCGATCCACGTCGACACCGGTGCCGCGATGGTCGCGGCCATCTCCTCGAGCGTGGAGCAGGGTGCGGCGATGAGCACCATGATCCTGTGGATCGTGGTGCTGGTGGCCACCGTGGCCTTGCTGAACACGCTGATGCTTTCGGTGCTCGAACGGCGCCGTGAGCTGGGTGTGCTGCGCGCCATGGGCACCAATCGCAAGTTCCTGTTGCGCTCGGTCCTCGCCGAGGCGGCGGGGATCGGGATCGTCGGTGCGGCGATCGGCATGGTCACCGGTGCGGCGGTCCAGTACCTGGGCACCGTGGCGATAGGGCACGCCATGACCATCGACATCGCCTACGCGCCGAGCCCGCTGCTCGTCGTCTACGGCATCGTCGCGCTGGGGCTGGCGCTACTCGGCTCCATCCCGCCCGCGGTGCGCGCGTCGCGCATGCCGATCGTCGCGGCGCTGGCCGTCGACTGAGGTCACAGCGGCACCTCCGCCCACCAGGCGATCACCTCGTCCTGGGCGGAGGGCCGCGGTGCGCCGCCGGTTCCGCTGCTGCCCCGGCGGCTCACCACGACGAGATAGTTGTCGCGGTCCGGGTCGCCGGGGAAGCCGATCACCTGGTGCGCGGTCTGGACGCGGCTGGTGGCCGGATCGGGAACCACCCAGCGCCGCACCGTCACCGGCACACCGTCCTTCTCCGCCCCGAAGCGGACGGCAGCGGGGAATGCGTCCATGGCGGAGCGGGCCTGCGCGGAGTTCGCGTATTCGAGGACGAGATAGCTCACCGCACCGAGCCCGTTGTCCACCCGCTCGCACTGCCACCCCGCACTGATCGGGTTCCACTGCAGCGCAGGCTCTTTCCACTCCAATTCGCTCACCTGCCGAACCCCGACACAAATCGCCCCGCGATACCCCTGCCCCTCGATCCCCGCGCCCTGCGGAACCAGCGTCGGGAACACCCGCCTGCTCGCCAGGAACGAATCGGTCGCCTCCGCCACGGCACTCGACGGCCCCGTCACCACCCCACCGATGGCCCCCTCGTCCTCATCCCCATTCGGCAGAACCACCACGACCAGCGCCAGAACCACCGTCACCAACACGACAACCAGCGCCGCGAGCACCACCCACCCGAGCCGCTGCAACCCCGACACCGGCCGCGACACCGCCGACTGCCGACGATAGGGAACCGGCCAAGGATGCCGTCCTTGCGGAGGCCGCCCAGGACCACCCATTCCCGGCCCTCCCCCTGGCGGTTGCGTCGGCGTCCCTGCAGACGCGACCGGTGTGGCCGCGGCCTGCGAAGGCACCGCCCCGACATCGTGCCCGCGCTCACCGCCACCCGAACCATCCCGGTGCGCACCGAAATCCGGGACGTCGGAGCCTTCTGCGCCCTGCGCCGCCTCCCCAGCAGCCAGGGGCGACGCCACGTTCTCACCACCGTCCGACCCCGGCACGCCGCCAAGGGCAAACGGCCGGTCCACCGCAGCGGCACCTGCTACGGGGTCGTCGGCAGGGGAAGCACCATGATCCGACTCATCTTTCAGATCCGGCGCAACGGAATCGCCCCGATCGGGCAGTTCTTCAGCGCCGCCATCGGTGTCCGACTCGGCATCGGCGTTGTGTTCCCCCGCACCCGAAACCGCTGAACCGTGAGGCATATCGACGTGCGTGCGTGCGTTCCCGACTTCCGCGCTGCCGACCGCTGGGGTGCCACTTCCGGTCGACGTCGGCCGCGCGCTCGCCGCCGATCCATCTCCCCAGGCGGTCTCTGCGCGCGGGGCCGCCGGCCCGGCAGCTTCCACAGCCGAACTGGCGGCACTTTCTCCGTCAGCGTCGGTGACCGGCGAGTCCGCTTCCGCACCGCTGGTCGTCGTGTGCGGCGCACCACCGGCTGCTCCCGGTGCGCTGTCCTGTCTACGCGCTGCCATGCCAGGCACAGCGGTGACTTCCGTTCGTGCCGAGGAATTCTGGACGTCCGAACGGTCTCTGTTCGGCATACCGAGGACATCGGTCGCAGCTGTGCTCGACACGTCCCCCGCGACGGTGCCGACGGGCACGACTGTCTTGCCGACCGACGACGAAACATCCGCCGCAACGGCTTTTGCTCCGCCCACCGAACCACCCGGTGCCGCCGCCTGCTGGTGCGCGGACCGGTCTGGTAGCTGTTCGGCCGGCGGCTGCTGCGCGGCTGACTGAGCCGGTGGCCGCGGAGCTGGCGGTGGGGCCGCAGGCCGGTACGACGGAGGCTGCGCGAGCGGTTGAGCCGGCGGCTGGGGCGCGAGCGGCTGTGCGGGTGGTTGAGCAGCCCCAGGTTGTTGCGGGAGCGGCTGCGGGGCCGGACCCTGCGGCACCGGCGGTTGAACCACCGGCTGCTGAACCGGCGGGCCGACATAGGGCTGGCCGACCGGCGGGCCGGCCGGGGCCACCGGAGGTGATGCCGGGTGCCAATTCGGTTGGGGCCCAGCGGGTAACGGCGGCGCGAACCCCGGGGCGGACACAGCTGTGGGCTGCCCCTGGACGGATTGCGGCGGGTACGAGGCAGGAAGAACGGGCGGCTTGGACGAAGTGAGCGCCCGGCGAGCCGCCTTGGCGAACGCGGTACACGACTCGTACCGGGCCGCGGGATGTTTGGCCATGGCGGCGGCGAGAACCGCGTCCATGGCGGGCGGTAGACCCGTGCGGCGCAGGGCGAGCGGGGGTGGGGGTGCGTAGAGAGTGCCCCGGATGATCTCGTTGGGGTCGGGCGAGTCGAAGGGCGCCAACCCGGTGAACAGCCAGTACAGGGTGCATGCCAGGGAGTACTGGTCGGAGCGGTGGTCGAGTTCGGCGCCGGTCATCTGTTCCGGCGAGGCGTAGGCCAGGGTGGCGGTGAACATGCCCTGCTGGGTGAGGTGGGTGGAGTCGGCGCGCAGGCGGGCGATGCCGAAGTCGGTGAGGAACACCCGCTCCCCCTGCCCACCGCCGGATCGTGCAAGCAGGATGTTGGCCGGTTTCACGTCCCGGTGCAGCACACCGTGTCCGTGTGCGTAATCCAGTGCGTCGGCGACACCTTCGATGATCTGTACCGCGCGCTGCGGTGGCAGGGTGCGTGGATCGACGGTGGCCGCGTCGATCCCGTCGACATACTGCATGCTGATCCACAGCTGTTCGTCTTCGGCGCCCCGATCGAACACGGTGACGATGCCGGGATGATCCAGCGCCGCGGCCAGATCCGCTTCGCGCTCGAACCTGGCCCGAATCCGCGCGTCCGCGAACAGATCCCGGTTGAGCAGCTTCAACGCGGTCAACCGGTCCAGGCGCGGGTGCCGCGCCAGATACACCGTCCCCATACCGCCCTGGCCGAGCATCCGTTCGATGGTGAACCCGGCGAACACATCACCGATCTCGTGCACCACGACCCCCTTTCAGCGCCCGTCGCCGGACAGCGCGACCGCTCCGGCATATGCGAAACTTACTGGCATACGCCCGAGATCGTCCGGGCGCGCTAGACGAGTAGTTTGCACCGCCGGAGCACAGCGCCCCGCGCAACCGGTGGTGGGGAGGGTTTTCAGGTGGCTAGCTCTACTGTGAAGGCTGCCTGTCGCGGTCTCGTGTCCGGTGTGCTGTTGGTGTCGGCGGCGCTGTCCGCCTCGTGCGCGGTGCCCGGCACCCCGACCGCCGCAACGGCACCGACGGTCCAGCGCGACGAGGGCGAGGCCTGGCGTCCCGGCCAGTCGGTGATCCTGCCCGACTCGCTCGCCGCCGAATTCACCCAGCTGCAGGCGACCCTGCCCGGCCAGGTGGGAATGGCGTTGATGCCGGTCGGCGGCGGACGGATGACGATCTACGGCGACTGGACCACCGGCATCGCCTGGTCCACCATCAAGGTCCCGCTCGCCGTCGCCGCCCTGCGCCACGACCACGACCAGTCCATCTTCGAGATGGTGCAGGCCGCGATCACGGTGTCGGACAACGACGCCGCCTACGGCCTGTGGCAGTCCCTCGGCGACGGCACGGCGGCCGCCGAGGCGGTGCAGCAGGTGCTCGACGAGGCCGGTGAGGTGAACGCCGACAAGCCGGAGATGCGCACCGAACTCGACTACACGGCCTTCGGTGTCACCGAATGGTCGCTGGCCAACCAGGTGCGATTCGCCTCCAAGCTGCCGTGCCTGCCCGACACCGAGGTCGTGATGCGGTTGATGGGCGAGATCACCCCCGAGCAGGGCTGGGGTCTCGGCCTGCTCGACCACGCGGAGTTCAAGGGCGGCTGGGGCCCCGACGACGACACCGGCATGTACACGGTCCGCCAGTTCGGGCTGATCCCCGTCGGCAGCGGCCAGCTGGCGATCGCCCTTGCCGCACAGGCGGATTCGGGTACCTTCGAGGACACCACCGCCCTGCTCGACCGGATGGCGCTGCTGCTGGCACGCCATCTGCCCGACCTGCGGGGCGGAGTGTGCCCGCGCTGAGCGGGCCCGCTCAGCCGGGAACGACCAGACCGGATTCATAGGCGAGGACGACCGCTTGAGCCCGGTCGCGCAGGCCGAGCTTGGAAAAGACTTTGGACACATGCGTTTTCACGGTCTGCTCGGCCACGAACAGTTCGCTCGCGATCTCGGTGTTGGACAGGCCCTTGGCCACCAGTTCGAGCACTTCGCGTTCGCGCGGCGTCAGCGTCGACAGGGCGGGCGAGGGTGCGGTGCGCACGGTGTTGCGCCGCCGGGTCACGTCCGCGATCAAGCGGCGGGTGATCGTCGGTGCGAGCAGGGCTTGTCCGTCGGCGACCACCCGCACCGCGCGCACCAGTTCCTCAGCGGGCGCATCCTTGAGCAGGAATCCGCTGGCGCCCAGGCTCAGTGCCTCGTACACGTAGTCGTCGATGTCGAAGGTCGTGAGCATGAGGACCCGCACGGGCGGGTCGAAACCGGCCGCGAGGATGGCGCGGGCGGCGTCGAGCCCGTTCATCTCGGGCATGCGCACATCCATCAGCACCACGTCGGGGCGAAGTCGTTTGGCTTCGGCGACCGCCACTTTGCCGTCGGGGGCGTCACCGACGACGCTGATGTCGGGTTGGGCGCCGAGCAGGGCGCCGAAGCCCTGCCGGACCATCGCCTGGTCGTCGGCGATCAAGACGGTAATAGCCACGCGACCACCTTACGGGGTCGGCAGTGTCACCGAGACCTCGAATCCGCCGGTCGCCGTGGGTCCGGCGAGCAGCTGCCCGCCGACCGCCGCCACCCTGGTACGCATGCCGTCGATGCCGTGCCCACCGCCGGTGCTCTTGCTCGCCACACCGGTGGCGGGGTCGTTGTGGACGGTCACCGTCACCAGCCCGGGCCGCACGCCGATCGCGACGCGCACGGGCGCACCGGGTGCGTGCCGCGCGCAGTTGGCCATCGACTCCTGGACAACGCGGTACACGACCAGCCCGGTGGTCTCGGGCACCGCCGACAGGTCACCGTCGACGGTCCACTCCACGGGCAGACCGGCACGCGCGGCCGACTCGCACAGCGCGGGTACGTCGGCGGCGCGCGGCTGCGGTGCGTGTTCGGGCAGCTGCCCGTCGCTGCGCAGCACCCCGAGCATGCCACGGATCTCGTTGAGCGCGGTGCGCGCGGTGGCGCCGATGGATTCGAATTCCGCCGCGGCGGCCGGGTGCAGATCGGTGATCCGGTAGGGCGCGGTCTGAGCCTGCACCACCACCATCGACATGTGGTGGGCCACCACATCGTGCAGGTCGCGGGCGATGCGTGCCTTCTCCTCGAGGATGGCCCGGCGCGCGCGTTCCATCTCGGTCACCTCGGCCTGTTCCTCGAGTTTGGCCCGCGAGGCGCCGAGGGTCTGCAGCAGGTAGCCGAGCAGCGCGAGCGCACCGAACCCGACCGGCCACCCCCACAGCGGACCGTCGGCCGAACCGGGCATGGTCGTGGCGAACAGCATCGATTGCCCGGCCCACGCGACGACGACCACGGGCAGCGGCGCGCGCAACGCCACCGCGAACAGCAGGACGAACAGCACGATGACATGCACCACCTGGAACGGCAGGTCGCTGTCGGCGGTCGGCGAGATCACCAGCGAGATGAGCAGCGCCGACCCCGCGGAGACGGCCCAGCCGAGGGCGGGATTGAGCCGGACGAGCAGGAGCGGGAACACCGCGAGCCCCGAGATCAGCGGTGCGACAGCGGCGGGCACCTGATGGGTGACGAACAGCGTGGGCCACGCGATGCTGTACAGAATGAGCGCTACCAGCACGGTTGCCAGGTCGAACCAGGTGGTCGCGTCGATCCGGCGCACGGTGGTACGCAGTTGTCCGGTCATGGTCCTGAGCCTAGGAAACAGGCTGCCGACCCACCTCATACCCACGAACCAACTGCGACCCCCTACCCTGGTGTGACCCCGGCGCCGGGACACCACCCGCGCGCCTCGTGAAACCGGTCCACAGCGGGATGCCCGCCGTACGACCCGCTCCTTACTGTCGGAGGCCATGAAAACCCCGCTTCGCCCGGCACCCGCCGCTCGCCGTGCCCGTGCCACAGGTTCCGCGTCGCCCGCCGACACCACCACTCCCCATCGCCGCCGCAGCGGCATCGCGCTGTGCACCGCCGGGCTCGCGATGGCCTCCGCGGTCGTCATGTCGGCGCCGGGTGCGATGGGCACCACCCCGGGCAGCGGGGTCGAGAACGCGGCCGCAACCGCCGTGGTGCGCTCCCTCACCGACGACGACCCGGACGTGCCAGCGCTGATCCCCCGCGATTTCGGTTTCAAGTTCGGGTACGACCCGGCCGAGCAGGACGGCATGTTGGTGAACCCGAACGGCGGGTGCTCCTCTCCGGTGACGTTGCCGGGCGAGTTCGAGGCCGCCTGCAAGGCCCACGACCTGGGCTACGACATGCTGCGCTACGCCGAACGGGTCGACGAGCCGCTCGGCCCGTGGGCACGGCGCTCGGTGGACGCGGCGCTGAACCGGCGCATCCACGCCGCCTGTGAGCTGCGCGACGACGAGTTCTCTCGCGCGCGCTGCGGGGTGATGGCCGATATCGCCTTCACCGCCGTCGACGTGAACTCGCGCAGGCAGGACTACGCCGCACCGGTGGTGGAGAACGTCTTCGCCGAGACCGACCCCGCCGACCGGCCCAACCTGTGGCCGCTGGCGCGCACGGTGCTGGGGTTGTTCGCGGTGACAGCGGCCTGCGCGGTGATCATCGACGCGCTGCGCAAACGTCGCCGCGCGATCTGAGCGCATTGCCGATTTCTAGAACTTGTTCTAGCTTTCACGCATGACTCTGGTGATCGACGAGACGGTCGAGATCGATGCCCCCGCCGCGAAAGTCTGGCAGGTGCTCACCGATTTCGCACACTACGGCGAGTGGAATACCTTCTGCTACGAGGCCGCGAGCACCCTGGTGCCCGGCGAGCCGATCGACATGATGGTGAATCTCGGCGGCAACAAGCGCGCCCAGCGCGAGTGGATCCGCACCCACACGCCGGGCGTCGAGTTCAGCTACACGATGAAGCCGGTGCCGCTGGGCGCGCTGCACAGCCTGCGCTCGCACACCGTGGTCCCGCTCGGCGAGGACCGCTGCCGCTACGAATCGCGCTTCACGCTTGCCGGCTGGCTCAGCCCCGTGGTCACCCTGGCGCTCGGCAAGCACCTGCGGGCCGGGTTCAACGCCATGACGGCCGGGGTCGCCGCTCGCGCCGTCTCGTAACGTCGCCCGCGCGCGGGATTCGGCGCGATGACCGCCCTGCCGCGAATCGACCTCGCTGTCCTCGTCTACGAAAAGCGGGGCCCGTCAAGGATTCTCATCCTCGACGAGCCCCGCTCGGTACGAACTCTCAGACCGCGCCCGGGGTGGGCAGCGGGCCACGGGCCGCCTCGTAGGCCGCACCGACCCGGTACAGCCGGTCGTCGGCCAGGGCGGGCGCCATGATCTGCAGACCCACCGGCAGGTTGTCGTCGGCCGAGAGCCCCGACGGCACCGACATACCGGGGTGCCCGGCGAGGTTGGTCGGCAGGGTGCACAGGTCCGACAGGTACATGGCGAGCGGGTCGCCGACCTTCTCGCCCAGCTTCCACGGGGTGAACGGGCTCGTCGGCGAGACGAGCACGTCGACCTGCTCGTAGGCGGCGTCGAAGTCGCGCGCGATCATGGTGCGCACCTTCAGAGCCTGGCCGTAGTAGGCGTCGTAGTAGCCGGCCGACAGCGCGTAGGTGCCGATGATGATGCGGCGCTTGACCTCCGGGCCGAAACCGGCCTCACGGGTCAGCGACATCACCTGGTCGGCGCTGTGGCTGCCGTCGTCACCGACGCGCAGGCCGTAGCGCATGGCATCGAAGCGCGCCAGGTTCGACGACACCTCCGACGGCATCACCAGGTAGTACGAGGACAGCGCGTACTCGAAGCTCGGGCACGACACCTCGATCACCTCGGCGCCGAGCTCCTTCAGCACCGCGACGGCGGCGTCGAAGGAGGCGATCACACCGGGTTGGTAACTGTCGGAGTGCAATTCGCGCACCACACCGACCCGCACACCGGTCAGGTCACCGTTGGCGCCTTGGCGCGCGGCCTCGACCACGGGGGCGACCGGGACCTTGCGCGAGGTGGAGTCGCGCGGGTCGTGCCCGGCGATCACCTCGTGCAGCAGCGCGGTGTCGAGCACGGTGCGACCGCACGGGCCACCCTGGTCGAGCGACGACGCGCACGCGACGAGGCCGTACCGCGACACGGTGCCGTACGTGGGCTTGACGCCGACGGTCGCGGTGACCGCGGCGGGCTGACGGATCGACCCACCGGTATCGGTGCCGATGGCCAACGGCGCCTGGAACGAGGCCAGCGCGGCCGCCGAACCACCGCCGGAACCGCCCGGGATGCGGGTGGTGTCCCACGGGTTGCGGGTGGGGCCGTACGCGGAGTTCTCGGTGGACGAGCCCATGGCGAACTCGTCCATGTTGGTCTTGCCGAGAATCGGGATGCCTGCGGCGCGCAACCGGGTGGTGACGGTGGCGTCATAGGGCGACATCCACCCCTCGAGCACCTTCGACGCACACGTGGTCGGCATATCGGTGGTGGTGAAAACGTCCTTGAGCGCCAACGGAACTCCCGCCAGCGGCGAGGCGGGCTGCTCCCCCGCGGCGATCGCGGCGTCGACCACGGCGGCCGCGGCCAGCGCCTGCTCGCTCGCGACGTGCAGGAAGGCGTTGAGCTCGCCGTCGACCTTGCCGATGCGGTCCAGGTGCGCCTGAGTCACCTCGGTGGAGGACACCTCGCCGCCGTGGATCTTGCTCGCCAGCTCGGCCGCCGACAGCGTGGTCAACTCGCTCATTCGCCCTCTCCCAGAATCTGCGGGACCAGGAAACGCTGTTCTTCCACGGCGGGCGCCTGGTCCAGCGCCTGCTCGGGGGTGAGACCGGGCACGACCACATCGGGCCTGGTCACATTGGTCGTCGGGTTCGGCGATGCGGTGGCGGGGACGTCGGCGGCGACCTCGGAGATGGTCCTGACATGGCTGAGGATCGAATCGAGCTGACCGGCGAACTGGTCGAGTTCGGCGTCGGTCAACGCCAGCCGGGACAGCCGGGCGAGGTGAGCGACCTCGTCGCGGGAGATTGCGGGCACCGCGGGACCCCTTTCGGCTTCGGGTGGGAAGAACTTCCGGTACAGCCTAACGAGGTGGGCGAACAGCCCCGGACGCACCCGCCTCGCACGAAAGTTCGCCCTCCTCGCCGCGATGGGGTCATACTCGAGTCGAGATCCCCCGGTTGGGGGTGTAAGTATTGCTTCACCGGGTATTCGTCTCGAACAGCCTCGGCCGTCAAGGAAAGGAACGCACGTGTCATACCTGCTCCGCGTGCAACTTCCGGATCGACCGGGAAGCCTCGGTTCCCTCGCATTGGCACTCGGCGGAGTGGGCGCGGACATCCTCTCGCTCGACGTCGTCGAGCGCGGCGCGGGATTCGCCATCGACGATCTGGTCGTCGAAGTGCCCACCGGCGCACTGCCCGACACCCTCATCACCGCCGCGGAATCCGTGCGCGATGTGAGTGTCGACTCCATCCGCCCGTACTCCGGCGTCCTCGACACCCACCGCGAACTCGAGCTGATCGATCAGGTCGCCGGCGCGCGCGACGACCGCATGCAGGTCCTCGTCGACGGGGTGCCACGGGTATTACGTGCGGGCTGGTCGACCATCATCGCGCTCGGCCCCTCGGGCGCCTACCGGGTGGTCGGCAGCCCGAGCGCCCCTGAGACACAAGCGGGTTCGGCTCCGTGGATGCCCATCGAGAAGCCGATGGGGCTCGACGGCGAAGCCGAATGGGTGCCACAGATCTGGCGCGACATGGACACCAAGCTCGCGGCCGCACCGCTCGGCGGGTCCGGTAAGGCACTGCTGCTCGGCCGCCCGGGCGGCCCCGATTTCCGCCCGTCCGAGGTCGCGCGGCTCGGCTACCTCGCGGGCATCGTGGCGACCGTGCTCAACTGAGCGCCAACCGCATCACGAACAGGGGCAATCCGTCCTCGGTGCTCCAATTACGTTCGGGCACAGCGACGAAGCCCAGACGCTCGTAGATGCGATGCGCGTCGACCATGGTGGACATGGTCGTCAGCGCCACCGCCTCGTAGCCGCCCGCCTTCGCCTCTTCGATCACGGTGCGCACCAACGCCGTTCCCACCCCGAGGCCACGTGCCCGCTTCGACACCGCAAGCATCCGGAACTCGAGTTCGCCGGGTCGGGCGATCTCGGCGTAGGGACTGCCGGGTTCGGCGATGGTGAGCGAACCGACGACCTGCCCTTCGTGCAGGGCTACGAGCACCTGTGCGTGCGCGGCCCGGTGCGCCGCGTCACCCAGTTCCCGCGTGTAGTCGTTGTCGGCGGGCACATACCCGTCGCCGACGTACACGTCGACGGTCAGGGCGGAGATGGCGTCGTATTCGTCGGGCTGCGCGGTCCGGATCTGCGGACCGCTCACTGTTGCGTGGTTGTTGCCGTGCATTCCCGCATGATCGCACCCGGGCGGCTGTGAGCTTCGACGCACCCGTCCCGGCTACCGGGACCGTCTCAGCTACCGAGATACGGGCGCAGTCCCGGATGCTGCGCGGACCAGCGGTCGGGATTGCGCGGTGAGTAGACCACGTCGAGCTGGTCGCCGATCGACGGCCACTGCGCCGCGTCCCACGCGAACCGCCCGTACACGACCTTCGCGAGCACCGACGGGCCCGTGATGGTTCCGGTGATGGTCACATAGTGCTCGCCGGTCATGGCGGGCAACGGGCTCACCCCGGTCACCGACAGCGATCCGTGCTCGAGCTGAACTCCCCCACCGCCGCCACGCCTGCTCAGAAGGGCGCCGATCATGACCACGAGCATCGTCACCATGGCCGCCGCCATCACCACTTCGAGCATGACCCCATGGTAGGCCGACTACAGACCGACGAGTTCGCTGACGCCTTGCGTCCGCCGCACCTGCCACACCGCCGTCCTGGTGCGCTGGGAACGGCCGTTGTTGCGGTCGATGAGCGCGCGATTCGCGGTGGTGTAGATCAGCTGGGCGCCGCGGGCGTTGGTCTCCGGGTTCTGGAACAGCTGCACCAGGCGGTCGGTCTCCTCCACCGGCAGGCCCGCACCGAGATCGTCGACGGCGAGGACACCGCCGGTGTCGAGCGCCTCGAGCATGGCGGGCAGCACCCGCAGCAGCGCGCGGGTCGCGGTCGATTCGTCGGCCAGGTCGAACGCGATGTCGATGCCTTCGTGCACCAGGCTCAGGCCGGGGCCGCGCCGGTCGACCATGCGGCGGTACAGGGTGTCGCGGGCGGCACGCAGCGTGCTCAGCTCCCGTTCCACCAGCACCGCATCGGCGCCGCCCTGGTCCAGTTGCGCTGTGAGCGAGGCGATTCCGGCGTCCATGTCGCGCAGGTAGTCGGCGTACATCGGGTCGTGCTCGGCGATCAGCAGATCCTCGATGCCCAGATCGGCTGTGCGCAACAGCATCAGCAGGCGCGCGGCGTTGTCGGGCGAACGGGAGATGTGGCTGCCGAGGTCGTACGCCAGCGCCTCCACACCGATATCACCCTGCTGCACTTGCAGATTCGCCGCGAACCAACGGTAGGCGGGTACCAGGGCCTCCGCGTACAGCTGACCGGCCAGGCTCAGCAGCAACGCGTTCGGCCGCAGCAACGGCACCAGTGCCGTCACCCCGTACCGGGCCGCCTCGAACATCGGACCGATCTTGACCTGATCCCCGTTGCGCTCGAACACGATTCGCTTCCGCGAACGAGGATGGGTGTAGAGCCACTCGGCGATCACATCGGCGCTGTCGAGGCGGAAGCCGTAGGTATACGGCACACCCTCCGCCACGAAACCGGTCACGAATTCGGTCGGCCGGTCGGCGAATCCGAGATGCGGTCGACGTACCGGACCCGCGTACGGATCCCAGCCGTTCACCGAATTCAACACGGCATCACGCATCTGCGCGAGCGCGTCGACCACACTGGTCTTGCCCGACGCCGCGACGCCGTACACCGCCGTCACCGGCACCGCGAGCGGTCCACCGGCCCCCTTGGTCAGCCGCAATTGCTGCGCCTCGGCCAAAGACCCATGATTGGCCACCTGAAAACTCCGCAACAAGTGCTCTTCCGCCTCTCCGTGACTTTTGGCCAGACTAAGGGGCGGGGGTCGTTGGGGACGCGGCAGGCGGGGAGTCGGTGGGCGAGTTAGCCCGTCCCCGGGGAGTTACCCATGTGCTCACCTGCTTCTCGGGGGACTGAGGCCGGGCTCAGGTGCGGTGGGAATTGTGTTGGCGGCCAGACGGTGTAGCAGGTCGACGTCGCACGTTCCCGGTGAGTTAGCCATGTTCCGGCCTGCGGCTCGGCGAAGGTGGGTCGGGCTCACCTGTTGTGCTCGATTCGGGCCGGAAATGGTTGGGTATGACTGTGCGCAGGTAGTGGCCGGTGAGGCTGTCGGGGTTGGTGGCGATTTGGGCGGGGGTGCCGGTGGCGGTGATGCGGCCGCCGTGGATGCCGCCGCCGGGGCCGAGGTCGATGACGTAGTCGGCGTTGGCGATCATGTCGAGGTCGTGCTCGATGAACAGGACGGTGGCGCCGTTGTCGATCAGGCGTTGCAGCACGCCGAGCAGGACGCGGACATCGAGAGGGTGTAGGCCGATGCTCGGTTCGTCCAGGACGAAGACGGTGTCGTGCTGGTCGCGGCCGAGTTCGGTGGCGAGTTTGAGCCGCTGCGCCTCGCCGCCGGACAGGGACGGTGTGGCCTCGCCGAGGGTGAGGTAGCCCAGGCCGAGGTCGAGCAGGGTCTGTAGGCGGGCGCTCACCTTCTTCAGATCACCGGTGTGTTCGATGGCCTCGGTGACGGTGCAGGCCAGCAGCTGCGGCAGGCTCAGGCCTTCGTGGGTGTCGTCGCCGTGCGGTGACCGCCGGATGGTGTCGGCTGCCGGGGCGTAGCGGGAGCCGTCGCAATCGGGGCAGATGATGTCGACGTCGGGAAGGAACTGGACGTCGAGTTCGATCTGGCCGGTGCCTTCACAGGTCGGGCAGCGCAGGCTGCCGGTGTTGTAGGAGAAGTCGCCCGCGCGCAGACCGCGCTCCTTCGCGTCGGCCGTGGCCGCGTAGGCGCGGCGCAGGTCGTCGAGGACGCCGCTGTAGGTGGCGACCGTGGAGCGGATATTGATGCCGATGGGTGCGGCATCGACAACGTCGACGCGGGTGATATCTTCCGCAGCGATCTCCCGAATGTGCTGCGGGAGAGGCATATTCGCAGCACTCGCGCGCAGTGCCGGGACGAGGCTTTCCAGCACGAGGGTGGTCTTGCCGGAGCCGGAGGCACCCGTGACAGCGGTGAGCCTTCCGCGTGGGATGTCCAGGTCGAGGGCGTGGACGGTGTGCAGTGGCGCGGTGCGCAGATGGATGCGGCCCGCCTCGAACAAGTCGGCCGTGTCGGTTCGGGGGCGGACGCGAATGTCCTCGCGGCCATCGATGAAACCGGCGATGAGGGATGCCTTGTTGTCGACGATACGGTCGAGGGGACCTTCGGCGATGACCGTGCCGCCGTCACGTCCCGAGCCGGGTCCGATCTCGATGAGCCAGTCGGCGGCCCGCAGGATCTGCACATCGTGGTCGACCACGATCACCGAGTTGCCGTCGGTCAGCAGGCTGCGCACGACCGCGAGCAGGCCGTCGACATTGGCTGGGTGCAGTCCGATCGAGGGTTCGTCGAGGACGTAGAGCACGCCGGTGGTGCGGTTGCGTACCGCCCGCGAGAGCGCCACACGCTGACGCTCCCCGGTGGACAGCGTGGACGAGGCACGGTCGAGGGAGAGGTAGCCCAACCCTAGGTCGACGAGCCGCGAAGCCGTCGCGACCATCTGGGCGACGATGTCCTCGGCCATCGGTGCCATCGGCTTCGGCACGTTCGCCGGAATCGTGCGCACCCAGGCGGTGATGTCGTCGAGGGTCTTGCTCGTGGCCTCGGCGATGTCGATGCCCTCGACCAGGGTGGATCGGGCCTGCGGGTTCAGCCGGGTGCCCGCGCAGTCCGGGCAGGTCTGCACGGTCAGGAACCTGTCGACACGGTCGAGTCCCTTCTTGGTGGTTGCCTTCTTCAACGCCTCCTCGACGGCCTGGCGGGCATTGCGATAGGAGGCGTCGAGATCGAACAGCTTGCCGTTCTTGGCCGGATACAGGATGCGTCGTTTCACCGGCGGACCCTCGAAGACGATCCGGCGTTCCTTCTTCGTCAGTGCCGAGAACGGCACGTCGGTGCGCACACCGAGTTCGGCGGCGACCTTCGGCACGGCCGCCAGCCCGAACATCGACCACGGCAGCACCGCACCCTCATCGATGCTGCGGGACGGGTCGGGGACGAGGGCGTCGTCGTCGACCTCCCGCACGGTGCCGGTGCCCGCACACCGCGGGCACGCGCCTTCGCTGTTGAACGCGAAGGACTCCGCGCTCGGCGGCCCGAACACCGCACCGCAGACGGGGCAGGTCAACGGCCGGTCGAGCGCCACATCCATCGTCGGCTCGAGGCGGTGCCCGTTCGGGCAGCGGTGGTGGCCGAGCCGGGAGAAGATCAGGCGAAGACTGTTCAGCAATTCGGTCGACGTTCCGAAAGTGCTACGTACACCCGGGATTCCGGGTCGCTGACGCAATGCGAGCGCGGCGGGTACGTGCTCGACACTGTCCACGGCCGCGTGCGCCGCCTGGGTGAGACGGCGCCGAGTGTAGGTCGACAGAGCCTCCAGGTACCGCCGGGAACCCTCGGCGTACAACACCCCGAGTGCGAGCGAGGACTTGCCCGACCCCGAGACCCCGGCCACCGCCACCAGCCTCCCGAGCGGCACCGACACGTCGATGTTCTTGAGGTTGTGCACGTGCGCGCCGCGCACCTCGATCGCATCGGGTGCTGGGGTAGAGCCTGCGGTCCCGCTCGCTTGCTTGCCCACTGCTTCGTCCCTTCGACGCGACAGTCGATGCCCGGATCCGGCCGGCGGCTTCCGTGTTCGTTGCGGTCGACCAGCCATGCTGCAACCGGGGCAGGCAGGCCTCCGTCAGACACCAGCGGACCTGCGTGCACCGACGGTAACAGTCGCCATCGGCACCCTTCGGCAGCTCGCCATCGCTGTGTCTCGACCACCACGTGGGGCTGGATGGGAGTTCCCCGTGGTGACCAAGTGTCCAGGTTTGCGATCGTGTGCATGTCGCGCGCGGGGATGCGGGTCTGGCGTAGTCTGGCCGAAAATCGGTGAGAGGCGGAGCTGCAGTGATGATTCGTGGGCTGGTTGTTGCGGCGTTGGGAGCCGGGGCCGTGGTTCCGGTGCTGATGGTCGGTGCGCCGACCGCGGCGGCCGATCCCTGTCCGGACGGAACCGCACGGGTGTTCCTGGGGAACTCGACGAACAGCTGCCAGGGGGCCGGGACCGTCAGCTACACCGAGGCGCCGGTGTCGAAGGTGTGCTCGATGACCGGTAGCGACGTCGTCGTCGACATCGAGGGCAACTCGAAGAAGACGCACCGGCACGTGGAACTCACCAACGGCCAGTGCGCCCAGTTCGACATCCACACCCAGATGGCGAACACGGTCACCGTCACCCCGAGCTGAGCGGAGCGACCGCCGCTACTCGGCGTCCTCCTCGACCGGCGGCGTGACGGCTTCCGGACCTTGCTCCAGCAGCAACCGGAAACCGTCCTCGTCGAGAATCGTGACACCGAGTTCTTCGGCCTTGGCTGCCTTGGAACCAGGGGAATCGCCGATCACCACGAACGCGGTCTTCTTCGACACCGAGCTCGCCGCCTTGCCGCCGCGGACCAGGATCGCCTCCTTGGCACCGTCGCGGGTGAAGGTCTGCAGCGAGCCGGTCACCACGATCGACAAGCCCTCGAGGGTACGTTCGATGGAGGCGTCGCGCTCGTCCTCCATGCGCACACCGGCGGCCCGCCACTTGTCGACGATGGCGCGATGCCAGTCGACGGTGAACCACTCCCCCACGGCCGCGGCGATCGTCGGGCCCACACCGTCGGTCGACGAAAGTTCTTCCACCGTCGCGGATTCGATGCGTTCGAGGCTGCCGAACTCGGCGGCCAGCGCGCGGGCGGCGGTCGGGCCGACGTGCCGGATGGACAACGCGACCAGCACCCGCCACAGCGGACGGTCCTTCACCGCCTGCAGATTCTCCAGCAGCCGCCTGCCGTTGGCGGACAAGCCGCCTTCCTTGTTGGTGAACAGCGGAACCGACAGCAGTTTCTGCTCGTCGAGATCGAACAGGTCACCTTCGTCGGTGATGGCGCCGGAGCGCAGCAACGCGTCGGCCGCCTTGTCGCCCAGCGCCTCGATGTCGAAGGCGCCGCGCCCGGCGAGATGGAACACCCGCTCGCGCAGCTGGGCGGGGCAGAACTGCTGATTGGGACAGCGGATGTCGGCGTCGCCCTCTTTGGCGGGCGCCAGTTCGGTGCCGCAATTGGGACAGTGCGTGGGCATCACGAACTCGCGTTCGTCGCCGGTGCGGGCGTCGACCACCGGACCGAGCACCTCGGGGATCACGTCACCGGCTTTGCGGATGGTGACGGTGTCACCGATCAGCACACCCTTGCGTTTCACCTCCGAGGCGTTGTGCAGGGTGGCCATCGCGACCGTCGATCCCGCGATGGTGACGGGTTCCATCACGGCGAACGGGGTGACGCGCCCGGTACGGCCGACGTTCACCTCGATGTTCAGCAGCGTGGTGGTCGCCTCTTCCGGCGGGTACTTGTAGGCGATGGCCCAGCGGGGAGCCCGGGAGGTGGAGCCGAGCCGCCGCTGCAACGCCATCTCGTCGACCTTGATGACCTGCCCGTCGAGCTCGTGCTCGATGTCGTGGCGGTGCTCACCCCAGTAGGCGACCCGTTCGATCACCGCGTCCACGCCCTGCACCAGCCGGGTGTGCTCCGACACCGGCAGTCCCCACGCGGCGAGCGCCTGATAGGCCTCATGCATGGAGGTGGGGCGATAGCCCTCGATACGACCGAAGCCGTGGCAGATCATCCGCAGCCTGCGCTGGGCGGTGATCGCGGGGTTCTTCTGGCGCAGCGAGCCGGCGGCGGTATTGCGCGGGTTGGCGTAGGGCGGTTTGCCTTCGGCCACGATCTGGGCGTTGAGCGTCTGGAAGTCCTCGAGCCGGAAGTACACCTCGCCACGCACCTCGAGCAGTTCCGGGATCGGGAACTGCTCGGTGGCGGTGAGTTCGGTGGGGATGTCGTCGATGGTGCGGGCGTTGAGGGTGACGTCCTCACCGGTTCGCCCGTCGCCACGGGTGGCGGCGCGCACCAGTTTCCCGTTCTCGTACACCAGGTTCAGGGCCACACCGTCGATCTTCACCTCGCACAGGAAGTGCAGGTCGGGACCGGTTTCAGCTTCCACGCGGGCGGCCCAGGCGCGCAGCTCGTCGAAGTCGAACACATTGTCCAGCGACAGCATGCGCTCGAGATGGTCGACCGCGGTGAACTCGGTGGCGAAACCGCCGCCGACCAGCTGGGTCGGCGAATCGGGTGTGCGCAGATCGGGATGCGCCTCTTCCATCGCCTGCAGTTCACGCAGGAGCGCGTCGAACTCGCCGTCGGTGATGATCGGCGAGTCCCGCACGTAGTAGCGGAACTGGTGCTCACGCACCTCGTCGGCCAACTGCTGCCACCGCACCCGCTGCTCGGGGGTGGCACCTTCGGCACTCACGGAAACCGCGCTGTCGCTCTCACTCACACCCAGCACATTAGTGGAGGCCACCGACACTTTCGGCGACCGTCCGGGCCCGTCGCCGACCCGGCTTCTAAGGACGTTCAACCCCGGGACACCGAAGCGCCTGCCTGGTTACGGCACCGGACAGGCGGCCGCTACTCGACGTTCAACGACTCCGGTTCCTCGGCGAAGGCACGCGCCACCTCGGTACTGAGCGCGAGTGCGCGCCGGGACCATTCGAGGGAGGCGCCGGCCAGCCCACAGGCGGGGGTCACCAGGATCTGGGTGGCCAGGATCGTGCGAGGGAAGCCGAGCCGGTCGACCAGGCGGACGGCGGGTTCGGCGATCTCCCGCCAGGTGATCGGCGCCGCCGGCGCCTCGGCCGGGGCGAGGCCGAGGGCGATCTTCTTGCCCCGATCGACGATGTCGCCGAGGGGGTCGAGGTCGGGGGTGGTGATGGTCGCGGCGTCGAAGGAGATGCCGGCGGCGGCGGTGCGGCCGATGGTTGCCAGGGCGGGACGAGATGCGCAGGTGTGCAACAGGACCGGCGCGTTCTGGACCTCGATCACGGTGTCGAGAATGCGCACGGCGTCGGGTTCGGGAAGCGCGCGAATGGTGTTGAGGATGCTCGGCCCCTGCAACGAACCTTCGAGCACCGTGGTGAGCTGCGGTTCGTCGAGCTGGATGACGACCTGGGCCCCCAGCCTTTTGCGCAGCTCGTCCGCGTGCCGCGCCAAACCTTCGGCGAGGGATTCCGAAAGATCGCGCATCGCACCGGGATCGGTGAGAATCCGATGCCCGCCGGGCAGTTCCACTTCGGCGGCCAGGGTGAGCGGTCCCGCCGACTGCAGCTTCACGACACGGCCGGTTCCGACCAAACCCGCTGTCTCCCAGGCTTCTTCGATCGCATCGAGATCGAACTGGAGCAGGTCACGTGCCCGGCGTGACACCGAGCCCGGGCGGGCGGCCAGCCGGTAACCGCGCGTGGTGGAGTCGAAGCGCAGATCCACCAGCAGCGCCGACACCCGGCCGATCATGTCGGCGCCGATTCCGCGCTGCGGCAGTTCGACCAGGTGCGCGAGGTCGGGCAGTTCACCGATGATCGTCGCGGCAGCTTCCCTCGGGTCGGTGCCCGGCCACGATCCGATGCCCGTGGCGATGCCGCCGACGAGCAGGTCCGCGGGCGCACTCTCCTCGGAGTCCTTGCTTCGCGACAATGTCACGTGCACAACACCTTTCGTGTCGTCGAACGGCGCGCTCCTCAGGCGGAAGCGTCGGTGATCCCCGCCTCGACCCCGGCGCGATCGGTGCCGTTGATGGTGCCGCTGCCGACCACGGTGTCGCCACCCTCGGCATCGGGCAGGTAGAGCACGATGGCCTGCCCCTTCGCTACGCCGCTGAGCGGTTCACGCAGCCGCGCGACCAGCCCCTCACCCACCGGTTCGACCACGGCAGGCGCGGTGCCGCCGTGGGCACGCACCTGCACCACACACTCGACCGGTTCGGTCGGGCGCACGCCGGAGGTCCAGATGGCGCGGTCGGCGGTGATGACGTCGACCTGCAGGTCTTCCACCGAACCGACCTTCACCGTGCCGGAATCGGGGTCGATCCCGGTGACATAGCGAGGCTTGCCGTCGGCGGCGGTGTGGCTCAGGCCGAGGCCCTTGCGCTGACCGACGGTGAACCCGTGCACACCCTCGTGGGTGCCGAGCACGGTGCCGTCGGAATCGACGAGCGCACCGGGGCGGATGCCGATCTTGGCGCCGAGGAACGCCCGCGTGTCGCCGGAGGGGATGAAGCAGATGTCGTGGCTGTCGGGCTTGTTCGCCACCGCGAGACCCCGCTCGGCCGCTTCCTCGCGGATGCGTGGCTTGGGGGTGTCGCCGACCGGGAACATGGCGCGCGAGAGCTGCTCGGCGGTGAGCACCGCGAGCACATAGGACTGGTCCTTGTCGGCGTCGACCGCGCGGCGCAGCACACCGTCTTCGAGGCGGGCGTAGTGCCCGGTGACCACGGCGTCGAAGCCGAGGGCCTGCGCGCGGTCGGCCAGCGCGGAGAACTTGATCTTCTCGTTGCAGCGCAGGCACGGGTTCGGGGTCTCGCCCGCGGCGTAGGCGGCGACGAAGTCGTCGATCACGTCTTCTTTGAAGCGGTCGGCGAAATCCCACACGTAGAACGGAATGCCGAGCACATCGGCGGCGCGGCGGGCGTCACCGGCGTCTTCCTTGGAGCAGCAGCCACGCGAACCGGTGCGCAAGGTGCCCGGCGATGCCGACAGCGCCAGGTGCACCCCGACCACCTCGTGACCGGCGTCCACGGCCCGCGCCGCGGCCACCGCCGAATCGACTCCACCACTCATGGCGGCAAGTACTCGCATCAGGCACCTCCTCTAGCGCCGGCCAGACCCGCGGCCCTGGCCCTTTCGATGACCTGCGGCAGCACGGTCAGCAATGTGTCGATATCGGATTCGGTCGAAGTGTGGCCCAGCGAGAACCGCAGCGAACTGCGCGCCTGCCACGGCTCGACACCCATGGCGATCAGGACGTGGCTCGGCGAGGCCACCCCCGCGTTGCACGCCGAGCCGGTCGAGCATTCGATACCGGCGGCGTCGAGCAGCATCAGCAGGGAGTCGCCCTCGCAACCAGGGAAGGTGAAGTGGGCGTTGCCGGGGAGCCTGCGCTCGTCGGCGGGGCCGTTGAGCACGGCGTCGGGTTCCAGCGCGAGCAGACCGGCGATCAGCTTGTCGCGCAACGCTTTCAAGCTTTGTGTCGACTCAGCGGAGGCGGCGCGCAGGGCGGCGGCGAAGCCGACGGCGGCCGCCACGTCGGAGGTTCCCGAGCGCAGGTCGCGCTCGTGCCCGCCACCGTGGATCAGCGGCACACAGGGCACCTGCCGACCGAGCAGCAACACACCGATACCGTGCGGACCGCCGACCTTGTGCCCCGCGACGCTCAACGCGGCCAGCCCGCTCGCCCCGAAATCGACCGGAACCTGGGTCACCGCCTGGATCGCGTCGCTGTGCATCGGAATGTCGAATTCCTGTGCCACGGCAGCCAATTCGGCGACCGGCTGGACGGTGCCGACCTCGTTGTTGGCCCACATCACGCTCACCAGCGCCACTTCGTCACCGTGCGCCTCGAGCACTTCGCGCAGCACGTGCGGCGACACCACACCCTCACCGTCGACAGGCAACCAGCTCACCTGCGCGCCCTCGTGCTGCTCGAGCCACTCCACCGCGTCCAGCACCGCGTGATGCTCGACGGAGCTCACCACCAGCCGGGTCCGGCGCGGATCAGCCGCTCGCCGCCCCCAGAAAATCCCCTTGATCGCGAGATTGTCGCTCTCGGTCCCCCCGGAGGTGAAGATCACCTCCGACGGCCGCGCCCCCAGCTCCGCCGCGATCGACTCCCGCGCCTCCTCGAGCGTCCGCCGCGCCGCCCGCCCCGACCCGTGCAGCGAAGAGGCGTTCCCCACCGCCCCCAGGGCAGCAGTCATCGCCTCGACAGCGGCAGGCAACATCGGAGTGGTCGCCGCATGATCGAGGTAGACCGTCTTGGGCGCACCCGAATAAGCCGACTTCATGACCGACAAAGCCTACACCCCCGCTGACCTGGTCATCTTCGGGGTCCACCCCTGCTTTCTACGATTTTTCTACGATTTACCCAGGATTTCCAACACGTGTATCACCTACTTTCATTCCCGAATCGGCGAAGATCGGGCCGGTGAGACGGCCGAGAAAGCTAGAGCGAAGGCGCCGAGCTGACGGCCGCAGAGCGCCGCCGACCCGGCAGAGATGAACGCGAGATTCCGCGCGCGTGCAGATGCCGTTGGACCGCAGACAGCCGCCTGCGTACATCCGCCCGCAGGGCCGTCACCGCGCGGCGGCCGACAACGTCCGCTAGCTGCGCCGCTACCGTGACAAACCCCATATTCCGCAGCCCGGGTGCCGGGGGCGCCGTTGCCCGTGCCCGGGGCGGCGCGAGAACGCCGGCAGACCGTCGCCGCTGACCTCTCGGTACTCGATGTCGGCGACGAGTACCGGTTGAACCCACCACGCAATACGCACGCCCGGTGCCGGTGGTGGGTCGTCGAGTGGGCTGGTGTCGCGGCGGATCTCGTCGATCCTCGCGCGCATGCCGCGGCGGGTGGCCGCGGTGAATCCGGTGCCGACTCCGCCGATGCAACGTAGGCGTCCGTCGATGCCGAGCAGGTCGAACACGATGTAGTTGAAGCGGACCTGCTCGATCAACGCCGGGGCGGGGCGCTGGACGTGCATACGCTGCTGCAGCCGGGAGAACGACGGGGCACCGCGGTCGTCGAGGGCGACGAGTTCGCCGTCGAGCAGGATGGTGCGCCCCTCGGTGATCTCGGCCAGGGCAGTGACGATCTCGGGGTAGGAGCCGGTGAGGTCACGTAAGTTGCGGCTCCACAAGCTGATCCCGGCCGGGGTGCTGGGACCGTGAACCCCACAAGATCAGAGCCTATGCCCGCCCGGCAAGGGTTCCGCTCACGTGGCCGACGTTCGACGCGTCACCGGTGCATCGACCCTGCGCGAGACCGGCGAAGCCACCGCCGTGCCCGCTGGTGGTGCGCCGGCGGCCGCGTGAGGACGGCGACGATCAGCCGATGACGTCGAAGATGTTGAGCTGCAGGCAGTTCGAGAAGGCCTGCGACTCGACGAGACGCAGTTTCGTGGCGTCCTACCGCAGGATCGTGGTTTCACCCCAGTTGGTAACCAGATCGTCGTCGGTGAGTGTGGTCGACACGACGTACTCGGGCATCTCCTTGTATTCCGCGAAGTCCGCCATGTCGGGCCACACCGGGCTGAATGCCTCGTAGCTGACCCGACCCGTCAGGATCGCGCTGGCCTCCTGCTGTTCACGGCCTTTGATCTCGAAGGCCTCCGGACGAAGTCGATGTTTTGGAAGGTCCACCCGGAGTTGCGGTAGCCCGGCTCACCGCGTTGGGGCGCACAATCGTGGGAGATTCACAGCCATCGCGCATCGGCTGACGATGCCAGCTCCCGCGCTCGCGGGTACTGCGCCTTTCCGGCGTCGTTGCGTGGGACCTTCGGCACCGTCGTCATCACGCGCGGGAGCTTGTACCCGGCCAGCGAGGTGCGTAGGGAGGCACGGAGTTCGTCGAGAGTCAACTGGTGTCCCGGTCGCAATTCGACGACCGCGGCGACAGCGTTGCCGAAGCGTTCGTCCGGCACGCCGACGACGATGCAGTCGTACACCGCCGCAACGGCTTTGATCGCCGCCTCGACTTCCTCGACGTAGACCTTTTCGCCGCCGGTGTTGACGCAGTTCGAGCCGCGGCCGAGGAGGGTGACGCGGGCACCGGGCTCGATGCGGACGCGATCGCCGGGGACGACGTAGCGGATGCCGTTGACGGTCTTGAAGGTTTCGGCCGTCTTGACGGGGTCGTTGTAGTAGCCGAGGGGGATGCGGCCGGCGCGGGCCAGTTGGCCGATGGCGCCGACGTCGGCGGTGAGATCGAGGAGATGGCCGTTGTCGTCGAGGACGACGGAATCCGGGCCGAGGGCGACGCGGGGGCCGTCCTGTCGAACATTCTCGCGGGACTGCGCCGCTGTGCCCTGGAATCCGGTTTCGGTCGCCCCGATCGAGTCGGTGAATACGGTGTTCGGGAAATTTTCGAGCCACCTGTTCTTGACCTCGGGGCTGAATACCGCGGCGCTGCTCGCCACCACGACGAGGCTGGAACCACTGCCGAGACCGTTCGCCGTGCGTCGCTGATATTCCTCGATCAGCGGTCGGGCCATGGCGTCGCCGGTGAGGAACAGGAATTGGACGCGCTCACGATCGATGACGTCCCAGGTGGTCGCGGGGTCGAATTTGGGTTCGAGAATTGTCAGATCGCCGACGAACAGGTGCCGGAGAAGCCCGGTCTGGGCGCCGCCGTGCATGAGGGGGCTCAGCGGGAATTTCACCATTCGGCGAGCTTTCGCGGCCGCCTCGGACTGGTCGAATTCGCCCAGGAGCGTACCGGTTTCGAAATCGGTCCCACCGCCGAAAACCCGCCAATAGTCCTCGTGGCGCCACATCACGCCTTTCGGGAACCCGGTTGTTCCGCCCGTGTAGATGATATGGATGTCGTCGCCGCTACGTGGCCCGAAGTCACGCGTCCCCGGCTGTCCCTCGATCCCCTCCGCATAGGTGAGGCCGCCGAAACCCGACAGGTCCGATTCGTCGTCGGGAGCCATGGGATCGACCAGCGCCACACACGTATGAATCCTCGGATGCCGGGGTACACAGCGCGCGAGCACCGATGCGTAGGTGCGGTCGTGCAGCACCGCGACCGCGTCGGAATTCTCGAACAGGTAATCGAGTTCCCCCTCGACGTAGCGATAATTCACATTGATCGAAACAGCGCGCACCTTCAATGTCGCCAGCAAGGCGACCACATGCTCGATGCTGTTCTTCGCATACAGCGCCACATGATCCCCGGGCCCGATCCCCCGCCCGGCGAGAAAATGCGCGAGCCGATTCGCGGCGACGTCGAGCTCGCGGAACGTGAGCGCTCGCTCCCCCACCTTCACCGCCGGAAGATCGGGCACCGCGTCCACTGCGTGCTCGAACAGATCTGCGATGTTCAGTGCCACGGTTCTCTCCTCATCCGATGCGGTTGTCTCAGCCTTCGACGCAGACCAGCAGCTCGTGCACGCCGTAAACCAACATGTCAGTCCGCAGCGGTACCTGCTCGGGTGGGACCGCGAGCGTCAGGGTCGGGAACCGCGCGAACAGTCGCGTCAGCCCGATCTCGAGTTCGGTTCTCGCCAAGTATTGGCCGATGCATTTATGTGCGCCGACCCCGAAGGAAATGTGGTTCACCGGTGGACGATCGAGGAGCAATCTGTCGGCGTCGTCGAGCAATGCGGGGTCGCGGTTCACCACCGGGACCGAGATCATCACCGATTGGCCCGCCGCAACGGTCACCTCCCCCAGGCGAACAGATTCACTTGCCGCGCGGACCGGGCCCATATGGGCCACCGACAGATAGCGCAGGAGTTCGTCCACAGCCGCTGCGGCGGACACCTCCCCGGCACGGAATCGTCGCAGCTGATCCGGAGCCGACAACAACGCGAACGTGCTGAGTGCCAGCATGTTCGCGGTCGTTTCGAATCCGGCGAGCAGGAGTACCTGACTGATCTGGAACAGTTCTTCGTCGTCGATCTCGGGATCACGAGCAAGGTCGGCGATCAGCCCACTCGACGGCGAGGTGCGGGTATGCCTGATGGCGTCGAGCAGAATCTCGCGCAGCTCGAGAATGGTCGCGATCATCGAGTCGCCCGACGCCGACAGATCGAACAATACGGAGGCCAGCCGTGCGATATCCCCGCTGAGTCGATCGGGAACCCCGAGCAGTTCGCAGATCAGGCGCAACGAAACCGGCATCGCGAACACGGCAAGCAGATCGGCTTCACCGGCGGAATCGAGCACCTCGGCCATTGTCGTGATCTGTTCGTCGACGATGTCGACGGCCCGCGGCGCGAACTCCGCGATCCGCCCCGCCGAGAAGTACCCCGCGAGGAGCCGTCGGTACCGCGCATGGGAATCGCCGTCAAGACAGTTGAACATGCCCGGGGGTGTGCCGTATTCGCGCAGGATCGGCGGAAGTTCCCGAATCGGCGCTTCGGTCAACTTCCGGTCGGTGCTGAATCGGGAGTCTCTGAGGACGCTGCGCGCGATCCGGTAGTCGGTGACCAACCAGCCTTCGGCACCGCTGGCGAATCTGAGCGGGCTCACCGCAGGCAGTCCACGCAAGCCGTCGGGTGGATCGAATGGACAGGTCCGCTCGGTCGGAATCGGAGACGCCGCGGGGTACGACGCCGCCGCGCCCACTTCTGGTGTCATGTCACCGTCACCCGCGCCAGGAGATCGGGAGCGCACGGAGATGCCAGATGGCTGATTCCTCGTCCCAGTCCAGGTCGTCGATATCGACCGCGAGGCGCAGGCCGCTGAATCGCTCGAGCAGAACACGGAACGCCGTGTCGAGCTCGACCCTGGCGACTTTGTTCCCCAGGCAGTAATGCGCCGCGTAACCGAGTGTTTGATGTTGGCGCTCGTCGCGGCCGAGCCGCAGTTCCTCCGGATTGTCGAAGACAGCCGGGTCCCGATTCGCGGCACCGGGCGCCGGAACGACGTAATCACCCGGTTGCAGGTGCCTTCCGGCGATCTCGACAGGCTCGCGCACGAGCCACGGAATTCCTTCGCCGCCTGCCACCGAGGTGAGCCGCAAGAGCTCATCGATGATGTCGGGGATCCGCGCCGGTTCGTGACGCACCCGCTCGACGAGTTCTTCTTCGACAAGCAGTCTGGCCAGCGACTTGGCCAGCATGTTGGCTGTCGTCTCGAACCCACCCATGACCATCGCGTAGGTCAGAACCACCACTTCGTAGGTGGAAAGGGCAGTGTGCGAGACGACCCGGGAGATGAAGTCCGAGCCGGTATTCCGCTGGCGTTCGTTGACGAGCTCGATGATGTAGACACCCAACCGGGTGCTCGCCTCGGTCGCGGTCCCGGCGTCTCCGCTGTGCCCACCAGCGAGGATCGCGCCGACCATCTCGATGACGAATTCCTCGTCGGTGCCTGGTATCCCGAGGATTTGGCACAGCACACGGATGGAGTACGGCCTGGCGAAATCCCGGACGAAATCGCACCCGTCGCCACGCTCACGCATGGAGTCGACGAGTTCGTTCGCGGTTCGCAGGGCGATGTCCTCGACCTGAGAGATCATCGTGCGATCGAGGACCCTGGTGGCGGCCTGCCGCAGCGCGGCGTGTGTTTTGTCCTTCTGGCACCCGATGGCGCCCGCGAGCATCAATCCGGCGGTCAGGCGGGGCGCTTCCTCGGTATCGATACCCTGGCGGGTGAACTCGGGGCGGCTGTAGATCGCCCGGTTGTCGTCGTAGCCGGTGATGATCCAGGATTCCGGGCCGTGGGGAAGCTGGACCTTCCGTGCACGCTCCCCCTGTGCCAGCATCTCCCGCAGCACTGGATCCAAGCCGAGTGATCGGCATGCCGCAGAGGGGAATTGGGTGATCTCTTCGTCTTTCAGCACGACTGGGACACCTTCCAGGTGATCGGGACGCGGGTCGCTCCGCCGGACAGCTCGTGGCTCAGCGGTTCGAGCTCTTCGAACGGCACAGCGAACCGCAGTTCCGGTAAGCGCCCGAGCAGCATCGCGAACGCCGTCTCCATTTCGCAGCGGGCCAGCGCGGCACCGACGCAGTAGTGCGTTCCCGCTCCGAACGACAGATGCGACGTGGCGGGGCGGGCGGGGCAGAAGTCACCCGGATCAGCGAAGACCGATGGATCGAGGTTTCCCGCCTCGATGTCCATGACCACCAGGTCGCCGCGCCGGATCGTGCACCCGCCCAGCTCGAAATCGGCTGTCGCATAGCGCGGTACACCTGCGACGCGACCCTGCACCGGATGCGGCAACCGCAGGATCTCTTCGACCACCCGTGCCCGCGCGGCACGGTCGCCGACGACTATCTCGGCCTGGAATTCCGGGTGGCGAAGCAGATGGACGATGCCACGGTCGATCAGTGTCACTGTGTTGATCTGTCCGGCGAAGCGCAAGCCGGTCGCCAATCCGATGACGAGGTCGACATTTTCCAGGGCAGGGTGGTCGACCCGCAGACGAATGATGTCGCTGATGACATCGTCGCCGAGGTCGGCTTCCTTCTTCGCGACCAGCTGACGCATGTAATCCTTCAGCTGCTGGTCGGCCGGAGCGGAGATCTCGGGTTCGGCGAGATTGGCCGCCGATTGGGACAACTCCTGAATCAGCTGGTGGTCTTCGTCCGGGACGCCGATCAGGCTGGAGATCACCTGCGAGGAGAGCGGTCCAGCGAAGTCCCGTCGTAGTTCGGCGGGCGGTCCGGCGGCGATCATCGCGTCGATCAACGACGTCGTGATCGCCTCGACCTTGGCTTCGATCGCGTGCATGCGGCGCTTGGAGAACGCATGCGCGACGGTACGCCGGATAAGGTCGTCCGGCGGCGGCGGAGCGTTCGGATCGAGGTGCTTGAACCGGATGATCTCGGCGTGGGTGAACCGGGCCGGACATTCGACATCCACCGGCGGGAACCTGTTGAGTCGGCCGTCGGACAGCAGACGACGGATCGTCTGATAGTCCTTCACCACCCAGCTGGGATCTCCCGCCGGTGATGTACCGAGCTCTACGACACTAGGACTCATCAGCTGCCACTCCCTTCCCTAGACCCCTTCATGTCTGCGGTCCCGGCCGTAGATGTTCAGATCGGCCGGTCCGCCGACCACCTCGGCGTCGATTCGTCCCGTGGCGGCGCGCACGAAATCCAGTGGCGTACCGGTGAGCACCATCTCCTTGCCGCCGCTGCCGGCCGTCAGTTCCCGGCCGGTGGACAGGACGACCCTGGTTCTCGGGTAGTCGAGGCGATCGAATTCGGTCGACAACCACTCGGTCGAGATCGTGACCGCGCTGTCGGACAACAGAACTCGCCTGCCGAGCGCGTCGTCCACGTCATCGGCGTGCACGGCGATCTCGTGCACGAGCGTGAGCACTCCGACTCCGAAGGGCTGCCCGGCGACACCGTAGGTGTCCGCTGCCCAGATCGCGTCGTCCAGCGATTCCAGGTGTGGTCGCAGACGCTGCGCGACCGAGCGGAATCCCGATGCGAAGAACTGCGGTGTGGCCTGTGGGTAGGCGAGGGCCTGCACGTCCGGCGGCCGGGTACCGATCGTTCCGTCGATGACGTCTTCGCCGGTCGCGAGTAGATGGGCGAGCACGCCGCGGACGGTCCAGCCCGAACAGCGGGTGGGGTTGTCGAGTTCGCGCACACTGATATCGGCGAATCGATCGCCGAGTTCGCTGTATTCGCGGCATGTTTCATCGATGATGCGAGACTTGTCCCAGTGAACAAGGGTCATGTCGAGTCCTAACTGGCGCGATGCGCCCGCGACAGGTTGCCTGAGTCGGCCCATTCGGGTTCCGTTTCGGAAAGGTCCAATCGGCGCTCGGCCACCGAGAGCGAGCTCACGACGGCGACTCCGAGTACGCCTTCGGCGTCATAGAGCTGAGCGACATTGACAGCCAGCCCGGCCGCGGCCAGGTGCTGGTGCGCTTCGAGCCCGAGGCCGCCTTCGGCCGGTGCGCGCGTGAAAGCCGCTGTCGTGTCGTGGTTGATGTAGCCGATGCCCGTCGATCCCAAGGCGGTGATCGTGTTCGTGAGCTCGGCGGTCGCGGCCAATCGGGCGACCGAGGACATCGGCACGCCCTCGATTGCCTCGACATGGTTGATCCAGATGCGTTTGCGCTGCGCGTTCTGCACATCGCGTGGCTGCTCGGTCCACAGGTCCGGTCCGGCACCGTCGTGGTTCCACCACAGGCCGGGCCTGGTCGGCGGGCCGGGCGGGCACGGTGGTCGCGCTCCGTGCTCGGCTGTCCAGAACTCGCCGGGTGGCTGTCGCGACTTGCGTAGCAGTGTGAGGGTCGCCCGCGCCACGAGCTGCCCTTCCTGGTGCGAACTCCAGTCCAGGACTTCGATATTCGCGCCTTTGCGGGTGGTCACCACTGTGGTTTCCAGCCCCGCGAAGCGAACCCGACGCAGGAGTTCCAAGGAGAAGCGGGCCGGGACGAGACCGGTGCCGGAGGCATGGTCGCCGAGCTCCTGCCCGGCCAGGGCTGCGACAGCCGTGCCGTTCACCGCCTCGGGATCCCATTGGCTGCGGGCGTAGCCACTCGGACGGCTGGTCCCCGCCGTGCGCACGAAAAGAGCCACAATGTCCCCTCCGCAGACTGTTCAGTCTGCAAGTCACTCTGGGCGGTTCTACTACCCAGCGCCGGGCCGAGATTCCCCGTCGACCCGTTCAGCTTGCTAAGAACCAGTACCAATATGGACAGTAGAACAGGTTCTATTTTGCCGCAACAGTTTTCGCCTCTTCGACCGAAGCCACCGGCGCTTCAGGCTGCACCTCCACACAGGCCACATTCATTTCCCTCGGCGCGCCGAGGACGAATTCGACCACCTGCGCGACATGGTCGGGATCCATCCGCCCCGAATGACGAGCCAGACCCCACCGCCCCCACAACCCGAACAGCGCACCGAGCTCGGCGGGCGCCCAGGTGCTCCCCATAGCAGTGCGCGTCGATCCCGGCCGCACGATCGACGTCCGAACTCCGGTCCCCTCCAACTCCTTCTGCATGGTCACCGCCAGCGCTTCCAAGGCGCACTTCGAGGCGGTGTAGGCAGCCATCATCGGCTTGAACCGGGTCACGTTCTCACTGCTGACGACCACGATGTCACCGCGACGGCGTTCGATCATCGCCGGCAGTAGAGTATGGATAAGCCGGTGTGCACCAAGCAGATTCACGTCGACCATGGCCGCAAGACCAGCGGGAGAAAGCTCCTCGACCGTGGCTATGTCGGCGTCACCGGCGCACAGAACCAGCGCGCCGACCGCACCGTGTGACTCACCGAAACCCGCAGCGAACGCCTCGATCTCAGCGGCGGCCGTGAGATCCAGACAGACAGCTGTCGCCGCTCCGCCCTCGGCCCGGATCGCGGCGACAGTACCGTCGAGCCGCGCGGCGTCGCGCCCGGTGGCGACTACTCGGCAACCTGCCACACCGAGGCGGAGCGCCACGGCGGCACCGATCCCCGACGAAGCTCCCGTCACCACGACAACTGGTCGCTCGTCCTTCATCCAGATGCTCCCCACATGCGCTACATCGACTGTACGTAGCCTGGACAATGCCAGACATACTGCGGTAGAACACGTTACATTCTAATGAATGAAACCGGTTGCAGTTCTTGCAAGTTGAAGTGAGGGGAATTGTGTTATGGAGTCGCAGTCGAGGTTCGTCCGGGCGTTCGGAGACAGTCCCTACTACCTGACCCTCGTCAAATTCGCGGCCAAGGTCGACCTCGCAGCCCAGCGCCTCACCCGAGGACGCGTCGGGCTGCTGACACTCGGCGGTTTTCCCAACCTGCTGCTGACCACCAAGGGGCGCAAGACGGGAGCCGAGCGGACCGTCTCGCTGCTCTACGTGCCACACGGCGACGACATGATCGTGGTCGGCTCCAATTTCGGCCAGGCCACCCACCCCGCATGGACCGCCAACCTGACCGCCGCTGGGCGGGCGGTAGTCCGCGTCGAGGGTGAAACGTTCTCCGTGATCGCACATCCGGTGCGCGCGGAGCAGCGCGCCGAACTGTGGGCCCACGTGATCGAGCATTGGCCGGACTACACCGACTACGCCGCCCGATCCCAACGAGAGCTGCGCATGTTCGTGCTGAGTCGCGAGTCCGAGCGCTGACGACGCCGTTCGAGCAGTCACGCTCGGTTCTCGGGCAGCCACGACACGAAGGAGGATCCGATGCTGATCTGCGGGATCAAAGCAACCCATGACGGGGGCATCGCACTTATCGACAACGGCCGGTTGGTCACCAGCATCGAAATGGAGAAGATCGACAACCTCGATCGCTATACCCCACTGGGCGACGCCGCGCGCGTCCCGGAGCTCCTACGCACAGCGGGCATCGACCATCGCGATGTGGACGCCTACGTCGTCGACGGGTGGTGGGCACAGCCCGGCCAGGATCCGTTCGAACCGGCCGTACCACTTCGACGCGACGGTATGACCGTTCACCTGCCGGTCGCCGCGTACGCCGACTCCCCGGGCCGGTCCGAGCCGATTCAGCGCTACCACTTCGATGCACACGATTTCGGCTCGGGCAAGGGTTATACGAGCTACTTCCACAACGCCAACCACCTACTCGGGTCGTACTGTTCGAGCCCGTTCGCGCAGCGGAACGAAGACTCGCTGGTGCTCGTGTGGGACGGCGGAACGACCCCGCGCCTCTACGACGTCCGGCCCGCGGATCGGTCGGTCCGCGCCGTCTCCTCGCTGCTGCGGGTACCCGGCAACTTCTTCTCCGACTTCAACGCGCATTTCGGCCCCTTCCGCCTCGACGGGCGCGGCCTCGACATGAACGCCCTGATCCGCCACCACCTTTCCGTGGCCGGCAAAGCCATGGCCTACGCCGCCCTCGGCACCCCATCGGAAGCGGCGTTCCCGGTATTCGACGATCTGCTCGGTAGCTTCCCGAGCGTCGTTCCACAGAACGCCGCAGCGATGGCCCAAGCCATACTGGCGAAACGAGATGCCTACCTACCCGGCTTGTCCGATGCGGACATCATCGCCACTTTCCAGGAATACCTGGGACAACGATTACTCGCGGCGCTGGCCCGCGTCGTAGCCGAACACTTTCCCGGCGCTCCCCGAAACCTTTGTCTCGGTGGCGGATGCGCACTCAATATCAAATGGAACAGCCGGATACGAGCGTCGGGACTGTTCACCGACGTGTGGGTACCACCATTTCCGAATGATGCCGGGGCCGCCATCGGCACAGCGTGTTGCGAGATGTGGGGCACCGGGCTGACAGCGCTCGACTGGTCCGTCTTCAGCGGTCCGCCCATTCGCACCGGAACGGTTCCGGAATCATGGACGGTCACGCCCTGCGATGAAGCCGAGGTAGCCAGAATTCTGCACGAATACGGCGAGCCGGTCGTCGTCCTTTCCGGCCGCGCCGAACTCGGTCCACGGGCACTGGGTAATCGCAGCATTCTGGCACCCGCTCGGGACGCAGCAATGAAGCAGCGACTCAACCTGATCAAGGACCGAGCCGACTATCGACCGGTTGCGCCCATATGCCTCGCCGACCGGGCCACCGAAATCTTCACGCCGGGGGGTAGCGATCCCTACATGCTTTTCGAGCACGAAATTCGCCCCGATTGGGTCGATCGCATCCCGGCGGTCATCCATCTCGACGGCACCGCACGGCTGCAGACCGTCCAACGAACCGACGATATCGCCGCGGCCCGGATCCTGACCGCCTACGAGGCACTCACAGGCGTCCCCGTGCTCTGCAACACCAGCGCGAACCTCAACGGCAGTGGCTTCTTCCCGGATGTCGCGTCGGCCCTTCGGTGGGGTGGCACACGGTACGTGTGGTCCGACGGACTGCTCTACACCAACCCGGATCCGACCCGTTCTATTGCCTAAAACTGAAACACGTTCTATCTTGCTGATATGGCTTTGAACGTCGCTGATCTGCTCGAACATGCTGTGGACGCGGTGCCCGATCGCATCGCAATCATTTGTGGAGACCGGCAGGTCACCTACCGTGAGCTCGACGAGCGCGCCAACCGGTTGGCGCACCATCTCGCCTCGCGCGGCGTCGGCAAGGGTGACCATGTCGGCGTGTACTCGCGCAACTCGATCGAGGCGCTCGAGACGATGATCGCGACGTACAAGCTGCGCGCGATCTCGGTCAGCATCAATTACCGCTATACCGCCGAGGAGGTCCGCTACATCGTCGACAACGCGGACCTGGTGGCGCTGGTGCACGAACGTCGCTACGCCGACATCGTCGCCGAGGTGCTGCCGCAGACGCCGAAGCTCACCGACGTGGTGGTGGTAGACGACGCCTCGGACGCAGATTTCAGTCGCTACAACGGCGTCGAATACAACGAAGCCATCGCCGCGCAATCGCCCGAACGGGATTTCGACGAGCGCAGTTCCGACGACACCTACATCCTGTACACCGGTGGCACAACGGGTTTCCCCAAGGGCGTGATGTGGCGGCACGAAGATGTGTGGCGTGCGCTCGGTGGCGGTATCAACCATGTCACCGGTGAATACGTGAAGGACGAATGGGAACTGGCGAACAACGCCAAGCAGTCCCCGGTCGGTATCGTGATGGCGCCGCTGTCGCCGCTGATTCACGGTGCGGCGCAGTGGGCAGCGTTCATCGCCCTGAACTCCGGTGGCACCGTCGTTTTCATTCCGCAGTTCGATGCCGATGTGGTGTGGCAGACGGTGGAAAAGCATCGCGTCAATGTGCTCACCGTTGTCGGCGACGCCATGGCCAAGCCGCTGCTCGACGCCTACAAGGCCGGTAGTTACGATTCGTCGTCGCTGTGGGCGTTCACGAGCCATGCCGCGCTGTTCTCGCAGTCACTGAAACAGGAATACCTCGAACTGTTCCCGAATGTGTTCATCACCGATGTCATCGGTTCGTCCGAGAGCGGCGGAACGGGCCTCGGTGTGGTGAGCAAGGATTCCGACCATTCGCAGGGTCCCCGGGTGAAGTTCAGTGCGCAGGCCGCGCTGATCGATGACGACGGCAACCTGGTCGAGCCGAAACCCGGTGCGACCGGCCGGATGGCGCGCACCGGTCACGTGCCGATCGGCTACTACAAGGACCCGGAGAAGACCAAGACGATCTTCGTCGAGACCGGCGGCAAGCGCTACGTCGTGCCGGGCGACTACGCCCGCTACGAGGAAGACGGCACCGTCACCCTGCTCGGTCGCGGTTCGGAATGCATCAACACCGGCGGCGAGAAGGTGTTCCCCGAGGAGGTCGAGGGCGCACTCAAGTCGCACCCGGACGTTTTCGACGCGCTGGTCATCGGACTGAAGGACGACCGGTACGGCCAGACCGTCGCCGCGATCATCCAGCCCCGCTCCGGCGCCACCATCGACCTGACCGAGCTGGATGCCCACGCCCGCACCAAGATCGCCGGTTACAAGGCGCCCCGTTCGTACTGGACCGTCGACGAGATGATGCGTCAGCCCAGTGGCAAGGCCAACTACCCGGCGGCCAAGAAGTACGCCGCCGAGCATGCCGACGAGGCCGCGTCGCCGCGCTGACCAAGAGCGATCAAAGGGCCCCTGACCACTAGGTCAGGGGCCCTTTGACGTGCAAGCGGGTCAGCCGTGCCGACCTCGGTCCGCCCGAAGCCGCTCGATGGCCCGATCGATCGCCGTCGCACGATCGGCCGACGGATCCGCCCGCAGTTCGAAGCCGATGAGCCGGTTGGCGGCCGCCGTATTGCCGAGGACCATGCCGAGCAGGGTGTTCATCTCGTCGGCGGGCTTGCTCGGGGTCTGCGGGACCGGCACCGCGCGCGGCACGGCACCGCCGCTCGACGTGCCCTGCCGCGACACTGCGAAAGCGGCGATACCGATCAACAAGATCACCACCCCGATCGGCACCATGTCCCGCGCCGATTCGAGATTCTGGCGTTGTCTCTCGGCCAGCTCCTCGTAGCTGGTCACCCCGTGCGAGTCCCCGTACGTCCAGCACTCCGTACCGGGCGTCATGGCCTTCCCGTCACAGATCGGTGCGGCGTCGGGATCATTGACGTAGCCGAAGATTCCGACGCCGAGAAGAACCAACCCGATCGGTATCGCGATGAACGCGACCAGCTTCGCCAAGCCGTTGTGCGCACCGCGCTGTTCGCCGGTCATCGTCCACCCATCCGCGCGATCCTGTTCCCGCACAATGCCTTCGCCATCCTGTTGTATCAGATGGCGGCCCGCTCGGGCGGACGATGCGGCCACTATCGGTTGGGAAGGAACCGACGAGGCCGCCGCTCCTTCAATAGCGGCAGGGCCTTCTGTACGGTGAAGAACACGCCCTTGAAGTTCACGTCGAAGGATCGGTCCTCATCGGCTTCGGTCAATTCGGTGATCGTGGTGAAGATGGCGGTGTCCGCGTTGGTGAAGATCGCGTCGAGGTGACCGCGCCAGGTGCTGATCGAACGCATCAGGGCGTCCAGGTCGTCGAGGTTCGCGGCGTCGGCCCGGACCGCGAGGACACGTGGTCCGGCATCGAGTTCGGTTGCGGCGCAGTGCAATCGGTCTTCATCGCGGCCGGTGATGATAACGTAGGCGCCCTCGTCGAACAGGCGCCGGGCCGTGGCCAGACCATGCCCGAGGTGCCGCCGGTGATGAGGACTGTTCTGTTCCCGCGGCCGGGCTGTGCACTACTAGGCGGTGGCCGGGCAGGTCGGGCAGTTACACAACGCAGCAAACACCAGCGGTCCGGCGACTCGACAGACCGCTAGCGGCGTCACCACCGTGACAACCCCCATATTCCGCGGGACATGCCCGGGGCGCCACTGGTGCGTGCACCGGGCGGGTTCGATATCGCTTGACGCAACTGTCGTCCGTGTTCGTCGCCATCCGGCCGCGGGAACCGTTCCACAATCAAGAGGTTCCTCGCGGCGCTACCTGGGATTGGCATGCAGACGCTGCGGCTCCTGGTCGCTGAGGGAGACAGCGCTACACCCGCGCGCATCAAGGACCTCACCGGCGCGAAGAGCCTTTCGGGCGTGAAATCCGCACAGCGGCATGCGTTCCGGTCGATGCCGCTGCGGCCGCGGCAGCCTGGATGGCTCATCGAGAGGAAGCACCTCGACAACCGCCAAGAGGCCGCGATCGAGCGGTACTTTTGTCCGTGTGAACCTGCTGTCCTTGGTTCGCGAGGTACTTGACCAGATCGACAGAGAGCACCGGTGACAGTCCGGCTCCGACACCGAGCCGACTTCACGGAATACCCAGGGGGAGAACAGAACAATGACGGCTGACCCGACACCTTTCGGAGGCGGCAGTGGCGGCGGGCCTACCGGCCCCGACTGGCCGAAGATCAGCGGGATAGCCGCGGTCGTCGCAATCCCGATCGCGATCCTCGCGATCGTCGTGCAGTGCGCCACCAACTCGACTCCTACCACTGCCGATACCAGCAGTGGTGGGACACCGGTGACCAACTCGCATCCCGCACCCCCGACCTCGTCGACCACGCCTCCTGGACAGGAGCTGTGTGACGGTCCGAATAATCTGCGGATCTGCGTGATGAAGGACCACTCCGGCAGTCTCAGCTATTGGGCCACCACGAATGTCTCGGACGACTGCACCATAACGATTGGTCTGTACGACGACGACAGCGACTACCTGGGACCGGTCTTCGAGCCGACTAAGGAACCGTGTGAGCGGGCCCAGTCGTATCGCCCACCGGACCTGGGCGACCCGACCACGGGCCGCAGGTACCACTCCGAGCTGGCGGTGGAATGGAGCGACGGCAGAGTCGAGGTCTACAAGAGCCCCACTCTCGTGTGGTGATCCGACCGGCGGTGACATCCCGGCACGCGGCGACGTGCGCTGCTTCCACCCGAACAGCGACGCGCCGCCGCCCAGCCATTCCTAACCGCTCGAAGCCGCACGGCCCGAGCCGACTCCAATCACCAGAGCAAAACGGCTTCGATCACCAGTTCATAAGAGCAGACCCCAGGCTCGCCTGCGTTCCCATCGTCGACGTGCCTTGCCGTGGGCCCAACGGAGACGGCAACGCGATAGGTTCGGAACCGGCGAATCCGGATCGCTAGATCGTGTAGGAATCCGCGATGACCAGGCGGTTGCCCATTTTTTGTGTGTCCTGCCGAGACCGGCGACCTTCCAGCGGGCCACTGTGAACTGGCGAGACCGCTGCTCGGCATCCAGACGGGCTGTTGATCACTCGGTCGACTGAGCGAAGCGCACGTCGCAGGTTCTTGATCGCTGGAATTGAACCTGCGACACCTCACCTGGAGCTTGCGTCCGGCAGCGGCCTCGCGCGCGAGAATGCTGACCAGAAATCCTGCTGAGAGTAGCTGTCACAGGTTCGTGCGTTCCCGGGCAGATCCAAGAGGGGACGCGGGCGACGGGGAAACCGAATTCGCGTGGCGAACTCTTCATGTCGGCGATCACAGCACGATTTCGGCCGACCAGATGCCGCAATTCGGTGGTTCCCGGCGTGGCGTTCGGGAATGATCGCGGCATGGTCTCTCGAGTGCAGCACGTGGCGATCGATTGTGCGGATGCCTATGCGCTGTCTCTGTTCTGGAGCGCTGTCACCGGCAGCCCGACGCATCCGGAGGACGGACCGGGTGCCGAGGAGACTCAAGTGTTGCTCGCCGAGGGCCCGGTACTCCATTTCAACCAGGTACCCGAGTCCAAGACGATCAAGAACCGGATCCACCTGTGTCTACGCCCCGAGAGCTCACGCGATGAGGAGGTGGACCGGCTGCGCGGCATCGGTGCCACTTTTGTCGCCGATCACCGGAACCCTGATGGCTCAGGCTGGGTGATCCTCGCTGATCCCGAAGGCAACGAGTTCTGCGTGCTGCGCAACAATTCCGGCTGTGAGTCGTAAACCGGGCCGACCAGCTGCGGCACAAGCGGTTTGCGCCCTCCTGCAAACGGTTGGGGGCACACCAGGAAGCCGCAGGGCACAGCGTCTAGCACCGACCCACATCCAGCGCGTAGCTACCTGACATCGCTACCAGCATCCGCTCCAGACCCCAGTCGGGATCGAGGATCGGGACGTACAGGGCACCAACGCAGCTCGCCGACAGCTCGCACGGCTCGTCACAGTTTGCTGGTAAGCCGACGTGTCACTACATGTCGAATTTGCGAGGCTCAAGCCGTAGTTCGGCCGGACATCGGCATGCGCGGATGTCTCGAGCCGCATCGGATCTCAGCGGCCCGCCGAGTGCTCAGCGGCAGAAGCGGACGTTGTCTGCCGCAGCGCGTCCGAGCCGCTCACATCCCTTCGGCGAAGACCAGCCGCACAGTGACGCCGGACTTCCGGATTTCACGAGCGGCGCGGTATTCCGGTGAGTCGTACCAGGCCCTGACCTGATCGAGATCGGGAAACTCGAGCACAACCACACGCCCCGGCCAGTCGCCCTCCAGAACCTCGGGCACGGCGGCCACGAGATATCGGCCGCCGTACTGGCGAATCGAGGGCTCAGCCAGCTTCCAGTACGCCAAGCCAACCTGCTCGTCGTGAACCTCGGCCTCGACTACAACGTAGGCTGCCATCCCGTAACTCCTGCCGCCGCGCAGCGGCTTCGATGTATCGATCATGTTCTCGCCGAAGGTACTTCACGCGAGCAGACCGGCCGCGCAGGTGTCCTGGAATCGGCATGTGCGGACGTTCTCGACGCGCGGGCTGTGACTTGCTGAGCACTAGCCGGCCTGGCGCGGACCAGTCGGGCGTCGAATACGTCAGGTCCAGCTGACCGGGATCACCGCCGGTACAAGTCGTGTTCCCCGCTAGTCGATTACGCACCGGCTCCTTCGCGTGCGATCTGGGCGGTGGCCTCGGCCTCGATCCGCTCGAACTGCTCGCCCATGCGTGCTGCGAGTGCCTGCGCGGCCGACAGCGGACGCACCATCACCATGAAGTCATCGATGCGGCCTTCGGCATCGAAGTGCAGGAAGTCGCAGCCGGTGATCTGCTTGCCATCCACGCTCGCCTCGAATACCAACGCGTGATCGCGACCGTCCGGGGACACGATCTCGCGGACGTAGCGGAAGTCCTCGAATACGCGCATCACCGCGCGCAGGATGGCCGCGGTGATCGCCTTGCCCGGGTACGGCTTGAACGCCACCGGGCTGGTGAACACCACGTTCTCAGCGAGCGCGGCTTCGATCGCGGCCTCGTCGCGGGCCTCCACGGCCGCTCGAAAGGGATGCATTCCCTCACCTTTCATAGCCAATTTTTTGATTACTGAGTGTTGACGGTAGCGAGGTTGGGTCTTTGAGTCCATCCCCTACATGGACAATTATTTGATTATTCTCCTGACCTGGTAAGTTGTCCGAATGGCGCTACGGAACGCGGTGTTGGCCGCCCTGCTCGACGGCGAGGCTTCCAGCTACGAGCTGGCCAAGACCTTCGACGCCTCGGTCGCGAACTTCTGGATGGCCGCCCCCCAGCAGCTCTACAAGGAACTCGAGCGTATGGCGGCCGACGGGCTCATCGAGACCCGCGTGGTGCAGCAGGAACGCCGCCCCAACAAACGACTGCACACCATCACCCCGGCCGGGCGTGCCGCACTGCACGAATTCATCGCCTCGGCGGCCAAGCCGACCGCGATCCGCGACGAGATGATGGTCAAGGTCCAGGGCATGGACGTCGAGGACACCGCGGCGGCGCGGGCGGCGATCGCCGAGCGGATGGAATGGGCGAGAGCGAAACTGGCTCGCTACGAACGCCTTCGGAACAGACTGCTCGACGGCCGCAGCGAACAGGCCTACCTCGCCGAGGCCGAGCGCATCGGACCCTATCTCACCCTGCTGCGCGGAATCTCCTTCGAACAGGAGAACATTCGCTGGGCGGAGTTCGCCTTGGCGGCGATCGATCGACGCGTCCCCTCGAACATCTAGCGTCGCGCACGCGCCCGAGGTGGGAAATGGACGGCCGGTAAGCGGGTGTGGTGGTGCTGGCACTACCACACCGGGGCAGTAGGCGGGACCCGGTATTCGGGTGCGCGTGGCATGGGCAGGCGGGTTGTCGATTCCTAGGCTCGAAATCGTCGGAAACACACCGATGATTTCCGGCTCGAACAGGAGAAAAGACACTGCTCATGAACCGATTTCGGCGGAACTCCGGTAAAGCGGGCCTTTCAGTTGTTGTGGTGGGTGCGGCGCTCGCGGTGGCCGCGTGCGGGGGTGGGGCGTCGGTGGGGGCATCGGACGAGGTGGTGACGATGCCGCCACCTGCGGTGGCTGCCGCGATGGACGCGGTGGTTCGCCAGGGGTTCCCGGGTGTGCAGGTGGTGGTCGACGGGCCCGGCGGACATCGGACATTCAGTGCGGGCGTCGGTGACCTGGGTACCGGCGCACCGTTCCCGGCGGACGCGCGCGTCCGGATCGGGAGCAACACCAAGACCTACGTGACCACGGTGATCATGCAACTGGTCGCCGAGGGGAAGGTCGACCTGGACGCGTCGATCGAGCGCTACCTACCCGGGGTGGTGCGCGGCAGCGGCAACGACGGCAACCGGATCACCGTGCGGCAGGTGTTGCAGCACACCAGTGGGGTGCCCGACTACCTCGGTCGTGGCTCCGGCGACGGCATCACAGCCCAGAACTCCGAACAGCTCGACCCGGACGAGGAGGCGCTGCGGTGGCAGCACTTCGAAATGACCGAGTTGGTCCGGCGGGCGATGACGACGCCGCCACAGTTCGAACCGGGCGCGAAATCGGTGTACACGAACACCAACTACCTGCTGGCCGGTCTGCTGATCGAACGGGTGACGGGCAATCCGGCCGCCGACGAGATCGGGCGCCGGATCCTCGAGCCGCTCGGTCTGCGCGACACCTATGTGCCCGCTTCCCGCGAAACCGGCATCCGTGGCCCGCATGCCCGTGGCTACCACCGGGTCGACGGTGAGCCGGTCGATTTCACCGACTTCGACCCGTCCTGGGCCGCCACCGCCGGTGACATGGTCGCCACCGCGACCGATCTGAACCGCTTCTTCATCGCGTTGCTGTCCGGAAAGCTTTTGCCGCCTGCGCAATTGGCCGAGACGCAGCGCACCGTGCCGTTCGACCGGATGCCGGGCGCGGACTACGGGCTCGCTCTGATCCATCGGACCGCGTCGTGCGGTGCGCAGGTGTGGGGGCACGGCGGCAGCATTCCTGGTTTCGAGACGCGCAACGGCGTCACGTCCGATGGCACTGCGGTGACCGTCACGGTCAACCAGTTGCCGACTACCGAGGAAGAGGCGGATGCGGTCAACGGCGTGTTGGACGCCGCCCTGTGCGCGTCGTGATCGCCTACCCCACCGCTCCCCTATGCGACCGAACAACTTTCGAGGAGAAACAGTGAAACGCGCCAAAGGGCTGCCTCTCGCCCTGACCGGCCTGATGGCCTGTGCCGCCCTGATCGGCTGTGCCGGTCCCGATGCCGAGGCGGAGTCCCACACCGCGGTGCCTGCCCGGTTCACCGGTCAGCATCTGGAGTGGAAAGACTGCGGGGTTCCGAAACTGGACGAGGCGGGGGCACAGTGCGCCGACGTCACCGTGCCGGTGGATTACGCCGACCCGCAGGGTCCGACTCTGACCGTGGCGATCTCCCGGATCGCCGGTACCGACCCGCAGCGCGGCGTCATGCTGTCGAATTCGGGCGGTCCCGGTGGTGAAGGTCTGGACTTCATGGTCGATGTCGGCAAGGCGATGACGCCCGAGGTGCGGGCTCGCTACGACCTGATCGGGATGGACCCGCGCGGGGTGGGGCGTTCGTCGGCCGTCGACTGCGAGTGGCCGGTCGGCTTCGGACTGCATTCAGCGGGCCTCGACGCGGCCGGCTTCGCGGAATCCGTTGCGACGCAGCGCGATCTGGCCGCCCGCTGCGCCGCCACCGAAGGGGCGCGGCTGCCTCACATCACCACCCGCAACACCGCACGGGACATGGACGTCATCCGCGGGCTTCTCGGCGCGGAGAAGATCAGCTACTTCGGCACCTCGTACGGCACCTACCTCGGTGCGGTGTACATGCAGATGTTCCCCGACCGCAGCGACCGGATGGTGCTCGACAGCGCGGCCGACCCGGACGAGTACGGGCCGGTCGGCATGATGCAGGCCATGGGTCCGCTCAATGAAGCCGCGTTCGATCTGTGGGCGGAGTGGGTCGCGGCACGCGACGCGGAATATCACTTCGGTACCAGCCGCGCCCAGGTCCGCGAGGCCGTTCAAGAGCTGATCGGACGGGCCGCCGTCACGCCGATCCGGTTGGGTGAGTACGAGATCGACGAACACTGGCTGCCGGTGGTGTTGTTCGTCGGGCTGGACAGCCCCGACCAGTACGAGATGGTGGCCCGACAGATCCGGACCATCGCCGATGCCGCCGCGGGCAAACCGGCCCAGCCCGACGAGACGTTGGATTCCACCCTCGGATTCGCCTTGAAGGCACGGCCGAAAGACAATTCGTCGCAGATGGCGATCATGTGCGGTGACGTGGCCACGCCGCGCGATCCCGAGTTCTACCGGCGCAATATCGAGGCGGCCCGCGCCACCCAGCCGCTGTTCGCCGGGTTCACCAACAACATCACCCCGTGCGCGTTCTGGGCACCGCCGGTCGAACCGACCACGGTGGTGCGCAACTCGGTGCCTGCCCTGATCGTGCAATCCACCGGTGACACCAGGACCACCTACGACGGAGCGGTCGCCCTGCACGAAGATCTGAGCGCTTCGCGCATGGTCACCCTCCAGGACGTGCCGATCCACTGGATATTCGGGCGCTACCAGAACTCCTGCGTGTACTCGGCCGTGAACACCTACTTCCGCGACGGCACACTGCCCGCCGACGACATGACCTGTCGAGCCGACTGACCGGAATCGGGCGAAGCCCTGAACCCTGCACGGGTTCAGGGCTTCACGCGTTCAAGTAGGCGAGCACGGCGAGTACCCGCCGATGGCCGACGTCCTCGGCAGACAGCCCGAGCTTCGCGAAAATGCTCCGAATGTGTTTGTGCACAGCGCCTTCGCTGACTACCAACCGCTCGGCGATGGTCGCGTTGTTGTGGCCCTCCGCCATCAGCGCGAGCACCTCGCGCTCGCGGGCGGTCAGCGCGGCCATCGGGTCGTCGGCTTTGCGCCGCACCAGCAGCTGCGAGATCACCTCGGGGTCCATCGCGGTGCCACCCGCCGCGACCCGGCGCAGCGAATCGAGGAAGCGATCGACCTTGCCGACGCGCTCCTTGAGCAGATAGCCGACACCACCCATCCCGTCGCCGAGCAGTTCCGCGGCGTAGCTGTCCTCCACCCAGGACGACAGCACCAGCACGGGCAGTCCGGGGTGCAGTTTGCGTGCGCTGACGGCCGCGCGTAAGCCGTCGTCGGTGAATGTGGGCGGCAGGCGCACATCGACGACGACCGCGTCCGGGCGATCTGCGGCCACCGCCGTGAGGAAGTCGTCGGCGTTGTCCACGGCGGCGATCACCTCGATACCCGCCGTGCTCAGCAGCAGCACCAAGCCCTCGCGCAGCAGGGCATTGTCCTCGGCGATCATGACCCGCACGGCAACTCCACCCGCACTACAGTAGGGCCACCTGGTGGACTGGTCAGCGCCATCCGGCCGTCGAGTGCCTCGGCCCTGCGCCGGATTCCGGCCAGCCCGCCGTCGTAGGTCTCCACGGCGCCGCCCACGCCGTCGTCGCGGATCTCGATCGTCAACAGCTCGGGAGCACCGCCCAGCACCAGCGAGATGCCCGAGGCGCCGGAATGCTTGGTGGCGTTGGTGAGTGCCTCGGTGATGACGAAGTACGCCGCCGCCTCCACCGCAGCGGGTCGCCTGCCCACCTCGTGGAGCTCGAGCGCACAGGGGATCGGGTTGCGGGCGGCCACGGCTGCGACCGCACTGGCCAGGCCACGGTCGGTGAGCACCGGCGGGTAGACATTGCGCACCACATCACGTAGCTCGGCCAGTGCGGCCGTCGCGGTGTCCTGCGCCTTGCGCACGAGCTCGCGCGCGGTTTCCGGGTCCTGGTCGCGCAGCTGGTCGGCCAGTCCGAGCTGCATGATCACCGCCGCGAGCCGGGCCTGCGCCCCGTCGTGCAGGTCCCGCTCGATGCGGCGCAGTTCGGCGCCGTGCGCGTCGAGCGCGGCCGCCCGGGTGGCAGTGAGGGCCGCGACCCGGTCGGCCAGCAGGGCGCCTTCGGGTGGTTTCAGCAGGGCACGGGTGGCCATCGCCTGCCAGCGCGCGGCGACGGGGAGTTGCAGGGTTACCAGGGCCACCGGCACTGCGAGGACGAAGCTCAGAATCGCCCTCGGCCACGAGTCGACTGTGAAGCCGAAACTGGCGAACTCCTCCCCCGGCGGCATCAGCTGCCAGAACGCGGGGATCGTCAGCTGAATGAGGGTGCTGAGCGGGAGTGCGAGGGCGAATACCGCGAGGTAGAGGCCGGTCAGCGCGTGGGCTGCCAACCAGCCGAAGTCCCGGCGGTTCGCCGGATCGGTGAACACCGTCGCGACCCGCTGCCGCAGTCCACCGGTGAACGGCTGATAGGCCTGCACCGCAGGCTCACCGAGGTACCGTGCCGCCCGGCGCCGATCGAACGACACCAACGGCCGGACCAGCCGAACAGCCTCGGGCAGTGCCGGTATGCCGACCCCGATCAGGCAGAAAGCGCCGACGATCAGCAGGCCGACCACCGCGAACAGCGCGAGCAGAGCGGTGACGCCACCGACCGCCAGGTACCAGACAGCGCCCGGCAACCGCCGTGCTTTGTCTCGCGCCGCGCGCAGGGCCTTCATCACCTCGCCATGCTGTCAGAACGGGACGCGACCGCGCCTGGCCGGTGCGCCGTCGGCACTGACCCAGAACTCCTTGACCCCAAGTCGAGTTGAGGTCTTAGCGTGGCGTTCGTCGATCACCACGCGAGAGGACATGCTCATGATTCTGGTCACCGGGGCCACCGGAAACATCGGTAGGCCGTTGCTGAAAGAGTTGCGGGCGTGCAGTTCCGGGCCGGTCAGGGCACTCACCCGCGACACTTTCGGAGCAGCCTTCCCGGCGGGGATCGAGGCGGTCGAGGGCGATCTGGCCGACCCCTCCTCGGTGGCGTCGGCGCTGGCAGGGGTACGGTCGATGTTCCTCGTGCCGGGGATCGGGCCGGACGCCGAGATCATCGACCGCGCCCGCCGGGCCGGTGTCGAGCATGTGGTGCTGGTTTCGTCGATCACCGTGGAGACCCATCCCCACCTCGGTCCCGCCGTAGACAAGGCGTCGGTGGAGAAGCTCCTCGAGGCCAGTGGGATGGATTGGACGATTCTGCGGCCGACGCAGTTCGCGTCCAATGCGCTCATGTGGGCGCCGACCATCCAAGCGGGTCTGCCCGTCCAGATGCCCTACGCCGACGTCGGGCTCCCCACGATTCACCCCGCCGATATCGCCTCGGTGGTCCGGGTCGCGCTGACCGAACCCGGGCACCGGGGACAACGGTATGCGCTCACCGGCCCCGCACCGGTGAGCGCGCGTCAGCAGGTGACGACCATCGCCGGGCTGCTGCACCGCGACGTCGAGGTCACCGAGATCACCCGCGAGCAAGCCCGGGCAGGGATGGTCGCGGTCTTCGGGGAGGACGCCGCTGACGCCGTCCTGGATGTTACGGGTGGCGATGTCGACGACGCGCTGCTGCGGGTGCGTGACACCGTCGCGCGGGTGACGGGGTCGACGGCCAGGACCTTCGAGCAGTGGGCCGAGGAGAACGTCGACTCCTTCCGGTGAGGGTCACCGGTTGGGGAATGAACCGACGAGTCCGCCGTCGATGACGAGGTCCTGCCCGGTGATGTAGGAGGCGTCGTCGGAAGCCAGAAAAGCCACCGCCGCAGCGACTTCCGCGCCGTGACCGACGGCGCCCAGCGGTACCTGTGCGGCGTTGCGTGCGTCGGCCTCGGGGTCGGTGGTGGCGTCGCCGGTAGGCCGCGGTACAGCGTCCACGAGGCGTTGAGGACGACCGCGGAACCGTGAAGAACACGCCTTTGAAGTTGATGTCGACAGACTGGTCGACGTCGGCCTCGGTGAGTTCCGAGGCGGGTTTGAATATCCCGGACGGCGTCGAGGTGGCCACGCCAGCGCTGGGTGGAGTGCATCAGGGCATCGAGGTCGTCGGGTTCGCCACGTCGGCGCGAACGGTCAGCACCCGTTGGCCCGCATCGAGTTCGGCTGCGGCACCGCACCATCGGTGGGGAATCTCTACGGGGACTTCGCGAAAATCCGTGCCGCCGCGTGGAAAGAGCACAAAACCGCCCGGGAGGGCGGCTACCTACACCAAGTCCCTCGCGAGGCTGCCTCTGACAGGACCGGTTCACCGCGATCATGCAACTCAACGAGTTGTTCGAACGCTGACGTGTCGGCGTCGAACGCCACGTCCTAGATGCCTCGATTCCCTCAAGGCAGGAGTGGGTAACCGACATCTCACCCCGGTGAGTTGGGCCGACTCTGCGCTCCCAAGGCCCGGAGCAGCCTGCGCGATCAGCGGCATTTCCGTGCGTTCACGCCAGATGCGGAGCCAGGATCGCCGCGCCTGCACGTACGGCGGCCCAGTCGGTTTCGTCCTGCCGGACCAGCGCCTGCGGCAACCACGTCCGGCGCTGCACCTGTTCCCGAATCAGCGCAGGGATATCGAGCTCGATCCCCGGGACGACACCGGCCACAGCCAGGTGGTCCACACGCTCCTGCATGGCTTGCAGTAATCGGTGGTCGAAATCGATTACAGCAGACACGAATTCCTCCGTGCTGACCGTCCTCAGGCCCGACAGCGGCGCGGAGAACGTGATCTCACCATCGGGATCGGGTGTGAACTGCCACGCCACAGTGACCGTGTCCTCGGGGCCGAGGGTGCGCCACCACCGAAACGCGGGCCCGAATCGCAGATACGAGGTGTCAGTCCATCGCAGGCTGTACGCCTCGGAGGCGGCCTCGACCGCTGGATTGTCGAGGAGATCCGGATCGCCGGCGTCGACCCACTCCTCGGCGCCAGCGGCGAAGAACTTCGCCAAATCATCCGGCACCGGCTCGAGGGCCGAGGGCAGAACGGCGAGCAGGTCCTCCCACAGCCGCACCACGTAATAGTCCACCCACGACGTTACGGCAGCGCCGCCATCGCCAATCATGTTCGTGGTCCGCTCGGCATATCTCAGCAGCTCGACACCACCAACCCCCAGGCAGTACCACCCCTGGGTGAGCCCGAACCAATGCAGACGGCGATGCTCCCCCCAAGGAACAACCTTCTCGAGGGGCGCCAGCTCGAACCGGACACGCATCATGCCCCCGATTCAACTGATCACCCCGCGCGCTGTCGACCACATTCGTGGGTCGGCGGGTAGATCGCCCTGCGGACGTACTGGGCGTTCATCGACCACTTGCACTGCGTGGAGGTCAAACACGACGCGATGTAATCGGCATTTCAGGATGCTTCTACCGGTCTGGTTGTAGCAATGTGGTCCAAGAGCGATCTGGGGAAGCCCGTCCGCGCCGAACCCCGGGTCCCGGGTCCGCGGACCGGTGGTGGCGGTTCCACCACCGCCTAACCGATCAACCACGATCCGCGCTCGTGCCGCGCCGAATCATGGGGCTGCTGTAGGGAGAGGTGACATCGCAATATCTCACCCCGGCGAGCACCGCGACCTTTTCGCGACGCAAGCCAGGAGTGCGTCGGATCCGAGTGTCGCCCACGGCCAAACCGGTATCCTCAAGGGTCTCCGTGGCACGCCGAGACCACAAGAATTCCTTCATCTCGGCGCTCCGTCTGACCCGTGCTTCGGTGGACAGCGTGGCTTAACTCATGGCGACGATGGAATGCACCGCGCGATCGCGGATTCGGTGCGGCGATGCTCCTACGATGAACCGCATGACAGTCACCATGAGCAATGTCGGGATCGTCGTCGAGGATCTCGGGGTGGCGATCGACTTCTTCCGGGAGCTCGGTTTGGAGCTCGAGGGGCGGGCCGTGGTGGCGGGCGAGTGGGCCGGGCGGGTGACCGGGCTCGGGGACCAGCGGGTCGAGATTGCCATGATGCGCACGCCGGATGGGCACAGTCGACTCGAACTCTCGCGGTTTCTCGAGCCCGAGGTGGTCGCCGATCACCGCACGGCTCCGGTGAACGCGCTGGGGTATCTGCGGGTCATGTTCCAGGTGGACGACCTCGACGACACACTCGAACGCTTGTGCAAGCACGGCGCGCGGGTGGTCGACGAGGTGGTGCGGTACGAAGATGTCTATCGGCTCTGCTACGTGCGCGGTCCCGAAGGGTTGCTGATCGGGCTGGCCGAAGAATTGGGGTAGGCGTGCGCTGAGTTCCGCCGGATCTGTTCGCGAAGGATGTCGCCGTGACCTGCGTGTCTGGCGAACTCCTCGATCATGGCGAGCAGCGTCCAGCGCATGCTGACCGTTCCCTCACCGGGGATGTCGAGGGTGTCGTCGAGGTCGAAGCGGGCGGCGATGTCGCGGGAGCGGCGACTCGCGCGTTCGAACTCGGCGATGACATCGGCCAGCGATTCGTCATCGGACACGGCGAACGTACCTTCGTCGCGGCGCGAGTATCCGTCGCATTCGGATTCCGCGAGCCCGGCCCAGAACCGCTGAAACCAGATCCGTTCCGCACCTGCGGCGTGCTTGAGGAGCGAGATCGGTGTGGTGAGCGATGGGACGAGACGTCTGCGCGCGTCGGTTTCCGACAGCCCGCGGGCGGTGTCGATGAGCGCTTCGCGGTTGCGGTCGAGCATATTCTCGAGAAGCATCCGCTCCCCACCACTGGTAATTCGTTCGGTCTTCATCTCTTTCACTCCATTTCCGTTGTGCCAGAATGCGCGGATGGCCATCAAGTTCGACGCTGTCGACGCCGCGTTGCTCGCCGAGCTTGCACGGGATCCCCGGGCGCCGATTCTCGAGCTGGCGCAGCGGCTCGGGATCGCGCGGAACACGGTGCAGGCGCGGATGAAGCGGCTCGAGTCCTCGGGGGCGGTGCGGGGGTATCCGCCGGACATCGATGTGGCGGCGATCGGGTTCGCGGTGCACGCGTTTCTCGGAATCGAGCTCGATCAGAACAAGATGGACCCGATCATCGAGCGGTTGCGCGACTTCCCGCATGTGCTCGAGGTGCACGCGACGACCGGTCGCGCCGATCTGCTGGTCCGGGTGGCCGCGCGCTCACAGCAGGATCTGCTGGAGATCATTCAGCGGGTGCACGCCATCGATGGGGTCAACCATACCGAGACGATGCTCGCGCTGGCTACACCGATCGGGTATCGGAGCCTGCCACTGGTCGAGGATCTGACAGCGCGGCGATCCGACGACGATGTGAGCTAGGTCTCGCGGCTCGAGCAGATTGACGCATCCGCAGCAGTGTCCTAGATCACTTTTGAGCAGTCTGATCAACTTTATGTGTGACTGTTGACACAGTTCACCCCTTCACGGCACATTTCGCAGCACGGGTAGCAGTTTTCCTTCGTGCAGTGAGGTGTTCATGACCAGCGTCGTCTGTTCCACCGCCCGACCGCTGGCCGAACCGGCCGCGTCCTACGATCTGGCCGACCGGTATCGGTCCGGCGCGGGTCCGGTCCTGCTCACCGGGGTCCAGGCCATCGCCCGGCTGCTGGTGGAACAGCATGTGCGTGACATCCGCGCGGGGCGCCGGGTCGCGACCTTCGTCTCGGGGTACCAGGGCAGCCCGCTGGGTGGCGTCGACAAGATGCTGCTGGGCATGCCGGAGGTGCTCACCGAACACGACATCACCTTCGTACCGGGACTCAACGAGGAATTGGCCGCCACCTCGGTGTGGGGCAGCCAGGCCGACCTGCCCGCCGGGCGCCCGACCCACGACGGCGTGGTGGGGGTCTGGTACGGCAAGGGCCCCGGTGTGGACCGGGCGACCGACGCCATCCGCCACGCCAACATGTACGGGGTGAACCCGCGCGGCGGGGTGTTGCTGCTGGTCGGTGACGACCCGTCGTCGAAGTCGTCGACCGTGCCCGCCGTGAGCGAACGTTCGCTGGCCGCGATGGGTGTGCCGGTGTTGTTCCCACGCAATGCCGAGGAGATCATCACGCTCGGCATGCAGGGCATCGCGCTGTCGCGGGCCTCAGGGTGTGTGGTGGCGTTGAAGATCGTCGCCGATGTCGCCGACGGCGCGTGGACGGTCGATGCCGACGTGGCCGACCTCGCCGTGACGGTTCCCGAGGTGCAGTGGGAGGGAAGGCCTTTCACGTATCGGCAGCGTCCGATGGCCGCCCCGACCGACAGTCTGCTCGCCGAGGCGGACCTGTACGGCCCACGCTGGGCGATGGTGCACGCCTACGGCGCGGCCAATGCCATCGACAGCATCGAGGTCGACCCGCCGGAGGCGAAGGTCGGCATCGCCGCCACCGGAACGACATTCGACGCCGTGCGCCAAGCACTGCTCGAGCTCGGCGTCGACGAGGCCGCGATGCACCGGGCCGGAATCCGGTTGCTGCGCATCGGGATGCCCTATCCGATCGGCCCGGCCAAGGTCGCCGAGTTCGCCCGCGGGCTCGAGGAACTGATCGTGGTCGAGGACAAGACCGCCTTCGTCGAGACCCAGATCCGCGAGATCCTCTACGGCACCGAGCACACGCCACGCATCCTCGGCAAGCACGACCAGCGCGGTGCCCGGCTGATGCCGGTCGACGGTGAACTCGACGCCGGACGGCTGCTCGCCCCGCTGCGCCGGGTGCTGCGCGAGCGCGTCGAGCTGAAAAGGGCTGCGCCGCCCGCGCTTCCGCTGGATGTGCTCAGCACCAAGCGCACGCCGTACTTCTGCAGCGGCTGCCCGCACAACCGGTCAACCGCCCTGCCGGAGGGCTCGATCGGCGGCGGCGGCATCGGCTGTCACACGCTGGTCACCATGTCGGGCCGCGCCGACAGCGCCGTCACCGGGCTGACGCAGATGGGTGGCGAGGGCAGTCAGTGGATCGGGCAGGCGCCGTTCACCGATGTGCCGCATCTGTTCCAGAACATCGGCGACGGAACGTTCTTCCACTCCGGGCAGTTGGCTGTGCAGGCGTGCGTGGCGGCGGGCGTGAACATCACCTACAAGCTGCTCTACAACGAGGTCGTCGCGATGACCGGGGCGCAGGAGGTGGGCGGCATGCTCACCGTCGCGCAGCTCACCCACAAACTCACCGTGGAGGGCGTGAAGCAGATCATCGTCTGCGCCGACGAGCCGAAGCGGCACAGCAAGCGGGCGCTGGCCGAGGGGACGCTGCTGTGGCATCGTGACCGGCTCGACGAAGCCCAGCGGATGCTGCGCGAGATCGAGGGCGTCACCGTGCTGATCTACGACCAGCACTGCGCCGCCGACGCGCGCAGGCAGCGCAAGCGCGGCACACTGCCGGTGCGCAACACCCGCGTGGTGATCAACGAGGCCGTCTGCGAGGGCTGCGGTGATTGCGGCACCAAGTCGAACTGCCTGTCCGTGCAGCCCGTCGACACCGAATTCGGGCGCAAGACCCGCATCGATCAGACCTCCTGCAATACCGACTACAGCTGCCTGGACGGTGACTGCCCCTCGTTCGTGACGGTGGAGGTGTCACCGGACAAGCGCGCCGGCCGCAAAACCCTGGAGCCGCCCGCCGTTCCGGATCCGGCGCCTGGCGTGCCGCAACGCACCCAGAACGTGCTGATCGCCGGCATCGGCGGCACCGGCATCGTCACGGTGAACCAGGTGCTGGCCACCGCCGCCCTGCGCGCCGGGTACGAAGTCGAGACGCTCGATCAGATCGGACTTAGCCAGAAGGCCGGGCCCGTGGTGTCGCACCTGCGGTTCTCGGGTTCGGAGCTGGAACCGGCCAACCGGCTCACCCCGGGCAGCGCGGACTGCCTGCTCGCCGTCGACCTGCTGACCGCCACCGATCCCCGATACCTGCGCTACGGCAACGCTGCGAGCACGGTGGCCGTGGCGTCGACGAGCAAGACACCGACCGGCGACATGGTGTACGACAAGTCGACGTCCTACCCCGAGACCGGCGCACTGCTGGATCGCCTTGCGGCGGTGACGCATTCGATCGACCACTTCGACGCACTCGCGGCCGCGGAAACCCTGTTCGGCAATACCGCGGCCGCCAATTTCCTCATCGTCGGCGCTGCGGTGCAGGCGGGCGGGTTGCGGTTGCCGGTGGCGGCGATCGAGGAAGCGATCGGGATCAACGGGGTCTCCGTGTCGGCCACCCTGGCCGCGTTCCGCTGGGGCCGTGTCGCCGTCGCGGATCCGGCGGCCTTCGCCGCGGCTGTCGACGAGGGGCAGCCGCGGCGGACGCCGCCGACCGCACCGGCGGAACTGCTGGCGCACACCGGCTTCGAGGGTGAGGTGCGGCGGATCGTGGAACGGCGTGCCGGTGAGCTGATCGGCTACCAGAACACGACGGTGGCCCGACGCTACATCGACACGGTCGAAAGCATCTGGGCGGCAGAACGTTCCGTTACCGAGCGCACCGAGTTCAGCGAGGCGGTAGCACGTGGGCTGTACAAGTTCACCGCCTACAAGGACGAGTACGAAGTAGCGCGGCTGCTGGTCGACCCGGCGTTCCTCGCCGAGGTACAGGCCCAGGTGCCGGGTGGCGAGAAGCTCACCTACAAACTGCACCCGCCCGTCCTGCGCGCCATGGGCCGGAAGAAGAAGATCGGGCTCGCACCGAAATCCCATGTGGCGCTGAAGGTCCTCGCCAAGGGCAAGTTCCTGCGCGGCACGAAGCTCGACCCCTTCGGTTACGCCCACGTGCGCAAGGTCGAACGCGAACTGCTGGCCCACTACACCGCCATGGTGACGCGGCTCGCCGCCGAACTGACCGAGGAGAACTACGAGACAGCCACTGCGGCAGCCGCTCTCGCCGACGTCGTGCGCGGCTACGAGGACATCAAGCTCGCCAATGTCGAGCTGTACCGCGCCGGGCTGCGCGATCTCGGCATCGACTTCTGAGTGATCACGGCGCCGAATACATCGGCGCCCAACAGCACAACATCAGGCCGCAGACCCGCGGCACGAACGAACCACCCGGACACGACCCGTGGTGGAGGCAACCGGAAAGGATCGACAGTGACCGTCGCACACCCCGAAGCAGGAGTTTTCGGACGATCGCACGAGTTGAGTGCCCGCGCCCACGAGCAGGTGGTGTTCTGCGAGGACGACAGGTCCGGGCTGAAGGCGATCATCGCCATCCACTCCACGGCGCTCGGCCCGGCGCTCGGCGGCACCCGCTTCTACCCCTACGCCGACGAATCCGCGGCGTTGCAGGACGTGCTGCGACTGTCCTGGGGCATGACCTACAAGGCCGCCGCCGCGGGTGTCGACCTCGGCGGCGGCAAGGCCGTCATCATCGGTGACCCGGCGACGATGAAGAGCGAGGAACTGCTCGCCGCCTACGCGCGCTTCGTCGACACCCTCGGCGGCCGATACATCACCGCGGGCGACGTGGGCACCACCACCGACGACCTGGACATCATCGGCAGGCACACCCGCTACGTCACCGGCCGCAGCGTCGCCGCCGGCGGCAGCGGTGACAGCGCCCGGCTCACCGCGCTCGGCGTGTTCCAGGCCATGCGCGCGGGCGCCGAATCCGTGTGGGGCGCACCGACACTGGCAGGCCGCACCGTCGGCGTGGAAGGCGTCGGCAAGGTCGGCCGCGAGCTCACCGCCCTGCTGCTCGCCGACGGCGCCGAGGTGTGCGTGACGGATGTGAACGAGGCGGCCCTGCGCCGCATCGCCGCCGAACACCCCGAGGTGCGGCTGCTGTCCACGGTGTCGACCGCACCGGTCGATGTGTACGCCCCCTGCGCGCTCGGCGCCACCCTCACCGCGTCGACCGCCGCGACGATCGAGGCCAAACTCGTCTGCGGCGCGGCCAACAATCAGCTCGCCACTCCCGACGTGGAGCAGGCGCTCACCGAACGCGGCATCACCTGGATCCCCGACTTCGTCGCCAACAGCGGTGGACTCATCCAGGTGGCGGGCGAATTGCGCACCGCCCCACCCGCCGAGGTGGAAGCCGAGGTGACCGATATCTTCCCGCGCTGCCGCGAGATCATCGCCGCGGCGAAAGCCGACGGTATCGGCACGGGTGCCGCCGCCAACCGGTTCGCCGAACGCCGTCTCGACGCCATCCCCCGCTCGCTCTGAGCGCGCCCGAGTTTCGAGGAGGAGACACAGTGGCGATCACGAGCGGGTTGTTCCGCACGAAATCTGTCGAGCAATCGATCCGGGACACCGACGATCCCGATGCCAAGCTGCGCAAGGACCTGACGGCGAAGGACCTCACGATCTTCGGTGTCGCGGTGGTGATCGGTGCGGGCATCTTCACCCTCACCGCCCGCACCGCGGGCACGGTGGCCGGGCCAGCGGTCTCGCTCGCGTTCGTCTTCGCGGCCATCGCGTGCGGGCTCACCGCCCTCTGCTACGCCGAGTTCGCCTCGACCGTTCCGGTGGCCGGCAGCGCGTACACCTTCGCCTACGCCACCTTCGGTGAGGTGATCGCCTGGATCATCGGCTGGGATCTGATCCTGGAATTCGCGCTCGCGGTCTCCGTGGTCGCCAAGGGCTGGTCGCAATATCTCGGTGAAGTGCTCGGGTCGTCGGCGCCGGTGGTGTACATCGGGTCGGTGAGTTTCGACTGGGGTGCGGTGGTGATCATCGCGGTGGTCGGCGTGCTGCTGGCCACCGGGACGAAGCTGTCGTCGCGGGTCTCGGCGATCGCCGTCGCCATCAAGCTCGGCGTGATCGCGCTGGTGCTGGTGGTCGGCGCGACCTACTTCAAGCCGTCGAACCTGTCGCCCTACATTCCGCCGGCCGAGCCGTCGGAGAAGGCCGAGGGGCTGCGGCAGTCGCTGTTCGCCTTCGTCACCGGGTCCGGCGGCACCAGCTACGGCTGGTACGGCCTGCTCGCCGCCGCCAGCCTGGTGTTCTTCGCCTTCATCGGATTCGATGTCGTCGCTACCACCGCCGAGGAGACCCGCAATCCGCAGCGCGACATCCCGCGCGGCATCCTGGGTTCGCTGGCCATCGTGACGGTGCTCTACATCGCGGTGTCGCTGATCCTCACCGGCATGGTCTCCTACACTCAGCTCGCCGACGGAAATGCCACCCTCGCAACAGCTTTCGCCATCCACGGCGCCACCTGGGTGAAGAACATCATCGCCATCGGCGCCCTGGCCGGGCTGTCGACGGTGGTCATGGTGATGTTCCTCGGGCAGACCCGGGTGCTGTTCGCCATGGCCCGCGACGGCCTGCTCCCCCGCAGCCTCGCCCAGACCGGCAAGAAGGGAACACCCGTCCGGTTGACCGTCATCGTCGGCGTGGTCTGCGCACTGCTGGCAGGTTTCGTCGACTTCGGCACACTCGAGGAAATGGTCAATATCGGCACGCTGGTCGCCTTCGTGCTGGTGGCGGTGGGCGTGCTGGTCCTGCGCCGCACCCGCCCCGACCTGCCGCGCGGGTTCCGGGTGCCGTTCGTGCCGGTGGTCCCCGTCCTCGGCGCGCTGGCCTGCCTGTGGCTGATGGTCAACCTGTCCATCGAGACCTGGCTGCGCTTCGTTGTCTGGATGGCACTCGGTGTCGTCGTCTACTTCGCCTACGGCCGCAGACATTCCGTGCTCGGTCGCCGGCGACCGGATCCGGACACGCCGGAACTGACGCCAGTGGGATAGGCCACGTTCCGACGCCTGTGGCACTGAGTGCCAGTACGGATGAAATAATCGACGCGACAGCCAGGGAAACGCGATGTAGGGAGTTCTGCAGTGGAGTTGATCGGTGTAATCGGTGGCGGCACGATGGGTGCGGGTATCGCCGAGGTGTGTGCCAAGGCGGGCAGCTCGGTGCTCGTGCTCGAGACCAAGCAGGAGTTCGCCGATGCCGCGCAGCAGCGCATCGCCACTTCCATCAGCAAGGGTGTGGCGCGCGGCAAGATCTCCCAGGAAGACGCCGACGCGGCCATCGCCCGCGTGCGGGTGACGCTGGACATCGACGAGTTCGCCGATCGCGACCTGGTGATCGAGGCCGCCCCCGAGATCGAGTCGCTGAAGTACGAGATCTTCGGCAAGCTGGACAAGATCGTCAAGCCCGAGGGCATCCTGGCCACCAACACCTCCTCGATCCCGGTGATCAAGGTGGCCGGTGCCACCGAGCGCCCCGAGCGCGTGGTCGGTGTGCACTTCTTCAACCCGGTGCCGGTGATGCCGCTGGTCGAGATCATCTCCACCCTGGTCACGGCGCCGGAAGCGGCCGAGGCCGTCACCGATTACGCCAAGAACACCCTCGGCAAGCTCACCGTGCAGGCCGGTGACCGTTCCGGATTCATCGTCAACGCGCTGCTCATCCCGTACCTGTGCTCCGCGATCCGGATGCTCGAGTCGGGTTACGCCACCGCCGAGGACATCGATACCGCGATGAAGGGCGGCTGCGGTTACCCGATGGGCCCGCTGACGCTGCTCGACACCGTCGGCCTCGACATCGCACTCGCCGCCGCCGAGTCGCTGTACGCCGAGTTCGCCGAGCCGCACTACGCCCCGCCTGCCCTGCTGCGCCGCATGGTCGACGCGGGCCGCCTCGGCCGCAAGACCGGTCGCGGGTTCTACGACTACGCCAAGTGAGAACCCGGTCCCGCGCCCGCCCGGGCGCGGGACCGTCTCAGGCGACGCCCGCCGGGGCCGGGAAGAACCCGGTCTCGATGTAGTGGTCGAAATAGCGGGCGATGACGGCCGCGTCGACCGCCGGAATATCGATGGGCAGCGATTCGGCCGACTCGACGCTGCTCGACTCGACCGCCCCGAGCACCGAACTCGCGCCCGCCGCCGCGACCGCCGCCACATAGTTGCCGCTCAGCGCCGACGCACGCGCCAGGATCGGGTCGACCCCCGGCTGTTCGGCGGCCGTGGTGAGGATCTGCCCGAACTCCATTGGATCGATGAAGTCGAAACGGTAACCGCGACGCACGATCTCGTCGTAGACGATGCCGAGCGGCACCTCCGGACCCGCCGCCCGGAATACCCGACCCAGCGCCGAATCGTCACGTGACCGCCGCACGATGCCCGCCGCGACGTAGTCGACCGGTGCCATCCCGATCGCGACCGAGCGCACGTCGACCGCCGTGCCGAGCACGAGCATCGAGCGAAGCATCGTCCACCAGGCGTCCTCGGCCGGTGCGACACCGGTGCGGGAATCACCGGTGATGAGGCCGGGTCGGTAGACCGCGATCGGCACACCGCGCTCGGCCGCCGTGTGCATCAGCTGTTCGGCGACCCACTTGGTGAGCGCGTAACCCGGCAGACCGGCCGGCACGCCGTCGCCCTGCGGAATGCCCGCGAGCACCGACGTCGTCGACACGTAGTGCACCGCTTTGACGCGGGTGGTGGTTGCCAGGCGCAGTACCTCGGTGGTGCCACCGACATTGGCCTCGCGCATCCGCCCGTACGGCTCGAGATGATTCACCAGGGCGCCGTTGTGGTAGATCACGTCGATCCGGTCGGCCAGGTCGGCGAAGCGGCGTGGGTCGATGCCGAGCTGCGGCCGGGCGAGATCGCCTGGGACACCGGCCAATCGCGCCCGGTCCACCTCGATGCCGTAACCGGCCGCCGTGGCGACCACCCGGTCGAGTGCGGTGTCGGCGTCGGCGGCGCGCACCAGGCAATGAACGGTCGCGGTGGTGTGTTCGAGCAGTTCGCGCAGCAGGAAGCTGCCGAGGAACCCGGTGGCACCGGTGAGCAGGATGTTCGCCGGTCCGCCCGAGCGCGGTGGGGCGCACCCGTCGAGCGTGATCGACGGATCGAGCGCCCGGTCGAGCGCGGGGTCGGGGCCGGTCGAGGAGGCCGCCTTCTCGTCGCGCAGGGCCAGTGCCAGGTCGCTGACCAGCGGATAGCTGAACAGCAGTCGCAACGCGACCTCGATGCCGAGCCGTTCGGCCAAGCTCGCGCGCACCCGGATCGCCGACAGCGAGGTGCCGCCGAGGACGAAGAAGTCGTCGTCGCGGCCCACCCGCTCCAGCTCGAGCACGCTCGCGAACACCTCGGCGACGACTCGTTCGTCGTCGGTGACCGCCGCCTGGTATTCGCGGATCTCGCGGGCGGGGGCGGGCAGCGCCTTGCGATCGAGCTTGCCGGTCGCGCCGAGCGGGAACTCGTCGAGCGCGAGCACCCGGTGCGGGATCATGTACGGCGGCAACAGGGTTCGCGCGGTGGCCAGCACCTCGGCGACATCGACACCGGACGGCGTGACGTAACCGACAAGTTGTTCGTGGTGCACCGCCACCGCCGCACCGGCCACCGACGGATGCGCGCGCAGTGCCGCCTCGATCTCGCCGGGTTCGATGCGCAGGCCGTGCAGTTTGAGCTGTACGTCGGTGCGGCCGAGGTAGGTCAGTTCGCCGGTGGGCAGGCGTCGCACCAGGTCACCGGTGCGGTACATGCGTTCGCCGACCGGACCGTAGGGGTCGGCGACGAACCGCTCCATCGTGCGACCGGGGCTCCCCAGGTATCCGCGTGCCAGCTGCGCACCGGCCAGGTACAGCTCTCCGGGCGTGCCGAGGGGCACCGGCCGCAGTCGGGCGTCGAGTACATAGGCGCGAGAGTTCCAGTGCGGCAGGCCGATCGGGACGATGCCGTCACCCACGTCGGTGACGTCGGCGGCGGTGATCGACACGGTCGCCTCGGTCGGCCCGTACAGGTTGTGCAACCGGCCGGAGGTGGCGGCGGCGAAGCGGGCGATGGTCGCGTTCGGCAGCGCCTCACCGCCCACCCAGACCGCACGCAGCGACCGCAGAGCGCCCGCGGGCGCGGCATCGAGGAGCATCTGCAGCACCGACGGCACGATGGTCGTGCCGGTGACACCGTGGCGCGCGACGATATCCGCCAGGTAGGCCGGGTCGGTGAGACCGTGCGCTGCGGCGACGACCAGGTGCGCCCCGGCGCGCAGCGGGGTCGCGAAACCGATCATCGAAGCGTCGAAGGTGAACGGAATCGACTGCAGCACAACATCGTCGGCGCCGACCGCGTACTCACCGACCATGAACGCGGCCTGGTTCATGATCGCCGAATGCGGTACCCCGACGCCCTTGGGTTTGCCGGTGGAGCCCGAGGTGAAGATCACGTAGGCCAGGTCGAGGGTCCGCAGCGGACGCAGCCGGTCGGCGTCGGTGAGCCAGCCGTCCGAGAAGGCGTTCAGCGCGCCGGAATTCGCGACCAGATCGAGCGAGATCACGGGCAGGGCATCGACCTCGACGGTGTCGGTGACCGTGGTGAGCACGCAGACCGGGTGCGCGGCGGCCAGGATGTCGGCGCGGCGTTCGGCGGGCGACTCCGGGTCGATCGGCACATACGCGCCGCCCGCCGCGAAGACCGCGTACATGGCCACCACCAGATCGAGCGACGGCCGGATCGCCACCCCGACGGTGCTGCCCGGCCCGACCCCGGTGGCCACGAGCAGCCGCGCCAGTCGGTTGACTCGGCCGGCCAGCTCGCGGTAGGTCAGGGTGCGGTCGGCGAAGGTCACCGCGGGCGCCTCCGGCCTGCGCGACGCCTGCGTGCGGAACTCGTCCAGCAGCGTCGTGTCGGGAACCAGCCGCAGCTCACCGGCCGGTTCGGTCCGCTCGAACTCGGTGAGCAACGGCAGATCGCCCACGGCGCGGTCCGGGTGTGCGACAGCTGCCGCGAGCAGCGTGCCCAGGCGGGCGCCTAGTGCCGCCATGGTCGAGTCGTCGAACAGCGCGGTGGCATAACGCCAGGAACACCGCAGCCCGGCGGGGCCGTCCAGGTCCTCCTGGGGAACCACCGTCAGCTGCAGGTCGACCGGGGCCACCTCGTCGCCCAGATCGACTGCCGCCACACTCAACTCGGGCAGTTCCAGGCGCGCGGCGCCGAAGTTCTGGAACGACAACGCCACCTGGTACAGCGGATGATGCGCCTGGGTGCGCGGCGGATCCAGTTCGGCGACAAGACGTTCGAACGGCACGTCGGCGTGCCCGAAGGCCGCGAGATCGCTCTCCCGAACCCGGTCGAGCAGGGCGGCGAAGGGTTCCCCCGCCGCGATCCGGGTGCGCAGCACGACGGTGTTGACGAACATGCCGACCAGGTCGTCGAGTTCGGGCTCACCACGACCGGCGACCGGGGCACCGAGGGTGACGTCGTCGGTACCCGCCATTCGGGCCAGCAGTACCGCCAGTGCCGTGCGCACCACCATGAACAGCGAGGCATTGTGTTCGCGGGCAAGGGCTTCCAGCGCCCGATGCAAGCCCGCGTCGAGGGCGAAGTGGTGCGCGGCTCCCCTGGTGCTCGCGACCGGTGGGCGCGGACGGTCGGTCGGCAGCTCGAGCAGGGCGGGGACGCCCGCCAGCGCGGTGCGCCAGAAGTCGAGCTGGCGGGCCAGCAGCGAGGCGGGATCGTCTGCGGCGCCGAGCAGTTCGTGCTGCCACAGGGTGTAGTCGGCGTACTGCACCGGCAGCGGTGACCAGGCGGGGGCGTGCCCCTCGGTGCGCGCGATATAGGCCGTCATCAGGTCACGGGTGAGCGGGCCGAGGGAGAAGCCGTCGGTGGCGATGTGGTGCACCACCACGGCGAGGACATGCTCGGTCGCCGAGAGCTGGAAGACGGTGGCGCGCACGGGAACCCGCGCGCACACGTCGAACCCGCCGAAGGTGAGCCTGGCGAGCTCGCCGCGCAGGTCGGGCTCCTCGATCGCGGTCACCGCCACCTCGAGACCGGCCGCAGCCACCGGGAGGACCTGCTGGTAGCCCTGGCCGTCGTGTTCGGGGTACACGGTGCGCAGCACCTCGTGCCGTTCGAGCACATCGTCGAGGGCGGCGGTGAGGGCGGCGGTGTCGAGCGGACCGGACAGGCGAAGCGCGACCGGAATGTTGTAGGTGCTCGCGTCGGGATCGAGGCGGGCCATGAACCACATGCGCTGCTGGGCCAGCGACAGCGGAATCCGCGCACCGCGTTCGCGGCGGGTCAACGGCACGCGGGTCTCGGCAACCAGACCGGCCAGCGCGGTCGCCAACGCGGCGACACTCGCGTGCTCGAACACGGTGCGCGCGGGCACCCGCACCCCCGTGAGCGCACCGAGGCGCCCGGCCAGGCGGGTGGCGAGCAGGGAGTTACCGCCGAGGGCGAAGAAGTCGTCGTCGCGGCCGACCCGGTCGACACCGAGCAGCTCGGCGAAGACCTCGGCGACGGTGCGTTCGGCGTCGGTTCGCGGCTCGGCGAATTCGCGTGTGGTCAGTTCGGGGTCGGGCAGGGCGCGGTGGTCGAGTTTGCCGACCGGAGTCAGTGGCAGTTCGTCGAGCACCACGACGGCCGACGGCACCGCGTGCTGCGGCAACCGCTGCTCGGCGAGCAGGGTCAGTGCCGCCGGATCGACGGTCGCGCCGGGCGCGGGCACCACATAGGCGACGAGGGCGTCGACCCCGCTGGGCAGCGTCCTGATCAGCGTGGCGGCGAAGTGCACCGAGTCGTCGGCCGAGAGCACGGCGTCGATCTCACCCAGTTCGATGCGGAAACCCCGCAGCTTCACCTGCGCGTCGGTGCGGCCGAGGAACCTCAGGCCCATCCCACCGGGCACCGGCACCCATTGCACCAGGTCACCGGTGCGGTACAGCCTGTCGCCGGTCACCGGGTCGGCGACGAAACGGCTCGCGGTGAGCCCGGCGCGGTCGTGGTAGCAGCGGGCCAGCCCGGCACCCGCCAGGTACAGCTCGCCGGGGACGCGGTCGGGCACGGGGTGCAGCCGGGCGTCGAGGACCACCGCTTTCATGCCGGGGATGGTGTCGCCGATCGTCACCACATCGCCCGGGTCGAGCCGGTCGCTCATGGCGCACACGATGGTGGTTTCGGTCGGGCCGTAGACGTTGAAGAAGGAGCGACCCGGCGCCCACTGCGCGATCAGCTCCGGCGGGTAGGCCTCACCGCCGACGGCGAGCGCACGCAGCTCGGGCAGCACGGTCGCATCGAGGCCCGCCAGCGCGGCGGGCGTGATGAAGGCGTGGGTCACCCGTTCGGTACGCAGCAGTTCGGTGAGTTCGTCGCCGCCGTACACATCCGGCGGCGCGATGACCATCGTGGCGCTCGCACCCACCGCGAGCAGCAGTTCGAGCATGCTCGCATCGAAGCTGGGCGAGGCGAAATGCACTGTGCGCGAATCGGTATCGATGCCGAAACGACGAATCTGCTCGGCGCACAGACCGGCGAGACCGGTGTGGGTGACCGAGACACCCTTGGGCACGCCGGTGGAACCGGAGGTGTAGATGATGTAGGCCAGCTCGTCGGGACGCAGCTTGGCGGTGCGCTCCCCCGCGCACACGGGTTCGTCCGATGCGGCGGCGAGTTCGGCCTGGTAGGCCGTGGAGTCGATGGTGAGCCAGCGGATTCCGGTGTCGAGCCGGGCGGCATCGGCGGCCATGGCAAGGCCGAAGCCTGCGCCGGAGTCGCCGAGCATGTGGGCGACGCGTTCGGCCGGGTAGCGCGGGTCGACCGGCACGAAGGTGACGCCACACTTGGCCGCCGCCCACACCGCGACCACCGATTCGATCGAGCGGGTCAGCGCGAGGACGATGCGGTCGCCGGGGCCGAGCCCCCGGGCGATGAGCAGACGGGCCAGCCGGGAGGACCACTGGTCCAGCTCGGTGTAGGTGAGCGAGCGCCCGGCGAACCGCAGCGCGGTGGCCTCGGGGGCACGCTCGACAGCTGCCATGAGCAGCCGGGGCAGGGTGGCGGACGTCGATACTCGTCCACGTCGAACGGGGCGGGGTCGACGAACGCCAGAAACTTGCTCGGTCACCGGAAACGCTTCCCTTCACCATGGATCAACCCATGCGTTCGCACTGCTCGCACGCCGCCGGGCGACGTCTACACCCGGCGTATCGGGAAAATCCTGCGTGACGGTACCGCAAATATCTCATTTAGTTCATGGCATAGCCAATTCACAGGTTTCACTTCACGGCGAAGTGGGTAAAGGGGACTCTTCGGTCAGCTGCGCAGGTCACGCGGCGGTCAGGGCAGCATGGCACGCGCACGCTGCGGTAGCGCCCTTTTCACATTTGCGGGCAGCACCTACTCGGCGGCAGGACGAATACCGGTAGCGGAGGCCGCGAGGGCGACCTCCGCTACCGGAACAAGACCGGGAGGGTTACCAGGCAGTAGCTCCGGTGGACACCGGCTCCTGCTGCGCCACCGAGGGGTCCTGCACGCGCGTATTGCCCGATTCGATCCATTCGGTGTCGAGCACACCATGGCGCGAGCGGTCGGCGCCGCGAATGGCGCGCTCACACCGGCGCGCCAGATCACGCCGGTCGGTACCGGCGTGCTCACGCGGTTCCAGCACGATCTCGACGGTCATGCCTTTACTGCGCAGCACCCGCTTCGCCGAATCGGCGAAGGTGTCGTCACCGACGAAACCCGGGACAGTGCACGGCATTCCGTCGCGGTCGAGGTAGCGCAACCGCACCGGCTGCACCGGGGTGCCGGTGTCGACGGCGGCCTGGAACATGGCCGGGCGCAGCGAACCGTAGGCCCGGCCGCACCACGTGGTGCCCTCGGGGAACACCACGATCCGGTTGCCCGCACTCAGCCGTTGCGCGACTTGCCCGACCACACCCGGCAATTCGCGCAACCGGGCGCGCTCGATCGGGATCACGCGGGTGAGCTGGGCCAGCTTGCCGAGCAGCGGCCACTCGACCATGTCGGCACGTGCCACGAAACTCACCGGTTGTACGGCGGCCAGCGCGACCACGTCGGCCCAGCCGATGTGCCCGGCCACCACCATCATCGGCGTGCCCGGATCGGCGAACCCGGCCGCCGAGGCGTCGGCTCCGCGGTTGTCGATGACGCGCAGCCGCATCCCCAAGCAACGCAACGCCGCTCGGGCGTACCGGCGTTGCATGTCCTCGCGGCGCGCCTTCGGGGTGGCGACCGTGAGGATCGGGAAACCGAGCACCAGCCCGGCCACCCCGGCCAATCTGGTCAGCATTCTGGCGGTACCGACCTCGTCGATCGGTTCGATACAGCCGGAACCACAGGGGCTCGACGGCATCCACGAGTGCGAGTGGGGGGCGGGCGGCGCGTCGAACACCATGGCGGTTACTTCCCGTCGAAATTGGCGGCCGCGCTCTGCAGCCGCTCCAGGTACCGGGTGTTGATGGTTTCCATACCGAGCAGCGCGACGAAGTCGGCGACCGCGAAATCGGGGTCGTGCGCCGGTTCGCCGCAGATCTCGGCACCCAGGCGCAGGTAGCCGCGTAACAGCGGCGGTAGCTTCGGGCGGCTCGGCGGGGTCAACTGGTCGAGGGACAGTCCGTCGACGACGACCGGGTTGTACGGCTCCACATAGCGTTCCGGGTCGCAGGAGTGGCGGCCCAGCAGCATGTCGCGCACCCCGCGCACGTTCACCCCGGCGGGGTCCTGCGGGCTGTCCTGCATCGGCACCGACACACAGCCCATCACCCAGTCGTAACCGGTGAGCTGGATGTAGTGCAGGATGCCCGCCCACATGAGGGTGAGCACCGAGCCGTTGCGGTGGTCGGGCACCACGCACGCCCGGCCCATCTCCACGATGCGGTGGCCCTCGGGATCGAGGCGGGTGAGGTCGAATTCGGTGGCGGTGTAGTACCCGCCCGCCGCGATCACCTTGTCCGGCGGCAACATCCGGTAGCAACCGACGAACTGTTCGGTGAACTCGTCACGCACGAGCAGGTGGTCGCAGTGCTCGTCGAACCGATCGGCGTCGAGACCGGTACCGTTGTCGGGCATCTGGAAACCGGGTTCGGCGGCGAAGACCTGGAAGCGCAGGCGCTGCGCGGCTTCCCGATGCTCGGCGTCGGAGGCGACGACGAGCGAGTAGCGAGACTTCCCCACCCCGGAGTCCGGCGCCGGCGCGGTCAACACGGACGAAATTGTCATGCACTTGATGAAGCCAGCCCGACTTGGCATCGGGGCGACGCGTCAGTGTCGTGTCGATGCCCGTTCGGTGAACGAGACACCCGTCACACCGGGCGTTCACCGACCCGCTGCCCATCGTTCGCCCACCTGCGGGTTTCTGGCCGAACACGGTGGATTTCGCGTGAGATCCGGAATGCGGGCACGCAGTACGTGGCTTGCGGAACGCGAACGGCCCGCCGGTTTCCCGGCGGGCCGTTCGGCGGTCGGATCAGGCCGCGACGCGATCCTTCTTGTCCTCACCGGAGGCGGGCGCGGGGAGCTCACGCACCTCGGCCTCAGCGAAACCGGGGCGGGCCGTACCGGCGAAGGCGACCAGCCAGGACGCCACCGCGGCGAAGCGGTTGCGGAAGCCGACTAGATACATCAGGTGCACGGCCAGCCACATCGCCCAGGCGATGGTGCCGCGGAAGGTGATGCGCTCGTTGAGCTTCACCACGGCGCTGAACCGGCTGATCACCGCCATGCTGCCCTTGTCCCAGTAGACGAACGGCGTGCCTGCGTCCTTCTTGCCGCGAATGATGTCGGCGGCGTGACGACCCTCCTGCATGGCCACCGGCGACTGGCCGGGGTAGCCGTTGAGCGAGGTCATGTCGCCGATGGCGTAGATGTCGGCGTGCCCACCGACGGTCAGGTCGGGGTTGATCAGGATGCGGCCCGCGCGGTCGGTCTCGGCACCGGTGGCCTCGGCCAGCAGCGTCGCGAAGCCACCGGCCTGCACACCCGCCGACCACACGACGGTCTCGGCGGCGATACCGCGCTCGATGCCCTCCTTGTCGCGGACGGTCACCTTGCCCTCGGCGATGTCGGTGACGAAGGTGCCGAGCAGCACCTGCACGCCGCTACCCTCGAGCGAACGCTTGGCGTACTCCGAGAGGCCGCCGCCGAACGGCGGGAGCACCGCGTCGGCGCCCTCCACCAGGGTGACCGAAACCTTCTGGTGGAAGTGCCTCTTCGCGAGTTCCTTGATCTGGCCCGCCACCTCGACGCCGGTCGCGCCCGCACCGACGACCACGAAGCTGAGCAGCTTGCGCTTGGTCGCCTCGTCGGCGTGCTCGGCCTTGGCAAAGACGGTGGCGATCTGGTCGCGCAGCCGTTCGGCGTCGTCGATGGTCTTGAGCGAGAAGGTCTTGTCGGCGAAGTCGTCGCGGCCGAAGTAGCTCTGGCTGGCGCCGGTGGCCGCGATGAGCGAGCCGTAGCGGATCTGGCGGGTGCCCTCGGCGGTCTCGTAGGTGAGCACGGCGGCGTCGGCGTCGATGCCGGTGACCTTGCCCAGGCGGACTTCGGCCTCGGGGTGGCGGCGCAGTACGTTCTTGATCGGCGGGGCGATCTCGTCGGAGTCGAGTACGCCGGTCGCCACCTGGTACAGCAGCGGCTGGAACAGGTGCTCCGGGGTGCTCGAGATCAACACGAAGTTGATTCGCGACTTGGCCAGCTGCTTGGCTGCGGCAAGTCCGCCGAAGCCCGAGCCGACGATGACGACATCGGTGTGTTCCATGATCGCGCGCTCTCCAAGATCGGTAATGAATCCTTTCCTATGAGTAAACGCGATGCGGAACGCAAACGTTTCCCCCGCGTGGGCGCATAATGAAGATGACTCTTATCTGCATAACTAATATATGGGAGGTCAGCAGGTGGAACTACGTCAACTTTCGTACTTCGTGGCGGTGTGCGAGGAGCTCAGTTTCAGCCGCGCGGCCGGCCGCTGCTTCATCTCCCAGTCGGCCATCAGCCACCAGATCGCGCGCCTGGAACGCGACCTCGGCGCCCAGCTTTTCGAACGGACGACCCGGGCCGTGGTGCCCACGGAAGCGACGCTGCGGCTGCTCCCGCTGGCCAAGCAGATGCTGAGTCTCGAGTCGGCGATCCGGGCGGCCGTGCGCACCACCGGTCCGCGAATTCGGTTGGCCGCCAACATGTCTTTCGCGGCGCCGTCGCTGTCCGCGATCGCCACCGCGCGGGCCGCGCACCCCGATGCCGAGATCGAGTACGTCATCAAACCGTTCCGTCAGCGGATCACCGCCGTCGCCGACGGTGACTGTGATCTGGCGTTGATCCGCGGGAGCGTGGAGCAGCCCGGTCTGGCCGTGGAACAGCTGTGGGTGGAGGACCTCGTGATCGCCATCTCGAGCAGTCACCCGCTCGCCGAGCGCGGTGCCGTCACCCTGGCCGAACTCAGCCCCTACCCCCTGCTGCTCCCCCCGGAACAAGAACAGGTGTTGTTGCACACACTCATCCGCTCGGCCTTCGCCGACCTCCCCACCGGGCCCACCTTCGGCCCTCCGATCCCTCCCGACCACACAGCGACCATGGAGCTACTCAACCGGCCCGAGTCCTGGACGATCCTCTACGAAGGACCAACCAAGGGCCTGCTCACCCTCGACCTCACCGACCACCGGCTGCGCATTCCGGTGTCGGCGGTGCTGCGTGAGGACGCTCGGGAGAATCCGATCGTCAAGACGCTGCTGGATGCGTTGCATCACTGAGGGGGTAGGTGACGTGCCGGGTAGTCGATCGGTCTCGCCGGATACGCCTGGGCGGTCGGTCCTGTCGCGGCGTCGCACCTCCGCTGCCATCGGGGAGCCGACGTCCGCGCAGCCGTGCTGGGCCGCAATTACCACTGATTGGTAAGCATCCTTGCGGTAGGGGATCCAGCGACTCCTGGCGGTAGCGGATCCAGTGGCCGAGAGGTCAACAGACTGTCCCGCGACAGGGTGATCGTCCGGGCGGGAGTTCCGCCAAGGCGTGGGCGACCGAGGTGTGTAGATCGCGCATTTCCGGGTCGTCGTCCTCGACTGCCCAGGTGAGTTCCTCCACGGTGCGGACCAGGGCCCAGCCGCGGGCGCGTTCGGGGTCCACGTCCAGTGCCGTTGCCGTGGCCGCTGTTACCGTGTCGGCGTGCTCGGAGGTCGGGTTGGACTGGACCTGGATCATCAGCAGGAAACCCGCGTCGAAGGACGCTTCGCCCACGCACGGTTTCGGGTCGATCAGGAGCCACGGTTCGCGTTCGGCGGCAACGATATTGCCTAGGTGGGTGTCGCGGTTGACGATCAACAGTGGACCGTCCGGCTCGCTCAGTGTGTCGCACCAGCGCGCCGCCAGCGTCCGTAGAGACGGTGAGATGTGTTGCGCCACAGCCGGGTCGGTGAGCCGGGTGCGGAGGCCGTCTATGAGGTCGGTCGCGGCGGGGAAGACCGGAAAGCCGTCGGGGACGGCGGGCGCTGGTCGTCGCAGCCTGCGATACAGCTCGCATGCGGTCTTCACCTTCGGCGCGTTCTCCGGTCGTCCTTCGAGGCTCGGGAAGCCGGGTTGGGTGAGCAATTCTGTTCCAGGGAAGGCCCATTCGAGCAACATCGCACCGCTGCCGGGGTCGAATTCGAGCAGCCGGACCGCACCGTCACCGTCGTAGGCGTACAAGGCGGTCGCCTCGGCGACGTTCTCCTCGTCGACCATCGGCACCTTCAGTATCGCCTGCCCGCCGTCCTCGCGCCGGACACCGGCCACGTAGGCGTGCGTTCCGCCGCCGAACGGTGCGGTGAACTCACTGAGCCCCCACCTCGCGGCCAGCCCGGCCACGACATCCGGCAACTCGTCGATCCACCGCGCACCGGCCGCACCGAACACCGCACGGACCGTCTCCTCGACCGCCGACGGCAACTCCACAGGCAATCCACCCGGCACCATCAGCCCACCCTGCCGACGCGCACTCCGGCCGTCAATCGAATTCATCCACCCTCGACAGACCACCGCCGAACCTGACAGCCTTCCGAACATGACGGATCCGCTCACCCCCGACTTCCCATCCGGCTACGAAGTCTCCACCGACGCCTCCCGCCTCGACGCAGCACGCGTCCACACCTGGCTGTCCACCGACTCGTACTGGGCGAAAGGCAGAACGCGGGAGAAGCAGGACAGCGCGATGGCCGGTTCTCTCAATTTCGGTGTCTACGACAATGTTTCGGGCGAGCAGGTGGCCTACGCCCGAGTCGTCACCGACCGCGCCACCTTCGCCTGGCTCTGCGACGTGTACGTCGACCGCTCGGTGCGTGGCAAGGGCCTCGGCACCGCCCTGGCGACCGCCGTCCGCGACCACCTCGCCCCCTACGGCCTGCGCCGCATCATGCTCGCCACCCACGACGCCCACGGCGTGTACGAGAAACTCGGCTTCGAGCCATTGAGCAACCCGGAGCACTGGATGGCCCTCGGCGCCCAGTGAGGTCAGAATTGCAGCGCGGACCAAGGGATCTCGATCGGAAAGGGATACGAAATCGAGATCGGTTCGCCGCCACCGTTCACCCACTGCTCGACCAGCCGGTAGTCGACCGGATACAACGGGCGCACCCCGTCCGGCAGATGAGAATGTCCGGTATCGAGCCCATACGCAGCGACGACCGCGATCTCACCCACCTCCGGCTCCAAGGTGACTTCCCAATAGCTCGGCCAGCTCCTCCCATGTCATGCGTTCAGGCAGGTCGGGGCGCTGCGTTTCGGCTAAGGACATGTCGAAACAGTAGCGCTGAACGCCGAACGGCCCGGCTCTCCTCGAGAAGAAGCCGGGCCGTTCGGTTACGACGCGAAGCGAATCAGCCCTTGTGGGACTTGACGGCGTCGGTCAGCTGCGGGGCGACGTTGAACAGGTCGCCCACGATGCCGTAGTCGGCGATCTCGAAGATGGGAGCCTCTTCGTCCTTGTTGACCGCGACGATGGTCTTCGAGGTCTGCATGCCCGCGCGGTGCTGGATGGCACCGGAGATGCCGAGGGCGATGTAGAGCTGCGGGGAGACCGTCTTACCGGTCTGACCCACCTGGAACTGGCCCGGGTAGTAGCCCGAGTCGACGGCGGCACGCGAGGCACCGACGGCGGCACCGAGCGAGTCGGCCAGCGCCTCGACGACCGAGAAGTTGTCGGCGGAACCGACACCGCGACCACCGGAGACGACGATGCTCGCCTCGGTGAGCTCCGGACGGTCACCGGCGACGACCGGCTCACGGGAGACGACCTTGACGACGCCCTCTTCCTGGGCGGGCACGGCCACGGCGACCTGCTCACCGGCGCCGGCCTGCGGGGCGGCCTCGATGGAGCCGGGGCGCACCGAGATCACCGGCACGTCGCCGGTGGCCTTGGCGTCGACGGTGAACGCGCCACCGAAGATGGAGTGCACGGCCGAACCGTCACCGTTGACGCCGATGACGTCGACGAGCAGACCGGAGCCGATGCGCGCGGCGAGGCGGCCCGACACCTCCTTGCCCTCGGCGGTGGCGGCGACGATCACGGCGGCGGGGGCGGCGGACTCGACCAGCGAGGCGAGCACGTCGACCTTCGGGGTGACCAGGAAGCTCTCGATCTCGTCGGACTCGGCGACGTAGATCTTCTCGGCGCCCGCGGCGGCCAGGGCGGCGGCCAGCTTGTCGGCGGTGCCGGGGGCACCGGTGACGACGGCGGCCGGGGTGCCCAGGGCGCGTGCGGCGGTGAGCAGTTCGGTGCTGACCTTCTTGACGGCACCGTCGGCGTGCTCGACGAGCACAAGTACTTCAGCCATTGTTCTTTCTCCTAGGGAAGTTCTCGGACGGTCCGGATCAGATGATCTTCTGGCCGATGAGGTAGGTGGCGATCTGCTTGCCGCCCTCGCCCTCGTCCGCGATCTTCTCGCCCGCGGTGCGAGCGGGCTTCGGGGTGGCGGCGGTGACCGCGGTGCCCGCGTTGGCAACACCGACGGTCGACGGGTCGATGCCCAGGTCGGCGAGGGTGAAGACCTGAACTTCCTTCTTCTTCGCGGCCATGATGCCCTTGAAGGACGGGAAGCGCGGCTCGTTGATCTTCTCGTTCACCGAGACGATCGCGGGCAGGGTGGCCTCGAGCTTGAACACACCCTCGTCGGTCTCGCGCTCGCCGGTGATCTTGTCGCCGTCGACGGTGAGCTTGCGCAGGTGGGTGAGCTGCGGGATGCCGAGGTACTCGGCGATGATCGCCGGGACCGCACCCGCGCGGCCGTCGGTGGACTCGTTGCCCGCGATGACCAGCTCGACGCCCTCGACCTGGCCGAGCGCACCGGCGAGCACCCAGGCGGTCTGCACCGCGTCGGAGCCGTGGATGGCCGGGTCGTTGATGTGGATGGCCTTGTCGGCACCCATGGACAGCGCCTTGCGGATGGCCTCGGTGGCGCGATCCGGACCGGCGGCCAGCACGGTGACCTCGCCGCCCTGGGCCTCCTTGATCAGCAGCGCTTCCTCGACGGCGCGCTCGTTGATCTCGTCGAGGACGGCGTCGGCGGCCTCACGGTCGAGGGTGTAGTCACCATCGGTCAGCTTGCGCTCGGACCAGGTGTCGGGGACCTGCTTGATGAGTACGACGATGTTCGGCATCGGTCTTCGTCGACCTCCTTCTGGGTTACACGTGAGTGGTGGGCCGCACGAGCTGGGCCGTACGTCCGTGTGGGTGCTCAGAGGGGAACAGTACCCTACGCTAAGTTACCGGTGGGTAACCTACTTGCGCAACAGGTCCCTGGCTCCGGAGCGGACCATCGGTACCAGTAACGTCGAGGCCATGAGCGAGGCTGTGATCCCTGCCGCACCGGTGGACGCAACACATGACCCACTGCCGCTGACCGGTGAGCGGACGGTGCCGGGTATCGCCGAGGAGAACTACTGGTTCCGTCGGCACGAGATCGCCTACGCCCGGCTGCTGGCGCACTGCACCGGCAAGACCGTGCTCGAGGCGGGCTCGGGCGAGGGCTACGGCGCGGACATGATCGCCGGGGTCGCCCAGCGGGTGATCGGCGTGGACTACGACGAGGGCGCCGTCGCGCACGTACGCGCGCGCTACCCGCGCGTGGAGATGATCCAGGGCAACCTCGCCGACCTCCCGCTCGACGACGAATCGGTCGATGTGGTGGTGAACTTCCAGGTCATCGAGCATCTGTGGGACCAGGCGCAGTTCCTGCGCGAATGCCTGCGCGTGCTGCGCCCGGGCGGTCGGCTGCTGATCAGCACCCCGAATCGCATCACCTTCTCCCCCGGTCGCGACACCCCGCTCAACCCGTTCCACACGCGCGAACTCAACGCGGCCGAGCTCACCGAACTGCTGGTCGAGGCCGGTTTCACGGTGTCGGCGATGCTCGGCGTGCACCACGGCGACACCCTGAAGGCGTTGGACGCCAAGCACGGTGGGTCGTTCATCGACGCCCAGATCGAGCGCGCCCTCGCCGGTGAGCCGTGGCCCGCCGACCTCACCGCCGACGTCGCGGCCGTCACCATCGACGATTTCGACCTGCGTGAAGGCGATATCGATGCCAGCCTCGACCTGGTCGCGATCGCCGAGAAGGCAAGGCGTTGACCGACTCTCGCACCGTGCCGGGCCAGTTCACGCTCGTCCTGCACTCACACCTACCCTGGCTCGCCCATCACGGGCGCTGGCCGGTGGGTGAGGAATGGCTGTACCAGTCCTGGGCCGCGTCCTACCTTCCCTTGGTCCGGGTGCTGAAGAACCTTGCCGCCGAAGGACGTTCACACCTGCTGAGCCTGGGGATCACCCCGGTGCTCGCCGCCCAGCTCGACGACCCGCACTGCCTGGCGGGCATGCATCACTGGCTCGGCAACTGGCAGTTGCGTGCCGACGAAGCATCCATGGCGGGCAATGTGGCGCTCGGCAGGCACGAACATCGGCTCGCCGCAACCGCTCTCGCCGATTTCGAGCAGGACTGGCGCCACGGCAGCGCGCCGGTCTGGCGTTCGCTGATCGACGCCGACGCCATCGAACTGCTCGGCGGTCCGCTCGCGCACCCCTTCCAGCCGCTGCTCGACCCGCGCCTGCGTCAGTACCAGCTCACCGAGGGACTGGCCGACGCGCGGTTGCGCTGGGGCACCACCCCCACCGGGATCTGGGCGCCGGAGTGCGGTTACACGCCGGGCATGGAACTCGGTTACGACGCCGCCGGTGTGACGCATTTCATGGTCGACGGCCCGTCGCTGCGCGGCGACACCAGCCTCGGCAGGCCGGTGCGCGACGCCGACGTGGTCGCCTTCGGTCGTGATCTGCAGGTGAGTTACCGCGTGTGGTCGCCCAAACAGGGTTATCCGGGGCAGAGCGCGTATCGCGATTTCCACCACTACGACCACGCGACGGGACTCAAGCCGTCGCGGGTCACCGGCAAAACGGTGGCCGGTCCTGACAAGGCCCCTTACGATCCCGAACTCGCCGCCGAAGCCGTCACCCGCGATGTCGCCGACTTCGTCGAGACCGTGCGCGCGCGACTGATCGAGGAGTCCGATCGGATCGGCAGGCCCGCGCTCGTGGTCGCCGCGTTCGACACCGAACTGTTCGGCCACTGGTGGCACGAGGGACCGCAGTGGCTAGAGCAGGTGCTGCGCGCGCTGCCCGAAGCCGGGGTCACCGTCGGCACGCTCGCCGATGCCCGGGCGAACGGGTTCGTCGGTGAACCCGTGCAGCTCAACGACTCGTCATGGGGTTCCGGCAAGGACTGGCGGGTGTGGGCGGGCGATCAGGTGGCCGACCTCGTCGAGCTCAATACCGACGTGGTTCGGCTGGCCCTGGACACCCTCGACAAGGTGCGCCGCGACGGTGCGCTGCGCGATCCGGTGGCCGATCAATTGCTGCGCGAAGCCATCCTCACGGTGTCCAGCGACTGGGCGTTCATGGTCAGCAAGGACTCCGCCGCGGGCTACGCGCGCGACCGCGCCCACGAACACGCACACGCAGTGCGGGAACTGGCCGAGGCGATCGGTGCCGGTCAGTTCGCCAAAGCGACCCGTCTCGCGGCAGGATGGAGCGCGGCCGACGGACTCTTCCCAGGTCTGGACGCACGGCGGTTGCCGACCGCCGTCCCGTCGGTCGCCGAAGGATCGTCATGAAGATTTTGATGGTGTCGTGGGAGTACCCGCCGGTCGTGGTCGGTGGGCTCGGTCGGCATGTGCATCACCTTGCCGTCGAACTGGCCGCGGCCGGGCACGAAGTGGTCGTGCTCGCCCGCCGCCCCACCGGCACCGATTCACTCACGCACCCGACCCACTCCTATATCGCCGACGGTGTGCTCGTCGTCGCGGTCGCCGAGGACCCGCCGTGCTTCGACTTCGGCGAGGACATGCTCGCCTGGACGCTGGCCATGGGACACGCGATGGTGCGCGCCGGCGTCGCCCTCGGCAAACCCGGCGTCGGTGACGGCTGGACACCCGATGTGGTGCACGCCCACGACTGGCTCGTCGCCCACCCGGCGATCGCGCTGGCCGAGTTCTACGACGTGCCGCTGGTGTCGACCATTCACGCCACCGAGGCCGGGCGCCACAGCGGCTGGGTGTCGGGGCGGGTGAACCGGCAGGTGCACTCCGTGGAGTGGTGGCTCGCCAACGAATCCGATCAGCTCATCACCTGTTCGACATCCATGCAGGACGAAGTGGAGCGGCTCTACGGACCCGAACTTCCCCCGATCACGGTGATCCGCAACGGCATCGACGTCACGTCGTGGACGTTCCGGCCGCGCGCACCCCGCTCCGGGCCGCCCCGGCTGCTGTATGTGGGCAGGCTCGAGTACGAGAAGGGTGTGCAGGACGCGATCGCCGCGCTGCCGCGCATCCGCCGCGCGCACCCGGGCACCACGCTCACCGTCGCCGGTGTCGGCACCCAGTTCGACTGGCTGCGGGAACGTGCGAGGGTGCACCGGGTGGCACGCGCGGTGAACTTCGTCGGCAATCTCGGCCACACCGAGCTGCTCGGCTGGTTGCACGGCGCCGACGCGATCGTCCTGCCCAGCCGCTACGAACCGTTCGGCATCGTCGCCCTGGAAGCGGCCGCCGCGGGCGTGCCCCTGATCGCCTCCACCGCAGGCGGACTCGGCGAAGCGGTGATCGACGGCGTCACCGGCGCCTCCTTCGCCCCCGCCGACATCGACGGCCTGGTCGACGCCACCCGCGCCGTCCTCGACGACCCGCTCACCGCCCAGGACCGCGCCTACACCGCCCGCGAACGCCTCACCGCCGACTTCGCCTGGGACGTGGTTGCCGCCGAAACCACCCAGGTCTACACCACGGCCAAGCGCCGGGTCCGCACACCTCTCGGCCGGCCCACCATTCCCGAACGCCCTCTTCCGGAACGGGATCCGAAGTAGGCATCTCAGTGAACTAGCCACGTGACGCGCGGTGTCCAACAAAAATAGGGTATGTGCCAAAGAAGCGCGACAGACGAAAATCGAAGCAACCACCAACTGCAGTCACCGCCCGGCAAGTGTTGCTTCGCCATGACATGGCGGTGTACGAGAACTATGAACGGTGCACACGCCGCATCTTCCAGATGCTCCAGAGGACGCAACTGCTGTTCCCCGGCAAGCCACGCCATCTTTGGATCTCAGTACAGGGCCACCGCAACGATGCTGGTGGATTTGACCACGATGCACACGAGGTGATTCGCAATTTTGCGCTTGAGCTAATGCTTCCGTATCTCTCCAAGGTAAGCACCCCGTTGATACAAGCAAGCAACTCTGGCCGTCAATGCAATGATGTGCCGGAGCTATACGAAATAACTTACCCTGACAACGGATTTTGGTACGATATTGAGCAACTCCCCCTGCGCCCTCGCGAATACATTCCGCCCGAACGCAAAAGTCCACCATCTGCCCAGAGAATCGCCGAATATCTGGGAACCGATATTTCCTGCCTGATCTGCTGGGGCATTCCAGCTGAGCGTGCGCATGTTGTACCCGCTTCGTTGGGCGGGTCAACGGATGTCCGGAATTTCGCCCTGCTCTGCCCCGACCATCATTCCCAAGCACCAGATATCGCTGATGCCGAGGCGTTTTGGGCCTGGGTTGATTATGCGGAGATGCGCGATTCGGGTAGTAAGTGGAGGACCGCACCCGACGATGTCAGGGAATGGGTGCGGTCCGTCGGTGGAAGAGACTCACCCCGCGAACGTCAAGAACTGGAATTCCTAGCCGCAGTCCGATTCGAGCTTGAGCACCTCTATCGCTGGGCGCCTCAAGATTTTTCAGAATTCTCCTGGGACCTACAGCTCGAGTATCATCGAGTACTGGAAGTAGCCACCGGCGTTCATTTCGGCGTGAAGAAGAAACCTTCGACACACGCATGGGCTTACCATATTGCGAAATTGCGCTTGAAGTCACGTGGCCGCCATGACCCCGATCACCCATGGAGCGGGCTGGATCACTGCTGAGAGACAGCAACGCCGGGCGAACTGCACATAGCATTCGACTCCGTGCCGAGCGGTCGCAACAATAACCATGAAACGGGCCAGAATTGCTGCTAGTGCTCCGCGCTACGCCGGGTGGATCCCACCCCCGTGGTATCGGGTGGCCGCGTTCCAGAAAAAGAAGCCGTCGATGCCGGCGGCGCGGGTGGCGTCGATCTGGGCTTTGACTTCGGCGTCGCCATAGCTCACGCCGAGGGAGAAGTCCTGGAGCCACGGGATGACGCCTGCGTTGGTGCCCTTGGTCTGGGTGATGAAGTCCTGGAGGGAGCGGTAGACGATGTCGTAGGGCTGGGCGTTGGGGTTGGCGACGCCGTATTCGCCGGGGTTCCAGTGGGAGGGGTAGATCATCGGGGCGACGAAGTCGACGTGGCGGGCGATGAGGGGGATGTCCTGGGCGATCTGGTCGGGGCGGGTGGAGGCGATGCCGTAGACGGCGGCGCTCTGGTGGGCACCCGCGCTGTTCACCGGGTGCCTGCTCTCGGCGAGGAAGGCCGCGATCGCCACCGACGGCGTGTCGGTGAGGCCGGTGAAGGTCATGCTCGTGAGGCTGCCGTCGGGGCGGCGCACGTAGTCGTACATGATGCCGTCGAACCCGAGCCGCGCGCCTTCCACGGCCAGGTCGATGTTGTAGCGGCGCACGTCGGGATGGGCGAAATTGGTGAAGGCGATCGGCCCGTAATGGCTGGAATACGGCTGGCCGGAGGGGTTCTGGACCACCCAGTCGTGGCGTCCGCTGTGCCACGCCCACGACGCGAGAGTCGGGTCACGGAACGCGACGATGCGCCCGACCACCTGCACACCCATGTCGTGCAACTGCCGAAGCGCGGCGGGCGCGTCGTAGATCGTCGTGGCGGCGCCGGACTCACGGGCGAGCGGCACCTGCGAGTCGTAGCCCACGACTCCGTCCTCGTCCTTGATGTCGAGCTGCACGGTATCGATGCGTCCCTGGCGTGCCAGGTCGAGGACCGATTCACGCAGCCCGTCGTGCGACCAGGCGTGCGCGGTGACGTGCACCGCCCGCATCCTCGGCAGGGTCCGCGCGGTGACGACGGTGCTGCTGGCCGCGTTGCCCTCGTCGTCGGCCGCGACCACTTCGAAGGCGGGCGCCCACGGCACCGCGAACTCGAAGGAACCGTCTTCGGCGGGTGTCACCGATTCCGCGCCGATGGATACCCGCACGGCGTCGACGGCGGTGCCGCGCACCACCACCGGTGACCGGTAGGACTTCACCGGTTCGGCGGGGTTCACGGTCAGGGTCGGTGGTGTGGTGTCGGCGAGCGGCACCACGGCCGATCTACTCAAGGCGAATCCGGCCACGAGAGCGACGACGACAATCGCGAGACCGACTCCGACCACGGTGCTCGTCCACCGCCACCGGACGGCCGAACGGAATGAGAACCCCAACGCCAACACCGCCTTCCAATACTGTTGACACGCCAACTATTTCGCGGTTCCGACACGGATGTGGCGGGTATCGGTAGATCAACTGTAAACCGAGGCCGCCGCGTAATATCGCATTGATGACAGGTGGTTCTCCTGCTCTTTCGCGACTTCTGCCGATCCTCGCGCTGACCACCGCACTCGCGGCGTGTACGGACACGAGCACCGAGGCGGCCTCGGTCGATCCACCCGCCGCCCACAGCACCACGGCGGCACCGCCTGACCCGGCCAAAGTCGGCGCCAACGAGCTCGGTCTCGTGCCGGTGTTGATGTATCACCAGATTTCGGCGAACCCGGCGGGCGAATACGACCAGACCCCAGCCGAATTCCGCGACGAACTCGAACGCCTCTACCGCGAGGGCTACCGCCCGGTGACCGCCGCCGACTACGTGTCCGGCCGCCTCGACCTCCCCGCGGGCACCCACCCGGTGATCCTCACCTTCGACGATTCGACCACCAGTCAGCTCGCCTTCACCGACTCCGGCGCCGTGGCTCCCGACAGCGCGGCGGGCATCCTCGCCGAATTCGGCGCCCGCTACCCGGATTTCCGGCCGGTCGCCACCTTCTACGTGAACAACGAACCGTTCCAGGGCGATCCGCGTGCCTTGCCCTGGCTGGCGGCCAACGGCCACGAGATCGGCGCCCACACGGCCACGCACCCCAATCTGTCGACGCTGGATGACAACAGCGTGCAACGCGAGTTCGCCGAGAACGTGCGCGCGGTGACGGCCGCCGCGCCGGGCACCACCGTGCGGACGATGGCGCTACCCCTCGGCATCCACCCCGACAACCGATCCCTGACCACAGCGGGCAGCTGGGACGGCACCACCTACACCTTCGACGCCGTGATGCTCGTCGGCTCGAATCCGGCCCCGGCGCCCTACGCCGGGCTCGATCCGGCCGGTGTACCACGCATCCGTTCCGGCCGCGGTGCAGTGCCCTTCGACTCGGCCCATTGGCTCGATCACCTCGCCGCCAACCCCGGCCAGCGCTACACCGCCGACGGCGACCCCACGCGCGTCTCGTTCCCCCGCGCTCTCGCGGGCGAGCTGAACCCCCGCTTCACCGCGCAGGCGAACCCGTACTGAGCTACGCGTCCGGGGTGAAGGTGAAGATCTCGCCGAGACGGGTGGCGACGACGACCTGACCCTCGGGCCCGATCGACGTGCCGGTGGTGGTCCCGGTGGCGTTCGGCAGCGGATCGGAGTCGATCGTGGTGCCGGTGGCGGTGTCGAAGGTGATGAGGTTCAGGCCCGCGCCGATGGCGGCGACCGTGTAGCCGATCTCGCCCGAGGTCAGGGCCGGGGTGCCGCGCTGGGCCAGGTCCTTGCGTTCCCAGGCGCGGTCGGCGCGGTCGCCGTGATCGCGAATGGCGGCCAGGTAGCCGTCGTCGCCGGACGGGAGGATCAGGTCGTCGACCAGGGCGATGCGGCCGCGCGGGGTCCAGCCGAGCGCGTGGGTCCAGCGGGTGCTGCCGTCCTCGGTGTTCACCGCGATCAAGCGGCCACTGTTGTCACCGACGTACACGGTGGCGCCGTCGGCCGACAGGGCCGGGCTGGTCGCGCTGCCCTCGGTGAGCATGTCGGCGCTCCACAGCTGCGTCACGGTGCCGTCGGCGTAGGACATCGCCCGCAGCGAGGCCATCGGCTTGCCCGGTTCCCAGACGGTGACGAAGAACCGGCCGGTCTCGGGGTCGACGGCGGTGGTGTTGGCGACCGCGCAGCGCGGGCCGCCGATCTGGCAGTCGTCGAGGCCGTCGCCGGAGGCTGGACGGGTCAGGCCGGGGTACTTCAGGAAGTCGGGTTCGCCGAGCAGCTGCAGGGTGGGCACCTCGCGTTCGCCGGTCTGGCGGCTGAGCACGTCGACCTGGCCGGACTGGGTCACCGTGAGCACGCGGCCGTCACCGGTGAACTGGATCGCCACCGGCACCCCGGCCACGGGGGTGCGCCAGCGCGGCTGACCGAGGTAGTTGAACGAATTCACCGCGCCGTCGTCGCCGACGTAGACGTTGTTGATGCCGTCGACCACGGTGGGCGCCTCGATCGTCGACGGGCCGAGTGGGTTGCAGAAGCGTTTGCGCCCTGTCTGCATCTGATAGGAGAACACCGCGCAGTTGCCGGTGCTGGTGGTGACGAACAACTGACCCTCGCCGCCGATCGTCACGGGCTGGGCGATCGGCCCACCCACCGGCCGCGACCAGCTCAACGTCATCGCCGACGCACCGCTCACCGGGCTCGCGGCGCTGTTGCGGCCGTCGTGATGGGCTGCGGGCCAACCCTTTCCGGAGCCGACGGTGATGTCGTCCACATCGGTGCCGCAACCGGCCAGCGCCACCACACCGGCGGCAGCGAGCGAGGCGGCGACGCGAGTCCGAGTTCGCACCTGCTGATCTCCTGGGTAATCGGGCCGAGGATCGGGGTATGGCACGGTAAGTGTGCCCTGCGAAAGTACTCTGTGTACCCGATGACCGAATCCCCGGGGCTCACCCGGTGGACGCCGTCGAGGTCGGAAGAGGGAGAGTAGTTCGTGACGAGCATGTGGGGCGCACCGCTGAGCGCGCGCTGGCGTGGATCACGCCGCCGCGATCCGCAGCAGGCGCGTTTTCTGACCAGGGATTCGTTGCGCTGGGTGCTCGCCAATCGCGCCTACACCCCCTGGTACCTGGTGCGTTATTACCGCCTGCTCAAATTCCGGCTCACCAATCCGCACATCGTGCTGCGCGGAATGGTATTTCTCGGGCGGAATGTGGAAATCCACGCCACCCCTGAATTGGCGCGCATGGAAATCGGGCGCTGGGTGCATATCGGCGACGGCAACGCCATCCGCTGCCACGAGGGTTCGCTGCGGATCGGCGACAAGGTCGTGTTCGGCAAGGACAACGTGGTCAACACCTACCTCGACATCGAGATCGGTGAGTCGACGCTGGTCGCCGACTGGTGCTACATCTGCGACTTCGACCACAAGATGGACGACATCACCCTGCCCATCAAGGACCAGGGCATCGTGAAGAGCCCCGTGCGGATCGGCCCCGACACCTGGATCGCCGCGAAGGTGACCGTGCTGCGCGACACCCGGGTGGGCCGCGGCTGTGTACTCGGCGCGCACGCGGTGGTGCGCGGCGACGTTCCCGACTACAGCATCGCCGTCGGGGCGCCCGCCAAGGTTGTGAAGAACCGCAAGGTGGCCTGGGACGCCGGCGCCGCCGAACGAGAGGCCTACCTGGCGGCGCTGGCCGATATCGAACGGAAGAAGAACGCGGGCGCACAAGCCTGAACGACACTCCGCCGACAGGCCCGTTCCTGTCGGTGGCGGTCGGTACGGTCGCGACGTGGACAGTTATGCGGCGCTGCTGCGCGGGATCATGCCGACCAATCCGAACATGCGCAACGACAAGCTGCGCGGGGTGTTCGAAGGGCTCGGCTTCGAGGGCGTCGCGACGGTGCTGAGCAGCGGCAACGTGGTGTTCCGCACCGACGACGCCCGCGACGATCTCGAGGACCGCATCCAGCAGGCGCTCGCGACCGAACTCGGTATCCCCGGCGGCACCATCGTGCGCAGCCACCCCGAACTGCGTGCGCTGCTCGATCGCGACCCGTTCGAGGGTCTCATTCACGAACGCGGTTCCTATCTCACCGTCACCTTCTTCAAACACACCATGCGCGAAGCCGATACGTCAGCCTTCGCCGACGACCCGCTCACCCGCGTCATCGGCTACGACCCCGCCGCACGCGCGTTCCTCACCGTGATCGACAACAGCACCGGCAAGACACCAGATTTCATGGCCCGGCTGGAGAAGACCTACGGCAAGGACATCACCACCCGCACCTGGCTCACTGTGCAGCGCGTGGTGAAGAAGATGGAAGCTTGAACTCGGGCGTCAGGAAACCTGAGCGGCCTGTGCGGTGCAGAGGAAAACTGTTGCGTTGCGGCCTATTCGCGTGACGACCAAGGTGAAGGGCTGATGGCCGCGCAGTTTGAGCTTCTTACGCAAGGCATCCGGGTCGATGTCGACGCCTCGGACCAGGATCTCGAGGGCACCGCAGTCGCGGCGGGCCAGTTCCTGACGGAGGGTCTTCTCACGCAGATCGAAGCGGTCTTCGATGCGGAAGCCGCGCATGCGGGGAGGCACGGTGTCACCCGTGAGGTAGGCGATGTGTGGGTCGAGTTGCCACAGAGCGTGTTTCGCGGCGTAGTGACGAACCAGGCCCGCGCGGACGACGGCTCCGTCGGGGTCGATGATCCACTCGCCGGGCGCGCGTTCGGGGATGTCATCTGGGTCGGCATCGGTGAGAGTTGTTGCGCCACCACGGGAATCGAGGACAGTGGCGCGCCGGGTGATGCCGGGTTCGGTGAGGCCGGGCGACCAGAGGCACGCTTCGCGGACGGCACCGTCGAGGGAGACGATCTCGATCTCCCCGTCCCACCCGAGGCGGTCGAAATCCAGGCCCGGCGCGGACTTCACGGCGATGTCACGACCCGCGTAGGCGGCGAGCAGATCGGGCAGCGGGGGCTGGAGTTTGGCCGGATCGTAGGTTCGGCGGCCGTCGGCGCGGCGGGCCGGGTCGGCGATGATCACGGAGTCGCGGGTGGTGGGGGTCAGCGCATCGGCCTTGGCCAGCAAGATGTTTCGGGTCGCAGAGGCCGCCGCAGTGCCGCCGACAGCCTGTCGCCCGTCTCCCACACCGGAACCCGTTCCGGCCGCAGCTCCCGAACACGACGGCGTGATCGCGCCGGAGAACCCGGCCGACAGCGGCGCGACACCGAGATTGTGGGCGGCCATCGCCAGTCGCACGTCATCGAGATCGCTCCCGACAACCGCCGGGCACACCGCCGCGAGTTCGGCCAGCTCGGCACCGATCGAGCACGTCACGTCGTGCACGGCACGACCGGCCAACCGCGCGGCCCGATGCCGGGCGACGAGTGCGGGGGTGGCTTGTTGCAGCGCGTCGTCGGTGAACAGCCACTCCCCCGCCGCGGGCAGCTTCGTGAGAGCCTTGCGCCGCAATCGCACGGTCTCGATCAAGGCGGCACCGTGCTCGGGAAACGAGCGACGCACCTGCTCGATATCGCGCAGGTGCGTCGCCGCCGTCAGCTCCAGCCGGTCGACCTCGGCGAGCGCGGCACGTCCCGCCGCGCTGCCGAGGAAGGCGACATCGTCGCGGCCGAAGCGGTATCCCACCTACTTCTGCGCCGCGCCCGGCTTCACGCCGGTGATCATCGCGTTGTAGAAGAACTCGCGCGGAACCACCTTGCGCAGCACGTTCTCGTCGAGCCAGCTCAGGCCGAGCCAGGCACGGTACTGGGCCATGCGGTACCCGACGGTCAGCTTCTCGTCGGGGACGGCCGCCTCGAAGGTACGCACTGGCCAGCCCCACAGGGCGGCGGCGAATTCCTCGGTGGTGGCCTTCACGTCGACGGCACCGGCCGACTTCGCCATCTTCTCCAGGTCGCTGGGGTCGAAGGTGTGCAGGTCGACGACGGCCTCGAGCGCGGCGGCGCGCGACGACTCGTCCAGCTCGGTCTGCGGGCGACGCCACCCGGACAGGAACGGCAGCTTGGTGATCTCGGTGGTCACCTTCCAGGTCACCTGGCCGAGCTTGCGGGCGTAGAAGTTGCCGACGGTGGTCGGTTCACCGGCGAACACGAAACGCCCGCCCGGCTTGAGCACGCGCAGGCATTCCTTCAGCGCCAGCTCCACATCCGGGATGTGGTGCAGCACCGCGTGCCCGCACACCAGGTCGAAGGTGTCGTCCTCGTAGGGGATGGTCTCGGCGTCGGCGACGCGGCCGTCCACGTCCAGGCCGAGGTGCTCGGCGTTGCGCAGCGCCACCTTCACCATGCCCGGCGAGAGGTCGGTGACCGAACCGGTCTTGGCCACCCCACCCTGCATCAGGTTGAGCAGGAAGAACCCCGTGCCGCAGCCGAGTTCGAGCGCCCGCTCGTACGGCAGCGGGGCGGGGCCGACCGCCAGGTCGAACCGGCCGCGGGCATATTCGATACAGCGCTCGTCGTAGGAGATCGACCACTTGTCGTCGTAGGTCTCGGCTTCCCAGTCGTGGTACAGAACCTGGGCGAGCTTGGTGTCCTTCAGCGCTGCTTCGACCTCGGCCTCGGTGGCGTGCGGGTTCGGCGCCGGATCATCGGGGTGAACCGTCATAACACGCAAGAGTAATAGGAGACCCTCAGCACGCAATCGCCGGTCTTGTTTCGCGCCATTCCTGCTGGTCGACTGACCGGTCCAGAGTCAGCGTCCGGTGAAAACGGCGCTGTTCGGGCCGTCGGCGGCGAAGGATCGGGTGCCGGTTCGGGTGTCGTCGGTGTCGAAGAGGGCCGACCACTCGGTGACGGCCGTGGAGTGGGCGTGCGGGCCCGCTTCGAAGACGGCTTTGGCGGCGGCGAGGGCGCGGGGGGCGGCGGTGACGAACTGGTCGGCCCAGCGGCGGGCGGCGGTGAGGACGTCGTCCGGGGGGACCACTTCGTCGACCAGGCCCAGAGTCGCGGCTTCCTCGGCGTCGACGAAACGGCCGGTGTAGACGAGGTCCTTGGCGCGGCTCTGGCCGATCAGCAGCGAGAGCCTGCGGATGCCGGACAGCGGGATCAGGCCCGCCTTGATCTGAGGGAAACCCAGCTTCACGTTGTCGCCGACGATGCGGTGGTCGGCGCCGAGCGCCAGCTCGAGGCCCGCACCGAGGCAGTAACCGGCGATGGCGGCCACGGTCGGCTGTGGCACGCGGGTGAGGCAGCCGAGGGCGGCCTGCAGGTCGGCGGCCATGGCGGCGGCCTGGCCGGAGTCGAGCTCGGCGAGTTCACGCATCTCGTCGCCCGCGCTGAACACCCGCTCGTCGCCGTAGACGATCAGGGCGGCCACCCCCGGATGGTCGGCGACCGTCCGCGCGGCCGCCGCGACCTCGCGGGCCAGCTGGGCGTCGACGAGGTTCAGCGGCGGACGATCGATGCGCAGTAGCGCGACGCCGCGAGCGGAGGGCTCGGCGGGCAGCTCGAGGGTGACGAATTCGGCCATGGCGCCAAACCTACCGGCCGCGCAGGGCGCCCACGTCCGGGAGCTGGTCGAAATACCGTTCGTTGTCGGGGAAGTCCGACAGCGGGCGACCGTCGGCGCCCGGGGCGTACCTGGGCATGATCGGGGTGATGGCCCGGTCGGCCGCCAGCACGGCGGTGGTGTCGGCGAATTCGCACAGGGCGTCGAGCTGCGACCAGGTGGGCGGCATCAGCACGTGTTCGCCCGCACGCCAGCTCTCGAGCGCGTCACGCGGTGTCTGCCAGCGCACGTGCGCCGCCTCGGAGGTCGCACCGTCGGCGATCTGCCCCTCCGGCAGCACCGCGACGAAGAACCGGGTGTCGTAGCGGCGCGGTTCGGCCTCGGGCGTGATCCAGTTCGACCACGGCCGCAGCAGATCGGCGCGCAGCACCAGCCCCTCGGCTTGCAGGAATCCCGCGAGGGAGATCTCGCGGTGCTCCAGCCTGCCGCGCGCCTCCCGGTAGACCGTCGAATCGCACACCACGGTGTCGGCGGTCGGGCCGGCAAGCAGCACACCGCACTCCTCGAACGTCTCGCGTACCGCCGCAGCGACCAGCGCCTGCGCGGACTGCTCGTCGGTGCCGAAACGCTGCGCCCACCAGGCGGGTTCAGGTCCGGTCCAGGCGATGTCGGCGGTGCCGTCGGCCGGATCCACCCCACCGCCCGGGAACACGGTGACCCCCGCCGCGAACGCCATCCCGCTCACTCGCTGCTGCAGGAAAACCTCGATGCCGCTCGCGCCGTCGCGCACCAGCATCACCGTCGACGCATCTCGCGCCCGCACCACGGACTCGCTCATAGCCGTTCCTCTCCACGACCAGCACCATTGCCGATCGACACGCGTCAGACGCCGACCACACCGCACGGCCGGTCCCCGATCCTTACGCACCCTAACCGTTGCTTGGTCCGTGATGCGACCGACCGGTCCACCCACCGGTCCACCCCGAGCAACCGACACGAAGCCACCCTCACCACCGGGCCCACCCCCAACAACAGCCCAACCCCCCGGTGCGCCACCTACCAGGCTCCTCAGCCCCCGGCACCACTCGAGTCCGCCACCCACCGGTCTCCCAGCCCACAAGGCACCACCCGAGTCCGTCGCCTGCCGGTCTCCCAGCCAGAGCGGCACCACCTGAGTCCGTCGCCTGCCGGTCTCCCAGCCAGAGCGGCACCACCTGAGTCCGTCGCCTGCCGGTCTCCCAGCCAGAGCGGCACCACCTGACTCCGCCGCCTGCCGCACTCCCAGCCAGAGCGGCACCACCTGACTCCGCCGCCTGCCGCACTCCCAGCCAGAGCGGCACCACCTGACTCCGCCGCCTGCCGCACTCCCAGCC